>NZ_CP187782.1:0-3690223 GCF_049932565.1 Alcaligenes sp. HNGD-HTN06 | reverse complement strand
CCCGGCCTCACTATCGAAGTCCAGGGGAACCAGTGGACGAATCCACGCACTTATTTGTTGGGGGGGAAGCTCCTGCTCCAATTTCTGAACGCAGGACTGCCAGAATTCATTCATCGGTCATCACTTCTGTAAACCTCGATTCTACCCTGAGCTGTGCCAAGTTATCCACAGGCTAACAAATTTAGTTGCGTAATATCGGGCTAAATAATTGACACAACAGAAAGAATTTGCTGAAATGACGGGCTTAACACGATTTTCTGTTGCCAGATCCCAAGCCTTTGTGCTGTCGGGGTGGAGATTTTCTGCGATTTCTGGCGGCTCATTTTTTTGGATACACCATGAAACGCACCTACCAACCCTCTGTTACCCGTCGCAAGCGTACCCACGGTTTTCGCGTTCGCATGAAAACTCGCGGTGGTCGCGCTGTTTTGAACGCACGTCGCGCCAAAGGTCGCAAACGTCTGGCTGTATAAGCCATGTCGGGATGCGTGGCCCAGGGCAATAGATCTTTCTAAAGCCCGGCTCCCACGTTACGCATCATGCGTGCCTCCTTTCCAGCTACGGCTCGCTTACATAGCCCCACCGAATACGCGCTGTCACTTAAGGGACAACGCGTAGGTCGCGGGGCTTTGTTCGTGGTCACTCGCTCTCGTGGCGAAGATCCACAGCAAACCGAAGGCGCCCGTTTGGGACTGATCGTCCCCAAGCGCTTTGCCAATCGCGCCGTCACCCGCAATACCATCAAACGTATCTTGCGTGAAACCTTCCGCCACAAACGCGCAGGTTTGCCTAATGCCGCCTATGTCTTTCGGCTGCACAGCAAGGTACCCCAGGTGTCGCTGACCGCCTTAAAGCAACTGGTTCGCACCGAAGCCGACACCTTGTTTGCCAAGGTACGGCCATGATGCGCAAGTTGGCGTCAGCGCCGATCCGCTTTTACCAGTTTTTCCTGAGCCCCTGGATCGGACGAAACTGCCGCTTTACTCCCAGCTGCTCGAACTACGCCTTACAGGCCATTGACATTCATGGCCCGCTCAAAGGGCTCTGGCTCGGTGGTGTGCGTATCTGCCGCTGTAATCCCTGGTGCAAGGGAGGGCATGATCCCGTGCCCGCTCGCACGCCCGAAGACCGCAACACTTTCTAGAATCGTCCTGGTCTGCGCCTTGTTTTTCAAGGCAACCCCCTGTTTGCAGACCAGCTACGTTAAACTGCTAAGCTTTTGCTCAGCTTTATAAATGTGATACAGGCGCTATGGATATCCGACGCACCATCCTTTGGATGATCTTCTCCTTTGCACTGCTGCTGCTGTGGAACAACTGGCAGGAATATAACGGCAAGCCATCGCTGTTTGCCTCTACCCCGGCCACCACACAAGCGCCAGCAGCTTCCGACGAACCTGCCCAAAATGGGGGTGTTCCCGCTGCTCAAGAGCCCACTGCGTCTGCTGCCTTGCCATCGAGCAACAGCGCGGTGTCCGCGACAGCGCAAACCATCGACATTACAACGGACGTCTACAAGCTTGGCTTTAGCACCGAAGGTGCCCAGCTGGTCAAAGCGGAACTGTTGAAATACGGCTCGCCCGAGAATCCTGAACAACCCATGGTGTTGCTGGACAACTCGCCGGCCTCCATCTACCTGGCCCAATCCGGTATTGTGGGCGCCGCCGGCCAGAACCTGCCCAATCACCTGACCCCGTTCACCTTGGTCTCGACCCAGCACAACATGACCGGCGACACGCTG
The DNA here is from genome assembly GCF_049932565.1 of Alcaligenes sp. HNGD-HTN06. Taxonomy (NCBI): domain Bacteria; kingdom Pseudomonadati; phylum Pseudomonadota; class Betaproteobacteria; order Burkholderiales; family Alcaligenaceae; genus Alcaligenes; species Alcaligenes sp. HNGD-HTN06. The sequence goes on along the minus strand of NZ_CP187782.1, from coordinate 3,688,483 downwards.
GATGTAGTGTTCGAAGCCACCTCGGACGATGTGAAGGTCACCAAAACCTACACCCTGCACAAGGGTCGCTACGACATTCAGGTTCGTCACGACATCCAGAACAATAGCGGCGCTGCCATTGACCCGCGCCTGTATCTGCAGTTGACCCGCGACGGCAACAACCCACCTGATTCGTCCCGCCTGTACAGCACCTTCACCGGTCCTGTGGTCTATTCCAGCGGCGACAAGTTTCAGAAAATCACCTTCTCGGACATCGACAAGAACAAGGCCAGCTACGCGCGCAACGTCGATAACGGCTGGATCGGGATGGTGCAGCATTACTTTGCAACCGCCTGGGTTCCGGTCCAGGATGTGCAGCGCACCAACGAGATCCTGAAGCTGGGCAACAACCTGTACGCCGTGCGCACGCTGGAATCGGTCGGTTCGATTGATGCCGGCCAAAGCAAGGCTGTGGACGCCTCCCTGTGGGTCGGCCCACAAGACCAGAAAGCCATGTCGCAACTGGCAACCGGCCTGGATCTGGTCGTCGACTACGGCTGGCTGACCATCATCTCCAAGCCTTTGTTCAAACTGCTGACCTGGCTGCACTCCTTGCTGGGTAACTGGGGCTGGGCCATTGTGGCGCTGACCGTGCTGATCAAGCTGGTTTTCTTCCCGCTGTCGGCCGCCAGCTACCGCTCCATGGCCAAGATGAAGCAATTTGCTCCTCGCATGCAAGCGCTGCGCGAGAAGTATGGCGACGACAAGGCCAAGCTGAATGCCGCCATGATGGAGATGTACCGCACCGAGAAGATCAACCCGCTGGGCGGCTGTTTGCCCATGCTGGTTCAGATCCCTGTGTTCATTGCGCTGTACTGGGTGCTGCTGGGCAGCGTCGAGATGCGCGGTGCGCCGTGGATTCTGTGGATTCACGACTTGGCCGCGCGCGACCCCTGGATGATTCTGCCCGCCATCATGATGGGTACCATGTTCTTGCAGATCAAGCTGAATCCAACACCGCCTGATCCAATGCAAGCCAAGGTCATGATGCTGATGCCTCTGGTCTTTGGTGGCATGATGTTCTTCTTCCCCGCCGGTCTGGTTCTGTACTGGTGCGTGAACAACATCTTGTCCATCGCCCAGCAGCGCTACATCATGGTGCAGATCGAAAAGAACAGCGCGAAAGCCGCCAATAGCTAATTCGTTCTGGCCCAGAAAACCCCGCTACCCTTAGCGGGGTTTTTTTTCGCCTGTTGCTTATACCTGATTGCACTAAACGCGACGGCCTGCCAATAATGCTTTGTCACACCGCACTAAAAACCCGTCTTTGGTCATTTATTAACGTTCCTTGTCTGGCCCGTTCGTAGAAATGTCATTTTCTGTGTTTCTACTTACCGCTATGATCGGGAGGAAAGCCCGTCAATATAGCGAAAAACTATGCGTTCACTAAAATCATTTGATTTAACTATTTCGACCAAGGCCAGTAGACTGATCTCAACTTCTTAAAACGACCCGCCCCCTCAGGTCGGGTCAGCTTCAACGGAGAATCACAATGAGTAAGAAAACCCTGACGACCGCCGCCGGCCGTCCTGTTGAGGAGAACCAGAACTCCATGACGGCAGGCCCCCGTGGTCCCGTCCTGATGCAGGATTATTGGCTGTTGGAGAAGCTGGCTCACTTTGACCGTGAACGCATCCCGGAACGCGTGGTGCACGCCAAAGGCTCGGGCGCGTTCGGCACCTTTACCGTGACGCACGACATCACTCAGTACAGCATGGCCAAGGTTTTCAAGCCAGGCAGCAGCACCCCCGTTTTCTTACGTTTTTCCACCGTAGCTGGTGAAGCAGGAGCCGCCGATGCAGAACGCGACGTTCGAGGATTTGCCATCAAGTTCTATACGGAAGACGGAAACTGGGACCTCGTGGGCAATAACACTCCTGTCTTCTTTATACGGGATCCATTGAAATTCCCTGACTTCATCCATACACAGAAACGCGACCCGCGCAGCCACCTGCGCAATATGAGCGCTGCCTGGGATTTCTGGTCCTTGTCGCCTGAATCCTTGCATCAGGTCACTATTTTGATGAGCGATCGGGGCCTGCCCTGTAACCTTCGCCAACAACACGGTTTTGGTTCCCACACCTACAGCCTGATCAATGACAAGGGTGTGCGCCACTGGGTGAAGTTCCACTTCAAATCCCAGCAAGGCATTGCCAACTACACCAATGAAGAAGCGGCCAAGGTAGTGGGCCAGGATCGTGAAAGCTCGCAACGCGATCTGTACGAGAACATCGAAAAGGGCAACTTCCCACGCTGGGCGCTGCGTATTCAGGTCATGACCGAAGAGCAGGCGCGCAACTACCACATCAACCCTTTTGACGTGACCAAGGTCTGGCCACATGGCGACTTCCCGCTCATCGATGTGGGCATGCTGGAACTGAACGAGAACCCCACCAACTACTTCGCCCAGGTTGAACAAGCCGCCTTTACGCCGGCCAATCTGGTCCCCGGCATTGGGCACTCGCCTGACCGCATGCTGCAAGGCCGTATCTTTTCCTACGGCGACACCCAGCGCTACCGCTTGGGCGTAAACCACGGCCTGCTGCCGGTGAACGCCCCCCGTTGCCCGTTTCACAGCTACCACCGCGATGGCGCCATGCGTACTGGCGACAATAACGGCGGCACGATCAACTACGAGCCCAACAGCCAAGGTGAATGGCAACAGGCTCCCCGCAGCGAACCGCCCCTGGCGCTGGACGGCCAGCCTGCAGACCACTGGGATCACCGGGTAGACGACGATTACTACTCGCAGCCTGGCAATCTGTTTCGCCTGTTCAACGACGAGGAAAAGCAACGTCTGTTCAGCAATATTGCCGATGCCATGGCAGGCGTGCCGACAGAAATCATCGAGCGTCAGCTGGGCCACTTCACCCAGGCAGACCCCGCCTATGGCGCAGGTGTGCGAGCGGAACTGAGCAGACGCGGACAGCTTTAAACCCTGGCCGGGTCTGTAAAGCCCTAAAAAGATCGGCCCCCCGCTCTACAATCGGGGGGCCGATCTTATTTGCACTGGCCCTGCGTTTCCCTACCGAGTCCCACCATGAAATTTGGCTACACCATCATCTATGTTCCTGACGTCGGCCAGGCACTGGACTACTTTAATCGCGCCTTTGGCCTGTCCACCAAAATGTTGCATGAGACCGGGCTGTACGGCGAGCTGGAAACCGGCCAAACGACCCTGTCCTTTGCGGCGGAAATGCTGGCGTACATGAATTATCCAAAGGGTCATTTATCACCGCACGCGTCAGAAGTACCGCTGGGTATCGAAATCGCCCTGGTGTGTGACGACGTACCTGCCGCTCATGCCAAAGCGCTGGCAGAAGGGGGCACAGAACTGGCGCCACCACAGGAAAAGCCTTGGGGGCAGATGGTGTCTTACGTACAGACGCCCGAGCGCATCGTGGTGGAGTTGTGTACGCCGGTGAAATAAACCCGTTGCACGCAAAAACGCCCTACACAAAGGCAGGGCGTTTTTTGTTGTGCCTGGTCTGGCACCTTACTGCTGCAAATACCCCGACTCCTTGATGATCGGTCCCCAGGTATCCAGATCCGCCTGAACCGTACGGGCCAGTTCCTGCGCATCGCCCGACTCGGGTCGAAAGCCGATCGGCACAATCGCGCTTTCAATTTTAGGCAGCTTGGCCACTTCATTGAACGCATCCTGGAACTGCTTGACCATCTCCGGCTCCATACCCAGGGGCGCAAAGATCCCCATCCAGCCCGAAGCCTTCAGGTCTCCGTAGCCCATTTCTGCAAAGGTAGGCACATCCTTGAGAATAGGCAGACGTTGCTCGCCTGTAATTCCCAACACGCGAACTGAACCGGCGGCAACATGTTCAGTAATCATGCCCACGGCATCCACCCCAGCAGGGATATGATCGCCCAGCAGGTCATTAATCAAAGGGGCGCCGCCTTTATAAGGCACAGGAGACATCTGGATATCATTCTTTTTGGCGATGCTGTAACCCATGAACTGGGGGGCACTGCCAGGGGCGGGAATACCGTAGTGGCCGTATTTTTCCGGCTCCTTGCGCACCAGCTCCACATACTCTGCCAAGGTATTGGCGGGCGTGGTTTTGCCCACCACAAAGATATGCTCGAATTTGGCGATCACGGCTACCGGCGCAAAATCCTTCATGGGATCGTAGCTGACTGTTTTCACGGTCAGGGGCAGGGTGGTCATCATGTGATTGTTCGCCACCAAAAGCACCGAACCATCCGTGGGCGAGCGCAAGAAGCCTTGAGCCGCAACCTGCCCACCCGCGCCTGCGCGGTTGTCCACCACCACATTGACACCCAGTTTTTCACGCAGTTGTTCGGCATATACACGAGCCACGGCATCTGCCGTTCCTCCGGCCGGGTAACCCACGACCAAACGTATGGTGTCGGGCAACTTGCTGGCCACCGACAGGCCTGACGCCAATGCCAACGCTGTTCCCAGCAAAACCTGCGCCCATTGCTTTTTCATCACTTGTCTCCCTACCTCTAGTTGACGCTATTAAAGTGCTACTACTCGTCCCTTGCCCTGGGCGGCATGGCGGCTTAGCAAAGCAGCTGCCGTCAGCACATCCTCAAATGCCAGTCCCAAAGACTTGAAAATCGTGATCTCTTTATCGTTCATGCGCCCGGCGGCTTCTCCCTGCAAGACAGCACCCAGCTCGTTCAACTCTGTATCCGCGGACAGATAACCCTGCTTGCAGGCATTCAAAAATTCACCCGATTCATTACGGGTCGATTGGGCGCGGTCCACAAACAAGCGTCCTGCCGTCATGGTGGGGCCATCCAGCTCACTGCTGGCCGGCGTACTGGAGCCCATGGCGGTGACATGAGTGCCGGGGCGCAGCCATTCACGCTGCAAAACAGGTGTGGCCGAACTGGTGGCCGTCAGCACCAGATCAGACTGGGAGACGGCTTGCGCGGCCGACACCTCAGCAATCAAGGGACAGTCCAGATAAGCCTGGGCTTCTTCAATAAAATGCTGGGCCGACTGGGGCGAACGCGTAATCACAAAGACCTTGCTCAGACGGCGCACCTGCGCGACGGCACGCAACTGCCATAAAGCCTGATGGCCGCCGCCAAACAAAGTCAGCACGCTGGCATCGGGGCGCGCCAGCAAATCGGTTGCCAGGCCGCTGACCGCTGCAGTCCGTAACGCCGTTACGCTGCTGGCATCGACAATGGCACGCGTCTCGCCGGTCAAACCGCTCATCAAAAGTACACAGCCTTGATGAGGGTCTTTGCCCAGGCGAACATTGTCAGGAAACAGCGTACCCATCTTTGCGCCGTACAAGGGCTCGGGATAGATCTCGGGCATATTGATGCAGGCGGGCATCATGCCCAGAAACCCACAGGACAAATCGCTGCGCACAATGGTGCGTAAAGGCTGATCAATACGCCCTTGCTGCAGGGCAATAAAGCCTTGGCGCATCAGGTCAATGGCAGCGCCCATCTCCAGCCCCTCATACACTTCCTGAGCTTTTGCGACATACACATTCAGCGTCATGATTAACCTTGAGCCACAGGCGTAGTGATGTGGCGGACAAAGGTGTCGGTATCCGTATTGGAGCCGCAAAACAGCACGCCCACCCGTTGCCCGGCCAGATGTTTGCGCAAGGGAAACATCAAGGCGGCGGTTGCCACGGCACAGGCCGGCTCGGTGGCCATTTTGAACTCATTGAACAGAAAGTGCATTCCAGCGCGGATCTGGTCGTCGTTGACGGTGACCAGCGTATCGATATTGTCCTGACACACGCGGAAGCTGAATTCGTCAGTATGCGGAGCCATCAGACTATCTGCGATGGAGTGCATCGCGCCAATTTTTTGCGGCTCGCCCGCCTGGCGACTAAGTGCCATAACGTTCGCACCCACAGGTTCAATGCCATAAACCACACAATCAGGCTGCCATAGCTTGACGGCGGCCGAGACACCCGCGGCCAACCCACCACCACCAATCGGCACCAGGACCGCATCCAGCTTGCCCGCTTGCTGCAACCACTCATAGCCCAGCGTGGCAGTTCCCAATACCGTCGGGTAGGTGCTGAACGGATGAATGAAGGTCTTTTGTTCGTCCCTTTCAATCTGGCGCACCAGCTCGAACGCCTGCTCGCCGTTATCGGCAAAGACAATCTCGGCCCCATATTCGCGGCACAGGGCTACGCGCGCCGGGCTGGCTGTCTTGATCATGACGGTCTTAGCTTTCACACCCATTTGATGGGCCGCATAGGCCACCGCCACCGCATGGTTGCCGGCCGACACGCAGGTCACTCCTTGCTGGCGTGCGTCTTCGGACAGGCTCAGCAAATTGTTGAACGCCCCCCGTGCTTTGAACGTGCCCGAGGCCTGCAAATGCTCAAATTTGAAATTGACGGCGCTATCCAGACGCCCGGTCTGATAATCGAACACGGGCGTCTGGCGCACATAGGGGCGCAGACGCTCATGCGCCTGCACCACGTTTTCCTGGGTAACTTTGTCTGTTGTCATGGATTGTCGTTGAAACCGGTTTGTCTGTTTTTTTAAGAAGCGACGGCCTGGCTGCGGATCAAGGCGCGCAAAAACTGCTCGCACTGCTCCACTTGAGCCAGTTCCACGTACTCATCCGGGCGGTGAGCCTGCTCAATATTGCCGGGCCCACAAATAATCGAAGGAATACCGGCCTGTTGAAACAGGCCTGCCTCGGTGCCATAGGCTACCTTGCGCACGGTGTCATCACGTGTCAGTTCCCGTACCAGCTTGGTAATGGCCGCTTGCTCCTCAGGATTCAGCCCGGGGGCGCTGGCCAGCTTTTCCAGCTCTACCAAGGCATCCGGATGCTCGCGGCGCATGGCAGGCAAAACCTTCAGATCGATAAACTCACGGATTTCCTGCAGGATCGGCTCGGGATCTACGCCAGGCAGGTTGCGATATTCAAATTCAAACTCACACAAATCGGGCACGGTGTTCAATGCAATACCGCCGCGAATCATGCTGGTTTGCAAGGTCGTGAAAGGCACATCGAAATCATGATCGTACGGACCCATACTTTTGTAATCATCGGCCAGATCGCGGATAGCGGTAATGATGCGCGCCGCATGCTCAATCGCGTTCACGCCCTTGGGAGTGAGCGAAGAATGCGCGGCGCGACCATGCACACGGCAGCGATAGGCATTAATGCCTTTATGCGCAACGATGGTACGCATGCTGGTTGGCTCCCCCACCACGCAACCTTCGGGATTGACTCCACGACGCACCAGATCGTCAATCATCACCGGGGCGCCTACGCAACCCACCTCCTCATCATAGGAGTACGCAAGGTGAATCGGCTTGGACAGCCTGGTCGCCAGCATCTCGGGAACCAGTTGCAGGGTGACGCCGACAAAACCCTTCATGTCGCAGGTGCCACGACCATACAGCCGCCCCTCACGCACTTCGGCCTTGAAAGGATCGCTGCTCCAGTTCTGCCCATCTACCGGCACCACATCCGTATGGCCGGACAAAACAATGCCGCCGGTGCGGGTGCCATCGGCGGCGGCAATGGTGGCAAACAGATTGGCCTTGCGACCACTGGCGTCATGCGTCAGCACCGTTTCCAAGCCTTGCTGCTGCAAATAAGCTTGCACGTCGTGAATCAGTTCCAGGTTAGATTCCCGGCTTGTCGTATCATAAGCAATCAGTTTTTTTATCCATTCCACCGAGGTAGAGGGATAAGCAGTAGGATCAAACATCGCAGTCATGCCTTCTTTCTCCAGCGTAAAGCGTGTAGTTCTATACAATAGGACAGAGTTTTCTTATAAGAAAATTAATAATATCTATAAGAAAGCCGTTTATTACTTCTTTAGGTTATGACAAAAGACTTAGCCAACCCCGCTCCCAATTTATTAAGCAAAACCGCCATGGGGGCTCGCATACGCGATGAACGCAAACGACAGGGTTTGACCCTGCTTATGTTGGCACGATTGTCCAATGTATCCCTATCCACCCTATCCAAGGCAGAACGTGGCCTGATTGGTCTGAGCTACGAGAAGTTTCTGGCCGTCAGCCGGGCCTTGAAAATGGATCTGTCGGATTTGTTCAAAACGCCGCGCGACCAGAACGAATCGGGGATGGATATTTTGGTAGGACGGGCTTCGCGCACGGTCACCTACCATGCACACCGCTATGAATACGGCATGCTGGCCTCAGAATGGATCAACAAGAAAATGACACCCATGCATGGGCGCGTGCTGGCAGGCAAACCTCGTGATGCCAGTGACTTCAGTCAGCACGAAGGCGAAGAGTTTATTTTTGTCATTGAAGGGCAGTTGACCATGCAGTTTCAGGACGGTCGCCGTCACGTACTGCAAGCGCGCGACAGTATCTACTTCAAGAGCAACCTGGGACACCTGTACTTGTGTGAACACGGAGAAAGCGTGGAAATTCTGGTGGTGTGTGTCAACAACCATTAAGGACCCAGGCGCAGACGACAGGCCACAGCCGCGGTGATGACACTGCCCATCGCTTTTTCAATGGCCTTGAGCTCTGCCAAGTGATCCCAATAGTGGCCTGATTGCCTGATTGCCTTATTCTCAAGAGCCTAGGCCACTCCCCCATAAACGCACGTATTTCAACCACCTGCACAGGCCTTAGCTCCAAGCCCGAACCGTCCGTCGCCTCCATTACAATACGGTTCTGTTCCGCCTCTTTGATCGATCTGACCATGTCCAGCTCTTCCCCTATTGTGGCTATTGCCACCGCCCCCGGCCGGGGTGGTATTGGTGTTATCCGTGTATCCGGCAAGGAGCTTGATACGCTGATTCAAACCTTGTTTGGTCGTACGCTGCAAGCGCGTCATGCGCACTTTTTGCCCTTCAAGGATGCACAAGGCCAGGCCATCGACGAGGGCATCGCGCTTTTTTTCAAAGGCCCGCACTCCTACACCGGTGAAGACGTCTTGGAACTGCAAGGACATGGCGGACCCGCTGTACTGCGCCGCTTGCTGGATCGCTGCCTGGAAGCCGGCAAGGAGATGGGCCTGCGACTGGCCGAACCCGGCGAGTTTACCCAGCGCGCTTTCCTGAACGACAGACTGGATCTGGCCCAGGCTGAAGCCGTGGCAGACCTGATTGACGCCTCTTCGGAAGCTGCTGCCCGCAGTGCGGTGGCCTCACTGTCCGGCGTGTTCTCCAACAAGGTCAACGCCCTGGCCGACCGGATTATCCATCTTCGCATGCTGGTGGAAGCCACCCTGGATTTTCCCGAGGAAGAAATCGACTTTCTGGAAAAATACCAGGCCGCCGCCACGCTGCAAGGCATTCAGGACGAGCTGGAAAGCATCCTGCAGCATTCGCGCCAGGGGGCGATTCTGCGCGAGGGCCTGCACGTCGTACTGGCAGGCCAGCCCAATGTGGGCAAATCCAGCCTGCTCAATGCGCTGGCAGGCGAAGACGTGGCCATCGTGACCGATATTGCGGGCACCACCCGCGACCGCGTCATGCAGTTGATCCACATTGATGGTATACCCCTGCATATCGTGGATACCGCCGGTCTGCGTGAAACCGAGGATACGGTCGAGCGCATTGGCATTGCCCGAACCTGGGATGAAATCGCCAAGGCCAACGTGATCGTGCATCTGCTCGATGCACGCAACCCACAAGACGAACTGGATAGTGCCATTACCACTCGTCTGCCATCGCACGTGCCCGTGCTGCGCGTCTATAACAAGATAGACCTGCTGAGCGCCGAGCAACAGGCTGCCTTGCCTGCCCAGGAAAGCGGCGCCACCGTGCTGCCCATTTCTGCCCGTAAAGATGTCGGTCTGGACACACTGCGCCGCACCTTGCTGGATATCGCAGGCTGGAACCCCGGCAGTGAATCCCCCTGGCTGGCACGTGAACGACATCTGCGGGCCCTGGAACGGGCGGAGTACCACCTGAGCCTGGCCGCAGAACATGCCACCCACAGCGATCAGGTGCTGGATCTGTTTGCAGAGGAACTGCGTCTGGCCCACCTGGACCTGTGCTCGATTACCGGCGAGTTCAGCAGCGACGATTTGCTAGGGGAGATTTTTTCCAGTTTCTGCATCGGGAAGTAATACTGGACCTGCCCCCGGTCGCTCCTGTCCCTATCTGGCATCAGCCTGCGAACTCAGCGCTGTACGAAGCATCTTGGTCCGCTTGAGCCACCAGCAGGGCACAGGGGCGAAACACCTGCAACGGTCTTGTTCCATCCCTGTCGCTGAACGTCCCGTTTTTGCCTCAGTAAAAACCCGACTTTCCCGCTGAATTACACGCTGTCAAAGCCTGTCCTTATCAATCAGGTCTATGCTGAACGTTCCATCGTCTCCTGCGGGAGGACATCATGTGCACAGTCAGCAAATGGGTTTTGATGGCCGCATTACTGCAGGGCGCCTGGACGGCACACGCCCAGCACCTGCACCCTCTGGAGCTGGAGGCCGAGCAGCGCTCCATCTCCCGCCTAAGCGTAGCCCAATGTGTGGATACCGTCAGACAGACGGCTGCAGGGGAGGGGTACCATCAGCGCACTGATCCGAGCATCAACGACGAATTGGGCGTGTATATTGGCGCTGCCCCTTTAGGAGGCGGCTCGCTGGTCGTGTACTGCATTGACCTGAAACCGTCGACCGCCTACATCATTCATACCCGGGCTCAGGTCAGCGCCGAACTCATGTCGCCTCACCAGCTCAATCACAAGATCGCACAGGCATTGACGGTAGCGGCCCAGCCCTGAGCACGTGCTGGGCCGGGTCATCGATGCTCGGACCCCGTGAAGAATGCAGCAACGGGATCATGCTGTTCCACTGGCACTGCGGGCGGCGCTTCAAGCCGCCCCCCAGAGCCAGTGGATTGACCTTTATTTCATCAATAAATCCCCGACCTCCATACGAGCTTCGCCACCTAGCTCAATGTCGTCCATGACCTTGTTCAACATGGCATGCGCACTGGACAAGGCACCGTTCAGGCTGGTCAGCTCCGCTTGCACACGTTCCAATTCCTGTTTTTTCTGCGCTTCGCTCAATGTGTCATTGGCCTGAATTCGCTGCAGCTCCATCAACTTTTGTTGAATCTGCTCTTTCAAATCACGGATTCGTTTAAGAATCTCTTTAATGCCATCGGGCAGGGAGCTGTCATCAATATCTTTGTCGCGCTCTATCTTGCTGGCCTGCTGACTCGTCAGGGACAGCTCTTTTCCCAAAGGTGACAAGCTCACAGTAATACGCACCGATGAGTCTACAGCTGCATTTTCATTCTGCCCGGATACTGCCGGGGGCGTCATGGCGGTCGCGTGCAAAGGCTCGGTCACAGGCATAGTTTGTTGATGTACCAACCCCTGCCCACTGATTTCTATCGACATAGTTTCCTCTCTTTAACACTTTATCCTTTAGAGGTTACGGCTGACCGAGAGTAAATCTTTACCGTCAGGGTCCAATCAGATGTTGCGCCATTTACTCAATCGCCTCCGTCGTCAGCGAAATAAGTAGCAAAACAAGACACTTTTATTTACTTTTATACGGAAAGTGCCTTCTACCTTTCGTCCCCCTTTCCTTGGATCCAATGAACTTCAAAATCAAAGCACTACTGGGCCACACCCTGTTGGCCTTGAGCTGGGCCAGCAGCACGCATGCCTACGAAACAGAATTCATTTTGAACAAGCAAGGCCAGCAGGCCTTTGAGTTACGAATCTACGGGCCTGATGATGGGGGCTACGATACGACTGAACAAACAGACCCCCGTGTTTCCCCCCGCGATATTGACGAGAATGGCAGACTGAAAATCCGGGCTGCGCTGGAACGCTGGGCTGAGATCATCGATCTGCCGGCCAACTACACGCCAGCAGTCATCAATCTTGGCACCATGAACGGCAAGAACGCCAACGCATATGGCGCATCTCTGACCAGCCCCTCCAACCCTCATTTCACCTTATCGGCCTTGCAGGCACGCTTACAAGGCATCTTCCCGGGCTCTCCCGACAACCCCGACGCTGTTATCGGTGTTGGAGAACTGGATCTGGATACCGCCCCCGTCACCCCCAGCCAATTGCCCATCACGGGCAAAGTGGACTACAACGCCGTGATTTTCCACGAGTTGGCCCACGCTTTAGGGATCAGCAACACGGTGGCGGACAACTTGGCTGAAAACAGCAACGACCCGCCCGACCCCTATTTTCTGAACGATCTGAGCCCATGGGCCTTGGGTTTGCGCGACGATCAGGGCCGCGCACCCACCCCAGGGCAAAAAATCCTGTGCTCCGTGTGCAGCAATCCTTACGAGCCCGATGCCTTTGATCTGCGCCAGGACAACGGGTATTTCACCGGCAGCCATGTGCAAGAGGTGCTCAACGGCGCTATGCCGGGCATCCCCGTCAGCATCCTGAACTACCATGACAAACCGCAGTACGGGGTAGACCGCAACTACATGAGCCACACGGAGCTGCGCAACAGCCTGATGAGCCACCAGACTTATCGCAACTACGTGAATCTGATGGAAGCCGAAATCGCTGCCTTGCAGGATATTGGTTTGAATATTGATCGCCGCAATTTCTTTGGTTATTCGGTCTACGGCAACGACATCACCCTGACCAACACGCAGGGCTACTTTGCACGTAACCAAGCAGGCACTGCCTACCTGCCTGGCCAATACAACAGGGCCACGCAGGGTCTGGGCCTGCATATTTATGGCGAACGCAACACCATCACCCAGGCAGCGGACCTGCTCAGTGCGGGACCCGGGGGCGTAGGTGTACGTGTCGATGGCAGCGAAAACACCCTTATCATCCCGGACGCTACCCGAATTCATGCGCTGGGAGCGTATGGGCGTGGCCTGCAATTTAGCTATGGACGTCATCACCATATTGTCCAGAAAGGCGAAGTCCGGGCAGACGGTCAGGATGGCATCGGGACCTTGTTTGATTTTGGCCAGAATGCCATGGGAAGCGACGATGAGTATCACGGCTCCTGGCTCGTCGAGTCGGAAGGGCAAGGTCTTGCTGTACCAACGATTTTGCAAGGCGCGTTGATTAAGCGGTATGACCTGTCGGGCACCTTGTCGGGCCGGAAGGCGGCCATCCATATCGCGGACAATGCCTGGGTGCAAAACATCCATGTTCTGCAGGGCGCAACCATTACAGGCGACATTACTTCTGATTACAATCGCCGTGACGCCAATGGGGACCTGTTGCTGACCCGTATCAGCTTTGGACAGAAGGCCGATGAGAACGGCCGCGCTACCGCCAATGCCGACCCCGATTTCCAGATGCGCTATGACGGCAATATCAAAGGCCTGAACAATCTGGCGGTCGTCATCGCCGGGGGCGCAACATCTTTGAATGGAGAACATGAGCTGTATGGCCTGCGTGTCGATCAAGGTGCGACCTTGTACGGCCATAGCCAATTTACCCTCAATCCCGAATACAACTTCACGAATAACGGCACGCTCAGTCCAGGTAACTCTTACGGGACCATGACGATCAAGGGCAATTTTGTCCAAGGTGCCCAGGGCCGGATTCTGGCGGAAGCATCCACCACCCAGAACGACCGTATTGACGTACAGGGTGTGGCTCAGCTCGATGGTGAACTGCAGGTGGACTTGCAACCGGACTGGTATCAGAACGGCTGGACGCTGGATCAGAACAAGGTGTTCACCGCCAGTCAGACGCAAGGGCAGTTTGCCGTATACAGCGCAACCCTGGCCTCTCCCTCCTTGCAGGTACAAAGCACCGACAAGGGCTGGACCGTCAGCCGTCATCAAGATGCCTATTCGCAATATGCAGCCTCGCCCAATGCTGCCGCAGTGGGCCTCAGCCTGGCACAGGCCTCCTCAGACACGCAAGCTCTAGCAGCCGTGTATCAGGCCATGGACTTCTCGCGTGCAGATGGCAGCGATATTGGACTGGCATTGGATCAGTTAAGCGCAGGTGCCTACGCCGCTCAAACCGCTGCCTCCTTGCGCCGTGAACAGCTGGTGTCCGAACAACTGCGTCAAACCAGGGGCAACACCCACAGTGGCTGGCAAAGCTTCATCCACACGTACGGCGGTCGCTATCACTGGCAATTAGGCAGCAACGATGTGGACCACCGCAGCGAAACCTATGGCGTCATGCTGGGGGCTGAACATCGTGCTGAAGGCAGTGACTGGAGCCTGGGCATACACGGCAATGCCAACGAGCAACACGTGAATATCGACGCCCCCTTCCAAGCCAAGAGCAAGTTGACCGGCCTGGGTCTGGGCATCCATGCCCGCTACCGTGACGATACTCAGCCAGGCTGGAACGGCCTGGCTCACGTACGAGTGGGCATGGAGCAGGGCAAGATGAACCGCACTATCAGCGTTGCGGGCTATCAAGCGCGCCCCGCGGCGGATTGGACCGGTCATGCCCTCTCGGCAGGCATACAGACCGGATACAACTGGGCTCTGGGCGAGAGCGGCAGCATCGGCCCCGTTCTGGCCCTGGATTACATCCATTACCGTCGTCCCGGTCTGGAAGAAGAGGGGGATGCCGCCAGCCGTCTACGTCTGGATTCCAGCCGCCAGCAAGCCTTGCAGGCCTCAATCGGGCTGACCTTGCGTCAAAACTGGGACCTCAGACAGGATCGCCAACTGCACACGTCCGTCTCGCTGGCCTGGGAACAGGCCTTGCTGCACCGCCATCAAACCCAGCAGGCCGCTTTTGCCAGTGCTCCGGCCGTCGACTTTGAGGGTCGCTATGCACGGGTGGATCGCCATGCCTTGTCACTGGGAGCCAGCGTCAGCCTGCAGCAAACCGAACGCTTGCGTGTAGGACTGTCGGCCCAGACCCGTTTATGGGGTGACAGCCGTGCCGATATAAACGGCAAACTGTTCCTGAACTGGATGTTCTAGGCTCGCCAAAATGTAAGAGGCCGACTATTAGTCGGCCTTATTCAACGCTATGGGAGCGGGTTGAACCCGTTTCATCCCAGACCATCGATCCACAAAGACATGTTGACCGGGAATCAGCACCCGCGTCTGGCGACGCCACCAGGTCCCGCTGGACACCTCGATCGATCCAGCCATGACCGTAAACTTCATCTGATTATTATCCAGCCAGGCAGAAAACTGCGCCTGATTACTACGTGCCTGCGCAAAACTGGTAAATACCGTTACACTTTTCTGGGCTTGATCCGCCAATTGCAAGGTGAGCTGACCACGCAGCAACTGCACATTCAAGCGGTCCTCATACTCTCGCAGCTCAAGTGCGGAGTCGGGCCCCAATAACAGCACCAGTCCATCCGCACGCTGCTCCAGCGCTTGCTCGCCCGACACCAGATGCGCTTGTCGCAGCACCCGCTCGGGCCAGGAAAAAAAGACCGTCAACACCAGCGCCAACAATAGCAAAGCGCTCAGTAAGACCCGGTGATAGGGCTTGAGTACGATGACCTTATCCGCCGAGCTTGCCAATAAACGACGGATTTCATGCTCAGGGGCATCCAGACTGGCGTCACAAAAGTAACAAATATAGCGATAAGAACGTTCGTTTTCTGGATTGTCACGGCGCCAATCCTCAAACTCACGTAATTCGGCCGCCGTCGCTTCACCCGAGTTCAAGCGAGTAAACCAGTAAGCAGCTTGGGCGTGAGCCTGCGTATGCTCCAGCAGATCTCCCTGATATGTCGTCATAGCGGCATCTAACCTTGTCCAGTTAAGCCAGCAATAGGGTGGGCCGGGGTCGGCAGATTCGCTCCTGCTCAAAACACCACGACCGCCAAAGCGAAACAATCGTCACCACCTCTGTGACTGTTCATTTTGAAAACGATACGTTTTTATTTTATACAAACGCTTCAAAAGCTTACAGTAACTCAAATTTGAGGCAGGCAAAACGAATTCGCCTTATTTAATTGCACTGACAGCCGAAAAAATGACACTTAAAGCTAAAAAAAATCGAACTGCTGCCGTTACTTAATGAAATTCGTCCAAAATTTCTCCACCCGGCAACGCATGAATGCGCTCCTGTGTCGGGACTGAATCCCCTTGGGCGGGCACTACCGCCTTCAATAAAAGCGGCCATTGCGGAAAAAGCCGATAGTTGGGGCTGGAAAACTGCGTTCCCACCGGATAGGTGAAACCACCCCATTGTGTTTCCTGTGCCAATTGGGCATGCGACAAATAAAGCAGTTTTTGATGTTCATCGACTGCCAAGTAGGCACGCTCCAGGGGCAGACTCCAGGCGCTGAGCTGCAACCCTTCCGCCTCCACACGAAGCAACCAGCGATCCTGATCTCGCTCTCCATTGGTATACCGTGTCCCTTCAGGTCTGGCTTGCACCCGAGTCCCCTTGGGCAAAGCCAGAACCAAATCCGGCGCTGAACTCAGATTGGACGCGGCGGCGTAGGGACTCCAGGCAGTAATCCGGTTACCTTCGGCCAAGGCACAACTAGCAAGTCGAAACCCATCCTCAGCCAGTGGATCTTGTTGCATTTCAACGACTTGGCTACTGTCACAAAGCCACCCCTCCAACTCCACGTCCCGCGCCAGCTGCATATGCCAATGGGAATCAGCCAGATCCGGTCGGGGGCGCTCAAAAGACAGGACGGGAGCCTTGGCCACCCCCACCGCCTCCGGGAAACGGGCCCAGGCCACGCTATCCGGGTCTCCCCATACCGCCAGCTCCAACTGGGTACCAGCAGGCATCAGAAGACCAGCAAAGCGACCGGTCTCTTTTAAAACATGTTGACGGCTGGCCAGCTCACGTTCCTGCTCTTTTTTGTATTGATACACCGTCCATTGGAAAAAACCGTAGTAAGCGGCCAAGGCTATCAGGGCGATCCAGCACAAAAGGCGCGGCCAGGGATTACTTTTGAAATTAACCCGACGCCGGGGCTGGACTACGAGCAAAACACCCCAAACCAGTACGATCCCCCACGCAAGCGGCCCGAGCGTAATAATCACCAAAAGAAATAGAGAAATCGGTGCAACAGGAATCATAAGAGCTCAGAAATATAAAAACCGCCCCTCAAGGCGGTCTACGAAATAGGGGACTTTATGCTGATAAGCACAATACCAGCTCAACAGACATTCGACCGGCGCTCCAACAGGCCGGTCGAATAAGCTCATGCCACGAGACGGCCACTTACTTTCCTTCAGGCCACATTAATATGCCCTTCCAGATACATAACGGCCTGACCTTTCAAAAACACACGATCTCCATTCAAGGAGCAATCGAGCACCCCACCGCGTGCAGAAGCCTGGTAAGCCATCAACTGCGTTTTACCCAGGATAGGCGCCCAATAGGGCAACAGGGCGCAGTGAGCCGAACCCGTCACCGGGTCCTCATCAATGCCATGACCTGGGGCGAAAAAGCGGCTGACAATATCAAATCGCCCCGACCCTTTTGCGGTCACAATACAGCCGTCCAATCCGCAAGCGAGCAGAGCACCAGCATCCACCTGCAATTGGCGAACCTGCTCCTCGGACTCAAGAACAGCCAAATGGGTAAAGTCATTGCGCCATAACTCGATAACCCTGGCTCCCAATGCCCGCTCCAAATCAGGGCTATCTGGCACACGGGTGACCGGGCGTGCTGGCAAATCCATCACATAGCTGGACGCATCACGACGCACGGTCAACGCACCACTTTGAGTATGAAACACGACCTGGCTGTCATTTGGACGCAGACTGCGCAGCACAACCGCCGCACTGGCCAAAGTGGCGTGCCCACATAAAGGCACCTCTACCGTAGGAGTAAACCAGCGCAAACGGAAATCCTCGCCTTGTGGCGCCAAAAAAGCGGTTTCAGCCAGATTGTTTTCCTGCGCAATCGACTGCAGCAGGGCGTCGTCGGGAAACTCAGAGAGCAACACCACGGCAGCGGGGTTACCCGCAAACAATGTGTCGGTAAAAGCATCAAGCTGATATATGGGTAAGCGCATCCCGCCTCCAGTCATGGAATCGACAATGAGCTTACTGTATAGAAAAAAGGGCTTCTTGGAAGCTGGGCAGGACAAGCAATAGGGATATTGTTTTTAAACCGTCTATTTCTCTTATTGATGTACTGACCCTGAGACCTGCAGCTGTTTGGGTTCCATAAGCGGAACACACTAGCCAAAAAACTTAGCGGTTCGCTATTGCCAGCCTATTTTTTGTTATCGAGCTGTATCGCGCAGACTGCGACACAACTTCACCTGATCCCTTAAACATTTGCCGCTTCCAGCAGGCAGGCGGAAAGGCGATCAAAGTGCAATAAAGCAGCCTGGCTCAAATCCACTTGCTTGCGACGCGTATCCTCGGTGTCACTCAGGACGATCCAGCCCTTCTCGCGCATGGACTTAAGGCGTGTGTGAATGGTCGCGGGCGAACCCAGCCTTTCTACGGCCATGACATCGCGCACCGACAAGCGCAAGGAGTCTTTGGATGCCTTGGCAACCAGCACCAGAATACGCTCTTCGAGCGGGTCCAGGCAGGGCAGGCAGGGCAAGGTATGCAGCGAATCGGCGAGCTGCAAAAAACGCATATAAATATCAGCAGGTCTGGTGGCAGTTTTCATAACAAAATCGTTATTCCTTTAAGAGCCGCTACCACAGCGTCTTTTCTAGAAATAAGTTCTGGTTATTATTGTTTTTATTCCGATCAGGCAAAGCAAAAAACAAGCCTGCTTTATGGCCCGAATGATTGGAATGAGTTTCCGTGCTTATCACGCACATAAAATTAAACGCTTAAGACCGAACCGGAGCTTCAGCCGGAAAAAGGTCTTGAGTCGGGCGATTTAACAGGAATTTTATCAGATCAGCCTTTGATTTAGCCTGAACGAGCAAGGACGGAGCACACGAAATTGTAAGAAGGTGCAGTCGAGTATGAACTTCGTAAGCCGCCTCACATTAAACGGCATTAAGAGACTTAACTTCGCAGATAAAGATAGTTACAAAATACAGAGCTGACGATATAAACCTCGATTTCAAACCTATTTCTCCTCCCGTGAGTGGACAGCCCACAGACAGCAGCCAAGATCTTTGGCCACAAAACTTTCAGACCGATAAAATGGGACGAGCAGGCTGCTGAGCGCCTCCCGCGCCCCCTCAGATCACTATAAAATCTGGAACGATAAGAAATGATTCTTCACCTTGAGACGCCCCTTATTTATTCACACGCCTTAAGCGATCAGCTCGGCAAGCAGATCTGGTTAAAAATGGACGCCTTGCAGCCGAGTGGATCTTTCAAGATTCGGGGTATCGGTCATTTATGCCAGCACCACGCCCAACAAGGCAAACAACGCTTCGTCATTGCCTCTGGTGGCAATGCGGGCATTGCGGTAGCTTATGCCGGGCGTAGGCTGACCATCCCCACGCTGGTCATCGTCCCAGAAAGCACCAGTGAACACGCCAGACGGTTGATTCAACGGGAAAAAGCCGAGCTGCATGTCGTGGGCAAGAACTGGCAGGAAGCTCATGACTACGCCTTGACCCTGGCTCAAGAAGGCGACGCATTTATCCATCCCTTCGACGATCCTTTACTGTGGCAGGGACACGCCAGCATGATCGCAGAGGTGGCGCAGATGGGTATACAGCCCGATGCCGTGTTGCTGGCCGTAGGCGGCGGTGGCCTGCTAAGCGGGGTTGCTCAGGGCCTGCAGGAACAAGGCTGGGACAAGACCACGATCATTGCCGTCGAAACTCAGGGCACAGCAAGCCTGGGAGAGTCCGTGCGACAACGTCAACACATCACCCTAAATGAAGTAAGTGGTGTGGCGACCTCGCTAGCCGCCCCCCGGGTCTGCGATCAGGCCTATGCCGTCAGCCAATCCCATCCCACCACCTGCGTCCAGGTCAGTGACGCACAGGCTGTCAGCGCGTGCCTGCGCTTTCTGACTGACCATCGGGTCCTGGTGGAACCAGCATGTGGCGCGGCCCTGTCCACGCTGTATCTGGACCACGAAGCACTGGCTCCTTACAACAACATTCTGGTGGTGGTATGCGGCGGGAACACCATGACGCTGGAGCAACTGGTGCAATGGCGAGCAACCCCCTGAGCCGGCACCAAGCACCCTCAAAAAAGTATTAGAACGAGGACAAGAAGAGCCCATTTAAAAAACAATCATTTTTTTATAAAAAAATCCCACTCCATGATTTCTCGCAGAGTGGGATTTTATTTTTTAGATGGTTTACAAATTCGCTCTAATTTTAAGATCGAAATGAATAAAACGTATGTTTCACGTGGAACAAAAACGTCAAAAACAGCCTTAAATAGGGCTTACAAGGGGTAAACCCCGTCGAATCAGAGCAGAAAAATCTTCTCCGGGCTGTTCAGCCAACGCCCGGGGGTTGATATAACCCAATTGCTGCAATTCCTTGAAGGTATGGCCTGGAGCCAGGGCATTCAAACCATACACATACTGTGCCAGATAGCCCGAAGCCAACACCCGCCAGTCCCATGGCACCCCATCCACAATCTTGGACACCATGTCATAAACAATCGTGGTGCAGTTAGCCGTCAAGGTGTTGTAGAAGCGGGGCGCGGTTTGCAGTTGTCGGCCCTGCTCCACGTAAGACAGGAAAAGTGCCTGCATGGCCGGCTTGGCCAATTCCACACTGTACATGTACACGTCCTCACCTCGAACATTGCTGCGTGTGCGGACAATATCCTGCTCTGTTGCAGCGATCAGGCTCAACTCAAACTCTTTGAAAAATCCGCCTATCGCAGAAAAGGCTTCACCTCGCTCTTTGCGAATCTCTACCGAGAACACCACATGGCGACCATCCTCAAAGCCAAACGACACCAAAGTATGTGCTATGACCGGTCCCATCCAGTAGGAAAGAAACATATCAACCGATTTAAGCGTTTGCAGGTCATAGTCCTGCGTAATCCAGCGCTCATCGAAATCGGTTTCACTGCGCCAATTAAAATCCCGCACATTATGCAAAGTCACCACCGAACCATGGATCTCGCCATAGCTCATTCTGTTTACATCGGTGGCCCACAGTCGCTCATTGCTCGGGACGATACTGCCCCACCAGCCAAGCAATAGCACCAGTCCCAGGCCCTGGGGCACAAAAAAAACGTTCTTGCCGTTGCTCAAGGCATACAGGCTCAGCAAGGCCATCCCCACCCAAACAGACACGAGCATCCAGCGTCCTGCGCCTGCCGGCCATTGAAACAGCAGCGCCAACGCCCCCCAGACAGTCACCATCAAGACCAATAACAGAATCAGTATCTTGATCACCCTCGCCCCCCACCTTTTCATACACACTCCACAAACCACCTGATTTCAAATCACGCTTACCCTGAAAAAAGGGGTAAAAAAAAACCTGTGCCCACTTGAACACAGGTTCTACTCTCAAGAAAACAGGGTTTAGCCCTGATAGCCCATGGCCTGCCCCTGACGAATGACCCCTTGCGGCTGCCAGCTCGGCTCAAAACGATATCCGCTTTCCTTGGGAAACAGCATGACCACAGTGGAACCTAGCAGAAAGCGGCCCATTTCCTGTCCTTTTTCCAGAACAATATTCTGGCCCTCATAATTCCATTCGCGAATCTTGCCGTCACGCGCCGCATTGACAACGCCATGCCAGACCGTAACCATGCTGCCCACCACGGTCGCTCCTACCAGCACCAGCACAAATGGGCCCTGCTCAGAGTCGAAAAAACAAACCACCCGTTCGTTACGAGCAAACAGTCCTGGCACACCACGCGCAGTCGTAGGATTGACCGAGAACAAATCGCCCGGCACATGAATCATGCGCTTGAGTACACCCTGACAAGGCATATGCACCCGATGATAGTCGCTGGGGCTTAGGTACAGGGTCGCAAACAGCCCATCCTGATAACGGGCAGCCTCTTGGGCATCGCCCCCAATCAAGGCCGTCGTCGAGTAGCTATGGCCCTTGGCCTGGAACACTTCCGCGCCCTGGATCACGCCCAGTTGGCTAATGGCTCCATCAACAGGGCTAACCAGTGCCGCATCGGCAATAGGTCGGGCCCCGGGGCGCAACGCTCGGCCAAAGAACTCGTTAAACGTCGCATAGCTGGCTGGATCGGAGTTTTCTGCCTCGCTCATATCGACCTGGTAACGATCAATAAAACGCTTGATGACCCAGGTCGTACGTCCGCCCATGGGCCTGGAGGCCAGGCCGCCCAAAAACTCGGTCAATGCCTGTTTAGGAAGTAGATACTGGGGGAAAACAGCCAAACGGGGATGCATAAAATCAGCTCGCAAACAAATCTTGCCTTGGCCATCAGCCAACGCGTTTATGCCATTCAATGTAGTGGGACCCGAGGCCGCTCTTAAGCCGGAGCGGCGTCCTCATGAAACACCCTTAGGTCAACGGCAAGCCACAAAACGTAGGCAAAAACAAAACAATACGCACTTGTAGCACAGGTTGCCGCCATACGACATAAAAGAGCGGACAGGCTTGTCCTGTCAAACGTACACGACCCGGTCGCGCCCTTCCTCTTTAGCCTGATACAAGGCACGATCAACACGGCGCAGTGTACGTTCATAATCCGGATGACCATCGTACAAGGCCACGCCGATGCTGGCGGTAATAGCCATGCTCTCCCCATCCACGACCCGAAAGGTCTCAGCATGAATGCGAAGACGCAAATTACGGGCAGCACGCATCGCCCCGTCCGCATCCACGTCCACCAGCACCAGGAGAAACTCCTCGCCGCCGAGACGAAATACATAATCACCAGCTCGGGCACTATTGCTGAGTAATTCAGCAAACTGACGCAAGACACGATCGCCGGCATCATGCCCATGCGTGTCATTGACCCGTTTGAAGTAGTCAATATCAACTGCCAACAACGCGAATCGTGATCCACGTTGCTGGGCATAGCCCACCTCACGGCTCAGTACGACGGGCAGATACTTGCGGCTAAGCAGGCGGGTAAGCACATCCCGCCCCGACTCCAGTTCATTTTGCTGCTCAAACAGGCGATCCAGGTGCAAACCAATTGCTCGGGTTCGATCACGCAGCTCATGCAAAAGCAGTACCTGACCCTTCGCATCACCTTTCTCAAAGGCCGGCATCAGCTGTGTATCAATCAAATTCATCAGATCCAGGATCTCGCGGCTCTCTACCGTACCCTGAAATGCATGGGCGCCTTTATGTTTGAACCAGATACCGAAATCCGAGTCCCCGATTCGCGGGGCAGGGGTGACGCCATTGTTGACCGCCATTGCGAACATGAACAGGTTCTCCCAATCCAGCAGGGCAGCCCGCTGTCGACCGCGCTCGGCGGCTACGTTCTGCACAATCGCAAACAATCGGTACGACTCCTCTGCGCGAGACTTGCGCTCACGTGAGTTGGCGTAGGCATGGCTCATCAGCTCCATCGCCAGATCAATAAAGTTCTGTACGTACCGAAAACACTCCCAGGCCTGCTCGGAGCTGATGTCCGAGGACTCAAACAAAAAGCGGGCGTAGCGCCCCTTGAGCAAACGGGCTCCCCGCAACACCAGGTGCACGGGCACCCCGACCCGAGCATGGACCTCCCCCACCTGGTTCTGCAGCTTGACCTGATCTTGCATGTCACTGTGTTCATCTACGGAGAACAGTTGCACCAACCAACTGCGCAAGGAGCGATGCAAACGCTTGTGTACCTGATCATGCGACAGGTATACCTGCGCGGCAGGGTGCTTGAGCATATGGGTATAAAAGTGGGTCGCAAGCTCGTCCTGGTTATCTTGGGTGATAGTCAGCACGTGAGCGCGAACCGCCGGGGGCACTTTCTGGAGCAAGCCGTGCCAATCCTGAGCGGCTTCTTCGATATTCGGTTGAGACATGAAGTACGGGAAGAGTAGCGAGACGATACTTAAGGATTAAACAGCCTTGGCGGCAATTGTTACATGAGGGCAGATTTCGCGCTATTTCTTATAGCGGTCTGGGCTCCTGGCCAGCAGGAGAATACCCTTGCCTAGTTCAAGGAAAAAACATACCCCTTAAAGATAAGTGGGTGATTCCGCCGTGCAAGAGGGACGCCACCTGTTCACGCACTCGAGCAATCGCCTGTTTCGCCTTACCTTGACGGCGATCTGCGATTCAAACTCAAGAGTTTGTTGGCTGAAACATCTTGAAAGTTCCAACATGGACAGATTGTCCTATCAAAGTAGAGCGTCGACCAAACGAATTTCCCACTTTCGCCAAAAAGCCACGGTTACTGCCCTGGTCCGGATCATGCAATAAAAAAACGCCAGGATTAGGACTGCCTGCCCAGAACAAACACTGATTTTATAATCAGCACTGAATAAATAAACAGATTTATACGGCAAAATAGCCTGTTCCTCGACAACTTATCAGATCGGTCCTCTCGGGTCGGGTCGGGTCGGGTCGGGTCGGGTCGGGTCGGGTCGGGTCGGGTCGGGTCGGGTCGGGTCGGGTCGGCAAGTAGTTTCCTGCGCAAAACCCAGCCTTCCAACATTTTTATTTGTACTTCAGAATTTTTGCTAATGAGAACAGGTGCTCTCATTAAAAATTTGAAATTTTGAAATTTTGAAAATTAAAAAATAAAAATTCGTTTTCTATAAAAAAATAGAAAACATGAAGACATCTATAAAAATCCTTCTTATTGATTAGCAAGAACATTCACTTTCATAACACGGAAAATAAGATTCTTTACCAAAAAGAAGTCGATTAATAAAAATAAAGCTGAAGAAAAATAAAAAAGAAGATACGGGTTCAATAAAAAAAGACCGCACAAGAACTTCAGTTTGATTAACAAAACAACGATCTTGTCTTGAACAAAACCAATAACAATCGTGATGTATGAACTTATCCACAGAATGGGATTAAAAAGTAATCCACAATCTTATTAACAAATTCGATTAAACCAAAAATGAAAATATCGTTTCCGACAAAATGGTCGGTTAATAAGAAAGTGAATAGTTTGTGGATATTATAAAGGCTTAATCAGTCCCAGAACATGATGCTGTTGATGGGGGGGGTCTCGTTCACCCCGGCACTTCTCGCCAGGGTGGATTCTGCTTAGAAAACCGGTCGAGGACTGAACAAAAAAGCTATATTTAAGGCTGGGACAGGCGTCTGGCCCCTGTGGATAAGCTCCAAGAGGGGTTGCTGTGGACGCGCTGTGGATGAAAGGGGGATAAGTCGCCTGTTTTTCCAGACCCCAAATGTTGTCCAGTTTCGCTCCACCGTCTTCCTCGGGATGGTGCACAGGTAAAAACAGTCGCTAAGTGGATGAAATTAAAGATAAATTTTAGGCTATGCCACTTATCCACAGACACCCATTATCCATTACCAGTTATATATATAGTTATTGTTAAATAAAGAAGCTTTCACCCATGCCCAACTTTCTTGTACAAGCTTTACCTACTGGTTCCTTAGACATCATTGGTGATGTACATGGAGAGTTCCAGGCCCTACTGCAACTGATCGAAAATTTAGGTTATGAGCCTGATGGCTCTCATCCTGAAAACCGTCATTTAATATTCGTTGGAGATTATTGTGACAGAGGGCCAGATAGCCCAGCCGTAATTAATTACCTTAAGTCATTGATTACAAATAAAAAAGCAAAAGGAATTTTAGGTAATCATGAGATCAACCTGCTGATTGATGATGCAAAAGATGGTTCTGGATGGTTTTTTGAAGAACGGTACCGATCAGACTTAAGAAATTACTCTCCATTCAAACGGGTAAAACCTGAAAATAGAGACGAAATTAAAGAATTTCTACGTACATTACCCATTGTTTTGGAGAGAGATGATCTTAGAATCGTGCATGCAGCGTGGAGTAATCCAGCAATTGATACGCTTAGAGCCGTAAAAAGTGACGATTTTCTTGATTATTTCTTTGAATGCGAACATAAAGCGGATAATTATGCAGAAAAAAAAGGAATTCTGGATAAATATCTGCGTGCAAAACAGGACTGGAAAGAAAAAATTGAAGATCCACACGTTTTGATGCCCTTATTGCAGTCCTATATTGACTACGATTTGCTCAAAAATGAGTTCAACCCAATCCGTTTGCTGACCTCCGGAACCGAAGGCCCTGCTAAACAAGCTTTTTTTGCAGGAAATCGATGGCGTTTTTCGGATCGTACCGCCTGGTGGGACAGCTACCTGGACGACGTTCCTGTGGTTTTTGGCCATTACTGGCGTCAGCTGTTTCCTCAGCCAGTTGCGAAAATGTCTAAATATTCCTTATTATTCAAAGACATAGATCCTTTTTCATGGCACGGAGCGAAGAAAAATACGTTTTGCATCGATTACTCCGTAGGGGCACGCTGGCGCGATCGGCATAAAGCCCAGGCGCCTGAAGACTCCGCTTTTCATCTGGCAGCGTTGCGTTGGCCTGAAAAAATCATCATGACCGACACCGGTTTTACTTACCCCACGCGATAAATAAGGCTTTCCGTGCGCTGTTACAATTTTCTTTTCTGTGGATAAGCTCTAGGAAGGGGATTGTGCACAGCGTGTGGATACATAAGGCATAAGTAGGTACTTCTTCGCGCTCTCTAAAAGTTGTTCCTAAACCATCCACTGACAAGCGTCAGATCTATCCCCGTTAAAAAACAGGCTAAGTACTTGTTTTACCAATCTTAAAAGCACTTGTTCGACTTATCAACAGGCATCCATCCAATCATCTTAATAAAAAATTTAAGTGCTTGTTATATAAGATAAGTTCAGCGGTACCCTGACCAGGCTCTTACCCTTTGCAAGTCAAAAGTTCTCGACTAAGATGCAGTCCATGAACAAAAATCACGATCTCGCTCAAGACTGGCTTATGCATGTTTTGCATACAGAAAACTGAGCCAACAGAGCTGAAAAATATTTTTCAAGCCTGTTGAGGATCGGCTTTGTTGTTGTCTTCTGAGGCTTTACTGCAGTATGAGAAAAGCTCAAGGAAAGGGTGTTGGCAGCAAAAAGACCTGTTCTACCGGTAAAAATTGTTTAGCCAAGTATTTGCTTTGGCTTAGGGAGTTGTTGTGCCTGGAGCTTGTACTAGGTCAATCGTGTTTAGACTTTTGACTTATCCACAATTTGTGGGTAAAGCGTCAGTGGCGGTTTGTCACTTGTCACCTGTGTTCGCTTGAGGTCAGTAGGCTGTTTTTTTACACAGTTACGTAGTTGTGAATGTGCTTTCAATATCGAAATAAGTCATTGTTTTATATCTATATTTTTCTTTTTTGTGTTTATTGCTCCGGTTTCATTCGTAAAGCTTGGACTCAACACGAAAAAGCGACTGTATAGCTTAATTTGCTTTTTTCTCGGTGAAAGAAAGGCCATAACTGGAGAAAAAATCAGGTTTACCCCCAAAGTTATCAACAGGGGCTCGTTTGAAGGCTGAGAGGGCTGTTTTACGTTTCTTTATGCATGTGCCACAAAGCGGTGATTTTGTGTTGCGCGCACGATGTTTTGTGCTTCAAGTGGGGAGGCATGTTTCACAAGGCCTGAGCCGCTCCTCTGCATTTGAAGAGATGAGATTTACTGATGTGTACTTGTCCACAAAAATGGGATAAAAAAAACCGCCTGGCGGCGGTTGGTGGTACGGAATAGTTAACGGAGTGCTAGACCTTCTTTAATCGTTCGATTGCTTGGTCCAGGGTTCTGGGCTGTTTGGCAAAGCAAAAGCGCAGCAAACGATGATTAGCCTGTTCGGAGTGTGGATTCAGGTAAAAGGCAGAGACCGGTATTGCGCCTACACCATAGTGTTGGTTCAAGTATTTGGCAAAATCCAACTCAGGTAGATCTGAAATATTGTCATAGCTGGCCAACAGAAAAAACGTACCTTCGCTGGGCATGGGTTTGAAACGGGTGTGCTGTAAGCCTTGGTGTAAATGGTCGCGTTTTTCCTGGTAGAAAGAGGGCAGGCTCTCCCAGGTAGCAGGTTCTTGCATATAAGTCGCTAGACCCGCCTGTAAAGGGCTGGGAACGGTAAAAACTGTGTATTGATGGATTTTTCTAATCTCTGCACTTAGTTCGGCTGGGGCGCAGCAATAGCCAACCTTCCAGCCTGTGGCATGGAAGGTCTTGCCAAAGGAAGAGACGATCACTGCTCGTTCGGCCAGAGAGGGACGGGTCGCCAAGCTTAAATGTTCTCTCTGATCAAAGGTCAGGTGCTCATAAACCTCATCAGACAAAATAATCAAAGGATGCTTTTCTACAATCTGCTCCAGAGCATCCAGATCCTCTGCTCGCAAAATAGTGCAAGTGGGATTGTGTGGAAAGTTGATCACCAACATGCGTGTCTTACTGCTGATTGCAGATTCGACGCGATCCCAATCTACCCGGTAGTAAGGTACAGCTTCACTTGGTGGTGTCATTGGGACGGCGACAGGAATCCCTCCCGCTAGTTCAATGGCAGGGATATAGAGATCGTAGAACGGCTCGATCACAATGACTTCGTCGCCAGGGTGTACGAAAGCCTGGAAACTGGCCATCAATGCTTCGGTGGCACCGCTGGTAACGGTAATTTCTGTCTCTACGTCATAGCGACGGCCATAGCGTGATTGCGTCTTGCTGGCGATAGCGTTGCGTAAAGGCAGGTAACCTGCCATTGCCGGGTATTGGTTAAGACCATCGAGCATGGCCTGGTGGACGGCCTCAATAAGCGCGGGATCAGGATTGAAATCTGGAAAACCTTGTCCCAGATTGATAGCCTTATGTTCCAGAGCCAGCTGACTCATGGTGGTGAAGATAGTGGTGCCCACAGAGGGGAGCTTGGAGGTAATCTGCATGGGTCTACTGATATAAATAATAAGAATGCACCCGCCCTTTAAATTTTCTGGAAAAAGTGGGGTGGCGACGTATCAGACGAATTCCTGAGGAAAATACCATAGATTTCGTATGGTTCCGTTGATCGTGGAACGGCTTGGCTGAGCTGTTTTTACACATGAATATAGCGTGTGCCTATATAGGCCCTGCTTTTCGCTTCTTCACGTTTTTACGGCCTCTTGCAAAGTCCTAGATAACGCTCCTTTTTTCTTGGGATTTTTTCAGCATCGCCGTGCCCCACGGGTATGACAAGGAGAATAAATCTGTGTACCCGCTTTGTCTGTTTCCCTTTTTGCTTGCTCATAGGACGTTTCACAGTGAGCTGTTGGAGCGGGAGAAAGGGAGTAGCGGTAGTGCCGTTTCGTTCAACAATTGCCGAGATTTTATGGTTGTTTCACGTTGGAAGCACTTAGGAAGACATCAGGCGATATTTCATCTTAGGGTTCTGTTATCCACAATTTTGCCACCTGACAGTCAAGCTTCTATACCCATGAGCTGGAGTAGCTGCTCAGATAGCTACTTTTAAGAGATTTAAGAGTGACAAGCCCGCCTTTTATGGCTTCGCTCCATAGCGTCATCCCCTCGAGGATTGGCTTTGTAGCGTTGCTCCGCGTCTCTTGGTCAAGTCCGACTTGAAAAAACGGCCTCTTTCTCCACAAAGTTATCCACAGTGGTATTTACGCAAAAAAGTGTGTTCCACGTGGAACAGATCCAGATTCCAAGTGTTTCACGTGGAACATACCTCGCTGGTAATCGTATAATTGATTTTTATTTTTTAGCTGTTCTGACATGATTTATCCCGAAGAGTTTGACGTTATTGTCATAGGCGGCGGACATGCTGGTACCGAAGCGGCTTTAGCGGCAGCTCGAACCGGCGTGTCTACCTTATTGCTAACCCATAATATGGATACCTTGGGACAGATGTCCTGCAATCCTTCCATCGGCGGGATTGGTAAGGGCCATTTGGTTAAGGAAGTAGATGCATTGGGCGGGGCAATGGCTTTGGCTACCGACCGCGCAGGTATTCAATTTCGCACCCTGAATAGCTCCAAAGGCCCAGCGGTGCGTGCTACTCGTGCACAGGCAGATCGTTCCCTGTACCGCAAGGCTATTCGGGAGGTTCTGCAGAATCAACCCAATTTGATGGTGTTCCAACAGTCGGTCGAGGACCTGATTGTGGAAGGTGATCGGGTGGTCGGTGCCGTGACCAAGATTGGCTTGGAGTTCAAGGCCAAGTCCGTGGTTCTGACGGCAGGTACTTTTTTGAATGGTCTGGTCCATGTGGGCCTGAATAACTATTCTGCCGGTCGGGCAGGGGACCCCCCTTCCATCAGCCTGGCGCATCGCTTGCGGGAACTGCAACTGCCCCAAGGGCGATTGAAGACAGGAACCCCTCCGCGTATTGATGCCAATACCATCGATTTTTCCCGTCTGGAAGTTCAGCCCGGCGATAGTGATCCCATTCCGGTGTTCTCTTATATGGGGGATGTTTCCATGCATCCCCAACAGATGCCGTGTTGGATTACGCATACCAACGAGCGTACTCACGACATTATTCGCTCGGGTCTGGATCGTTCGCCTATGTATAGCGACCAGGGAACGATTGAGGGAATTGGTCCACGCTACTGTCCATCGATCGAAGACAAAATTCATCGCTTTGCGGACAAAAGCAGTCATCAAGTATTTCTGGAGCCCGAAGGGCTGAGCACCACCGAGATTTATCCAAATGGTGTTTCAACTAGCTTGCCATTTGATATTCAGTTAGCTATGGTGCGCAGTCTGCCTGGCTTGGAGAATGCCCGCATCATGCGCCCAGGCTACGCGATTGAGTACGATTATTTCGACCCTCGATCCCTGTATCCCACGCTGGAGACCAAGCAGATTCGTGGCTTGTTCTTTGCCGGTCAGATCAATGGTACGACAGGTTACGAGGAAGCCGCCGCTCAGGGCTTGTTGGCGGGGGTGAACGCGGCCCGTTTAGCCCAGGATAAAGAGCAATGGTACCCTCGTCGTAATGAGGCTTATCTTGGCGTCTTGGTTGACGACCTGATCACTCGCGGTGTCACCGAGCCTTACCGCATGTTCACTTCACGTGCTGAATACCGGTTGAGCTTACGGGAAGATAATGCCGACCAGCGGCTGACCGAAATTGGTCGTGAACTGGGCCTGGTGGATGATGCTCGGTGGGACCATTTCAACCGCAAGCGTGACGCTGTCGCACGTGAAATTGAGCGTTTGAAGGGAACTTGGGTGAACCCTCGCAGTCTGCCTTCTGAGCAAGCCCAAGCACTGTTAGGTAAAAATATCGAACGGGAATATTCCTTTTTTGATTTGCTCAAGCGGCCTGAAGTGGACTATGGGAAGTTAATGGCCGTACTGAACGACCAAGGACTACCCGTAGCGGGACCAGGCTTAGAAGATCCAGTTCATATTGAACAGGTGGAGATTCAGGTTAAGTACGCCGGCTATGTAGCGCGCCAGCAGGATGAGGTGACGCGACAGGCAGCCCTGGAAGAGCAGGGTATTCCAGAGGATCTGGATTATGACGATATCAAAGGCTTGTCGATCGAAGTTCGCCAACGGTTGAAGGCGGCTAAGCCATTGACGATTGGACAGGCCGGACGGGTTCAAGGTGTGACTCCCGCCGCGGTTTCATTATTGTTGGTACACCTGAAACGCAAGCAGAAAAGCAAGCAATCGGCATGAGTGATATGTATTCAAAACGTCTGAATCAGGCCCTGGTAGATCTGGGGCTTGATCAGGACCCCGTACTGGTGCGCAAGCTGCTCGACTACATCAAGCAATTGCAGCGCTGGAACCGTACCTATAATCTGACCGCCTTGCGTGACCCAGATCAAATGCTGGTGCAACATATTTTTGATAGCCTGTCGATTGTTCGACCGTTTCAGAATTATCTGGCCAGTAAAAATCTTCTGACTCAGGAAGCGGTTCGGATTGTAGATGTGGGATCGGGGGCAGGCTTGCCAGGGGTAGTTTTGGCTGCCTCATGTTCCACGTGGAACATTACCTGCATTGATGCGGTCGAGAAAAAAATGGCATTTGTCCAGCAAATGGTTGGGGCATTGGGTTTGCCCAATTTATCAGCCATGCATGTACGGGTAGAGCAGCAGGAACCTTTGCAAGCAGATATCGTAGTTTCCCGAGCTTTTTCTTCGCTGCTTGATTTTGTGAATTTGGCAGGTAGGCATGTTCGTCCAGGTGGGCGCATTGCGGCTATGAAGGGTAAAGAACCCGATCTGGAGATAGCTGCCTTGCAATCCGAAAGCAACTGGCAGGTCGAACGAATTGAATCATTAACCGTACCGGAGCTAGAGGCACAGCGTTGTCTAGTGTGGTTGGTGCAGCAAGGATAATCATGAGTAAAAACGACGTAAAAACTCCCCGTGCCTATGTGTTTTGTATTGCAAACCAGAAAGGTGGGGTAGGCAAGACAACCACAGCCATTAACTTGGCCGCTGCACTTGCTGCCTTGAAGAAAAAAGTTTTATTGATCGACCTGGACCCCCAAGGCAATGCCACCATGGGCAGCGGCATTGATAAAAACAGCCTATCGGGTAATTTGTATCAAGTGCTGATTGGCGATGAAAGCATTGCTAATGTAAAGATATATTCAGAAACAGGTGGTTACGATGTCCTGCCTTCCAACAGGGAGCTCTCGGGGGCTGAAATTGACCTGATTCAGATGCAAGAGCGTGAGCAACAGCTCAAGCAAGCGCTGGCACAGGTCCTGGACGATTATGATTTTGTGTTGATTGACTGCCCGCCTACCTTGTCGCTGCTGACACTGAATGGTCTGGCCAGCGCGCACGGCGTGATTATCCCCATGCAATGCGAGTACTTTGCATTGGAAGGGCTGTCGGACCTGGTCAATACAGTCAAGCGGGTCTATCGCAATATCAACCCGGATTTGCAGTTGATTGGTTTGCTGCGAGTGATGTTTGATGGGCGTGTTACCTTGCAGCAGCAGGTGTCCAACCAGATCGAGACACACTTTGGCGATAAGGTGTTCAAGACAGTAGTGCCACGTAATGTGCGTTTGGCGGAAGCGCCAAGTCACGGCATGCCAGGTATTGTTTATGACAAGAATTCCCGGGGCGCCAAGGCCTATATGGATTTTGGCAAAGAGCTGATCAAACGCTTGAAAAAAGAATCCCGCAGCGACAAGGCATAAGGCACATAAGAATCAATAGGAATGTAAGCATGGCTACACGAAAACCCAAAGGTCTAGGTCGAGGCTTGGATGCCTTGCTCGGCGCAGACGCAGGCGCTATCGCAAGCATAGGAAAGAAAGGCGAAGCGGCAGTGAGCGATGGCCCGCCTTCCACGTTGCCGGTCAAGCTGCTCAAGGCCGGGGTGTATCAGCCACGTACCCGCATGGACGAGGGCGCTCTGAATGAGCTGGCCGAATCCATTCGCGCACAAGGCGTGATGCAACCTATTTTGGTGCGTCCTTTATCCGGTAAGGACAAAGGCAAGTACGAGATCATCGCCGGTGAACGCCGTTTTCGGGCCTCCCAGATTGCGGGCTTGGAAGAAGTGCCGGTTCTGGTTCGGGAAGTGGGCGATGAAAACGCCGCTATCATGGCCCTGATCGAGAACATTCAGCGTGAAGACCTTAATCCGCTTGAAGAAGCACAAGGTGTGAAGCGTCTGCTGGATGAGTTCGGGTTGACCCATGAGCAGGCCGCCCAGGCCATTGGTCGATCGCGTTCGACGACCAGCAATCTGTTGCGCCTGATCAACCTGGCCGAACCTGTTCAGATCATGTTGCTGGCAGGGGATATTGACATGGGGCATGCTCGTGCCTTGCTGGCGGTGGATGCGGCACGACAGATCATGCTGGCCAATGAAGTGATCGCTCGACGACTGTCGGTGCGTGAAACCGAGAAGCTGGTCGCGCGCGCCTTGCATGAGGATGATGAGCCGGCCAGCAAGCAGGCGAACAACAAAGCAAGTCGCAGTGGCGATGTTCAGCGGTTTGAAAAGGTGTTGTCGGACCACCTGGGCACAAAAGTGACCCTGAAGGTGGGGGCCAAGGATAAGGGTCAATTGCAAATCGCTTTTCATGGCTGGGAGCATTTGAATGCCTTGCTGGAAAAGCAGGGCTTGTCGTCCTTGTTGGATCAGACTGACGATTAAGTCTGGCCCGGGCAATGTCGCCATATTTAAAAGCCGACCGCAGGTCGGCTTTTTCTTTGTCTTGTATGTCGTTTGCTCCTGTCTTGCCGGATCAATGGCAGCACGCTTTTGTCGGAAAGGGCTATTCAAGGACGATGAGGTTGGAAGGGCCGTGGAACTGCTGACAGACCAGGTGACTTATCCAATGCCAGGGGCAACTGCTTGCAGAGCGCAGACAGCGCTGAATCCAAAAGCTTGGGCGCAGCGGTAGTTGGAACTAAAAATCTAAAAACAGGCTACAGTATCTTTTGCTTACAAAAAAAAGAGTAAAAATACGAAGAAAATGCGGTGTTTACCCGGATTTCACACCGATTTCCCTTTTTCCAATACGCTCGAAATGAGCCGAAAAGTCACCCTGAAAACGGAGCAAAACCAGAGGAAAAGGGACTTGAATCGCCATTTTTTAAAAAAATTCCGTGAATTATTCAGTTTTCTTGTCAAAAGACTTGACGACATCCTAAAACATGTCCATAATTCGATTTTCGCTTCGGGTGGGATGTCCGAGTGGTTAAAGGAGGCAGACTGTAAATCTGTTGGCCCTGCGCCTACGTTGGTTCGAATCCAACTCCCACCACCAGCACTTTTCTAAAGTTAGCCAGCAAGGCAACTTTAGGAGAGGGTGAAGAAAAGTCTGCGGGTGTAGCTCAATGGTAGAGCAGAAGCCTTCCAAGCTTAAGACGAGGGTTCGATCCCCTTCACCCGCTCCAGGTTTAAAATCTTTAGCCACGCTCGGCTGAAGTTGAATGCCCATGTGGCTCAGTGGTAGAGCACTCCCTTGGTAAGGGAGAGGTCACGCGTTCGATCCGCGTCATGGGCACCACATCTCTCTTCTCTCTATCGTTCTATCCCTTCAGGAGTCTGCCATGGCTAAAGGCAAGTTTGAACGGACTAAACCGCACGTCAACGTCGGTACTATCGGTCACGTTGACCACGGTAAAACCACTCTGACCGCTGCAATCTGCACGGTTCTGTCCAAGGCATACGGCGGCGAAGCACGCGATTACTCGCAGATCGACAACGCCCCTGAAGAAAAAGCACGTGGTATCACCATCAGCACGTCGCACGTTGAGTACGAAACGCCTAACCGTCACTACGCTCACGTTGACTGCCCCGGCCACGCTGACTACGTCAAGAACATGATTACCGGTGCTGCCCAGATGGACGGCGCTATCTTGGTTTGCTCGGCCGCTGACGGCCCAATGCCCCAGACTCGCGAGCACATCCTGCTGAGCCGTCAGGTTGGCGTTCCTTACATCATCGTGTTCCTGAACAAGGCCGACATGGTTGATGACGAAGAGCTGATCGAACTGGTTGAAATGGAAGTTCGTGAGCTGTTGTCCAAGTACGACTTCCCTGGCGACGACACCCCGATCATCAAGGGTTCGGCCAAACTGGCTCTGGAAGGCGACGAAGGCCCACTGGGCAGCCAAGCTGTTCTGGCTCTGGCCGAAGCGCTGGACACCTACATTCCTACGCCTGAGCGTGCCGTTGACGGTACCTTCTTGATGCCTGTTGAAGACGTGTTCTCGATCTCCGGCCGTGGTACGGTTGTGACCGGTCGTATTGAGCGCGGCATCATCAAAGTCGGCGAAGAAATCGAAATCGTGGGTATCAAAGACACGGTCAAGACCATTTGTACCGGCGTTGAAATGTTCCGCAAACTGCTGGACCAAGGCGAAGCTGGCGATAACGTCGGTCTGTTGCTGCGTGGTACCAAGCGTGAAGACGTGGAACGTGGTCAAGTTCTGGCCAAGCCCGGTTCGATCAAGCCACACACGGACTTCGACGCCGAGGTGTACATTCTGTCCAAAGAAGAAGGTGGTCGTCACACGCCTTTCTTCAAGGGCTACCGTCCTCAGTTCTACTTCCGTACAACTGACGTGACCGGCACGATCGAGCTGCCAGAAGACAAGGAAATGGTTCTGCCAGGCGACAACATTTCGATGAAAGTGTCCCTGATCGCTCCTATCGCCATGGAAGAAGGTCTGCGCTTCGCTATTCGCGAAGGCGGCCGTACCGTTGGCGCTGGCGTGGTGGCAAAAATCATCAAGTAAAAAAAGAGTAGTAATTTTAGGCAAAAGAGGTTAATATCCTCTTTTGCCTAAAAGCCAAACATAGCAATTTAACGCGCTATGATTTGTCACGGTATAGGGGTATAGCTCAATTGGCAGAGCGTCGGTCTCCAAAACCGAAGGTTGAGGGTTCGATTCCTTCTGCCCCTGCCACCACAGTCACTCGCCACCATCTCGCGTGGCGTCACTCGTCGGAATATGTCGAATACCAACGTAGAAACCGTTAACCGAGGTTCCGAGCGCATCAAGCTGGGCCTAGCGGTCCTAGTCGTCGCCGCCGGTATTGTTGGCTATTCCGTTCTGGATGGCCAAAATTCACTGGTTCGCGCTGGGGTATTTGTAGTCAGCTTAATCGTTGCCGCATTGATCATCTGGTTTAGCGATACAGGCCGTCGTCTGGTCGCTTTTTCTCGTGATGCCTACACGGAAGTGCGACGCGTCCACTGGCCATCTCGTAAAGAAGCAACGCAAATGACGGGCATCGTCTTTGTGTTTGTTTCCGTTATGGCCATTTTGTTGTGGCTGATTGACAAAGGGCTCGGCTGGATCATTTATGGCCTGTTGCTGGGCTGGAAATAAAGGGCACACATGAGCAAACGCTGGTATGTGGTTCACGTTTATTCCGGCATGGAAAAAAGCGTGCACAAAGCTCTGGTGGAGCGCATTGAACGCGCTGAACTCCAAGAAGCGTTTGGTCGCATTCTGGTTCCATCGGAAGAAGTCGTTGAAGTAAAGAACGGCAAGAAATCAATTACAGAGCGACGTATTTACCCTGGTTACGTCCTGGTCGAGATGGCCTTGACCGACGAAACCTGGCACTTGGTAAAAAGTACGCCGCGAGTCACCGGCTTTTTGGGCGGTTCCGGTAACCGTCCCGCTCCTATCTCCGAGCGCGAAGTGGAAAAAATCCTGTCGCAAATGGAAGAGGGCGTTGAGAAGCCACGGCACAAAGTGCTGTTTGAGGTTGGCGAACTGGTACGCGTCAAGGACGGTCCGTTTGCAGATTTCAACGGTAACGTCGAAGAAGTTAACTACGAGAAAAACAAGGTTCGTGTCACCGTTACCATTTTCGGCCGCGCTACCCCTGTCGAACTCGATTTCGATCAAGTCGAAAAGACCTGATTAATTACAACCCCCGGGAAGCCTGTCGCAGCCTGCGTCAGGCGTCATCACCCGCAAGGAGCTAAGCATGGCGAAGAAAATCGTCGGCTTTATCAAGCTGCAAGTCCCAGCTGGTAAGGCAAACCCATCCCCTCCAATCGGTCCAGCGCTGGGTCAGCGCGGTCTGAACATCATGGAATTCTGCAAGGCGTTCAACGCCCAGACACAGGGTCTGGAACCCGGTCTGCCTATTCCTGTGGTGATCACCGCTTTTGCTGACAAGAGCTTCACGTTCATCATGAAGACTCCTCCAGCAACCATCCTGATCAAAAAGGCTGCTGGCATCAAATCCGGTTCTGCACGTCCTAACGCGGACAAAGTCGGTACGCTGACTCGCGCTCAGGCTGAAGAAATCGCCAAGACCAAACAACCCGACCTGACCGCCGCCGATCTGGACGCCGCTGTGCGTACCATCGCTGGCAGCGCTCGCAGCATGGGCATCAACGTTGAAGGGGTGGTGTAAATCATGGCTAAAGTAAGCAAACGCGCAGCCGCTATTGCTGCCAAGATCGACCGCAACAAGTTCTACCCTGTGGCCGAAGCTCTGGCCCTGGTAAAAGAAACGGCTACTGCCAAGTTTGACGAGTCCATCGATATCGCTGTTCAGCTGGGCATCGATCCCCGTAAGTCCGACCAACTGGTTCGTGGCTCGGTGGTTCTGCCTGCTGGTACCGGCAAGACCGTTCGTGTTGCCGTTTTCGCCCAAGGTGAAAAAGCTGACGCCGCTCGTGAAGCTGGCGCCGACATCGTCGGTCTGGACGACCTGGCCGAACAGATCAAAGCCGGTCAAATGGACTTTGATGTTGTGATCGCCTCGCCCGACACGATGCGTGTTGTGGGTACCCTGGGTCAGGTTCTGGGTCCTCGCGGCCTGATGCCAAACCCCAAAGTGGGTACGGTAACGCCTGACGTTGCTACCGCTGTCAAGAATGCCAAGGCTGGTCAGGTTCAGTACCGTACTGACAAGGCCGGTATCATTCACAGCACCATCGGTCGTGCCTCGTTCAATGTTGAACAGCTGCAGACCAACCTGGTTGCTCTGGTTGATGCCTTGAACAAGGCTCGTCCAGCCGCTGCCAAGGGTGTTTACCTGCGCAAGGTTGCCGTGTCCTCCACCATGGGTGGCGGTGCACGTGTTGAAATTGCATCTCTGACTGCTTAATCCACAGTTAGAAAAAAAGAACTTTGGGCTGTGACCCTGTTTACAGGGTCATTGCTGTCAAAGACCGTTGGAGCAGTCAGGCTGACATAGCTGGCTACTTAATCAGGGCAAATGTCCTATCCAGCGTAGACGGCGCCCGTGGAAGAATTCGTTATAGAACTCGTCCAGGTGCGCCGCATTCGGTTGATGTTGGGAAGCCTTCCCGACATCGTTTGAAGGAGTGTTCAACCGTGAGTCTCAATCGTGAAGAGAAAGCGGTAGTCATCGAAGAAGTCACTGCCGAACTGGCAAAGGCCCAATCGATCATTATCGCCGAGTACCGTGGTCTGGACGTCGCTTCTGCTACCGTATTGCGCAAAAAAGCGCGTGAGTCTGGCGTGTACCTGCGTGTGTTGAAAAACACGCTGGTTCGTCGTTCGCTGACAGGTACCTCGTTTGACGGTATCTCCAGCCAGCTCGTGGGTCCTCTGATGTACGCCATCAGTGAAGATCCTGTGGCTGCGGCGAAAGTCGTTGCAGATTTTGCCAAGACCAATGACAAATTGGTCATCATGGGCGGTGCGCTGCCCAATAGCGTTCTGAGTGCTGATGGTGTTAAGGCTCTGGCCACAATGCCCTCGCGTGACGAATTGCTGGCGAAACTGCTGGGCACCATGCAAGCACCTATCGCTACTTTTGTGCGTACGCTTAACGAAGTTCCCACCAAGTTTGTTCGCGGCCTGGCGGCTGTGCGCGATCAGAAAGAAGCTGCGTAAGCTGTTTTCTTTCAGGAAACTTCGTCGTTGCGAACGACAACCAAACCTGGCATTTACCTAATATCTGGAGTTCTTAAAAATGGCTACTAAAGCTGAAATCCTTGACGCCATCGGCGCAATGTCCGTGCTCGAACTGTCCGAGCTGATCAAAGAAATGGAAGAAAAATTCGGTGTGTCGGCTGCTGCCGCCGCTGTTGCTGTTGCAGCTCCTGCTGCTGGTGGCGCTGCTGCTGCCGCTGAAGAGCAAACCGAATTTACCGTGTTCCTGGCTGACGTTGGCGCAAACAAAGTTAGCGTCATTAAAGTCGTGCGCGAAATCACCGGTCTGGGCCTGAAAGAAGCCAAAGATCTGGTTGACGGTGCTCCTAAGGCTGTTAAAGAAGGCCTGTCCAAAGCTGATGCTGAAGACGCTCAGAAGAAGCTGGAAGAAGCTGGCGCCAAGATCGAGCTCAAGTAAGAGTATCGATAGATGCCCGGGAATGCGTTTCAAGCCTTCCCGGGCTTTTGCGTTTCCAGAAAACCCACGATTTTTAATTAGTATTGTAGAAAGTCGGGTTTTTTAGAGTCGTAAACCAGGGCCGTGGTTGACGGTCCGTGTAACCCTTGAGTCGGAGTGCTCATGCCTTATTCGTACACCGAAAAAAAGCGCATACGCAAGAGCTTCGCCAAACGTGAAGACGTACAGCAGGTTCCTTACCTGTTGGCTACCCAGCTGCATTCTTTCAGAACCTTCTTGCAGAAGGACACGCCGCCTTCGCAGCGTAAGGTTGAAGGCCTGCAGGAAGCTTTCAGTTCCATATTTCCAATAGTAAGCCATAACCAAATGGCGCGGCTAGAGTTCGTGAGCTATACGCTCGGCGAACCGGTGTTCGACGTCAAAGAGTGTCAACTTCGTGGTTTGACCTATGCCTCCCCCTTGCGGGCGAAGGTTCGTCTGGTCCTGATGGACCGCGAGGTGAGCAAGCCTACCGTCAAGGAAGTAAAAGAGCAAGAGGTCTACATGGGCGAAATGCCCCTGATGACCGATAACGGCTCTTTTGTGATCAACGGTACCGAACGAGTCATCGTTTCCCAGCTGCACCGTTCTCCCGGTGTGTTCTTTGAACACGACCGCGGTAAAACGCACAGCTCGGGCAAGTTGCTGTTCTCGGCTCGCGTGATTCCTTACCGTGGTTCCTGGCTGGACTTCGAGTTCGATCCTAAGGACATTCTGTTCTTCCGTATCGACCGTCGTCGCAAAATGCCTGTGACCATCTTGCTAAAGGCCATTGGCCTGACGCCAGAACAGATCCTGGCGCACTTCTTCGAGTTCGATCACATCGAACTGCATCAGGAAGGCGGCAAGCTGCAATTCGTTCCAGAACACTGGAAGGGCGAGGTTGCCCGTTTCGACATTACCGATCGTGATGGTCGCGTACTGGTTGAAAAGGACAAGCGCATCAATGCCAAGCATTTGCGCGACCTGCAAGCAGCCAAGATCGAATACATTTCCATCCCGGAAGATTTCCTTCTGGGTCGTGTGCTGGCCAAGAACATCATCAACGCCGAAACCGGCGAGGTGATTGCCAACGCCAACGACGAAATCACCGAATCCATTCTGGCCGAAATGCGCGCAGCCAATGTGCGTGACTTCGAGACCCTGTACATCAATGAACTGGATCAGGGCGGCTTTATCTCCCTGACCCTGCGCACTGACGAGACGGCGGATTCCAATGCAGCCCGTATCGCGATCTATCGCATGATGCGTCCCGGCGAGCCACCAACCGAAGAAGCGGTTGAGGCCCTGTTCAACCGTCTGTTCTACAGCGAAGAGTCCTACGACTTGTCGCGTGTGGGTCGCATGAAGGTCAACAGCCGTCTGGGTCGTGGTGACAGCATTGAAGGGCCCATGACCCTGACCGACGAAGATATTCTGGACACCATTCAGGTGCTGGTGAATCTGCGTAACGGCCGCGGTCAGATCGACGATATCGATCACCTGGGTAACCGTCGTGTTCGTTGCGTGGGCGAATTGGCCGAGAACCAGTTCCGCGCCGGTCTGGTGCGTGTGGAGCGTGCTGTTAAGGAACGTCTGGGCCAGGCCGAGACCGAAAACCTGATGCCGCACGATCTGATCAACTCCAAGCCTATCTCTGCGGCCGTCAAGGAGTTCTTCGGTTCCAGCCAGCTGTCGCAATTTATGGACCAAACCAACCCGCTGTCCGAAATCACGCACAAGCGTCGTGTTTCGGCTCTGGGCCCCGGTGGTCTGACGCGTGAACGTGCGGGCTTTGAGGTGCGCGACGTGCACCCCACCCACTACGGTCGCGTGTGCCCGATTGAAACGCCTGAAGGTCCAAACATTGGTCTGATCAACTCCATGGCGCTGTACGCTCGTCTGAACGAGTACGGCTTTCTGGAAACACCGTACCGCAAGATTGTTGACGGTAAGGTCAGCGAGCAGATCGATTACCTGTCGGCCATTGAAGAAAGCAATTACGTTATCGCTCAGGCTAACGCCGAGTTGACCGAAGACGGTGCTTTTGCAGATGATCTGGTTGCCTGCCGTGAGGCGGGTGAAACCATGATGACGGCGCCAGAGAACATCCATTACATGGACGTGGCTCCGTCGCAGATCGTGTCTGTGGCTGCGTCGCTGATTCCGTTCCTGGAGCACGATGACGCCAACCGAGCACTGATGGGCGCCAACATGCAGCGTCAGGCAGTTCCTTGCCTGCGCCCTGAGAAGCCTCTGGTCGGTACCGGTATCGAACGTACGGTAGCGGTTGACTCGGGT
This sequence comes from Alcaligenes sp. HNGD-HTN06, assembly GCF_049932565.1. Classification (NCBI taxonomy): domain Bacteria; kingdom Pseudomonadati; phylum Pseudomonadota; class Betaproteobacteria; order Burkholderiales; family Alcaligenaceae; genus Alcaligenes; species Alcaligenes sp. HNGD-HTN06. The sequence continues at coordinate 3,646,669 of NZ_CP187782.1, read as the reverse complement.
ACGACCGTACAAGCCCGTCGTGGCGGTGTGGTGGTGGACGTTGATGCACAACGCGTGGTTATTCGCGTGCACGATGACGAGAACGTGGCAGGTGAGGTCGGTGTAGATATCTACAACATGACCAAATACACCCGTTCCAACCAGAACACCAACATCAACCAGCGTCCTATCGTCAAACGTGGCGATATCGTGGCGCGTGGTGACGTGCTGGCTGACGGCGCATCGACTGACCTGGGCGAATTGGCGCTGGGTCAGAACATGCTGATCGCCTTTATGCCCTGGAACGGCTACAACTTCGAGGACTCGATTCTGATCTCCGAGAAGGTCGTGGCTGACGATCGCTACACGTCGGTTCACATTGAAGAACTGACGGTGGTTGCCCGTGACACGAAGCTGGGACCTGAGGATATCACTCGCGATATCAGCAACCTGTCCGAAATTCAGCTGAACCGTCTGGACGATTCCGGCATTGTGTACATCGGCGCCGAAGTGCGTGCCGACGACGTGCTGGTCGGTAAAGTGACACCCAAGGGTGAAACTCAGCTGACCCCAGAAGAAAAGCTGCTGCGCGCCATTTTTGGTGAAAAAGCCTCCGACGTTAAAGACACCTCCCTGCGCGTGCCTTCGGGTATGGTCGGTACGGTGATCGACGTCCAAGTCTTTACCCGTGAAGGTATCGAGCGTGACAAGCGCGCCCAGTCCATCATTGACGATGAACTGCGTCGCTACCGTCAGGACCTGAACGACCAGCTGCAAATCGTTGAAGACGACGCCTTTGACCGTGCCTTGAAGTTCTTGGTCGGTAAAACCGTCAACGGTGGTCCCCGCAAGCTGCCCAAGGGCACTGAGCTGACCGCTGAATACCTGAACGATCTGGATCGCTGGCAGTGGTTCGACATCCGTCTGGCTGACGAGCAGCATGCACTGGTGCTGGAGCACACCAAGGAATCCTTGGAGCAGAAGCGTCACCAGTTCGACTTGGCTTTTGAAGAAAAGCGCAAGAAGCTGACCCAAGGCGACGAACTGCCTCCTGGCGTGCTGAAAATGGTCAAGGTATACCTGGCTGTTAAGCGTCGTCTGCAGCCTGGTGACAAGATGGCCGGTCGTCACGGTAACAAGGGTGTGGTTTCCCGCATCGTTCCCGTGGAAGACATGCCGCACATGGCTGACGGTACCCCCGTGGACATCGTGCTGAACCCGCTGGGTGTGCCTTCGCGTATGAACGTGGGTCAGGTTCTGGAAGTGCACCTGGGTTGGGCTGCCAAGGGTATTGGCCACCGCATCAACGACATGATGCAAGAGGAAAAGAACGTGCAGGTTTCCGAACTGCGTGCGTTCCTGGACAAGGTCTACAACACGACCGGCAAGAAAACTCGTATTAACGAGTTGACTGACGAGGAAGTGATGAACCTGGCCACCAACTTGCAAAAAGGTCTGCCTCTGGCCACCCCCGTGTTCGACGGTGCCACCGAACAGGAAATCGACCAGATGTTGCGTCTGGCCTATCCTGACGATATCGCCGAGAAGCTGCAGCTGGCACCCCACCGCACCCAGGTCCGCCTGTTTGACGGTCGTACCGGCGAAGCCTTTGAACGCATGGTCACCGTAGGCTACATGCACTACCTGAAGCTGCATCACCTAGTCGATGACAAGATGCACGCCCGTTCCACCGGCCCATACTCGCTGGTTACTCAGCAGCCGCTGGGTGGTAAGGCGCAGTTCGGTGGTCAGCGCTTCGGGGAGATGGAAGTCTGGGCGCTGGAAGCCTATGGCGCCGCCTACACCCTGCAGGAAATGCTCACGGTTAAATCCGACGACATCGCCGGCCGTACCAAGGTCTACGAGAATATTGTCAAGGGTGACCACGTGATCGACGCCGGTATGCCGGAGTCCTTTAACGTTCTGGTCAAGGAAATCCGTTCCTTGTCCCTGGACATGGATTTGGAGCGTAAATAATGAAAGCGCTACTCGATCTCTTTAAACAAGTCACTCAGGACGAGCAGTTCGATGCCATCAAGATCGGCATCGCCTCGCCCGAGAAAATCCGGTCCTGGTCTTTCGGCGAAGTCCGCAAGCCAGAGACCATCAACTATCGCACTTTCAAACCTGAGCGTGATGGTCTGTTTTGCGCCAAGATTTTTGGTCCCATCAAGGACTACGAATGCTTGTGCGGCAAGTACAAGCGTCTGAAGCATCGTGGCGTCATTTGCGAGAAGTGTGGCGTTGAAGTCACCGTCTCCAAAGTACGTCGCGAGCGTATGGGTCACATTGAACTGGCCTGCCCGGTTGCTCACATCTGGTTCCTGAAGAGCCTGCCATCCCGTCTGGGCATGGTGCTGGACATGACCCTGCGTGACATCGAGCGCGTGCTGTACTTTGAAGCCTGGTGCGTGATCGAACCTGGTATGACCCCGCTCAAGCGCGGTCAGATCATGTCCGACGACGATTTCCTGGCCAAGACCGAAGAATACGGTGACGACTTCCACGCCCTGATGGGTGCGGAAGCCGTGCGCGAACTGCTGCGTACTATCGACATCGATCGCGAAGTCGAGCGCCTGCGTGCCGAACTGAAAGCCACTGGCTCGGATGCCAAGATCAAGAAGATCTCCAAGCGTCTGAAAGTGCTGGAAGGCTTCCAGAAATCCGGCATCAAGCCAGACTGGATGATCATGGAAGTGCTGCCCGTGCTGCCACCGGACCTGCGTCCGCTGGTACCACTGGACGGCGGCCGTTTTGCGACTTCCGACCTGAACGATCTGTACCGCCGCGTCATCAACCGTAATAACCGTTTGAAGCGTCTGCTGGAACTGAAGGCTCCGGACATCATCTTGCGCAACGAAAAACGTATGCTGCAAGAGTCCGTGGACTCCTTGCTGGATAACGGTCGTCGCGGCAAAGCCATGACCGGCGCCAACAAGCGTCAACTCAAGTCCCTGGCCGACATGATCAAGGGCAAGAGCGGTCGTTTCCGTCAGAACCTGCTGGGCAAGCGCGTGGACTACTCCGGTCGTTCCGTGATTGTGGTGGGTCCTCAGTTGAAGCTGCACCAGTGCGGTCTGCCCAAGCTGATGGCGCTGGAACTGTTCAAGCCTTTCATTTTCAATCGTCTGGAATTGATGGGTCTGGCTACGACCATCAAGGCAGCCAAGAAGCTGGTGGAAAGCCAGGAACCGGTCGTGTGGGACATCCTCGAAGAGGTGATCCGCGAGCATCCCGTGATGCTGAACCGTGCGCCTACGCTGCACCGTTTGGGTATTCAGGCTTTTGAACCGGTCCTGATTGAAGGTAAAGCGATTCAGCTGCACCCCTTGGTGTGTGCCGCCTTTAACGCTGACTTTGACGGTGACCAGATGGCCGTTCACGTGCCGCTGTCGCTGGAAGCCCAGCTGGAAGCGCGCACCCTGATGCTGGCCTCCAACAATGTGCTGTTCCCCGCCAACGGCGAACCTTCCATTGTTCCTTCCCAGGATATCGTGTTGGGTCTGTACTATGCGACCCGCGAACTGGTGAACGGCAAGGGCGAAGGCTTGTTCATGGCCGACGTGGCTGAAGTTCAGCGCGCCTATGACAACAAGGAAGTCGAGCTGCAAACTCGTCTGACCGTCCGTATCGAAGAATTCGAGAAGGGCGAAGACGGTGAGTGGGTCAAGACCATCAAGCGTTACGAGACGACGGCTGGCCGTGCCTTGCTGTCCGAAATTCTGCCCAAGGGCATGCCTTTCAGCGCCTTGAATCGTGCGTTGAAAAAGAAAGAAATTTCGCGCCTGATCAACCAGTCTTTCCGTCGCTGCGGCCTGCGTGCCACTGTGATTTTTGCCGACAAGTTGATGCAGTCCGGTTTCCGTCTGGCAACCCGTGGCGGCATTTCCATCGCCATGAACGACATGGTGGTGCCTGCTGTCAAGGAAAGCATCCTGGCCCAGGCGAGCAACGAGGTCAAAGAAATTGACAAGCAGTACTCCTCGGGTCTGGTGACCGCTCAGGAACGCTACAACAACGTGGTGGACATCTGGGGTAAAGCCGGTGACCGCGTGGGCAAGGCCATGATGGAGCAACTGGCTTCCGAGCCAGTGATCAACCGTTTTGGTGAAGAAGTACGTCAAGAGTCCTTCAACTCCATCTACATGATGGCGGACTCCGGTGCTCGTGGTTCGGCTGCACAGATTCGTCAGCTGGCCGGTATGCGTGGTCTGATGGCCAAGCCTGATGGCTCCATTATTGAAACGCCTATTACCGCGAACTTCCGTGAAGGTCTGAACGTACTGCAGTACTTTATTTCGACTCACGGTGCGCGTAAGGGTCTGGCCGACACGGCCTTGAAGACGGCTAACTCCGGTTACCTGACGCGTCGTCTGGTCGACGTGACGCAAGATCTGGTCATTACCGAAGACGATTGCGGCACCAAGGGCGGCTACACCATGAAAGCCATCCTGGATGGTGGTGAGGTTATCGAGCCCCTGCGCGATCTGATTCTGGGCCGTGTCGCTTCGACCGATATCGTCAATCCTGACAATCAGGAACTGGTCATCCCCGCCGGCACCTTGCTGAACGAGGACCTGGTCGACCTGATCGACAATCTGGGTATTGATGAAGTCAAGATCCGTACTCCGCTGACTTGCGAAACCCGTCACGGTTTGTGCGCAAGCTGCTACGGTCGTGATCTGGGCCGCGGTATGCTGGTTAACCGTGGTGAAGCTATCGGTGTTATTGCTGCTCAGTCCATCGGTGAACCGGGTACCCAACTGACCATGCGTACGTTCCACATTGGTGGTGCGGCTTCGCGTGCAGCGCTGGCAAGCTCGGTGGAAACCAAGACGGCTGGTACGGTCGGCTTTGAAATCGGTCTGCGCTACGTGACCAACGCCAAGGGCGAACGTGTTGCGATCTCCCGTTCCGGTGAAATCGTCATTTTTGACGACAACCGCCGCGAGCGCGAACGCCACAAAGTGCCTTACGGTGCCACCATTACGGTGGGCGATGGCGAAGCGATCAAGGCTGGTCAGCGCCTGGCTAGCTGGGACCCGCTGACCCGTCCTATCGTGTCCGAGTACACAGGTACCGTTCGCTTCGAGAACATCGAAGAAGGCGTGACCGTGGCTCGTCAGGTGGACGAAGTAACCGGTCTGTCGACTCTGGTTGTGATCACTCCCAAGACACGTGGTGGCAAGATCACCATGCGTCCACAGATCAAGCTGCTGAACGAGCAAGGTCAGGAGATCAAGATCGCGGGTACCGATCACATGGTCAATATCTCCTTCCCGGTGGGCGCGCTGATTACCGTTCGCGACGGTCAGCAAGTGTCCGTGGGTGAGATTCTGGCGCGTATTCCTCAGGAATCGCAAAAGACTCGGGATATTACCGGTGGTCTGCCACGTGTGGCTGAACTGTTCGAAGCTCGTTCGCCCAAGGACGCCGGTCTGCTGGCCGAAGTTACGGGTACGGTTTCCTTCGGTAAAGACACCAAGGGCAAACAGCGTCTGGTTATTACCGACCTGGACGGCGTCAGCCACGAGTTCCTGATTCCGAAGGAAAAACAGGTCCTGGCTCACGACGGTCAAGTGGTGAACAAGGGCGAGATGATTGTGGACGGCCCAGCCGATCCGCACGACATCCTGCGCTTGAAGGGTATCGAGAAGCTGGCTAACTACATTGTTAACGAAGTGCAGGACGTCTACCGTCTGCAAGGTGTGAAGATCAACGACAAGCACATTGAAGTGATTGTTCGTCAGATGCTGCGCCGCGTGAACATTGTGGATGCCGGTGATACCAACTTCATCACGGGTGAACAGGTTGAACGCTCCGAACTGCTGAACGAGAACGATCGCGTCCTGGCTGAAAACGGTATCCCTGCTACGTACGAAAACGTACTGCTGGGTATTACCAAGGCTTCGCTGTCGACCGACTCCTTCATCTCGGCGGCTTCCTTCCAGGAAACCACTCGCGTGTTGACCGAAGCGGCCATTATGGGCAAAACCGACGATCTGCGTGGTCTGAAAGAAAACGTGATCGTGGGCCGTCTGATTCCTGCTGGTACCGGTATGGCTTTCCATTCCGCTCGCAAGGAAAAAGAAGCCTTTGAAATGGCAGAGCGCAAAGCAGCCCGTGAACTGGAGAACCCATTCGCGTCGGCTCCTGAGCCTTCGGACGATCCCGTCTTTGTGTCGGGTGCGACCGAGCCTGAGCAGCAGCCTCAAGCCCCTGAAGGCGAACAGGAATAAACGACCATGCAGGATTCCCACCCGGCTTACACAGGGGGTGGGGAACCAGCAGGATAGTCGGCATATAACTGGATCGCCCAGTAAAAAACCCCACATGGCTTTGCCACGTGGGGTTTTTTATGGCCGTCTAGCGGCTGCAAGCAACGTATTAGCTGCCCAGCTTGATTTCGCCAGTCATGATGCTCCAGTGGCCGGGGAAAGAGCAGAAGAACGCGTAGTCTTCGCCTTCTTTCAGCTTGGAGACGTCAAAAGTGACGGAGGTGCTTTCGCCACCACCGATCACGTCGGTGTGAGCGATAACGCGCTCGTCACCCGCTTTGACGTAGTTGTTGTCCAGGCCGGCTTTCATCCCGTCAGTGGCAACTGCGCTTTCGTCGGATTTTTTCGAGACAACCACGTTGTGGCCCATGGCTGCTTTGGGCAGCTTGCCGGTGTGTTTCAGGTTGATCGTGAATTCCTTGCATGTCTTGTCAACAACGATGCTCTTGGTGTTGAACTGCATGGAGTCATTGCCTTCAATGCTGACGTCGCACGCAGCAAAAGCAGGCACGCTAGCCAATCCAAGAACGGCTGTAAAAGCGATTTTGGCAAACATTCTAGTAACTCCTCGAAAACAGACTTAAAAATGGAACGGGACACCCAAGTGTTGTTCCGGTCTTACAGCATAGACTGTCGCGCACTCAAGGTGCTTAACAAAACGTAGACCCGGACTATTTTACCGGCTTATGTTGCCCCGTCAGAGCTCGCAAATGATTTGTTTTCTCATCGTTTGATGTGGCTCTAACAGCTTTGCTCTATCGCCTCCTGGGTGCTTGACGGCTGGCGTGGACTGGCTTGTGCTTTTTGCAAGCTCAGGCTTCATCCAAGTGCGTAATGACATTTAGCAATGCGGCTGCTGCAATCAGGCACAGCAGCAGGCCGCAGAGCCGTTGCACATAGGGAAGATATTTTTCAATGTGGTGTTGCCAATGGGGATGTCCGATTAGTAGGGTCAGGAACAAGTCCCAGATCAGCACGGTCAGAAACATCCACAAACCCAGTAGCATCTGCACATGGGTGTCGGTATGGCGACTGGCCAGCACGGAGGCAAGGCTGGCATAGAACAGGGCGTTCTTTGGGTTCAGTAGCCCTGATAGCAGACCTAGCAGAGCATGGCGCCACCACCCGCCTGGGCAAGAAGCCGTGGCGGGGAGCCGATGCCGCGACGAGGGGCGACGGGCTGCCTGCAGAAATTTCACGCCTAAATACAGCAGATACAGTCCACCAGTGGTTTGCATCAGCAAAAAGAGCGGACTGTTGAGGCTGAGTCGGGCAAAGCCGGTCAGGGCCAGAGCGATATAAATCCCATTAGCCAGGGCGACGCCGGCGCAGACACCGCTTGCGACTCGTCGTCCATGGGTCAAGGTACTGTGGGTAATCAGGAAAAAATCTGGGCCTGGCGAAAGAAGTGCCAGAAAATGGGTGCTGGCGATCAGCAAGAACAGGGACACGGCGGTATATCCAGACAAAAAATGCAGTGTGCCCGGACAGGAAAGGCGCCGTATTGAATAAAAGTGCGTCTGTCTCCTCGTTGCGGTGGCGGGAAGAGCGGAATTAGCCGCGATATTGCCCGGGGGTGACGCCGGTATAGAGTTTGAAAACGCGCTGAAAATGGCTTTGATCGGCAAAACCCAGACGATAGGCAATGTCTGCCAGCCCGTCCCCTTCCCGTAAGGCATGGCGAGCCAGATTGACACGTTGATTCAGTTGCCAGCGCTGCGGCGTCAGGCCCGTGTGGCGACGAAAGGCTCGAATGAGCTGATAGCGGCTCAGCCCTGTTTCCTGAGCCAGCTCGTGCAGGGGCACAGTGGCTAGCTGGCCTTCAATCCAGCGTTTCAGGGTTTTTTGCAACAGGGGGCTGGGCGGAGGCGAAGGCACCAGGAGTTGGGCCTGATCTGGCCAGTGATGGAGCAAAAAGTCGATCAGTGCCGCCTCTTTGTTCAGTACGGGGGCCTCAGAGAACAAGACTGTGTTCAGCTCACAGTAGGCGGCATAAAGCGAGGGCTGGTGACTGACACGAACAGGCTCTGCGGTCTTGGGCCTGAACCCTGTGCTTTCTTGCCATAACTGTTCCAGCCATGTCGCGTCCAGGTGCAGCATCTGGTAGCTCCAGGTCTGGTCAGGTCTAGGGTTGCAGGCGTGGCTGCGATGGGCCGGGATCAAGACGACTGAACCCGGAGCAAGCGGCACGGGGCCGCCAGGTGCTCCGCTAAAAATACTGCCACCTGCGTCGACTGCGCCAATCGAATAGGTGGGGTGGCTGTGTTGCTGGTAACAGACCCGGCTGTCGCAGGCACGGCGACTTTCCACATAAGGCAAGGCCGGGTCACGCCAGAACTCAGTCTTCATCGCTACTATCCAGGCGGGGCAGGGAGACAATAAAGGTACAGCCCTGTTCACGCGTGCTATCGAGCACGATATCGCCATCATGTTTGTTGATTACGGTTTTTACAAACGCCAGGCCCAGTCCGCTACCCGAAGGGGCGCCTGCTGTATTTTCATGGGCCCGGTGATAAGGCTCAAAAATACTTGCCCGTTTATCTGCCGGTACACCCCAGCCTTGGTCCATGACCCGGACCTGCACGGTTTGCGGTTCGGCAATCAGGTCTATGTCGATCCGATTGCCGTCTGGCCCGTATTTGATGGCGTTTTGAATCAGATTGGTAAAAGCGCGGCGCAGCATGGGAGCATTGCCCTTTATCCATATCAGATCCGAATCATTCAGATTCAAACTGATGGAGCGTTTGTTGGCGCTGGCCCAGGCATCATCCAGACAGTCTGCCAGCAAATCAGGCAGGCTCAAGGGGCTCAGCACCATTTCCATGGCTTCGGCTCGCGCCAGGCTGATGAAGTTGTCGACCAGTTCCAGGGTCTGCTCGGCATAACCTTCCATCTTGTGCAGGAATTGATCGGGTGGCAGTTTACTTTCATCCTGACGCTGTAAGCTGGTCAAGGCCAGAATAGAGTTTTGAGGCGCCCGCATATCATGTGAAATGAAGCGCAATGTCTCTTCCCGCTTGGTTTGTGCCTGACGCAACAAATTAATGGACTTGTGCAGCTGGGTCAGTCGATGGGGAAGGTTGCGCGTACTTAGACCGGACAGGCGCTCGTTCAGCGCTGCCCTGACATCGGGGTACTCCAGTTGCAGCTTGTTCAGTTCCTCGGTCACCTGATTGAGCGCCGCTTCCTGACTGCGCCAGTGCCAAAGGGGATAGGCCAGCAGGACAGTCATCAGACTGGCCAAGGGTGGAATCCACAGATCAAAGGCGTGCATGGCCACCCAGTTCACCAGCAAAATGGCAATGACCAAGCCGATCAGGCCCAGCAAGGTTGCGCGCGGTGACAGATAAAACAGCACCTGACAAGCCAGCAGAACGGGCAGGCAACTGGCCAGGGCGATGAACCAGGCCGGGGGAGTGCGTATCCAGTTGTCGCTGCGGACGGCCTGTAAGGTATTGGCTAGAATTTCCACCCCGGACATGCTGCTCAGGCCGGCTTTGGATAAGGGAGTGGGGAAGGTGTCGCCCAACCCACTCCCCCATGCTCCAACCAATACATATTTGTCCTTGAAAAAGGAGGGCGGGATATCGCCATTGAGGACATTAAAGTAAGGGACGGTTTGAAAGTGCCCGCTGCGGCCCAGGAAAGGAATGTGGGGCGTGTCGGATTGGCTGGCGTTCAGGGCGTGCAGGGCCAGATCCACATCGTCGCCCGTCATCAACATGGCGATCGTGAAGTGCGGCAGAATCTGGTCAGAAGGGGTGAGTCGCTGCAGGGCGACGCGTCGTACCACCCCATCCGAATCGGGTTCGATGTTGATGTAGCCTGCCGCTTTTGCGGCCAGGCTCAGCATAGGAATCGCGGTATTGACTTCCTGGCGCTGGGTGTCATAAATCAAGGGCAGTACAACGCGCCCGTGTTGCTCAATCGCTTGGGCCAAGGCACGGTCATCACTGGGGTAGACAGGGTTGGGTTCCTGAAACACCAGATCGATGCCAACCGCGCGTGCCTGTGCAAGACGGCCGAGCAGTTGCGCATGATGGATACGTCGCCAAGGCCAGAATCCCAGTTGGGAAATGCTGTAGTCGTCGATGGCGACGATAACAATATCTGACGGGGCGGGCTGCGTGAATGCAGCCGCCATGGTGAAGTCGTAGATCAGGTTATTGAGTTTGCCCAGCGCACCATCATCACGCACGACGCTGAACAGCAGGGTCAGTAACATGAGCAAACCCGACACCAGATGCCACTCTTTCCGAATCCGGTCCGAGAGGAGCTTGTTGTTTTCAGGGGCCGGGCTGCTCATGCCGTCTGCCGTTCAGGTTCTAGAACTGCGTCAAGAGAATGGGGTCGCCAAAACGGTTGACCACGGCTTGGCCATCCGAGCTGGTCAGGCTGGCGGCGCCTTCAAAGCTTTCGATCGTGTCCGGGCCCATCAGCCCGTGGCGGTCAATGGCACGTACGGTGACGTAGTAGGTGCCGGGGCGTGAGGCACCGAACTGTATCTCCGTATCTGTTGTAATGTCGCGCCACAGCAGCTTGGCGCCTTGCGGGTCGGTGGAGGTCTGGACCAGATAGGCCTGAGCACCGGGCACAGCTTGAATCGTACTGTTCCATTGACCACCGCGACGCTCAGGCTTGGAAATCTGCGGGGCAGGCAACAACGGCTGCAATGCCAGAATACTGCCGTCCGTGCCCACTGCAGCACCCTGATTCTGTTTCAAACTTGTGGGAGTGTCGCGCTGCTGCGTGCCCAGCTCGGCACGGCCCGTCAGCACTTCGCTGTGTGCCATGCCACGCTGGGTGCGAACGCGCATCTCGGTCCCACGTACCCCCGTAATGCTGACTGGGGTGCGCACTTCAAAGCGGCCCACTCCATTTTTTTCAGGTGAAACCCGCGATTCCACATCGCCGTCGTCCAGGGCAATGATCGAATCGGTCAGGCCCGTCCCCTCAAAGGCCCGCAGACGCGTCACATTTAGTGAAGCCTGAGCAGGCACACTGAGTTGACTGCCATCTTGCAGTTCCAGTGTCAGATAGCCATTGCTGCCCGTCTGGATCAGATCTCCTTCCTGTAAATGCGTGGTCCCCGCGGCCAGAGTCTGACCATTGACCAGGATCTGGCCGGTCTGATGGGTGATGCGGGCTGGGGCGTCCACTTCCGGGATCATGCGAAACGGAATATGCAGCTCCTTGCCAATGGGCAGGCGATACGGATCGGCCACCGCATTCAAGCGCTGGATCTCGGACCAGTTGCGCCCTTGGCGTGTGTATGTCTGGGAAATGTCCAGCAGGGTGTCTCCGGCCAGAACTTTGTAGACAAAATTTTCGCCACGAGCGCCCGAAGGCTGGGCGGACACAAGACCGCCCCAGATCAAGCCGCAGACAAGGGGGGCGGCGATACGCAGATTAATCATAAAAAGTGGACTAGCTAGGGTCGGTCAAAAGTTCAAGGCGATAGCCCAGGGCGTAGGACGCGGTCAGGCGTACCCCGTTTTCAGGGCGCAGCTGGAGCTTGCGGCGTATATTGGACAAATGCGTGTCCAGCGTACGGGAGGTGGCCGGAATCTCCCGATTCCAGACGGCGGAGCTTAAAACATCACGCGAGAACAAACGGCCAGGATTGCGAAACAGCAAAAGAGCCAACTCGAACTCTTTGGGGGCCAGGGTAACAGTCTCACCGGACAGCATGATCTGACCTTGCTCGGGGAAAATATCGTAACCGGCAAACGAGAAGCGGCTGTCCTGTGTGACGGTGGTGTTCAAATCCAGACGTCGTACAGCGGCGTTGACGCGCGCCACCAGCTCTCCCTTGCGCACGGGCTTATTAATATAGTCGTCGGCACCGGCTTGCAAGCCGGTGACCAGATCCTCTTCCTGGGTACGGCTGGTCAGAAACAGAACGGGCATAGCATGACCCAGTGTGGTGCGAACCCAACGCAACACATCCAGGCCGCTGACATCCGGCAGTTCCCAGTCCAGCAGCAGTAAACCGAAATCGTGTGGCTTGGCCAGGGCGGCCAGCAGGTCTTTTCCTTGATGAAAGGAGCGACACTCATAGCCAGCCTCGGTCAAGATCCGGGCAATCAGTTCAGCCTGGACGAGGTCGTCTTCCAGGGAAGCGATGATCATGGGTATTGTCCTTGTCGCAGAAGTGCAATAGCCCTGCAGTATAACGATATGTAGATAGCGAGTGACCAAGTGCTTCCATGCGTGTGCCCTGACAACGGGAAAGAGCCGGATTGGCGCCCAAATCGTTGACCTATAAGGGTTTACTGTGGTAAATTTTAGAGCTTACTTTAAGGATCCTTTGCCGGTACACCTTGCAGTAATTTGATGGCAGCCCTGAATTTAGGGGCTGCGGGCACTTTTTTGGTGTCTGAAATCAAGCCCAAGCCATGTGCAAGACCGCTCTTTTTCGTGTTTTATGGGGAGTGGTATTGCGCAATGCCGCTTCCGGTCCGGGGTTTCAATACCCGCCAACTGGACGGCGTTTTTCAAAACATATACGTCAACCAGTACGTAAAGTACGTTATAGGATACGTAAAGGTCATGCCAACCATTAGCCAGCTCGTGCGTAAACCGCGCGAAGTCAGCCGCGTTAGCAGCAAGAGCCCCGCGCTCGAGAACTGCCCACAGCGCCGCGGTGTTTGCACACGTGTATACACCACGACCCCCAAGAAGCCTAACTCCGCTCTGCGTAAAGTCGCCAAAGTGCGCCTGACCAACGGCTTCGAAGTCATTTCTTACATCGGTGGTGAAGGCCACAACCTGCAAGAGCACTCGGTCGTTCTCGTCCGCGGTGGTCGTGTTAAAGACTTGCCAGGTGTGCGTTACCACATTGTTCGCGGTGCTCTTGACCTGCAAGGCGTCAAGGACCGTAAGCAAGCCCGCTCCAAGTACGGCGCCAAGCGTCCCAAGTAATCCATGTATCCATTGATCAGTTCTCTGATCTGGATCCGTGCAACCGTGGCCTGAGCGCCATGGTAGGTAAGTGGTCATTTGTCATGAATGGCCGAGACCGCATAACGCGGTTCAACTGAATAGTCACAAGGAAATAAAAATGCCTCGCCGTCGCGAAGTACCCAAACGTGAAATCCTACCTGACCCAAAATTTGGCAGCGTTGAGCTGGCCAAGTTCATGAACGTGGTCATGCTGTCCGGCAAGAAAGCTGTTGCCGAACGTATTGTTTATGGCGCGCTGGAACAAATTGCGCAGAAAACCGGCAAAGATCCGCTCGAAGTGTTTAATGCTGCCATCAATAATGTAAAACCTGTTGTTGAAGTGAAGAGCCGCCGTGTTGGTGGCGCTAACTACCAGGTACCTGTCGAAGTGCGTCCCGTGCGTCGTTTGGCTCTGGCCATGCGCTGGGTGCGTGAAGCCGCCAAGAAACGCGGTGAAAAATCGATGGACTTGCGCCTGGCCGGCGAATTGTCCGATGCGGCTGAAGGCCGTGGCGGTGCAATGAAAAAGCGTGAAGACACGCACAAGATGGCCGATGCTAACAAAGCATTCAGCCATTTCCGTTGGTAATCTGAGGACATATAATCATGGCCCGCAAAACCCCTATTCAGCGCTATCGCAACATCGGTATCTCGGCTCACATCGACGCCGGGAAAACGACCACTACCGAGCGCATCCTGTTCTACACCGGTGTGAACCACAAGCTGGGCGAAACCCACGAAGGTTCGGCCACCATGGACTGGATGGAGCAAGAGCAAGAGCGCGGGATCACCATTACCTCGGCTGCTACCACTGCTTTCTGGCGTGGTATGGCGGGCAATTATCCAGAGCACCGTATCAACATCATTGATACCCCCGGCCACGTTGACTTCACCATTGAAGTTGAGCGTTCCATGCGTGTGCTGGACGGCGCTTGCATGGTTTACTGCGCGGTGGGTGGTGTTCAGCCTCAGTCGGAAACCGTATGGCGTCAAGCCAACAAGTACGGTGTGCCTCGTCTGGCCTTCATCAACAAGATGGACCGCACGGGCGCAAACTTCTTCAAGGTTTACGACCAGCTCAAGCTGCGTCTGAAAGCCCATCCTGTGCCTGTCGTTATCCCGATTGGTGCTGAAGAAGATTTCCAAGGCGTGGTTGACCTGATCAAGATGAAAGCCATCATCTGGGATCAAGCCAGCAACGGCGTGAAATTTGAATACACCGACATTCCTGCTGAGCTGCAAGCTTCGGCTGAAGAATGGCGTGAAAAAATGGTCGAGTCGGCTGCCGAAGCCAGCGAAGACCTGATGAACAAGTACCTGGAAAACGGTGACCTCTCCGAAGAGGACATCAACCTGGGTCTGCGTACACGTACCATTGCCTGCGAAATTCAGCCAATGCTGTGCGGTACCGCGTTCAAGAACAAAGGTGTGCAGCGTATGCTGGACGCCGTGATCGACTACCTGCCATCGCCAGTGGATATTCCTCCTGTCGAAGGTTCGGATGACGAAGGTAATGTCATTCATCGTAAAGCCAACGACGAAGAGCCGATGTCCGCTCTGGCGTTCAAGCTGATGACTGACCCCTTTGTTGGTCAATTGACCTTCGTGCGCGTTTACTCGGGCGTTCTGCGTTCGGGCGATACGGTCTACAACCCTATCAAGGGCAAGAAAGAGCGTATTGGCCGTATTTTGCAGATGCACGCAAACAACCGTGCCGAACTGAAAGAGCTGGTGGCCGGTGACATCGCCTCCGTGGTGGGCTTGAAAGACGTGACCACGGGTGAAACCCTGTGTGACGCCAGCCAGCACATCATTCTGGAACGCATGGAGTTCCCCGAGCCCGTGATTTCGCAGGCTGTGGAACCAAAAACCAAGTCCGACCAGGAAAAAATGGGCGTGGCCTTGTCCCGTCTGGCTCAGGAAGATCCATCTTTCCGCGTCAGCAGCGACGAAGAGTCCGGCCAGACCATTATTTCCGGTATGGGCGAGCTGCACCTGGAAGTTCTGGTAGACCGCATGCGCCGTGAATTCGGCGTGGAAGCCAACGTGGGCAAACCCCAAGTGGCTTACCGCGAAACCATCCGCAAGACTTGCGACGAAATCGAAGGTAAGTTCGTCAAACAGTCCGGTGGTCGTGGTCAGTACGGTCACGTGGTCCTCAAGCTGGAGCCCCTGGAAGCAGGCGGTGGCTTTGAGTTCGTTGACGCCATCAAGGGCGGTGTGGTTCCTCGCGAATACATTCCTGCTGTTGAAAAAGGTATTCGCGAAACCCTGTCCGCAGGTGTGGTCGCTGGTTACCCAGTGGTGGACGTCAAAGCTACGCTGTTCTTCGGTTCGTACCACGATGTGGACTCGAACGAAAACGCCTTCCGCATGGCCGCTTCGATGGCCTTCAAGGATGGTATGCGTAAGGCTGCCCCTGTTCTGCTGGAGCCAACCATGGCTGTTGAGGTTGAAACTCCTGAGGAATACGCCGGTACTGTGATGGGTGACTTGTCCTCCCGTCGCGGTATGGTTCAAGGCATGGACGATATCGTTGGTGGTGGCAAGATCATCAAGGCCGAGGTTCCTCTGGCCGAGATGTTCGGTTACTCGACCAGCCTGCGTTCGCAAACACAAGGTCGCGCTACGTACACGATGGAATTCAAGCAATATGCTGAAGCTCCAAAGAACGTAGCGGAAGAAGTGATCAGCGCTCGCGGTAAGTAATAGCAATATCAGCCCGCCTCATGGCGGGCTGCTCAACAATTTTTTTGTTTTCCTGTAAAACATAATTGGGATAAATCATGGCAAAAGGTAAGTTTGAACGGACTAAACCGCACGTCAACGTCGGTACTATCGGTCACGTTGACCACGGTAAAACCACTCTGACCGCTGCAATCTGCACGGTTCTGTCCAAGGCATACGGCGGCGAAGCACGCGATTACTCGCAGATCGACAACGCCCCTGAAGAAAAAGCACGTGGTATCACCATCAGCACGTCGCACGTTGAGTACGAAACGCCTAACCGTCACTACGCTCACGTTGACTGCCCCGGCCACGCTGACTACGTCAAGAACATGATTACCGGTGCTGCCCAGATGGACGGCGCTATCTTGGTTTGCTCGGCCGCTGACGGCCCAATGCCCCAGACTCGCGAGCACATCCTGCTGAGCCGTCAGGTTGGCGTTCCTTACATCATCGTGTTCCTGAACAAGGCCGACATGGTTGATGACGAAGAGCTGATCGAACTGGTTGAAATGGAAGTTCGTGAGCTGTTGTCCAAGTACGACTTCCCTGGCGACGACACCCCGATCATCAAGGGTTCGGCCAAACTGGCTCTGGAAGGCGACGAAGGCCCACTGGGCAGCCAAGCTGTTCTGGCTCTGGCCGAAGCGCTGGACACCTACATTCCTACGCCTGAGCGTGCCGTTGACGGTACCTTCTTGATGCCTGTTGAAGACGTGTTCTCGATCTCCGGCCGTGGTACGGTTGTGACCGGTCGTATTGAGCGCGGCATCATCAAAGTCGGCGAAGAAATCGAAATCGTGGGTATCAAAGACACGGTCAAGACCATTTGTACCGGCGTTGAAATGTTCCGCAAACTGCTGGACCAAGGCGAAGCTGGCGATAACGTCGGTCTGTTGCTGCGTGGTACCAAGCGTGAAGACGTGGAGCGTGGTCAAGTTCTGGCCAAGCCCGGTTCGATCAAGCCACACACGGACTTCGACGCCGAGGTGTACATTTTGTCCAAAGAAGAAGGTGGTCGTCACACGCCTTTCTTCAAGGGCTACCGTCCTCAGTTCTACTTCCGTACAACTGACGTGACCGGCACGATCGAGCTGCCAGAAGACAAGGAAATGGTTCTGCCAGGCGACAACATTTCGATGAAAGTGTCCCTGATCGCTCCTATCGCCATGGAAGAAGGTCTGCGCTTCGCTATTCGCGAAGGCGGCCGTACCGTTGGCGCTGGCGTGGTGGCAAAAATCATCAAGTAATAAGCCTTGATCGCGGTGTGAAGGTGCAAACCTTCCCGCCGCGTCTTTGCTACCCCCAAAAGGGGTGCTTTTTAGTCAGAGTTTCTTCGAGCAATCGGTAAGCCCAGTCAAAAAGCCCCCACTTATATCGTTCTTTAGGATTACCCATGAAAAACCAGAAAATCCGCATCCGTCTGAAGGCTTACGATTACAAGTTGATCGATCAGTCTGCTGCTGAGATCGTAGAAACCGCCAAGCGCACCGGCGCTGTTGTTCGTGGTCCAGTACCACTGCCAACACGTATCCGTCGCTACGACATTCTGCGTTCGCCGCACGTCAACAAGACATCGCGCGATCAGTTTGAAATGCGTACCCACCAGCGCTTGATGGACATTGTCGATCCTACCGACAAGACCGTCGACGCTCTGATGCGTCTGGATTTGCCAGCCGGTGTTGACGTCGAAATCGCTCTGCAGTAATTCTGCCTAGCAGTTCGATATACATCGAAAGAAACGCCATGCAACTGCATGGCGTTTTTTTTCGTCCGTAAGCAGCGGTCTGACTCAGACGATAGGGTGACTAGCCGCCATTTTTTCTGAGCAGGGGTTTTGTCTCTCGTCCTTGACCCTGTTGTGAGCGATGCACGCTGATGCCGCCGTGGAGTAAAACCTGTTTTTAGTTTGTTTTTACGACCGGACACACTTTCACCCGGAAACAAATGCGACGATGAGCGGGGTGAAGGAGGACGAGAATGAAAAATCAGATACGAAAGCCATTTCTGGCCCTGTGGTACTGCCTGGGCCTATGGCTTTGCCTGTGGGGAGGTCATGCATACGCGCAAGCTTGTCAGCCGGACAAACCAATACGTCTGGCTGACTTGAGCTGGGAGAGTGCCGCGTTCAGCACGGAGCTGTATCAACAGATTCTGGAAAGGGCGTATGGCTGCAAGACTGAACGGGTGCCGGGCTCCTCGGCTGCCTTGGAAAGTGCGTTGGCACAGAATGATATCCAGGTAATCGGCGAGATCTGGTCCGGGCGTACCGAGATCATCGAGAAAGCCATTGAAGCCGGACAGGTTCAGGTTCTGGGCAATACGCTGAAGGGCGGGGCCGAGCAGGGGTGGTACGTTCCGGACTATGTGGTCGAGGGTGATCCTGACAAGGGAATCAAGCCAATTGCCCCCGATCTCCAGAAAGTTGAAGATTTGGGGCGCTACGCCACTATTTTCAGCGACCCGGAACAGCCCCATAAAGGTCGCTTCTATAACTGTCCCTCCGGTTGGGTCTGTGAAACCTTCAATAGCCGTCTGTTCGATCTCTATGGTCTGGGCGAACACTATCAGAATTTCCGACCCGGTACGGGTGCGGCTCTGGATGCGGCCATCAGTGCTGCTTATGACAGGCGTGAGCCTATCCTGTTCTATTATTGGCAGCCAGCAGGCCTCATGGCCAAGTATTCCTTCAAAAAGCTGGCCAGCGCGCCTTTCAATGAACGCTGCTGGGAAGCGGCGGTGTCTGGCAAAGGCCAGGTTTGCCCCACAGACTTCATTCTGGCCCATATTGGTGTGGCGGCCTCCACGCCTTTCGTACAGTCGCATCCTGATCTGGTGGATCTGTTCGAAAAAATCCAGCTTGAGCCTGAGCAGATGAACAAGATCATTCTGGGTATGACGGAAGGCGGACAGAATGCCCGTACACAGGTGCAGAAATTCTTGAAAGAGAACCCTGAGCAATGGCGCCAGTGGATGCCTGCGGCACAGGCAGAGCGGCTGCTGGCCTCCCTGGAGCCGCAGTCAACAGGGAAGGTCGCTGTCTCGCAGCCGTCATTTTTTGCACAGTGGTCGGCGGCGGATTGGGTGAATCGCCAATTGCTGGTAGCCGTGCGGGATTGGGGCACAGGTTTTCGTCAGATCAGCGCCTGGATTCTGACGAACGCCATCTTGCCGGTGGAGCGGGTCTTGCAGCAGGTGCCCGCCTGGGCCATCCTGGCCTTGACCGGTTTGCTGGCCTGGTGGGGCCAGCGACGTTTCCTGCCGGTCCTGCTCTACGTGGCCGGTCTGTACCTGATAGGCGCCATGGGTTTGTGGGACAAGCTGATGCAAACCTTCACTCTGGTGCTGGTGGCAACCGTTTTTTCGATTCTGATCGGTGTCCCACTTGGCATTCTTAGCGCCCGAAGTCGTCTGCTTAGAAAAGTGCTGACGCCCGTGCTGGATGTGATGCAAACCATGCCTAGCTTTGTATACCTGATTCCGGTGCTGATGCTGTTTGGCCTGGGTAAAGTCCCCGCCGTCCTGGCCACCGTTGTCTATGCTGTCCCTCCCTTGATTCGCCTGACCAGTCTGGGACTGCGACAGGTGGACAAGCATGTGATGGAAGCGGCACAGGCGTATGGGGTCACGCGCTGGCAAATGTTGACCAAGGTCACCTTGCCTCTGGCCCGTCCCAGTATCATGGCGGGCATCAATCAGACCACCATGATGGCACTTTCCATGGTGGTGGTGGCCTCCATGATTGGGGCTCAGGGTTTGGGTGAAGACGTGCTGGCGGGGATTCAGACCCTGGATATCGGTCGTGGCTTGCAGGCAGGGGTAGCGATTGTGATCCTGGCGATTGTCATTGATCGGATCACCCAACCCTTTGGTCGTTCTCAGCGTCACCGTCGTAAGGTCAGGAGGCAAGCATGACGACGATACCTACTTCTCACCATGACTCCGACTGCAAGATTGAGCTGCGGGATGTGTATAAGGTTTTTGGTAATCGGGCGACCGAAGCCGTCGATTTGTTAAAGCAGGGGGTCGACAAGCAGGCCGTGCAAAAGCAGACGGACTGCATTGTGGGGCTGGCGGGGGTAGATGCCTGCTTTCCCGCGCAGCAGATATCCTGCGTGATGGGCTTGTCCGGTTCGGGCAAATCCACGCTGGTGCGCCACATCAACCGTTTGATCGACCCCAGCGCCGGACAGGTGCTAGTGGATGGGCAGGACATCTTGCAGCTGGACATGGCCAGCCTGCGACAATTCCGCCGCTATGGAATCAGCATGGTCTTCCAGGCCTTTGGCCTGCTGCCCCATTTGACCGTGTTGGAGAATGTCGCCTTCGGTCTTGAGGTGCGTGGAGACAAGCGTTCGCAAGCCCGAGAGCAAGCTCGGCAATGGCTGGAGCGCGTGGGTCTGCATGATTATGCCGATAACTACCCTGACGAATTGTCAGGCGGGATGCAGCAACGCGTAGGCCTGGCGCGAGCGTTGGCTGTCGATGCCGATATTTTGCTGATGGACGAGGCCTTCTCGGCCCTGGACCCCTTGATTCGCTACGAGATGCAGGATGAGCTTTTGCGTTTGCAGAGCAGCCTGAACAAAACCATTATCTTCATTACGCACGATATCGATGAGGCATTGCGGCTGGGGCAGCATATTGTGGTGTTGCGTGAGGGGAGGGTGGAGCAAAGCGGGACGCCGACGCAAATTCGGGATGAACCGGTCAATGAGTACGTCGCTCGATTCGTGAATAAGGCACATCAATAAATGGCGGGGGTGGAATCCGTTTTCTTGATGGCGCCCTGATGGCGTGCAGGGGCAAATGGGAAAAAACTGTTGTCAATCAAGCAGTTTCGGGCCATTTTTTGCAGTAAATCTTGCTTGGCTTTACAGCACCGTGCTATATTTACTAGCTTAGCCAAAAAGTTTTGGCTATGGTCGTCGCGCAAATTATTGCGTGTACTCTCAGTTAGCCCTGACCAATCGTAGTCAGGAATGGAGAAAACGATGTCGAACTCGACACCTACGCCTGCCGCGTGGCGGCTGGGCCTTGTTGGGCGTAAAGTTGGCATGACCCGTGTGTTTACAGAGGAAGGCGAGTCCATCCCTGTGACCGTGCTGGACGTGTCCAACAACCGCATCACCCAGGTCAAGACGCCCGCAGTTGACGGTTACGCTGCTGTACAGGTTGCCTTTGGCACCCGTCGTGCAACACGCGTTACCAAGCCCCAGGCAGGGCATTATGCAAAAGCTGGCGTTGAAGCTGGCAGCATCCTGAAAGAATTCCGCCTCGACCCCGCTGCTATCGCCGAGCTTTCCGCCGGTTCCGTAGTTGCTGTGGAAAGCATTTTCGAAGCGGGTCAGAAGGTTGACGTTACGGGCACCACGATCGGTAAAGGCTTTGCCGGTACCATCAAACGCCACAATTTTGGCGGCCAGCGTAACAGCCACGGTAACTCGCGCTCGCACCGCGTACCCGGTTCCATTGGTCAAGCCCAGGATCCAGGCCGTGTGTTCAAAGGTAAAAAAATGTCGGGCCATATGGGTGACGTTACCCGTACGGTTCAGAATCTTGACGTGATCCGCGTCGACGCCGAGCGTGGCTTGTTGTTGGTCCGGGGCGCTGTCCCAGGTCACAAGAACGCCAATATCGTTGTGCGCCCTGCTGTGAAAGGAGCCTAAACCATGGAACTGAAGCTCCTGAACGAACAAGGCCAAGCTGCATCCACATTGCAGGCCAACGAAAACGTTTTCGGTCGTGAATTCAACGAAGCTCTGGTTCACCAGATCGTTGTTGCTTACCAAGCCAATGCTCGCAGCGGCAACAGCAAGCAATTGACACGCGCTGAAGTCAACCACAGCACCAAAAAGCCATGGCGCCAAAAAGGCACCGGTCGCGCTCGTGCTGGTATGACATCCTCGCCCGTGTGGCGTGGAGGCGGTCGTGCATTCCCCAACACCGGTGAAGAAAACTACGCACACAAGGTCAACAAGAAGATGTACCGCGCCGGTATCAGCGCGATTCTGTCTCAGTTGGTCCGCGACGAGCGTCTGTTGGTTGTTGATTCCTTCACTCTGGAAGCACCCAAGACCCGTCTGGCAGCCAACAAGCTGAAAGACCTGGGCCTGGAATCCGTGTTGATCATCACCGACGCGCTGGACGAGAACGTGTACCTGGCTACGCGTAACCTGCCTCACGTTGCTGTGGTTGAGCCACGCTACGCCGACCCGCTGTCCCTGATCCACTACAAAAAAGTGTTGGTCACTAAAGCGGCTGTCGCTCAGTTTGAGGAGATGTTGGGATGAACGCCGAACGTCTATTGCAAGTCATTCTGGCACCTGTCGTGACTGAAAAAGCCACGTACGTTGCCGAAAAAAATCAGCAAATCGCTTTCCGCGTCGCTCCTGATGCCACCAAGCCCGAAATCAAAGCTGCTATTGAACTGCTGTTCAAGGTAGAAGTTGAGTCGGTTCAGGTGCTCAATCAGAAGGGCAAAGAAAAGCGCTTTGGCCGTTTCATGGGTCGCCGCCGCAGTGTGCGCAAGGCATATGTCTCGCTCAAGCCCGGTCAGGAACTCGACTTTTCTGAGGTGAACTAATATGGCATTGGTAAAAGTAAAACCAACGTCGCCAGGTCGCCGTGGCATGATCAAAGTGGTTCACCCTGAACTGCACAAAGGCGCTCCTTACGCGGCTTTGCTGGAAAAGAAATCCAGCAGTGCTGGCCGTAACAACAACGGCCACATCACGGTTCGTCACCGTGGCGGCGGTCACAAGCAGCATTACCGTATTGTCGACTTCCGTCGCAACAAGGACGGTATTCCTGCGAAAGTAGAACGTCTGGAATACGACCCTAACCGCAGCGCTCACATCGCATTGGTGTGCTACGCGGACGGCGAGCGTCGTTACATCATCGCCCCTCGTGGTCTGGAAGTGGGTGCAACGGTTGTATCTGGCGCGGAAGCTCCTATCCGTTCCGGCAACACTTTGCCTATCCGCAACATTCCTGTGGGTCAAACCATTCACTGCATCGAGATGCTGCCTGGTAAGGGTGCTCAAATCGCTCGTTCCGCTGGTGGTTCCGCTGTGTTGCTGGCTCGTGAAGGCACGTACGCTCAAGTGCGTCTGCGTTCCGGTGAAGTTCGCCGCATTCACATCGACTGCCGCGCCACGATTGGCGAAGTCAGCAACCACGATCACAGCCTGCGTCAGATCGGTAAAGCCGGTGCTGTTCGCTGGCGTGGTATTCGTCCTACCGTTCGCGGTGTGGCGATGAACCCAGTCGATCACCCGCACGGTGGTGGTGAAGGTCGTACGGGTGAAGGCCGTGAGCCAGTCAGCCCATGGGGTACGCCTGCCAAGGGCTACCGCACCCGTCGTAACAAGCGCACAGACAACATGATTGTTTCGCGCCGTAAGCGCAAGTAAGGGGCGAACACTATGTCACGTTCGATCAAAAAAGGCCCATTCGTTGATGCTCACCTGATCAAAAAGGTTGATGCAGCCGTTGTGGGTAACGACAAGCGACCAATCAAGACCTGGTCGCGCCGCTCGACCATCCTGCCCGAGTTCATTGGGCTGACGATTGCCGTTCACAATGGTCGTCAACATATTCCCGTTTACATTAACGAGAACATGGTTGGCCACAAGCTCGGCGAGTTCGCCTTGACCCGTACTTTCAAGGGTCACGCTGCGGACAAAAAGGCCCGGAGATAAGTGATGGAAACTACAGCAATTATTCGTGGAGTCCATATTTCGGCGCAAAAAGCACGTCTGGTTGCGGATATGATCCGCGGCAAGTCCGTTGCTCACGCTCTGAATACGCTGACTTTCACTCCCAAGAAAGCCGCTGGCATCATCAAGAAAGCTCTGGAATCGGCTATTGCCAACGCTGAGCACAATGACGGCGCCGATATCGACGAACTGAAAGTTACGTCCATTTACGTGGACAAGGCTCAGTCGTTGAAGCGTTTTTCTGCACGAGCCAAAGGCCGCGGTAACCGTATTGAGAAGCAGACTTGCCACATTGTGGTCAAAGTCGGCGCTTAAGGAGTCACAATGGGACAGAAAATCCACCCAATTGGGTTCCGCCTGGCTGTTAACCGTAACTGGAGCTCGCGTTGGTACGCTGACGGTGCTGAGTTCGGTACGATGTTGGCTGACGACATCCGTGTGCGCGAATACCTGAAACGCAAGCTGAAAAGCGCGTCCGTTGGCCGTGTGGTCATCGAGCGTCCTGCCAAAAATGCTCGCATCACCATTTACTCGGCTCGTCCAGGTGTGGTGATCGGCAAGCGCGGCGAGGATATCGAAAGCCTGAAGGCTGACCTGCAGCGCCTGTTGGGCGTGCCCGTGCACGTTAACATCGAAGAAATTCGCAAACCTGAAACCGACGCTCAACTGATCGCCGATTCCATTGCCCAGCAATTGGAAAAGCGCATCATGTTCCGTCGTGCGATGAAGCGTTCCATGCAAAACGCCATGCGTCTGGGTGCCCAAGGCATCAAGATCATGAGCTCGGGTCGCTTGAACGGCATCGAAATCGCTCGTACCGAATGGTACCGCGAAGGCCGTGTGCCTCTGCACACCCTGCGCGCTAACATCGATTACGGTACTTCCGAAGCGCACACGACGTACGGGATCATCGGTATCAAGGTCTGGGTCTACAAGGGCGACATGCTGCCTAACGGCGAAATGCCTGTTGACACCGTAGCCCCTGAAGAGCGCCGCCCACGTCGTCCACGTGGTGACCGCCCTGAAAACCGCCGTCCAGGTGGTCGTGGTCGCGGTCCTCGTAAAGACGCTGCTCCTGCTGCGTCCGAAGGAGAATAAACATGCTGCAACCTTCTCGCAGAAAGTATCGCAAAGAGCACAAAGGCCGTAATACCGGTCTGGCGACTCGCGGTGCGCAAGTTTCGTTTGGCGAATTTGGTCTGAAAGCCACTGACCGTGGCCGTCTGACTGCTCGCCAGATCGAAGCAGCACGTCGTGCAATTAACCGTCACATCAAACGTGGTGGCCGCATCTGGATCCGTATCTTCCCCGATAAGCCAATTTCGCAGAAACCTGCCGAAGTTCGTATGGGTAACGGTAAGGGTAATCCAGAGTTCTGGGTCGCTGAGATTCAACCAGGCAAGGTCCTGTACGAAATGGAAGGTGTTAGCGAAGAGCTGGCACGCGAGGCATTCCGTCTGGCCGCTGCCAAGCTGCCTATCTCGACGACGTTCGTAACGCGTCAGATCGGTGCTTAAGGAGACGTCATGAAAGCCAGCGAACTCCGTACTAAAGATGCCGCCGAGCTCCAGAAAGAGCTCGAGAGCCTGTTGAAAGCACAATTTAACCTGCGCATGCAGCGTGCTACTCAACAGCTTTCCAACACCAGCCAATTGGGCAAAGTACGCCGCGACATCGCTCGCGTGCGCACTGTCATGGCTGAGACCGCAGGAAAGTAAGATGAGCGAAACTCAAACTACCGAAAAACGTCAACGTACCCTGATTGGTCAAGTTGTCAGCAACAAGATGGACAAAACTGTCGTCGTTCTGGTTGAACGCCGCGTTAAACATCCTCTGTATGGCAAGATCATCGTGCGCTCCAATAAATACAAAGCACACGACGAGACCAACCAGTACAACGAAGGCGATACCGTTGAGATTTCCGAAGGCCGTCCTATCAGCCGCAGCAAGTCCTGGACTGTTGTGCGTCTGATCGAAGCAGCCCGCGTGATCTAAACGCTTGCTCAGATGTCAGGCCTTGGCCTGGCTCTGGTAGGTCAAAAAAACCCCAATCTGTTTACAGATTGGGGTTTTTTTTATGCCCCGCTGTCTGCCCCTCTGTGGTGGGAGAAGGCTGGGAAATCAGGGAGGTAAGGGGCGAACAGGGCTCAGGATGATTACCAGAGTCCGTATTTGAGTCTGAACGGGTGGGACAAGCCTTTTGTCTGACCGGCGTGGTAGGCCGCTCGCGGCATCACGATGATCACCTTGGGGCTGATTGTCTGCACGGATGAGCCGCGTGATGACAGGGTTGGACTGTCGTTCGTGGCTGGCGGTGTGGCCGCTCAGGTGCGTGGCTCTTGCTTACGCCATTGAGCCGGGCTGACACCGACACTGCGCCTGAATGCCGCACTGAATGCCGCCGCGGAACTGTAGCCGCTGCGCTCGGCGATCTGTTCCATGGTGAGCCCCTGTTCCAGCTGCCGTTTGGCCAGTTGCATGCGTAGTTGCAACAGTATCTGGGCCGGTGCCATCCCGCATAGCAGGGTAAAGCGTCGGTGAAAGGCGGCGCGTGACATGTTCAGATAGGCCGCCATGTCATCGACTGACCAGGCCTTGGCCGGTTCCCGCAGCAGTTGTTCGATCAGACCACCAAAAGCAGGGTCGCTGGCAAGATGGATCAGGCCCGCTGGCAAGGCTCCTTCGGAGGGCGTTTGACCAATTTGCCGCCGCAAAGTGTAGAACAGCAAAAGCTCCACCAGTTTCTCCAACAGGCTGGGGTTGGCCTGTGGGTGGCGCTGCATTTCCGCCTGGATCAAGTCCAGCAAAGGACGGCCCGTATCGGCATCAGCCTGCGAACCGTCAATCAGCAAAACATCAGGCACCGTTGCCAGAAGCAATTCACTCAAACCCCGACCCAAATTCAGAAAGCCGCAGAGCAGGCCGGTGCTCTGGGGCACTTGAGGCTCCAGACCTTGCATGTTTTGCCGCTGCAACGCCGCATTCCAGTTTGGGGGCTGTGGCGATGAGCTCAGCCGGTGAGGAATGTCACGCAGAAAAAACACGGCGTCGCCTGCTTGCAGGGCCAGGGTGTCCTGATGCGGGATGTGTAGCCAGCACGGTCCATGCAAGACCACATGAAAGCCGGCCCGTTGATGCCCGTGCAGGCTGCTTTCCCATTGATTGCAATACTGGCCCAAATGAAACAGGCTGGCCGAGATCTCCAGCCCCGACAAGAGCAGCTCTTCCACAGGGCGCCCTGTGTCGTGGGAGTTGAGGGCGCAATGGCCGTCAGGAAAGGCAGAATCACTCATGTGGAAAATATGCTTATTTCTTTTCGTGGATATTTTTAATATGAATACCGCTATGTTCGCACATGGAGATCAGGCGCCAGTCAATCGACAATAAAACCTTCTCGGATTAACTAAGGAATTGTCGCGATCATGACCCGCTTAACGTTGCATACTGTGGACTCCGCCCCTGAGGCCGTCAAACCAGCACTGGAAAAAGCTGTGCGTGGTAGTGGCTTTCTCTCTAACCTGCTGGCTATTTTGGCGAACGCCCCCGTTGCCTTGCAAGCCTACCAGGACATGTCTGCCTTGAATGCCACCGCCAGCCTGTCGCTGGTCGAGCGCGAGGTGGTGCAGCTGGTTGCCGGTACCACACACGGCTGCCGCTTCTGCGTGGCCGGTCATACCGCCATCGCGACGAACAAAGCCAAGCTGGACCCAGAGATTCTGGCCGCCTTGCGTGCTCGTGGTTTTGATCAGATCAATGATGAACGTCTCCAGGCCCTGGCCCTGTTCAGCCGCGCGGTGATTGACACCCGTGGTCAGGTATCGGATCAGGATCTGGCCGCCTTCCGTGCTGCGGGCTATGGCGATCAGCAGGCTCTGGAGGTCATTACCGGCATTGGTTTGGCGACCATCTGCAACTTTGCCAATAATCTGGCTCGTACGCCGCTCAATAGCCAGTTGGAGGCCTACGCATGGGAAACGCCTTAACACGCGCCGAACAGGCTGTGCTGGCCTCAGAGCGCTCGGTTTTATCGCCTGCTCTGGCCCAGTGGCTCGAAGAGCACGCCCTGTCGCTGGATAGTGAGGCCTCCCAGTCGCAGGCCTTGTTGCCCCGCCTGGCGCAAGACGGTTTGTTGAGCCTGGGTCTGCAAGCGGACTTTTCCGATTTTGGTGATGCCGTTCAGTCTATTGTGGAAGTGGCTGAGCATTCGCTGACGGCGGGTTTTGTCCTGTGGAGTCAGCGCACCTTTATTGAATATCTGCGTGAGGTTCAGGACCCTGCCATGCGAGAGCGTTACCTGCCCGGTTTGCTGGACGGCAGTATTGCAGGTGCGACCGGACTGTCCAATGCCATCAAGTTCCTGGGTGGCATTGAAGAGCTGCAAGTGCGCGCCCGGCCCGAGCAAGGTCAGTGGCAGTTTGATGGCCGTTTACCGTGGATTACCAATCTGCGTCCCGGTAATTGTCTGGTTGCTATTGTGGCCGCCATGCCCGGCGATCAGGCGGGTATATGGGTGGCCCAGTTGGGTGATTCAGGGCTGGAGCGTTCGGAGGACCTGGATTTGGTCGGCTTGCGCGGCAGCAATACCGCCGCCTTGACCTTTAATGCCGTGCGCCTGGAACAAGAGCGTTTGTTGCATCCTGATGCCGGCCTGTTTGTGCGTTCGGTGCGACCTCGATTCATGGCGTTGCAGTGCGGCATGGCGATGGGGCTGGCGCGTCGCTCCTTAAAGCAGGTACTCAAGGCGCCACGCTGCCAATGGGTGCAGGAACAGCCCGCCCGCCGCTTGTTGGATCGCGTGCAGGAATTGTCGGATGTGCTGCTGGATGCCGTGCGCAAGCCAGACTCGGCCACGCCGCCTGATCTGTTCAGAGTTCGTATCGAGCTCAGCAGTCTGGCGTTGCAGGCCGTGGCCTTGGAAAGCTCCGCGATTGGCGGGGCGACCTATATGCAAGGCAAGCACCCCCAACTGCTGCGCCGTTACCGCGAAGCCATGTTGGTGCCTTTGATATCGCCTACTGTAGCGCAACTGAAAGCTGAACTTGGACAGGATGCCCTATGAGTTCCGCCACCCCCTTGCCGTCTGATTCTGAAGGGGTCGCGCTCTTGTCCGCGCGGGGTATCAGTCTGGCCTACGGTGGCCAGACTATCTTGCAGAACCTGGACCTGAACGTAGGCGCGGGCGAGATCGTCGCGCTGCTCGGTCCCAGCGGAGTCGGTAAATCCTCGTTGCTGCGGGTGCTGGCGGGTTTGCAAGCGCCCACTCAGGGCGAGGTGTCCTTTCTGGGGCAGGCCGTGCGTGGAGTTCATCCCGCTTTGGCCATGGCTTTTCAGGAAGCCATTCTCTTGCCGTGGCTGAACGTGCAGGCCAATACGGGTTTTGGTTTGGGCTTTGCTCGTCAGCCCTGCGTCTCTGCAGCAGAGCGCCGCCTGCGAGTGGAACAAGCACTGCGTCAGGTCGGTTTATATGACAGCCGCCACCAGCGTCCTGGTGCCTTGTCGGGCGGTATGGCACAGCGTGTGGCGATTGCCCGCTGTCTGGCACGACGTCCACAGGTCTTGTTGATGGATGAACCCTTTGGGGCGCTGGATGAGGTAACTCGTCGTCAGATGCAGGAGTTGATTCTGTCGATTCGCGGTCAGACCGGCTGCGCCATTGTTCTGGTCACTCACGATATCGATGAGGCGCTGTTGCTGGCTGACCGTGTGCTGCTCTTAGGCGGCCGTCCGGCCGGACTGCAGCGTGAGTGGAGCTGCCCGGCACATCCCCGATCTCATTTGGATAACTGGCTTCAGGCCATACGCCTGGAAATTGTGGCCAGCCTGGAGCAAAGCCTCTCCCAGGCGGTTCACGCTTCTGTTTTGTAAGGTGCACTTCATGATTGAATCTCCTACCTCCCGTACCCGTCGTGACTTGCTGAAACTGGCATCCCTGCTGACAGTCGCGGGCGCTGCACCTTTGCTGGCCCAAGGGGCTGCCCGTGCGCAAAGTGAGTCAAATGCGCCTTTGCGTATCGGCTACTTGCCAATCACGGATGCTACCGCCATGTTGGTGGCGCATCACAATGGGTACTTTGAAGAAGCGGGCATTGCTGTTGAAAAGCCTGTCATGGTGCGTAGCTGGGCCCAGTTGATCGAAGCCTTTATCTCCGGGCAGGTCAATCTGGTGCATTTGCTCTCGCCCATGACGGTGTGGGCACGTTATGGCAGCAAGGTGCCTGCCAAAGTGGTCGCCTGGAATCATATGAGTGGCTCGGCCATTACCGTGGCGCAAAATATCAGTTCTGCTGAGCAACTGGGTGGGCAGACGGTAGCGATTCCCTTCTGGTATTCCATCCATAATGTGGTTTTGCAGCATGTGCTCAAGGCCCATGGCCTGACGCCGGTGGTGAAGAACTCGGGCGCGCTGGCTCCCAACGAGGTCAATCTGGTGGTGATGGCGCCGGCCGACATGCCGCCGGCGCTGGCATTAGGACGGATTGCGGGTTTCACTGTCGCTGAACCGTTCAATGCGTTGGCGGAGACCCAGGGCATGGGCCGCATCTTGCGCTTTACCGGCGATGTCTGGCGCGATCATGCCTGTTGCGTGGCCTTTATGCATGAGCAGGATTTGCAGGCGCGACCGCAGTGGTCGCAGGCGGTCGTCGATGGCTTGGTCAAGGCGCAGATCTGGATTCGGGATAACCGTGCCGACGCGGCTCGTATCCTGTCGCGTGAGGGTGGGAATCGCTATACCCCGCACACCCAGGAAAATCTGTTGAAAGTTTTGGCTCCGGACTCGAGCGACCGTGCCCAGTATGTGAAGTCCGGCGTCATTCGTCATCCGGACTGGGATGACCAGCGCATTGACTTCCAGCCTTACCCATTCCCCAGCTATACCGAATCCCTGGTGCACCTGTTGCAGGGCACGCTGATTCAGGGCGAGCGTGGTTTTCTGGAGGGTTTGTCGCCACAACAGGTGGCTAAAGATCTTGTGGACGACCGCTTTGTGCGTGCGGCCTTGGAAAAGCAGGGCGGGCTGACCCAGTTTGGCTTGTCCGAGCAATACACCCGCAATGAGAGCATCGTGGTATGAGTTTGACTGCGTCTGCCCCCCCATCCAGCGTGCCGTCTTTGACGCAGCCCCCTCAGCGAGCGACTGTCAGGCCCAAAATGAACGCCTGGGTAGCCAGCACCTTGTGGGGCCTGGGCGGTCTGGTCGCCGGGGTCCTGCTGTGGTGGTTGGCCACCGCGTGGTCCAGCAGCCCCCTTATGCAGCAGTTCGGGCCTGCGGCTGCGTTTCATAGCCTGCTGGAGATACTGGGCTGGTCAGAGACCTGGATGCATGTGGGTGCCAGCTTGCAGCGTATCTTTGTTGGTCTGGCTATCTCCCTGGGCGTGGGTGTGCCCGCGGGTCTGCTGCTGGGTTTGTCTGCCCGTGCCCATGCCGCCTTGACGCCCTTATTTCAGTTCCTGCGCATGATCTCGCCCCTGTCCTGGATGCCGATTGCCGTGATGGCTTTCGGGATTGGGGACGCACCGATTTATTTTCTGCTGGGGGTGGCCGGTGTTTGGCCGGTCCTGCTCAATACCGCTTCGGGTGTACGGCATTTGAATCCGCGCTGGTTGATGTTGGGCCGTAGTTTGGCCGCGACCAGGCTGGAGACGCTGTTGTATCTGATTTTGCCGGGTATTGTCGGGTCTGTGCTGACAGGCAGCCGACTGGCTATTGGTGTGTTATGGATTGTGCTGGTGCCGTGCGAAATGCTGGGTGTGTCCGCTGGTTTGGGTTACCTGATTCTGGATACGCGTGATCGTATGGCTTATTCCGAACTGATGGCGGTGATCGTTCTGATTGGCCTGATTGGCTATTTGCTCGATAGCGCCTTGCGTGCCCTGTTTTCGGCTGTTGCGCAGCGCTGAATGATCAGGCCCTTCAAGGCTGGCCAAGGGCTTGAGTCTTTCCGCGTGCTCCCGCCTTTGGAGTGTGCAGAAGCATGAGGAATTGCTCAGTGATGAGTGTTTCCAGACTGTCAGCATCTCCCAAGCCAAGAGCCTTAAGAAAAAAGCCCTCAACGTTTTTGAATGTTGAGGGCTTTGGCGATTTTTGTCTGAAACCATGCCGGCCAGTGACCTCGTCAGCAGCGAGCGCCGCCGGTTGAGTTTGTCGTCCTTCTGCCTGTCTTGCTGATGATTCCCTGTTCAGAGACGTAACCTTGTGTCTGAATTGCTCGCCATAACGGCCCGGCGCGGCGAGAAAACCTGCTTTGAGATCGAGGCCCGTGTCTGGGCTGGCAATCAGGCTGCGGCAAGCGCCTTGTCCAACGTTGGTTCAATGACGGCACGGGGACTTAATTGATCAATCAACTCGCCATACCAGGACAAGGTACTGCCCAGGGTCACGACCTGACCAATTACCAAAATGCACGGACTGGCAAACTGATGTTGCTGGGCATCTTGGGCAATGGTGTCCAGGGTGGACAACAAGGTGCGCTGCTCCGGGCGTGAGCCGTTTTCAATCAGGGCGCAGGGTGTGGAGGCACTGCGGCCACGCTGTACCAGCTCATGGCTAAAGCCCAGGATTTGCTGCAAGCCCATGTAGACAGCGACTGTTTGGCTAGTATCGAGCAAAGGATTCCAATCCTCGATTCCGTGCCCGCTTTTGCGATGTGCCGTTACGAACTGCACGGACTGTGCGTGCTCACGGTGCGTCAGCGGGATGCCGCTATAGGCGGCACATGCGATGGCAGCCGTGATGCCGGGCACCACCTCAAACGCGATACCATGCTCGGCCAGATGCTCCAGTTCTTCGCCGCCCCGGCCAAAAATAAAGCCATCGCCGCCTTTCAGGCGCACGACGGTCTGGCCAGCGCGGGCGTAGTCAATCATCAGCTGATGAATGCGGTGCTGGGTTTGATGATGGTCCTCGCCCAACTGTTTGCCCACAAAAATACGATGGGCGTCACGGCGGGCCAGTTCCATCACCTGATCGGATACCAGGCGATCGTACAGAATCACGTCGGCACGGTTCAGCGCGCGCAAGGCGTGCAGGGTCAACAGTCCGGGATCGCCTGGGCCGGCGCCCACCAGAATGACACGACCTTGAGAGGCACGGGGGGCTTCAGGCTCTTGCAGCGCGTTTTCCAGGCTAAGACGTGCCTGTTCATCCTGGTGGCTGCGAAGGGCGGCGCCCACCGGGCCATCCAGCAACCAGTCGTAAAACCGGCGGCGCGCACCCAGCTCGGGGCGGGCGCGTCGAATGGCGCTGCGGTACTCTTGCGCCAGACGGCTGATCGCCCCCAGACTGTGGTCCAACATGGTTTCCAATTGCTCCCTGACTCGTCGTGCCAGCATGGGGGCCGAACCGGCCGAGGAAATGGCAATAATCAGGGGGGAACGATCCACGATAGCAGGCACTTGAAAGCTGGACAGCTCGGGGTCGTCCACCACATTGACCAGAATGCGCGCTTCCTGGGCGTCCTGGGCGATCACCTGGTTTACTTCCCGCTTGTCGGTTGCGGCAATGATCAACCAAGCCCCCTGCAGGTGCAGGGCCTGGTAGCGTTCCCGGATCAGGGTAATGCGTCCCTGACGAGCCAGAGCTTCCAGGCTGTCCACCACATAAGGGGCGACTAGCGTGACCTGAGCTCCGGCAGCCAGGACCAGACGTACTTTGCGCTCGGCAATTTCGCCACCGCCGATCACCAGTACTGCACGTTGTTTCAAGTTGGCGAATAGAGGAAAGAGGTTCATGTCAGGCCGGCTGTAAAACCAGGGGAATCAGACGGCTCGTGGGTTCGGTAATGACGCCGACGCGCACCAGGAAATCTCCGAAGTGCTCATCTGGCAGACGCTCGGCTGCGAAACGGCCAAACAGCTCGTCCAGAATGCTCAGGATTTCCGGTTCGGCAATATTCTGACGATAGATCACGTTCAGACGTTCGCCGCTGAAGTTGGCTCCCAGGCGCAAGTCATAGCGGCCCAGTGCGCGTCCAACCAGTGCAATTTCACCCAGGTAAGGGCGGGCGCAGCCGTTGGGGCAACCGGAAATGCGCAGCACAATGCGCTCATTACGCAGCTGGTATTTGTCCAGCAGGGTTTCCAGCTTGGGCAACAGGATGGGGGCGTAGCGTTCGCTTTCGGCCATGGCCAGACCGCAGGTGGGCAAAGAGACGCAGGCAATCGTGCTGCTGCGTATGCCACTTTGCGTTTGATATACGTCCAGCTTGTGGTCGGCCACCAGTTTGTCGATAGCGGTTTTATCCGCCTCGGGAACGTCGGCAATAATCAGGTTCTGGTTGCAGGTCAGCCGGAAATGGCCTTGATGAATCTTGGCGATTTCACGCATGCCGCTTAGCCAGGGACCTGTTTCGGTATCCATGAGGCGTCCCGAATCCACCCGCAGGGTCAGGTGCCAGCGGCCATTGTTGCCTTGAATCCAGCCAAAACGGTCGCCATTGTGGTCAAAGTGATAGGGCCTTGAAGGCTCCAGAGTATGACCACTGCGGTTTTGTACCTCTTCCAGAAACCAGTCTGCCCCCAGCTTGTCCACGGTGTACTTGAGACGGGCATGACGACGTTCATCTCGATTACCGTGGTCCCGTTGGGTGGTGATGATGGCCTCGCATACCGCCAATATCTGTTCGGGGCGCGCAAAGCCGATCACGCTGCCCAGGCGCGGATACGTGGTTTCATCTCCGTGGGTGGCGCCCATACCGCCGCCGATCGCCACGTTAAAGCCCTGCAATTGATTGTTGTCGATAATGGCGATCAGGCCGATGTCCTGCGCAAATACGTCCACATCATTCAAAGGCGGCACGGCAATACCAATCTTGAACTTGCGAGGCAGGTAGGTTTTGCCGTAAAGCGGCTCGAAATCCTCGCCGTCAATGGCGTCTTCGACTTTTTTGCCATCCAGCCAGATTTCGGCGTACGCGCGGGTTTTGGGCAGGAAGGTTTCAGAAATCTTGTCAGCCCACTCTTGTACCAGGCCGTGCTGCTCGGACAGCAGGGGGTTGGTTGCGCTGACAACCTGGCGGTTCACATCGCCGCAGGTTGCCAGGGTGGTGGACAAGGCGTCGTTAATGGCGCGCAGGGTGGGTTTTAAAAATGGCTTGCGTACGCCGTGCCATTGAAAGGTCTGACGGGTGGTAATGCGCAGGCCGAACTGGGCCCAGTCACAGGCGATCTTGTCAAATGCCAGCCACTGGGCAGGCGTCACCACGCCACCGGGCAAGCGGGCGCGAATCATGAAGCTAAAGGCCGGCTCCAGCTTTTGCTTGCGGCGTTCTTCGCGCTGGTCGCGATCGTCTTGCTGATAGCTGCCGTGAAATTTCAGCAGTTTGTTGTCGTCTTCGCTGATGGCGCCGGTAATGGGATCGGCCAAACCCTCGGTAATGCTACCGCGCAGATAGTGGCTATCAATCTTGACCTGTTCGATAGCGGCGATTTTCTTTGTTGTCATGTCCTTGCTTCTCAGTAAACGTCGCGGGCGTAGCGGCCCTGCGCCGAGAGTTCTTCCAACCAGCTGCGAGCCTGGTCTGCATCCAGTCCGCCTTCCTGCTGCGCTATTTTTTGCAGGGTCTGGTGAACGTCTTTAGCCATTTGTGTGGCATCGCCGCATACATAAATATGGGCACCGCCCTGAATCCAGGCATAGACTTCGGCCGCTTTTTCCAGCAGGCGATGTTGAACGTATATCTTGTTTTCCTGATCCCGCGAGAAAGCCAGATCCAGGTGCTGCAACTGCCCATCCTGCAAGGCGCGCTGCCATTCGGTCTGATAGAGGAAATCAGAGTGAAAGTGCGGATTGCCAAAAAAGAGCCAGTTGCGGCCTTTACCGCCCTGGATACCGCGTTCCTGTACAAAAGCCCGGAAGGGAGCAACCCCAGTGCCGGGGCCAATCATGATGACGTCCCGGTCGTTGTCCTCAGGCAGGCGAAAACGCGTATTGGGATCGATAAAGACCGGCACGGTATCGCCTTCGCTGCGGCTGGCCAGATAGTCCGAGGCGACGCCCCACCGATCCTGTCCGTTGAACTGGTAGTGCACATTGGCGACGGTCAGATGTACTTCCTCGTCCACTTCGGACTGGCTTGATGCGATGGAGTACATGCGCGGTGCCAGAGGGCGCAAGGCTTGTACCAGCTCGGCGGCGCTCCAGGTGGCCGGGAAGCGTTCCAGTACGTCCAGTACTTGATGGGTCTTTAGCAACGCTTGCAAGGTGTTCAAACCGTCTGGCCCTACGGCTGTTTGCAGCACGGTATCGCTGTTGCGTTTGGCCAGTTCCACCAGGAAAGGTTTGGTCAGTTGGGTGAGTTCGCGGTAGTGGCTGAGCCATGCTTGCAGCGTGTGCGAGGTGCCCTGAATGGTGACGGTTTCGGTCGGGTCCAGTTTCAAGGTTTGAATGACGGCTTCAACCAGCTTGGCATTTTGTGTAGGCCAGACACCCAGTGCATCACCGGGTTGGTACTGCAGGCCACTGCCTTCCAATGACAGCTCATAGTGATAGATAGTGCGGGTGCTGTCACGGCCCGTGATGCTTTGACTTTGCAGGATGGTGGCCTGGAAGGGATTATCACGGGTATAGCTGCTACGCGCTGGGGTTTCCAGTACGGTGACGTTACTCGATTGCGCAGCAGGCGAGTCTGCTGCAGCGTGGGCCTGGTGATCCGTTTCCAGAAAAGCAAAAGCCTTGTCCTGCCAGGGGGCGGCTACCGTATCAATATCCAGATCGGCCAGGCCAGTATCCAGGATGCGCTCTGCCCCCAGAGCGACCAGACGTTGATCGATTTTTTCCGCGATCCCACAGAACAAGGGGTAGCTGGAGTCGCCCAGACCCAGCACGCCAAACTTCAATCCGGGCAGTTTGGGAGCGCGGGCACCGGAGAGGAATTCGAAAAATCCGATGGAGTCGTCGGGTGGGTCGCCTTCGCCCTGCGTGCTGATAATGACATACAGCAAACGCTCTTCTTTCAGCTCGCGCGTGGGGTAGCGGTCGGCGCGCAGCAGGCGCACGGCAATACCGGCCGCCTCACACCGTTGAGCAAAAGCTTCGGCGACGCGTTGAGCATTGCCCGTTTGACTGCCAAACACAATGGTGGCAGGACGTTGGGCGGGGGCAGCGGCGGCCGGTACCAAAGACAGTTCAGGAGCGGCCGGCACCTGAACGGGAAGCCCGTTATGGCGTATTTGTGCGACCCCTGCGAGATAACCGGACAGCCAGTTCAGGGACAGCGGATCGAGCTCTTCGGTGATTTGGGCAATCGCGGTGCGATTCGTTTCCGAGAGGCGGGACAGGGCGTGCATTCTGACACTCGCTTATATGAATAGTTTGTCCCATTCTAAAGAGCGGTATCAGGGTGACGAACGATCTGATTCTTATTTGTTTATGAATACGCCGGTTAATGAAAAAGGGGCATAAGCCCCTTTCATCTTCGTCTAAGCCTGCGCCAAATACGTGCTAGGGACGCAGTTCCCGTCGCAGGATTTTGCCAACGTTGGTGCGTGGCAAGTCGTCGCGGAATTCAACATAGCGTGGCGCCTTGTACCCGGTCAGGTTCTTGCGGCAAAAGGCAATGACCTCTTTTTCAGTCAGCGCGGGATTACGGCTGATGACATAGAGCTTGACCACTTCACCGGCTTTCTCGTCGGGAACCCCAACGGCGGCAGCCTCGACAATATCCGGGTGCTGCGCGGCAACCGCTTCGACTTCATTGGGATAGACATTAAAGCCCGAAACCAAAATCATGTCTTTTTTACGGTCAAGCAAAAACACGTATCCGTGCTCATCCATATAGCCGATGTCACCCGTGCGCAAAAAGCCGTCCCGGTCAAAGACCTTGGCGGTCTCATCGGGGCGCTGCCAATAGCCAGGGGTCACTTGCGGGCCGCGAATGCACAGTTCGCCTGTTTCTCCCAAAGGCAGGTCGTTCTGGTTTTCATCACGGATGCGGATGTCGGTCGAGGGTACGGGCAGACCAATTGATCCGGTAAATTCCAGCTTATCCAGGGGGTTGATGGTGGCGGCTGGCGAAGTTTCTGTCAGGCCATACGCCTGTGCCAGGGGTTTACCGGTTGCTTCCAGCCAACGCTTGGCGACGACTTGCTGTACTGCCATACCGCCGCCCAGCGTAAAGCGAAGCGAGGAAAAATCCAGTTTGCGGAACTCGGCATTGTTCAGCATGGCGTTGAACAAGGTATTTACGCCGGTAATGGCGGTAAAGCGCAGCTTGGCCATGTCCTTGATCATGGACGGAATATCGCGTGCATTGATGATCAGCAGGTTCTCCGCCCCGAGGCGAAGAAACACCAGCAGGTTCGCGGTGAAGGCGAAGATATGGTAGAGCGGCAGGGCGGTCACCACGCAGTCGATCTGGCCTTCTTTGAGGTAGGGGCGAATCCAGGCCAGGGCCTGGCTCAGGTTCGAGACCAGATTACCGTGCGTCAGAATGGCGCCTTTGGCTACGCCCGTGGTGCCACCGGTGTACTGCAGACATGCAATGTCGTCGTGGGTCAGGGTGACCGGGGCAGGGGGGCGGGTACGGCCCTTTGCCAGCACCGATTTAAAGGACAGGGAACCGGGCAAGGACCAGGCAGGCACTCCCTTCTTGATATGGCGCACCACTTGGTTGACCAGCCACCCTTTAACGCTGCCCAGGCAGTCTCCCACACTGGTCACAATAATTCGCTTGATGGGAGTCTCGTGCAGGATTTCTTGCAGTACGTGCGCAAAGTTTTCAGCAATGATGATGGTCTCTGCGCCGCTGTCCTGCAGTTGGTGACGCAGCTCCCGGGCGGTATACAGTGGATTGGTATTGATAATGGTGGCCCCGCTGCGCAATACGCCATACAGGCTGATGGGGTACTGCAGCATATTGGGCATCATCAGGGCGACTCGGTCGCCTTTTTTCACACCCTGGCTTTGCAGCCAACTGGCCAGCGCCAGGGCATTTTCAGACAGTTCACGAAAGCTCATGCGCTTGCCCATGCTGATATAGGCCGTGCGCTGCGCGAACTCGGTGCAGCTTTGTTCAAATACATCCAGCAGGGATGAGTACTGCTGGGCCTGATCTTCGATCGTGGCAGGAATACCGGCGGGGTAGCTCTGCAGCCAGACTTTATCCATGAAGCGCTCCGAGGCGTGTAGGTTCAAGACAATCCCAGCAGGGCCTTTTTGAGCGATTCTTGGGCAGGTTTCTTGCCTAACCAGATTTTCAACAAGGCAGGGGTCAGCCCCGGGTGAGAGAGCTCGCCCAGCATTTTGTCGTTAAACAGGATTCTGACCTGGGGGGAGTTCATGTCCAGAATCACGATATCGCCCTCTTTGGCTTGCCCCACCTGGCGCATCAGATCCTCAAACTGTTTAAGGACCGGGTCCAGGTCTTGTTTTTCAGGATCGGTTAGGTTGTTGTGAATGCCTTCTTTCAGTGCATCGATCAGGGTTTGGGCATCCAGATCGCGTTTGAGAACCAAGCGAACCTGATGCGGCCCGGGGGACTGGATGATGGCTTGGGCATCCTGCGACGGGGAGGCGGTATACAAGGCGGCGACGTACACATCAAAAACAACTTTCTTGCGCAGGCCTGCCCCATTGAGTGTCAGGCTTTGTTGGTCCACCATGACGGCATCAGGCACGGAGACCTGCGCGACGGTGGCCGCCTGAACGGCGGGTAGCCCAAGGGACAGACTTAAAATCAGGGCGGCACAGCGGGGGGTAAACATGAAGCGGTCCTCCTGCAAATTAGCGTGATTGTGATTTCTGCTTGTAAAAGTGGGCGTCGGCAATGTAGATGGTGCGTTCCACCGTGGTGTAGACCTGTCCTTGCGGGTCCTGGATGTGTACGGTGAAGGTGGCTTCAGCCTCGTGATACTGGTCTAGCTGTCCTCGTATTGCGTCCAGTTCTTCCGGACGGATTTGAAAATCGGCGTACAGAGTCTGATAACCGGGACGGCGATACTGGATCTCTGCATTTTTGTCCCACACGATCACAGGGCGTTGCAGGCCGGCCAGCAGCATGGTGGCGTGTACGCCGTCCGTGATGGCAAACAGGGAACCGCCAAATAAGGAGCCATTGATATTGCGGGTGCGTCGACGCAATGGCAGGCGTACGACGATGTGCTGCAGGTTTGGGGAAACTTTATGGACCCGCCCCCCGGTTGCCCGGAAGGCGGGGTGCCAGTTAAAGCCCAGCTGCAAAAAGCGGGCACGCCAGGTGGGAGGCAGGCGTGCGAGCAGCTCCATGCGGCGACTGCGGGCCATGGTGCATCCTTAGAAGCGGTAGGTGAACTGCACGCCCAGAATGTCGCCACTGTTTTTATAGGTACCGCGAGTCAGGCCGCGATTGACGACATCGGTGTTGTTGTTCATATCTGTATTTTTCAGGAACAAGTGGGTGTAGCCGATATCCCAGGTGGCGTTTTTGCTGGGGCGGTATTGCGCACCCAGAGACACCCAGTAACGATCGCTGTCAGGCAACGCAGTGGGGCGGTAGTTTTCATCACGTACTGGCGATTGGTCCCAGGCCACCCCCCCTTTGAGGGTCCATTGCTCGTTGTAATGGTAATTGGCGCCCAGGGCGACGCGCCAGGCGTCCTTGAATTTCAGTTCCAGACCGGAATCCCGGGCGCCGGGGCCACTGTTTTCGATAGTCAGGCGCGGAATGCTGCTCCAGCCGGTCCAGGATACGTCGGCCAACAATTGCCAGCGCGAGTTCAGGTCGTGTACCAGACTGACAATGGCAGTGTCAGGCAGCTTGATGGTGGCTTCGGCATCCCAGTTGATATTGGGTGCAGGAATGCCGGCGGGGACATTGCGATTGCGCAGCTTGGTGTCACCATCAGCCGTGATCTTAATCTGGGAGCGGTAGGACACGCCCAAACGTGTGCTGGGGGTCAGTTGATAGAGTAAGCCGGCGTTCCAACCCCATGCGTCGCCCTTCATCTTGACGCGGGTGTCCATATCCAGGGGGCCCAGTGCAGGATGGTAGCCGACCGGCGTGGCCAGGCGGTAGTCCGCGTCAATGTGCAGCCAGTTCACCCCCACACCGAACGACAATTGGTCGTTGACCTTGTAGGCCACCGAAGGGTTGACGTTGACGGTTTCAATGGCGAATTTTTCGGAGTGATAACGACCAATCCAGCCTTCATCGTATTCGGTAGTCAGACCAAACGGTACACCAATCCCCAGACCCACCCACCATTTGGGCGAGAGCTGGTGAGACAGATAAATATTGGGAACTGCCGCTACTTTACCTGCATCGCCGCCCGAGCCGCCGGTTGCCGGACGGCTGGCGCCACCAGTCAGAGCCAGGGGGTCGGTACTGCCTTTATCGGAGAATTTGAACGTGGGTTTGATGACATTCAAGCCGGCCGAGAAGTTGTTGTCGGGCAGCAGGGTCATGCCAGCCGGGTTGAAGTAGATCGTGCTGGCATTTTCACCAATGGCAGCCGAGCCTGCGTAGGCATTGCCCAGGCCGCTCGCATTTTGTTCGAGCAAGTTGAAACCAGCCGCATGGGCCTGGCCCATGCCCACGCTCATTCCCAGAGGAATGAGCAAGGCAGGAATGGTACGCAAAGCTACAACCGTCTTTTTCATGTCTCTTCTCCAAGGTATAGGTGCGACGTCTGACAGAGGCTTATGATAAGTTTTAAAACACCTGTTTGTTTTCTATGGTGCATGACCTAGGCCAATCGGCGTATAGGTATTTGTGCCAATTCGAGCTAATTGCGTTGTTTTTGTGTTGCTTTGTAATGCAGCGGCCCTCCCCGGAAGGGGGCAAAGCCTGTACCGAAAATGACGCCTGCATCGGCCAGATCTTCGTTTTGCACCACCCCGATGCGCACCTGGTGCTCCGTCTGTTCGATCAGGGGCTTGATCAGGCGATCTGCCAGACCGCTGGGTATCGTTCCTGCGGGTGGCTTCTGGGCTTTGCCATCTTTCCAGGTATAGAAACCCTGGCCCGTTTTACGACCCAGCTCCTGGCGATCCAAATGGCTTTTCAGGCAGGCGGGCATGACGGCCTGCTGGCTAAGTTGCGCACCGGCATCCCGGGCAATGTCCAGACCTACCGTGTCGGCCAGTTCAAGTGGTCCCATCGGCATGCCGAACTGGACCATGGCTTTGTCCACGGTGGCCGGCTCCAGTCCTTCGTCCACACAGCGCATGGCCTCGAGCATGTAGGGCGCCAAGACGGCATTGACTAAAAACCCCGGGCTGTCTTTGACGGGCAAAGGCAACTTGCCGATCTGGTTCACAAAGGCGTAGGCGGTGCTGCGTACGTCAGGTGCGAGCAATTCGCTTTCCACGACCTCAACCAACGGCATGCGAGAGACCGGGTTAAAGAAGTGAATGCCCACCAGTCGCTGCGGATTGATCAGATTCAGGCTGAGCTCGGACAAAGGCAAACTGGAGGTATTGGTCGCCAGAATGGCCCCCGGCTTCAACAACGGCTCTATCGTGGTGTACAGGCTGCGCTTGGCGTCGGCGTTCTCGAAGATTGCCTCGAGCACCAGATCCGCTGAAGCGATGCCATGACCGTTCGGGTCCGGGATCAAACGATCCAGCGCCGCCTGCACCAGCCTGCGGTCTTTCAGACGGCGCTGGAACAACTTGGCGGCCCGCCCCTGAGCCTGTGCGATCCGCTCTCGGTCCTGATCCTGCAAGGTCACTCGCAGGCCTTTGAGAGCACATACTGCAGCAATATCGCCGCCCATGACGCCCGCACCTACGACATGAATATGACTGAGCACTTGTGATGAGGCGTGTTTGCCGATGCTCTTTAGCCGCTCCTGCAGGTGAAAGACACGCAGCAGGTTGGCTGCGGTGTCAGAGCGGGTGATCTGTTCAATCAGCTCGGGTGCTTTCAGCGCGTTGCCATTGTGTTTCTCCCAAATTTCCAAAATGGCGCGAGGGGCTTGATAGTGTTGATACGGATCACGTTTTTCCAGTTGCTGGCGTATCTGGCGAGCCACCAGGGGACGTAGCAGCTTGCTGTTCATCAGACGGGGCAAGCCCTGGGCACGACGAGGTTTTTTACCGCTGAGAACCTGCTTGACGGCCGCTTGCCGGGCCAGACGCACCGGGGCGCAGGCATCGACGATGCCCAGACGGGCTGCCTTGCGCGCATCGACGCTTTTGCCACTGAGCATCAGGTCCATGGCGGCAGCCGGGCCGATGTATTCAGGCAGGCGCAACATTCCTCCCCAGCCTGGGAAGATACCCAGCATGACTTCGGGCAGAGCCAGGCGCGTGTCGTCCTGATCCACGGCCAGGCAGTAGCGACACGCCAGGGCCAGCTCCAGTCCCCCGCCCAGGCAGTGGCCTTGTACCAGTGCCAGGGTCGGATAGGTTTGCTTGGCCAGTTTGTTGAACACCGTCCAGCCGCGCGTGACCAATGCCAGACCCTTTTCAGGATTGTTGCCGTGTTCGGAAAACTCGTCGATATCAGCCCCCGCGATAAATCCGGCGGCTTTGCCTGAGTAAATGATCAACGCTTTTGGGGGATGGCCGCTCAGGTAATCCAGGGCCTGATTCAGTTCTTGCAACACGAGTGCAGAGAGTCGATTGACCGAACTGCCCACACAGTCGATTTTCAGCCAGGCAATGTGCTGATCGTCCGTATGCAGGGTGAAGTTTTGCAAATCCAAGGTAGCGACAGGCATCATGATTCAGTTCCTTGCAGCGATTCGATCAACATGGCGCCGCCCTGGCCACCGCCAATACAAATGGCGGCCATGCCCAGACGCAAGTTGCGACGACGCAGGGCATGCAGGCAATGCAGTACGATTCGGGCGCCAGAGGCGCCCACCGGGTGGCCGATCGCAATTGCGCCACCGTCCACGTTGAGCTTGTCCATGTCCAGCAAGCCCAGGGCATCACGTCCCAGATGCGTCTGGCACCATTGCTGATCGTCCCATGCAGCGCGACATGCCAGCACTTGCGCCGCAAAGGCTTCGTTGATTTCCCACAAGTCCGGGCCATTCAAGGCCAAACGATTGCGTTCCAGAATCGGTGTGGCCGCAAATACCGGCCCCAAACCCATGGTGGCCGGGTCCAGTCCCGCCCACTGGGCATCCACAATTCGGCCTATCGGTTTGAGCTGGTGCTCTTTGACGGCTGTCTCGCTGGCCAGAATCAACAACGCAGCGCCATCGGTGACCTGTGAGCTGTTGCCCGCTGTGATGTTGCCCCAGGGCGGGTCAAAGACCGGACGCAGCTTGGCCAGCTTGTCAGGTGTGGAGTCCGCACGTACGCCATCATCGTTCGGGTAGCTGTTGCCGCGCGTATCGCTGAGCGGCACGATTTCTTCAAACGCGTGTTCGTGTTGCGCACGCAGAGCCAGACGATGGCTGCGAGCGGCAAATTCGTCCATGTCCTGACGGCTGATGCCAAATTGATGGGCCAGAATTTCTGCGGTCTGCCCCATGGATAAGCCGACTACGGGGTCTGTCAGCCCCTTGAGCAATCCGATGACGGGTTTCAGGTAAGACAGCCGCAGGCTGCCCAGTGCTTTCAGACGTGCGCCCATGCTGCGAGCTTTGCCCCAGCCTGCCAGCCAGCGAACCATATCGTCGCTGAACAGGATGGGGGCGTGAGACAGGGCATCTACGCCGCCGGCCAGTACCAGTTGCGAGCGACCGGTTTGGATGGCCTGCACACCTGAATCGAGCGCTTGCATGCCCGAAGCGCAGTTGCGCATCACGGTCCAGCCCGGCACTTTGTGGCCGGTGCCCAGACGCAGACCCAGCACCCGGCCAATATTGGTTTCATCGGGCGACGGAGCCGCGCAACCCAGAATGACTTCGCTGAGCTGCGACGCCTCAAAGGGTTGGCGTAGCAAAAGCTCGCGGCCGGTTTGTACCGCCAGGTCTCCCGCTGAGAACGGGCCGGGCGCGTTACGCGCTTTCAGAAACGGGCTGCGTGCGCCGTCAATAATATAGACCGGTTGAAAACTCATGCTTGGCTCCCACTGGTGGTTTCAGTGGCGGCGCGTTCCCGGCGCAGATCGAAAGGGAAATCGTCCACGGCGATCACTCGGTCGCGCAGGACATCGCGCGCCTGAATTTGCTCGAACTCTTGAGCGCTGATTCCGCCTGCCTGGAAGACCGCTTCGGCTATATCACGTACGTTGGCCTTGGGGTTGTCCTGCAACTGACCGCTCTTTTCGAACTGACGGATTTTCGCGTCAATATCGCGAGTATTCAGAGCCGCCAGCAATGCCGCTT
Organism: Alcaligenes sp. HNGD-HTN06; assembly: GCF_049932565.1. Taxonomy (NCBI): domain Bacteria; kingdom Pseudomonadati; phylum Pseudomonadota; class Betaproteobacteria; order Burkholderiales; family Alcaligenaceae; genus Alcaligenes; species Alcaligenes sp. HNGD-HTN06. The sequence goes on along the minus strand of NZ_CP187782.1, from coordinate 3,601,818 downwards.
CGATAGCGCCCACGGGCTCCTTGTCATCGTTGGGCAGATAGGTGTCGTAGGTCAGGCGGTCACGAGTGGGGCCGGGTCGGGTCAACAGTTTGGCGACGGCATGATCCAGCTTGTCATTGGGCCCCAGGCGGCGCAGGCCTAGCGGAAAGACCAGCAGGCGCAGCAGGCCAGCCAAAGGTCGGTTCGGAAAGTTTTCCAGCACCTTGTCCAGGGCATGCTGTGTGCGCATCAAGGCATCCTGGGCCGCCCAGTGAGCTAAAGGCGCATCTTCTTGTTGACGGCCTTCGTCCTGGTAACGCTTGAGGACCGCGCTGAGCATATAGAGTTCGGACAGTGCATCTCCCAGACGAGAGGAGAGGCGCTCGCGCATTTTCAGAGAGCCGCCCAGCACCAGCATGGAAGCATCGGCCAACAAGGAAAAGGCTGCGCTGTAACGGCTGGCCTGACCGTAGTAGGGATGCATGGACTTGGCTGTGCCCGTGGGGCCACTTAGCAAACGCCAGCCACCCAGGCCTAGCCAGAAAGAACGGCCCGTGTTGGCCAGAGTGTAACGAACGTGAGCCCAGAAGGCTTGGTCAAACTTGCGCAGTCCAGCTTCACGATCCGGGTCCAGCGCAGCAGTCATTTCTTCCAGAATGAAAGGATGGCAACGGATCGCGCCCTGACCAAAAATAATCAGGCTGCGCGTCAGAATATTGGCGCCTTCTACCGTGATGCCGACTGGTATTTGTTGGTAGGCGCGACCCAGGAAATTGGAGGGGCCCAGGCAAATGCCTTTGCCGCCGATCACATCCATCCCGTCGTTAACCACCATGCGGCCCCGCTCGGTCACATGGTATTTGACGATGGCTGAGACGACGGATGGCTTTTCGCCCAGGTCCACCGCCGCGGCTGTCATGGTGCGGGCGGCATCCATGGCATAGGTGTGGCCAGCAATGCGAGCCAGCGCTTCTTCCACACCTTCAAACTTGCTGATGGCGCTGCGAAACTGGGTGCGTACGGCGGAATACCCGCCTACCGCGCGGCTGGTTAACTTGGCCATGCCGGTAAACGAGGAGGGCAAGGAGATGGAGCGCCCTGCCGCCAGACACTCCATCAGCATGCGCCAGCCTTGCCCGGCCATGGCAGGGCCACCAATAATGAATTCCAGTGGCATGAAGACATCGTTACCGCGGGTCGGGCCATTCATGAACATGGCGTTCAAAGGGAAGTGACGACGACCGGTCTCTACCCCTGGGTGATCGCTGGGGACCAGGGCGCAGGTGATGCCAATGTCTTTCTCTCCCCCGAGCAAGCCGTCCGGGTCATAGAGGCGAAAGGCCAGTCCCAGCAAGGTGCATACCGGGGCCAGAGTGATGTAGCGCTTGTCCCAGGTGACGCGCATGCCCAGTACTTCCTGACCTTCCCATTCGCCTTTGCAGACAATCCCTACATCGGGAATGGCCGCCGCATCGGAACCGGCCCATGGGCTGGTCAGGGCGAAAGCGGGGATGTCACGGCCATCAGCCAGACGGGGCAGATAGTGTTGCTTTTGCTCATCGGTGCCGTAATGCAGTAGCAGCTCGGCCGGGCCTAGTGAGTTGGGCACCATGACCGACACGGACAGGGCCGAGTTGCGTGTCGAGAGCTTGGCCACCACGGCCGAGTGCGCCTGTGCCGAGAAACCGCGACCACCGTATTCCTTGGGAATAATCAGACTGAAAAAGCGGTTTTCTTTCAGGTAGTTCCAGACTTCGACGGGCATGTCGAAGTCTTCCTGGCTGACTTGCCAGTCATCAATCATGGCGCAGGCCACATTGACTTCATTGTCCAGAAACTGACGCTCTTCCTCGGTGAGCCGATAGGCGGGGTAAGCGCTCAAGGTATTCCAGTTGGGTTTTCCACGAAACAGCTCACTTTCCCACCAGACTGTCCCTGCCTCCAGCGCATCGCGCTCAGTTTGGGACATGGCGGGCAAAACACTGGAAAAGGCACGGTAAATTGGGCGACTGAGCCACTTAGTGCGTAGATTCCGGTTTTTGAGAACGTAGACGCAGCCAAGCACCAGCAGTATCAATAGCAAGGTCAGAAACATAGCAACTCCGGACTAGCTCAAAAAGAAAAAGAATGCCCCCATGCAGCCCCTTCAGCGTGCTGCCCCCTGAGGGGGCGCTTTGTACCGTGGGACGGCTTGGCGGTAGGAAAATTACCCCCATGCTGCGCCGCTGGCTTGTTGCCCCCTTGGGGGGCGTTTTGTCCCTCGGTACGGCTCAGCGGCAAAAACACCTTCATGCTTACCTGAGGCTTGTCGTTCCCTAACAGTACGGTTCGCCTCGGTGCAGCCCGACTGCCAGGACCTCGCAGATCAGTTGCTGGCCGGCAAAGGGGCCCGTAATCCACCCAGCAGAAAACTCATCAGACGCTGTTGCAATTGCTGCTCACTTTCAGGAGAGTCGTTAAGGGGCAATTGCAAGGCCCGACGCAATGATTGGGTGCCCATCAGGGCATACGAAGTAGCACCCAGCATGAAATGGAATCGCCAGATGATTTCTTCTTCCGGCACGGTGGGCAGCGCCTCGTGCAAAGCCTGCTTGAAAGGAAGAAAGATGGCGACTTGTTCGTCCCAGCAGATGGACTGAATAAAGTCTTGTGGCGCTGGACGATCCTGTCCGGGCAAAGGAATGAACGAGCGTGGAGCGCCCTTGCCTGAACCGGCTAGACGTATCAGCGGGCCAAAAAAGGCATCGACCACCTGAGATGCTTTCAACGGTCCATCACCGGCTTGCTGGCGATAAAAAGCCAGCTTTTCCAGCCGCTCTTGATTGATGCTGTTCAGGCGGCGTTGAAATACAGCCTGTGTCAGTCCGTCTTTACTGCCGAAGTGATAATTGACAGCCGACAGGTTCACCTTGGCCTGCGCTGTAATCTGGCGCATGGAGGTGTTTTCGTGGCCATACAGCGCGAAAAGATGCTCGGCTGCGTCGAGAATGGCGGACTGTGTCCGATCAGAGCGTTTCACCGTTATTTCCTAATTTCAAACGAGTGTTTGAATAATTTAACGGGAATACACAATTAGTACAGTAGGGGTTCACCCTAGCCCCGTAAAGCGGGGCCAGGAGCCATTCTTAGATCTGTGTCACAAATTTGGTGACTAAGTATCCGTCAAAGGTTTCAGTCCCGCCTTCACTGCCAATGCCACTGTCTTTGACTCCTCCGAAGGGAGTTTCGGGCAAAGAGCTGCCAAAGTGATTGATGTTGACCATACCCGATTCCAGTTCTGTGCCCAAGCGATGCGCAGCCTGTAAGGATTGCGTAAAGGCGTAGGCCGATAAACCGTAAGGCAGGCTGTTGGCGCGGGCGATGGCATCGTCCAGATCATGATAGCGGGTCAGGGGGGCGATGGGGCCGAAGGGCTCTTCGGTCATGACCAGTGCATCGTCAGGTAAGTCGGTCAGTACCGTAGGCGAGAAAAAGAAACCGTCGCGTTTGATCTGCTCGCCTCCCAGCACGACTTTGCCGCCCAGCGAACGGGCGTTGTCGACAAACTTTTGCATCATGGGAATACGGCGTTCGTGGGCCAAGGGGCCCATCTGTGTATCCGGGTCCAGGCCGTCTCCCACCTTCACATTCGCCAATTCTTCGGTAAAGCGGTCCACGAACTGGGTATAGATGTCGTCGTGAATATAAAAGCGTGTGGGTGAAATGCACACCTGCCCGGCATTGCGTATTTTGAACCGGGCGAGCTGACGAGCAGCGCGGGCGACATCGGCATCGGGCAGGACCAGAACGGGCGAGTGCCCTCCCAGTTCCATGGTGATGCGTTTCATATGAGCGCCGGCCAGCGCTGCCAACTGCTTGCCAACGGGGACTGAGCCGGTAAACGAGACTTTACGCACGATGGGGGAGCGGATCAGATAATCCGAGACCTCTTGTGGAATGCCCCAGACAATATTCAATACGCCCGGTGGCAAGCCCGCATCGTGAAAGGCCTGGGCAATGGCCATGACTGCGCTGGGGGAGTCCTCCGGGCCTTTCAGAATAATGGTGCAGCCCGCTCCGATGGCGGCGCAGATTTTCCGAATGGCCTGGTTATAGGGGAAGTTCCAGGGTGTGAACGCAGCGCAGACACCGATAGGCTCGCGCAGCACCAGTTGCTGCACTTTTGGATTGCGGGCAGGGATGACGCGACCATAAATCCGGCGGCACTCTTCGGCGTGCCAATCCGCATGGTCGGCGCAGGACATGATCTCGCCGACGGCCTCGGCCAAAGGCTTGCCTTGATCCAGCGTCAAATTGCGGCCAATCTCCTGCGCGCGTTCACGGGACAGTTCCGCCACCTTGCGCAAGATGGCACTGCGGTCCATCGGGGAACTGTGACGCCAGCTTTTGAATGCGGCTTGGGCGGCGCTCAGTGCGGCATCCAGATCGGCCTGTGACGCCAGCGGCAGTTGGCCTAGCGTGCTGCCGTTGGCCGGGTTGATGACGGCCTGGGTCTGGCGACCTTGTCCATCCAGAAATTGACCATTGATATACAGGGCCAGGTGTTGATACATGTGCGGCCTCCAAGTTGAGTGTTGCTCACTGAATACGTATCTTCCGATGGTATCGGGCAGGCAGAGGTGGGACAAGCGCCAGGGAGTGGACAACTGGTAAGCGATGGTTCTAAGAAGCGACCAAAGGGGCCTGGCACAGGGGGGAACGCGCGATTGCTATAAGTTTTTGATTACAAGTATTTTTTTCAATTCCTTGTACAAGGAAGTAAAAAGAAACCAAACTGCAATGGGAAACGGTTACAAGTGAGTTATTGTCGACAATAAAGAAAGTTATATGTTGGCCCCGTAAATTCCTTTTACCGACAGATGAGATTTAGATCGGTAGACGATGTAACCCAAATGCTTATTAAGGTGAAAGTTTTTTGTAGATTATTACCAACGGTGCTGAGCGTGACTTATGACACAATGGTTTGTCGTTAAGCGCCTAATATCTTGGAGTCGTTTAATTTCATGGCGTTATTGCTGATTTTGTCACAGGCTATTTATCATTTTTAACATTGTGATCGACGAAGAGCTTTGTAATTTAAGATACAATTTGTCCTGTGATCGACGTAGAGAGTTTCACCTTTCTCTATACGAAAAGTCACAAATAGACACAAGGTTATGCTCCAAGAATACAGGTCAGAAGCCTGTAGCTCCGCCTTGTCTTGCCCCGGTCCATTATGAACATACTGCTGCGGCTGGCGTCAGGTTTGCCAGCCTTAGATGTAAATCCTATGTGCAATACATAGGTGTTGGGCCCTCGGGTGGTGTTCCTTTCGCTTATCTTAAGTGGCACACCGATCCCACTCTTCTTTCATTTTTGTACTTAAATATGATCCGGCCATGCGTTGCAACGCTGACGCGAGGACGTCTGTTGCGGACGCGGCTCAGGATCTTACGGAGGCCGACGTGCGTGGTAAGAAAACTCTAACGGTAAGTTCGCTGCTGACAGCGTTACTACTGGCGCAGCCAGCGCTTGCCCAGCAGGAAAACAGCTTGAGCTTCAAGGACAGTATTGAGCGGGCAATTATGTCCAACCCTGAACTTGGCGCTCGCTTTCAGGATTTCCAGTCGGCGCTGGAAGGCCAGAATGTGGGCCGGGGTGCCTTGATGCCCGAAATCAATGCTCAGGGCTGGGTCGGTAAAGAATGGCGGGGTGGTACATCGAGTGCGCCATCGGTCAACTGGACCCGTAATGGCTACAGCCTGCAATTGCGTCAATTGATCTTTGATGGTTTCTCCTCGATCAATCAAGTGCGTCAATTGGGCTACGAAAAACTGGCTACTTACTATGAGTTGCTGGCGTCGGTAGATTCGCTGGCCCTGGAAGCGGCCAATGCGCACATTGATGTGTTGCGTTACCGCGAAATGGAAAAGCTTGCCCGTGAAAACTATGGCATGCACCTGAACATTCTGAGCCAGATTCAGGAGCGTTCCGAATCGGGCGTAGGCCGTGGTGTGGATCTGGAACAGGCCTATGGTCGCCAAGCCCTGGCCCAAAGCAATATGATGACCGAAGCGGGCAATCTGAATGACGTGTTGCAGCGTTACCGCCGTATTGTGGGCGTGCCTGCGCCGGAAGTATTGCAGGCCGCACCCAGCCTGAGCGAGTCCATCCCTGCCAAGACCGTGGACTTCCTGCCTTCTTTGCGTACCAGCCCGGTAATTCTGGCTAAACAAGCTTTGTACCAGGCCGCCGAGTCGGGCAAGCATGTAGCCCAAGGTCGTCTGTCGCCAACGCTGGAGTTGCGCGCTGCCACTGGTAAAGACAAGACTGACCCCCCAGGTGCATCTGCCTACCGTGATTCACAAAGCAGCAATGTGCAGTTGATGCTGTCGTACAACCTGTTCCGAGGTGGTGCTGATGCCGCCCGCATCCGTCAAACCACGGCTCAACAGTATGCTGCCCGCGATGTGCGCGACTACACCTGCCGCAACGTACAGCAGGATCTGGCAGTGGCTTGGAACAATATCGAGCGTCTGCGTGCCCAGTTGCCTTTCCTGAAGCAGCACGAACTGGCGACCTCCAAGGTGCGAGTTGCCTATATGCAGCAGTTCCAGATTGGTCAACGCTCTTTGCTGGACTTGCTGGATACGGAAAACGAGCTGTTTGATGCCCGTCGCGCGCTGGCCAATGCCACTTACGATCTCCAGCAAGCTGAATACCGTTGGTTGACTTTGTCGCACCGCCTGGTGTCGTCCGTAGGCCTGTCCCAGCCCTACTCGGAACAACCTGAAGAAGCGGCCAAGCTCGATTTTCCTGAAGAAGCGTTCAAGGCATGTATGACACCGGTTCCAGATACGTCTAACCTGATGCCAGTCTCTGTTGATTATCGCGACGGCATGGCCCCGCCTGTCCTGCGCGAGAAGGCAGCCGGACTTTAATATCTGCCTGATGGCGTACTAGATAGAAAAAGGAGGCATGGATGAGTCAGAACGAAGACGATTACAAACAAGAGCTTTCGGCCTCGGATGCGAGTTTTATCCGGGTACTGGAAGATTTGATTGACGCACTGGTTGCAAACGGTGTGCTTCGCATGACTGATCTGCCTCCCCAGGCTTTGGCCAAGTTGAATGAGCGCAAACTGACCCGCCAGCGCCTGCGGGATTCGTTGGATTTGATTAATGACGATGAACCACTCATCTGATAGCACGGCACCAACAAGCGGGGAATTCAGTGTCCCGCCTCATCTGACTCATGATGATCCTCTTCTAACTTGCCTGGCGGAGATTACCCGTATACACGGTAATCCCTGCACGCCCCAGCACTTGTCTGCGGGCTTGCCTTTGCAGCGGGGGCGCTTGACGCCTGCACTGTTGAATCGGGCGGCGGCACGCGGTCATTGCACGGCGCGGATCTGGCGCCGGGTATTTACCGAGCTGGACGCCAGCTTGTTCCCGGTCATTTTGTTGTTGAAGAACAACCGGGCATGTGTCTTGCTGGGGCTGGAAGAAGGCCGTGCGCACGTTCATTTCCCCGAAAGCGGGAGCCCCAGCGAAATCAGCCTGGATGATCTGCAAGCGCAGTATTCCGGGCTGTTGGTCGTTGTCAAACCCGATTTCCGGGTTGAGGCGCGTGCCAAGGATGGTGTAGCCCCTATGAAGGGCAAGCACTGGTTCTGGACCGCCGTGGTGCAGAACTGGCGACTGTATCGCGATGCGCTTGGCGCTGCCTTGTTGATCAATCTGTTTGCCTTGGCCCTTCCGCTCTACACCATGAACGTGTACGACCGGGTGGTTCCCAACAAGGCGCTTGAAACCTTGTGGGTGCTGTCGATCGGGATCGGACTGGTGCTGATCATGAACATGGTGCTCAGTACAGTGCGTGCCTACGTGGTCGATGTCGCGAGTAAACGGGTGGACATCCAGCTGTCCGCGCGGATTATGGAGCGGGTGCTGGACTTGCGGATGGAAAACCGGCCGCCGTCGGTAGGCTCTTTCGCGGCCAATCTGCGCTCTTTTGAATCAGTGCGCGACTTTATCGCTTCGGCCAGTCTGACCACGCTGGTCGACTTGCCGTTTGTGCTGCTGTTTTTGGCGGTGCTGGCCTGGATTTCGCCTTGGATGCTGATCCCGCCCGTGGTGGCCATTGTGGTCATCTTGGGCATCTCCTGGTTTGCTCAGGCGCGTATGGAACGTCTGACCAAGCAAACCTTTCAGGCAGCTGCCCAGCGTAACGCCGGCCTCATCGAATCCCTGGCCGGTATGGAAACTCTGAAGGTTCTGAACGCGCAAAGCAATGCCCAGCGCGATTGGGAACAGTCCACCGAGTATCTGGCGCGACAGGGTGCACGCATCAAGATGACCTCGACCTTGACCGTCAACACGGTACAGATGCTGCAGCAAATGGTCACTATCAGCGTGGTCATTATTGGTGTGTATCTGGTTCAGGAGACGAAATTGTCCATGGGGGGCATCATTGCTGCGTCCATGATTGCGGGACGCTGCCTTGCGCCCTTGGGGCAGGTCGCCGGCCTGATGATGCAATACCAGAATGCCCGAACGTCATTGGGGTCGGTGGATACCTACATGACGATGCCCATCGAGCATCCGGAAGATCGACATTTTGTGCCGCGGCCTTACCTGGAAGGTTCCATCGAGTTTCGTAGCGTCAGTTTTGCGTATCCGGGCGCAAGCCAGAACGTGCTTGATAAAGTCAGCTTCTCTTTGAAGGCGGGCGAGAAGGTCGGCATTATTGGTCGCATCGGCTCCGGTAAAACCACCTTGTCCAAGCTGATTCTGGGCTTGTACAAGCCTACGGGCGGTACTGTGGTGCTGGATGGTATCGATAGCCAGCAGATCGACCCGGCAGACGTACGTCGCTCCATGGGTTATGTCTCGCAGGACCCCATGCTGTTTTACGGCAGCCTCAAACACAATCTGATGATGGGTACTCCTTACGCGACCGATGATCAGATGCTGGCGGCCGCCCGCCAGGCAGGGGTAGATGATTTCGCCCGACTCCATCCCGATGGATACGACATGATGATTGGCGAGCGGGGTGATTCCCTGTCTGGGGGCCAGCGTCAGGCCATTGCCGTGGCCCGTGCCTTGATCGGCAACCCGTCCATATTGCTGCTCGATGAGCCCAGCAGCAATATGGATAACCAGAGCGAATCTGCCCTGCGTCGCAGCTTGCAGAAAGAATGTGAAGGCAAGACCGTAGTGCTGGTGACACACCGCACAGCGTTGCTGGAATTGGTCGATCGACTGATCGTGATGGATATGGGGCGCATTGTGGCGGATGGCCCTAAAGATCAGGTTATTGCCGCTTTGCGTAGCGGGCAGATTGGCAAGGCCCGGAGTGCAGCATGAAGATACAGAACCTGATCAATTGGGTGCGTGCGCAGCTTCAAGATACCACTTCGCCGCCGCCGGGCAGCAATATGCTCAAAAATGCATCATGGACCGCCCGATACCAGGACGTCAGAGGTTCCACGCTGCTGATCTGGCTGACTTTGCTGGCCATCTGCTTGCTGATCGTCTGGGCAAGTCTGGCCAGTATTGATGAAGTGGTACGTGGTGAGGGTAAAGTGGTCCCGTCTCGCCAGGTTCAGGTCGTGCAGAGTCTGGATGGCGGGGTAGTAGAAGAAATTCTGGTGCGCCCCGGCCAGTCTGTGGAAGCCGGTGAGGTGCTGTTGCGTATTGACCCCACGCGCGCCTCCTCCTCGTTGGGGGAGAACGAAGCAGAATCCTTGTCCTTGAAGGCCAAGGCGGCTCGTTTGGAAGCCATTGCCGCCGACCAGCCCCTGGACATGCCTGCCGAAGTTCTGGAAAAGGCCCCGGATCTGGCCGAAGGGGAGCGCCGCGTCTGGCTGGCTCGCACTGAGGAGCTGCGTTCCAATATTTCCGTGGCTCAGGAACAGTTGAATCAGCGCCAGCAGGAATTGCGCGAAACACAAGCTAATCGTGATCAGGCGGCGTCCAGTTGCGGTTTGACCTCGCAAGAGTTGCAAATGACCCGTCCTTTGCTCAAAAGCGGAGCGGTGTCCGAGGTGGATTTGCTGCGCCTGCAGCGCGATGTGGCTCGTTACTGTGGTGAGCAAAAAGCGGCCACGGCTCAGATCAGTCGTATTCAGGCTTCGATTCAGGAAGCTCAAAACCGGATCGGTGAGGTGGAAATTACGTTCCGCAATCAGGCTCGTACCGAGCTGGCGGAAACACGCGCCAAGCTGGCTTCTTTGGAACAGGGCCAACGTGCCTTGGCCGATCGGGTACGACTGGCTGAAGTGCGTTCGCCCGTGCGTGGCACCATCAAAACCTTGTCGGCCAATACCGTAGGTGGAGTGGTTCAACCTGGCAAGGACATCCTGGAGATCGTGCCTACCGATGACACCTTGTTGCTGGAAGTGCGCATCAACCCACGCGATATCGGGTTTTTGCACGCTGGTCAAAGTGCCGAAGTGAAGTTCACTGCCTATGACTTTGCCATTTACGGCGGGCTGCCCGGCGTGCTGGAGCAGACCAGTGCTGACACCATTACCGATGAAAAAGGCAATTCATTTTATATAGCTAAAGTACGTACTGACACGGTGTATGTCGGTGACGATAACCGTCCGATCCTGCCTGGCATGGTGGCCGAAGTGCACATTCTGACGGGTAAGCGGACCGTTATGCAGTACTTACTCAAACCTATTCTCAGGGCCAGATCCAACGCATTCAGGGAGCGTTAAGGCCGATTGGTCCGTTGGGGGAGTAGCGCTGACGATAGAGGTGTAACACCCGAGTCAGACCAAGAGCTGATGGCTTATAGCTCGTGTTACCAGTAAGGGAAAAGCGGTATGCGACAAGTAAATTCGGTTTTATTTCTGACGGCCGATGAGGCGTTGTGGCAGCATTGGCGTCATCTGGATTCCGTCACCTGGCTGCCTGCCAGAGGACACGGGATGGACGATTTGTTGCGTTGGAAACAACAGCATCGAGATCTGGTGGTGGTCGATAGCGCCTTGGCATTGTGGAACCATCCACAATGGGCTCAGGCGGTGCAGGGCATGAAAATTATTGTCGCCAGCCCCCGTCCTTCGGATACCGAAGGTCAGGCCGTTCTGGCTCAGGGCGCTCGTGGCTATATTCACGCTTACAGCTCGTCGCCTTTACTGATTCAGGCTTTGGATCATGTTGCAAGCGGTCAGGTCTGGGTGGGCGAGTCGCTGTTGAGCCGTTTGCTCAGTGACGTGACCCGCCGTCTGGAACCCAAGTCGGGCTGGGAAAGTTCGCTGACCAGTCGGGAAATCGAGGTTGCGCAACGTGCCTCTCTGGGCCATTCCAATCAATTGATTGCAGATGATCTGGGTATCACTGAAAGGACGGTTCGTGCCCACCTTCAGGCTGTTTTCGAAAAACTAAATGTAACAGATCGTTTGATGTTGGCGCTAAAAGTACACGGCATAGCCTAACAAGCTGTTTGCCGTCTTGTTCGCATTGTTAAGTTCAGTCAATAACTATAAATAAAACAGCGAACTGGCGGCGACGCCAATACCGAGTAGCGACCCAACTCGCTATTCTCTAAACAAAGAAAGTCCATTTCTGACTGCTGCGTTGCGGCAGTCTTTTTTTAGGAATCAGACAGTCATGGCACTGGATACAGTTTTAGTGACACGAGTTGAAGGTACGGCATGGATTCGTACCAGCGATGGCTCCAAAGTAGCTGTTAAAGAAGGGATGCGCGTCCCTGTCAATGCTGAAATCATTACCGAGACCGGCGCGACCGTTGAACTAGAAATTCCGGGCAGCCCGCCCATGACTATTTCTGACAACCGCTCCTTCCTGGTGAGCGGCGATATTGCAGAAACGGATGTAGACCCTGTTGCAGCCGCCTTGGCCAATCCCGACGATCCAGCCATTACGGCTGTGTTGGCCGCTTTGGAAGCCGGCGATGACCCATTTTCCCAACTTGATCCTACCGCTGCGGTCTTGACCGGTGGTGGCGAAGGCGGTGGCAGCAGCTTTACCCGTCTGGTCAGCATTGTGGAAACTACCCGTCCCTTGGCGTTGGAATATCCACGTCCTGGCGTGCCCACTGTTGAAAACGTGCGCTTGGGCGGTTACAGCGGTACCGGCGAAGAGGAAGCCGGCCCCCTGGTTCCTCCCTCTGTTACGGTCAAGATCAATGATGACGGCACGGTTACCTTCACCTTCACTGAAGTGCCATTTGGCTTCGATGTTGGAGACATTGTGGTCACTGGCGGCGGTCGCATTGAAGGCCTGACGCCCGATAACAATGATCCAAAAAACTGGACGGGTACGCTGGTTCCTCCACCGAACTACGAAGGCGACATTACCATCACAGTGCCTGATGGCAGCTACACCAACGAAGCTGGGACCCCTGGTAACGGCGGTCAGGACACGACGACGGTTGACACTCTGCCTCCCGAGGCTGAAATCACGCTCGACCCCATCACGGGCGACGGCGTGGTTAATAAAGAGGAGTCTGACGGCGACGTAACCATCACTGGCACCGTTGGTAAAGACGTTAAACCGGGTGACAAAGTCACCGTTACGGTTGGCGGCAAAGAATACGAAACCACGGTTAATCCGGACGGTAAGACCTGGAGCGTGGACGTTCCTGGCTCCGAACTGATCAACAACGACAAGGTTGAGGCCAAGGTCACCACCACGGACGATGCAGGTAACACGACAACCGCGACGGACGAGAAGCCTTACGGTGTAGACGTCACATCTCCTGAAGCCGAGATCACGATTGATCCGATTACGGATGACGATGTGATCAACAAGGATGAATCGGGCGGTGACGTCACGATCACCGGTACGGTTGGTAAAGACGTTAAACCCGGGGACAAGGTCACCGTTACGGTTGGTGGCAAAGAATACGAAACCACGGTTAATCCGGACGGTAAGACCTGGAACGTGGACGTTCCCGGCTCCGAGCTGGCCAACAACGACAAGGTTGAGGCCAAGGTCACCACCACGGACGACGCAGGGAACACTGTTACCGTGGGTACTGAGCGTGACTATGATGTTCAGACCGAGACGCCAGTGGCCACGATCGAGATTGATCAGCCGTTTGTTGACGGTGTTCTGAATCAGGACGAGTCCAAGGTTGAGCAGACGATCACCGGTAGCGTGGGCGGTGCCGCGAAAGCAGGCGATGCTGTTGTCGTGACGATTGGCGGTAAAGAGTACCCCGCGACCGTGCAGCCAGGTAACACCTGGAGTGTGACGGTGCCTGCCGATGCGGTGAAAGATCTGCAGCCGGGCGATATCACGGCCGAGGTGACGGGTAAGGATCAGTACGGTAATGCGTACGACGCCGATACGAGCCGTGACTATGATGTTCAGACCGAGACGCCCGTGGCCACGATCGAGATTGATCAGCCGTTTGTTGACGGTGTTCTGAATCAGGACGAGTCCAAGGTTGAGCAGACGATCACCGGTAGCGTGGGCGGTGCCGCGAAAGCAGGCGATGCGGTTGTCGTGACGATTGGCGGTAAAGAATACCCCGCGACCGTGCAGCCAGGTAACACCTGGAGTGTGACGGTGCCTGCCGATGCGGTGAAAGATCTGCAGCCGGGCGATATCACGGCCGAGGTGACGGGTAAGGATCAGTACGGTAATGCGTATGACGCCGATACGAGCCGTGACTATGATGTTCAGACCGAGACGCCCGTGGCCACGATCGAGATTGATCAGCCGTTTGTTGACGGTGTTCTGAATCAGGACGAGTCCAAGGTTGAGCAGACGATCACCGGTAGCGTGGGCGGTGCCGCGAAAGCAGGCGATGCTGTTGTCGTGACGATTGGCGGTAAAGAATACCCCGCGACCGTGCAGCCAGGTAACACCTGGAGTGTGACGGTGCCTGCCGATGCGGTGAAAGATCTGCAGCCGGGCGATATCACGGCCGAGGTGACGGGTAAGGATCAGTACGGTAATGCGTACGACGCCGATACGAGCCGTGACTATGATGTTCAGACCGAGACGCCCGTGGCCACGATCGAGATTGATCAGCCGTTTGTTGACGGTGTTCTGAATCAGGACGAGTCCAAGGTTGAGCAGACGATCACCGGTAGCGTGGGCGGTGCCGCGAAAGCAGGCGATGCTGTTGTCGTGACGATTGGCGGTAAAGAATACCCCGCGACCGTGCAGCCAGGTAACACCTGGAGTGTGACGGTGCCTGCCGATGCGGTGAAAGATCTGCAGCCGGGCGATATCACGGCCGAGGTGACGGGTAAGGATCAGTACGGTAATGCGTATGACGCCGATACGAGCCGTGACTATGATGTTCAGACCGAGACGCCCGTGGCCACGATCGAGATTGATCAGCCGTTTGTTGACGGTGTTCTGAATCAGGACGAGTCCAAGGTTGAGCAGACGATCACCGGTAGCGTGGGCGGTGCCGCGAAAGCAGGCGATGCTGTTGTCGTGACGATTGGCGGTAAAGAATACCCCGCGACCGTGCAGCCAGGTAACACCTGGAGTGTGACGGTGCCTGCCGATGCGGTGAAAGATCTGCAGCCGGGCGATATCACGGCCGAGGTGACGGGTAAGGATCAGTACGGTAATGCGTACGACGCCGATACGAGCCGTGACTATGATGTTCAGACCGAGACGCCCGTGGCCACGATCGAGATTGATCAGCCGTTTGTTGACGGTGTTCTGAATCAGGACGAGTCCAAGGTTGAGCAGACGATCACCGGTAGCGTGGGCGGTGCCGCGAAAGCAGGCGATGCGGTTGTCGTGACGATTGGCGGTAAAGAATACCCCGCGACCGTGCAGCCAGGTAACACCTGGAGTGTGACGGTGCCTGCCGATGCGGTGAAAGATCTGCAGCCGGGCGATATCACGGCCGAGGTGACGGGTAAGGATCAGTACGGTAATGCGTATGACGCCGATACGAGCCGTGACTATGATGTTCAGACCGAGACGCCAGTGGCCACGATCGAGATTGATCAGCCGTTTGTTGACGGTGTTCTGAATCAGGACGAGTCCAAGGTTGAGCAGACGATCACCGGTAGCGTGGGCGGTGCCGCGAAAGCAGGCGATGCTGTTGTCGTGACGATTGGCGGTAAAGAGTACCCCGCGACCGTGCAGCCAGGTAACACCTGGAGTGTGACGGTGCCTGCCGATGCGGTGAAAGATCTGCAGCCGGGCGATATCACGGCCGAGGTGACGGGTAAGGATCAGTACGGTAATGCGTACGACGCCGATACGAGCCGTGACTATGATGTTCAGACCGAGACGCCCGTGGCCACGATCGAGATTGATCAGCCGTTTGTTGACGGTGTTCTGAATCAGGACGAGTCCAAGGTTGAGCAGACGATCACCGGTAGCGTGGGCGGTGCCGCGAAAGCAGGCGATGCGGTTGTCGTGACGATTGGCGGTAAAGAGTACCCCGCGACCGTGCAGCCAGGTAACACCTGGAGTGTGACGGTGCCTGCCGATGCGGTGAAAGATCTGCAGCCGGGCGATATCACGGCCGAGGTGACGGGTAAGGATCAGTACGGTAATGCGTATGACGCCGATACGAGCCGTGACTATGATGTTCAGACCGAGACGCCCGTGGCCACGATCGAGATTGATCAGCCGTTTGTTGACGGTGTTCTGAATCAGGACGAGTCCAAGGTTGAGCAGACGATCACCGGTAGCGTGGGCGGTGCCGCGAAAGCAGGCGATGCGGTTGTCGTGACGATTGGCGGTAAAGAGTACCCCGCGACCGTGCAGCCAGGTAACACCTGGAGTGTGACGGTGCCTGCCGATGCGGTGAAAGATCTGCAGCCGGGCGATATCACGGCCGAGGTGACGGGTAAGGATCAGTACGGTAATGCGTACGACGCCGATACGAGCCGTGACTATGATGTTCAGACCGAGACGCCCGTGGCCACGATCGAGATTGATCAGCCGTTTGTTGACGGTGTTCTGAATCAGGACGAGTCCAAGGTTGAGCAGACGATCACCGGTAGCGTGGGCGGTGCCGCGAAAGCAGGCGATGCGGTTGTCGTGACGATTGGCGGTAAAGAGTACCCCGCGACCGTGCAGCCAGGTAACACCTGGAGTGTGACGGTGCCTGCCGATGCGGTGAAAGATCTGCAGCCGGGCGATATCACGGCCGAGGTGACGGGTAAGGATCAGTACGGTAATGCGTATGACGCCGATACGAGCCGTGACTATGATGTTCAGACCGAGACGCCCGTGGCCACGATCGAGATTGATCAGCCGTTTGTTGACGGTGTTCTGAATCAGGACGAGTCCAAGGTTGAGCAGACGATCACCGGTAGCGTGGGCGGTGCCGCGAAAGCAGGCGATGCTGTTGTCGTGACGATTGGCGGTAAAGAGTACCCCGCGACCGTGCAGCCAGGTAACACCTGGAGTGTGACGGTGCCTGCCGATGCGGTGAAAGATCTGCAGCCGGGCGATATCACGGCCGAGGTGACGGGTAAGGATCAGTACGGTAATGCGTATGACGCCGATACGAGCCGTGACTATGATGTTCAGACCGAGACGCCCGTGGCCACGATCGAGATTGATCAGCCGTTTGTTGACGGTGTTCTGAATCAGGACGAGTCCAAGGTTGAGCAGACGATCACCGGTAGCGTGGGCGGTGCCGCGAAAGCAGGCGATGCGGTTGTCGTGACGATTGGCGGTAAAGAATACCCCGCGACCGTGCAGCCAGGTAACACCTGGAGTGTGACGGTGCCTGCCGATGCGGTGAAAGATCTGCAGCCGGGCGATATCACGGCCGAGGTGACGGGTAAGGATCAGTACGGTAATGCGTATGACGCCGATACGAGCCGTGACTATGATGTTCAGACCGAGACGCCAGTGGCCACGATCGAGATTGATCAGCCGTTTGTTGACGGTGTTCTGAATCAGGACGAGTCCAAGGTTGAGCAGACGATCACCGGTAGCGTGGGCGGTGCCGCGAAAGCAGGCGATGCGGTTGTCGTGACGATTGGCGGTAAAGAGTACCCCGCGACCGTGCAGCCAGGTAACACCTGGAGTGTGACGGTGCCTGCCGATGCGGTGAAAGATCTGCAGCCGGGCGATATCACGGCCGAGGTGACGGGTAAGGATCAGTACGGTAATGCGTATGACGCCGATACGAGCCGTGACTATGATGTTCAGACCGAGACGCCCGTGGCCACGATCGAGATTGATCAGCCGTTTGTTGACGGTGTTCTGAATCAGGACGAGTCCAAGGTTGAGCAGACGATCACCGGTAGCGTGGGCGGTGCCGCGAAAGCAGGCGATGCGGTTGTCGTGACGATTGGCGGTAAAGAATACCCCGCGACCGTGCAGCCAGGTAACACCTGGAGTGTGACGGTGCCTGCCGATGCGGTGAAAGATCTGCAGCCGGGCGATATCACGGCCGAGGTGACGGGTAAGGATCAGTACGGTAATGCGTACGACGCCGATACGAGCCGTGACTATGATGTTCAGACCGAGACGCCCGTGGCCACGATCGAGATTGATCAGCCGTTTGTTGACGGTGTTCTGAATCAGGACGAGTCCAAGGTTGAGCAGACGATCACCGGTAGCGTGGGCGGTGCCGCGAAAGCAGGCGATGCGGTTGTCGTGACGATTGGCGGTAAAGAGTACCCCGCGACCGTGCAGCCAGGTAACACCTGGAGTGTGACGGTGCCTGCCGATGCGGTGAAAGATCTGCAGCCGGGCGATATCACGGCCGAGGTGACGGGTAAGGATCAGTACGGTAATGCGTACGACGCCGATACGAGCCGTGACTATGATGTTCAGACCGAGACGCCCGTGGCCACGATCGAGATTGATCAGCCGTTTGTTGACGGTGTTCTGAATCAGGACGAGTCCAAGGTTGAGCAGACGATCACCGGTAGCGTGGGCGGTGCCGCGAAAGCAGGCGATGCGGTTGTCGTGACGATTGGCGGTAAAGAATACCCCGCGACCGTGCAGCCAGGTAACACCTGGAGTGTGACGGTGCCTGCCGATGCGGTGAAAGATCTGCAGCCGGGCGATATCACGGCCGAGGTGACGGGTAAGGATCAGTACGGTAATGCGTATGACGCCGATACGAGCCGTGACTATGATGTTCAGACCGAGACGCCCGTGGCCACGATCGAGATTGATCAGCCGTTTGTTGACGGTGTTCTGAATCAGGACGAGTCCAAGGTTGAGCAGACGATCACCGGTAGCGTGGGCGGTGCCGCGAAAGCAGGCGATGCTGTTGTCGTGACGATTGGCGGTAAAGAGTACCCCGCGACCGTGCAGCCAGGTAACACCTGGAGTGTGACGGTGCCTGCCGATGCGGTGAAAGATCTGCAGCCGGGCGATATCACGGCCGAGGTGACGGGTAAGGATCAGTACGGTAATGCGTACGACGCCGATACGAGCCGTGACTATGATGTTCAGACCGAGACGCCCGTGGCCACGATCGAGATTGATCAGCCGTTTGTTGACGGTGTTCTGAATCAGGACGAGTCCAAGGTTGAGCAGACGATCACCGGTAGCGTGGGCGGTGCCGCGAAAGCAGGCGATGCGGTTGTCGTGACGATTGGCGGTAAAGAATACCCCGCGACCGTGCAGCCAGGTAACACCTGGAGTGTGACGGTGCCTGCCGATGCGGTGAAAGATCTGCAGCCGGGCGATATCACGGCCGAGGTGACGGGTAAGGATCAGTACGGTAATGCGTATGACGCCGATACGAGCCGTGACTATGATGTTCAGACCGAGACGCCCGTGGCCACGATCGAGATTGATCAGCCGTTTGTTGACGGTGTTCTGAATCAGGACGAGTCCAAGGTTGAGCAGACGATCACCGGTAGCGTGGGCGGTGCCGCGAAAGCAGGCGATGCTGTTGTCGTGACGATTGGCGGTAAAGAATACCCCGCGACCGTGCAGCCAGGTAACACCTGGAGTGTGACGGTGCCTGCCGATGCGGTGAAAGATCTGCAGCCGGGCGATATCACGGCCGAGGTGACGGGTAAGGATCAGTACGGTAATGCGTACGACGCCGATACGAGCCGTGACTATGATGTTCAGACCGAGACGCCCGTGGCCACGATCGAGATTGATCAGCCGTTTGTTGACGGTGTTCTGAATCAGGACGAGTCCAAGGTTGAGCAGACGATCACCGGTAGCGTGGGCGGTGCCGCGAAAGCAGGCGATGCTGTTGTCGTGACGATTGGCGGTAAAGAGTACCCCGCGACCGTGCAGCCAGGTAACACCTGGAGTGTGACGGTGCCTGCCGATGCGGTGAAAGATCTGCAGCCGGGCGATATCACGGCCGAGGTGACGGGTAAGGATCAGTACGGTAATGCGTACGACGCCGATACGAGCCGTGACTATGATGTTCAGACCGAGACGCCCGTGGCCACGATCGAGATTGATCAGCCGTTTGTTGACGGTGTTCTGAATCAGGACGAGTCCAAGGTTGAGCAGACGATCACCGGTAGCGTGGGCGGTGCCGCGAAAGCAGGCGATGCGGTTGTCGTGACGATTGGCGGTAAAGAATACCCCGCGACCGTGCAGCCAGGTAACACCTGGAGTGTGACGGTGCCTGCCGATGCGGTGAAAGATCTGCAGCCGGGCGATATCACGGCCGAGGTGACGGGTAAGGATCAGTACGGTAATGCGTATGACGCCGATACGAGCCGTGACTATGATGTTCAGACCGAGACGCCCGTGGCCACGATCGAGATTGATCAGCCGTTTGTTGACGGTGTTCTGAATCAGGACGAGTCCAAGGTTGAGCAGACGATCACCGGTAGCGTGGGCGGTGCCGCGAAAGCAGGCGATGCGGTTGTCGTGACGATTGGCGGTAAAGAATACCCCGCGACCGTGCAGCCAGGTAACACCTGGAGTGTGACGGTGCCTGCCGATGCGGTGAAAGATCTGCAGCCGGGCGATATCACGGCCGAGGTGACGGGTAAGGATCAGTACGGTAATGCGTATGACGCCGATACGAGCCGTGACTATGATGTTCAGACCGAGACGCCCGTGGCCACGATCGAGATTGATCAGCCGTTTGTTGACGGTGTTCTGAATCAGGACGAGTCCAAGGTTGAGCAGACGATCACCGGTAGCGTGGGCGGTGCCGCGAAAGCAGGCGATGCGGTTGTCGTGACGATTGGCGGTAAAGAATACCCCGCGACCGTGCAGCCAGGTAACACCTGGAGTGTGACGGTGCCTGCCGATGCGGTGAAAGATCTGCAGCCGGGCGATATCACGGCCGAGGTGACGGGTAAGGATCAGTACGGTAATGCGTATGACGCCGATACGAGCCGTGACTATGATGTTCAGACCGAGACGCCAGTGGCCACGATCGAGATTGATCAGCCGTTTGTTGACGGTGTTCTGAATCAGGACGAGTCCAAGGTTGAGCAGACGATCACCGGTAGCGTGGGCGGTGCCGCGAAAGCAGGCGATGCTGTTGTCGTGACGATTGGCGGTAAAGAGTACCCCGCGACCGTGCAGCCAGGTAACACCTGGAGTGTGACGGTGCCTGCCGATGCGGTGAAAGATCTGCAGCCGGGCGATATCACGGCCGAGGTGACGGGTAAGGATCAGTACGGTAATGCGTACGACGCCGATACGAGCCGTGACTATGATGTTCAGACCGAGACGCCCGTGGCCACGATCGAGATTGATCAGCCGTTTGTTGACGGTGTTCTGAATCAGGACGAGTCCAAGGTTGAGCAGACGATCACCGGTAGCGTGGGCGGTGCCGCGAAAGCAGGCGATGCGGTTGTCGTGACGATTGGCGGTAAAGAATACCCCGCGACCGTGCAGCCAGGTAACACCTGGAGTGTGACGGTGCCTGCCGATGCGGTGAAAGATCTGCAGCCGGGCGATATCACGGCCGAGGTGACGGGTAAGGATCAGTACGGTAATGCGTACGAAGCGGATGATGTCGTAGAGTTTGATGTCCAGACCACGCCGCCCGAGGCTGAGATCACTTTGGACCCGATCGCAGGCAACAATGTGATTGATCACGATGAGGCAGGTGATGGTACAGGTACGATCAATGTGACCGGTACGGTTGGCAAGGATGTTCAACCTGGCGACACCGTTATTCTGACGATTGGCGGTAAGGAGTACCCCGGCACCGTTGGTAGCGACTTGACCTTCAAGATTCCTGTGCCTGTGAAGGATCTGCTGAATAACGATAAGGTTGATGCCAAAGTAACGATCACAGACTCCGCTGGCAACAGCGCGTCCGCAGAAGATTCAGGTGCTTACACCCTGGATTTGGATCAACTGATTGTTGACGGTAACGGCGGTGGCAACCCGAACGGTGGCGTGGGTGATGATGTCATTATTGGTGACCGCGGCGGTGTCCAGGAAAATATCGTTCATGGGCAGAGCTACAACATTGCCATTCTGGTTGACCGTTCCAACAGCATGAAGGAAGCCTCTGGTACGGATGGTCTGAACCGTATGCAGTTGCTCAAGGCTGCGCTGACGACGTTGGCTACCAGCCTGGCCAACCACGAAGGTGGTACGGTGAACCTGAGCATCATCGGCTTTGGTACCTACGCGGATCAGCCTATGATATTTAAGGATCTGACTCATGCTGATTTGTTGAGCCTGATCAATTCGATCGACACCTTGAACGGTTACAACGCGGACTGGAGTGCGAAGCAGGGTGGTACCAACTATGAAGCCGCCTTTAAAGCGGCCGAAGCATGGTTCAAGACGAGCGATGCGCCTGCTGTGGACAAGAACGGCAACGCGTATGAAAACGTCACCTACTTCCTGACTGACGGGAATCCTACTCAGTATGGTAATGCACAGGGTGCTGGCAATAGTTACGACGCCACTGCTGATGCGCGTGGTAAGAGTGCGTATGACAGCCTGGTGAGTTCTTCAGGCAGCAAGGTTTACGCTGTCGGTATTGGTAATGATGTCAGCGTGGATATTCTGCGTAAGTATGACAATACCGGTACCGAGGTCATTGATGTGTTAGGTGGTACCCGGGCCGTTACTGACTTTGAGAATGGCCGTCACGACGGTTGGGCTAAGGTTAATGGTCAAGGCACAGTCCAAGTCAAAGATTTGGGTAAATATGTAGGCTGGCCATGGAATCAGCGCTGGGAAGCCGACAAGCGTCTGGAAATTACCGATACTTACAGCAAGGGGAACGATACCTCTACGACGATTCGTGGCCCAGGCATGACTGTGGCTGCTGGACACTACGGCAAACTGAGCTTTTATTACTCGGAAGACGGTCGTAACAGCCAAGATGTGTTTAAGTGGCAGTTGCAGAAGTACAACGAGAAGACAGGTAACTGGGAAGTTGTGCAGGAAGGCGGTCGTCCAGGTAGCTCCGGCACCATCACGACCAAGCCCGTGGGCGAAGGCCAATACCGCTTCGAGTTCCTGGTGGACGATCGTTCCAGCAGCAGTAACTACAAGGTCTACATTGATGACGTAACGCTGTTGTCCTCCGGCAATCCTCAGGATTGGACAGAGGTTAACAAGGTCGACATCGTCAATACCAAGGAAGACCTGGATGCTGCCCTGAAGGGTGGTTCGGTAACGAACGATCCAGCACCAGTAGGTAATGACACCATTCTGGGCGGTGATGGTAATGACATCATCTTCGGTGACACGATTAACACCGATGGTTCCGTCTTGCCATGGGATGAAGTGGGTGGTCGTCCGGATAATCTGCCAGAAGGTTCCGGCCTGAAGGCACTGGAAGTGTTCCTGCAGATGAAAAACGGCGGTACACCCGCAACCGGCGTTGAGTTGTACGAGTACATCAAGCAGAATCACACCGCCTTTAATGTGGCAGGTGACCAGCGTGGCGGCGACGATACGCTGGATGGCGGTAAAGGCAATGACATCCTGTACGGCCAAGGTGGCACCGACACCCTGATCGGCGGTGCGGGTGACGACATCCTGTTCGGCGGCGAGGGCAATGACACCTTCGTGTGGAACAAGGGGGATGAAGGCACTGTCAGCAAGCCGGCTGTGGATTACGTGATGGACTTCGGTGACTCCGGCACCGATACGCTGGATATCACCGATCTGTTGTCGGGCCATAACCTCAATAATGGTGATTTGAGCCAGTACTTGACGGTAGGCCGTTCGGATAGCGGCAAGATGGAGATCGGTATCAGCTCTCAAGGCAACGGTCAGATTGATCAGAAGATCATTCTGGACAATATCGCCTTTGACGCAGAGAAGGCAGCCCAAATTGCCAACTCGCTGAAAGACGGTACTTTGAAGTCATCCGATTTCTAAATCGTTAGCTGACACGGCGCTATCTCATCGATAGCGCTACGCCCCACAAATCCGCATGGGTTTGTGGGGTTTTTTGTCTGTGGCTTGTCGTCAGCGCCAATAGCAGATGTCTGACTTTTCTGCCTATGATCCTGGAGTATCGAGCGAATCAGCCAGTAAAATCAGACGGGATGAAGCCCCTGGTCGTTTCAGATCCTTTTGTATGCCTGTCTGTGCGTGGTCGTCCGACCGGTTTGCC
The DNA here is from genome assembly GCF_049932565.1 of Alcaligenes sp. HNGD-HTN06. Classification (NCBI taxonomy): domain Bacteria; kingdom Pseudomonadati; phylum Pseudomonadota; class Betaproteobacteria; order Burkholderiales; family Alcaligenaceae; genus Alcaligenes; species Alcaligenes sp. HNGD-HTN06. The sequence goes on along the minus strand of NZ_CP187782.1, from coordinate 3,578,388 downwards.
GACTTGCTTCCTGATTCGATAGTATGACGGGGCAGGTAGACTGATTTTGCGTCCGAAATACGCTGCCGATGCGGTATTCAGGTGTTATGGCAATTGCCAGGCTCTCGCTAAATAGGCAAGCTGTAAGGCCGTTATAAGGGTTTGCTTATTTGGGACTGACGTGTTCTTGTCTTTTGCCTGGCTACGCCTTTTTCTTCGATCTAGGGTTGCGCTGCTTGTGCTGGTCACACTGCTGGTTGGAGTGTGGCTGCCTTTGTCAGTGCCAGCCTTGCAGTTCGAGGCCAGCAAGATTCGACAGACGGCGGTCGCCCGCTTTGGTGCCCGGGCCGGAACAGCGATTGACCGGTGGATGGCTAATCTGGAGTCTGCGCGGGGCTTAAGCGAGCGCCGCCAGCTCGATGCCGTCAATGATTTCTGGAACATGACGGCAATGGCAGGTGAGGACATCCATATTTGGGGACAACTCGATTATTGGGCAACCCCCGTCGAGACTCTGGGAAAAGGGGCCGCTGATTGTGAAGACTTTGTGATTGGCAAATATTTTTCCTTGTTGCATCTGGGTGTGCCCAATGAAAAACTCCGATTGATTTATGTCAGGGCGCAAGTGGGTGGCCAAAGCATTGCCCATATGGTGTTGGGCTATTACCCTACGCCGCAGTCCGAGCCTTTGCTGCTGGACAACTTAAGCGGCTCGATCCGTCCCGCCAGCCAGCGTCCCGATTTAACGCCTGTGTTCAGTTTTAACTCGCAAGGCGTGTATGTCGGTAATGCCCAAAAGGGCTCGGTAGACAGCATCAGTCGTTGGCGTGGCTTGCTGGACAAAATGCGTAAGGAAGGCTTTGTGCCATGATGATGAGCCCCAGGCTGTGCGGGTCGGGGCGCCGATCAGAAACAACGACCAGGGTGGCCTTTCAAGGCGGACTAGACAAGAATTTATGGAATATACGGAAGCGCTATGTCTTTACTTAAACAGCTACTGCTAAGTGTCTCGTGCGCGATTCTTGCTATTTTGGTGGGCACGCTGTGGTTTAGCGTCGATTCGGCACGTCAATACCTGAGCAGCCAGTTGCAGGCCCAGGCAGAGTCGGCGGCGACTTCGCTGGCCTTGACCTTGTCGCAGCCCAGCAACCAGGACCCGGTCACCCAAGAGCTGTTGATTGCTGCTTTGTACGACACCGGGCAGTTTGAGCGTATCCGCTTCTCTGATACCGCCAACGCCGTATTGGTTGAGCGCAGCACGCAGCAGGAAACGCAGGTCAGCACGTCCTCACCGGCATGGTTTGCCAACTCCTTGCCCATTGAGGTGCCTGTGGCGCTAGCGCATGTCAGTAATGGCTGGAACCAGATTGGTACGGTTGAGGTCAAGCCTGCCGATGAGTATGCCCGCGCCAGTTTATGGAAAAGCTTTGTGCGCGTGACCTTGCTGGTGCTGGGCGCCGGGATTGCGTGGGGCGTGTTTGTATTGATGGTCATGGCCTGGTTGCGTCGGGCCTTGCGTGACCATGTGCAGTTCGAATTGCAGCAGATGGATCAAAGTGACTCTGCGCCCGGTCGCAAGAAAGTACGCCTCATTCCTGAGTTGGAAGAGGTCGCCCATACTTTAAGTACCGTGCAAAAGCGGATACGGGTCAGCAGTCAGGAACAAAATGCCCGGATCGAACAGTTGCAGCTGGAGCTCAATTGCGACCCCGTCACTGGTCTGGCTAACCGTAAGTACTTTGTCAATCTGTTCCGGCAAGTGCTGCAGCAAGAGCAGGGTGGTCATGTCTTGCTGTTTCGACAGCGAGATTTGTTGCCATTGAATACCTCCTTGTCGCGCGATGCAGTGGATGCCTGGTTGAAATTGGTGACCCAGCGTTGCGCTGAGCTGTTGCGGGAAAATGGTATGGACGTGGGTGATCTGGCGCGCTTGAATGGCTCTGACTTTATTGTGCTGCTCAAGGGGCAGACGGGCCCTCAGGTGATGGGTTTTGCCCAGGAGCTACGCACGGCCTTGCAGGAATTGCGCCAACCCTTGCCGGACGGCAGCCTGTGTCGCTGGTCCATGGCGATGACGAACTATGAGGCTCACGATTCGCTCAGTGCTGTGATGACACGCCTGGATAATGCGCTGATGCGCGCTGAAGGGGCGGGGCACCAGGAGGTGGAGTACCGACCTTCGGAAGGGGGGCATCACGAGGCGGGTTCTTCAATCGGCGAGCAGGAGTGGCATTCACGCATTGAACGCGGCCTGGAGCAGGGGCGTATTGAGCTGAGCGTGAAACCGGGTGTCGAAGTCTGGGGTCAGGCAGGCCAGATTTACGATGCCACCCTGAACTTGCTGCCCGAGCAGCCAGGGCAGGCCAGTTTGCCCGCTTATCTCTTCATTCCCGTGGCGGTGCGCCTGGGTCTTTCGGCGCAATGTGATTTGCGTACCATGCAATTGGCCAGCGACTGGCTGGCCACGCATGAAGGCAGTCTGAGCGTGCGAGTGTCATGGGCCTCCGTGGTCAAGCCGGACTTTGCGCAGCAGGTGGCCGATGTGCTGTCCAAGACTGGTGACAAGGCCCAGCGTCTGATCATTGAACTGGATGCCTACTGTCTCAGCGAACACGATGCGGAAACGGTCGCGTTTGTGGATAAATTGCGTCCTTTGGGCGTGCAGTTTGGCTTGCGTCGCGTTCTGGAGCAGCCCGAATCCATTTTGTGGTTGCACATGATGGCCCTCAAGTACATCGTTCTGGATGACGAACGGGCGCAGACCTTGCAGGCTGAGGTCGGAGGACGTCATTTGCTGATGGCGTTTCTGCAAAGCTTGCAGGAACTGGGTATTGGCTTGCGTCGGGTTACACGCGCCAGCAATAGCGCCCAACTGGACGAGTTGTTGCGCGAAAACGCCGTGCCGCCAAGGCCTTAGCAAATAAATCCTTGTTTTTCTGGGGCTTATTTGCTAGTATATGTGGCTTACCTCTTTATTTTGACCGGAGAGGCTTTAGTCGCCTATCCGGATTGAAGTTGGTAATACAACGTTTTGTCTCTCGCAAGATTTCAACCTAGGGTTCGGCTTGCCGGACCAGATCGAGATCGGGTTTACGGTATCGAACTGGCTGGATCCGAATCTGACGGGACCAAAACTGGTTGTGTGACCCAGTCATTTTGGCTGGATCGTTGCAATTAAGTTGGAACAGGAAAAATCATGATTCAAATGCAGACCACGCTGGACGTGGCCGACAACACAGGTGCGCGTTCCGTAATGTGCATCAAGGTGCTGGGCGGCTCGAAGCGCCGTTATGCCGCAATTGGTGACATCATCAAAGTTACCGTTAAAGAAGCGGCCCCGCGCGGACGCGTCAAAAAAGGCGAAATCTACAACGCTGTAGTGGTTCGTACCGCTAAGGGCGTGCGCCGTAAAGACGGTTCGCTGATTCGTTTCGGTGGCAATGCTGCCGTATTGCTCAATGCCAAGCTGGAACCCATCGGCACCCGTATCTTCGGACCCGTTACGCGTGAACTGCGTACCGAGAAGTTCATGAAGATCGTGTCCTTGGCTCCCGAAGTGCTGTAAGGAGCGCGAAAAAATGCAAAAAATTCGTAAAGGCGACGAAGTTATTGTGCTGACCGGCCGTGATAAAAAACGCCGTGGCACAGTACTGCAACGCGTCGATGCAGACCACGTTATCGTGGAAGGCATCAACGTAGTCAAAAAACACGTTAAAGCCAATCCTATGGCTGGCACGCAGGGTGGTATCGTCGACAAGACCATGCCTATCCACATCTCGAACGTTGCACTGTTCAACCCAGAAACCGGCAAGGGCGACCGCGTTGGTATCCAGGTGATCGACGGTCAGAAAACGCGTGTTTATCGTTCCAGCGGCAAGGCCGTTGGCGCCAAGGCTTAAGGGGCGGATAACATGGCACGTTTACAAGATTTCTACCGCGAAAAAGTGGTTGCCGACCTGCAAAAGCAGTTCGAGTACAAGAGCATCATGGAAGTACCGCGCATCACCAAGATCACTCTGAACATGGGTGTCTCGGAAGCGGTTGCTGACAAGAAGATTATCGAGAACGCGGTATCGGACATGACCAAAATTGCTGGTCAAAAACCCGTTATCACGAAAACCCGCAAAGCTATTGCCGGTTTTAAGATTCGCGAAGATTACCCGATCGGTTGTATGGTGACCCTGCGCGGTCAACGCATGTACGAATTCCTGGATCGTCTGGTCGCTGTGGCTCTGCCACGCGTACGTGACTTCCGTGGTGTGTCGGGTCGTGCGTTTGACGGCCGTGGCAACTACAACATGGGGGTTAAAGAGCAAATCATTTTCCCCGAAATCGAGTACGACAAAATCGACGCAGTGCGTGGTCTGAACATCAGCATCACTACAACTGCCAAGACGGACGAAGAGGCCAAGGCGCTACTTAGCGCGTTCAGCTTCCCGTTCCGCAACTAAGGGGCGCAACGTGGCTAAACTTTCCCTCATCAATCGCGACATCAAGCGCGCCAAGCTGGCTGAGAAATTCGCCGCCAAGCGTGCAGCACTGAAAGCGATCATTGACGACCAGTCCAAGTCTGACGAAGAGCGCTACGAGGCTCGTTTGCAGTTGCAACAATTGCCACGCAACGCGAACCCGACCCGTCAACGCAACCGTTGCGTTATCACCGGTCGCCCCCGTGGTGTTTTCAAGAAATTCGGTTTGACTCGCCATAAAGTGCGCGAAATGGCAATGCGCGGCGAGATCCCCGGTATGACCAAGGCCAGCTGGTAGGAGAAATACACATGAGCATGAGCGATCCAATCGCCGATATGTTGACCCGCGTGCGTAACGCGCAAATGGTCAACAAGACATCGGTTAGCATGCCCTCCTCGAAGCTGAAAGCAGCTATTGCTGCTGTGCTGAAAGACGAAGGCTACATCGAAGATTTCCGTATCGTTGGCGAAAAAGCCAAGCCAGAACTGGAAGTCACCCTGAAATACTATGCCGGCCAGCCAGTCATCGAGCGCATCGACCGCGTTTCGCGTCCTGGACTGCGCATCTACAAAAGTAGCACAAGCATCCCTCAAGTCATGAACGGCTTGGGTGTTGCCATCGTGTCCACGTCTCGCGGCGTGATGACCGATCGCAAAGCACGTGCAGCTGGCGTCGGTGGCGAAGTGCTGTGCTACGTGGCATAAGGAGAACATCATATGTCACGTATCGCTAAGTATCCCGTTTCCTTGCCCAAGGGCGTAGAAACGACTATTGCCGCTGATCAGATCACGGTCAAAGGCCCTCTGGGCACTTTGGTTCAATCTCTGACTGGCGACGTCACCATCGAACTTCAAGACGGTCAGCTGTCTTTTGCCGCTGCGAACGAAACTCGTCACGCAAACGCAATGTCCGGCACCGTGCGCCAACTGGTCAACAACATGGTTGTTGGTGTGAGCGCCGGTTTCGAACGCAAGCTGAGTCTGGTTGGCGTGGGTTTCCGTGCCTCCGTCCAGGGTAATGCCTTGAAGTTGCAACTGGGTTTCTCGCACGACATCGTGCACGACCTGCCTGAAGGCATCAAAGCCGAGTGTCCTACTCCGACCGAAATCGTGATCAAGGGCTCGAACAAGCAGGTGGTTGGTCAGGTTGCCGCTGAAATTCGTGGCTATCGTCCACCAGAGCCTTACAAAGGCAAGGGTGTACGTTACGTCGGCGAACGCGTCATCCTCAAGGAAACCAAGAAGAAATAAGCCCGCAGGCAAGGACGAATCATGGACAAGAAACAATCCCGTATGCGTCGTGCAGTGGCTACTCGCCGCAAGATCGCCGAACTGCGCGTACACCGCCTGTCGGTGCATCGCACGAATACGCATATTTACGCGAGCATCATCTCGCCCGAAGGCGACCGCGTTCTGGTCAGTGCTTCCACTGTCGAGAGCGAAGTTCGCAAAGAATTGGCCGTTGGCAGCAACGTAGCGGCAGCCAGCCTGGTTGGCAAGCGCGTCGCCGAAAAGGCGAAGGCTGCGGGCATCGAGACGGTTGCTTTCGACCGCTCGGGCTTCCGTTACCATGGCCGCGTGAAAGCGCTGGCCGAGGCCGCGCGTGAAGCCGGCTTGAAATTCTAAAGGAATTATCAAATGGCTAAAGCACAAGGCAGACAGGCTCCAGAGCAAGAGCGCGATGATGGCCTGAAAGAAAAAATGATTGCGGTCAACCGCGTCAGCAAAGTGGTTAAGGGTGGTCGCACCATGAGCTTTGCTTCGCTGGCCGTGGTCGGTGACGGCGATGGTCGTATCGGCATGGGTAAGGGCAAAGCCCGCGAAGTACCCGTTGCTGTTCAGAAGGCAATGGAACAGGCCCGTCGCGGCCTGATCAAAGTGCCTCTGAAAAACGGCACCTTGCATCACACCGTAGTTGGTAAGCACGGTGCAGCCACCGTTCTGATCTCTCCCGCAGCTGAAGGTACTGGTGTTATCGCCGGTGGCCCAATGCGCGCTATCTTCGAAGTGATGGGCGTGCGCAACGTCGTAGCCAAGAGCCTGGGTTCCAGCAACCCATACAACATGGTTCGCGCTACATTGAACGGTTTGCGTGCTTGCTCGACACCTGCTGACATTGCTGCCAAGCGCGGCAAGACAGTTGAAGAAATTCTGGGGTAAGTCATGGCACAGAAACAAATCAAAGTTACGTTGGTGCGTTCGGTCATCGGCACAAAGCAAAGCCACCGCGACACCGTTCGCGGCCTGGGTCTGCGCCGAGTCAACACCAGCCGTGTATTGGTTGATACTCCTGAGGTTCGTGGGATGATCCGCAAGGTGGATTATCTGGTTACGGTCTCGGAAGCCTGAAAGGAATCGGGATGTCTGAATTGCAATTGAACAATCTCAAGCCCGCCGCTGGCGCCAAACACGCAGCACGCCGTGTTGGTCGCGGTGTCGGTTCCGGCTTGGGTAAAACCGGCGGACGTGGTCATAAAGGCCAGAAATCGCGCTCGGGTGGTTTTCATAAAGTCGGTTTCGAAGGCGGTCAAATGCCTTTGCAACGTCGTTTGCCCAAGCGTGGTTTCACCACCCTGGACGACCACCTGTACGCAGAAGTACGTCTGTCCGAACTGCAAAAAATGGATGCCGAAGTTATCGACGTCCAGGCACTGAAGCAGGCTGGCGTGGTTGGCCAAATGGTGCGTTACGCTAAAGTCATCAAGTCCGGTGAACTTTCCCGTAAAGTTGCGCTGAAAGGCATTAATGCAACGGCCGGCGCTCGCGCCGCGATCGAAGCAGCCGGCGGCTCGCTGGAATAAAAAGGGGTCACGGTGGCAAAAGCTCAGGCACAGAGTAAGTCGGGTCCGCGCTACGGCGATTTAAAACGTCGTCTCGTTTTCCTGTTGCTCGCCCTGATTGTCTACCGCTTGGGTACGCACATTCCGGTACCAGGCATCAATCCTGATGCCTTGTCCGAACTGTTTACTCAAAACCAGAGTGGTATTCTGGGTTTGTTTAATATGTTCTCCGGTGGTGCTTTAGAGCGATTCTCAGTGTTCGCACTGGGAATCATGCCCTACATCTCTGCGTCCATCATCATGCAATTGATGACCGCTGTGGTGCCCACGCTGGAAGCAATCAAGAAAGAGGGTGAGTCGGGTCGTCGCAAGATCACGCAATACACCCGTTACGGAACGGTCTTTTTGGCTTTGTTCCAGGGAGTTGGGATTTCCATCGCTCTAGAATCGCAGCCCGGTCTGGTTATCGACCCAGGGATGCTGTTTCGCTTCACGACAGTGGTAACACTGGTCACTGGCACCATGTTCGTCATGTGGCTCGGTGAGCAGATTACTGAACGTGGATTGGGCAATGGTATTTCCATACTGATCTTCGCCGGTATCGTAGCGGGTCTGCCTAATGCTTTGGGCGGTATGCTTGATCTGGTGCGTACGGATTCCATGTCGATTCTATCGGCACTGTTTATCCTCGTTTTAGTAGCCGCCGTCACGTACTTCGTCGTCTTTGTCGAGCGTGGTCAGCGTCGTATCACGGTGAACTACGCCAAACGGCAAGTAGGCAACCGTATCTATGGTGGTCAAAGCTCGCATTTGCCGCTGAAACTGAACATGGCTGGCGTGATCCCTCCGATCTTCGCTTCGTCCATCATTCTGTTGCCAGCGACAATTGCTAATTGGTTCTCCAGCACGCCCGGTTTGGGTTGGTTGCGTGAAATCGAGGCTGCTTTGTCGCCGCGTCAGCCGCTTTACATTACTTTGTTCTCCGCGCTGATCATCTTGTTCTGCTTTTTCTACACGGCCCTGGTGTTTAACAGCCGCGAAACTGCAGACAACCTGAAAAAGAGTGGAGCTTTCGTACCAGGTATTCGTCCCGGTGACCAAACAGCGCGTTATATCGATAAGATCTTGATGCGTTTGACCTTGGCCGGTGCGATCTACATTACCTTGGTGTGTCTGGTACCAGAGTTCTTGCAAATGCGCTGGAATGTACCGTTCTATTTTGGCGGCACATCCTTGCTGATTATTGTTGTAGTAACCATGGACTTCATGGCGCAGGCCCAGGCCTATGTCATGTCACAACAATACGACTCGCTGCTCAAGAAGGCTAACTTCAAAGGCTCGAGCTTGCCGATGCGGTAATTCACGAAAATGGCAAAGGACGACGTCATTCAAATGCAGGGACAGGTTCTTGAGAACCTTCCCAACGCAACTTTTCGCGTCAAGCTGGAAAATGGTCACGTAGTGCTCGGATACATTTCAGGCAAAATGCGTATGCACTATATCCGGATTCTGCCGGGCGATAAGGTCACTGTGGAGCTCACGCCCTATGATCTATCCCGAGCACGAATTGTGTTCCGCTCCAAATAAGCGGCCGGTTACAGGAAACTAGGAGTCAAACCATGAAGGTAATGGCATCAGTAAAGCGGATCTGCCGCAACTGCAAAATCATTAAACGTCATGGCGTGGTGCGTGTCATCTGCACCGATCCACGCCATAAGCAGCGTCAAGGCTAAGTTGCCGAAACGCAACCGATTTAACAAGGAATAACCATGGCCCGTATTGCCGGCATTAACATCCCGCCGCATCAACACGCCGAAATCGGTCTTACCGCGATTTTCGGCATCGGTCGCACCCGCGCTCGCAAGATTTGCGAAGCATCGGGTATTGAATACTCCAAGAAGGTCAAAGATCTGACCGACGCGGAACTCGAGCGCATTCGCGAACAGATCGGCTTGTTCACCGTTGAAGGTGACCTGCGTCGTGAAGTTCAGCTCTCGATCAAGCGTTTGGCTGACTTGGGAACTTACCGTGGCATGCGTCATCGTCGCGGTCTGCCAGTGCGCGGCCAACGTACACGCACTAACGCTCGCACCCGTAAAGGTCCGCGTCGCGCCGCCGCGTCCCTGAAGAAATAATCGAGGAATAGAAGATGGCCAAAGCTTCTAGCAGCGCTTCACGCGCACGCAAGAAAGTCAAAAAAAGCGTGTCGGACGGGATTGCTCACGTCCACGCTTCTTTTAACAACACGATCATCACCATTACTGACCGTCAGGGCAACGCATTGTCCTGGGCTACGTCGGGTGGCGCTGGCTTTAAAGGCTCGCGTAAATCCACGCCGTTTGCCGCGCAGGTTGCCGCTGAAACAGCCGGCCGTACTGCCATGGAATACGGTATTAAAAATCTTGAAGTTCGCATCAAGGGCCCCGGTCCAGGCCGTGAATCGTCTGTGCGTGCTCTGAATGCTCTGGGTATCAAGATCACCAGCATTGCAGACATCACACCGGTTCCGCATAACGGCTGCCGTCCGCCCAAGCGTCGTCGCATCTAAGGGGAAGCGAAGTGGCTCGTTATATTGGACCAAAATGCAAGCTCTCGCGTCGCGAGGGTACCGATCTGTTTTTGAAGAGCGCTCGTCGTTCGCTGGATTCCAAGTGCAAACTGGAATCGCGTCCTGGTCAGCACGGCCGCACCTCGGGTGCCCGTACGTCTGACTTCGGTCTGCAGCTGCGCGAGAAGCAAAAGCTCAAGCGCATGTACGGCGTGCTGGAAAAGCAATTCCGCAAATACTACGTTGAAGCTGACCGCCGCCGTGGCAACACCGGTGAAACGCTGATTCAATTGCTGGAATCGCGTCTGGACAACGTGGTGTACCGCATGGGTTTCGGCTCCACACGTGCCGAAGCTCGCCAGCTGGTTAACCACCGTGCTATCGAAGTCAACGGTCACACCGCTGACATCGCTTCCATGCTGATCAAAGCCGGTGACGTGGTTGCCGTGCGTGAGAAAGCCAAATCCCAAAGCCGTATCAAGGAATCCTTGGAACTGGCGACCGGTATTGGCCTGCCTCAGTGGGTGGAAGTGGACGCTGCCAAGCTGTCCGGCGTGTTCAAGCAAGTTCCTGACCGCGCTGACGTCGCTCAAGACGTTAACGAATCGCTGGTTGTTGAGTTGTACTCGCGTTAATTTTTTACGCGAAGACCACTTATACAATGCAGTAAAGCAGGCCCACTTCCCGTTTTTCGGCAAGTGGGCTTTGCGATACTTTCTGCTGGCTTAGGCCAGTTTCCGTCAGCCTTATCGGTGTAACGAGCCGAGGGTATTGAAAAGGAAATCGAATGTCTCAAGGTTTTTTGAAACCCCGTTCCATCGAAGTTGAACCGATCAGCAAAAATCACGCCAAGGTGATCATGGAGCCTTTCGAGCGCGGCTACGGCCACACTCTGGGCAACGCACTGCGTCGTATCTTGCTGTCCTCCATGACCGGCTATGCACCGACTGAAGTGCAGATTACCGGTGTGGTGCACGAGTACTCCACGCTGCCAGGCGTGGGCGAGGACGTGGTTGATATCTTGATGAACCTGAAGGGCGTGGTCTTCAAGCTGCACAGCCGTGAAGAAGTTACGCTGATCCTGCGCAAAGAAGGCGCGGGTCAAGTTCTGGCCAGCGACATTGAATTGCCGCACGACGTTGAAATCATCAACCCCAATCATGTGATTGCCACCTTGACCGACGACGGCAAGCTGGAAATGCAAATCAAGGTTGAGCAAGGCCGTGGCTACGTTCCTGGTAACGTGCGCGCCCTGGCCGATGATCGCACCCACACGATCGGTCGTATCGTGCTGGACGCATCTTACAGCCCCGTGCGTCGTGTGAGCTACGCGGTCGAAAACGCCCGTGTGGAACAGCGTACTGACCTGGACAAGCTGGTTCTGGACATCGAAACCAACGGCGTGATCTCGCCCGAGGAAGCCGTGCGCCAGTCTGCTCGTATCTTGATGGATCAGATCTCTGTGTTTGCTGCTCTGGAAGGTGTGGGCGATGCCTACGAAGCTCCAGTGCGTGGCGCTCCACAGATCGATCCCGTGTTGCTGCGTCCTGTCGACGATCTGGAACTGACGGTTCGTTCCGCCAACTGCCTGAAAGCCGAAAATATTTACTACATCGGCGATCTGATCCAGCGTACCGAAAACGAACTGTTGAAGACACCAAACCTGGGCCGCAAGTCCTTGAACGAAATCAAGGAAGTGTTGGCCGCACGTGGTCTGACTTTGGGCATGAAGCTCGAAAACTGGCCGCCACTGGGTCTTGAGCGTCCATAAGTAGTAAGCAAGACAGTCATTTCTTAGACGCTGCTTACACTTTTTCTGGTGTGGTACACCTGCAAAAAGTGTAGGTGGCGGCTAAAAATGTGCTATTGTTTTGCGCTGTCCATCTGGTCCGCAGCTTAGCTGATAGAAGAACCGGATTTACGCATGTCGCATACGCGGCGTGCCAACTAAGATTCATTATTTAGGAAAATCATCATGCGTCACCGTCACGGTCTACGTAAACTGAATCGTACCAGCAGCCACCGTTTGGCCATGTTCCGCAACATGTCCGTGTCCCTGCTGACCCACGAAGCCATCAAAACCACCCTGCCTAAAGCTAAAGAGCTGCGCCGCGTGGTTGAGCCCCTGATCACTTTGGCTAAAAACCCAACCTTGGCAAACCGTCGTCTGGCTTTCGCCCGTCTGCGCGACCGCGATGCAGTGACCAAGCTGTTTGAAGTTTTCGGCCCACGTTACCAAGAGCGTAACGGTGGCTACACCCGCATCCTGAAAATGGGTTTCCGTCAGGGTGACAACGCTCCTATGGCATTCATGGAGCTGGTGGATCGTCCAGAAGTTCAGGAAGAAGCCGCTGCTGAATAAGCATCGCTTGTTTCTCTCGTAGTATTGAAAACGGACTCTCAGGAGTCCGTTTTTTTATTCCCACGGTCTTTCTTGCACCCTGAGAAGAAGGCTCTGGATGTTCCAGACGCGGGCATGGGGTTCCGGCCTCACCCGTATTTGTTTTTAGTCTGCCCGCGCAGCAGCTCCCCTTTAGACCAGGAAGTTTGAGGCCCCGCCTGCCTTCGCATGCTTGCCGAGACTGTTTTCAAATTCCCGCACCCATTGATCCCACGTTCAGCGTAAAGGCCCGCTTACTGGTTTCGTGATCAGGAAAACGCTGCCTGTATTGACAGCAAGACGCTGTTATATAAGGGTTTTTACTGATATGGGTGCTGTGTATCGCTTTATGGTTCAAATAATTGCAGGCAATTGATAAAACCCGCAGTGATTCGATAGTAGGGCTGACGGCCGCTCCCTAAAATCTGCGCTATATCAGCTTTGCCATGGTGGCGGGCTGCAAAGAACGACGATTTTCAGGAGACTGGCGATGGCACAGAATACATTGCTGACACACGATAAGTTTCTGCTGGGTACGTTTGCCACCAATTGTGGCGGCGGCATGACGGTATCGACCTTGCCGGATCGCTGGCAGGCTACTTGGGAAAACAATCTGAAGCTGGGCAAGCTGCTGGATGAGGCTGGCATCGACTTCATGCTGCCCATTGCCCGTTGGATCGGTTACGGCGGCGAAACCGATTTTCATGGCTATGTGCTGGAAACCGTGACCTGGGCGACGGCCTTGCTGGCTAACACTCGCAATATCAGCGTGTTTGCCACTGTGCATACCGTTGCCAACCACCCCGTGGTGATTGCCAAACAGATCGCCACCATGGCGCAGATGAGTGGCAATCGGGTTGGTCTAAATATTGTGGCGGGCTGGAACAAGCCTGAATACGACGCCTTGGGAGTCACGTTGCCGGACGATCATGAAACCCGGTATGGCTATGCTCAGGAATGGTTCGACCTGATCAAGAAGATCTGGCACCACGATGGCCGTTTCGATTGGGACGGCAAGTATTTCCAGGCCAAGGGAGTGTATGGCAATCCTCGCCCTGAGTTTGACCCGCCTATCTTTAATGCTGCCGGTTCCGGTCAGGGACGTGAGTTCGCCAGTCGTAATGCCAATTTCCTGTTCACCCCGGCCATGGAGCTGGACCGTTCCGCCAAGGAAGTGGCTGAACTGAAGGCGTTGGGCGAGTCGCAAGGTCGCAAGGTCGATGTGATGACCTTTTCGCATGTGGTGTGCCGTCCCACCGAAGCTGAAGCCAAGGCTGAGTGGGAGCGCATCATGGGCAACATCGACAATGGCGCGGTCGACAATCTGATGCGCCTGCAGTTTGCCCATGCGCACTCCTTCCCGCATGAGCTGCTGGAACAGATTCGCGAACGTATGGCAGCCGGTCATGGCGGCTTCCCGCTGGTGGGTACGCCCGAGCAAGTGGCTGATGGTTTGTGTGCACTGCACGCGGCCGGTTTCCGGGGAACAACCTTGTCCTTTGTGGACTATGTTCAGGAATTCCCGTATTTCCGTGATACTGTGCTGCCTTTGTTGCAGCAGCGCGGCATTCGCTAAGAGCGATCGGCTGGCTATCGGGCAGGGGCTGACTTGCCGGGGGAATAGCCAGTACATGTGCGCCCTGCAGGCGGCGCTGTTCGGATGACAGCGCTGCCCCTACGATTAGAAAAGGTGAATCATGCCTGTGGAATTGGCTTTCTTACCGACAGAACAAGCGCTTGAGGCGCCGGGAGTTTCTGCCGATCAGTTCAAACGTGCTATGCGCCATCTGGGCGGCACAGCCAGTGTGATTACGGTTGAACATCAAGGTCAGCGCAGTGGACTGACGGCGACCTCGGTGACCTCGGTAGCGGCGGATCCTGCAGAGGTGCTGGTTTGCGTCAATCAAAGCTCCTCGTCCTGGCCTTTGATGCGCGACAGCGGTTTGTTTGGTGTAAATATGCTGGGTGCCCAACAGGCTGACCTGGCTCTGCAGTTTGCCGGTTTCAAAGGCGAGCAAGGTGATGCACGTTATGCTGGGCACGATTGGCTGTGTACCGAGCATGGTATTTGGCTGGCTCGACAGGCCCCTGCCGCTTTGGCTTGCCAGATTGTGGAGGTCATCGAGCGTCACAGCCACGCCTTGGTGCTGGGCCGTGTGCTGCAGGTGCATCATGCCGAGCAAGAGCAGGATTCGCCCCTGCTGTATTGGCAGGGGCGGTTTGGACGGTTTCAGGGGCAGTAGCTCGTCGACGTAGCGACCTTTGGCCGGCCCTGTGAGCCCGGCCTAGGGATTGTCTCGATGTTGCAGTGCGGGAGGCTGTGTCACACTAGGGCACAGCTTTTTTTATCGCTTGTTGCGACGCTCATGACCACCATACTGAATCGCTATGCCCAGCTGCATTCGCAGGATGTGGACTGCGTTCAGCACTATATCTCCCAGGTTTTCTGTCCGCACAGCCTGACCCTGGCGGATACGCGTCAGCGCCTGAACGCCCGACTGTATTTACGCCAAGGCCAGGATGTGGCCTATGGTCGTTTGCGCTATGGGGCGCAGGTGCAGATTGAGCCTCAGCCGCTGGATGACTTCTATCTCTTGCAGATTCCCCTGTCGGGGCAAGAGCAGATCCATACGGAACATGGACGCTTTGCCTCCACATCACGTCTGGCTTCCATCATCAGCCCGACGCAAGCTTTCAGCATGGAACACAGCCTGGAAGCCGACAAGTTGTTCGTCCGTATAGGTCGCCAAGGGCTGGAGCGTCATTATCAGGACTATTTTGCGCAGCCCGTGCGTGGCCCATTGGAGTTTCAGCCCTCCATTCCTTTTGATGCGCCCGGTGGTGCCAGCCTGCGTCGCCTGCTGGACTGGCAGTTTGCCGAAGTGTCCGATGGCACCTTGTTCGACCAGCCCCGTCAGGTGCGCCAGTTTGAGCAGACCCTGATTTATGCCTTGTTCGAACTGCATCAGCACAATCAGCCTGCGCACAAGACGCCGGCCGCTTTGCCCCATGTTTTGCGGCGTGCCCTAGACTTCATGGAAAGCCAGGCCGGTCAGCCTATCACCAATGGCGATATTGCCCAGGCGGCCGGTGTGAGCGTGCGCAGTCTGTACGCAGGGTTCCGGGAGCATCTGGGCGTAGCACCCATGGCACGTTTGAAACAAATGCGTTTGGAGGCAGCCCGGCGTTACTTGCAACAAGGCGGGATGTCGGTCACCGAGGTTGCCTTGGCTTGCGGTTTTACGCATTTGGGGCAGTTTTCCGCGGATTACCGGCATAGCTTTGGCGAGCGCCCGTCTGAAACATTGAGCGGCTTGAGTCGTCCCCGGTCTGGCAGCTAAGCATTGCCATCCGGCGCTACACTAAGGGCTCTGACTAGGAGCCCCGCATGTCCGCTGATACTCCCCCTAATTCCAAAACGCCCTTAGCCTTGACCTTGCCCGATCTGGACGCGCAGCAGCTGGTGCTGGCGCAAACCACGGTGCCGGATATGATGCTGGCCAAATATCTGGCTCATCATCTGGTTGAGGACGGAATTGCCGCTTGTGCGAACCTTGCGCCCAGCAGCTTGTCCATGTACATGTGGCAAGGGGAGTTGCAAGGCGATGAGGAAATCACGCTGACTTTCAAAACCACAGTGGCCCGGCTACCGGAATTGGCAGATCGCTTGCGTGAGCAGCATCCTTACGAGCTGCCTGAATTGATTGTGCTTCCGGTTGTTGGTGGTTTCACCGCTTATCTGGATTGGGTTCGTACCCAGACACGCCCTGCGTGAGTGCAGATAGCCCAGCCTAATAAATCGGAATAGATTTGTGCCTTTGTCTTTAAAGCGTTCTCCATTTTCCGCCCATGGCCCTGGGGCCTGGTTTGCTGTTTTTTTTGCCCTGATGCTGGCTTGGCTGGCAACGCCCTTGGCGGCGCAGGCAGAAGAAGAGTTTCTGGACCCTGAGCAGGCGTTTGTGTTGACGGCGGCCATGAGTCAGCCCGATCAGCTGGATATCCACTTTCAGATTGCGCCTGAATACTATATGTATCGCAAGCGTTTCGCCGTCTCGACCGAGAAGGCGGAGCAGGTAGGCAAGCTTCAACTGCCCGAAGGAGAGCGGGTTTACGATCCTACCTTTGACGAGGTCATGGAGGTCTACCGCCATTCGGTTACGTTGCGCGTACCGGTCCTGGCAGACAGCTCCATAGGACACGATCTGACGGTCGATGTGGTCAGTCAGGGTTGTGCCGACGCAGGTCTATGCTATTCCCCGTCGACTCAAACGCTGACCTTGATCCCCACCGGGCAGGGCTGGGAAGTGGCGGGGCCTTTTGGCGTGGTGTCGGTGCCGGCCCCAGGAGAGGGGGCAAGCCAGAATCCGGCCCAGGCGAACCCCGATTCCACGGTCGCCCCTTCCCGTAGTGCGGGGGTGGCCTCGGCATTGAGCCTGAGTGATGTGGGTCTGGCCGACTACCTCAAGCAGGCTGGGTGGGGTCAGATCGTGCTGCTGAGCTTTGTGTTTGGCCTGCTGCTGTCCTTTACGCCCTGCGTCCTGCCGATGGTGCCGATTTTGCTGTCCATCATTGCTGGACGGAATCAGCCTGCGCCATCGCGCTGGCACGGCCTGAAGATGGCGTTCGCCTTTGTGCTGGGTCTGTCCCTGGTCTACACCTTGCTGGGTGTGGCCGCCGGCTTGCTGGGAGCCGGTTTGGCGAGCTGGTTGCAGAACCCGTGGGTATTGGGTCTGTTCGCCTTGATCCTGGTGGTGCTGGCCTTGTCCATGCTGGATGTCTTCACGGTACAGGCTCCGGCGGCGCTGCAAAATCGTTTGAATAAAACCATGAACCGTTTGCCGGGCGGGCAGATGGGTGGCGTGTTCCTGATGGGCATGCTGTCTGCGCTGATTGTCGGTCCTTGCGTGGCAGCGCCTCTGGCGGGCGTGCTGCTGTTTATCTCGCAGACGGGGGATGTGGTCCTGGGTGGTTCGGCCCTGTTTGCCTTGGCCTGGGGTTCAGGCGTCTTGCTGCTGATTGTGGGTGCGGGTTCGGGCAGTGTCTTGCCCAAGGCCGGCGCCTGGATGGAAAGCGTCAAGACCGCTTTTGGTGTCTTGTTGCTGGCTACCGCCTGGTGGATGGTCTCGCCCCTGATGTCTGGCACGATGGCTGTCTTTGGCTGGGTTGTCCTGGCTTTGTGGGCGGCTGCCTTGCTGGGCGCGTTTGGGCGCGGCACGGCTGCACGTACGCCGTGGTCGGGCTTGCGACAGGGTGTGGGCATGATGCTGGCGGTCTGGGCCATCATGATGATGATCAGCATTGCCCTGGGTCGCCCCAGCGTGATTCGCCCTTTGGAAGGGCTGAAATCCTCGGGTACGGTGACGGCAGCCCAAAGCCAGGTTGAGTTCCAGCGCGTACTGACCCTGCAGGAGCTGGAAGGGCGTCTGGCCAAGACCACTCGCCCCGTAATGCTGGATTTCTACGCAGACTGGTGTGTGTCCTGCATTGAAATGGAGAATTTCACGTTTAGCGATCCCGCCGTCGCGCAACGCATGGCGCAGTTTGAGTTGCTGCAGGTGGATGTGACGGCCAACACCCCTGAGGATCGGGCATTGCTGAAACATTTCCGCTTGTTTGGACCTCCCGGCATCCTGTTTTTTGATTCCAAAGGGAAACAGCTGGAGCAATTGCGCGTGATTGGTTTTCAGGATGCCAGCCGCTTTTCCAAAGTGTTGGATGAGGCTCTGGCCGGTGCTTGAAGACGTTGATTTTTTCGAAACCGGGCTTATCGGTGCCTAACAGTCGGTAGATCGTCGCGTACAAGCAACAAAAAACGCAGCTCATGGGCTGCGTTTTTTGCGTTCTGATTGATGTGAATCAGCAGTTCTGTTCGCGCATCAGCTTGGCCGCTTCGATGGCGAAATAGGTCAGAATGCCATCCCCACCGGCACGCTTGAATGCCAGCAGCGATTCCATCATGACCTTGTCGTGATCCAGCCAGCCGTTCTGGGCAGCGGCCTTGATCATCGCGTATTCGCCACTGACTTGGTAGGCGTAGGTCGGCATGCCAAACGCGTCTTTGACGTCGCGCAGAATGTCCAGATAAGGCAGGCCGGGCTTGACCATGACCATATCGGCACCTTCGCGGATGTCGGCCGCCACTTCGCGCAGCGCTTCATTACGGTTGGCCGGGTCCATCTGGTAGGTGTTCTTGTTGGAGCGGCCCAGATTGGCCGCTGAACCCACCGCCTCGCGGAACGGGCCGTAGAAGGCACTGGCGTACTTGGCCGAGTAGGCCATGATGCGGGTGTGGATGAACTGGTCCTTGTCCAAGGCGGCGCGGATGGAGCCGATACGGCCATCCATCATGTCGCTGGGAGCCACAATGTCTACGCCTGCCTGAGCCTGCGTGTGAGCCTGACGGATCAGCATGGCCACCGTCTCGTCATTCAGGATGTGGCCAGCATCGTCCAAAATGCCGTCCTGGCCGTGGCTGGTATAGGGGTCCAGAGCGACATCAGTCAGCACGCCCAGCTCGGGAAACTGCTGCTTGAGCATGCCCACCACCCGGGGGATCAGGCCATTCGGGTTGGCGGCCTCGCTGCCATCGGGCGTTTTCAGCGACGGGTCGATGGAAGGGAACAGGGACAGCACGGGGATGCCCAGTTCCAGACACTGTTCGGCCACGCGCATCAGTTCGTCAGGCGAGTAGCGCATGACGCCCGGCATGGAGCCGACCTGCTCCTGCACTTTCTCGCCTTCACGCACAAAGACCGGATAGATCAGGTCGTCAGTGGACAGGCGGTTTTCGCGCACCAGACGGCGGGAAAACTCGTCGCGGCGGTTACGGCGCAGGCGAGTATTAGGAAAGTCGGCAGGAGGAATAAAACGAGTCATGGAACAACCTTCGGAGAAATCCAGTTTTCGATGCATTCGGTCGCTTCGGGCAAGCCGATACGATCAGTGGAGGAGAAGGGCAGCGCGTGAAGGGCGCCAATTTCCCGGAGCTGGCGACGTACTTCGGCTACCGCCTTGATACGTTGACCATAAGGCAGTTTGTCGGCCTTGGTCAAAAGCACCAGTACGGGCTTGCCAGTCGGTGCAATCCAATCGACCAGGCGCAAGTCCAGGTCGGTCACGCCGCGCCGGATGTCGATCAGCAACACAATGCCGGCAATCGAGGGACGGGTGGCCAGGTAGTCGCCCAGAATCTCGGCCCAGTCCTGCTTTTCGTGGCGGGCCACGGCGGCGTAGCCATAGCCGGGCAAGTCCACCAGGTGGCCCAGATAGTCGCCCGGCGAGAGCGGATCGGGGATGCCGAACATGTTGATCAGACGTGTTCGCCCTGGCGTTTTACTGGAAAAAGCCAGTTTTCGTTGGTTGGCCAACACATTGATGGCGGAGGATTTGCCCGCATTGGAGCGCCCCACAAAACAGACCTCTGGCGGTCCGGGAGGAGGCAGCTGATCGATCTGAGCAGCTGAAATCGTGAAGTGAGCGCGGTGCAGTATCGACATGGTTGCAGCGTAATTCCATATTGGTTCAGCGCCTATTGTATAATCTCTCGATTTGAAACAGTAATGTCGTAGTCCACTGGGTACTGACCAGCGGCTTACGGTGGCTTTTGCGGGGCGCATGCGGCACCCCGATTGATTCGCGATTATCGAGGTCCAAATGAAGCGTGCGCTTTCCCGAGTCGTTATCGCAAGCAGCCTGACGATGGCTTGCTCTGTGGTTTTTACCGCTAACGTGGCCAATGC
Source organism: Alcaligenes sp. HNGD-HTN06 (assembly GCF_049932565.1). Classification (NCBI taxonomy): domain Bacteria; kingdom Pseudomonadati; phylum Pseudomonadota; class Betaproteobacteria; order Burkholderiales; family Alcaligenaceae; genus Alcaligenes; species Alcaligenes sp. HNGD-HTN06. Next base: position 3,558,493 of record NZ_CP187782.1, on the reverse strand, counting down.
AGCTGGTCTGCCCGAGCCAGATGCCGCCAAAGGCGAGCAGCTCTACCTGCAAGGTGAGATGTCGCGTGGCGTGCTGGCCTGTGTGACCTGTCACGGGGATGGCGGCAACAGTATTATTCCGGTCAACCCGTCGCTGGCTCACCAGCCGTACGAGTACCTGGTCAAGCAGCTGCACGACTTCCGTGCCAAGGACGAGAAGTCCGTTCCTGCCCGCCGTGGTCCTGATGGCGCGAACAGCCTGATGACTGCCATTGCTGCCGGTATGACTGAAGACGATATCAAGAACGTGGCGTTTTACCTGTCTCAGCAAGCGGTGAACTGGGACCAGGCCGCTAACGCGACCAAGGAAGACACCATGGTACGTGGCCAGAAGATCTGGCGGGGTGGTTTGCCCGAGCGCGGTGTTCCTGCCTGTGCGGCTTGCCATTCGCCCGATGGCGCCGGCATGCCCGGCCAGTACCCCCGTCTGGCCGGTCAGCACCCCGCCTATATTGCGGATCAGCTCAAGTTGTTCCGTAGTGGCGACCGTGCCAACAGCCCGATGATGTATGACATCGCAGACCGTTTGTCGGATGCCGACATTGCGGCCGTATCCGATTTCGCAGCTGGCCTGCGTTAATCCGTCAAGGGGGGCCAATGGCCCCCTGACTGTCTGAAACCTGTATTCGCTGCGGCTTCGAGTCCTGACGGCCGCAGTTTTCGGGTGCCGTAACAACGGGCAGTGCCGCTTCAGGCCAGGTCTCGTGTTGGTGTTTTGTCCAGTAATCGAACTTTGGGCGTGTTCTGCGTTCCAAGTCTGGATGTTTCCGGTGAACCCCCCACACCTCCTAAGCTAGCCCTTGTGAAAAAAGTATCTCCCGTGCGTCGCTTTGCGGCCGATTTCCTGGAATTGCTCGGTTCGATGCGCTTTGCCATCAGCTTGCTGATGTTCATTTGCGTAGCCAGTCTGATCGGCACCGTTCTGGCACAAAATCAGCCTGCCAATACCTATATTGATCAATTTGGACCTTACTGGTTTGAGTTGTTCGATCATTTCTCGATCTGGTCTGTCTACAACAGTGGATGGTTCATGGTCATTATGGCGTTTCTGGTGGTATCGACCACGCTGTGCGTCATCCGCAATGCGCCCAAGATGATCCGTGAAATGCGCACGTTCAAGGAGCACGTGCGCGGTGGCAGCCTGAAAGCCTTCCCTCACCGCGTCGAGCTGGAGAGCGCAGGTGGCCCTGAGCATAATCGTGAACAGGTTCAGGGCTGGCTGCAGTCGCAAGGCTATGCGGTGCGTGTGCGTCATGATAATGACGGCAGCATGATGATGGCGGCCAAAAAAGGGAGCGCCAACAAGCTGGGATACATTTTTGCGCACCTGGCCATCGTGGTGATTTGTGTCGGCGGTTTACTTGACAGCGAATTGCCCGTGCGTTTGCAGGTGTGGTTGGGTGGCAAACAACCGATTACCGAAAATATGCTGATTTCCCAGGTGCCCGAGTCGGGACGACTGGGTCTGGGCAATCCCAGTTTCCGTGCCAACATGCTGGTGCCAGAAGGGGCGCGCACGGCGACAGCAGTAGTCAATTCCGGTGAAGGGGTGCTGATTCAGCCGTTGCCGTTCGCCTTGGAGTTGAAGCGTTTTCTGGTGGAGTACTACTCCACGGGGATGCCCAGCAGTTTCAAGAGCGAAGTGGAAGTAACCGATCCCGTGACGGGCGATACCTTCGAGCGCACGATCGAGGTCAACGAACCGTTACGCTACAAGGGTGTGACGGTTTACCAGTCCGGTTTTGACGATGGCGGCAGTATGTTGAGTCTGAAGGGCTATCCGCTGGTGGGTCCGAGTGCCGCACCCTTTGAGTTGAATGGGAAAGTGGGTGAGAGCATGGGCATTACTGCCCAGCAAAGTCCCAGCGAGCATGCTCTGACTGTTCAGTTGACTGAACTGCGTCCCATTAATGTGGAAAACCTGTCCGAGGGCGACCCCCAGCCCAAGGCCATGATTGAGCACGTGGCGGCGGTCACCGGTAGCGCTGCCAACAAGAAAGACCAGAATTTGAAGAACGTCGGCCCCAGCGTGAACTATCGTTTGATTGACGACCAGGGGCAGTCTCGCGAGTTTGTGAATTACATGCTGCCGGTGGAACTGGATGACACCCTGGTGTTTCTGGCCGGGATGCGTTTTTCGCCCGCCGAGCCGTTTCGTTATGTGCGTCTGCCGGCTGACGACAAGGGTTCTTTAAAAGAATTCATGGATTTGCGGGCGGCTACGCAGAATGAAGCCTTGGTCAGCCAGGCGGCTGAACGCTTTGCCGAGCGCAACTCCTCGTCACCCGAGCAAAAAGAGTTGATGTTGTCGGCGTCCAAAACGGCATTGCAAACCTTTGTACGTGCTGGTTTTGATGGTTTGATCAGCCGTGTCCCCGAAGCTGAACGGGAACGTATCCTGGGTTTTGCTATCCCCATGATTCAGTTCACCTTGTCGGAATTGCGTGATTTGGTCAGGCAGCAACAAGGCTTGCCAGAACTGGATTACAGCCAGGAAAATAATGAGGCCAACCGTTGGATTCAATCTGCCGTGCTGGCGTTTGCCAATCTGCCGGATTACCCGGCACCGGTGATGTTGACCCTGGACAGTTTTGAACAGGTTCAGGCCAGTGTATTCCAGGTGGCACGCAGCCCAGGCATGTACATTGTGTACTTGGGTTGTCTGTTTTTGATTATTGGCGTGTTCTCGATGTTCTATATCCGGGATCGCCGCGTGTGGGTTTGGATTCGCCCTCACAACCAAGGCAGTCGCGTAATGGCTGCCATGACTTCTCAACGTCGCAACTTGGACTTTAACCTCGAGTTTGAACGCCTGAAAGCGGCGTTCAATCGGCTATCTGTCTGACAAGGTGTAGCTATGGCGCAGACCCTTTCTTCGGCCACTCCAACGATGTGGCAAGACAATATCGCTTCCAGCGGTGACCGGCGAGGCATTCGTGGTCGTCCTGACTGGACGGATGTGTTGTATCTGGTGGTACTGGCCTTGGGCGCGGCTTATGCGCTTAACGTCTACAGCACCAGCATGGATTACTACGAGAAGATCATTCTGGTCGCTTTCGTGCCTTTTGTGGCCTGGTTGGGGTGGCTGTGGCGTCCGCTGCGTACCTTGACGCTGGCATGTGGCGTGACAGCCTTGCTGGCGATCTGGCTCTACAGCACCGGTAATGGCCTTGGCACCGGCGACATTGAAAAAGCCGATTCGGTTTTCCTGCTGAAATATCTGTTTTCGTCCCAGTCTGCCATCTTGTGGATGTGTGCGCTGTTTATTCTGGCCACCGTCATGTATTGGGCGGGCTTTTTCAGTAATACAGCAGCCTGGATGGCTTCTGGGCTGACGTGGGCGGCCGTGTATGCAGGTACGACGGGGTTGCTGGTGCGCTGGCGTGAAGGCCATTTGCTGGGCCCGGATATCGGCCATATTCCAGTCAGTAATTTGTACGAAGTGTTCGTGTTGCTGGCGCTGGTTACTGCCTTGTTCTATCTGTACTACGAACGTCGTTACAACACCCGTGCCTTGGGTGGCTTTGTGCTGCTGGCAATCAGTTCGCTGGTGATCTTTTTGCTGTGGTACTCCTTTACGCGTGATGCCCATCAGATTCAACCGCTGGTGCCAGCACTCAAAAGCTGGTGGATGAAGTTGCACGTGCCTGCCAACTTTATTGGTTACGGTACGTTCTCCTTGGCAGCCATGGTCGGGTTTGCGTATCTGGTCAAGGAAAATGGCGAAACCCGTTCGCGTGCCAAGCTGATTCCGGTGTTTTTGCTGGGTGCCATTCTGTGTGCCGAACCCATGATTTTTGGTTCTCGGGAGCTCTCGCCGACCTGGATGCTGTATTTCGGTATCGGTAGCGTGATCGTGGGCACAATTCTGTATTTCCGGGGTCCGATTTCACGCAAGCTGCCGTCGCTGGAAGTGCTCGATGACATCATGTACCGCGCGATTGCGGTGGGTTTTGCCTTCTTTACGGTAGCAACCGTGCTGGGCGCTTTGTGGGCTGCTGACGCCTGGGGTACGTATTGGCAGTGGGACCCGAAAGAGACCTGGGCCCTGATCGTGTGGCTGAATTATGCGGCCTGGTTGCACTTGCGTTTGCTCAAAGGTCTGCGTGGCACGATGGCAGCGTACTGGGCTCTGGCGGGTTTGCTCATTACCAGCTTTGCCTTCCTGGGCGTGAATATGTTCCTGTCGGGGCTGCACTCCTACGGGGAACTATAAGTTTTTTCTTGTTCTGAGGCTGGGGGATCGGTCTCAGAATGCGAGCTTGAGAATGGGAAACCCGAGTTTGGCTGGATGCCGGACTCGGGTTTTTTTGTGACCAGACTGTTTGGTGAGGCGTTCTTTGCAGGGAAGTAGTCTCTGGGGGCGCCGCTGATGTTCCGGGCCAGGTGTTGATCGGAAGCCTGTTGTATCGAGATGACTCGATTGAGCCATAGCCAGACTCAGGTCAGGACTTAGGCCCCAGACCCAGACCATCAAAGCCAAAGCTAGCGGGATGTCTGTATCGACCTTCAGGTCTATCCGTTCTATTTACTGTTTCTGTCTTAGATACGCGCCTGCACCTGCAGCAGTATCCGCTCCGAAGTGCAAATTTTAGAGCTGGGTATCACGCCGTAATAAGGGGTGCGACAGGGCTTGGCTGGGTATGTGCGTGACGGCGATGGTGTCAGGAAAGCACTCATAGCTTCCCCATGGCATTTGAGACGAGTGCGCGTCCACAGGTGGTGGCAGGCCCTGTCATTTGCCACCCAGGCTCTCTGCGGGCCTTGGGTGGCTATTGGTTTACATGGTTGGCGGGAATTTTTCCTGGGAGTCCAGTAGAAACTGTCGGGCGGCGGCGTCATGGACCAGGTCCGGCATGGATTTGGCTTTGAGCAGCTCTGCCGGAGTGCAGGCTTTGGAAATGATGAAGCCTTGTACGTAATCTACGCCTAATTCCTGTAGGGCTCTGAGCGTCGGGACGTCTTCTACCCATTCGGCAATGCTGATCATGCCCAGGTTGTTGGCAAGCTCGACGATGGTGCGTACGATCGCGACGTTGGTTTCTTTCTTTAGCATGTCGCAAATCAGCGCACCATCGATCTTGATGGCGTCGGCGGGTAATTCGCGCAGGTAAGAAAAAGACGTGTAGCCCGCTCCAAAGTCGTCCAGCGCGATGCGCACACCCATTTTTTGCAGTCGCCGCATGAAGTTGCGGGTATGCTCCAGGTCGTCCAGTGCTACGCCCTCAGTGATTTCCACGCACAGGCGGCGGGCCAGATGTTCAAAACGCGCCAGGATGTCAAAGAACCATTGAATGAAAGTGTCGTCATTCAGGGACACACCGCTCAGGTTGATGGTGACCCACTGGGTTTTGCTTAACTGGGCCTCATGCTTGGCCATCCACTCCAGCGTGGCCGAGAACACCCATTTGTCGATGATGGTGATGGTGCCGCTTTCTTCGGCGGCGGCAATAATGCGGCCAGTGGGAATCAATTGACCGGAGGAGTCCCGCACGCGTAGCAGAGCCTCGAAGTTCAGGCTGTCCATGGGGCGGCGCAAGGCCGCAATCGGTTGCATTTCCAGGTACAGGGCGCGCGAGGAGCCCCCTTCCAGCTCTTCAAACAGGCGCAGTTCTTCAGCGTGTTCCTGCAGGGCATTGGAGTCCTGCCCGTAGATAATCATGTCCTGATGCAGGCGGCGGGCATCGCGGGCTGCACGGCTGGCAGCGGAGATGGCTTCCTGAGGCGCCATGCCGGGAGCGACTTCGACCAGACCCAGTGTACTGCGCAGGTTAAAGCTGCGGTTTCCGGCCAGCAGGGGGCTTTTGTTCAGTGATTCGAGTACGCCATTGGCCAGCACGCGCGCCTGCTCTGGCTCGCAGTCTTCAAAGATAATTACGAATTCGTCGCTGCCGATGCGGCCTATTTTGTCTTTACTGCGCAGAACCGATTCCAGCTGTTCGCATACTTTCAGCAGCAGCGCATCCCCTGACGAGTGTCCGAAGGTGCCGTTTACGTACTTGATGTGGTTCAGGTCCAGATAGGCCAGCAGACAGGGCTTGTCGTTCTGGCTACGATTGAGCAGACCTTCCAGTGCCTTTTCGATACCGCGCTGGTTCAGCACATTGGTGACCGGATCGTTGTCAGCCATCAGGCGCAGTTGACGGTACGTCTCGGCCCGGGCGGTGATATCTTGCAAGGATCCTTCAATACATTGATTGACAATCGCTACACGCAAGGCGAACTGACATGGTTGAGCGTCTGCGTCGTAATAAGTGATGGTCACATCCTGACCGTTCTGGGTGCTTTGTGCGACCGCTTTCCAGTCTTGCTCGGGAAAAAAGTTGGTCCAGTGGATGGGGCTCTCGCTCGGATCGGCATCGATGTTCAACATGCGGGCCAGAATGGGGCTGATGCGCAAGAATATCCCCGCTTCATTGAGGGTGAACATGCCAACGGGGGTAAGCAGATAATGCGCCATCAATTCATTGCGGGCGCGCAGGGATTCACTACGGTCTTCACGCAGGCGCTCGCCTACCGCCAGGGCCACCATCAGATTGGACAACAGGAAAGCGATGACGCCGTTGAAATTCTCGACAAAGCTGGAGCGGCCAAACGCCACCAGAAAAATGGCTGAAATCAGCATGCACAGCGCCATGCTCAGCAGCACCAGTTGCCAGAGCAAGATGCGCGAGCGGGTGTGCAGGAGAATGGACAGCAGCACGGCGGATACGCAGCACAGTGCGTAGATAGTGCTGATCCACATGAGGGGCTGGAATATCGAGGCCGGCGCCAGCAGGGAGACCGGCAGCAGGATCAGACCCAGGATGCCGACGGTGGGGAGCAGGCGCTGCAGGCGGGCAGTAGTGATGGAGTTGCCCAGCAGGACGGTAAACAGGGAATAGCTCAGAATGAAGTAGCAGGCAATCGTGAGCTGGCGCAGTACGGGCATGTACTGGGCGGGCAGGATCAGCCCTAGCCACTGCGTATCCCAACCCATGGCCATCGCGCCCAGGCGCAGGTTGCCAATCAGCCAGACCGATAGCAGCAGATAGATCCAGGCACGGTTGGTGGCTGCCAGAACCAGCATGAACATGGCCATGGTCAGTAAGCCGCCCTCCAGTAGCCCGATGCCCCGGCTGAGTCGAATCGAGGAATGGCTGATGTCAGCACTGGCCCAAAGCTGGGCTTGCAAGAGGGCAGGTCGCGAAGTCTCGACGCGGCATAGCACGCTGTCAGGGTGGTCGACCTGACCCAGCTCCAGGGTATAGCTTTTGACCGGCGCTGGTGATAGAGGCGTCGGCGGGTCCAGCTGGCTGTTGCGCAGGGGCCGTCCACTGCGAGCATCCACGCAGTGCAGCGAGGAAATGGGAGAGGCAGGAAAGTGCAGGACCTGCTCCTGCTGGGGGAAGGGAGCAGGCAAGGTCAACAGGAGCCAATGGGGCTCGCTCAGGTGAAGCCGCTGCCGGGACGGAGCGTTCTCCAATTGCGTCAGTAACTCTGCGTCCGCCTGCTCTTGCTGGCTGGCCAGTGCCTGAATGCTCAAACTTTGACCGGGCACGGAAGGGTAGCGATTCGGCAGGAACAGTAATGCCCATACCGTGAGCATGATCAGAAACAAAGGGATGACGTAAAGACTTAAGCCGCGAATCAGGCGTTCGCTGGCCGAAGTAACCGGCTCGAAGCCGTGTGTCGGTATCCCGGGGGTGGTCATGATGGTGGTACAGTCTCCAGCGCTTACCATCGAACTGTCTGGCCACTGACAGCGAAATCTGTGCTTTCCCGGCAAGGATGCAACAGGCCGGGACTGCTGCGCCTGATAAGGGTAGTACAGTCCCGGCCTGTTTTACGGTCAGATTCGAGAGTTCTTTAAGGCTGAATGGTTATGATCTGCCATCCAGACCCGACTTAGGGAAGTAAACGTTCGGTGGCAAACAAACTGTCCACGGTCTCACGGGGGCGGATCAGGTGAACCTGATCGCCATCGACCAGAATCTCAGCCGCGCGGGGGCGGGTGTTGTACTGGCTGGCCATCGTAAAGGCATAGGCGCCAGCGGACATGATGGCAATTAAATCGCCCTGTTTCAGTTCCAGCTGGCGGTCGCGGGCCAGCCAGTCGCCGCTTTCGCAGATAGGGCCAACCAGATCATAGCGGGGAGTGGTCTCGGTCACTGGGCGAGGCTCTACCGCTTCCACGCTGTGCCAGGCATCGTACAGCGTGGGGCGAATTAGGTCGTTCATGGCGGCATCAATAATGGCGAAATTTTTAGTCTCGCCATGTTTGAGATATTCCACGCGGCTTAGCAGCACCCCTGCATTACCCACCATGGAGCGGCCGGGTTCCAGCACGATCTCCAGATGGCCCAGGCCATTGGTGTCCAGGGCGGAAAAGACTTCGGTCAGCAGTTGGGTGGGGGTCACCAGTGTCTCGTCGGTATAGCGAATCCCCAGACCACCGCCCAAATCCAGATGAGTCAGGTTCACCCCTTGTTCCTTCAGGGCCAAGATCAGCTTGATCAGTTTGTCCAGCGCATCCAGATAGGGGCTGACTTCGGTAATCTGCGAGCCGATATGACAGTCCACACCCACAATGTTCAGGCTAGGCAGCGCTTGGGCGCGTGCGTAGATGCGGGGAGCCTGGTCAATGGGCACGCCGAACTTGTTGTCTTTCAGGCCCGTGGAGATGTAAGGGTGTGTGCGTGCGTCCACGTCTGGATTGACGCGCAAGGAAACAGGCGCTTTCACATTCATGCGTTCCGCAACCTGTGCTACACGTTCCAGCTCCGCTTCGGACTCGACGTTAAAACACTTCACGCCTGCTTTCAGAGCCGCTTCGATTTCCCAAACCTGTTTGCCCACACCTGAGAACACCACTTTGCCAGGGTCGCCGCCGGCAGCGATGACACGGGCCAGCTCGCCGCCCGAGACGATATCAAAACCGGTACCCAAGCGGGCAAATTCTTGCAAAATGGCCAGATTGGAGTTGGCCTTCATGCCATAGCACACCAACAACTTGCGGTCCTGGCCAGCCACTCGGTAGGACTCCCAAGCATCGCGCAAGGCTTGGCGGGAATACACATACAGAGGGGTGCCGAATTCTTCAGCCAGCTTGCTCAGGGGAATTTGCTCGGCGTGTAGCGTGTTGTTCTGAAATTGAAAGTGAGGTGCAACGGTCATGGTGTCGACAAATAACAGAGGTTAGGCGAGCAGGGCGGGAATCAGCGCGGCGCTGTCTGGGCGTCCGCTGATTCCTGCGCTGGGGGATGGTACAAGGGGCCTTTGTAACCGCAGGCGCCCAGCAAGGCGCTCAGTGCCAACAAGGCCAGCAAACGGGAGGAACGTAGTTTGTTCATGTAGGTATGAAACCAGTGCGGACAATGCAGAGCATTATGCCATTGTGAAGGACAAAGCAAAAAAACGCCGGCTAGGCCGGCGTTTGGGTAGGTGATTTAAAAGGGAACAAAGGGTTGCGCGGCAGCGCCCGAGGGGCTGGCATCAGAATCCAGCTGCCGCAGCAGGTCACCAATTCCATCGTTCTGATCCCCGCCGCCCTGTTGCAAGGCGCCGTCACCGGGAGCAGGTAAACCAACGCGAGCAATGGCCTGACCGGGTGGGAACTCGTCAAAGTAAAAGTCCCCATTGATGCGTGACAGGCCAGAGGGCACAGGGCCAGGAGGCACCACAGGCTTGTCTTTGAGGGCAGTGCGCATGTAATTGATCCAGATGGGCATGGAGGCACCGCCGCCGGTTTCCCCGGAGCCCAGACTGCGCGGTTTGTCAAAGCCCATCCAGGCGATGCCGACCAGCTCGGGGGTGTAGCCTGCAAACCAGGCATCCTGAGAATCGTTGGTAGTGCCTGTTTTACCGCCAATATCGGTACGCTTCAATTCGCGTGACGCGCGCGCACCCGTCCCGGAGGTCGCCACGCCACGCAGCAGATCGTTCATGACGTAAGCCGTACGGGCATCAATAGCCCGGGCGGCGGCATCGCCGGCCACTACTGGCTTGGCGCGCATGATGACCTTGTTGCTGCTGTCAGTGACGTAGTCGATCAGGTAAGGCTCGACACGGTAACCACCATTGGCAAAGACCGAGTAGGCACCCGCCATTTGCAAGGGCGTTACGCTGCCCGCGCCCAGAGCCAAAGGTAGAACGGCGGGTTGGCGTGCCTTGTCGAAACCAAAGCGGGTCACATACTCCTGTACATACTTGGGCCCGACGGCCTGCATGATACGGATAGACACCATGTTTTTGGATTTGTACAAACCTTGACGCATGGTCAACATGGGCTCGTACGTGCGCCCGTAGTTCTTGGGCGTCCAGGGCTTGGAGCCGGTCTGGGCCGCGGTCAGCACAAAAGGTTCATCTGAAATCTGGGTGGCGGGGGTCAGGCCGCGCTCCAGCGAGGACGCGTAGATGAAGGGCTTGAAGGCCGAGCCAGGCTGACGCCAGGCTTGGGTGACGCGGTTGAACTTCCCATCGGAGAAGTGAAAGCCGCCCACCATGGCCTGAATCGCGCCGTCTTGCGGGCGGACCGACACAAAAGCCGCTTGTACCGCCGGCATATTGATTACTTCCCAGTAATCGCCATTGCGGAACAGATAGACTACCGAGCCGCGCTGAATGCGCACGTCTGCCTTGGCATTGTTCACCAGGCCCCGCGCAACGATCTTCAAGGCACGTTTGTCGTTGACATCAATAATTTGCTGGGCGGTCCGGGCAACCCGGATCAGATTGGGGTTGGCATCGAGCACCACACCGGTCAACAGATCGCCGGTATCGGGGTACTTGTCCTGCAAGTCGTCCAAAATGGCATCCAACTGGGCATGGTCGTTTTCAATGCCTGCAGGCAGATCCACCTGACCTTGCGGGCCTGTGTAGGGGGCGCGACGGGTGTAATCCAAAATACCGTTGCGCACAGCCAGGTAGGCAGCTTCCTGGTCGGTGGAGTTGATGGTGGTGTAGATGTTGAAGCCGCGCGAATACACATTGTCCTGATAGACACCGTACAGCAGTTGGCGGGCCAGTTCAGCCGCGTATTCGCCATGAATGGCGTAACCGCCAGCAGGGGTGCCCAAGGCTGACTTCACCACGATTTCCTGTGCCATCGCATCCTGGTATTCCTGCTCCGTGATGTAGCCCAGTGAGCGCATGCGGCCCAGCACGTAGGCCTGGCGAGTTTTGGCGCGTTCAAAGTTGGCGATCGGGTTAAAGCGCGAAGGCGCTTTGGGAATGCCGGCCAGCATGGCGGCTTCAGCGGTGGTGATCTCACCCAGGGGCTTGCCCAGATAGGTTCGTGACGCCGCCGCAAATCCGTAGGCACGATGACCCAGATAAATCTGGTTCATGTACAGATCCAGAATCTGGTCTTTAGTCAGCGTCGCTTCAATCTTGAAGGTCAGCAGCAGTTCATAGAACTTGCGGGTATAGGTTTTTTCCGAAGACAGGTAGAAGTTGCGGGCCACCTGCATGGTGATCGTACTGGCCCCTTGTGTCTTGGACATATGGGTCATGTTGGCCAGGGCCGCGCGACCGACCCCCATCCAGTCAATACCACCGTGCTGGTAGAAACGGTCGTCCTCGGCCGCCAGAATGGCCGATTTCATGACATCGGGGATTTCGTCAAAACGCAGCACATTGCGGCGTTCTTCGCCAAATTCACCGATCAAGACCTTGTCCGCCGTATAAATGCGCAGCGGCACTCGGGGGCGGTAGTCGATCATGGCGCTAAGATCGGGCAGGTTGGGCCAAGCCAGAGCTAGCGCAAGTGACCCGAGCAGGGCGGCACACAGACCAAGCCCCACAAAAAAGACCGAGGTCTTGATGATGAGGCGGGCAAGCCAGGAACCGGAGCTTTGCTCGGGCTTAGAATTGGGGGAGCGGGAAGAAGAACTCATTAGGGCTGATTTTAAAGTCCAAACGCAGCAGGACTGGGCCTCATACCAAGTATCAATGTAACAAAATAATACTAAGCAAGCGGACTGTGCTTAGGGAAGGCTAATGGGATAATACACAAATGAACCACTCTTTACCCGCCGAGCTGATGCCTGTAGAACATCCTGATCCCTTAACAGACGCCGAGCTGCTCCATTTACAACAAACTGGCCCTCGACCCATTATTTTGGTGGGCATGATGGGGGCCGGTAAAACGACCATTGGCCGTCAATTGGCGCGGGAACTCAAACGCGAGTTTATGGACCTGGACCACGAGCTGGAAGCCCGAAGCGGGGTGCGAGTGTCCACTATCTTTGAGTTCGAAGGTGAACAAGGGTTCCGCAAACGTGAATCTGCAGTGCTCGATATTTGTTCGCGCCAGAGCGGAATTGTGCTGGCAACGGGTGGCGGGGCTATTTTGTCCGAGGCCAATCGCCAGATCATCAAAGATCGCGGTATCGTAGTGTACTTGTGCGCCACGGTAGATGAACTGTACCGTCGCGTGGCCCGAGATCGTAACCGGCCACTGCTGCAAACGGCGGACCCTCGGGCTCGCATTCAGGAGTTGCTGCAGGCGCGCGAACCCCTCTATGAAGAAGTGGCCGACATCCGCTTTGAGACCGGCTCGGCGCCGGTGCATCATGCGGTGCGCCATTTATTGTCTCTGTTGAAAGAACGAGGTTGCTAAATGTCCGTAGTGCATGTTGACGCCCAGGGTGGCGCTTATCCCATCCATATCGCTGCCGGACGTCTGGCGCAGCTTGCAGACACCGTGCCCGCTGATACCTCCGCCATTGCAATTGTCACCAATCCTACCGTAGCGGCCTTGTATCTGGCGCCGGTCAAGGAAGCTCTGGTCACCACTGGCAAACCGGTTCACGTGATTGAACTGCCCGATGGCGAAGCTTACAAGACCTGGGAGTCCCTGAACCTGATTTTTGACGCACTGCTGGGCAGTCATCTGGATCGCAAAGCTCTGATCGTGGCATTGGGTGGCGGGGTTATTGGTGATATGGCCGGTTTTGCCGCAGCTTGCTTTATGCGGGGCGTGCGCTTTGTGCAGGTCCCCACGACCTTGCTGGCGCAGGTGGATTCTTCAGTCGGTGGCAAGACAGCCATCAACCATCCGCTGGGCAAGAATATGGTGGGCGCCTTCTACCAGCCCATCGCGGTGGAAATAGACACCGATGTACTCAGGACGCTGCCCGCTCGCGAAATTTCCGCCGGTCTGGCTGAAGTCATCAAGTACGGCATGATTTACGATCTGGATTTCTTCAACTGGTGTGAGGAGCAGATCGCCGCCATGCGCCGTCTGGATCAGGAGCAGATTGCTCATGCGATCCGCCGCTCCTGCGAAGTGAAGGCCGAGGTGGTCTCGCAGGACGAACGCGAGTCTGGTCTGCGCGCTATCTTGAACTTTGGCCACACTTTTGGTCACGCAATTGAGTCCGGTATGGGCTATGGTCAATGGCTGCATGGTGAAGCCGTCGGCTGCGGCATGATCATGGCCGCTGAATTGTCCCATTTAGTTTGTGGCCTGCCGGCTCAGGATGTGGCCCGTATCAAGGCCCTGGTTCAAGCCAGCGGATGTCCGGTCACGCCACCACAATGGCCTGCGGACCGTTGGCTGCAACTGATGCAGGTGGACAAGAAAAATGAAGGTGGCCAGCTGCGCTTTGTGCTGCTGGATAAATTAGCTCATGCCAAGGTTCAGGCGGTAGCGCCTGATGTGGTGCGCCAGGCCTTGGCCCGCTTTACAACGGTGGAACAGGAGTAAAACCCATGCAAATGCTTGCCGCTTATGCCTGTCACCCTGAACAGTCCCGCGGTCGGCGTTATGCAGAGGCAGCGCCCCAGGGCCGGAATGCCTTTCAGCGGGACCGCGACCGGATTATTCACTGCAATGCGTTTCGTTTGCTGGAATACAAGACCCAGGTTTTCATTAACCACGAAGGTGACTTGTTTCGGACACGTTTGACGCATAGTCTGGAAGTGGCCCAGTTGGCGCGGGCCATCGCCCGCAATCTGGGCTTGCACGAAGACCTGATTGAAGCGATCTCCCTGGCTCATGATCTGGGCCATACCCCTTTTGGCCATGCGGGTCAGGATACCTTGAATAGTTGCATGCAAAGCCTGCGGCCCGAGGCCGGGGGCTTTGAGCACAATCTGCAAAGCCTGCGGGTAGTGGACGAGCTCGAAGAGCGCTATGCCGCCTTCAATGGTCTGAACCTGTGCTTTGAAACCCGCGAAGGGATTTTGAAGCACTGCTCACTAAAACATGCGCGGGAATTGGGCGAGGTCGGCCAGCGCTTCATTGATCGCACCCAGCCGTCGTTGGAAGCGCAAATGGCCAATCTGGCTGATGAAATTGCTTACAACAATCATGATATTGATGACGGCTTGCGCTCCGGCCTGATTCGTCTGGAGCAATTGCTGGAGCTGCGTCTGTTTCGTGATCATTACGAGCATGTGCAGACTCAGTACCCGGGCTTGAGTGGTCAGCGTTTGGTAGCTGAAATTATCCGTGGCATGATCAATACCCTGGTGGTCGATTTAACCGAAACCACGCGTGCCAGGCTGGAGGAGCACCGTCCTGATAGTGTGGAGGCGATTCGTCAGTTACCGCGCCTGGCTGGGTTCTCGCCGGAACTACGCGCTCAGGCTGATGAGCTCAAGCGGTTTTTGCATGCCAACTTATACCGTCATTACAAAGTGGTGCGCATGATGAGCAAGGCACAGAATATTGTGCGCGAACTGTTTCACGCTTTTTTGGATGATCCGCGCCTGCTGGCGGCCGAGCATCGTCGTGAAGACCCTATTGCCCAGGCCCGGGCCATCGCCGACTACATTGCGGGGATGACGGACCGCCATGCCATTCGCGAACATGACGCGATATTCAAGATGTAGGCCTGATAGATCGACCTCACCAGGAGGCACGGCCGTAGAAACCGCTTTAATGGCCCAGGATGCGGCGAATGAGCGGTCTTTAAGCCTGGATCTCTGGTGGTAGCGTCCTGCGAAGCAGGACCTTAGCGCTGCAACAAAGGCTTCAGATAGCGCCCGGTATGGCTTTGTTCACAGGCGGCAACCGTTTCCGGGGTGCCTTGCACCACAATCTGTCCACCGCCCTGGCCGCCTTCCGGCCCCATGTCCACAAGCCAGTCAGCGGTCTTGATGACATCCAGGTTGTGTTCAATGACAACCACGCTATTGCCAGACTCGACCAGCTTGTCCAACACGTCCAACAAGACGGCAATATCCTGAAAGTGCAGGCCGGTGGTCGGCTCGTCCAGCACGTACAAGGTTTGGCCGGTACTGCGTTTGGACAGCTCCAGTGACAATTTCACTCGTTGAGCCTCACCCCCGGACAGAGTGGTCGCGCTTTGACCCAGACGTATATAGGACAGCCCTACATCGATCAGAGTGCTTAGTTTGCGGGCCACTGCGGGGACCGCATCAAAATACTCCAGCGCCTGCTCAACGGTCAGATCCAGCACTTCGCTGATATTGCGACCCCGGTAGCGGATATCCAGGGTTTCGCGGTTGTAGCGACGGCCCTGGCAGACATCACAAGGCACGTAGACGTCGGGCAGAAAGTGCATCTCGACCTTGACCACGCCATCGCCCTGGCAAGCCTCGCAGCGACCGCCCTTGACGTTAAAAGAGAAGCGACCCGGGTCGTAGCCGCGCAGGCGAGCCTCGGGCACACTGGCAAACAGCTCGCGAATAGCGGTGAACATGCCGGTGTACGTGGCTGGGTTACTGCGCGGAGTACGGCCAATCGGTGTTTGGTCCACCGTGATGATCTTGTCGAAATGTTCCAGCCCTTCCATGCGGTCATAGGGGGCAGGTTCGGCGTGGGCGCGATGCAGCAGATGCGAGAAAGCCGTGGCCAGGGTGTCGTTGATGAGGGTGGATTTGCCGGAGCCGGATACCCCGGTAATGCAAACCAGCCGGCCTGCAGGAATCGCCAGATCCACCGATTTCAGATTATTGCCGCTGGCGCCGTACAAGCGCAGCCAGTTCAGGCTGTCATCCACTGGACGGCGTTTGGGAATGGCAATTTTCCGTTGCCCGGACAGGTACTGCCCGGTCATCGAGGCCGGGTTGCTGGCCAGCTCTGTGGGAGAGCCCTGAGCGGTGATCTGTCCGCCGTGTTCGCCTGCGCCCGGGCCCATATCAATGACGTAGTCGGCGCTGCGGATCATGTCCTCGTCGTGTTCGACCACAATCACGCTATTGCCCAGGTCCCGCAGGTGTTGCAGGGTCTGGATCAGCTTGTCGTTATCGCGCTGATGCAGGCCAATCGAGGGCTCATCCAAAACGTACATTACCCCGGTCAGGCCGGAGCCGATCTGGCTGGCCAGACGAATACGCTGCGCCTCGCCACCCGAGATGGTGTCGGCACTGCGGTCCAGAGACAGGTAGTTCAGACCCACATTGTTCAGAAACTCCAGCCGCAGGCGGATTTCACGCACGATACGGTCGGCAATCTCTTTCTTTGCCCCTGTTAACGAAAGGTGCTCGAACCAGGCCAGGCAGTCAGACAAAGCCAGGGCTTCGACTTCATAGATGGCCAGACCCTTGGCCTGTCCTTGAGTTGTGGCGCTTGCCTGTGCGCACTGCGCAGTATTTTCAGGCAATTTGTCGACGTTGCGGGCTGCTGGGCTGGCAGGCGCGGCGCCTGCCTGATGCTTGCATTCTGTGGGATGGGGAACCGGGTCGTCCCCAATACGGACGTGACGCGCTTCCAGACGCAGGCGTGCACCATGGCAGGCTGGGCAGGTCTGGGTGCGACGCAGCTTGTTCAGTTCCTCGCGCACAGCGCTGGAATCGGTTTCCGCCCAGCGACGTTGCAGATTGGGAATCACACCTTCAAAGGGGTGAGTTTTCACCGTGGTGCGACCTTTCTCGTTCAAATAGAGAAAAGGAATTTCCTCAGCGCCGGAGCCATACAGCACGGTGTGGCGCAGTTCGTCGGGCAGGGACTCGAAGGGTGCGTCGATATCAAAGTGATAATGGGCTGCCAGGCTGGTCAGCAGGGTATAGGTAAAGGCATTGCGTCTATCCCAGCCCGCTATCGCACCGCCGGCCAGGCTCAGTTCCGGGAAAGCGACAACGCGTTCCGGGTCGAACACATCGACTTGACCCAAACCGTTGCATTCCGGGCAGGCGCCGGCCGGATTGTTGAAGCTGAACAGGCGCGGTTCCAGCTCGGGCAGGGAGTAATCACAGACCGGGCAGGCGTAGTGGCTGGAATAGGGCTGTTCCCGACCGGTGTCCAGATTGACCACCAGGCAGCGCCCATTGCTGGTGGACAGGGCGGTTTCCAGGCTTTCTGCCAGACGTTGCTGGCTGTCGGGCCGGATACGCAGCCGGTCTATCACCAGGTCCAGATCATGAGCCTGCTCGGCATCGAGCGTCGGCAGATCTTCAATGCTGGAGATTTCCCCATCGACCCGTACCCGCACAAAGCCTTGGGCCTGCAAGCCACGCAGTTCCAGTTGCAAATCGCCTACCCGGGCGCGGTGCAGGGGAGCCAGCACAGCGATACGGGTTTCTGGTTCCCATTGCAGAATCTGGTCTACCATCTGGCTCACGCTATGGGCCTGCAGTGCCAGATGGTGGTCCGGGCAGTAAGGTGTGCCGACGCGCGCGTACAATAGGCGCAAATAATCGTGGATCTCGGTTGTGGTACCGACTGTCGAGCGCGGGTTATGGCCCGCCGCCTTTTGTTCGATGGCAATGGCCGGCGATAAGCCTTCGATCAGGTCGACATCGGGTTTGTCCATCAGTTGCAGAAACTGGCGTGCATAAGCGGACAGGCTTTCCACATAGCGCCGCTGGCCCTCGGCATACAAAGTGTCGAAGGCAAGAGAGGATTTCCCAGAACCGGACAGCCCCGTCAGCACGACCAGCTGGTGGCGTGGCAGGTCTACGGAGACATTTTTCAGGTTGTGGGTACGGGCACCACGAATGCGGATGGCTTCCATCGCTTTATTTAGGCTTGTCAAAAGGCAACTTGCTACTATAGCGCGTTGCGTCAGAATTTATGTGAACGGGTAACGGGGCTCCTTGGCAGCCCAGTTGTGACAGAGTATTAAATGAGTACACATCAAACCATGAATACGGCCGGCTCGCGCCCAGCACGCCTGAGTCTGACCCGGCAGGAACGCAAGGCCAGCATCCTGCTTGCTTTGTTGTTTGCCTCTCGGATGCTGGGCCTGTTTTTGCTTACCCCCGTGTTCGCTGTTGCCGCGCACGCGTTGCCAGGCGGCAATGATGCCGCCCGCGTCGGCCTTGCTCTGGGGGCCTATGGCCTGACACAGGCCGTGTTGCAGATTCCCTTGGGCATGGCTTCGGACCGCTTTGGCCGTCGTCCGGTGATTGTCATTGGCATGGCGCTGTTTGTGATTGGCGGGGTGATCTCGGCCCTGGCCCAACATATCGACTGGGTGACAGTCGGGCGGTGTATCCAGGGTTTGGGGGCGGTTTCGGCCGCTATTTCCGCTTGGGTGGCTGACTCCACGCGCCCTGAGGTACGGACGCGTGCAATGGCCATGGTAGGCGGCTCGATTGGTCTGTCTTTTGCCGTATCGCTGGTTCTTTCCCCAGTTCTGGTGGGACAATTCGGACTGTCAGGCTTGTTCTGGGCGATCAGTTTGCTGGGTTTTGTCTGTCTGTTGATCGCGGCTTTTGCTGTGCCCAGCGCCCCTAAAGCGCCCGCTTCGATTGTGCGGGTCACGGCTGGGCAGGTCTTGCGTCATATGGATTTGTTGCGCCTGAATTTTGGGGTGTTCTGTCTGCACTTTATCCTGATGTCTTTGTTCATCGTGGTGCCGGGTATTCTGGCTACCTTGGGCGGTTATGGAACGCAGGATTTATGGAAGGTGTACCTGCCCGTCATCCTGGTGTCCTTTGTACTGATGGTGCCGGCGGTGTTCTGGACCGAGACTCGCAAGCGCCATAAGCAAGCGTTGGAACTGGCCGTGTTGCTGTTGATCGTGGTACTGGCTGTCATGCCGTGGGCACGCGATGCGTTGGTGCCCATGGTGGCTGCATTGACCTTGTTTTTCATTGGTTTTAACGTGCTGGAAGCTTTGCAGCCGTCTTTGGTCTCGCGTGTGGCACCGCCCGAATATAAGGGCTTGGCGCTGGGTTTTTACAACACCTCTCAGTCCCTGGGCGTATTTGCGGGCGGGCTGGTCGGGGGCGTCCTGGCGGGTCGTGGGCAAATCCAATGGGTGTTGTGGACGGGTGCCGCCCTGGCCGTGCTCTGGCTACTGACGGCGCGTGGATTCAAAGACAAATACTAAAAGGCGGTGTTGGTTACGCCTGTGCAACAAGCGGGCGGGCAGGCGCCTGTAAGGTGACCGGATGGGCCCAGGTAGCAAGAGCTGGGCATGGCAGCGACAGGGTTGGGCTGCAGAGCCTGACAGGCCTTTCAAGGTGCCGTACGGGGATGGTCGGCATGGGCAAAACAGTCTCGCCGGCAGCCGGGTGGGAGTGTTAATTAAGGCACGAATCCACGATAATACGGCTTGATATTGAAATTTTGACTACAGGATTTTTTCATGGCATCGGTAAATAAAGTCATTCTGGTGGGCAATCTTGGCCGTGACCCAGAAGTACGCTACAGCGCGGAAGGTTCGGCCATCTGCAATATTTCCATTGCCACGACTTCGCAGTGGAAAGACCGTACCTCCGGCGAACGCCGCGAGGAAACGGAATGGCACCGCGTGGTGTTCTACAACCGCCTGGCTGAAATTGCCGGTGAGTACCTTCGCAAAGGCCGTCCCGTCTACGTGGAAGGTCGTCTGCGTACCCGTAAATGGACGGGTCAGGACGGACAGGAACGCTTCACGACTGAAATCATTGCCGAGCAAATGCAAATGCTGGGTGGTCGTGATGGTGGCGGCGAGATGGGTGGTGGCGAATATGGCGGTGGTGCGCCGGCTCCTCAGCGCGCTCAGCGTCCTGCTCCTGCGCAGCAGGCACCGCAACAGGCCCCCCGCAACCCCGCACCCATGTCGGATAATCTGGCCGATATGGATGACGACATTCCGTTCTAATTCTCAGCAGCCTTCAGGCTCAGAAACCCTGGTTAGCAGCGTGCGGGCCAGGGTTTTTTTGTGGGTCGTCGTCGACGAGGTCGACGGTTCGCAATGAGGCAGGGCCCCGTTTGACGCCCTGGCTGCGCAGTCCCGACTCGCGTGGCGAAAACCCGTGAGCCGTTGAGGGTAGGTAGCTCCAACCCGTTGGGCGGCACGGTGGGCAGAACCCGAGTCTGCGTTTGCTGCATCGTCTCAGGCGGCGTTTTAAAAGTGTCCTTGGGCAGAGCGCCGTAGGGCGATCAGACCAGCTCCCGTCAAGACGGCAAAGAGTGCGCCAGCGGCAAATGTCCCCTGAAAGCCGATGGAGTCCCACAGCAGGCCCGCAATCACACTGGCCAGCAGCAGTGCAATGCCGGTGAGCAGGTGGAACAGGCCAAAGGCAGTGCCGCGTAGTTCGGCGGGGGCGCTGTCAGCGATCAGTACATTGAACAGGCCTTGAGTAAATCCCATGTGCAGTCCCCACAGCGCTACCCCTAAACCGAGGCCAAACAGGCCGGGGACGAAGGCTAGAATCAGGTCTGCTGCAATCAGCAAGGCCACGCCGATCAGGAGCAGATCGGTTTTACGCATGCGGTCGGACAGGACACCGGCAGGGTAGGCAGACAGCGAGAAGGCCACACTCATCAGGACCAGCACGGCTGGGGCCCACATGGGTGGCAGTCCGCTGGATTCGCCGCGCAGAATCAGGAAGGCTTCGCTAAAACGGGCCAGGGTAAAGGCCAGACCAATCACGATTACCCACCAGTAACGGGAGCCCAGGCGGCCTAATTCTTGCCGGTTCAGCGGCAGTGTGCGGGGGCGGTTTGTGGCGGGTAGCTTGGGTTCGCGTACAAAGAACACCAAAATCGCAAGGGCCGTAAAGGCGGGCAGGACTGCGACCCAGAAGATTAGCTGGTAGTTATTGGCCGTCCACCACATCAGTCCGATTGCCAGTAAAGGGCCGATAAATGCGCCAATGGTATCGAGCGTTTGCCGTAGGCCATAGGCTGCGCCGCGCAGTTCGGGTGGAGTGACATCGGCAACCAGAGCGTCGCGGGGGGCGCCGCGTATGCCTTTGCCAATGCGATCGACAAAACGGGCGCCGACCAGCCAGTCCAAGGAGTTCGCCAGGGGGAAAATCGGTTTGGTCAGGGCAGCCAGGCCATAGCCAATGACGGCCAGCAGCTTGCGCTTGCCAAAACGGTCGCTGAGGGCACCGGAAAACACTTTCATGATGGAGGCTGTGGCTTCGGCAATACCTTCGATCAGGCCCACTGCCAGTACCGAGGTGCCAAGGACCGTAACCATGTAGATAGGCAGCAGGGCATGGATCAGCTCGGAGGAAATGTCCATGAACATGGACACGAAACCCAGCGCCCAGACGCTACGGTGAATGTTGGCTCGGGAGGCGAGGGCCTGGGCAGGCATGGGATCAGCGGTTTTCTTCATGGGCGTCGTAGACCATTTGGGCATAGGCTTCCAGTCGGGCCCTGCACGCTTGCAGACGCTCTTGAGCAATCTGTGCCAGGGGAGCGCCATAAAAATCCAGTTTCTGGATTTTTTCGTACCAGCTCTCCAGTTTCTTCAGGTCGGTTTCCTCTTCGTCGAGCTCGGCATAGGTGAATTTCTGAATCGATATTTCCTTGTCGATCTCGGCTTCGAAGTCCCGGCAGCAACCCAGCAGTTCCTGGTATTGATCGTTGCGCTCGTGCGTGAAGCGGGCGATCACTTTATCCTCCTGGGCTTTGTCCAGGGCAACCGTCTCTAGCAGGACACACTCGCCTTGCATGGTCGCGATGTCATTTTCCAGCACTTTCAGGCGACGCACATGCTCATCCGTTTTGGGCAGGACGCACACACCGTTTTGCAGATAAACCGCCCCCAGGCTTTTCAAGCGTCGCCACAGTGCCAGACGTTTGGCACTGGGTTCCGCAGGGACTTTGTAAGTCAGTAGTATCCAGCTTCTTGAAGTCATTGTCCGCAATAAAAGTAACGGTCGATTCATATTAATAGAATCCATTGATTCTTAAAATAGGCATCGGCCTTATCTGGCCTACGAGGCCAAGGGACGCTTCCACCCTGAAAACAGCGTGCGCCTGTATCCAAGTGTTTGGTCTTGTATCTCGGCTTGAACACAATGAGGGCGTGTTCCGGCCTCTTGTGCCGGCACCCCATGTCCTGGCTAAGCCGCATGGCTCGTCAGTTTTCCGTGTTTTAGGGGTGAGTGCTTGCCAGCCCTGCTGCGTAAATCTGCC
The DNA here is from genome assembly GCF_049932565.1 of Alcaligenes sp. HNGD-HTN06. Lineage (NCBI taxonomy): Bacteria > Pseudomonadati > Pseudomonadota > Betaproteobacteria > Burkholderiales > Alcaligenaceae > Alcaligenes > Alcaligenes sp. HNGD-HTN06. The sequence continues at coordinate 3,536,193 of NZ_CP187782.1, read as the reverse complement.
TGTGTGTCGGCTGACGCCTGCCGCCGTTTTCAGCTTTTCAAGCGCGAGAGCAGTCGCTACTATGAAACAGCCTATCCACTTTGTTCAGTTTCTTGCACGACCGGTCTCAACCACAAGCAGCGTGCAGACTTCAAACCCAGGCTTAGGTAACGTGCTTGTTCTTAACGCAAGCTCTGGTTGGTTCTGAAGTCCGTGTGTTCGTTTCCGGTTGTTGCGTGATACGGCGCCGCGCGTTCGCGGTGGGAATCAATACGGAGGAATGCAATGAGTAAGCATAAAGTTGTGACACCAAACCACGGTCCCTTTGATGTTGCCGCTATTCGCGCGGCTGCCAAGAAGTTTGTGGACGATGGGGCGGTGGCGTCCGGCTATAAGGGCAATCGCGAAGAAATCATTCAGATGCTCAATGAAGCTCTGGCCACCGAGCTAGTCTGTGTGATGCGCTACAAGCGCCACTATTTCACCGCCACCGGTTTGAACAATGAACCTATCAAAGCCGAGTTTCTGGAGCATGCCCGGCAAGAAGCCGAGCATGCCGACCGTATTGCCGAGCGGATCGTACAACTGAACGGCGAGCCAGACTTCAATCCTCAGAATCTGGTTGAACGCAGCCACGCGGAATATGACGACAGCAGTGATATTAAATCCATGATCCGTGCCAATCTGATTGCCGAGCGTATTGCCATTGAGTCCTACCGGCAGATGATTGAACGTATCGGCGACACCGACCCCACGACCCGCCAGATGCTGATTGAGATTATGGCTGTTGAGGAAGAACACGCAGATGATATGGGAGATCTGCTGGACATTTAACTGAGCTGATCATAGCCCAGCCAACCCCGGTCATTGCCGGGGTTTTTATTGTCTGATTCTGAAAAAGCAGGGCAGCGATGGGGCGAGTGGCGAGCCATGGCCGGGGAGGTGGGCACCGTCGTGACGAAGCCCCTGTGCAAGGCCAGCCTGGCACGTCGTGTGACTCAAGAGTAGGGCGTGCAGGCTGCCCACGGCACGCGCGCTGCGACTTTCAACAGTCAAATCAATGCGGACGCTGGGGCACGCGTCTTTCAGGGTCGACGAACCCTGTGCACGGGCTCAGGTCCAGCGCTGGAGGTGGAGCACGCCGACTTGATCGATCAGGGTTTCTCGCCGCTTTGGGCGTCCTGATACGCTTTGGCCGCATTATGGACATGCTGGGTGGCCAGCAGGTTGGCCAGATCACCATTGCCGGCTACGACGGCATTCAGAATCTGAGCGTGATCTTCCCAGTTTTGGCGGATGCGTTGCAAATTGCTGGGCGCAAAGAGCAATGCGGTGCGATCACGCAAGGAGCGCATCAGTTCGGTTAGCACGATATTGCCCGACATGGTGGCCAGGGTTTCATGAAATTGCCGGTTCAGGGATTTGAGCAAGTCCAGATTGCCAGCGTCCATCGCGTCGTGGCCTTGGGTCAGAATAGCTTGCAGCTTCTCGATATTGGCGGGATCGCGACGCTGGGCAGCCAGCTTTGCGTTGAGGCCTTCCAAGGTGGCGCGTACTTCAGCCATGTTGTAGGCGATCTCTGCCGACAGCACGGCCACCGAGGCACCACGGCGTGGCTCAATAGTGACCAGCCCTTCTGAGGCCAGCTCACGCAGGGCTTCTCGTACCGGTATGCGCGAGACGCCCAGCTCGGTAGCCAGCTTGCCCTCCACCAGTCGGTCACCGGGGTGAAATTCGCCACTCAGAATGCGTTCGCGTAATTGATCACGGATGACGGCAAACAATGACGCGTGCTGATCACCCAGACGACGGTTGTCTGAGCCGGTCAAGGAATGAGGAAGGCTGAAGCTGGGGATATTCATGGTACGACCTGTGCAATCGGGCAAAAGGGCCAGGCATGATTATACGGCGTGAGCGTGCTTTTCTGAATATGGTATACAGTTTGGCCCCTAAGCAATCAATTCCATAAAGTCCGTGCAATCAACGCGAGTGCGCTGAGCGAGCAGATGCCCAACAGCAGCCTGCGCATCAAGCTCAGGCTGACTTTATGGCGTAGCTGTCCTGACAACGCAAAGCCCAGCAGCATGAACGGATACAGCACGATGCTGAGCATGGCCTGCTGCAGGGTGAACAGGCCTGCCAGAATAAGCAGTAGCAGTGACAGGCTGGCGCCTAAAAATAAAATCAGACCCAGAGAAGCGCGTAGCTGTGCAGGAGCCAGATTTTGCATGGCCATGGCCAGGGCAGGGGCGCCCACCGAGGTCAGTGTGCCCATGATGCCCGATGCAATGCCGGCCAGAATCATGTTGCGCAGGGAGGGCAGGATGCGCAGGCCCCAGGCGCTCAGTGCGACGGCGGCCAGGATAGCGACCGCAAAACCCAGGTTAACGGCTTCCAGAGGCAGCTGTGTCATGCCCAGTACGGCGATGACCGAACCCACAGCACGTCCCCCTAGCGCGCAGGTCACGACATGCGGCACGATATAGGTGCGCTCTCGCAGCGCGGCCAGCAAGGAGACACTGCCACCCAGAGCCAGTAAGGGGCCAGGAACCAGTTGCGGGAAGATCAGTGCTGCAATGGGGGCCACCAGCATGGCAAAGCCAATCCCGCCTACTCCTTGCAGAAAAGCGGCCAAAACCACCAGACACGCCATCAGCAACCAGGATAGCGGGTCCACAAGATCGATTAAAGCCGCCATACCCATCCTTTTATTTGTATAAGGTATTCAATCTGGAAGTTTTACTCTTCAAACTCTCAGAGTTTTCCCCAATTTCCGGTAGATTTTTCTGATATGAAATAAAAATTGAAGATAGTATACCGTTTCAGGTGTGCTCGATAGTCAGAAAAAAGAGAAGGAAAGGGGGATACATGCAAAGCGACGTGGTGCTCAGTGCGGCGCACTGGGCTTATTTGATCAGCGTTCTGGTGATCATCATTACGATGATCTTCCGGGCCAACGTGGTGGTGCCATCCGTGATTGGCACCTTGGCCGTTGTTACCGCCATAACAGGCAGCCCGATTCAGGGCTTCATCAGCATTTTTTCAGCCAGTTTTGTGGCGGCCCAGGAACTGTTCAATATTTTCCTGGTAATTACCTTCATGACGGCGCTGCTCAATTCCTTGAAGCGCCTGGAAGCCGATGTAAAGATGGTGGCCCCCTTTCGCAAGGTCATGGTCAATAGTGGATCGTCGTTTTTGATGATTGCGGCGGCTACCTATTTCATTTCCTTGTTTTTCTGGCCTACACCTGCGGTGCCACTGGTCTCGGCCATCCTGCTTCCCGCTGCCATCGCCGCAGGCCTGCCGCCCCTGGTGGGGGCCATGGCCATTGCCATTTGCGGGCAGGGTATGGCCTTGTCGTCAGATTACATTATCGGCGTGGCTCCCGGTATCAGCGCCAAGGCGGCCGGTGTCGGTGCGGATGTGGCTGTCCTGGCAGATCGTGCGCTGGTCTTGTCCTGGATTACGGGTGGGGTCGCCCTGAGTCTGGCGTTTTTGCTGATGCGGCGTCATTTCAAACCGGCAGACAGCCGTTTGCTGGATGCCTGGATGCGACAGGCCCCGGACAGTACCTTGGATGAGGTCGAGTCCCAAGGAACGTATGACAAGGCAGAGATTGCCCGTGGCACCGCCGGGAATGAGCATACGGTGCATGTGGGGCTGACAGCCAAGGAAGAGCGTTATTCGCGCATCCTCGCCTGGGCCACGCCGCTGGCCTTTCTGGGTGTCATTGGCATCATGCTTTTGCCGCGCTTTATTCCATCCCTGCCGGTGCTGCGGGGCGGGGATGCTGCCGGTCTGGTGGGTGGCGTGGCCTTTGTGCTGATGATGATTGCCACCTGTATGGCCGAAGGCCCGCGACGTATGCTGGATACCTGCCCGGATCATATGACCGATGGTTTTGTGTTCGCGTTTCGCGCCATGGGTTCGGTCTTGCCCATTGCCGGCTTCTTCTTTCTGGGGGCTAGTGAAGCAACGTCCGCTATTTTGGGTACGCCGCTGGATCAGACGCCCAGCTTGCTGTTCGAGCTGATTTCAGCCGGTCAGCACCTGATTCCGGACAATCATTTCCTGGTGGCTTTTGGTGTGCTGCTGGTCGGTATGATCTCGGGCATTGATGGTTCGGGCTTTTCGGGCTTGCCTTTGACCGGCACCCTGGCCTCGGCTTTGAGCCCGGTCTCCGGCCTGGAAGTGGAAACCTTGGCTGCAGTAGGACAGATCGGCGCTATCTGGACGGGAGGAGGCACTCTGATTGCCTGGTCGTCATTGATTGCCGTGGCGGGTTTCGCCCGTGTACACATTCTGGATCTGGTGCGCGCGTTGACGATACCCGTGCTAAGTGGGATGGCGCTCTCGACGATCTGCGCAGTGCTGATATTTGGATGAGCGATATGGAGACGACAGCCTATCGTGCGGGCGAAAAGCAAGGGCTGGGACAGCAGTGGGCGGTGGCGGCGGGTCATCCTCTGGCTGTACGGGCAGCGCAGCGCATGCTGGAGCTCAAGGGCACTGCGGTCGATGCCGCGATTGCTGCCGATGCCGTGATGGGGGTGGTCGAACCCATGGCCACGGGTATAGGGGGCGATCTGTTGGCCATGATTGCGCCGCCAGACAGTACGCCTGTGGCCTATAACGGCAGCGGAGCAGCCCCTTTGCTGCTGACGGCTCAGCAGGTTCAGGCCTTGCCAGGAGAACGTATTCCCGAGCGCCATGTCTTGTCGATCACCACGCCGGGACTGGTGCGGGGTTGGTGGGATATGCATCAGCGTTATGGGCGCCTGGCTTGGGCAAGCCTGTTCCAGCCGGCTATCGAGGCTGCGCGGGAGGGTTTTGCCGTGGCGCCCGTGGCAGCCCGGGAATGGCACATCTTTGACTTTGTTCTACACCGTGATCCGGCCTGTGCCGCCTTATATCGTGCTGGCAATCCCCCCAAGGCGGGTGAGCGCTATATGAATCCCGAGTTGGCGCTTGTGCTCCAAGAGATTGCCGAGCAGGGGCCAGATGCTTTCTATCTGGGGCGTCCCGCCCAGCAGGCGGAACGGGCCATGAAGCAGGTACGGGGCTTATTGCGTGCCCAGGACTTTCAGCGGCATCAGGGCTTTTTCTGTGAACCGGTGAGCACGGCTCTTGGTGAATTCAGTCTTTTTGAGTGTCCTCCCAATACACATGGCGTCGCCGTGCTGGAGGCGGTTCAGGCTGCCTGGCATCGGCCGGCCGACGAGGCGGCTGCTGAACTGGCGCTGGTTCAAGCCACTGAAGCGGCCATGGCTCAGGCTTCCCGGGTGGTGTGCGATCCGGCAGGCAACACCGTCTGCACGGTAGTGGTGGATGGACAGGGTCTGGCGGTCACGTTCATGTCCAGTATTTTCAAACGGTTTGGCTCGGGCTATGCGGTGCCCGGTTGTGGATTTGTGTTGCAAAACCGGGGGTTCGGGTTTTCCGGGCCGGGGCATGTCAATGGGCCAGGGCCAGGAAAACGGCCTTATCACACCGTCGTGCCTTCCGTAGCTTTGCGCTCCGGCCGCTTTCATATGGGCTTGGGTGTGGTGGGCGGTTTGATGCAGCCGCAGGGCCAGATCCAGATCTGGACACGTGTGCTGCGCGACGGCTGGCCGCTAGAGCGCGCTTTGTTTGCCCCACGCTGGCGTCTGGAGGCAGCGGGCAGACTGGCTTTGGAAGAGGGGTTTGATGCACATTGCGCCGCTTTCTTGCGTGGTTCGGCGTATGGACCGCCTGATAAAGGAGTCGGCGAGCTGGCAGGTCGCAGCGATTTCGGTGGCGCCCAGGCGGTCGAACGTTTGGCGGACGGCCGTTTGAAGGCCGTTTCCGATCCGCGCAAAGATGGTTGTGTCGCGCTGGGCTGAGAGCCAGGCAGGGTTATTCCCTACTTTTTAAAATAGTAGACGGTATACAATATACTTAAATAGTCAAAACCTAATCTTTCGTCGACTGCAGCAAAGGGCGACGTCTTTCAACAAGGAAACAGTCATGGAAAAACTGCTGAATCGCGATGAATTTCGCACCGCACTGGAAACCGCCATCAAGGGTAAAAGTGCCAACACCTCTCCTTTCAGCATTGCCTGGGCAACTGGCAAATTAAGCCGTGAGCATCTGGCTCGCTGGGCTGAAAACCACTATCACTATGTGGGCCCTTTTGCCGATTACCTGGGTTATCTGTATGCCCGCACTCCCGCCGAATACGTGGAAGCCAAAGACTTCTTGCTGGCCAATATGTACGAAGAGGAAATTGGTGGTGACCGCCACACCGATCTGCTGATCCGCTTTGGCGAGGCTTGCGGCACGACACGGGCCCGTATTGAAAACCCTGACAATATGAATGCCACCACGCGTGCGCTGCAGGCCTGGTGCTACGCCATTGCCATGCGTGAAGATCCGGTGGTGGCGGTTGCTGGTCTGGTGGTGGGCCTGGAGTCCCAGGTGCCTTCGATTTATCGCAAGCAAACGCCCACATTGCGCGAAAAGTACGGCTTTACCGACGAAGAGGTGGAGTTTTTCGACCTGCATATCGTGTCCGACGAGATTCATGGCGAACGCGGCTACCAGATCGTGCTGGAGCACGCCAACACCGTGGAACTGCAGCAGCGCTGCCTGCGTATCTGTGAAATTGGCGCCGAAATGCGTCTACTGTATACAACTTCCTTGTACAACGACTACGTCAAAGACGAGATCAGCCTGCAGGAATTGCAACTGGAAGCGGCCTGAGCCGGAAAGTCGGGCGGGCAGATGGGCTGCCCGCCAATCTAGAGACAAGGAAGTACAGCGGTGGAAAATCTCAAGGACGTCGTTTTCGACAATTTTATTGATGGGCAATGGCAACCCAGTCAGAGCGGACGTACGCAGCCCAATCTGAATCCGGCTGATCGGGACGATGTAGTGGGCATTTTCCCGCTGTCCACAGCGCAGGATGCGCAGGCCGCCGTGGCTGCTGCCCAGGCTGCCTTTGCCGGATGGCGGGCCACGCCGATCACCACTCGGGCACGTATCTTGAATGCAGCGGCCACGTGGCTCGATGCCAATGTGGAGCGCATTGCGCAAGGCTTGACGCGGGAAGAAGGCAAGACGCTGGCGCAAAGCAAGATGGAAGTCGGGCGCTCGGCCCAGACCCTGCGCTTTTATGCGGTTGAAGGCCAGACCTACACCGGCGAGACATTTCCCCAGGATGATGCGCAGCAACTGGTCTATACCCAGCGCGAGCCATTGGGTGTGGTGTCAGTGATTGCGCCCTGGAATTTCCCCATCTCCATCCCGGCACGCAAGATTGCCCCCGCTCTGATCACCGGGAATACCGTTGTGTTCAAGCCGTCGTCTGATACGCCCTTGACCGGCTACTACCTGTGTGAAGCCTTTGCACAAGCGGGGATTCCGGCTGGTGTGCTGAATCTGGTGCATGGCAGGGCCAGTGAAGTAGGGCCCACGCTGGTGCAATCCCCTCAGGTACGCGCTATTTCGTTTACTGGCTCGACCCAGGCGGGTGAAGACATTTGTCGTCAGGCACGTATGAGCACCCGGACCCAAATGGAGCTGGGGGGCAAGAACCCCTTGATTGTCATGGAGGACGCCGACCTGGATCTGGCCGTCAAGCTGGTGGTGCAGGGTGGCTTTTCTCTGAGTGGGCAAGCCTGCACAGGGACCAGCCGTGTGCTGGTGCATCGTCAGGTCAAAGCAGAATTCACGCGGCGCTTGGTAGAGAAAGTCAGCGCCTTGACCGTGGGTAATGGTTTGAATAGCAATCCCGATCTGGGGCCTATTGCCACCGAAAGCCAGTTGGAAAGCATTCTGGAATATGTGGCCATTGGCAAGCAGGAAGCCACCCATTTACTGGGCGGCGAACGTTTGACCGAAGGCGACTACGCACGCGGCCTGTTCATGCGCCCGGCTTTGTTTACGGACGTGACCCAGCAGATGCGTATTGCCCGTGAAGAAATTTTTGGACCCGTGATTGCCTTGCTGGAAATCGATTCCTATGAGCAGGCGTTGGCCATGGCCAACGATACCGAATACGGCTTGTCGGCTGCCATCGTGACACGCAGTGCCGAGTATGCGCATCGCTTTGCCAATGATATCGAGGCCGGGACCGTCAAGATTAACCGCACGACGACCGGCAATCTGATCAATGCTCCGTTTGGCGGGCTGAAACAGTCCAGCACGTCTACCTTCCGTGAATCCGGTCGTGCGGGTCTGGAGTTCTACACCCAGATCAAGACCGTGTATCGCGGCATCTGAATTTTATTAACCCGATTTACCGAGAAGCATTATGAAAAAGATCCTACGTCTGGAACAGCGCGAAGCGCGCTTGATGGTGGACGCGGCGATTGCCAAATCCAAAGAGATTGGTGTGCTGGAGACAGTGTGTGTGGTCGATGAGGGCGGCTATCCCATTGTGATGGAACGCATGGACGGCGCGCGTATCACGGGTGCCCAGATTGCCTGGAACAAGGCATTTACAGCGGCGGGCCATAAGCGCTCGACTCATTTGTTCACTACCGCGCCCAATGGTCCGGCCTTGCCCGGCAATGAGGCTTTCGGTATTCAGCTGAGCTTTGAGGGGCGTTTTGCCGCCTTTGTGGGTGGCTACCCCATTGTGGTCAATGGCGAAGTGATTGGTGGCATAGGCCTGAGTGGTGGTAATGGCGAGCAGGACACGGCAGCCGGGGTTGCTGGCTTGCAGGCGCTGGCCGAGGCCTTGAAGGATGAGGGTCTGGATGTATTGGTTCAGGCCGATATCAAGAAATAGTGGCATCAGGAGGACGGGTCATGGCCCATCGTGTCGATATCAAGGAAACGGGCGAGCAGTTTTGGGTAGAACCGCAGGAGACCCTCTTGCAGGCCGCCCAGCGCCAAGGCGTACGTATTTACAGCGACTGCGAGTTCGGTGGCTGTGGCACATGCCGCATTCAGGTCACTCGCGGAAAGGTGTGTTACGAGGATGACAGCCTGCCCATGAGCATTACTGATGAAGAACACGAGCAGGGCCATGCCGCCGCCTGCCAGGCTCGACTGGATGCCGATATTGAAATCAGTCTGGCTGCCCATCGTGATGAGCTGCCAGAAACTCGGCAAGTCAGGGCGCAGGTTCATCGCGTGGAGCGGGCGTGCCAGGGAATCTGGCGTTTGACCTTGCAGTTGCCCCAGGACGTGCAAGTGCAGTTTCGTCCGGGTCAGTATCTGAACATCCTGCTCGAGGACGGGCGTGCGCGCAGTTTTTCCATGGCCAATGCCGATGCGGCACAGGGTCGGATTGAACTGCATGTGCGGGAAGTGGAAGGCGGTCGTTTTACCCAGGTGCATCTGCCAGCCTTGAAGGCTGGAGACGAACTGCGACTGGAACTGCCCTTGGGCGTGTTCTATTGGCGTGAGCGAGATTGGAGGCCCATGGTCATGGTGGCCACCGGTACGGGTATTGCACCGATCAAGGCAATTCTGGAGTCCTTGCTGGACAAGGAAGATTGCCCGCCCGTGAGCCTGTACTGGGGGATGAACCGACCCGAGGATTTGTATCTGGCCCAGGAAATCGAGTCTTGGGCGGACCGCTTGTGCGAGTTCCGTTTTGTCCCGGTGCTCTCCCATGCTGACGAGAGCTGGCAAGGCGCTCGGGGCTATGTGCAACAACAGGTATGCCGGGATGAACCCGACCTGTCAGAGCATGCCATCTACTTGTGCGGCTCGCCCGTGATGATTGAGCAGGCACGTGGCCTGTTCAAGGAACATGGTGCCAATGAGCAGTTCATGTATGCCGATGCCTTCAACTTTCAGTCCGATACCCGTGCGGCAGAGCCTTCTCTTGCCTAGGCGTTGTGCGGGAGCTGATCGTGGGCCGCTTTGGGGTCGCGCTTCTTTCGGCTACCAAACAGCTCAGTGAGCGAGGGCAGATTGATGAGTGGAATACGACGGCGCAGATGCTTGCGCTGAGCCAAATGAGGCAGCAACTGCTCGCCGACGGGACGCTGCAAATAGCGACGTTCGACGGGGGTTTTCATGACAATCTCGTTTAAGGTTTTAATTGAATTAAGTATACCGCAATAGGGGTTTCTACTCAAATTGACAGAAATTTGTGTTTAAAACTAAGGAAATCTGTTGCGGAGAAAGCGCATTTTTTGACTTGGTATACCGTTCTTGGTTTTTCAGGCGGTCAGGGCTCGCAATCCGGTCGCATCATTGGCAGCAAGCAGGAGGTCTTATGCCAACCATTACTTTTCATAAAAACGGCCAGACTCATGTGGGCGAAGTGCAGGAGAACACGAATTTGGTGGTCAGGGCGGGCATCAAGCAATTCCCCTTTCCTCATTTGACCTACGGTTGCGGCATGGGCAAGTGCGCCAAATGCGCGTGTCGTGTGCTGGACGGGGCCGAGCATCTGCCTGCCGCCAACTGGAAAGAGAAAAAGCAATTGGGTGAACGCCTGGATCAGGGCTGGCGGCTGGCCTGCCAGTTGTGGATTACGCAGGACATTGTTCTGGAGCAGGCTGAAATGCAGGAGGTGCAGTGATGTATGTGGTACTGACCAGCAAGCCGGGGGAATATCGCACGGAGCCGGGTGTGGGTGTGGAGACGGTGGCAGCGTATGAATACCATTTTCAGGGACGTTTCAAAGCGGTGTTTGCCATCGCGCGCATTCAGGAAGGGTCGCGCGTGCGTATTGTGGAAGAGACGCCCAACGGCACGATCAATGACATTCCTACCCGGCAAATGGAAAAGTTTGCAACCGCCAAGCAGGCTTATGAAGAGCTGGCCGGGCTGACGCAGTTTGGCAGCATCCAGGCCGAGTTGCGTCAGTGTCAGGCCGTCGGTCACCAGGCTGGGGACCAGACCCCGGCACAGCAGCAATCCTGAGGTAGCAGAATATGGTTCAGATTACATTTGCATCGAACAATGACTTAGTGGTGTCCGCCGCAGAAAACAGCAACTTGCTGCGGGTCTCAATCCGGGAGCGGGGCGGTATACCGTTCAAGTGCGGAGGAGGCATTTGCGGGACTTGCAAATGCCGTATTACCGAAGGACTGGACAATACGGATGAGGTCAAGGCCAAAGAACACAAGCATTTGTCGGAGCAGGACCTGGCAGAGGGCTTTCGCATGGCGTGCCAGACCTTTGTTCGTGGCGATGTCACGGTGAGCTGGTAAGAGGAGTCGCCCATGCTGCATTTGACCGATCAGCAACTCCATGAACTGCTTGACGCTGCCGCCGTGCAGGGTGTGCTGGAGCAGGCCTTTCTGGAGTTTGGACAGGGGCGCGCGGCCCAGCAGCGTCGTGTGCGCACGCAGGTGGGGGAGACGCGTCTGTCCACCCTGGGGGCGGTCATACCAAGCCAACAGGTGGCAGGGGCCAAGATCTACACGACGGTGCGGGGCGCGTTCAACTTTGTCATCGTGTTGTTTGATGCTCTCAGTGGTCAGGCCTTGGCCACGCTGGAGGCCGGTGCGATTACGCAATGGCGCACAGCAGCCTGTTCGGTGTTGGCGGCGCGTCGGGGTGCCAACCCTCAAGCCCAAACCCTGGGCGTGCTGGGTCTGGGTGCTCAAGGGATCGCGCATGCCATGCAGTTTTGTCAGGCTTTTGACGTGCGTCGGATTCTGGTCTGGAGCCCGAATGTGAACGAGGAGCGTTGTCGCAAGCTGGAGCTGGAATGCGGTGTACCGGTGCGTGCCATGCGTCCTGAGGAGATCGCCGTACAGGCGGACATTCTGGTGACGGCCAGCCGGAGTCGGGAGCCCCTGTTTGATGGACGCACACTCAAGCCCGGCTGCTTTGTGGCGGCGGTCGGCTCCAGTTTGCCGGTTGCGCGGGAGCTGGACGATGCCTGTCTGGAGCGGGCGGGCACGGTTGTGGTGGAGTGGGGGGAGCAGACACTGGCTGAGGCTGGAGACTTGATTCTGGCGGCACCGGACTGTGGTATCCACGGCAAGTTGTGCGAGCTCAGCGATTGGTTGCAATTAGACCCGGGTCAGGGCTACGACGCACAGGGTATTTGCGTGTATAAATCAGTGGGTGTGGCAATTGAGGATATTGCGGTCGCTGGCCTGGCGTATCGCCGTTATCAGCTTGGCAAGGCGGCGCAGGAGGTCGTTGCTGCACACTGAAAAACGACAATAATTCAAGCATGTTGGGGGTAGGCAATGGGAATGGCAGGCTTTTCTTCTATAGGCGAATTCAAGCAGGCGCTGACCCGGGATTACAACCGCATCAATAGCAGTATTTTTGCATCTGGTGTCGTGACACTGAAAATAGATGTAACGGAGGACAGGATCAGCATGTTGGCGGTGCACAAGCGTCAGCCCGCTTTGCAGACCCTGAGCCGGGAAAATGCGCATATTGCGGATCTGGCCGATCTGTATTTGATCAAGGCCTTCAAAAAGGAGATGAAGCAGGTTTTGGTGGAAGAGTACGGGTTGGATGTTGTGGCCATCTTCAAGGACTACGATGCCGTCGCGCAGTTGTCTTCCACCATGGTGTTGTTGCAAAAAGGAGTGTGAATGCAGTGGCGGTGGTGTGAGCGGCCGCCCTGAATTCCAAATCGATAAAAAGAAGCTGACTGGTAGACAGTCTTGTTGTCCTTCCTTCTGAAGCCGGATGTGCTGTGTGCATCGGGCTGCGGAGCCGGGTTCAGGCCGTGACAGGCCTGCTTCGGGGAAGTTGCCGACAGGAAGTGCTTGCATACCGCCGGCCTCCGGCCCTGGGAATTCCCAGGGCCGGAGGCCGGCTTTTTATTTGGAGACAAAATCATGGCCTATGTAGCCGATTTGCTAGATGCATTGAATGTAATCACAGGGGGACGCATGGTGTCCTGTATGGATGAGGTCAAGTGCGGCCATCATCCCTTCGTGATCTGGAAGTCCTCGGGGATTTACGGTAAGGAAGTCTTGGAGATACCCGGCTTGATTCATGGTGATCCCAACAAGGAAGTGCGCAAGGTGGCAGTGTGCATGACCATGTCCGAGCTAAGTATTGAGCTGGCTGGCGCTACGGGTGTGGATGCCATTGTCGCGCACCACCCGATTGCCGATGCGGCCAGTTGTGGGGGCGTGACCTTGAAGGATTATCTGGACCTGTACGGCGTGGCGGCGCTGGAATGCCACGAGGCGTTTCACGGCCTGCATCCGGGTATTGCGTATCTGCATGGTCACAAAGTCGTAAAAAGCGATATCGCCTACGGGGCCATTCATGGCAATGTCATGTTCGTGGGTGAACCCTTGGAGGAGGTCAGCACCTTGGGCGATATGCTCGATCGCCTGGACGGATTCATGGGGCTGGATCTGGAGGATCAACTATTGCAGGCGGAACGTCGCATCAAGGGCAACGAGAGCATTCTGGAGACCAGCACCCTGACCCGCGGCGCGATTCGTCTGGGGGAACGCAGCAGCCGGGTGGGTCGCATTTTGCATATTTTCCCCCATACCGGTTTCAGCCCCGAACATCTGCGCCAGGCGGTGGCCGAGAATCCGGGGGTGGATACGGTGCTGGCGTCGATCAGCCGGGTTTATGACGGTCATGCACTGATTGAGTGTGCTCGGGAGCTGGGCCTGAATTTCCTGGTGGGTAACAGTCATGTGCTGGAAATTCTGGAAAATGGGCTGCCGCTGGCTTATGCCTTGAGCGCCTTGCTCGAGGGTGTCGAGGTGGTGATGTTCCGTGACCGGGTCACCTCCACACCCGTGCATCAGGTAGGAGGCGCCCGCTTGCGCGACTACGCCCAGCACTTTTCGACCGCCCATCTGATGGGCAAGAACGTGTTGAGCTTCCAGTAGGTCCAGCTTCCTGAACGGAGAGAGACATGGATAACAAAACAATAGAAATCGACAAAGTAGTGCATGTAGCGCCTGCGGGACGTCGTCCTTTGGAGCGTATTGAGGCAGTCGGCCTGGGCTTGTTGATCCTGGCCATGCTGACGCTGTTTTTCTATCCCGCTACCTTGTCCGGTGCCTTTGATACCGTGCTCAACAAGGTCAAACCGGTCGTGGTGGATGTGTTCTTGACCGGACAGGTGGGGGTGGCGGTCATTATCAGCGTCATCATTGGACGCCTGCTGGAGCGCCTGGGTTTTACCGACGCCATGATGCGGGTCTTTATGCCCGCCATGCGCGCTATCGGGATCAATCCAGCGGTGATTATTCCCAGTGTGTACAACATTTTTGGCGACATCAACGCGGCTGGCCGTATCTCGGGACCTTTGTTGCGCCAGGCCGGGGCCACCAAGGACGAGCAGAAGATTGCAGTGGCCACGATGGTGCAGTCCCAACAGTCGTTCTCGACCTTCATGTTGGGCATGATGGCGCTGACCTTTGCGGGGGTCAATGTCTTTGCCGTGGTGCTGATTGCGATCTTCGGTCCTTTGCTGCTGTCCCCCCTGCTGTTGTCACGCCTGGTCTACCGCAATGTTCGTTCGGTGGATTTACTCGCGGCCCCCCGCTTTACGCCGAATATCGATTTTGCGCCCATGTTGTTCAAGGCGGCCCGGGAAGGGGTAGAGCTCTTGCTGTTGATTCTGATCCCGGCAGTGGCTCTGGTGTTTTGCGTCATTGGCCTGCTTGAGCATATCGGCGTCTGGGCGCCGATCAGTGCGGTGCTTGAGCGTGGTTTGCTGGCCTTGAACATTCACCCTGAAACCGGTTTGCTGGCCATGCTGGTCAGCCCTACCCTGGCGATGGGCAAATTGCAGGCGATTGCCTCGACCCTGGACCCGTCGTTGGTGGTGGGCTCGTTTGTACTGGCGTCCTCCGGCTTGCCCTTGTCTGCGGTCTTTGGGCAGATTCCCGTGGTCTGGGCCGAATGCTCGGATCTGAATGAAAAGGAGGTCATGGTAGCGGCTGTTTTGGGCATCGTGATGCGCTTGCTGACTGCGGTGGTGCTGGCTGTGTTCCTGACGCCTTTGATTGTCTGAAATCCTGTTTGTTGTTCCCCCACTTTCGGAGCGCTGATGTTGGCGCTCTTTTTTTTATTTTTGCCGGTTTTGTCCGCGAGCCCACACTGCCATCGAACTGCCATAAAACTGTAACAGGGCTGAAAGAACTCTTGTTTAACCTGAGCCTGTCGTAGTCTTTTTAAGGCAGGGCACTTCGGTGACTCTGGTTCTTTAAGTTGATGCCTTTTTCTGTCCGGCAGCCTGTGCTGCGGCCTATTGCGCTAATTGATGCTTTGCCTGTGTGCCCGGTGCTTAGCCCTGCGACACAGCAGGATGCCGGGTGTGGCTTGGCGATGTGTGGATCACACGGCCTTGTGGGGGAAGGACCATGAACCAGACCCAGGTGACGGTGTTGAGCGGTTATGGAGGCAAGGCGCCCGCCGCTATCCTTGTACAGGCCTGTGGCCTGCGACTCCTGCTGGATGCAGGCGGCCCGCTGTATCCCGGGCAGGCGTGCGACTGGTATCACGGACTGGAGGTGGATGCCATCCTGGTCACCCATGATCACCAGGACCATATCGGCGCGCTGTCCAAGCTGCCCGAGCATATTCCTGTCTATGCCACCGCCTCCACCGCACGCAGTTTGCCTGCCGGGCGAACCTGGCGCGAGTTGCCCACGCGCGGCACGACCTATATCGGTGATATTGCTGTGCGTACCGGCTTGTCCGGCCACGCGCTGGGAGGTGTCTGGCTGCATCTGGATGTGGGGGGCGGGCTATTTTATAGCGGGGATTTTTCCTGCGAATCCCTGCTGTTTCCGTTTGACTTGCCACCACCTGCGCATCTGGCTTTACTGGACGCCTCTTACGGTTTGTACGACCAGTCGCATCATGTGGCCTGGAGCATTCTGGAATCCTTGTTACAGTCTCATCCCGCCTTGTTGCCGGTGCCGCCTTCGGGCCGGGCAATAGAGATTGCCCTGTGGCGTCAGCAGCAAGGATACGAGGACTGGAGCATGGATGCGTCCTGCTATGAAAACCTGACCCGCATGATCAGTCAGAGCAGTGACCTGTTATTGCCTGGGGTGCAACAGGCGTTGCGCGAGCTCATGCCGCGTGCTGCCGCCTTTGATCCGCATGCTCACCTGGTGCTGGCTGGCGAACCGGACGGGTGTCAGGGCAAAGCGGGCGAGCTGATCCGGGAGCATCGGCTGCACTCCCTGGACCCGGAGGCAGCGCCCGGCAGCCGCTTGCTGATACACACCGGCTATGTCGCCCCGCACGCGCCGCGCGGCACTCACACCTTGTGCTGGAATGTGCATCCCCGTCTGTCCGATTTGCGCTGGCTGGTGGATATGGTGCAGCCGCGTTATTGCATGCCCTTGTTCACGCAAATGCATGATCTGCCAACCTGGCGCAATGTGCTGGGACCGGCCTTGAGTCTGGAAGGTCACTGGGAACTGCCCGCGACCTCCGTGAGGGTGGTTTAGGCGACGTAGCGTTCCAGCAGGGCCTCGCGTCGGGCGGGGCTGAGCTGTAAGGCATCCTGGAAAAACCGATCCAGGCTGCCGTGGGTAGCATCAATCGTCTTGAAGGCGGTTTCCAAAAACTCGGGCTGAACACCCCACAGAATATCCAGTACTTCGTCGCGGATACCCCGGTTATCAGGCAGATCGGGGCGGCGGAAGAACTGCTTGGTCAGCAGATAGTCGTGCATGACATCATCTGGATGGACGCCAGCGGCGCGGTGCAACAAGGCCACGGCAAAGCCAGTCCGGTCTTTCCCGGCCGTACAGTGCATCACCACGGGCGTATCGGCTTGCAGCAGTTGATCAAAGACCTGGGCAAAGGTGCGGGCATGGGTGGTTACGAACTCGGTGTAGGTCTTGTTCATCGTGGCGTGCGCAGCCTGCACATCCCCCTGGCCTTGAGCCAGCATGTCCAGAAAATCGGGTAAGACGGTGGGTTCGACTGTCAGGGCGTGACTGGTCAAAAAGCTGTACTGGTAAGGCGAACGTTTGCGCTCGTGCGCCCCGCGAAAATCCAGGGAGCGCGCAATGCCCAGCTCCTTGAGGATGTCCAGATCCTGCTGGCTTAAATCTGCCAGATGGTCCGAGCGGTAGACACGACCTTTACGAAAAGAGCCGGAGTCCGTGGCATAGCCGCCAATATCACGGAAATTGCTGGCCCCTTTTAAAGGGCAGGATACGGGACTGGGCAGCGACGATACGGGCACGGCGGACTCCTGTGTGGAAACGATGAAAGTCTCATGTTAACGGTCTTGAGCAGGATCTGCATATGACAATACGGTGACATAGGAACGGCAGGTCGGGCAAAACCCCGCCCAGCGCTGACGAGGCTTCCTGCATCGCGAAAAAGCCATGTATATTCTTTGCTGGCAAGGCCCGGGCAACGCGACCGCCATCATGCCTTCATGTCCCTTGAATCCGACTGACCCAAGGCGAGATAGGGAGGCGCGCGATGCGTTGCCTGCACCGACTAGACAAGAACAGGTGCGGTGCCTGGTCAGGGGGGACAAGTCTGATGAGGCATTCACGCATCGCTCGCATGCTCAGGTGCTGCCAAAAGATCCCCGATATAGTGGCTAAAGCAGGCCCAAGGTATAAGGTCAATGCATATTTGGACAGACCGTCGACCAACCGGACGGCCCAGAACCGTAATTTTTCAAGGAACAAGCATGTTTGAGCATTTGCAGGCCTATGGTGGCGATCCGATTTTCCGCTTGAATGAGGCATTTCACGCCGATCCGCGCGATCGCAAGGTTAACCTGACCATTGGTCTGTATTACGACGAGCAAGGCCGTCTGCCCCTGCTGGACGTGGCTCGCCGCGCTGAAGAGCAATGGGCCGCCAAGGGCCAGCCACGTGGCTATCTGCCTATTGAAGGCTTGGCTTCTTACCGCAGCGCTGTACAGAAGCTGGTGTTTGGTGCCGACAGCAAGGTGCTGCAGGAAGGACGTGTGGCGACCATTCAGACACTGGGTGGCTCCGGCGCCTTGAAAGTCGGGGGCGACTTTTTGCACGAAGCCTACCCCGAGAGTGAAATGTGGATCAGTGACCCGGCCTGGGATAACCACCACTCCATTTTCCGGGGATCGGGCATTCGTACCCATACCTATCGCTACTACGATCCAGCCACTCGCGGTCTGGACTTCACTGGGTTGATGGAGGACATTTCCGTGCTGCCCGAGTACAGCATTGTCTTGTTGCATCCTTGTTGTCATAACCCCACCGGGGCCGATCTGAGCGATGAGCAGTGGCTGCAACTGATTCCTGTGCTGCAGCAGCGCAAGCTGATTCCTTTCCTGGATATGGCCTATCAAGGGTTTGGTCGTAGTCTGGATGAAGACGCCTTTGCCGTACGTGCCATGGTGGATGCCGGGTTGAGCTTCCTGCTGGCAAACTCGTTTTCCAAGAACTTTTCCTATTACTCCGAGCGTTGCGGCGGGTTGTCGGTGGTGTGCCAGAGCGCCGATGAAGCAGATCGTGTTCTGGGGCAGTTGAA
Source organism: Alcaligenes sp. HNGD-HTN06 (assembly GCF_049932565.1). Taxonomy (NCBI): domain Bacteria; kingdom Pseudomonadati; phylum Pseudomonadota; class Betaproteobacteria; order Burkholderiales; family Alcaligenaceae; genus Alcaligenes; species Alcaligenes sp. HNGD-HTN06. The sequence goes on along the minus strand of NZ_CP187782.1, from coordinate 3,517,833 downwards.
AGCGGTGGTACGTCGCATTTACTCCAATCCTCCCTCGCATGGTGGTCAGGCAATTGCCTCGGTCTTGTCGGATGAAACCTTGCTGGCGGAATGGTCGGCTGACGTGGAAACCATGCGTCAGCGTATCGCTGCCATGCGCAAGCGTGTACACGAGCGTTTGAAAGAACTGGCGCCCCAGTACGACAGCAGCTATTTCGTCAAACAACAAGGCATGTTCTGCTACACCGGGCTGAGCAAAGAGCAGATTCAGAAGCTGCGTGACGATTATGGCGTGTACGTGCTGGAATCGGGCCGCATCAGCGTGCCTGGCCTGAATCAGTCCAACGTTGATTATTTTGCGGAGTCGATGGCGGCAGTCGTGGCCTAAACCGTACCGTCGTTGCTGACGAAGCCAAGAACGTGTTGCCAGCCTTTGTGGGGCCGGCAACACGTTTTTTTTCGGTGAATTGGAGGAAAGGAAGTCTACCCAGACTGAGCGGCAACGCAGCCCGACCCGTCCATCCAGATCAGGCCGCTGGATCACCCCGCATCCTGGCCGGTAAGTCGCTTGCCTATATTGGGCCGGTTCAACCCAGCCCTCTTGAAACCGTCTGTCGGCGGCGGACTTAGGCTAACGCCCAGGACAGAATCTCCTGATTGATCTGCTCCTGTTGTCGAGCCCGGTTTAGTAAATAGCGGTGAAAGTCCTGACTATGGGGCGATTCAAAGGCGCCTGCCCGTCGAGTCAACACGTAGGGCCAGGGCAGGGGTAAGGAATGGGAGAAGGGCAGGATAAGCTGCCCGTGGCGGACTTCTTTTTCTATCATCGAGCATTGGGCTAAAACAAACCCTTGACCGGCGACAGCGCATTCCAAAGCCATATGCGAGAGCGAAAAAACGCGGAAGCGATCCAAGGGCAGCTCGCCGGGGTCGACGCTCAGCGATTCAAACCAGTCTCGCCAGGACGGTGGCGAGGTAAAGCGCGGCTGCCAGTCCGAGGACAGCAACGGATAGTTCAGCAGATCACGTGGATGCCGCAACGGAGCCTGCCCTTGCAGCAGAAGCGGGCTGCAGGCGGGGACGACTCGATCGGTATACAGTTCGGTAAAGCTGCGGGGGCGGGCGGCTGCTTGCCCATAGGTAATCCGAAAATCAATCTGTTCTGCTTCCAGATCAGGCTCGGCATGGCTGCCTTTCAGATGCAGCGTCAGTTCTGGGTCATAGTGCTCTTGCCATCGAAATGCCAGCGGGGCCATCCAGGTTTTCAGCATGGATGGCAGGGCGCTGATGGATAACAGGCTGGTATTGCGCGACCGCTCCATTTCTTGCCGGCCGTCACGCAGGAGCTCAAAAGCCTGGGTGCAAATTTCGTGAAAGCGTACCCCGGCCGCCGTCAGCCGCAGGCGCTTGCCTTCCTTGTAGGTCAAGCTGCAGCCCAGCGACTGTTCCAGCAACCGTAATTGCTGGCTGATCGCACCGGGTGTAATTTTTAGACGTCGGGCGGCTTCTTGCAGGCTTTGGCTATGGCCCAGCGTTTCAAAGACTTGCAAGGCACGTAGGGGAGGCAAAGTATCCATGATCGGTAGGCCCCGTTCAGAACAGTCATTTAGGTTTAGAAATTCTAAACGAAATGGATAGTAGCCTGAATTTAATTGCGTTTATGATGATCCTGGGCCTTGGCTCGGCATTCTTCAAAGACACATAAAGCATGGGTGGATGCGTTTCGCCTTCATGCGTCGCATTCAGAGTTGGGAGTAAACCATGTTTGTACGTAATGCTTGGTATGTTGGCGCTTTAGCTGCGCAGCTTGGCCGCAGCTTGCTGCCCGTGCGTATGCTTAGCGAAAATCTGGTGCTGTACCGTCGAGAAGACGGCCAGCCGGTTGCTTTGGAAGATTCCTGTCCGCACCGTCGTCTGCCCTTGTCCAAAGGTCGCTTGATTGGTGATCAGGTGGAGTGTGGCTATCACGGCCTGACCTTTGATTGCAGCGGCTCCTGTACCAAGGCGCCCGGCGTGGCGCAAATTCCTAAAAGTGCGGTGGTACGTAGTTATCCTTGTGCGGAGCGTTATGGTCTGGTCTGGGTCTGGATGGGGGACCCTGCGCTGGCAGACCCGTCCAAATTGATTGATATCCCCGAGTGGGACAATCCCGAATGGGGCGTGAATCGTGGCGATGCCATGGAACTGGACTGCAATTACTTGTACGTCACCGACAATTTGCTGGACCCCTCGCACGTATCCTGGGTACACCAAAGCTCGTTTGGTAGCCCCGACATCATCGGCCTGCCCCTGACGGTGAAGGTTGAGGACAATGGCGTGACGGTCTCGCGCTGGTCAAAAAACGTGGAAGTTGCGCCGTTTTACAAGCAGTTTGTGAAATTTGAAGGCAATTGCGACCGCAGGCAGCAATACGAAGTACGCTTCCCGTCGCTGGCCGTTATCAAGGCCATCTTCCTGCCTGCCGGTGCCGCCACCGAGCAGCCCAGCGAGTACCACCCAGACGTTTTCCTGATGGACTCCTATAACTTCCTGACCCCCATCGACGAGGAACACACCCGCTACTTCTGGTTCCAGCTGCGCAACTTCAGCCCGGATGACGAGGCCATTTCCAAGATTTTCAATGAAGACGTGCGCCATGCGTTCCTGGAAGACAAGGTGGTTCTGGAAGAGGTGCATAAAGCCCTGAAAGAGCGTCCCGCTGCCTTGGACTTGCCGCTGGATTCCGGCCCCTTGCGCTTCCGTCGCAAGATCAGCCAGCTGATCCAGGCCGAGCAGACGGTCGCCAGCGAGACCCCGGCGGCTTGAGCGTCATGAGCCCGACTGCCTCATCTGCGTCCACTGCATCCCCGGCCAGCCGCCGTTTTCGGGATTACCGTGTTCTGGAAAAACAGCGTGAAAGCGATGTGATTACCTCCTTTGTGCTGGCCCCGGTGGACGGTGTGATGCCGCCTTATCAGCCAGGCCAGTATCTGGTGTTTCGTCTGGAAATTGACGGACAAACCGTGCTGCGTAATTACAGTCTGTCGGGGGACCCCGACAGCACGGACCGCTTGCGTATTTCCGTCAAACACGAGAAGGCCCCGGTAGGGTTAAGCGTGGCCGATGGTCTGGCCTCCTCCTATCTGCATCAACAGGTGCAGCCAGGTGATGTGCTGAGCGCGGCAGGGCCACTTGGCGAGTTTGTGCTGGACGAGAGCAGCCAGCGGCCTGTGGTGCTGCTAAGTGGCGGCGTGGGCCAGACTCCCTTGCTGGCCATGCTGCATCGTTTGCTGAAACGCAGTCAGCGTAAGGTCTACGTGATTCACGCCTGCGATAACGGCTCGGTTCATGCCTTTGCGGATGAAATGCGTGAACTGGCCACACAGCGTGACGGCGTGCAGCTTTACTTCTGCTATCGCAACCCGACTGAAGATGACGTACAAGCCGGTTTGCACCATGTGGCGGGACTGATTACCCGTGAGCATTTGCAGCGTTGGCTACCGCTGGATGATTACGAGTTTTACCTGTGTGGGCCTGGTGCCTTCATGCAGAGCAATTACGGCGTTCTGCGTAGTCTGGGAGTGACGCGAGAGCGCATTCACTACGAGTTTTTTGGCCCGGCCACGGTGCTGGAAAACACCCTGGCTGGCGATACTGCCGCCAGCACGGTTCAGCCTGAGGGGCAAACGGCCGTGGTCTCCAGCGCCGCAGGGGTGAACGCAGAGCAGGCGTTGCTCCCCGCCATCACTGAAGCTGCTGCGCAAACCAGTGCGGAAACCGCCGTGGATGCGACGCAAACCGTGACGTTCCTGCCCGACGGTCGTCAGGCCCAATGGCATGAGGACTGTCCTTCCCTGCTGGATCTGGCTGAGGAAACGGGCTTGAGTCCGGACTTTAATTGCCGGGCCGGCCTGTGCAATACCTGTATGTGCACCCTGGTATCGGGCGAGGTCGATTATTTTGAAGAGCCTCTGGACCCTGTGCCAGAGGGCAAAGTCTTGCTGTGCTGTTCCCGTCCCCGTGGTCCGGTGGCCGTGGAATTGCCTTAAGAGTTTTTCAATTGCTTGTTGAGGTTGGCCCCGTCCTTTTGGGACGGGGTTTTTTTTCAAAAAAAATCATATGCTTCCTTGTTGGAAGTCAGGCGGATTTTCAATGTCTGGAGCCGGGGGACGTGGCCATGAGGGCTGTTGACGTGGTGGTCCTACGGAGACTGGATTGGGAAGCGATGAGGTGCTGTCTGTTTCTCCCTACCGCTGTGCGATAGCGGTCATTGTTACCACCACAGCAGCAGGAAGAAGCTTGGTTACCTTGCTATGAATGGGCTTGCTCGCTTATCCAATCACTAAAGGCACGGACCTCTGTTTTTTGCCTCGTATCGGGCAAGGTCACCAGGTAGTAGGCAAAGCGGGCTGGCCAGGGCTTGTCCAACACTTGCACCAAGCGGCCTGCGGCTATTTCATCTTGCGCATATTCTTGCGGTATCAAAGCCAGTCCCAGGCCCGCAATCGCGCCGCGTATCAGCAGGTAATCATCCTCAAAAGCTGTGCCTCTATCGGCGCGTGCATCGTCCTCCACCCCGTGGGCAGACAGCCAAAGCGCCCAGTCGGCCCGGTCGGCATCTTGTAGCAGTGGCCACTCCAGGCAATCTGCTGGCTCCTGAATGACTGGCTTGTCTTGCAGCAACGCAGGGCTGGCTACAGGCAGCAAGACAGGGGCCATCAAGGGCTCGGCCTGCAAGCCGGGGTATACGCCCAAGCCGTGGCGAATGGCGATATCCACTTTGTCGCGACGCAGGTCCACCAGCGTGGGGGACGCCTCCACACGGATTTCGATATCGGGATGGCGTTGCTTGAAATCGGCCAGCCGGGGAATCAGCCAGGAAGCGGCAAAGGAAGGCACGGTGCTGATCGTCAGTGTCTTCCTGTGCTTGGTGGCTTCCAGCGTATGCATGGCCTGTTCGATCTGGTCAAACGCCGTCAGCAGGGCAGGGTAGACCTGTTCACCTGCTTGACTCAGGCTCATTTTGTGGTGGCTGCGCACAAACAGTGTCACGCCCAAGCGGTCTTCCAGCAGCCGGATTTGCTGGCTGACTGCGCCCGAGGTTACGCCTAGTGCCTGGGCGGCCAGCTTGATGCTGCCGTAGCGTCCGACTTCGGTAAAGGCGCGCAGAGCTTGTAAAGGAAAGACAGGATTCATGATTTAGTTTATCTAAATCTATCAAGCAGATTTAATCGTTTTTCTTTGGCTATCTAAGTGGGGAAAATGGGCTTCTGAATCGTTTTTAAAGTTTAGCTTATCTATATCCAAAAGAAGAGCGAACTTTCTGTTTGGGAGCCACGCCATGATTGATCTGTACACCGATAGTTCGCCTAACGGCTTTAAGGTGACCATCGCCCTGGAAGAGCTGGCACTTCCGTATCGCCTGCATCACGTGCGTATCGAAGCGAATTAGCATAAGCAGCCGGAGTTTCTGGCCCTGAATCCACATGGGCGTATCCCGGTGATGACGGATGATGAAACAGCTGTTGTTCTGTTCGAGTCCGCCGCGATCCTGCTGTATCTGGCGGGAAAAACCGGCCAATTGCTTTTAAAAGATCCTGTTCAGCGCTGGGAAACGATCAAATGGCTGCAATTTCATTCCTCCAGCGTGGGGCCGATTCTGGGCCAGCGCGTGCATTTCGAGCTGTTCGCGCAAGAGAAGATTCCGGCCGCCATCGAGCGCTACCGCCGTCTGGTGAATGATCTGTTCACCGTGCTGGATACACGCTTGGCAGACCATCCTTATCTGGCGGGACAGGACTATTCCATTGCCGATATTGCGCATTTTGGCTGGATGCATATTGCGCGGATTATCGACTTTGATTTCAGCCAGTACCCGCACATGAGTGCCTGGCATGATCGCGTGGCCCAACGCCCCGCAGTCCGTAAAGGCATCACCTTGCCTGAACCTGCTACTGGCGCCTGAGGGGAAAACAGCATGACGATTGAAACAAGCCTGACTCAAGGCGCATCTTTCCCTGCCTTTGCCAATCACCCTGGCTATAGCCGCATGTTTGCGCCGGGTCGTCTGACCATGGGGATCTTCCTGCCTCTGCGTTTTTATCAAGGCGATATGAGTGTGCTGGCCGGGCAGGCAGCGCTGCTAGAGGAGATAGACCGCAAGGATTTTGCAGCGGTGTGGGTACGTGATGTGCCCTTGTATGATCCAAGTTTCGGAGATGCGGGGCAGGTGTTCGATCCCTTTACTTACCTGGCTTTTCTGGCTGCTCGCACCAAGCGGGTGGCCTTGGCCACGGGCAGCACGATTTTCTCCCTGCGTCACCCGATCGACCTGGCGAAATCCGCTTTCACCATTGATCAGTTGTCCGGTGGACGCTTGGTGCTGGGTATTGCTTCCGGGGACAGGCCCGTGGAGTTTCCCGCCTATGGCGTGGAGCGGGCCGAACGGGCAGAGCGTTTTGCGCAGGCTGTCAGCTATTTCCGTCAGCTAACGCAAGCGGGGCAACTGGATATCGACTCTCCGCTAGGTCGCTTCGATACCGCAGAGCTGTTACCCAAGCCTGTGCATGGCTCCATTCCCTTGATTGTCACCAGCTCCTCGGGGCAGTCGCCCGAATGGATCGCCGAACATGCCGATGGTTGGCTGACCTATCCGGAAGCCACACATACACCGCTAGGTCCGCAAAAGCTGGCTGCCAAAATTCGGGCTTGGCGCGCCCGGATTCCAGATGGCGGTTTCCGTCCGCACATGACCAATGAATGGCTGGATTTGGTGGATGACCCCGATTACCCACGCACACCGTTGCGCGGTGGTTTTACACTGCGTACCGGGCGCAAGGGGCTGATCACCTTGCTGGAAGAATGGCAGGCAGCCGGTGTGAATCATGCTGCTTTGGGTATTCAGTTTGCGCAGCGACCGGCGGCGGGAATTATCCAGGAGTTGGCTGAGTATGTGCTGCCACATTTTGCCTCTCACCAGGCGCAGCCTGCCCTTGCAACAGCATGGTAAGCGACAGGGGAACACAAGCATGACTAGCCGTGCAGAACAGCCGATAGCCGGTGGTATTCAGATCCGGGATTTGCAGCCGCAAGACCGGGTCGCTTGGGAGCTACTGTATCGGCAGTACGCCGAGTTTTACAAAGAGCCCATGAATGAAGAGATCCTGGCTCGTACCTGGTCCTGGCTGCTGGATGCGCAGCATCCTTTGCAGGGGAAGGTGGTAGCTACGGCGAATGGTGTGCTGCTGGGTTTGGCGCATTACCGTCCTTTCCCGGAGCCCTTGCTGGGCAAGGAGGCTGGTTTTCTGGATGACTTGTTTGTGTTGCCGGAACAGCGAGGCGGCGGGCTGGGCAGCCGTTTGATTGAGGCAGTCTCCCAGGCAGGTAAGGAGCAAGGCTGGCCGTTCCTGCGCTGGATTACGGCGCAGGACAATGCCCAGGCGCGAAGGCTATACGATGGTCTGGCTCAGGCAACCGTTTGGGTGACGTATGACTTGAGTTTGGGGACGCTTGATTGCATTGTTGTCCGCCGTAGCTCGCTCCTGAGATTACTCATGAACAGTGGCGGCGGGTGATCCAAATGGAGGGAAGGCATACCGAAAACCTTCCCTTTTTTATCTTCAAACCTCGCGTTTGCTCTTTGCCTCCAGCAACATCAAAGCAAGCAACACCACACTGCTCATCCCTAGTCCAAACACCACCAGCGGCCACGCCGTATCCCCATCCAATAAGGTCACTGCCAACGTACCGATCACGCTAACGATCAGGCTTTCCACGCAAAAGTAGATCGCCACGGCGGAGCCGGCCACGTCGTTGAATTGAGCCAAGGCGCCATTGGCGGTGACGGATACGGTCATCACAATGCCGATGGCGGCCAGCCACATGGGCAGGATAAAGCTGGCAAAGGAAGGTTCCAGCAAGATCTGCCCGGTTGCCAGCAAGAGGGTGGCAAGAAGGATCACGCCCATGCCGCGCTTCAGGCTCCCGGCGGTTCCCCAGCGGGCCACAAAGGTTTTGGACAGGCGGGTGGTGGCAATCATCACCAGGGCAACACTGGCAAAGGCCAGGCTGAAGCTCATTTCTGAGTAACCCGCTTGTCCGATCAGGACGCGTGGGGCCGTGGAGAAGTAGACGAAAAATGTCCCCATCCCGGTGGAGAAACCCAGGGTATAGACCCAAAAGGCTGGGCTTTTGAAGACGGCCAGCGCGGACTGTTGTGAATGCAGTGGTTTGGCAGGCCGAGTTTCCTGCCAACGGAACAGCGCGTGGAGCCAGGCCAGCAGACCCATTCCGGCCAGGCTCAGGAAGATGGCCTGCCACCCGCCCGCACGGGCAATCAGAGCACCTGCAATAGGCCCCAAGGCGGGTACGAATGCCAGGATGGCGCTAAACAGGCCGTAGATCACCACCCCTTCGGCACGATCGGCGTAGACATCGCGTACGGTGGCAAACAAGGCCACCAGGGTGGCCGAGGCCCCCAGTGCTTGCAGCACTCTGAAACCTACAAAAGCCCAGGCGGTGCTGGATAAGGCGGCGGCGATTGAGGCCAGCACGAACAGCGCGGCTCCGGCCAGCAAAACTGGTCGTCGGCCTATGCGGTCCGACAGAGGGCCAAAGATCAGTTGCCCCGCACCCAATAGCAGCATGTACAGGCTAAGGGTCAGCTGGATGAGGGCTGGGGTCGTGCCCAGAAGCTCCGGCATGGCCGGTACGACGGGCAAGTAGATATCCATCCCCAGGGACGCGAGGATGTCAAAAGGCGCCATCAACAGCAAGGCGGCTGGCAGCGTATGAGCCCAGGAAGAGCGTGAGCAAGACATAACAAAATTACCACTCGAAAAAAGGAATCGGGCGGCGTCTGTTTGTTATCAATCAGCGGGATTGGAAGTACAGAGCGCCGCAACAAGACAAGAGCTTGTTGCGGCTTACTCAGTTGCTGACTTTGTGCTCGTCATTCAGACGGCTCCTCACAGAAATAGCTTGAAGATGTGTCGCGGGGGAAACGCTGCATGGCGGCATCTGCCCAGTTGAAAGGGATGTGGCGCGACAGTTGCTCATTATAGGGGGAGGCTTTTACGGTCTTGAAGCCTCAGCTTGTGATGGCTGGTGGTTTTTTGCCCGGCAAAGGTTTGGCCAGACGCGACACTGCCTCGCTGGGGCTGCCGGTCTTGTTCTTCCTGACCCGGATCGCAGCGGCTTTCAGCAAGCGCGGGAATGTTGGACATTGCGTATGGTTGGCGGCGGGGCATTGGCTGCGTCGCGTACCCCTACGCCTTGGACCCATCGTTTGCATAGTTTGCTGACACACGCGATTTTCGGTTTGGGCATGTACCTTGCGGCCTTGCTGACCCAGCAAGTGGCCTAAGGCGATGTAATTTGTTGGGACATCTGTCATGAGTAATCTGAAAACTACCGGCACCTTCCCGTCGGCCGTCTCTCTGCTTGCCCTGAGCCTGTTTGCCATGGGCAGTGTCGTGTTTCTGATGGGCGACATCCTGGGCTGAGTGCTTGCAGTCACGATTGGGTCTGACATTGAGCATCGAAGAAGTCCAGGAGCTGTTCTCGTGTGTAAGTCAGCCCCAGGATGCCGATTCCAGCTGACCGGAGGGTGGTGGCTGGGATTAGGCCTGTTGTTTGGGCAAGGCCAGCCATTCCTGGGCCGTAATGCGGCTGATGTGTTCAGTCCGGTAGTCTCGCAGGAACGGGTTGTATTTGTTTTCCTCGGTGCGGTGATGGCGAAACCCGCATTTGGCCTGCACACGGTGTGATTGGGTATTGTTGGCAAAGTAGCCGCACCACAGTGCGTTCAGTTTCAGCGTTTCAAACGCGTGTCGCATCACTTCGCGCACGGCCTCGGGGATCAAGCCCTGACCCCAGTAGGGGACGCCAATCCAATAGGCAATTTCACCTTCTTCTTCACTGAGCTTGAAGTTGCTGTTCTTGCCGATCAGTATGCCAATGCATCCAACAGCCCGGCCATTGTCTCTGTGTTCGACGGCATACACTTCGGGCATATTGAAAACTGTGCGGATAATTTCGGCACTTTCCTCAACGCTGGTATGAGCAGGCCAACCGGCAATCGGGCCGACTCGCTCGTCGTTGGCGTATAGATACAAATCCTCGGCGTCGCTGTTCTGCCAGGGGCGTAAAATGAGTCTTTCTGTTTGAAGTGTCATTTTCTTTACTCACAATGAAGCAGAAAACAGAATAGAAGCGGGCGGCGTGAGCGAACAGAGCAGGACCTTGGTAGTTTCGGTACTTTTAGCAAGTCTTGCAGGGTGCCGAGCGCTAAAGCGCAGAACAACATCATGCATCACACTCCACAATTATTCAGCGCCCAAGACGGCTGGCTGACGGGCGAGACAACGCTGGCTGACAGCATGGGCATGCCGTTGTCTTTTGGTCATGCCTATATGACCTTGATGATCTGCCTGTCGGGCCACGCTCTGATCAGCCTGAACTTCAAGGATCAGCCTGTACGGCCTCAGGATGTGCTGGTTTTGGCGGAGGACACGATTGCGCTGCTGAAAAAGCGTTCGCGCGGTTTCAAGGTGTTTTTCCTGTTGATGCCCAAGAGCCTGGCGTCAGAAGTGGCGTATCAATTGCCTAATGCCTTGTTTGTGTTCCTGCATGACCATCCACTGTGCGTGCCCCCGCAACAAGACCGGGCCTTGCTGGCGGCTTGGCTGGTGCAACTGCGCGAGATTGTGCGAACCCGCACGCTGTATCAGCACATCATGCTGCGCAATCAGTTGCAGAATTTCTTTCTGCGGATTGCCGATGAGATTCCGCCCGAGTATCAAGGCGGAAAGACGTTCAGCCGCAAGGAGCAGATCAGTTGGCGGTTCTGGGAACGGGTTGGACAGCAGTGCAGGCAGCATCGTGAGGTCAAGTTTTACGCGGATGCGCTCAATATCACCCCGTTTTACCTGTCCCAGCTGACCAAAGAGTTTTTCAACGACAGCCCCAAGGCCTTGATCGACAGGCAAGTGGTGCTGGAAATCAAGGCGCTGCTTTCTTACAGCCAGTTGGCGATGGGGCAGATCGCCGATCAGCTCAACTTTGGGGACCCCTCGTATCTGTGTCGCTACTTCAAGCGCCACACCGGGCTGTCTTTGAGCCGTTATCGCCAGCATGCGCAAGGTGAACGCCCGCCGGGCTGATCGAGAGTGTGAGCAGGCCCGCTCTGGCGTGGTTCGCAAGCGAACAGGCCAGTGGTGCGGGTCGTGTCAGGTCCGTGCGGCACGAACATGGCGGTGTTGTGTGGCCCGGAAGGCGAGGTGCCGCTGCGCTTGAGAGTTATGTTTGGGAAGCAAACTCGAAGCGGCGCCGGTTTGGGGCCTACATCCGTCCCGTGAATTTGTAGCGATCGCCAGGATGCCAGAGCCTAGCGTGAGTAGTGAACTGCTCACTGGAAAACGTGCGGCGGTCCATCACCAAACAGGGCTGCTGCTCTTTCATATGCAGGGCCTGTGCGATTCCGGTGGGTGGCACCAGCACTTCAATGCTGTAAAAGCCGGTTGGCAAGGGGGCGACCCGCACCAGATATTCGTTAGGCGTGATCTGACTCCAGTCCTGCTCCATATAGTCGGGTGCCATGCGCGCATCCACCAGACGATCTTCGTACTGGATAGGCAGGCCGTTTTCGGCATGCACAATAATGGAATGAAACAGCGCCGCGCCCGGAGCAATGCCGTACAGGCGTGCCTGTGCCGGGCTGGCCTGCAGCCGCTCCATGCTCAGCACTTGACAGCTATGTTGATGACCGCGCTCGCGTATGTCTTGTGCAATGCTGCGTATCTCGATCAGCGTGGACTGGAATTTGGGTTGGGCTACATACGTGCCAGAACCCTTGATGCGGATCAGCAGTCCATCGTTGGTCAGTTCGCGCAGGGCCCGGTTGACCGTCATGCGTGATACGCCAAATTGCTCACATAAGGCCAGCTCTGTGGGAATCAGATCGCCTTCCCGCCATTGTCCGGTCTGAATCTTTTCCACGACATAGTTCTTGATCTGTACATAGACGGGGAGAGCCGATTCGGAGGACGAGTTGCTCGTCAAAGGGGCAACCATGCTGATGCTTTCCTGTAGGGACGTGTTCACACTCTAGGGTTTGTGCAGGCAACCGTCGGGGGTGCTGCACCGGCCATGATTCTAATACCCCGACAGTGTCCCTGGCCGTCTGTTTTCGCGGCGCTGCCAGGGCAGGCATATGTATAGACAACTATTGGAAATGACTATACATTGGCAAAAGCTTACAAGAAAACCGTTGTTTTGTCGGCGCTTGGACCTGCCTTCCCTGGGTGGAAACAGTCTGCCAGATAGAACCAGCGCGTATCCAGAGACACCTCAGATGGAGGACAGCACCATGCCTGATCATCACACTTCGACGGCCAGCCAGGACCCCCGTTTCGATCCTGCGCGGGAGATTCATGCCCCCACGGGTACACAGCTCAGTTGCAAGAACTGGGTGGCAGAAGCCGCGTACCGCATGATTCAGAACAATCTGGACCCGGCCGTGGCCGAGAACCCCCAACATCTGGTGGTGTACGGTGGCATCGGGCGTGCGGCTCGAAACTGGGCGTGCTATGACCAGATTCTGGCCAGTCTGCGCCAACTCGAGGATGACCAGACCTTGCTGATTCAGTCCGGCAAGCCGGTGGGCGTGTTCCGTACCCACCGTGATGCGCCGCGCGTACTGCTGGCCAACTCGAATCTGGTGCCCAAATGGGCCACGTGGGAGAAGTTTCACGAGCTGGATCAGGCCGGGTTGTTCATGTACGGACAGATGACGGCGGGCAGCTGGATCTACATCGGCAGCCAGGGCATTGTGCAAGGCACGTACGAGACTTTTGCTGAGGCAGGTCGTCAGCATTTTGGGGGTTCGCTGGCCGGGCGCTGGATTCTGACGGCTGGCCTGGGGGGGATGGGCGGCGCACAGCCTTTGGCTGCCAGCTTTGCCGGTGCGGTATCGCTGACGATTGAATGCAAGCAAAGCAGTATCGACTTCCGTTTGCAGACTCGTTATCTGGATAAGCAGGCGCGCGATCTGGACCATGCACTGGAGCTGATTGCCCAACACACGGCTGCTAAAGAAGCCGTGTCGATTGGCTTGCTGGGCAATGCCGCCGATGTGCTGCCCGAACTGGTGCGACGCGCTCAAGCCGGTGGTTTGAAGCCTGATCTGGTGACGGACCAGACCTCTGCCCACGATCTGCTCAATGGCTATTTGCCTTCGGGCTGGACGGTGGAGCAGTGGCAGGCCGCTCAGAAAGATCCGGCGCAACACGTCCGCATTCAGCAAGCTGCTGCCCAGTCTTGCGCCATCCATGTAAAAGCCATGCTGGATTTCCAGAAAATGGGCATTCCGGTTGTGGATTACGGCAATAACATTCGCCAAGTGGCGTTTGATGAGGGCGTGGCCAATGCCTTCGATTTCCCCGGTTTTGTGCCAGCCTATATTCGCCCCTTGTTTTGCGAGGGCAAAGGCCCGTTCCGTTGGGTGGCCTTGTCGGGCGACCCGGAAGATATCTATAAAACCGACCAGAAAATCAAAGAGCTGTTCCCCGACAATGAGCACGTGCATCGCTGGCTGGACATGGCACAGGAACGTATCGCTTTCCAGGGTCTGCCTGCTCGAATTTGTTGGCTGGGGCTGGGCGAGCGTCATCGTGCCGGTTTGGCCTTTAACGAAATGGTGCGCAAGGGCGAGCTGAAAGCGCCGATTGTGATTGGACGTGACCATCTGGACACCGGTTCGGTAGCCAGTCCGAACCGCGAAACCGAAAGCATGCGGGACGGCACGGATGCCGTGTCGGACTGGCCTTTGCTCAATGCGCTCTTGAACACAGCTGGGGGGGCCAGCTGGGTGTCGCTGCATCACGGCGGCGGCGTGGGCATGGGCTACAGCCAGCACGCGGGGATGGTGATCGTGGCTGATGGCAGCGAGCAGGCTGCGGCCCGTCTGGAGCGGGTCTTGATTAACGATTGCGCCAGTGGTGTGATGCGTCATGCGGATGCAGGTTACGAGCTGGCGATTCAAACGGCCAAGAATTTCGGGCTGACACTGCCCATGATCAAGTAAGAAAAACAGGACAGATAAATGAGCAAGAGTATCGAGCTTTCTCCCGGCGCACTGACTTTGGCGCAACTGCGCCAGATCTGGCAGAAACCGACTGTTCTGACTCTGCCGGCAGAGGCGGTGGGGGCGATGGACGCGTCCTCGGCCATTGTGGCCAAGATCATCCGTGCAGGTCATCCTGCCTATGGCATCAATACCGGCTTTGGCAAGCTGGCCCAGCAACGCATTCCCGACCACGATCTGGAACAGCTGCAAAAGAACCTGATTCTGTCGCATTCCGTAGGGGTGGGTGAGCCGGTTTCCGATGCGGTGGCACGGCTGATTATGGCCATGAAGATTGCCAGTCTGGCGCGTGGCTTTTCGGGCATACGCTCGCATGTGGTCACGACCTTGCTGGATATTCTGAATGCGGGCGTGGTGCCTTTCATTCCGTCCAAAGGTTCGGTGGGCGCATCCGGTGATTTGGCACCCTTGTCGCACATGACCTTGACGCTGATCGGGGAAGGGCAGGCCAAGTGGCAGGGCGAATGGATGCCTGCCCAGCAGGCTTTGGCCAAGGCTGGTATCACCCCGATTGTGCTGGCCGCCAAGGAGGGGCTAGCTCTGATCAATGGCACGCAAGTGTCTACGGCCCTGGCATTGCATGGCTTGTTCCGCACCCAGACCTTGTTCCGCAATGCGATTTTGGCCGGAGCCTTGAGTGTGGACGCCGCCAAAGGCAGTGATGCGCCTTTTGATGCGCGTATCCATGAGGTGCGTGGACAGCCAGGACAGATTTACGCGGCCCGCTTGTATAGGGAGCTGCTGGCTGGCAGCCAGATTCGCCAGTCGCATCGGGACAATGACAACAAGGTGCAGGACCCCTACAGCTTGCGTTGCCAGCCCCAGGTGATGGGCGCGATCCACGATCTCATCACGCAAAATGAGCGCAGCTTGCTGATCGAGGCCAATGCCGTCACGGACAACCCGCTGGTATTCCCCGGCAAGAACGGTGAGCCCGATCAGGTGATTTCCGGCGGCAACTTCCACGCCGAGCCGGTGGCCTTCGCCGCCGACGGCCTGGCCCTGGCGATTGCCGAAATGGGTGCCTTGGCAGAGCGTCGAGTCGCGTTGTTGATTGATGCCAGCATTTCCGGTTTGCCACCGTTTCTGGTGCCTTCTGCCGGTTTGAATTCGGGCTTCATGATTGCCCATGTGACCGCGGCGGCGCTGGCTTCGGAAAACAAGTCCTTGGCACATCCTGCGAGCGTGGATAGCCTGCCTACGTCGGCTAACCAGGAAGACCACGTCAGCATGGCGACCTTTGCAGCGCGCAGACTGGAGGATATGGCACAAAATACCGCTGCAATTGTGGCGATTGAATTGCTGTGTGCGGCGCAGGGCATTGATTTTCATGCTCCTTTGCTGACTTCCGAGCGCTTGAGAAAGGTGCAGGACGCGATTCGTCAGGCCGTGCCTTTTTACGATCAGGATCGTTATCTGGCTCCCGATATCGAGGCCCTGAAAGCCCTGGTGCTGGACGAGAGTCTGGCTGACACGGCGGCCGACCTGTTTTAGGGTCCAGGGCGTACTCCCGAGCCTTGTTGTCTCCATGCCAGTGGCCCTGGCCCGGATGGGCGGAGCCAGGTTTTTTGCATAATGACGTGGCGGACAACCCAGTGAAAAACGACTGCGCCAGGCTTTGTTGACCGCGATGGCGAGCCAAGGACTGTCGGGCCGAGCGCGGACTAGGGCCTGCCGGGTAAGGCTTTCAGGCTCGTTTTTTCAGGCGCGGTCCAACAGCTGGCTCAGTGTGTCTTGATAGGCGGCAAACGCCGTTTCCTCCTGGGGGTGCTGGCCGTCGATCACACAGGCTTTGCCACTGACGAATACGTCGCGAATCGGATTGGTGTGGGCGCGCTCTGAAAAGACCAGGGCGGAGAGCCAATGTGATTGATCCAGTCCCGCCAAACTGGGGTGAGCCAGATCAATCACCATCAGGTCGGCCTGATGCTCGGGGGCAAGCTGCCCCGTGGCCCGCCCTGACGCCTGCGCCCCACCGCGGGCGCAGGTCCCAAATAAATAGTCTGCGACATAGGGCTGTCGAGGCGAAGCCAGCACGTTGCGTTGCTGACGGCTTAAACGTTGGCCATATTCGAGCAGACGCAGTTCGGCGCGCCAGTCCACGCAGATGTGGCTGTCTGATCCGATGCCCAAGTGGCCATGGTCGGCCAGAAAAGCAGCGGCCGGAAACAGGCCGTCCCCCAGATTGGCTTCGGTTGTCGGGCATAGGCCCGCCACTGCGCCACTGCGGGCAATTTGCTGACGCTCCGGCTCGCCAATGTGAGTGGCATGAACCAGGCACCAGCGCTCGTCCACATTGAAGTTATCGTACAGGTAGGTGACCGGACTGCAACCCTTGAGCTCCTGGCACGCCAGCACTTCGGCCATCTGCTCGGCAATATGGATGTGAATCGGATGGCGGGAGGGCAGGCTATGCAGGCCGTCGATCAGCGTGCTGATGGAACCCACATCGGTGGCACGCAGGGAATGGGGCGCCACGCCATAGCGCCGGTCCACGTTCAAAGGGTGGCTGCTGTGCAAGGATTCCAGCAGGTACAGCAGTTGCGTGGGGCTGTTCAGGAAGCGCTCTTGGTCCGGTCGCGGTGCTTTGCGGCTGAAGTCGCTGTACTGATACAACACCGGCAGCAGGGTGATCGCCAGTCCGCTGGCGCTGGCCGCCTCCAGAATCCCTTGGGCCAGCAGACCCGATGGCCTGTATCGGCCTCCCTCACGCGGGTGATGCAGGTAGTGAAACTCGCAGACGCTGGTATAGCCGGCCTTGAGCATTTGTATGTAAAGCCAGTGGGCAATCGCATACAGGTGTTCAGGCTCCAGACGGGCGGCGAAACGGTACATCAGGTCGCGCCAGCTCCAAAAGCTGTCCTGGTCTTGTCCCCGAAATTCCGTCAAGCCTGCCATGGCACTTTGAAAAGCGTGCGAATGCAGATTGGGCATCCCTGGCAGCACGGCGCCCTGTGCCCGATACACCTTATCGCTCACGTCCTTGGCGGGCGGGCAGGTTCCAGGCAGAACCTGCGTCAGCGTGCCGTGCATGTCCCAGCGCATCAGCACATCGGCTTGCCAGTGGCCGTCCAAATAGGCCCAGGGCGCCCACAGGGCTTCATGCTGTTGGACAGGGTTCATGATGACTCCTTGCGCAGATCGCGGCTGATGGCGCCTTGGTACACCACCAGGGCGCAGCGGGGCAGGCCCAGCCAGTAGACCAGTTCCGACAGTGACTCGATATCCCAGGCGACAAAATCGGCGCGGGACCCAATGCTCAGTTCGCCGGTGATGTCCGGGGCTCCCAGGGCCTGGGCGGCATGATGGGTGACGGCGGCCAGGGCCTCAGGCACCGTTAGCCTGAATAAGGTGCTGCCCATGTTCAGCATCAACAGAAGGGAGGTGCAGGGAGAGGTGCCGGGGTTGCTGTCGGTGGACAAGGCCATGGGTACGCCGTGCTTGCGCAGCAGCTCGATCGGGGGCAACTGGGTTTCACGCAGGAAATAATAGGCGCCGGGCAGCAGTACGGCAACCGTTCCGGCTTCTTTCATGGCGATCACCCCTGCTTCATCCAGATACTCCAGATGATCGGTGGACAGGGCGCGGTAGCGTGTCGCCATTGCCGTGCCCCCTAGATTGGAGAGCTGCTCGGCATGCATTTTTACAGGTAGTTTTAGGGCTTGGGCAGCTTTCAGCACGCGCTCGGACTGTCTCAGATCAAAGGCGATGCGTTCACAAAATACATCCACAGCGTCAATCAACCCCTCTTGTGCCAGGGTGGGCATCATCTGGCTGCAGACCTGATCCACATAGGCGTCGGTTTGACCTGCGAACTCCGGGGGCAGGGCATGAGCACCTAAAAAGGTAGTGCGCACTGTGACCGGGCGCAACTCTCCTAAACGCCGGGCCACGCGCAGCATTTTTCGCTCGCTGTCCAGATCCAGGCCGTAGCCCGACTTGATTTCGATTGCGGTCACGCCTTCGTCCAACAAAGCTTCCAGACGACGCAGGGACTGGGCCAGCAGTTGCTCCTCGCTCATGCAACGGGTGGCCTGAACCGTTGAAACAATACCGCCTCCCTGGCGGGCTATTTCCTCATAGGAGGCTCCGGCCAGCCGCAAAGCGAATTCCTGGGCTCGGGTGCCACCGTAAACCAGGTGAGTGTGACAGTCGATCAGGCCGGGGGTGACCCAGCGATTGTCCAGCTTGTGTACGTGTTTGGCCTGTTGCCATTGGGGGGGGAGTGCATGCCGGGGCCCCATCCAGACGATGCGGCCCGCTTGTTCGACCAGGCAGGCATCCTCAATGACGTGTTCGGGGTCGGCGCGGGGAGCCAGACGTAAATCAGTCCAGAGTGTGTAGTTCATCAGTCATTCCGTAGGGGCGATATACGCGTAGACCAGCGGGGCCGCGGCATGATCGGCGGTCAGTTGCAAGGAGACGGAGACAGAGGTGGAGCCGATCAGGGCCTGCTCTGCGGTCAGAGCCCAGCTTGCGGTTCCAGCCTGACATGTATAGCCGCCGCGTGGTGCGTACAGAAAGTGCGTGCCTGCCTCCAGCTGCACAGGAGTGTCGCGTCCCGCCCATGCCTGCAGACGGCCCTGGGCCCGGCCCCGGCGCACCATCAGATTCAAATCCTGGGTAGGGCCCTGCGCCAAGAAGCAGCTCACCTTGTCCTCACCCGCAAAGACATAGGGTTGGAAGGGATGCAGTGCATGGCGCTGTTCGTTGTGAATCAACTGCATGTGCTCGCCTTCGATGAGCAGGATATGGCGCTCTATACCGGGAAAACGGGAAAAATCACCGGAGGTCTGCACATGGGCCAGGCTAAGGCGCCAGTCAAAGCTTTCATATCCTGCTTGGGGGGGATGGCGCAGGATCTCGCGTGTGGTGCCGCCCCCATTTTTCCAGTTTTGCACGGGCAGCTTACTGATGGTTAGCAGACCAAACAAAGTGCTTGGGTGGGGCTGGCTCATGGTGGCAGGGCTCCATGCGGATTTTAATTGTATATACAATAATGAAGTATAGACAAAGCGCGACGTTTGTCTGGGCCGAGAGCTTGTTTTTTCAGGGTAAATCCGGAGCGGATGCGCGTTGGCTACTTGCGCTGCAAGCCGCTTGGTGGCAAGGTATACGCTAATAAACCCGCGTCATAACTCATTCAAAGGTGCAGGATGCCTGGTTTTCCGGCATCCTGCGTTCATTGTTGCAAGCTATAAAGTTTGCATATGAAGTATTTAATCGTTCTTCTTCAGGACTTTTCCGAATCATGGATACCCTCTCGCAGCCTTTTACCTTTTCCCAACGTGCCCAGAAACTGAGTGGCTCCGCAATTCGTGAAATTCTCAAGGTCACGGCGCGACCCGAGATTATTTCCTTTGCGGGCGGTCTGCCCACTCCAGTCGGCTTTCCTGTCGAGGAAATGCAAAGCGCGTTCAACAAGGTATTGAGCGAGCAGGGGCGGACTGCACTGCAATACACCACGACTGAAGGATATCTGCCGCTGCGCCAATGGTTGGCTGAGCAGATGAGCGCCGAAGGCGCGCCCGTTCAGGCCGATGAGATTTTGCTGGTGAACGGTTCCCAGCAGGCGCTGGACATGCTGGGCAAGCTGCTCATTGACGAGGGTAGCAAGGTATTGGTGGAGTCCCCGACCTATCTGGGCGCTTTGCAAGCCTTGTCGGTCTACGATCCTTCTTTCGTCGCCATTCCGACTGACGGTCAGGGCATGATTCCCGAATATGTCTCGGCACCGGAGGCCATGGGCGCTCGTCTGTTGTACGCCTTGCCCAATTTCCAGAATCCGACCGGCTTGCGTCTGCCGTTGGAACGCCGCCAGGATCTGGTGGAGCGCTGCGCTGCGGCCCATATTCCTATTATCGAGGACGATCCCTACGGCGAGTTGCGTTATGCCGGCGAGCGCCTGCCCAGCCTGCTGTCCCTGGGGCGCAAGGCAGGCGCGACTGTGGTGCGTTTGGGCACGTTCTCCAAAGTGCTGGCTCCCGGCCTGCGCCTGGGTTACATCGTGGCCCCTGCCAAAATCATCGACAAACTGGTGCAGATCAAGCAGGCCACGGACTTGCACACGTCCACACTGACACAGATGGCGGTTTACGAAGCCGTACATAACGGTTTCCTGGAACAGCACCTGCCCAAAGTGCGCGATATTTACCAGAAACAGTGCGCCATCATGCTGGACGCCATGGACAAGAACTTCCCGGACACGGCCCAATGGACCCGTCCTGAGGGTGGCATGTTCATTTGGGTGACCTTGCCCGAGCATGTGGATGCCACGGCCCTGTTGCAAAAAGCCATTGAAAATCTGGTGGCCTTTGTGCCTGGTGAGCCGTTCTACGCGGGCAATGGCGTCAAGCGCAACACATTGCGCCTGAGCTTTGCGACCGTACCCGAGGAAAAAATTCGCGAAGGCATTGCCATCTTGGGTAAACTCATCAAAGAAGCCTGATCGCTATCTGACGGGCATGGGGCGCAGCCAGACGGGTTTGCGCCTTTTCAAGCGCTGGCTCAGCCAGCGTTGTGGTTTTCAGCGCCGCTTATTGCACTTTCTTGGCTCCCAGAGCGTGAACGGGTTTCTGGAATCCACCGCATACCCTCTGTCAGAGGGTATGCTTGTTTTCGGTCTATGGCCCAGGGCCTGGATTTGGGTTTTACCTCTATGACATCTCCATCCGCTTCGAAAGCCCCCCCGCGTCCAGATCTGTCTGATATGCGCCCCAACAATGATTGGGTAGCCCGCTATCTGCCTGCCTCCTGGGGGCCGTATGCCCGGCTGTGCCGCTTGGATCGGCCAGTAGGCACCTGGTTGACTCTGCTGCCCGCGCTTGCCGCTCTGGTGCAGGCCGCGGACGGACTGCCCACCTTGTGGCGTCTGGTGATCTTTTCCCTGGGCGCTTTGCTGATGCGCGGTATTGGCTGCTGCTTTAACGATATGGCGGATCGCAATTTCGACCATCAGGTCGAGCGTACCCGTTTTCGTCCCTTGACCAGTGGCCAGATCACCATGCGTCAGGCCGTGCTCTTCGTGCTGGCGCAAATGGCCGTGTGTGCCTTGCTGCTGTTGGCGATCAATGAATACAGCCGGTGGCTGGCGCTGGCCTTGTTCCCGATTGTGATGATTTATCCCCTGTGCAAGCGTTTTACCTATTGGCCGCAAGTGGTCCTGGGCATCTGCTTTAACTGGGGCATGTTGATGGCCTGGTCGGACACCCAGAACATGGTGCCTTTTGGTGCCATCCTGATGTGGGTGGGCGCGATTTTGTGGCAGGTTGGCTACGACTCCATCTATGCCTATATCGACATGGCTGACGATACCAAGCTGGGTCTGCACTCCACGGCGCTGCGTTTTCGCGAGGCAGGCAAGACCTGGATCAGCGGTTTTTACATTGCCGCCATGTTGTGCTGGCTGATCGGCGGTTATCTGCTGAACGAGCGTATTCTGTATTACGCGGTCATGGCGCTGATTGCGCTGCATCTGCTGTGGCAAATGCGGCATTTTGACGTGCGCTATCCCGAACGAGGCCTGCGCCTTTTCCGTGCCAACATCTGGGTTGGTGTCTTGCTGGTGGTGGCTGCTTTGGCCGGCACTCTCCGTTTGGCTTGATACGTATTCAAGCAATTTACGTAAAGTTTTAAAGGTTTGAAAAATGGCCTCTCCTCTTGAGTATGTTGCAACGGCGCTGTTTGCCATTGCCATCGTCCACACCTTTTCGGTTCCGGTGTTTGCACGCTTGGCCAATAAAGGCGGCAGCCATGCAGGGCTGTGGCACATGTTGTCCGAGGTTGAGGCGGTGTTTGGCGTGTGGGCCTGTGTGCTGGTGGCCTATATGGCTGTTTTTGTGGATTTACAGTCGGCGATTGAGTATCTGGAAGGGCGCAACTTTACCGAACCCATGTTCGTGTTTGCGATCATGGTGGTCGCGGCCAGCCGTCCCATTTTAGAGCTGGTGAACAAGACGGTGTCCGTCCTGGCCCGTGCGCTTCCCATGTCTGACAAGATTTCCACGTATTTCATTACGATTTCCGTGGTGCCTCTGGCCGGTTCGCTGATTACCGAGCCGGCCGCCATGACCCTGGCGGCGCTCCTGCTGCATAAAGCCTATTTCCGTCATCAAGGCCATGCCGGCTTCAAGTATTTGACCGTGGGTGTTCTGTTTGTGAACGTCTCCATCGGCGGCGTCCTGACGGCCTATGCGGCCCCGCCCGTCCTGATGGTGGCCAGTACCTTTGGCTGGGATACAGCCTATATGTCCACCCACTTCGGGTGGCGTGCGGTCGTCGCGGTGCTGATCAATGCCACGTTGGTCACGCTGGTGTGCCGCAAGGCCTTGCTGGAAATGGGCCAGGGCATGCCCCAGGAAGCCAAGACGCAGCGTTCCGTGCCTGTGACCGTCATGGCCATTCATGTGGCTTTTCTGGTTGCGATTGTCTTGGGCGCGCATCATCCAATTGTGTTCATGGCCTTGTTGATGCTGTTCATCGGCTATGCCCACTCGTACAAACACTACCAAAGCCCCTTGCTGGTGCGTGAAGGTTTGATGGTCGGCTTTTTCCTGGCAGGGCTGGTGGTGCTGGGTGGACTACAAAAATGGTGGCTTCAGGATCTGCTGGGTGGTCTGTCGCCCACGGTGCTGTTCTGGGGGGCTACCGCCTTGACGGCTGTCACCGACAACGCGGCCTTGACTTACCTGGGCTCCCTGGTTGAGGGGACCTCGGAGATCTGGCGTTACATGCTGGTCGCGGGTGCGGTCACAGGGGGCGGTTTGACAGTGATCGCCAATGCGCCCAATCCAGCCGGTTTCTCCATTCTGAAAGGCAGTTTCCCGGACGGCGCCATCTCGCCGTTGCGCTTGTTGCTCAGTGCGGCCGCGCCCACCCTGGTTGCTGCCTGCCTGTTTCTGATCTGAACCTGGTGCCCACCTTGCGCGGTGACTCTGGCGGGGAGCAAGTTCAGTGCGATTGAACGCCAAAAGGGCTAAAATCAAGCCAGAAGCGCTCCCGTGACGTGTTTGCGGGGGCTCGTTGAGCGGGGCGCCGGCTTGAAATGGGCAGGTGCCGCCCCCATTTACTGGTATCTCGAAATTTGTTTCGGCTTTTTTTAGTTAGGATGAGTCGTGCCAATCTATGCGTATAAATGCAGCTCGTGCCAATACGAAAAAGATGTGCTGCAAAAAATGTCGGACCCCGTTTTAGAGGTTTGTCCAGAATGCAATCAGCCCACCTTTACCAAACAGGTAACGGCGGCCGGGTTCCAGCTCAAGGGTACGGGCTGGTATGTAACGGACTTCCGTAACCAGGGTGGCAGCAAGCCTGCGGACAGCGGCTCGGCATCCACGCCAGCTGCTTCGTCGGCGCCTGCGCCTTCAACGTCCAGTTAACACTATTTCTTATGCGCCCCTTCAAGCGTTATTTCGTCACTGGTCTGCTCATTTGGGTGCCCCTGGTCATTACAGTCTGGGTGCTGACCTTGCTGATCGAGACGCTGGAGAGCGTTGTGCCGGAGTTCCTGTCTTCGCAGGCCTTGTTTGGCCTGCGGATTCCCGGCTTTAGAATTTTGCTGGTGCTGGCGGTTTTGTTCGGCACGGGTTTGCTGGCGGCCAATTACCTGGGCCGTGCGATGGTGGATCGTTGGGAATTGCTACTTGGGCGTATTCCTTTGGTTCGTTCCATTTATAATTCGGTCAAGCAAGTCAGCGATACGGTGTTGGCACCCGACGGTCAGGCTTTTCGCGAGGCTGTCCTGGTGCAGTATCCCAGGGCCGGCTCCTGGACCATTGCCTTTTTAACCGGTACACCGGGCGGACAAGTGGCGCAGATACTGGGAGACGACTTTGTCAGTGTCTACGTGCCCACGACGCCCAACCCGACCTCCGGTTTTTTCCTGATGATGCCTCGGGCGGACGTTCACAAGCTCGACATGACGGTGGATGCAGCGCTTAAATACATCGTATCCATGGGCGTGGTCAGCCCTGTCGAGCCCATAGCCCTACCCCCAGTTTCTGACCAGCCTGCGGGCCCTGAAGGGACGCCCCCTTTGGCTGGAACCTGAATTTTCCAATTTGCAGTTTTTACTATTTCGGAGTCATCCTAGATGCGTACGTGTTATACCGGCGAGGTTTCCAAAGAATACCTGGGCCAGACGGTCAATTTGTTTGGCTGGGTACATCGTCGCCGCGACCACGGGGGTGTGATTTTCATTGATCTGCGCGACCGTGAGGGTCTGGCGCAGGTTGTGGTCAATCCTGACAACGTGCAGGCCTTTGAAGTGGCTGAGCGCATCCGTAATGAGTACTGCCTGCGCATTACCGGTCGTGTTCAGGCTCGTCCCGAAGGCACGGTCAATTCGGATCTGCGCTCGGGCGAAATCGAGATCGTCTGTGACGAAATCGAGATCCTGAACGCTTCGGTCACACCCGCTTTCCAGCTTGATGATGACAATCTGTCCGAAACCACCCGTTTGACGCACCGTGTCCTGGATTTGCGTCGTCCGCAAATGCAGAACAACCTGATGCTGCGCTACAAAGTGTCCATGCAGGCCCGTCGCTACCTGGACGACCTGGGGTTCATCGATATTGAAACGCCCATGTTGACCAAGAGCACCCCCGAAGGCGCTCGCGACTATCTGGTGCCTTCGCGTGTGAACGCCGGCGAATTTTTTGCGCTGCCCCAGTCGCCCCAGCTGTTCAAGCAGATGCTGATGGTGTCGGGCTTTGACCGCTACTACCAGATCACCAAGTGCTTTCGCGATGAGGACTTGCGTGCGGACCGCCAGCCCGAATTTACCCAGATCGACTGCGAAACCTCTTTCCTGAACGAAGAGCAGATTCGCGAGATTTTCGAGGGCATGGTCACACATATTTTCCGCACGGTGCAAAATGTGGAGCTGCCCAAGTTCCCCACCATGAGCTGGACTGAAGCCATGCAGCGCTACGGCTCGGACAAGCCTGATCTGCGCGTCAAGCTGGAGTTCGTGGATGTGGCTGACCTGATGCGTGAAGTGGATTTCAAGGTCTTTTCCGCACCGGCCAACGACCCAAGCTGCCGTGTGGTTGCCTTGCGCATTCCTGGCGGTGGCGCCATGCCCCGCAGCGAAATCGACGCCTACACCAAGTTTGTCGGTATTTACGGCGCCAAGGGCCTGGCCTACATCAAGGTCAACGATGTGACCTCGATTCCTGAGGGCCTGCAGTCGCCCATCGTCAAGAACATCAATGTAGAGGTTCTGAAGCAGTTGATGGAGCGCACAGGTGCTCAGAATGGTGACCTGATCTTCTTTGGTGCCGACAAGGCCAAGATCGTCAACGACGCGATCGGCGCGCTGCGTATCAAGATCGGTCACAGCGAGTTCGGCAAGGAAAACGGCCTATTCGAAGAAGGCTGGAAACCTCTGTGGGTGGTGGACTTCCCCATGTTCGAGTACGACGAGGGCGAGAACCGCTACTTCGCCGCTCACCACCCGTTCACCAGCCCCAAAGATGGTCACGAAGATCTGTTGGAAACCGATCCCGGCAAGGCCTTTGCCAAGGCCTACGACATGGTGCTGAACGGTTGGGAAGTGGGTGGCGGCTCGGTCCGTATCCACCGCGCCGATGTTCAAAGTAAAGTATTCAATGCCTTGAAGATTGGCCCTGAAGAGGCTCAGCTCAAATTTGGCTTCCTGCTTGATGCCTTGCAATACGGTGCACCTCCACACGGCGGTCTGGCCATGGGACTGGACCGACTGGTTACCCTGATGGCGGGCGCGGATTCGATTCGTGACGTGATCGCGTTCCCCAAGACGCAGCGTGCTCAGTGTTTGCTGACTCAGGCCCCCTCGGCGGTGGATGAGCAGCAACTGCGCGAGTTGCATATCCGTCTGCGGGCCGTGGACAACAAATAAGTCAAATCGGGGGACGGCGTGTCAGTGATTCGGGTAGTCAGCTACAACATTCACAAAGGACGCTCGGCTTCTGGCAAACGAGAGTCCTTGGCGGATTTGCGCCTGGGACTGTACGGACTGTCTCCCGACTTGCTGTTTTTGCAGGAAGTGCAGGGGCGCAACCAGCTGCAAAGCAGTCTGGACGCCCAGCATGAGTCTTTGGCTGCGGCCTTGCGCATGAATACGGCCTATGGCTGCAATGTGGTTCGTCCGTATACGGACCACGGCAATGCCTTGCTATCGCGTTTTCCTATCCTGCAGTATGAAAACCAGGATATTTCGGATCACCGCATGGAGCAGCGTGGTCTACTCCATGCGGTCATTGATATTGATGGCCGCCCGGTGCACTGCATTGTGGTCCACCTGGGACTGTTTAACAGTGGCCGGGTTCGTCAGGTGCAGGCGCTGCTCGATCGCATCAAGCGCATTGTCCCGGCCGATGAGCCGTTGCTGATTGCGGGCGACTTCAATGACTGGAATAACCGGCTGGCCCCGATTTTTGTGCAGCAATTGAACCTGTACGAAGTGTTTTCTTTCTCGCCTCGCGGACAGGTTGATAACCGTTTCCGCTTGCGCCAGCCCATCAAGTGGCTGCGTACCCGGCGTAAAAGCGGGTTGGTGGTGCCTGAGCAGGGCATACAACTGGGTGTGAACGGCGCAGCGCGCATGACGCCTCCTCCCCGCACGTTCCCAGCGGCATTCCCCTGGCTACGACTGGATCGGGTTTATCAGCGTGGTTTCGCGGTCCGTAATGCCCGTGTGCTGGTGGGGGACCCCTGGAAGCAGTTGTCTGATCATGCCCCTATCCTGACTGAGCTGGAGCTGCCCTGAAGGAGCTTTGCCGTTCAGTGGTTTCTTAACGCATAGGCCTTGCAAACATGCCGAGTCTGAAGCGCGATCCACTTTGGCACGATGGTAATCAGATCACCTTGCTGCAAAATGGGCAGGAGTTTTTTCCGGCTATTTGTCAGGCGATCGATCAGGCCACCAAGCGCCTGCATCTGGAAACCTATATCTTCAACCTGGATGATAGCGGTCACAGTGTTCTGGACGCCTTGCGTCGGGCCTGTGAGCGAGGGGTACGCGTGCGTGTGGTGATCGACGGCTTTGGCAGTGATGTCTATGCCTTGCAGATCGCTGAGCAGTTAAAGGCCATGCGAGCGCGTTATCGAATTTACCGACCCAAGCCCAAAGGATGGCGGGAGCCGCGTCTATCCCTACGACGTTTGCGCCGGTTGCACCGCAAGATGCTGGTGGTTGATGAGCGCATTGGTTTTGTGGGCGGCATCAATATCCTGGATGATTTTGATGAGGTGCCGCTAATCGATGGGAAGGGCAGGCCACGTTTTGATTTTGCCGTGCGCTGCGAGGGGCCGATCGTCGATGATATGGTGCGCGCCCAACAGGCCTTGTGGCTGCGCATGGCCTGGCGCAGACGCAAGGACTGGGACAGTTTTACGCAACGCTTCACCACTTGGCGCGAGTGGCGCAAACGGCGTCAGGCTCGCAAGAAAGCGCAGCAGGCCGGAGAGGTGTTCGAGGGGGTCCGGGCCACCTTGTTGCTGCGGGATAATGTGCGCTATCGTCAGCAGATTGAGCAGGCTTACTTGCACCTGCTGGGCAAGGCGCAGCAACAGGTGATTTTGGCCAATGCTTACTTTTTCCCGGGCCGCAGCCTGCGGCGACGCATTGAGCAGACGGCACAGCGGGGCGTGCGGGTGCGTTTGTTGCTGCAAGGTCATGCCGAGTATTTTCTGCAATATCGGGCCTGTAGATTTATGTACGGGCAGTTGCTGGACCACGGCATCGAGCTGTACGAGTACAAGGCCAGTTACTTGCACGCCAAAGTGGCGGTCATTGATGATTACTCCATGGTGGGCTCATCCAATCTGGACCCGTTCAGCCTGTTGCTGGCGCGTGAGGCCAATGTCCTGATTCAGGATGCGCCGTTCACCCGGGATTTGCAGGCCAAGCTGGAATACGAAATCGAGCACAATGCCACGCGGGTTCATCAGGAACACTATCAGCGTCTGGGTTGGCTGAGCAGGCTGGTCGATTATCTGGCATATGGTATGTTGCGTCTGGGTGTGCTCTTGACGGGCAAATCGTCCTTGTACTGAGGTCGGTGCGGCTTTGCTCAGGCGGGGCTTTACCCATACAAGGAGTCGGCCGACAGGCCGCGCCTTATAAAATATTTCTTATACTTTAATAGTTTGGTCCCGAAGGACCGAGTTGACCGTAACCATAATTACTTTTACCCGGAGGGTGGACCACATGAAAACACGTGCAGCTGTTGCCTGGAAAGCGGGCGCGCCGCTAACGATTGAAGAGGTCGATCTGGCAGGCCCCAAAGCAGGCGAAGTGTTGGTCGAGATCAAGGCGACAGGCATTTGCCATACTGATTACTACACCCTGTCGGGCGCTGACCCGGAAGGTTTGTTTCCCGCCATTTTGGGCCATGAAGGTGCAGGCGTGGTGTTGGATGTCGGCGCGGGTGTCACCAGCCTGCGCCCTGGCGATCATGTAATCCCCCTGTACACGCCCGAATGTCGTCAGTGCAAATCCTGCCTGTCGCGCAAGACCAATCTGTGTACAGCCATTCGCTCTACCCAGGGCAAGGGTTTGATGCCCGATGGCACCTCGCGTTTCTCCATCGGCGGCAAACCGGTTCACCATTACATGGGCACATCGACCTTCGCCAACCATATCGTGGTGCCTGAAATTGCGCTGGCCAAGATCCGTAGTGATGCTCCGTTCGACAAGGTGTGCTACATCGGCTGTGGCGTGACCACCGGCCTGGGCGCTGTCCTGTTTACTGCCAAGGTGGAAGCGGGCGCCAACGTGGTGGTGTTTGGTTTGGGCGGGATTGGCCTGAACGTGATCCAGGGCGCCAAGATGGTGGGTGCGGACAAGATCATTGGTGTGGATATCAATCCCGAGCGCGAAGCCATGGCCCGCCAGTTCGGCATGACGGATTTTGTGAACCCCAATGACGTTGAAAACGTGGTGGACCACATTATTCAGCTGACTGATGGCGGTGCGGATTATTCGTTTGAATGTATCGGCAACACCAAGGTCATGCGCCAAGCCCTGGAATGCTGTCACCGCGGTTGGGGCCAGTCCATCATTATCGGCGTAGCCGAGGCTGGCGCTGAAATCGCTACCCGTCCGTTCCAACTGGTGACGGGCCGTGAATGGAAAGGCTCTGCATTTGGCGGCGCTCGTGGTCGTACCGATGTCCCCAAGATTGTGGACTGGTACATGGATGGCAAGATCAATATCGACGACCTGATCACCCACACCTTGCCGCTGGAGCGTATCAATGAAGGCTTTGACCTGATGAACGCAGGCAAGTCCATTCGTTCGGTGGTGATGTACTGATTGCGATCGTCATGAGGGGGCAGGCGTGCGCCCGCACCCTTTATCCCGGTCCAGGAGCGGTGGGAGGTCTTCGGGTGCTTTCACTGATCCTGGGCCGGATTTGCTATTGAGAACACGAGGGGGCTATGACTCAGACACTGGAACTGCTTAACGAACATCGCTGTTTTAATGGTTGGCAGCGCTACTACCAACACGCGTCGCAGACGATCGGTTTGCCCATGCGTTTTTCTGTGTACCTGCCGCCTCAGTTGCAGGCCCATGCCCAAAAGGGTGCGACCAATCTGGCCGAGGCCGTCGGCCAAGGCCGTGTGCCTGTCCTGTTTTTCCTGGCTGGGCTGACCTGCACAGAAGAAACCTTCATGATCAAGGCCGGTGCTCAGCGCTATGCTGCCGAGCACGGCATCATGCTCGTTGCTCCCGACACCAGCCCGCGTGGCGCTGGCGTGGAAGGAGAGAACGATGGCTGGGACCTGGGAACCGGGGCCGGTTTCTATCTGGATGCCACAGAACCTAGCTGGAGCACGCATTACCGCATGGAAAGCTATGTGAGCCAGGAGCTCTTTGATCTGGTCACGACCCTCTTGCCCGGCGATGCCAGTCGTGTGGGTATTTTTGGCCACTCCATGGGGGGCCATGGTGCCTTGACCTTGGCCCTGCGCCATCCCGGTAAATATCGCTCTGTATCGGCTTTCGCTCCTATTGCGGCCCCCAGCCGTTGTCCGTGGGGCGAAAAAGCCTTCGGTGCCTATCTCGGTCAGGACCGTCAGGCCTGGGAGCAGCACGACGCCAGTGCCTTGATGAGCAAGCGCAGCACCCCTTATCCGGCTGGTATTTTGGTGGACCAGGGCTTGAGCGATGGCTTTCTGGCCGAGCAACTGTATCCGGACGTCTTTGAGCAGGCCTGTGAACAGGCCAAGCAGCCTTTGACCTTGCGTCGCCACGAAGGCTATGACCACGGCTACTACTTCATTTCGACCTTCATTCAGGACCACCTGGACTTTCACGCCGAGCGCCTGTGATTGGCGGATAAACCAGGTCGCACTTTGTTGTTTTCAGGTGGGCGTAAAGGCGTTACTCTCAGGCTGCCACGGTTTTCAGCTTGTTTGTGGCGTTCTGCCCACCGATTTATTGCAGTTTGACGCTAAAGAGTGAACTTTTCCTTGCTGCGACGCTCTTATTCCTGTATTTGAAATTTTTAGCACTCCAGAGCATCGAGTGCTAAACTCAATCATTGATGAAATGCGTTTTCCGCGGTTTGAGAGCCTTGCTCAGTGTTCTCGCCGGCTGACTTTTTAAGGATTTTCCATGACACAACAAGCGAACGCTTTGGCCCTGGCGTCTGGTAATGAACTGGTCGCCGCCGTGTCTAATCCAGGCGCACTGGGGACGATCGAAGCGTATATCTCTGCCGTTAACCGCCTGCCCATGCTCAGCGCCGAGCGCGAAACCGAGCTGGGTCAGCGCCTGCGCGACCAGGATGATCTGGATGCCGCGCGTGAATTGATTTTGTCGCACCTGCGTCTGGTGGTCTCCATTGCCCGTCAATATCTGGGTTATGGATTGCCCCATGCCGACCTGATCCAGGAGGGCAATGTGGGCCTGATGAAAGCCGTCAAGCGCTTTGATCCCGATCGCGGGGTGCGTTTGGTGTCGTTTGCCGTGCATTGGATCAAGGCCGAGATTCATGAATACGTCGTGCGCAACTGGCGCATGGTGAAAGTGGCCACGACCAAAGCCCAACGCAAACTGTTTTTCAACCTGCGTCGTATGCGTCCGGACGGACAAACCTTGGATACCGCGCAGGTCGATGCGATTGCGCGTGAGTTGGACGTGCGCCCACAGGACGTCAGCGAGATGGAAGTGCGCCTGTCGGGTCACGATATGGCTCTGGAGGCCCCGACCAACGACGATGATGACAATTTCGCGCCTATTTCCTATCTGTCCGATGAAGGACACGAGGAGCCGAGCCGCGTGCTGGAGCGCCGCGCTCAGGACATGTTGGAAGGCAGTGGCCTGGAAGAGGCGATCGACACGTTGGACGAGCGTTCGCAGCGGATTGTGCGCGCACGCTGGTTGCAGGATGATGGCGGTGCCACTTTGCACGATCTGGCTGCTGAGTTTGGCGTGTCGGCCGAGCGTATCCGTCAGATTGAAGTGGCCGCGTTCAAAAAGCTGCGCGTGGCGCTGTCTGCTGCCGTGTAAGCCGTTTTAAAGAGTTACAACTTTTCAGGGAAAAGGGCTGAACTTACGCTGATCTTCGCGGACTAAACAATACATTTGCTGATTTTTGCCACCTACGCATATCGGCATTTGCACGTCCGCTTCGGCTTCTCCTCTTCCCCTCCCTTTTGAAGCGGATGTTTACGGGACACCGACCAGGTGTCCCTTTTTTTTGTCCTGATGCTGCTGCCGTTTGCCCAGCCGGGTCGGTCAGACCCGGCTAGGGCTTATACGGAAGGCTTAGAAGGACAGGGCTGCGCGTAGCCAGAGGGTGCGGCCAGGGTCATTAAAGCGCGTGGCGGCGCCAAAGCCAAAACCGCTGTTACCGGCCAGATTCAAGTGTTCACCATAGGTTTTGTTGAACAGATTGTCGACACCGGCTGTCAGGGACAGATTACGGTTGATTTTGTAGCCTCCGTACAGCGACACCGTGCTAAATCCCCCGGTAGGCCCGAAATCATAACCAACCACATTTCCCTGATCTCGAGCGTAGCGCGTCTGCTTGGCCACAATGCGCCAGATACCGCCTGCAGACCAAGGGCCGTGTACATAGTCCGCCGTTAAACGCAGATCCAGAGGGGGCATTTGTGGCAGAGCCCGACTGTCTGTGCGGTTGCTGCCCCAGGCATAGGCCAGGCTGCTGCCCAGCGTCCAACTGGGGGAGACTTTCCAGTCGGCACCCAATTCGCCACCCATAATACGAGCATTGACGTTGCGAGCCTGCGTTTTTCTGCCCATCATGCCGCCAGGCAGGTAGTCGAACAGGATGTAGTCCTGAATCTGGCCGAGGTAAGCCGAGGCCCAGGCCGAGACCGTGTCATCCTTGTACTGTGCGCCAATATCCAGTTGCGTGGTTTTTTCTGGTTGAATGCCCAGGAAGGCGCTGGGACTTCCCTGTGGGCCGCTGGCTGGAGAAATGAGCTCCCAGTAGTCTGGCATGCGCTGTACATGGCCGATACCGGCGTACAGGCTCAAGGGCAGGCTTGGCAGATCATGCTCAATACGTATAAAGGCGCTGGGCAGGGTTTCTTTGCGACGTTCGTTGGCACCGGGGTTGGGCTTGCTCATCATGCCGCTGCCCAGACTGGGACGCAGGTCCCGGGCGCTGGCCCAGTCCAGACGTGCGCCACCAATCAGACGACTGTTATCGTTCAGATCCCAACGCGCCTCGGTAAAGAGGCCGATATTGTCGAACTCCGCATCTTTTATCCAATCCTGATCACGGTAATCCTGCATACCCATACCGCTGCGCTTGCGATGGCGGCTGCGCATCACATCGGTACCGGTCGTCAGGGTCAAATCGTCGCGTAACGCCCAATCCACACTGATGCGTCCGCCCCAGGTCAGGCGATCCACATTGGAGGCCATGGGCATGGACATGCCAGCGCTGGGTTTGAAGGGGCGCAGCTCATAGTTGTCCATAACGTGATCGGCGTAGTTGTAGTAGAGCTGGGCCTCCACCTGGCGCACAGCCCCTTCCTGCATCTCTTTCTTGAAGCGTAGCCCCAGGTTTTCGCGCTTGAACTTCGTGCCGTCCATGCCACGTCCTGCGTAGCGGGCATACCCGTCGCCCGTACCGGCGCTAAGCTCCAGTAAAGTGTCGCTATCGGGTGTCAGCCCAATGGCGACATCGGTATTCCATTTTTTCCAGCGTGAGGGGACGCGCTCGCCGTCCCCATCCTTGTAGTCCTGCGCGCGGTCCTGGTTGGCGGTCAGGCGGGCATAGTAAGAGGCATTGCCGGCCGCGAAATCCACGTTTCCGGCGTGGCGTCCTGCCGACCCGCCTAGCAGGCTGGCTTCCAGCGTGGCATCGTTCTCGGTGAAACCGGGTGCTGTGCGCTCGAAACGTATCGTTCCGGCAGAAGCGCCCGGCCCCCAGCGTACGCTTTGTGGGCCTTTGATGATGGTCAGCTCATCAAAGGACTGGGGCGAAATGTAGGAGGTAGGCGCATCCATCCGGGACGGGCAGGCACCGGGCATGGCGCTGCCGTTGGTCAGTATGTTCAGACGCGAGCCAAACATGCCGCGCAGTACTGGATCACCATTGCTGCCGCCATTGCGGATGGCGGCAAAACCCGGAATTGTTTTCAGGTAGTCGGTGCCGTCGCTGGCCGGCAAGGGAAGGCGGGGCAGCTTGGGGTTGGTACTAAATTGCAGGGGCGACTCGGGGGCCACACCTGTCACCACAATGGGGCTCAGTTGTTCAATAACGGTGGCTTGGGCCAGGGCCATAGAGGGCAGGCAGGCCAGAACACCGGCGCGGATCAGGCCGGGGCTTACTAGGTTCTTCATGACTAAATTCCAAAGCGCAGCCATCGTCCAGCGGCATACCCGCTTGGTCGAGAGCTGCAGGGCAGAGAAAGCGTAGCGGCAGCGCCGAACGCGAGGAATCAGGCAGGAAGAAGGAAGGGAGGAGCGCGTGGCCCCACGGGTGGGCCGCGAATAAAGGTTTGGGCCAGGGCCGGGTGGAGTGCCGGAAGCAACAAGGGCCGGAAATGGCCCAGGCTCAAGGGCGTCACGAGCGCGACAGGCGCGGGTGTCAGAGCCGCTTGCAGCATGACGCAGAATGGGCAGGTGGCGCTGGTGGTGGCCTGATCGGAGTGCGCTGTGGCGTCCTCGCCTAACAGGGCGGCCCAGTGTTGCGCCATTTCAGGTGGCAGGCTCTGTCCGGAAGGCAGACAAAAGGCCAGGGCATAGCCTTGATCGCCCTGTTTAGGCATATAGCCGGTTGGCACGACTCCGCGCAACACCACAGCCAGCAGCAACAGACACAGGCCCAGTCGATGGGGCCAGGCATGGGCGGCGAGGAAGGAGCGCGGAAAACTCATGATGCGAAAGTATAACCAGTTATGTCAGGGGCGAATTTGCGCTGGCGCAGGTTTTGAGTTGCCGCTTTACGGATGAGTGTGTGCCCCGGCACAGGCCAAAAAACGTAAATTTTGCGAGAAAAAGATAATTTGGCGGCTGTGGGCCGGGGAAAAAGCGCTATTCTGATTCCTGCGGAAAGCGGGGGGATTTTCCGTGCCGATCTGGCTTGCCCATGTCTGAATGCGTAGGCACATGCCAATCGGGTCAATGCCGATGACAAAGGATGTCGCGATGCACATTGGGCAGTTTGTTTTTGGACTGGCAGGCCTGTTGGGATTGGTCGCCTTTATGCCGCCTTTGGCTGGACGCCTGCGACTACCGTATTCCGTACTACTGGCCTTGATCGGCTTTGCGCTGGGCATCCTGCTGCATTTGCATGCCTGGGCGCCCAAGATGGTGTCGGACTTTCTCAATACCCTGCAGGCCTTCGACATCTCGTCCGAGACTTTTCTATACGCCTTTTTGCCCATCTTGTTGTTCGAGACATCGCTGGCCATGAACTTGCGCCGCTTGCTCGATGATATCGGTGCCATTTTGATGATGGCAATTGTGGCCGTGGTGGTCTGTACCTTTGCCGTGGGTTACGCCTTGAACGCGGCGTCGTCTTATGGACTGGTAGTCTGTTTGATGTTGGGCGCGATTGTGGCCACGACAGACCCTGTCGCCGTGGTGGGCATCTTCCGTGAAGTGGGCGCACCCAAACGGTTGTCCACGCTGGTCGAAGGGGAGGCCCTGTTTAACGACGCCGCTTCCATTGCTCTGTATTCCGTGCTGCTGGCGGTGCTGACCGGAGGTGGTGAGTTAAGTGGTAGTACGGTGCTGGGCAGCTTCCTGTTCAGTTTTCTGGGTGGGGGGATCTCGGGCTTCTTAATGGGACGGCTGGCCAGTGGTCTGTTTGTGCTCTTGCGGGGTTGGCCCGCTGCTGAAGTAACCCTGACCATTGCCTTGGCGTACCTGGCCTTTTTTGTATCCGAACACTATCTGGGTGTGTCGGGAGTGGTCGCTACCGTCATTTCCGGTTTGGTGGTGGGTTCCACGGGTCGCACCCGCATGTCGCCCGCGACTTTCGAACTGTTAAGCAGCTCCTGGACCCAGATGGGGTTTCTGGCCAATTCCCTAATTTTTCTGTTCGCCGCCATGTTGATTCCGCGCCTGATGGCAGAAATCACCTGGATGCAGATTGGTCTGGTTGTATTGCTGTTTGGGGTGACGCTTCTGGCACGTGCTGCGATGGTGTTTGGCGTGCTGCCTCTGTTGGGCCGTACTCGCTTTGGCACTCGGGTCAGTCGACCTTACCGGGTGGTGATTTTATGGGGCGGGCTGCGCGGAGCAGTCTCCCTGGCGCTGGCCTTGGCGGTTACGGAACAACACGCCATTCCGCATGATGTGCGCCAGTTCATCGGTGTGGCCACCACGGGCTTTGTGCTGCTGACCCTGTTTGTGAACG
The DNA here is from genome assembly GCF_049932565.1 of Alcaligenes sp. HNGD-HTN06. NCBI lineage: Bacteria > Pseudomonadati > Pseudomonadota > Betaproteobacteria > Burkholderiales > Alcaligenaceae > Alcaligenes > Alcaligenes sp. HNGD-HTN06. The sequence continues at coordinate 3,481,899 of NZ_CP187782.1, read as the reverse complement.
GGATCAGCTTGCGGCCCTTGATTCGTCGTTTGGGTTTGAATCAGTTGACACCGCTGGAGCGCCATTTGCGCGATCAGGCGGTGAGTCTGGCGCTGGAAGAGCTGCGCGACAAGACCGAGGAACTGGGGCGGCAAGAGCAGATCAAGCCACAAGTGATCGAGCGCCTTTGTACGGTTTTTGAGGCCAGTCAGGCCGGTGTGGCGTCGGGCCAGATTCAAAGCCTGACCGAGGCACAGAAAATCAAAATGGGCATGGCGATTTTATCGGCCCGCGAGGTGGAGCTGTTTTACGAGCTGCTGAAATCGCAGATTGTGGATTGGAAAACAGCCGAGGCCCTATTGAGCCGGGCCGAACGCATGAACGATACAGTGAGGCTGGCCGGTTTGGCCGGTTTTGAGGCGGCGATTGCAACAGACCTGCGCTATTCGCGTGGTTTTCGTACCGCTTTGCGTCTGCATTATCTGTTTGGTTTGCAAGGCTGGCTGGTACGCGAACTGGATAAACGCTTCTCCAATCTGATCGCCAAACGCTCGGTGGCGCAGCGTCTGATTCGTTTTGCCGAGACTGAATTGGCGCCCTTATTGGGGAAACAGGCGACCGGTACGATTGTGCAGGCCCATAAGTTACGTTTGTCTCAGCTGGAAGAGGCCCTGCACTCCCTGACCCTGCAATACCCGGTGTTTGCGCAATGGTTGCAGGAATCCTATTTGGCGCGTGTGGCAGCCTCGCAAGAGCGGGCGCACTATCGCACCATGCTGTCGCATTCCCTGATTACCAGCGAGATGTATGCGGATCTGGTCAAACAGATTACGCAACGCTGGCGCTATCTGGATGAGCGTCCCACTCTGGACATGACCATGAGCGCCATGGAGCTGATTGCGCAGGTGCCCATGTTCGACGGCATCTCCGAGCAAGCCAAAAAAGAGCTGGCTCGACGCTTGCGCCCACGTCTGGCGCTGCCAGATCAAAAGATCCATTTGCGCTATGGCGGCATGCGTGCCATGTTCTTTGTGGCGTCCGGGGCGCTGGAGTTGACCTTGCCTGATGGCAGCCTGGTGGAACTGGGGACAGGGCAGACGATTGGTGAGGTCAATGTTGTGGAGCACAGCGACCACGTTGGTGAAGTGCGCTCCCTGGGCTATAGCCGCCTGCTGATGCTGACCGAGCGTGATTTCGATACCTTGCGTGGCAAAGATCCCATCTTCAGTGAAAAGATCGAGGCCGTGGTGCGACAGCGCCAACGCGCGTATCAGGTCTGGCAGGAATTCGAGTCCGGCCAGCGTCAGCACGAAGAATTGCCACCCTTGTTTGGTTTGGCGCATGCCTTGAGCGAGGCAGAAAACTTTGTGGGCCCGCCCTTGCCACCTGATTGGGAACGGACAGTAGAAGCCTAGTCGAAAAAAAACGGGTCTGCTGTGACCCGTTTTTTTGGCGGACGGTTAAATAAGCCGCACCCAATGATCTATCAGCAAGGCCCCAAACAGAACCGCCAGATAAATAATGGAGAAGCGGAACAGCTTGCGGGACAGTTCATCGCTGTAGTTGCGGTGCAGTTGATGGGCATATTGAATGAAACGTGCGCCCAGCACGATGGCAGCCACCAGATACAGCACGCCGCTCATGCGGATGACGAAGGGCAGCAGGCTGGAGGCCATCAGGATGTAGCTGTAGAGCAGCACATGCAGCGTCGTAAAAGTCTTGCCGTGGGTGACGGGCAGCATGGGCAGCCCCGAACGCTGGTAGTCGTGCTGGCGATACAAGGCCAATGCCCAGAAGTGGGGGGGCGTCCAGATGAAGATAATCAGCACCAGCAGCCAGGCTTCTGCCGGTACGGCGTTGGCAATCGCTGCCCACCCCAGAGCGGGGGGCATGGCACCGGACAAACCGCCGATCACGATGTTTTGTGGGGTCAGGGGTTTGAGGATCACGGTATAAATCACCGCGTAACCGATGAAGGTGGCCAAGGTCAGCCACATGGTCAGCGGATTCACCCAGTAATACAGCACCAGCATGCCTATGCCACCCAGCAAACCGGACATGGCCAGGACTTGAGGTGGGGTAATGGTGCCGCGGGCAGTACCGCGACGGGCAGTGCGCAGCATGCGGGCATCAATCTGGCTTTCGATCAGGCAGTTGATGGCAAAGGCGGCGGCAGCCAACATCCATATGCCCAGTGTGCCGGCTACGACTGTGCCGGGATCGGGCAGGCCGGGAGCAGCCAGAAACATGCCGATAACGGCACAGAAAACAGCCAACTGGGTGACGCGCGGTTTAGTCAGTACCAGATATTGGCGCAGGAGCGAGGCGGGAGCCAGGGTGGCGGTGTTTGTCATACTGTATTCCTTGGGGGACAGTCGACTTGCGGGAAAGCCGTACCAACAGGGTGACGCAGCATAAAACGAGACCGGCAGCTCCCCCATTATGCAGGACGGCAATCAAAAGAGGCCATTGAAAAAAGATCGTGGTTAACCCCGTGACGAGCTGGGCCAGCAAGAGCAACAGCACCCCGGTGGCGGGGCGACGCAAGACAGGATCGGCGCGCAATTTCCAGGCGACCGATCCCAGAATCAGAAAGACAAGAAAGGCCATATTGCGATGAACCCAGTGAATGGCAGTCAGTGCGGCCTGGGAAATCATTTCACCGGATGGCAGCTCGCCCAGCGCACGAAACAGTGAAAATCCGCCGTGCAGGTCCATGTCGGGAATCCATTGGCCGTGGCATTGCGGAAAGTCCATGCAGGCCAGTGCCGCGTAATTGGTGCTGACCCAGCCGCCCAGCCCAATCTGAATGGTCAGAAGGAGAAAGGCACCGATCAGCCAGGGTCGCCAACGACGGGTGGACAACAAGACAGGTGGGCCAGGATTCTCGCGGGTAGCCAGCCAGGTCATCAAGGCCAGTACGCTCATGCCGCCCAGCAAATGGGTGGTGACGATAAGGGGCATTAGCTTGTGGGTAACCGTCCAGGCGCCAAATGCTCCTTGCACGCACACCGCCAGCAAGGTGAACAGAGCCAGCCGGGCGGAGTGCCCCAGGGCGTGACGATGTCGCCAAGCCATCCAGACGATGGCAATAATCAGCATGCCCAAGGCCGCGCCCACATAACGGTGAATCATCTCGATCCACGCCTTGCCCCAGCTGACTGGGCCATAGGGCATGGCTTGATAAGCTTGTTCGATATGTGCACCTGCGCCCAGCGGCGTGAGCTTGCCATAGCAGCCAGGCCAGTCCGGGCAGCCCAGGCCGGAATCGGTCAGGCGCACAAAGGCGCCGAACATGATCAGGTCCAGGGTCAGGAACCAGGTCAGGTAGACCAGCTTGCGGTAGCGATGGCGGATATCGGTCATGCGTTTATCCGATGCGTGAATTGTTCAGCAGTTTGCGTATATCGGTACGAACCTTGAGTGGGTCGGCATCACCGGGAAAGGCCATCATCAGGTTGCCATTGGGGTCGATGATCCACATGCCGTTTTTGACGGCTTGCTCGGGGGCCTGGCCTGGGGCGCCAGGTGCCAGAAACGGGGCCAGTTGCTGTGGGTCGGCCCGTAGCATGTGGGTGCCTTTATAAGCCTCCAGAATTTGCTCGGAGGGTTGGCCGGAGTCGGTCACAAACCAGACGCGGGCCAGGCGATCCACGTTCTTGCCCTGGCTGGCGTGGGAGTTGCGCAGGATGAACAGCTTGCGCACGCAACTTTCGGGACAGGCGCTGTCATCGGCACTGACCAGCACCCAGCGGCCGCGCAGCGATTGCAGATCAAAGGCCTGACCATCCAGCGTCTGCAGCGGCAATAAGGCTTGCGCAGGCACGCTGCGTTGTGGCTCGATCAACTGACCATAGGCATTGCTTTCAGCGGGTCGCAGTCCCAAGGCCGGAATGTAATAGGCGGCCAGTGCAAACAGCACGGGTGCCAGGCTGACCGCCAGCAGCAGGTACAGCGGAGTCAGGGAACGCGGGCGGGCAGGGGCTTGAGTCGTGTCCACGTCAGGTCTTCCTTGTAGAGGCGAAATGGGGCCTGGAGCGTCGCAGCCATTTCCACGCTACACCGATCCAGGCACACAGGGCAATCAGGGCAAAGCCGAACCATTGCAGGGCGTAGCCGCGGTTTTTCTCAAAATCGATATTGGGGTCGGGCCATTGGGTTTGCAGCGAGGAGGCGGGCGCGGTCTGGGCCAGTACACGCGGCAGCAACGGCACGTCAATGCGGCTGCGCAACTGCTCCAGGCTCAGGTTTTGCACGACAGGTGGTGTGCGCGACGAGGTGGGCAACTGCTCGGGCAGGGGGCTGTTGCCCAATTCGAACAGACGCGGCACTCGTTCCAGCAGTTCGCCGACAATGGTTTGGGAGCCAGTGGGGGCAGGTGGGACCTCGGGGGCTTGACCAGGTTCGCGCGGCAGCCATCCGCGTAGCACCAGCAGACTGGAGCCCGTCAGATCGCCTTCATCCAGTACAAAAGGAGTCGCCACCCAGTAGCCCGGCTTACCTTTGAAATTGCGATTATCCAGGAGTACAGTTAACTCACTGCGCCAGGAGCCGTGCACGGCGACCGACTGCCACAAAGCGCCTTTGTCCAGGCTGGCTTTGGAATCGATGTGCAAAGGGGCTTGCTGGCGGCCTTGAGCGATTTGTTGTGCCAGGTTTTGACGCTCCTGTGCGCGGCTCAATTGCCAGCGTCCCAGGTTCATGAACAGCAGCATCAGCAAACCCAAACAGAGCAGGGCAAGCAGGGGTCGAGTCGAAGAAGAACGAGAATTGTTGCTGGACATCCATTCAACCTGAAGCGGGGGAGACGTAATGCGTGTGCTAGTCCTGATCGTGTTTCTGGGGATTATTGTTTCGTTGGGATCTGCCTTGGTGTACCTGATGCGGGACCGGGGCAATTCCAGTCGTATGGCTTATGCCCTGACCTGGCGTGTGGGTTTGTCCGTGGCCCTGTTCCTGTTTGTCTTGCTGGCCCATTATCTGGGCTGGATTGAAAGCACTGGCGTACCCTTGGCATGAAAGAACACACCAGGCCCGTACAGACAGGCCTGGTGCATGCATTGCTAGAACCAGTACACGTACAGATACAGACCCAGCCAGACCACGTCCACAAAGTGCCAGTACCAGGCGGCACCCTCAAAGCCAAAATGATGCTCGGCAGTAAAGTGACCGCGTATCAACCGTATCAGCATCACCGTTAGCATGGTGGCGCCGATAATCACGTGAAACCCGTGAAAGCCCGTCAACATGTAGAACAAGGCCCCGTAGGCGCCGGAGGTGAACTTCAGGTTCAGCTCAGCGTAGGCGTGCAGGTATTCGTATGCCTGGCAGGCCACAAACGCAACCCCCAGGGCAACGGTCATGAACAACCAGAAAATCGCGCTGCTGCGCTTGCTGGCACGCAAGGCATGATGAGCAATGGTCAGCGTCACGCCCGAGGTCAGCAGCAGGGTCGTGTTGATGGTGGGCAGCCACAGTGGGCCTACGGTCTGAAAGGGGGCAATGGTGCCTGCCGGGCCCTGGTTGGGCCAGGTGCCCGTGAAGTCGGGCCAGAGCAGGGCGCGGTGATCCAGGTCACTTAACAGGGGGGTGGCAATTTCACGGGTATACCAAAGAGCCCCGAAAAAAGCCGCAAAAAACATGACTTCTGAAAAGATGAACCAAGACATGCTCCAGCGGTAGGAGACATCGACACGGGCACTGTTCAGGCCAGTTTCGGATTCGCGTATGGCATCACTGAACCAGAAATACAGGACCAGCAAGAAGCTGAGAATCCCGACCAGAAACACCCAGAAACCACCTGGCCAGTCATTGATCCAGGTCGCCGCCCCCAGTAGTGTCAGGCACAGAGAAAGACTGGCGCGTACCGGATGTCCCGACAAGCCGGGAACGTAGTAATACGGCGCCTTGGACGGGTGAGCCGTAGTCTCGACATGCATAGTGTTCTCCTTCGGGTCAGGTGCCCGGGGGGCGCCGTCTTCGGCCAGGGTTCAGCTGGCCTGACCAATGAACCAGCGGGCCACCATAATCAGGCCCACAACGAAAACAACCGTGGCGATCAAGGCGGCAATAATCAGATAGACCGGATTGATCTTGGCAATGTCCTGTTCATGGTCGCGACCACGACGGACTCCAAAAAAACCCCAGGCAATGGCTTTCAAGGTCTGGAAAAAGCTGAGCTTGCGCCGTGTGAGGTCCCGAAAATCGTCATCCATATCACTGTCCTAAAAATTGACTGCCTTTCAGAAAGGTCCAGGCCATGATGGCAATGACGAACGCAGCCAGGAGCAGTCCCAGACGGCGGTTGCGACGGCGTTGTTCGGGAGTCATAGGGCGTTCCTCCAGCTCATTTGACGACAGGGGGGATTTCAAACGTGTGATGCGGTGCGGGCGAGGGAACGGTCCACTCCAGCCCCTCCGCGCCTTCCCAGGGCTTGGCACTGGCCGCTTCGCCTTTGCCGCGAGCTGCCTGAATCACGATGTAGATCAGCAGCAGTTGCGACAGCCCAAACCAGAAGGCGCCAATGGTGGCAATCTGGTGAAAGTCCGTGAATTGGCCAGCGTAGTCCACATAACGACGCGGCATGCCCGCCAGACCCAGAAAATGCATGGGAAAGAAGGTCACGTTGAACGAGATCATGGTGGACCAGAAATGAATCTTGCCCAGGCGTTCGTTGTACATGCGGCCCGTCCACTTGGGCAGCCAGTAGTAGGCGCCGCCAAACAAGGCAAACAGCGATCCGGCAACCAGCACATAGTGAAAATGAGCCACTACGTAATAGGTGTCGTGGACCGCAATATCAATCGGCGCCACGGCCAGGATCAGGCCTGTAAAACCGCCAATCGTGAACACGAAGATAAAGCCGATGGCAAACAGCATGGGCGTTTCAAAGGACAGCGAGCCACGCCACATGGTAGCCACCCAGTTAAAGATCTTCACCCCGGTAGGGATGGAGATCAACATAGTGGCGTACATGAAATACAGTTGCCCGGTCACGGGCATTCCGGTGGTGAACATGTGGTGAGCCCACACCAGAAACGACAAGATGGCGATGGCGGCCGTGGCATACACCATGGAGGCATAGCCGAACAAGGGTTTGCGCGAGAAGGCCGGAACAATGGCCGACACAATCCCGAAGGCCGGCAAGATCATGATGTAGACCTCGGGGTGGCCAAAGAACCAGAAGATGTGCTGGTACAGAACCGGGTCGCCGCCGCCGGCCGCGTTAAAGAAATGGGTGCCAAAGTGGCGATCGGTCAGCAGCATGGTCACGGCTGCGGCCAGTACGGGCATGACGGCAATCAGCAGATAAGCGGTAATCAGCCAGGTCCAGCAAAACAGCGGCATTTTCATCAGGGTCATGCCGGGGGCGCGCATGTTCAGGACCGTCACCACAATATTGATGGCCCCCATGATGGACGATGCCCCCAGAATGTGGACTGCAAAAATGGTGAAGTCCATGCCTGGACCCATTTGCAAGGACAGGGGGGCATACATGGTCCAGCCGCCGGCCGGGGCGCCGCCAGGTACAAAGAATGAAGCAGTGAACAGGATCGCGCCGACTGGCAAAAGCCAGAAGCTAAAGTTGTTCATGCGGGCAAAGGCCATGTCCGAAGCACCAATCTGCAGCGGAATCATCCAGTTGGCAAAGCCCACAAAGGCCGGCATGATCGCGCCGAAAATCATGATCAGGCCGTGCATGGTGGTGAACTGATTGAACAGCTCGGGCCGGAAAAACTGGAGACCGGGCTGAAATAGTTCGGTCCGCAGCAGCAGAGCCAGCACGCCGCCTTCGAGCAACATCACAAACGAGAAGATCAGGTACATGGTCCCGATGTCTTTGTGGTTGGTGGCGAATAACCAGCGACGCCAGCCGCTAGGGGTGGCATGGGCATGATGGTGATCCTCATGTCCGCTCGGGTTCGCTACATGGTCGACGGTGACGCTACTCATGCTTGACTCCTTGCTGCACTCCCCCTGGCCGTAGTCAGGGATAGATTGATGGTGTGATGGGCGACGGGCGCTAAATCAGCGCTGTGCCTTGACGTCGGCGGGCGTGACGACAGGGTCCGGCCCTTTGTCTGCGTTGCCCCAGGCGTTGCGTGTGTAGGTGATGACCGCGGCAATCTGCACATCATTGAGCTGATCGCGAAAGGCAGCCATGGCCGTGCCGGGATGGCCATTGAGCACGGTGTCTATCTGACCTTTCATGGGAGCGAGCACAAACTTCGTGTTGCCCTCCAACGCCGGGAAGGTGCCGGGTACGCCTTTGCCATTGGCCTGGTGACACGCGACGCAGTTTTGCGCAAAGACTTGTTGACCACGTTCGATCAGCTCGTCTTTGCTCCAGTCCTTGTTGGGGTCATCGGCCTGGGCAGTGAGCAGGTCGGTCTGCTCTTTGGCCCACCGGTTGTAATCATCCTGCTCCATCACTTGCACGACGATGGGCATATAGGCGTGGTCCTTGCCGCACAGCTCGGCACATTGGCCACGGTAAATACCCACCTTGTCTGCACGGAACCAGGTATCACGCAAAAAGCCGGGAATGGCGTCTTGCTTGACACCGAATTCGGGCACCATCCACGAGTGAATGACGTCTTCTGCGGTCAGCATGACACGCACTTTCTTGTTCACAGGAACGACCAGGGGCTTGTCTACTTCCATCAAATAGTTGGGCCCGATGGGCTCGCGTCCTTCGATCTGGGCACGGGGGGTGGACAGGTTGGACAGGTATTTGACGCCGCTGGCTGGGCCGTCCAGATATTCGTAGCCCCATTTCCACTGATAGCCGGTGACCTTGACGGTCAGATCCGCACTGCTGGTGTCTTTCATGGCCACCACGGTTTTGGTGGCGGGCAGGGCCATGCCGATCACAATCAAAAAGGGAATGACTGTCCAGGCAACCTCGACACCCAGATGCTCGTGAAAGCGTGCCGCAATGGCGCCCTTGGACTTGCGGTGCCGGATGATGGAGTAGAACATCACGCCGAACACGCCAATGAAGATGATGGTACAGATAATCAGCATCATCCAGTGCAGCCAGGCGATGTCCTGGGCTATGGGGGTGACCCCATTGGGCAAATTGAGCTGATTGACACGGGGTCCACCTTCCATATTGGTGGTCTGAGCCAGGCTAGGACCTGCCATCGAACAGGCGGTCAGAGCAAATAAACTTCTCCACATCTTCATTGTTGTCCCTCTTTTGGTGTTGCCATGCCAAACCGGGGTTCGGCTGCGTCAACGCTCCGAAAAATCCAACGCTGGAAGAAACTGCGGTGTTGCAGTGGCGGGCTTGTAGCAGCTAAGTGCTGGCCCGCTCGAAGTTTTTAGTCGCTTATCTGTTCACGGAAATTATATAGAACTTGCTTTAGCCTTCAAGGGCAGGGTATGTCCCTAGAAGACAAGGTTGGACTAAACGCTACAAAAGCCGTAATGGGTCAAGGCTTGAATTACAATCGCCGACTATGACTTTGTTCCAAAACCGATCGCTTACTCAGGCCCTGCGACAGCGCATGCTCAGCCTGACCAGTCAGTTGCAACAACTGCCCCCGCCGGGCAGCCGCCCAGTCACGGTTGACGGGCGTGTTGCCGGCTGGATCACGCCCAAGGCCGCCCATTGCATCGAGCCCCTGCCGGGGGTGACGATTGAAGAGGATGTCTTGCGTCTGAGCGATTGCCCGAGCCAGGACCTGAGCCTGGCTCAGGTCCTGGATCAGGTTGCCTTGCGTTTGCAGGAAGGCGGCTGCATCCGGGCCTGGCGTGATGAGCTGCTGGATGTGGTCGGTGAAGGGCAATGCCTGTCCCGTATTGAGCGTGGTGCGGTGCGGCCCTTGGGGTTTCTCACGCAGGCAGTGCATTTGAATGGCTGGTCCACGGATGGCCGTATCTGGGCCGCGCGCCGTTCCCCAACCAAATCCACAGACCCGAACATGTGGGATACGCTGGTGGGCGGACTGGCGGTCAGTGGAGAGTCGCTGCAGTCATCCCTGATTCGTGAAAGCTACGAAGAGGCTGGTTTGCCAGAGTCGGTGCTGGCCCATAGCAGCCCTTTGCGTGTGTCCTTGCGCATGCACCGTCGGCTGCCTGAAGGCTATCAGGTGGAAAATGCCCTGGTCAGTGACTGCGTGCTGGCTGACGAGGTACGGCCCTGCAATATGGACGGCGAGGTTAGTGAATTTCGCTTATTGACGCTGGATGAAGCCTGGCAAATGATAGAAGCAGACATGTTCACCCTGGAAGCGCAAGTGGTGCTGATTGACAGCATCAAGCAGCATCTGGAACAGCTGGCCTGAGCCTGGGATACGCCGGGCAGCCATCAACCCCATGGGAGCTAAGCATGAACCCGAATCCTTTTGGTATACCTGATTTCAATGCCCTGGGCGGCAGCAACAACCCCTTGCTACGTAGCATGGACATGATGGCCCAAGCCTGGAAAAACATGGCAGGCGGTGGGGCAGGTGACGTGAGCTCTGGCATGATGCCCAGTCTGTCCCCCGATGATCTGGACCGCCGCATTCGTGACTTGCGTGCCGTGGAAAGCTGGTTGCAGTTAAACCTGTCCATGTTGAGCACCACCATTCAGGGCCTGGAGATTCAGCGCTCCACCCTGGCGGCCATCAAGACCATGGCCCAGCAAGGGACGCAGGCGGCTGGCGGGAAAAATCCCTTTGAGGCCTTCATGGCTTTTAATCCTCTGGCTGCGGGAGCGGCGGGAGTAGCGAGCAGTGTGGCAGAGGCCAAGGCGCAGGCCTGCCCACCTGAGACTGGTTCGCACACGGCAGCGCAGCCTGCATCCATGCCGTCACCGTCCTCGCCGCCCCAGTCTGAAGCGGCTGCCAGCCAGAACAGCCCCGGCGACAAACAGCCTGGCGCTCAGCAGGACGCCGACGCAGGTGCAGGCAATCCCGCTGCCCAAGCCTGGTGGAACATGTTGCAACAGCAGTTTGATGCCATGGCCACGGCTACCGCTGCCTCGATGCAGCAGGTGGAAAACTATCGTCAGCAGGCAAGCAAGGCTAAAGCGGCTGGTTCGTCAAAGCCCGCTAAACCGGCGGCTGCCAATGCCCATACTTCTGCCAAAACCAGTGCTCCGGCCGCGGCCAGGACCGTAAAACCGTCCGCGAAAGCAGCCACTAAAAGCGCGGCCAAGGTGGCCACCAAAACGGCGGCTAAAAAAACCGCCACGCGCAGCACTACACGCAGTACCAAAAAGAACTGATCGACCAACCTAGTAGGTAAATTTTTATGCTTAATATCGTGATTCTGGCAGCAGGCATGGGCAAGCGTATGCAGTCTGACCTGCCCAAAGTACTGCATCCTATCGCCGGCAAATCCATGCTGGCCCACGTGCTCGATAGCGCACGTGAACTGGAGCCGGAAAAAGTTGTGGTCGTGGTAGGTCATGGCGCCGAGCGCGTTCAGCAAACCTTCGCCCAGGCCGAGCTGGCCTTTGCCCTGCAGCAACCCCAGCACGGTACGGGCCATGCGGTGCAACAGGCTGTGCCGGAGCTGGTCGGTGGCGATAAGGACGATGATGCCACTCTGGTTCTATACGGCGACGTTCCTCTGGTTCAGGCCGACACCTTGCGCCGCTTGCTGCAGGCACGTGGCCAAGGCGTGGCCGTGTTGACTGAAACACTGGCCGATTCCACCGGCTACGGTCGCATCATTCGGGGTGCGGACGGTTCCGTGCAGCGCATTGTGGAACATAAGGATGCCAATGAAGCTGAACGTGCCGTAAAAGAAGTGAATACCGGTATTCTGGTTGCTCCTACGGCCCGTCTGAAAGACTGGTTGACCCGTATTACGAATGATAACGCTCAGGGCGAGTATTACCTGACCGACATCATCGCCTTGGCGGTGGCCGATGGCGTGTCGGTGCAGGCGGCCCAGCCGGCGGCTGGGTGGGAAACCCTGGGGGTGAACAGCCGTATTCAACAAGCCGAACTGGAACGCTTGTGGCAAGCCGAGCAGGCTCGTCGCTTGCTGGAAAAAGGCGTGACACTGGCTGACCCGGCTCGCTTCGATGTGCGCGGCACCCTGGAATGCGGTCGTGATGTGTTCATTGATGTGGGTTGCGTGTTTGAAGGCAAGGTTGTGCTGCAGGATGGCGTGCGCGTGGGCCCGCACAGCGTGCTGCGTGACGTGACTATCGGCGCCGGTACCCAGATCGAGGCCTTCAGCCATCTGCAGCAAGCCCAGGTAGGCGAAGACGCCCGTATCGGCCCTTACGCCCGCCTGCGTCCTGGTGCTGTTCTGGCCAATCGCACCCACGTGGGCAACTTCGTGGAAATCAAGAATACCCAGCTGGGCGAGGGCTCCAAGGCCAATCATCTGGCCTATATCGGTGATGCCGATGTGGGCCAGCGCGTGAACATTGGTGCAGGCACCATCACCTGCAATTACGACGGCGTGAACAAATTCCGTACCGTGATTGGTGACGATGCCTTCATCGGTTCGGATACGCAGTTGGTGGCTCCGGTGACCGTAGGCCGAGGCGCAACAATTGGCGCGGGTACGACCCTGGTGCGCAATGCGCCGGATGATCAGCTGACCTTGTCGCGTTCGGAACAGCGCAGCGTGTCCGGCTGGAAGCGCCCCGTTCGTAAGTCCTGATGGGTGTCAGCCTATCTTTGACCTCCCTGGCTTTGCCTGACACGGGCAGGGAGGCAAGGCGTACGTCGGGCATACCCGGCTCCAACGGATTGACCCTGGATCAATGCCATGCGCATTTTGCAGCTTAATTTCGAGCGCGGTTGGCGCGGTGGCGAACGGCAAACCTTGCTGAGCGTCCAGCAGATGCAGCAGGCAGGCCATCAGGTCAGCCTCTTGGCCCGGCGCGGTGAAGCACTGGCTGCTCGGGCCAAGGAACAGGGGTTGAGTGTGGTGGAATGCGCCTCTGTGGGTGCCGCGCTGCGCTATCTGCTGGTGCATGGACGTGGTTTTGACATCGTCCATTCCCAAACCGCGTCCTGCATGAGCTGGCTGGCCTTATTGCATTTCTGGCTGCCCAAGCGGCTTGTTTTTACACGGCGCACGGCTTTTCCCGTTGACCGCAAACGTATCGAACAACGTAGTGGTGGGCGACAGTCAAACAGTCCCTTGAGCGTGAAAGAGCGCCGGACGCGCTGGAAATGGCGCAAGGCGGACCGGCTGGTTGCCATCAGCCAGGCAGCGGCGGCAGAGCCGCGACGTCTGGGTTTGTCTGTCGAGGTGATTCCCAGCGCCATTGAGTATGTGGCGTCGGATGAGGCCTATGTGAACCACTTGCGTCAGCGCTGGAACCCAAATGGACTGCGTGTTCTGGGGACGATGGCCGCATTGTCGGCCGAGAAGGACCCCTTGACCCTGATTCGGGCGGTTCACGCCCTGTCTCAGCGTCGCCAGGACTTTGTGTTTCTGCATTTTGGTGCGCCCGGCTCCGAGTCCGCGGTGGCACAGGATTTGATTGCGCAATTAGGTCTGGAGTCTTGCTATAAGCTGAGCGGTTTTGAAGCCCGCCCCGAACAGGCTTACCGTCTGATGGATGGCTTTGTCCTCAGTTCCCGGCATGAAGCGCTCGGGTCCAGTGTGCTGGATGCGTTCGTGTATGGCGTGCCGGTCACTGCCACGATGGCGGGCGGCTTGACGGAGTTGCTGGGTAATGGACGTGGGAAGTTATGTGCGGTCGGGGACGCACAGGCTATTGCTCAGGCTTTGGATGACACCTTGAGCAATCCGGCAGCAGCGCGTCAACAAGCCGCGCTGGCGCAACGCTGGGCGCAGCAGGAGCATGACCCTGCCGTTATGGTGCAGCGTTATTTGCGTTTGTATCAACAACTGGTACTGCAACGTGTGCAAACCTGAGCGCGGCTGATTCACGCGGTTTTTGCGCGTTCCACACGCTGCGCTTGTGCGGGTCCTGACGCGTGTTTTAATACCTGCCATCGCCATCGCCATCGCCATCGCCATCGCCCGCCGTTCGTATCTTATTCACGGCTGGTGGCGTTTCGGCTCTAAAACTTGGTCTGGCTCAGATTTTGGGTGCAGGCAACGGTACACGTGTTTCGAATTTGGCCTGATGAATGGAAAAAAAACTGCGGATATTACGTATGTTCGCCTGGCTGGTGAACAGGGCATGAGCCAGCTTGTGATAGGCCGTCATATCGCTGACTTGCAAAATCACAATGAAATCCACCCCGGTTGAGACGCGATAGCACTGCGTCACCGCCGCTTCGGGGGCCATCAGGCGCTCGAACTGCTGCAAATATTCTTCACCCTGACGGTCCAGCGTAATCTCCACAATCGCCGTCAAACTGGAGCCCAGTTGCTCCGGGTCCAGCAAGGCGACCTGCCTGCGAATCACCCCTTGTTCACTTAAACGACGCACTCGCCGCAAACAGGTTGGGGGAGAGGCATGCACGAGCAAAGCCAGTTCCTGATTGCTGATGGAAGCATCATTTTGCAGCTGCTCCAGAATGCGTAAATCCAGCTCGTCTAGTTCAATCATGACAATGTTTATCTAATCGTATTGAAATAAAATTCCATAAAATAAGAATTTTTATTTATTTATTTTATTTTTATTATTAATTGAAATTTTAATTCATTTCAAAAGAAAAATAGACATAAAATTTTTTGTGTTTCAGATCAGAATAAACAAATTGCATTAATTAGTCGGCCGACCGAAAGGGGCCATGAACAGGAGTTGGCTATGTGTGGAATTGTTGGCGCTGTGGCGCAACGCGATATTGTTCCCGTGCTGCTGGAAGGTTTGAAACGTCTGGAGTACCGGGGCTACGATTCTTGTGGCGTTGCTGTTCATGCGCAGGGCCAGTTGTTGCGGGCGCGCAGTACTCAGCGCGTGGCCGAGCTGCAAGAACAGGTTAAGGCAGACCATCTGCAAGGCTTTACCGGTATTGCTCATACCCGTTGGGCAACCCATGGCGCGCCGGCTACTCATAATGCACACCCGCATTTTTCGGGCAAAGGTAAGGCCCGCATTGCGCTGGTGCATAACGGCATCATTGAAAACCACGACGAGCTGCGCGCCGAGCTGCAAGCCATAGGCTATGTGTTCGAGAGCCAGACCGACACCGAAGTGATCGCTCACCTGATTGACCACCTGTACAACGGTGATCTGTTCGAGGCTGTGCAGCAGGTTATTCGCCGTTTGACCGGCGCTTATGCGATTGCGGTGTTCTGTCAGGATGAACCGCACCGTGTGGTGGGCGCGCGCCACGGCTCGCCCCTGGTGGTGGGTGTGGGTCATAACGAGAACTTTCTGGCCTCGGATGCGCTGGCACTGGCCGGAACGACCGATCAGATCATTTATCTGGAAGACGGTGACGTGATTGATCTGCAAATCAGTAAAGTATGGATCATGGACAAGGAGGGGCGCTCTGTAGACCGTCCCGTCCACACCGTTCATTTGCACACCGCTGCGGCTGAATTGGGCCCCTATCGTCACTTTATGCAAAAGGAGATCTTTGAGCAGCCCCGCGCGGTGGGTGACACCTTGCAAGATATCGAAAGCGTCACCCCCGAGCTGTTTGGCGATCAGGCCTACAAGGTGTTCCAGGACATTGACAATGTGCTGATTCTGGCTTGTGGCACCAGCTACTATGCTGGTCTGACTGCTCGTTACTGGATCGAATCGCTGGCCAAAATCCCCGTCAACGTGGAAATTGCCAGCGAATACCGCTACCGCGACAGCGTTCCTAATCCCCGCACGCTGGTCGTGACTATTTCCCAGTCCGGCGAAACGGCTGACACGCTGGCTGCCTTGAAGCATGCCCGCAGTCTGGGCATGGAGCAGACCTTGACCATCTGCAACGTCGCCACCAGTGCCATGGTGCGCGAGTGCAAGCTGTCCTATATCACTCGTGCTGGCGTTGAAATTGGCGTGGCTTCCACCAAAGCCTTCACGACTCAGCTGACGGCCTTGTTTCTGTTGACCATCGCACTGGCGCAGGTCAAGGGCCACCTGAATCAGGAGCAGGAAGGCGACTACCTGAAAGCCTTGCGTCACTTGCCTACCGCTATCGCGGCCGTGCTGGCTCTGGAGCCGCAAATCATGGCCTGGGCGGACCGTTTTGCCAGCAAGGAAAACGCCTTGTTCCTGGGCCGTGGCATGCATTACCCCATCGCCATGGAAGGTGCGCTGAAGCTGAAAGAAATCAGCTACATCCACGCTGAAGGCTATCCGGCCGGTGAACTGAAACATGGCCCGCTGGCCCTGGTCACCGAAGCCATGCCCGTGGTCACTATCGCTCCACGCGATGAGTTGCTGGAAAAGCTGAAATCCAATATTGAAGAAGTCCATGCTCGTGGGGGTGAGCTGTATGTGTTTGCCGACGCCGATACCCGTATCGGCAGCAGTGAACGTGTGCATGTAATCCGTATGCCAGAGCACTACGGCAAACTGTCCCCTATCCTGCACACCGTGACCCTGCAATTGCTGGCCTATCACACGGCTTGCTCGCGCGGCACGGACGTGGATAAGCCACGGAATCTAGCCAAGAGTGTGACCGTCGAATAGCGGTTCCAGGCCTGTCCTGACGGAGAATTTCGACAGGCGATAGATTCTTTATAGAGTGTGAAAAGCCCTGGATTGTGACAATAATGCACCAAATCAATCCAGGAGCTTGTTTACCTAGGCAAGTTCAGCTATGTTTTGCCTATGCATGCTAAGGCTTTTGTAAGCTTTGCGCAGAGCACGTTTTCTCTCATAAAAAAGAGGCGCTGTAGAAACTGGGGGCGTTCAATGACGCTGTCGAGACTTTGGTCGTTAGTTTGTGTGTCTAAGAAAATAAATAATCATTGAGAAAACGGTCTATTGGTATGTGAGTAGCCAAAACCTCAAAAGTACAGTCCATTACCCATTCTTTTAAGCTGAATATGGAGATTATTCAGCCTGGATCAGTTCTCCCTTGAGATGGGTGGGCACAGTAATTTTTCACAGTTGAGTTCTCATGTTTATCAAATAAAAATAGCAAACTAATAATTTAGGTTTAAATTTTCTAAGTTAATTTATTATAAATATAAAAATTATTAATAATATTAATTTTATTGGCTATCAAGAATAATAAAAAATAACGATCATTTTAATTGATAGAAAAATTTTAAGAATTTAATGTTTTAAGAGTTGATGTTGTAGGAAAGGCTGGTTTTATTCTGACTTTTTGTTTGTGTTGGAAATGAATCTGCAAAGGAGATGCTAGATGATTAAGTCAAATCCAGTGCCTGTGTTTCAACTTGCTTCTTTTAGTTCAATCATCGCTTTAAGTACTTCAATGACTTGGGCTCAAAGTATTACCGTATCTGGGCAAAATGCAACTTATGCGGATGGTTGTATCATTTATGATGCTCCTGCAGATTGTGCAAGCGAAGTTATAACGCCTATATCCCCCCTTGCTCCAAATCCTAGTTCACCTTGGAATCTTTCAACGGCATATAACACCGGTCTGATTGTTGGAACTAATTATACAAAAACAGAAAACGGACCAGCGGCAAGCGGAATGGTGTCCGTGAAAGATGGTGCTTATGTGGAAAGCGCTTATATTTATTTGGGGTTAGAGGAAAATACAGAGGGAAAAATTGATCTTTCTGGTCCTGGCACACTATGGAATGGAGCTTCCGCCTTGGTAGTGGGAAAGCATGGGAAGGGAGTTTTTAATGTTAGTGATGGTGCTAAATACGAACAGCTGAACCCCGATCATATGTATATCGGATACGGTAAAAATGCTGACGGTTTGGTCGTAGTGGATGGCGTGGGGGCTAATGGAGAACGTTCTACCATCTATACAAAAAATCGCATTTTGATTGGCAATCTTGGAAAAGCCGAGCTTAGGATTTTGAATGGTGGGTTTGTTTCTGGAATGTATACACTCTTTACGGGTGCCTATGAAGGCTCCGAAGGCTCAGTGTTGATCGACGGGGTCCACACTCCGACCGGTTTTCGGTCTACGCTTACGACCGAAAATAACAATATAAAGTTTGGTGAAAGTGGAACAGGAAGGCTGAGTATTTCTAATGGCGGTTTGTTAAAAATACCAAATGCCGTAATTCTTGGTGATGCGCCTGGATCGACCGGGGTAGCATATGTTGATGGTGTTCATGCGGAAACAGGATTCAAATCGGAGATAAATGCTGAGTTACTTTGGATTGGTGGTAATGGAAGTGGAGAAGTTAACATTAGCAATGGAGGAGGCGCTTCAGGCTCGGGGCCTGTGTATATAGGTATTTATAGACAAGGAAAAGGTGTTGTGGATGTGAGTGGGAGCGACGCAGCTTCTGGTCACCAGTCTTCATTGGAATTTCCCAACGTTTACGTGGGCTGGATAGGAAATGGAAAGCTGAATGTCTCTAACGGAGCGAAAGTTCACGCGACTGATCAGATTTTTATTGGTGGTATCCCCGGAACGTCTAGCAATATAGACTCCAATAAAGGTGCTGTTGGACTCATGCAGGTCGACGGCATAAATTCGATTGCAACAGCAGAGAACGGTACGACGGTTGGAACATATGGTACAGGAACGTTAAATATTGCTCGTGGTGGTAAATTGGTAACTCCTGTTGTTAATCTTGCCACCAGAGAATCAGGTTTGGGAACCTTGAATATTGGGATGGGCGAATCTGCTGGTATCTTGGAGGCGACAAAAGTAGAAGGTGGTCTCGGTAAAGCGCAGGTTAATTTTAATCATGTTGAAAATATTGATTTCTCACCAAGTTTGACAGGGTCTATTAATTTAAATCATTTAAATGCCGGGAAAACTCAATTAACGGCGATAAATGATTATTCTGGAGAGACGAGAGTCGCCGCTGGTATATTGTCAGCAGGCGCAGCGGGTGCATTTAGCAAAAATTCTGATTTTATTGTGGGGACGGGTAGTGCTCTGAGCCTGAATGGTTATGGTCAGACGATAAAGCGATTGGATAATGCGGGCGCTATTTCTTTGGGTTCCAATGCTGGAACGATCTTGACGGTATCAGGTGATTACATTGGTAACGGAGGTGTGGTCAATATTAATACCGTACTCGGAGACGATTCATCCAAAACCGATAAGATTGTTGTCAAGGGAAGTTCATTGGGTCAGTCTGATCTTGTGGTTAATAATCAGAATGGCTTGGGAGCGCCGACTCAAGAAGGGATTCAGGTCGTCAATGTTCAAGGGGGCGGGCAAGGTAAGTTCAAGCTCGTAGGCCACTATACAAAAGACGAAAAAGATACCATCGTCGCGGGCGCTTATGCCTATCAATTGCACCAGGGCAATCAAAGCGGTACAGATAGCACTAGTTGGTACCTGCGATCCGAGCTTAATCCAGAGCCGGCTCCCGACCCGGCCCCGTCATCGCCTCAGACGCCTCCCGTAACACCGCCAAAACCCGCTTCCCCGTTGTATCAGGCAGGTGTGCCAGTCTATGAAGCCTATCCGCAGTTGCTTTTGGGTTTAAGCGAATTGCCAACTTGGCAGCAGCGCGTCAGCAACCGCTACTGGAGTCAGTCTGCTAACCGCCCGGTAGCAGGCACCACGATGCCAGAAGGCACGTTGTCGTTCGGAGGCGTGGGTCCACTGGTGGAGGGCGGTGGTGTCTGGGGACGCATGGCCGGGCAACATAGCAAGATCAAACCAAGAACGTCCAGCTCTGCGGCTGATTACGATTACGACAGCTTTACCTTGCAACTGGGGGTAGACCGAGCCTTGAAAGACACTCAGTCGGGGCGTCTGGTCGGAGGCTTGAACGCCCGGTATGTTCATGGCAAGGCGCATGTCGACTCCGATCATGGCAAGGGAAACATCAAATCTTCGGGTTACGGTGTGGGGGCGACGCTGACCTGGTATGGCGACAACAATGTGTATGTGGATAACCAGGCACAAGTTAGCTGGTATGACAGTGACCTGCATTCCAAAACAGCGGGCCGCAGCTTGGTGGATGGTAATCGAGGCTGGGGTTACGCCGTGTCGTCCGAGATTGGCAAGCGGTTTGCATTTAATGAAAATTGGTCTGTGACGCCTAACGCCCAACTGAGCTATACCAATGCCCGTTTCAATAGTTTCCAGGACGCTTTTGGCGCCGAGGTCTCTAGAGATAAGGCAGATAGTCTTGCGCTGCGTCTCGCAGCGAATGTGCAATATCAAAACGCTTGGACTGGGAAGAATGGGAAAATAAGTCGTAGCTCGGTGTATACGACCTTATTTTTGCAGAATGAATTTCTGAATGGTTCCAAAGTGAACGTGGGTGGCGTCACCTTTACTCAAAAGCCGGAGCGCTTGTGGGCAGGATTGGGTGTCGGCGGCACGTATAACTGGGATAACGACAAATACTCGCTTTATGGAGAATTGGCGCTTAAAAGCAGCGTCAAAAATTTTGGCGACAGTTATGGATACAGCGGCACTGTCGGTGTAAGGGTTCGCTGGTAAGCGTCACCTAGAGAGTTCGACTGCGATAAACGGGTACCGCCCTAGGCTGTCATCGCCTGTTATGCCAGCTTAGGGTGCTTATCATCAGATATGCCGATCCGTTCAAAGCGCTGTTTTTAATTTTGCTGTCAAAAATGCTTGTTCAGTGAGTATGACTACCGATGTAGGCGTAACTAGCTTGGGGGCTTTGTTGATGGAGTGGTAGGGCACGAGTTGCTTATTTTTCCGGCCCTCGGTGCTGGCTATTTATATGGTGTAGGCATGGAGCCTGGTTACGAGCCCATGCCACTGATGGCTTGATCGGGAAAGAAAGGAAGGCAATCACTTCATTTGTTGCACCGCATCTCAAGGAAAACCTCCATGTACGGCAGCTAAGCATGGCGGCACACTGGAAGAGAGGCCGCGCCCGCCCGGGGGTGGTCTGTTTTCGGGATGAGCGCAACTATGCAGTCTTCACATGTGGCACACGTCCAAGAGATCACGGCTGTTTGGCAGGGCAGCCTGTCCCGGCGCGATCAGGCTGTGGTCCATAGCTGGCGGCGGTGTATTGAGCATCACAGGCTGGACCCGGCACAGGCTTGCGAGGCCTATATCGTGCCCGATTCCCAGCTGCGTGAGCACCGTCAACAGTCCGAAGCCCTGATCAATATTGCGCGCTCCGGGCTGGAGCGTCTTTATCAACAGGTGTCCGGGCTCAATTACGTACTGCTGTTGTCCGATAACAAGGGCGTTACGGTGGATTTTCTGGGTTCGGAAGGCCAGCGCGATGCCTTGCGGCAGGCCGGCCTGTATATGGGCTCGGAATGGTCTGAAGAGCGTGCGGGAACGTGCGCGGTGGGCACTTGCCTGCACACGGGCGAGGCCCTGACCATTCATCAAAATGATCATTTCGATCATATGCATGCGCCTTTATCCTGCACGGCGGCGCCTATCTATCACTATGACGGCAAGCTGGCCGCAGTACTGGATTTGTCCTTGTTGCAGTCGCCGGAGGCCAAGGCCAGCCAAGGCTTGGCCCTGCACCTTGCCAATGCGGCGACCCGTCGTATTGAACTGGCCAATTTGATGGCCTGTCACCGTCAGGAATGGATTCTATGTTTGTCGCAGTCGCCGGAGTTTCTGGATATTGATCCGGAAGCGGCTATTGCGATTGATGGCTCTGGCCGTATCAAGGGCATGACGCATACGGGTGCCCGAATTCTGGCGCGGGCAGCGGGGGTGGACTGGCGTAATCCTGCGGATTTGCTGGGGCAGAGTTTGATGCGCTTTCTGCATCTGGAAGTGGATCAGTTACCGACCTTGATGCGCTATCGCCCCACGCAGGAGCGAGTCGTCATGGCCCGGGATGGGAGTGTGCTGTTTGCCCATGCCATTGAGCCCAGACGTGTATTGAACAATCGGTCTGTGGGGATGGATGGGGCAGCCGTGGATGCGGCCTTGCCACAGGGATTGCGAGGCTTGGCAGGCACGGATGCGGCCATGCAGTCCATGCTGCTGAAAGCCGCCCGTTTGGCAACGCGGGAAATGCCGGTACTGTTGCAGGGCGAGACGGGTTCGGGCAAAGAATATCTGGCCCGTGCGATTCACACGGCTAGTGGTCGTCGCGGGAGTTTTGTGGCCGTCAATTGTGCGGCCTTGCCCGAGAGTCTGATTGAAAGCGAATTGTTCGGCTATTTAGCTGGCACGTATACCGGCGGTGCTGCACGAGGTCGCACGGGTTTGATCGAGGCGGCTGATGGCGGCACTCTATTCCTGGACGAGATTGGCGACATGCCGCTGGCTTTGCAAAGTCGTTTGCTGCGAGTGCTGGCCGAGTCCGAGGTCATGCCCTTGGGCGCACGCACAAGCAAGCGCGTGGACCTGCGCGTGATTTCAGCCAGCCACCATGATTTAAGCGCCCTGGTAGAGCAAGGCCGCTTCCGTGCGGATTTGCTGTATCGCTTGAATGCGGCGGTGTTGACCCTGCCTGCCTTGCGTCAGCGCAGTGATCTGGAGTGGCTGGTGCAGCAGATATTGCATCGGCGTAACAAGGGCGATGTACCCGGCTTGTCTCCCGAGGCCTGGCAAGCGTTGCAAGCGTATGAGTGGCCAGGTAATTTGCGCGAACTGGACAATGCGCTGGTGCTGGCACTGGCCTTGGCGGAAGGTTCCTGCATTGAGGTACAGGATTTACCAGAGGCGTTGCGCGAGCGGCGTCTGGCCACATCTACAAGTAGCCCGACGTCAGTTATCTGCGCCGGGGAACCCTCCTGGCGGCAGGTTTTGCAGGCCTGCGACGGTAATGTCAGTGCGGCAGCGCGGCAGCTTGGAATTAGCCGGTCCACCTTGCATCGTTATATCAAACGAGCAGGTCTGACTCAGCAAGACTCGGCCCCTGACACAGGCTGCGACACCTGATGCACCACCTGTGTCACCACTGGCACAGTTTCACCGCTTTAAAACAAGCGATACCCCTTTAAAACAAGCCGTTCCCGGTTTGGCACGGTGTTTGCTATGTACTCCATAGCTGGGCAGCAAAAGCCCGGCGCACCATTAAAACGATATGGAGACAAATCATGCAAACACAGCAGCAACTGCAGCCGTCTGCGCAACAGTTGGACACGGTTCTTGACCAGTTGACCCATGCGCTTGCCAGCAATGCACCGGACGATGCGGCAGCCCTGTTTGCCGAAGAATGCTTTTGGCGTGATCTGGTCATGTTCACCTGGAATATCCGAACCATGGAGGGGCGCGATCAGATCCGCGACATGCTGACGCAGCAGCAACAAGGTGCCGTGTCAGCCAGGTTCGAGCGCGACAGTGCCGAGCCGGTCAGTGACGATGGCCAAGGTCTGGTGGAGGGCTGGTTCCATGTGGAAACCGATGTGGCGCGTGGCTATGGCCATATTCGCGTCAAGGACGGCAAGATCTGGACCTTTCTGACCACCATGTCTGAATTGAAAGGCTATGAGGAGCCGTTAGGCGTGCGTCGTCCCATGGGGGCCGAGCACGGCATCCGGCGCGGCCGTCAGACCTGGCAGGAGCGTCGTCAACAGGAGCAGGCAACATTAGGTACGTCTGAACAGCCCTATGTATTGATCATTGGGGGCGGACAGGGCGGCATTGCCCTGGGCGCACGTTTGCGGCAGTTGAATGTGCCCACGCTCATCATTGATCAACATGCTCGACCCGGCGATAGCTGGCGCAAGCGTTACAAGTCTCTGTGCCTGCATGACCCCGTCTGGTACGACCACCTGCCTTATATGCCTTTCCCCGACAACTGGCCTGTCTTTGCGCCCAAGGACAAGATTGGCGACTGGCTGGAAATGTACGTCAAGGTGATGGAGCTGAATTACTGGAGCAGCACCGTGTGCAAGAAGGTGCGCTACGACGAGCCCAGCCAGACCTGGGAAGTGGAGATCGAGCGTGATGGCAAGCCCATGACGCTACGGCCACAGCAACTGGTCTTTGCCACGGGCATGTCCGGCAAGGCGAATGTGCCCAGTATCAAGGGACAGGAGGTGTTCAAGGGTGAGCAGCAGCACTCCTCGCAGCACCCTGGGCCGCAAGCGTATGCGGGCAAGAAAGTAGTCGTGATCGGGGCCAATAACTCGGCGCACGATATTTGCGCGGCGTTGTGGGAGGCGGGGGCGGACGTCACCATGGTGCAACGTTCGTCCACCCATATTGTGCGATCCGACTCCTTGATGGAGATCGGCTTGGGAGATCTGTATTCTGAACGGGCGCTGGCTTCGGGAGTCACCACGCGCAAGGCAGACTTGCTCTTTGCGTCCCTGCCCTATCGCATCATGGCTGACTTCCAGATTCCTGTGTACGACAAGATCCGCGAGCGTGATGCAGAGTTCTACCAGAAGCTGGAGGCGGCAGGCTTCATGCTGGATTGGGGTGACGATGGTTCGGGCTTGTTCATGAAATACCTGCGACGTGCTTCGGGCTACTACATCGACGTAGGCGCTTGCGAGCTGATCATCGACGGCAGCATCAAGCTGAAATCCCGGACCGACATCAGCCATCTGACCGAGAACGCTGTGGTACTGACAGACGGCACGCAATTGCCTGCGGATCTGGTGGTGTACGCCACGGGCTACGGTTCCATGAACGGCTGGGTAGCGGATCTGGCCGGCCAGGAAATGGCGGACCGGGTGGGTAAATGCTGGGGCCTGGGTTCGGAAACCACGAAAGATCCGGGGCCATGGGAGGGCGAGCAGCGCAATATGTGGAAGCCCACCCAGCAGCCAAATCTGTGGTTTCACGGTGGCAACCTGCACCAGTCGCGGCATTACTCACAATATCTGGCCTTGCAGTTGAAAGCGCGTCAAGCGGGTTTGCCGGTGCAGGTCTATGGGCTGCAGCAAGTACATCATTTACGGTAATTGACCGGCTCACGGTGTCGCGTTTGTTAGTGGCACTGCTAAATTTCTTACCTTATGTATCCGCCCGGTCTTGCCTCTCCATGGGCAGGACAGGGTCTGTGGTCGTCCCGGCCCTTGGGTAAATTATTGCTCGTGCGAACAGCCTTCTGGTCAACGTTGTCCCCTACGTGAAAACCAGTCTCGATGCCGGGTAGGGCGGTTTGGGGCCAACTGGTACAGGGTCAGAAAAACAGGGTCAGGGACATCTGCTTATTCAGGTCGAAGAAGCTGCCTTGAGCAATTTGAAGGGAAATTATTATAAGGAAATTGCTTGTAGCATTTCGTAGTTGTCGCCCTGGACGGGAATGTTACGGTGGAACCATCCATTGCAAACAACGAAATTTTTGTTGATTGATTTGGACTCCTTTTAATAGCAGGGATAAGGGAATTTTTAATTCTAAAAATACTCTTTCTGATATTGGAGAAAATCTATGAAAAAATCCGCCATCCTATCCAGTTTTCTAATGGCCTCGGCGTTGAGTTTTGGCCTGCAAGGCGGCGCACTGGCTAATGAGCCTGCCGTTAATCAGGATCATTCCGCAACAGCGGGCGAAGCCGTCAGCGATACCTGGATTACCACCAAGATCAAGGCTGATCTGGCCAGTACCAAGGATTTGAAGAGCACGGATATCTCTGTTGAGACCAATAACGGCGTTGCAACATTGACCGGTACCGTGCCTAGCGAAATCGAGCTTAAAAAAGCGGTGGCAGCCACCGAAAGCGTGAAAGGTGTTGTGAAAGTCGACTCGTCGGGATTGAAAGTGAAGCCGGAATAATTATTCCATGATCAATCTCTGTAATGAAATTCCTTTGTAAATAGGAGAACGACTATGAATGAAGATACGATTAAAGGCAAATGGAAGCAGCTGACTGGTAAAATCCAGGCGAAATGGGGCAAGCTGACCAATGACGATATGGATGTTGCCGAGGGCAATACCGAGTATCTGGTCGGTAAGATTCAGGAGCGCTACGGTATTGCACGTGAAGAGGCTGAAAAGCAGGTTCACGATTTTAATCGCGGCATCTGATCCCCGGCTTGATGGCCCGTTCAGAGAAAACGCCCTGCATATGCAGGGCGTTTTTGTTTTCTGAAACCGATCGCGCACTCAATGACCGGGTTTCTAAGCCTGCCAGGCTCAGAATGGCGCTTAGTCCTCGTCCATGGCTTGGTAGCGTTCGACCAGATAGTCCAGCAGGGCCCGTACGGCGGGCATTTGACCACGGCGCGAGGAAAACACCGCATGAATGATCTCGCGGCGCGGCGCCCAGTCCGGGATCAGTTTGACTAAAGCGCCTTGTGCCAATTGATCGCAAACCACCAGTGTAGGCAGTTGGACGATTCCCACTCCAGCCAGGGCCGCGGCGCGCAGAGCGGTCATGTCCGTCGTGATCAGACGGGGTGTGTGGTGCAGTACGGCTTGCGCTCCATTGGGTCCGAACAAGGTCCAGGTATGGGTTTGCTGAGGCACACCCAGGCCCAGGCTGGGATAGTCGGCCAGATCCGCCGGCGAACCGGGCATTCCGTAACGGGCAATCAGCGCCGGGCTGGCTGTCAGACATTGGCTACGATCGGATAAAACACGCATCACCAGATCACTGTCCTGCAGGGGCGGGGGGCGGACGCGGATTGCGATATCCAGTGCTTCTCCGATGAGATCCACCTTCCGGTTGGTGGCCTCCAGCTGAACCGTCACATGCGGATAGCGGACCATGAAATCAGCCAACATCGTGCTGACATGCGCGTTCAGCAAGGTGATGGGGCAACTGAGACGTACCACGCCACGTGGCTCGGCATGCGTCATTTCAATGGCGGCTTGTGCCGCTTCAGCCTCTACCAGCATGGCCTTGCAGTGTTCGTAATAGGTCTGGCCGATTTCGGTCACCGTAAAGCGCCGGGTAGAACGTTGTATCAGCCGAACCCCCAGGCGCTCTTCCAAAGCGGCCAGTCGGCGGCTCAGGGTGGATTTGGGCAAGCCCAGTGCGCGACCGGCCGGGGCAAAGCCGCCGTGATCCACAATCTGAACATAAAAGTACAAGTCATTTAAATCGTGCATAGCGCTTTTATCGTTCCATAAATGGAACAGAGATGACCGTTTTAGGGGGCTACTGACTTCATCGTTCCGAGTTTATTCTGTCTCCTATGTTGAAACAAGGAGATGGACATGAAGAACATTCTTGGTATTTATAGTGCGCCCCGTCCCCATTGGGTGGGCGACGGCTTTCCCGTTCGCTCCCTGTTTTCGTACCACACGCACGCAAAACAGCTGAGTCCTTTTCTGTTGCTTGACTATGCCGGCCCGGCCGAGTTCGCGCCCAGCGAGCACAAGCGCGGTGTAGGTCAGCATCCGCACCGGGGGTTTGAAACGGTCACCATCGTCTACAAGGGGGAAGTGTCGCACCACGACTCCACCGGCCAGGGGGGCACGATCGGACCGGGCGATGTGCAGTGGATGACGGCGGGTTCGGGCATCTTGCACGAGGAGTACCACTCTGATGCCTTTGCCCGTTCGGGCGGCACCTTGGAGATGGTGCAGTTGTGGGTCAACCTGCCAGCCAAAGACAAAGGCACGCCTGCCGGTTATCAGGCTATTACTGACAAGCAGATCCCTGTCGTGCCTCTGCCCGATGCTGCCGGCAAGGTGCGCATTATTGCCGGTGAAAAAGACGGCGCTACAGGCCCTGCCAGAACCTTCACCCCCATGAATGTATGGGATTTGCGCCTGAATCAGGGGGGGATTGTCGAGCTGGAAAGTCCGCAAGGCTGGACGGCCGCCTTGGTGGTTCTGCACGGCACGGTGCTGGTCAATGGGCAAAGTGTGGTGCGTGAAGGGCAATTGGTAGTGCTGGATCGCGCCGGTAGCCAGTTCATGGTGGAAGCCAATAACGATGCGGTGGTCTTGCTGATCAGTGGTCAACCGATTGATGAGTCCATCGTGGGTCATGGGCCGTTTGTCATGAATAGCCAGCAGGAAATCTTGCAGGCGATGGACGATTTTAACAATGGCCGCTTTGGCTCCATGCCTTCTGGCGCGACTTCCTAAGGCTGGTCGGTGAGGGCGGCCCGGTCCGCTCTCACTGGCTGGGTTGAAACAGCTCAACGCTTTGTTTTTGCAGCGCGATTTCCCAGAAGCGCTTTAGCCGTGCCGGGTGCCGGATTGGCACCCACCCTTTCTTACTCATTCTTAAGGAGAACTGAGATGACTACGCCTTACAAACGTCTTGATAAAGACCAGGCCGCTGTATTACTGGTCGATCACCAAACCGGGCTGCTGTCTCTGGTTCGTGATATTGATCCGGACAAGTTCAAGAACAATGTGCTGGCTTTGGCTGATCTGGCCAAGTACTTCAAGCTGCCCACGATTTTGACTACCAGCTTTGAAGAAGGCCCTAATGGCCCCTTGGTTCCCGAACTGAAAGAAATTTTTCCCGATGCGCCTTACATCGCACGTCCTGGTCAGATCAACGCCTGGGATAACGACGAGTTCGTCAAGGCTATCGAGGCAAGCGGCAAGAAGCAGCTGGTTATTGCGGGAGTCGTCACGGAAGTGTGCGTGGCATTTCCGGCCCTGTCGGCCCTGGAAGCCGGGTTTGATGTGTTTGTGGTAACCGACGCCTCGGGGACATTCAATGAAATTACCCGCCACGCAGCGTGGGATCGCATGTCGGCGGCTGGCGCGCAGTTGATGACCTGGTTTGGGGTGGCCTGCGAGCTACACCGCGATTGGCGTAACGATGTGGAAGGTCTGGGTGCCTTGTTCTCTGCCCATATTCCTGACTATCGCAATCTGATCCACAGTCACAGCAAGTTTACTTCTGGCAAGTAAGCGTTTGTTTGCCCTTCTGCCCAGTTTGATGGGCAGCATTTTTTTCGTTTTGGTCGCCCGCGAGGAGCAGGCAGACATGGATAAAATTTGCTCATTTTGACTGGCGGAAGGCGGACGAACGGAGTAAAAAACTAGGTGCTGGTGTGAACGGGTAAATAGACCATGGTCTGTGGGGATGCTGTGAAAACCTGGGTTTGCATGACAGCGTGGAGCGATTTTTAAAAGGTAGCTGGAATGCGATTGAAAGATAAGGTGGCGCTTGTAACCGGATCGGCAGCCGGTATAGGTTTGGCAACGGCCAGAAAGTTTGCCCAGGAAGGCGCGGTAGTGGTCTTGTGTGACCGGGATGCCCAAGCCCTTGAGTCGGCCGCACAGTCCTTGCACGCCCCGGGCGTGACGGTCGTGGCCTATACCGTGGATGTCACCGACCGTGCTCAGATTGATGCGATGGTGGCGGATGTAAAGCATCGGTTCGGCCGTATCGATGTATTGGTGAACAATGCTGGGATCACCAAAGACGCCAAGCTGCTGCGCATGACGGAACAGCAGTTTGACGATGTCATTGATGTCAATTTGAAAGCGGTATTCAATTTCACTCAGGCAGTGGCCGCGGTGATGCTGGAGCAGGAAAGCGGCGCTATCCTCAATGCGTCCAGTGTGGTGGGGCTGTATGGCAATTATGGTCAGACCAATTACGCGGCCAGCAAGTTTGGTGTGATTGGGTTTACCAAGACCTGGGCCCGTGAACTGGGCCCCAAAGGGATTCGCGTCAATGCCGTTTGCCCTGGTTTCATCGAGACGGACATTTTGAAATCCATCCCTGAAAAAGTGCTGCAAGGCTTTCGCGATCATTGCTGGCTGCGCCGTATGGGCAAGCCGGAGGAAGTGGCCAATGTATACGCGTTCCTGGCTTCGGACGAGGCCAGCTTTATCAATGGCACGACCTTAGAAGTATCAGGTGGCCTGACGATTTGATGTTGCGTCTGCAGCGGCGCCTGAATCGGGGCCGCGCCAAGGCCTGGAGCGCAAGTTACAAGCCCGATCCCGCCTTGAAACGGGATCGGGTTTTTTGATGCAGGCTTTCAGCGGGGATGCCGCGGCGTGAGAACTGTTTGCCGATTTCCCGGCCCGCGCCAACGGGCTTGGCAGCAGGGACAGGATTTAATCCAACTCGGGGTGGCGGTCCACCAGACCTTGGCGTTTCTGTTTCAGGCTTTCCAACTCGGCCTCGGCCTTGGCAATGGCTTCTTCCACCTCCTGGACGCTTTGCTCGATGTGATCGTAGGCTTGTTGGAGCAGTTCTTTGGCTTCCTTGGGGTTGGAGGCGGTCGGCGTATCGCCGCGCAAGGGGCGGTTAGCCGTTTCAGGCAGGAACACGGCCGTAATCAAACCGATGACACTGGCAAACATCAGGTAATAGGCAGGGATCAGAAGGTTATTGCTTTGCTCCACCAGCCACGCAGCGATGGTTGGCGTCAGGCCCGCCACAATAATCGCAATATTGAAAGAGGCGGCCAGGGCACTGTAGCGTAGTCGGGTCGGGAACAGGGCGGGCAGGGTAGAGGCCATGACCCCGGTCAGGCAGTTCAGTAAAACGGCCAGAATCAGCAGTCCCAGAAAGATCTGCACATTGCTGTCGCTGCCAATAAAGTGGAAGGCGGGAATGGCAAAGATCAGCAGTCCCAGACTGCCGGCCAGCAAGAAGGGCTTGCGCCCGATCTTGTCGCTGACAAAGCCCACCACCGGTTGCACAAACAGCATCCCGATCATCACCACCACAATAATGAAGACACCGTGTTCTTCGGCATAGCCCAGACTGCTGGACAGATAGGTCGGCATGTAGGTCAACAACATGTAGTAGGTAATGTTGGTGACCAGCACCATGCCAATACAGATCAGCAGGGCTTTACGGTATTTGGAGAAGATCTCGCCAAAGGAAATCGTCGGGCGCTCTTGCAGGGCGGCACGGTCCTCTTTTTCCATCTTTTCCAGTTGCTCGGTAAAGGCTGGCGTCTCTTCGGCCGCATGGCGCAGATACAGGCCCAAAATGCCCAGTGGGCCGGCTATCAGGAAGGGAATGCGCCAGCCCCAGTCCTGAAAACTGGCTTCGCTCAGGGATGTTTGCAGCAACACCACCAGACCAGCGCCCAGCACAAAGCCTGCAATGGAGCCAAAGTCCAGCCAGCTTCCCAGAAACCCGCGTTGCCGGTCAGGTGCATATTCGGCCACAAAGACCGCGGCGCCGGTGTATTCGCCGCCCACGGAAAAACCCTGGGCCAGTTTGCACAGCAACAGCAAGATCGGGGCCCAGATACCAATCGCGAGGTAGGAGGGAATCAGGCCTATCAGGAAGGTGCTGATCGCCATGATGATGATGGTCAGGGACAGCACCTTCTGACGACCGAACTTGTCCCCCATCAGCCCGAAGAATACGCCGCCCAATGGTCGCACCAAAAAAGGCACGGAAAAGGTGCCCAGTGCCGCAATGGTTTGCACGGCGGGCGAGGCGTCGGGGAAAAAGACTTTACCCAAGGTGGCGGCCACAAAGCCGTAGACACCAAAATCAAACCATTCCATGGCGTTGCCCAGCGCAGCGGCAGTCACGGCTTTTTTGAGCTTGGTGTTGTCTACGACGGTGATGTCGTCAAGATGAAGCGGCTTGGCGTTGCTGGAGGTCGCGGAAGACTGCGTCATGGTGCTTCTCCTGGTGAGCAGGACGATGACGCGCTGGGTCGCCTTGTGGGCCATCAACACCCGGAAAGCAGCACGGGCATGATGGCAGGGTGATCAGGCGAGCCTGAACGGTGCTACGTCCGGCTTTGCTGTTCGTCTATTCATGGAAAGGGTCGAGCAGACTGGGCCAGGTCGCGTCATCCTGCGCACGCGACTAGCGGTCCTTATTGTTACCGAGGCCGGGCGCCCCTCCCATGATATTTGCATATGCTTACAGAGCGCGGCATCCAGGCGGTAATGCTGCTTTTTTCACATAGGCCCGCAGCTCATCCACCAAGGCGGCCGCTGCAGGTGTCAAATCATGTTCCTGATGGAACATCAGGCATAAGGTGCGAACCAGTGTGGGGGCTTGCAGCAGCGAAAAACTCAGGCCGGGCATGAGAACCCGTTGAGCGGCCAGGGCCGGCAGCAGGGCAATGGCCAGACCACTTTGTACCAACGCCGCTTGTGAGGTGGTGCTGGACGCTTCATAAAAAGGGGCTGAGGCCTCAATGGGTAAATCCGGTCGCGATTGCAGCACTGCCATGATGCCTGTTTCGTCCACCACACCGACCAGTTTGCGCTCCTCCAGCGCCGACCAACTGACCGTGTTGTTGGCATCGGGTTTGATCTGCGTGTCGTCGCTGCGATAGAGCACGCCGAATTGATCTTCCAGCAGGGGTTGACTGTCCAGCCCTTGGACATCTGCCCAGGGACTGGTCAGACCAAAGTCGATTTCTCCTGCCACGATCTGGCGCTGAATGCGGCCTGAGTTGTCATCACGCAGATACAGCCGTACCGCAGGGTGCTGCTGCGAGAAATGAGCGGCAGCCGGTGCAATCAGATCCGTGATGGCCGAAGGGGCGGCCGCCACACTGACCCGCCCGCTTTTCAATTCTCCGTAACGCATGACATCACTGATGGCCCCATCAAAGTCCGCCAGCAATCGCGTGATGCGCGGCAGGAACTCCAGGCCAATAGGCGTCAGGGATACGCGCCGACTGGTGCGATTGAACAGA
The DNA here is from genome assembly GCF_049932565.1 of Alcaligenes sp. HNGD-HTN06. NCBI lineage: Bacteria > Pseudomonadati > Pseudomonadota > Betaproteobacteria > Burkholderiales > Alcaligenaceae > Alcaligenes > Alcaligenes sp. HNGD-HTN06. The sequence goes on along the minus strand of NZ_CP187782.1, from coordinate 3,449,553 downwards.
GTGGTATTCAAGGCAACTTCCAACTGCTGAATCAGGCCCGTGACCGAGGACTGGGTTTGAAAAAGTCGCCGGGCGGCGTGGGTGAAGCTGGCCTCCTGGGCGACGGCGACAAAGGCATTCAGGTGCTTGAGCGTGATGTGCTTGGGAAGTCTGTCCATTTCATTTTCTGATTAATCAATTAACTTAAACAATTTTTCATATTAATAATACCTTTGGATAATGCGGTCAACTCCCCTTTTTGTGGGAGGGTAAGTGGAGACGTAAATGCAGACAGACGACCGCAGCTTGGACGTCAAGATCAGCAATGGCTGGATTATTGATGGCTTGGCCACCCCGCGCTGGCGCGGTGATGTGGGTATTCGGTCGGGGCGTATTGTGGCCCTGGGCGATTTGAGCGCCTGGCATGCCGATCAAGTGGTGGATGCCAGCGGCCATGTGGTGGCCCCCGGATTTATCGACACCCACGGTCATGATGACTTGATGTTCATCGAGCGGCCCGCTCTGGACTGGAAAACCAGTCAGGGCATTACGACGGTGGTGGTTGGCAATTGTGGCGTCAGCGCCTTTCCGGCTCCCTTGCCCGGCAATTCGGCGGCTGCCTTGGCCTTGCTGGGCGACTCGCCCTTGTTTAAGGACATGGCGCAGTATGCACAGGCGGTGCGTCAGTTAACGCCCATGATCAATGTGGCAGCCTTGGTCGGCCATGCGAATTTGCGCATGGCTGTCATGCAGGACCCGCTCGCTCAGCCTGACGCCGATGAGCAGCAGGCCATGCAAGCCCTGTTGGCCCAGGCTCTGCAGGATGGGGCGGTGGGCTTTAGTACTGGCTTGGCCTATGAGCCTGGCTGCATGGCCGAACCGGCCGAACTGGAAGGCCTGGCCCGTGTTGCCGCTTCCCAGGGCTCCTTGCATACCAGTCATATTCGCAATGAAGGCGATACGGTGCAGGAGTCGGTAGAAGAAGTGCTGGCGATAGGCCGCCAGACGCAGTGCGCCACCCTGGTGTCGCATCACAAGTGCATGATGCCGGCCAACTGGGGCCGCAGCAGTGAGACCTTGGCCAATATTGATCGAGCGCGCGCCGATGGCGTACAGGCCACCCTCGATATCTACCCCTATTCGGGCAGCTCCACGATCCTGATTCCTGAGCGCGCCCACACCATAGACCAGATTCGTATTACCTGGTCCGAGCCTCACCCGGAATGCAATGGCCTGTATCTGGCCGAGATTGCCGAACAGTGGGGCTGCGACCGTGAAACTGCCGCACGGCGTTTGCTGCCGGCCGGCGCGATTTATTTTGCGATGGACGAGAAAGAAGTCCAGCGTATTTTCAGCCACCCATGTTGCATGGTGGGCTCGGACGGATTGCCTGCGGATGCGCATCCCCACCCTCGGTTGTGGGGCAGTTTTACGCGCATTTTAGGGCGGTACGTACGCGAAGATGGCCTGATGTCCCTGGAGCAGGCGGTCGCCAAAATGACGGCCCTGCCTGCTTCGGTTTTCGGGCTGGAAAACCGCGGCGTGTTGCAAGTCGGCGCCTGGGCGGATCTGGTGGTGTTTAATCCCGAAACGGTGCAAGATTGCGCCACCTGGGAGCAGCCCACCTTACCGTCTCAAGGTGTGCAGACTGTGTTTGTCAATGGTGTACAGGTTCATCCTGTCGCTCCGGAGCAGCGGCCCGGACAGGTGCTTAAACGCGCCTTTGCCGCTCAGGCACAAAGCCTGGATGCGCCGATTATTTCGGTTTAAGCGGCGCATCGGACAAGAAACCAGTTGCCCGGATCTGGGGCCGTCAACCAGGGCAGGGTGATTGCATCACATGCAAAGGCCGGACTTATGAAAAGCCGGCCAGGAAGGATCGTTAAGGAGACGACATGAGTGTCATTCAGCAAGCAATGCCAACGGGCAAGCGCAATGCAGCCATGGTGGTGTTTTTAATTGGCATGGCGATTGCCTTGTACACCCATTTTTACATGCCGGGTGAAAGCTCCCTGTGGGGCTTGACGCCGGTAGTGGTGTTCGCGCTTATCGCCCTGCTGGGTGTGGACATTGTGTTGGCCACGATTGGAGCCATTGTTTTGGGCGCCATCATGACCAGCACGACGCCGATTGCGATGGGTAAACTGCTGGCCGAGTCACTGGGCTCGTTCATTGCGGTGGTGGGTTTGATTATTGTGCTGGGCGCCGGGGTTGGCGAGGTCGCCGCCCGTACGGGTGCCGCTGAGCAATTGGTGCGAGCCATTGTGAAGCGTATCGGCTTGTCCAATCCGATGCGTGTGCGTTTGGGCATCATGGTGGCGTCCACCCTGATCTGTGGCGCTCTGGGCACGTTGGCGGGCGGTAACGCCATTATCGCTGCGGTGGTGATCCCGATTGCCGCGGCCGTGCGTCTGTCTCCCCCCGCCGTGGCTGCCTTGTTCCAAAGCGCCGGCTCCGCAGGTCTGGTGCTGGGCCCATTCACTCCTAATGTGGTGACGGTAACGGGTCTGACCGGTTTGAGCTACACCGACTATTTGCTGGTGGCCGGCCTGCCGATGGCGGCGGCAACCTTGCTGACGGGCTGGTTCATGTCCGGCCGCATCCAGAAAATCACCAAAGACCAGTTCCAGTACGAAGAAGCCTCGCAAGGCCAGGCGGCTTTTGATGTGAATGCCAAGGCGTCGCCTAAAGCAGTACGTGCAGCCTGGGCTTTCTGCATCACGATTGTGGGTCTGGCGGCGGTGGGTATTGCCTCCAAGGCCGGCTTTGCATACGCCATTATTGTGATGGTGTCCCTGGGAGCGGCAACCGGTCTGGCCGGCGGCATGAACCCACGCGAGATTTTGCAGGCCATGTATGCCGGGGCGGGCAAGCTGATCTGGATTTTCTTCTTGTTCTGGCTGTTCAATCCCGTGCTGGTGCTGGTGGATCAGCTCAATGCCTATCACGCCTTGCTCGATTCGGTACAACCGTATCTGGTCGGCATCAGTGGCGCGGTACTGTGCATGTTGATTGTGGCCTTTAACGTGGTGGGCCATATTCCGGGAGCCGCCGTCGCACAGATGACCTTTACCGCCAAGATTTTTGGCCCCCTCCTGGCAGCAGCAGGCGTGGGTCCTGCCGCAACGGCCGCCGTCATTCTGGGTAGCTCGCAAATTGACTGGTTCGGTCCCTTTCCTTCTTCGGATATGTTCGGCCAGATGGGCCTGGCGCGTTCCACTCAGCTTAAATACATGTTGTATAACGGCTGGGCGGTGATGATCGTCAACTTGTTGATGTTCGCCGGTCTATTCCTGATTTTGGTCTGAGTGCGGAAGGAGAGTGTGTATGTTTGCCTTGGGAAGCGCGTTGTTGGATGCGCCACGGGTTCGTGAGCGTCTGCAAGAAAGACTGGAGCCTGTGCTGGCCCAGGAAGCCGCCCGCATTTCGATGGCGGTCTACGCGACCGACGGTACCTCCTTGTTTGAGTGGCATGCGCAGCGCGTCATGCCCTCGGCCAGCTTGATCAAGACGCCCATGCTGCTGTGTCTGCTGGAACAGGTTGCCCAGGGCAGATTGTCGCTGGATACGGTCTATCCCTTGCCTGAGGGAGACCGTACGCCAGGCACCGGTATTTTGAGCCAGTTGCCTGGCGTGACCAGCCTGAGCTTGCGTGAGCTGGCCCTGCTGATGATCATTTTGAGCGACAACGTCGCCACCAATGCGCTGATCGACTTGCTGGGCATGGCTAACATCAACGCCTGGTGCGCGCAGGCTGGCCTGCAGCAGACCCAGTTGCAGCGTCACATGATGGACATGAAGGCGCGGGAGGCTGGTAAAGACAACTGGACTACCGCCCAGGATGCCTGCTCGACCTTGCTCTACCTGCTTGGCTCGCCTGCCTTGCCGGAAAGCCTGCGTCAGCAGGGTCTGGACATGCTGGCTGACCAGCGTGAACGAGGACATTTCGCGGCAATTTTGCCTTCCATCGCTCAACTGGCTCACAAGACCGGCTCCTTGCCCGGCTTGCGTCACGATGCCGGAATCTTGACCATGGGTGAGCGCAGTGTGGTGCTGGCGGTGATGGCCGATGGCTTTACGGACGGGCGCACCAGCACGTCTCTTTACGGGGGGCAGGGGGCGGGGGTGTTGTCCCGTCTGGCCTTGGAAACTGCTCGCGCCTTGCAGTACTGAGCCGGGCTGAAAGGATAAAAGTATGTCTACGACACGTGTGGCCCTGGTTCAGCTGGATAGTGGCCGCGACCGCCAGACCAATCTGGATCAGCTGGAACATTGGGTGCTGGCCGCCGCCAGGGACGGGGCAAAACTCATTGTGACCCCCGAGTACAGCGATGTACGCGGCGATACGCCATGGCTGCAGCAAAACGCCACGCCTATCCCAGGCTTGGTAACCGAGCATATGGCCAGCCTGGCGCGGCGCACCGGTGCCTGGATTCATCTGGGTTCCATGCATGAGCGCCGTCCGGACGATCCTCGCCTGGGCAATACCAGTGTGACTTTCTCGCCCGATGGACAGATCGTGGCTCAGTATCGCAAAGTTCATTTATACGATGCGGTGGTCAACGGCCTGGAATACCGCGAGTCCGACGATTTTTGTCCTGGTGAGGAGGTTCAGAATGTGCAGGTCGGGGAACTGAACCTGGGTCTGAGCATTTGCTATGACATGCGCTTTGCCGAGCTCTTTCGTACCTTGCGAGCCCGGGGCGCGAATGTCCTGGTGGTGCCGGCTGCCTTTAATGTGCATACCGGCCGCGACCATTGGGAAGTGCTGTTGCGTGCCCGTGCCATTGAGAACCAATGCTATGTGCTGGCCGCCGCCCAAATTGGGGGGCCTGGTCCTGCCCTGCCCTGTCTGGGTCGCAGTATGATTATTGACCCTTGGGGAACGGTACTGGCCTGCATGCCGGATCATCCTGGCTATATCTGTGCCGATCTGGACCCCGCTCGTGTGCAGCGCATGCGCGAATCACTGCCGGCCTGGCAGCACCGCCGGGGTGATCTGTATCCTATTCCCTCTTGATTGTGTGCTGAAACCGACCGGAGCCCGTCATGACTGTTCCTGCTGCTTTTGAGTTTTACCCGGGCACTGTCCCCTTGCTGATCTCCATGCCACATTCGGGCACCTACGTGCCCTCGGATTTGCTGACGCGTTTCACGGAATCGGCTCGTCAGGTGCCTGATACGGACTGGCATATTCCCCGCCTTTATGAATGCGCGCGCACATTGGGGGCTTCGGTTCTGGCAGCGACCTATTCACGCTTTGTCGTGGACCAGAACCGCCCGCCGGACAATAGCAGCCTGTATCCGGGTCAAAGTGTCACCGGCCTATGTCCAGTGGACATGTTTGACGATGCGCCTATTTATCAGCCCGGCCAGGAGCCGGACGAGCGAGAGGTTGCCCAGCGGCGCGAAACCATCTGGTTGCCTTATCACCAGAAACTGGAAGAAGAGCTCACCCGCCTGCTGGCGCTGCATGGTCGTGTGGTCCTATGGGATGCGCACTCGATTCGTTCGGTAGTGCCGCGTTTTTTTGAAGGCCGCCTGCCCGATCTGAATTTTGGCACCGCCAATGGTCAGAGCTGTGATCCTGCCTTGAGCGAACGTCTGATGAAAACGGCCTTGGCCAACCAGGACTACAGCAGCGTGTTGAATGGCCGTTTCAAAGGTGGCTACATTACTCGCCATTACGGACGTCCTGAACAGAACATCCATGCGGTCCAACTGGAAATGGCGCAGTGCTGTTATATGCAAGAGCAATGGCCTTTTGCCTACAACGAAGAGGCGGCCGGTCGGATCCAGCCCCTGATCGAGGCTTTGCTGCGCGACGCGCTGGCCTTTGCCACGCAAGCGTAAACGCCTTGTCGGCCCCGGCACAGACTGTCCGGGGCGCTACACTATCGCCTTGGCCACGGTGGCCGTAGAGCGATTCATCCATGTCCGACTTTTCCCCCCCCCTGTTCGAGAAGCTGTGCTGTCCCTTGGATGGCTTGCCGCTCACATTTGAATCACCTAGCTGGCGTTGCGCCTCGGGTCATTGCTTTGACACCGCCAGTCAGGGCTATATCAATCTCCTGCCGGTACAGAACAAGCGTTCTCGCGATCCGGGCGATAGCAAGGAAATGGTAGCGGCACGCCGTCGCTATCTGGAATCGGGGGTGTATGAACCTATTGCCGCCGGTGTGTGGCGTGCCTTGATGGATGGTCTGGAAGGGGAGGCTCCTTATGCCTGTCTGGATGCGGGCTGTGGTGAAGGCTATTACCCGCGTTACTTGCGTCAGCAGGATCAAGATGGGCAGTTGGCCCTGATTGGTCTGGATATTTCCAAATGGGCCGTTATGGCGGCGGCACGCAGCTCCTCGGACATCCGTTGGCTGGTGGGCAGCAATGCGCAACTGCCAGTGCCCGATGGTGCCTTGGATGCGGTCTTATGCCTGTTTGGGTTTGCAGTGCCCGAGGAATTTTGGCGGACTTTAAAGCCAGGTGGCATCTGGGTTCAGGTTGAGGCCGGGCCGGAGCATCTGCTGGAGCTGCGTCGCATTATTTATCCGACGCTGAAAGCCGATAAGGAAGAGAATCTGGTGCCCCCGACCGGCTTTAGCCTGGAAACCACCGAACGCGTCCGTGCCCAGATCCGGCTCGACTCACAGGAACAGATTGCAGACCTGCTTTTGATGACACCTCACCTGTTTCGAGCCAGTGCCCAGGGGCGGGAACAAGCGCGTCAATTGACGAGCCTGCCCGTTCAGCTGGATGTGCGTATCAAGGTGCTGCGCCGTCTTTAAGCGCTCTGCTTGTCTGTTTCGTCTACGCCAGGATCGCACAGCTCGACGCGGTTGCGACCATTGCGCTTGGCTTTATACAGGGCTTCGTCCGCCAGTTTCAGGACGGTACTGTGGTCGCGGGCGTGAATCGGCCAGTGGGCCAGCCCGATTGAAATGGTGATGGGCGAGCCCGCAGGACTGCTAGTCTCGCTGATCAGAATGCGCAAGCGCTCGGCCAGTTGCAACGCCTGATCGATATCCTGATCGGGCAGGAAAATACAGAACTCCTCACCGCCGACCCGGCAGATCAGATCCGTGTCGCGGGTGCAGGCCCGCATGGTGTCGGCCAGAAAGCTCAATACCAGATCGCCGACATCGTGGCCGTAGGTATCGTTGACCCGTTTGAAGTGGTCAATATCCACGGTCAGTACGGAAAAGGGGGTGTCCATTTCCTTCCATTGCTGCAGCACTGTCGTCATGCCGCGCCGGTTGTTCAGACCGGTCAGGGGGTCGGTATTGCGTTCCACATTCATGACGCCCATCTTGCGGTTGACACGTTTCAAACCCAGCAGCATGGCCAGCTTGATCTGGCGGGACTCAAAGTACCAGGCGTGAACCTGGGCAATACGGGAGCTGGCATTGGTCGAATCCAGATGTGGAGCCTGCCGGGCCAGTTGACGCAGGGGTTTGGCGATCAGCATGGCCAGCATCCAGATCAGAATCTGTACGGCCAGAAAAAAGGGAATGGAGTTGCGCACTACTTTTCCCAGCAAGACGGTCAACTCGTCCAGAACGACTTTTGTGGGGCTTTGTACCACCACCCCCCATTTCACATCGCTGCTGGGGGCGAAACCGGCCAGCATGTCCACGCCCTTGATGTTGCGCAAGGACAAGGCGTCACTTTCGCCCTGGCTGACGGCATCAATGGCCGGGTTGCCGTGTATGACTTCGCCAATACGCGCGACATCCCGGTGGAAAATCAGGCGTTTGTGTTGATCAACCACATAGATGTAGGAGCCATCACGGTAAAAATGTTCACCTAGCAGGGTATTGAGGCTATTGGGCTCGTGCAGATAAATAGAGCCGCCCACCAGACCTTTGTAGTTTCCCTGGGCGTCAAAAAGAGGGTGGGACAGAAAAATCAGCAAGCGCCCCGTTGCGGACAGATAGGGCGGACTGACGACGGGTTTACGCGTTTTCAAGGCCAGTTGAGTGCCTTCGCCGCGCAAGGTTGTGCCCAACAAGCTGAGCTTTTCAGGAGCATTGGCCAGGACCCGTCCCTCGGCATCGAGAATCAGCACCGAGTTAAAACTGTTGTTTTGTTCTTTCAGCCGTTGTACTTCGTCGATCAGTAATTGTTCGTCGATATACCTGGATCGCTCGAGCACGCCAGCGCTATAGCTCAGTTGCTGCAACAGGTTGGCGATAAATGCATCTGTACTGCTGGCCAGTTTCAGCGCGTAGGCGCGGTTTTTTTCCAGAGCTTGCTCGATCAGCAAGGAACGTTCCGCTGAGTAGGCCCCATACAAGGTGTAGCCCATGGTCAGCAGACTGCTGGCAGTAGCCAGCAAGAGAATCAGCCGGCGCAGATCAACAAAAAACATGAGGAAGGGCGAGTGCTCGAAATAAAGGGAGGAAAGGGGGCACAAGACAGGCGGGAGGCACCTAAATGATTATACGTAAAGAATGTTTCCGGGTTTGTGTAGGTGTGTCGGAAGGCCACAGGGGGGACGTCACGCGGGGCAGGGGGTGGCGCCAGCGTGTAAGATGTGAAATGGTCTAGACCCATAGACAATTACCCGATGTGTTTTGCTGGCTGGGTGAATTGGGTGGTATCGGCCGGCACTTTTCCATGGAGATCCCGATATGAAAAGCGTAGATAGTTTTAAAGCTTTGCACCAGTTGGATGTCGGCGGGCAGTCCTACGACTACTATCGGTTGGATGCGGTTCGTGGAGATGGTCTGGATGTTGCCAGTCTGCCTTATGGCTTGAAGATCCTGCTGGAAAACTTGCTGCGCACCGAAGATGGTGGGGATGTGACGGCCGATGACATTCGCGCCCTGGCGGCCTGGGACCCGGCTGCCGAGCCTGACCGCGAAATTGCTTTTACCCCCGCTCGCGTCGTGTTGCAGGATTTTACGGGCGTGCCTGCCGTGGTGGATTTGGCTGCCATGCGCGAAGCGATGCAGGCACTGGGCGGCGACCCGCAAAAAATCAATCCTCTGGCGCCAGTAGAGCTGGTGATTGACCATTCGGTGATCGTGGACGATTTTGGCAAGCCCAGCTCGTTTGAACGCAACGTGCAGATTGAGTACGAACGCAATATGGAGCGTTATCAGTTTCTGCGCTGGGGCCAAAGCGCGTTTAACAATTTCAAGGTCGTTCCCCCCGGTACGGGGATTGTGCATCAGGTCAACCTGGAGCATCTTGCCCGTGTGGTCTTTACACGCGACGAGCAAGGCCGTCAGCTGGCCTATCCCGATACCTGTGTCGGTACGGACTCGCACACTCCCATGGTGAACGGTTTGGGCGTGGTGGCCTGGGGGGTAGGCGGGATTGAGGCTGAAGCGGCCATGTTGGGTCAGCCTATTTCCATGCTGATCCCGCGTGTCGTGGGCTTTAAGCTGACCGGTCAAATGCCCGAAGGCACAACGGCCACGGATCTGGTGCTGACCATCACCGACATGCTGCGCCAGCACGGCGTAGTCGGCAAGTTTGTCGAGTTCTATGGCCCAGGCGTCAGTGCCGTGCCTTTGGCCAATCGTGCCACCATCGGCAATATGAGCCCCGAATACGGCTCCACCATCTCCATGTTCCCGATTGACGAGGAAACACTGCGTTATATGGAGCTGACCGGACGTAGCAAAGAGCAGATCGAGCTGGTGCGTGCCTATGCGCAGGCTCAGGGGCTGTGGCACGACCCCGAGCACGAGCCACGTTATTCCGAACGTCTGGAGCTGGACCTGTCCACGGTGGTGCCCTCGATCGCCGGACCTAAGCGTCCCCAGGACCGTATCGCACTGTCGTCCTCCAAACCGGCCTTCCGTACTGCGGTGCGTGATTTGCTGGGCGATGATGTCGCCACCTACGACGAGGCCGTCGAAGAGAGCTTTCCTGCCTCGGACGTGCCCTCGCATAAACCGCCAGCACCCCGGAAAGCGGCGGTGGAGTTCACGCTGGCCGATGGCAGCCCATGCACGCTGGATCATGGCTCGGTCGTTATTGCTGCGATTACTTCATGTACCAACACCTCTAACCCCAGCGTCATGATGGCGGCGGGGCTGCTGGCCAAGAAGGCCGTGGAAAAGGGCCTGAGCCGCAAGCCTTGGGTGAAAACCAGTCTGGCTCCGGGATCGCGCGTGGTCACGGATTACTACCAGCGTGCAGGTCTGACCCCTTATCTGGACAAGCTGGGCTTTGATCTGGTTGGCTACGGTTGCACCACATGTATCGGTAACTCCGGTCCCTTGATTCCGGAAGTCAGCCAGGCCATTAATCAGAACGATCTGGCGGTGGTGTCCACGCTGTCCGGCAATCGTAACTTCGAAGGGCGCATTCACCCCGAAGTGAAAATGAACTACCTGATGTCGCCCCCGCTGGTGGTGGCTTATGCCCTGGCCGGCACCATGGATATCGACCTGTACCACGAACCGTTGGGGCAGGGCAGCGATGGTCAGGACGTCTATCTGAAAGACATCTGGCCTTCCGCGGCGGAAGTACAGGAGGTGATTGGCAAAGCCATTGCCTCCGAGATGTACCGTGACGGCTACGCGGATGTATTTGCCGGTGATGAGCGCTGGCGCTCCCTGCCTACGCCCAAAGGGGATCGTTTCGAGTGGCAGGACGATTCCACCTACGTGCGAAAACCGCCTTATTTCATTGACCTGAAGCGTGAGCCCAGCCCTGTGGCGGACATACGGGGGGCCCGCGTACTGGCCAAGCTGGGCGATTCGGTGACGACAGACCATATCAGCCCTGCCGGTTCCATTGCCCGCACGTCGCCGGCTGCCACTTACCTGATGGACCACGGTGTCAAACCCCAGGATTTCAACTCCTATGGCTCTCGTCGCGGCAACCATGAGGTCATGATTCGCGGCACGTTTGCCAATGTGCGTTTGCGTAATCAACTGGCACCTGGCACAGAAGGCGGTTATACGCGCGACTTTACGCAGGACGGCGCGCCGGTAGCCACGATTTACGATGCCTCGCGTCATTACCTCAATGCCGGTGTTCCGCTGGTGATTCTGGCGGGCAAGGAATACGGCTCGGGTTCTTCTCGTGACTGGGCGGCCAAGGGCACCGTGCTTTTGGGCGTGCGTGCGGTGATTGCCGAATCCTACGAGCGCATTCACCGCAGTAACCTGTTGGGGATGGGGGTGATGCCCTTGCAGTTCCTGGCTGGTCAAAATGCTGCCACGCTGGGTCTGACCGGGGATGAGGTGTTTGATATTGAAGGCATCACGGCGCTGAACCAGGACCGCATTCCGGAAAAAGTCACTGTGCGGGCCGGTGATATCGAGTTCGAGGCGCTGGTTCGAATCGATACGCCCAGCGAAGCGCATTACTACCGTCATGGGGGTATCATGCAATACGTTTTGCGAGGCTTGCTAAAGGCATAAGCGCTGCGGCAGGCCAGAGCGTGTTGTGATACGCCAGCAGGTGCGCCAGTGACTTGAGGGGACTGGCGCACTGGTGGATGAGAGGGCCGGCATGTCTGCCGGCTTTTTTGCTTGGATAAAGAAAAAAATGACACATACCCAGGAAGCTTCTTGGTCTGAGTTACTGTCGGGCCGCAATGGCTTGCGCTCCCTGGCCCTGGCCGGAGGGGTGGCTGTTCATGCCATTAACGTATACGTGGCCACCACCATTCTTCCTTCGGTCGTGGAGGATATTGGCGGGCTGGAGTACTACGCCTGGAATACCACGTTGTTTGTGGTGGCCTCGATTCTGGGCTCGGCCCTGTCACCGCAGGTTCTGGAGAAGTGGGGCCTGCGACACAGCTTTCTGATGTCGCTGTTGTTTTTTGCCATTGGCACGACCTTGTGCGCGGCAGCGCCCTCCATGCTGTTTTTGCTGTTTGCCCGCACGATTCAGGGTTTAGGGGGCGGCTTGCTGCTGGGTCTGAGCTATTCCTCCATCCGGCTGGTGTTTGAGGAGCGGCTCTGGCCGCGTGTCATGGCCCTGGTCTCCAGCATGTGGGGGGTGGCTACCCTGTCGGGCCCGGCCATTGGCGGCGTTTTTGCCCAGATGGGACAGTGGCGTCTGGCCTTCTGGAGTGTCTTGCCCTGTGCGGCCTTGCTGGCGGTGCTGGTCTGGACACAGCTGCGCGATGCGCGGGCTCCAGAATCACGACAATCAGGCTCGACCCTGGGCAAGGTATTGTTGTTGACGGCTTCGGTGCTGGTAATGTCGGCGGGCAGCTTGTCCACCTCCTGGGTGATCAATCTGGCCGGTGTGGCGGGCGGTGCTGCCTTGGTTTACGGGATGGCACGCTCAGACCGTCAATCTACCAGTCGTCTGTTTCCCCAAGGCACCTATTCGATTCGTACTGCTTTGGGCAGTCTCTATGCCGGTATTGGTCTGGTCAGCGTGGCCGTAGCGACCGAAATCTTCATTCCGTATTTCCTGCAGATCATTCACCACATGAGTCCCCTGAAGGCGGGCTATCTGACCGCCTTGATGTCAGGGGGATGGACCTTGGGGTCGATTGCCAGCTCCAGCCGTGGGCTGGAAACCGGCGATAGACTGATTATTGTCGGGCCGGTGCTCTCGGGCCTGTCCCTGGCTGCTTTGGGAGTCCTCATCCCATGGGTGGGCTTGAGTGAGGGGACAGACTATTCCTGGGCCCTGTATCTGGCTTTGCTGGGCGTGGGGGTAGGGATTGGGCTGGCCTGGCCGCACTTGTTGACGCGGGTTTTTCATTCGGCCCCCAAGGGGCAGGAGAATATCGCCTCGGCCGCCATTACCACCTTGCAGTTGTACACGATGGCATTGGGGGCGGCCTTGGCAGGGATAATTACCACGGCAACCGGGTTTGTGGACCCTGGCGGCATGCAGGGCGCGCGTCAGTCGGCACAGGCCTTGCTGTGGTTGTTTGCCCTGGCGCCCCTTTTAGCTGCCTTTCTGTCCGGACCGGCGCGCCGTGTGCGTCCTGGCGCTTAGTCCTGGACGGTGCTTTTGGGCAGGCGAAACAGTTCCGGGTCTGGGCCAAGACGGCCATCGGGCCGGTCCAGACTGGCGATATCGGCCATATCCTGTTCGCTTAGCTCGAAGCTGAAGATGTCCATATTGGCGCGCTGACGCTCGGGGGAGTTGGACTTGGTAATCACCATATTGCCCAGTTGAATCTGCCAGCGCAGCATGACTTGAGCCACGGAACGGCCATGCTGCTTGGCAATCTTGTTCAGCACCGGGTTGTCCCACAGCGTGCCCAGCCCCAGGGGGCTCCAGGCTTGAGTCTGAATGGCATGATCTTCATGATAGTGGCGCGATTCAGCCTGCTGGAAACCGGGGTGCAGTTCGATCTGGTTCAATACGGGCAGAACGCCGGTCTTGTCCAGCAGGGTTTGCAGGTGCTGCGGCAGAAAATTGCATACCCCAATCGATTTCACACGGCCCTCGTTGCGCAGATTGATCAGCGTCTCCCAGGTCTGGATGTACTGGCGGTTTTTGGGCACGGGCCAGTGAATCAGGTACAGATCTACATAATCGAGCTGCAGCTTGTCCATGCTTTCCTCAAAGCCTGCACGGGTATTGTCGTGGCCATGCATGTCATTCCACAGTTTGGTGGTCACAAACAGCTCTTCGCGGGGCACCTTGGACTGGCGAATCCCTTGGCCGACTTCGGCTTCGTTGCCGTAAATGGCGGCAGTATCGATCAGGCGGTAGCCCGCTTCGATGCCACTGCACACCACATCGGCCGTTTGCTCGGCAGGTACCTGCCAGACGCCCAGGCCCAGTTGCGGGGCGCGGTTATCATCATGGAAGGTGATTGTTGGGGGGGTAGTCGACATGGGTCTCTCCTCGGTTGAGTGCACGGCAAAACAGCCTGGATACGACTGATGAAACCACCGCGCATTGGGAACAATCGGGTTCTAGAGTACAAGCGCTGACTCTGTAAAAGTCCTTAAAAGGACCGGAATCCGCATGGGGTGGACACGCGAGGCTTGTACGCAGGCAGGAAATTAGCTTATTGTTTTTTGTCCTGCGGCGATTATAGAGGCGTCGACTGGTTTTTTTCTTAAGATGTTGCAATCTGCATCATTCACAATCCTATATAAGCAATCCTATATAAGCGTTTGCGCTATGGGATTCCAGCTGGAGTAAGTATGAGCGTACATACCACGCAGGTTCGCGTTAGCGTTCCCACTTTGATCGCCTGCAAGGGCAAACAAAAAATTGCTGCCTTGACTGCGTACATCGCGCCCGTTGCACGGATGCTGGACGAGCACCTGGACATGATTCTGGTGGGTGACTCGACCGCCATGGTGGGCTATGCGATGCCTGACACCTTAAGCATTACGGTCGATATGATGGCTGCCCATGCAGCGGCAGTGGTGCGCGCGACGCAGCATGCTTGCATTGTCGTGGATATGCCGTTTGGCAGCTATCAGGAATCACCCCAGCAGGCTTTTGCCAATGCCTCGCGCATGCTGGCGGCCAGCGGTGCGCAGGCGGTCAAGCTCGAAGGTGGGCATGTCATGGCGGAAACCACCCGTTTCCTGGTGGAGCGGGGTGTTCCGGTGCTGGCGCACGTCGGCCTGATGCCTCAGTACGTCAATACCATGGGCGGCTATAAGGCGCAGGGGATGACCGATGCCGCTGCACAGCGTGTTTTGGAAGATGCGGTCGCCCACGCCCAGGCCGGAGCCTGGGGAGTCGTGCTGGAAGGTGTGGCGGAAAGTTTGGGTCGCCGCATTACGGAAAGTATTGCGATTCCCACCATCGGCATTGGCGCCTCGCCCGCCTGCGATGGACAAGTCCTGGTGACTGAGGACATTCTGGGCCTGACCAATGGCAAGATTCCCAAGTTCGCCAAACCGTATGCGGATGTGGGGGCCTTGATCTCGCAAGCGGCCGCCCAATACGCGGCCGAAGTGCGGGATGGGACTTTCCCTACGCTCGATCAATGTTTCGGTGTTAAACGCTAGTCCGGCCAACTATTCCGCACTAGAATATTCCATGTTGATAAATGCGGCATTCACATAGAACGACATGGAAATTCGCCAATTAGAAGCTTTTGCAGCTGTGATGTCCGCAGGCAGTGTGACTGCTGCCGGTCGACTGTTGGATCGCTCACAGCCTGTAGTCAGCCGTCAGATCCAGGAGCTGGAGCAGGAGTTGGGCTTCCGGCTCTTTACCCGTACCCGCCCGCAGGTCACCCTGACGGAACAGGGACGGGAGTTTTATCTGGAAGCCCGGCCTGTGCTGATGAACCTGGAAGTGCTGCAAAGCCGTGCGCTGGAAATCGCCCGCGGGGGACTGCGGCCCCTGCGTATCGTGGCCACTCATGCCATGGCGATGGGTTTGTTGCCTCAGGTCTTGGGCATCATGGAGCAGCACGATCCGGCCTTCAAGCAAAAGCTGATGATTGATACCGTCAAGCCGGAGGAAGTTGTTCAAGCCATCGACGAAGGGCGGGCCGATCTGGCCGTGACCAGCCTGCCTTTGGATATTGATGGCTGTACCCTGCATTGGTCAGGGCAAAGCCCCTGTTTGCTGGGCATGGCGGTGAACCATGCATTGGCCAGTCAAGACCTGGTCCGGCTCAGCGATATTCAGGGCACTCCCCTGATTTCCGTTCAGAATCGTCATCGCTTACGCCATACCCTGGCGACCGCTTTGTTGCGTGCCAGTCCGGAGGCTCCCGAAGATATTCGTCATATTGAGGTGGCGTCCTCGCTGGAAGGGCTGGTGCTGGCCAGCCAAGGGGTGGGAGTGTCCCTGATTGATCCGTTCACTGCGCATGGCCTGCCTCTGCCCAACGTCGTGCTGCGCCCGATTGATATTCACGTGCCCTACATGGTTGGTGTGGTGTCTTTGCGGTCGCGGGAGTTGCGCCCCGATGCACAGCGCCTGGTTGAAGCCATGCGGCAATATGTGCTGCAGTTCATCCCGCGTTTTGTGCTGGGGGACGATACGGGCCTGCCAAGCACGCAGGACCCCTTTGATTCACTGTAATCAGCTGCGTAGCGCGGGCAGGCAGATCCGCCTGCTGCGCGTCCGGCTGCCATGGCATTAGCAAGCCATCGCGTACGACAACGCTTTCAGCTTCATGCCCAGACCGACCTTAGCCTTCACCCAACGCTGGCGTTGTAGTGAAGGGCGTGCGGCGAAACTGGCGATGTAGCGCGTCGGCGGCGGCCGTGTCTGCCCCGTGTTCCCTCATGTGCTTGCGGTAGAGGTGACTGGCAGCGATGCAAAAAGCGCGTGTGTTGCTGCGCCCAAGCGGGTGTCGGGACGAGCCTGGTCAAAAATGACATCGAAGTGATTGCGTCCTGGCATTTCGATGGGCGGCAGATATTGGGCGCCCTGTGCTTTCAGCAAGTCAGCAAACGCTTGGCTCTGGCGCTTGAACTCCGAGGTTTCGATTTCTCCCCAGCCGATGAGGGTGGGTGGAAAACCTGTCAGATCAAGCAACTGGGGGCTGACCGCCCGTGCGCTTGCCGCGTCCAGGGACAGTGCCTCATTGATGCTGGTGCCTATCAAGGGTTGAAGGTCGTAAATGCCAGACACCAACACGGCCGCTGCCGGCGTTCCCAAAGGCAAATCAGCATCATCCTCCCACCCACGCAGACAGCACATGGCTGCCAGATGCGCGCCGGCAGAACTGCCGGAAACGACCATGCGTTGCGGGTCAAAGCCCAGTTTGTTGCCATGTTGATGCAGCCAGCGCAGTGCCTTGCGGCATTCCAGCACCATGTCATGGACGCAGGCTTGTGGTGCCAAGGTGTAATCAAGGGCGGCAAAGGCGATGCCAGCTGCCGTGCAGTCTGGGGCCGAGAACAAGGAGGATGCTTTGGAAAGCTCCTGCCAGTAGCCGCCATGTATAAATAGCAGCAGGGGCGGGAGCGATTCCGAGTGCGTGCCCGCAGGCAGAAAGAGGTCGAGCTTATGCGCAGCAGCGTCGCCATAAGCGAGCTCGACATGGTGGGCACTGCCGACCAGAGCGGCTTTGCTCAGTGTGGCGTACTGCTCAATGTACGGCGCATAGTTGCCACCGATACAAGAGCTGGGCGAGTATTCACGCTCGCGATCTTGCGGCGAAAAAACGGGGTTGGGTATCTGTGTCACAGTGCAGTCCGCACAGTCCAAATTTCGGGGAACAACACGACATCCAGCATTTTGCGCAGGTAGCTGACCCCTCCCGTCCCACCTGTGCCGCGCTTGAAGCCGATAACGCGTTCAACCGTGGTGACATGACGGAAACGCCAAAGCCGGAAGGCGTCTTCAATGTCGGTCAGTTTCTCACCGAGCTGGTACAGATCCCAATGCGCATGAGGGTCACGGTAAACCTGTAACCAGGCGGCTTCCACTTCCGCATTGGCCAGGTAGGGCTGGGTCCAGTCGCGGTCCAGGTAGTTGGCGGGGATAGCAAAGCCCTGACGGGCCAATAGTCGCAATGACTCGTCATAAAGCGAGGGGGCGCGATAGGCAGCATCCACCTGGCGGAGCAGATCCGGCCGGTGTGCATGCGGTTTGAGCATGGCGGCGTTCTTGTTGCCCAGGGCAAACTCAATGCAGCGATACTGCGCGCTTTGAAAGCCGCTGGAGCTGGCCAGATAGGGCCGCATGGCGGTGTACTCCGGCGGGGTCATGGTCGAGAGCACGGTCCAGGCGCTAACCAACTGCTCCATGATGCGCGAGACACGTGCCAGCATCTTGAAGCTGTCGGCATAGCGGTCGGCAGCGACCGCTGCGGTAGCGGCGTTCAGTTCGTGCAGCATCAGTTTCATCCAGAGCTCGCTGGTCTGATGCTGAATGATGAACAGCATTTCATCGTGGGCGGGCGAGAGCGGGTGCTGGGCGCCGAGCACCTCATCCAGATGCAGGTAGTCGCCGTAGCTCATGGACTGGCTGAAATCCAACTGCGCTTTTTCTTCCGCAACAATGCGTTCTGTCTCGCCGACTCCCTTGTCAGCCGATGCGTTGGAGGCATTCATGTGTTCTGTTCCCGGTATGTTAATAATGACCCGAGCGACAGTGTGATCAAGTCGCCTGAGTCGGCAGAAAACCAAAGTCGCGTTGCGCGCCAGGGGGAGTGGGCCCCGCATCATGCCCGAAAGTCTCCATGAGCGGCAGGATGCGCTTACCCGAACAAGCGGGCTTAGGGGCAGAGACGCAAAGTGTCTGTGGTTTCATTATTTCATCCCACTTAGATTTATGCGTTGATCTTATTTATTTAAGAGGGTTGCGCCAAGCGGTTTTTTATACAAGCATAATTTTTTCAGTAAAAATTAAAAAACAGGTTTTTTTATGCATATAGAACTGGATGAGGTGGACTACCTTTTGTTGGCCGAGCTGCAGGCAAACGCCAGGCTTACCACGAGCGAGCTGGCGCAAAAGGTGGGGATATCCCAATCGCCTTGCTGGCGTCGGATTCGGCGCATGGAAGAGGCGGGACTTATTGCCGGCTATCAGGCGCG
This sequence comes from Alcaligenes sp. HNGD-HTN06, assembly GCF_049932565.1. NCBI lineage: Bacteria > Pseudomonadati > Pseudomonadota > Betaproteobacteria > Burkholderiales > Alcaligenaceae > Alcaligenes > Alcaligenes sp. HNGD-HTN06. Next base: position 3,431,167 of record NZ_CP187782.1, on the reverse strand, counting down.
GCTGGACCGTCGTGGCCTGGGTTACGGGGTGGTGGCGTTTGTCAGTATCAGTGTCGACTTTCAGAACGAAGCGCGTTCGGTGCAGTTTGTGGAGGCGGTACGCGACATACCGGAGGTGGTGATGTGCCATGGCATTGCCGGACCGGCTGACTTTTTGCTCATGGTGGTGGCCAAAGACCTGGATAGCTACTCGGAGCTGCTGCAGCGCAAGCTGCATCGCCTGCCTGGGGTTCGGCAGGCGCAGACCAGCTTTTCCCTGCAGGAATTCAAAGGACTTAACGAGCTGCCGATTCCGTTATTGACGCGCCCCTCGGTCTGAGGCAAGTACCCCCCTTATCGAGGCAAGCCTGTCTGCCCATTTTGCTTGTTCTGCCTGCTTGGGCGATGCGCCTCTGGCCGGATGCCGCATTTTCAGGCATATACTTGATGCTTAAACAATTAACTTGAATCGGGCGTGAAAGCTCGACCTTACGTGGGAGGCAGCCTGCATCATGCGGCTCAATGTTCAGGATTTCCAGCTAGCGGCCCGGCGCCGTCTGCCCGGTTTTGTGTATGACTATGTTGCCGGCGGGGCAGAGGATGAGCTGTGTCTGGCTCGTAATCAAGCGGATTTGCAGACGATGACCTTATCGCCGCGCAGTTTGCGGGACACATCGGCCATCTCGACCAGCATAGAGGTTTTTGGACGGCGGTGGTCGGCTCCTTTTGGGGTGGCGCCGGTGGGCCTGATTGATGTGGTGCGTCCTGGCGGGGACGTGCTGGCAGCGCGCGCCGCTGGCAAGGCAGGCTTGCCCTACATTTTGTCTACGGCCTCCAACAGCGCCCTGGAACACGTGCGAGAGGCTTGTGACGGGCCGTGCTGGATGCAGTTATATGTCATGCAAGACAGGGGGATGGCCAATTCCATTTTGGATCGTGCTCGTCAAGCTGGTTTTGAGGCGCTGGTGTTGACGGTAGACGTGCCGGTCGGTGGGTACCGGGAGAAAGATATACGTCATGGCTTTAAGCTACCTTTTCGCCCCGGTCCCCGTTTACTGCTGGATATGGCTTTGCAGCCACGTTGGTTGTGGCGGCAGGCATTAGCCGGACAGCCCCAGTTCGTCAATCTGATGCCGACGGAAGGGGCCAGCTCCGCCCAGGCGCAGGCAGCCCTGTTGGCTAGAAGTATGGACCGCAGCCTGGTGTGGAACGACGTAGCGTGGCTGCGCTCCAAATGGGATGGTCCTGTACTGGTCAAAGGCGTGCTACATCCAGAAGACGCGCGTCAGGCGCTGCGTCATGGTGTGGATGGCTTGATTGTCTCCAATCACGGTGGCCGCCAATTGGACTGTGCGCCATCCACAATCAGTGTGCTCCCGCAGATCATGGCGATCGTCAACTCGCAGATCCCGGTGTTCATCGACAGTGGTTTCCGGCGGGGTTCGGATGTTGCCAAAGCGCTTGCCTGCGGTGCGACGGGCGCTTTTTTTGGCCGAGCGATTGCCTACGGCTTGGCCCAAAATGGTGAGCAAGGGGTTGCGACCGTGCTCAGCCTGCTGACTCAGGAGCTGGAGCGAACCATGACATTGCTGGGAGCGGGGTGTCCCGCGGATCTGGCCGAGTGTCTGGTCCCGACGGCAGAGTAAGGCAGGATAGGGCGGCATACAGGAATCACTGCCGATTCACCTCGAGAAGTTTGTTTTCCTGGCGAAAGTTGGTCACCACAGTCAGGTCTTGTTTGCGGAAGATCTCCTGCCCAAGCAGCCAGAGAATACCGAGCATGCCCCCTGATAAGCCCCCCAGAATGACAATTAGCGCACGCATAGGCTTGTCACGCTTTAAGGGAAGGGTAGGGGGACGTTGAGTGAAATATAAAAGGCTGTTGACTTTATAGTGTCGCAGCGGTTCAAGTTGCTCAAGCTCCCGCTTGATCTCAAAGTAATTAGGCGGGTAAATAATAGGTGATCTGGCCCAGGTCTCAAGTTCAGCGCTCAGGTACTTTTCACCGAGCATGAATAGGCGTTTGCTATCGCTAAGCTCAATGACGGTGGCCCCTTCCGTCTGTCTGGCAACGATATAGTCCTTGATGCCGGCAAGTTTGGCTGTATGCAGGGCGGCCTCCAGATTTTCAATGCTGTGCTGGCGGTCCGTCATCAGCTTGAATTCAATGTTGTGAAGATCCGTTTGTCGAGACAGTATCTGGGCATTGAGCTGGTCGTTGAATTCTTTATCGACTTGTTCAAATGCCAGTGCGTTTACCCAGTCCAGATAGCCGTTCAGCACTTCCTGGGCCTGCTCTGCGCTGGTCGCACTAAAGGAGAACCTGTAATAGGGCGCAATGACATCATGCTCAGGGGCCTTGATCTTGAGCTGATCTACCAGTTCCAGCAGTAAGAGGCGGTCGGCTCTCTGATCGCCTGTCAGCTGTTGTTTGTAGTAATCGGTCTCACTCAGGTAGGCCCATTGGTTTCTGGAAATGGCAGCTTGTGTGACAAATGCACTAAATAGCAAGGAGCTCAGTGCATGCGTGTCAATGGTCTGGTTGCCTGTTACTCGCGCCATGGCGCGACGTTGGTCCAGGTAAGCGCTGATTTGTTCTACGCGTGGTGCGCTGACGTACGCCACGGATGTCCATTGTTCTTTGGCAACAAGGGCATAAATGGTGGCTAGTACGACACCGGCGAAGAAGAAACACAGAAATAGGGCGCGCTTTTCCCAAAACCTTCGAAGAAGCTGTACCAGATCTAGCTGGCCGTTATGTTGAGTGCTGCGTGCGTGGAGTTCTGACATTAGAAAGCAATCCTGGACTGTTTGACATTAGAAGCATTCACTGCTTTAAATTTATATAAAGGCGAACCTAATGAGGACCTATGGATGAACTTGCTATCAATAGCAGCAGGTTTTATTAGGGGTACAAACAGATGAAAAGAATGTTATTCCTATAGAGCGTGCTGCATGCTGCCTGAAATAGCCGGTCCCCTTTTCCTAAGCAAAAATAGCGGGGCTGGGTGTGGGTCAAGCCTGGCATTTTTTTGCTTGTGAGTTTTGATGGGGATTCTTAAGTGGCTGATAGTAAAGGTTTAAAACGTAGCGGTTTGAATGTCGAGACAGCAGAACAAGTAGGGCTTAAGAGCAGCAAGATGAGCTCTGTGTACTGAATCGAGAAAAGCATTGCTGGGATGAGGACGTAAGAAACTTTCACTAAGATTCCCAGAGGTTATTTTGAGATCTGTGAATTAATCAATAAGGACGCTATTTTTGCGTGATTGAATAATAACTCACCGTGCAAAAAAGTTGCATAAAACATTGAGTTTGTCAATTGCCTTATTATGCGGTGGCTAATAAATAAAAATGATTTAAAAGTAAAAACTGCGCATGGTTTTTATTGGTTTAATTATTGATATAAGAAATTATTAATAAATGATAAATCATTAATCATAAGTAAAAACTTAATAATAAAAATGAGTGATAAATGTCAGCTATAGACATATATCCAAATTGAAGGCGCTGCAGTAATGAAATGGTATGGCGGACTGGGCTCGTGGCCAGGCCCAACAGACGCCCTATGAGGGCGTCGGCCTCTTTTCTTCTGGTGACTGCAGGGTGGGGGCGAGCTGAGTGGTGTCGCTTCGAGAGACAGGCTGATGGTGCCCGTAAACTATGATTGCTGTTGCTGTTGCTGTTGCTGTTGCTGTTGCTGTTGCTGTTGCTGTTGCTGGGCTGCTTGCCAGGCGGCGAGCCACGCCCTGCCTGGAAGTGCCGACCTAACCATCGGGGCCAGGTACTCTGGTCAGGCGCTTTGTCTGCCCGTCAGAACCAACAGCAGGCAAGAAGTAGGCAGAAAAACAGCATAAAAAAAGGGCCACCATTTCTGGTGACCCTTTTTATGCGGTAAACCGCTGATATTCGTGGTGCCGGCTAAAGGAGTTGAACCCTCGACCTTCGCATTACAAGTGCGCTGCTCTACCAACTGAGCTAAGCCGGCGAATTGATGATTATAGCCGTATTTTTTCCAAAGAAGCAATCACCAGGCACAGATTGCTAGGAGCCGAAGTGTGAAAACGGGGTGCATAGATAGGTTCTGGTTATAAGGGCATGATGAAAATGTCGTTTTAAATGCCTTTTTCCCTACTCATAATTTGATCTATCCAAGCTGTGCTTATATAGATAGCACGCGATTGAACATGAATGCCGCGCCTGGAAGGTTGCGTCAGGGAACTGTGGGGAACACCATGAAATTGAAGTCTGTTGTTGGCTCTGCCTTGTTGTTGGCCTCGTTGTTGGGAGGTACAGCCAGTGCCCAGGTTACGTTGTTGAACGCCTCGTTTGACGTGGCGCGCGAAACCTTTGCGGCGATCAACCCCAAGTTTGTCGAGCACTGGAAAGCGACTACAGGCCAAGACATCAAGATTGACCAGTCGTTTGCCGGGACCTCCCGTCAGGCCCAAGACATTATTCAAGGCAAGAAAGTTGATACCGTCACCTTTAACCAGGTAACCGATATTGAGTTCCTGGCCGAGCGCGGCGCAGTAGCCAAGGATTGGGCCCAGCAGTTCCCCAACAACAGCTCCCCTTACTACAGCACCATCGCCTTTTTGGTGCGCAAGGGCAATCCCAAGAACATTCAGTCTTGGGATGATCTGGTGCGCGATGATGTGAAACTGGTATTCCCTAACCCCAAGACCTCGGGCAATGCACGCTATACCTATCTGGCTTCCTGGCTGTATGCCAACGAGGCGTTCGGTGGCGATGAGGCCAAGATCAAGCAGTTCGTGGCCAAGGTGTTGGGCAATGTAGAGAGTTTTCCCACTGGCGGTCGGGGTGCGACTGTGGCTTTCGCCCAGAACGGCCAGGGCGATGTGCTGCTGACTTTTGAGTCCGAAGTGCTCAACATTGCTGGCAGCGAAGAGTTCAAGGGCAGCGAGCTGGAAGTGGTGGTGCCTCCTGTCAGTGTTCTGGCCGAGTTTCCCGTGGCGGTGGTTGATCGGGTAGTGGATCAGAAAGGCACGCGCAAGGAAGCGACCGAGTACCTGAAGTTTCAGTACACCCCCGAAATTCAGCGCTTGCTGGCCGGCTTTAACTATCGGGTGACGGACCCGGCGGTTGCCAAGGAATTCGAATCCAAATATGCGCCCGTCAAGCTGATCAATCCCACCGACGTTCTGGGCCCCTGGACTGAGATTCAAAGCCGTCACTTTGCCGCTAACGGGGTATTGGATCAGTTGCTGGCGAAATAATTCATGAGCCGTACTCTTGTGGGCGAAGCGCAGGCTTCCGGGGTGAAGACTGCGCTAAAGCCCCTCTTTTTTTTGCAGCGCCCCGTTATGCCGGGTTTTGGGCTGAGCTTTGGCTTTAGCGTCCTGTACCTGTCCATTATCGTGCTTTTGCCTTTGTCGGCCCTGTTCATGTACGTCAGCGACATGAGTCTGGCCGATTATTGGCGCGCAATCACTGACAAGCGCGTTGTCAGCAGTTACCAGGTCACGGTCAGTGCCGCCTTTTATTCCACCGTGATCGCCAGTGTGGTGGGCTTTATCATCGCCTGGATCATTACGCGCTTTGAGTTTCCAGGGCGTCGGCTGATCGACGCCTTGGTGGATTTGCCCTTTGCACTGCCGACGTCTGTGGCTGGCTTGACCCTGGCAACCCTGTTTGTGCCGGGCGGCTGGTTTGGCCAGTTTCTGCCGGAGGGCTGGAAGGTCGCTTATCAATACCCCGGTATTGTTCTGGCCATGACTTTTACCAGTTTGCCCTTTGTGGTGCGTATTGTGCAGCCTGTCATTGAGGAACTGGGTGCGGAGTACGAGGAAGTCGCCCATACACTGGGTGCGAGCGGGTGGCAGACCTTTAGCAAAGTCGTGTTTCCGCCTTTGATTCCTGCCTTGGTGACGGGAGCCTCGCAAGCTTTTATCCGTAGCCTGGGAGAGTTTGGCGCCGTCATTATGATTGCGGGCAATATTCCTTTCAAAACCGAAGTTTCATCTTTGATGATTTTTGTGCGCTTGCAAGAGTTCAATTACCCGGCGGCAGCGGCGATTGCCTCGGTGATCCTGATCGCTTCCCTGCTGCTGCTGTTTAGCCTGCAGCTGGTGCAGAATCGCCTGTTAGGCTGGCAGCGGAGGGCGTCATGAGAAAACCACCTAAGAGCCTGGCAGACCGCTTGATCCTGACGGTGGGCATCGGGCTGGTGCTCGGCTTGCTTGTTGTTCCCTTGGTGCTGATTTTCTCCAAAGCGCTGGGTGATGGCTTGCCCGCTTTGTGGAGCAATCTGCAAGAGGACTATATGCTCCACGCCATCGGGCTGACCTTGTTCGTGGCGGTGCTGACGGTACCGCTGAACATGGTGTTCGGCATCTTGCTGGCCTGGTGTCTGACGCACTACCAGTTTCGTGGCCGTCGCTTGTTAAGTACCCTGGTGGACCTGCCTTACGCGGTTTCCCCGGTGGTGGCAGGTTTGTGTTACCTCGTGGTCTATGGGGTAGAGTCGTCGCTGGGGCAGTGGTTAAGCGCACGGGATATTCAGTTGATGTTTGCCTGGCCCGGGATCTTGATGGTGACCATCTTCGTGACGACCCCGTATGTCGCTCGTATTCTGATCCCCGTCATGCAGGCTCAAGGTTCGGATGCGCAGGCGGCCGCCTTAAGTCTGGGGGCCAATGGTTGGCAAATCTTCTGGCACGTTACCTTGCCGGATATCAAATGGGCGCTGCTGTACGGCGTCGTGCTGACCAATGCGCGAGCTATTGGCGAATTTGGTGCGGTATCTGTTGTGTCGGGCACCATCATGAACCAGACCTTGACCCTGTCCTTGCTGGTCGATCAGCTCAACAATGATAACAAGGCGGCTGCGGCCTTTACCGCGGCTGCACTGCTGGCGGTATTCGCTATTGTGTCAGTGATGCTCAAGAGCCTTCTGGAGTGGCGTGTGGCCGCTGGACGCCGTCGTAATCAGGCTGAGGCGGTGCAGCAAGGCTAAGGGGCGAGCGCGGCGGTCGTAGCGTCTAACCGGACGTAGTGCCAAAAACATAGAGCCCCATGCGGGGCTCTATGTTTTTCTGCGTCGACCTCGCCTTACTTGACGATCTTGAGGTGCGAAACCTTGTCAGCGTCTTTTTTGGCAGTGGGTGCTTCTGTTGTCGTTTCAGGAGCGACAGCAGTTGGTGCGTCGCCTTGTGGGTAGGGCTCGGACTCCATGACTTCAAAACCCATGCCGGCACCGGTTTCACGTGCGTAAATGGCCGAGACGGCGGCTACAGGCACGAATATGTCTTCCGTCACGCCGCCAAAGCGTGCCTGAAATTCAATGTACTCGTTGCCCAGAATCAGGCCGTTGGTGGCCAGATGGCCAATATTCAGGGTGATTTGACCATCCTGAATATGGCCTCTCGGGACGACGGTATTAGCATCCACCGTCACCACGATATGAGGAGTGTACCCGTGGTCTGAACACCATTCGTGCAGCGCGCGCAACAGGTAAGGCTTGGTCGAGGTTTCTTGCATAATCGATTAGCGACGCATGACTTTTTCGGAGGGAGTCAGTGCTTCAATGTAGGCAGGACGCGAGAACACGCGTTCGGCATACTTTTGCACCGGAGCAGCGCTCTTGGGCAGTTCAATGCCGTAGTGGTCCAGACGCCAGAGCAAAGGAGCGATCGCCACGTCCAGCATGGAGAACTCTTCACCCAGCATGTACTTGTTCTTGAGCAAGATGGGCGCCAGTTGGGACAGGTGATTGCGGATTTGCTGACGGGCCTGTTCCTGGGCCTTGGCATCGGCATTGCGACGATCCTCCAGAGCCGCCACATGCACAAACAGTTCCTTTTCAAAGTTGTACAGGAACAAGCGTGTGCGGGCACGCATGGTGGGATCTGCGGGCATTAGCTGTGGATGGGGGAAGCGCTCATCAATGTATTCATTGATGATGTTCGATTCGTACAAGATCAGGTCACGTTCTACCAGGATTGGCACCTGTCCGTAGGGGTTCATGACGGCGATATCTTCAGGCTTGTTGTACAAGTCGATGTCGCGGATCTCGAAATCCATGCCTTTTTCAAACAACACGAAACGGCAGCGCTGTGAGAATGGGCAAGTTGTTCCAGAGTAGAGCACCATCATGGTAGGAGATTCCAGTCGTAGAAATAAAAACAAGAGCCTCACGGCTCAGGATTCAAAACCCAGCAAGGGGTTTTAACAATAAAAAGCCGGGCAGACTAGTCAAGCCTGCCCGTCTAGCATAGCGTTTTACTTGATGTCTTTCCAGAAAACGCTGTTCAGTCGCCATGCGACGGCAAAGAACAAGAGCAGGAACAGCATCACGCCAACGCCGATCTTTTTGCGCTCCAGTTGCACAGGTTCGGCCATCCAGTCCATAAAGTTGGCCAGGTCAGCCACATCGCTGTCGTACTTGGCAGCGGCCTTGGCGTTAACGGGCACAAGCTTGACGGTGTCAGTCGCGTGGCCCGTATAGTCGGCCAATACTTCTTTCTTGACGTCGGAGAAGCCAGCAGGATCGTAGGTGGCGGTGGTCTTGACCCATTCCTTGCTGCCGTCATCCTTGGCTTCCTGAGCCACGGTAGTGCGGTTCATGGTTACCCCACCCTGGCGCTCCCACAGTGCGTGAGGCATCCCCACGCTTGGGAAAACCAGGTTGTCCCAGCCTGTTGGGCGCGAGACGTCACGGTAGAACGTGCGCAAGTAGGTGTAGATGTAGTCTGCGCCGCTGGGGCCCAGGTTGGTGGACTTGGCACGGGCAATCACGGACAGGTCTGGTGGGGCTGCGCCAAACCATTTCTTGCCCATTTCAGGGGTCATGGCGATCTTCATCAGATCACCCACCTTGTCCGAGGAGAACAGCAGGTTCTTTTTGATGTCCTCTTCAGTCAGGCCGATCTCTGTCAGCTTGTTGTAGCGCATGGAGTTGGCGCTATGACAGTTCAGACAGTAGTTCACAAACAGTTTTGCGCCATTTTGCAAGGCCGCCATGTCATTCATGCGGTCGGGCGCGCGCTCCAGGGCATAGCCACCTCCGGCGGCACCAGCCACCGTGCAGGTAAGGGACAAGGCCAGAGCGCCAAGCAGTTTTTTAATCATGGTCATTCCGTTTCGTGTTGGGGGCCTAGTGAGGGCGGAAAGTCACGCGATCAGGTTCGGGTTTGAACGTACCCATGCGGCTCCATACTGGCATCAGCAGGAAGAAAGCGAGGTAGATCACCGTACCGATCTGGCTCAGCAGGTTGAACAGGTCGTTCGGGGCCTGCGTGCCCAGGTAACCCAGGATCAGGAAGTTGATGATGAAAATCGCGTACAGCACTTTATGCCAGGTAGGACGGTAGCGAATCGACTTCACAGGCGATTTATCCAGCCAAGGCAGGAAGAACAGGATCACGACCGTACCGCCCATGGCCACCACGCCCCAGAACTTGGCGTCAATGACACGCAGCAAAACGGCAACAGCAATCAGGATGGCCGGTACGGCCAGGCGCCAGATACCGGGCAGCTTGCCCTTGACGAACAGCACCAGAGCGCCCAGCACGGAAGCACCGGCCAGAACCCAGGTAAAGTCGGCGGTCGTTGCGCGCAGCATGGAGTAGAAAGGCGTGAAATACCAGACCGGTGCAATGTGCGGAGGCGTCTTCAGTGCGTCGGCGGGGCTGAAGTTGTTGAACTCCAGGAAGTAGCCGCCCATTTCAGGGGCAAAGAACACGATCGCAGCGAACACGATCAGAAAGCCTGCCACGCCCAGAATGTCATGGACGGTGTAGTAGGGGTGGAAGGGAATGCCATCCAAAGGACGACCTTGAGCGTCTTTGGGGCCTTTCTTGATTTCCACGCCGTCGGGGTTGTTGGAGCCGACTTCGTGCAGGGCGATCAGGTGAGCGACCACCAGACCCAGCAGGACCAGAGGCACAGCAATCACGTGCAGAGCAAAGAAGCGGTTCAGGGTGGCGTCGGAGACCACGTAGTCGCCACGGATGAAAATAGCCAGGTCAGGACCAATGAATGGAATGGCCGAGAACAGGTTAACAATCACCTGGGCACCCCAGTAGGACATCTGGCCCCAGGGCAGCAGGTAGCCCATGAAGGCTTCAGCCATCAGACAGAGGAAAATGGCGACGCCAAAAATCCAGACCAGCTCACGTGGTTTGCGGTACGAGCCGTAGAACAGGCCGCGCAGCATGTGCAGGTACACCACCACGAAGAACATGGAAGCGCCGGTGGAGTGCATGTAGCGGATGATCCAGCCGCCCGGCACTTCACGCATGATGTATTCGACCGATTCAAACGCCAGCTTGGCATCGGGCTTGTAGTTCATGACCAGGAAAATACCGGTCACGATCTGAATAACCAGCACCAGCAGTGCCAGAGAGCCAAAGAAGTACCAGAAGTTGAAGTTCTTCGGCGCGTAGTATTCTGACATGTGCTCTTTGTACATGGATGTCAGGGGGAAGCGCCTGTCAATCCATCCCAAGAGTCCTGTCGTTTCGACGGTTTTCTCGCCAGCCATGAAACGGCTCCTTTATCTTTTTAAATAGTACGTATTGGGTTGCAGCCGCCTTAGGCCTTGTTGTTTTCGTCCACGCCGATGGTGACCATCATGCCGTCGGCCGAGAACTCATAAGGCGGGATCTCCAGATTGTCTGGAGCGGGCTTGTTGCTGTAGACGCGGCCGGCCAGGTCAAACGTGGAACCGTGGCAGGGGCACAGAAAACCACCTTCCCAACCACCAGGCAGACCCGGGCCAGCGCCGGCGGCCAGATGCGGAGTAGGGGAGCAGCCCAGGTGGGTGCAAATACCGATACAGATAAAGATTTCGGGGCGACGCGAACGGTATTCGTTCTTGGCGTACGCGGGGGTGTAACCGGGGCGATCCGAGTCAGGGTCGGCCAGCTGGCTGTCCAGCTTGGGCAAGGCGTCCAGCTGCTCTTGGGTACGGTGCAGAATCCAGACCGGTTTCCCGCGCCATTCCACGGTGCGCATCTCACCGGGGGCGATGCTGGAAATATCGACCTCTACGGGAGCGCCGGCCGCTTTTGCTTTCTCGGAAGGAGCAAAGGAGCTGACAAAGGGAACAGCTGTCGCCACACCAGCGACACCACCTAATGCACAGGCGGTGGCGACCCAGGTGCGGCGCGAAGGATCGGGCGGAAGGTTGAGATCAACCGCGCCTCTGGCATCGGGCTGTGTCGTATTCTGACTCATTCTAGTATCCTTATTCCTGCCCGACTCGGGCAATACCACAATTTACGGATTTGGGCCTGGGTATATTATTCAACCGCACATTATACGCTTTACCCAGCGCAGCATAACTTGATCAAAGGTGAACATATGAACAAGGCTCGAGGTTTTCTTAACGAATTCCGGGAGTTCGCCGTTAAGGGCAACATGATGGACCTGGCGGTCGGTGTCATTATCGGCGCTGCCTTCGGCAAGATTATCGACTCGCTGGTAAAAGACATCGTCATGCCCGTCATCAGTTTCATCCTTGGCGGCGAGGTGGATTTTACCAACCAGTTCACGGTCTTGCGTACACCAGAGGGCTATACCGGTCCTCAAACCCTGGAAGCTTTGAATGCGGCGGGGGCCGTTGTTTTGTCCTGGGGTAACTTCCTGACCATTTTCATCAACTTCATCTTGCTGGCCTTCGTGGTGTTTTGCATGGTCAAGATGGTTAACCGCATGCGTGCCACGGTGGCCAAGGCTGAGGCTGCTGAGGCCGTACCCGAGCCAACCCCTGAAGACGTGCTGTTGCTGCGCGAGATCAGGGATTCGCTGAAAAAATAAAAGCCCAAACTTATCAAAGCTTTAAGGTGCCTTTCGGCACCTTTTTGTTTATGTAAACCGACCGGCGGGGTCAAGTTCGCCCGCGCCGGTTGCCTGATTTTAGCCTTTCATGGGCTGGGCTTGTCTAGCCATGCGAGTCTTTAAAGCTTGTTCAAAGTCATATGTACCGGTTTTTGCTCCGGTCAGATCGGGTTGTCCAGGTCGATGAACTCTACGGCGATGCCAAACTGACGGGCAATTTCCTCTCCCAGGGCTTTAGCACCATACCGTTCGGTCGCATGATGCCCTGCGGCCATGAAGGCAATATCGTTTTCCTGAGCACTATGGAAGGTTTGTTCCGACGCCTCGCCGCTGATGTAAAGATCGGCTTGTGCTGCCACGGCGCTTTCAATAAAACCTTGCGCACCCCCAGTACACCAGGCCACGCGGCGTATTTTCCGTTGTAAATCACCAACAATCAGAGGTTTGCGTTGTAAATTATTGCAAACTGTCAGGCCGAATGTTTCCAATGAAACGGGGGTTGGCAATTCGCCCAGCCAGACCAGTCCATCTGGACCACAGGTTTGGGGCAGGCCGTTTGCGTCATGCAGGACCTCAATACCCAATTGCCGGGCTAATTGAGCGTTGTTGCCGAACTGGGGATGGGCGTCCAGGGGCAAGTGGTAGCCCAAGAGGTTAAGCTGATGCGACAGGACGCGTTCGATACGAGTTTTTCGAGTGCCCACAATGCACGGATTTTCGTTTTTCCAGAACCAGCCGTGGTGCACCAGAATAGCGTCCGCCTGGCGGGCAATAGCGGCGTCAATCAGCGCCAGCGAGGCTGTCACCCCCGTGACGAGTTTGCCAATATAGGGCTTGCCTTCGACCTGGAGTCCATTGGGACAGTAGTCCTTGAAGCGGGCGATATCCAAGGTGCTGTTGAGCCAGTCGGTCAGCTCGGCCGTTGAAACCTGAGTCATGGAATTCCTTATCTGAAAGAGTGCTATGCGTCGATTGTGGCTAGTGTTTGCTCAAGCGGTAACGATCTGTCTGGCGGGCTTTTTTATTGTGGTGACGCTGCGACCTCAATGGCTGGGAGCCCCACAGACACCGGCCCGTGATACGAGCAGGGCGGTGCTGCCTGCGCCGGCCCCCGTCGTTCAGGCGCCTGTTGCTCAGGAAGGCCGCGTGTCGTATGCCTTGGCGGTAACCCGTGCCGCGCCTGCTGTCGTTAATGTGTACACCAGCAAGCATTTGGAAGGCAATTCTCCCTTGTTGGAGGACCCTGATTTGCAGCGTCTGTTCCGTGAACTGCCTGATCTGATGGGACGACGTTCCACCATCAACCTGGGTTCGGGCGTGATCGTACACGAACAGGGCTATATCCTGACCAATTACCACGTGATCGAGGCGGCGGATGCGATAGAGGTGGCTTTGTCCGATGGCCGTCAGGCCAGGGCCCGCCTGATTGGTTCGGACCCGGAAAGTGACCTGGCCGTGCTTAAGGTCGATCTGCCCAAGCTGGCGGTGATTCGCGCCCGGTCTCAGGATCAGTTGCAGGTGGGAGATGTTGTACTGGCGATTGGCAATCCCTTTGGAGTGGGGCAAACCACTACGATGGGTATTGTGTCTGGACTGGGCCGCAATCGCCTGGGCATCAATATTTACGAGAACTTTATCCAGACAGACGCGGCGATCAATCCGGGTAATTCCGGTGGGGCCCTGGTGGATGCGGCAGGCCGCTTGGTGGGCATCAATACCGCCATTTATTCCGAAACGGGTGGGTCGCTGGGAATCGGCTTTGCCATTCCCGCATCGACAGCGCTGGCCATTATGGACGAGATTATTCGTAATGGCGAAGTGACGCGGGGTTGGCTGGGGCTGGAGCCGCAGGACATCACCCCCGATCTGGTCAAGAGCTTCAAGCTGAAAAATGATGCGGGGGTAATTATCGCCAGCGTGCAGCGTCATGGACCGGCTGCCGAGGCGCATTTGTTGGTGGGGGATATTGTGCTGCGCTTGAATGGTCAGCCTGTGGCTGATTCGATTGATCTGCTCAACCAGATCGGTCCGGTGCAGCCCGGGCAAATCGTGACCTTGAGTGTGCTGCGCGAGGGCAAGGAACTGGATGTCCCCGTCAAGGTTGGTATGCGGCCGCAAGTGCGCAAATAAGGAGGGAGGCTACGGCTTCCCTTGCATGAGGGGCGCTTAGGCCGGAGGGGAGTCGCTCAGAGCGTCTGGGCGCTGCTTTCCTGGTGGGGCCTGGGTCGCCGCGGCTTTGCCATGATGCATACGGGCTGCCCATCGGCCTGACGCTCCGGTGTGGGTATGAGGTGGCTATAAAAAAATGGCTCTCTTGCCTTGCCCTGTCCGGGGCCGCACGGAGAGCCATATTTTTGGGTCGGGGTGATGCAGGGATGTCCTGTCCTGTGGTACGCCTAGGGGCTTACAGGTCCAGCTCCCGACTTTCACTGCTTTCTGTTTCCCGTTTCTTGATCAGGCTGGCGGCCAGGATGCCTAATTCGTAGAGCAGGCACAGTGGCGCTGCCAACAGAAGTTGACTGACCACATCGGGAGGCGTCACGATGGCGGCAATCACGAAGGCGCCCACGATGACGTAGCCACGGATTTCACGCAGCTTGGCCACCGTGACCACCCCGGTTTTTACCAGCAGGATAACGGCGATAGGCACTTCAAACGTAATGCCAAAGGCCAGGAACATCGTCATGACAAAGCCCAGGTAGGCTTCGATGTCAGGGGCGGGCGTGATCGATTGCGGGGCAAACGACGCGATGAAGTGAAAGACCGTGCGAAATACGACGAAATAGCAAAAGGCCATCCCGGCGATGAACAGCAGCGTGCTGGTCATGATCAGGGGCAGAGCCAGTTTCTTCTCGTGGTTATAGAGGCCAGGGGCGATAAAAGCCCAGGCCTGGTACAGCACGATGGGCAAGGCCAGCACAAAAGCGGCCATCAAGGTGACCTTGACCGGCACCATAAAGGGGGTGATGACCCCGGTGGCGATCATGCGGGTCCCTTCTGGCAGGGAGCTCATCATGGGCTGGGCCAGCACATCATAAATGGCTGAGGCGCCCGGATAAGTGAACAACACAATAAATATCCCTACCACGGCGATGACTGCGCGCAACAAACGTGTGCGCAGCTCGACCAGGTGGGAGATAAACGTATCTTCTTGAGGCGTTTCGGTGCTCATGCCGTTGGTCCTTTAGAGGGTTGGGCGGGAGCATCCGTAGGACGGGGAGCGTCGTCACTGGCCGGCGCATGAGGCGCTGGCTGGGCGGCTGCATCCGGGGCCGGCGGCTTGATGGCCGGTTCTGCCAAAGGAGCGTCGGGCGTGGCAGGGGCGCTTTCGGACGTATCCGAAAAGGCCTTGCGTGCCGATTCCGACGCATTGTGCAGGGTATCGCGTGCTTCGGTCAGAGGCTGGCTGATGCTTTTGCCCGTGTCTTCGACCGAACTGCGTACCGAGCGGGCAGCTTCCTCCATCTGGTCTTTGAGTTTATTGACCTCATCCAGATTGATTTCGCGTTGGATATCGGTCTTGACCTCGTTGACGTAGCGCTGCGCGCGGCCAAGCAAATGGCCTACGGTGCGCGCTACTTTGGGCAGACGTTCGGGACCGATGACGATCAGGGCGACCACTCCAATCAGGAGCAGCTCGCTAAAGCTGACATCAAACATTCAGACTCACACAAGAAGGGGGTCAGGCGCGATCGGACTTTTCCTTGGCCTGAACGTCGATCGTTTGAGGATCTGCAGCACGCTGGCTGACGCTTTCGGGTGTTTTTTCTTCTTCACCCACGTCTTTCATGCCTTCTTTAAAACCCTTGACTGCGCCGCCCAGGTCCGAGCCGATGTTGCGCAGTTTTTTGGTGCCGAAAACCAGGGCGACGATGACCAGAACGATCAGCCAGTGCCAAATGCTAAAGCTACCCATAATGTATCTCCCTTAAGCAGCCATGGCTGCGCGTTGTTGCCATGGGCGCTCACCGCCCAAGATGTGCATGTGTAAATGGTTGATTTCCTGTCCGCCATCCAAACCGTTGTTAATGACAATACGGAAACCGCCTTCGGGGCCGGGGCGACAACCAGCCTGTGCGGCCAGGGAAGGTGCCAAAGCCATCATTTTACCCAACCATTCGCTATCCTGGTTCGAGACGTCCTGCATGGAGACGACGTGTTTTTTGGGAATGACCAGAATATGAACTGGAGCGGCGGGGTTGATGTCGTGAAATGCCAGAAAGTCTTCGTCCTCGTACACTTTTTTGGACGGAATCTGACCGGCAGCAATTTTACAAAACAGACAGTTCTCGCTCATAGCAACCTCGGTAGCGAAGCATTCGCCAGGCGAATGCTGAAAATCTAGGTGTTCGGACAGTGTAGCGCGACTAGATGACAGGATTACACCTGATCCTTAGGTCGCGAAGCTTTTTCTTCCAGGCCCGATGTGCCCTCGCGGCGCAACAGCTCTGTGAGTACATCGCGAGGCTCCAGACCATAATAGGTCAGCGCCACCAGACTATGAAACCACAGATCTGCCGTTTCGTAGACAATACGCTCGCGCTCCTGATCCTTGGCGGCCATGACCAGCTCGGTTGCCTCTTCGCCAATCTTTTTCAAGAATGCATCCGGACCTTTGGCCAGCAATTTGGCGGCGTAGGATGAGGACGGGTCACCCCCTTGAGCAGGTAAACGGGATTTCAAGGTCCGGCCAAGGTGGTCGAGAATGGTCTCGACGGTAGGTTGTTCGCTCATCGGTAAATATGCTCCGGGTCTTTCAGTACGGGATCGACCGTTACCCATTGTGCCTGATCGCTCTGGCCTTGCAGCTGACGATAAAAGCAGCTTTCCCGCCCGGTATGGCAGGCAATCTGGCCAAGTTGTTCCACGCTGAGCAAAATAACGTCGCCATCGCAATCCAGGCGCAAGTCGCTGACATGTTGAACATGACCGGACTCCTCGCCCTTGCGCCACAGACGCTGGCGGGAGCGCGACCAATACACGGCACGACCCGTGCTGACGGTCTCTTGCAAGGACTCCTGGTTCATCCAGGCGACCATCAGGATTTTGCCCGTTGCCTGGTCTTGCGCAATGGCGGGGATCAAGCCGTGTTCATCAAAGCGAATTTCAGCCAGCCAAGCCGGTAAGTCAGCCATTAGCGTCGCACCTGAATACCCTGCGCAGCCATGAATGCTTTGGCTTCGGCAATAGTGTGTTGACCATAGTGGAAAATGCTGGCGGCCAGTACGGCGCTGGCGCCGCCCTTGATCACCCCATCGGCCAGATCCTGCAGTCCACCGACTCCGCCCGAGGCAATGACGGGCACAGAGACGGCATCGGCCACGGCACGAGTCAGCTCAAGGTCAAATCCGGACTTGGTGCCGTCGCGATCCATGCTGGTCAGCAGCAGTTCGCCGGCACCGTATTCGGCCATTTTCGCGGCCCATTCCACCACATCCAGTCCGGTCCCGCGACGTCCACCGTGGGTGAAGACTTCCCAGCGGGGAGCCTCATTGCCGGTACTGACACGACGCGCATCGATGGCGACAACCATGCACTGCTTGCCATGATGGTCACTGGCTGCACGTACTAGATCAGGGTTGCTGATGGCAGCACTGTTGATGGAAACCTTGTCCGCACCGGCATTGAGCAGGCGCTGGATATCAGCCACTTCGCGAACACCGCCACCGACCGTCAAAGGGATGAAGATCTGGCTGGCCACCTGTTCGATGATGGGCAAAATCAGATCGCGGTTATCCGAGGTGGCGGTAATGTCCAGGAAAGTCAGCTCGTCGGCACCCTGATCGTTGTATTTGCGGGCGATCTCGACCGGATCACCTGCATCGACCAGATCCACAAAGTTGATCCCCTTGACCACCCGACCGGCGGTGACATCCAGACAGGGGATAATGCGGCAGGCTAATTCGTTGGCAGCAACCTGGCTCATGCCGGGTACTCGTCAGCAAATGTCTGTGCCTCGGCAAAATCCAGGGTGCCTTCGTAGATGCTGCGTCCCAAAATGACGCCTTCAATCCCTTCGTGCTCGACCGCGCACAGCTCTTCGATGTCTTTCAGATTGGTGACACCACCCGAAGCGATGACGGGAATCTTGACATGCTGGGACAGCTTGACAGTGGCTTCGATGTTCACGCCGCTCAGCATGCCATCACGGCCAATATCGGTATAAATAATGGATTCGCAGCCGTAGTCTTCAAATTTCTTGGCCAGGTCCAGTACGTCGTGGCGGGTCAGCTTGCTCCAGCCGTCGGTGGCGATTTTGCCATCACGGGCGTCCAGACCAACAATGATGCTGCCGGGAAAGGCGCTGCAGGCATCCTGCAGAAAACCGGGGCTTTTGACCGCGGCGGTGCCGATAATGACGTAGCTCATGCCGGCGTCCAGGTAGCGCTCGATGGTGTCCAGGTCGCGGATGCCGCCACCGATCTGCACGGGAATCTCACCGTCGACGGCTGCAATAATGGACTTGATGGCCTCGCTGTTCTTGGGTTTTCCGGCAAAGGCGCCGTTCAGATCCACCAGATGCAGGCGTCGGGCCCCTTGCTCTAGCCACTGTGTTGCTATTTTGGCCGGATCATCCGAGAAAATAGTGGCATCGTCCAGGTCACCCTGGCGAAGGCGCACACAACGCCCGTCTTTAAGGTCGATGGCGGGAATCAAAAGCATGGTCTTTAGCCGTAAAAAACGTAAGAAATACTGGGTCGGAAAAAGTCAGAAAAACGCCAGGAAGCTTTCTTGAAAAATCATGGCTTCCAGTGGGCGAAATTCCGGAACAGTTGCAGGCCGTTGTCTGCGCTTTTCTCAGGATGGCATTGCAACGCAAAAATATTAGCGTTTGCGATCGCCGAGGTAAAGCATTGGCCGTAGTGCGTCGAACCACAAGTTTGATCTATATGCAGCGGATCGACAAAGTAGCTGTGTACAAAGTAAAAGAACGCACCATCCTCAATGCCCGCCCATAAGGGATGATCCCGAGTCTGGTGGACTCGGTTCCAGCCAATATGAGGCACTTTTAATGCGGAGCCGCCGGTGTGCTCGCTGCTTTTGTAATTCGGACCTTCAAAGCGGCGTACCTGTCCGGGAATCAGGCCCAGGCAGGGAACATTGCCTTCCTGGCTGGAATCGAACAGCATCTGTTCGCCTACGCAGATACCCAGCAAGGGTTTGGTGCGGGCGGCGGTCAGCAAGGCATCACGCAAGCCGGACTGGTCCAGATGGGCCATGCAGTCGGGCATGGCGCCCTGACCGGGTAATACTACCCGGTCCGCATCCAGAATGGCTTGAGGGGTTTGAGCAAGAACAACGCGCGCCTCGGGCGAGGCGGCATGCAGTGCCCGGGCAACTGAGAAGATGTTGCCCGAACCGTAATCGACAATAGCGATAGTGGTCACGATGTGTGTCCGAAGGACGTTTACAGAACCCCTTTGGTCGAAGGCACCACGCCTTCGCTACGTGGGTCCAGCTCCAGAGCCATGCGCAATGCTCGGCCAAAGGCTTTGAACACGGTTTCGCACTGATGGTGTGCGTTTTCACCGCGCAGGTTATCGATGTGCAAGGATACCAGGGCGTGATTGACAAAGCCCTGGAAAAACTCGCGTGCCAAGTCTACATCGAACTGGCCGATTCGTGCGCGGGTGAAGGGCACAAAATAAAACAGGCCGGGACGACCGGAGAAGTCCACCACCACGCGCGAGAGCGCTTCGTCCAGCGGAACATAGGAATGTCCGTAGCGGCGCAGACCGGCCTTGCTGCCCACAGCTTTGGCAAAGGCCTGGCCCAGCGCAATGCCGATATCCTCGACGGTATGATGGTCGTCGATGTGAGTATCGCCTTCACAATGCACGTCCAGATCGATCAGGCCGTGTCGGGCGATCTGGTCCAGCATGTGGTCCAGAAAAGGCACGCCACTGTTGAGCGAGTGACGGCCGGTGCCGTCCAGGTTTACAGCCACGCGGATGCGGGTTTCGTTGGTATTGCGGGTAATCTCGGCGGTACGCATGTCAGAGCCGGCGGCAAGGCCGGTATCAGGATTGGTTCAATCGGAATTGCGCGCTGGCAGCGTGGGCGTAAAGCCCCTCGCCTTGTGCCAGCGTAGCGGCTATGGGTCCCAGTGTCTGGGCGCCTGATTCTGAAACCTGAATAATGCTGCTGCGTTTCTGGAAATCGTAGACGCCCAACGGTGACGAGAAACGCGCAGTGCGTGCCGTCGGCAGGACATGATTGGGCCCGGCACAGTAATCGCCCAGCGATTCGGAACTGTAGGGGCCCAGGAAAATGGCGCCAGCATGGCGGATTTTGCTCAACAGGTCCTGGGCATTCCGGGTAGAGACTTCCAGGTGTTCTGGCGCGATATGGTTGCTGATCTTACAGGCCTCGTCCAGATCGCGGACATGGATCAGGGCGCCGCGACCGGACAGGCTGCGGCGAATGATGTCCGCACGTGGCATGGTGGGCAACAGGCGTTCGATAGCTGCCTCAACCTGGTCCAGGAAGTCGGCATCGGGACACAGCAAGATGGCCTGAGCCAGCTCGTCGTGTTCAGCCTGGGAGAACAGGTCCATGGCTACCCAGTCTGCGGGCGCGCTGCCGTCGCTGATGATCAGGATCTCGGACGGGCCGGCAATCATGTCGATGCCCACGACCCCAAACACCCGGCGTTTGGCAGCGGCGACGTAAGCATTGCCGGGGCCGACAATCTTGTCGACCGCCGGGATGGTGTCTGTGCCGTAGGCCAGAGCGCCCACGGCTTGCGCGCCACCAATGGTGAACACGCGGTCTACACCACCCAGAGCGGCCGCAGCCAGCACGATGGGGTTGCGCACGCCATCGGGTGTGGGCGTGACCATGATCAACTCTGGAACGCCGGCCACTTTGGCGGGAATGGCGTTCATCAGGACTGAGGAGGGGTAAGCGGCCTTGCCACCGGGAACATACAGTCCCACGCGATCCAGGGGGGTGACTTGCTGACCCAGCACCGTGCCGTCAGGCTCTGTATAGGTCCAGGTTTCGCTGCGTTGGTGCTCGTGGTAGCGACGCACACGTTCGGCAGCCTGCTCCAGCGCCTTGCGCTGGTCGGCCGGCAAACTCTCCAAAGCGGCCAATAGTTCCGCCTTGGGGATTTCCAGCGCGCTGGCCTGTTCAACAGTCAGCCGGTCAAAGCGTTGCGTGTAGTCCAGCAAGGCCGTGTCTCCCTCATGCTGGATACGATGCAGGATCTGGGCACAGGCGTGCTCGATCGACTCGTCTTCGGACGCTTCGTAAGCCAGTAGGGTGCGCAGCTCAGCATCGAACTGGGCGGATTGGGAGGTTAGGCGATGGATCAGTGACATGTCGCAACAGGAAAAGGCTAAGGTTCAAAGGCCAGTGTATAACATTTCGCCCAGGCAAAAGGCGGTCTGCGCCTTTTGCACAAGCAGGATTGACAGACGTTTTGCCCCTTATGGGAAGAAGGGGTGGGTTTACTCGTCCAGGGAAGCACGCGAGAAGGCGTCGATCAGGGGTTGCAATTGCGCGCCACGGTTTTTCATGGCGGCCTGATTGACGATCAAACGCGAGGAAATGGGGGTGATGTCTTCCACTTCCACCAGCTTGTTAGCGCGCAGGGTGCCGCCGCTGGAGACCAGATCCACAATCGCATCGGCCAGGCCGACCAGCGGGGCCAGTTCCATGGAGCCATACAGCTTGATCAGGTCCACATACACGCCCTTGCTGGCGAAGTGTTCACGAGCCGCACGCGTGTATTTGGTGGCGATGCGCAGGCGCGAGCCCTGTTTGACGGCCGAGTGGTAGTCAAAGCCTTCGGCCACGGCCACACACAGACGGCATCGGGCGATGTTCAGATCCACCGGTTGGTACAGGCCGCCAGGGTGCTGTTCCATGTGCTCGTACAACACATCCTTGCCGGCAATCCCGATATGGGCGGCGCCGTATTGCACATAGGTGGGCACGTCGGTAGCACGCACAATAATCAGACGCAGGTCCGGATTGTTGGTGGGCAGGATGAGTTTGCGCGACGTCTCCGGGCTTTCCAGTACCTTGATGCCCGCCTCTTCCAGCAAAGGCAGGGTTTCGTCAAAAATCCGGCCTTTGGACAAGGCCAGCGTCAGAGGTTGATTTAAACCGGCGGGACTCATTAGGTTTCCTTGCTGCTGATTCGCTCGATATTGGCGCCGACGGCTTGAAGCTTGGCTTCCATACGGTCGTAGCCACGGTCCAGATGGTAGATGCGTTCGACGGTGGTGTCACCCCGGGCCGCCAGGCCCGCAATGACCAGGCTGGCTGACGCACGCAGATCGGTTGCCATGACGTTGGCGCCGGTCAGGAAGGGAGCGCCGGTAACGACGGCCATATGACCTTCGATATCGATCTGCGCGCCCAGGCGGTTGAGCTCCTGCACATGCATGTAGCGATTTTCAAAGATGGTTTCCACGACCGAGGCGGTGCCCTCGGCAATGGTATTCAAGGCCATCAGTTGAGCCTGCATGTCAGTGGGAAAGCCGGGGTATTCGCTGGTGCGAAAGCTAACGGCTTTGGGGCGACCCTCCATGCTGGCCTTGATCCAGTCCGGGCCGGTTTCAATATGCAGACCGGCTTCACGCAACTTATCGAGCGTGGCGCCCATGGCGTCGGCATCGGTATTGCGCAAGGTCAGTTCGCCACCGGTGGCGGCCACAGCGCACAGGAAAGTTCCTGCTTCGATACGATCTGGGCAGATGGTGTGCGTGGCACCGTGCAGGCGTTCGACCCCGTCAATCACGATGCGGTCGGTACCGTGGCCCTGGATCTTGGCGCCCATTTTGATCAGCAGTTCGGCCAGATCGATAATTTCGGGCTCGCGCGCTGCGTTCTCAAGAATGGTTTGGCCTTCAGCCAGAACGGCCGCCATCATCAGGTTTTCTGTGCCGGTGACCGTCACCATATCGGTACGCACCACTGCACCGCGCAAACGTTTGGCACGGGCATTCACAAAGCCGTGTTCGACATGGATTTCCGCACCCATGGCAGCCAGGCCTTTGATGTGCTGATCCACCGGGCGCTGGCCAATGGCGCAACCACCGGGCAGGCTGACGCGGGCCTCGCCAAAGCGGGCCAGCAGGGGACCCAGCACCAGAATGGAGGCACGCATGGTTTTCACCAGTTCGTAGGGTGCTTCCAGTTTGGTGATGTTGGCTGCGTTCAGCTCCAAGGTGCCATTGCGTTCCTGCCTGACCCCTAACTGACCCAAAAGTTTCAGGGTAGTGTCAATGTCGCGCAGACGCGGGACATTGTCCAGATAGACCGTGTCGGCAGTCAGTAAACTGGCGCACAGAATAGGCAGGGCGGCGTTTTTGGCGCCAGAGATGGTGATCTCGCCATGAAGGCGCTGGCCACCTGTGATGCGTAATTTATCCATTCGGATTGGCCTTGTATTCGTCGGGGGTAAGCGTGCGCATGGACAAGGCGTGGATCTCGGCCTTCATCCGGTCGCCCAGCGCCTTGTAGACCAGTTGGTGACGGGCAATCAGGCGTTTGCCTTCAAAGGCGGGGCTGACGATCAGGGCTTCAAAGTGCGAACCATCGCCTTGTACTTGCAGGTGTTCACAGGGCAGGTTGTCGGCAATGTATTGGTGAACTTGTTCGGGAGTCGGCAACATGAAATCAATTCCGTAATTTATAGCCTGAGGCAAGCAGGCGTAGCGAAATCAGACACAGCGCAACAAAGACGCTGGCGACAACGGTCAGGCTGAACCAGGGAGAAATATCCGAGGCGGCGAAAAAACCGTAGCGGAACCCGTCAATGGTATAGAGCAACGGATTCCAGTGTGAAACAGTTTGCCAGAAGGGCGGCAGGCTATGGATCGAATAGAACACGCCCGACAGAAAGGTGGCCGGCATGATCAGAAAGTTCTGAAACGCGGCCAGCTGGTCGAATTTTTCGGACCACAAACCAGCGATCAGACCCAAGGCGCCCATGATGCCGCAAGACATGATGGCAAAGACCAATACCCACATCGGCTTGGCAATGGGCAAGGAGACAAAGAACAGGGAAACCAGCCAGACACATAGCCCCACACAGATGCCACGTGCGATGGAGGCAAGCAGGTAGGCGGCAAAAATTTCGCGGTGCGAGAGCGGCGGCAGCAGAATAAAGACCAGATTGCCGGTGATGCGACTTTGAATCAAGGACGATGAGGGGTTGGCAAAGGCGTTTTGCAGCATGCTCATCATCATCAGGCCCGGGATCAGGAAAGCAGTGTAGGGCACGGAGTCATAGACGGTGACGCGGCCTTCCAGCACATGGGCGAAAATCAGCAGATACATCAGCGCCGTCAGTACCGGGGCGGCAATCGTCTGAAAGCCCACTTTCCAAAAGCGCATCAGCTCCTTGCGCAGCAGGGTGGGAAAGCCCGAGCCCATCTTGGGTTGTGGAGGCAGACTCAGGGTACCGGTTTTGGGTCTGGGCGTATCACTGTGTTGGGGAACGCCCCAGTGTTTGGGAGAGTGGTTTGGGTTCACAGGGCGACTCCCATTTTTCCTTCGTTGTGCATGATGCGCACAAATGCATCCTCCAGATCATGGCCGCCTGCGCGCTCCATGATGGCTTGCGTGGTGTCCAGTGCCACGATTTTGCCACTTTTGAGCATGGCCAGCCGGCCACAGAGCGCCTGGGCTTCTTCCAGGTAGTGGGTGGTCAGCAAGATGGTGTGACCTTGCTGGTTCAGACGGATGATGAACTCCCACAAGGTGCGGCGCAGGTCCACGTCCACGCCGGCAGTGGGCTCGTCCAGAATGATGACCGGAGGGCGATGCACCAGCGCCTGGGCTACCAGCACGCGACGCTTCATGCCACCGGACAAGGCGCGCATATTGGTGTCGGCTTTGTCACTCAGGGCCAGATTGGCCAGAATCTCGTCAATCCAGTCGTCATTGTTTTTCAGGCCGAAGTAGCCTGATTGCAGCCGCAGGGTTTCCCGGACTGTGAAGAAAGGATCGTACACAATTTCCTGCGGCACCACGCCCAGTGACTGGCGTGCCTTCTGGTATTGGGTACGCACATCGTAACCACAGACGCTGACCTGACCGCTGGTGGGACGGGTCAGACCGGCCAGCATGGAAATCAAGGTTGTCTTGCCGGCCCCATTGGGTCCGAGCAAACCGAAAAATTCGCCATGTTCGATAGTCAGGCTGACCTGATCGACGGCCAGAAAACCGGCATCGGCACGGGGTTGTGAAAACAGGCTTTTGAGCCCCCGTCGTTGGGGGGCAAAGCGTTTGCTGACGTTATCAAGTTTGAAGGCGGACATGGCAAATTGAGTTGGCCTGACGCGGGTGGTGCGAAGCGGGACGTCGCCGTGGCGTCTTTGTTAACTAAACAGGCCTACGCGCTGGCGTAGACCTGTTGGGGGGTGGTCAGGCTCTTTATTATAGAGTACGACGCTGGTCTGCTTAACAATGCCCCAGCCCAGGCGCCGTGTTTGCCACGGCTGGGCTTAACTGTTCTGCTTGTTCAGCGCATCAATCAGACCGTCAATACCACCTTGCTCAATTTGCTGGGCGAACTGGTTGCGGTAGTTCTGGATCAGCCAGATGCCTTCCACGTTCAGGTCGTAAATCTTCCAGCCGTCGGCCGTTTTTTCCAGGCGGTAGTCCACACCCACAGGGCCGCCATTGGGCTGGGTCAGTGACGAGCGCACGACGACGTCGTCGGCACTGGCATCCCCGCGGAAGGGCAAAATAGTCAGCTGGGTGTTGTCATCCACGCGGGACAAGGCGCCGCTGTACGTGCGAACCAGGGTGCCCTTGAACGCGTCGACCAGTTTCTGACGCTGTTCGGGGCTGGCTTGACGCCAGTAGCGACCGGCGGAAAGACGGGTCGTTTTTTCCAGGTTCACGTAAGGCATGATGTTTTCATTCACAGCCGCCAGAATGGCAGTCCGGTCCCCTTTGCGGATGGACTCGCTTTGTTTGACGACCTTCAATGCTTGATTGCCGACCGTTTCAACAAATTTGTTGGGCTCGCCTTTGGGATCAGCTGCTTGTGCTTGTGCACCTAGCGAGGACAAACACAGGGCCAGGGCCGCACAGACGGTCAGAATCCAGGAAAACAGGCGGGAGGGAGAGGACTGCAAAGCAGTCCCGCCCGGGGCGGGACGGGAAATCATAAAAAACTCCAGATGAATGGTCGGCGGGCAGGGCGTTTTTATTCGTCTGCGTCCGAGTAGTCAGGCAAATCCTGGCTGGTGTCACCGCCGGTGCGGCGGGCTTGCACCATCGCATGACGTCGCTGCAGGTAAGCGTCGCGTATGAAGCTGTAGCGGTCAAGGGCGATGTCGTTAACAAGTTTTTCTGTGTCCAGGAGCCCGGCGCGAGCATCCACAGCCCACAGGCCCATGATGCTGTTGCGTACGGGGACATCCTTGATGGCCATGATCGGGCCAGTGGACGAGAAACCTTCCAGGAAGCTGGTGCCGCGTGCCACACCGTCACGGACGGTGCTGGGCCCGAAGAAGGGCAGCATGACGTAGGGGCCGGATTTGACACCCCATACACCCAGCGTTACGCCAAAGTCGTTAGGGATGCGCTTGGAGCCGTTCATGGTGGCAACGTCGATACAGCCGCCCAGACCCATGGTGGAGTTAAACAGTACCCGACCCAGGGTATTGAAGAAGTCGACGTGCTCGCCTTGCAGGAAGCTGTTGACTGCTGACCAGGCATCACCCATGTTGTTGAAAATGTTACTGATACATGTGCGTACAGGTTGGGGCGTCAGTGCCGTATAGCCTTCCGCAATTGGTTTGATCAGCGCGCCGTCCACGTTTTCGTTAAAGGCGTAGATGCCGCGGTTCATGCTCTCCCAGGGGTCCTGGGGATTGGGGTTGGGCACACTGGCGCAACCGGCCACAAGTGCTGCGCTGGCACCGATCAGGCTCAAACGGACTGCACGGGGCAGGGAGTAGGAGCGGTGGGTGGTTGTATTCATGGTTGTGTCGTCTGTAATGAGCATGAGGCAGCGTTGTATCACTCCGATTTGGAGCCGCCGTCCTTGGAGGCTGTGTTGTAGAGGAACTTGCTGATCAGTTCTTCAAGCACAACCGCGCTTTGGGTATAGGTAATGGTGCTGCCGCTTTGCAGATCCTTGTCGTCACCGCCTGCGGTCAGGCCAATGTACTGCTCGCCCAGCAGGCCCGATGTCAGAATCGAGGCCGAGGTATCGACAGGGAACTTGTAGTGTTCATCCATATCCAGGGTGACGACCGCCTTGAAGTCCTGATTGTCAAAACCGATCGAACTCACCCGGCCAACAACCACGCCGCTGGCCTTGATAGGCGCGCGGGGTTTCAAGCCCCCAAGATTATCGAACTTGGCCGAGACCTGGTAGGTCTTGGCAAAGGAAAAAGAATTGAGGTTACCCGCACGCAGGGCCAGGAATGCCAGTGCGACCAGCCCCAGCAAGACAAACAGGCCAACCCAGAAATCGGTTTTGTCGCGATTCATAACTGAGTAATTCCTAAATAGTTAACTGAACATAAGGGCGGTGAGCAGGAAGTCCGT
Organism: Alcaligenes sp. HNGD-HTN06; assembly: GCF_049932565.1. Taxonomy (NCBI): domain Bacteria; kingdom Pseudomonadati; phylum Pseudomonadota; class Betaproteobacteria; order Burkholderiales; family Alcaligenaceae; genus Alcaligenes; species Alcaligenes sp. HNGD-HTN06. Next base: position 3,403,858 of record NZ_CP187782.1, on the reverse strand, counting down.
GCCCAATACCGCCAACGCACCACTGACGACTGTGCGTGTGGTCGCGCGAGATACGCCTTCAGGTGTGGCCTTGGCATGCCAGCCCATATAGAGCGCAATCAAGGTGACGATCAGGCCAAAGACCAGGCTTTTGATCACCCCATTAAGAACGTCGTCAATTACATCGACGCCGTTTTGCATTTGTGACCAGAAAGCGCCCGCATCGATGCCGATCATTTGCACGCCGACAATATAGCCGCCCAGCACACCCACCATGGAAAAGACGGCCGCCAAGATGGGCATGGCAATGATGCCGCCCCAAAAGCGCGGTACCAGCAAGCGGCGCAAGGGGTCCACGGCCATCACTTCCATGGCGGCAATCTGTTCGCCGGCCTTCATCAGGCCAATTTCGGCGGTCAGGGAGGTGCCCGCCCGGCCAGCAAACAGCAGGGCGGTAACGACCGGTCCCAGCTCACGCACCAGGGACAAGGCCACCAGCAGGCCCAAGGCCTCTTCGGAGCCATAACGGTTCAGCGTGTAATAGCCTTGTAAACCCAGTACAAAACCCACAAACAGCCCGGAAACGGCAATGATCAGCAGCGAATAGTTGCCAATGAAGTGGATTTGCTGGGACACCAGGCGTGGGCGACGCCACAGCAGCGATGAACGCAGCAGCAAGGCAGCAAACAGGCGACTGAATGCGCCCAAGCCGTAAATGCTGTTGCGTATGGCAGCGCCAAGCGCGCTAATCGGGGCGGTAATGAAGTTCATGAGCGCGTCGTCCGATTCTGCAACCAGGCCTCAAAAGCCGGGGTGACAGGGTAATTGAAGGCGATGGGGCCATCGGGCTGACCACGCAAAAACTGTTGTACGTAGGGGTCTTGGGAAGCGCGCAGTTCAGCGGGCGTGCCCTGTGTCAGCAAACGCCCCTGGCCAACCATGTAGACCTGGTCGGCAATCGCAAAGGATTCGGCCACATCGTGCGTGATCAGTACCGAGGCACAGTTCAGGCGGTCGGTCAGGTTGCGAATCAGTTGTGCGGTAATGCCCATTGAAATGGGGTCCAGCCCGGCGAAAGGTTCGTCGTACAGAATCAGCTCGGGTTCCAGCACAATGGCGCGAGCCAGAGCAACCCGGCGAGCCATGCCTCCGGAGATTTCATTCACACCTAAATGAGCGGCGGCGCGCAGACCCACGGCGTCCAGCTTGGCCAGCACCCGTTCCTGTATGGCAGCTTCGGAGTCGTTGCTCAGTTCGCGAAGGGGGAACGCGACGTTTTCAAACACGTTCAGGTCGGTGAACAGGGCGCCTTGCTGAAACAGGACACCCATGCGCTGGCGCGTCTGGCGCAGGGCCTCGCCGTCCAGCTTGGCCAGATCCTGACCAAACACCGTAACAGTCCCCTTCTGGGCACGGATTTGCCCGGTGGCAGCCCGTAGAAGTGTTGTTTTTCCGGAACCTGACCCCCCCATCATGGCGACGACCTGGCCTTTCTGGACGGTCATGGACACATCCGCCAGGACGGTGAAAGCGCCATAGCCCAGCGAAGCGGAATCCAGATTTAGTACGGCTTGGTCAGTATTTACAGCCATGTCGTGGGTAAAAGGGGGTAAAAAGACCTGCTATTGTACCGCTTGCCGGTCTGGCGGCTCAATGTATTGCGCTTAATCAAGGTGGAAATACGGCGTTTATTGAAAGAGACAGGCGCTCTGGGATACCGTTATCGACTTTAGAACGAAGCGGGGGCCAGAAAAAGACGTATTGACGGGGCCAGGTAGGTTCAGGTCACAGCGTGTGTCAACGCAAAAAGCAGACCACCAGCCGCCAATAGCCATAAGGGATTGATGCGGGTGAGCAGCAGGACGGCGGCGCAGGCCAACGCCGTCCCCCAAGCCCACACTCCGCCTTGGGCTGCTTTCAGAATCGTGCCGCTGGCCGCCAGGATCATGCCGGCGGCAATAGGCAGCAGGCCGATTTCGATGGCGCGGATCAGGCGGCTGCCTTCATAGCGCTTCCAGATGGTGGCCAGATAATAAATCAGCACCGCTGAAGGCAGAAAAATGGCGATCGATGCCACCAGGGCGCCGGCCCAGCCCGCTGCTTTCCAGCCCACCAGCGTGACCAGCAGGGATTTTGGGCCGGGTGTCAGGCGTGACAGGGCAAACAAATCCAGAAATTCCTGATCGCTGAGCCAGCCATGAATATCGACCGATTGCCGATGTATTTCGGGAATGATGCTTTGCCCACCGCCAATGGTCAGGAAGGACAGGGGGGCAAAGACACGGATAAGTTGCAAGAGGATGGGGATCATGGTTGCTTCGTCGCAGCGTCTTCCAATTGCAGCCAGGCGTACCCGACCGACAGGGGAGCACAGATCACAATGACGGCGATCAGGTTCCATTCCATGACAAATATGCCGATAAAGACCGCCATCATCAGGGCAATGGGTATGGCGCCGGTGGCCGCGCTGCGTGCCGAGCGCACCCCCATTTCAAGGGACAGGCCCAGGGCGGCAGCCGCAATGCCCGCCATGATCTGGGGAACCAGCACAGAGTCCGTCAACTGCTCCAGCCCGATCAGCATCAGAATGGCCACAAGCAGTGGGGGGAGAACCATGCCCAGCGAGGCGACCAAAGCGCCTGGGCCGGCCTGAAGGCGGTAGCCAATCCAGATAGATAAATTGACGACGTTTATGCCGGGCAGCGCTTGGGACAGAGCCAGACCGCTCAAAAAATCCGCCTGACTCATTAATCGTCGCTGCACGACAAATTCACGCATGAGCCAAGCACTTAAGCCCCCGCCGAAGCTGGTCAGGCCAATGCGAGCAAAGATCAGAAAGAGGGTGCCCAAGGATAAGGGGGGCGCGTCTTGAGGCCGGATCATAGGGTCATAAAGCGCGATAGGGTTCGCCAAGATGAAAGTGTGGTCGTTTCTGGCCTACAAAGTACGCCGTTTTTGTCTTCTTGTGGGCGCTACGCTGCCAGTCCTTCGTCGGCGTTGCTGCTTCTCAAGCCCGGATGCTGCGCAAAGTATCCGTTCAGGCGGGAGAAGGATGCGCCATTTTTTAGTCTCCGGGTCATTATTCGTTTGAAATATTTAAAATGAATAATTAATTAAATTAAATGAAAATTTAAATAGAAACCGGATTGAAAAAAATAAAAAAGAAATAATAAAAACCAGGCCGGGACAGGCCTGCTGCGCACCTGGGGCGAGTAATCCTATTCGGAATGAATGGCGCAAGAAAAGAGCATGATGCTGGTTCAATCTATTGAAATAAAAGAGATTGAAACGATCGTTTGAATTTTTCCGGATGCAGGTAAGGCCACGGAAACATACGCTGACACGCCACGGTAGACCGGTTGATGAAGATGGATTTGATCTACGCCCCGCTTTGAATGAAAATAAAAAAGACTTTATGGTCTTAAAGCCGCTGGTACGTGTACGATTATCCGATCGCCTCACATCGTAGAGCCCCGTTTGGGATCTTGCGCGGCGTGGGGGTTCAGTTTCCTGGAGACAAACCTATGACATCTAGTTCAGCCAGTGCAGTGACGGGCAGTGCCCGAACCTTACGTCGGGTCGCCGTGTGCGGTGCCGGCGTTATGGGCGCGCAAATTGCCGCCCATTGCGTGAATGCAGGCATACCCGTCGTTTTGTTTGATCTGCCCGCGCGTGAAGGGCCAAAAAATGGCATTGTCACTCGTGCCATCGCCCATCTTCGAAAAATGAATCCCGCTCCCCTAGGTACGCCCGATCTGGCTGACCTGATTGAGCCGGCCAACTATGAAGACAATCTGGATCGTCTGGCCGATTGCGACTTGGTGATTGAGGCGATTGCCGAGCGCCTGGACTGGAAACAGGATCTGTACCGCAAGATCGGGCCAGCACTGAACCCTAACGCCATCATCGCCAGCAATACTTCGGGCCTGTCCATCACCTCGTTGGCAGAGGTGTTGCCGGAAGCGCTGCGCCCACGTTTTTGCGGCGTGCACTTTTTCAATCCCCCACGCTACATGAGCCTGGTGGAGCTGATCCCCACGAAATACACCCAGCCAGCCCTGCTGGATATTCTGGAAACCTTCCTGGTCTCGCGACTAGGCAAGGGCGTGGTTCGCGCCAAAGATACTCCCAACTTCATTGGCAATCGCATCGGTGTTTTCGGCATTCTGTCCGTGTTCGAGCAGGCACGCCGTTTCTCCCTGACGTATGAGCAGGTTGATGAATTGACGGGCACTCGCCTGGGACGCGCCAAATCGGGTACCTACCGGACGGCTGACGTGGTGGGTCTGGACACCCTGGCACACGTGATTCGTACCATGCAGGATCAACTGCCTGATGACAGCTTCAAAGCACACTTTGGCCTGCCGCCCGAAGTGCAGGGTCTGATTGACGCAGGCGCTTTGGGTCAAAAGACCGGCGCCGGTTTCTTCCGCAAGAAGGGGCGTGAAATCCAGCGGTTCGATGCACAGCAGCGCGATTACGTGACGGCTGACCAGAAAATCGATCCCGATGTCGCCGCCATTTTGGCCGTACGTGACCCGGCCGAACGGCTGCGTCAACTGCGCGAGTCCGACAAGCCTCAGGCTCAATTCGTGTGGGCGGTGTTGCGCGACACCTTCCATTACAGCGCCATTCACCTGCAAGACATTGCAGACAACGCCCGTCAGCTGGATCTGGCCCTGAAGTGGGGGTTTGGTCATAAGCAGGGGCCGTTCGAGATCTGGCAATCGGCGGGATGGCGTCAGGTTGCTGAGTGGATCACTCAGGATATTCAGGACGGCAAGACACTGAGTAATCAGCCGCTGCCCGATTGGGCGACACGCGGCCCGGTATGGGAAGCCCAGGGTGTCCACACTGCCGCCGGTTCCTGGAATCCATCGCAAAGTCGCTTTGAAGGTCGCAGCGAACTGCCGGTTTATCAGCGTCACATCGGCACCCCTTTGCTGGTCGGCGAAGTCGAGTCCCTGGAAACCACGACGGTGTTTGAGGATGAATCGGTACGCTGCTGGACGTTACCCGCGCCGCATCCCCAGGATGTGCTGATTGTGTCCTTCAAGACCAAGATGCACACGCTCAGCCCCGGCGTAGTCAATGGCGTGTTCAAGGCGGTTGAGCTGGCCGAAGCGTCGTATCAGGCGTTGGTCATTGCGCAGGATGGCGACCCGTTCTCCGCGGGTGCCGACCTGAAGGCCATTTTGCCGCTGTTCGAGAAAGAGGGGGTGGCGGCGGTCGAGCCGGTGGAACGCGCCATGCAGGACATGGTGCTGCGTATCCGTTACGCCCAAGTGCCAGTGGTGGCTGCGGTGGCCGGTCTGGCTCTGGGTGGCGGTTGCGAACTGGCTGTCCATTGTGCGCACCGGGTTGCCCATTTCGAGTCTTATATCGGTTTAGTGGAGGTCGGTGTGGGACTGGTGCCGGGTGCCGGTGGTCTGGCGTACTCGGCACGCCGCGCGGCCGAACTGCAGGCCATGGGGGCGCCCGACGCCCCACTGCTGGCGTATCTGAAGCGCTTTGCGCTGGCAATTGCCAGCGCCCAGGTGTCGCGTTCTGCGCTGGATGCCCGCCAGCTTGGTTTCCTGAAGGAGTCCGACACCATCGTGATGAACCGTCAGGAACTGGTGTATGTGGCCGTTCGTCAGGCTCAGGCTTTGGCCAGCGCCGGCTGGCGTGCGCCGCTGCCACGTCGCTTCCCGGTGGCCGGTCGCGATGGCATTGCCACACTGAAAGCTCAACTGGTGAATATGAAAGAAGGTGGTTTTATCTCGGAGTATGACTTCCATATCGCCGAGAAGGTCGTAACCGTGATCTGCGGGGGCGATGTAGATCCAGGCTCGCTGGTGGATGAGGCATGGATGATGACGCAAGAGCGGCAGGCTTTCATGGCGCTGCTCAATTCCCCCAAGACCCAGGAGCGTATTGCTGGGATGTTGAGCACTGGCAAGCCCGTGCGTAACTAGAGCGGATCAAGGAGTGGACATGACTGTACAACAAGCTTATATCGTCGCTGCCAAGCGTACACCCATCGGAAAAGCGCCTCGTGGCGTGTTTTCGTCCTATCGCCCTGACGAGCTGCTGGCGCATGCCATTCGCGGCATGCTGGCTGATGTACCCAAGCTGGACCCGGCCGCCATTGAAGAAGTGGTGGCCGGCTGCGCCCTGCCTGAAGGCCCACAGGGTTTTAACGTCGCGCGCATCTCCGCCTTGCTGGCAGGGTTGCCGCACACCGTGGCCGGCATGACCGTCAACCGTTTCTGCGCCTCGGGTCTGAGTGCCATCGCCATTGCGGCCGATCGTATCCGTACTGGTCAGGCAGACATTATCGTGGCCTCCGGCGTGGAATCCATGAGTCAGGTGCCGGTGATGGGCGTGAACACCAGTTTCAGTCCCGAGATCTTTACCTCGGACGAAAACTACGGGATTGCCTACGGTATGGGCCTGACGGCTGAAGAGGTCGCTCGTCAGTGGAAGGTGTCTCGCGAAGACCAGGACGCGTTTGCTCTGGCCTCGCACCAGAAAGCCGTCAAGGCCTGGGAGTCGGGCGAATTTACGGGTGAAGTCTTGCCGGTTACGGTGACCCGTCGCCAGCCTGACCTGAACACTCAGGAAATCTCCGTTAAAACCCAAGTGGTCGATCGGGACGAAGGCCCACGCCCGGATACCAGTCTGGAAGCCTTGGGTAAATTGCGCCCCGTGTTTGCAGCGCGTGGTTCGGTCACGGCCGGCAACAGCTCGCAGACCTCGGACGGGGCCGGTGCCTTGCTGCTTGTCTCCGAGCGTGCCTTGCGGGAGCACAATCTGACGCCCCTGGCACGCTTTGTGACCTTCTCGGTGCGTGGCGTACCGCCTGCCATTATGGGGATTGGGCCTAAAGAAGCCGTCCCGCATGCGCTGGCTCTGGCAGGCTTGAAGCAAGACCAGATGGACTGGATCGAGCTGAACGAAGCCTTTGCGGCTCAGTCGCTGGCAGTGATTCGGGATCTGGGTCTGGACCCTGAGCGGGTCAATCCGCTGGGTGGCGCCATTGCCATGGGCCACCCGCTGGGTGCGACCGGTGCCATGCGTGCTGCTACGGTGGTTCATGCCTTGCAGCGTCGTCAGTTGAAATACGGCATGCTCACCATGTGTATTGGTACCGGCATGGGTGCAGCCGGGATTTTCGAGCGGACATAATTTCCGATCTGCTGCTTTTATCGTTGCTGGACAAAGCCGCCTTCGGGCGGCTTTTTATTGGTCTGTCCCCGGCAGGGAGGGGCAAGAGCGCGATACGTGTAAGCAAATTTGCTTAAAACCCGCTAAATGTCAAAAAAGTAAAGGTTTGTTGTTGTCATAGAGTAGACATAGGCCCGCGCCATAGTCCTTTTTATTGTGTTGAACAGCTCACACGGAGGATGTATGGGATTGCCCTCGCGCATGGTGTCCAGCCTGCATGTGCCCCCCCGGTTCTGGCAGGGGTGGGTCAAGGCCCGTCTGGAGTCGGGGCAGTTTGAAGTCGACTGCGGCGAGCGCTGCTGGATTGTGCCGCAGGCCGTCAGTTGCCTGGTGCAGCCGCAAGTGGGTGACAAGGTATGGGTAGGCGGGGCCGATGGCGAGCAGGCCTATGTGTTTGCCGTGCTGGAGCGCCCTCAGGGCGGGGCCTTGCATCTGGTGGCTGAGCAAGGGTTGCATGTGCAGGCTGCGCAGGGAGGGGTACATATTCAGTCCGAGGCCGATTTGACGTTGCAGGCCGGTGCGCATTTGCGCCAGTCGGGCCGAGAAGTGAGCCTGACGGCAGGCACGCTGCGGATCTTGTCGCGGGTCCAGGAAACGGTGTCCGATCGCTTGTCTCAAGTCTGTAATCACGTATTTCGTCTGACTGAAAAAGAAGAGCGTTGGCGTGGTGGCCGACTGGACGTACAAGCCCAGCATCAAATGCGTTTGCATGCCCGCCATACCTTGATGAGCGCACGTGAGCTGGTCAAAGTTGACGCTGACCAAATACACATGGGGTAGGCATGCTGACAGAACGTCTTGTGCAAGTGCATAGCCCCTTGGGCCCGGAGGTCCTGCTGTTTCAGGCCTTGCAAGGCCGAGAAGGGTTGTCTCAGCCCTTTGAGTTGCAGGTGGATGTGGTGTGCAACACACCCTTGCTGGATTTGCGCAGCTTGCTGGGTGAGTCCCTGAGTCTGGAGATCAGGACGCCGCTTGCTGTTCCGCGTTTCCTGGACGGGCGCATCAGCGCGTTTCGCCTGCTGGGCAAAACAGGCCGTAGCGACCGTTTCTACACCTACAGGGCTACCTTGCGTCCCTGGCTCTGGTTCTTGAGCCAGAACATGGACAGCCGGATTTTTCAGGAAAAAACAGTGCCTGAGGTCTTGCAGGACGTACTGGGCCGTTACCCCTTTGCCTGGGAATCTCGGCTGACGCAGGATTATCCACGTCAGACTTATTGCGTTCAGTATCAGGAGAGCGATTTTCAGTTTGTCAGCCGCTTGATGGAGCGCGAAGGGATTTACTACTGGTTCGAACATCGTAACGGGGCTCATACGCTGGTGATGGCGGATGATGCCGGCCAGCATGCGGCTGCGCCCTGGTTGACTGAACTACCCTTTGTGTCCCCCGACCGGGTAGCGCATCCCGATGTCGAGCATATCCATGCCTGGCACCCGTATGAGCAAGTCACTCCGGGCCGTTACGCGACGGCCGATTACGACTATTGCAAGCCGGGGGCCAGCCTGGACGCCACGCGCAGCAACCCCGCTGAACACGCCTTGGGTGATCTGGAAGTGTACGAATGGGCGGGTGGCTACACCGAGCCTCACCACGGTGAGCATTACTCTCGCTTGCGGCTCGAAGCCTTGCAGGCGGTACGCAGTCAGGCGCAAGCCCAGACCAATGCGCGCGGGGTCGCGCCAGGGTATGTGTTGTCCGTGCGCAATCATCCGCGTCTGGAGGACAATCGCGATTACTTGGTGACCCAGGTTGATTACGATTTTCTCGATGTCAGCCATACCGGTGAGAGTGGCATGGCCAGCCACTACTTTATTGATTTTCGGGTGATGCCATCCAGCCAGCCTTACCGTCCTTTGCGGCTTACGCCGGTTCCACGCACCTACGGCCCTCAAACCGCCAAGGTGGTGGGCAAGAGCGGCGAGCAACTGTGGACCGATCAGTATGGTCGCATCAAGGTTCAGTTTTTGTGGGACCGCTATGGGCAGGCCAATGAAAACAGCTCCTGCTGGCTGCGCGTCTCCAGCCCGTGGGCAGGCGGCGGCTTTGGGGGCATTCAATTGCCCCGCGTGGGCGACGAAGTGATTGTGGACTTTCTGGGGGGCGACCCGGATCGGCCCATTGCGGTCGGACGCGTGTATAACGCCAGCAATATGCCACCCTGGAACCTGCCGGACAATGCGACGCAAAGCGGCTTTTTGAGCCGCTCCAAAGACGGTGACCCCAGCAACGCCAACGCCTTCATGTTCGAGGACAGGGCCGGTCAGGAGCGTATCTGGCTACATGCCGAGCGCAATCTGGACACGGAAGTTGAAGGGGACGAAACCCATACCGTCGATGGCAACCGGACTACCGTGATTACCGGCCACGATACCTTGAGCGTTATGGCGACCCGCACCACCACGGTGCAGGATCTGGAAACCGAGACCTTCAATAGCGGGGTTGTACGCACAGTCATCGGAGATCTGGTCGAAACCATAGAGGGCGAGCAGACGCGCACTCACACCGGTGATGTGACGCGCACGGTGACAGGCAATGTGACCGATACGCTGACCGGGGATCTGAGCAGAACGATTACCGGCGATGTCACCCATACCGTCACGGGCGAGGTCACGGACGCCATCACCGGCACCCGCAACTCCACTCAAACCGGCGACTACACCCGCACGATTACTGGCGCGGTGGACTACACCGTGACCGGCGATGTTAAAGAAACCGTTACGGGTAATGTGGACCTGACTACCACTGGCAATGTCACTGACACCCTGACCGGCAATCTGACCAAAAGCATTTCCGGGCCCGTGGACATTACCGCCTCAACAGGGGTGAACATCACCACGCCCAGCTGGAAGGTCAATGTCACGAGTCTGGAGCGTTTCTGGGTGCCTCACACCGAAAGGGTGACGGGGTTTCGCCTGAACGGGACAGGCGCTTCCCTGGATGCCTGGGGCATGCGGGCACAGGCGTATGGGCTGAACTATCAGTGGGCCTATTACAAGATCGATAAGGCGACCTTCAAAAACGATGAGGTCATGCTCGATATCAAGAAGAAAGGCTTGGCCTTGAAGAAGATAGGCATGGAAACGCACAAATCGATGATGAGTTTGCGTAAGGCCATCCTGCATTTGTTCATGTAATCAAGGAGGGGCAGATTCACGATGGCAACGGCGGTACGCACAGGCTTAATGCTCCTGTTCCTGACGGCGATGATTACCTACGTGGGCGTGATGACCCAGTGGGAAGGGCCGGGCTTTTATATCTCTATTTTCTTGTACCTGTTTTTCCTGATAGCGCTGGAGACGACGCGCCGCGATTTCATGCAGCATTACCGCGCCTGGCCGGAGCAGGCCAGATACAGAAAGCTGGTCCGGGGAAATGCAGTGCGGGTACAGGCGGAGATTGTGGAGTGCACCCCATTGCGGGAAGGGCGCACACATGCTTATCCCTTGGTACGCCTGGTTTTGGATGTGCAGGGAACACGCGTTGATCTGGATGTGCTGATGCAGCCTGAACTGGGGTACAGATTCAGGCCGGGTAATACGGTGGCGGTGCTCTGTGACGCGACTGATCCACGCCAATGCGCCATTGATCGTGAGCAGGTGGCTTTGCAGCTCAAACCTGTGCACAGCCCGTATGTGGATTAGTGTCAGGTTCCGGCTTTGGGAAAAAGGGCTTAGATGCTAGGGCTGCTTCTTTGGATGTTTCTGGCGCTGAGTCTGGCGGCGATGATGGTACGTATCGGCATGGCTTTGGAATGGAGTGGTTTTTTACCATATCTGGTCGCCATCGTGCTGGTGGTGCCGGTGGGCTTCTTGGTGGCTGGTGCTCGAGCGCTTGTGCGTTATTGGCGTGCCTGGCCCGAGCAACGCGTGTATCAGCGGCTGCGCTCCAGGAAGGCGCTGCGATGCCAGGCGCGCATCGTGGCTCAAGAGGAGTTGCTGCCGGGTGTATTCAAGCTGGTTTATCCCTTGTTGCGTCTTAGTCTGGACGTCGAGGGGCGCAGGACGTTTATAGAGGTGTTGATTCAACCCGAATTGCACAGCCGGTTTGAGCCAGGTCAGGTGGTGGCCGTGCTGGGCGACCTCCATGAACCGACACGTTGCGCGCTTGATCGTGAACAGGTCGTATTGCAATTGCGGCCTGTCTTCACTTCCTATGGTGATTGACCTTATGCGGCAGGATGAACAGAAACAATGATCGGACCAGCAAACATGGCTAAGGAGTTCATATGCGCCTAGTCAAGCCATTGCGCTTGGGTGTTTTGGCGCGTCCCTGGAGCTGGCGTGGTCAGCATGCGTTGGGTGTTTCAGTCCAGGCCTGGTGCTCGATGGATGCGCCGCATTTATTAAGCACTGATGCACGCATGTGGCAGGGGGTGTCGAGCCTGATCTTGGACGATGAGGTGGTGGATCTGGCTTTACCCAAGCCTTGCGCGGAGTTTCTGGTATCGGGACATGCCTGTGCTCCGCATGGGCAAGAGGTCTCGCAACTGGTGGTTCAAGCCCGTGTCGGCCCCATTGAAAAGAGGCTGGCCGTGTTCGGGCGACGCCAATGGCGTCAAGGCAGGCCCTGCGAGGCAGCGCCTTTTACGCGTGTGCCCTTGGATGGTAGCCGTAGCTGGGGAGGGCCGCAGTATCCCGATAATCCGGCAGGCATGGGGATGGAGCTTGCCGCTCCTGGAGAGCCGCTGACGTTGCCTCAGGTCGAACCCTGGGAGGGGCGTTTGCATCGTTCTGGTCAGCAAGGCAGCCCGGCCGGTTTGGGGCCCGTCTCTCCGTTGCGACCACGACGTTTTCGTTTGGCCGGTCATTATGATCCCGCCTGGTTGCAACATGATCCGGGCATGATGCTCGACAGCCTGGACCCGCATTTTTTCAACACGGCGGAGCCAGATCAGTGGTGGCCCAGGCAGAGCCACTGGCCTGCAGACAGTACGTGGGAGCTACACCATCTGCATGCACAACGACCCCAGTGGTGCGGCACCTTGCCGCAGTGGCAAGCCATGTGCTGGTATCAGGATCGTCGGGTCCCCGGATTGCAAAAGCTGGATCTGCTGCACACCACCGTCTGGTTTTTTCCGGACCTGGGCCACATGTTGCTGCTGTATCAGGGGAGTGTGCCCGTGCAGGATGCGCAGGCTCAAGATGTGAGTGTGTTAATGCCCGCAGTGGAGCTGGCAGGACAAGCTCGCGGCCAGGATCATTATGAGCGCGTGCTGCACTTGCGCAGCGAAGGAGATCAGGCTGGCCTGTTTGCCTTGCGCGATCAAGACTTGCTGCCCCAGGCTTGCTGTGCCCCCCTGGGTGAGGTGCTGAGCAGCCCGGACGATCCCTTGTCATTGACGATGCGCACGCGTCTGGAGCGGTGGGCGCAGGAGGCGGCGCAAGCTCACCCCGCCTGGCAAGATGACTTTTTTTCGCTGACACAGGCAGGGCCTCCCAAGCCTATGGATATAGACCGGACAGACTGGGTGCAGGAAGTGCGTCAGTCCAATCGTCAGCTGTGGGATGCGCGTCAGAAACTGGCTGCGGGCATGGAGCAGGTGCAGGATATGCAGCGCCAATCCCCTTTTCAGGACAAGGCGGCTTATCGGGTTGCTGCCCGGGAAACCCAACACCTTTTAGATGAACTCGATAGGATGGGTAGTGATAACGCTGCGGTATCCGGGGTGCTGGCCAAGCCTGTCGAACAGGCCAGGCAGGCCATGCAAGCCTATGGCGATGCCATGCTGGTCTCCGAGCTGAGGCAACAGCGTTTGCGCAGGCGCGTGGAACTGATTTTGGCAGGAACGCGGAATCTTTCCGGTCTGGATTTGAGCGGCCTGCATTTGCAGGGTTTCGACTTTTCCGGTGTGCGCTGTGTGGGCACCTGCTTTAACGATGCCGTTCTGACAGAAGGCACATTTGCGGGGGCGGATTGCTCAGGGGCGAGTTTTGTGCGGGCTCGCCTGGAGCAGGTGCAGTTCACCCAGTCCCAGTTGGATGATGTGGATTTCAGCGCAGCGGTCTTGCAGTCGGTGCAGTTTCGTCACGTGCAGGCGATACGTTGGCAACCCCGCGAATCTAGTTGGCAGGATGTGTTGTTTCAGCAGTCCCATTTGCAGGAACAGGAATGGCTGGATGTGGATATGCTGCGCTGTACGTTCGAGTCCTCCCAGTTGCAGGAAGTGCAGTATTTGATGCGCTCGCGCTTGTCTGGGGTGAGGTATCAGGATTGCCAGCTGCAGCAATGCCTCTGGCTGGATTGTGATCTGCGTGGGCTGTCCTTGCGCGGCTCCACGCTGAAAGAGTCGTCCTGGCTGTTGGGTTTGCTCGATGGTGTGGCAGATTGCAGTGCGAGTACATGGCACCAAAGTGTGGTGTCCGGCCTGGATATGCCAGGGTCAAACTGGCAGGGGGCGCGTCTGGAAGAGAGCAATCTGCGAGGCGTGGATTTATCCCAGTCCTGCTTTGAACAAGCTCAGCTCCAGTGTTGCGATTTATCCCGTGCCAATCTGCACGGTTCGCAATGGAGTCAGGCCGTTTTGCGAGAGTGCATTTTGATTGATGCGGACTTCAGTCAAGCCGTGCTGAGCAAGGTTGATATGAGCAACAGTCTGGCCGGCGGAGCGAATGTGCGCGGAGCCTTGCTGGATACGGTGAATCTGTTTCGGGCTGATCTGCAAGGATGGCAAACCGACATGCGTACTCGTAGCCGGAATGTCTACCTGCGCACCGCACGTCGTGGACCGGCGGGAGGCCCGGTCTGATGGACGCTCATGTTTTGCGTTTGCGCATCCGCCAGGGTGAGCCATTGCAAGGTCTGGATTTAAGTGACTTGTATCTGCCGCCAGGTGATTACTCCGGGGCCGTGTTCCTGTCCTGCCGCTTGCCACGCGTGAAGGCATTAGGTGTCAATCTGGCGGGTAGCCATTTTCACCAGTGCGATCTGAGCGGGGCCGTCTTGGATGCCAGTACCCTGGACGGCTGCGTTTTTATGGACAGTGTACTCAAGGAGCTGTCTTGCAAACATGTACAGGCAAGTGAGGTGACCTGGCAGGACTGCGATTTGCAGGGTGCTCTTTGGCAAGGCGGTGCCTGGATCGAGACGCATTGGGCGCATTGTGTGCTGCGGTCAGGAAATTTCGATCAGGCTTTGTTGCAAGCCTGTACCTGGACAGGTTGCCGGGCTGGCGAGCTGTCCTTGCGGTCAACCCGGCTGGAAGAGGTGGCGGTGATGGAACTGGATTGGCGCGGCAGCCTGCTGGCAGGCAGTCGCTGGAGCCGGGTCACCGCGATTGACTGCAATTTCCAAGGCATGAACTTGTCCGGGCTGGATCTGGGTGGCAGTGTTTTGATGGGGACCGACTTTACTCAGGCGGACCTAAGCCACGCCCGCCTTTGCAGCACCAATTTCAAGTCTGCCATCCTGAATCAGGCCGTGCTGAACCAGGTGCAGGCCGAGCAGGCGTTGTTTGTTCAGGCGCAAGCCCAAGGCTTGCAAATGCGGCAAGCCAATCTGACGCAAAGCCTGTGGGCTCAAGCCCATGCCCCCGAGGCGGATTTTCGCGGTTCGGTTTTACAGCAAGCCTACTTCGCGCAGGCGGTACTGGAGCAGGCCCGTTTCGAGCATAGCCAGCTGCGTTATGCGGATTTCTCGTATGCAGATTGCCGCCGGGCCCGTTGGGATGGCGCGCATTTTGAACGCACCCAGTTTCATCGTTGCCTGCTGGACAAGGCCGGACAGGAGCAGGTTGCAGGCTGCCTGCCCAATGATCCGGCTTTGCACGAATCCGAAAGCTGGACGGCGCGTTATATGAATCTTGAGTAAGGAGCCCGGATGTTTGCCAATTGCCAACGGGGCGGTATGGACATCGCCTTTCCCGACATCTGCAAGACGCCACCGGCTCTGTTGCCCATTCCTTACCCCAATTTTGCGACGGGGCTGATGGGCATCCCCAATGCGTGGAACATCTTGTTGCAGGGCGGCCCTGCCCATAATCTGCTCACGACGATACCCTTGAGTAATGGCGACAATCCGGGTGTAGCCTTGGGCTTGATCTCGCAAACCGTGATGTCGCGTTCGCGCTCCATTACCTGTGTGCCCAATGTGCTGTGGAAGGGAATTCCAGCCACCCGCCTGACCAGCCTGAGCATGCAAAATACCGTCAACACAGTGGGCATGCGGGTGGTGCCCAGCCAGTTCAAAGTGCTGTTGCTAGGTGGCGGTGGTGCCGGTGGCGGAGTCGGTAAAGGCGGCAAAGGCGTCTCGGGCAGCGGGCCGGAGGCGGCGCGCAAGGCGGCGGCACGGGAGGCCAAGCGGGCGCAGCTTAAACGCAACCGGCGTCGTGGCGCGCAGCGGGAACGCGAGGTTGAGGCCGAGCTGAAGCAGGAAGGCCATGAGGTGATGGGTACGCAGGTATCTGCAAAAACACCGCTGACCCGCCGTGTGATCGATATACTGATCAAGGACAAGAACACGGGCAAAATCCGGGCGGTCGAAGTCAAAAGTGGGGGAGCACGCCGGTCCGCAACCCAGAAGGCCAAGGACAAGGCGATGGAGAGCAGGGGAGCAGAATTGATTGGCAAGAATGCGCCCCGCCAGCCCCTTCCCAAGAACCTACGCATACCTACGGAGGTACGACATTGAAAACGCACACTGATCCCGTTAAATATGACGCTGTGGACTGGCATGTCGGTGGGGACTATCCTGCTGGTCTGGGCCCGCAGGGCGGGCGCACCCATATTGGCATGTACCTGGCCTGGCTGGTGGAAAAAGGTTTGCTGGCCGATACCTTTGTCGATCGCTATCCCAACGAGGTGCGCCAGTGCCGCGATCACATGCTCAAAGGCTCGCAATTGTTGCAAGACTGCTGCGACGACGTGCTGGTCAGCGAAGATATGTCCGAGTTGGGCAAGGCTTTCAGCGATTTTTATTACGACGAGCTGTATCTGGACGATTACGTGGATACGCTGGACGACGAGGTGCTGCCCTCTATCTACCATGTGCCCGACGACTGGGACAGTTACGAGACCCTGCGACCGGTTCTGGAGCAACGTTATCAGCATTGGCGACAGGAGCAGGGGCTGGATAGCTGATTTTGCCCGCTCTCTGTGTTGGTTTGAAAAGCGCTGCCTGCGGGCGGCGCTTTTGCGTTTATATGCTTCAAAAAGAGCGTAAATACATCTATTTTGCAAAATAAGTAAGGAAAAATTTTAGTCAAAAAGGTGTCACCTTCGCTTCCTAGACTGGCTGCGTAATCAGTTTTTCGAGACGACAGCTATGGTCGAAGGCATGCAGGAACCGTGGCAGCCAGCCTGGAGCGTGGCGCCTGACAAGGCTCTTTACGGGGAGAACCTGGAGTACGAGGCAGATTTTCTGGCCTTGATGCAGGCGCTCCACGTACAGGGTGAACAGCAGTTTGGCCAAACCATCATTCCGGCCCAGGTTCCCGATTGGACGCGCATCGTCCGTCTGGTGCAGGATTTGCTGGATCGCTCGGCCGATATCCGCTTGCTGGTGGTTCTGGCCCAGGCGCGTTTGCAGACCGGTGGACTGCCTGCCTTGGTGGACGTATGCCAATGGCTGTTAGGTGCATTGCAAGAGGGCTGGGAGTACGTCCACCCACGCCTGTATGAAGATGGCGAGCTGGACCCGTTGCCCCGTGTCAATGCCCTGGCGGGTTTGTCGGCGATTGATGGGCTGGGGCGGTTGATGCGTGAAGCCCCTGTGGTCAGCCTGGGGCACCGTCAATTGAATTTGCGCGAAGTCGGATACGTACTGGATGGGGGGCAGAAAGACTCTGGCCTGCCTGGGCGAGACCGACTGGTAGAAGAATTGCGTCGTGCTTTTGCCGCCGGCCAGAGTCAGACCCAGGCCTTGCGTCGTCTACGCCAGTTCCGCCAGGAGCTGGAGGCCTTGGTGCGGCAGCATCTGGAGACGGAATGGGCGCTGCGGCTCGATGGGGCCTGGGATACCGTGGAAGCGGCCAGCGCGGTCCTGGATGCAGCGACCTCCCCGTCTGCGCCGCTGGCTCCTGAACCCATACAGGAAAGTGCGACGAGTACGGTGACATTGTCGTCTGGCCGTCCGTCAGTCCCCCCCATGGATTTGCTCAACTGGCAGAGCCTGCATGTTTCATCGCGCGAAGAAGTGGTGCTGCTGCTGGACAAGCTGGTGGCGTATTTCGAGCAGTACGAACCTAGTCATCCCGCCCCTTTGCTGTTGCGGCGCGCCCAGCAACTGGTGCCTATGGGCTTTCACGAGCTGATTCGTGATCTGGCTCCCGGTGCCTGGGAACAGATCCAGGTTTTCATGCCTCGATCCGAGGCGGCCTCGGCGGCCTCTTAATTCCATCAATCAACTGGAGAAGACCTGATGTCTGTGAAATCCAATTCGGGTAGTGGACAGAAATTCCTTGGGCGCAATCGGGCTCCGCGTGTGCAAATTGAATATGACGTCGAACTGTACGGTGCCGAGCACCGTGTGCAACTGCCTTTTGTGATGGGCGTTCTGGCCGATCTGGCTGGACACAACACGGAGAGCCTGCCGGATCTGGGCGAGCGCAAGTTTATGGAAATTGACGTGGATAACTTCGATGACCGCATGAAGTCCATCGCGCCCAAGCTGAACATGCAGGTCCCCAATAGTTTGACGGGGGACGGAGTGCTGGGCGTGGAAGTCTCTTTTGATTCCATGGACAGTTTTTCTCCTGCCGAACTGGCCCGTCAGATCGAGCCTTTGGCACGCCTGCTCGAAGCCCGTACCCAACTGGCCAATTTGCTGACTTATATGGATGGCAAAAGCGGGGCGGAAGCGCTGCTGTCGCGTTTGCTTGAGCAGCCTGAGCTCTTGCGCGCCCTGGCTGGCCGCCCACCCCAGGCCCTGACAATGAACGAGTCTCAAGGCGATCAGGACAGCGATCCCCACGCATAAGGAGCCCTACCTCATGACTTCCCCCCAGACCTTGACCGCTACCCGTGACACGGCCCAGCTCGATGAGCTGTCCCGTCTGTTGCAGCAGGAATTTCGTCCCAAGACCGAGCAGGCCCAGCAAGCGGTTGAGTTTGCTGTGTCCACCTTGGCCGAGCAGGCCCTGGACCAGTCCGTGACCTTGAGTGAGGACGCCTATCAAACCATTCAGGCCGTGATTGCCCAGATCGACCAGAAGATGACCGAGCAGATCAATCACATCCTGCATCACCCCGAGTTTCAGCGCCTGGAAGGGGCATGGCGTGGCCTTCATTATCTGGTCAGCAATACGGAAACGGATGAGCTGCTGCGTATCCGCGTGCTTCCTGCGACCAAAAAAGAGCTGGCTCGCAATCTGAAGCGCTACAAAGGTGTGGCCTGGGATCAAAGCCCCTTGTTCAAAAAAGTCTATGAGCAGGAATACGGACAGTTTGGTGGTGAGCCTTTTGGTTGTCTGGTGGGGGATTATCACTTTGATCACAGCCCGCCCGATGTGGAAATGCTTGGCGAGCTGGCGCGCATTGGGGCTGCGGCGCATAGCCCCTTTATCGCCGGGGCTGCGCCGTCGGTCATGCAGATGGAGTCCTGGCAGGAGCTGGCCAATCCGCGGGATCTGACCAAGATTTTTTCCAATACCGAATACGCGGCCTGGCAAAGCTTGCGTGAGTCGGAGGATGCCCGTTATCTCGGCCTGGCCATGCCGCGTTTTCTGGCGCGGCTCCCCTATGGCGCACGCACCAACCCCGTCGATGAGTTCGATTTCGAGGAAGACACGGACGGCGCGAATCATGATCGGTATACCTGGGCCAACTCGGCCTATGCCATGGCGGTAAACATCAATCGCTCCTTCAAGCATTTTGGCTGGTGTACGGCGATCCGGGGTGTAGAGTCGGGAGGCGCTGTCGAGAATCTGCCCTGCCACACATTCCCGACGGACGATGGGGGCGTGGACATCAAGTGTCCCACCGAAATTGCGATCAGCGACCGTCGCGAGGCCGAGCTGGCCAAGAACGGCTTTATGCCGCTGGTCCATCGCAAGAACTCGGATTTTGCCGCCTTCATCGGTGCGCAGTCTTTGCAAAAACCTCAGGAATACTACGATGCCGATGCCACGGCCAACGCCCGTCTGGCAGCGCGTCTGCCTTATCTGTTTGCCTGCTGCCGGTTCGCGCATTACCTCAAATGCATCGTGCGTGACAAGATCGGCTCCTTTCGCGAACGTGACGATATGGAGCGTTGGCTGAACGGATGGATCATGAATTATGTAGATGGCGATCCCACCAACTCCTCGCAGGAAACCAAGGCGCGCAAGCCATTGGCGGCAGCTGAAGTGTCGGTGCAGGAGGTCCCCGATAACCCCGGTTACTACGCCGCCAAGTTCTTCTTGCGCCCGCATTACCAACTGGAAGGCCTGACGGTTTCGTTGCGACTGGTATCGCGCTTGCCGTCATTGAAAGGCGAGCAGAACTGATTTCCATCCTGGCCTTTGATGGCCTTATTCGACCTCCAAGGAGAAAAGCGTGTCTGTTGATATGTTCATGAAGATTGAAGGCGCCAATGGCGAGTCCAAAGATGCCAACCACAAAGACTGGACCGATATTCTGTCGTTCTCATGGGGCGCCTCCCAGCCCGGCAGCATGAGCTCGGGCGGGGGCGGCGGTCAGGGCAAAGCCAACTTCAATGATCTGCATGTGCTCGCCCGCATTGACAAGGCCGCCCCAGCGGTGATGAAGCATTGCGCCAGTGGCAAACATCTGGGCAAGGTGGAGCTGTCGGTGTGCAAGGCCGGTGGCGAGCAGGTGGAATACACCAAAATTACGCTGGAAGAAGTCCTGGTGACTTCGGTTCAGCTCAATGCCGAGCGTGATGTGGAAAGTGTGATGGTCAACTATTCCTTTCAGGCCGCACGCGTCAAGCAGCAATATTGGGAGCAGTCCGAGCGTGGCAGCAAAGGGGCTGAAACCCTGGTGGCCTGGGATATCAAGCAGAATAAAGAGGCCTGATCGGGCTGGCTTCTAGAGGTAGGGCCGCCATGGACCGCTTTCGCTTACCGGGACGCCGCGGGGCCGCGCTGATGCGCGGTCAGGCAGATCGCTTGCAACCGTGTCTGCTGGACCGGTTGACCGACGAGCGGCCCGATCAGATTTGGGAGCCACCCCAGCCCATGAGCCAGTACCAGATGCGCCAGGCGGTGTTGCGCGATCTGGGTCATTTGCTCAATACCCCCAATCAGGGGGCGACTCCCTTGATGCAGGCCTTGGTCCATGTGCGTCGCTCCTGCCTGAATTATGGTTTGAGCCCGCTGGCCGGCAAGACCATGAGCGAGGTGGAGTGGCTGGATGTGGAACAGGCGCTGCGCACCGCGATTTTGCATTTCGAGCCCCGCATTTTGCCCGATACCTTGCAGGTGCATTGTCTGGATCACCGCTCCCAGCAGGATCTGCATAACGTGCTAAGTCTGCGTATTCAGGGCCATGTCTGGTGTGAACCGTATCCGCAGGAATTTCTACTGCGCACCAGCATTGATCTGGAAAGCGGGCAACTGGATCTTGAAGAGAGTGACGCATCGGGATGAATCCGGAGCTTTTGCATTACTACAATCGTGAACTGGCGTATCTGCGCGAGCTGGGCGCCGAGTTTGCGCAAGCCTACCCGAAGGTGGCTGCCCGTCTGGGTGTCCACGATACGGCGGTCGCTGATCCCTATGTCGAGCGCCTTCTGGAGGGGTTCAGCTTTCTGACGGCCCGCATCCAGCTGAAGATGGACGCGGAGTTTCCCCGCCTGAGCCAGCAATTGCTGGATGTGATCCAGCCTTCCTGGCTGATGCCCACTCCCAGCATGGGCTTGGTGCAGTTTTGTCCCAGCATGAGCGAAGGGGCGCTGGCCAAAGGTTTTACGGTGCCGCGTCACACCACCTTGCGCTCCCGTATTCCGGCTGGAGAGCAAACCGCCTGTGAGTTTTCCACCTGTCATACCGTCTCTTTGTGGCCCATGGCCTTGACGCATGTGCAACTGGGTGATGTCGCTGCTGATCTGCCGCTGGCGGCGCTGGGTAGTCGACAGGCGGCACAGGCTCGTTCGGCCTTGCGGCTGGACTTTTCGGTACAAGGCGGCCTGACACTGGAAGAATTGGCGGTAGATGAGTTGAGCCTGCATCTGGCTGGCCCGGAGTCTGACAGCAGCGTGTTGCTCGATGCCTTGTTGCGTCAGGCCTTGGGGGTATTCGTGCAGATGGAGGACGAGGCGCCGCAGTTTTTAGCGATGTCCGATTGCCTGACACACGATGGCCTGGAAGATGATCAAGCCATCTTGCCCATGGTGTCCCAGGAGTTCTCCGGCCATCGCTTGTTGCGGGAGTACTTTGCCTTGCCGGGGCGATTTGCTTTCGTGCGGCTACGGGGTTTGCAAGCCGCAATTGCCAGAGCGCGGGCGCAGGCGCTGAAAAGCCGTCGCTGGAGTGTGCACATTGTGTTGAAACAGGCCTGGCCTGATCTGGCCGCTCGAGTCGGGCCTGGCCATGTGCGTTTGTATTGCACGCCCGTCGTGAATTTGTTTCGTCGACGCAGTGAACGTATGGCCTTGCGTCCCCAGGCAAGCGATCATCACGTGGTCATGGACAGAACCCGTCCCATGGACTTTGAAGTTTGCCTGATGGAGCGGGTGCAAGGCCATGGCCGACGAGGAACAGACGATGTTGTGTTTCGCCCCTTGTATGCCAGTACGGCTCAGGATGGAGGGGCATATGGCCGCTATTACACGTTGCGCCGTGAACCGCGCCTCGTGTCCGATGCCCAGAAGCGTTGGGGGGGACGCAGCAGTTACGTAGGCAGTGAAGTCTATGTCTCGCTGGTCAATCAGCATGAGCAGTCCGAGTTTTTTGGCATGAATCAGATCAGTGTGACCGCCTGGTGCAGTAACCGTGATTTACCTTTGCTGCTGCCTCGTTCGCCTGAGTCGGATTTCAGTTTGCAGGTGTCGGCCCCTGTGGCCGGTATCCGCCTGTTGGGTGGACTGACCCGACCGCGAGCGGCCTCGACGGGAGGCCGCCAGGCCTGGGAGCTGATCGCGCAGATGAGCTTGGCCCAGTTGGGTGTGGCGCAGTCAGACCCGATACAGGCGGCGGATCGCTGGCGTGCCTTGCTGGCTCCGCATGTGGACAGCGCTGATGCGGGTGCTCTGCGCCAGCTGGCGTCCCTTATGGCGGTTCAGGCGCGGCCCGTGCAGCGGGCCATGCCTGGGCCAGGGCCGTTGGTGATGGCGCGTGGCGTGCATTTTGAGGTCACGCTGGATCAGAGTGGTTTTCCCGGTGGCCGTCCGTTTGTTCTGGCCGCTGTGCTCAGTCGTTACCTGGCCCGCCATGTCAGTCTGAACAGTTTTGTTTCTACCCAATTTCGTTCCGAAGCAGGAGTGGAACTGGGCGCCTGGGGGCCGCAAGCAGGTACGCGGGCGGTGCTGTGAACCGGGCCGAGCAAGAGCAGCTCAAGCCACAGGCTTCCTTGGAGGAGCTGGGTCGGATCATTCAGCAATGGCCTTTTGGGCATGATCTGTTTCGGGTCTTGCGGGCCGTTGATGCCTTGCAGGCAGCCCAGGGCCAGCCTCGCTTGGGAACCGCGCCTACGCCGCGTCAGGAAGAGGTGCGGGTAGGCCAGCCGCCGAGTCTGGCGTTTGCGGCTTCCAGCGTGCAAACCGCGCGCTGGGAAGATGAACAACTGCATCTGGATGTGCAAGGCTTTGGCTTGTGGGGGCCCAATGGCCCTTTGCCACTGCACATGACAGAGTACTTTTTCCAGCGGAGCCGCAACTTTGGTGACCATGCCGGTGTGGCCTTTCTGGACCAGTTTCATCACCGTCTGTTTTTGCTGTTTTTCAGAGCATGGGCACAAGCGCAGGCGGTCTGTGACCTGGAACATGATCAGGATGGTTTCACGCGTTGGCTGGCCAGTCTGGCTGGAGTAGGGAGTCAGGGCGAATCGGCTCCCGTGAGCGATCATGCCGTGTATTTTCAGGCGCCTGCGCTGGCGTCCCAAACTCGCAGTGCGCCTGCCCTGCAAGCGCTTCTGGCCAGCTATTTTCAAGTGCCCGTCAGCATTCAGCAGAACGTGCCGGTTTGGGTCGCGCTGGATGATCAAACCCAGGTCTGTCTGGGCCGCAGCTGTTCGGGGCTGGGGAAAAATGCCGTGCTGGGGGCGCGTATTCTGGACGTGCAGCAAACCATACGCATACGGATTGGCCCCTTGAGTCGGCAGGATTATGGACGCTTCTTGCCGGGCCGTCCGGCGTGGCGGCAATTGCGCTATTGCCTGGCTCTGTATCTGGGGCTGGAGTGGTCGGTTCAACTGCAACTGGTGCTGCATGCCAGTGAACAGCCTGATCTGGGCCTGGGGGCGGGAGTGGGGCTGGGCCAGGAAACCTGGCTGGGAAAACCCGGCACGCAGGACCGAGCGGATCTGTGCCTGTTTCTGGACAGCCGCCCCGATTGGCACGATCCGCGGCGCTAAGGCTTAGGCCTGACGCATTCCCTGCAAAAGATCGAACGCATTTTCCTTGTCCGACAAGGTGCTGACCCATTCCGGCGCGTGGCCCAATTCGGGCTGCCAGCTGACTGCCGGAATCGGGCTGTCGGTGCTGGTCGAGCGGCCCGGTTGGGCGGCGGCCTCAAAGGGATGCTTGTCCGAAGGGGCCGGCATGGGGCCGCCCACCGGGACCATGCCGGGAACATGCAGGTCTGCGAAAGGATCGGCCATGGGCGCCGCAGCCAAAGGCGTTTCAGGCTGCGTGCCAGGATGGGCACCCGACTCCACCCGGTAGTGCATGTCTCCTAAGGTCAGGCGATCCCCATTGTGCAAAGTCTGGACCTGCTCCAGTGCCAGCTCGATGCCATTGACGGCGACCTGACCGTCTGCGCTGGCTCGTTGAATCGTCAGCACATTTTGCTGACGTCGCAGGTAAGACAGGACGGGCGGTGTCTGATTGTTGTCGGGTAAGACCAGATCAGCCTGCGTCCAGGAGCCACACACCAGACCGGGTTCAGGCACTGGGCGGGGAGGGCCACCGGATTCGGCTTGTAAACGCCAGTCTAACGACGTGCTCATGGCTGGGCTCCCGCCACTTTTTCATAAACCGGCCCCCAGATGGGGTGACCGCGCTCGGCCTGGGCCAAGCTAAAACCAGGGTCCACCACCCGTGCCTGCTTGAAACGCTCTTCACACAAAAAGGTGTAGTCGCGCACACAAAAGCTGAAGGCCTGCAGTTTCAAGGCTTCGCTGTATTGATGGGACGCGGCAGCAGGCAAGGTGCTGGAGCGTCCTACTTGCCGGATCACGGCGGTGTAGTCGCCTTCGTGAAAGGCAGAGCGGATCTGCTCCAGCTCAGCTTCGGCAGCCGGGCTGAATACAGCCACCGGTTTGTTCGGGGTCTGGGCGCAGGCCGCCAGCAACAAGGCCAGAGCCGGTGAAATCAGGCGGGCAGGTAAATACATGGCAGAAAAAAGAAAAGTTGAACTTGCCACCAAGACTAGGAAAGGAAAAAGACAGCCAGATGACATGACGCGGATGCTTTTGTAAGAGTTGTTGCGCAAGGGTAAGCACCGAAACACCCCGTGTCCTTAACAAAGTTGTCGCATTCATGCTTTTAGATGGGGCGCATTGTCATTCAAGGAGACGTCGTGACCGTTTGCCGATTGCTTCGTTTGTGTTCGCTGCTGATGTTGGGCGTGTTGACCGCGTGCGCGTCCACCTCCAGTCGCATGGCCGTGCCTTATGAAATCGTTCTGACTGCGGACGATCAGCTCAACCCGGATACCACG
The DNA here is from genome assembly GCF_049932565.1 of Alcaligenes sp. HNGD-HTN06. Taxonomy (NCBI): domain Bacteria; kingdom Pseudomonadati; phylum Pseudomonadota; class Betaproteobacteria; order Burkholderiales; family Alcaligenaceae; genus Alcaligenes; species Alcaligenes sp. HNGD-HTN06. Next base: position 3,378,918 of record NZ_CP187782.1, on the reverse strand, counting down.
GGTCGGCCTTCTCCGGTCCAGGTGCTGGTGTTCGAGCTGCGCTCGGGAAGTGCTTTTGAGTCGCGGGATTTCTTTGCCCTGCAGTCCGATCCGCAACAAGCCTTGCAAGCTGACCTGCTCAATGTCGCGCAGATCGTGCTGCGTCCCGGCCAGACCCATACCTTCAAAAGGCCGGGCGACCTGCAGGCCACCGCCGTCGGCGTGGTCGTGGGCTATCGCGAGTTGGATGCCAGTGTGTGGCGAGTGTTGCTGCCGCTGCCCGAGTCGCGCACCACCAATATTTACAAGTTCTGGCAATCGGCTCCCGATGCCGTCCAGGTCAGTCTGCAATTACGCAAAAACGCCATTCAAGTGCTTGATTGATAGGTGTGGAACGGATTAATTCAATGGATAAAGTGATTTGGACCGAAGGGCTTTTTTTACGGCCCCAGCATTTTCAGCAGATGGAGCGGTATCTGGAGCATTACGCCCAGGCTGGACGGCGTGCCACACAGCCCTTTTTTTGGGGCTTTGAAGCCTTGATTCTTGACGAGCAGGCCCTGAGCATGGGCAGTGTAGCGCTGCGTGAAGCGCGTGGCCTGCTGCCCGACGGGACGCCATTTGACAGCAGGCCGGGCGCCATGCAGATCGCGGCCTGGACCGCCCCTGAGCTTGTGCGTCCCGAGCGACTGATGTTGGTGTTGCCTCGGCCTCAGGCAGGTCGAGCAGAAGTTCAGTTTGACGTGAGCAGCGCACGTCGTTCGCGCTATGTGGTCAGCGAGCAGGACTTGTATGACAGCAGCGGCCTGTCCCCCGAGCCTTGTCTGTCTCAATTGGGGCGTTTGCAGCCTGTGCTCTTGCCGGAGTCCGAGGTCTATGAAGACAGCGTTGCCATGCCGGTGGCGCGCATTCTGGAACGCCGGTCTGATCGTTCCTTGGTGCTGGACCCTGATTTTATTGCTCCTGTCCTGTCCATTCAGGCGCACGCGCGGCTGAGCGTGTTGAGCGCTGATGTACAGGCCTTGTTGCAGGCCCGCGCCCAGGCGTTGGCCCAGCGTCTGGGGCCGGGAGGGCGGGGGCAGGGCGATGTGGCCGACTTCATGATGCTGGAACTGGTCAACCGTTATCGGGCGGCCCTATGGGCCATGGAACAGCGCGCTCATGTACACCCCAGCGAGCTGTTTCAGATCTGGATGGAGCTGTATGGCGCTTTGGCCACCTACACTCAGGATGGGCGACAGCCGCTGGTCTGGCCTCCCTATCTGCATGACGATCTGGCCCAGTCCTTCTTGCCCCTGGTACTGGAGTTACGCCGGGCCTTGGCCGTAGTGCTGGAGCAGCAGGCCGTGTCGATTGCGCTGGAGGATAAAGGCCAGGGCGTGCGCCTGGCTCACATTGCCGATCGTTCGCTCTTGCAGCAGGCAGGTTTCATTCTGGCCGTACAGGCTGACTTGCCTGCTCAGACAGTACGCCAGCATTTTGCAGCGCAAGTGAAACTGGGGCCGGTGGAGCGCATTCGCGATCTGGTCCATCTGCAATTGCCCGGTATCGGTTTGCAGCCCTTGTCTGTTGCGCCGCGTGCTTTGCCCTATCACGCCGGGTTCACCTACTTCGAGCTGGAAAAAGGTGGCGAGTTATGGCGTCAGCTTGAGCACAATGGCGCCTTGGCCCTGCATCTGGCCGGAGATTTTCCTGGTCTGCAACTTGAGTTTTGGGCGATACGCCGCTGAACCGGAGCATGGCTATGAACGAGACAGTTTCCTGGGGCGCGGGCTCGGTGCCCGAACCGCGCCCATCGCGCGCGGACGCACCGCGCTTTATCGCTCAAGGCGCCAATCCCCTGTTGGAGGCCGCCAACCCCTTGTTGGTCATGGTGTCGGATATTCGTCGTAGCACCCACCATGCAGACCCGGCGGGCTTGCGTGCCAAGCTGGTGGCTGAAATCCGTCAGTTCGAGTTGCGCGCACAGGCGGTACCCGTAGCCAATGAGACCATTTTGGCGGCCCGTTATTGCTTGTGTACGACCTTGGACGAGGCAGCCGCCTTGACGCCTTGGGGGCAGGCGGGCGTCTGGTCCTCGCATACTTTGCTAGTCACTTTTCACAACGAGACCTGGGGGGGAGAGAAGTTCTTCCAGCTTCTGGACAAGCTGATGCAAAGCCCGGCTGCGCATTTGCACTTACTGGAGCTGATGTATTTTTGCCTGGCCTTGGGGTTTCAAGGCCGCTACCGCGTCCATGAGCAGGGAGCGAGCCAACTGGAGACGGTGCGTCAGCGTCTTTACCTGAGCTTGCGTCAGTACGGTCCCACAGTGGCGGCAGCCCTGTCTCCACATTGGCGGGACAAACCGGCGCAAAAAGTGGGCAAACCCTTACCGGTGCCGATCTGGGTTGCGGTTTGCGTGGCGCTGCTGCTGTGCATGCTGATGTATCTGGGCGCAAACCTGTTGCTCAACCGGCAATCGGATCAGGTCTTTGAGGACATCGTGGCCCTGCGCTTGCCAGCCTTGCAGACACAAGGGCTGACCGAACCAGCCGGTGTGACGCCACCTGCGCCTTTGGCCTTGGCAGAGCTGCTGGCTCCCGAGATTGCCGAGGGGCTGCTGACCGTCAGGGACCAGGCCGACCGCAGTGTCATTGTCTTGCGCGGAGACGGTTTGTTTGACTCCGGAGCGGACCAGATCCGCGCACCGCTGCTGCCTGTCATTGCACGCATTGCCGATGGCGTGGAGGCCGCGCCGGGGCTGGTGTTGGTAGAAGGTTATACCGATAACGTGCCCATACGCAGCGTGCGCTTTCCATCTAATTTTCATCTTTCGCAGGCGCGCGCCGACTCGGTAAAAGCCGTGCTGCAGGAGCGGTTGAGCCAGCCTGAACGCGTGCGTGCTCAAGGCCGGGCCGATGCCGCGCCCGTGGCCGACAATCGCAGCGCTCAGGGTCGTGCCCAGAATCGCCGGGTGGAAATCACCATCGTGCCCTTGAGCAAGGAGTCCGGGCAATGACACGTCTGTTGAATCTGGTCTTTAGCCGCGGCGTCTGGACCTTTGTGGGCGTCGTGATCCTGCTGGTGCTGATCTGGGTACTGGGGCCCTTGCTGGCGGTGGGTCAGACCCGGCCGCTGGAAACCGAGCTGTCACGCTGGATAGCAATGGCGGCAGTGTTGCTGTTCTGGCTGGTGCGTCTGCTTTGGCGCAGTTGGCGCGAAGGCCGCTTGAACGCGCAGTTGCTGGGACAGCTGAGCCGTCCCGCGCCAAAGGCGGCGGCCGCGGCTGCGAGCGTCACTTCCCATCCATTACAAAGCCAGTTTGACGAAGCGATCGAATTGCTCAAGCGGATTCGTTTCGGCTCGCATGTGGGCGGGCGCCTGCGCTCCCTTTTGTCACGTCAGTACGTGTACCAGTTGCCCTGGTACGTCTTTATCGGGGCGCCAGGTGCCGGTAAAACAACGGCACTGGTCAATTCGGGACTGCAGTTTCCCTTGTCGGAACGCTATGGGAAAACCTCCTTGCGCGGGGTGGGCGGGACGCGTAACTGTGACTGGTGGTTTACCGACGAAGCGGTGTTGCTGGATACGGCAGGCCGCTACACCACCCATGAGAGTGATCCGGTGGGTGATGAGCAGGAGTGGCGGGGGTTTCTGGGTCTGCTCAAGCGCTACCGCCGCCGCCAACCGATCAATGGCACCTTGCTGACAATCAGTGTGCCGGACCTGTTGTCTAGTACCCCGGAGCAACGTCACGACCACGCACAGGTATTGCGCCAGCGTCTGGCTGAGCTGCGCGAGCGGCTCGGGATTCAGTTCCCTATTTATGTGCTGGTCACCAAGATGGATTTGCTCCAGGGTTTTCAGGAGTATTTCGATCATTGCAGCCGTCAGGAGCTGGAACAGGTCTGGGGCTTTACCCTGCCGTATGAGCGTGCGCGGGAGGCGGGGTTTTCCTTGTCTCACACCTATGGGCGCGAGTATGAGGCCTTGCATCAGCGCCTGGAGCGTGGCCTTGCCGCAGTAATGGCCGAGCAGCCTGATGAACGTGTACGCGCCGAGGCGTATCTGCTTCCGCAACAGTTTGCCCGCCTGGGGCCGGTGCTGGAAGAGTTTCTGGAACAGGTATTTAGCCAGTCCCGATTCGAGGCACCGCTTTTGCTGCGCGGCGTGTACTTCACCAGTGGGCGTCAAGGCGGGGTGCGCCTGGATCAGGTGCGTGATCCCCTGCGCGAATATCTGGAGGTGGATGTACAGGCGGATCACGCTCAGCCTGTGGCGAACCAGGGCCGCAGCTACTTTCTGACCCAGTTGCTCAAAGAACTGATTTTTCAGGAGGCCGGCGTGGCGGGCCGGGACGAGCGCTGGGAGCGCCGCGTGCGCCTGCGACATTTTCTGGTTTACGGTCTGGTGGCGGCCGGTGTGCTGCTGTTGGGGCTGGCCTGGGGCCGCAGCGTTCTCCTGAATCGCGCTTACGTGGAACAGGTAGAGACTCGTATCCCCCAGGCCCAGCAACAAGCGGATCAGACACAGGTGCTGGACACCACGCCGGCAGTAGGGTTGCTGCCTTTGCTCGATATGTTGTCGCTGTTGCCGCAAAGCGATCAGTTTTCTCTGGATGCACCGGGGCTGGAGCGGCGCATGGGTTTATATCAGGGCCAGAAGATGAAAGCCGCTGCGGATACGGTGTATCAGCGGGCCTTGGAAAAGCTGCTGGCTCCTTTGCTGGCACGTCGTATTGAAACTGTGCTGCGCAGCGAACAGGCCCAGGACCTGGAGTATGGTTACGAGGCCTTGCGCGCTTACCTGATGCTCTACGACACGCGACGCTATGACGCTGTCCATTTGCAGACCTGGTTGCTGGGCAGTTTGAAGCAGGACTTGCCAGCCGGTTTTACCCAGTCGCAGTACGACAGGCTGGAGAGCCACGTTCGCGCGGTAACCCAGGCCGGTCTGCTACTGAATCCCTTTCCTCGTAATGAGGCTTTGATCGCGCAAAGTCGGGAGCGGCTGGCGCGCATCAGCCTGGAGCAGCGCACGTACAGCCGCATGCGTCGCATGTTGGCGGCCACGCCCGGCTTGTTGCCGATGTCGGTCGCGGGGATGGCGGGGCCTTATGCCGCTTCCGTGTTCCAGCGTGCCAGCGGCAAGCCCTTAACCGAAGGGGTGGACGGCTTGTACACCTACGAAGGGTACTGGACGGTGGTCGAACCGCGCATTGACAGCGAGTTGCGACAGATGCGCGAGGATGATCGCTGGATTCTGGGCTTGGACACGGGCGCCGCCCAATCCGAGGCGGCGCGCCGGGCCGCCAGCCAGGAATTGCGCCGCCTGTATCTGCTCGATTATGTGCGTGTGTGGGATGACTATCTGGCGGATTTGCGTCTGCTGCAAGGCGGCAGTTTGCTGGAAAACATTCAGTTGGCCCGTACCTTGTCCATGGCCGACTCGCCCTTGAAACAGCTGGTGCAGCAAGTGGCATTGCAAACCCGTTTGTTGCGCGAGGATGCTCAGCAAGGAGCATCGCTGGGTGCGCAGGCCAAGGTGAGATTGGACGATACGCGCCAGGCCTTGGAACAGATGTTCGGTCCCGTCGGTCTGGAGGGGAGCCGTCGTAATGAGCCTCAGGCCAAACAGGTCGAGGCGATTGTGGATCAGCACTTTGAGCCTTATCACCGCCTGGCCTCCAGCACGGGGGGCGCGCCTGCACCCATTGATGGCACGTTGGAGCTGCTCGATGAGTTCTATGCCTTTCTGACCTCCTCGGATGCTGCTTTGCGCAGTGCAGGAACTCCGCCGCCGTCCAATGTGCTGACCAAGTTGCAGGCCGAGGCAGGGCGTTTGCCCGGACCTTTGCGTGATGCGCTGGATCAGTTCTCGGTAGGCGCCTCTGCCGAGATTGCCTCACGCACGCAAGCGAGTCTGGGGCAGTTGCTCGATGCCACCTTGGGCCAGTTTTGCCGTAGCGCGATCGCAGGGCGTTATCCCTTTGCGGGGCAATCCAGCCAGGATGTTGCTCCTAACGACTTTGCTCGTCTGTTCGCACCGGGTGGCTTGATGGATGCTTTCTTTCAAGAGCATTTGATGCATCAGGTGGATATGTCGGGCGGGCGCTGGCGTTTCAAGCCGGGTATAGACGGGCAGGCGGCGGCCAGCTTCCGTTATCTGGATGCGTTTCAGCGTGCCGCCGTGATTCGTGACGTGTTTTTTCCAGCCGGAAGCACTCAGCCACGTATTGATCTGGCATTCACCCCGGTGCAACTGGATGCGGCACTGTCGCAAGTGCTTCTGGATGTGGATGGGCAGGTGTTGCGGTACGCGCATGGCCCCCAGGTAGCGATGGGAGTGCAGTGGCCTGGGCCGCGAGGAGGCCGTCAGGTCAGCCTGGAGGCCCAACCGCAGTCCGAGGGGGCGGGTATAAGGGCCACTGGCGCGTGGGCGCTGTTGCGCTTGCTGGACAAGGCGCAAGTCGTGCCAGGAGCACCAGCAGGTGCCCAGCGCCTGTCCTTTGCCCTGGGCGGACGTCAGTTTGTCGTGGATGTAGTGGCCAACAGTTCCAAAAATCCATGGCGTCTGGCGGAAATGCGAGGGTTTACTTGTCCGGGGAGCCAGTGAGATGCTCAACGATGAGTTGGACGCGAACCTTGCCGTGATGTGGTACGGCAAGATTCCAGCAATGGGCGATTTCGTGCGCAGACGCATGCCCGACTCGATTCTGCTGCCGTGGGAGCGCTGGTTCAGTAGTGGGGTCAGTCAGATTCGTCCATTCACTAAGCCGGCTGGTGTCAATCTAGCGGGCTCAGCCGTTCCGGTCTGGGGGTTTGTCAGGTCCTTGCCTCAGGGCGGGGTGCAGGCGGGCGCGGTCATGCCCAGTCAGGACCGGGTTGGACGGGAGTATCTGGTCTGTGCCCTGGTGGCCTTGGATCTGGAGCAATGTCAGCGCGTTCGTCTGCCTGTTCTTGCCAGTCTGGTTGAGCAACTGGGGCTGGTCTTGCAGCAAGGGGTGCGGTTTTGCTGGGCCGCGACGCAGGTAGACCAGACCTTGTGCCGTGCGCTGCCGGTTGCTGGCTTGTTGGCTGACAGTGCTGCCGCCCGGCTGGAACAACGCGAGGCAGGTCAGGACATTCTGGATGTGTTGTATGGCACGCGTGGAGGAGCTGTGCCGCAAGACCCATGGGCGGTGTTACAGCCTTGCCTGGAACCCGGCTCTCAACGCAGCTACTGGTGGTGTTTGGGGATGAACAACCCCAACTGGCGTAGCGTGACCCATCGTGGTGAGTTGAGCCTTGCCCTGTTTCGACGCTTGTTTACCTCAGTTACAGCGGCCGATCTTGATGGCCGTCTCTCTCAATCCTGGTGAGAACTTTCATGAAACGAACGACTTCTGCCCATGATGGACAGGGCCGTCCTTTGGGGCAGGTTCTGGATTCTTTGTCGCTGGACCAGCGGCTGCTTATTCTGGAGCATTTGGCCTTGCAACTGGCCCAATTGCATGAGCGGCAGGAATGGTATGGCGCGTTAGGTTTGGATACGGTGATATTGACCGACGAGGGCCTGGTTCAGTTACAAGCGCTGGCGCAGGTCCTGCACAAGCGTAACCTGACTCAGGCCCGTGCTCACGGCATGGCGTTTGATGAGCCTTGTGCGGCCCCTGAACAGTATGTGGACGACCCGACCCGGCCTGCCGGGCCGTGGACAGATGTCTACGGCTATGCCGCGTTGCGCTGGCACTTGACGACGGGCACGCCCTTGACGGCCGCACCCTGGCGACAGCTAAGGGACCCGGTGGGGATGGATGAGGAGGCGGATGGCCCCACCCAGGCCATGTTGCAGGGCTTGGCATTGGACTGGGTTCAGCGCCCGCAATCCATGCTGTCGTATCGACGACTGGAAAGGTTAGGACAGGTGTCTGACTCTGTCTCTGAGCAGACAGCGCTGGCGCGGCCCGTGTTGCCCATACGAACCGAACGCCGCGCCTTTGGCTGGCGTTGGCTGGGCGGCTTGGCCTTGCTGCTGGTGGTAGGGCTGGCAGTAGGGTACTGGAGCACAGGCAGTGAGGAGTCAGGATCGCTTGTTGCCACCACAGAGAGCGGCCAGGCCTTGATGGCCGAAACCCCTTCCAGAGGGGCGGCTCCCAAAGGGCAGGAGGGCCAGGCGGATCTACGGGGTTTGCCGACGGCAGAGGGGTCCGTACAGGCCGTTTCAGAGCCAGTCGCGGCGCTCCCGAACACCTCGAGCGAGGGTGAGCCGTCTTCCCCGCCAGGGTTATCCGCTGCCGTGTCCGGGCAGGAAGGCGGACCAGTCGCGCTTCAGGCGGTGCAACCCGTTACGACCGATGCCATTCCATCGTTGGCGCCCATGTCGGCTCAAGCCAGCGTGTTAGCCGGGCAGGCACGGGTTCAGGCTGTCGAGCCGGCTGCCGAGGCGGTACAGGTATCAGACATGTCGGCTGGGTTGGATGCCCTGCCATCGCAGCCAGCCCAGCCAGAGCAAGCGTCCGATGAGCCGAGCCGTCTACCGCGGGTTGAGCCGACCCCTGCGGATACTGCCAAGCCTGAAGCCGTTGCACCGACGCAAGCGGCGCCCACGGCCAAAGGTACCGTCGTGCTGGATGTGCGGCCGTGGGGCGAGATCTACGTCAATGGACGCAAGCAGGGAGTCAGTCCGCCGTTGAAGTCCTTGTCCTTGCCGGCCGGCACACACCGCATCCTGATTAAAAATGCCGGCCTGCCGCCGTTTAGCAGCACGGTACGGGTGCGATCAGGACAGACAGCCAGCGTCAAACACGTGTTCAACTAGCTGACGAGTGGGGCAAGGCGGTGGGGGCTGACTTAGACCGCCTTGCGTCTGCCAATCAGACCGGTGGCCAGCAATGTACCCAACAAGACCGTGCTCATGCCGATCAACATTTGCGCGGTCAGCGCTTCGTCCAACAGCAAGGCGCCCCAGAGCACTCCGAAAGGCGGCACCAGAAATGTGACTGTGATGGTTTTGGAGGGACCGACGTTGGCGAGCAGACGATAGAAAATCAGGTAGGCAACGGCGGTACATAACAGGGATAGGGACAGCGCCGCGCCCCAGGCGGGCAAGCCTGGCGTTTGAGCCGGCCACCAGTACATGGCGGCGGGCAGCAAAACCAGGGTGGCGCTGACCATGCTGCCAGCCGCGACCGCCTGGGGTTGGACTCCGCGCAGATAGCGCGCGGTGAAGTTGGCGGCAATGCCGTAAAACACAGTGGCCAGCAAAGACGCCAGGACAGCCCAGCCTTCGGCCCCTTTGTTAAAGCTGAGCTTGTCGTACACCAGAATCAGAATGCCTAAAAAGCCGACGCACAGGCCCAGAATGCGGCTGGGCGTCAGGCGTTCTTTGAGCCAGACCCGGGCAACCAGTGCGCCAAACAGGGGTGCCATGGCATTGAGGACCGCCAGCAGGCCCGATTCCAGCCGCAATGCCGCAAAGGCATACAGGGAAAAAGGCGCGGCGGCATTGAGGACCCCGAGCGCAAAAATGGGCTTCCAGTTCGCCAGGAACACTGGCAGGCGGCCCGTGACGGTGATATAGCTCATCAGGGCCAGGGCGCTGACACCGACGCGCACGGCGGTCAGCGGGAAAGGGCCAAAGTCGGGAACCGCCTGCAGGGTAAATAAAAATGAGCCGCCCCAGATGGCGGCCAGCAGGAATAAATCGCGTAAGTCTTTGGGGGACATGGGAATGGGATCGGTGGCGGCGGTCCGCATGGGCCGCCCAACAGAACAGATTGTAATCCCCCACCCCCGGCAGAGCATCATTGCCCGTTTCCGTGGCAAGAGAGCGAACACTGTTCAAGGGCTTAATCGGGTCGCGCTTGATCAAGCGCGTTCTTGAGCACCGTAAAAATACGCGTGTCGCTGCATTGGGCAACATTAAATCGCAAGAACTGAGCGGCATCCGCTGCTTGACTGAACACGGGGCCAGGAGCCAGGATCACGCCATGGGGCAGGCAGGCGCGAGCCAGACTCAGGGCGTCGTGGCCTTCGGGCAGACGGGCCCAGAGAAACATGCCTTCGCGCGGGCGTAGCCACGGACTGAGGCCGAGCTGCTCCAGGCGCGTCAGGGTCACGTCCATGGCCTTGGACAGCCGGTATCGAATGTGCTCAAGATGTTTACGATAGCCGCTGTCGCCCAGCGCACTGTTCAGAATATGCGAAGCCAGGCGGTTGCTGCTGAAACTGGTTGCCGTGCGCAAATCCACCAGACTTTCTATCCAGGGCGCCTGTGCGGCGATGTAGCCGCAACGCAGCGACGCCGACAGGGTTTTGGAAAAACTGCCTATTTGCACGACGCGGGACAAGCCATCCAGTGCCGCCAGACGGGTTGCCGGGCGCGTTTCCAGATCGCCGAAAATGTCGTCCTCGATAATGTAGAGGTCGGCACGCTGCGCCATTGCCAGAACACTGTGCGCCGTAGCGGCCGAAAGCCGTGCTCCGGTCGGGTTGTGGATCCCCGAATTACTGATGTAGAGGCGGGGCTTGTGCTGTTGAAGTGCCGCTTCAAAAGCGGTCAGATCCGGCCCCTGGTGGGTGTAGGGCACACTGACGACGTTGGCCCTGTGCGCCCGTAGCAAAGCGTGAAAATTGAAGTAGCAAGGGTCGTCCACCAGCACGGTATCGCCTGCTTCCAGAAGAAATCGGCAAATCAGGTCAATAGCCTGAGTGCCCGAATCGGTCAGCATGATTTGATGCGGCCCAACTTCAATATCAGATTGCACAAGACGGCGGGCCAGTCGTTGTCGCAGAGGCTCCAGACCGAGGGGTGAGCCATAGTCCGTCAGGTCCTGGCTGGCACTGCGTGCTGCTTTGCGCAGCCCCCGCCGCACGCCTTGTTCATACATCCAGTCCGAGGGCAGCCAGCCACAGCCGGGCATGAGTGCATCGTCGTCGGCCTCCAGAGACTGACGAGAGATCCACAAAGGGTCTATATCCCTGTCCAGTGCAGGTTCCAGGGCCGTCAGGCTCAGGGGGGCCAAAGGGGCCGTCACATAAAAGCCGGAGCCGGGCCGGGCTTCGATCAGCCCTTCTGCCGCCAGCCGGCCGTACGCCTCCACAATCGTAGAGACCGAGACGCCGGATGAACGGGCGTGTGCCCGCACAGAAGGCAGGCGTGTGCCCGGCGGATAGGTCCGTGCGGCGATGCGTTCACGCACGGATTGCATGAGGTGGTCGATACGGGTCAAGGCAGGCATGAGGCAGGGTTAGGCACGGTGTATGGGGATAAAGGCCAATACAGTTTTTTAAAACTGTACTGGACTGTGCCTGGGTATCCTGGCATAGCTGTGTTGTACTGACAAGCTTCTTTGGGGGAGAAAAAGCGATGGATAGCAAGGCGGTCAGCTGGCTGAATGGTTTTATGGGGGTGGCGATTTTTGCTGGTTCTTTACCGGCTACACGGGTCGCTGTGCTGGGTATGGACCCATTTTTCCTGACGGGTGCGCGAGCCGTCGTGGCTGCGTTGCTGGCCAGCGTCTGGTTGCTGCTGGGGCGCGTGGCACGGCCACAGCGATCGGATCTGTTGTCCCTGGCCGTGGTCGGTTTTGGTGTCGTGCTGGGATTCCCCTTGTTGACCGCGCTGGCCCTGCAGTACATCACTTCGGCGCATTCTATTGTGTATGTCGCCTTGTTGCCTTTGTGCACTGCGCTCTTTGGGGTGGTCTTGGCCGGTGAACGGCATAAACCCGTGTTCTGGTTATGCTCTGTTTTGGGCTGCCTGCTGGTGATGAGCTATGCCGCGCAGCAAGGGCTGGAAGCGGCCTGGCAAGGCGATCTGTATATGCTGGCAGCGGTGGCGGTCTGTGGCATGGGCTACGCCGAAGGTGGGCGTCTGTCGCGCCGCCTGGGAGGCTGGCAAGTAATTTGCTGGGCGTTGGTGCTGTCCTTGCCCTTGATGTTCCTCATGATGATCTGGTTCTGGCCCGCCAGCTTTGACACGGTCACCCTCTCGGCCTGGCTGGGGTTTGGCTACGTGTCGGTCTTCAGTATGTTTTTGGGCTTTGTGTTCTGGTATCGAGGACTGGCGCAGGGGGGCATCGCGGCAGTCGGACAGTTGCAGTTGCTGCAACCTTTTATGGGCTTGGCATTGGCTGCGGTCCTGCTGGGCGAGGCCGTCAATGCCAGCATGATCTGGGTCACGATGGGGGCCGCCTTGTGTGTGGCGGGTGCGCGGCGTTTTGCTTCCTGAGACAAGCGCTGTTCGCCGTATGGCCCGTTTGGCCTTGAGCGGTGGCCCCCAGACCCAGGGCACCTGTGTCGATCAAACCGGCCTGTTTTTCATCATGACAACAAACAGGCCGGTTTTCAATCATGCCGGGCGTTAACTACGCTTCGGCGTGTTTGGCGGCTTCTACCGCTGCGTGGGTGTCTTCTTTGGCGCCATTAAAGAACAGGTTTAGTAAAACGGCGGCCATCGAGGTCAGCAAAATACCCGATTCGATCAGCGGATGGATGGCGTGGGGCATCCACTGCATGTAATTGGGCGCCACCAGCGGGATCATGCCCACGCCAATCGAGATGGCGACAATCATGGAGTTGTTGCGGTTGGTCTTGTAGTCCACGCCGGACAGAATACGGATGCCGGTGGCGGTGACCATACCGAACATCACAATGCCGGCACCGCCCAGAACCACGGTAGGCAAGGATTCCACCAGGGCGGCCATCTTGGGCAGCAGGCCCAGAATAATCAGAATCACGCCGCCTGCCACGCACACAAAGCGACTGCGCACACCCGTTACGGCGACCAGACCCACGTTCTGCGAGAAGCTGGAGTAGGGGAAGGTATTGAAGATACCGCCCAGCAAGGTGCCCAGACCATCGGTACGCAGACCACGCGCCAGATCCTTCTGATCCACCTTCTTGCCCGTCATGTCGCTCAGCGCCAGGAACATGCCGGTCGATTCAATCAGCACCACAATCATGACCAGGGTCATGGTCGCAATGTGCAAAATGTTGAACTTGGGCATGCCAAAGTGAAACGGCAGAACCAGATCAACCCAGGCCGCGTTGGCCACTTTTTCGTAAGTCATGATGCCCATGGCCGAGGCCACAACCGCGCCAATGACAATACCCAGCAAGACAGCCACGTTAGCCAGAAAGCCTTTTGCGAATTTGGCAATCAACAGAATCGATGTCAGTACGATGGCCGCAATGCCCAGACCTGTCAGGTTGGCGTAGCGGGGGTTGGGAACGGTGGCTTTCAAGGCCAGTCCTTCCGGGGGCGGTGGCAGGGCGGAGCCGGGCATGGCGGCAGCGGATTGGGCGTGCTGTATCCAGGCCAGATGGTCGGGGTTGATGACGCTGGGCGCAGTCGGGCCGACAGGATTGCCGAAAATCCAGTTGATGCCCACACGCATCAGCGTAATGCCGATCATAGCAATAATCGTGCCAGTGACCACCGGCGGGAAAAAACGCAGCATCCGGCTCACGGCAGGGGCAATGATCATGGTGATGATCCCGGCCCCGATGACGGTGCCAAACAGCATTTGAGCGCCCTCATGACCGGGGTTGGACTGGGCCATGGACACCATGGGACCCACGGCAGCGAAGGTAACGCCCATCATGACAGGCAGCTTGATGCCAAAGTACTGCGTAAAACCCATCGATTGAATGATGGATACGATGCCGCAGACAAACAGGTCTGCGGCGATCAGGATAGATACTTCTTCAGACGACAGATTCAAAGCCCGGCCCACAATTAGTGGAACCGCGACGGCACCGGCGTACATTACCAAAACGTGCTGCAGGCCCAATGCAGCCAGCCTGCCATTCGGTAATCGTTCGTCGACGGGTGCGGTGGTCGCGTTCGTACCCATGAGATGTCTCCAGAGTGGATTAATTATTAGATGTAGCCATCTCAATGTAACGGCGTGCGACAGGCGCGCCATAAGACAATTCGTATAGCGCCTAGGCGAACCAGCCTATAGATGAGGGATAACCCCGAAAAAAAACGCCCTGATTCGGGCGTTTTTGTACAGGCTAAGGGAAAACACTGCTTTGGTCACATATTGTCAGGCGCAAGCCCGCAATCCTTGTTGCGCGGCCATGGTAAAGGTATTGCACCCGTCACGAGGCGGTCGAGTTTGTATCAAAAATGAGTACATTGGATACGACTGGTTGGTTTTATCTGGTCTGAGCCGTTGTTCTACAGTCACACCGAGGCCGAGTCTATAAGCCGCCTGACAGGCTTCGGCGCCGAGTAATTTGAGAAAATTATACACTCTGAAATTGACAAGCCTTGTTCCTGTTGCTAAGTTTTTTTAGCGGAATTCAAGTCCTCGTTTTCACTCGTACAGTGTTCTGGAGTATATGGCGTTCCCGTCATTGCTGTAAAATCAGTAGATTTTAAAAATCCTTCAAAGCGGTTGTGTTAACAACTAGTAAACCGGGAGCAGCCCGTTAAACCGTTTACGACTATCATTCCGGATACGTGGTCTATCTTCTTCAAGATCATATTTTTTGCTTCTGGGACCGCAACTATGTCCCTTTGCATAGGGTTGTACGTTTTCTCAGCTGACGCGAAAATCCAAACTGTCATGAGTAAGAATAATGAACGGTTTTTTTGATCTGCTTCAGTCTACAAAGCCGAACGTAGCCGGTTTATTTAGCATATGCTTCGATTGTGTGTTGGACTGACAAAGAGGCGTCAGCATTGGCTCATCGCTAGATAAATATGTCGCTTGACTGCACTCGATTCTGTGATTTCCATTGAGTGCAGATAGAGTGCTAAAAAAGTGCGTGTTCAGACATGGGGAAAATGCTGATAAGTTGTTGAAGCTAGCTTGTTGGGGATGCAGATTGCCTACCTTGAAGCCAGTTAGTTGCTGTCTAATGATCGTTACAATTGACGGGATAACACATCCCCCCGGTTGAGTTAATACCTGCAATAGTTGCATGGTCATCAAAGGCGATCCAGAGCCGGTTCCATAACTTACGATATCCCGTATAGTGAAAAATTAACGCCGCAGTGTGTATGGCACCAGTGCCGTCTGGAATGCCGTAATCATTAATTGGATGAGTTTGCAATGAGGATTCGGGGCTTAGTAAATATGGCCGACCCGCCATATGCAAATTCGCGAGTTGCTCACTTCAGGCTTGTGTTAGCTCGATGACCCTAGCATCCAGCTTTTTATACATAGTCTCAACAGGACCTAGGGCGCAGATAGGACAGTGAGCAAGGTTAACTCTTGAAAGTCTCTATCCAATGCCGGGTAGACGCATCATGGGTGGCAGAGATCTCTTTTTCCCCAGACAGCTCCTGCAAAATCCCATTGGCCAATACTTTGCCGTATTCCACGCCCCACTGATCGAAGGGATTGATACCCCAGATCAGGGCCTGCACGAAAATCTTGTGTTCGTACAAGGCCAGCAAGGCGCCCAGTGAGAACGGGTTCAGACGCGGCAGCACGATCAGCGTGTTGGGGCGTCCGCCCGAGTGGACACGGTGGTGGGCAAGCTCGGCGGCCTGTTCGCCCAGGCCCTGCTGCTCGCATTCGGCCAGGGCCTGTTCGTAGGTTTTGCCGCGCATCAGCGCCTCGCGCTGGGCCAGACAATTGGCCAACAACAGATGATGGTGCTCGGCCTGATGGTGATCCGCCTGCTGGCACACAATAAAGTCAACGGGAGCGCCGTCGCTGCCCTGGTGCAGCCACTGGTAAAAGGTGTGCTGCGCGTCGGTTCCTGCCAGACCCCAGACGGCTGCGCCCGTGGCGACGCCTACGGGCTCTCCGCCGGTGGTGACGGATTTGCCCAGGGACTCCATATCCAATTGCTGGATGTAGGGGACCAGATTGCCAAGGCGAAAATCGTAGGGCGAAATATTCAGTGAGCCATAGCCCAGTACACTGCGATTGACCACCCCCGCCAGAGCCATTTGCACGGGCACGTTGGAGGCAATGGGGGCTTCCTGGAAATGTTGATCCATGGCAGCCGCGCCTGACAGCATCCCGGCCACCACATCACTGCTGACGGCCAGGGCAGTGGTCAGACTGACGGCAGACCAGAGTGAGAAGCGCCCACCAACCCAATCCCAGAACTGAAAGATTTGTTTTTGCGGCACGCCCCAGCGTGCGGCGGTGTCCGGACGGGCGGTAACGGCCACAATCTGCTCATAGGGGTTGGCGACGCCGGCAGCCTGCAGCCATTCCAGGGCGCGTTGCCCGTTTTTCAAGGTCTCTGTGGTGGTGAAGGATTTGGAGGCAATGACAATCAGGGTGTCATGCGGGTCCATGCCCGATAGGGCATGTTCTAGCGCATGGCCATCGATATTGGCCAGAAAGCGCACATTGCGCCAGCTGTGACGATAGCCAAAGGCAGCCAAGGACAGCCGCACGCCCCAGTCGCTGCCGCCAATGCCGATATGGATGATGTTGCGCCAGCGGCGCTCGGAGTCAGCGACACGCACGAATTCGTTCATGCGTTCACGTTCCTTGGCCACGTCTGCGATGGGGGCAGGGGCGCGTAGGGCGCTATGCCAGGCGGCGCGCTGCTCGGTATTGTTGACGATGCCACCGCTCAGCAATTGTGTGCGAGCCTGATCGAAATGGCGGGCGGCCAGTAGTGCGGCTCCGGCCGCCTGTAGTTCTGGCGAGTGCCGTTGCCCACTCAAGTCCACTTGCAGGCCCGCTGCCTTCAGGCAGTGCAGGTCCAGTGCGTAGCGATCGGATTGACGCGCCGCCTCACAAAACCCGGTCCATTCTGGCAGACCGGGCAAAGGGGCAGCAGAGGGAAGGCTTGGACAGTTCACGGACATGGGGATTAGGCCTGCGGTAGACGAAACCGCCATTGTACGAGGCTTTGTCGGGCTTGAGCGCCCCCTGGTAAGCGGGTTTGACGGGGTGTTTACGAATGGATCGGCATCAGATGTTTGCCATCATAGGGTAGGACCCATGCCTGCAAACCGGGGTCGCTGGCCAGAACCCGCGCAATCGCTGGGGGCGACATCCATGAGAACGCCGTGGACAAGGCATCGGCAATGGTGGCGTTGCCCGCCACGACCGAGACACTGCGATACAAGGGTCGAGCCTGTCCATTGGCCGGGTTGAACAGATGAGTGACAGAGCCATCACGGCTCAGTGCGGTTCCCGCGCCCGACGAAGTGCTGACGGCCTGATTGCGTACGTCCAGATTCAAGAGGCGGGTTGGCTCTGCCGGGTCCCCTGTCAGACCAACCCGCCAGGGACGATTGCCCGGAGCCAGGCCGACGCTGCGTATCTCTCCCATGTCGATCAGGGCGTGTTCCAGCCCTGCCTGTTTGAGCTGCTCGGTGATGCGGTCGGTAATATAGCCTTGGGCAATACCGTTCAGGGTTAAGGCCATGCCTGGCCGCTGCAGCCAGATGGAGTCCTCCTGAATAAGTATGGCCTGGTGGCCGACTTGTTGCAGTGTCTGACTGATCTGGGCTGCGTCTGGGACAGCCGCCTGATTGCCCTTGCCTTGGGCCGCTTGGCTATACAGTTCCCAGAGTACTTGCACCGTCGGGTCAAAAGCCCCGTCGGTCAGCGCGCTAAGTCGTTGTGATTCCTGTAGCAGACGCGTCAGATCGCCGGGCGCTTGCTTCAGGTAGCCGTCCCGGTTCAGACGCCGCAGGGCGCTATCTTCCTGGTACAGGCTGAAGATTCGTTCCAGACGGCGGACTTCGGACAGGGCCTGCTCGATCAGTGCCTGCGCGAACACAGGGTCAGGGTGATGGATATGCAGTTGCGCATCGGCACCCAACGCCACCCCTTGCCAGGAACGAAGCGGGGCGGCTGGGGCTTGCATCGCTTTTGCTGCCCAGGGCAGGCCGCTCAGGGCGCTGGTGGCGGCCACAATGCCGATAAAACGACGACGGGAAACAGGAGTAGAAGTCATGACAGATACCGGGGGTCAGCAAGAGGGGCGTTTCAAGGCAGTGCAACGGCACCAAAGATGTAGTTCTCGGGCATATCGGCAAAGCGAACCAGTTGGCCGCCATGCTGTTGCTGGAAACTCCTGGCGGCCTGCTCCTGGCTAAAGGGCAGGGCATCAATGGTGCCCATGCCGCCGGTGTAGCGGCTGTGGATCAGATACCAGGCCTCCTGGGCCGGTATCCAGGCCTGTTCGGGAAACTGGCCGTTTGGTTCGCGCTGGGCCATGTCCTGCACATAAGTGGCGGCGATGGCTTTGGACTCTTCAGGCAGCAAGGTGTAGGCAAAGACTTCGCGGATGGTGGTGAACCACAGTGGTGCTTCGCGCTCCCGCAGAAGTATTTGTCCTTTGGGGCCTTGATGTTCGAACAGATACATGCCGCAGTAGTGACCCACGGCGGTTTGGGGAATCTGCACGACCGGTGGCGGCGGGGCCTGGACGGTTTCGGGCTGACCGCAGGCGGTCAGCAATACGCTCAGGCACGCCAGCAGGAAAGTGCGCAGTTTTTTCATAGTGCTTTTCTTTTAAAGACCAGGCTCGCCAGAGCAAAAGGCACGGCGATCCAGAGGAGCAGAACGCTCATCAACAGGCTGGCTGGCAGGCGTGCCTGTTCGCTCAGGCCTGCCATGCCCGCAAACATGGCGACGTTCTCATAGCCGGTCAGGTTCAGCAGGCGGTAGACATCCGTGGGGTTGAACAGCAAGATGATGTTCAGCCAGGAGGCCGTGATCACGGCCCCTTGGTCGGCCACCAGAACACCGAGCAGCGCCATGTCATAAATCACCACGAAAAACAGCCAGATGCCGATGGCCAGCCCGGCTGCGGTGGCCCGCTCCCGAACCAGGGTGCTGATGAAGTAGCCCATGGACAGGAAGCTGGCGCCAAGCAGAATGCTGGCGCCCATCATGGCCAGAAATGGCGTCCAGACGCTGAAGTCCAGACCACCATGGGCAAGTTGCAAGGTCAGACCCGCCAGGCCGTAGCCCACGACGGTAGACAGGCTCAGGATCAGGGCATGACCCAGAAATTTGCCCACCAGTACCTGCCAGCGATGGACCGGGTAGCTGAGCAGCAAGGACAGGGTGCCGCGTTCGATCTCCCCGACAATGGCATCGTAGGACAGCAGCATGGCGATGAGCGGGATCAGGAAAATAGACAGACTGGACAGGCTGACCACCGTCACAGTCAACGGGTCGACCTTGACGCTGCCGGTGGGGGCGCTGCCCAGAAAGCCGAGCGACAAGGCCAGGGTGGCCAGCAAGAGGGTGACTGCCAGTACCCAGCGGTTGCGCAGCCCGTCGCGCACTTCCTTTTGGATGATGATCAGGACAGGGTTCATGGCTCAGTAATCCTCGCGCTTTAAAAAGTGCGCATAAAGCTCGTCCAAACCGGGGGACTCCAGCTCCAGATCCTTCAAGCCAGGCAGGGTGTGCGCCTCACGCAGGATCTGGATTTTTTCCGCTTCAGTGCAATGACGCTCCAGGCGGTTTGTGCCTATGGGTTTCCAGTGCGGTGGCACAGGGTCCGGTATGCGTTCCACGGTCAGGCGAATGCGTACCGGCAAGCCGGCATGCTGGCGCAGGTCGGACAAGGTGCCGTCTGCAATTTTGCGGCCCTGCTGCATCACGATGATGCGATCGGCCAGTCGTTCCATTTCTGCCAGCGCGTGGGTGCTGAGCAGGATGGTGGCGCCGGCGTCACGCAGTTCTTGCACGATCTCGTAAAACAGCAGCCGGGAGGCGGGGTCCAGGCCGGTGGTGGGCTCGTCCAGCAGCAGCACGCGTGGCTTGCCCAGCAGGGTTTGGGCCAGGGCCAGTCGTTGGCGCATGCCCTTGGAATACGTGCCCACGCGTTTGTGTGCGGCCTGAGCAATGCCGACCCGTGCCAGCAAAGGCTGATTGTCCTGGATAGGCAGTCCTTTGAGTCGGGCGTAAAAGGCCAGGGTTTCGGTGCCAGTCAGGGCGGGGTGCAGGGCGACGGTTTCGGGCAAGTAGCCGATATGGGCACGCAGCCTGGCCGCCTGAGAAGAGCTGGCATCGTGCTCCAGCAAGGTGACCTTGCCTTCATCGGCACGGATCAGGCCCAGGATCAGCTTGATGACGGTACTTTTCCCCGCGCCATTATGACCCGCCAGCACCGTGCATTGGCCGGGGTAAAGCTCGAAGTTCACCGCGTTGGTAGCGCGCTGCTGGCCATACAGTTTGCTGACATTGGACAGCGAGACAGGGGCCGGGCGGTTATTGGATGGAGTCATGATGGGCCTTGTAGCGCTCCCAGACGGGATTGTCGGGCGCACGCATCAGCGGTGCGCTGTCGATAATGCCGCCGGGCAAAATGGCAGGAAATTGGGTTTGGGCCCAGCGCACAATAGACACGGCAGGGCTGTTTAACAGTACGCGGGCAGACGGTGCACGCCAGACCAGTTGCTCAATCAGGCCATTGGGGCGATAGGCGGTATCACCGATGCCATCACCGTTCAGGTCAAAGGCGCTGTGATCGCTCCAGTAATTGCCCCGGCCCTTGCTGGACCATTCCAGGTAGCGGGTGCCCACATACTTCACCTGATTCTGGTTCTGGATGAAGGCATTTTCCGTGATCTCATTGCCTTCGGAGCCGGCGGTGTAATGCACCCCGATCTGGGTGTTCTGAATCAGGTTGCCAGAGATCTTGTTGAAGTTGGCGTTGTAGAGAAAAACGCCTTTTTCGGCCCCGTCCACGACATTGTCGATAATGGTCGATTGCTGGGCAGCATTGAGCATCAGGCCTTGATGCGTGCTGTCGATGCTGATGTTGTCCCGTACGGTCAGGAACTGCGAGAACATCAGGGCGTAGGCAATGTCGTTGCCAATGGAGACATTGCCGCTGACTTCGCTGTTATTGGTGTACATGTAGTGCACCGCATAGCGCAGCTGGGTAAAGCGGTTATGACTAAAAACGTTGTTGCGGCTGGTATTGGAAAAGATCCCGTCGCGACCCCAGGAAATGTCGTTGTTCAAAATGCGTGAGCCTGGTGAGTTCCACACGGTGACGCCATTGCCGCGTTCGTTCAGGCGCAGTTCTTGGTTGCCCACGATGGTATTGCCCTGGACCAGGGCCTGATGTGGTCCCCAGACGTAGACCCCCACCAGATTGTCGAGAATGTCGTTGTTTTCGATCAGGGCGTGATGGGCGGGCTTATCCAGAAAGATGCCCGCATCCATATCCGGCAGACTCAGCCCCGAGTTTTTTACGGTGATCTGTCGTATTGTCACGTTTTCCGCCTGTACCCAGACCGTGCGTCCTTCACGCTCGCCCATCACCACGGCTTGCCGGTTGTCGGGGCCTTGCAGCGTCAACGGCTTGTTCACGATGATATTGCCGTGATAAGTGCCGGCGGCCAGCATCAAGGTGTCGCCGGGAACGGCGGCGTCAATGACGCTTTGCAGCGCGGCGGTGGCGGGCACCTCGATGATGGCGGCCTGGGCAGCCAGACCACCGGTCGCAAGGACCAGGGCCGTGAGCAGCGTCAGGGGCCGCTGCAGCCCCCAGGCTGGGCGCACGCATCGTGCACGGAAGGGAAGAAGGCGGAAAGGTGTCATGTCACCGTCAGGCTTTGGGTTTCACGTTCATCTGACCGGACATTTCCATGTGCAAGGCGTGGCAGAACCACTGGCAGTAGTACCAGTGCACGCCGGGGCGGGAGGCGGTAAAGGTGACCGAGCTGGTTTGCTGCGGCCCGATTTCCATGGCTACGCCATAGCCGGACAAGGTAAAGCCGTGTGTCAGGTCTTCGATCATCTCCATATTGGTGACCACAACGGTGACCTCATCGCCTTGGTTGACCTCAAAGCTCGGCACCGAGAACACGGGCGCAACAGCCGTCATGTAGACACGGACCTTGTTGCCGTCACGGATAACTTTGGAAGCACCTTCCAGGGTGACGCCATCTTTTTCGGCCATTTTGCGTGCGCTGTTCCACCAGGGATCATCGCGGGTCCAGACACGCTTGGGGCGTACCTTGCCAGCGGCGACCAGCAGCATGTCGTGCGGTTCGGCAAAGCTGGGGCCGTCGTGTACCAGTTTCATGACGTCGCCCGAGATGTCGATCAGCTGATCGTTTTCGGGCTTGAGCGGCCCGACGTTCAAGAAGCGGTCTTTGGAGAACTTGTTGAGTGACACCAGCCACTTGCCATCGGCCTCTTTGGTCTCGCCCATGGTGGTGTGGTTGTGACCCGGCTGGTAATGCACGTCCAGCTTCTGAATGATGGGGTCCACATCCTTGCCCTGGAAGGCTTCAATCGCCTTGGCCATGTTCCATTTGACGATCTGACTGTCGATGAACAAGGTGGTGTAGGCGTTGCCGCGACCATCAAAGGCGGTGTGCAGCGGGCCCAGACCGAGTTGGGGCTCTGCCACCACGCAATCGCGGGGCTTGATCTTGTCGGCGAACAAATCATCCAGGCGACGCACGTCAATCATGGTGACGGTGGGCGAGAGTTTGCCGTTGAAGACTACGTGGATGCCGTCGGGGCTGGCGTTGCAGCCGTGTGGCGAATTGGGCACGGGGATATAGCGGGTGTAGCGCGAGCCTTTGCGACCATCCAGCACTTTGACGCCCTGCATTTCCTTGAAGTCGCCTTTCTTGACGCCGTCTTCAATGGCTTTCAGGTTGAACACCACGGCCCAGTCCTGCTCGTTGGCGCTCATCTCGCCTACATCTATTCCCTTTTCGGAGTTGTAGCAGGTGGAGAACGCGTACTTGCCCTGATAGTCGGCGTCGCAATTGTCCAGGTTGCCGTCCACGATCACCTGCCAGGCGATTTCCATGGTGTCGCCATCAATGGCGGTAAACACCGAGAAGTAGTTTTCTTTGGGGTTGCCAAAGATTGTGCCGTTATTGGGCAGGGGGACAATGTGCTCGCCGTTGCAGAACACATAGCCGGTGCGTGGGTAGCGTTGGGGTCGCAGGCCGTGGATACCGTCGGCATTGGGAATCTCAATGATCTTGTCGCACTTCATGACATCGCAGCGCACGCGAGCCACGCGGTTGTTGGCCTTGTCATTGATGTAGATGAAGCGCCCGTCATAGGTCCCGTCGGTAAAGGACATGTGAGGGTGGTGAGCATCGCCGTTGGGCAGGATGCCGCCCAGGGAGTCTGCAAACGCCAGGGTTTCAGGCGTCAGATTGGCGCGCATGATCTGGCGGCTTTCGTTGGTAATCCCCCAGCCGGTGGCACTGCAAATATTGAAGATCGGGATGCGCATCAGTTCGCGCATGGAGGGCAGACCCATGATGCGGATCTCGCCGGACTGACCACCGGAGTTAAAGGCGTAGTACTGGTCCAGCTCGCCCGGCTCAATATGGGCGCTTTGCCCGTTCGGCGCCTTTTTGGTATCGGCCAAGGCATTGCCAATGTGGGTGGCGCTGACCACAGCAGCGCCGGATAAGGCGGCAGTGCCCAAAAAGGCGCGGCGGCTCAAACCCTGTTTATCCTGCTTGTTCTCGGACATGGTGTGATTTTCCTTGTGTGTGATGACGTGACCGACTTGGCGCTGGGGCGCGCCCAGGCGTCTCACGGCGTGGCGGGGGTGGAATCGGTACTGTCTACGCTGCGTGGACGCACGGTAGGGCGGGCAGCAGCATCGTCTTGCAGCGAGCTGGCAACGGCAACGGGGGCCGGTTTATCTCGCTTGCGCTTGGCGATCTTTTGAATCAGGTGCGGGCATTTTTTCTCGTGGTGATACAGCATCTGGCAATTCAGACACTGGATACATTCGTTGGGGTTGATGGGGCCTTCGGGCTCGATGGCTTGTACGGGACAGTCGGTCGCACAGCGCTGACAGGGGTTGCCACACATGGGGTAGCGACGCAGCCAGTCAAAAATGCGCAGGCGGGCGGGGATGGCCAGGGCAGCGCCCAGGGCACAGAGATAGCGGCAGTAAAAACGCTCGATGAACAGGCTGGCAATCAGCAGCAGTACGGCAAAGATCGTGAAGGGCCAGTCGCGGATGAATTTCAGGATGATGGCGGTCTTGAAGGGTTCGACTTCGGCCATCTTTTCGGCCACGGCCATGTCGTACAGGGCAAAGCCAAACAGCAGAATGAAGGTCACGTACTTGATGGCTACCAGCCGTTTATGGGCGCTGTAGGCCACCTTGATCTGGGGAATGCGCAGGAAGCGGGCCAGCTTGTTGGCCAGCTCTTGCAGTGCTCCGAAAGGACAGAGCCAGCCACAGAAGGCGCCCCGGTTCCAGAAAATCAGGGAAATGGCGGTAGCAATCCACAGAATGAAGACCAGTGGATCCATCAGGAAGTATTCCCAGCGGAAATCGGTGCGCAGGGCGTGGGAGAACGTCAGTACATTCACCACGGACAATTGGGCCGAGGCGTACCAGCCAATCCAGACCAGGGAGAACAGCAGAAAGCCAATACGAAAGCGTCGGTAGAACACCTCGTGTTTTGTCAGCGTGTCCTGGAAGAAGAAGACTCCGCCCAAGGTCAGCAAAGACACCAGCAGCACGGCAATTTGTACCTTCTTGCCAGCCCAGATTTGCTTGTACAGGGGGGCGCTGGCTGTTTCCTGTTCCTCCGGTGGGGCCGCCTCAGGGGCGGCTGCAGGGGCAGCGGGCGCAGGGGCTGTCAAATAGGCATCAGGAAGCTGGTAATTGAGGTTCAGGGTGACAAAGGCTTTGTCTTTGACACTCAGGACGCGCTGCACCAGCAATTGCAAGCGCCAGGGCAGAACCGGATCAAAGGTGGCGGTGGCAGGGATCTTGAACAGGGCGGCTTCTTTGAAATCCGGAGCGCCTGCGGCTTTCACGCCGGGCAGACGTTGGTGATCCAGGTCGGTGAAGTGAAAGCTGTCCAGATCCTGCACGATTTCGATGCGGTCAAAGATACCGCCACGTACATAACCCGATCCTTTGAAGGAATACAGGCCATTACCTAACACCAGCATGGCCTGCTGGCCGGGTTTCAATTCTTGTTGCAGATAGTTGTAATCGGCCTCTCCCAGCAGGCTTTGACCGATGCTGGGCACGCTTACCAGGGCAACGTACAAATCGATAAAGGTGTCTTGCGGGTCGCCCTCCTGGGGGTGGGCAGCGGCCTCGCTGCGGCCGCTGTCCTTAAAGGCCTGGTTGATATCGGCCACACTGACATGCAGGCCTTGGACAGCGCCGCTTTGGAGCAGCTCGTCCCAGCTGGACAGGGTGTGGTTGCGGGTGTCTATGCTGCGTTTGACGGTGGCCTGCGCCACGGCGGGAGCGGCAGGCTGGCCTATGCCTTCTTGCCGGCCGAGCAGTTGGGAGGAGCGCATGATGCTGTCGCCCACCACCATCAGGGTCACGGTAGCGCCACTGATGATGTCAACAGGAGGCGGTGCGCCCGGTTTAGGCCGGTTCTTGATGTAGTTCTGGCCGATATAGCCTTGAATGAACGCCTCTACCCGGGACTCGGGGATGCCGATCAAGACAATGGGTTCGTGGTGTTCCAGCAGTCTGGCAGCGACGATGCTGCCTTCCATGTCCAGAGCAACCAGGGTATCGATGGGAAAGCTGGAGTAGCCGCGGGTGTTGACGATATCGGTCGTCACATACACATACCCTAGTTGTTCCTGATCCTTAAAGACTTTGGATACAGGCAGCTTGCCTTCCGGCTCGCTGGCATGTGTGGCGGCGGGGAAAATCTCATTGAGGGCAATGTCCGGCAGAAAATGGGCAATGCGCGAAGTGGAGTGGGCTGCGGGACTGCTTAAACAGGCGGCCAGAACAAAGAGAAGGAGCCACAGCGTGCGCAACTGGACATGCCGGACCAAGCATTTGAGGGACTTCATTTCGTACCACCTGCAACAAGATTCTTGCAAGATGGTAGGGGTTACCCTTTGTTTACTCGTTGTGTCAGCGCAAGGACAGATTCTGACAAGCGTGGGCGCAGGCCCCGCTCAGGCTACCTGCGCTTGCGTGAAAGGATGGACGGCCTTGCTGTGGACGGGGCGGGCGCCTGGATCAGGCCGGGTGACGCAAATAATTCAGCACTGCCTCGGCGTCGCCCTGAAAAATGACGCGCTCGCCTTTCTGTTGGCGTTGATAACTGTACATAGGGTCGTAATATTGCGTCAGCAAGCCGCCAATCCAATCGCGGTGCCCATCCAGTGCGCCACTGCGTTCCTGCTCTTGCAAGGCAGCGTCCATGATGGCGGAGAGCTGCTGGTAGCGTTGATGCCCCAGTCGTTTGGTGATGCGCGACAGGCTTTGGCGCAACTGCGCCGCAAACAGGGCAAAGCCCGTTTGCGGGTCGTGTTCTTGGGTGAACTCGGCATGCAGGTTCTGAACATAGTCGCGCACAATGCGCGTGATCCGGTTTTCCAGGCTGTCTTCCAGCCAGATGATCGGCCAGTGCTGCATCCCGCGATACAGGCTGAGCGGCAGGCTGCAACGTCCTATGGTTTGACTTTCATCTTCCAGTACAAAGCGCTGATGTCCTTGGTTTGTCTTTTTCAGCATGGCGATGGACAGACGATGTTCAAAGTCGATCTGACTGGGCTGGCCGGTGGCATGTTTGCCAAAGCTGGAGCCCCGATGATGCGCATAGCCTTCAAGGTCCAGGCTGTGTTCAAGCTGTAGCAGCACATCGGTCTTGCCGGTGCCTGTCATGCCGCCCAGTACCTGGAACTGGGCCTTGCTGACGGTTTGTTCCAGATTGTTCAGTAAAAAGCCGCGCATGGCTTTATAGCCCCCTACCACA
Source organism: Alcaligenes sp. HNGD-HTN06 (assembly GCF_049932565.1). Lineage (NCBI taxonomy): Bacteria > Pseudomonadati > Pseudomonadota > Betaproteobacteria > Burkholderiales > Alcaligenaceae > Alcaligenes > Alcaligenes sp. HNGD-HTN06. The sequence goes on along the minus strand of NZ_CP187782.1, from coordinate 3,352,320 downwards.
CGGGGGTAGAGGATGCCTGCCTCTTCGCGTAGCCAGGTTTGTGTGATCTGGCTACGCAGGCCGCCCCGAAAGCAATAGAGGTAGCCTTCAGGGTGCGTCTGTGCAAACTGCACCCAGGCTTGCAGACGGGCTGCTTTAATGGAACCGCTGACCAGTTTGTTACCCAGGGCGATGGCCGCTTGCTGACCATGCTGCTTGTAGCAAATCCCGACTTGATGACGTTCCTCATCGTTCATCAGGGGCAGGTTCAGTGCGCCGGGAAAGGCCCCTTTGCTAAATTCGACCGGAGCGCGAGCGTCCATCAAAGGTACATCATTCAGGAACAGCTCGCGGTAGTCGTGGGTGTCAGGGCGCATCAAGCAATTTCAACAGCGTAGGTGTTGGCGGGGATGAATTCCCCGATGGCGTCCAGTTTCAAACCCAGTTCGGCCGCCATGGTCATGAATTCGGCAGTGGCAGAAGGCTCCACAGCGATCAGCAACCCACCGCTGGTTTGCGGATCGCACAGAATGTTGATCTGGTCCTGGCTGATGGGGGCAATGCGGTGGCCGTAGCTGTCAAAGTTACGTTGGGTTCCGCCGGGGACGCAGCCTTGTTCCAGATAGTATTCAATGCCGGGCAACAAAGGGACGCGGTCCAGATTCAAACGGGCAGTCAGGCCGCTGCCATCGGCCATTTCAATCAGGTGACCCAGCAGACCAAAGCCCGTTACGTCCGTCATGGCTTTCACGCCGGCCAGTTGGGCAAAGCGGCTACCGGGCTTGTTCAGCGTACACATCCAGTCGCGAGCCAGATTCTGGTCTTCGGGGCGCAGCTTGGCCTTTTTTTCGGCTGTGGTCAGAACACCGATGCCCAAAGGCTTGGTCAGATAAAGCTGACAGCCCTCGGTAGCGGTGTCGTTGCGCTTTAACTGTGCTTTATCCACGACGCCTGTAACGGCCAGACCAAAAATAGGTTCGGGCGCGTCAATGGAGTGGCCCCCCGCCAGGGCAATGCCGGCAGCATCGCAGGCGGCGCGTCCGCCACGCACCACTTCGCGCGCGATTTCCGGAGACAGGACGTTGATGGGCCAGCCCAGAATCGCAATCGCCATGATCGGCTTGCCACCCATGGCATAGATATCGCTGATGGCGTTGGTAGCGGCGATGCGCCCGAAGTCGTACGGGTCATCCACGATGGGCATGAAAAAATCAGTGGTCGAGACGACGCCTGTTTCCTCGTTCAGGCCGTACACGGCGGCATCATCGCGGGAGGTATTGCCCACCCACAGATTCGGGTCCAGATTCTGGGCGCCACTGCCGGCCAGGATAATGTCCAGTACCTTGGGAGAGATCTTGCAGCCGCAACCGGCTCCATGGCTGTATTGGGTCAGACGAACGGGGGTATCCATGAGCACGCACCAGGAAATAGGTTGAAGGTGAAATGATACTAAATTGCCTGTGGGTCCTGCAGGCTTTTAGCTAGGGGAAGGGGAGCGGACGGACACGCTGCGCGAGCTGGTCGGTGGCCACCCATTGAGCAAACTGCTCGCCCAGGCGCTGGCTTTGTTCCACCGAGTTTTGCCAAGCCTGACGCCGGTCTGCATCCGATAAACGCTTGTAGTCGGACCGGCTGGGAATTTTGCACTCGTTCAGCCGCTGATAAAAGCGGGGTGTGGGACAGAGCAAAACCAGCTTGTCCAGGCTATGTGGCCGACGTGCCTTTTGCCAGCGTGGCAGGTATTTGTCGAACCAGCTGGCACTGATGTTCTGGGTGAAATGGGGAAACAGGCTCAGGCCGGGGCCCTCCAGATCCAGTGCGCAAAAGTTGTAATCGACCAGACCGCCATCCCGGTAGAGCCCGGCAGGCCAGTTGTGAGCGGCATCCACCCCGTCAATCACAAGTGGTATCGCGGTGCTGGCTGCCAGGGTCTCGAACAGATTGTGTTCGTCCAGCGCGGCATAGCGAGCCTGTTTTCGATGCTTGTCCTCAATCGGCAAGGGGCTGCGGGTGTCATGCACAATGACCCGCTCAAAAAACCAGTGAGGGATGGCAGGATGGACATAGTTTCCGACCATGCAGCCCAGCAAGGCTGCGCCGAGCTGCCTGGGGTTCCGAGAGCTGGCCCAGCCTTTGCTGCGTGCAACGGTGATGGCAAAGCGATAACGTGGGTGGTTCAGGATGGCCGCCTGGGCGTCCGCGTTCCCCAGCAAGGTTCGGAGCATGCCCTGCGTCGAGCGCGTAATGTCCGCCACGGTGGATTGGGGCATAAACGGGCTGTGTATGTAAAGCTGGGCAAAGTCCGCAAAGGCTTTGTAGGGATCGTTCTGGGCGGCGCAGGCAAAGCGCCAGGAGGCAATCGAGCTGCCAAACAGCCAGAGCGGCTCGTCATGAGTGTTGAGCCAGTCTCCAAACAGATACTGATCCAGCCCGGTCAGTGCCAGGGCCTTGGGCCCTCCGGCGCTGCCAATCAGCGTGCTGATGTCTTTGGCATGCAAGCCATGGTTTTGAATGTGACGATAGGCGTGAGGGCCAGCATAGATCGCAAGATCAGGCTCGACGGACGACAAGGTCAGCTCCCGACTGTGGTGACTCAGGCGCCAGAAAACTGGCGAACAAGGCTTTAGTCTAGCGCTGTTGGGGCGCAAGGAAGCGCTTATCTGTCGGGTAAGAGGTGCGAATGCCGTGGAGAAATAAAAATGGCCGGCACCCGAGGTGCCGGCCATTGGCGGGGGGCAAGGTTTTTAGAAACGCAGGCCTACGCCCAGCCAGTAACGGCGGCCATCTTCCACGTAGCTGTAGTCTTCATAACGGACTTGTTTATCCAGTACGTTGTAGATGCCTGCGTACAGGTCTACGTTCTTGTTCAGCTTGTAGGTGCCGCCCAAGTCCACGAAGGTATAGGACGGAGCGCGTGTGCTGGAAGAGGAAGCCGAGCTGACTGGCTCGCTTTCTTTGCCACGGTAGTTCACGCGTGCCCATGTGCTGATCTTCTCGGTCGGGCGCCAGTCCAGGCTGACATTGGCCATGTGTTTGGGCATCTGATTCAGAGGCTGACCTTCGTTAGGACCGCTCTTTTGCTTGGAGTCGGTGTAGGTATAGTTGGCCTTCAAGGTCCAGTCCTTGGCCAGATCCCACGTGAAATTGGTTTCAATGCCGCGAGTGACCGCCTTGTCCACGTTTTCGTAGGTGGTTGGGTTGGAACCAAACTGGTTGGGACCGTCAGTGCATTTGGTGCTCGGGCACGACACGCGGGTGATCTTGTCCTTGAAGTCGTTGTTGAACAGGGTCACGCCGGCAGAAAAGCCTTCCAGCGTGTCATACATCACCCCAAATTCCTGGGACAGCGATTTTTCTGGCTTCAGATCAGGATTGCCGTACATATTGCCACCGCGGCTGACCTGGCCCCAACCGGGGATGGTTTGCCGCAAGTCGGGGGCACGAAAGCCTGTGGACACCCCGCCTTTGATCGTCCAGTTGTCGGTGGCCGACCACACACCATAAATACGAGGGCTGACGTGCTTGCCAAAGTTTTCGTCGTGGTCGTAGCGCAGGCCGCCAGTCAGGGCAAAGCGGTTGGTCAGGCTCCACTCATCTTCCATGAACAGCGCCCACTGGGTGCGTTTGATGCGGCTGATGCCCGTGGTGAGCTGGTTACCGGTTTCATCGTTCAGCTTCTGATGCTGGTAAGAAGCACCGATAGTCAGCAAATGATCCCCCAATGGAGCGACCCAGGCGGTACGTGCATCGGTGTTTTTGATGCGCATATCCCGTGACTTGTTGTTGAAGTCTTCCTGCTGCACGTAGGTGTCGGACGTGGCAAAGCCCCAGTTGCCGTTGTGGGTCAAGGATACTTTTTCACCGCGGTAATCCGTTTCGGAGCTGGCGGGGCAGCCAAAGCGACCGCAAGCGGTACCCGGAGCCACGGGTTCGACGGTTTTACCCAGCGTGGAGTTGTATTTTTGACGCTTGCTGTTGCCTTCCAGCACAAAGCTGTGGTTGTCCGAAGGAGTCAGGCTCAGCTTGGCCCCGACTTCAAAGGACTCACGCTTGCGATAGCCGTTGTAGATATCGTCTTCTTGACGATTGGTCTGCTGACCATAGACTTGCAAACCCAGCAGGCCGTCTTTGATCGGCCCGCCCAGCATGAAGTTGCCTTGGAAGATATCGCCGGAGCGGCTATGCGATTGCAAGGTGCTGTCTAGGCGGACGGCTCCCCCCCATTGCTTGGGCACCTTGCGGGTAATGATGTTGATTACACCGCCCATGGCGTCGGAGCCATACAGTGAGGACATAGGGCCACGCACCACTTCGATACGTTCAATTTCGGTCAGGGGAGGGGTCCAGCCGCCTTCCACACCGGAAGAGTCCGAGTTGGTTCGTGTTTCGGTAGAGCTTTGGCGTTTGCCGTCGATGAGGATCAGCGTGTACTTGGAGCTCATGCCGCGAATCGTAATGTCACGACGGTCGCCACCGCCCGTCACAATCACACCGGGTACATCTGACAGGGCGTCGTAGGCATCGCGGTAAAACTTGTTTTCCAGGTCCTCGCGGGTAATGACGGTAATCGAAGCTGGAGCTTCTTTAATATCCTGCTCAAAGCCCGAAGCGGTTACGACAACAGGGCTAAGTTGAACGGGTGTGCTGTCTTGAGCAACTGCAACACTGGCAGCAAAAACGCTTGCCAGAACGAGCGGCAAGCGCTTTACGGTAAAGAGAGATTTCATTGACGACTTCCAATTTGTGTCTGTTTTTAGCGTGTGCTGCGGTTGCCTTGCTCTTACTGGCCGTATTCCCCGTACAGCGACATTAATGATACCCATTCTCATTTCCAAATCAAAAGCAAAATGCAGCATTGGTATTGAAAATGAGAATAATTGCTAAACGCGTTGCTGGGTTGCAACATAACTGTAACGTCAACGGCGGAAGGCGGAGAGCACCACGGTCAAGCGGTCAGCGTTGGCAGCCCGAAATCAGTCTTGAAAGCCTATGGTTCGTAAGGAAATAGGGTTTCCTGATTGACAGGATTTGGCTTTAAAGGAAACATGCTTGCTTGAAGAAGTAGTCAGAACAATTCCAAACAACACGCTCTTCATCTCGTGGATACGGCCCATGCTGTATCAGCCTTCACAGCAGTTCTTGGCCTGGGCCAGGATCGCCATCACTGAAGCGACTTCTTTTCAATTGCGCAGGGGCCTGGTTCAAGCACGAGGCTCTGTGTCTTTGGATGCTCCAGGCTGTTCACAAGGAATACTCATGACTACGACGATGGATTTGTCCAAATCAACGTTGATCGCTCGCGCGCAGGAACAGATGCAGGCTCAGTTTCAGGTTCCGGAACGCAGTGTTAAAGAAAAGTTGGCCCTGACCTGTCGAATTCTGTTTGACGGCGGTCATGACTCCGGCTTGGCTGGACAAATTACAGGGCGGGGCAAGCAGGAAGGTACCTATTTCACCCAGCAGCTAGGCTTGGGCTTCGATGAGATCAGTGTGTCCAATATTTTGCTGGTGGATGAGGACCTGAGGGTTCTGGAAGGGCAGGGCATGCCTAATCCGGCGAACCGCTTTCACTCCTGGGTGTATCGCGCACGACCCGACGTCAATTGCATTATCCATACCCATCCTTTGCATGTGGCGTCCTTATCCATGTTGGGCGTGCCTTTAGAAGTCTCTCATATGGATAACTGCACGTTGTACGAGGACTGTGCTTTCCTGAAAGACTGGCCTGGCGTGCCTGTCGGCAATGAAGAAGGGCAGATCATCTCCCAGGCCTTGGGTAACAAGCGTGCGATTTTGCTGGCGCATCACGGCATGTTGATTGCGGCCGGCTCCATCGAAGAAGCCTGTGTGCTGGCCTTGCAGTTCGAGCGTGCCGCGCGGATGCAGTTGCTGGCCATGTCTGCCGGGCAGATCAAGCCGATTCTTCCGGAGCTGGGGCGAGAGGCACATGACTGGATCTTGCGCCCTCGCCGGTCCGAGATTGGCTTCGAGTATTACGTGCGCAAGGCTTTAAAGCATCATGCCGATGCACTTGAGTAAAACCCAGGGGTGAATAGTCTTGGGGGCGTTCGAGATCGCAGGCAATCTCTCGCTCAAAGGCAGGTGGCGGAAAGCAGCAGGAGTCGAACCTACCTGGGAACGTCTGACGCCCCCAACCGGGTTTGAAGCCCGGCCGTGCCACCGGGCACGGATGCTTTCCTTCAAGAGGCCCTATCATACGTTAGGGCCGGTCAGGCTTCAACGATCGGGGAGCCGTCTGCTTCGGCACCCACTTCGCGCTTTTGGTTCAATCCGCTGCTGCCCAGGCCTCGCCTCGTAAAACATGGCGATCACGCACCCGTCGTGTATAGCCGATACGATCAAAAAACTCCAGAATCTGAATGGCCCGTTTGCGGCCCAATCCGGTTGCGTCCCGAAACTGGGCGGCGCTGACTCCTTGACCCGTGTGCAGTTCCTCGACGATGTGGGCCAGAGCCGCAATCTGACGACGGTGGTAGAACAGATCATGCACGACCTGAAACAGTTCGCCTTGGCGGACCAGTCGGCGCAGCACGTTGCGCGTCTGCTCCTCGGGCGCCTCGGTTTCTTTGGCCAGATCGCGTGTCCAGGGTGGATCGAAGCGGCCAGCGTCGATTAACGGCAGCAGGGCTGCGGCCAGGATTTGATCATCGGGACTGAGCGTGACGCGGTGCCCTGGGGTATGCAGCCAGGCACCCTGTCGAGCCAGGCGCTGTTCTGCCAGCAGATGCTCGCTTAAGAGTTGCCAGACCGCGTCGGGCATGGTGGGTGCCGCCATGCGGCGCAAGCGGCTGACGGACAGGCCCGGTTCGTCTGGATAGCGCTCATGAAACTGCAGCATCACGCTTTCTACGTGTTGGCAGAGCGCTTCCAGGCGTGCATCACCGAGCAAAATAGGCTGACTTTGTGGGCGGGGCCCGGTGTGCCAGCGGGCGTTTGCGGGAGCGATCAAGCGGTGCTGCGTTCCACCCGACAGACGTAGGAGCGTTGCTTCGTCCAAGCCGTAAGGTGCGTGGGCCAGCAGGCCTTCCAGTGGTCCGCCGCGCGCCCATTGTGCCAGGGCGTCCAGCCAGGACAGTCGTGTCGTAGAGCGTCGTTTGCGGTCTGGTGCATTCGGGTCCAGCACAATCCCACCACCGACTGTTTCGCTGGCCTGTGCGTTGCGCAAGATAAAGCGTTCACCGGTCATGGAGCAGATAGGTCGGTCAAAGACCAGTTGAATCTTAGCGGTCTGACCGGCTTGCAAAGCGTCGCCCTCCAAAGGCACGGCATGGGCTGTCAGGTGCGCGGCGCCCAGGTGCACATGCCAGGGCGACCAGGTACGCAAGGCGGGCATGTCCTTGTCCAGCAGGCTCAGTTCCACGTCGATACGTGTAGAAGGGATAAAACAGCGGGCGTCGGCCAGCCAGTCGCCACGCTCGATATCCTGCACATCGATCCCACCCAGGTTCAGGGCGCAACGCTGTCCGGCGCGGGCCTGGCGTGAGGCCCGGTTCTGAGCATGAATACTGCGTACCCGTACCGGCGTGCCGCGTGGCATCAGGTGCAGGTCCACCGGGGGGCCATCCAGATCCAGCGTACCGTCATGCACGGTGCCGGTCACTACTGTCCCGTGGCCCTGCAAGGTGAACACACGATCAATGGCCAGACGGAAATAACCTTGCCCTTCCTGCCGGGTCGATTGCATGGCCTGCGTATGCAGATGCTGGCGCAGCGCTTGCAGGCCGGGATGCTCCTCACTCAAGGCATCCACCACAAAGACAGGTGCCTGTTCCAGAAAGGTGCCGTGAGCAAGCGCTCGTAGTTCCGCCTTGACCGATTCAAGGCGAGCGGTATCGGCCCGATCGGCCTTGCTCAGTACGAGGGCTCCGGCATTCAAGCCCAGCAATTGCAGCACGGCCAGATGTTCGCGGGTCTGTGGCATGACACCATCATCTGCCGCCACGATCAGCAAGCCAAAATCAATGCCCGTGGCACCTGCAACCATGGTGTGTACCAGGCGCTCGTGGCCGGGCACATCAATAAAGCCCAGGATCTGGCCGTCGGGCAGAGGCGTGTAGGCATAGCCCAACTGGATGGAGATGCCGCGCTTTTTTTCTTCCTCCAGACGATCGGTATCCACGCCCGTCAAGGCGCGGATCAAAGTGGTTTTGCCGTGATCGATATGGCCTGCAGTACCAACAATCATGCTTGCTCGGGATTCAGTTGTGCGCTGAACAACGGTTCAGCGTGTTCTTCCAGGCAGCGCAGGTCCAGCCAGAAGGCATCTTGCGCAATGCGTCCGATGACGGGCTGGGGCAAACTGCGCAGGCGTTCTTCCAGTTGGGTCAGATGGCGGCCTGGACGGCCCGGCCCTTTGTAGGCAAAGCGCAGCCCGAAGCTGGGCAGCACATCTTCGGGCAACGCCCCGCTGCCAATCTGGCTCAACATGGCAGTGGGTTCGACAGCAAATTGTGTGCCCACCCATTGCTGCAGGACTGGTGCCAAACGCAGTGCCTGGGCGCGCATTTCAGCCGCAGGTCGGGTCAGCAGACGCAGGGTAGTCAGGTGCTCGGGCAAGCGCTCTGGCGAACGGTATAAGGCCAGCACGGGCTCCAGTGCTGCCAGCGTGATTTTGCCTACACGCAAGGCGCGTTTGAGCGGGTTCTTCTTGATCTTGGCGATCAGATCGGCGCGGCCTACGATCAGGCCTGCCTGTGGGCCACCCAACAGCTTGTCACCGCTGAAAGTCACGATATCGGCGCCCGCTTCGATGGTTTCGCGCACGGTAGGCTCGGGTGGCAGGCCCCATTGGCTTAAATCAACCAAGGTGCCACTGCCCAGATCGACGCTGGTGGGCAGGCCGTGCTTTTTGGCGATCTGTGCCACTTCCCTTACCGAAACGCTTTTGGTGAAACCTTTGACGGCGTAGTTGCTGCAATGCACCTTCATTAACATGGCGGTGCGCTCGTTGACGGCGTTGTCGTAATCGGCCGCATGGGTACGGTTGGTGGTGCCGACTTCATGTAAAAGCGCCCCGGCGCGTTTCATGATGTCGGGAATGCGAAAGGCTCCGCCAATTTCAACCAGCTCGCCGCGTGACACCACGGTTTCGCATTGGGGACTCAGGGTGCTGAGCATCAGTAGCACGGCAGCTGCATTATTGTTTACGACGGTAGCGGCCTCGGCGCCAGTCAGTTCGCACAGCAAGGTGCTGATCAGGTCATCACGGTCGCCTCGCCCCCCGGTTGCCAGATCAAATTCCAGATTGGCGGGTGAGCGCATGGCCTGGACAACGGCCTGAATGGCGTCCTCTGGCAACATGGCACGCCCCAGATTGGTGTGTAGCACGGTGCCGGTCAGATTAAAGACCGGGCGCAGCTTTAAGCGGGACTCTGCTTGCAACTGTGCTTGCAGGGCTTTGGCGAGCTGCGCGGGCTCCAGATCCTGGGAGCTTAGCGCACCCTTTAACACCGCTTCCCGCAGTGCCTGCAAATGACCGCGAGTGTGTTGACTGAGGCGGGAGTGGCCAAACTGGCGCAGCAAAGGCTGAAATTCTGACGAGCGCAGCAGGCGGTCCAGGGAGGGGATGTGGGCGGGGGAGAGTTCGGGAGTGGGGCTCATCATTCAAAGGCAGGCAAAGTCTGTGGGCAAGGTCTCTCGGCTACGCCTTGCGTGCACGACAGCAAGGCGTAGGGGAATCTTAGCTTAAGACTGCTGCCAAAGAAGGGGATTGCCGCTGGCACGGGAATAACCTGCTTCGCCCATCAAGACATCCAGAGCCAGACTGGCCAGATCATCGGCAACCGGGTCAATGCCCAGCTGTTTTTCCTGATAGAAGATTTTGCGGTAGGTGTGGCAGTTGTCACAGGACTCGGCCTTGATTCCTTCCGGGCCATCCTCGATCGCGTGGTAAGCCACGCCTTTGGTGCTTTCGCAGTGCGAGCAGGTGACTCGCACCAGATGCCATTCCACGCTGCAGCGAGGGCAACACATATAACGGCAACCGTCTTCACGACCACCGACACGCACCACACTGGATACGGGCAGGCTGCCGCATGACGGGCACACGCCAAAGGGGCTGGTGACCGACAGTTGGCCTTCGGTCAGCGAGCAGGCCAGGTGCGTCCAGTACACCTGCAAGGCGGCCATGACAAAAGGGGCCGCGGCGCCCTCTTGTTCCGGCAGTTGTTCGGCCAGAATCGCGTCAGCCAGGTCTTCCAGCTTTTGCGGATCGGACTGGGCTGCTTTCAGCAGGCCCTGGCAGACCTCTTGCGCGGGAGCGGGCACGTCCGGGTTCTGGATCATGTGATTGAGCAGGTTGCTCAAGATGCTGAGCCACTGCGGATCGCGCTTCCAGCCCGAGGCCAACAAGGGCGGCATGCCGTGCCGTTGGGCCGTTTCCAGCACATCAGCGGGCAGCTCAGTGGGGGAAAGGGCGCTTAGTTGCGTGTGCTGGCCGTCCACCAGGTGCGCCAGCAACTGCAGATAGGCGCCGACGGGGTTGTCGGCAGCCAGTTGACGCAGACGCGCCGCCCGGTCCGCAAAAACGCTGGCTCGCACAGGCAGGCGCAGTCGGGGGATGGAGGTGTGGTCCAGACTTTCAATTTCGCCGCGCGGAAGGATGCGTTGCAAGACAGACTCCTGAAAACAAGGCTGCCATGCCCGAAATGGCGCATGGCAGCCGGGTTACTGATAAAGCAGATTACCGCTTATTTGGCGGAACGGCGTTGACCTTTTTCCATTTCCTCACGGAACCAGGCGCGGTGGTGTTTCCAGGCCCAGGCGCGGGTCACCGTGCCGCGGGTCATGGCCTTGACCGAACCCTTGACCCAGATCCCGGCGTAGATGTGCACGATAATCGCGCAAATCATCAGCAAGGCGCAGGCCGCGTGCAGCACGGAGGCCAGACGGATGGCCCAGATGGGGAAGAAGGCGGAAAAGTATTCGCGCCACATCACCACACCGGTTGCCAGCAGGCCAATCATGAAGATTACCAATGCAAAAAACAGGATTTTTTGCCCGGCGTTGTAGCGCCCAACCTCGGGGATACGCTCGTCCTTGGCGTCCAGTACGTCCTTGAAGTGACGCAGCCAGGCTGCGTCACCCTTGGAGAACATATTGTGCCGCACCATGCGGGCCGCAAACAGGAAAAAGCACACAAACATCACCACGCCAATGAATGGGTGAAGAATGCGTGTCCAGGGCCCGCCGCCTAGCAGATGGCTCAGCCAGAACATGGACGGATGAAACAGCGCCAGACCGGACAAGGCCAGCAGCACAAAGCTGATGGCAATGATCCAGTGATTGATGCGCTGACTGGTGGTGTAGCGCTGAATCAGGTCCTTGCGGTTGTGATCAGTCATGGTGGGCCTCCTGGATCTTGCGTGCTTCCTCGTCGGCGCGGCGCTCGTCTTCCTCGTCAGTCTCGTTAGGGCCGGTTCGGATGTAGTGGAAGAAACCAATCAGGGCGGTCAGTGCCATGGCCGCGACCCCCAGGGGCTTGGCCACGCCCTTCCACAACGAGACCATCGGGCTGATTTGCGGATCTTTGGGCAGATCGCTGTACAGCTCGGGCTTGTCGGCGTGGTGCAGCACGTACATGACGTGGGTGCCGCCCACGCCGGCCGGATCGTACAGGCCGGCATTGTCAAAGCCACGCGATTTCAGGTCTTCGATACGCTCGGCCGCGTGCTGCTGCATGTCTTCTTTGGTTCCGAAGACAATTGCGCCAGTCGGACAGGTCTTGGCACAGGCCGGCTCCTGACCAACAGCGACACGGTCCGAACACAAGGTGCACTTGTAGGCCTTCTTGTCCTTTTCCGAAATGCGAGGCACATCGAAGGGACAGCCGGTTACGCAATAGCCGCAGCCAATGCAGTTTTCCTCGTGGAAATCGACGATGCCGTTGGTGTACTGCACGATGGCGCCCGGCGAGGGGCAGGCCTTCAGACAGCCCGGGTCCTCGCAATGCATGCAGCCATCTTTGCGAATCAGCCATTCCAGATCGCCAGCGGGGTTCTCATACTCCGCAAAACGCATGATGGTCCAGGACTTGTCGGTCAGGTCGGCCGGGTTGTCATACACCCCGACGTTGTGGCCGATTTCGTCACGCGTATCGTTCCATTCCATGCAGGCGACCTGACAGGCCTTACAGCCAATGCACTTACTGGTGTCGATCAGCTTGGCCACCTCTCCGCCCACGGGCTCGCGCACGCTGGGCGATGGGGTGGTGGTTGCGGAGAGCCGTTTGATATCAAGTGATTGCAAGGCCATGGCTTACTCCTTAACCTTTTCAAGTTGAACCAGGAAGGCCTTGGTCTCCGGCGTTTGCGAGTTGCCATCGCCTACTGGCGGGGTCAGCGCATTGATCAGGAAACCGGGTCGGGCCAGACCCACAAAGCCCCAGTGCAGCGGGATTCCCACCTGATGGACGATCTTGCCATCCACGTTCAGGGCCTTGATGCGTTTGGTCACCACCGCCACGGCCTTGATGTAGCCACGGTTGGAGGACACCTTGACGCGGTCGCCCTGCACAATGCCCACTTCCTTGGCCAGTTCCTCGCCAATTTCCACAAACTGTTCGGGCTGCACGATGGCGTTGAGCTTGACGTGCTTGGTCCAGTAGTGGAAGTGCTCGGTCAGGCGGTAGGTGGTACCCACATAGGGGAACTTGTCTACCGTACCCATGGCGGCCAGGTCGTCCTTGAAGATACGGGCTGCCGGGTTGGTGATGGCACGAGGCTCATCAGGACTGAGCGGGTTGTAGCTCAAGGGGCTTTCAAAGGGCTCGTAATGCTCGGGGAATGGGCCTTCCGCCATGCCTTTACGGGCAAAGAAGCGGGCTACCCCTTCTGGGTTCATGATGAACGGTCCCATGCCGTCAGCCGGGTTCTCATCGGCCTTGTAGTCAGGGATATCCGCCCCCACCCAGCGCTTGCCGTCCCAGTGAATCAGCTTGCGGCGCGGGTCAAACGGTTTGCCGTTCAGGTCACAGGAAGCCCGGTTGTAGAGCACCCGGCGGTTCGCTGGCCAGGCCCAGGCCCAGTTCAGCGTCTGGCCGATGCCGGTCGGGTCGCTATTGTCGCGGCGAGCCATCAGGTTGCCTTGCTGCGTCCAGGCGCCGGCATAGATCCAGCAACCGCTCAGCGTGCTGCCGTCGTCGCGCAGTTCGCCAAAACCATCGAGCTGCTCGCCGGCCTTGCGCGTGATCTTGGTCGGGTCCTTGGGATCGACCAGATCGACCAGGGCACGTCCGGAATACTCCTTGGCCAGTTCAGCGGCGGTCGGATCGTCCGGATTGGAGTAGGGCCAGGACAGGTTCAGGATCGGGTCAGGGAAGGCGCCGCCTTCTTTCTCGTACAGCGAGCGGATACGCGTGAACAGCGTACTCATGATTTCAATATCGCTCTTGGCCTCGCCCGGTGGGTTGGCGGCCTTCCAGTGCCATTGCAGCCAACGGCCCGAGTTCACCAGTGCGCCTTCTTCCTCGGCAAAACAGGTGGTGGGCAGTCGGAAGACTTCGGTCTGGATGGAGGCGGTATCGACATCATTGTGCTCGCCGTAGTTACGCCAGAACTCCGACGTTTCCGTGACCAGCGGGTCCATGATGACCATGTATTTGAGCTTGGAGAACGCACGCAGCAGCTTGGCCTTGTAGGGCGCTGCCGCCAGGGGGTTGAAGCCCTGACAGATATAGCCTGTCATCTTGCCTTCGTCCATCAGCTCGAACACCTGCAGCATGTCGTAGAGCTTGTCCAGTTTGGGCAGGTAATCGTAGGCCCAGTTGTTGTCGGCCTGGGCGGCATCACCGAACCAGGCTTTCATCAGGCTGACATGGAACTTCTTGTAGTTGCGCCAGTAGCTGAGCTGATTGGGACGTAGTGGCTGTTGGGCGCGCGCGCCAATATAGCCGTCAAAATCCTTCTCGGCCTGGTTGGGCAAGGTCAGATAGCCGGGCAGCAGGTTGGACATCAAACCCAGGTCCGTCAGGCCCTGAATGTTGGAGTGCCCGCGCAGCGCGTTCATGCCACCGCCGGCAATACCAATATTGCCCAGCAGCAACTGCACCATGGCGCCGGTACGGATGATCTGCGAACCAATACTGTGTTGCGTCCAGCCCAGTGCATACAGAATGGTGCCTGCACGACCGGGCTCTGCGGTCGAGGCCAGCATCTCACAGACTTTCAGGAATTTGTCCTTGGGCGTGCCGCAGACGCGTTCCACCATCTCGGGCGTGTAGCGCTCGTAGTGTTTGCGCAGCAACTGGTAGACCGAGCGGGGGTGCTGCAAGGTGGGATCGGTCTTGACGTAGCCGTCCTCGCCCAGCTCGTAGTCCCAGGAGGACTTGTCGTAGCTGCGTTTTTCTTCGTTGTAGCCCGAATACAGCCCCTGCTCGAAGTCAAAGTCCTCGCGCACGATAAAGGGCATATCGGTGTAGTTGCGCACGTACTCATGCTGGATCTTGTCGTTATCCAACAGGTACTTGATGACGCCACCCAGGAAGGTGATGTCGCTGCCAGTACGTATAGGCGCGTAAAAATCCGCCACGGATGCCGAACGCGTAAAGCGTGGATCCACGACGATCAGTTTTGCATTGTTGTGTGCTTTGGCCTCGGTTACCCATTTGAAACCACAGGGGTGCGCCTCGGCTGCGTTGCCGCCCATAATCAGCACAATATCCGCGTTCTTGATGTCGACCCAATGGTTCGTCATCGCTCCACGGCCAAACGTCGGGGCAAGACCTGCCACCGTCGGGCCGTGTCAGACACGTGCTTGGTTATCGAACGCCAGAACACCCATGCTGCGGATGACTTTATGGGTGACGTAACCCACTTCGTTACTGCTTGCCGAGGCAGCCAGCATGCCCGTGGTCAGCCAGCGGTTCACCACGGTGCCATCGTCGGCAGTGGTCTGGAAGTTGGCGTCGCGGTCTTCCTTCATCAGCTTGGCAATACGCGAGAAAGCGTCTTCCCAGGAGATGCGTTCCCACTTGTCCGAGCCGGGGGCACGGTATTCCGGATATTTGAGTCGGTTGGGGCTCTTGATGAAATCCACCAGGCCAGCGCCTTTGGGACAGAGTGTGCCGCGATTGACGGGGTGATCGGCATCGCCTTCGATGTGAACCACGCTGGGCTCGGCATTCATGGCGCCGTCACCGCGAGAGTACAGCAGTACCCCACAGGCAACAGAACAATAAGGACAGGTATTTCGCGTCTCTGTCATGCGGGTCAGTTTGTACTGCCTGACTTCCGCCATGGCGGGGGTGGGCGCAGCGCCCAGCAAGACCATGCTGGAGCTGGCCAGCGAGGCCCCCGTCACTTTGAAGAACTGACGCCGATTCATGTTAACCATGCGGCTCTCCAATAGGATGTGTTTTCGTGTTTGAAATCTGCAGGGGGTGGCCTTATGAGCGTTGCCCCTGTTTTATAGTTGAACAGTATAAGCGTTGAGCGTATGCCTTACTGTCCAAAGCGCGTACCAAATTGATCAAGGACAATCTTGATTCTATTGAGGTTTTCACGCCGAAGCCGCAAGTGTAGTCGGTGATGCGGGTATTCACCTACTATTTGCATGGGATTTTTTAAATTCGGCCTTGTGTTTGAAGGACTCGGTCTGAACACCGTTAGATAGTCAACGCGCACGAGGAGCAGAAGCGGGGGCTCAGTGACCTCACCGGAGCTTGCGGTCGGCAAAGCGCCGTTAAAGAACCCCTGGCCCAGCGTACAGCGCAGACGATTTGTGTTGTGTCCCGCAGGCCCGACCCCATCACCTGACAGGCGCGATGGGGCCGCTTTCTCTTACGACGCAGGGCGTCGCGGCTTTACTCGTCTGAGTTTTCGGTTTGCAGCCTTACTACCTGTTTGGCACGGGTGTCCACATGCAGGGAGAAGATATCGGGGCGCGAGTAGTGGCCGTAGACATCAAAGTCCAGATTGGCCTGCTTGAGCAAATCCATGTCCAGCTCGGCGTACAGCTCGGTTTCTTCGTCGAATACCGGGCCGGCCAGCACTTGGCCGGTAGGGCTGACGATCATGCTGCCGCCATGCATGACGTAGCTGTCCGGTGCAAATTCGCCGGGCAGAGCAAATTCCTTCTGAAAGGCGTCGGGATAGGCGTTCAGGCGGATGGCCTGGCAGGCGGACAGCACAAACACGCGGCCTTCGACGGCAATGTGGATCATGGACGAGGCCCAGGTGGGGCGATCGTCAGCAGTAGGAGCGCAGTAGATTTCAGTACCCTGGGCGTACATGGTCTGACGCAGGGCCGGCATATAGTTTTCCCAGCAGATCACACTGCCAAGACGGCCCAGTGGCGTGTCGACTGCCCCCATGGTGGAGCCATCGCCAAACCCCCATACCAGACGTTCCTGTCCGGTAGGCATCAGCTTGCGGTGAATGCCCACCACGCCTTTGCCGGGAGCCAGCGTCAAGGCGGTGCAGTACAGGGTGCGACCCATTTTTTCGATTACGCCCATCACGGTGTAGACACCGGTCTGGGTGACCGCCTCGGCCAGGGCTTCCAGTTCAGGGCCGCCCAAGGTGACGGCACCCTCAACGTACCGTTGATACAGGGCGCGGCCTTCGGGACGACGATTGCCGATCACGCTGCCAAAGCTGATGCCTTTGGGGTAGCCCCCCAGAAAGGCCTCGGGAAAGACCGCCAGTGTGGCGCCGTTGGCCGCAACGCGCTGCAAGATAGTGGCGGCTTTGTCGACACTGCTGGCAGAGTCAAAGGGAATGGATGCCGCTTGTATAACAGCAACTTTGCTCATAACTACTCTCCTTTAGGGGTTAGCCCGCGGACAGGTCCACATGTTGAGTTTCGGGCAGGCGGGTATACAGAATCAGCAAGCTCGCCAGGGATACCGCGGCCAGATACCAGGCCGGTACGTTGGGGTTGCCGGTGTACTGGATCAGAGCCGCGGCAATGAAGGGGCCCGGTCCGGCCAACAGAGCCGATGAAACGTTGTGGCCCAAGGCGGCGCCGGTGGAGCGGATTGACGCCGGGAATACTTCCACCAGCAGCACCACGTTCATGACGGCGGAGATGGCTACCAGAAAGGCCAGAATGGTCAGCCCAAGCAGGATCAGGGCCGGTTTGCCAGTGTTCATCAAGAGGAAAATCGGGTAGGCCATGACGGTCAGGCCAGCGGCGGCAAACAAGGCCAGCTTGCGTCGTCCGTAGCGGTCCGAGAAACGGCCAACCAGCGGGTGCAGGATGCAATACACCACCAGGGACGCACTGCACAGCCACAGGGCATTTGTCTTGCTCAGCCCCAAAACGGAGACCAGGTGGTTATTGGCGTAGGTGATGAAGAAATACAGCGATACCAGGAACAGGGCCGAAAATGCGAAGGACAGGACAAAGGCATTGAACTTGTCTTTGGACGAAACCCGCTCCAGGGTGTGGTTGGCCTTCTTTTCCTGCAGCTCGTGATAGACCGGCGTGTCATTGAGCTTGCGACGGATAAAGACGGCAATGAACGTCATCACAATGGATAGCACAAAAGGTACACGCCAGCCCCAGCTGTAGACTTGCTCATCGCTCAGGTTGGCATTGATGGCGGCTGCTGTGGCGGTCCCCACCAGAAAAGCGATACCGGCGGTAAAGGTGACCACGCTGGCGGCACTGGCGCGACGATGGGCGGGGGCACTTTCCACCAGGAAAATACCGGCTGCCGACCATTCTCCGCCCACCATCATGCCTTGCAAAAAACGCAGGATGACCAGCAGGATAGGCGCTGTGATACCCAGGGTGGCGTAACCGGGCAGCAGGCCAATCAAGGTGGTAAAGACGCCCATGCCAAAGACGGTAATCATCAGTACGGTCTTGCGCCCGAAGCGGTCACCAATGGGACCCAGAATCAGTGCACCAAAGGGACGTGAGACAAAGCCCACCGCAAATACGGCCAGGGACGACAACAGGGAAACCCCGGCGGCGTCGGATGGAAAATAGATGCTGCCAATGACGGCTGCAAAGTAGCCGTAAATCGCGAAATCAAACCATTCCATAAAGTTGCCGATACCTACGGCAAGCACTTGTTTTCGGCTCAGACCCGGCTGGCCTGGGGGGGCCGGTTTGGCGTGGGAAGGGGCGGTGGTAGCAGTGCCCATAACAATCTCCTCGAGTGGGGCAGGTATGTACCTGGCCCTTATTGTGGTTGTGGCTGATTTTTAGTCTAATCAAGCCAAATAATTATTCAAACTAATTAGAAAAATGGCTTCGATTAATATCGCTAATATCAGGCGCATGGATTTGAACCTGTTGCTGGTGTTTCAGTGTTTGATGAATGAGCGCAGCGTCACCAAGGCCGCCAATGCCTTGTTTCTGACCCAGGGAGCGGTCAGCGCGTCCTTGCGCAAGTTGCGGGTGGTCTTTAATGACGAGTTGTTCACGCGGGGCTCGCATGGCATGACTCCCACGCATCGTGCCTTGGAGATTGCTCCGCAGATATCCGAAGCCCTGAAAAGCATTTCGACGCTGCTGACCTCCGATCAGGACTTCGACCCCACTCGTTCCAGTCGGGTGTTTCGCATTGCCTTATCGGATGATCTGGAGAATATGCTGGCCAAACGCATGATCCGCACGGCCAACGAGCAAGGCTGGACCATCAGTTTTTCCTTCTATCAGACCAACAGCTATTTGTGGCCGCAAAGCATGCAGGAGCACGGGGCGGATCTGGCCATCTGCTCCAGTCCCAAGTTCCTGAGCACCATGCACAAATCACAGGTCCTGTTTTCGGCTTCTTATATCTGCATTTATGATCGCCATTCGGTGCAGTTCTCCAGTCCCATCAGCAAGCAGGAGTACCTTCATGCTCATCACGGCCGGGTGTCTTTTGACGGGCTGCGTGGTTTTGTAGATGAACTGTTTGATGCCGAGCGCCTGCAGCGCAAGGTCAAGGCCTCATTTACCCACTTTTCGGGGGCGATCAATGCGATTGTCGGCAGCCCTTTGGTGTTGACCATGCCGGACTATGCCGCCCGCTCCTTCGTGGAATGCAATAGCCGTCTGGCTGTCTCGCCAGTGCCACTGCGTGTGCCCTCGTTTGTAGTGTCCATGATCTGGGATATCAACAAGGAGCACGATGAGGAAAGCCGGTGGCTGCGTCGTTTTGTGCTGGAGTTGACCGAGCCGGCGGATCATTGAAACGCGGGCCGTGCCCTTTGGCGGCTTATTATTGTTGCTGTCCTGTTTTGTTTTTTACTTTCCGCCATGCGTATTTTACTGATCGAAGACGAGCCTGATTTGGCCTTGTGGCTGACGCGCAGCTTGCAAAAGAAAGGATTTACGGTTGAATGGTCCAACGACGGAATGGTGGCCTATCACCGCTTGCGGATCGAGGAATTTGATGCCCTGGTACTGGACCTGGGGTTGCCAGGCATGGATGGTCGTGCTTTGCTGGCGCGCCTGCGCTCCGAGGACAACCGCACGCCCGTCCTGATTTTGACCGCGCGCGACTCGCTTCAGGAACGCGTGGGGGCGCTCGAGTGTGGGGCAGATGATTTTTTGCCCAAGCCTTTCCGGATTGAAGAACTGGTGGCACGCGTCAATGCGCTCATACGCCGCAGCCGCGGCAAGGAAAAGCCCCGTATGGCCTGTGCGAGCCTGGCCTACGACCTGTCCACACAGCGCTTCACGCTGGATGGCGCTCTTTTGTCCGTGTCGCCGCGTGAGGCGGAGGTGTTGCGCATTCTGGTGCAGCGCAGCGGAGAGCCAGTCAATAAGCAGTTCATTTTGGACCGGCTCAACGACAAGGATGAGGATGAAATCAATATCGAGGCTATCGAAGTGTTGGTGCACCGTCTGCGCAAGAAACTGCAGGACTCGGATGTGCATATCGTGACCTTGCGCGGGGTCGGTTATTGCCTGGAGCCTGTCACGGATGAGGAGCCCTAACGTGGCTTTCTGTCGGGAGCGACCATGGCCCTGAGCAGCTTGCGTCGTACTTTGCTGTGCATGTTGATCCCCGTGGCATTGCTGACATCGGGCGTGTCCTTGTTCGTGTCCAGCATGATGCTCAAGGATCAGGTGAACGCGGCCTTTGATCGGGCTCTGGCCGGGGCGCTCAAGTCCATGGCGGCCAATGTGACCACCATCAGTGGCGGCTTGGCGATGGAGCAGTCCTACTACATGATGGAGTACATGGAGTACACCATCAGCAGCCAGGTGTATTTTCGGATCGCCACCGAAGATGGGCTGTCGGAGATTGGGTTTACGGGCATGCCGTTGCCCGCCAAGCGATTACAGAGTAATCAGCCGGTTTTTTATGATGCCCAGTATTTGGGCGAACCCTTGCGAATCGCGGCGGTCGCACTGGAGTCGGACGGGCGACTGCAGACCTATCAGCACAGTCGGGTTTTGATACAGGCCGGTGAGAATCTCAGTGAGCGCGATGCCTTCATTCGCAAGGTGATTTTTCAGAATCTGATTCAGGATCTGGCCGTGTTGAGCCTGTTTATTGTGCTCATTCTGGTCGGCACCTTGCTGGCCTTGCGTCCTTTGCGCAAGCTCAGCGCCGAGGTCAGGAACCGCTCTCCCGACAATCTGGAGCCGATCAGTGACGTCAGTCTGCCGCGCGAGGTACGGCCCTTGGTGCAGACCATCAACCTGCATATGGAGCGTTATGCCCGCAAGTCGCGAGAGCAGCAGCAGTTTCTGGATGATGCCTCTCATCAGTTGAAAACGCCTTTGGCGGTCTTGTTGACCCAGGTGGATTTTGCCTTGTCGCTGGCCAAGACCGAAGAGATGAAAGAGGTGCTCGATGCCATCCAGCAGCGTTTGAACAATACGGCGCAGATGACGCATCAGATGGTGGCCTTATCACGAGTGCGGGATGCGGCGGATCAACTACGGGTTCGGGCTGCATTGGGAACCGTGGATCTGTGTCAGCAGGCGGCACAGGTGGTCGATGAGTTATGGAGTCTGGCGCGGTCGCGCCGTCAGGACCTGGGGCTGGAAGCGCCGTCCCGACCGGTGCGGGTAGCAGGCGAGGCGTGGCTGGTGCAGCAGGCCCTCAGCAATATGGTCAGCAACGCGATCAAGTATTGTCCAAAAGGTGCTCGCATCACCGTGTCGGTACAGCAAGAGGGAAACGTGTGCCGTATACAGGTCGAGGATGATGGGCCGGGCATGAGTGCCGATGATATGGCCAAGGCGGGGCATCGCTTTCGTCGTGGCGAGGCGGGCAAGGCTTTGCAAGGGTCGGGGTTGGGGCTGGCCATCGTGCAGGCGATTGCCCAGATTCACGATGCCCGGATGAGCCTTCAGCCAGGGCCGGGCCAGCGTGGTCTGATCGTGCGCCTGGAGTTCAATGCCCTGGACTCTTGAACCTCTGATTCAGGGTATACCCTTGAAAATATCGTTTTTTGGCAGAACTGAAAGGTAGGCGAAAGCTTCGCTCCGGTAAGGTCGCAACCATTACAACGACGACGATCCTCTTGGAGGCGATTCAATGACTATCCACATGAAACTACGGGTGCTGCTGGCAGGCAGCCTTTTGGGCCTGAGCAGCTTGAGCGGTGTGAGCGCCCAGCAACCACCTAAACCCGAGTGCATCGCGCCTGCTCAGCCGGGCGGCGGGTTTGATTTGACCTGTCGTGTAGCTGTGAATGGTTTTCTGGAAACCAAGCTGCTGGACAACCCCATGCGTACCGTTTACATGCCTGGTGGCGTAGGGGCGGTGGCCTATAACCACATCGTTGCGCAGCGCCCGGGTGACGGCAATGCAATCGCGGCGTTTTCGGGAGGCTCCTTGCTGAATCTGGCGCAGGGCAAATTTGGCAAGTATTCCGTAGACGATGTGCGCTGGCTGGCATCGATTGGCAGTGATTACGGGGTGGCCATTGTGCGTGACGACTCGCCCTACCAGGATCTGAAGGCGCTGATGGAGGCGTTCAAGGCCGACCCCAGCAAGATTGTGCTGGGTGCAGGTGGCTCGGTCGGTGGGCAGGACTGGATGAAAGCCGCGCTGACGGCGCGAGCAGCCAATGTGGATTTCCGCAAAATGCGCTTTGTCGCTTTTGAGGGCGGCGGTGAGGCCATGACAGCGTTGCGTGGCGGCCATATTCAGGCTTACATGGGCGATGCGGCCGAGGCTCACACCATGCTGGAGGGCGGCGCGCCCATCCGGGTCCTGGCGGTGTTCAATGACAAGCGGCTTGACGGCGCGATGGCCAGCATCCCTACCGCCAAAGAGCAGGGCTTTGATATCGAATGGCCGATTATCCGTGGCTTTTACGTCGGCCCCAAGGTTTCTGACGAGCAATATCAATGGTGGGTTCAAGCTTTTGACAAGCTCATGAAAACCCCGGAGTTTGCGCGTCTGCAGACTCAACAAGGCCTGTTTCCGTTCAATATGAGTGGCCAGGAACTGGATACCTACGTCAAGCAACAGGTGGTTCAGTACCGCGAATTGGCGGACTCGTTTGGTTTGATCAAGAAGTAAGTCTTTACGGCGCTCCCGGCCGCTGCGCGTCGGGAGCCCACTGTCTGCCCCGCCGCTTCCGGCGGGAAAATCCGGAGAATTCCATCATGACGCTAAATGATCGCGTGCTTGGCGTGGGCGCGCTGGTGTTTGCCGCCCTCATCACCGCTTTTGGCTATGACCTAGAGCCCCCCTTTTCGTACGAACCCGTTGGGCCCAAGGCCTTTCCGTTGTTGCTGGCCCTGATCATCGCCCTGTGCGGATTGCGCCTGATTCTCAAGGGCGGTGGGCAAGTTGCCGCCAATCCGCCCGGCGCGAACGGGCGCATTTTGATGATGGTGGCCTATCTGGCTGCCTATGCCTGGCTGTTTCAGTGGTTGGGCTTTATTGTCGCCACCACGATGATGGCCACCTTGGTGGGGCGTTTGTTTGGCGGCTCCTGGAAGCAGGCCCTGATCGGGGGGCTGGCGATGGGAGTGGGGCTGTTCGTCTTGTTTGACCTGGGCCTGGACGTGGTCCTGCCACATGGCATTCTGGGAGCGTGGTTATGAGCTCGATATTGGAATATTTGAGTGTCGGTTTTGGCGTCGCCTTTTCCGCGCAGAATCTGCTGGTGGCGGCGATCGGCGCCTTTATCGGTACCATTGTCGGCGTCTTGCCAGGCCTGGGGCCTATCAATGGCGTGGCCATGTTGGTGCCCATTGCTTTTGCGATGAAATTGCCGCCCGAATCGGCCCTGATTCTGCTGGCGGCCGTCTATGTGGGGGCCGAGTATGGTGGGCGGATTACCTCTATTCTGATCAACGTGCCCGGTGAGGCGGCTGCGGTCATGACCACCCTGGATGGTTATCCTTTGGCTCGCAAAGGGATGGCCAGTGTGGCCTTGTCCTTGTCGGCATTTGCCTCCTTTATTGGCTCCACAATTGCTATTTGCGGCATCGTGCTGCTGGCCCCGATGCTGGCTGGCTGGGCCGTGGCCTTTGGCCCCGCCGAGTACTTTGTGCTGATGGTGTTCGCTTTTTGCGCCCTGACCAGTCTGTTGGGTGATGAGCCGGTCAAGGGTATTCTGGCGGCCATGCTGGGGCTGTTTATTTCCACGGTGGGCGTGGATGCCAACTCAGGGGTGTATCGCTACAGTTTCGATATCCCGAATCTGGCCGATGGCATAGATTTTGTGGTTGTCGTGATCGGTTTGTTTGCGGTGGCCGAGATGCTGCAGATGCTGGAAAACCTGCTGGGTGGCGTGTCGATTGAAGTGCCTAAAAGCAAGCGCAAGCTCTTTAATCTGAAAGAGCTGGGCCTGACCTGGTGGAGCACGGTGCGCGGTGGCCTGATGGGATTTTTCATTGGCATTTTGCCCGGAGCCGGGGCAAGCGTGGCCTCTGCGGTGGCTTACGCCAATGAGAAGAAATATATCGAAGGCAGGGACCCTAACGCCATGTTTGGTCAGGGTGATATGCGAGGTCTGGCTGCGCCGGAAGCGGCCAACAACAGTGCTGCCACAGGTTCTTTTATTCCCATGCTGACTTTGGGAGTGCCCGGCTCGGGGACGACGGCGGTCATGATGGGGGCCTTGACCTTGTATAACATCACGCCCGGGCCGGTACTGTTTGAGTCGCAGCCACAGATAGTCTGGGGCCTGATCGCTTCCTTGATGGTCGCCAACGTCATGCTGTTTCTGATGAACGTGCCCATGGTTCGGGTCTTTGCGTCCATGCTGGCCATTCCACCGCGCTTGCTGGTGCCTGGCATTTTGGCCATCAGTTATATCGGCGTGTATGCCATCAATGGCACGACTTTTGATCTACTGCTGGTGGTTGGCATTGGGGTGCTGGGTTATTTCCTGCGCAAAATGAATGTGCCTATGGCGCCGATGGTGCTGGGTGTGGTCTTGG
The DNA here is from genome assembly GCF_049932565.1 of Alcaligenes sp. HNGD-HTN06. Classification (NCBI taxonomy): domain Bacteria; kingdom Pseudomonadati; phylum Pseudomonadota; class Betaproteobacteria; order Burkholderiales; family Alcaligenaceae; genus Alcaligenes; species Alcaligenes sp. HNGD-HTN06. Next base: position 3,328,020 of record NZ_CP187782.1, on the reverse strand, counting down.
GCAATATGATGGAACAGAATTTGCGTCGGGCCTTGTCCATCACCGACGGCCAGCTTGGCATTCTGTTCGAGAGCCCGGTATCGATCGCCTTGTGGATCGCAGCACTTTTGGTTAGTGTGGGTCCGATCCTGCTGCGTCGCATCGCTGCACGCAGAGCAGGGGCATAAGAAAACACCATGAGGAAGTCCCCACCCCTGCGGTGGGGCGTTTATGAGGAGAAAGTGCCAGGCTGCGGCCTGGCCTTGTTGTTTCGGTTATGGCGATCTGGATACGAATTGTCCTGGGCTTTGGGGTGGCGTTGGTCGGTGCGATGGGGGCGACATATCTGAGCATGCCCTTGCCCTGGATGTTGGGTGCCTTGATTCTGACCGCGGCCACCAAGATGGCGGGCAGCCCGGCAGCGTGTCTGCCATTGGCGCGCAATGCCGGACAGTGGGTGATCGGGGCCTCGTTGGGCTTGTATTTCACACCATCCATGGTGCAGCTGATTGGCAGCAATGCCCTGTTTATTGTGATGGGCATGGTATTTGCCTTGCTTTTGTGCTGCATAGGGACCTTCATGCTGACCCGTTTTGCGGGTACGGATTTGCGCACCGCCTGGTTTGCCAGCGCGGTAGGCGGAGCCAGTGAGATGACCGGGCTGGCCGAGCGTTATGGTGCACGCCCAGATCTGGTCGCTTCGGCGCATGGGTTGCGGGTGTTGATGGTGGTGCTCATCATCCCCTTTGCGTTCGAAGCCCTGGGGTTTTCGGGTGAGCAGGCCGGAGCCGTGCTGCGACCGGATTTTTTGAATCTGCCCGGACTGGCTCTGTTAGTGGTGTTAAGCAGTGCGGCAGGCTTGATCTTTCAGATCCTGCGTCTTCCCAATCCCTGGGTGCTGGGCCCCCTGCTGGTGGTGGCCGTTCTGACCTATCAGGACATTGTTCTGTCGGGCTTGCCGGTGCAGATTTCCAATCTGGGGCAACTGTGCATTGGCTGGGCCTTGGGCGATAAGTTCGGCCCCGACTTTTTCCGACGTGCTCCTCGCTACCTGGGGGTAGCGGCTGTCAGCAACCTCATTAATCTGGCGTTGGCATTCGGTTTTGCTTACGGCTTGTATCGTTTGTCTGACATTGCCTATCCCACGCTGGTGCTGGGTGTCAGCCCGGGGGGCATAGCCGAGATGGCGATTACGGCCAAAGTGCTTCAGCTGGGGGCGCCGATGGTAACGTCCTTTCAGGTGGCGCGGATGGTGTGCGTACTGGTACTGACCGGGCCTTTATATACTCGTCTTGCCCGTTGGCTCAAACAGGCCTGATAGTGGGCAAATCGACACTACTGCCAACGAGTCCATGTAAACCAATGTGCGACCCTGTGCATCTGCTCAGCAGCCCAACAGGCTGCGGCCCAGCCACTCCTGCAAGCAGCTCGCTCCCCTTTGATCCACCCAATCAGCCTTTTGGCTGGTACTTCATCCCCTCAAACAGTCAAGGAACCAGCGTCCTTAAGACGTCTGTCAAATAAAGCCCGGTGCATGACCGGGCTTTGTGCTTTGGCCTTAAGGCTGGCCGGGTGGGACGTCTCTTTAGCGGTGGGGGGTGACTTTACCGTGTTCACCCATCTCGGTTAAGCGCTCACCCATCAGGGTGGCTTTGAGCATTTTGCCAGCCTGGGCCAGCTTGCCCTCCCGCACGCTCCAGTACTCTGCGCTGTCAATGTGTACGCAGATCAGGGCCAGGTCTGGGTCGGTAATTCCTTCTTTGAACCAGGCTTCCGTCATGGTGTTCCAGAAACGTTCTTTCTGGTTCATGGAGTCAACCAGACGAGCCATACCGGACACCGATACATAGGTATCACTTTTGGGATCGGCATAGCTCACATTCACATGTGGGTTGGCCAGAAGGTTGGCCACTGGATCGCTGCTGCGCGACATGAAGAACCAGAGCTTGTCATGCTCGTAGTCTTCTTGATTCGACCCCATTTTTGCCTTTTGGGTTGTCATGGGCCAGGCGTGCAACTGGCCGTTTTCAGCATGTGTGACGAACATCGCAAAGCGAATGTCCTTGATCATCTCTTGCAGTTGTTCAAAGGAAGACTCAATCGTGGTGTTCATGGTATCTCCTTGAAAAAGTGACAGGGATGAAGGCCGTTACTTGATCACTCCGCAAGCAAAGCGTCCGGCGCCACCACCGAGGGGAGCAGGATGGTCGGAGTGGTTGTCACCGCCTTCGTGGATCATCAGCGATCGACCTTTGATCTGATCCAGAGACTTCAGGCGCGGTGCCAGAACCGGTGTGCTGGCGGTGCCGTCTGCCTGCACATACAGGGCGGGCAGGTCACCCAGGTGGCCATTGCCCCAAGGGAAACCATGCTTGCCGGTCTTGTCCGGGTCCAGATGGCCGCCAGCCGCCCCAGCAGGCGTGACTTTGCCATCTTTGTTGCTCGGAGCGCAGCTGGGGTTCTCATGCACGTGGAAACCGTGCACGCCCGGCTTAAGATTCTTTAACTCTGGCGTAAAAACCAGCCCATGTTCGGTCTGTCGTACGCTTACCTGACCAATCTGCTCGCCAGCACCACTCTCGGTCGCCAGATTCATGGGAATGATGACATCGGCAAGTGAGGGGGCAGATAAAGCAAGGGTAGCGCTCACGGTGGCCAGAGCCATTGCGCATCGGGATTTAAGAGAAGAAAAACGCATAAGGCTGACTCCTTTGCTGGGTAAACAGGGGTTAGATCAGCCTAGCATTGCAGAGACAATTGGGCGTTAAGAGACGTTTCCTTTTGTCAACAAGATGTGAGCGCTGCCAGGACGTGGCCAGGGTAGGGAGGCGGGTAGGTCAGCCTTCTTCTTCGACCGATAGCAGTTCCTGATGGCCAAAGTACAGCGTAGAGATGATGATAGGCGAGGCGCCGTCTGCCTGGACGCTCAGATTCAGGCAATCACCGCACAGATGAAGGTCGATCAATCGGGCTGGCTTGCCATTCATCCAGATTTTTCCGCTGACATCTTGATAGCGCTGTTTGAGCTTCAGACGGTAATCGGTTCCGTCCAACCCCTCCCATTCCCATTCTCCGCTCACCTGTGCGGGCACAATCCATTTGTAGATTTTGATGCCGCCGACATGCAAGGTTTCGTCTGCTTTCCAGTCCCCCATGTCAAAAGCATGAGAGACAATGCGGGCGCCTGGGCGTAGTTCTTGCAACAGGCGCGGGCGCAGGATGGCATTGATGGTGTCCATCAGGTAAAGCGTCACGATGGTGGCCTGGCTGAAGTCAACGGTAAACAGGTCCTCTTCAATAAAATCCACCAGGTATTCCACGCCTGCATGACCGGCTTGCTCCATCGCGTCTGCAATCCGCAAAGGGTCCAGCTCCACGCCGACGCCAGAACAGCGGTATTTTTTGGCAGCGGCAATGACAATGCGCCCATCCCCGCATCCCAGGTCATACAGCAGGTCTTTGTGTCCTGCCTGGGCCAGTTGCAACATGGTGTCGATGACCCGATCGTCGCTGGGAACGAAGGGCACGTCCAAAAAGATGTCGGGCTCTACAATTGATTGGTCGTTGAGGTCTTTAATCAAGTCTTTGAACAAGAGTGATCCTTGGTGGCGGCGTGATGCAAAATTGTGTGTAAATTCGGTTATTTATAGTTTAAGCCACGGTAAATTCTGGCAAAATTCGCTTTTTTGTCGGATATGGACGATCATCGGTCTATGTCAGACTTATATGGCTCTACCTCATCTTCATCCGCTACCTTAAAAACCCGTCTCCAGCATATACGAATCTCGGCCGCAGAATCCTTGCGTATTCGTTCCTTGGCTGATCATATGCAGTATGCCGACCCGCAGGGCCATGCCCAGGCCCTGGGTATAGGGCCTGCGGTCTGGCCCTTGTTCGGCCTCGTCTGGCCTTCCAGCATCCAGTTGGCACGCAAGCTCAAGAACCGACCCATCCGGGCAGGGGAAACGATATTGGAGTTGGGCTGTGGCCTGGGCTTGACCAGCTTGCTCATGCACAAACGGGGGGCGCACATTCACGCCAGCGATTGTCACCCCATGGTGCCGCATTTTCTGAAGCTGAATCAGGCTCTTAATGGTTTGTCCGACCTGCCGTATGTCCATGCGCAGTGGGGGGAGCAAACCTGCCCTGATTTGCTGGCCTCCCTGGGCCTGACTCCCGCCAGGCAGCGTTACGACCTGATTGTGGGCAGTGATCTGCTGTATGAAGGCAATACGCCCGCTCAATTGGCCACGTTGGTCAATCAGCATGCAAAATCACAGGCCGAAGTCTGGGTGGTAGACCCGGATCGGGGGCATCGCAATAAATTTACCCAGGAAATGCAGCGCCACGGTTTTGAGCTGGTGCGGCAAGTGTGTTTGCGGGATCGGCCTATCGTGATGCCCGAGGGTAAGGAAGTATCGTATAAGGGCCGTTGTTTGCAGTATCAGCGCGGCTAAGTACGAATTGGCATCGGGCGGCGCAAAAAAACGAGCCCGAGTCGGGCCAGCCTCAGCACGTTGCGCACGGACGTCTCTGGTTTTTTAGACGTCTTGCCGGCTGCGGGTACCAGACTGAGCCAAAGAGATGGAAATTCGTCGGCTGAGGCGATAGGAGCAGAACGGGCCTCCTACCGTTGATCGGATATCCAGCGCAGGCAATGCAACCGTTACCCCAGCAGCAACTGTAAGAGTGGGCGGTATCGGGCCAAGAAATGAGGAGCAAGCCGCGCAGACAGGGCATTTAGCCAGGCGCAACTGGAATGGAAAAACAAAAAGCCCAGTCGTTTGACTGGGCTTTTGCTTGAATTCTTGGTGGCCTGGGGCGGAATCGAACCACCGACACAAGGATTTTCAATCCTCTGCTCTACCGACTGAGCTACCAGGCCAACGTGTACTGCTCGGTAAAAATAGAACTATACCACGTTTTTTTATTTGTGCGCATAGTACAACAAAAATTTTATGCATCTTTTGAACTTCAAATGTGCCGTACCCCTAGGGGAGGGCCCTTTTCAAGCAAAAGCAGGCTGCATAAAGGAGTGCAATTGTAATCACAAAACGGCAATTCAAGTAACATTTTTGGCAAAAATCCGGCTTGCGGCGTAAAATCACTTATCTTTCATGCGTTTTGCGTCTGCGAAACTGCTTGTCTCGGTCTTTTTCGGGGCTATAGCCTGTACTGCTCATGTCTGTAGATGTTCTAACCTTCGGTCTGAATCATGTGTCCGCGCCGGTTGCCGTGCGCGAACGCGTTGCGTTTCCGATCGATGTGTTAAAGCCTGCGCTTGATACCTTGCGTGCCACTTTTGGCACCGGGGTCCGTGAAGCAGCTATTCTGTCTACCTGTAATCGTACCGAAATTTACTGTGCGGCCGAACCCCATGTGGCCGAGCGTCTTCCTGAGTGGATGGCGGACTTCAACAGCCTGCGTTCTGCCGAACTCACCCCGCACCTGTATCGCTACAACCAGAACGAGGCTGTGCGTCATGCGTTTCGCGTAGCCAGTGGCCTGGATTCCATGGTGCTGGGCGAGCCCCAGATTCTGGGGCAGATGAAAGATGCCGTGCGAGCCGCCAACGAGGCTGGTTCGCTGGGTACCTTGCTGCATCAATTGTTCCAGCGCACCTTCTCGGTGGCTAAGGAAGTCCGTACACAAACGGCGATTGGTGCTCATTCGGTATCGATGGCTGCGGCAGCCGTGCGTTTGGCGGAGCGTGTGTTTGGCGATCTGAGCCAGGCCAAGGTGCTGTTTATTGGTGCAGGCGAAATGATTGAGCTGTGCGCCACGCACTTTGCGGCGGTGAACCCCTGTAGCATCGTGGTGGCCAACCGCACTCAGGAACGTGCGGAAAGCCTGGCTTCGCGCTTTATGGGCAACACCATGAAGCTGGCAGATGTGCCCGACCGCTTGGCCGATTTTGATGTCGTCGTATCCTGTACGGCCAGTACCTTGCCCATTTTGGGCTTGGGCATGGTGGAGCGGGCCGTGCGCTCGCGTCGTCACCGTCCGGTGGTCATGGTCGACCTGGCTGTGCCCCGCGATATTGAAACTGAAGTGGGTCGCCTGGACGACGTGTACCTGTACACCGTGGATGATCTGGGCCGCTTTGTGCAGCGGGGGGCCGATGCCCGACAGGCCGCGGTGGTTCAGGCTGAGGCGATTATCGACACCCAGGTGCAGCACTATATGCACTGGCTCAGCACTCGTGCGATTGTGCCTGCCATTTTGAATGTGCAGGAATCGGTCGAAAAAGTGCGTCAGCACGAGCTGGAGCGTGCGCGCCGCATGCTGGCCCGTGGCGACGATCCGGCCGACGTCATTGAAGTGCTGGCTCATGGGCTGACGCAGAAGTATATGCATGGTCCCATGGCTGAATTGACGCGCAGCGAAGGTGCTGAGCGCGAACAACTGCTGAATCTGTTGCCTCGCCTGCTGCCATCGACAACGCGCCGGCGTTAGCGTCCAGGCAGCTTTCTGTCCACCGACTTTTCTGCGGTGCAGCCTGATTGCTTTGAACTGCGCCCAGACCTTCTGATTTTCCCTTTAGGCTATTCCCTATGAAAGACTCTATGCGCAGTCGGCTTGAGCAATTGGCTCGTCGTCTGCATGAAGTGGATGCCATGCTTGCCGAGCCTGAAATTGCCGGCAATATGGACGAATTTCGCAAACTGTCGCGTGAGCGTGCCGAGCTGGACCCGGTTGTGACGGCGTTCAAAAGCTACGAAGCGGCCGAGGGTGATTTGCAGGCAGCCCAGGACATGATGACCGACCCCGAGCTGAAAGAAATGGGCGAGGAAGAATACAAGCTGGGTAAAGAGCGCATCGCTCAACTGGAAGACGAATTGCAGATTCTGCTTTTGCCTCGTGATCCGGACGATACCCGCAACGTGTTCATTGAAATTCGTGCCGGTGCCGGTGGTGATGAAAGCGCCCTGTTTGCGGGTGATTTGTTGCGCATGTACATGCGTTACGCCGAAAACTGCGGCTGGCGCACGGAAATCATGTCCGCCAGCGACTCGGAAGTGGGTGGCTACAAAGAAGTCATCGTGCGTATTGAAGGCCAGGATGTCTATGGTCGTCTGAAGTTCGAATCTGGTGCGCACCGTGTGCAGCGCGTGCCTGAAACCGAAGCCCAGGGCCGCATTCATACCTCGACGTGTACGGTGGCCGTGCTGCCCGAAGCCGAAGGCTTGGCTGAAATCACCATCAACCCCGCGGATTTGCGCGTGGATACCTTCCGCGCCAGCGGTGCCGGTGGTCAGCACGTGAACAAGACGGACTCGGCCGTGCGTCTGACCCACTTGCCGACGGGTCTGGTGGTGGAGTGTCAGGATGACCGTTCCCAACACCGCAATCGCGAGAAAGCCTTGCAGGTGCTGGCTGCGCGTCTGAAAGACAAGCAGCAGCGCGAGCAATCCGACAAAGAAGCCGCCGAGCGTAAAAGCCTGGTCGGTACGGGTGATCGCTCCGAGCGCATCCGCACCTACAACTTCCCGCAAGGCCGCATGACCGATCACCGTATCAACCTGACCTTGTACAAGTTGGGCTACATCATGGACGGCGACCTGGATGAGCTGATCAAGGCCTTGCTATCCGAACATCAGGCTGGCCAGCTGGCTGCCCTGGCGCAGGCGTGAGCATGAGCCTGCCCGGTGAGCCGGTCATGTCGCCTTTGGTCTTGCCTGCCTATATTCCCCGTACGCTGCGTGCCTTGCAGCGGCTCAGTCCTTTGCCGCGCCTTGAGCGCGACATGTTGTGGACGCAAGTGCTGGGGGTGAGCCGCTCTTGGTTGATCGCGCATGATACGGATGAGTTGCCGCTGGAAAAAATACAGGCTTATCAGGCGCTGGAGGCTCGCCGCCTGGCGGGTGAACCCATGGCGTATATCGTCGGGGTCCGTGAGTTTATGGGGCATGAGTTTTTGGTGTCGCCTTCGGTGCTGATCCCGCGCCCTGACACGGAAATACTGGTTGAACGTGCGCTTGAGCGGGTGCGTGATATTCCATCTCCTCGCATTTTGGATATGGGTTGCGGCAGTGGCGCCATTGCCGTATCGCTGGCTCTGGCCCGTCCCGATGCCCATGTGGTGGCCAGTGATATCAGCACGCTGGTGTTGGCGCAGGCGGGCTTAAATGCGCAGCGTTTGTGTGGGAAAGTCGAGTTTTGTCTGGGGAGTTGGTACGATGCCGTGACAGGCCAGGAACCTTTTGACCTGATCGTGTCCAACCCTCCATACATTGCAGTGGATGACGAACATCTGGCGCAGGGCGATGTGCGGTTCGAGCCGCGTCAGGCACTGACCGATGGCTCAGACGGCTTGACGGATTTGCGTACAATAGTTCAGGGGGCCGGGCCGTATCTACGTCCGGGTGCTAGTCTTCTCATGGAACACGGCTGGGATCAGGCCGACCATGTGCAAAATATGCTGCGGCAGGCGGGGTTCAAACAGGTCATCAGCTATGAGGATCTGGCAGGAATCCGGCGCGTCACAGGTGGACAGTGTTAATTCTTTTCTTAAGAGAACATCATGAGTGAAGTTCAAGATTTCATCCGCGAAACCGTAACGGAAAACCCTGTTGTGCTGTTTATGAAGGGCACGGCTCAAGCGCCTCAGTGCGGTTTTTCCGCCCGTACCGTGCAGATTTTGCGTGCGGTCGGCTTGAGCCAGGTGGTTGTGGTTAACGTGCTGGACGACGCCGAAGTGCGTCAGGGCATCAAGGATTTCTCCAACTGGCCCACTATCCCTCAGCTGTATATCAAGGGCGAGTTCGTTGGTGGCTCGGACATTGTTTCTGAAATGTACGAGAACGGCGAACTGGAAACCATGTTGCGTGAGGCCGGGGCTCTGGAGTGAGAGCCAAGCGACGCCTGGTCATTGGCATGACCGGGGCCACGGGGGCCGTCTATACCGTGCGCCTGCTGCAAGTGTTGCAGTCCTGTCCGGATGTGGAAACCCATTTGGTGATCTCTCCCTCTGGGGTGCTGAACATTCAATACGAGCTGGATATCGACAAAAACGAGATCCAGTCTCTGGCCGATCAGGTGCATAACTTTCGCGATGTGGGCGCAACCTTGGCCAGCGGCAGTTTTCCGACTGCAGGCATGGTGGTTGTGCCCTGTTCGATGCGGACTTTGGCAGCGGTGGCGCATGGTTTGTCCGATAACCTGATTACCCGGGCGGCCGACGTCACCTTGAAAGAGCGTCGCCGTCTGGTGATGCTGGTTCGGGAAACGCCGTTTAATCTGGCGCATCTGCGTAATATGACGGCTGTGACAGAAATGGGCGGGATCATTTTTCCGCCTATGCCTGCGTTTTATCTGCGTCCCAAAAGTATTGACGATATTGTCGATCACACGGTGATGCGGGTGCTGGAATTGTTTGATATTCAGGTACCCGGTGAGCGCTGGGATGGCACGCAAAAGCCGAACTAAAGCCAGATAGCTGGACAGTAGGTACGAAAAGCCCCGATCGAAACCGCCGGCATCTGGAATGACGTCCAGGTCCTGGCGGTTTCGATCGGGGCTTTTTATTGTCCGTCGCTTGTGTATTTGCGGACGGCAAGCAGATCAACAAGATGGGATGTCGGCTCTGCCGGCGCCGAGGGCCGCGCTGGCCCTGGGTTTCGAGAGATAAAACGATGGTTTGCTGTGCTACGTGGGTGCGGACTTCAGCCTGATCGCCCAGAAGGCGGCCGGTTTGGGAGCGCCGACCAGTCGCGTTATTGTCCGGAGCGCCTTTTGCTCATGAACACAATCTGTTGCTCACCGGATGCTGCGGGCTTGGCAGGGGTGAAAGCATCCTGACGTACGGTAGGTGCGGCGTCGTCGGCATCCTCTTCAAATCCAGCGGCCAGCAGACTCTCTGGCAGATGATCGTCAAAATAATCCTGATCAAAGCCTTTATCGCCCTCCGGGTCAGCCTGGCCAGTCACCTTCAAGTCCGCAAAGTTATGCAGCTTGGGGTCCATCAGGTGGGATGGCACTACACGGGTCAAGGCGCCAAACACGTTCCAGGATCGGTGTGGGAATTTCTTGTCCCAGTCCGCAATCATGCGGTTGATTTCCTGTCGTTTCAGGTTCTCTTGTGAGCCGCACAGATTACAGGGGATGATGGGAAACTCTTTGAGCTTGGCGTAGGCGATCAAATCCTTTTCGGGCACATAGGCCAGTGGTCGGATCACGATGTGCTCGCCGTTATCCGACATCAGCTTGGGCGGCATGCCTTTCATGCGACCGCCATAAAACAGATTCAGAAAGAAGGTGGCCAGGATGTCATCGCGGTGGTGTCCCAGGGCAATCTTGGTGGCGCCCAGCTCCTTGGCAACGCGGTACAAAATGCCGCGACGCAGGCGTGAGCACAGCGAACACATGGTTTTGCCTTCGGCAATCACGCGGGTCACTACCGAGTACGTGTCCTGGGTTTCGATGTGATAGGGCACGCCCAGTTTTTCCAGGTACTCGGGCAGGATGTGGTCAGGAAAGCCAGGTTGCTTCTGGTCCAGGTTCACGGCCACGATGTCGAACTTGATGGGCGCGCGTTTTTGCAGGGTCATCAGTACGTCCAGCAGGCCGTAGGAATCCTTGCCGCCGGACAGGCAGACCATGACCTTGTCGCCTTCTTCGATCATGTTGAAATCACCGATGGCGCGGCCCACTTCACGCATGATGCGTTTGCTCAACTTGTTGTCATTGACGCGCTGTTTGCGTTCAGCCTTGCTGGCAAACACGGGGATGTCGGTTTCGGAAGAAGGCAGGGGGCTGGTGTCTTGGGACATAAGGGAAAGCGAAAGAGAGGTCATCGTGGCCCCGGCAAGAGGCGGGGCAAGGGCAGGGGCTTAGCGGCTACGCTCGATTTCAATGCCCACGGCATCGCAGTCGGCAAAGGCCTCGGGCTTGCTGGCGCGGATTTTAACGCGTTCCACGCTTGGGAATTCATTTTGGATGCGCTCGGCCAGCCGTTCGATCAGCGTTTCCAGCAGGTTCGTGTGCTCCAGGGTGCTGACCTCGATCAGCGCCTGGCGCAACTGCCGGTAATCCAGCACCGTGCCAATATCGTGGTCCTGGACGTCTTGGGTGATGGTGGTGTCGAACTCGGCGTCAATATGCAGCGGCTGGCGGTGAACCAGCTCGTGCTCGAGCATGCCAATCGAGGCTTGCACCACCAGATTGTTGATGAAAATACGGCGTGTGGTCATGGCAAAGGCAAAGTATCAGGCCCGCCGTGAGCGGCAGGCCCAGAAAAGAGGTCAGGAGGGGCGGCTCAGGACGCACTCGTCCAAAGCAGGGCGCGCCAGTTGCAGTGTGAAGCAGTGTAGTTCATCGCGGCGGAAGGCGTGGATCTGAACGGTCTGACCGGGCTCATACGCTGCAAGCAGACGCTCCAGACTGGCAGTGTCGCTGACACGCAAGCCGTCAATGGCCACCAGAGTATCCCCCGCGGATAGTCCGGCTTGATGCGCTGCACCCTCTGTAAAGACGGTAGCGAGCTGGCACTGCCCTGCGCTTTGACGCACACGGGCGCCCAGGTTGGGCAACTTGGAAGCGGCCTGCCATTCCAGCTTCAAGCCTTGCTCGGCCAGCCATGGCTTGAGGGGCAGGTCCTCGCAGCCTTCCACGTAGCGGGCGATAAAGTCTGTGGCGTCGTAACCGGTGGCTTCCAGAATCAGGGCGGGCATGGCGTCTTCGGGGATGCCGTGTGGCTTGCCCTGATAGAAGTCACGGCCATAACGTGCCCACATCAACAGCATGACATCGTCCAGGCTCTTGGTGTGCTGGGTATGGCTGCGAATGCGCAAATCCAGGCCCAGTGCGATCAGGGCGCCCTTGCTGTAATAGCTGACCAGCGCATTAGGGGAGTTTTCATCCTGTTTGTAATAGCGCGTCCAGGCATCAAACGAGCTTTGCGCGGCGGACTGCTTGAAGCGTCCAGGGGCGCGCACAACGGCATTGATGTTTTTGGCCAGCAGTTTCAGGTAGTCTGCCTCGCTCAACACGCCCGAGCGCAACAGCATCAGATCATCGTAGTACGAGGTGAAACCTTCAAAGACCCACAGCAGACGGGTGTGGTTCTCGCGGCTCAGGTCATAGGGCGCAAAGGCTGCAGGTTTGATGCGTTTGACATTCCAGGTATGAAAATACTCATGGCTGACCAGTCCCAGAAAAGTCTGGTAGCCGGGGCTTTTTACCGACTTGTCCTGGCCTTGGGTGGGCAGATCGCTGCGCGAGGCGACTAGAGCAGTCGAGGCGCGGTGTTCCAGGCCACCGTACCCGTCCTCGGTCACCATGGTCATGAATACATAGCGCGAGCTGCAATCCAGAAAGGGGGCGCGTCGGGTGTCTGGTTCGAAGAAGGCGATCTGTTCGGCACAGATTTTTTCGACATCACGGGCGATACGCGGCAAATCCAGATTGGGGATGCGGCCGGTAAAGACCAGTTCATGCTCTGCGCCGTGTGCAAAGAAACTGATGACCTGGGGGGTGCCCATTTCAATGGGGTGATCGATCAGCTCGTCATAATTGCTGGCACGGTACACGCCAAATCCATAGCGTTGCGCGGCTCCCGGCACGCCAATGGCTTCGGGCAGGCTGGTGTAGACCTGCCAATCTTCCATGTCCTCATTGGCTACCAGTTCCAGCAGACAAGGCTGTTCAGTCTGACCCTCAACGGCCAGCAGGGCGCTGGTGCCATTAAAGAAGGCATGGGTCTGATCAATATGCGCGCCGCGTACGGACAGGTCCCAGGCGTAGACCTGGTACTGCACACTCAAGGGGCCTTGGCAGGGTTCGCATTGCCAGCGGTGATTGTCCAGCTTGCGGATGGAAACCGGTTCGTCGCCAGAGAAGGCGGCTATGCTTTCGATCTGACGCGAGAAGTCGCGGATCAGGTAGCTGCCGGGAATCCAGGCCGGAAGGCTCAGGATCTGGCCATCTGTTTGGGGGGAAGTGATCTGTATCTGGACAGTCAGGCGGTGGCCGGCGAGATCGGTCGGCTCGGCACGGTAAAGTACGGGTGTAGGTTCCATTCCCCTATTCTATTTAATTTTTCTGGGAGTCAGCATGAACGAACCCTTAGTCAAAGCAGAGGTGCATGGTCGTGTTGCTTTATTGACATTAAATCGGCCCAAGGCTTTGAATGCGCTCAATAACGAGCTTATCGCCGAGTTGTATGCCCTGTTGAAAAAATACGATGCCGACAACGAAATAGGTTGTATCGTGCTGACCGGTAACGAAAAAGCGTTTGCGGCGGGTGCTGACATTGGCGCCATGAAAGACTGGAATTACCACGATGTCAGCTCTCAGGATTATCTGGGAGGCCATTGGGAAGAGCTGCGCCGTTTCCGCAAACCTATCATTGCGGCCGTAGCCGGTTATGCCTTGGGCGGCGGCTGCGAGCTGGCCATGTTGTGTGATTTCATTATTGCGGCCGACTCGGCCCGGTTTGGCCAGCCCGAGATCAAGCTGGGGGTCATCCCCGGCTTTGGTGGGACACAGCGTTTGCCTCGCGCCGTAGGCAAGGCCAAGGCCATGGATCTGATTCTGACCGCTCGCATGATGAATGCCGAAGAGGCCGAGCGCTCGGGTCTGGTATCCCGTGTGGTGCCGGCCGACAAATTGCTGGAAGAGGCACTGGACGCCGCAACCGTTATTGCCAGCATGTCTTTGCCTTCGGTTCTGATGGCCAAGGAATGCGTGAATCGTGCTTTCGAGTCCTCGCTGGAAGAGGGTTTGCTGTTCGAGCGTCGCAATTTCCACGGCCTGTTTGCCACTGACGATCAGAAAGAGGGCATGCGTGCGTTTGTCGAGAAGCGCAAGCCTGAGTTCAAGCACCGCTAAATTTCTCAAAAACCGGTAAAACGGAGGGGTGTGTTGTAAAATTGCTGCACTGCAATGTTACAAAATAAGCGTACCCCTTGATGTCATTGAGATTGCGAATATCAGCCTTGCATTAAGTATCAAACAAGCAAGGCTGAATTTGCTTACAACAAAAAAAAGACGCTATACTTTATGGGTTTGACGACAGCGGCTTTTAAAAGGGGCCGATAATATTGCGCGGATGGATTGGCTAGAAGCCTTTGCAGTGCATCCACCCACACAACGTTATCTGATTGTTTCCTACTATGAGCGAGCCGATTGATCAGCAAACAGGCACCCCAGCCAAGGTGCACCCAGCAGGAGATATGTCGCCCATTCCTGAACCCGTTGTACTGACGCCTGAGCAACGTAGCCGTATGGCTCGCCGGGCAGGGCAAGGAATTGTGCGTACACTTGCTGCCCAGGCTTTTATGGGCCTGTTGGCTATTGTTCTGTCGGCATGGATTTCCGGCGCATCTGCAGCAGCCTCAGCACTGATTGGTGCGGCTGCTTATTTTGTGCCTAACGCATTGTTCGCATTGCGTCTTTTGCTGGGTTTGATGGGCGGCGGCAACGCCGGAGCGCTCTCCTTTTTCTGGGGAGAGGCCTTCAAGCTTGGTTTTGCGGTATTGACACTGGCAACTGCTGCCATGGCAAATACAGGCTGGCTGGTCTGGCCTGCCTTGCTGTTTGGCCTGCTGTGTGTCTTGAAGGGATATGTGCTGCTGCTGTTTTTTCGCAAGCTGCCATAAGGGATTTTTGTTTCACGGGCTTGTCCCATAACGTATACATCACAGGGTAAATACAGATGGCTGCTGCTAGTGATATTTCGCCTCAGTCAGGGTACATCCAGCATCACTTGGTTCACTTGAACAACTTGGGTGAAAAACAGGATGTTCTGGCCAACTTCGGTGTCATCAACTACGACTCCATGTTCTGGTCCCTGCTGATGGGTCTGGTTGTGGTTTTCTTTATGTGGCGTGCTGCTTCGGCCGCTACAGCTGGTGTGCCAGGCCGCTTGCAGTCTTTTGTTGAAATGCTGGTTGACTGGGTTGAAGACCAGGCCAAATCCATTGTTCCCAATGCCGAGTCCCGCAAGTTCGTCTCGCCTCTGGCGCTGACGGTATTCCTGTGGATCGTCATGATGAACGTGCTGGACTTGTTGCCCGTTGACGGTCTGGGCTGGATTTTCATTCAGACTGGTCTGGCTTCCGAGCATGGCGACCCGCTGTACTACCACCGTATTTTGCCAACCGCCGACTTGAACGTGCCTATGGGTATGTCTCTGGGCGTGCTGCTGCTGATGTTCTACTACGGCATCAAGATCAAGCACCCCGGCGGTTTTGTCAAAGAGCTGTTTACTGCACCGTTCACCGCAAGCGGCCTGATGGCTGTCGTGCTTGCACCTTTCAACTTCTTGCTGAACTGCATCGAATACGCGGCCAAGTCTGTGTCTTTGGGGATGCGGTTGTTCGGCAATATGTTTGCCGGTGAACTGGTTTTCATGTTGATCGCTCTGCTGGGTGGCGCATGGACAGGGTTTAATGGCGCCAGCCTGGGACTGGGTATCGGTCACATTCTGGCCGGTTCTGTGTGGGCAATTTTCCACATTCTGATTGTGTTGCTCCAGGCGTTCATCTTCATGATGCTCACCCTTGTCTATATCGGACAAGCACACGAAGGCCATTAATCCGATTCCGACCGGGCAATGGTGTCTGGTTGGGGGGAGCAGGCCTGGCCTGCTAACGCTTTGATTTTTTTGAATTACACCTGATTTTTAACCAAGGAGTTGTCATGACCAACGTAGCTTTCGTTGCTCTTGCTTGCGGTATCATCATCGGTCTGGGCGCTTTTGGCGCTTGCATTGGTATCGCCCTGATGGGTGGTAAATATCTGGAAGCATCGGCTCGTCAGCCTGAACTGATGAACGCTCTGCAAACCAAGATGTTCCTGTTGGCCGGTCTGATCGATGCTGCTTTCCTGATCGGTGTCGGTATCGCCATGTTGTTTGCATTCGCCAACCCATTTGTTGGGTAATAAGGCGAGTCCGTTGCCATTCCTGGCAGACGGGCAGGCAGTCGTCGTTAGCGGTGTGTTGCTCGGTTTGATCATGCACCGCTTGTCGACTTGAACATACATGTGTCAGGACGCTAGCGCCTCCTACACACGTGGTATTGAAGGGATACGACCGTGAATTTAAACGCGACTCTCTTTTTTCAGATGATCGTGTTTTTCGTTTTGGCCTGGTTTACGATGAAATTCGTATGGCCGCCACTGACGAAAGCAATCGATGATCGTCGTCAGAAAATCGCTGATGGTTTGGCTGCTGCTGACAAAGGCAAGGCCGATCTGGCACAGGCCCAAGCGCGTATCAGCCTGATGGAAGCCTCGGCCAAGTCCGACAACCATCAACGTATTGTCGACGCTGAAAAACAAGCGACTGCTCTTTTGGAGCAAGCTCGTCGTGAAGCTGAAGCCGAAAAAGCCCGCATTATTGCGCAGGCCCAGCAAGACGCTAACCAGGAAGTGCAACGCGTACGTGAAGGTCTGCGTAGCGAAGTGGCTGCCTTGGCTGTCAAGGGTGCCGAGCAAATCTTGCGACGCGAAGTTGACGCGAATGCGCACGCCCAGCTGCTCGAGCAGCTCAAGGCAGAACTTTAACATCAAGGCAGGCCATGGCTGAACTATCGACTATTGCCAGACCTTACGCCGAAGCCCTGTTCGCCGCGGTACGCGACGACAGCCAGGGCCTCGAATCGTGGTCGGCCCTGTTGTCCGAAATGGCTCAGGTGGCCGGTCTCCACGATGTGCGCGAGGCACTGAACGATCCGCGCCTGAATAACGGGCAGCGACTCGAACTCTTTACGGGCCTGGTTAAGTCACAGGTCACCGAAAAGGCTCGCAACTTTCTTCAATTGTTGGTGGATAACCAGCGCATCTTGCTGCTGCCACAGATTGCAGAACAGTTTGATCTATTGAAACACCAACTCGAAGGCACGGCGCAGGCACAAATTATCAGTGCTTTCCCGATGGCTGAGGCTCAGGTTGCTGAGCTGACCGCTGGGCTGGAGAAAAAGTTTGGCCTGAAGCTAAAACCGACTGTGACCGTCGACGCTGACCTTATCGGCGGTATTCGGGTAATTGTTGGTGACCAGGTGCTCGACACTTCCGTGCAGGCCCGGCTGGCCAGCATGCGCGATACGCTGACCGCATAGCGCGAGTCAGTAAACAGGATTTCAGGAGTCTGAACATGCAACTTAATCCGTCCGAGATCAGCGAACTGCTCAAGAGCCGCATCGAAGGCCTGGGTGCGTCGACTGACGTTCGTACACAAGGCACGGTCGTATCCGTGACCGACGGTATTACGCGCATCCACGGTTTGTCCGATGTGATGCAGGGCGAAATGCTCGAATTTCCGAACAACACGTTCGGTCTGGCCCTTAACCTCGAGCGCGACTCTGTCGGCGCCGTGATTCTGGGTGAATACACCGGTGTTTCCGAAGGCGACGCAGTTAAAACAACTGGCCGCATTCTGGAAGTACCTGTTGGCCCCGAACTGCTGGGTCGTGTGGTTGATACCCTGGGTATGCCTATCGACGGCAAGGGCCCGATCAACGCCAAGATGACTGACGTCATCGAGAAAGTGGCTCCTGGCGTTATTGCCCGTGAGTCCGTCTCCCAGCCCATGCAGACCGGCACCAAAGCCGTGGACTCCATGGTGCCAATCGGCCGTGGTCAGCGCGAACTGATCATTGGTGACCGTCAGACCGGTAAAACTGCCGTGGCTGTGGACACCATCATTGCTCAAAAGGGCAATGGCGTTAAATGTATTTACGTTGCCGTGGGCCAAAAAGCCTCCACGATCAACAACGTGGTGCGCAAGCTCGAAGAGCACGGTGCTCTGGAGTACACGATTGTTGTGGCCGCCTCGGCTTCCGAGTCCGCCGCCATGCAATACCTGGCTCCTTACTCCGGTTGCACCATGGGCGAATACTTCCGTGATCGTGGCGAAGACGCCCTGATCATTTATGACGACTTGACCAAGCAAGCTTGGGCCTACCGTCAAGTATCCCTGTTGCTGCGTCGCCCACCAGGCCGTGAAGCCTACCCTGGCGACGTGTTCTACCTGCACTCCCGTCTGCTCGAGCGTGCTGCTCGTGTGAACGCTGAGTACGTGGAAAAATTCACCAACGGTGAAGTGAAAGGCAAGACCGGTTCTCTGACCGCACTGCCCATCATTGAAACGCAAGCCGGTGACGTTTCCGCTTTCGTTCCAACCAACGTGATTTCGATTACTGACGGTCAGATCTTCCTGGAGTCCGACCTGTTCAACGCTGGTGTACGTCCCGCTATTAACGCCGGTATTTCGGTGTCCCGTGTGGGTGGCGCTGCTCAAACCAAGGTCATCAAGAAACTGTCCGGCGGTATTCGTACCGACTTGGCTCAGTACCGTGAATTGGCTGCGTTTGCTCAGTTTGCTTCCGACCTGGACGACGCAACCCGTCGCCAGCTGGAGCGTGGTAAGCGCGTGGTCGAACTGCTCAAGCAGCCCCAGTACCAGCCTCTGGCGGTGTGGGAACTGGCCGTGAGCCTGTACGCTGTGAACAACGGTTACTTCGACGATCTGGAAGTCGCTCAGGTTCTGCCTTTCGAAAAAGGCCTGAAAGATCACCTGCGCAGCAAGTTCGCTGCTCTGGTTGAGCGTATCGAAAGCAAGAAGGAACTGGTTAAAGAAGACGAGGCTGAGTTGGTTACAGCCATCCAGGACTTCAAAAAGCACGGCGCTTTCTAATCATTGTTGGCAGGCGCCGGAAACCCCGGCGTCATGATTAGCGGGAGTCGACAACCTAGTCGGGCTCCCGATAATGCCCTTACAGGAAAGTGTGATGGCCGGAATCAAGGAAATTCGTACTAAGATCAAGAGCGTGCAAAACACGTCCAAGATCACCAAAGCCATGGAGATGGTGGCGGCATCCAAGATGCGCAAGGCGCAAGAGCGGATGCGTGCTGGCCGTCCCTATGCAGATAAGGTGCGCGAGATTGCTTCGCATCTGATGCAGGCGCACCCCGACTACACTCACCCCTACATGGTTGAGCCCGCCGAAGTCAAATCGGTAGGTATCGTGGTTGTCAGCACGGACAAAGGTCTGTGTGGCGGCCTGAACACCAATATTCTGCGTCTGGTACTTGCGCGTGTTCGCGAGTTTGAAGACAAAGGTATTAAAGTTCAGACGACGGCTCTGGGTGGTAAAGCCGCGGGAACATTGGCGCGTGTGGGTGCCAATCTGGTTTCTCAGGAAGTGGGTTTGGGCGATGCGCCTAACCTGGAACGTCTGATTGGCGCTATCAAGGTGCAGATCGACGACTTCGTGGAAGGCCGCATTGATGCTGTTTATCTGGCGACCAGCCGCTTTGTCAATACGATGAAGCAGGACCCAACATTTATTCGCTTGTTGCCTCTGCCTTCCGGTCTGAAAGATCCTTTCCAGGCTGGTGATCAGGTAGTCGCTCAAGAAAGCGTCAACTCTTCCGAATACGGTTGGGATTACATCTACGAACCCGATGCCAAGTCGGTTATTGATGACTTGTTGCTGCGTTACGTAGAGGGTCTGGTGTATCAGGCCGTTGCCGAGAACATGGCCTCCGAGCAGTCTGCTCGTATGGTGGCGATGAAAGCCGCTTCGGACAACGCCAAGACCGTTATTGCCGATCTTCAGCTGGTCTATAACAAGACTCGCCAGGCAGCGATTACGAAAGAAATCTCTGAAATCGTGGGGGGTGCCGCCGCTGTGTAATCACGGCAAGGCACACCATCAAAGTTATATTGCAAGGACTCAACATGAGCAACGGTACCATCGTTCAGTGCATCGGCGCCGTGGTGGATATTCAGTTCCCCCGCGACAGCATCCCTAAAGTCTACGAAGCATTGACGCTCGTTGACGAAAGTTCGGCTTTCGCAGAAAAAGGCCTGACTTTTGAAGTACAGCAACAATTGGGTGACGGTGTAGTTCGCACCATCGCCATGGGTTCCAGCGACGGCCTGCGCCGCGGTATGGAAGTGGCCGGTTCGGGCGCTCCCATCTCCGTTCCCGTGGGTGTTGGCACCCTGGGTCGCATTATGGACGTTCTGGGTCGCCCCATTGACGAAGTCGGTCCTATCCAGTCCGACGAGCGCCGCGCCATTCACCAGCCTGCACCTACTTTCGACGAACTGTCGCCTTCCGTAGAGCTGCTGGAAACCGGTATTAAGGTGATTGACCTGGTTTGCCCGTTTGCCAAGGGTGGTAAGGTTGGTCTGTTCGGTGGTGCCGGTGTGGGCAAGACCGTGAACATGCTGGAGCTGATCAACAACATCGCCAAGGCACACAGCGGTCTGTCCGTGTTTGCCGGTGTGGGTGAGCGTACCCGTGAAGGTAACGACTTCTACCACGAAATGGCCGATGCTGGCGTTATCCAGATGGACAACCTGAGCGAGTCCAAAGTGGCCATGGTGTTCGGTCAGATGAACGAACCTCCAGGCAACCGTCTGCGTGTGGCACTGTCCGGCCTGACCATGGCCGAGAAGTTCCGTGACGAAGGCCGTGACATCCTGTTCTTTGTGGACAACATCTACCGCTACACGCTGGCCGGTACCGAAGTGTCCGCTCTGCTGGGTCGTATGCCTTCCGCAGTGGGTTACCAGCCTACGCTGGCCGAGGAAATGGGTAAGCTGCAAGAGCGCATTACCTCCACCAAGACCGGTTCGATTACGTCCATTCAGGCCGTTTACGTTCCAGCCGATGACTTGACTGACCCATCGCCTGCTACGACCTTCTTGCACTTGGACTCCACCGTTGTGTTGTCGCGTGACATTGCTGCTCTGGGTATTTACCCCGCTGTGGACCCTCTGGACTCCACCAGCCGTCAGCTTGATCCACAAATCGTGGGTGAAGAGCACTACGCAGTGGCTCGCGGTGTTCAGCAAACGCTGCAGCGCTACAAGGAACTGCGCGATATTATCGCCATTCTGGGTATGGACGAATTGTCTCCTGAAGACAAACAGGCCGTTGCCCGTGCCCGTAAGATCCAGCGCTTCCTGTCTCAGCCTTTCCACGTGGCTGAAGTGTTTACCGGTTCGCCTGGTAAGTACGTTCCACTGGCTGAAACCCTGCGTGGCTTCAAGATGATCGTCGACGGCGAGTGTGATGCTCTGCCAGAACAGGCGTTCTACATGGTCGGTTCCATCGACGAGGCTTTCGAAAAAGCCAAGACTATTCAGTAATAAGGATTGCTCATGGCTAAGCTTCATGTTGACGTGGTCAGTGCCGAAGAATCGATCTTTGCTGGTGAGGCAAAGTTCGTGGCGCTGCCCGGCGAGGCTGGAGAATTGGGTATTTTGCCCGGTCACACTCCCCTGATCTCGCGGATTCGTCCCGGCACGCTGAAGATCGTTATGGACGATGGCAGCGAAGAGCACATCTTTGTCGCTGGCGGCATACTCGAGGTTCAGCCTGGGAAAGTCACTGTATTGTCGGATACCGCGATTCGCGCACACGACTTGGATGAAGCAAAGGCGCTGGAAGCCCGCAAACATGCGGAAGAGGCCCTGCGCAACACCAAGGACAAGGCCGATATCGCTGTTGTGGAAGCCGAGCTGGCCATGCTGGCCGCTCAGGCAGCCGCAGCACGTCGTTTGCGTGACGTGCGCAAGCACTGATCCAGACATCGGCAGTGTCCGAGAAAAAGCCACCCCCAGGGGTGGCTTTTTTGCGTCTGGAGGGGGCTCAGAGGGGCAGCAGCGATCACACTGACAATGATGCTGATTGCCCCGCTGGGTGAGAAGAGATGGGGGCTTCAAATTCGAATCTGGCGTACAAGCCTAGGCTTGGTCTTGTTGTCTGCCGGGTTTGAGTTGCTCAGACAGGGTGTTTCATGCCCGGGTTAGCGGGTTTTTTGCAGAAACAAAAGGCTGTGTTCAATTCCCTTGCGCCAGTCTCTTTCTATAGTGTCCTTGCCTAGCAGGGCGTCTACACGGTCTTGCTGCAGTCCTGATTGGGCAGGTCGTCGGGCAGGTGTCGGGTAGTGGCTGGCCGGGATGGGGGTGAGTGTCGGCGCGGTGCCCAGCAAGCCCAGCTTGACCGCTTGTCCAATGATTTCCTGGGCGAAACCGTACCAGCTGATGCAGGGAAGGCCAGAGAAATGGACAATGCCTGTAAGCGGTAACGAGCCTGTGTCTGAACTTGATGCAAGCAGCCTTTCTGTCAGCTGCAAGACGATCCGTGCCAGATGGGGGGCATAGGTCGGACCGCTTGTTTGATCATCTACGAGGCTCAATTCCGAGCGTTCCTGAGCAAGCGTCAACAGACGAGTCAGAAAGTTGTTCCCAAATGGGCTGAACACCCGGCTGGTACGCAAAATGAGGGCCGAGGGCAGGGCGCGCAGAACGGCTTGTTCCCCTTCTCGTTTGCTATGTCCATAGACACTGATAGGGTTGGTCGGCGCGTCTTCCGCATATGGCTGAGCGGCCAGACCATCAAAAACATAATCGGTGGAAAGGTGCAGCATCTGAATACCGCGCTCGGCACAGACCGACGCCATCAAGCCCGGAGCGATCGCGTTGACTCGGTATGCCTGTTCGACATCGGTTTCAGCGTTGTCTACCGCGGTGTAGGCGGCAGCGTTGATCACGATATCTGCCTGGTGGCGATCCAGGGCGCGTTCAAGACAGGCGCGTTGCGTGACGTCGAGTTTCTGATGCCCCAAAGATATGAGGTGCAAGTGGGTGGCTTGCTGGGTGAGTGCTTGACCGAGTTGGCCGTGCCCACCGCTGATCAAAATCCTGGTCATGGCCGCAGAAATTGCTCCAATCCCGGGTGCATTTTGTCTTTTGCAGACAGGATGGGGTTCGGAATGGGCCAGTCGATGCCCAACCGTGGGCAGTCCCAGGCCAGCCCACCTTCATCGTCGGGTCGATAGTAGTCCGTACATTTATAGCTGACATCCGCCTCGGCACTGAGCACACAATAACCGTGCGCATAGCCAGGCGGGACCCACAGCTGTTTGTGATTGTCCTGGCTGAGTTCTACGCCAAGATGGTGTCCGAATGTGCTGGAGTGGGGGTCTATATCAACGACGACATCAAATATGGCACCGCGCGTAACGCCAATCAGCTTGCCTTGAGGCCTGGTCCTTTGAAAATGCAGTCCTCGTAGAACGCAGGCCCTGGAGCAGGACTGATTGTCCTGTACAAAGACACTGTCAATGCCGGCCAGCGTTTGATAGCGAGCCGCATTAAAGCTTTCCTTGAAATAGCCTCGCTCGTCGTGAAAGACGCGCGGCTCAATAATCAGAACGCCGGGTAAAGAGGTGGGATGAATGTGCATATCATGGGTGCAGCAAGCGGGCCAGATATTGCCCGTAGCCTGTTTTTTCCAAGGCCTGGGCCTGGGCCTGCAGAGCGGATCTGGGTAACCAGCCCTGATTGAAAGCAATTTCTTCCAGACAAGCCACTTTCAGGCCTTGACGGTGTTCAATGGTACGAATAAACGAGCCCGCCTCCATCAAACTTTCGTGAGTGCCTGAGTCCAGCCACGCAAAGCCACGCCCGAGTATGGAGACATGTAGCGCATTCAAACGGAGATAGGCGTTGTTGATGTCGGTAATTTCCAGCTCGCCGCGAGCCGATGGGGTGACTTGGCGGGCTAGGTCCACGACCCGATTATCGTAAAAATACAGGCCGGTAACGGCAAGGTGAGATTTGGGCACCATCGGCTTTTCTTCAATCGACAGGGCTTTGCCTTCTGCATCTATTTCTACAACGCCAAAGCTTTCCGGATTGTTGACGGGATAGCCGAAAATGGTGGCGCCTTCAGCGCGGCTGCGGGCGGTGCGCAGCATTTGGCTAAAGCCATAGCCGTAGAAAATATTGTCGCCCAGAATCAGGCAGACGGACTCCTTGCCGATAAAGTCCGCTCCGATCAGAAAGGCCTGAGCCAGACCGTCTGGTGAGGCCTGCTCGGCGTAGGAAAGTGTTATGCCAAAGCGGGAGCCATCACCTAGCAGGCTCTGGAAATTAGGCCGATCTTCTGGGGTGCAGATAATCAGAATCTCCCGTATTTCCGCAAGCATGAGTACGGATAAGGGATAGTAGATCATCGGCTTGTCGTAGACAGGCAGTAAGTGCTTGGACACACCCATCGTAATCGGATGCAGGCGTGTACCTGAGCCCCCTGCCAAAACAATTCCTTTCACACCTGTTTTCCCAGACGGTCCAGACGGTAGGCACCGCTTAGGATGCGTTCCCACCAGGACGTGTTTTCAAGATACCAGCGTACGGTTTTGCGCAGGCCCGTCTCTATGCTTTCTTGAGCCTGCCAACCAAGCTCCCGCCTTATTTTACTGGCATCAATGGCATAGCGCTGATCGTGACCGGGCCGATCTTCGACAAACGTAATCAGGTCTGAATAAAGGGCCAGGCCTGCCGGTTTGCGAGGGCAAAGCTCCTCAAGAATGGAGCAGATCGCCTGTACTACCTCCAGATTTCTCCGTTCCTGGTTTCCCCCGATGTTATAAGTCTGACCTATCTTTCCCCGTGTGGCCACGGCGATCAGGGCACGTACATGGTCCTCGACGTACAGCCAGTCGCGTACTTGGTCTCCTTGCCCATACACCGGTAAGGCTTGGCCTTTAAGGGCACTGAGCACCATATGGGGAATCAGTTTTTCCGGAAATTGATAGGGGCCATAGTTGTTGGAACAGTTGCTGATGACGACCGGCAGACCATAGCTGCGATGCCAGGCCCGCACCAGATGGTCGGAGCTGGCTTTGCTGGCCGAATAAGGGGAACTGGGGTTATAGGCGGTCGTCTCGGTAAAGAGCGCATCCGTTTTGCCCAGATCACCATAGACCTCGTCCGTGGAAACGTGATGAAAGCGAAAATGCGGCTTGTCTCGCGTGCTCAGTCCTTCCCAATACTGGCGACTTTGCTCAAGCAAGGTGTAGGTGCCCACGATATTGGTTTGAATGAACTGGGCAGGTCCGTCGATAGAGCGGTCAACATGTGACTCTGCAGCTAGGTGTATGATGAGGTCGGGCTGAAACTGCTGAATCTGCGAGCCAAGTGCTGCGGCGTCGCAGATGTCTGTTTGGGAGAACTGGTACCTAGCGCTGTTAGCGACACAAGCCAGCGACTCCAGGTTGCCGGCGTAGGTCAGCTTATCAAGATTCAGTACGGTGTGACAGCTGTGCTTGATTATATGGCGAATGAGCGCGGAGCCAATGAAGCCTGCACCGCCGGTGACGAGAATGTGCATGATATGTTGATTTCGGATAATTCGGATGGACGGTGCTCCTAAGCTGCGCTTCTATCCGGACTATGGCGTTACTGGATCGACCGTAGTAGTGTGTCATGTTATTAGCGGAAACCACGACGAGTCAGATTTAAACTGCCACGCCAGAGAAGTTCTGTTACAATTTAATACCTGCTTTAACACGCGTCCCTCTTTCTTTCGCATAGCAGTTTTAGCATGACAACAAGCCAATGCGAACACTCAGCAGTCTGGGCTAGTTTCGCCCGAATAACGGACCATACCAACCCGAACAATTGAATATTCTTAATCTATGGCTTTAGCATCCCTTTTTTCCCGCGAGGGCCATCGTGTTACATCGGTATTGGTGTTTCTGTTCCTCGCCAGTCTTCTGTCCACAAAAAGCGGCTACTCTTATGTGCTGGGCGTGTTGTCGTTGTACTCGCTTTGGCAGTTGAAAGGGCCACATATTTCGTTTAAGCGTTCGGAAGTTTGGGTAATGGTCTGGATGGGCTTGTTTGTGCTGGTGGGGGGCATTGCCGCAGCCTGGCACGGAGACCCTGCAGACGCTTACGAAGTGCCGGCCAAGTTTGCCTTGGGCATAGTGTTGATCCAATGCTGTATGAAGCAGCCACCCCAGCCGGCGGCGCTTTGGTCGGGGCTGGTGGTAGGAGCAATTAGCGGACTGGTGCTCGCCTATTGGAAAATGGTTCAGTCCGGCGAATTTAAGGCCTACGGTTACACCGGGGCTATTCAGTTCGGCAACCTAGCTTTAACCATGGGCGTGATCCTGATCATAGGATTGTGTTGGGCGCTTTGCCAGCGCTGCGCTCATCGTCGGCTCTGGATTGTGGCACTGGCTGCAGGCGCTACCTGCGGTCTGTTGGGCTCGTATTTTTCGGGCACCCGGGGCGGTTGGGTTGCTATTCCTGTCTTCCTGATGCTGTTTTTGGTAGCTTTTCTGCGACGTGGTAATTTAATGTCTTGCTTGCTGGTGTTTGCAGCGATCGTGGCTTCTGGGGCCGCTGTTACGCTGTATTCCCCATTGGTGCAGGAACGCATACAGGAAGTGTCCCAAGATCTGGCGGAGTATCAAAACGAGGGGGCTGCCAGTTCGGGTTCGTTGGGCGCACGTTTTGCGATTTGGCACACGTCGTTGGAACTTTTGAAGGAAAAACCAATTCTTGGCTGGGGAGAAGTGCACTTTCGCAAGGAGCTGCGTGAACGTGCTGAAGCGGGTTTACTAGGCCGGGTTCCAGCCAGCTTGGCAAATACGCACAACACCTTCCTGGAAGTATGGGTGAGATACGGGGGGCTTGCTTTACTGGCGCTGACTGGGATGATAGTCAGCTCGGCTTGGCATTTTCTGAGGTATCTGCGCCATCCCGATACTATTGTGCGCAGCTACGCTTTGGCAGGCGTTTGCTTGATCCTGGGCTACGTCGTGTACAGCCAGAGTCAGGTTATGCTCATACGCAACAACACGTTGATGTTCTTTTTATTGATGCTGGCGGTATTAATGGGGCTGCTGAGCCAGCGCTGCTTGCTCTTGGAGCAGCGCTGACTTAGCGTGCGCCAAATCCTGTTAGCACCGTGCGCGCAGTCAGCAGCAGTATGTAGATGTCCAGATAGATCGAAGCGTGCTTGATATAGTAGAAATCGTGCTCGATTTTTGCCTGTGTATCGCTTTCGTCTGCCGCGTAGCCGTAGCGCACTTGAGCCCATCCGGTAATGCCGGGCTTTATGACATGGCGGTACGTATAAAACGGTAGGGTTTTGTCGAACTGTTCCACGAACTCGGGCTGCTCCGGTCGAGGGCCGATAATAGCCATTTCCCCCTTAAGTACATTCAGTAATTGGGGGAGTTCGTCAATACGCAGTTTGCGGATGATGTGGCCTACCCGAGTGATGCGTTGGTCGTCTGTTTGGGCAAAACGGGCCTCTTTTTGTAGGCACGCCTCGGTCCTCATGCTGCGAAATTTATAGATGCGAAAAGGCTGATTGCCTCGGCCAATCCGCATTTGTGTGTAAAAAATAGGGCCTGGGCTGTCAAGTCGTATGCATAGTGCGGTGATCAACACTAGCGGCAGCAACAACGGCAGGGCCAAGATGACCATGCAGAAGTCCAGCAATGTCTTCAGTCGTTCGTAGCCACGCGATGGCAGCAGGGCGCCCAGGTTATTGTCCGCCATGCGCACTAGGCGCACGCGGCCTGTAATGGCCTCGTACATAGCTCGTGCGTCGTAAACCGCAATGCCGTTCAGAACGCACTGAGTAATGAAGCGTTGCCATGTGCTGTCGAGGCCGTTGAAGTCAGCCACTACCGCGTCGTAGCGCACTCCGGCCAGATTTGGGGCGCTCAGCACTCGTGAGTCGATCTCGCCCAAGTGAATCAGCTCATTGGCCATGCCGCCTGGAATGATGGCGATCTTCGCTCTAAGATAACGCTTGGTAAGCAGGTGTTCAGCAATGAACCAATTGATGCTGATGAATGTACTGGCAAATAGCATGTACCGGGACAGCTCGATGCGCAGGAATAAGGTGGTCAGTGCTCCAGCCAAGTAGATAAACAAGACATTCGAGATAATAAGGCCCATGCTTTGCCCACCCGGATAATTGTTCACCGTGCGGGAAATGCTTACATAACACATCAGTAGACAAACAGAGGCAAGAGTGATTGCCGTCCAGCGTCCTGGATCCTTGGCCTCCCAGAAGGGGTGGCCCCAGTACACGGTGGCCGGGATGGCCACGGTCAGAAGCCATCCGCATAGGAACGAGAAAGTGCGCGAAAGCAGGATCTGTTCGTGGAGCCGGGTGTAGCGTCTAGTGTGCAAATGGGTCATAAGAAGTGTTAAGCAGGCGGTGGCAAAGTTTACACGACTTGACCCGCCTTGGACGTTGAACCGGGTATGCGCTCTTGCTGCGCGGAAAAGGCTTAGGGGGACTTAGAACAATGTGTAGGCTCTTGGGGCTTACGATACGCTAATCCCTTCGTAAAAATAGGAGATTTTTCCGGATGCGGTTAAGCATATGACGGTTTTCTTGCAAGGCAATGTAGTGATCTGGCTGCGTTGTTTTATTGCACTGCACGGCTGGCTGTCATGGGACGTTGTGTTACAAACATAGACTGTTTTACCCATCGATTCCCGTCATCATGAAAGCCTGAGGCGCTTCCCAAACCGCGCGGTCGTTTTCCACCCCGATGCTCGCGAAAGGCCCTGCGCACTTTCTTTGCTTGTTATGTCCATACCATTCAGTTTGCTGATGTCCACTTATCACGGGGACCATCCAGAGTATTGCCGGCAGGCCCTTGAAAGCGTTTGTCAAGGAAGCGTGGTGCCCGATGAGTTGGTCTTGGTGCTGGACGGGCCCGTGCCACAATCACTGCGTACCATAATCGATTCATTTCTGGAACGGTTGCCTCTCGTGCTTGTGTCCCTGCCAGAAAATCGTGGCTTGGGTCCCGCCTTAGCGGCGGGCTTGCCATACTGCCGTCACGATTGGGTGGCGCGCTTTGATACGGATGACCTGTGCATGCCTGATCGATTCGAGCGCCAGTTGGCCTTCATCGACTCGCATCCGCATATTGATGCCTTCAGCTCGCCTATATGGGAGTTCGAGCATAGCCATCTGGAGTCGGGCCTGCTTCTCAAGTCCGTGCCAGTGGGGCAGGCTGAGCTGGCTCGTTATGCCCGGTTGCGCAATCCATTCAATCATATGACGGTCATGTTTCGCAAGCAGCGTGTTCTGGATGCGGGCAGCTATCAAGATGATCGTTATTTTGAGGACTATGCGTTGTGGGTGCGCTTGCTGCTTGACGGCGCGCAGTTGGACAATATGCCTGAGCCTACTGTCTGGGCACGTGCAGGTCGGACCATGCTAGCCCGCCGCGGTGGCTGGCATTATGCGCGTCTTGAATATGCCATTCAGCGTAAATTCTTGCGATGGGGGTTTACCAACATTTTTGAGTTCACCCGAAATTTAAGTATTAGAATTCCGGTGCGCTTGCTTTCGGACTCCCTGCGGGGAGCCATCTATGCCGGCCGGTTGCGGCGTCGGGCCTGAATACAGGCTGACAGGCTGGTTTTTTTCTAGGTTAGGGAATGAATCGATTTTTCAGTGTTGGCTACCAGGATATGGCGCAGAGTCTGCGCTCCAGTAGCCTTTGGCTTTTGCTGGGTTGGGTGGAAATCCGCCAGCGCTATGCTAGGTCCAAGATTGGGCCGTTCTGGTTGACGATCAGCATGGCCATTCTGGTGACGGCCTTGGGGTTGGTATATGGAACCTTGTTTCAGGCAAAGCTGAGTGAGTATTTGCCTCTGCTGGCCATTGGTTTCGTATTCTGGGCCTTCATCTCGACGTCGATCAATGACGGCTGTAATGCCTATATCAGCGCCAGTCCTTATTTGAAGCAGGTGCCGTTGCCACGAGGGCTGTTCATCTTTCAGACGCTATGGCGCAACATGATTGTGCTGGCACACAACTTCGTTATTGTTATATTGGTTCTGGTGATTTTCCAGATCAATTTCATTCATCAATTGCACTTTTTCATATTGGGATTTGCGCTGGTGGTATGGAATTTGATGTGGGTTATTACGCTGCTGGCTTTACTGTGCGCCCGTTTTCGAGACTTGCCGCAGATTGTAGCCAGCTTCATCCAAGTCATTTTCTATATCACGCCTATTCTGTTTAAGCGTGACATGCTGCAGAAGTACCCGCTGCTGATTGACTTGAATCCATTCGCCCACCTGATTGAAGTGGTGCGTGGGCCGTTGCTGGGCACGTCCGTTCCACTGCTGAGCTGGATGGTTTGTCTTGGGCTGGCTGTTGTCGGGACCCTGTTAAGTCTTTTCATGCACGGTAAATATCGCGCGCGTATTCCGTACTGGGTTTAGGGGCAGCTAAATGTCACATGTAATAGCAAAGAATTTGGTTGTGGAGATGCCGGTCTATGAGTTGAGCGGCCGCTCCATGAAAATGCGTATGCTCAATAAGCTGGCCTCGGGTAGGATCGGCGCAGGCGGCAATGGCATCACCGTGGTAAGAGCCCTGCAGGACGTCAGTTTCGAATTCGGTGATGGCGATCGGGTGGGGCTGATAGGATCGAACGGGTCGGGCAAGTCCACTTTGCTCCGTGTGCTGGCCGGCATCTATGAGCCTTCGGCCGGGCATCTGGAGGTTCAGGGCAAAGCGGTCGCTCTGTTGGAAATGGGCTTGGGCATGGATGACTCTATGACGGGTTATCAGAATATCAAGTTGCGTGGCATGCTGCTTGGCATGTCGCCCGAAGAAGTCGAGTCCAAGACGGCTGAAATCGCTGAATTCACCAGTTTGGGCGACTATCTGCATCTTCCCATTCGAGCCTACTCGTCGGGCATGCGCATCCGCCTGGCTTTTGCCATTTCCACGGCGGTCGAGGCTGAGTTGCTGCTGCTGGACGAGGTCATCGGGGTAGGTGATGCTGCATTCCTGGAGAAAGCGAACGCGCGCCTGAAGGCGTTCCAGGACAAGGCCAATATTGTGTTTATTGCCTCTCATTCTGCAGAGGTCATTATAGATATGTGCAACAAGGTGATGTGGTTAGAAGGAGGCAGGCTCCGTTTTGCCGGTGATGTCATGGAGGGGTTGCAGGCCTACTGGGCTTATCTTGCCGAACCTAAGTCTTGACGGGGAAAGCCGTGGATAAAATCAAGTCCAGACGCATTGCCCTCATTGTTGATATTCGAAACTGGGCTTTTGACAATGTTGCTCGCTCTCTGTGTGACAAGCTGAATGCCCATACTCATTGCACTATTTTGTATTGGGAGGATTTTTCCAATCCAGTTACGTTGCTTAAAAAGTTGGCTGAGCAGCAGGTCGACCATGTTCATTTTTTCTTTCGTGAGCACCTGAAGCTTCTGCTTTCGGTCGTCGATGGCGCTTCGGCGCCTTATCGTGCATTCACTCAGATGGCGATATCGACACATGTGCCCGATTACCTGTATTCCAATCATCTGGAATTGCTGGACAGAGCCAGTCTGTTCGAGTTCGTGGATGGCTACTTTACGACATGTCGCGATCTCCATGACCTGTACAGCGCAGATCCATTGGTAGCGGACCCGGACGACATAATCTTCGATTGGCCTGCAGTGCCGCTGAGCGGTGAGTCCCGCCCTTTAACTGGACGACCGTTTACGGTCGTGTGGTCAGGTAATTCGAAGTGGGGGGAAAGTGCCGGTTTCTCGGACTATAAGGGCTTGGTGAGCATCATTGAGCCGGCTATCGAGGCCTTGCGTGCAAAGTACCCCGATATTCAGTTCATTTGCTGCGATTCGGCAGTAAACGCAACACCCAGAGAACGTTTGCTTGAAATACTGCAGGACGCAGATGTGTTATTGATCGCGTCGCAGCAGGAGGGCACGCCCTTGACCCTGATTGAGGCCATGGCGTGTAGCTGCGCAGTAGTGACGACAGATGTGGGAATTGCACGGGAAGTCCTGCCGGCCTCTCAGGAAGCGATGATAGTCGAGCGCAGCGCGTTTGCGTTTGAGCAGGCTCTGGAGGCGCTGATTAGAGACAGACAGTTGCTTAAGACCTTGCAGGATGACAATCAGAGGATGTATCAGATCCAGTTCGGGGCTGAAAGCCCATTGTTGTCGAAATGGATTGCTTTTTTGAATCTGGCCCATGATCGTAATCTTCAGGACGGCCGCTTGCGCAAAGAGGCTGTAGGCGCCCGGCGTATGGGTTGGTTCAATCGCGGCTTGGTCACGGCATTCCGCTCGGGGGCTCGTCTTGCTCAGCAATTCAATCTTATCAAACCGATAGGACGTTTCGTGCCGGGCGCGTCTGCGTTGTATAACCGCGTCATTCATGGCGGGGCGGGTAGCGCAGTCGATTATGAGCGTTTGGAGCGATATTATCAGCGACAAATCGAACGTTCGGAGCGAATGGGTCTACTTGTCGTTTATGCTCCGATGTGGCGAGGCGTTGCCGCGTCCACGGAAGCCTTGTTCGAGCAGGAGTGTCTGCGTTTTCCTTATGCGGATCAGGAATTCCCTGAAGTACGCAAACATGTTTATCTCGATGCCTTGGTCAGTCAATTGAAAAACTGGCGCCACCCTATTATCTATAGCGGTGGGTCTGTACTGCATATTGAACTGGCTCAGCGGTTGCGGAACATTAATCCGGGTGTGCGTCAGTTTTTTGCCTGGCATGGCTCGCCGGCTCAGTGGGTTGAGCCTTCGCACCGGGCGCATTTTGATCTGTGGCGCCAACAATATGACAACAAAGTCATCGATGGAGTCGTGACCATCAAGCCGGGTCTACACCGTACTCTTGAAAGATTAGGCATCAGGGGTTGGGATTTGTTCAACCCTATTCCGCAAATTAGCAGCAGCCGAGGCGGACATCAGGGGAAGGCGGACAGTGTATCCATCGGCCTTTTTTCTGCGATCAGCTCTTGGTACAAAAATCCCTTTGTTCAGGCCCTGGCAGTGGCCGGTCGAAAAAATGTGGTTCTGAAGACCAATCTGGATCAAACGCAACTCAGTACGTTGAACCTGGGCGTGCAAGGTATTGATTTCTATCCTACCTTGCCGCGCACCGATTTTCTGCATTTGCTCGACGGATTGGATGTGAATCTGTATGTGACCAATACAGAGTGCAGCCCTATGTCCGCACTTGAAAGCTGGGCGCTCTCTGTGCCGTGCATCGTCGGTCCGGCGGGCGATGTGTATTCCGCTGTCAGTTCCAGATTGTCGGAATTGTTGGTTGAGCCTAGGGTAGACGATCCTGAAGCGATCAGCCGTCGCCTGGATGAGGTGCTTGCGAGCCGGCACGAGATTGTTGAGTTGCTGGAGGCTCATCGTGGGGACTATATGCGGATATGCGCTGAAAAAAGGGCGCAGCTGATTGCAGCGCTGCAATCATTCAAAAAATAAAATCTCAGCTGCCAGCCGTCCGGTTTGGCGAGAGTCTCGGGAGAATCAGGAAATGGAAAGGCTGGACATGGTGGCTTCGCCACAATATCCGAACATCGAAGCAGCTATTCATCTGGCGCGCTATTCAGCAGTCTTGCCGTACGTTAGGGACAAAGTGGTGCTCGATCTGGCGTGTGGAGAGGGGTACGGCTCGGCCTTGTTGAAAATGGCAGGGGCGCGCCGTGTTATCGCAGCAGACGTTTCTGTCGAGGCGGTGGAGAAGTCGCGCACTTTGTTCAGTGAAGTGGGGGTGGAGTACCTGCAGGCGGATGCCCATTCATTGGCGGAACAGTTTGGATCTGATTACTTTGATGTGGTTGTGTCCATCGAAACAATCGAGCACGTGCCCGATGACAGCGAGTTTCTGTCACTTTTGAAACAGATGGCTAAGCCTGATGCCGTGTTTTATATCACGTGTCCGAACGACCATTGGTATTTCGAGCCCGATCAATCCAACCCTTATCACTTGCGCAAATATACCTTTGAGCAGTTTGAGGATGTCGCGACCGGTGTGCTCGGTACTGAAGTACAGTGGTCATTGGGTACGGCTGTATTTGGGTTCGGAGCTGTTCCTAAAAATCAGGAAAATGATTACGAATCTATTGGCCAGTCATGGATGCAGGTACGGTCGGCAGATAAAGGATTTGCCATTCCGAACAAACAAGCAGCTATTGTCAATACAGAAAACTGCAGTTATTACGCGGGTATCTGGAACTTGCCCGAAAAAGCGAGTGCAGCGGCCAGCTATTTTGCCGTAGATATGGATGCGTATTTGCGGATGTTTGACGCGTGGTGCGACTTTCCAGATCAGCAGGCGGCTTTTGATCATCAGATTCAGCGGATGTCGGAGCACGTAACCCGTCTGCAAGGGCGAGTAGCGGATTTGTCGCAGGAGAACCGCCATATGGCACTTTTAATGGCTGCAATTCGTTCGGAAAATGAAGCACTGCGCAACACGGATAATTCCGGTTTTCGGGATCGTATTGCCTATCTAGAGGAGGTGGTTTCTACCATGGAGTCCGGATACTGGCGCTACACCCGTATGAGCCGCATGGTGCCAGGGCCTTTGAAGCGCATCCTCATGGGTTTGAAGCGTGTAGTGAAAGGATAAAGTCATGTCTTCTGAGCTACGTCGAGACCAGGACGCAATGTCCAACGAGGATCCTGGCAGCAGCATCGCTGCATTCACGCGTTTCAATCAGGCCATGCTAGGACGCAACGGTCAGGATCTAAGCCTTGTCGTCAGGACCGGAGATGGTGCTGAAGGGACATTGGCCGGCTTCATGGCGTCCGTCTGGCAAGTAATGCCTGAGTTCGCCGGAGAAATCGTTTTGGTCCACCTTCCAGGCGCTATGGAAGAGGTCACAGCGATTCTCGCCGCTTATGGCGATCGTTACCGTATACACACTCGCGAAGTCCGGGACCTGGTCTCGATGGAGCACTTGCAGCAAGTCATCTCGGGAGTCTCGACGCGCTGGGCTCTTCTGCTTACGGATCATATGGTGTTCGTCCGTAATCCTCTGGATGTGGCCATTGCGGAGCTGTCGTCTACAGGGGCTCATTTCCTGAGTTTCCATGCGAGTGTGCGCGGAGTAGCGGATAAGGTGGTTGCACCCCGCTTTATTGAAGTACTGTTCCTTAATGGCCGCAGTCTGGCGATTGTGAACAGCGCACAGGACAGTCTTTTCAGTGTTGCCGACGTGCACAACTTTCGTTGTCCGTATTTAAGTCTGGAAGCCTGCTTGGTATTTGTTCCTAGCTGGGCTCAATTGGGCGACTTCGAGCCTGGGTTGTCCGGTCAGTATGCGGATTTTGATTTTTCGCTGCGGGTTTTTCGCAATGGCTTTAAAGCCTTAGCTATGGTCGAGGGCGGTATTGAGCAGCAATCGGTGCCCGATAAAGCCGCCCACCCTTTGGTCGCTGGCCGTGATGCGCCAGGGCTGCATGTGGATGCCGATTTTCAGGCGGCAATGCTGCGTGAGTATGGCATTGAAGTATGCGCAGAGTTGGAGTCTGATCAAGTCGATCTGCAACTGGAGGCTTATCGCCAGTCTGGCATGAGCGACTGGATGGGAGTATTGAGTCCTGGGCCGTCAGCTGCAGTGGAGAAGCGCAAGCCACGCATCGCTTTGATCATCGACTCCGAGTATTGGGCATTCGCCAATATTGCACGCCAAGTTGTACGCTATCTGAGCCATAAATATGATTTTGTCATTATCCCTACGGGAGTGGTCGATAGTCTCACGCGTATTTTGTTGATGTGCCGCGACTGCGACATGGTGCACTTCTTTTGGCGTGAATTCTTGACCTTGATGGACTCGCAGTATTTCAAGGACTATAACTACGGTCTGGGTTACTCTGAGGCCGATTTCCATCGGCGCTACATCGCACCCCTGAAGCTTACTGGTGCGGTATACGACCACCTGTTCTTGAAAGAATCGGAGATACTCGCCCGCAAGCGTCTGTTTACGGAAATCATGTGTGGCTATACCGTCAGTTCGCAACGGCTACAAACTATTTATACCCAGATCGATTGTTATCCTGATCCTACGCAAGAAACAGCGGATGGCGTCGACCTGACCTTATTCAAACCCAAAAATCTAGAGCGCTTCGATGATATAGGCCAGCGTCCTATGGTCGTAGGCTGGGCTGGAAACTCCAAGTGGGCTGGCGAGCAAGAGGATTTCAAGGGTTTTCATTCCATTCTCATGCCGGCGATTGAGCAATTACGCCAGGAAGGCTTGGAGTTCGAACTGCATCTGGCGGATCGCCAGTTGGGGTTTATCAGTCATCACGATATGCCTGATTACTATGCACGAATCGATCTCTACATTTGTCCGTCCAAGATCGAAGGTACGCCCAACCCGATATTGGAGTCTATGGCCTGCGGCGTTCCTGTCCTGTCGACGGATGTAGGCATTGTTCCCGAGGCATTTGGTCCTTTGCAGATGGATTTCATTTTTGAGCGTAGCATTGAAGGGCTTAAGGAAAAGTTGCGGCATTTCTACATGAAACGACAGGAATTGGCGCCTATCCTGTCTCAGGAAAACAGAGAAAGTATAAAAAAATGGGATTGGTCAGAAAAAACAAAGAATTTTGAAATATTTTTTGATGAGATTCTGAAAAAATGATGAATTGAATCACAAAAAAAACCGCCAGCTGGCGGTTTTTTTTATTACAGTAATCTTAGTTTTCCTGTTGTTAAATATGACATGAATTGAAAGTTTGCATAAAAAGTAAATGGAGTGACTATTATTTTTGAATAAATTGGCTTAATCTGAGCGATGCTGGTAATTAAATCGATAATAAATGAGGCCAAAAGAATAGCGATGACTTGATAGATCAAGTACACAACCAGATTTTTAATTAAATAATGACCGTCGTACTGGAAGATACGTTTTATAGATGCAAAAAAAACAAAGGTTACTGCGGTGGTGGCCCCAATGATGTTTGCCAGCCATACAGGGGTTTGAATACTGGTTAATGTAGTGAAAAGTACAAAATCAATTAACCAGCCAAAACCAGAAACTAGGCCAAAGCGCATTATCATGATATTGGTTTTCTGTGCGAGCGAGAGAAATATTCCGTTATTGCAAGAAATGGAATGAGGATTCCAATAAAATGTAAGTCATATAGATAAAGGAAAACAGATGCGGGGGCGAATAGAAAGAAAATAGCAGACCGGGCCAGCAGGCTTAATGCAATGACGCTGGAAAGAGGAGCCCTGCGCCAGCCAAATAGTGCCACGAGCAAGCAGATGAGCAGTTGGCCAACGGAGCTCGCCATTTTGGCATTCCATGTTAGTAAGGCCTGACTGGCTCCTGGGTATGGGTGTCCGTCAGTTGAGAAACCGGTAAAAATGGCCGTTTGCTGTCGCCAATGAGGATCGGGGTTCAGTAGATGGTCATGAAAGGACGGGTGCGCGGCAGGATTGGCATCATAATTCTTTCCAAGACTGTTCCAGTCATGCCCCAGAATGGTGCCAAAGGTGGCTGTACGCAGCTTCAAGAATAGCAATGGGGCCTCGATCATGGACCGTACATACAGATGCTGAAGCTGTTTGTTTACGGCATCGCTGGGCAGGGGGCGCTGATTGCTTGTCTGGTGCCAATAGACCACATTGTAAGGGGTCCAGTTGTTGATGGCATGGTCTACATCCATTATTTGGTTCAGCTCGGCCTTGATGTCGGCATAGAGAGGGGCAGGCAGTGCTTCTTTTCCGTATATCAGCATCCCCGTCAACGGATTGATCAATGCGGTCGACGCATAGAGCCTTTTTTCGTTGGCAGCAGCGGTCTGGTCTGGAAGCACGAAGCGGGCCACGAGTGGGTTGATGGAAATGAGGATGCCGAGCACCACACCGCTTATGACCAGTGTACGGAGGCCCCAGCCAAAACTTATAGCTATAAATCCAACGCTCAGCAGTATCAACGTAGGAAGATTATCTATGCGCAGCAGGGCAAGGATACAGGCAATGATCAACAGCCAAATGCACGCCCCTTCTGGCACGGTTTTTTTACAGCGATACTGAATGACTAGGCTAAATGCGAGGACTACGAAGGCCCCCAGCATCAGGCCATTGATAGCGTCGCGCAGATGGGTGACGACGCCGATACTGATTGCGCTTAAGGGCAAGAGAAGGACGGTGAGAATGACGGGCAGCCAGCTGAATCGTTTGGGCGACCAACGGAGCGATAGGACGGATACGCCCAGCATGATGACCAAACCTACCAGCAACGACCATATCGTTACGAGCCAGCCAGGCCCCAGAAGCAGGAAGCCTCCAATGAATAATGGGTATCCCAATCCGTACCATAACGATATTTGTCCGGTTTGAACTTGCACGTATGGGGACAGACCATCCCAGCCCAGGATGGCCGGCCAACTGATTATCGCAAGCAGGCCAAACCAAGCAAACGAGGCGAGCAGGCACAAGCTTGCCTGAACGCACCTGCCTCGACCGGCGATCTGCAGCAAGCTGCGCGTAGCCTGAAAAAGGGTGACCAGCAGCATGACCAAACTGCCCGATACCATCGCGGCCATGGCCTTCATTGCTGTCAAACTATTTGTAGTGGGGCGTTGGACGGGGGTGAGAGCAATTTCGCCGTCTGACAGAGTCTGTAATGGCAGGAATCTATTTCCATGGGAAGAGGTCTGCAGCCTGAAGTTCTTTTGCGCATATCCACTTGATTCCAGTGAAATAGCCAAGGACTCTACATGACTGGAAAACTGGTTCCAGGGCGCAAGATTTATATAGGCTTGGCTTACTGTGGCGGTCAAGCCTATATCGTCTTGCTCCAGCAAGAGGAATGTTCTTCTGGTACTGATGTCGGCGGGTAGAGGAATGGTTAAATTGCTATCTCGAGTGCTTAGCTGCAGCGTCGGGGCTGTGTCCGCTGATGTGCTGAGCAGTTCGTACAGACAGGGCTTATCCTGTGTAGGCCGGCATGTCGATTGCACTGCATTTTGTGCTCGGCCGTATGGTACTAGCCGTAGTGCCTGCGCTCGCAACATATTGTTGTCATAGGCTTGGTGAACCTGTTGCGAACGTTGGGACTGGCCCGTTTGCAAAGGAATAACAAGCAAAGATGAATATCCATAGCCTGTGTTCAGATGAGCTTGGGCTGCCGGAGCAGGGGCGTCAAAACTGACTATTTCCAGCGCCCCTGAGTAGCTGACGTCTTGCAGCGTCCAGACTGTTGCTGCTGTGCATAGAACAGACAATGCCAAGCCAGCGTTCCAGACAGTGAGGGGCGAAAACAAACGGACATAGACCCCGGCAAGAAAAACGGCCAAAGCAATAACGATGGCTGCCTGCTGAAGTAGGCCTCTCCACGAGAGCTCGGGCACAGGAAGGGCAAGGGAGATGGAGTGAGCTTGAGCAGCGTAAAGGTCAAGTGTGCTTCGGTTCGAGCCAATATCGACGATCACCTTGCCTGAGTGATCATGCGATACAAAGTTGAGCGAGGCTCCATCGCTCCAGCCCCCTTGGAGCACCAAGGTCGCAGGTTGCCGTTGATAAGAGACATACACATCACCTCGTTGCTCCCAATCGTCCCCCTTGAATACACTTGCCGCCGGACTGCTCTGATCGATTAGGCTCACGAACACTTCTGATGACAAGGATTGGGGGTTTCGATCGCCTGTGGCCGTGATGGATACCGAAGGAACGGAGTCGCGCACCATAGGAGTTGAAAGCCCTAGGAGCAGCGCGGCTACGAGTGCGAATGCACAGGCCAGCAAGGTGGCATTGCGGGTGCCTCGTCGTGCCGACAGGCAGCGTAGTCCCAGGTAAATGCCAGAGCTTGCCAGAGCCGCCTTGAGCAGGGCGGCAGTAGAAAGATTGCTAATGAGAGGAGCCAGATAAGCCAAGCCGCCAGCTAGCGCCAGCGCGATATGCCAAAAAAAACGGGTGGTGTGGAGCCGGTTCATGCCTCGTTCTGATGCTCTTAATATCTAGAGTATGGGAGGCGACTGCTGCAGAAAGTTTTCGACCTCGACCGGTGTACCCAGCGGCACGACATCGTCATAGGCGATTTCGTGGAGATACACAGCCTGACCATCCTGAATCATCTTGCGGTACATGGGAGCGATGTATTTTTCGCCTTTTTCCATATTGGCAGGGTCGCTGTAGTAGGTCTCGTACACAGTGCGATACAGGTCAAAGGAGCTGAACCAGTACAGGCCGACGGTGGCATGGGGCGATATGCGCACTTTTTCACGCATCTCTGTGATACGACCTTGCTCATCTGCGGCTGCAAAGCTCCAGCCGTCGCCCTTGCCTGGAAAGCATGGAACCCATCCGTCCCCGCGCACTGCGTCGGCTGGTAGGGCGTCGGGGTGGACGAAAGTGTCGATGTTGTAGACCAGGAATGGCTCATCAGGACGGCTCAGATGCTCTCCGCCCAGGATTGCGGAGGTAGCCTGACCATCGGTCAGGGCATCGATTTCAATAATTTTGGCTGAACGTATACCCAGGTCGCGGCATTCCTGCTCGATAAAGTCGGTGGCCTGGTCTTCATTTCGCACCACGAATATAAATTCGGCGCCGGCGTTGATAAAGCTGCGCAGGCTTAACATGGACCAGGCAAAAAGTGTGCGTCCGTGTGCCTGGATGCGGTATTTTGGACAGTCGTAACCAGCGTCCCGGAAACGCTTGCCCAGGCCGGCCATTGTGATGACGACATTGCTCATTTATTGACCTCCTGGGTCTTCGCCGATAAGTGAAAGTATTTCTTCATAGCTAAGTGACTTGAATTCGTCTGGACGGATTGCTTTGTCGTCGACGTAAAATCCGCCTCGACCAGGCCAGGGTTTGCCCAGATGAAGTTCGTCGTAGGGGATGTCGTGACGATCCAGCCATTCCATCATTTGCTTGCCAGTCACTGCATTGATGCGTCCGACATTGCCATCGAACGTGTTCATGTTGCGAGCTGAAAACAGAATCAGGTAAAAGCCTTTTGCCTTGTAGTCGCGCATAAGATCGACGATATCGGCATAGGGTTGAAGGTCCGAATAACTCTGGTCCGGATGGCGGATCGGGCAGATAGTCCCGTCTACATCCATGACAATGCAGCGTTCTTTGCAGAGCACGACAGCTTCCTTAAGATTGGGATTCGAGTTCGGCAAGGATCTTGCCGGCGTTGACCAGGAAAGCAAGCACTTTTCTGGGCGAATCGATGTGCAGCGGTGCCATGCTCAGGAATAGCGAGGCTTCGAGCAGACGGATTCGATAAGGATCAAAACCGTTCTGGCGCAGATGTTGCTCGAACATCGGGCGAGCCCATGTCGGAACCTCCTGTTCGATATGCAGGCTCAGTTGGAGGTCTTGATCTATTTCCAGTTGGAACAGGCCATAGTTGATGAAGTCATAGTTTCCGATAACCGAGTGCGAAAGCTTGGCCAGATCGTAAAGAGGCGTCAGATACAGGTCGTCCTGGCTGTCAGCGCCACGAGGGTCGATGAAACGCATCAAGTCTGTGGTCTTGCTGTAGAGAATATTAGAAAAGCAGAGATCGCCGTGTCCCAAGCGAAGCTCATTGGGCTGAGGTCGCTCGTCAGCTTGATCCAGCAAGGTAAAGTAGCGATTGAACAGCGCGTCTATGCCGCCAAAGTTGACGTCCAGGTATGGGCTGAGCCGATCGAATTCTGAAAGAGTCTTCAATTGCTGCAGGCGTTCTTTGACTTTGGTCCGATATGCATCCTGATAAACAGATTGCGCTGTCACTTTGTCGACTGCCTTGGCAGGCCGCAGGTCGATATAGTGAAATATTTTGTCGAAAAATCGTTTCAGGCTGCGCTCATCCAAGGATCCGTGAATCCATTGCAAGGCCATATCCGGTACGAACAAGCGTTCCATCCGGTAGCTGGCGCTGTTGCCTTCCTGATGAAACGCATAGGGTTGAATGAAGAAAGTTTGCAGTTCGGCGGGTAGCAGTCCGTAATATTGGTATTCGCGCCGTAACTTCCGCGCATCTGATGAACGTTTTTCAACAGTGAAGTCGTTGACCGATTGCACGGAGTTAAAAAAGCGCACATCGAAGTTGCTGGTGAGATAGTCCGTGAAGCGCAATGGATCGCGCATGTCGATGAGGTGGACGTCGCTGGGCACCGAGTGCATCTGATGGCGCGCCTCGGCCAGAGTCTCTGCCAGGTTTCCTCCTTGCAGCGCTGTTTGCAGAACATGCCGGGCTAATTGCCCGGTCATGGCGGCGACTTGAATGCTGGGCTGTGCAGCGGCATCGGATTCGGTCACGCAGATGCACGAGCGTGTCAGGCTTAATTTACGCAGGAACAGGGCCGCGTCTTCTTCTGGGCAGCCAAACGCCATGAATGAAGGTATATACAGCACGACCAGATTGGCTTGTTCCAACCTTTTGGTCAAGGCGCTGGATGCTGGACCTTCCGCAAGCTCGACGAAATCGATGCCTGCTGCGGCGCAGATGTCTGCAATCCAGCGGTCCAAAGACCGCTTGCGATAGTAGATGTCCGAGTAGCGGCTGACTCCTAGCAGGTTGCTGATGTCATGTGGAACGATGGAGGCGTTATCGAACAGGAGAACGGCAGAAGTCATGGTTCAGGGTGGCGAATTATGGAGGCGCTGTCTCATTTTGGTATAGATACCAAGGGCTATCACGCCCATGCACACCAGTAAAAGCAGGCGGGCATGGTCTAGTTGAGCGACGGCAGGCAGGAGCTCGATAGAGGCGGTGGAGCCCAGGGCTAGGGTGAGTTGCATCACTAATGCCTGAGTTCCATCACGCCAGGGAGCATCTTGAAAAAGCAGGGCATAAGCCGACAGTTCCGCCAGCCAGATCAGGATGGTGAGCAGGCTCAGAGTGACCGTTTTACCCGACAATAGGGGACGAGCCTGATCCAGTAATTGCTGGAAAGAGTCCAACAGTCGCAGGATGCCAATGGCCTTGCGGCCTTGGTAACTGCGCATGACATGCAGATTCAGGCTGGCAAGCTGTTCGGGGACAATGAAGAAAACGACCAAGGTCAGCAGCACGAATCCGCCCATGGCCCAGAGAAGGACATCTAGTTGGCCAGGCAGGTAAGGGCTCAATGCGAAAGCCAGCAGCGCCAGCAGGATCAGTGCGGCGACGTCGAAAACGCGTTCTACCCATACAATAAGCAGACCTTTCCAGTAGCTGTTAGTCCACCAGGCGACTTCGTTGATGCGCACTAGTTCTCCCAATTTGAATGGGATGATGGCCGAGCAGGCAGCGGTATAGAAGTACATGCCTAACAGAGGGCGTAGCTGGCGCGCGCCCAGCAGCACGCTCAGCCGTATGGCGCGCAGACAGTGAGCCAGCAGGTACACACCCAGAGGAATCCAGAGGGGTGCTTGCGCAGAGGAGTACAGGTCTGGAAATGTGGTTAGCCATAAGGCAGTGCAAAGCAGGAATATTAACGCCGAGAGCCAGAAACCCCAGCGGGAAAACCGCAGTTGAGTCATGCAGGTCATATCAGTCGTGCGGTGCATCGATAGGAGCATGCGACCATTTAACGGTACAACCATAGTCGTCTGCAGGGCGCCCTGAGTAATTACCTTTCATGAAGGCGGTTCGATTGAAGATGTAACGTTTCAGAATCCCCAATACTTGAATGGACTGGCGCGCCAGTTTTACGTTGGAAATTTGGTCGTCCTCACGCCAGGTGATGGGCACGAATCGAATGTTCCATTTCCAGGCTACGGATGCGAGGATCATGAAATAATTGAAGGTTAGGTTATTCGCAAATCCGGCATACCCGCCTTGCGATAGCCGACTGACCCGATACAGGTTCAGGCCCGAACCAAGGTCGTAGAGCCGGCGTCCCGCACCAACAGAGAACAAAAGGTTGAATACCTCGTTGCCGAAGGTCCGGAAAGCCGAGTAGCCCTCTAGTTTGGAGCCTGGCATGAAGCGGGCGCCAAGCAGACAGTCAACGTCGCGGTGGGCGCCCGATCGCAGATGAGGGATCAGATCGTGGATATTGCCTTGGTCGTCGCCGTGGAGAACGATGAGGTAGTCGAAGCCGTTCTTGATGGCGTAGTTGAAGGCGACTTTGTGTGAGCCTCCCAAGCCATAGTTGTCATTGTTACGAACGCCTGTGACCTTGACGTTCAAGGCTTTTGCTGTCGTCTGAGCGGCTTCCAGCGTTCCGTCAAGACTTTGGTTGTCCACGACCAGTATTTCTGAGAAAAGGGACTCGACGCCCTTGAACTGAGCTAGCACTCGCTGTATTTGTTTGCTGCAATTGTAAGCAGGAATAAAGACCAGAATGCGTTCTTCAGGTTTGTGCAAAGTAGGGCTCATGGATAAGTTCGGCAATGCCATTACCTAGATTCGGTAATTGTAATGTATTTGATTATTCTGTGTTTTTTCAAGGCTGACGCCCTAGTAAGCTGCCATTTTAAAGGCTTGCTCTCAAGGCGTCACTGTACGAGGACAGATTATGGAGGCCCATAGCGGCCAAACTCGATGTCATTGGTTTGTATTCAGGTCTTTTGTGGCGTCTGAATATCGGTTTGTCTGGTATCGACTGCTCTGCCTGAGCAATACGCAGGCCACAGTACAAGCCAGAACCGACCAATA
Organism: Alcaligenes sp. HNGD-HTN06; assembly: GCF_049932565.1. Classification (NCBI taxonomy): domain Bacteria; kingdom Pseudomonadati; phylum Pseudomonadota; class Betaproteobacteria; order Burkholderiales; family Alcaligenaceae; genus Alcaligenes; species Alcaligenes sp. HNGD-HTN06. The sequence goes on along the minus strand of NZ_CP187782.1, from coordinate 3,283,866 downwards.
GTAGTACCGGAAGTAAGGCGCGTTGGCCACCAGCAGATAGGACAGCAGGTTGATCATGGCCGATAGGCTCAAGGCCGCGGCCAGACCTGCATTGGGGTGGTGACGCCAGCGGTAGCAGGCCATCAGCAGCAGCGTCGAGGCAAGTAGCCAGAACCATCCCGTGAACAGAAACGGTAGCGCCTTGGCTATGCCCCGGACATATTGTCCTGTCAGGATGCGTAAACGATTGGTATCGGTCGATTCGAAGGAGTGGGGTTCCCAGTAGCTGTAGCTGGGCTTGTTCAGGTCGAAAGGCGGGGACAGCGAAATGCCCATGAAATGGGCATAGGTCTTTAATCGGAAGCTCAGGTAGTCCCAGGGATAAGTTTGCACAGCCTGCTTCCAGGCAGCTTGTATTCCTTCGATTGAAAGGGGCGGCTCGCCTTTGTCGTGCAGGCGGAAGTAATTGTCATTGATGGACGTGCGGTAGCTAGCCTGTAGTTGGTTCAGGCTTAGTCCAGGGATCAGGGACTCTTGTCGTGCGATGGAAAGATTAGTCAGATCGTCCACCAGGATGACAATCGAAGGGTTATCCTTTTGCGTTTTGAGCACGCTCGAATTGAATAATTGGACAGCGGCGTAGACGGCCACCATGGCGATGGCGGAAATGACCAGCAGCAGCGGCCAGGCCAGACGCCGAAAGCGTATATGGAAGAACAGGTAGAGCAGAGGAAAGATGGACAGGGCTGTGTTGTAGCGGTAGCCCACGGCAATGAACGCGCAGACCCAGAAAATGCCCGCTGCGACGTAACCCCGCTTCTGCAGCAGTGCCGCAGCCAGGAGCAGGAAATAGGCGGTGCCCACGTCCTTCCATATGATGCCGCTGATGCCCAGGATGAAGGGCAGCAGTCCCACGGCCAGGTACCAAATTGGCGACTGTTGCTGATTTTGACGGGATAGGTAAAACAGCGCGCCCCAGAACACACACACATGCAGTACCAGCAGGCCGGCATGGTCGGGAACAATGAAATTGGTAAGCCGCCACAACCAGGCCATAAGTGCAGGGTGCCAGTCGCTGTAGCTGTTGCTGTTGGCCTGCGCCAGTTGCGACAGCGAATCCGGCGTGACGATGCCAGGATAGAAAATGGCCAGGTTCAGCATGGCTGCGACCAGGAACAGCATTGTTTGCGCCCAGAGCGGCATCGCCTGTTTTACAGAAAGTCTAGCGATGATCGGCATGATGGGCCTTGAACAGCAACAGTTTCATTTGTAGATAGTTGACGACCATGCCCGCCAGGCTGCCCAAGGCCACACCCAGGATTGGATAGTCCCGAACCGTGGGCAGATAGTGGATGGACAGGGCATAGGCCAAATAGTTGACGGCGCCGCCCAATAGCATCATCGTCAAGTAACGGATGAATTCCTGACCTAAGGACAATTTGGATGAGCGGTGATGAAAGGTCAGGTTGCGATTGATGAGCCATGTTCCCAGCACTGCGCACAGAAACGAGACGGCGCGGGCCAGGTAAAGGCCCATGGCGCCTTTTAGCGCATACAACACCGCACTGTCGATCAGAAAGCCTGCTGTGCCGGCGAGTCCGAAAAAAAACAGTTCCTTAAGCCTGGGCATCGCGCTTGGGTGTCCTGTGCAATGGAACGGCGAGATAAGCGAAGCGTCGCATCTCCCGGCGCGCGCGAGTCAGTGAATCCAGAATGATGCCGGCTACGAACATCAGCAGGCTGACAATGGCTAGACCCGTGGCCAATATGGCCGTCGGGAGCCGGGGAACCATTCCGTTGTCCAGGTAATCGATCAGCAAGGGGGTCGCCAGGATCAGTGCCAGCAGTGCCAACAGAACGCTGATGAGGCTAAAGCACGCCAGGGGACGCTCGAACATGTACAGCCGCCCTATGGTGCGCAGTATGCGTATCCCGTCGCGATAGGTCGACAGCTTGCTGGCGGATCCCTCGGGGCGAGCCCCATAGGTCGTGTCCATTTCTCCATAGGGCATAGCCATTTCCAGGGCATGGACCGTCAGTTCGGTTTCGATTTCGAAGCCCACGGACAGGCTGGGAAAGGATTTGACGTAGCGACGGGAAAAGACCCGATAGCCCGACAGCATGTCAGTGAATTCGCCGCCGAAAATATTCTTGACCGAGCCGGTCAGCAGACGATTACCGAAACGGTGGCCGCGCCGATAATTGTCTTTTTCGCCGCCATCCGTGCGGCACCCCACCAGCATGTCCAGGTTGTCCGCAATCAGGCGGTTCACCATGTCGCCGGCGCATGAGGCGTCATAGGTCGCGTCTCCATCGACCATGATGTAGTAGTCGGCGTCGATATCTGCAAACATGCGGCGCACGACATTGCCTTTGCCCTTCTTTTGAACTTGAAATACCGTGGCGCCGGCTGAACGCGCTACCTCTTGAGTCCGATCTGTGGAGTTATTGTCAAAAACATAAATGGAAATAGACGGAATGGCTCTCTGAAAGTCTTGTATGACAGTGGCGATAGCCGCTTCTTCGTTATAGCAAGGGACAATCAGGGCGATGTGATGTTTGGAGAGTGAGGGCATGGCGACATGGACAAGTGATTAAAAAACACTGCATGGGACGACCTGTGATGCGCCTTGAATATTGTTTCTATATGTAGGCTATCAATAAGTATAGCGAGTGTTTCCCTGCGACCAGCAAGGTTTATTATTTCTTGAGGTTATTAACTAATAAAGATAGGTCTCACCAACAGGTTTATGCTTCAATTTTGGCCTGTTTTTCGAGTTTCTAATGCTTTTTCGTTATGTAGCCGCCAGCGTACTGGCTTTGTCCGCTGTCCTGCCTGTGCATGCTGCCGAGCAGCCCCTAGAAATCGGCTATCTGCCTATTTTGCCTGCCGCTCAGCTGTTTGTGGGGCTGGAGTCCGGCGATTTGCTGCCGGAAGACGAGCCTGCGCCCAAGCTGGTGTTGTTCCAGAGCGGACCGGCGCTGACGCAGGCGCTGATCGCAGGCCAACTGGATGTCGCCTATGTGGGCATTGGCCCAGCGTTGGTGGCCAAGGCCAAGGGCGCTGACATCAAGGTGGTTGCCTCCAATATTGTGGAGCAGGTCAATGTGTTGGCCATCGGCGAGCTGGCGAACTACTTCGATGGCGATGAGCCTGATTTTGCAGTGGCGGTAGCCCGATTTACCCAGGAAAAGGGCCGCAAGCCCATGATTGCCAGCTACCCCAAGGGCGCCGTACCGGAGGCGGCTTTGCAGTATTGGCTGCGTAATGTGGTCAAGCTGCCGGCTGACGCCGTTGAGCTTATCTATCAAGGCGAGGCGCAGATTCAGCAGGCCTTGAGCAACCAGGCGGTGGATGCCGCGGCGATTCTCGAGCCTACGGTCAGTCAGATCCTGAAGCGCCAGTCCGATGCCAAGGTGCTGGCGCAAGGGGCGCAGCTGTTTCCCAATCAGCCGGGCGCTGTGTTGCTGGTGCGCGAGTCACTGATCCAGTCCAAGCCTGATCTGGTGCAGCATATGGTTAATGCGCAGGTGCGCTCCACGGCTTTGTTGCGCGATGACCCTGCCAAGGCCACGCCTTATGTGCAGAAATACGTCGGGGGCGGCCGTCTGCCCAAGGACGTGGTGCAGGGTGCGATCGAGCGCTCGCACGACCAGTTCCAGGCGGATCCGGGCAAGATCATCAAGGCGACGGGCGAGTTGCAAGATTTTCAGGCGTCGCTGGGGACCTTGGGTACCAAGCTGGACGATGTCCAGGGCTTGTTTGATACCCGTTTCTTCCAAAAGGCGGTTCAGTAATGAGCGCCGTCAAACAAGCCAGTCTGCCCGCGCAATCCGCGCCGGCTGCGGGAGCCTGGGCGGATGCCTTGTGGCGCCGCGGGTTGGAGCGGGTCGTGTATGGTCTGGCGGGCCTGGCCTTGTTCATCCTGGTCTGGCGCCTGGCGTATGTTCTGGACTGGGCGCCGCGCGGCACCTTGCCCGATCCGCTGGTCTTGCCTTCGGCCTTGGTGGCTGAGCTGGAGTCGGGTCGCTTATGGCCCGCTGCCCAGTCCAGTCTGGTGCATTATTTCTGGGGCTTGGGCATTGGCACCATCCTGGGGATTGGGTTTGGTCTGGCTGCGGCAACCATCCATCGCTTTGACTTGTTGCAGGCTTACCTGGTGCGTCTGCTGCGTCCCATCCCGCCACTGGCCTGGGTGGTGTTTGCGATTGCCTGGTTCAAGGTTAGCCATACCGGGGCGGCTTTCGTAATCGCTATTGGCGTGTTCTGGCTGAACTACTTTGCCACGTATAGTGCTGTGCGCTCGGTAGATCCACGCTATTACGAATTGGCGGCTGCCTTCGGGCACCACTCTTATTTCTCCCGCGCCTGGACGGTAGTTTTACCTGCCATCAGCCCCGGATTGCTCAGCGGCGTGCGCGCCGGCATCGGACAGGCATGGATGACGCTGATTGCAGCCGAGCTGCTGGGTGTTCCTGGCATGGGACAGGAAATGAATGCCGCAGCCGGGGTAGGGGCTTACGATGCGGTCGTGGTCTACATGCTGATCATCTCGGTGGTTTACACCTTGTGCGACATGCTATTTCTGACTTTTAACAAATGGGTACTTCAGTGGCAGCCTTGATTCAGTTCCAGGGATTTGGTTTTCAATACCCCGGTGCGCCGGCGCCGGTGATCCGTGATGTGAACCTGGATGTTCAGGCCGGGCATTTTGTGGCGATTGTGGGTGGCTCCGGTGTTGGCAAAAGCACCTTGTTGCGGGCTGCTGCTGGTTTGAGCCAACCCAGCTTCGGACATTTGCGCTCCAATCTGCACGATAGCCCCGGTCGGCGCGCCAATGCGTTTGTCTTTCAGGACAGCCGCCTGCTGCCCTGGCGACGCATTGCTTCAAATGTGGCGTATGGGCTGGAAGGTCTGGGGCTGTCGCGTCAGGAGCGCGAGCAGCGAGTTGAGGCGGCCTTGAATCAGGTAGGGCTGGCCCACCTGAAAGACCGTTGGCCGCATCAATTGTCGGGTGGGCAGGTGCAGCGGGTGGGTATCGCTCGTGCTCTGGCCGTACAGCCTGATTTACTGCTCATGGACGAGCCTTTTTCGGCGGTCGATGCCTTGACCCGTCAGGCTTTGCAGGATGAGCTGGTGCAGGTGTGGCAGCGTAGTTCAGCGGCCGTGTTATTTGTGACGCATGACATTGATGAAGCTGTCTTTTTGGCCGATACCATTATCGTGCTGGGAGGCAGTCCGGCAGGGGTCAGTGCTCGGATCGAGGTGGACCTGCCTCGCCCACGAGACCGCACGACGCCCCGTTTTGGCGAGTTGGTCAAACAGGTTGGGCAGGCTTTGTAGCACCGCCTGTTGTCTTGCCTTGAAAAGGCCCCGGTGTGGGGCCTTTTTTTGTCTTTCATCTGCCGTCCATGGACGATGACGTACCGGACATAAACCTCGTGTTCACGTTCATTTTACCCGTGTGCGTTCTACACTGCTTGTTTGATGCCCACGCAGACCACAAGGAGAGATAGGATGCATCCGGTCAATACATTCAAGCAGGCTATGCAGCAAGGCAGGCCACAGATCGGTTTGTGGCATGGCTTGGCCAGCCCGTACGTGGCGGATTTGTGTGCTGGCCTGGGGTACGACTGGATCTTGCTCGATGGCGAGCACGTTCCCAACACGGTGCAGACCTTGCTGGCGCAGTTGCAGGCGGTCGCGGCCCACCCGATCGCGCCGATTGTCCGTCCCAGCTGGAATGATCCCGTGCAGATCAAGATGCTGCTGGACATAGGGGCTCAGAACCTGCTGATTCCCATGGTGCAGGATGCCGAGCAAGCCCGGGCGGCCGTGGCGGCGGTTCGCTATCCGCCCCATGGTATCCGGGGTGTGGGTGCTGCCTTGGCTCGCGCGGCCCGCTGGGGGGCCACGTCTGATTATCTGGAGCGGGCCAATCAGGAAATGTGCGTGCTATGCCAGGTTGAAACACGGCAAGCCCTGGAAAACCTGGATGAGATTTTGGCGGTGGAAGGCGTGGACGGGGTTTTTATTGGTCCGGCTGATCTGGCCGCCAGCATGGGCTATTTGACCGAACCAGGACATCCGGCGGTTCTGGCGGCGATTGAAGAGGCAATTGTACGTATACGTCAGGCGGGAAAGGCGCCGGGTATTTTGCAGGCGGATGTTCAGGCTGCGCATCGCTACCTGTCCTTGGGAGCCCTGTTTGTCGCCGTCGGCGTGGACGCCGTGTTGCTGCGGCAAGCCGCTACGGTGTTGCTGAGTCAGTTCAAGGATGAGATTGCCGTGCCTGTTGCTCAGCCAGGGGCAGCGTACTGAGCTAAATGCCAGGGGCTTCGGACCTGCCCATGACGGGGTGGCAGTTTGACCGCCTGTCGGGCACAGATTGCTGCTGCCTCCAGAGAGCTCGTGCTCAGGTACTGCTGTCCAGCAGAAAGCTCAGCAAGGTTTCAGCGCTGGGCTGCAGATCATCGCGCCGACGTACTCCAATCAGAATTTCCCGTTGGCTCCACGTTTCGTCCAGTTCAATCATGCGTGTATTGGGGATCTGGTAAATGCTGGCGCTCTTGCGTGGCAAGATGCCAATCCCCATTCCGGCGTTGATCAACAGGCACATGGCGTCGTAGCCCGATACTTCGGTACGAATGCGCACGGAGCGGTTGGCCTCCATGGCGGTTTTGGTGATCTGGTAATGCAGCTGTGTTCCGCTTAGCAACGTGATCTGCTCATGTTCCAGAGTCTGCTCAAAACGTACTTTCTCGTGCCTGGCCAAAGGATGATGGATGGGCGCCAGTACCACCAGCTTGTCACTGCGAAACGGATAGGCCTGGATATCGGCGGCGTAAGGCAGGCGGGTAAACACTCCCAGGTCTGCTTTGCCCTCTGACAGGGCGCGAATAATGTCCAGGCTGGTTTGTTCTTCCAGTTGCAGGGCAATCGCCGGATGTTGACGCCCGAATTCGCCCAGCGGTTCAGCCAGAAATTGTGAGATGGCGGAGGTATTGGCCAGAATATGGACCAAACCTTGCAGGCCTTGTGAGAAGGCCTGCAGGCGGGTTTCGATTTCCTGCGCACTATTGAGCAGCGCCCGGGAGCGGTACAACAACTCCAGACCTGCGGCGGTTGGGCTGACCCCTTTGTTGGTGCGCAGCAGCAAGGTCGTGTTCAGAGACTGTTCCAGATCCGCGATGCGGCGGCTGACCGCGGCGGCGGCAATGTGCTCACGTTCAGCCGCCTGGCTGATCGTGCCTTCTTCCAGTATTCGGACAAATAGTTTGAGGGTCAGAAGGTCCAGTTTCATGCTGGCATCATATCGTTTTTTTCAGCATGTCTGCATAAGCTGCGGCCTTCAAGACGTTCCTTAGCGGCGGTGGTGGGCAAGCCGCGCGTTTAGGTGACCGCGTGCGCTGGAGTGTTCATCCTCATGGGGGCATGCCCCTCTGTTGAAAACTGATCAGGCATAAAAAAACCCTGCCGATGTAAGGTCGACAGGGTTGTGCGTCACCAGGCTGGCTGGATCAGGCTTGTGGCTTGACGCCTGACAGGATGTGGCCTGCGTTGGGAACGCGGGTTTCCAGACCCAGTGTCTTGAGCATCTGGTACACGGTACACACTGCGGCGGACAGAACGGGTTTGCCGATCTGGTCCTGGGCACGCTGAATGGCAGGCAGGGAAGGCATCTGCACGCAAGCGGACAGGATGACGGCGTCCACGCCGTCGTGGTTCAGACGTTTGACGTGCTCGAGCAGGTTTTCTGGATTCAGCAGACCCACTTCCAGGTTGTCCGACACTTCCAGGCTGATGGAGTCTTGAACTTCGATGCCTTCTGCTTCGATGTAGTCGGCCACGCGCTTGGTCAGCGGCTTCATGTACGGCGTGATGATGGAGACTTTCTTGTAGCCGAATTCTTTCAGGGTATCGACCAAGGCACCGGCCGAGCTCAGCACGGGAATGTCCACGCCGTTGTCTTTAACGGTGTTCTGCAGACGCTCTTGCGAGACGCGGTGGTAGCCGTCGCCTTGGGCCATGATAGCCACCAGGCAGGCGTAGGCCATCACGTTCATGCGGGCGTCGCTCAGCTCAACCGCGCAGCGGTCGCTGGCAATGTCCATGGCTTTCAGTTCTTCGGGGTTCACGTGCATCATGCGCATGCGCGACGAGTGGAACGTAAAGCGCTCTTCAGGAAACTCGGCGTAACGTGCCTGCAACATGGCAGGAATCTCGGTTTCCATCGTGGTGTTGGAGCTGGGAACGATCTGGCCGATGCGATAGGTTTTCATGGGAATCTGTCTCTGAGGGTGGTTTTTAGATTGACACCTTTATTCTAGGACCCGTTTTCTTCCTTGCAAATCAACCATCTGTCAACGTGCCATCGCCAATGGCGATGGCACGCATGCACGGGTCAGGCCTGCCCCGACTGCCAGCGCCAGGCATCATCACACATTTCCTGGATGTCCTTGTCCGCAGTCCAGTTCAGCTTTTCGCGGGCCAGCCGTGTGTCGGCCCAGCACGAGGCAATGTCGCCTGGACGGCGTGGTGCGATGGTATAGGGGATGTCGCGGCCGCTGCTCCGAGCGAACGCCCGGATCATTTCCAGTACGGAGTAGCCGCGGCCAGTGCCCAGGTTTACAGCCAGCAATTCGGGTTCGTTATCTTGCAGGTAGCGCAAGGCGGCGACGTGGCCCTGGGCCAGGTCCATGACGTGGATGTAGTCGCGCACCCCGGTGCCATCAGGCGTGTCGTAGTCCTGGCCGAAGACTTGGACTTGCTCACGTTTCCCGCTAGCCACTTGGGCGACATACGGCATCAGGTTGTTGGGCACGCCCTGCGGGGCTTCACCGATCAGTCCGGATGGATGTGCGCCCACGGGATTGAAGTAGCGCAGCAGTCCAATGCGCCAGCCCGATTCGCTGCGGTAGACATTGCCCATGATTTCTTCCAGGACCAGCTTGGTGTGGCCGTAAGGATTGGTTGCCGAAAGGGGGTGGTCTTCAGGAATAGGAAGTTGTTGCGGATCGCCGTAGACCGTGGCCGACGACGAAAATACTAGGCTGCGCACGCCAGCCTGTTGCATGGCCTGCATCAGGACGACGGTGCCAGCAATGTTATTGTCGTAGTACTTCAGCGGCTGAGAGACGGATTCGCCGACTGCCTTCAAACCGGCGAAATGGATGACGGCGGCAATGTCTTGCTCTTGGAAAATGCGATTAAGCAGGATGCGGTCTCGGATGTCGCCGTGGATGAACTCGGGCCGGGTGCCGCTGATCTGCTCAAGCGCGTCCAGTACGCTTTCCTGACTGTTGGATAGATTGTCTAATATAACTACCTGATAGCCGTCGGCGATCAGTTTAAGACAGGTGTGGGAACCGATGAAACCGGTTCCGCCGGTCACGAGAATCTTGTGGGTCATCGGATGTGTCTCCAATAAGATGACGGTGAAGGAGTTAATCTTGGTGCTTGAGCGCCGTCTTGTAGTGCGCAGCGCGCTCTGTGTAGGCTTGGGCGTTCTGACGCAGCTTGGCAATGTCTTCATCGCTGAGGGTGCGCACCGCTTTGGCGGGCGAGCCAATGATCAGGCTGCGTTCAGGGAAGACTTTGCCTTCAGTGACCAGCGCGCCGGCACCCACCAGACTATCGCGACCGATGACGGCCCCGTTCAAGACCACAGCCTGAATGCCGATCAAGGCGCCTTCACCGATCGTGCAGCCGTGCAGCATGGCCTGGTGGCCGATGGTGACATGGTCGCCAATGGTCAGCGGGTAGCCCGGATCGGTGTGCAGGACGGCACCTTCTTGGACGTTGGAGCCTGCTCCTACGGTGATGGTTTCGTTATCGCCACGAATGACCGCACCTGGCCAGACACTGCTGTGCTCTTTCAGTACGACCTTGCCAATCAGTGTTGCCTCGGCGGCAACAAAGCTGCTGTCGTCAATTTGCGGGGCATGTTGATCTAATTGGTAGACGGGCATGACAGATCCTTGGAATGGTGCCCGGCTGCCCATGTCCGGTGTTGGGGCGGGGACAGTTGGGCAAGAGTACGGGACGGTTAAGGGCAGCTTGATGTATAGCGCCCGTGTCATCAGAGTGACACGGGCCTGCTTGAGCCATCGGGGCTGGTCAGCGCTTAAACCTGTTCGCCAAACAAGTCATATTCACTGGAGTCGGTAATGCGCACGCGCACCATTTGACCGGGTTCCAGGGTTTGTGCGCTGGTGATGAAAACGTTGCCGTCGATCTCGGGGGCGTCGGCGCTGGAGCGGCCTACGGCGTCGCCGTCCTCGTCGATCTCATCGATCAGTACATCCATCTCGCGGCCTACCTTGGCAGCCAGGCGAGCGGTGGAGATGGCTTGCTGATGTTCCATGAAGCGTTCCCAGCGCTCTTGTTTGACCTCGTCAGGGACGATGCCATCGAGTTTGTTGGCCGGTGCGCCTTCGACGGGCGAATACTGGAAACAGCCCACGCGATCCAGTTGCGCCTCGCTCATCCAGTCCAGCAGGTACTGGAAGTCGTCCTCTGTTTCGCCGGGGAAACCAACGATGAAGGTCGAGCGTATGGTCAGATCCGGGCAGTCCTGGCGCCACTGCTTGATACGCGAGAGGGTGCGGTCCTCAAATGCAGGGCGTTTCATCGCGCGCAGCACCGAGGGGCTGGCGTGCTGGAAAGGGATGTCCAGGTAGGGCAGCACCTTGCCTTCGGCCATCAGGGGAATGATGTTGTCTACGTGTGGATAGGGATAGACGTAGTGCAGACGCACCCAGGCGCCCAGCTCGGACAGGGCAGCGCTTAGTTCCACCATGCTGCTCTTGACCGGGCGGCCATTCCAAAAGCCGGTACGCTGGCGGATATCCACCCCGTAGGCGCTGGTATCTTGGGAGATGACCAGCAGTTCTTTGACGCCGGCTTTGACCAGACGCTCGGCCTCGCCCAGTACCTCGCCTACCGGGCGGCTGACGAGCTTGCCACGCATGGAAGGGATAATACAGAAGCTGCAACTGTGGTTGCAGCCTTCGGAAATTTTCAGATAGGCGTAATGACGTGGGGTCAGCTTGATGCCCTGCGGAGGCACCAGATCAATATAAGGATTGTGATCCAGCGAAGGCGGGGCGGCCTCACGCACGGCGCGCAATACCTGCTCATACTGCTGGGGGCCGCTGACTGATAGCACGGAGGGATGGACCTCGCGAATCAGTCCTTCGTCCACACCCATGCAGCCGGTGACGATGACGCGGCCGTTCTCCGCCAGTGCCTCGCCGATCGCTTCTAGCGATTCGGCCTTGGCGCTGTCGATAAAGCCACAGGTATTGACCACCACCACGTCAGCATTGTCGTAGCTGGGGGTGATCTGATAGCCATCGGTGCGCAGTTGAGTAAGAATACGTTCAGAATCGACCAGGGCCTTGGGACAACCCAGGCTCACGAATCCGACTTTGGGGGCGCTCATAGAGGGTCCTTCTGGAGCTTGAGGGCTCGAAATTGGGAAATAGGCTTGATTTTACCGTCCCGTGCCCCGATGCGTGCGGATCTTGTGTGTTTGAGCCCGGTTTATGCGGTAAATAGTGCTACAGTCGCAGTCATATTTTTCTTTTCTAGCGGTTGTTCTGTGTCCGACACCCATCTTTCCCCCTCCTTGCCCCTGTCCGAAGTCATGCTGCTGAGCGCGCGCAATATTGAAGGCGTGCTGGCCGGCAAATCCCTGACTGAAAGCCTGGCCGCGACGCCCGCCGCGGCGCGTGCGGCCGTGCAGTCTGTCAGCTTTCATGTCCTGCGCCGTTTGGGCCACGCTCGTCAGATTCGTATCACGCTGGTGCCGCGCCAGCCCAGCAATAGCTGGCTGGATGCCCTGCTGATGGTGTCGCTGGCCTTGCTGGATACGGCCATGCGGGTGCAGGAGGATGCCCAGGCGTTTGAGGATCGCCCGGATGTGCCAGTGTATGCCGTCCATACCGTGGTGGATCAGGCGGTGCGAGCGGCAGACAGTCAGGCTGCGCTGCGTCTGTCCAAGGGTTTGGTCAATGGCGTGCTGCGCCGCTTCACGCGCGAGCGCAAGATGATCTTGTCTCAGGTCGAGAGCCGTCCCGAGGCACGCTGGAATCACCCCGGCTGGTGGGTCAAGGAATTGCGTCGCGCGTATCCGCGTGATTGGGAAGCCTTGCTGCAAGCGGCCAACCGCCCCGGTCCATTGACGCTGCGTGTTAATCAGCGCCGTTGTTCGGTAGAGCGTTTGCAGGCGGTGCTAACTGAAGCCGGGATTGCGTCGAGCAGTCCTGGAGTTGGCGCGGTGACTTTGGATAAGGCCATGCCGGTTCAGGCGATTCCGGGTTTTGATCTGGGCTGGTGGTCGGTGCAGGACTGGTCGGCTCAGCAAGCCGGTCTGCTTTTGCCGGTCAAGGATGGCATGCGCGTGCTGGATGCTTGCGCGGCTCCGGGTGGCAAGACCGCTCATTTGCTGGAGCAGGCGGATGTTTCCTTGTTGGCCCTGGACTCGGACGGCGAGCGTCTGGAGCGTGTGGATCACAACCTGCGTCGTCTGGGTTTGGCCGGCGACAAGGTTCAATTGAAACGGGGTGATGCGGCGCGTCCGGCCCAATGGTGGGATGGTCAGCCCTTTGATGCGATTTTGGCCGATGTACCTTGTACGGCATCGGGCATTGTGCGTCGTCACCCGGATATTCGCTGGTTGCGCCGCGAGTCGGACATTGCCGATACCGCCCGTCTGCAAAGCTCTATACTGGATGCCTTGTGGTCCACGTTGCGAGCAGGTGGACATTTGTTGTATTCGACCTGCTCGATTTTTCCGGCCGAAGGTCAGCAACAGGTCGAGGCGTTTTTGGCCCGTCATCCTGAGGCGCAGCTTTTGGACTCTCCTGGCCAGATTTTGCCCGGCGTTGCAGGACGATCTCTGGCAGATGGCGACGGTTTTTTCTATGCCTTATTTACGCGCCCGGTTTGACTTGTCACAATTAGGGCTCTGACTTTGTCCTTTTTGCGGTTAATCACGATGTGGCGCGTTTTCCTGTCTTTTCTGCTGATTTTCAACTGCGCGCTCAGCTCGGCCAATACGATTGTGCCGGTTGCCACGTCGGGAGAGCGGGTCGTCAAGGTCGAGCCCCATATTCGGGACGAAAAGCTGTATATCGACGCGGATATCGAGTTCGAACTCAGTCCGGAGTTGCGGACGGCTGCCGAGAAAGGGGTGCCACTGTATTTCACGGTTGAAGTTGAGTTGGCTCAGCCCCGTTGGTATTGGTTTGATAAAAATGTTGTTAAAGAACAACAAACCTGGCGGGTTGTGTATAACGCGTTAACCCGACAGTGGCGTGTGGGAACCGGGGACCTGTCTTTGCCCGAATCCTCCATGAATGATGCACTGGCCATGCTGCGCCATATCCGTGGCTGGGCAGTTGCCTATGTGGCGGATCTGGACCGCGACCAGGAATACCAGGGTCGTGTGCGTCTGCGCCTGGATACCTCCTTGCTGGCTCGCCCCTTTCAAGTGGATGCCATCAATAGTTCTGCCTGGACATTGGCCACCCCATGGAAAACCTTTTCCTTTTCCGTCTCCGTCGACGAGCCCCAACCTTGATCCGCTGGATCTTGCGTACCGCTCTGTTTGGAGCGGGAGTCAGCGCGTTAGCGCTGTTTACGCTGCTGGTCTGGTCAACAGGCAACGCCTCGCGCTACGCACAGCAATATGATCTGTTGCTGGTGCTCAACGGCGTGCTGGCGGCCACCCTGATTTCCTGGGTGCTGATGCTGACGATTCGCCTGTTCAGGCAAATACGCAGGCGCCAGTTTGGGGCCCGCATGACGGCGCGCTTTGCTTTTTATTTCACACTGATCGGGATTATTCCGGGTGCGCTGATCTATCTGCTCTCGGTGCAGTTCATGTCGCGCTCGATCGAGTCCTGGTTCAACGTACGAGTGGATTCGGCCTTGGAGTCAGGGCTGAGTCTGGGGCGGGCGGCTCTGGATTCGCAGCTCAGCGAGCTGGAAGGCCGCGCCCAGGAAATGGTGGCGGCGCTGAATAAAGCCGATAGCGCCCAGTACAGCAGTCTGCTGATCTCATTGCGGGAAAACAGCGGTGTGACCGAAGCCATGGTGTTTTCTGGCAATGGCCGCTTGATTGCCTTTTCGTCCTCACGGTATGACACCTTGCTACCGGACATGCCCCCTTCCAGCGTGATGAATCAGTTGCGTATTTCGGGTCGTTACGCGGCGGCTGAAGTGGATGATGATGCCCCGGTACATGACAATGGCCTGGACGAGGGGGGTGTGCCGGCAGAGTCGACCGGCTTGCGTTTGCGGGCGGTGCTGCCGCTGGCCGATCCCAACCGTTTTACAGCAAGCCTGAGCGGTACGGCGGACTCGCGTTGGCTGCAGGTGATCCAGCCTGTGCCCGACAAGATCGCCCGTAATGCCAACCAGGTCCAGCAGGGGTTTCGGGATTATCAGGAGCTTGCTTTGTCCCGTCAGGGCTTGCGCAAGCTCTACGGCATCACCTTGACACTGGCCTTGATTCTGGCGGTGTTTACCGCTGTGGCTGCAGCCCTGGCCCTGTCTCGCCGTCTGACGCGCCCATTGCTGACGCTGGCTGCCGGGACGCAGGCGGTAGGGGTGGGGGATTACCGGGCCTTGCCTGAACCGCCCGCCAAGGACGAGGTCGGCCAGTTGACCCGCTCGTTCAATGCCATGACCCGGCAACTGGATGAGGCGCGCCGCATGGTCGAGAAAAATCGCTTGCAGCTGGAGCGCTCCAATATGTATCTGGAGTCAGTGCTCAGCAATCTGTCCAGCGGGGTGTTGGCCTTTGACGAAATGTTTCGCGTGACCATGTTCAACCAAGGGGCGCAACGAATCCTGCAAGTGGATTTGCGCTCCATAAAAGGTCGCCCGCTGGAGACCTTGGACGGAGCGCTGACGTTTGCATCCGTCATACGCGAAGCGTTTTCCACGCATCAGGCCATGGGGTCCGATCATCCTTATTGGCAGCAGCAGTTTGAGCTGGACATGAAAGAAGGCAATGAGGCGCGTGATACTATCGTCACCGTTTTGGCTCGGGGCACCTTGCTGCGGGTCGACGGCCAGCCCACGGGTTATCTGGTGGTGTTTGATGACATTACTGACGTGATTTCTGCCAGCCGTCTGGTGGCCTGGAGCGAAGTGGCCCGACGCCTGGCGCACGAGATCAAAAACCCCTTAACGCCTATTCAGCTGTCTGCCGAACGTCTGGCCATGAAGCTGGAATCGCAATTGGACGAGGTGCATGCGGCCATGCTGCTGCGCTACACCAATACCATCGTCAACCAGGTTGCCTCCCTGAAAAAGATGGTGGAGGATTTTCGTGAGTATGCCCGCAAGCCCGCCACTCAGATGCAGGCTTTGAATCTGAACGAGCTGATTACCGAAGTGCTGACTTTATATGGTTGGGACCCGGAAGAAGGCATGGTTCGGGACGACGGTTACAGTGTGGCGATTGACGTGGAACTGGACCCGGATTTGCCGATGGTCCTGGGGGACCCCACACAGTTGCGTCAGGTTATTCATAATCTGCTGGCCAATGCTCGGGAAGCTGCTGCCCAGGATCAATCACTTGACCAGGCGCATGTATTTGTTAAAACCATGATTGCAGGCGTAGAAGGTTCCGACTCGGCTACGACGGTCAGTTTTGTGGTCTCAGATAACGGGCCGGGTTTTGATCCGCAGATGCTGGTGCGTGTTTTTGAACCATACGTAACCACCAAGCCCACCGGCACGGGTCTGGGACTTGCTATAGTTAAGAAAATCATCGAGGAGCACGGCGGCAGAATCGATGTTTCCAATCGCCGTGAGGGGGGGGCTCGCATTTCCATCCTCTTTACCCGGCTTGCTGGCCAGCATATTCGTCTGGACTCTGGGCGGCGAGCAAACGATAATGCGTAAAAATCACGTAGGTGACGTTTTATGGCCAGAATTCTGGTAGTTGATGACGAAATCGGCATTCGGGAACTTTTGTCGGAAATTCTTTACGACGAAGGACATACCGTGCAATTGGCAGAGAATGCCGCCCAGGCTCGCGAGGCACGCTTGCGGGGCCGCCCCGATCTGGTCTTGCTGGATATCTGGATGCCAGACACAGACGGTGTCAGTCTGCTCAAAGAGTGGGCTTCCCAAGGCTTGCTGGATATGCCGGTGGTCATGATGAGCGGCCACGCCACGGTGGATACGGCGGTGGAAGCCACCCGTATCGGTGCAGTGGATTTCCTGGAAAAGCCAATCACCATGCAGCGTTTGCTCAAGACCGTTGCTTCCGGTCTGGAGCGTACCGTTGCGCCCAAGACATTGGCAGCGGCAGCTCGTCCGGTGGTGCAGGGTGGGGAGCGTCGTCCTGAGGCAGCGCCGATGGCGCCTGGCATGGCCCCTGCCATGACCGTACCCGAGGTCGAGCAGGATGAGTCCCAGTTGGGCAGCATTTCCCTGGATTTGCCCTTGCGTGAAGCGCGTGACGAGTTCGAGCGCATTTATTTTGAATATCATCTGCGCCGTGAAAATCACAGCATGACTCGCGTGTCCGAGCGTACCGGTCTGGAGCGAACCCACTTGTACCGCAAACTCAAACAGCTGGGTATCGACTCGTCGCGCAAGCGTAACCAGTCTTGAGACGGGCCGTGCCCCAATAGGGGTCGACAGGGTTTGAGTCTGTCCCGACGCTGCCAGGAGCAGCGGGCCGGGGGGGGATGGTGGGGCGGCCTGACAGGCCGCCTTGTCGTTTAGAGCGCGGCGACCTGTGCCACAGGCAGGGACTGCAACTTGGCGACGGTATCCAGACACGTGCGGGCCGCTTCCTGGCCCTTGATCACAAAGTGACGATGGAAGTAATCGTGGTGCTCCTTGCCATCATGGAAGTGGTGCGGAGTCAGCACGACTGAAAACACAGGCACATTAGTGCTGAGCTGCACTTGCATCAAGCCCTGAATGACTGCGGTGGCCACAAAGTCGTGGCGATAGATGCCACCATCTACGACCAGGCCCGCCGCTACAATCGCCGCGTATTGTCCCGATTGGGCCAGACGCTGTGCATGTAGCGGGATTTCAAAAGCACCGCCTACTTCAAAGAAGTCGATCAGGCTGCTGTCATGGCCCAAGGAGGTGACTTCGTCGATAAAGCCCTGGCGGGCCTGATCCACAATGTCCTTGTGCCAGCAAGCTTGAATAAAAGCGATGCGAGGGGCCAGACGATTGGCTGGGGTAATGCTGTTCATGTTGGTTTCCTGTTTTATGACAACAAAAACAGGGCATGCAGGAAGCAGGACAGCTCAAGCCCCCAACAGGATGGCTCCTGTACAGGGGTGAAGATATCCCGTTCTCTCTTTATCCGGACTATACCGTCGGCCCCGGAATCACACCGGGTCTGCTGTCCCTGACACAAGGCCAGGCGCTCGCGGGCTAGGCTGTGCCATTACCGCCGGTGGGGACTTGCACCCCGCCCTGAGAACATTGTTAGCCAGCTTGGCTAACCGCAAAAGTGTACCCCTAAACCATTTTTTTGTCAGAGAGGGCCCATCTGCTTGCCCATCCTTGGAACGGGCTTGGAGGTGCCGCCTATTCCTGAGGCTTGGGACGGCGGCTGATGGTGGAGATGGGTACGCTCACCTCTCCATGAGTGCTGCGGCGACTGCGGGCACGCCAGGCATGTCCGTACGCTATTTCCAGGCTCAGGTGCAGGGTTCCGTCCATGTGGCGCTGCTTTTCCAGCGCATTGAGCAGACGCTGACGCCAGGTCAAGGTGCTCAGGCTAGCCTTGCGCTGAGGGTGCGGGTTGCCGCCCAGCAGGCGCAGATCATCGAGCAGTTTCTCGGCGCTGCGGTACGTAAGGGTGACGAGTTCCTGATCCATGACAGGATCGGCAAAGCCGCTTTCCAGCAGCAGATCACCAAAGTCGTGCATGTCCACGAATTCCAGCGTTCTGGTGCCCAGGTCTGCCTGCTCCATGGCGCTGCGCAGTTCGGCAAAAGAACCGGGCCCCAGGCAGGAGAACATCACCAGCGTTTCAGGTTTGAGCAGACGATTCCATTCGGCCAGTACCCGATGGGGCTCGGGGTGCCAGTGCAGGGCCATATTCGACCAGATCAGTTCCTGGCTTTCAGCCGGTAGGCCGGTATCGGCCATATCAGCCTGAATCCAGCTGGCAGCCGGGGTAGGCTGATTGCGCAGTTTCTGCCAAAGGCTGGGTTTGGACTGGTAACGCTCGCGAGCCACGTCCAGCAACTTCGCGCTGCGATCCAGACCGGTGTATTTCATGTCCGGATAGCGTGAGCGTAACGGTTCGAGCGCGTGGCTGGCGCCACAGCCTGCATCCAGAATATGCGTGGGCTGTAACCGTACCAAGGCCAGCCGGGACAACATCCGCTGGGCGACTTCACCGTAGAGAAACTGAGCGTGATCCAGGGGAGCGCGGCGATTGAATTGCTGCTCGACGTGGGCGGAGTTGATAGGCAAAGAAGGTAACTGGGACATAATTGCGCGGACGTTGCTGGCTTGGATCAGGAGCTTGTGCTGTGATCGGATCAGCCTGGCTCTGAAAGGTAATGATCTATTATGGCGCATCCCCAGTTCGGGCGCGAGTCGCTCCATCGTCTTGTAGGGCTTCCCCTGCTGGCCCGCCCCTGCATGCTGTGTGGCTTGCGTTCACCAAGCGGGGCGCTGTGTCCCTGGTGTCGTCACGCCCTGCTCAGGCCGGTTCATGACTTGCGATGCCCACGGTGTGCGCTGGCCTTGCCGCCCCTGGCCTTGCTGGCCTGCCCGGATTGCGGAGCGGGGCAATTTTCCTTGCAAGCCACCGTGGCCGGGTTTGACTATGAACATCCTGGCGATATGTTGATTCATGCGTTTAAAATTTCCCGTCGGCTGGAGGTGGCAGCGGTGCTGGCGGAATTGATGTTGCAGCAATGGCGCCGTTACGGGCCAGCACTGGATGATGGGTGTCGGGTCATAGCGGTTCCCTCACAACGCGACGCCTTGCGCCGTCGGGGTTTTAACCCGGCAGCCGTGCTGGCTCAGCGCGTAGCGCGTCGTTTGGGTTTAGCGGCATGTCTGCATGTCGTCGCATTGTCGCCACGTCAGGACGTGGCCCAGAAGTTTCTGGGGCGTCAGGCTCGCAGGCAAGCCATGCGGGGTGCTTTTCAGGTGCTGGAGCCGCTTGACGGGCGTGCCGTGCTGCTCATCGATGATGTGTTGACGACGGGGGCCACGCTGGATGCACTGGCGCGTGCCTGTCGTGTGGCCGGCGCCGGCCCGGTGTATGCCCTGGTCGCGGCCCGGGCGCCCTGGAAGTCAACGAGGTTCTAGTCTTTTCTGTTGCGTCGCCAGCTGGCGGCTTTTCTGTGTTTTTTTGGGTTCTTCATGTTTCATATCGTCCTGGTTTCGCCCGAGATTCCTCCCAATACGGGCAATGTCATTCGTCTGGCGGCCAATACAGGCTGTGTCCTGCATCTGGTACGGCCTTTGGGCTTTGAGCTTGAGGACAGCAAGCTGCGCCGTGCCGGCTTGGACTATCACGAATGGGCCCAGGTCAAGGTGCATGACAGCCTTGAAGAGGCGTTGCGCGCCACCGGCACCGCGGCCGATCGGGCTTTTGCTCTGACGACGCGCGGCAGCCATTTGCTGGCGGAGCAAAGCTTCAAGCCGGGTGATGTGTTTGTGTTTGGTCGTGAAACTGCAGGTTTGTCGGCCGAACAGCTTGCATTGTTTCCTCAGGAGCAGCGGATTCGTTTGCCCATGCTGGCTGGGCAGCGTAGTTTGAACCTGTCCAATGCGGTGGCGGTCTGTGTGTTTGATGCCTGGCGGCAGGCAGGCTATGAGGGCGGGGTGTAAAGGGGGGCTGGTCTGCTTCGCCATGACATGGGGCTGGCAGTGAGGCGGCACAGTCCGTTGAGCTTGGACGGACTGTGCGTGATGGTGGTCGAATCCACAGAAAGATGGCCCTGCAACCAAGAGGTTCGCAGGGCCATTTGCAGAGGAATGAGTCGAGGCTTTTATTCCAGCGACAGATTCAGGCGTTCGATCACCTCATCCCAACGAGCTTTGTCGGCCACGATCTTGTCCGTCAGCGCTTGGGGGGTGGAGGGTTCGGACGAAAAGTAAAAGGCCTTGAGCTTGGCCTTGATATCGTCGCGTTGCAAGATGGTGGTGATTTCCTGGTTCAGACGTTTGACGACATCCTCCGAGGTGTTGTGGGGGACAAAGAAAGCATCCCAGGAGATTGCCTCGAAGTTTTCCAGACCGGCTTGTGCCATGGTGGTTAAGTCCGGCAGCAATTCGCTGGGCTGCAGGGACGTCACGGCCAATGCCTTGACTTTACCAGCCTCAACCTGCGGCATGGCAATGCCTGGAACCATGAAGGCGGCGTCAATGTCTCCGCCAATAATGGCCGTCAGAATTTGTGGAAAACCGGAGTAGGGGATTTGCTCCAGCTTGATGTCGACGGCATGCTCGAGCATGGCCATCGCCAGGTGGGCCGAGCTGCCGGGGCCGACAGAGCCGTAGTTCAATTCACCGGGGCGGGATTTGGCCAGGGCAATGAACTCCTCTACTGTATTGGCGGGTGAGTCAGCCGGTACGACCAGAACGTTGGGGCTGGTGCCAATCATGGAGACAGGCTGCAGATCGTTCAGCGGGTCGTAGCCCAGCGAGGTCTTGTAAAGGGTGGGAGCCGTCACCATGGGGCCGTTAATGGTCAGCAGCAGGGTGTAGCCGTCGGGCTTGGCATGAGCAACAAAGCGGGTGCCGATATTGCCGCCTGCACCCGGGCGATTGTCCACAATGATGGTCTGCCCCAGGGCCTGGGAAAGGGGTTCGGAAATGGCACGGGCCAGCGCGTCAGGCGAGGAGCCTGCCGGGAAGGGCACCACCATCTGAATGGGACGTTCAGGCCAGCTGGACTGGGCCTGAGCAGCCTGCGCCAGCAAACCGGTGCAGGCCAGCCCCAGCACGGAGCGGAGCAGAAGATCACGAGAACGAGCAAGCAATGACATTGTTTTGATGTTGAATAAAAAGACGGTTGACCGCCGGCCTGACAAGGAGAGGCCAGACCAGATGGCAAGCGGGGTTAATGGCCTTCCTGCTTGGCCTCGCGAGTGAGCAAGGCGTGGACGGCTTCACGCGGGGAGAGCTGTTCAAACAGAATCTGGCAGACCGCGGCGGTAATCGGGAGTTCAATGTGGTGCGCCTTGCCCATCTCCAGAACCGCGCGGGCGCAGCGTACCCCCTCGGCCGTAATGCCGGTGGCCAGGATGCTGTCCAGGCTTTCTCCGGCGCCCAGCGCCAGGCCAACTTGCCGGTTGCGGGAGAGCTCGCCGGTCGCGGTCAGGACCAGATCTCCCAGACCGGCCAGTCCGAAGAAGGTTTCTGCGTGACCGCCCAGAGCGACACCCAGACGCTGCATTTCAGCCAGGCCTCGGGTAATCAGGGCGGCACGGGCGTTGTGGCCCAGGCCCAGTGCGTCGGCAATGCCGCAGGCAATTGCCATGATGTTTTTGACAGCGCCACCGACTTCCACACCGATCATGTCGGTGCTGGTGTAGAGGCGGGCTTGCTTGCCATGCAGAGCGGCCAGGGCGATGTCCGCCATGGAGGCGGGTTGGCAGGCCAGGGTCAGGGCGACAGGCAGGCCTTTGGCCACTTCCAGCGCGAAAGAGGGACCAGACAATACGGCCCGGCCTAACCAGGGGCGCTCAGGCAGGCTTTCGCGCACAATCTGATGGGGTAGTAAACCGCTTTCCTGATGAAAGCCTTTGCAGGTCCAGACCAACAGGACAGGATGACGGCGTGTGGCGGGCAAGTGCTGCGCCAGGTCCACACAGGTCTGTGCCAGACCACGAACAGGCACACCCAGAATGATGAGGGCGGGCCCGGTATCGTCGGCCAGTGCGAAATCCATGACGTGCTTCAGATTGTCGCTGGCTTGTAGCGATTCGGGGAGCAGGACATCGGGCAGGTAGGCGGGATTGCGATGATCCTGCCCGATGGCATGAGCTGTGGATGATTTGCGCGCCCACACCATCGTGGGAGCCTGGAGGCTGGCCAGGGCGGCCAGCGCCGTGCCCCAACTGCCTGCGCCCAGGACTGCGACACGAACAGGAGTGTGCGCGTTTGACATCATCAGGCCTGCAAAGGCTGGCCGTCAGTTTGGGCTGCGCCCTGTTGCTGAGCCAGGCGCTGCTCGTACAGGGACTGGAAGTTCACTTCCGTCAGATGCAGGGCAGGCAGGGACGTACGGTTGATGGCGTCGGCCACGGCAGCGCGCAAGTATGGGTACAGCATGGTGGGGCACACAATGCCCAGCAAGGGCTCGAGCTGCTCTTCAGGAATGTTGGCAGCTTCAAAAATACCGGCCTGGGTGGCTTCCACCAAGTACATGACCTTGTCGCCAATGCGTGTGGTCACTGTGGCGGTCACGGTGCTTTCGTAAACCGTGTCAGCCAGGCGCTGGCCGCCCACATTGATGGACACTTCCACGGAAGGGGCCTCTTGCTCCAGAAAGATCTGGGGGGCATTGGGCATTTCGATGGACAGGTCTTTGATGTAGGTGCGCTGCAGGCTGAAGCTGGGTTGTTGAGCTTCTTGTTCAGCGGCTGTGTTGTTCTGGTCGGCCATGGGTGATCCTATGGGATAAAAAAATGGTTAGAAAAAAAATCAGGCAGCCAGCAAAGGCAGCAGACCACCTTCACGGTCCAAAGCGGCCAGATCATCGTAGCCACCTACATGGGTGTCGCCAATGTAGATTTGGGGAACCGTACGTCGACCGGTACGCTCCATCATCAGGGCGCGCTGTTCCGGTTCGCGATCAATCAGGATTTTATTGATTTCGGTGACGCCGCGTTGTTTGAGCAGCATTTCAGCGCGCACACAATAAGGGCACACCATTGTGGAGTACATCGTGACTTTTGCCATGAGAGCCTCGTAGAAGGAGAGCTTACGATTTTTTGACGGGCAGACTGGCCTGCATCCAGCCCTGGATACCGCCTTCCAGTGTGTAGGCCTGCTCAATGCCATGTTTGCGCAGAACCGCAACGCTGCGTTGGGCGCTACGGCCAGTTTCACACACCAGGATGACAGGTTTGTCTTTGGGCAGGCTGTTGGCCTTGGCGTCAAGGTCGGCAGCCGGGATGTTGCGCGATTGCGCAATTGCCGCGGTCTTGAACTGATCGGCGCTACGTAGATCAATCAAAATAGCGTCTTTCTGGTTTACCATCTGTACCGCTTCAGAGCTTGAAACTGCGCGCCCGGCACGGCCTTTGAAAAAGCTGGGTATTAACAGCATAATGCCGGCAAGCACCGCAATTGCTAAAATTAGAAGATTGTTCTGACTTAAGATGAAGTCCACGTTAAATCCTGTTGATTACCAAGAAAAGCAAGAAAAAAAGGTCGGATCACACGATTATAGAGTGGCGCCAATTTTTCAACCTCGAGGCTGTTTTTACCATGTATAAACTTGTATTGATGCGGCACGGCGAAAGCCAGTGGAACCTGGAGAACCGGTTTACTGGCTGGACCGATGTCGATCTTACCGAAACCGGGCGCCAACAGGCAAAGCAGGCCGGTGATCTGCTCAAAGAAAACGGCTTTGAGTTCGACCTGGCTTTTGCCTCGGTCCTCAAGCGCGCTATCCGTACCCTTTGGATCGCCCTGGATTCGATGGACGCCATGCACACTCCTATCGGTTTGAGCTGGCGTTTGAACGAACGCCATTATGGTGCTTTACAAGGCTTAAATAAAGCCGAAACCGCACAAAAGTACGGAGAGGATCAAGTTCTGATCTGGCGTCGTGCCTATGCAATCGCTCCTGATCCCGTTGCCGAGGATGATCCACGCAACCCACGCTTTGATGCTCGTTACGCCCGTGTGCCGGCCGATGAATTGCCGCGCACCGAATGTTTGCAAGACACCGTGGCCCGTGTCGTGCCGTTCTGGGACGAGTCCATTGCGCCGGCCATCCGTTCCGGACGCCGTGTTCTGGTAACCGCTCATGGCAACAGCCTGCGCGCTTTGATCAAGCATCTGGATGGCATCTCCGATGAGGATATTGTTCACCTGAACATTCCGACCGGTCAGCCACTGGTATACGAGCTGGATGAGAACCTGCGTCCTATCCGCCATTACTACCTGGGCGACCAGGAATCGATTGCGGCCCAGATGCAAGCGGTCGCCAATCAGGGCAAGGCGCAGTAAACAATGTGGCGCTACAGCGTTTGCCTGTTGCTGGCAGCCTGGACCTTTCCGGTACTGGCTGTGGACCCGGATCTGGCCGCGCGCCAGGCCCAGGCTCAAAAGCAGCAGGCAGAGCTGCGCCAGAAAATCGAATCCTTACGCAAGAGCATTGACAGCAGTGAAAGCTCTCGTCGTGATGCGGCCAATGCCTTGCGTGAATCCGAGCAGGCGATCTCCGATATCGATCGCACGCTGGCCCAGATCGAACAGCGGCAAGAGCAGTTGCACGAGCAACTGGGCACCCTAGGCAAGCAGATCCGCGAACAACAGGCGCTTAAAGCGCAGCGTCAGCAGGAACTGGCCGAGCAGTTGCGCGCGCAGTACGCCAATGGCGTCTCTCCCTGGGCCGCCCTCTTGTCCGGCGATGACCCCAACGCCATCAACCGCGAGTTGTATTACTTGGGCTATGTGTCGCGTCAACAGACCGAGCAGGTGCATCAGGTGCGTCGTACTGTTGAGCGACTGGATCGCCTGCAGGCTCAGCTTGCCGCGCGTGAAAAAGAACAGGAGCAACTGGCTGCTGAGGCGGCTGCCCAGAAAGTGGCCTTGCAGGAACAGAAAGAAAAGCGGGCCAAGGTGGTGGCGGACATCAGCGCGGAGCTCGAGCGCCAGCGTGGCCAGGCAGCCAATTTGCAAAGCAATGACAAGCGCCTGGGAGACTTGATCTCTGGGCTGGAAACCGAGATTGCCCGCCAGGCCGAGCTAGCCCGCCGTGCTGAAGAGCAACGACGCCGGGAGGCCGCTCGTCGTGCCGAGGAGGCGCGCAAGGCCGAGCAGCTTCGCCAGCAGGAATTGCGTCGCAAGGCCGAGCGGGAGCAGGCCGCCCGTGAGCAGGCGCGTCTGGAACGCGAGCGGGAGCTGTTGGAGCGCGCCCGCGCTACCCAGCCACCATTGCCGCCAGCCCTGCCGCCCAGCAAACCGGCGCCAGCAGAGCCGGCGCAAGCCATTCCGCGTCCGCCCTTGACCTACACGCCACCGACGACAAACGAGCGGTTGCTGTCTGATAGTCTGGAGGCCTCATCCGAGCCTAGCGAGCCGATTGGCCAGCCTGTTGCTCCCAAGGTGCGGGAGGTGCAGGTGGAGGAAGAGCCTGTGGAGCAGTCTGCCGCGCCTGCCTTGGAGCCCGAAGGTGGATTTCAGGGCTTGAAGCGGGGCTTGCCCTATCCCGTGCGGGGACAAGTGCAAGGCAAGTTCGGTGCCGAGCGGCCTGACGGCGGTATTTGGCGCGGTATTGTGTTGCGGGCGTCAGCCGGCACTACGGTCCGTGCGGTGGCCCCCGGTCGGGTGGTCTTTGCCAGTTGGATGACCGGGTTTGGTAATTTGCTGATTATTGATCATGGGCGCGACTACCTGAGCGTTTACGCTTATAACCAGAGCACGCTCAAGCAGGTCGGTGATGTCGTGGGGCGCGGAGACGCTGTTGCGCGGGTGGGGGCGACTGGCGGGCAGGTTGAGCCGGGCCTGTATTTTGAGTTGCGCCATCAGGGCAAGCCCATTAATCCGCAGGTTTGGCTGGGGCCCTGAGTTTTTTTGGGCCGCCGTTTACTTTTGCTCGCATTTGTTGCGCAGGGTAGCGACTCAAGCCCAGTTCACGCTGGTCGGCGCTTTACGCTACTCTTATAATGCATGGTCGGGTCAGCTCCGGGAGGTGGCCCCGTCTTGAATCTGAAAATAATGGGAATGTGCATGAGCACTCGAAGGATTGGCAGCATTGGACTAGTGGCAGCAGGTGCTGTGGGCGGTATTTTGATCAGCCTTGGCATTACTGCGGTCGCTCAACGCGGCGAGCCATTGCCTTTGCGCGAACTGCAACAGTTCGCCAATGTGTTCGCTGCCATCAAGAACACGTACGTGGAACCTTTGACGGATCAGACCCTGGTCAATAATGCGATCAAGGGGCTATTTACCGATCTGGACCCGCACTCGGCCTATCTGGATGCGGATGCGTTCAAGGAAATGGAAGCCATGACCCAGGGCGGGTTTGGCGGTCTGGGCATAGAAATCGGTAGCGAGGACGGGATGCCCAAAGTCATCTCGCCGATTGAAGACACACCGGCTGCCCGTGCCGGCATTCTGGCTGGCGACATCATCACGCACATCAATGGCAAACCGACCAAGGATTTGAGCCTGAATGATGCAGTCAAGCAAATGCGTGGCGAGCCCAATACATCGATCAAACTGACGATTCGTCGTGCTGGCCGGGACAAGCCGCTGGAATTCAATCTGGTGCGCGATGTCATCAAGGTGCGCAGCGTGCGCTCCAAGATGCTGGCTGACGACGTGGCCTACGTGCGCATTGCCCAGTTCCAGGAACGCACGGCGGCTGATCTGATCAAGCAATTGTCCGAAGTCTACAAAGGCCCTGGCGCACCGAAAGGTTTGGTCATTGACCTGCGCAACGATCCTGGTGGCTTGCTGGAAAGCGCTATTGGCGTCTCGTCCGCCTTCCTGGATTCGGGTGACCTGGTGGTATCGACCAAAGGTCGTATCCCCTCGTCCAATCGCGAGTATTACGTCAAGTCCATGCAGTCCGTGCTGGGTGAGCTCGACACGGATGCGGACGTCCTGAAAAAGCTGGACTGGCTCAAGACCGTGCCTATCGTTGTGCTGGTGAATGTGGGCTCGGCCTCGGCCTCGGAAATTGTGGCTGGTGCTTTGCAGGATCACAAGCGGGCCACCATTATTGGTAATCGCACCTTCGGCAAGGGCTCGGTGCAAAGCGTGGTGCCGCTGTCCGAGGACTCAGGGCTGAAGCTGACCACCGCTTTGTATTACACGCCTAACGGCACGTCGATTCAGGTGACGGGCGTTCAGCCAGATGTGGTGGTGGACGATACCGCACAAGGTAATTTGTTCCGTCTGCCTCGTGAGGTGGATCTCAAACGCCATTTGCTCAACAGTAAAGTGGATGAAAGCACCGAAGAAGAACAGCCTGATCTGGGTATGAGCCCCGAATTCAAGATGTTCGAGTTTGGTGGTGACGACGATTATCAGTTGCAGCAGGCGCTGAACCATTTGGCGGGACGTCCGGTCATGAAAAATGATCCGGCCAAAGTTGCTGCCGCCAAGCAGGCTGCTGCCCAGCGCGAGAAGGACGTGGCGTCCGAATCGACTGAAAAAAAAAGTCCCCTGAATCAGCAACCCAGCGTTGAGCGGTTCCGAATCACCCCGAAAGGGCTCGAGCCGGTAACTCCGTAAACACAGGCTCTTGACGTGGAAGATCAGCAATTACTGCGCTATGCGCGGCATATTCTGCTCGACGAGTTCGGGGTGGAAGCGCAGGAGCGGGTGCTGGCCTCCCGCATCCTGGTAGTTGGAGCGGGAGGCCTGGGCTCCCCGGTGGTGGCGTATCTGGCGGCTTCGGGGGTGGGCTCCATCATTCTGGTCGACGATGATCAAGTGGAATTGAGCAATCTGCAACGCCAGATTGCTCACACCACTGATCGTCTGGGCTGGGACAAGGTCGAGTCTGCCAAGCTGCACATTGAGCAGCTCAATCCTGAAGTCAAGGTCACTCCTGTCGTTCAGCGTCTGGACGAAGCGGGCTTGATGCATTGGGTTCGGCAAGTCGATTTGGTGCTGGATTGCTGCGACAACTTTGCGACCCGCCACGCCATTAACCGCGCCTGCGTGGCCCTGCGTAAACCATTGGTGTCCGGTGCGGCGATTCGTTTTTCGGGGCAGGTCAGCACCTATGACCTGCGTCAACCCGACGCCCCTTGCTACCACTGCCTGTTCCCCGAAGCCGATGATGTTGAGGAATTGCGCTGCGCTACCACAGGCGTTCTGTCGCCTTTGCTGGGTATGGTGGGTAGTGCGCAAGCAGTCGAGGCCTTGAAGCTGTTAGGCGGCTTCGGAGAGCCCTTGGTCGGCCGTTTGTTAAGCGTGGATGCCTTCAACATGAATTGGCATACGGTGCGTTTTCGCAAAGATCCGGCCTGCCCGGTATGCGGTGCCGAAGCGGTGGAACAGCGCCATCAGGTCTGATTTTTTTCTGACCGCTGTGTATGTCGGTGAGTCAAGAGCAGCAAAATGGCCGCTCTTGACGACACATCACTGAAAAAGGGAATTGGCTCGCTATCGTGACAGGGATGGTAAGGCCCTTAGAGGCGTGGCCAGTTCTTGACCAGTTGGGCGATGCGGTTGATGCGGTGATCGACATAAGGGCTGCGGCCATGATACATGGCGCTAAAGGGAGTGCCCGCGTTATAGATGTGGATGGTTTGCATCCCCAGTTGTCGGGCGCTTTTCAGATTGCGCAAGGTATCTTCCACCAGCACAATGTCGCGAGCCTGCGCCTTGAGCATGGCCAAGGCCTGCTTCATCAGCGCCTGCGAGGGCTTGGGGCGATAGCGACCTTGCAGTTGCATGTGCTCAATAGCCCACAGGCCATCAAAAACCGGTAGCAAATTCAGTGCCTTCAGAACACGATGTGCGTAGTCCTGGGGCGCGTTGGTCAACAACAGCTTATAGCCCGGTAGGCGGCGCAGCTGGTAGGCAAGGCCCGGCTCGGCACTGATCAGGGAAGGCACATCAAAATCGTGCGCGTGCTTGAGGAAGGCCGCCGGGTCGGCGCCGTGATGGCGATGCAGGCCAATCATGGTTGCGCCATAGCGTTGCCAGTATTCCAGACGCAGCCGGTCGGCCTCGTCCATGTCTACACCCAGGGTTTGCGCCACGCCGATGCGCATGCGCCCGTCAATAGCCTGAAAAATGCCTTGAGAGGCATTGTGCAGGGTGTTATCCAGGTCAAACAGCCAGATGGTCTCATCGGGCTGGCAGGCAGACAAAGGCCGTGCCCAGGCATGGGCACGGATTGGAGCGCGCACGGATTAATGCGAGCTGATCATGGTGCCAACACCACGGTCAGTCAGGATTTCCAGCAGCAGGCAATGGGGAACACGTCCGTCGATGACATGGACGGAATTGACCCCGTTGCGGGCGGCATCCAGAGCCGAGGAAATCTTGGGCAGCATGCCGCCGGAGATTGTGCCGTCGGCAAAGAGCTCGTCAATCGTTTGAGCCGACAGGCGGCGCAACAACTGGCCTTCCTTGTTCAGCACGCCGGGGGTGTTGGTCAGCATGACCAGTTTCTCCGCACTGAGCACCTCGGCCATCTTGCCGGCCACCACGTCGGCATTGATGTTGTAAGCCTGACCGTCCTCGCCGTATCCAATCGAGGAGATCACGGGGATGAACTGGTCATCTTGCAAGGCTTTGACCACCTCGGGCTGAATGCTTTCGATATCGCCCACAAAACCGATATCGAGCAGTTGGCCGGGGTGCTCGGCGTCAGGCAGCATTTTTTTGGTGACACGAATCATGCCACCGTCCTTACCTGTCAGACCGACGGCCTTGCCGCCGGCTTCATTGATCATCATGACGATGTCTTGCTGTACCTGACCACCCAGAACCCACTCCACCACTTCCATGGTTTCAGCGTCGGTCACGCGCATGCCCTGGATAAAAGTGCCTTCCTTACCCACGCGCTTGAGGGCGTCGTTGATCTGGGGGCCGCCACCGTGCACCACAACGGGCTTGAGGCCAACCAGCTTGAGCAAGACCACATCATGGGCAAAGCTGCGCTGCAAAGCTTCTTCGGTCATGGCATTGCCACCGTACTTGATGACAACGGTTTTGCCGTGGAAGCGACGAATATAGGGCAGGGCCTCGGACAAAACTTCTGCTTTGACGGTCGAGGAATAATTCTGCGGATCTGTGGTGCTCATTGATGCGCTCACTTGAAGAAAACCCGGGTCCACTGCTGGTACCCGGGGTTATGTGGCTGGGGCAAAAACAGGAGCTTAGCTGCTGGCCAGGGCTTTTTCGACAGTAGCAATGAACTCCTGCTTGTCGTAGTTGCCCAGGTAGCGCTTGATGATGTAACCCTGTTTGTCGAGTAAAAAGGCAGTGGGCGTCAGACGGACGTCCCCAAAGGCCTTGGCGATATCGCCCTTGTCGTCATGGACAACCGTGAACGGCAGTTGGCGGGACTGGGTGAAATTACGCACGTAATTGATGGGGTCGTGCTTCATGGCGACGGCCACGATATCAAATCCCTTGCTGGACAAGGCATTGAAGTTCTCAATGTTGTCAGGCATTTGCGCAACGCAGGTGGTGCAGTCCGTGGCCCAGAACTTCACCAGGACTACTTTGCCTTGCAGATCTTTGGTCTCAAAGTGTTTGCCATTGAGGTCGGTGAAGGCGACGTCCGGGGCGCTGGCCTTGGCGCTGCCGGACATGGTCCATACGCCCAGACCTACAGCGATGGCAACGACAAAGGCAATGATGACTACTTTTTTCATTGGACAGGCATCACTTCTACAGAAGAGGCGGGAGCAGGCTGTGCTGCCGGAGCCGCTGTGCCAGCGGGGGCAGTGCTTGGCTGATTGTTGGTGCTAAAAGGTTGTGCCAGGCTTTCGGCGCTGACGTACTCAAAGAGCTTGACCACTTTGTTCACGCCGGGCACGCTGGAGGCGGCAATCGCGGCGCGTTCGCCCTCTTCGTGAGTGACACGGCCCAGCAGGTAGACTACGCCACGCTCGGTTGTGGTGGAGATCGTGCGGCTAGGCACGTCCTTGGCGTTCAGCAAGGCGGTGCTGACCCGGGTGGTAATCCAGGAGTCGTTCGAACGCACACTCAACGGGGTGGGCTCGCCCACGCGCAATTCATTGACCACGCGAGTGACTTTGTCGACTTTGGAGACCAGACGTCCTGCCTCTTCCTTGTCAGCCTGGGTGGGCACATCCCCCGTCAGCAGGGCAAGCCCGGCGTAGGAGGTGGTGTTGATGCGACCTTCCTTGTTCTCCAGCAGGCGACGTGTTTCCGCGCCGGCTTTCATGACGATGGTTTTGTCCTCGACCTGTTCGCCTGTGGTGCGACGGTCGGTAGCTACGACAGCGGTCGTGGCGGCAGCGCCGCCGACCACCAGTAGTCCGCAGCCGGTCAGTGTGGTGCTGGCCAGCAGGGCGGCCAGAATCAAACGGTGTTTCATAGGGGATCTCCCAGCAGCAGGGCATCAATGCCATCGCACATGGCATGCAACAGAACAATGTGTACTTCCTGAATACGCATGGTTCGATCGTGCGGTACGCAAAGATGAATGTCTGTGTCCGAGAGCAGCTCGGCGATTTTTCCGCCGCCTTTGCCTGTCAGGGCAATGATGACCATATCGCGCTCGCGGGCGGCCTCGATGGCGCGGATGACATTAGGCGAGTTGCCGCTGGTGGAGATGGCCACCAGAATGTCGCCAGTCTGGCCCAAGGCACTGACCTGGCGTTCAAAAATACTGTCAAAGCCGTAATCGTTGCCCACCGCCGTCATGATCGAGGTATCGGTGTTCAACGCAATGCCGGCCAAAGGCAGGCGGTCGCGCTCAAAACGGCCCACCAGCTCTGCAATAAAGTGCTGGGCGTCGGCTGCTGATCCGCCGTTTCCGCAAGCCAGAATCTTGCCGTCGTTAGCCAGGGTGGCAAACAATAGCTCGACAGCGGCGGCCAAAGGTTCGGCCAGTTCGCGGGTGCTGGCTTTGAGGGTATCGACGGAATCGTCGAAATGCGAAGTCATTAAGGCGATAAGGTCCATAGCGCGCATTATCGCACGGAGAATTTCCCTGTGGGGCAGGCAGAACGTGTCATGTTGAAAAAAACGCCACGGTATTGAAACCAGATGCTGTATCCGGATTGAGATAGGGGCAGGTGCCCGATTTTTTCTATAGGACAGTGTCCTTGCCGAAAAATTCCCAGCTAGTCAGGCCTGGTTGGAACGGGCTCAAGTTTGTTCGAAGGCCTGCTGGACCCAGGTCAGGGTATCGCCTTCAATCGCGATCACGTCAAAACGGCAGGCTGGCAGCCGGCCATGAAAATAGCGTTGGCTCAGGATTGGCAGCCAGTGTTGGGCGGCCAGGATCAAGCGCCGTTGCTTATCCCGGTTTACACTGGCAAGCGCCCCTCCGTAGGTCTTGTGATTGCGCTGGCGCACTTCCAGAAACACAAGTTGCTCTTGATGGCACAGGACCAGGTCAATTTCCCCAAAGCGAGTACGTAATTGGCGGGCCAGAACGCGGGCTCCATGAGCGAGGACATGTTCGCAGGCGCGCTGTTCGGCCTGATCGCCGCTTGTCTGACTGGGAGAGCGCCTGGGCTCAGCCTTTCTGCTTGCTGGGCGACGCTGCGGTTTGCGTCGCAGTTGCCGATTTTGAGCCTGGCGGGCGTAGTCAAAGAGGTTCATAGGGATACACGATGATGAATAAGCAGGATCGAGCATGAGCGATACCGAAAACCGGACAGTGAACGCGGCAGTCTGGCAAAGCATGATGGACAAGGTACAGGGCCAGGTCTGGCCATCCTCTTGTCTGTATGTGGTGGCCACGCCCATTGGCAATATGGGAGACCTTAGCCTGCGCGGCTGGCAGGCGCTGGAGCTGTGTGACATTATTGCGGCCGAGGACACACGGGCAACGCGCCCTTTTTTACAGGCCTGGGGCATACAAACGCCGCTGATGGCGGCTCATCGTCACAACGAGGCGCAGGCGGCTCAGGCCATTATTCAGCGTCTGGAGCAAGGGCAGCGAGTGGCCTTGGTGTCGGATGCGGGGGCACCTGCTGTCAGTGACCCGGGTGCGCGTGTGGTGCGCTCAGTGCGGCAAGCCGGGTTTCAGGTCGTGCCTTTGCCCGGAGCCTCGGCCGTTATTGCCGCCTTGATGGGTAGTGGCGCCACGAGCGACGAGAACCCTGCATTTGCGTTTGCCGGCTTTATGCCGCCCAAGACGGTGGCGCGTCGCAAGTGGCTGCAGCATTGGTCCAGCCTGGGCATGCCGGTGTTGATGTTCGAGTCGCCCCACCGCCTGCGTGCCGCCGTGCGCGATATGCAAGAGGTATGCGGCCCAATGCGGGAGCTGACTTTTGCGCGTGAACTGAGTAAACGTTTCGAGCAGATTCACACCGTGCCCCTGGGGCAGGCTCTGGCCTGGCTGGATGAGGACAGTCACCGGGAGCAAGGGGAGTTTGTGCTGATTTTGCATGAGGCCCCGCGAGAGCCTGATGAGGATGCGCCCGTTTTGGATGCAACTACGCAGCGGTGGATGAAGGCCCTGCTGGAGCAGGTTTCATTGCGGGACGCCGCCCGCATTGCCAGTCAGGCAACCGGGATTTCCCGCGATGTACTCTATGCCTGGGGCTTGGCAAACGCGCCCCAAGGCTAGTGAGCTGGAGCCGGTCGGATTGCTTCTCCCAATACCTTAGCGCACAGCGACAGAGGGGCTAAGACCGGTTTTTTGCTTGATGCGGTAGGCCGCGTTAATCGCTTCGGTGCGATTGGGGTAGGGCCCGATCTGTACGCGGTACAGATCGTTGTGGGTCTGAACCTGGGCATCGCGGTATTCCACCTGCGCTATCTGGCGATTGAGCTGTTGCGCCAGGGCGGCGGCATTCTCTCTTGCAGAGAATGCGCCGAACTGGAGGTAAACCCGGCTTTGACCCGAAGGAGCCTGCGGCTTGCTGGTGTTTGTTGTCGTCGCCTGCACAATCAACTGCTGATCGTTGGCATCGCTGCTCCAGCTGGGGGAATCATCCAGCTCTATCGTCAGCTCTTCTTGCGGCAGGGCAGACAAGGCATCGGGCGTAGGCTCCAGCGTTTCCGTGATGGTCAGGCTGGATTGGGGTTCGGCGATGGCCAGTGTGTCGAGGGGTGTTTCAGCCTCGGCCTGGGCCAGCTCAATGTCGCCCTGCTCAAAGCTGCCATTACGTATTTCTTCCTCGGTAATCGCTTCCACCAGGACAGTGCCGCTGCCGGGCGCAATCAAGTCCAGCTTGGCTGCCGCGACGTAGGATAAATCGATGATGCGTGAGCTGTGAAAGGGGCCGCGATCGTTGATGCGCACAATGACAGATTTGCCTGTCTTGGGCCGGGTCACACGCGCATAGCTCGGAATAGGCAAGGTGGGATGGGCCGCCGTCATGGCATACATATCGTAGGTTTCGCCATTAGCGGTTTTCTTGCCGTGAAACTTGCGTCCATACCAGGAAGCGGTGCCGGTCTGGGTAAAGGCTTTGTGGGAAGTATGAGGAACAAAGCTTTTGCCGAGCACGGTATAGGGACGGGTATTGCTGCGGGCGATCGGTTCTATGCGAGGGGTGGCGTTGGGAGTGGCGTGCAGATTGGCCGGTATGCGAGAGTGGGGGCCATCGTCTTTGTAATAACCTCCGCCTCGCGGCGCTGAAACGGTGGCCCCCGGTTTGGCTTTGGGTTTGGCGCGCTTGGGGCTGGATGAGCACCCGGCCAGCAAGGCCAGTATGCTCAGCACGGCGCCTAATTTGTAAAAAAGGGAATGACTCATGGGACGGGATTGATAGGCGGTTGGTTGCGATGGCGTACCAGCAAGGGCGCATAATCGGCAAAACGCAGTGCCAGTTGTTCCGCTACATAGACAGAGCGATGCTGACCGCCCGTGCAACCAATGGCTACAGTCAGATAATTGCGAGTGTCCTGCATATATAAAGGTAGCCAGCGCCGCACGAAACCCGCGATGTCATCGATCATGGTTTCCACGGAGCCGAACTGGGCCAGCCATTTGGCCACTGGCTCGTCCCGGCCTGTCATGGGACGCAGTTCGGGGTCGTAGTGCGGGTTGGGTAGACAGCGCACGTCAAATACCAGATCGGCATCGCCGGGCACGCCACGTTTGTAGGCAAAGGACTCAAAGGTCAGCACCACGCTGGCCCGATCGGCCTGCACCAGATCGCGAATCCAGGCGCGCAGCTGGCCGGGTGTCAGGTCCGTGGTGTCGATAATGTGGCCCAGTTCGCGCAAAGGAGCGGTCATTTCCCGCTCTGCTTCGATGCATTCCTGCAGCGAGGGGGAGCGGCCGTCCTGACGGAGGCGGTCTGTCAGCGGGTGACGGCGACGCGATTCCGAGTAACGCTGCATCAGAGTGTGATCGCTGGCATTGAGAAACAGTACGCGCAGGGCATAGCCTTCTTCGTTCAGCTTGCTGATGACTCCGGGCAGGATGTCCAGATCACCGGCGCCGCGCACGTCAATGGCGACGGCCAGTCGCTCCAGCCCCTGTTCAGCAGAACGCTGAACAAATTCGGCCAGAAATCGGGGAGGCAGGTTGTCTATGCAGAGATAGCCGGTATCTTCCAGCAGACGCAAGGCAACTGATTTTCCCGAACCGGATATGCCGGTAATCAATACAACTTTCAGCATTGTGGCAAAAGGCTCCGAGTCGCTGCCCGGCAGGCGGGCGGCGGTTAGGTGAAACAGGACAAAGCCCTCAGGGCACGCTGAGTGCGAATGGCCCTGGGGTGCCTAGTCTTCGCGGCTATTCATGATAGCCAGTGCCTGGCGTTCGATGAAATCGCCCATGGTGTCAATGCCGCGGAAAGCGAGGATGGTATTGCGCACCGCCGCTTCCACCAGCACCGCAAGGTTTCGGCCTGCGGCCACCTGGAGCATGACACGTTTGATGTCGACCCCCAGCACTTCCTGCGTCTGGTCCTGGGTGGGCAGACGCTCGAAACTGTCGGGGTTGGAACGGACCAGGTGCACGATTAGTTTAAGCTTCATTCTACGACGAACGGAGGTTTCGCCGAAAATGGTGCGTATGTCCAGCAGACCCAGGCCCCGTACCTCAAGCAGATTTTGCAGTAGGGGTGGGCACTGACCGTCAATCATGTTGGGGGCGGTGCGGGACAGTTCGACCGCATCGTCTGCCACCAGACCGTGACCACGCGAGATCAATTCCAGCGCCAGTTCGCTTTTTCCCAGTCCCGACTCGCCGGTAATCAGTACCCCCAAACCCAGCACATCCATAAAGACACCGTGCATGGTGGTTTTCGGGGCCAGACGTCTGCCCAGATAAATGCGCAGCAGATCAATGAGCTGGGCGGCATCAATAGGCGTGTAGAGCAGGGGTACGCCTTGTTCTTCGCAAAACTGGATCAGGTCGTCGGGAGCGACGGCGTCATTGGCGATGAACAGGGCGGGAACTCCGCCTTGCCTGAGATCATCCAGGTGATGCAGGCGACGCTTGACGTCAAAGCGACTGTAGAAAGAGAGCTCTTCGGGGCCGAAAACCTGAATGCGGCCCGGATGGATCAGGTTCAGATGGCCGACCAGATCCGCGGCAGAAGCACCAAGGTCGGGGATGGGGCGCAGGGCAGCATGTTTTCCGGCTGCCCAGCTTACCTCGAGCTTGTCGTGATTATCATTGACCAGTTCTTGAACTGTCAGCATCGGAATGTTCCGCGTTGAGATCGGGGGTCTGGGTCAGGAGCTGGTGTATTTGAACCGGGTCCGTTTCCTGTGCCAGTGCCTGACGGATATCCTGATCGGCCATCAGGCGGGCGATCTCGGCCAGCAAGTCCAGGTGGATTTGAGTGGCCGTCTCGGGAACCAGCAGAAAGAACAGCAGGCTGGCGGTACGGCCATCGCTGGGATCGAAACGCACCGGCTCGGCCAGACGCATGAAAACGGCACAAGGCTCCTTGAGGTCCTTGATCCGACCGTGCGGCACAGCAACGTCGTGACCAAGAGCGGTGGAGCCCAGGCGCTCGCGAGCGATCAGGCTATGGAAAACGGCTGTCCGGGCAATGCCGTGATGGTTCTCGAATATTAGTCCGGCTTGTTCAAAAGCGCGCTTCTTGCTGGTGACAGCAAGATCTAGAACCACGTTGGACAAAGGCAATATACGCGACAAGAGATTCATGACGGCCATTATAGGGGGGAATGTTTTTTAGCTAAACATTTTTTGGATGGCTAACAACAGGCGGACAGATACGCCCTGAAACACAAAACCCCGAACTTATGAAAAGTACGGGGTTTGTTGGCAGGGCTATGCCTGCTGTACCAGTTCGGCGTGATCAGGCAGCCGGAACTTCGAGCCGCTTGGCGGGCTCATGCGCATGGCTGTTTGCCTTTTCCTTGTATTTCAGGATCTGTCGGTCAATCTTATCGGCCAGCAGATCAATCGCGGCATACAAGTTCTCGTCTGAAGATGCGCAATGAATATCTTTGCCGGGGACACGGACGGTCACTTCGGCAGTGTGCTTCAGACGTTCAATGGAAAGCATAACCTGCGAGTCAACCACGTTGTCGAAGTGCTTTTCAATTCGACCAATTTTGCTTTTGACGTAGTCGCGAATGGCAGGAGTTATGTCAAGATTACGGCCAGTGATGTTAAGGCTCATATAGGCTCTCCGTAGTAGTCAAACAACTTGTTCTAGAGGGGGGATATCGTCGTCTTTAGCCTCCTTACTACTGATCTTGGATATCCCAGTATACCTATATGTGGGTCAGATAACATGACCTGAATCAATCTGTGATGTGCAGGAAAACCCTTGGCCCCGCCCGGTCCGGTTACCAGGCTTGAAATTGGCTTACATCCGGAAGTTCGATCCCAGATAAACCTTGCGCACAGCTTCATTGTCGATGATTTCGGACGGATGCCCGCTGGTCAGAACGGTGCCCTCACTGATGATGTAGGCCCGGTCGCAAATGCCCAGTGTCTCGCGCACGTTATGGTCGGTAATCAGCACGCCGATGTTGCGCCCCTTGAGAAATTGCACAATGCGTTGAATCTCGATCACGGCAATCGGGTCCACCCCGGCAAAGGGCTCGTCCAGCAGAATAAATCGCGGGTTGCTGGCCAGCGCACGGGCAATTTCCACGCGTCGCCGCTCGCCGCCTGACAGGGAAAGGGCGGTGTTTTGCCGGATATGCCCGATCTGCAGCTCGTTAATCAGGGTTTCCAGGCGCTCGTTGATGTCTTGCTTGCTGATGTGGCGGCCGTTCTCGTCCAGTTGCAGTTCGAGTACGGCGCGGATGTTTTCCTCTACGGTCAGACGTCGAAAGACAGACGCATCCTGCGGCAGATACGACAGGCCCAGCCGTGCGCGCTTGTGCATGGGCATGGCGGTAATGGGCGTGCCGTCAATTTCGATGCGGCCAGCATCGGCAGGCACAATGCCTACGATCATATAGAAGCTGGTGGTTTTGCCAGCTCCGTTCGGGCCGAGCAGGCCTACCACCTCACCGCTTTCCACATTCAGGGAAACGTCCTGCACAACGGTGCGTTTGCCGTAGGTTTTGCGCAGGCCTTGTGCAATCAGGCTGCCTTTGGTCGAGTGGCTGGCGCGGGTGGGGGTAGACGGGTTGTTAGGAGCAACCATGGTTCAGGGGTGTCCGGTCTATTTGCGGGAGGAAGACTTGCGTTGGCATTCAGCCAAGGCTGCATCGGCATTGGCGCGGGGGCGCGCCACAGAGCGTACGCGACCGTCTCGTGTGGCGGAGTCGGCTCCCCCGAACGCTTGGTACGTGCCGTCTTTTTGCCGGTAGATCACGCGTTGCCCCTGAATGGAGTCTTGCAGTTTGCCGCAAATATAACGATTGACCACCGCCTTGCCAATGAGCTCGACCTCTTCGGTCTTGCCGTTGTAGATGGCCCGGACGCCTTCGGCCGTGATCAGCTCAAATTTGGCCGGGTCTTCTTGTCGAATCGTGACACGGGGGCGTTCACTGACGGTGGCCGTTCCATGCTGGAAGCCTTCCGCATCCTGTTCGATTGCGAGCTGGTCGGCCATCAAGGTCATGGCGCCGCGCGTCAGGATGATGTTGCCTTTGTAAACCGTTTGCTTGGCAATATCGTCGTAGGTCAGGGTATCGGACAATACAGAGGTGTCCGGTTCGGCAGCCGCCGAGGCCGCTGCCT
Organism: Alcaligenes sp. HNGD-HTN06; assembly: GCF_049932565.1. NCBI lineage: Bacteria > Pseudomonadati > Pseudomonadota > Betaproteobacteria > Burkholderiales > Alcaligenaceae > Alcaligenes > Alcaligenes sp. HNGD-HTN06. The sequence continues at coordinate 3,244,927 of NZ_CP187782.1, read as the reverse complement.
GGGCCAGGGCGGGGGCCGCAGGCAGCATGGCCAGAGCGCTTGTGCTCAGGCACAGGGCCAGGGCACCGCGCACGAGGCCAAAGGAGAGCATGGGCTTGTGGCCCAGGCGGGCGCTGTCAGGCGTAGTCATGGAGGGGAATCCTTAGAGCTATTGGAGGAACGCGCTTTTTGTGTTTGCTGGCCCGAGATTTTAACGTCGGATTCCGACATGACGTTCAATTGGCGAACGCGATTGTCGTAACGCATTCCGGTGCCGCGCATGGTGGACTGGCCGTTCACGACCAATGCCGGTTCGTTGGTGTACACCACGTCTTCCTCGGGCAGGATGATCAGCACTTCGCTGCGCACGTCCATTGCCTCTTCCTCGGGCGTGGCCTGTCGGTGGATATGGGCATTGCCCTTCATGGTGATGACGTCACCGCCTGCATTCATATGGGCGGTGTCCGAGGTGGCAATCGTCAGGGGCGAGTCGGGCCGGTTGCTGACGGCCCGCGGGGAGGTGATGTCGTGTGAGTCGTCATCGGGGTAGTGATAGGCAATTTCTCCGTCCAGGCGGCTGATTGCCATGCCCGTTTCATCGGAGCTGATCATGGTGAAATTGCGCGCCCAGGAGTCGGGCTCGTGGGTAACACGGCGAGGGGGATCAATCGCGACCGAGCGTTGCGTGTAATCGACCGCCCACAGCGTTGCCAGTACCAGCAAAGCCAGCAGCAACAGGGAAATGAAGGTAGGTAGACGGTCGCGCATGATTACTGAATGACTCCCGTGGTCTTCAAGGGGCCCCCGGTGATAAAAGCGGCAAGGCGTCCCTGGGAGGCCAGGATGGCATCACAGCACTCACGCACCGCGCCGTGGCCGGCAGGCTGTGTGGCCACCCAGCTGGCGATCTGGCTAATATAGAAGGGCGCTTCAGGAACGCTGGCGGAGAACCCCACGCGCTGCATGGCAGGCAAATCGATCAGATCGTCGCCCATATATCCCAGCTCGCTCAGGGACAGACCATTTTCCTGTGCCAGCTGCGTCAGCACGGCAATTTTATCGCGTACGCCCTGGTGGACGAAGGGAATGCCCAGTTCGGCAGCACGACGTGACACGATACCGCTTTCACGCCCGGTAATCAGAGCCACGCCGATGCCACTCTCGCCGAGCATGCGCAAACCATGGCCATCGAGCGCGTGAAAGCTTTTGAATTCCTCGCCGTTCGCGCTGTACCACAGGCGTCCGTCGGTCAATACGCCATCCACGTCAAAGACCATCATGCGCAACTGGCGCAACTGGTTTCGAACGAGTTCGGGCAGCTTGGCCAGAATTTGGGCTTCAGCGGGGTGAAGCGGGGCAGTGGGCGTGTTCATCATGATCAGATTACCTTTGCAGCCAACAGGTCGTGCATGTGCAGAGCTCCCAATAGTAGCCCGTTTGCGTCCAATACCAGCATTTGGCTGATGCGCAGGGCATCCATTTGCTCGGCCGCTTCAATGGCCAACGCCTCGGCGGCAATGCTGCGCGGTTCACGCGACATGCCTTCGGACACGGGCAGGTTTCGTATGTCGCCTGCGCGCGCAATCAGGCGGCGCAGGTCCCCGTCGGTGAACAGGCCCACCGGCCGGCCCTGGGGATCGGTGACGATCGTCATGCCCATTCCCTTGCTGGACATTTCGATCAGGGCATCAGGGACCAGGGTGTCGGGGGAAACGACGGGTAACTGCTCGCCGCTGCGCATGATGTCGCGCACAAACGTCAGGAGCTGTCGGCCCAGCGCTCCACCTGGGTGGGAGCGGGCAAAATCCTCACGGCTAAAGCCTCGGGCCTCCAGACAGGCGACGGCCAGCGCATCACCCAGGACCAGGGCGGCGGTGGTGCTGGCCGTAGGGGCCAGGTTGAGGGGGCAAGCCTCATGCTCGACATGGGCATCCAGGTGCAAATCGGCGTTCTGAGCCAGTTCGGACTGGGCGTGCCCTGTGATGGCAATCAGCTTGGCACCCATGCGCCGCAGGACGGTCAGCACCGTGACCAGCTCCTGGGCCTGACCCGAATAGGAAATGGCAATGACCACATCCTGCTTGGTAATCATGCCCAGATCGCCATGCAGGGCCTCGGCAGCGTGCATGAAAAAAGCCGGCGTGCCAGTCGACGCCAGTGTCGCGGCGATTTTGCGCGCAACGTGGCCAGACTTGCCGATGCCGGTCACCACTACCCGGCCCTGACAGTGCACGAGCAACTGGGTGGCTTGGACAAAGTTCTGGTCCAGGCGCTGACCCAGCGCCTGCAACGCCTCTACTTCAATGGCGAAGGTGCGTCGTGCCGAGGACAGAATGTGTTCGGGATCGAAATGTGCCGGTGTATTCATGGCGGAATTGTAAACGTGAAGTGTGCGCTTGGCATGCTGATTCGCAGGAGGCACATTGTACGATCAGAAGCGTTTGGACCAGTGGCGGGCGTAATAGTTTAGGGTTAAGATACGTCTTGTTTTGTAATTTCAGTAATTACTGAAAATTCAGGAAGCCATGAATCTAGGACCACAGGCAGAACGTTTTATTCTGCACTTTGGGGAAATGGGCGGGCGCTGGGGGGTCAACCGAACGGTAGGCCAGATTTATGCGCTCTTGTTCATTACACCCGAACCCCTCCACGCCGACGAGATTGCCGAAACGCTGGGCATCTCCCGTTCCAATGTCAGCATGAGCTTGCGCGAGCTGCAGTCTTGGCGTCTGGTCAATATGACGCACAAGATCGGCGAGCGACGCGAATATTTCGAATCCCCCAAGGATGTCTGGGATATTTTTCGTACCTTGGTGGAGGAAAAGCGCAAGCGCGAGATTGACCCCACATTAACCTTGTTGCGCAGTATCCTTATGGAAGCGCCCGTCAATGATGAAGAAGCATACGGGCAGCAGCGCATTAACGAAATGCTGGAGTTGATTGAGTTGGCTTGTGGGTGGTTTGACGAAGTTCATCACTTGCCGCCCGAAACCCTGCAAAATCTGATGCGCTTAGGTAGCAAAGTTCAGAAGGTGCTGGGTTTCGCCGGAAAGATTCGCAAAGCTGATCAAACTGGGGGTCGTCATGATTGATCTGGATGTCGTTACCTTGTCGCGGTTGCAATTTGCTTCCACCGCGATGTTTCACTTTTTATTTGTGCCCTTGACGCTAGGCCTGTCTTTTTTGCTGGCCATCATGGAAAGCGTGTATGTCATGACGGGCAAGGCCATCTGGCGCCGCATGACCAAGTTCTGGGGAGTGCTCTTTGGCATTAACTTTGCCTTGGGTGTGGCTACCGGGATTGTGATGGAGTTTCAGTTCGGCATGAACTGGGCTTATTACAGCCATTATGTGGGCGATATTTTTGGCGCCCCGCTTGCCATTGAAGGTTTGATGGCTTTTTTCCTGGAAGCCACTTTTGTCGGCCTGTTCTTTTTTGGTTGGGATCGTCTCTCCAAGCTGGGGCATTTGATCGTCACCTGGTTGGTCGCCATTGGCACCAACCTGTCGGCCCTATGGATTCTGGTCGCCAACGGCTGGATGCAGAATCCGGTAGGCGCCATCTTCAATCCCCATACCATGCGTATGGAAATGACCGACTTTGCCCAGGTCATTCTCAACCCTGTCGCGCAGGCCAAAGTCGTGCATACCGTCAGTGCCGGTTATGTGCTGGGGGCCATGTTCGTGATGGGCATCAGTGCCTGGTACCTGCTGCGCGGGCGTCATATCGACCTGGCCAAGCGTTCGATGACCGTAGCCGCCAGTTTTGGCTTGGCCGCTTCCTTGTCTGTCGTGGTCCTGGGTGACGAAAGCGGTTATCTGACGACCGAACATCAGCAAATGAAAATTGCAGCCATGGAATCCATGTGGGAGACCGAGGAAGCGCCTGCCAGTTTCAATCTGATTGCCTGGCCCGATCAGGAGGCCCGTGAAAACCGCTTCGCCGTGGAAATTCCCTGGGTGATGGGCCTGATCGGGACACGCTCGGTCAGTACGCCCATGCTGGGCATCAATGAGCTGGTAGAGCATGCCAAGATCCGTATTGCCAATGGCTTGCGCGCTTACGAGGCCCTTCAGCTGGTTCGCGCCGATGCCAGCAATATTGAAGCCCGCCGGGTTTTTGATAATAACTGGAAGGATCTGGGCTATGCGTTGCTGCTCAAGCGCTACACGGATGACATCACCAAGGCCGACACCGACACGATTGCTCAGGCTGCCTGGGATACGGTGCCACAGGTCGCTCCCTTGTTCTGGAGCTTCCGTGTGATGGTGGGTCTGGGGCTGTACTTCATCCTGTTCTTCATTGTGGCCTTTGTGCTGGCATCGCGTGACCGCCTGCAACGCCACCCACGCCTGCTCAAGGCGGCTGTCTGGAGTATCCCTCTGCCTTGGATTGCCATCGAGTGTGGATGGTTTGTGGCCGAGTTTGGACGACAGCCTTGGGCGATTGAAGGCGTTCTGCCTACCTACTATGCAGCTTCGGGCCTGTCCTTTGTAGACCTGATGATCAGTATGAGCATCTTCTTGCTGCTCTACTCCACCCTGGCGGTGATTGGCATCAAGGTCATGCTGCACTCAATACGCAAAGGCCCGGACGAGGGGGGCGAGACCGCTGCACCGTCCGCCTTGTCTTATGGTTCGCGCAACGCGCCGTTGCTGCGCGGTTAAGGAGGGGAAACCATTATGGATAGCCTGATTCTTCTCGATTACGACACCTTGCGCATCATCTGGTGGTTGCTGCTGGGCGTTTTGTTGGCTGCTTTCGCCATCATGGACGGGGCTGATCTGGGGGTGGCCATGGTGCTGCCGCTGGTGGCGCGCAGTGATGACGAGCGGCGTACGCTCTACAACGTGATTGGCCCGGTCTGGGAAGGTAACCAGGTCTGGCTGATTGTGGCCGGCGGGGTGGCTTTTGCCGCCTGGCCTTTGCTGTATGCGATGGCATTCTCGGGTTTTTATCTGGCCATGATGTTGCTGCTGGTGGCCCTGATAGTGCGCCCGGTTGCCATCAAGTACCGCAGCAAGCTCAGTTCTACGCGCTGGCGTCGTAACTGGGATGCGATCTGGACCGCCTCCGGTGTGGTTTGTGCCCTGGTGTTCGGAGTCGCGATTGGCAATGTCATGCTGGGTGTGCCGTTTGGCTTTGACGAAACCACGCTGCGTCCCCTGTATCAAGGTAACTTTTTTGGTCTGTTCCAGCCCTTTGCCATCCTGTGTGGATTGCTCAGCATCCTGATGCTGGCCTTTCAGGGGGCGGTCGTGGTGGCCTGGAAAGGCAGCGATCAGGTCGCTCGACGTGCTCGTGCCTGGGCCATGCCGTTGGGATTGCTGGCTATCGTGGCGTTTGCTGCCGGTGGCTGGTGGATCACTGCCATGAATGGCTACAGCATGCCTTGGCCGGAAGTGGCCCATGCCATGTCCAACCCGATTGGCAAGACAGTCGAGATGGTCGAAGGCGGATGGTTAGCCAACTACCGAACCTGGCCCGCTTTGTGGGCGGCACCGATTATCGGTTTTGCAGGCCTGCTGCTCGGGGCTTTGCTGGCGGGACGTGGTCGTGGCTTGCTGGCCCTGCTGTTCTCGTCCCTGGCACTGGCCGGCATCATTCTGACCTTTGGTTTTGCCGTGTTCCCTTTCCTGCTGCCATCGTCCTTGAATCCCGGCTCCAGTTTGACCTTGTTTGATGCCTCGGCCAGTCACCTGACCCTGTGGATCATGCTGCTGGTCACGCTGGTGTTTCTGCCCATCATCGTGCTCTATACCTCGTGGGTGTACAGCGTCATGCGTGGCAAGGTATCGGTTGCCAGCATGAAAGATTCTTCTCATTCTTACTAAGGAGGCCAACACCTATGTGGTACTTCTCTTGGGTTCTAGGTTTGGGTCTGGCCTGCGCATTCTCCATCTTGAATGCGATGTGGTTCGAACTGCGTGAGAACACTGCGTTGCAAAATGCAGCCGCCTCCCAGGCCAATGCAGATATCGAGGCCTGATTGACCCCGCAAAGTCCAAACGCGCAGCAGTGGCTGGGGCAGTTTTCCAGCCGCGCCCGCACGGCTTTGCGGGTTTCCATGTTGGCGCCGGTGCTGGCCGGCGCCTTGCTGATCCCCCAGGCCTGGTTGCTGGCACAGATTGTGCAGGCCATTGTGGTCGACGGGCTGCCCTGGACAGAGCAGTTGTTCTCTATCCTTATGGTGGCCGCACTTTTGCTGCTGCGCGCCGCCATTGCCGCTTTGGGGGAACGCCGCGCTCAAAAAGTTTCAGAACATCTGAAACAAGATCTGCGCTCGGAGCTTTTTGCCCGACTGTTCCGCAGTACGATGCCGCGTTTGCGGGCTAGCAATAGCGGTGAACTTTCTACTAGCTTGATTACGCAAATCGAAGCACTGGATGGCTTTGTGACGCGCTACATCCCTTGCATGGCTGCGGCGGCCCTGGTGCCCTTGGCGCTGGTGCTGGCGGTCTTGCCGGTGGATGGCATTGTCTCCTTGATTCTTTTGTTGAGCACGCCTCTGATTCCTCTGTTCATGGCCTTGGTGGGCTGGGGGGCGGAAGCGGCCAGCCGTGAACAACAACAAACAACGCTGCGTCTGTCGGGGTTTTTTGCCGATCGTCTGCGTGGCATTTTTACCCTGAGTCTGATGGGCCGGGGGCAGGACGAGTTGCAGCGTGTGGAATTGGCCAGTCAGGAGTTGCGCACACGCACCATGAAAGTGCTGCGCATCGCGTTTTTATCGTCGGCTGTGCTGGAGTTTTTTGCGGCCCTGGGCGTAGCAGGTATTGCTGTCTATATTGGCCTGGGGTATCTGGGTTACTTGGGGGAATCCTTCTCGGGCATCAGCTTGCAACAAGGCTTGTTCTGTTTGCTGCTGGCTCCCGAGGCTTACCAGCCCTTGCGCCAACTGGCCGCCAATTATCATGATCGGGCAGCGGCGCGTGCGGCTGCGGTAGAAGTCGATAGGCTGTGGGCAAACTTGGGCCAGGATTTGATTCCTGCGGCTCCCACCAACGCCGATAATGAAGCGGTGTTTGCCAACTTGCCGGTACTGGTCTTGCGTCACCTACATTTGCCGCAACTGGGCGGGCAGGGGACCTTACTGGAGGTGCCTGGCTTGCAACTCTATATAGATCAGTCCTATGCGGTGCTGGGAGCCAGTGGCTCCGGCAAGACCAGCTTGCTGGAGAGTCTGATTGGATTGCGTCCCCTGTCTCAGGGCGAGATTTTGCTGCGCAACAGCGATACTGCCGGACGCTTGCTGACTCGTCATGACGGGGTGGTACTGATTTCACAGCAGGCTTTTTTAGCGATGGGCACGATTGCCGACGGCTTGCGTCTGGCAGCACCGCAGGCCAATGAGGAGCAACTGTGGCAAGCCCTGGAACAAGCCTGTGCAGCCGATTTCGTGCGAGCCCTGCCAGCCGGCCTGCAGACTGAGCTGGGTGAAGGGGGGTTTGGGCTTTCCGGCGGTCAGATACAGCGTCTGGCCTTGGCGCGTCTGTTCTTGACGGACCCGCATGTTGTGTTGCTGGATGAGCCCAGTTCCCGCCTGGATGCAGCCACACGAGATCGCGTTATGCGCAATGTTCTGCGCTTTTGTCAGGGCCGCTGTCTGGTTGTGGCCACGCATGATCAGGAATTGGCGGCTATGTGTTCCAACCGCTTGCAGATTGCCCAAGGAGTGTTGACGGCATGAAAGCGTGGTTTCGCCTTTTAGGTGCCAGTTTGCGCGCACGCCGTGGAGCGGTTATGTTCACGGTACTTCTGGCGATCAGTACGGTGGCAGCCGGCGTCAGCCTGCTCGGGGTCGCAGGCTGGTTCCTGAGCAGCGCCTTTCTGGCGACCTTGGGGATCGTCTTTAATCTGTTCGGCCCCTCCGCCATGATCCGTGGTTTGTCATTTTGGCGTATCGCTTCCCGTTATCTGGAGCGTGTGGTCGGCCATGCTTTGACCTTGGATTTGCAGGTTCGCATCCGGACTCTGGTTTTTGGGCGTTTGAGTCGCTTTAGTCAGTCCCGTCTGGCGCAGTTTCGTGATGGCGAGCTGGCGTCCAGTCTGACCTCGGATGTCGCCGTTCTTGATCTGGTGCTCTTGTTGATTCTGGTGCCTTTGACCACTGCCGTGTTTGCCGGGCTGGTGTTCAGTGCCGTTCTGCAAACCTGGTTGTCCTGGTGGGCCTGGCTGATTCTGGCCTGCCTGCTGGTGGCAGCCTGCCTGATTCCCTACCTTTGCGCCCGGGGTGCCAGCCGTGCTGCCGAACAGGTCCATCAGCTGGAAAATCGCCAGCGTGTTCTGGTGCATCAAGCGATACGGGCTTACGCCGACATTCAGGTGTTTGCAGCAGCTGATGTGGTTCAGCAACAAGTGGACAAGCTGGCCCAAGCGCTCAGTCAGGCCCGGTTGCGCAGCAACGGCTGGGGCATTGCCGGTCAGTTTTTCCAACAGCTTCTTATGGGCGTAGCCCTGCTGATCTGCTTGCTGGTGGGTGCGCAGCAGGTGAATGTACAAGCCATGAGCGGGCCCTTATGGGTCGGTTTGGTTCTTGCTTTGTTGGGTTTGTTCGAGATTATGGCTCCCATGATGCGAGGAGCGTCACGCTTGGGTGAAGTTCAGGCGGCCAGTACACGCTTGTTGGGAATTTTAGATGAACCGCTTGAAGCACAGCAGGAGCAAGGTCAGGCCATTGTTCTGGATGGGCCCGCTTCCTTGGACGTTTCCGATCTGAGTTTCGCTTATGGTTCGCAGCCGGTACTGGAGCACTTGTCGCTGCACGTTCCGCCCGGCGAGCATATTGCGATTTTTGGCCCTAGCGGTTCGGGCAAATCAACCTTGCTAAGCGTATTGATGCGCTTGTTGCCGGTGCCTGGTCCGCAATACCTTATTCAGGCCGAGCCGGCTCCACACTGGAGCCGTGCCAGTTGGTTTGATCATTGCGCCTTGCTGGCGCAGGACTCGCCGCTGTTTCTGGGTTCTGTACGCGATAATCTGCTGCTGGCCGATCCGGGGGCCTGCGAGCAGCGCCTGTGGCAGGTACTGCACGATGCCCAGCTGGATTCAGTCGTGCGTGACTTGCCACAAGGCTTGGACACTTGGCTGGGTGAGGGGGGGCAGCAACTGTCGTTGGGGCAGCAGCGCCGTTTATGTCTGGCCCGTGTTTTGTTGTCGCCGGCCCATATCTGGTTCCTGGATGAGCCCACGGCGAGTCTGGACGGCCCGACCAGTCAGGCCCTGATGCAAGATATCCTGACGGCCGCTCGGGGCAAAACCGTGATTATGGCGACTCACGACACGCGTTTGCTGCCGTTGGTTGATTGTGTTTATCAGTTCGAGGCAGGGCGTTTGCAGCGTGTCGCTGTCTCGCGTGCAACGACTGTAGCGTCGAACTAAAAGACTTTCTCGGTCAAGTCTGCGGGAGTTTCCACTCAATCGCGTCGTATTAGTACAACGTGCGGGCACAAGCGGGATGAGCCCTTGTTGCTGCTGCCCAATTGTGTACACTTGCAACGTATCCAAGTGCGCCCTTTGCGCCCGGATTTTCTGTTGTAGAAGCTTTGACATGCAAATAGATCCCACCCAGTACATCCGTCAAATCATTCGCAATGTGCCGGATTGGCCCAAGCCAGGGGTGACGTTCCGCGATATCACCCCGGTGTTGCAAGACCCGCGCTCTTTTCGGGTACTGATTGACCTGTTTGTCTACCGTTACATGGGACAAAAACTGGATCTGGTGGCGGGTGTGGATGCTCGCGGTTTTATCGTCGGCTCGGTGCTGGCGTATGAGCTGAATCTGGGTTTTGTACCGGTACGCAAGAAAGGCAAACTGCCTTTCAATACGGTGGCGGAAGAATATTCCCTGGAGTATGGCAATGCCAGTGTGGAGATGCACACTGACTCCGTGCGTCCTGGTCAGCGCGTACTGCTGATTGATGATTTGATTGCGACCGGCGGGACCTTGCTGGCGGCTGCACGCTTGTTGCAGCGTTTGGGGGCCAATGTGGTGGAAGCCGCGGCTATTATTGATCTGCCCGAGCTGGGCGGCTCCAAAGCGGTAACAGACTCCGGCCTGTCGGTGTATACCGTCTGCAGCTTTAAGGAATCGGATCGCTGATCCTTATAGGCCGATCGATCACCGCTTATGTGGTCCAGAAAAATCCCTGCCATGCACGCGCATCGCAGGGATTTTTGTTGGCCGCCTGTAAGCTCGCAGCGGGTTTGGCTAAATGCCAAGCCCGCCTTGAGGGTTTCAATCAGAAGCGCAGTTTCATGAACAGTGAACCGGCATGATCCTGGTTGCGGCCAAACTGCCCCTGATAGTTCAAGCCAAAAGAGGTGTTTTTGCCGGCTTTCAGTTCGGCACCCAATTCGGCAACGGCGGCGTTCTTGGCGATAGGCGCACCGCTTACGCGAAAGTTGCTGCCGGGCAGGGCCGCAAAGGCCAGTTCACGTTCAGGGGTGGTATCACCCAGGGCGTGACGCCAGCCCAAACCGGCGCTCAGGGCCACCGTGGTTTTGGACAGGTCCAGCTCCGTGGTGCCTCGCAGCCCCAGCGTGACCGTGCTCAGGTTCTGACGCTGGGAGTTACCTCGCAGTGCTGCCTGACCGCCTGATTCGCTAAAGGAGCCGTGACGCAGTTGGTGCCAATTGACGCTGGCATAAGGCTCCACGCTGGAGCGGGGGCTCACCGGCATGCGGTAAGCCAATTGGGCAAAGGCCTGGACGCTGTGGGCCTTGTAGTCGGCGTTCAGCGTCTCGTTCTGATGAACGAAGATCGAGCGTTCGCTGTCCAGACGGTGACGGGTGTAGGCAGCGCCGGCCAGCAGGTTCAAGCTGCCTGAGCCCATTTCCCACGCCTGCGTCCCGTACAGGGCGGCGCTGTAGCTGTTGCTGCGCGAGCTCTGACGGCGATCATCCAGTTTGATGCGGTTTTCCAGATAGCCCAAAGACGCACCCATGCGCCAGCCTTGTTCGCCGATGGAGGTATCGCCACCCAGGAACAGGCCGCCGACTTTGTGGCGTACATCCTGGCTGTCCTCGTTGCCGTCCAGATCGCGTTGTTGATGGATCACGTCCGCCCACAGCACGGTGTCTTGTCCTGTGGCATGACGGGCGCCCGAGGCTTGTTTGCCCAAGGTACGGGGCAATAGATCGCCATTGCTGAGCAGTGCCGAGGTGGTGCCCGCATGGATCTGGCCTTGCAGTTGTTCCATATAGCCTGCGACCTGGCTGGACTGGGCATTGAGCACCGTGTCATACAGTTCAGCCATCGCGGCTGGTGGCTGGTCCGAGCCGGTATCCAGAGCGTTGGCCACGGCTTTCTGGTTGCGGGTATGGGCAAATGCTGCAAATGGGGTGTCATTGCGCTGGATCATCAAGGACAGGCCGGGGCCGTAGAGCAGCGTTGGTGACAGGAATGCCATGTCGTACGTAATGTGGCTGTATTTCCCGGTCACGCCCTGGGCTGCCTCCATGAAAGAATAGGCGACGTTTTGACGGAAAGGGCCGCCGGCTAGCTTCAGAGTGCCGTCGATATGGGCAGCACCGCCAACCACCAGACGATCTGTTGCGCCTGCGGTGCCGACTTCCAGTTCATGCACCGAACCGGCATGGGCGGTATAGTCGCCGCTGACGGTCAAGGTGCCTACAGAATTACCGGGGGCCAAGGTGCCGTAGTTATCGACTTGTGCGACCGTACCGGCCCCCCCCAGCGTTCCCTCACGCTCAACGATCACAGCAGAAGCCAGCGTGCCATTGACGGCCAGACGACCACCGCTGACGGTGGTGTCGCCGGTATAGCTGTTATTGCCCGTCAGCTCCAAAGAGCCGGCGCCGCGCTTGTGCAAGCCGCCTGTGCCCTTGATGTCATTGGCGAAAGTCGAGTTGTAGCCCAGCGTATCGACGTCGAACAGGCGGGTAAATTGCGCGGGCCCTTGCACGGCCTTGCCTACATTCATCAGGCCCCAGCCGTACGTGCTGGGGTCGCCCATGTCGGTGGCGGTAGTCAGCAGGGTTTGCTGCAGATGATAAGCGGTGAAATAGGGGAAGGCCTCCTTGACTAATGCTGCTGCTCCGGCCACATGTGGTGATGCCATGGAGGTGCCGCTTTTATAGGTATAGCCGCCGTCCGAGTTGACGGCGTTGATGCCAGGATCCCACTGCCCCCCTGGCGCGGTCAAACACCACTCGGCGGCAACCCCACATTTATTGGCGTAGACGGCCAATGAACCGTCCTCCCCTACTGCCGTCACGGCCAGCCAGTTGTCTTTCAGCTCGGGGAACCAATAGGGAGAACCGGCCAGAAAATCGGGGTGGTCTTGAGATTCATTGCCGGTAGCAAACACCATCAGGGAGCCGGCCTGCGCACTGTTCTTGAAGGACTCAATGATCAGAGGGTGGGCCTCTAGGGCGCTCTGCGCTGAGCCATAGTCCACAATATGGCAGGGCGGGTTATAGGACCTTGAGCAGTCATTGAGCCCTAGACTGCTATTGATAATGGGTAGCTTGAATTGGGCGAGATAGTTCCAGCCATTAGAGAGCATTCGATCTTGAAAGGCCCTTATATCGTCTGGAGTCGGTGCAGTGCCGTCATTGTCATCATCATCATCACCATCATCATCATCATCATCATCATCGTCAGCAACCATGCCGTAAGCAGCGACAAAAAGCTGGCTATTGAAAGCGACCCCGTGCATGCCTGCTCCATCACGTCTCGCACCCATGATTCCGGCAACATGGCTCCCGTGCCCGGCAGGAGGCTGAGTATCGACTCCTTGGCCATTGGCGTAGAGGCTGTTGCTGGTAAAGTCAAAGCCTCCTGCAATAGCGCCGGCAAACTCCGGGTGATCTGCCTGAATGCCCGAGTCCAGATAACCGATCGTGACGCCCTGGCCCGTAAAGCCGAGCGAATAGGCTTTGGCGGCATTGATCATGTCCAGGCCGGGTTGACGCTTATATTCTTTGGTGCGCCATTGCTCCAGCGAGCTCTCAGAATCGGCGTGGACGATACCAGGTAAAGTCAGGCTTAACAAAGCCAACTGCACCAGCATAGAGGTGTTGCGTTTCTTGTTCGACATGTCTTATCTACTTGGATTTGCTAAGGAGGGTGGCCACTCGTTGTGAAAACCTGCCGTGGAGGTCCTCAAGGCATCTTTCATTTAACGGCATAGCCGTTTAATCCGGCTGTTAGGGACTGCAGTATTGTCGAGATCGTGTTCTTGTGGGGACCCATGCCATGCATGCCTATCGCAGGGATTTTTGTTGGTCGCCTGTAAGCTCGCAGCGGGTTTGGCTAAATGCCAAGCCCGCCTTGAGGGTTTCAATCAGAAGCGCAGTTTCATGAACAGTGAACCGGCATGATCCTGGTTGCGGCCAAACTGCCCCTGATAGTTCAAGCCAAAAGAGGTGTTTTTGCCGGCTTTCAGTTCGGCACCCAATTCGGCAACGGCGGCGTTCTTGGCGATAGGCGCACCGCTTACGCGAAAGTTGCTGCCGGGCAGGGCCGCAAAGGCCAGTTCACGTTCAGGGGTGGTATCACCCAGGGCGTGACGCCAGCCCAAACCGGCGCTCAGGGCCACCGTGGTTTTGGACAGGTCCAGCTCCGTGGTGCCTCGCAGCCCCAGCGTGACCGTGCTCAGGTTCTGACGCTGGGAGTTACCTCGCAGTGCTGCCTGACCGCCTGATTCGCTAAAGGAGCCGTGACGCAGTTGGTGCCAATTGACGCTGGCATAAGGCTCCACGCTGGAGCGGGGGCTCACCGGCATGCGGTAAGCCAATTGGGCAAAGGCCTGGACGCTGTGGGCCTTGTAGTCGGCGTTCAGCGTCTCGTTCTGATGAACGAAGATCGAGCGTTCGCTGTCCAGACGGTGACGGGTGTAGGCAGCGCCGGCCAGCAGGTTCAAGCTGCCTGAGCCCATTTCCCACGCCTGCGTCCCGTACAGGGCGGCGCTGTAGCTGTTGCTGCGCGAGCTCTGACGGCGATCATCCAGTTTGATGCGGTTTTCCAGATAGCCCAAAGACGCACCCATGCGCCAGCCTTGTTCGCCGATGGAGGTATCGCCACCCAGGAACAGGCCGCCGACTTTGTGGCGTACATCCTGGCTGTCCTCGTTGCCGTCCAGATCGCGTTGTTGATGGATCACGTCCGCCCACAACACGGTGTCTTGTCCTGTGGCATGACGGGCGCCCGAGGCTTGTTTGCCCAAGGTACGGGGCAATAGATCGCCATTGCTGAGCAGTGCCGAGGTGGTGCCCGCATGGATCTGGCCTTGCAGTTGTTCCATATAGCCTGCGACCTGGCTGGACTGGGCATTGAGCACCGTGTCATACAGTTCAGCCATCGCGGCTGGTGGCTGGTCCGAGCCGGTATCCAGAGCGTTGGCCACGGCTTTCTGGTTGCGGGTATGGGCAAATGCTGCAAATGGGGTGTCATTGCGCTGGATCATCAAGGACAGGCCGGGGCCGTAGAGCAGCGTTGGTGACAGGAATGCCATGTCGTACGTAATGTGGCTGTATTTCCCGGTCACGCCCTGGGCTGCCTCCATGAAAGAATAGGCGACGTTTTGACGGAAAGGGCCGCCGGCCAGCTTCAGGGTGCCGTCGATATGGGCGGCCCCCCCGACGACCAGACGATCGTTTGCACCAGCAGGGCCAACCTCCAGTTCATGTATTGAGCCAGCATGGGCGGTGTAATCGCCGCTGACGGTCAGTGTGCCCACCGAGTTGCCGGGGGCCAGGGTGCCGTAGTTATCGACCTGGGCGACGGTCCCGGAGCCTCCCAGGGTGCCGTCGCGCTCGACGGTGACAGCCGAGGCCAGGGTGCCATTGACGGCCAGACGGCCCCCACTGACGGTGGTATCGCCGGTGTAGCTGTTGTTGCCGCTCAGCTCCAGTGAGCCGGCGCCGCGCTTGTGCAGTCCACCCGTGCCGCTGATGTCATTGGCGAAGGTGGAGTGATAGCCCAGCGTATCGACGTCAAACAGGCGGGTAAATTGCGCGGGCCCTTGCACGGCCTTGCCTACATTCATCAGGCCCCAGCCGTACGTGCTGGGGTCGCCCATGTCGGTGGCGGTAGTCAGCAGGGTTTGCTGCAAATGATAAGCGGTGAAATAGGGGAAGGCCTCCTTGACCAAAGCCGCTCCACCCGCGACATGCGGGGCGGCCATGGAGGTGCCGCTAAAAGCGATATAGCCACCCGAGGAATTGACCGAATTGATGCCGGGCTTATCGTCACCCCCCGGGGCGGCCAGACACCACTCGGCAGCAACTCCGCATTTATTGGCGTAGGAAGCCAGGGAGCCATCCTCAGCCAGGGCCGTTACAGCCAGCCAGTTGTCTTTCAGCTCGGGGAACCAATAGGGGGAGCCAGCCAGCAGGTCAGGGTGGTCCTGAGATTCGTTGCCGGTAGCAAATACCATGAGAGAGCCTGCTGCTACGCTGTTGTGAAATGCGTTGATCGCCAGCGGCTGCCAATCCAGTACACCTTCGGGGGAGCCATAATCCACGACATTGCAGGGGGGTGGGGAACTGACATCATTGCAGCCATTGACTCCCAAGCTGCTGTTGATGATAGGCAGCTTGAACTGTGCCAAATAGTTCCAGCCTTGCGAGGCGACGCGATCAAAGGCGGCGGCCGCTTCACGCGGGTCGGGTTCATATGGATCATTGCCAAGCATGTCGTCGTCCTCATCCGTGCCGTCGTAAGCGACGGCAAAAAGCTGACTGTTGAACGCGACACCATGCATGCCAACGCCGTCACGACGTGCGCCGATAATGCCTGCAACGTGGCTGCCGTGACCTGACGGTGGGTCGGAGTCTATGCCTTGGCCGTTGGCGTAGGCGGTATTCGTGTTGAAGTCAAAGCCGCCTGCAATGGCCCCTGCAAACTCAGGGTGCTTGGCCTCAATGCCAGAGTCCAGATAGCCGACTGTGACGCCTTTGCCGGTAAAACCCAGTGAATAGGCTTTGGCGGCATTGACCATATCTAGACCAGACTGGCGCTTATATTCTTTGCTGCGCCATTGTTCCAGTGTGCTGTCAGGCTCAGCATACGCAATGCCGGGCAAAGCCAGGGTCAGCATCGCCATCTGCACCAGAACATAGGTGCTGCGTGTCTTGTTCGACATCTCTTCCTCTCCAGGGGGGTCTTAGACGTGGCGGCAAGTCGTCGTGCATGGGTACCGATCAGTTTTCCGCATTACATTTAACGTCATGGCCGTTGAATCTTATAGCGACTGAATTTACGTTTTGTCATTTTTAGCGTTTGAGAGCGGCAAAAACGTGACACCTTTATCTCTTGGCGAGGCGGGTGCGCGGAGGCTTTACGTAGGAAGAGGGGCGTTTAATCGAGGGGCTGCTCAACTGCTGAGAAAACCAGCGGCTCCGGATTTTATTGCGGTAGCGGCAGCAAAGTGACAACAAATCGGCCTTTTACCCGAAACCCACTAGACTGAATTTGCGGTGGAAAACCGCAGTAAGCGGTCAAGGCACAGGCAATGGAGTAGAGCGGTAGTGCGTATTGATTCAAGGAGGCGTCAGTCCTGACCTGTTGAAGATTCTGCCAACAGGGCACGTACCGGTTCAGGCTTCAACGTACGTGCGGCAGCAAAGCCTGCAATATGGCGCACGCGTACCAGATCCAAAGCAAAGAAGTGAAAGTCCGTGAAATGACAGAGAAACTCCATATCGGGGAAGCGTCTTATATAGGCTTTCCGGGCCTGATCAAAATCGGCCTGACCTCGTTCGAGCTGGCGGGCCAGCACCTGAAAGGTGACGCGTGGCAGGTCATGGACGGCATCCTGTCCATGTTCGCTTTGGCTGACCATCAGACTGGCGTCGGGACGTTGCATGAGATAACGGGTGTGGGCCGCCATTTCACTGATGTGAATGATGATGTTGGCTTGCTCGGGGCAGATCGCAAAGGGAACGCGGGAAACCACCGGCAAACCCTGGTTGCTGAGCGTGCCCAGCGAAGCAGTCCGTTCGCTGCGCAGTAGGCGTTGGAGGCTGAGCAACAATGGATCATCCATAGACATAAAAACACCTATTCTGAAAAAGCTTCCATACAGCGTCTTGTGCGGGAGGTGCTGCGAAGGGGATATTAGCTTGAGTGGCCCGACAGAAAAGCCTCCTCATGGCACCGTTGTCGCGTTATCCGTTGCCGGGCACCTTTATCTTGCTAATGGCTCAGCGATCAAGAAAGCCCCATGCCGCTTCTTCGTGTAGCTGCCCACGAGGAACGCTTTTACCTGGGGGCTGCCCAGTGCTAAACAATACCGATATGGCATTTACAAAACAGGCCGACATAAAGCCGGCCTGTTTGCGGAATGTGAGGCGCGAGGCTTACACCAGCACGCGCTCGATACCACCGTCGTTGGCACGGCGGACGTAGTCCGCCATCCAGTTCTCACCCAGCATGTGCTTGGCCATTTCCACCACGATGTAATCCGCATCCATCTTGGTTTCGTCCTCGTAACGGGACAAGCCTTGCAGACAGGAAGGACAGGAAGTCAGCACTTTGACTTCGCCCTGGAAACCATCGGCGCGAACAGCATCCTGGTTCTTCTGCAGCTCTTCGTGTTTGCGGAAACGGATCTGCGTGGAGATGTCTGGGCGTGACACCGCCAGCGTGCCGGACTCGCCACAGCAGCGGTCTGCCTTGATGGTGCTATCGCCCACCAGGGATTTGACCGTTTTCATGGGGTCCTGCAGCTTCATGGGACTGTGACAAGGGTCATGGTACATATAGCGTACGCCTTGCACATCTTCCAGTTTCAGTCCTTTTTCCAGCAGAAACTCGTGAATATCGATCAGACGGCAACCGGGGAAAATCTTGTCGAACTCGTAGCCTGCCAACTGGTCGTAACAGGTCCCACAGCTCACCACCACGGTTTTGATGTCCAGGTAGTTCAGGGTGGTGGCCATGCGATGGAACAACACACGGTTGTCGGTGATCATCTTCTCGGCTTTGTCGCTTTGGCCGCTGCCACGCTGCGGGTAGCCACAGCACAGATAGCCTGGAGGCAGCACAGTCTGCACGCCAACATGCCAGAGCATGGCCTGGGTTGCCAGACCGACTTGCGAGAACAAGCGCTCCGAACCACAGCCGGGGAAATAGAACACGGCTTCCGAATCTACCGAGGTGGCTTCGGGATTGCGAATGATAGGGATATAGTCCGAGTTCTCGATGTCCAGCAGTTTACGGGCAGTCTGTTTGGGCAGGCCACCGGGCATCTTGCGGTTGACAAAGTGAATGATCTGCTCGCGAATCGGTGCCTTGCCAATCGTGGCAGGCGGCGCACTGACCTGTTTGCGTGCCGGCGCCGCCAGCAGATTGTGAGCAGCACGCTGCGCCTTGTAGCCCACCTCGATCATGGCGGTACGCGTCGCTTTGATGACGCGCGGATCTTTGGCGTTCAGAAAGAACATGGCCGCGGCCGAGCCCGGATTAAAAGACTTCTTGCCCATGCGGTTCAGCAAGGAACGCATTTCCATGGACACATCGCCAAAGTCGATATCGACCGGACAGGGGTTGTAGCACTTGTGGCACAAGGTGCAGTGGTCGCCCACGTCTTCAAACTCTTCCCAGTGCTTCAGGCTGATCCCGCGGCGTGTCTGCTCTTCGTACAGGAAGGCTTCGATCAACAAAGAGGTGGCCAGAATCTTGTTGCGGGGCGAGTACAGCAGGTTGGCGCGTGGCACATGGGTGGCACAGACCGGTTTGCACTTGCCGCAACGCAAGCAATCCTTGATGGCGTGTGAAATGGAGCCAATCTCGCTGCGTTGCATGATCAGCGATTCGTGGCCCAGCAGGTTGAAGCTGGGGGTCCAGGCGCGGCTCAAGTCCGCACCGGGCATCAGCTTGCCAGCGTTGAAGTGGTTGTTCGGGTCCACTTCGCGCTTGTAGTTCTGGAAAGGTTCCAGCTCTTCTTGAGTCAGGAACTCGTACTTGGTCAGGCCAATACCGTGCTCACCGGAAATCACGCCGTCCAGACCGCGTGCAATTTGCATGATGCGGGCGACGGTGACATTGGCTTGCTGCAGCATGCCGTAGTCATCTGAGTTCACGGGGATGTTGGTGTGTACGTTTCCGTCGCCAGCGTGCATGTGCAGGGCGACAAATACACGGCTTTTGAGCACGCGGTCGTGAATGGCCTGCAGTTCGGCCAGCACCGCAGCACAGTCGGCGCCTGGGAAAATGTGTTCCAGATTCTCGCGAATCTCGCTCTTCCAGGATGTGCGGATGGTGTGGTCTTGTAATAGCTGGAAGATCGAGGTGTCCGGGTCGGCCTGCAAACGGGCGTCGATGGCGGCGCTGTCCAGCGGCACGCCAATCTTGGCCAGCTCGGCCCGCGCGTCTTTCAGGGGCTTGTCCAGGTTGTCCTGCAACCACTGCCAGCGCTGGCGCACGCTGCGTACCACCTGAAGGGCGTCGTGACGACGCTCGTTCAGAATTTCTTCGCGGGTGTGCTCGGCATCGTTGTGGTCCTCGATCTTGCCAACGGGCAGATCGCCTTGCAGGAAATCTTCCAGCTCACGGGTAAGACGCAGCTTGTTGTCCGTGGACAGCTCGATATTGATGCGTTCAATTTCTTCGGTGTACTCGCCCATGCGGCGTAGGGGGATCACCACGTCTTCGTTGATTTTGAAGGCGTTGGTGTGGCGGGCAATGGCAGCAGTACGGGCACGGTCGGCCCAGAACTTCTTGCGTGCTTCGGCACTGACCGCCACAAAACCCTCACCGGAGCGGCCATTGGCCAGACGCACGACTTCCGAGGCGGCCGTTGCCACAGCATCGGGGTCATCGCCCACGATGTCGCCAATCAGAACCATCTTGGGCAGGCCATCGCGCTTGCTCTTGGTGGCATAGCCCACAGCGCGCAGATAGCGTTCGTCCAAGTGCTCCAGACCGGCCAGAATGGCGCCGATACGCTTGCCTTCGCCATTCAGGTAGTCAATGACTTCCACAATGGAGGGCACGGCCTGTTTGGCCTGGCCGAAAAACTCCATACAGACGGTGCGAGTATGCGCCGGCATGCGGTGCAATACCCAGCGCGCCTGTGTGATCAGGCCATCACAGCCTTCTTTCTGGATACCTGGCAAACCGGCCAGGAATTTGTCGGTTACGTCCTTGCCCAGGCCTTCCTTGCGGAAACGGCGGCCTTCAATGTGCAAGGTTTCGCTGCGCAGCAGTTGGGCGCCGGGGGCGTAACGGCCATCAAACCATTTGACTTCAAAGTGGGCCATTTCCACGTCGTGGATCTTGCCCATATTGTGCTCAAGACGGGTCACTTCCAGCCAGTTGCCCTGGGCATCGACCATGCGCCACCAGGCCAGGTTGTCCAGCGCGGTGCCCCACAGTACGGCTTTTTTACCACCCGCGTTCATGGCGATATTGCCGCCGACACAGGAGGCATCGGCAGAGGTGGGATCGACCGCGAAGACGGTACCTGCGGCTTCGGCCGCATCGGCGACACGGCGGGTAACCACGCCGGCGCCGGTCAGAATCGTGGTGACCGGTTCGGACATGCCAGGCAGCGTGATTTGTTCAGGCTTGCCAATGGTGTCCAGCTTTTCGGTGTTGATCACAACCGAGCGCCAGCTCAGTGGAATGGCGCCACCGGTATACCCGGTACCACCTCCGCGCGGGATGATGGTCAGCTTCAGTTCAATACAGGCGCGAACCAGGGCGGCCATTTCGTTTTCGTGATCGGGCGTGAGCACGACAAACGGGTACTCCACACGCCAGTCGGTCGCGTCAGTGACGTGCGAGACACGCGACAGGCCATCAAACTTGATGTTGTCCTTGGCGGTCAGACGCGAGAGTGAACGCACGATCTTCTGGCGCAGTTCGCGGGTATCGGTAAATTCCTGCTCGAACGCAGCGACGGCACCCCGGGCGGCGTGCAACAGGCGCAAAACCTTTGCATCGCGATCGGGCACGGCACTGTCACGACGCTGATCGATCTCGTTCAGACGATGATTCAGGGCTTCGATCAGTTGATGCTGGCGCTTGGGATTGTCCAGCAGATCGTCCTGCAAATAGGGGTTGCGCTTGACGACCCAGATATCACCCAGGACTTCAAACAGCATGCGGGCGGAGCGGCCGGTGCGGCGTTCGGAGCGAAGCTCGGACAGCTTTTCCCAGGCTTCCTCACCCAGCAGTCGCAGGACAATTTCCCGGTCTGAGTACGAGGTGTAGTTGTAGGGGATTTCACGCAGGCGCGGCGTGTCGTTGTTGCGTGCCTGGGCAGCCAGGTGCTTGCTTGCAATGGGGGCGTTCATGGCGATAATTGGCAAGGCCCGTCAAAGGGCGGCTCAACGAGGAGCAGATAGGCAAAAGACAAGTGTATACGAATCGTCGCCGG
Source organism: Alcaligenes sp. HNGD-HTN06 (assembly GCF_049932565.1). NCBI lineage: Bacteria > Pseudomonadati > Pseudomonadota > Betaproteobacteria > Burkholderiales > Alcaligenaceae > Alcaligenes > Alcaligenes sp. HNGD-HTN06. Next base: position 3,223,594 of record NZ_CP187782.1, on the reverse strand, counting down.
GCTGCCCCCTTACTACCGGCGGGAAACAGGGTTAATGAGAGGTTTGCGGCGAGTTTGCAGCAATTTACCAACCCAGCTTGGGGAAAATCCACAGCAAACCGGCAGTCATGGTGATATAGCGCCCCAGTTTGCCCACCGCCATGTAAAACACGCTGGGCCAAAAAGGCAGACGCAGCCAGCCGGCTACCGCGCACAAGGGATCGCCCACGACGGGTAGCCAGGACAACAGCAGGGCGGGCGGGCCCATGCGGATCAGCCAGCGCTGCCCCAGCTCATGCCAGCGGCCAGCGGCCTTGTTTCTGGGCTTGGTCTCGTCCTCATCCGTGCTTTGGGGATGTTTCTCGCGCCAGGCCTCATAGGCTTTTTCGGCCGCCAGGCCCGTGGCATAGCTGATGGCGCCCCCCGCCGTATTGCCGACTGTTGCCACCAGCACCGCGGGCCAGAACATATCGGGAGCCAGATTGATATACGCGAAGACAGCCGGTTCGGAACCCAGGGGAAGCAGGGTCGCCGAGACCAGACTGACGATGAAAATGGCACTGAGGCCCACTTCCGGTAAAGACAAGGTGTTCAAGAGCCAAGCAATGAGATCAGAAGTCCAGGCTTGCATAAGTAAAGTGGGTGGGTAAGAGAGGAAATAATGGACGCCAGTGAGGGCTTGCGCCTATGGTATTCTGTTTTTCTTTCCCGGTGAGCGGTCTCAGGCAGGGGCCTGCGGCTGGCCTTGGTGGCAAAACCGGTTGTTAAGTAAAGCTGAGTCATGTCGAACGATTACCTAAAGCGCATTCTGACCTCGAAAGTGTACGATGTAGCCATCGAAACACCACTTGAACCCGCTCCTCAGGTATCGGCACGAATTAGTAACACGGTGCTGCTCAAGCGCGAAGACTATCAGCCTGTTTTTAGCTTCAAGCTGCGCGGTGCCTATAACAAGATGGCCAATTTGTCGGCCGCAGAATTGAAGCGGGGCGTATTGGCCGCGTCGGCAGGCAACCATGCCCAAGGGGTGGCCATGGCAGCGCGCAAGCTCGGCTGCCGTGCCGTCATCGTGATGCCCACCACCACCCCGCAAGTAAAGATTGATGGCGTGCGCAACCTGGGTGGAGAAGTGGTGCTGGAGGGCGAGAGCTATTCCGACTCCTATCAGCATGCTCTGGAGCTGCAAAAAAGCGAAGGTTTGACCTTTGTACACCCGTTCGACGATCCCGATGTGATCGCCGGGCAGGGCACGGTGGCCATGGAAATACTGCAGCAGCATTCAGGCCCGATTGAGGCGGTGTTTGTGGCGATTGGCGGGGGTGGGCTGGCGGCTGGTGTTGCTACCTACATCAAGGCCTTGCGCCCTGAAATCAAGGTCATTGGCGTTCAGACCGAAGATTCTTGTGCCATGGTGCGCAGCATCAAGGCGGGTCGCCGCGTGAACCTGACCGATGTGGGCCTGTTTTCGGATGGTACTGCGGTCAAACAGGTCGGTTCGGAAACGTTCCGTCTGGTGCGTCAGTACGTGGATGATTTTGTCGTCGTGGATACGGACGCGATTTGTGCGGCGATCAAAGATGTATTTCAGGACTCCCGCAGTGTGCTTGAGCCTGCCGGTGCCCTGGCCTTGGCCGGTGCCAAGCGTTACGCAGCCCAGCACAAGCTTAAAAACAAGACCCTGATTGCGGTGACCTCGGGCGCGAACATGAACTTTGACCGCATGCGCATGGTTGCCGACCGCGCCGACGTAGGTCAGGCTCGTGAAGCACTGTTTGCCTTGACGATTCCCGAGGCCAAAGGCAGCTTTCGCCGCCTGTGCGACGCCTTGGGGACCCGTTCGGTCACCGAGTTCAACTACCGCATGTCCGATCCTGAAAAGGCACACGTTTTTGTGGGGATGTCGATTTCTTCGGAAGCAGAAATCGAGAAGCTGGAAGAGCGATTTGTAAAAAAAGGCTTTGGTACCTTGAACCTGACCGGTAACGAACTGGCTAAAACCCATCTGCGACATATGGTGGGTGGTGTATCCAGTCAGGCGACCGACGAGGTCTTGTTGCGTTTCGAGTTTCCGGAGCGCCCCGGCGCGTTGCGTAAATTTCTCTCCAGCATGAATCAGGACTGGAATATCAGTCTGTTTCATTACCGTAACCAGGGTGACGATTACGGTCGTATTCTGATCGGTATCCAGGTTCCTGCTTCGGACAAGAAAGAGTTCAAGGCCTTTTTGGGCAATCTTGGCTACCCGTATTGGGATGAGACCGGCAACCCCGCTTACAAGTTGTTCCTGTAACACGGGCGAGGACTTGAAGGCCTTAGGGCTTGCGGTCAGCAGCATCCGCATAAAAACACCTCACTTTATCAAGTGAGGTGTTTTTTTTGTGCTTGAGTTCGAGAGCGGCAGGCCGAGCCGCGATCCAGCAAGGCGCCATTCCTTGTTGCCCGAGGGCTCGTCAGCAAGGAATGGCTCAGGTTGCCGGATAGTCTTGCGTCCCGAGGGCAGAACGAAGGAGGGCAGCCGCGACAGAGGCTTTGCTGTTGGCGTCTTGCGAAACTAGGCCAGACAGCGTTTCAGGGCCTGCCGCAACGACTCCAGACTTTCATTGAGGCGCGTGAAGGCCTGCTCCTGACGAGCCGCCAGTGCCTGCGCCTGCTCCACGGTCACCACTTCGAAACCCAGACTCTGACCGGGTACGCGTTGGGCGATCTGGGCCAGGTCTACGCTGGCGACTTGAGCGATGCGGGCATAGCCGCCTGTAGTTTGCCGGTCGGCCATCAGCACAATGGGCTGTCCATCGTTAGGCACTTGAATGGTGCCAAAACACGTGGGGGCGGACAGCAGTTCTTCAGATGACGTACGGCGTAAGGGCTGACCTTCCAGACGGTAGCCCATGCGTTCTGATGCGGGGCTGATGCGATAGTGCTGGCTTTGAAACAAGACCAGCGACTCGTCGGTAAACAGATCCGCTTGATCCAGAATGACGCGCAGGCGCTCCCGTGGGCTCAGGGCCAGGGCGGCGGGCAGGTAGATGCGCAATTCATCCAGCTCGGCCTGAAGACGACTGAGCACCGTTTCGTCCTTGGGGAGTGGCCGGGCCAGCGCAATCTGGTCGCCTTTTTTCAAAGCGCGGCCCTCAAATCCACCCAGGCCTACGCGCATATGGGTGCTTTGGCTGCCCAGTATGGGTTCGACCTGAAATCCGCCATGCACCGCCAGGTACGCACGCGCACCGTGGCCGGGTTTAGCGGCTGGCAGGCTTAGCGTTTGTCCGGCGCGCGCCAGCGTCGGGCGTAGCGCAGCGACGGGCTGGCCATCCAGGGTGGCATCCAGGTCTGCGCCCGTCAGGACAAACAAGGCGGGTTCATCAAAGCGCAGGCTGGGGCCTTGTACCGTCATTTCCAGACTGGCCAGATCCTGTTCGGGGGTATTGCCTGCCAGCAAATGGGCCAGGCGGTGAGCACGCTCGTCCATCGCGCCGCTGGGCGATACGCCCAGATGCTGGTGTCCATACCGGCCTCGGTCCTGCAGGCTGCTTAGCATGCCCGGCTTGAGGATATGTACCGTCATGCGGGAGTCCAAAGATCAAATTGTTCGTGAGGCAATGGCACAAAGCGCACCTGGTCGCCGGGGGCAAGCAAGGCCGCGGGAGAGCGCCGGGCATCGAACAAGCTGACCGGCGAGCGGCCGATCAAATGCCAGCCTCCGGGAGACTCGTTGGGGTAAATAATGGTCTGCCGGTTGGCAATTGCCACCGAGCCCTTGGGCAGCACGGTGCGCGGCGTAGCACGGCGCGGTACATTCAGCGGTTCAGGCAAGATGCCCATATAGGGAGCCCCCGGTGCGAAGCCCACCATAAATACCAGTTGGGGCTGACTGCCGTGCAGCTCAATGAGGTGTTCCTGGCTCAGCCCCAACTGCTCGGCAAGGATTGGCAGGTCGGGGCCGAAGGGGCCGCCGTAGCAAACAGGAATATCCACCAATGCGCCGGGGGCGACCTGATCGCTCACGGCATCCAGGTCGACCAGTGCGTGATGGACATAGTCGCGCAAACGGGCGAGCTGGTCCGTGCTGCCATCGGGATAGAAGTGGATGGCCACCGCCGTAAAGCTGGGGACCAGATCACGGACGCAGGCCGGTGCCTGCTCACGCAGCAGACGCGCAGCCCGGGTACAGCGCAGGCCCGTGTCCAACGATAGCTCGCCGCTGAACTGCACGCGCAGACAGCGGTCGCCCTGTTCGCTAAGTTGCCAGGAGGTATGCATCTTTATTTGGCGAAAAGCGAATCCAGATTGTTGAAGGCTTTGAACTCAAGGGCATTGCCCGATGGGTCCATGAAGAACATGGTGGCCTGTTCACCGGGTTCACCTTTAAAGCGGATATACGGTTCGATGACAAACTGGGTGCCGGCGGCGACCAGTTTGTCTGCCAGGGCCTGCCAGGTGGGCATGTCCAGGACGACGCCAAAGTGTCGAACGGGCACATTATGAGCGTCCACCGCGCTGGTGGCGTTGCTGCCACATTCCGACGGGGCCAGGTGTGCCACGATCTGGTGGCCGTAGAAATTGAAGTCGATCCACTGGTCAGAGGACCGGCCTTCGGGACAGCCCAGGGTCTGTCCGTAGAACTGGCGTGCAACGGCCAGGTCATGGACCGGAAAAGCCAGGTGGAAAGGGCGCAGCTCGTTGGTATGGGACATGCTTGGCTCCTGTGCGGCATAAGGCCGGCAACGTGGTCTTCAGAGCCATTTATTGTAGGGCCAATATGGCCCCGTATGTTCTAGCTGTCCTGGAGTCGGACCCGGCTCTTGGGGAAACGCAACATAAACACGCTGCCTACGCCCAGACGGCTTTGAATCTGCAGATCGGCATTATGTCGCACGATAATGTGTTTGGTGATCGCCAGGCCCAGCCCGGTGCCGCCTGTGGAACGGGAGCGGCCCTTGTCCACACGGTAGAAACGTTCAGTCAGGCGGGGAATATCCTGGGCGGCGATGCCGATACCGGTATCCTGAACGCTGTAGCAGGCTTCCCCATTGTCATTCAAATACCAGCGTACGGTGATGGTGCCATCCTTGGGGGTATAGCGCACCGCGTTGGTAATCAAATTGGAGACGGCCGAGCTCAGCTCGGTTTCCATGCCCTGAATGGCAATGCGGGGATCTATGTCCGTGACAAAGCTGTGCTGCCCGCCCGAAATGGCCTCGCCCTGTTTCAAGGCGCTTTCAATCAACTGGCTGACCTGTACGACGTCACCTTCGACGGTGGGGGAAGATTCCAGGGTGGACAAGGTCAGCAGGTCGGACACAATCGACTGCATGTGGCGCGTTTGCTCCAGCATCATTTGCTCGTAGCGCTGACGCTGTTCCAAAGGCAGGCTGTCGGCCGGCATATCCTGCAGCGTTTCCAGAAAACCCAGCAATACCGTCAGGGGGGTGCGCAGCTCATGGGACACATTGGCCACAAAGTCTTTGCGGGTCGTCTCAAGCATTTCAACCTGGGTGACATCGCGAGTCACAATCAGGAACTGGCCCAAACCGTAAGGCGTCAATTGCAATAGCAAAGAGCGCTCCCGCCCATCTTTGTTCAGATGCAGCATCAGGGGGCCATCCCACTGGGGTTGGCGGGCGTAGCGGGAAAACTCGGGCTCGCGCAGGATGTTGAAGATGCTGTGGTGACGGTCTGTGGCCAGATTCAGGCCGATGTGCTCACAGGCGGTTTGGTTGCACCATTGCAGTTCCATATCCCCGTTCAGGGTAATGGCGCCGTCGGGCAGCGCCTCGGCTGCCATCATGATGCCGTCTACGTAACGATTCAGGTCCTGAATTTCCTGGCGGTCGCGGCGCAACTGGCGGTAAATGGGGGCCAGAATGGCATCCCACGGGCCGACTGCGGGAGGGGGCGGGTCGTTCAGGTTGCGAGTCCAGCGTTCAACGCGGGATAACTGCAAGGTGCTGATGACCAGCAGTAGGAGCAGTCCTCCACAAAACAGGGCAAGACCGATCAATGGACCGAGCCACCAGGCGATCAGGCTGCCCAACAGGGCCCAGATAACAATAGACGTAAATATGCTGAACATGGGATCAGGCGGTCGGCGCCTTTTCCAGTGGGGAAAGGGCAAAACGATAGCCTGAGCCACGGATCGTTTCAATATGTTTGTCGTGTCCGCTCGGTTCGAGCGCCTTGCGCAGGCGGCGGATATGCACGTCTACCGTGCGTTCCTCAACAAACACATGGTCGCCCCACACCTGATCCAGCAACTGGGAGCGGGTGAAAACGCGCTCGGTGTGCGTCATGAAAAAGTGCAGCAGGCGAAACTCAGTCGGTCCGATGGTCAGGGCCATGCCTTGGCTGGACAGGCGGTGTGTGCTGGGGTCCAACTGCAGGTTGCCAATGGAGATCACATCGTCGGTCAACTGAGGCGCGCGGCGGCGCAACACGGCCTTGATGCGGGCAATCAGCTCTTTGGGCGAGAAGGGCTTGGTGATGTAATCGTCTGCACCGGCCTCCAGGCCGTCCACCTTGTCCTGCTCCGAGCCTTTGGCGGTCAGCATGATGACGGGAATGTGTCGCGTGCGTTCGTCCGAACGCAATTTGCGGGCCAGATTGATGCCCGAAGAGCCGGGCAACATCCAGTCCACCAGGATCAAGTCTGGCAGCTCGGCACGGATGAGGATCTGGGCTTGCTCAGCATCAAAGGCGCGCAGCACTTTATGGCCGGCAAAAGACAGGTTGACAGAGATCAGCTCCTGGATCGCAGGCTCATCTTCCACGACTAATATGCTTGTACTCATTGTTAGCTTCAGACTGGTCCGATAAAAAATAAAAGAGGGGTCAGGTCGGCGGCCTGTCTGTATCGGGCTTGAGCACGGGAACCTGCCGCAGGGCTCAGGCCGCTCAAGGGCAATACGGGAGGCACTTCAATTCCTGACTGCACGTAATACGGCCATCATATGGCGTTAATGTTTCAGGTTTGTGAATGTGCGCGAAAGGGTGGCTGTCAGCGGGCGGGATTTTCGTTTCTGTACCGGGAAATCTGCGTTACGATTATGCCATTATGGAAAAACAGCGTCCTTCTCACCCCTCCGCCCAGAATGCCGATACGCACTTCGGCTTTCAAACCGTGGCCGAAAGCGAAAAAGCGGGCAAAGTCGCCCAGGTTTTTCATTCGGTGGCTAACAACTACGACATTATGAACGATCTGATGTCGGGCGGCCTGCACCGTATCTGGAAAGCCTTCACCATTGGACGCGCAGCCGTTCGACCGGGAATGAAGGTGCTGGATATTGCGGCGGGAACAGGGGATCTGACCAAGACCTTTGCGCGTCAGGCCGGTGCCGATGGCGAGGTCTGGCACACGGATATCAACAGTTCCATGCTGCGCGTGGGGCGTGATCGTTTGCAGGACAAGGGCATCATTACCCCGGTTGCGGTTTGCGATGCTGAACATCTGCCTTTTCCCGACGGCTATTTTGACCGCGTCTCGGTAGCCTTCGGTTTGCGCAATATGACCCACAAAGACCGTGCGCTGGCCGAAATGAAACGCGTGCTGCGTCCGGGCGGCAAGTTGCTGGTGCTGGAGTTTTCCCGCGTGGCCAAGCCTTTGCAGGCTCCTTATGACTGGTACTCGTTTAACGTGCTGCCCCGTATCGGCAAGCTGGTGGCCAAGGATGAGGAAAGCTATCGCTATCTGGCCGAATCCATTCGCATGCATCCTGACCAGGAAACGCTGGCGGACATGATGCGGGACGTGGGGCTGGAGCGCGTGCAGTATTTCAATCTGACAGCCGGTGTGGCTGCGTTGCATGAAGGCATTCGTCTGGACTGATCCGCTGCGAATTCTGTCTTTCTATCACGGCACCCTTGGGTGCCGTTTGTTTTTTGTCTGTCACACAGGGTAAAAAAAACATGGTGCAGGTGTACGTGTCATGTTAATGTTCAGCTTATCGTAAGTTTTCTTGAATAACCGACTGGGATGGTATGGCCGGGGGCTCAACCCCCTGTGTGTCAAGCGCTTGTCCTGGTCAGGAGTTTGTGACTATGTCTGGACGGCTTTCTCGTTACTTCATGGCCGCTGTGCTGGCTTTTAGCACCGGCGCTTTGCTGACCGTTTCCTACGATGCGGAAGCACGTCGTATGGGTGGTGGCTCCAGTTTTGGCCGCCAGTCTTCCAATATCACCAGTAATCGCTCGGCTGCGACGCCGCCAGCCGCGGCCAATAACACGACTCGCTCGGCGGCTCCTGCTGCTGGCGCTGCTGCTGCCGGTACGGCCGCTGCGGGTACGGCTGCCAAGTCGGGTATGTCCCGCTTCCTGGGCCCGATCGCCGGCATTGCCGCCGGCCTGGGTATTGCCGCCTTGCTCTCCAGCATGGGCTTGGGTGGTGCGTTCCTGGAAATGATGTCCAGCCTCTTGCTGATTGGCCTGGTTATTTTCGCTGTGCTGTTTATCGTGCGCCGTTTGCGTGGTTCGGCGGCTCGTCCTGCCATGCAGCAAGCCGGTGGTCAGTCCATGATGCGTAATGCCGAGCCTGCTCGCAGCCCCTGGCAACAGCCCCAGGCTGCGCCGGCACCGGCTCCTGCCGCTGCCCCTGCTGTACAGCCGGCCGCTGCTGCCGCTGTGCCCGCACCTCCGGTCGATGAGAGCTGGTTTATCCCTGGTGACTTTGATACGCCGACGTTCCTGGCCAATGCCAAGACCCAGTTTGTGGAAATCCAGAAGCTGTGGGACAAGGGCGATGTCGAACAGCTGCGTACATTCTTGACCGATGATCTGCTCAAGGAAGCTGCCCCTCAGATCGCCCAGCGTCAGGGTGAGAACGTGACTGAGGTGGTCCTGCTCAATGCGGAGCTGCTGGGCATTGAAAAAGTGGCCGATGGTCACCTGGCCAGTGTTCGTTACTCCGGCATGTTGCGTGAAGAGGCGGGTGCCGAGGCCTTCCGCTTCGAGGAAGTCTGGAATCTGTTTAAAGCTGACGGCGCCGGCTGGCTGCTGGCAGGCATTCAGCAGATCCCGGTTGACCCCAACGCTTGATCTTTATCGAAACAAACAGCCGCCTTCTTGTTCAGGCGGCTGTTCTGTTATGAGCGCTCTCGTTTCTCTGTGATCCCATCTGCCCGTGTTCCTTTAGTCTCGTGCATCCGGCCGTGTGTCTGTCGGGTTAAACTGGCTGTTTTAATTGGACTGGTTTACTCGCCCCGGCAGTAGACTTGCATGGACATGCTTGGTATCCCTTCATTCCTAGAACCTAGCGCCGTGGGCGTGCGTTTGCTCAATGCCTTGCTTGATCGCGAGGACTGGGCGCGCGATCGTTTGCAGGCGCATGCAGGTAAAACCGTCTCGCTGATTGTGGGCCGTTTACAACTGGTCTACACCATCACTTCCCAGGGCAAGCTGGAGCAGGGCCACCCCGCTGTGGTTCCTGATGTGACCTTGACCCTGCCTCAGGACAAGCTGCCGGAGCTGCCACAAATTTTGCAGGATGGCGATTTCAGCCGGGTGGCGCAACTGATGCATGTGCAAGGTGAGGCCGGTCTGGCTAATCTGGTATCTGATCTGGCGGCCAATCTGCGCTGGGATGCGGAACATGATCTGGCCAAGATAGTGGGCGATGTCATGGCGGTGCGTCTGTTCAGTGGCGCGCGACGGGCTGTTTCCGGGCTGCGGGATTTGGGGCAGCGTCTGGCCGGCAATGCCACCGAGTACCTGACCGAGGAAAGTGCCTTGCTGGTCACCCGTCCCGAACTGGATCGGATGCGCGGGCAGGCGTCCAGTTTGGTCCAGCGTCTGAACGAGCTGGACCAGCGCTTGAGTCGTCTTGATGCACGTCGGCGGGAGTCCTGAATATGTTCTCCTTGTGCCGTCTGCTGAGCATCCTGCTGGTTGTATTCCGTTTTCGTCTGGACGAGCTGGTGCTCTCCAGTATCCGCCATCCCTGGGCGTCCCGCCTGTTGCGCGTTGTGCGTCTGGGCCGCAAGCCCAAGCTGCCGCGCGGTGTGCGTTTGCGCCTGGCTTTGGAAAGTCTGGGCCCCATCTTTGTGAAGTTCGGTCAGGTGCTCTCTACGCGCCGGGATCTGATTCCGATGGATATCGCCGAACAGTTGGCCATGCTTCAGGATCGTGTGCCGCCTTTTCCTTCCGACGTGGCGGAGGCGACGATTCAGAAAGCGTTGGGTGCCTCGCCTTACGATCTGTTCCAGGAGTTTGATCGCACGCCCGTCGCCTCGGCCTCGATCGCCCAGGTTCACTTTGCCACCCTTCACAATGGCCGCGAGGTCGCTGTGAAGGTGCTGCGTCCGGGCATGCGTGAGGTCATTCACAAAGATCTGCGCCTGATGCGGGTTCTGGCCGCGTTCATGGAACGTCTGGGACCGGATGCCCGTCGTCTGAAGCCGCGTGAGGTGGTCGCCGAGTTCGACAAGTATCTGAACGACGAGCTGGACCTGATTCGTGAAGCCTCCAATTGCAGTCAGCTGCGCCGCAATTTCACCAAGGATGTCGAGCGCACCCAATTGCTGATCGTGCCTGAAGTGCATTGGGATTACTGCGCATCCACCGTGTTCACCATGGATCGCATGAAGGGTATCCCCGTCAATCAGATTGATCGTTTGCGTGCGGCCAACGTGGACTTGAAAGATCTGGCCCGCAAAGGGGTGGAGATTTTTTTCACCCAGGTGTTTACCGACGGCTTTTTCCATGCTGACATGCACCCTGGCAATATTTATGTGTCGGATGCCCCTGAGACGCTGGGCCGTTACATTGCCCTGGATTTTGGCATCGTGGGCTCCTTGTCCGAGTTCGACAAAAACTACCTGGCACAGAATTTTCTGGCTTTTTTCCGGCGCGACTACCGCCGGGTAGCCCAACTGCATATTGAGTCTGGTTGGGTGCCGCCAGAAACCCGCGAGGAAGAGCTGGAAGGCTCGGTACGCGCGGTGTGTGAACCGTATTTTGATCGGCCTTTGTCCGAGATCTCGCTGGGGCAAGTGCTCTTGCGTCTATTTCAGACCTCGCGCCGGTTTAATGTGGAAATTCAGCCGCAGCTGGTGCTGCTGCAGAAAACTCTCCTGAATGTGGAGGGGATGGGGCGGGACCTGGATCCGGAACTGGATCTGTGGGATACCGCCAAACCTTATCTGGAAAAGTGGATGTACCAGCGTATTGGACCATCGGGCTTTTACTCGCGTTTGAAACAGGAAGCCGGGCAGTGGGCCCAGATCATGCCGCAGCTTCCGCGTCTGGTTTATTCCAGCCTGAATAGACCAGAGACAGGGCAGGCGTTGAACCAGGAACTTAAGCTGCTGCGTCAGTCGCAGCAGCAGACCAACCGATTGTTGACCGCCTTATGTGCTGTATTGGCGGTGGCGGTCGGGGTGGCCATCTGGGCTTTGGTGGGGCGTTAAGTGTGACGACCCCGCAGCGTGTCAGTTTTTTTGTGGCTGACATATTTCTGATAACTGCAGGTTCTACGATAGACGCAGGTCCGCCAGCGTATTGCTAAGCTGGCGCTTTCCGGCGCCTTCCGGACGGTAAATGGCCGCCCTCAAGGAACCGCTTGATTCTTTTTAGGAATCGTTATGCTTTACCATGACTTATTTAAATCCATGGAAGCGGTGCGCTGGAATTTTGCGCATGACATACCATGGGATGATTTTGACGGCAGCAAGCTGAGCGACGAGCAGGCTTACACCATCAAAATGAACGCCATTACCGAGTGGGCTGCCTTGCCGGCAACCGAGATGTTCCTGCGTGACAATAAAGATGACAGCGATTTTTGCGCCTTTATGTCCGTATGGTTCTTTGAGGAGCAAAAACACTCACTGGTTCTGATCGAGTACCTGCGCCGTTTCCGCCCCGAGCTGATGCCTACCGAAGAAGAGTTGCATAAAGTGCGCTTTGATTTTGATCCGGCACCCGCCATGGAAACCCTGATGCTGCACTTTTGCGGCGAGGTTCGCCTGAACCACTGGTACCGTCGTGCCGCAGACTGGCACACCGAACCTGTCATCAAGGCCATTTACAAGATCGTGGCCCAGGATGAGGCCCGTCATGCCGGTGCGTACCTGCGCTATATGAAGCGTGCCCTGGTACACAAGGGCCAGGAGTTCGGTCTGCAAGCCCGACTGGCCTTCTCCAAGATTGGAGTGCTGATGGCGTCGGCGCATCGCACGGCCCAGGCATTGCATCCCACCAACTTGCACGTCAACAAGGCCATGTTCCCGGAAGATACCGTGCAGTCCAAGCTGCCTTCACCCGGCTGGCTGGAAAACTGGCTGGATACGCAGATTCGTTTTGACAAGGAGTGGGAGCATAAAGTCAGCTCGCGTATCCTGCACAATATGTCCCTTTTGATGGGCAGCTCGTTTGAAACCGTTCAGGAATTGAACCGTTACCGTAAGGAACTGGCTCGTCAGGTTGGATCGGACTCGTCCCTGGTGCAGGCTTGATATGAGTGCGCGTTTCGAGGCCAAGGTGCTGGAACTGCAGGCGTTGCGTGAGGCTGTGGAGCAGGGTCGCCTGGCACGTCCGCTGGTCTTTACCAATGGTGTGTTTGACATCTTGCATCGCGGGCATGTCAGCTACCTGGATGAGGCCGCGCAGCTGGGTGCATCACTGATCGTAGGGGTGAATACCGATGCGTCGGTACGCCGTTTGAACAAAGGCCCGGAGCGCCCCATCAATTCCGAACAGGATCGCGCCGCCTTGTTGGCTGCCTTGGCTTGCGTGGATGCCGTGGTCCTGTTCGATGAGGACACCCCGGAAGCCTTGATTGCCGCCCTGCGCCCAGACTTGATCGTCAAGGGCGGTGACTACGATATGGAAGCCTTGCCCGAAACGGCACTGGTGCGTAGCTGGGGAGGCGATGCCGTCGCCATTCCCTTTGAGTTTCAGCGTTCCACGACAGCACTGGTCAAGAAGCTGCGCGACTGAAAGCGAAATACAAATGGATGTGTTTAATCCCGGCTTGGTCTGGGATTTTTTTTGCTTGCAAGCAGGGAGCTCGAGGGTCTGCTGATGCCCAGGATGGTTTAGTGTTTGATAGATGCCGGAGTATTGGGCCCAAGCCAGACAGGACTGCTCCTGCGTTTATCAGTGGCTGAGCAAGATGTGATGCGGCCCTCGTGCTTGATCTGGTGGGCTGGGCGTATGTGTCTCGGAGGCAGATATTGAGCGTATGTATGAGTTCTCGAGTCTGGCTGGAGAGGTCATGCTTCTAGGGCCAGATTGCGGTGCCTGGTTCGTGTCTCTTGCCAGCGCAGGCTTCAGGATGCCGGTTCAAGCAGATCGTTGACAGCACGCAGGTCGTTTTCGTTCAAGGTGCCACTGGCGGCTTTCAGACGCAGACTGTTCATCAGGACCTCGTAGCGGGCTTGTGCCAGACTGCGTCGGGCTTCATAAAGCTGCTGCTGAGCATTGAGTACGTCGATATTGACGCGCACACCGACCTCGTATGCCAGCTTGTTGGCCTCCAGTGCATCTTGGCTGGATTGGGTGGCCGTTTCCAGTGCTTTTACCCGCACCAGACCAGTGGTGACACCCGAGAAGTACTGGCGTGTCTGCTGAAGAGACTGCTGAATGGCGAATTGGTAGTCGTAGCGGGCCTGCTGCAGCCGCGAGCTTTGCTCACGAACTTGAGAGCGGGTCTCACCCCCCCGGAAAATGGGAATGCTCAGCTCCAGACCCAGCGCGCTGTTTAAGGAGCGGGGGCCACCGCCGGTTTGGCCGAACAGGGTTTGGTCACTGCCACTACCTGTCTGGGCTTTCAGTGCCAGGGTAGGCTCATGCAGTGCCTGGATGCTTTTCAATTGCTCTTCGGCTGCTCGCGCCTTGATCTCCGCCAAGGCAACGCTCAGGCCAGATTGACGGGACTGATCGAGCCAGTCCTGAAGATTTGCGGGCTGGGGAGCAGGCAAGACCAGGGGGTCACGCAGGCGAGCCAGTGTTTCAGCGCGTTCCAGCGTCAGTGCTGCCAGTTTGTCTCGCGCTACCTGCAAGGCATTTTCCGCCTGAATGACGTTGGCACGGGTCAGGTCCAGCCGTGATTTGGCTTCGTAGGCGTCGGTAATGGTGGTGCCGCCCAGCTCAAAGTTCTGCTCGGCCGCGCGTAACTGCTCCTCAATAGCAGCCTGCTGGGCGGTCAGGGTAGAGAGCGTGTCTTGCGCGGCCAGCACATCAAAATAATGCTGGCTGACGCGCAACATCAAGTCCTGCCGCTCCAGGCTAAGCTGAATATCGGCTCCTTGCGCCAGTAACTGAGCACGTTCGTAGCGTGCCCAGGCATTGCGGTTGTAGATGGGCTGGCTCAGCGTCAGCGTCCAGGCGGCCCGATTGCTGGCTTGTTGATTGGATAGCTGGCCGGTCTGACGGCGCTCCTGGAGCTCGGCCGTACCAATCGCACTGATGTGTGGCAATAATTGCGCCCGGCTTTGCGGAACGAGTTCCTGATCCGCCTGACGGAGCGCTTGGGCGGCGCCAAATTGGGGTTCACGAGCCAAGGCCTGATTCCAGGCCTGCAACAGATCCTGCGCCTGGGCGGTGCTGCTCAAGGCAAGCAGCGAGCACAGCGCCAGTCGCACGGAAATCATGCACCGCATGCGTGCTTAAAAGCGAAACTGCGAAACCGCGGTGCCGCGTAACGGTTTGATCCAGGTATCAAACAAGGGCGTCGTCTCAAAGCTGGCTGCGCTGGTGCGAGTGATGCGCACTGCCGTCATGACCGGATTCTGACCGACCACCACTACCAGGCGCCCGCCGATACAGAGTTGATATTTCAGGGCGTCAGGAATGACAGGGACTGAGCCAGTGACCAGAATGGCGTCGTATTCGGTCGTACCCCAGCCAGCATGGGCGTCGCCCACTTCCACCTTGACGTTGCGCACATTGTTACGCTGCAGGTTCTCCTGAGCGAATGCGGCCAGCTTGCTGTCGATCTCGATAGAGGTCACTTGCTGCGACAGGTGGGCGAGCAACGCCGCCTGGTAGCCCGAGCCAGTACCGATTTCCAGTACGCCGTCGCTGGGCTGCAAGAGCAGTTCCTGCGTCAGGCGGGCTTCCACTTTGGGCGAGAGCATGGTCTCGTGCGTGTCCACGGCATTGATGATCAGTGGCAGCTCGGTGTCCGAAAAAGCCGACGAGCGCAAAGACGGGGGCACAAAGCGTTCACGCTGGACCGCGACCAACGCTTGCAGCACGTTTTCGTCGGATACGTTCCAGGGACGGATTTGCTGCTCCACCATGTAGTAACGGGCACGTTCGAGTTCAGACAGCGCAATATGGTTCATAGCTTCCAGAAAACTAAAGGCTTGGCAAAGAGCCGATTATAAGCCAGCGCATGGATAAAGATGCGCGCTTGGGCTTAGCAGGACGGCACCATCGCATGCAGCAAAGTGCTGGCGTTACTGACGGCAATGGGCAAAAAGGTATCAAAATCCATGTGTGCCTCGTTGTTGGCATTGTCCGAAATACTGCGTATGCAGACAAAAGGCACGGTATTCAGATAGCACACCTGGGCAATGGCGCCACTTTCCATTTCACAGGCGATAGCGTCAAAGGTGGTGCTCAACCACTGTATTTTATCGTTACATGCAATAAATTGGTCGCCGGTAACAATTCGGCCAGTATGAACCCGATGCCCTTCGATTTGCTGGGCTGCGGTTTGGGCTATCGCCAGCAGGGCCGGGTCCGCGGGAAAATCAAAGGTATCCAGGCGAAAGACCTGTCCGGGCGCCAGCCCCAGGGCTTTGAGCTCCACATCGTGCTGGACCAGGGTATCGGCAATCACAATATCGCCAGGCCGGATGCTAGGTTCAACGGCGCCGGCGATTCCGATATTGATGATGCTGCCTACGGAAAACTCCGAGATCAGCATCTGGGTGCATGCCGCGGCATTGACTTTGCCCACGCCGCAGACCACGGCGACGACGGGCTTGCCCAGATAGCTGCCGCGATGAAAGCTCATGCCAGCGCGCTGGATGGTCTGTGGCGCTTGCAGGCGCTCCAGCACAATCTCCAGCTCCTCGCGCATGGCGACAATAATTCCAAGTGTAGACATAAGACAGGGGCCATCAAGCGGCCCGATCAAACGGCACGTATCAGGACGATGGCCACAGTTTATGGAAATGGTGTACCGGGCCGTGGCCGCTGCCCACCGTCAGCTCACCCGAACGGGCGATGGCTTCGTACAGGTACTTTTTGGCCGCCAGAGCGGCATCAGGCACACGGTCGTATTGGGGCAGCAGGGCTGCCAGCGCTGCCGACAGGGTGCAACCGGTGCCGTGGGTATTGGCAGTATCAATACGCCGGGCCGGCATTTCTATCATTTTGTCGCCATCATGCAGCAAATCGATGCATTCTGAGCCGGGCAGATGGCCGCCTTTCAGGAAAACCCAGCGTTCATCGCTGTGGTTCATCAGACGGCGCAGACGCTCGGCTGCCTGGCGCATTTCCTTGACGGTCTCTACCGGCCGGGCGTTCAGCAATACACCGGCCTCGGGCAGGTTGGGCGTGATCATGGTGCACTGGGGTACCAATTGTTCACGCAAGGCATGCACGGCGGATTTTTCCAGCAGATGATCGCCACTCTTGGCGATCATGACCGGGTCCAGGACCAGATGCTTGGGTTTGAATTGAGCCATGCATTCGGCCACCACCGTGGTGACGGCCTCCTGGCCCAACATGCCGATCTTGACGCCATCAATGCGTACGTCGGCAAACAGAGTGGTGATCTGCTGGCGTACAAATTCGGCGGGAACCGGACTGATGCCGCTTACCCCTTGGGTGTTTTGTGCCGTCAACGCGGCAATGACAGCGGTGGCATAAGCGCCCAGGGCGCTCATGGCTTTCACGTCAGCCAGAATACCGGCGCCGCCGGAGGGGTCAACTCCGGCAATGGTCAGCGTATTGGGAATCATGTCTCGTTCAGGTACGGGAGTGAATCAGCCCTTCGGTTGGGGAGCTGGGGTCGGCATCGTAGTATTTGCGCGGCACGCGGCCCGCCAGATAAGCCTGGCGACCGGCTTGTACCGCCAGGTTCATGGCGCTGGCCATCAGGACAGGCTGCCGGGCGCCAGCGATAGCGGTATTCATCAAGACGCCATCACAGCCCAGTTCCATGGCAATGGCGGCGTCCGAAGCGGTGCCTACGCCAGCATCCACCAATACCGGCACCTTGCTTTGATCGATGATCAGGCGCAGGTTCCAGGGGTTGATAATGCCCATCCCCGAACCAATCAGGGAGGCCAGAGGCATGATGGCGACACAGCCGATGTCTTCCAGCATCCGTGCCTGGATAGGATCGTCGGCACAGTACACCATGACGTCAAAGCCTTCATCCACCAAGGTTTTGGCGGCTTTCAGGGTTTCAGGCATATTGGGAAACAGATTGCCGGAGTCGCCCAGCACTTCCAGCTTGACCAGCTTGTGGCCGTCCAGCAGTTCACGCGCCAGGCGCAGGGTGCGCACGGCATCCTCGGCCGTGTAGCAGCCGGCGGTGTTGGGCAGCAGCGTGTATTTGGAAGGCGGCAGGTAATCGAGCAAGTTTGGCTCGTTGGCATTCTGGCCGATATTGGTGCGGCGAATAGCCACAGTCACAATCTCAGCGCCGCTCGCTTCAATCGCCTGACGCGTCTCATCAAAATCTTTGTATTTACCGGTGCCTACCAATAACCGGGATTGGTAGTGGGTTCCGGCCAGGATAAAAGGATCGTTGTTCACTGTTTGGGTCATGGTGGTGCTTTGTTGCGCATCCGTGCCTGTGGACGGATCAAGAATTGGTTTTTTGCTGGGCAAACATTGCAAGAATAATCCATTTGGGCGGGGCCCGCAGGAAAACCCTTAGGCGGCCTTGCCGGTGCGGGGCAGGGAGGCGGCTCGGGCCAAAGCATGACCCGATGTGCTGGCCACATTGGGCTGTCGACCGGGCAACGCTATACCTTGGCATAGTCGCCTTATGTTCAAGTCTATGCAGACAGGCCTAATGCCCACTGGCTCTGTCAGGGCCGCGATGCGAAAATCCTGTTGCTCCTGATGCACGGGCCTGCCAAGCAGGGTGGGTCTGCCCACACCGGTCGGTTCCAGCGCCGGGTCAGAGTCTGCGGGGGATGGAGTTGGTGGGCGTTTTCCCGTTTGTAGCCGTCCTAAGGCGCAATCAAGGGATCGGACAGAGGGTCGGGCTGGGCACGTCTGAGATGATAAATAGCGGTTTTTGTTTTTTACGATGACAAGAAAGCAGCTCGTGTCCAAGCCGGGCTGGATGGCTGTCCTTGTATCACGAGCGAGAGGTGCGCATGAACCCGACCGAGTCTTTTTACCCTGACCCCAGTCTGTTTGCAGAACCGGCTTCAAGACACCTGAGGCACCGTGGCCAGGGTCATGGGGTCTGCCACGCCCGGCCTTTGCGTTTGCGCAGTACTTATTGGGTGGTGTGCGTGGCCTTGGGCGGGCTTGGTGGCGTGTTGGTGCCGGGTCACAGTGATGCCGAAACCTCCGCGCAGCTCTATGGCACTGTGGATGCCGGTTTGGGCTGGACGCATGTGAGCGGTCAAGGCTCGCAACGAGGCGTTCTCAGTGGCGGACAGGCAGACTCCTTGTGGGGGAGTCGGGGCCAGGACTCTCTGGGGGAGGGGGGGCGTGCCACCTTCAATCTTGAAAGTGGCATTGATCTGGCCACAGGACGGGGCGACGAGTCGGCGCGGCTATTCAACTACCAGGCCTGGCTGGGGCTGGGGAGCGATCAGTGGGGTGAACTGCGGTTTGGACGTCAGCACACCGTCGGTCAGGAGTTTGTCTCTGCTATTGAAGTGGGCTCCTGGAAAGACTTCGGGATGGGGGCGTTGATGCGTGCCTCGGACAATTATCAGGTCTCTCAGCAGCTCAGCTGGCGTAGCCCACAGTGGGCGGGCCTGCAGCTCGGACTGAGCTACAGCGGCGATGTTGGCGAGCAGAGCCTGTCTGGTTTGGCTGATGCGCGCACAAAGCTATACAGCCTGGCGCTGCGTTATGAGCAGGGCCCTTGGTTACTGGCAGCCAGTCATGAGAGTTTGAGCCGGATCGAATCCAATCGGCCCACCGCCTTGCAGTTGGGGGCCAGCTATGACTTCGGATTTGCTCGTGTGGCGGCAGGCTGGAGTCGTCAGAGCAACGGTTTTGTGGGCTTGAATGGCGATGAAGGCCCGACGTATTGGCAGCAGAGGGGGCTGGGTGGCCTGGGGCCGACGGAGTTTGTTCAGGGCGGCCGCCTGGATACCTGGTACGTGGGCTCGGCCATTCCGCTTGGCAAGGGCGAGGTTCAGTGGCAGTGGTCATTGGGGCGCCCGAACTGGAGGTGGGAAGCGACCGGGGAACAGGCTGGCCGCCTCCAGGTGATGTCTGTCGCTTATGTGCATCCTTTGTCGCCGCGCACCAGCCTTTATGTCTTTGCGGCCCAAGGGCGGCGCTATGACATGGAGACAGCCGTCCATGTCAGTGAACCGCGTACCAGCCGTGTCGCTCTGGGTGTGACCCATCAATTTTAAGCCACGCCAGTTTGTCGGTCGCCCAGCTGGAATGGGCAGTTTGGCCGCGGCACGACACTGGCCAGCCTTTGCAGGCGAACGGCAAAAGGAGGTATCCCTAAGTATAAAAGGGATGTCCAAAGGGTGAGGCCACGTAGGCCAATGCCTTGCAGACAAGCCCTGGGGCACGATGCGAAAATAGTGCCGGTTCGGAAAACCTTCGGATCTTCTTGTTTAACCACTCAGGTTTACAACGCAATGGACCCTGATCCCTCTTCATGGCTTTGTCCCTGTTCCAGGGCGGCCTTCTTAATGACCAATCAAACGGACGCCGGACCACGAAGCGGGCTTCTCTAAGAAGATGAGCACTCTTTCTGGACCCCGGGTCTGAAGGAGAATGCTATGTTCCGTCTCACGCTGTTTCGCTCTGCTCCCTGCAACCTGGCTTTGCAAGAAGCGCTGCGTCAGGCTGCCACCCGCCAGCGTCAGGATTATTTGCTGGAGCTGCTGCAAACACACGGCGCCCGCGAATACGCTTATGCGCTCAATGATCTGTCCGGGCGCGCCATTGAAAACGTTCTGGCGACGTTGCCTACTGTGGAGCGCAGTCAAGTGCTCAAGCATCTGTCTCGGCGTGCTCAAACCCGTCTGGATGATGTGGAGGGCTTGCGTCGTCAACCTACCCATGCGGTATTGACCCTGCCGTCCTTTGTGATGTGAGAGTGCAGCAAGCCTACGCTGAGTGTGGCTGGTTCTGAGGATGGTCCACCAGCCCGCGCTTCGCTTTACCTCGTTTGCGGACCCACGGGGACGGTTAATGTGCCGTCCCCGTTGATTGGACGTCCTGTCTGGCGCTGTACGCTTTTTTGTCTTTATTCCCCTCTACAAGCCAATTACAGCAAGGAAGAGATGTGCGAGACCGGCGTATGGGTGCCTTACTTGGGGGCTGTTTATGACCTTAATGACAACTTCTCGGTCTACGCCAGCTACACCACGATTTTCCAGCCTCAAGACCTGCAAGACGAGAGCGGTCGTGTCCTGGACCCCTTGCGCGGGGATAACTCTGAGGTTGGGCTCAAAGGCGAATTCATGGAAGGTCGACTGACGTCCAGCCTGGCTTATTTTCAGCTGCGGCAGGACAACTTCGGTAAAGAAACGAGAGGACGTACGCCCTCGGGCGGCATCGCGTATGGAGCGGTGCCTGGCGTGCGCACCCATTGGGTAGAGTTCGAGCTGGCGGGTCAACTGACGTCGCAACGGCAGATGCATGCGGGTTACGCTTACAAGCTCTCGCGCCAGGACGGCGATAACGTGTCCATCTTGTCACCCGAGCATCAGTTCAAGCGCTACACCACCTATGATTTCGAGGGCGGCTGGAAGGGACTGACCTTGGGCGGTGGCGCACGTTGGCAAAGCAAAACGTGGGGGGAGGTCAGCCGGCCCGGTTACGCCGGTCAGGTACAGCACCTACACCTGGGGTGAGCCGCGCAATATGATGCTGGCAGTGAAGTATCAGTTTTAAGCGGCAGAAGAAAAACCGTTCAAAAAGCCTGGGCCCGATAGCGGTCCAGTTGTTCGCACAACTGGCGAGTGGCCTCTATCAGCCTTGGGCCGGGACGGTACAGGGCGTCCGGGTTCAGGTTCAGTAACGCGTGGGGACTGAGCCCCAGATGCTTTTCCCAGAACAGATGGCGCGCGCGCAGCTGGGCGGGGTCACGGTAAGCCAGGATGACCACTTGCGGACGCTTGTGCAGAACGTCTTCCAGACTGATAGCGGGTGCGACGGCGGCGTGGCGGGCGTAGATGTTCTGCGCTTTGCAAATGCTGAGCACATCCTGGATCAAGGGGTCGCGGGCCAAGGTGTACAAGGGTTCGGAGCCTATTTCCAGAAATACGCTGACGGTGTGGCCCAGACGGCTATTCTGGCGCAGGGCTGCGATTTGCTGGTCCAGCAAAGCGGCGGCAGGCACAGCGGCCTCGGCGGTGTCCAGACGGTCGCCAGCCAGACGGATGAAGGCGGGAATATCGTCCAGTGTCTTGGGGGCGGCAAAGATCAGGCGGATCGAGGCTTGTTGCAATTGTCCTTGCAATTCAGGTCCGATCTGGTTGGGCTGCCAGGCCCAGACCTGGTCGGGTTTAAGCGCCAGCAGTCGTTCGGGGTTGACCCGCAAGGCGTCCCCAATGCTGGGCAGATCCTTGGCAGCAGGCGGGTAGTCGCTGGAACTGTCGACGGCGATCAGGCTGTCTTGTGCTCCAGCCGCAAACAGGATCTCAGTGATGTGAGGGGCCAGACTAATTGCGCGTGCGCGGGCTGTAGCGACGGTTGGTGAGGATTGGGTTTCCTGATCGGTCGTGGCGTTTTGTGTTTCTGTATCTTCTTGCTTGTTCTGTATTTCTGGCGTGCTGTGTTCCGTGCTGGTCTGTATCTCGGGCTGTACTTGAGTCTGCACCTGTGCTGGGGCCGGGACGGGCAATGCCAAAGGCAGCACGAACAGGCAACGCAAGCTCCACCGCCGCAGTCCGCTCCAGACAGAGCGCTTGGCGGGCTGTAGACGACAAGTCGCAGGCAAAGAGGGCATCATGCAGCCTCCGTAAATGGCACGGCCCCTGAACGGGGCCGTGCCAGAATTGACCAAGGCCAAGTGAACAGCTTACATACGCCAGGCAAAGTTCAGGAACACGCTGGAGCCAGCGTTGTTATAACCGCGAGCCAGGGTGTAGTCCTTGTCGAACACGTTGTTCCAGCGCAGCTGGGCTTCCAGGCTGGAGGTCAGCGGGTAGCTGGCGGTCAGGTTAAGCAGACCATAGCTGCCCAGACGTTGTTCGTTTTTCGCATCGTCATAACGGTGGGAAGCGAACAGGTATTCAGCGCCGGTTTTCAGATCCCCGAACGTGTGTTCCACGGCCACTTTGTAGTTTTGCTTGGCACGGCGGATCAGTTGCTTGTCCGTATTTCTATCCTTGGGGTCGGCAAAGTCGGCGCTGGCACTCAAGGTGGTGTCGCCCAGTTGCTTGACGGCTGTCAAGGTCAGGCCCGTGATCCGTGCTTTTTCCGTATTGCTGGTTGTGCATTCGAAATTGGCATCACACACATAGGGGTTGATCATGTCGCGGATGCGGTTCTGGTAGACCACCATCCCCAGTTGGGTCGTGTCGTCGGTATAGCGGATATGGCCTTCCACATTGCGTGATTTCTCCGGTTTCAGGTCCGGATTGCCCTGAAAGCCCCAATTGTAGGGCGAGTACAAGTCCGCGAACGTAGGTGCACGAAAGCCCGTGTTGGCGGCGACACCTACTGTCCAGTTGCTGGTGATGTCTAGGTCATAGCCCAGGCCGCCCGTCACCTTGTTGCCATAGCCACTTATATTGTCATTACGCACGCTGGCTTGCAGGTGGTGTTGATTAATATCGCCACGGTAAATCAGGGCAAAGGCATTGGTGTTGCGCTTGTCGTCCTTGTGCACGGTGCTGTGGCTCATCCGTTCTTCCAGACGTTCGGCCAGCAGGGAGACGGTTTGACCCTGGGCGACAGTCAGGTCGTTTTGCCAACTGTATTGGCGCTGCAAGGTAGCGTATCGAGCGGCAAAAGCCCGGTTCTCTACGGTTTCTTTGCTCAATGAGGCGTTCAGGCGGCTGGTCCACTTTTCGGACAACTGGTTGGTGCTGGTCAAACCATAGGCTTGCTGGCGGGTCTGTGTGCTGGGGGTACGGCGCTCGAACAGACCGTTGTCGAACTGACCATCCATGTAGCTGTTGATAGCGGTCAGCCCCAAATGCTGGCCTTTTGACCACTCATATCCCAACGAGCCGTTCAGCCCGTGCTGGGTGTAGCCGTTTTTGTCGGGGTTGTAACTAAAGGACAGGGGATTGGTGGCATTGAAGCCGTCGCTGCTACCGTAGCTGGAGGCCAGGCTGTAATCCCAGCCTTGGGCCGCACCAGAAAAACCGGCGCTGGCCTTGAAGGTATCTTGCGAGCCCAGGCCCATATTTCCCCAGGCGCTCAAGGCACGTTCGCCGCCGCCTTTTTTGGTGATGATGTTCACCACCCCTCCGATGGCATCCGAGCCATACAGGCTGCTGCCGGCGCCACGCACAATTTCAATGCGCTCGATCAGGGCTGGATCAATTGCCTGCCAGTTCACCGAACCACTGGCAGAGCTGTTGATGCGCATGCCGTCGATCATCACGCGGGTATGTTGCGGGTTGGTGCCGCGCAGGTAGACGCCGGTTGTGGTTTGTGGGCCACCGCTGCTGTAGATTTCTACTCCGGGCTGACGCTGCAAAATATCGGCGACGCTGCTCTGGCCTGCTTTTTGCAAGGTTTCCTGATCAATGACAGTGACGTCACCCACCACGTTTTTCAGTGGCTGTGCCAGGCGGCTTGGCGTAACCACAATGTGATCCAGCTTGGTGACAGAAGTGGTTTGGGCCGTGGCGATCAAGGGCAGGGCGCCCGCCAGGGCGACCATCAAGGGTCTGATGGACAGTAGAGTCATGGAGATTCCTGTGAGATGTGCGTCCCCGCACATCGATAAGCGAAGCTGTCCACGGGAGGACGGCCGTAAAGTCAGGGTCAGAAGCAGGCTGGTGTCGGGCTTTGCGCGTAGCAGGTACCGTTGCGGGGGCAGCACGTTTGGCAGTTTCAGTATGAACCGCTCACGTTTCCCATTTGACTTTCCCAGGCCCAGCGGAGTGTGGGCCGGAAAGCACCTCTTTCCGAGCCGAAAATGTTACATGCCGTGGGGGCAAAGGTTAAGTGTTTAGGTCGGATTTCCCGTACAAAGCGCTACAATTGTGGCGCCAATCCACCATTCTTGTGCTTCTTGCTGCCAGAGGCTGTCAACATCCCGTTTCGTGTTACGGAGTTTTTAGTGTCCTATCCCGCTTTGCCTTACCCGATCTCTGCCTACACCCGTGGTGCGGAGTTTGCCCGACGTCTGGGGCAGCAAATCCTGATTCTGGACGGTGCAATGGGCACCATGATTCAGCGGTACAAATTGGGCGAGGCCGATTTCCGTGGCGAACGCTTTGCGGATCACCACAAGGATGTGAAGGGCAATAACGAATTGCTGTCGCTGGTGCGTCCCGACATTATTCGCGAGATTCACGACCAGTACCTGGCGGCCGGGGCCGATGTCATCAGCACCAACACCTTTGGTGCGACGGATATAGCCCAGGGTGATTACGATTTGCAGGGCATCAGCTATGACCTGAACCTGGCGTCGGCGCAACTGGCCTGTCAGGCGCGTGATGCCTTCAGCACGCCCGAGTGGCCGCGTTTTGTGGCTGGTGCGCTGGGCCCACAACCTAAAACGGCTTCCATCTCTCCCGATGTGAATGACCCCGCCGCCCGCAACGTCACCTTTGAGCAACTGAGGGTGGCCTACACCGAGCAGGTGCGTGCCTTGCTCGATGGCGGCGTGGATATCCTGCTGATCGAAACCGTTTTTGACACGCTCAATGCCAAAGCGGCTGTCTTTGCCCTGGAAACGGTCTTTGACGAACGTGGTGAGCGCGTTCCTGTCATGGTGTCGGGCACGGTCACGGACGCTTCGGGCCGCATTCTGTCCGGCCAGACGGTGGAAGCCTTCTGGAACTCCATGCGTCATGCCCGTCCGATTACGATTGGCCTGAACTGTGCGCTGGGTGCCGCCTTGATGCGCCCCTATGTGGCCGAGCTGTCCAAGATTTGCGATACCTACGTTTGTGTCTACCCGAACGCCGGCTTGCCCAACCCCATGGCCGAAACCGGCTTTGATGAAACCCCCGCCGATACCTCCAGCCTGCTGCAGGAATTTACGCAAGCGGGTCTGGTCAATATGGTGGGTGGGTGCTGTGGCACGACGCCCGAGCACATTGCCGCCATTGCCGAGCTGTGCCGTAAGCTGCCTCCACGAGTTGTTCCTGAGGTGCCCGTTAAAACCCGCCTGTCGGGTCTGGAGCCTTTGAACATTGATGAAGACACCCTGTTTGTGAACGTGGGTGAACGTACCAACGTCACGGGCAGCAAGGCTTTCTTGCGCCTGATTCAGCAGGAAAACTACGAAGAAGCCTTGTCGGTGGCGCGGCAGCAGGTGGAAAACGGTGCGCAGATTATCGATATCAATATGGATGAGGGCATGCTGGACTCAGCAGCCTGCATGCATCGCTTCCTGAACATGATCGCCTCCGAGCCGGACATTGCGCGCGTGCCCATCATGATCGACAGCTCCAAATGGGACGTCATTGAAACTGGTTTGCGCTGCGTGCAAGGCAAGGCCATCGTGAACTCGATCTCCATGAAAGAGGGCGTTGAGCCTTTCCTGGAGCACGCTCGTTTGTGCCGCAAGTATGGCGCCGCCATTGTGGTGATGGCCTTTGACGAGCAGGGTCAGGCCGATAGTTACGAGCGTCGGGTAGAGATTTGCGAACGTGCTTACCGTTTGCTGGTGGATGAGGTGGGCTTTCCGCCTGAGGACATCATCTTCGACCCCAACGTGTTTGCCGTGGCAACCGGCATGGATGAGCACGCCAACTATGGGCTGGACTTTATTCGGGGTGTAGGCTGGATTCACAAAAATCTGCCGCACGCCCGCTTGTCCGGCGGTATTTCCAACGTCAGCTTCTCCTTCCGTGGCAACGAAGCCATGCGCGAGGCCATCCACACCGTTTTCCTGTACTACGCCATTCAGGAAGGCCTGACCATGGGGATTGTGAATGCGGGCCAACTGGGTGTGTATGCCGATATCGAACCGCATCTGCGCGATCTGATTGAAGACGTGATTCTGAACCGGGCCGAACCTAAGGGCAAAACCGATCCGGCTGATGAGCGCACCCCCACCGAGCGTCTGGTGGAAATGGCCGAGAGCGTCAAAGGCTCGGGCGCCAAAAAAGAGGAAGATCTGAGCTGGCGTGAAACCACGGTCGAGCAGCGCTTGATCCACTCGCTGGTGCATGGCATTACCACCTTCATCGTGGAAGACACGGAAGAGGTGCGTCAGAAGATTGCTGCTCAGGGCGGTCGTCCCATCAGCGTCATTGAAGGGCCGTTGATGGACGGCATGAACGTGGTCGGTGACCTGTTTGGTCAAGGCAAGATGTTCCTGCCGCAGGTGGTGAAGTCTGCGCGTGTGATGAAGCAGGCCGTCGCCCACTTGGTCCCTTTCATTGAGGAAGAAAAGCGCCAGATTGAAGCGGCAGGTGGGGATGTGCGCTCCAAGGGCCGCATGGTGATTGCCACGGTGAAAGGCGACGTACACGACATTGGCAAGAACATTGTGTCCGTCGTGATGCAGTGCAATAACTTCGAAGTGGTCAATATGGGGGTGATGGTGCCTTGCGCCGAGATTCTCGCCAAGGCCAAAGAAGTGGAAGCCGATATCGTGGGGCTGTCCGGCCTGATCACCCCCAGTCTGGAAGAAATGGCCTATGTTGCGTCCGAGATGCAGCGTGACCCTTACTTCCGTGAACGCAATATCCCTCTGATGATTGGTGGCGCGACCACCAGCCGGGTCCACACGGCGGTGAAGATTGCGCCGCATTACGACGGCCCGGTCATCTACACACCGGACGCCAGCCGCTGCGTCGGTGTGGCCACGCAGCTTGTCTCGGATAATGTGGAAGAGTTTCTGGCCGAAGTGCGCGAGGAATATGAACAAGTGCGCCAGCGCCATGCCAATCGTAAAGCCACCCCTTTGATTTCGCTGGAAAAAGCGCGCCAGGACAAGCCTGCGATTGACTGGTCGACCTATGTCCCGCCACGCCCCAAGTTCATTGGACGCCGCACCTTCAAGAATTATGATCTGGCCGATATTGCCCAGTTCATCGACTGGACGCCGTTCTTCCAGACCTGGAGCTTGTTTGGCAAGTACCCGGCCATTCTGGAGGACAAGGTGGTGGGCGAGCAGGCCAAGACCTTGTTTGCCGAAGGACAGGCCATGTTGAAAAAGATCATTGAGGGCCGTTGGCTGACCGCCAATGGCGTCATTGCCTTTTACCCCGCCAATACGGTCAATGGCGAGGACATCGAGGTCTATTCGGACGAATCGCGCAGCGAAGTCCTGTTTACCTGGCGTAATCTGCGCCAGCAAGGCGTCAAGCGTGAAGGCGTAGATAGCAAGTGTCTGGCCGACTACATTGCTCCCAAAGAAAGCGGCGTGGCCGATTACATCGGCATGTTTGCAGTCACCGGCGGGATTGGCGTGGACAAGCTGTCCGAGCGTTTCCAGGCCGCAGGGGACGATTACTCAGATCTGATGATCAAAGCACTGGGGGACCGTTTTGCAGAAGGCTTTGCAGAATGTCTGCACGCTCGTGTCCGCACGGATTTGTGGGGGTATGTGACGGACGAACGTCTGTCCAACGAAGAACTGATCGACGAGAAATACCAGGGTATTCGTCCCGCACCGGGTTACCCGGCGTGTCCGGAGCACGTGGTCAAACACGACATGTTCCGTGTTCTGCAGTGCGAAGACATCGAGATGTTCATCACCGACAGTTACGCCATGATTCCGGCTTCCAGTGTGTCGGGCTTTTACTTCAGCCACCCGCAGTCCAAGTATTTTAACGTGGGCAATATTGGTGAGGATCAGTTGCAGGACTACATCAAGCGCAGTGGCCGTACGGAAGAAGATGTGCGCCGCACCTTGTCGGGCGTGCTGGGCTGATATGGGAACGACGGGGCCTGGTACGGGAGGCGCCGAGAGCACCTCCCAAACCCGACGTCAGGCTTTGGGGCGGTTTTTGCGTCATGCGCGAGAACGTATCCGGCCGCTCGACGTCGGTCTGGCCCCGGGAGTGCGTCGTCGTACTCCTGGTTTGCGCCGCGAAGAGGTGGCCCAGCTGTGCGATATCAGCACCACCTGGTACACCTGGATCGAGCAGGGCCGCGATGTGACCGTGTCCCCGACTGTCTGTGCCCGGCTGGCCACCGTGTTGAAGTTGGCCAGAGCGGAACGTCATTACCTGTTTGAGCTGGCCGATTGCGCCGATCCTGAGCATTGGCAAGGTGATATTCAGCCTTTGCCGCAGGGCTTGAGCGCCTGTGTCGACAGTATCTCCGCGCCTGCTTATATTCTGGACCGCAGCTGGAATGTTCTCGCGCGTAACGAGGCCTTGCTGGACTTGTTTGATGGCTGGCCCGATCGCAGCGAGCAGCCCAATCTGCTGCGTTACATCTTTCTGGACCCGGCCGCACGCGATTTGGTGGTGGACTGGGAGCAGCGTGCCAGCCGTGTCGTGGCCGAGTTTCGCGCCGATGTCGGCGCACATGCGGATGAGGCCGATATACAGGCGCTTATTCAGGAACTGGGGCAGCAAAGCCAGGTATTCGCGTTCTGGTGGGGACGCCAGACCGTGGTGGAGCGGGAGGGGGGATTGCGGGATTTCCGCCATCCCAAAAAAGGTGTCAGGCGTTTTCAGCAGTTTACGTTCCGGCTGGCTATCCGGCCGGACTGCAAGTTGGTGATGCTGCTCACTGATCAGGCTTCGCGGGCAGCGGAGCCGGACTAAGGCAGACACAGCAGATCGGTGCGCCAGGAGACGTTGGGCAAGACTTGCCAAAGCAGGCGGCATACCTTCGGACTGAGCCCTATGCTTTCGTTTTTCTGGTCGTGCGTGGCGCCTGTTGCAACGAATCGCCATCAGTGGGGGATAGTCGGGCAAAAGACAGGCTGGATAAGGCGGTAATCGCACCCAGAATCAGGAAAGCCCAAATCGTATCCTGCGTCTGCACACTGCTGGCACCACGCAGGGCCATGCTGATGTTCAAGGTGACGGCCGCGCAAGCCACGCCCAGACTGATGGCCAACTGCTGCGCCATGGCTGCAAAGCTGCTGGCCTGACTCATGGCCTCGGATTCCAGGTCGGCGTAGGTCAGGGTGTTGACTGCGGTGAACTGCAGGGAGCGGAAGAAACCACCTGCCGTCAGCACGGCAATCATCAGCCACATTGGGGTCGTGGCCTGGAACAGGGCGCACAAGGCGATGAACAGGCCGGTCAGCCAGGCATTGATGATCAGTACATTGCGAAAGCCAAAGCGCCGGATGATGGGTGGGGCCACCAGCTTCATGCCCAGTGCACCAATCGCACCGGTAAAGGTGATCAGACCTGCTGCCAGCGCGCTCATGCCAAAGTTGGTTTGCAACATGATTGCCAGTAGAAAGGGGGAAGCTCCGAGCGAGAAGCGGCACAGGTTGCCGCCCAGTACCGATATGGCAAAGGTTTTGGTGCGCAGCAAGGACAGGTCAATGATGGGATAGGCTACCTGGCGGGCGTGCCAGACATACCACAGGCCGGCGATCAGTCCGGCCAGGGTCAGCCAGCCCAGGGTGGACCAGTTCAGGGTGCCGTGGCCGACGTTCTCAAAGCTGGTTACCAGGGTGGCCAGGCAGATGGCGCTCAAGATAAAGCCCAGCCAGTCCAGGGGAGGCCGGCCGGTGGGATAGTCCTCGCGGATATAGCGTAGTACCAGGGCAATACCCAAGGCTCCGACGGGGATGTTGATCAGGAAAATCCAGTGCCAGCTGGCATACGTGACTAAAAAACCACCCACGGGCGGGCCGATGATAGGGCCGAGCAAGGCGGGTAAAGTCAGCACGGCCATGGCGCTTAAAAGCTGATCTTTAGGGACGCGCCGCAGTAAGATAATGCGTCCTACCGGTACCATCATGGCCCCCGCCATGCCCTGGACCACCCGGGAAATGATCAGTTGGGTCAGGGTCTGGGACAGGGCGCATGCAACAGAACTGGCGGTAAAGAGTAGAATGGCGGCCAGGAACACCTTGCGCGCTCCAAAGCGGTCCGCAGCCCACCCGCTGATAGGCACGAACACAGCCACTGCCAGCAGGTAGCTGGTAATGATGGTATTCATGCGGATGACGCTGGTATCCAGCGACAAGGCCATGGTGGGCAGGGCTGTGGCCACTACGGTCGAGTCCAGCATTTGCATGAACAAGGCACATCCCACAATGTAGGGAATAATGCGTATGGCCCGACGCTCTTGAGGGGACAGGGTTGCCGGTGCTGGGGCAGCTTCGGTCTGTTCAGATGCCATGCGGCGAACTCTCTGGTGTGCGGTGCAGTAAACTCAAACTTTTCTGTTATCCAATTTATTTAGGCGTACAGGTATTATGGCAAAGAATTTCGAATCCGAAATTACCCAGTTTCTCAAACAATATAAAGCTCAGAATCCCGATACCGAAGCGCGTCAGCGTGAGGGGCGTTATCGTCTGTGGGACAAGCAGATTGATCAGGAACTGCAAGATGGTTACAAGGCGGCCCGCACGCCCCAGAAACCTTACGTGTACTACGAAAACAACTAAATCCTTGCGCCGGCGCCTGTGACCGAGATTGCACAGCAGACTGTTGTGGACACGCCAGCTCCTCAGCCCGAGGATGTGCTGGCGCGTCTTTATGGTGAGCCGCTGTTTGCGATTCCCCAGGATCTGTACATTCCGCCCGATGCGCTGGAAGTGTTTCTGGATGCGTTCGAAGGCCCGTTGGATTTATTGCTGTATCTGATCCGCAAGCAGAACTTCAATGTGCTCGATATTCCGATGGCCCAGGTCACCGGGCAGTATCTGGCGTATGTGGAGCAGATTCGCGCCAGCAATCTGGAGTTGGCGGGTGAGTACCTGCTGATGGCTGCGCTGCTGATCGAGATCAAGTCCCGCATGCTGCTGCCGGTGCGACGTGCGGACACGGGTGAAGAAGTGGATGATCCGCGTGCGGAGCTGGTGCGCCGTTTGCTGGAATACGAACGCATGAAGGAAGGGGCGCGCCGTCTGGACCAGTTGCCCCTGGCGGGGCGCGATTTTCTGCTGGCCAATGCCCAGGCCGAACTGGTTATTGAGGCGATCCCGCCGGAGGTGAGTGCAGAGGATTTGCGCGAGGCTTGGCTGGGGATTTTAAAGCGGGCCAAGCTCAACGCCAGTCACAAGATTACCCGTGAGCAGTTGTCGGTGCGGGATCACATGAGCCAGATTCTGCGACGTTTGCAGCATGTTCGCTTTATGGAGTTTAGTGAGCTGTTCAATGAACGTCTGGATCAGGGTGATCCGACAGCGGTGCTTGTCGTGCATTTTCTGGCAATGCTGGAATTGGCACGAGAGTCACTGCTTGAAATCACGCAGGCCGAGCCCTACGCTCCTATTTATTTGCGCCTGACGTATATTCGAGCGCAGGCCGATGGGCCTGATCTTATTCCGTAGCGGAGAATTTTTTGAAAGTCGTTCATAACATCCAAGAACTGCGCGATCAGCTTCAGGGCCAGACACGCGTGGCATTTGTTCCAACCATGGGGAATTTGCATCGGGCTCACCTGGACCTGATGAAGATGGCGCGCCAGCATGGCGACCCGGTGGTGGCCAGTATTTTTGTCAATCGCCTGCAATTTGGTCCTAACGAGGATTTTGATCGTTACCCCCGCACCTTGCAGGAAGATGCGCAGAAGATGGAACAAGAGCGCGATGTGTATGTCTTGTTTGCGCCCTCGGAACGCGAAATGTACCCCGAGCCGCAGAGTTTCCGCGTCAGCCCGCCCGATCATCTGGGGCGGATTCTGGAAGGTCATTTCCGTCCCGACTTTTTCGAAGGCGTGTGTACGGTTGTTCTGAAGCTGTTCTCCTGTGTACAGCCGCGTGTCGCCGTCTTTGGCAAAAAGGACTACCAGCAGTTGATGGTGGTGCGTCAGATGGTGCGTCAATTTCAGTTGCCGGTGGAGATTCTGGCGCACGAGACGGTCAGAGAAGAGGATGGTTTGGCCATGTCCTCGCGCAATCGCTATTTGAGTCCGGAAGAGCGCGCCCAGGCCCCGCAGATTTACCAGACGCTGCAAGAGATGAAGGAACGCTTGCAACAAGGTCAAAGCCGTCAGGAGATTGAGGCGTATGCGACCGGCAAATTGACCGATCTGGGATGGAAAGTGGATTACATGGCTTTGCGTCGTCAGTCGGACTTGCTCGAACCGAGCGAGGAGCAGATACAGGCAGGCGAGCCTTTGGTGGCGTTGGCCGCGGCCAAACTGGGCGCAACGCGTTTGATCGATAATCTGGAAATGACTAAAGCCTGATTTCTTGTGTTATTTGGTTAGAAAAGCACAGTTTTTACTGTGCTTTTTTCATATCTGCGTGCTTTTGGTCTGTTTGTCTTTTTGTCTTATTGACCGTGGGGCAGGGGCATACCAAAGCGAGAAGGGCAGGGGCAGGCTGGACTCAGTTGGCGCGGTACCTAGCCCCTGGACCCAGTGCAAGCGTCGGGCCTGTACAGGGTGGGTGTCTCTTTAGGGCTGCTGCCGGAGTCTGGTTGGGGGAGCGCACTCGCCGTCGCAGATTTCAAGCACCGATATGGGCTGGTAAATAGCTGTTTTTTGGGTTACTGAAACGTGGCTATTTATATTAGTCCTATGACAAAAACATCCTGCACAAGTTAACAGTCGTGTAGTCCCTGCCTAAAATGACAAACTCTGTCTATGGTTAATTCTTCACATTACAGGTGGCCTGGCCGCCTGGTACAGATATACGAGACTGATATGGTATTGAATAGCCACCTTCCCGCTTCTGTGCTTTTTGAAAGCCTGACCCCGCGTGAGCGCGATGTCCTGTCCTATATCGCGACGGGTAAGGCGAATAAAGTGATTGCGGCCGAATTGGAGATTTCCCAGCGCACGGTCGAAGCGCATCGGGCACGCGTTTTTCAGAAGTTACGCGTGCGCAATGCGGTTGAGCTGACTCGTTTTGTCTTTAGTGAGCCGGCGCTGCGCGATGTGCTGCCGCCCTGTTTGATGGGCGGGCAGTCTGCACCATAGCACTTAGTGGCAGGCGGGGATTGGCTGGCTGTCCAGCTCACTGACCGGGTCCAGATCCGCTTGTCGGGTCAAGTGGCTCTCCAGCGTGGGACGTTGCTGGTTGAAGGTGTTAACGCGCAAGACATTGTTGTTTACAAAGCTCAGATCTGCCAGGGTCGAGTCATTGTCCGCCAACAAGGCGATGCGGGTGGGCTGTGTGCCGATGGGGACCCAGCAACCGCCCTTGTGGTAAGACTGACCAGCACCCAGCGGGGTGGCTCTTAAACGCCATTGACCGGCTGGCGCCAGGGTCACGCTGATTTTGTAAGGTTCGCAAATGCCACCTTGGGGCGGGCAGGACAGGGTGCCTAGAAATGTTTTGGGCTCGGCCAGTTCGGCAACACTGTGATCGGCCTGGGCGGCCGGGGCTTGCTCGGCGCTGGCCGGGGTAATGGCGCGCAGACCTTCCTGATTGCCAAAACCCAGATTGATTTGCGAGGGGGCACGGGCGGTGCTGCTGCCTTGTGCCTGGCGCAGGGCGTCTTTCTGGGTAGAGTCACGGCCTTCGTTAGGGGTGGGCTGAACGGGTGCCTGGGCGCAGGCTGCCAGCAAAACAAGCGAGAGCAGGGGCAGTGAACG
Source organism: Alcaligenes sp. HNGD-HTN06 (assembly GCF_049932565.1). NCBI lineage: Bacteria > Pseudomonadati > Pseudomonadota > Betaproteobacteria > Burkholderiales > Alcaligenaceae > Alcaligenes > Alcaligenes sp. HNGD-HTN06. Next base: position 3,189,730 of record NZ_CP187782.1, on the reverse strand, counting down.
CAGAGGAGAAATCTTGAGGAAAGACATGGCGGGCTTCCGTGGACTGGTGATAGCTGAATTCTACGCTAGACCTGGCCTGGCGGGACAGTATCAGACCTATCGAGGGTAGGAGGATTGGCGCGGGTACGTTACAGTTTTGTTTTTTATCCGTGGATTGCACATGCTGACAATTGGGCTGACTGGTGGAATTGGATCGGGCAAAAGCCAGGTGGCCAATTTTTTTGCTTCCTGGGGGGCGGCGGTGGTGGATACGGATGTGATCGCCCATGAGCTGACCGCGCCCGGTGGCTTGGCCATTGGGCCTATCCGCGATACTTTTGGTGCCGAAGCCCTGGCCGCTGACGGCTCGATGGATCGGGACTGGATGCGAGCCTGCGTGTTTGCTGATCCGGCCGCCCGTCATCGCCTGGAGGCGATCATTCATCCTCTGATTTGGAACGTAACAAAAGCACAGACCTTGAAGGCGCAGGGATGTTATCTTGTTGTGGTTGTACCCTTGCTGGTGGAGTCAGGACGATGGAGCGACCGTGTGGACCGGATTTGCGTTGTCGATTGTGATGAGGCGACCCAGATCGCGCGCGTGCAAAAGCGCAGCGGGCTGGCAGTGGCCACAATTGAACGTATCATGGCCGCACAAGCGCAACGTCAGCAACGCCTGGCGGTGGCTGATGATGTGGTTCTGAACGATGGGCAGACGACGTTGCCCGTGTTGGAAGAGCGGGCGCGGGCTGTCCACCAACGCTGGTGTGCCTTGACTGCCTGACACCACACCGTGTCTGACCCCCAGCCGACAAATAAAGGTTTTTAAACGCGTGACTCTATACGAATACCCATGCAATGAGCGTGTCCGGGCTTTACTGAGAGTCGAATACTTGTTCGATAGGCTGTTTCATTTTTCGGCCAACCAGGATGCGTACTCGCACCAGATCGCAGTAGCGACTTTATTTGATTTGCTGGACATTGCAGATCGAACCGACTTGCGTTCGGCCGTTTTGCAGGATCTGGAACGTCAGCGCGTGGCGCTGGCCGCACTGCGCGAGCACCCTGGGGTGCAGTTGCAGGCACTGGACAAGATGATCGAGCAGATCGTGCGCGCGGCCGCCGACCTGTCTGCCCAAGGGCGGGTGGGACAAGGTTTGCGTGAGAATGAATGGCTGACCAGCTTGCGCGGCCGGGTCGCCGTGCCCGGCGGCACCTCCCCGGTGGATATGCCTTCTTATTATTCCTGGCAACAGCGGCCGGACAAGGATCGCGTTCAGGATTTGCGCCGCTGGTCCGAGTCTTTTTTACCGCTTTATCAAGGCCTGGCCTTGATCTTGCGTCTGCTGCGTCAGTCCGGCGACTCGGCCGACCAGATTGCCCGCGATGGCTCCTATCAGGAGATGCTGGCTGGCAAAACCTTCCAGCTGCTGCGCGTCTGGGTGGATGCGGGGGCGTGCATCTATCCCGAAATGAGCGCGAACCGGTATGTCATCTGGATACGCTTTGTACAGCAAGACAATCAATTAAAACCGCAGGCCGTGACCGTGGATATTCCCTTTCGGCTGGCTCGTTGCAACTTCGGCTGAAAACGCTGTTCATATAAGGTTCAGACAGCCGCTTTTATACTTGCTGTGCCAGCGCGGTCTGGCGTGAGGGACGCTTTGTCGTTTGACCGGTCGGGCTGCCAATATTTGGCGGCATAATGCCTGTCGTTACAGCGATGGAGACGTTTAAACGCTTCTTTAGACTGTGCGTAGAGACAATTGAGTTTTAGCCGGGGAGTATTCATGTCGGAGTTGAACGCAGGCAGGGGTCGGCGGTCCCGATCTTTCTATGTCTGGGTGGTGGTAGGGCTGCTGGTCACGGCAGGCCTTGTTTATTACGCCCTGTCTTCCTCTTCTGATACCGCCGGCCCTTTGCGGGGGCCGCGCGGCATGATGGGGGCCACGAAAGTTCCGGTTCATGTGTCGACCGTGCAGCAAGGTTTGATCGATCAAACCGTTAATGCGATTGCCACCGTCAAGCCCTTACAAACGGTGGCTGTGCGTGGGCAGGTCGACGGCGTGCTCGAACGCATCTATTTCAACGATGGCCAGCGTGTGAAAGCAGGCGAGCTGCTGGCCGAGATTGACCCGCGCACCTATCAGGTGCAGCTGGATCAGGCTCGCGGACAATTGGCGCAAAATCAGGCCCAGTTAAAAGGGGCGCAACAAGAGCTGCAACGCCACCGCATCCTATTTCAACAAAATTCGATTTCCCGTCAATCTTTGGAGACCAAGGAAACGGCGGTTCAGCAACTGCAGGCGCAGATCAAATCCAATCAGGCTGAGGTGGCGCGTGCCCAGGTTCAATTGGACCGCACGCGCATTACCGCGCCCCTGGAGGGCCGCCTGGGTTTGCGCAAGCTGGACCAGGGCAATCTGGTGTCAGCCGGCAATACCGATGGCATTGTTCTGATTACCCAGATTGACCCCATCGGTGTGGAATTTTCCTTGCCTCAAAACCAGCTAAGTCGCTTGCTGGAGGCCATGAGACAAAGTGAGTCCCCCTTGCGCGTGACCCTGATCGACAGCAAGGGACAGATTTTGTCGGATAAAGGCCGCTTGCAGGCACTGGACAACCAGATCGACATCAATACCGGCACCTTGAAGGTGAAGGCCGAGTTTGAAAATGCCGATGAAACCCTGTTTGCCAATCAGTTTGTCAATGCTCGAGTGTTTCTGGGGCAGGACCAGGGATTGCTCATTCCTTCTCATGCGGTGCAGCGGGGGGCGGTGGGAACCTATGTCTATACCCTGGATGCCGAGGACAAGGTTCATATTCAAGTGGTGGAGCTAGGGACAGCCACCTTGGAGCAAACCCTGGTGACAAGCGGTCTGAAAGAAGGCGATCGCGTTGTGGTAGAAGGCACCGATCGTCTGCGTGAAGGCTCGCAGGTCGAGGTGATGAACCAGGATGGTCAGGCCGTTGAAAAGCCTGTTCAGGCTGATGCCGCCGGCACAGCGCAGAATCCGCGTACGGGTGAGGGTCGCCGTCCACGTCCAGCAAGCGAGTAAGCCGTGAGCATGTCGCGTATTTTTATCCTGCGCCCGGTGGCTACCACCCTGGCGATGGTAGCCCTGCTGGTATCGGGTTTGCTGGCCTATCGTATGCTGCCTGTAGCCGCCTTGCCGCAGGTGGACTATCCCACGATTCAGGTGGTTACCTTGTATCCGGGCGCCAGTCCGGATGTGGTAGCGTCTTTAATTACCTCCCCCCTTGAGCGGCGGTTTGGCAGCATGTCGGGCCTGTCGCAGATGATTTCGTCCAGCTCAGGCGGCGCATCGCGCATTACCTTGCAGTTTGATTTGGGCTTGCCCCTGGATGTGGCTGAGCAAGAAGTGCAGGCGGCCATTAATGCCGCCTCAAATATGTTGCCCAATGATTTGCCGGCCCCCCCCATCTACAACAAGGTCAATCCGGCTGATACCCCGGTCATTTCTCTGGCGGTGACCTCCCCGAATATGCCGTTGCACGAGGTGCGTGATCTTATTGACGTGCGTGTTGCGCAGAAACTGTCACAGGTCACAGGCGTGGGCCTGGTCAGTATTGCCGGGGGGCAGGAGCCTGCCGTACGTATTCAGGCAGATCCCAATGCCCTGGCTGCACGCAATCTGACTCTCAGCCACATCCGGCAGGCAGTCGTTGCCGCCAACGTGAATCAACCCAAAGGGAATCTGGACGGTCCCCAGCGCTCGACCAGCATCGGCGCCAACGAGCAGTTGAAGACGGTGCGGGACTATGAAAACCTGATTGTCAGCTACAAGGACGGCGCAGCCGTACGCCTGGGGGAATTGGCCACGGTGCTGCGGGATGCCCAGGATGTGCGTCAGGCGGCCTGGATGGGCACAGTCCCGGCGATCTTGCTGAATATTCAGCGTCAGCCCGGGGCCAATGTCATTGATGTCGTGGATCAGATTCAGAGTCTGTTGCCCGAGATCCGCCGTTCCTTGCCGGTGGGCGTGGACGTTGAGGTGGCCACGGACCGCACGCAGACCATTCGCGATTCGGTTGACCATGTGCAAAAGGAAATGATGCTGGCCATCGTGCTGGTGGTGTTGGTGACCTTTGTTTTTCTGCGCACCTGGACGGCCACCTTGATACCGAGCGTCGTGGTGCCTATCTCCCTGATCGCCACCTTTGCCATCATGTTGATGTGGGGCTTCAGCGTTAACAATCTGACCCTCATGGCGCTGACTGTGGCCACCGGCTTCGTGGTTGATGATGCGATCGTGATGATCGAGAACATTGCCCGCTACATTGAAAAAGGTGAATCCGCGTTGCAGGCCGCTTTGAAGGGGGCTGCGCAGATTGGCTTTACGCTGCTGTCCTTGACCATTTCCCTGATTGCCGTGTTGATTCCCTTGCTCTTTATGAGTGATGTGATCGGCCGTCTGTTTCGTGAATTTGCCATTACGCTGGCGGTGGCCATCCTGTTGTCCCTGTTCATTTCGCTCACGCTCACGCCCATGATGTGCGCGCGCATGCTCAAGCCCGAGGATGAGCGTCAGTATGGCCGCTTCACGACCTGGCTGGGCGAACAGATGGATCGCATCATTGCCGCGTACGATCGTGGCCTGCGGGTCGTGTTGCGTCACCAGACCTTGACTCTATGGGTGGCGTTGGGCACGGTGCTGATGACAGGGCTGTTGTACCTGGTGGTTCCCAAAGGATTTTTTCCGCAACAGGACACCGGCCTGATCCAGGCGATTACGCAGGGGCCTCAAACCGCGTCGTTCCGTGCCATGGGGGACTTGCAGCAGCAAGCGGTTGCCATCGTCCTTGAAGACCCGGATGTGCAGGCCGTGACCTCCTTTATCGGCGTGGATGGCACCAATGCCACCTTGAATAATGGTCGCCTGCAAATTGCCCTCAAGCCGATCGGCTCGGGCCGTGCCACGGCCGACGAAATCATGGCCCGACTCGATGCGCGCCTGAAGGATATTCCGGGTTTGACGGTTTACCAGCAGTCCATTCAGGAACTGACGGTGGATGACCAGATCAGCCGTAATGTGTATCAGATGGCTTTGTCCGATCCGGAAACGGCGGTGCTGACTCGCTGGATGCCGCGTTGGCTGGAGGCGGTCAAAGCCTTGCCGCAGATTAAAGATGCTTCCATGAGCCTGCAGGACAAGGGCTTGCAGGTGCTGCTCGATATCGACCGGGATGCCGCAGCCCGCGTGGGTGTGACCAAGGCCAATATCGACGATGCCCTGTATGACGCTTTTGGTCAGCGTTTGATCTCCACGATCTACACGCAGTCTGCGCAATATCGGGTGGTGCTGGAGGTCAAGGACCAGTATCGCCAGGACCCGCAGGACCTGGAAAATATTTACGTGATGACCACGGCAGGTACGCCGGTGCCCATTACCTCCCTGGCGCGTATCGAGCTGGTGCCAAGCACCTTGTCGGTGGAGCGGCTGGGTCAATTTCCCGCCGTGAATGTGTCCTTTGATGTGGCGGACGGCTACTCCTTGTCCGACGCGATTGAAGCGATTGAAACCGTCCCTGACGAGATCGGCATGCCATCCTCGGTGGACACCCGCTATCTGGGTGCGGCCAAAGCCTTTCATGCGTCCTTGTCCAGCACGCTGTGGCTGATGCTCGCTGCGGTGCTGACCATGTATATCGTGCTGGGGATTTTGTATGAAAGCTACATACACCCCATCACGATTCTGTCTACCTTGCCCTCTGCCGCGATCGGGGCCTTGCTGGCGTTGCTGCTGGCCGGGCGGGATCTGGATATGGTCGGGGTGATCGGGATCATCCTGTTGATTGGCATCGTGAAAAAGAACGCCATCATGATGATCGACTTTGCGCTGGAGGCTCAGCGCGAGCAGGGGGTCAGTCCTCAGGAGGCGATTCATCAGGCGGCTTTACTGCGTTTTCGCCCTATTTTGATGACCACCCTGGCGGCCTTGTTCAGCGCCATCCCCCTGATGCTGGCAACCGGCTCTGGCGCAGAGCTGCGCCAGCCCCTGGGCCTGGTCATGGTGGGGGGGCTGCTGGTCAGTCAGGTGCTGACCTTGTTTACGACTCCCGTGATCTATCTGTTTTTTGATCGCTTTACCCGCCGTGGTGCCAAGTCGGTGCGCGAGTCGACATGAAACGTTTGCTAGGTTTGTTCATTTTTCGTCCAGTGGGCTCCAGCCTGCTGGCGCTGGCGATGGTGCTGGTGGGCGCATTGGCATTGCGCCTCTTGCCGGTATCCTCCTTGCCGGAAATGGATTTTCCGGTGATCGCGATTTCAGCCAACTTGCCAGGCGCCAGCCCTGAGACGATGGCCTCCAGTGTGGCAACGCCGCTGGAGCAGGCCCTCGGTTCCATTGCCGGGATCTCAGAGATGAGTTCGCGCAGCAGCGAAGGCTCCACCCAGATCATGCTGATTTTTGATCTGGATCGAGATATTGAGGGGGCCGCCCGCGATGTGCAGGCTGCCATCAATCAGGCACGGCCCATGCTGCCCTCGGGCATGTCCAGCGTCCCGACCTACGAGAAGGTCAACCCCTCCTCCATGCCCATCATGGTGCTGGCGCTGACGTCGCAAACGGCCAGCAAGGCCCAGCTTTTTGATATGGCCAGCGGCATTGTGCAGCAAAAGCTGGCGCAGATTCCGGGTGTGGGTTCGGTGGATGTGGGGGGCGGTTCCTTGCCGGCGGTGCGGGTTGGCTTGAATCCCAAAGCCCTGGCCTCGGCTGGCATTGCCTTGGATGATGTGCGTGCAGTCATCAATAACGCCAATAGTTTGCGTCCCAACGGGTATCTGGAAAGCGAGCAGGGTCAATGGCAGATCAACTCGGGCAAGCAGTACAACCAGGCACGATTTTTTGAGCCTCTGGTGCTGAAAAACCAGGACGGACAGGTGATCCGTTTGGGCGATGTCGCCAAGGTTGAGGATTCTGTGGAGAACATTCACAGCCTGGGCTATTTGAACAACCAGGAAGCGGTGTTGTTGATTGTGCGTCGTCAGGCGGGCGCCAATATTATCGAGACCGTCAACACCATTCGCGAACGGTTGCCCGATATCGAGGAAATGCTGCCCAGTCAGGCGCAGTTGACGGTCGCACAGGACCGCACGCCCAGTATCCGGGCCACCTTGGAAGAGGCTCAGCTTACCCTGATTATCGCGGTAGCCCTGGTGGTGCTGGTGGTGTTGGTGTTTCTGCGAAATTGGCGGGCCGCCCTGATTCCCGCCATTGCGGTCCCGGCCTCCCTGATCAGTACCTTTGCGTTTATGCATCTGTTCGGCTTTACGCTCAATACCATTTCCCTGATGGCCTTGATCGTGGCGACGGGTTTTGTGGTGGATGATGCGATTGTGGTGCTCGAGAGCATCATGCGTTATTTGGAAAAAGGTCTGTCACCGATGCGGGCGGCCTTGCGCGGGACTCGTGAAGTGGGCTTTACCGTAACGGCCATGAGCTTGTCGCTGGTGGCGGTGTTCATCCCCTTGTGGTTGATCGGGGGGCTGGCAGGGCGGCTGTTCATGGAGTTTGCAGTCACGCTGTGTACGGCCGTTCTGGTGTCGTTGGTGATCTCTCTGATGCTCACTCCGATGATGTCGGCCCGCTTGCTGCGCCCCGGGCCGCAGGAGTCGGAGGGTTCGCATCCAATCAGCCGCTTTTTGGGCTGGATTGGCAATGTCAGCTGGCGGGCGTATCGCCGCTCGTTGCAGTGGGCCCTCAAACATCATCGTCTGATGCTGTTTTCCTTGTTTGCCACCATCGGTCTGAATGTGTATCTGTATACCGTGGTGCCCAAGGGCCTGTTCCCTCAGCAAGATACCGGACAGTTGATGGGTTTTTTCCGGGTGGACAGGGGTACCTCGTTTCAGTCCATGGTGCCCAAGCTGGAGCACTTTCGCTCCATCCTGAATCAGGACCCGGACATTCGCTCGGTTGCGGTGTTTGCCGGGGGCCGGGGCGGCAGTACCTCGTCCTTTATTCTGGTGGAACTCAAGCCCATGGATGAGCGCAAGGCCAGCACGACGGACATCGTCAATCGCCTGCGCGAGCCTTTGTCGACTACGCCGGGTGCACGCATGTTCATGGTGCCGCAACAGGATATCCCGGTAGGCAGCGGAGGAGGGGGGCGTAGCGGCTCCTATGATTACTCCTTGATGGGCAGCGATCTGGAGCTGTTGAAAACCTGGTTGCCCAAGGTGCAGCAGGCCATGGCCGAACTGCCTGAACTGGTGGACGTGGATACCGGTACGGACGATAAGGCGGGCCTGGTTCAGCTGGAGATCGATCGTGATATGGCGTCCCGTCTGGGCATTGACATGGCCATGGTGGCTGGAACGCTGAATAACTCTTTTTCCCAGCGCCAGGTCTCGACAATTTATGGTCGCTTGAACCAGTATTACGTGGTGATGGAAGTGGAGCCGCGTTTTGCCCAGGACCTGGAATCGCTTAAGGAAATCGAAGTGGTGGCCAAGGATGGAACCCGGGTTCCCTTGTCTGCCTTTACCCGCTTTAGTGCGGGAACTGCGCCGCGCAGCATCAACCACACGGGACTGTTGGTGGCCGAGTCTGTCTCTTTCGATTTGGCCGAAGGAGTCACCCTGAGCGAGGCGACAGCAGCAATCGAGCAGGCCATGGCGCGCATTCAATTGCCCACCCGCGAGATTCAGGCCGGATTTGAAGGCAACACGGCCCAGATGCTCGATGCCCTGGCCAAGCAGCCCTTGATGTTTTTGGCGGCTCTGGTGGCTTTGTATATTGTGTTGGGGATGCTCTATGAGAGCTATATGCATCCGCTGACTATCTTGTCGACCTTGCCTTCGGCCGGAATCGGCGCGTTGCTGGCCCTGATGATGACCAGTGGCGAGTTCAACCTGATTGCCATGATCGGGGTGTTTTTGCTGATTGGTATCGTCAAGAAAAACGCCATCATGATGGTGGACTATGCCTTGCAAATGGAGCGTGAGCGCGGCATGGGCTCGCGTGAGGCGATTTATGAGGCCTGCCTGGTACGTTTTCGCCCCATCATGATGACGACCTTGTCTGCCATTTTTGGCGCTATCCCCCTGATTGTGGCCTCTGGGCCCGGTGTCGAGATGCGCCAGCCTTTGGGGGTCACGATTGTGGGCGGGCTGGTGCTCAGTCAGATTCTGACGCTTTATACCACTCCGGTCGTTTATCTTTATCTGGATCGTCTGCGTCATCGTTTCATGCGCCGCAAGAACCAGACAACTTCGACTCTATAAGCTGATATGCCTATTTCCAACGTCCTGATTTTTCCGCGTTTTGCATTGGCAGCCATGGTGATGGCCCTGTCTGCGTGCGCTGTCGGCCCTGACTATCAGCGGCCGCAGGCGCCAGTCGGTGAGCATTTTCGGGAAGCAGTACGCGCGACGGCCTGGAAGCCGGCTGAGCCGGCAGATCTGAATGACCGTGGCCCTTGGTGGGAAAGTCTCAATGACGGGGTGCTGAATGCCTTGATGCAAAGTCTGAACGAGCAGAATTTCACCTTGCAGCAGGCTCAGGCACGGGTGCGTCAGGCCCAGGCCACGGTGTCAGGTACCCGGGCGACACAGTTTCCGCAGGTGGGCAGTTCGGTCGGTACGACACGACGTGGCAGCGGCTCGGGTGCTACCAGCCAAAGCAGCAGTGCGTATGACGCTAGCGTCACAGTGAATTGGGAAGTGGACTTGTGGGGGCGGATCAGCCGTCAGGTGGAAGCGGGCGATGCGAGCCTGCAGGCCAGTGCGGCGGACCTGGCGGCAACGCGGCTGAGTTTGCAATCCCAATTGGCGCAGACCTATTTGCAGTACCGCAGTGCGGAGTCCAGTGCGCGGGTGTTGGATGAAACCGTGGCGGCGTATGAGCGTTCCTTGCAAATCAATCAGAATCGCCTGGAGGCTGGTTTTTCGACACCCGCGGATGTAGCCGCTGCCTTGAGTCAGCTTGAAGGGGCACGGACCCAGCGTCTGGCCCTGGATCGCCAGAAGGCCAGCTATCAGCATGCGATGGCGGTTCTGGTCGGACGCCCGCCCTCGCAGTTTGACGTGGTGCCTAATGCGCCTTGGCCGGTGGCCCCGGATATTCCGGTGGGCCTGCCTTCCAGTTTGCTGGAGCGCCGTCCGGATGTCGCGCGCGCCGAGCGTCGCATGGCGCAGGCCAATGCGCAGATCGGGGTGGCCAAGGCCGCCTGGTTTCCCAGTTTGAACCTGAAAGCCAGTGGCGGTTTCAGTAGTAGTGATCTGAGTGAATGGCTGACCGCGCCAGCGCGTGTCTGGTCACTAGGACCGGCCTTTGCCTTGACGTTGCTGGATTTTGGCGCGCGACGCGCTCAGGTCGAGCAGGCGCAAGCCAGCTATGACGAGCAATTGGCGGGCTATCGCCAGACTGTTCTGGATGCGCTCAAAGAAGTGGAAGATGCCTTGTCCGAGCTTTATGGGCTGGAGCGGGAGCAGGCCAGTCAGGCACGGTCCCTGGCCGCTGCACGGGAGTCCCTGCGTTTGACGCGCAATCAGTTTGATGCTGGCCTGGTGGATTTTCTGAGTCTGGCACAAACTCAGGCAACGGCCTTGTCGGCAGAGCGGCAGGCGCTGGATCTGGAGTCCCAGCGCCTGCGGGCAGCGGTCAAGCTGATGGTGGCCCTTGGAGGGGGCTGGGACGCACAAACCGGGTTGACAGCTGAAGAAGTGGCAAAAGCGGGTATGAAGAAAGCAGTCGCCGCGCAGCCGGCTGCAAGCGCATCAGGTGCCGCCGCCCAGTGAGGACGTGCGGGGGGCCTGCCCGCTGACACGGGATCATTCTTCCAGCTTGCGGATGCCTTGGCGTGCTTGCGAAGTGGGGATTTATTCCTGGTCCATCCAGGCGTAGAGTCCCTCTACCCATTCTTCGCCGTCAGCCAAGCCCAAGGTGGCTTGAATCTGATCGGCACGCTTGTATAAATCATCAAAATCAATTTGTGGCGGGTCAACAAACGCCAGCGCGACCAGGTTGCCGTCGTGTGTTTCTGGTAACCAGACTACGGCGGCAAAGCTTTTTTGCAGCGCATGCAGATTGCGAGCATGAACCAGCTCAGAGCCCAGCAGGTTGACCGTCAACAAACCCTGCGGACCCAAGGCTCGCCGACAGGCTAGGTAAAAGTCCTGGCTTTCCAGGGCGGGATGTTCGGCCTGATCGGAGTACACATCCACCTGCAGCACATCCAGTTCGCCATGTAGGGCATCCAGGTAGTCCAGTGCGTCGACCGTATGCACGCTCAAACGCTCGTCATCGGGCGGCAGATGGAACAACAGGCGATTGGCTCGCACCACTTCCGGGTTGATTTCCACCGCGTCGATACGCGCTTGTGGAAAATGCTGGTAGCAAAAACGTGTCAGACTGCCTGCGCCTAGCCCGAGCTGGGCAATGCGTTGAGGGGCATGCTGAAACAGCGTCCAGATCATCATCTGTCGGATGTAGTGCAGCTCAAGCTGATCGGGGGCGGCCAGGCGCATGGCCCCCTGCACCCAGGCTGAACCCAGGTGCAGGTAACGGACACCTTCGTGCTCCGAAATGGTGACGTGGGGCGTCATGCCGGGTTGTTGTCCAGCATGTGACGCATGCCGGCAATACCGTGTGCGCCATGCGTGCGTGCGTCGGCCAGGGTATGCGCCGATTGTCCGCCTATGGCAAAGACGGGAAGGCCAGCCTGTTCTGCCAGACGGGCAAAGCGGGCCCAGCCCATGCCGGGTTCGTCGGGATGCGAAGCGGTGTCCAGCACATGACCCAGCACGAGGAAATCCGCCTGGATTTTGCGGGCGATTTCAATATCGCTTTCATTGTGCGTGGACATGCCGATCAGGCCCTTGCTGATCGCGGGAACGCTTGTCAGGGTATCGTGGCATTTGGCGGACAAGGCTTGGGCGTCGCTGGCGCGCAAGTGCACGCCATCGGCGTGATCCCACCAACTTTCTGGATGCAGGCTGTTGACCAGGCAGCGGGCCTGATACCGTTGGCACAGCGTGACGACCTGCAGGAACGCCTGATGAAGATGAAATTCGGCATCGGGGCGGGCAGCCCAGGCCGGTTCGCGAAACTGGACCAGGGCCGGTCCCTGTTGCAGGGCCTGCTCGAGCTGTTCCAGGTAGGCGGGCAGGCGGCCTGGTTCTTCAATGTGGGTAATCAGGTAGCGTTCGGGCAGCTGCAGCCACTTCATGGGTGGCTCCGTGGCCGGCAGCACAGGCCCTACCTCCAGCGGCCCCTGGGGGTTGACCCAGGCAAGCTCCTGTCCTTCCAGGCATTGGGGCTCGCCCTCCCATTCCCGCACCAGACAAAAAGAGAGTTTGACGAAATTTTTTGGGTATTCGTGGGTGTAGGTGACCCAAGGATGCGCAAGCGTGGTTTCAATTCCGAGCTCTTCGCGCAGTTCCCGTACCAGCGCTTCGAGAACGCTCTCGCCCGCCTCAATCTTGCCGCCCGGCAGTTCCCACCAGCCCGGCCACGGTTTATCGGCCGGGCGTTTTCCCAGCAACACCCGGCCGTCGGGGTTCAATAAAACGCCAACGGCCACTTCCAGCGTGGGTTTAGACATGTCTAGCGGTCCAATCTCTAGCAAATTGACGTGCTACCCGGCCCGAGCGCGAGCCGCGCTCCAGCGCCCATTGCAGGGCTTCCATGCGCGAGCTTTCGATGTGTTCTGCCGGGCAGCCCAATGCGCCCAGCCAGTAGTACACAATGTCCAGGTAGTCATCTTGTTTAAAGGGGTGAAACGACAACCATAGTCCAAAGCGCTCGGACAGGGATACCTTTTCTTCTACTGCCTCGCCGGGGTGGATCTCACCGTCTGCCGATGTGGAGACCCCCAGGTTCTCTTTCATGTACTCGGGCATCAGATGGCGTCGGTTGGAGGTGGCGTAGATCAGAACATTGTCGCCGGGCGAGGCCACGGAGCCGTCCAGAACGGATTTGAGCGCTTTGTAACCCGCTTCACCTTCTTCGAACGACAGGTCATCGCTGAAGATGATGAAGTGTTCGGGGCGGGAGCTGATCAGGTCGATAATGGTCCCCAGGTCCGCCAGATCGGATTTGTCCACTTCGATCAGACGCAGGCCCTGATCGGCAAACTTGGCCAGCATGGCTTTGACCAGCGAGCTTTTGCCGGTGCCGCGAGCCCCTGTCATCAATACATTATTGGCCGGTTTGCCGTCCAGAAAATGACGGGTGTTGCGCTCAATAATGCTCTTTTGACGTTCAATATGATGCAAATCGTCGGTGCGAATGGTGGCGACGTGCTGCACGCCCTCCAGCCAGCCACGCGAACCATTGTTGCGCCAGCGAAACGCCGTGCAGTCCCAGTCGATAGGGGGGGGAGCAGGCGGCAACCAGGCTTCCAGTTGAGCGAGAACCCGCTCGGCCCGGCTGATCAGGGTACTCAGGTCTTGCGAGCTCAAGACGGTCTCCGATTCAGGTTGAAACGCTTATTATCGCTAATTTGGCACCTTTTTCTGCGATCACTGTTGTGCTTGAGGCGTAACAATGGGCCCAAAGCGATTCAAAATCGTATAATCACCAAGTTACGATTGGCCGACAGCGGCCCCCTCCCTTACTCGTCCGGAATTCTGTTTTGAACCTGTCCACCCTGATTGAACCTATTGCCGACGACATGAAGGCTCTTGATGTCGTCATTCGTGAACGCTTGAATTCGGATGTGGTGCTAATACGCACAATTGGTGAATACATCGTTAGTGCAGGCGGCAAGCGCATGCGTCCTGCGCTGCTGTTGCTGGTAGCCCGCGCGCTGGCCTATCAGGGGAGCACACACCATTTATTGGCGGGCGTGGTGGAGTTTATCCACACGGCCACCCTGCTTCACGACGATGTGGTTGACGAGTCCGATATGCGTCGCGGTCGTCATACCGCCAATGCGGTGTATGGCAATGCAGCCAGCGTACTGGTAGGCGACTATCTGTACTCGCGCTCGTTCGAGATGATGGTGCAGTCCAATTCCATGCCTGCCATGGCCGTGCTCTCGGCAGCCACTACCGTGATCGCTGAAGGCGAGGTTTTGCAGCTGCTGAACGTACATGATCCCGACGTCTCGCTGGAGCGTTACCTGCAGGTGGTGCGTTACAAGACGGCCAAGCTCTTTGAGGCGGCTGCACAGGTAGGTGCGATTGTTGCGGGCGCCTCGCCCGACATGGAAGCGGCCATGGCCGCTTACGGTCGTCATTTGGGTACGGCCTTCCAACTGGTGGACGATGTGCTCGATTACACCGGCGACGCCCAGGCCCTGGGCAAGAACGTAGGCGACGATCTGCGTGAGGGCAAGCCGACCATGCCTCTGATCCGTGTCATGGAAGTCGGTACGGCCGAGCAGGTTCAACTCATCAAGTCGGCGATTGAAACCGGCGATGCCGATTTTGCCGCAGTGGCCCGCGCCATCGAACAGACTGATGCGCTCACTTACACCCGTGAAGCGGCCAAGGCCGAAGCACAACTGGCGGTTCAGGCGCTGGCGGATGTGCCCGAGAGCGAATTCAAACAGGTTTTGTTAAGTTTGTGCTCGTTTTCGGTAGAGCGCGACCGCTAAGCCCGCTTCTTTCTCCAACCCGCCTTGTGGCGGGTTTTTTTGTAATAGAGCGGTCTTATTCGTGGGAATTGGCGGCATTAGGCACCTGTTCGTGTTATTTTTCTCGGTTTTACTACGCTGTTGGTGGTCATGCCTTTGCCCCACAAGGACGAAGTAGCGACGATGGACATGCCTATTTGAACAAATTGGTTTGAAGCCTCTGTCAGACACATAGGTACAGGCCCCTTATCCCAAAGATGTAAGGAACTGATAGATGAACATTCAGCTCGATATAGCGCAAACGGTAGGTTTGGCGGCTGTTTTTCTCGTGCTGGGAGAATATATAAAGAATCGTGTTGCTGTGCTGGCCCGATATTTTATTCCCAGCCCCATTATTGGCGGTTTGATTTTTGCTTTGATCGCCTTGGTTGGCCACCAGACCGGTTCGTTTAGCTTTGCGTTCAACGACGATATACGCAACTTCTTGCTGATGGCCTTTTTTACCACCATCGGCTTTTCAGCCAGTTTCGAGCTGCTGAAAAAAGGGGGCGTGGCGGTCGGCTTGTTTTTGGGCTGTGCCGTTGCCTTGATTATTCTGCAGAACGTGATGGGCGTGAGCCTGGCTGCTTTGATGAACGCCAATCCTCTCCTGGGTCTGGCGGCCGGGTCCATCTCCATGACGGGCGGCCACGGTACTTCGGCTGCCTTTGGCCCCTTGCTGGAGCGTGCCGGCGCCGTAGGCGCCTTGCCTGCCGCCATTGCCGCTTCCACCTGGGGGCTGGTGATGGGCTGCGTCATTGGTGGTCCGTTGGGCAAGCGCTTGATGAAGAAATACAAGATCGACGGTCCCGCTCCACACCGTCGCCACCGTCGCCAGCACGAAGGTGCGGATGCCGCTCACCCTACAGAAACCACGGTTAAAGAAGTTGTTCAGACCGACGAGGGCGGTTTTGAGATGCCTGTTTATGCTGTGGTGCTGCTCTCCATCGCGATTGGTGTGGGCAGTGTCATTATCGAATGGCTGAGCGACCGCGGGATTGTGTTGCCCGCCTATCTGGGAGCCATGCTGGTGGCTGCCATCATCCGCAACGTGATTGACTGGCGTCGCTATCGTCTGCCTGAAAAAGAGTTTGAGATTATCGGCAATGTGTCCCTGGCCTTTTTCCTGGTCATGGCCTTGATGGTGATGAAATTGTGGGAACTGGCTGAGGTGGCCGGGCCGCTGCTGGTCATCCTGATTGCGCAAACGGTGTTGATGTTCTTCTTTGCCAGATATGTGACGTTCAAGGTCATGGGCAAGGATTATGACGCGGTAGTGATGTCGGCCGGGCATTGTGGTTTCGGCATGGGTGCCACGCCTAATGCCATGGCCAATATGCAGGCTTTCACCGAAGATAATGGCCCTTCGCGCAAGGCCTTTTTTGTGATTCCCCTGGTCGGCTCCTTGTTCATCGATTTTTTCAACGCCGTCATCATCACTGGCTTTGTGAACTTCCTGACTTAAGCAGACAAGACGACGGCCGCGCCTATTGGGCGCGGCCGTTTCATAGGGCAGGGTCGTGGGGCAAAATCGCGGCGCTGTCCTTGTACACCGTGCTTTCAGGCTTTGTGAAGCAGATCCCTCAAGGCCTCGGACAGATCAGGGTAGCGCCAGCTGAAACCTGCTTGCTGGGCCCGCAGCGGAATCAGATGTTGCCCGCCGAGCAGCAGAACGGACATCTCTCCCAAGGCCAGACGCAGCGCCCAGGCCGGGGCATGAAACAGTGCTGGCTTGCCCAGCTCCTGAGCCAGGACGCGGGTGAACTCTGCATTGCGCACCGGCTGAGGCGCACACGCGTTATAAGGGCCCTCACAGCTCTGGTTGTGCAATAGGTAGTCGATAAGCGCGACCTGGTCTTCAAGGTGTATCCACGGCATCCATTGTTGCCCATCGCCCAGTCTGGCACCCAGTCCCAGCCTGAACGAGGGGAGCAGCCGAGCCAACATCCCGGCGTTTTTGGCCAAGACGGGCGCGGTACGCAGCAAGACCACGCGTACCCCCCATTGGCGAGCTTGTTCGGCCTCTTGCTCCCAGGCCACGCAAAGCTGGCTGCCAAAGTCCTTGTTGCCCGGTGCGCTGGCCTCGGTCAGTTGCTGCTCTCCGCCATCGCCGTACCAGCCTACCGCTGAGCCCGAGATCAAGACGGGGGGCACCGACGCTTGTCGCCCCATCCAGTCCACCAGACGGCGTGTCAGATCGACCCGACTTTGCCATAGAAGCTGGCGCCGTGCCTCAGTCCAGCGTTGATTGGCAATTGGGGCTCCGGCCAGGTTGATGACCGCGTCAAATGGCGCGCTGCCATTGAGCTCGTCCAGCACGGCGATGCCCGTTGCGCCTGGGCACAGTTGGGGGACTTGCTGGGGCTTTCGGCTCCACACCCAGAGTTCGTGGCCGTGTTGTTGCCAGTGTCGGCAAAGGGCCTGTCCAATGAGGCCCGTGCCTCCTGTCAGAAGGATGCGCATGGAATTCTCCGTGTGTGAAGGTGAGCAAAGAACTTACCAAGGCAGTCCCTGACCATTGTAGGCCCAGAAACCACCACTGTCCTTTGGGCTGAGTGTGTCTAGCGTGGCCAGCAACGCGTGCGCCGCATCGGCAGGCGGGCGGCCGATTTGAGCGCCCCGAAAGGGAGCCGACAAGGCTGAGGTAACAGTGCCCGGGTGCAGCGCGGCCAGCACGGCTTGAGGATGGGTGCGTGCCAGCTCGATCGATGCGGTTTTGAGCAGCATGTTCAGCGCCGCCTTGGAGGCCCGGTAGCTGTACCAGCCGCCCAGGCGGTTATCGCCAATGCTGCCTACCTTTGCCGACAGCACAGCCAGGATGCCGCGCTCGTGCTTGGGCAGCAACGGTGCAAAATGGGCCAATACCAGGGCCGGGCCTATCGCGTTGGTGTTAAAGCTGGCCATCAGGTGATCGGCATTCAGATCGGCCAAGCGCTTTTCAGGGCCCCCGGTAGGACCACTGAGCATGCCGGTCGCAAGCACGATGAGATGCCAGGGGCCTTGTGTGCTCAAGGTTCGGGCCGCTGCGGCGATCGTCTGTGGCTGATCGAAGTCCAGGGCGGGTGTGCTGCGCCGGTGCAGGCTAACAAGCTCGCTGCAGCGAGGGTCGGCGGCCAACTGGGCGGCCATGGCACCGCCAATGGCGCCAGAGCCGCCCAGAATAAGAGCACGGTAAGCGGTGGGCAGGGATTGCATGTCAGGCCTCGGTCAATGTGGGGGGCTTACAGAGTGCCCAGGTTCTGGCGCAGCTGCTCTGCGTGGGTGCGCAGAGCAGCTTGTTGTTCGGGAGGCATTTTCTGCCATTGGCGATACATCAATGTCATCCGTCCCTTGTCACCCAGCTCTTGGGCATTGCGGGCAAGGAAGTCCCAGTACAAGGCATTGAAGGGGCAGGCGTGTGGCCCTGTCTTCTGCGTGGGCTTGTAGACACACCCCTGACAGTAGTCGCTCATGCGGTGTAAATAGGCGGCGCTGCTGATATAGGGCTTGGTGGCAATCAGGCCACCGTCGGCATGCTGACTCATGCCCAGGGTATTGGGCAGTTCCACCCATTCGAAAGCGTCAATGTAGATGCCCAGGTACCAGCGGTGGACAGCAGCCGGGTCGAGCCCAGCCAGCAGAGCAAAGTTGCCGATCACCATCAGGCGCTGGATATGGTGAGCATGAGCGCTTTGCAAGGACTGCTGAATGCACTGTTGCAGGCAGCGCATGCGGGTGTTCCCTGTCCAGAACCAGTGCGGCAGCGGCAAGTCGTGCCCGAATGCATTGAGGTTTTCGTAGCCCGGCATGTGGGCCCAGTAGATGCCGCGCACGTATTCGCGCCAACCCAGTATTTGACGTGTAAAGCCTTCCACGGCAGCCAAAGGAGCCTGACCTTCCCGCCAGGCCCGTTCGGCCCGTTCCAGCACCTCAAGCGGGTGGAGCATTTTGACGTTCAGGGAAAACGAGAGCAGGGAGTGAAACAGCCGTGGTGCCTGGCTGGACATGGCATCTTCGTAGTCGCCAAAATGCGGCAGTGCATGGGTGATGAAGGCTTCCAGACAGCTCAGCGCTTCCTGGCGATTCAGTGGCCAGCGAAAGGCGTTGGCCTGGGGGTCGCCGAAGCTGGGCACATCACAACGCTGCAGCTTTTCCCAAAGCACACGGTGGTCGTGGCAGGGCCGCCAGTCAGTGGGTTCAGCCGGTGTGCCACGCCAGGGTTTGCGGTTCTCATGGTCAAAGTTCCACTTGCCACCGACCGGCTGTTCATGATTATCCAGCAGTAACCGGTATCGGCGGCGCATACGGCGATAGAAATGCTCCATCAGCCATTGACGACGACCGCGCATCTGAGTGGCCAGTTCATTACGACTGGTCAGAAAGTGTTCACTATCCACCGCTGAGCAAGTCAGGGCCTGCGTGTCTGCCCACTGTTGCAATTGAGTATCCAGTCGCCATTCGTCAGCGTGTTGCCATTGCACCTGGCGCACACCGTAATGCGCCGCGAGTGCCGTCAGATTGTCGGGGATGGAGTGACGGTTGCTGGGGTCTTCAAATGTCACATAACGCACCCGATGGCCAGCGGCTCGCAACTGCTGCGCAAAGTCGCGCATTGCAGCGAAAATGGCCAGAATTTTCTGTGCATGATGCAAGACGTAATCGGTTTCCTGACGCACCTCCATCAGTACATAAACCACCTGCCTGTCCACCTGCTGGAACCAACTGTGCTGTGGGTTGAGCTGGTCGCCCAGTATCAGGCGCAGAGTGTGGGCGCGGTAGTGCGCGTGGCGTGCTGTCTCCATGTGCGGCTGCGTTTACATTCCAGTGACACGACGTACCGCCGAAAAGTACCAGCTATCGGGCAGGCATCGCATGAGCTTTACCCAGCGGGTAAAACGACGGGGGAAGTTCATTTCAAACTGCCCCTGTTTCCAGCCGTGCAAGATATGACGGGCGGCTTCTTCAGGGGTGATGAGCGCGGGCATTTTGAAGCTGTTTTGGGCGGTCAGCGGGGTGTCTACAAAGCCGGGGTTGATAATGGAAATGCCCAGTCCCAACGGGTGCAGATCCAAATAGAGGTTCTCCGCCAGATTATTCAGTGCGGCTTTGGTGGGCCCATAGGCCAGGGACATTGGCAGCCCGCGGTAGCCCGCCACGCTACCCACCAGGGCCAGGTGGCCGCGTCCGGCCTCAAGCAGCATCGGGATGACCGCATCGAGCAGATGCAGCGCACCCACATAATTGACTGCCAGATGTTTCTGCATCTCCAGAAGATTGAACTCGGTCGCCCGTTGTGGCAGGTACCTGCCTGCGCAATACAGCACCAGATCGGGAGCAATATCGACGCAGGCTTGAACTTTCAGCTTGGCCGCAGCCAGCGTTTCAGGTTCGGTGACATCCAGCGGGACGACGACAAACCCGTTTCGGCCTTTGGCCAGCTCGTGCAGTGCATCGGCGTCTCTGGCCGAGACAATGACCTGCGCGCCTTGCGCATGAAGCGCCTCCGCGGTGGCTCTGCCTATGCCTGATGAGGCACCGACAATCCAGGCGTATTTTCCTTGCCAGTGACTGAGCGGCGGATTGAGTTTTGCGTGTAGCAGTGTCATCACACTTACTCCTTCATGAAGGACAGTGTCACATCCCCCAGATGAATGCCGAATTTGCTCATGGCGGCGCGGTTGAGCATGGTGCGGCCATCCATCAAGTACATCCAGTCATCCATGTTCACGTTCCAGACCTTGCCGTCCACCGGCAGTGCCAGCACGTAATTCCAATGAAAGGCGTTGCCCGCGGTCTGGCCCTGGGCCTGGCCGACCACATCGTCAGCGCGTCCGCTGTAGCGGCCATCACCCAGATGCTTCAAATGCCAGATCCGTTGCTGAGTGGTGCCATCGCTGTAGACAAAATGCTCGTCGAGCACGCCTTCATCGCCCTTCCAGGTGCCCGTCATGCGCACGGTAAAGCGCTTGACCACTTTGCCGGAACGGTCTGTGAACAGGCCGTGGGCCGTCAGGGGGCCGTTGAAATATTGACGCAGGTCCAGTTCGGGGCGTTCCTGGGCATAGTCCTGCACCGTGGGTCCCACGCATCCGGCCAGGGTGCCCATAAGTGTCAGTCCCAGGGCGACGCGCCGCCAGGGCAGGGTTGAGACAAGGCTGTTTGTCAGTTTCATATCAGTCTCCAGGATGAGTGCAGATGCTCGGCGCGCCACAGGCCAGCCCACGCCAATAGTTTGAACAGGCAGGGAAGGCCGCCATAAGCCCAGGCCAACGCCTGCAGGCCAGCCGGGTCGCTTGTGCCGCTCTGGTAACCCAGGGCGGAAAGAAGGGGCAGGCACAGACCGGCTGCCAGGGCCAGGTTGAGCTTGGCAGCACAAGTCCACCAGCCCAGATATCGTCCTTCGCCCGAGCCGCCCTGACCGGATTCATGGATGACACCGGTTAGCAGGGCGCCCGGCAGGGCCAGATCCGCGCCCAGAGCCAGCCCACTTGCCAGGCAGATAACGAGGAAGGCGCCACCGTCGCCGGCATCAAGCCAGGGTGTCAGGGAAAAGGCGACAACGCTTGTCAGCATGCCGGCCCGCCAACTGGGTGCCAGTCCCCAGCGCGAGACAGCCCGTACCCATAAAGGTAGCCCTGCCGCGGCGGCGCCGAAATAGCACAGAAGAAAGAGCGGCTGCATCTCCGGGGCCTGCAGGCGGTCCGCCACGAAAAAGGGCAACAAGGTAGCGGGTATGGCGGCGGCTACGCCGTTGAGCATGAAGACGAATAACAGCCTGCGGAAACTGGCATCAGCCCAGGGCGAGGCGGTTGATGCAGGACTGCTGTGCCCCCGCGCATAACCCATGGGTTGAGCGATAGCGGGCGGCAGGCGATGCAGCCCGAACAGGCCTATGGCCAAGGCTAGAAAAAGCACGACACTGGTCGCATCAAAGCCTAACCAGGTGGGCAATATGCTGGCCAGCAAGACACCCAGAAGCGTGGCGCCTTCACGCCACGCGGTGACACGCGCACGCCAATTGGGATCACCACCCCAGCGGGTCCCCCAGGCCTGATGCAAGATGCTGACGGCGCTATAGGCCAAGGTGCATACCAGCAGGCTGAGCGCCAGCCAGATCAGCACCTCTTGGGGGCCACCCTCGGGAGGATGCCACAGTGCGGCAAAACCCAAGCCCATGATCAGGCTGCCCAACAAAGCGGCCAGCCAGGCCTGGCCCAGGCCTCGATGCAAAAGACGATCGGCCAGCCTTCCCAGTGCAGGGTCGAGCACCGCGTCAACGGCTCGGGTAGCCAGCAGCACGGCGCCCAGGCCCGCCAGCGGCACCCCGGCCACCGCCGCGTAGTAATGCGGCAGGTTCACATATAAGGGGAGCGACACGAATGCCAGCGGCAGGCCAAGACTTCCATAGGAGAGTCCCGTACGCCAATGCAGCGGCTTTAAGGGGCGGGAGCCTGGGGGGCGCATGGTTGTGCCTTTATCAGCGTTTGCCTAACAGGGCCGTTCGCAAGCCCGGTGCTGAAGTCTGCTCAGACAGCCAGATTCCAAAAAACAGGCGCGCGTACTCGGCGTCCTGAATACGGGCGGTTTCACGTCCATTGTGGAAAAAGCGGACATCGCCGGTTCCGTCCGTCACGCCCAGCAGGCGATCTTGTGCCAGGACATCCGGAAAAGCCTTTTTCATCAGGAGCAGCCATTGGCGAGCCTGCTGCTCGGAGAAGCTGCCCACACGCCGCATTTCGGCAACTGAACGCTCGGCAATGGCTTCGCCTTCCAGTTTGCGGTCATAGATCAGCTCCAGGGCGAAGGGCTGGCGTGCATACTCTTTGGGCTCGAAGTCCGGCATGGCCCACAGTCGCGCCTCGTAAACCCGCAGTCCAAAAAAGCGCATGGGACCACTGCCAACAAGATGGGCAGAGGGCAGGGTGGAGCGCAGCTCCTGGGGGGCAGCCGCTGCGGCCGCCGAGAGATTAGGGGTCATGGCAATAAGGGTAGGGGCGAGAAGGCTGATGCCCACGATCAGGGCTTGGCGTCGTCGAATATCAGTCATGGTCAGGCCTTCTCAAGGTGAACTGGACTACATCGGTGTTGCCCATATCAAAGGCAGCCTCGCAATAGGCCAGATAAAATCGCCAGATGCGCACAAAGCGCTCGTCAAAGCCCTGGCTGCGGACCGCATCGAGCTTTTGCTCAAAAGCCTGACGCCAGCGTCGGAGTGTTTCGGCGTAATCCTTGCCAAAGCTCATTGTTCGGACCACGGTCAGGCCGGCTCGCTGGGCTTCACGTTCGAAGGCCGTGACACTGGGCAGCAGCCCTCCGGGAAAAATGAATTGCTGGATAAAGTCGGAGGAGTGCAAATAACGGGCAAAAAGGTCTTCGCGCAGGGTGATGGACTGCACGCAGGCATAGCCGCCCGGTTTGAGGCAATCATGCAAAGTCTTGAAGTAGGTGCGCCAGTATTCGTGCCCGACAGCTTCGAACATTTCAATGGACACAATGGCGTCAAAGGGCTGCGCCGCGTGTTCTTTCGCCAGATCCCGGTAGTCCTGATAACGCAGATCAACCTGTTCCTGCAGGCCGGCTTCGTTTATGCGCTGCATGCCCCAGTCAAGCTGTTCGCGTGACAAGGTGACACCTGTCACCTGCGCGCCGAACTCCGTGGCCGCTGTCTGGGCAAGCGCTCCCCAGCCACAGCCAATTTCCAGCAGTCGTTGCCCCGGCTGCAGTCCTGTCTCACGCAGCGCCCGTCTGGTTTTTGCGCGTTGAGCCTGCTCCAGATCAGCCTTGTGCAAGGCCGAGCCGTCAAGACCTTCGAACCAGGCAGCGCTGTAGCTCATGCTTGGGTCCAGCCAGAGTCGATAAAAGTCGTTGCCCAGATCGTAGTGAGCATGAATGTTTTTAGCGCTGCCCGCCCGCGTGTTGCGGTGAAGCATATGGCGCAGTCTGAAGCCCAGTCGAGCCCACCAGTGACCGTACACCAGTTGTTCCAGGTGATCGCGGTTGCGGATGCACAGACGCAGCAAGCCGCTTAGGTCATCGGTGTCCCATTGACCTTCTATATAGCCTTCGGCAAAGCCAATGTCGCCCGAGCTCAGGATGCGGTCCAGCGCCTCCCACTGCCCGATTGCGCAGCGGGCGTCGGGTTCCACTGCATTTTGCTTGGGAAAATGCCGCACTTGCCCATCGGGCAACTGAAGCTCCAACTGGCCATGAGGCAGGTGCGTCAAGAGCTTCAGGACGCGGTTCGCGTGAGGTGACAAGTCGCTGCTTGCTTTTGCGGACTTGCTCAAGAGAGTGGCGGTGCTTGTATTCATCGTGTGACAGAGCGCTTGGGCGCTGGTGGTTTGCGATGGAAGGGAAGCCGCTTCGCCCACAGGCGCAGTGCTTGCCAATGGATGCGAACAATGACCCCCAGGGTCATCAGCGGCGTGCCAAAAAATGCCCTGCGTACGGTAGCCGCATTCAGGGGGTGTAGCGTTCCTTGAACACCTGTGCGTAACAGGGGGCCTGCGTCGTCGTACAGATCGACAAGCGCCAGGTTGGTAGTTTCATTGCGCGAGAATCGAAAGCGATATTCGCCGTGGGTTTCGCAAAACGGGGACACATGAAATTGCTTGCTGGCAACTTGTTCGCAATCCCAGCCCAGATGCGGCCCTGCCAGGAGATAGGCATGACGCTCACCGAAGGTGTTGTTGACTTCGGCCAGAATCGCCGCCAGCGAACCGTCGGCCCGATGGGCGTACCAGAAGCTCACGGGCTTGAAGACATAGCCCAGGACGCGCGGAAAGGTATGCAGCCAGATCTCGCCATCCGCATCCTCAATACCTTCCTGCTCTAACAGAGATTCAAACCAGGCCAGAGCGTCATTACCGCCATTGCCATGATCGCTGTCATGAAAGCTGATCCAGCCGCGTTGGTTGCGGCGCAGGACGGGGACTGGGTGTTCCCGCAGGCTACGCATGGGAAGCAGCAGGAAATAACCAGGGTAATGAAAGGCGTGCTCGACTGGCCGCAGCCGCCGATGCCAGATATGACCAAAGCCAATGAGAGCGGAGGCGCTCATACGGTTTCCTCCTGCCTGAGCTCAGTGTGGGCCGCCTGCGCCGCACGGTTCAGGGACAGCAAAACCTGGTCAGCGGCGCTCAGACCCGAACGCAAACCGTCCTCGTGAAATCCGTAGCCGCACCAGGCACCGCAGAACCAGGTCCGGCGTTGGCCCTGCAACTTTTCAAGCTGTTGTTGTGCCAGGATGGCGGCATGGTCAAAGACTGGGTGGCTGTACGTAATGCGCGCATGTACCTTGTCCGCTGCTATGGGACGGGCCGGATTGAGCGAGACCACGACGGCTTGCTGCCAAGGCAGTGGCTGCAGGCGGTTGATGAGGTAATGCAGGCACACTCCGGTTTCCTCGGAAGCCGCCGAGCTGGCGCGTTCATAATTCCAGGCCGCCCAGGCGGCCTGGCGCTGTGGCAAGACGGCAGTGTCGGTGTGCAATACGGCTTCATTGGCTTGATAACGAATGCTGCCCAGCACGGCACGCTCTGTCTGGGTTGCGTCCTGGCCCAGCAGGCGCAATGCCTGATCACTATGGCAGGCCAGCACGACAGCATCGAACTGCTCGGTACCGTGAGGCATTTCTACCATGACGCCTTGTGCTTCACGTTTAAGGCTGAACACAGGGGTGTTCAATCGGATTTCGTGGCGGCCGTCCTCTTGCAGTCGCTCAATGATGCGGCTTACGTAGCGTTGAGAGCCGCCTCGAACGGTGTGCCACTGGGGACGGTTGGTGATCTGGATCAGCCCGTGATTGTGACAAAAGCGAATCAGGGTAGCGACGGGGAAGCGGAGCATTTGATCGGTCGGACAAGACCAGATGCTGCCAATCATGGGCAACAGGTAGTTGTTGCGAAATGTGCTGCCAAAGCCATGCAGATCCAGAAAGGTTTCTATGGGCGTATTGAGTTGTGACTCAAGCTGGCGCTGGGCGATATCCGTTGTCAGACGATTGAAGCGCAAAATTTCCAGCAACATGCCAATAAAGCGTGGGCTGATCAAGTTTCTGCGCTGTGCAAACACACTGCCTAAAGAGCTACCGCTCCATTCCAGTCCCGGTCTGCCATCAGGGTGGGGAATCTGCACGGAGAAGGACATCTCCGAGGGAGCGGTTTCTACCTCCAGCTCCTTGAACAGCTTTGTGAGCAGGGGATAGGTGCGGTGGTTGAACACCAAAAAACCGGTATCGACCCCGTGGCTAATACCATCCAGGCTGAGCTCGACCGTATTGGCATGTCCGCCGAAATAAGAGTTGGCTTCAATCAGACAGACGCGATGCGTGTCTTGAGAGTGAGCAAGACGATAGGCAGCGGCCAAGCCGGATATGCCCGAACCGATGACAGCGATACGACGCATGGCAGCTCCTTGGGGTGTTGCGCAGGGGGTTATGAACCGGAAAGATCAAACAGTGAACTCATTAGTTCAAACTATAAACCTTAAATAATATTTTTGCACTATTTGGTATGCAAGATGATCTCATTCGTCCTAAAATAGATCTCATGAACGCTCGATCCTCAATCAAAGAACAAATCCAGCGCGTACGCGTAGAAGCCATCGTGACCGCTGTTAACCGTCTTTTGGCGACCAAAGGCTACGATGCCATGACGGTCGACCAAGTCGCCGCCGAGGCAGGCATGGCCAAGGCCAGCTTATATAAGCTGTTTACATCCAAGGAGGAATTGGCTGCTGCGGCGATGGTGGGCGTGCTCGATCGCGCCCTGGCTTTTGTGGATGAGCTGCGCAAACAGGCTCAGGATGCTGCTGAAGCAGGCCAAGCCATTACGGCGATTGATCAGCTCAAATCCGTGGTGCGCTGGACGATGGATACCCAATTGCAAGGGGAAATGCCGTCGCTGCCCGCGCAGAACTCAAGCCTTAGCGCCTCGCTCCAGTCAAATGATGAGTACATGGATCGCCTGATTGCCTTGAGTAATCGTCTGAGCACCTGGATTATCGAGGCGCAGACGGCAGGCAGCCTGCAATCGGGTCTGCCAGTCGAGCTGGTGCTCTACACCTTGTTTGCGCGTGCATGTGACCCTGTGGTGAGCCTTCTTAAAGAGTCGGGGCAGTACACCCACGAGCAGATCATTGAATGGGTGAGCAGCACCACCTTTGATGGTCTGGCAGGCGCGGGCCGTACGTCCTTGGCACAGTAAGACAGTCTCCGGAATCCGTCCGGCACCCCCTGCCGGACCCCGTGGCCTCGACGCTGCTCTTGTTTCATTGGTGGATGCCTGACTACACGGTGCGCCGAGGCTGCGCACCCTGCCGGTGTTGGGGACGGAGTGTGAGGGGGGCTACTTTTCCGATGTGGACATCGTGCGTCGCAGCCAGCGCATCAATAAACCCAGCAAGGGCAGCTTTTCATAAAGCTCCTCTGCCGCATCCCAATAATCGCGATGATGGGTCACCCGACCTTGTCCGTCAAAGGACAGCGCTGACGCTCCCCTGATGCAGTGTTCAAGATCCGGCTTCCAACGTTTGATGCGGAAGCGGAACTCCCATTCCAGAAAGGCTCGTTGGTCCTGGACGATCTGCTGCGTAATGACAAAGCGTGGCGAGTGCAACGCCGTAAACATGTGCTCGAAGATGCCGCGGATGGCCGCAACGCCCTCTACCTCATTGAAGGGGTCCTTGAAATGGGCGTCAGGCGCATAACAGACCTCCAGCTCGGATAGCCGGTCTGGCGTCAGCCCTTGATAAAGATGGACAAGACGGCGCACTGCCGCCGCCATATCTTCGGAACCTGTGGTCAAGTCAGCATTCATTTTTTTGGCCTGAGGGTTCAAGGAGCCGATGGGAGACCAGCAGTATAAGGCTCAAGGAAGGGGCAGGAACGGGTGAGCGGAGAATTTTGATGCCTTAAGGACGCTGTTTGCCTTGGCGCAAGGACATGAACCCCTGGCTACGTTTCAATGGTGGCTGTCTTTTGGGAGTTCACAATGCAAAGCCGTGTAGTGGGAACCGTGCTGTTAGCGGCCATCTTGGCCGGATGCTCGGCTGGCGAGCCCAACAATTCAGCCGCCTTGCCAGAGTTGGTGGAAGTGGCCGGTCCGGCGCGCGAAGTCATGCAGGCTGGTGAGTACTTGCTCGATGGGCGCCTGATTGCGTCCGATACCGTGATGTATGCCCCGGCTCCCAGCTTGAAAGTCATGAAGTATCAAGTCAGCCAGTACGACTATGATCAATGTGTTCGTGCCGAGCGGTGCAAGGCCGCGGATGCGGTGGGCCGGGGACAGGCCAAAGATCGGCCGGTTGTGGGGGTGAGCTGGCAGGACGGGCAGGATTATGCGGCTTGGCTCAGCGAGCGCACCGGCAAGCAGTTCCGCTTGCCGGATTATCTGGAATGGAGTTACTTCGCAGACCAGAAAGTGCCTGAATCGGCCCAGGGCGGGCTGGATGAGAACGAGCAGGCCGCCTTGTGGCTCCAGGAATATCAGGACAGCTATAAGCGCAAGCAGGAGCAGGAGGTGCCGTTGGCGCCCCTGGGCCAGGGAACTGCCAATGCCTATGGCGTGTTTGATGCCGGGGGACAGGTGGCCGAATGGACCAATACCTGTCATGTGCGCGTTCACCGCATCAGCATGCCCCGCGCGGAATCCCGTCTGGAAAACTGCGGCGTCCGCACCTTGGGAGGAGAGCATATCGCGGTGATGCCCGACTTCATCCGTGACCCCAAAACCGGGGCATGTTCGGTCGGCGTGCCCCCGCGCTATCTGGGTCTGCGTCTTGTCACGAAGGACTAAGGGCGCTTAGCCGCGTTCCAGAACGGCTCGGGCAAATTTGTCCAGGTCGGCAATCGTTATCTGCTTGCGCCCTGCCAGGATCAAGCCCTGATGATCCCAGCTACTGACGACACGGCTGGCCGTATACAGGGTGGTCCCAGCCAGATCGGCCAGGTCCTGTCGGGTCACGGGAATGCTCAGGGATGTCCCCTGCGCACCGCTTTGGCCCACCTGGCGAATCAGGCGCAGCAAACTGTGGGCCAGTCGCTGCTCCACTTCCAGACTGTGAATTTCCAGTAGGCGGTCGTCCGCGTCACTCAGACGTTGGGCAACTGTGTCCTGCGCCGAGCTGAGCAGGCAAGGAAAGCGTTGGGTCAGGCTGTCCCAGGACTTTTCTGGCCAGGCCAGGGCGGCGCTGCTCGTGACGCTGATGGCAGTGGCCGGGTAGTTGCGTCGCCGCAGGGCGGGGGCAATGCCAATCACATCGCCGGGCAGGGCGAAACGGACCAGTAACTGGGAGCCATTGGGCATGGTGCGTACGACCTTGATCAAGCCCTGCAGCAGCACAAAAAAATGATCGCTGCTTTGCTCCTGGCGAAAGACCTGGCTGTCCTTGTCATAGTGAATCAGCCGTCCTTCTTGCCAGAGCTGGTCGATGCTGGCCGCGTCCAGGTCAGAGAACAGGGGCAGGCTGGCTAACAAGGAGGGGTAGGAAATGTCAGTCATCACTTAAGCTTTCTGAGCGGGTTTTAAGCCCTAGTTTGCTGGCCAGCTTATGCAGATTGCTGGGGTCCATGCCAAGCTGTCGGGCAGCCTGGCTCCAGTTACCGTCGTTGTCCTGCAGAGCCTGCCGGATCAAGCGTCCTTGCAATTGTTCAACGGACTGACGCAAGGAGGGGCGTGGCACTCCCAGAGATTGCGTGGCCGCTGCCACAGGCTCCAGGGTAGAAGGTAACAAATTGAGATTATCGGCGCTAAGCGTAAATATTTGGTTACGGTCTGGCGTATCGACCAGCAGGCGGATGGTGGCACGGCTGATCAGATGTTCCAATTCGCGAACATTGCCTGGCCAATGATAAGCCAGTAAAGCGGCTTCCGCGTCGGGCGAGAGGCGAATGCCGCGCAAGCCCAGTCGGGAGCGATTCATTTCCAGAAAATGACCGGCCAGCAGCAGAATGTCTTGATGGCGTTCGCGCAAGGCCGGAATTGTCAGGGGAAAAACCGACAGGCGGTGGTACAGGTCGGCCCGGAAACCGCCTTGTGCAATCTGCTGACTCAGGTCCCGGTTAGTGGCTGCAACAAGCCGCACATTCAGTTTAATGGGGTGGTCGGCCCCCAGGCGCTGGATTTCGCCATTTTGCAACGTACGCAGCAACTTGGCCTGAATCGTCAAAGACAACTCTCCGATTTCGTCCAGAAACAGGGTGCCGCCCTGCGCGGCCTCGAAGCGTCCGGCGCGATGTTCGTGCGCCCCCGAGAAAGCGCCTTTGACATGGCCGAAAAGTTCGCTCTCCGCCAACGAATCGGGCAGAGCGGCGCAGTTCACGTAAATCAGTGGGGAGTGGTGGCGAGCCGAGCGTTGATGCAGGCGCTGTGCAAACAGCTCTTTGCCCACGCCCGTCTCGCCTAGCAAGAGAACCGGCAGTTCGGAGGTGGCAACCGTGTCCAGCAGCTGGATGACCTCCAAAAGCGCCTTGCTGTTGCCAATGATGGAAGTCGAGTTGTGGCGCGACAAATAATCAGGGGGCAGGGTAGAGAGCATGCGCAGACTGCGATTTTCCTCTTCCAGTTCGCTGATGCGGATGGCGCTTTCCAGCACCATGCACCAGTGTTTTAGTTCCACCAGCGTGGAGGCAGAAAAGGTTCCGGGGCGCAAGGCATCCAGGGTCAGAATCCCCCAGGCCGCACCTTGGATCTGCAGGGGGATTCCCACGCAATCATGGACCGGCAGCGGCTGACCCAGCTTGTCATCCAGCAGGCCATCGTAGGGGTCGGGCAGACCGCAGTTGGGCTCAAAGCGCGTCAGGCCAGGGGTATGCAAAATGCGTGTCAGCCGGGGATGATCGGCAATGACAAAATGCCGGCCCAAGGTGTCATGACCCAGACCGCTGGCCGCCACAATGCGTAATACGGTGTCGTCCAGCTTCAGCAAACCGGCGGCATCACAGCCGAAATGTCGCGCCAGCAGATGAACCATGCGCTGCAGGCGTAGCGGCCCTGGAATTTCAGTGGCCAAATCGGCAATCATGAGATCTAGCATGGGTGAAAAATACCCTTATGGTGAAAAATACCCGGTTTTCTTAGGGTAGTTTATACCTGGTTTGGAAGCGAACCATTGATCCATATCGTTTTTAAGTTGGCACGGTCTTTGCTTTAAGTGTTTTGTCATACATTTTTAAGGACGATGACATGACCCCCGACTTAGCAGAACATCGCTACACGGCTTGTGCTCCGGTTCGTCCACCGCTTGGCGGCCCGGACGATGCAAACAGGCCGGTTTTTTTTAGACATCGATTCCTTGGCGGGTCCTTAGAGACGCCGGATTCAGTAGGAGATGCTGCCGTTCTGGCTCGCTTGCAACAGCCAGGCAGCGCCTCCGTGGCCAGTCTTCTTAAACAGTTCCGCACCCCGGCAGTGCCCATGGCGCAACGGGAGACCGGGCTGGATTCTTTTTCAGGCAGTCACTCATCGCGATGGGGCAGTGCCCACTCCGCTTATGACCCCCTGCCCAGGTCCGGCCAGGACCGGGGGAGAACAGGTCGTTTGACACATCAGCGAGACGGAGAACAACATGCGTAGTAGCTACAAGAAACTATGGTGGTCCCTGGTGGCAGTCACCATGGTGACCTTTGCCATTCTCGGTTGGACTGGGGTGGAGGTGTATCGTCAAGCACCTCCGATGCCCGTCAAGGTCCTTACCCCGGATGGACGTGAATTTACATCACAGGAACAGATACATCGCGGCCAGTCTGCCTGGCAGAGCACGGGCGGAATGCAATTGGGATCAATCTGGGGTCACGGAGCCTACCAGGCTCCGGACTGGAGCGCAGACTGGTTGCACCGCGAAGCGCTGGCCTGGCTGGATCTGGCCGCGCAGCAAACCTATTCGCTCAATTACGACCAGCTCACCAGCAGTCAGCAGGCTACCTTGCGTCAGGAATTGCAGGACGAATATCGTCCCAACCGCATTGATGAGGCCACGGGTGTGCTGCAGATCAGCGAGCGGCGTGCCAAGGCCATCGACACGACGGCTCAGTACTATATTGATCTGTTTGGCGACGCCCCTGAGCTCAAGTCCAGTCGTGAAAGCTTTGCCATGAAGGACAACACCTTGCCGGAGCTGCAGCGCCGTCAGGACATGACCCGCTTTTTCTTCTGGCTGTCCTGGGCGACGGTTACCGAGCGTCCCGGCACGACCGTCAGCTATACCAATAACTGGCCGCACGAGCCCTTGGTGGACAACCATCCATCCACGGCCAATATCGTCTGGTCCATTGTCAGTATTGTTTTACTGCTGGCCGGCATCGGCCTGCTGGTCTGGATCTGGGCCTTCACCCACAAAGAGGAGGCCGCGCCGGTTGCACCCGCGACAGACCCGGTGCTGGCGTTTCGTCTGACGCCTTCGCAGCGTGCGCTGAAAAAATACGCCTTTTTGACCGTCGCCCTGTTTGTCATTCAGGTGTTTCTAGGTGGGTTTACCGCACACTACACCGTTGAAGGCCAGATGTTTTACGGCATAGACGTATCGCAGTGGTTCCCTTACTCCTTGACCCGCACCTGGCATATTCAAGCTGCGCTGCTGTGGATTGCCAGCGGCTTTTTAACCGCCGGTCTGTTTCTGGTGCCGTTGATTAACGGTGGCGAGGACCCCAAGTATCAACGCCTGGGCGTAGATGTGCTGTTCGGTGCCCTGGTCGTGCTTTTCATTGGCTCGTTTGCCGGCAACTTCCTTGCCATCAAGAATATCCTGCCTCCTGAACTGAACTTCTGGTTCGGCCACCAGGGCTACGAGTACCTGGACCTGGGTCGTTTCTGGCAAATCATCAAGTTCATCGGTCTGGCTTTCTGGCTCTTGCTGATGTTGCGTGGCATGTGGCCAGCGCTGCGCCGTGACAAGGGCGACAATCATCTGCTGGTGCTCTTGACCATTTCCACCGTGGCAATTGGCCTCTTTTACGGTACGGGCCTGTTCTACGGTGAACATACCAACATCACCATCATGGAGTACTGGCGCTGGTGGGTGGTCCACCTGTGGGTAGAGGGTTTCTTTGAAGTCTTTGCCACCGTTGCCATGGGCTTTATCTTCTTGACCCTGGGCCTGGTCTCCAAACGTAGTGCCACGATTGCCGGACTGGCTGCTGCATCCTTGTTTCTGGTAGGCGGTGTGCCCGGAACCTTGCATCACCTGTATTTCTCCGGCACGACCACGCCCATTATGGCGATTGGCGCATCCTTTAGCGCGTTGGAAGTGGTGCCTTTGATCATGCTGGGTTATGAGGCCTTCCACAACTGGAAGATGCAAAAGCAGGCAAGCTGGATGAACGATCTGCGTTGGCCCGTCATGTTCTTTGTGGCCGTGGCATTTTGGAACATGCTCGGTGCCGGTGTATTTGGCTTCCTGATCAATCCGCCGATCTCGCTCTACTACATTCAGGGTCTGAACACCACACCGTTGCATGCCCATGCTGCCTTGTTCGGGGTGTATGGTTTCCTGTCGCTGGGCTTTGTCCTGCTGGTGGTGCGCTATATCTCGCCAGAGGTTCGCTACAACGATCGTCTGATGAGTTGGGGGTTCTGGACATTGAACGGGGGGCTGGTTCTGATGATGTTCGTAAGCTTGCTGCCTGCCGGGATTATCCAGGCCTGGGCCAGCATCTCCGAGGGCATGTGGTACGCACGTAGCGAAGCGTTCATGCAGCAGCCGATTTTGCAGTCCCTGCGCTGGTGGCGCACCTTGGGTGACGTTGTGTTCATTGCCGGTGCTCTGCTCGTATTCCAGCAAGTTCTGGTACGTATCATGGCTGGCCGTCGCAGTGCCGCAGCGCATGCTGCAGGCGCAGTAAAGGCATCCTGATCCCTTGCCAGGATGGACTCTGTTCTTCTGTGAGATTCCGTCTAAGAAAAAAACCGCCTTCGGGCGGTTTTTTTGTTGCTTCTACGAGATGCTTGCGCTGCAGCAAAGAGTGCGAAGTCTGTTTGCGGTCCAATACATTCAGTAACTGTTAGATCTGAAAAACATTTAATCAGCAGGCATTACGCCTGGATCAAACCGGAGGTAGTATGGAACGTCGTCATTTCTTGAAAAGTGCTGGCCTAGGTGTCGCCGCAGGAACCACTTTGTTGGCGGCGCAAGTACAAGCCCGCGAAACAGCCGCCCCCAAAAAGAATGCGCCTTGGCTGGCAGCGCGTACGGAAGATCAGATCGCCAAGCTGGAACGGGTCAAGGTGGATCTGGTTGCGCCTCCCATGGTCCACAAGCACGAGCAAAAAGTCGGCCCCGAGCCACGTGTCGTGGAATTTCGCATGACCATTTCCGAGCGCGAGATCGAGGTCGATCGGGATGGGACCACCATGCACGCCATGATGTTCGATGACTCCATGCCCGGTCCTACCATGGTGGTTCATGAAGGCGACTACCTGGAACTCACGCTGGTGAATCCGGCCACCAACACCATGCCGCACAACATCGACTTTCACGCCTCGACTGGTGCGCTGGGCGGTGCCAAGCTGACCAACGTGAACCCTGGCGAACAAGCCACCTTGCGCTTCAAGGCGGATCGCACCGGTACCTTTGTGTACCACTGCGCTCCCGAGGGCTCGGTAGCCTGGCACGTGGTCCAGGGCATGCATGGCACGGTCATGGTATTGCCACGCGACGGCCTGAAGGACCCGGCAGGCAACGCCTTGCATTACGACCGTGTTTACACGATTGGTGAATTTGACCTCTACATTCCCCGCGACGAAAAGGGCAATTTCAAAAAATATGGTTCCTCGGCTGAAAGCTACGGCGATACGCTGGAAACCATGCGCGGCTTGATCCCCAGCCATGTGGTGTTCAACGGCAAGGTGGGTGCCCTGATGGGCGACGGCGCCATGAAAGCCAAGGTCGGTGAAACCGTGCTGTTCATCCACTCGCAAGCCAACCGCGACACCCGTCCTCACCTGATTGGCGGTCACGGCGACTGGGTCTGGGAGTTGGGCAAGTTTGATGACCCTCCTGCCAAGAACCTGGAGACCTGGTTCATTCGTGGTGGTTCTGCTGGTGTGGCACTCTACACCTTCAAGCAGCCCGGTGTGTACGCCTATGTGAACCACAACCTGATCGAGGCGATGGAGCTGGGCGCAGCCGGTCACGTGCTGGTCGAAGGCGAGTGGAACGATGACTTGATGAAGCAAGTCAGCCCTCCTGGCCCGATCAAAGCCTAAGACAGGCAGGCGGGCCCGATGTGCGGAATTGAGATTCTGGTGTACAAAGCAATTTCGCTCGGGATTTTTGGTAGTCAACAGCTAGTGCAGTAATCAAGCAGGCAGCAGGGTGGCAGGCCAAGGGCCGAAGCTACCCTGTTCAAAACACGACGTATCAGCCGGGCATGCGTTCATGCCGACTGTTTAAAGGGTAAACCCATGAGAACCGATAGCCCCGCCACCATGATGTACTCCGCCATGGCCGCTTTGCTTTTGCTGGCTGCCGCGCCTGCAGCCCACGCCGACTCCGACGAGGCTCTGAAACTGTACAAGTCCTCGTGTATGGTCTGTCACGCATCCGGTATGGCCAATGCCCCCCGTCTGGGTGACAAGGCTCGTTGGGAGCCCTTGATCGCCAAAGGTGAAGACGCCTTGATGGAGGTGGTCATCAATGGCAAGGGCGCCATGCCCCCCCGCGGTGCGGCTCCTAAAGCCACTGATGAACAATTGCGCAGTGTGGTGCGCTACATGATTGAAAAAGCCAGTTAGGGCATCGGCCTTGTCTGGGGCATTTACAAGCTCCAGTCGTAATCGATCGTCAGGGGGGCGTGGTCGCTGAAACGTTCTTCTTTATAGATCGTTGCACTGCGCGCCTTGGCGGCAATACCTGGGGTGGCAATTTGATAATCAATGCGCCACCCTACGTTTTTGGCCCAGGCCTGACCACGATTGCTCCACCAGGTGTAGCATTCGTCCGTGGTATCGGGGTGCAGGCTGCGGTAGACATCCACCCAGGCAAGCTCGCCCAGCACTTTGCTCATCCAAGCGCGCTCTTCAGGCAGAAAACCGCTGTTTTTCAGATTGCCTTTCCAGTTTTTCAAATCGGCTTCGTGGTGCGCGATATTCCAGTCACCACAAATAATGAACTCACGGCCTGTTTCGCGGTGCTCTTGCATCAGGCCCGCTATCCACTGTTCAAAATGATCCAGAAAGCGGTACTTGGCCGTTTGGCGCTCATCGCCCGATGAGCCTGAGGGCAGATAGGCGCTGATGACGCTGAGCGTGTTCCAGTCGGCGCGGATGATTCGGCCTTCGGCATCAAACTCGTCGCAGGCCATGCCCTGGGCCACGGCTTCTGCTTGGTGGCTCAAATACAGACCGACGCCGCTGTAACCTTTTTTCTGGGCATGGTGAAAGTGGCCGTGATACTGCCCGGGATGGGTCAGATCGGGTGTCAGATCCGGTTCGCTGATCTTGATTTCCTGCATGCAGACAATATGGGGCTTCTGGGCTTGCAGCCAGGCGGGCAGCCCTTTACGAAAAGCAGCCCGAATACCGTTGACGTTTAACGAGGTGACGCGTAACACGTGGCAATTCTCCTTATAGCGTCAGCACTTTAACCCGTAAACTGTCAGCATGTCAGTGGCCGTCAGAGCTTGTTACCGGGTTCAGCCGAAACGGTAGCTGGATACAGTCAGCCCGCCAAAAGCCTGGGTCTCATGGTGAAAGCGGTAAGCCGCATCCCCTTGAGCCGCACCGACGGCGACCATGAGCGGCACCAGATGATCCTCACGCGGGTGGGCAATACGGGCTGCAGGCGCCTGCTCCCAGTCCATCAAAGCTTGACGGCGGGCAGCGGGGTCACGCAGGCTCAGGCTCTGGTCCAGCCAGGCATCAAACCGGGCGGACGGTTCGACCCCGCCTGGTCCCATATTGCGCAGGTTGTGATAGCTCAGGCCGCTGCCGATAATCAGCACATCTTCGTCCCGCAAAGCAGCCAGGGCTTCGCCCATGGCGTAGTGCAGGGCCGGGTCGTAGTTGGCGTGAATGGACAGTTGCACCATCGGCACTTTGGCTTGCGGGTAGATGATATACGCGGGTACGAAAGCGCCGTGGTCAAAGCCACGCTCCCTGTCCAGGCGGGTGGGCAGGCCAGCGGCCTCAAGCAAATTACAGACTTGCTGAGCCAACGCCGGATCGCCCGGTGCCGGATAGTGAATCTCGTAAGTGTGCGATGGAAAACCGTAGTAGTCGTACACCATGCTGGGCTGGGGAGCGGCAGCAACCAGCAGGTTTTCCTGCTGTGCCTCCCAGTGCGCGGAGACCATCAGGATCGCTTTTGGGTTGCGTCCCAATTGGCGCGGAATATCCTGCAAGGCAGCACGCAGTGGGGCGTACATGGTTTGCGCCTCGGGCATCCAGGGCCAAGGGCCGCCGCCGTGCGAAATGAAATAGGTAGGCATCGTCATGATGATCTCCGACCCCTGCCCTGGAGGGGCAGGGTGGGGTAAGGGCTTGGTTAGGGTAATCAGTCGGCGCTGCGACCTGCGTCGATGCTCCAGGGGCCTGGGCCGGCAAAGGCCAGATACAGAAAGACAAAGCAGAACAGAACCGCTGCTTCACCGCCGTTCAGGATTGGAGTGGCAAAGGTGCTGGCGCTGGCGTGACCAATGAAGTAAGCAAACGCGCACAGGCCGGATGCGACAAAGGCTGCAAAGCGGGAAAACAGCCCAAGCACCAGCAAGCCGCCCAGAATCAGCTCCAGGATGCCTGCCACGCCATACAGAGAGGCGATTTGCAGGTTGGCAAACATATCCACTTGGGGGACGCCCAAGATCTTGGCAGTACCGTGTGTCAGCAGTAAATAGCCTGTGACGATGCGCAGCAGGCTAAGGATGCGAGGAGTCCAGCTGGAAGTAAGGGCGTTCATGTGTTTTCCTTTGGAAAGTTGACGGTAGCGGTAAAAAAAGCACCTGGCCCGGGGAGTGCCTGAGATTCGATCTCAGCCTGAAGCTGGTCCCGCCCATTCAAGGCCCAGACAGGCATCGGGTTAGCGCTCGTTCAAGCTTAATCAATTACTATCAGGAAATAAACAGCCCTATTTTCATTAGATACTTTCTTATTAGGAAAGCATGGATACTATTCAGAGCCTGCGGGTGTTTCGTGAAATCGTCGCCGCGGGCAGTTTTGCGGCAGCGGCTCAGCGTCTGGACATGTCAGCGCCGATGGTTAGCAAGCACCTGGCCAACCTGGAAAAACAGTTGGGCGCCCGGCTGCTTCATCGCAGTAGTCGTCGTTTGAGTCTGACCGAGCTGGGGCAGACTTACTTCGATTATTGTTTGCAGGCACTGGACACGCTGGAGCGCGGGCAACAAGCCTTGTCGGGCTCCGCGCATCAGCCGCAAGGAGTGCTGCGGCTGACTGCCCCAGTGTGGTTTGCAAACCGCAAAGTGGCGCAATTGCTACAGGATTACCAAACACGCTTTCCTGAGGTGACGCTGGAGCTGAGCTTGAGCAATCACAAGGTGGATCTGGTGGCGGAAGGATTTGACCTGGCCTTGCGCGTCATGCGCGAACCGGCCCCCCATCAGATCGCCCGCCTGATTTGTCCCACCCCTTTTCATCTAGTGGCCAGCCCTGCGTTTGTGGCCCGATACGGCATGCCCCGTAACTGCGCGGACGTGATGCGTTTGCCTGCCATCAGTCCCAGTTACTTGCAGCAGCCCAGTTTCGAGTTTTTGGGGCCGGACGGGCCGGAGTCCTTACGTCTGAATCCTTTTATGCGTTCTGACAATACGAATCTGACCTATTACTGCGCTTTGGGTGGGGCAGGTTTGGCTTACTTGCCGCAATGGCTGGTGATGGACGACCTGGAGTCCGGTCGCCTGGTTCGTCTCTTGCCCGATTACCGTGAAGAGCTGCAACAACTGCATGCAGTCTATGCCAGCCGGCGCTATTTGACGCCTAAAGTGCGCAGTTTTATCGACTTCTTGCTCGAAGAACTGGCCGAACCTGCCAAGTGATGGCTCACAACACGCTAAAATGCTTTTGTCTCTATCTTTTTCATACTCTGTCATGTCGGCCAATAACGATAATCGTCGCAATTTCGTGCGCTTTTCCCTGGAACAGGGAGTGCTGCGCTTTGGGGAGTTCAAGGTCAAGTCTGGACGCTTGAGCCCTTACTTTTTTAATGCCGGCCTGTTCAATACCGGACGCAGCGTGGGGCAACTGGCCCGCTTTTATGCCCAGGCCCTGCTCGATTCGGGCGTGTCCTTTGACATGTTGTTTGGCCCCGCCTACAAAGGCATTCCATTGGCAGCGGCTACGTCCATCGCCCTTGCCGAGCACCCTAAAATCGGTGAGCGTGACGTGCCCTTTGCCTTTAACCGCAAAGAGGCCAAAGATCACGGTGAAGGCGGCACCCTGGTAGGCGCTCCTTTGCAAGGCAAGGTGGTGATTATTGATGACGTTATTACTGCCGGCACCTCGGTGCGTGAATCCATGCAGATCATCAAGGCGGCTGGTGCGCAACCTGCTGCTGTATTGATCGCACTGGATCGCATGGAGCGGGCGGGCAATGATCAGGAACTGTCCGCTCATTCGGCAGTTCAGGAAGTAGAGCAGACCTACGGTATTCCAGTCATCAGCATTGCGTCTTTGGCGGACATCATGGCGGTGCTGGCAGATGACACCACGCTGGCCGCTCATGCTCCTCAGGTCAAGGCCTACCGGGATCGTTACGGCGTCTGATCGTCACACGCAGGTTTGTGTCGGTACTGCACAAAAAAAACACCAGGCCCAAGCCTGGTGTTTTTGTATCCGCTCAGCACTGCATCCAGATTCAGGCATCCAGCTTTTGCTTGAGCATTTCATTGATCTGCTGCGGATTAGCTTTGCCCTTGGCCACTTTCATGACCTGACCGACCAGGGCATTGAAGGCTTTGGGTTTGCCGGCACGGTGCTGCTCAACGATGCTCGGATTGGCGGCCAGCACCTCATCGACCATGGCGGCAATAGCGCCCACATCGTTGATCTGCTTGAGGCCGCGTGCTTCGATGATGGCATCCACATCGCCATTGAGTTCGCCATCCCATTGCGCGGCAAACACGTCGCGGGCAATCTTGTTGGAGATGGTGCCGTCGGCAATACGGGCAATTAACTGGGCCAGTTGGGCCGGGCTGACTTTGGATTGTTCAATGCCAATTTCCTCGCGGTTCAAGGCGGCGGACAGCTCGCCCAGAATCCAGTTGGCAGCCAGTTTGGCATTGCTCTTGGCGCCTGCTTGCAAAATTGCCTCAAAAAAGTCGGCGGTTGCACGGTCCACGGTCAGTTGCGAGGCGTCGTAGCGACTCAGCTCAAACTCCTGCTCGAAGCGGGCCAGTTTTTGTGCTGGCAGCTCGGGCATGTCCTGACGAACCTGCTCGATCCACTCTTCGCTGATAAACAGGGGGGGAAGATCCGGGTCGGGGAAGTAGCGGTAATCGTGGGCATCTTCCTTGCTGCGCATGCTGCGGGTTTCGTCGCGGTCGGAGTCGTACAGGCGGGTTTCCTGGATGACCTTGCCACCGTCCTCGATCAGTTCGATCTGGCGGCGTGCTTCGTATTGAATGGCACGCTCCAGAAAACGGAAGGAGTTGATGTTCTTCAGCTCACAACGGGTGCCAAATTCTTTCTGGCCTTTGGGACGGACTGACACGTTGGCGTCCACGCGGAACGAGCCTTCTTGCATATTGCCATCGCAAATGCCCAGCCAGACCACCAGGCTGTGCAAGGCGCGGGCGTAGCCCACCGCTTCGGCGGCCGAGCGCATTTCGGGTTCGGACACGATTTCCAGCAGCGGGGTCCCGGCGCGGTTCAGGTCGATCCCGGTACTGGATTCGCCGTGGGGGCCCCGGAAGTTTTCGTGCAGGGATTTGCCGGCGTCCTCTTCCAGATGGGCGCGAGTCAGATTAATGGTCTTTTCTTCGCCGTCCAGCATGAAGCTGATGGTGCCGCCACTGACCACCGGGATTTCCATCTGGCTGATCTGATAGTTCTTGGGCAGATCCGGGTAGAAATAGTTTTTACGCTCGAATACGGAGCGTCGCGCAATGCGTCCGCCCACGGCCAGGCCCAGGCGAATCGCCCGTTCAGCTGCGCCACGGTTAAAGACGGGCAAGGCGCCGGGCAACGCCATGTCCACTTCATTGGCTTGTGTATTGGGCAACGCACCAAAACGGGTGCTGCTGCTGGAGAAGATTTTGGATTCGGTCGAGAGCTGGGTGTGGGTTTCCAGCCCGATCACAATTTCCCATTCCATTATTGTTGTCCTGGTTGACGTTGATGCCAGTCGGTGACTTGCTGGAAGCGGTCGGCAAAGGCCAGCAACTGGCCTTCACGGAAGTAGTTGCCAATGATCTGCAGGCCGATGGGTAAGGGGCGTTCGCCCTGACTGAAGCCGCAGGGAACGGACATGGCAGGCAGGCCAGCCAGGCTGACTCCCAGCGTATAGACGTCGCCCAGCCAGTCGGTGGTGGGGTCCTCGATGGTGGCGCCCAGCTTGCGACCCAGAGCGGGCGTGACAGGGCCCAGAATCAGGTCGCACTGCTCAAAGACTTTCTGGAAATCGTCCACAATCATGCGGCGCACGCGTTGAGCTTGCAGATAGTAAGCGTCGTAGTAGCCGTGCGAGAGCACATACGTGCCGACCAGAATGCGGCGCACGACTTCAGGGCCAAAGCCTTCCGAGCGGGAACGCGAGATCATGCTGTTCAGGTCGGTGTACTGGCTGGCGCGGTGGCCAAAACGCACCCCGTCAAAGCGCGACAGGTTGGTCGAGGCTTCAGCAGGGCTGATGACGTAATAGGTGGGAACCGACAGTTCGGTCAAGGGCAGTTGCACCGTGACGCGTTCCGCACCCAGGCTTTCGTAGGTTTTCAGCGCGGCCTCGATCGCATCGGCGATGGCCGGGTCCAGGCCAGGACCGAAGAACTGCGCAGGCACTCCAATGCGCACGCCTTTCAGGGGCTGGCTGCCTCGCGCGTCTTGCTGCGACTGGTGCTGTTCAAATTCCTGACGAATACGGGCTCCAGTATTGGGCTGATCGTCGCAAAATTCCAGGCTGGTGGCGTCTTGCGGGTCAAAACCACACATGGTTTCCAGCAAATCCAGCAAATCGCGCGCGTTGCGGGCGATGGGGCCGGCCTGATCCAGGCTGGAGCCGTACGCGATGATGCCAAAGCGCGAAATCGTGCCATAGGTGGGTTTGATGCCGCTGACGCCGCACAGGGCGGCGGGCTGGCGAATGGAGCCGCCCGTATCGGTGGCGGTTGCCCCGGCGACCAGGCCTGCGGCCACTGCGGCAGCAGAGCCGCCTGAGGAGCCGCCGGGAACCATGGAATGATCCCAGGGGTTGCGCACCGGGCCAAATACCGAGCTTTCATTGCGAGAGCCCATG
The DNA here is from genome assembly GCF_049932565.1 of Alcaligenes sp. HNGD-HTN06. Taxonomy (NCBI): domain Bacteria; kingdom Pseudomonadati; phylum Pseudomonadota; class Betaproteobacteria; order Burkholderiales; family Alcaligenaceae; genus Alcaligenes; species Alcaligenes sp. HNGD-HTN06. The sequence goes on along the minus strand of NZ_CP187782.1, from coordinate 3,147,790 downwards.
GCGAACTCGTCACAATTCAGTTTGCCCAGGGAGACTGTGCCGGCTGCCTGCAGCTTGGTGACGACCGTAGCGTCAAAGGGGCTGAGGTAGCCTTGCAGCATTTTGCTGCAGGCGGTGGTCTGCCAGTCCTTGGTGACAAACAGATCCTTGTGTGCGATGGGGATGCCGGTCAGTGGGCCGGCCTTGCCCTGGGCAATCAGTGCGTCTGCGGCATCGGCCTGGGCCAGAGTCAGGTCAGGGTCCTGCTGAACAAAGGCGTTAAGCGCTTTTTGGCGGGCGCTATTGTCCAGCGCATGCTGGGCCAGCTCGCGGGCACTGACGGTTTTGTTGTGCAGAGCGTGGCGTAGCGCTGCAATCGTCGCGAATTCAGGGGTAAAAGACATGGTTTTGCTTTATTCGATGACCGTGGGCACCAGAAACAGGCCATCCTGCTCGGCGGGGGCGTTGCGCATCATGGCCTGGCGGCTTTCGACCGTGCCGGACGGCAGAGCCTTGTCCTCGCGCAGGCGCAGACTGATCTGCTGGCGGGCGGACAAGGGGTGGGCCATTGGCTCAACGCCTTGAGTATCAACGGTTTGCAAAGTCTGGATCAGGCCCAGGATGCGCGTCAAATCGTGCTCGACCTGGGAGGCTTGTTCAGCAGAAAGATCAAGGCGCGCCAGTTGCGCTATACGGGCAACATCCTGTTCAGTGATAGACATGTGGGTGGGTACTGGAAAATGAGTAATAAAAAAAAGCGGAAATCTGTCAGTTAAGGACAGTTTGGCACTTTTACAGCAAATGCGGGGGTTACAGAACTTAACTGACCATTAAAACAGTCCTAATGTAGAGCAATTATAAGTTATCATTGACCGTTTCCTTCCCAGGTATTTTTGAATTCGTTGCCTGGTTCTTGTGCCTGTCGTTCTACGCTTGAGTTCCGCGCCGAATTTACCTGCCTTTTTTCCCCAAACACTTTACACTTTGCGCGCCCATGTTCGGATTCCTACGCAGTTACTTTTCCAGCGATATGGCAATCGACCTCGGTACGGCCAATACCCTTATTTATGTACGCGGCAAGGGTATCGTACTGGATGAACCGTCCGTTGTAGCCATCCGCCATGAGGGCGGACCTAATGGTAAAAAAATCATTCAGGCCGTCGGGCAGGAGGCCAAGCAAATGCTGGGTCGGGTGCCTGGCAATATTGAAGCCATCCGGCCCATGAAAGATGGCGTGATTGCGGACTTTACCGTCACCGAGCAGATGCTCAAGCAGTTCATCCGCATGGTTCACCCACGCAGCATGTTTGCCCCCAGCCCGCGCATTATCGTGTGTGTGCCGTGTGGTTCGACCCAGGTGGAGCGCCGTGCCATCAAAGAATCCGCATTGGGTGCCGGTGCCAGCAAGGTCTATCTGATTGAAGAGCCCATGGCCGCCGCAATCGGTGCGGGCCTGGCGGTCTCTGATGCCAGCGGTTCCATGGTGGTCGATATTGGTGGTGGTACCACCGAAGTGGCCGTCATCTCCCTGGGCGGTATGGTTTACAAGGGTTCGGTGCGCGTTGGTGGCGACAAGTTCGACGAAGCGATTATCAACTACATCCGCCGTAATTACGGAATGCTGATTGGCGAACCCACGGCCGAGCTGATCAAAAAAGAGATTGGCTCTGCTTTCCCCGGCACCGAAATTCGTGAAATTGAAGTCAAGGGTCGCAATTTGTCCGAAGGGGTGCCACGTAGTTTCACCGTTTCGTCCAACGAGATTCTTGAATCGTTGACCGACCCCCTGAATCAAATTGTCTCTGCGGTTAAAACTGCGCTGGAACAAACTCCTCCTGAGCTGGGTGCGGACATTACCGATAAAGGTATTGTCCTGACCGGCGGGGGTGCCCTGGTTCATGACCTGGATCGTCTGTTGCAAGAAGAGACCGGCCTGCCTGTGGTGGTGGCTGAAGATCCTCTGACCTGCGTGGTACGGGGTTGCGGCGAGGCTCTGGAACATCTGGAGCGTCTGGAGTCCGTATTTATTTACGATTGATCTTTGCTTGGGCTCCACGGCGTGGTCTGCCAGTGGAAGGCAAGCGATCGAGTGTTTGAGTAATGCGAGAACAAGGCTCCATCCGGCTATTTAGGCGCGGCTCATCCGCTGAGCTGCGTCTGGCCGCTCTTTTGGTGCTGGCGGTGGGCTTGTTGATTACGGATGCGCGTTTTGCGGTGCTCGAACCGGTGCGGCAGGCTGTCGCTGCTGTTCTGTACCCTTTTCAGCGTGTCATGCTCGCTCCCCGTGATCTGGTCACTTACTTCAGCAGCTGGACGGATGCGGCCTCAACTGCCCGTTCCGAAAAAGAAGCCTTGCAACGCCAGCGTATCGAGCTGGCTCAGCTCTCCACCCATGCCGCCCAGCTGTCTGCCGAAAACGAGCAATTGCGCCGTCTACTGCAGGTGGCTGATGCCGTGACGCAACCGTCGGTAGCCGTGGAAGTGCTGTATGAGCCGCCCAACGGGTATGCCCGCCATCTGATCTTCAACAAAGGCTCTTCCAGCGGCATTCGCCCGGGCATGCCGGTAATTGATGAGGGCGGGGTGGTGGGCCAGGTGGTGCGTGTCACGCGTTTTACCTCAGAGGCGGCCTTGATTACCGACGACAAGGTGTCGGTACCGGTGCAGGTGCTGCGCAACGGCCTGCGTCTGATCGCTTTTGGGGGCAATCCGGGCGGCAAGGTGGAAGTGCGGTACCTGACCAGCGATGTGGATCTGGAGCCCAACGACACCCTGATTACCAGCGGGATCGGGGGCTTGTTTCCTGCCGGCTTGCCCGTGGGTATCGTCAGCAGCATTGAGCGCGATGACGCCTCGGGCTTTGCCCTGGCCTTGGTCACGCCTTTGTCGCATCCTGAGCGCTACCGCCATTTTCTGATTTTGCTGGTGCCCGAGAGCGAGCGCCCGCTTGAACAGGACGAAGCCCATGACGCGCCGCGTTGAGTCCCCCGACACATCCAACCGCACAAGCCGGGCGTCCAACCTGAGCAGCCTGCAGCCCATCGACAGCAGCCCCTTCTCGCGCGCGTCCAGCCCCTGGCTGGTCTGGGGATCGATTCTTTTGATGTGGCTGGGCTCCATGTTGCCTTGGCGACTGTTGCCGTTTGCACCGGACCTGCTCATGCTGGTGCTGGCTTTTTGGGCGGTCCATGAGCCACGTCGTGTCCCCATGTCCCTGGCGTTTTTTCTGGGCATTTTGGTTGATGTACACGATGGCAGCCTCTTGGGCGAGCATGCGCTGACCTATATTCTGGTGGTGTACGGCGCCTTGCTGTTACGCAAGCGCATTTTGAATTTCGGCATGTGGACCCACTTTTTGCACATGGCAATCGTCATGCTGCTGGCCCAGTTGCTGGTGCGCGTCCTGCACGCCTGGCTGGTGGGGGAGTGGTCCGGCTGGCAGTGGGCGGGCGGCACCTTGCTGACCGCCGCCCTGTGGCCCCTGGCCGATAGCGTGCTGTTCCTGCCGCAGCGGCGTCTGGACGAGTCCGACTCCGGTTCGTCCTGACGGGATGGGCGGCCATGTTTGAATTCAAAAAAACCTCGCATCAGTTGCGCCAGCGCATTCTGTTTCGTGCGCTGGTTGCGGCTGTTCTGGCTTGCGTTCTGCTCGGGGTGCTGGGCGTGCGCCTATGGTATTTGCAGGTGGTGCGCTATGAAGGTTTTGCTGCCCGAGCCGATCAGAACCGTATTGCCGTCATCCCGATCACTCCCCGACGTGGCGAGATTCTGGACCGCAATGGCGAGGTTCTGGCCCGCAATTATCGCGACTACACCTTGTCGGTGGTACCGGCCAGCCTGACGGAACCGGTCGATGACATGCTGGATCGTGTCGGGGAACTGGTGGCGCTAAGCCCCCGTGACCGTCGCCGATTCAAGCAGGGTGTGGCACAAAACAGCCGGTATTCCGAAATCTTGCTACGTAATAATCTGAGCGATGATGAAGCCGCCTGGTTTGCGGCTCATGCCTTCAAGTTTCCGGGTGTGAACTTGCAGGCTCGCTGGGTGCGCGAGTATCCGCAGGGCGAGGTAGCGGCGCATGTGCTGGGTTATGTGGGGCGCATTTCGGAGGCCGATCAACAGCGCCTTGAGGAAACGGGTCAAACGGGCAACTATCGCGGCACGCAGGTGATCGGCAAAAAGGGCATTGAGAAAACCTGGGAAAAAACCCTTCATGGCCGCACCGGCATCGAGGAAGTGGAAGTAGCGGCTTCGGGTCGGCCCGTACGCACCTTAAGCCGTGTGGACCCGGTGCCAGGTGCCAGCCTGCGTTTGTCTTTGGATATCGGCCTGCAGAAAATGGCCGAGGGCCTGTTCGCGGGACGCCGGGGTGCTTTGGTAGCCATTGAGCCCAGCACCGGCGAGGTGTTGGCCTTCGTTTCGGCCCCTTCGTTTGATCCGAACTTGTTTATTGACGGTATTGACGTGGAGAACTGGCGCAAACTGAATGATTCGCCCGATCACCCACTGATTAATCGTCCCTTGTATGGCACTTACCCCATCGGCTCTACGTACAAGCCCTTTGTGGCTCTGGCTGCCCTTGAGACAGGCAAGCGCAAGGCAAGCGACCGTATTTCCGACCCCGGCTATTTCGAGTTTGGCGGGCAGCGTTTCCGCAATGCAGGGGGGGCGGTGTATGGTTCTACCGATATGCACCGTGCGCTCGTGGTGTCCTCGGATACGTATTTTTATTCCCTGGGGCCGGAAATCGGAGTCGACAATCTGCACGACTTCATGAAACAGTTCGGCTTTGGACAAAAGACCGGGATTGACCTGGACGGTGAGCGGCAAGGCATACTGCCGTCGACTGAGTGGAAGCGTAAGGCCTATCGCAAACCTGCCCAGCAGCGCTGGTATGCCGGAGAAAGTATTTCGGTGGCAGTGGGGCAGGGCTACAACTCTTTTACCGTGTTGCAGCTTGCTCATGCCACCGCGGTGCTGGCCAGCAATGGCATCGTCAGGCCACCGCATTTGGTTACCCAGACCCTGAACCCCCATGATCCGGAAATTGAACAGCCGGTGCGCATTGATGCCAAGCTGATTCCCTTGAAGCAGGCGAATGTGGACGTCATCAAGCGCGCGCTGGTGGATGTCGTGCGTCTGGGAACCGCCCGCCGCGCTTTTGCCGGGGCAGCGTATCAGGCCGCCGGCAAGACAGGGACCGCTCAGGTCTTTAGCTTGCGAGGCGCCAAGTACAACGCCAACGCCATTGATGAACGCTTGCGTGATCACGCCTTGTTCATGTCTTACGCGCCGGCCGACAACCCCAAGATTGCGGTTGCCTTGATTGTGGAGAATGCGGGTTGGGGCGGATCAGTGGCTGCGCCTATTGTGCGCAAGGTTTTTGATTACTGGTTGGTGGAGCGAGGGCAGATGCAATGAAGCGGATTTTGCAACTGGGCCTTCGCGCCGTCTCCGCCTTTGACTGGCCTTTGTTGCTCCTGCTGGTCTTGATGGCCGCGCTGGGCATGACGGTCATGCATTCGGCAGTGGGCGGGACTGACTGGCGTTTTGCCGATCAGGTGCGCAATTTCCTGCTGGCATTTGGGGTAATGTGGGTGGCTGCCCTGATCCCGCCAGCGATGTGGATGAAGCTGGCGCCAGTGGTGTATTCCGTGGGCGTGGTGTTGCTATTGGGTGTGGAGTTTTTTGGCGAAACCAGCAAAGGCGCAACGCGTTGGCTGGACCTGGGGGTGGCGCGGATTCAGCCCTCGGAAATGCTCAAGATTTCCGTTCCTTTGATGCTGGCCTGGTATTTTCACCGTTACCAGCGGCCCAGAATGACCCTGCTGGATTTTCTGGTGGCCGGCATTTTGCTGATGATCCCTTTTTTGCTGATCGTGCGGCAGCCGGATTTGGGAACGGCTTTGCTGGTGTTCGCCGCTGGCTTTTGCGTGATTTATTTTGCGGGCCTGTCCTTCAAGCTGATTGTTCCCATCGTGGTGGTACTGGTGCTGGGCATCAGCGCCTTGCTGTATTACGAAGACTATATTTGCGTGCCCGATCTGGATTGGGTCGTTTTGCACGACTATCAGAAACACCGGGTTTGCACATTGCTGAATCCGGGCAGTGACCGCTTGGGCCGCGGGTTTCACACCATCCAATCCATGATTGCGATTGGTTCCGGAGGCGTGTACGGCAAGGGTTACATGATGGGCACCCAGTCTCATCTGGATTTTGTGCCCGAGCGCACGACCGACTTTATTTTTGCTGTATTTGCAGAAGAGTTCGGGCTTTACGGCGGCATCATGCTGCTGGTCTTGTATGCCCTGCTTATTTTGCGTGGCCTGTCGATTGCCGCAGGAGCGCATACCCAGTTCAGTCGTTTGCTGGCGGGTTCCATGGCCATGATGTTATTTGTCTATGTGTTTGTAAACATAGGCATGGTGACGGGGATTTTGCCCGTGGTGGGTGTGCCTTTGCCCTTCCTGAGTTATGGCGGTACGGCGTTGATGACCCTGGGCGTGGCCTGCGGGATGTTGATGAGTATCAGCAACGATAAACCGGCCCGCCCGGCCTAAGGGCGTTGACGGCGGACTATTGTTGCAGACTTGGCCGGGGGCCAGCCAAGCCCCCGGGCCCTGTCAGCTCAAGATCAATTGCTCACTGTTCTTGCCCTGATACAAACCGAGCAGCAGCTTGCGGACAGGGGCCGGCAAGGCTGTTTGCTCCAGCGATTCATGATCATGCCATTGTTGGCCTGCAGTCGGCTCTGCCAGGAGAGTCTCATCTACGTGCAGCAGCCAGGGCGTGATGTGCAGCTTGAAATGCGAGAACACGTGCTGGAATGAAGCCAGCGCCACAGCTTTCTTACCGGACCAGCGCAGCGCGGCAGCGTGCAGGCTGCTGGCATCGTCAAACTGGGGCAGGGTGAGCAAACCACCCCAGATGCCCTTGTCGGGTCGCTGCTCCAGCAGAACCTGACCATTGAGCTCCAGAATCAATAGATGGGCATAGCGCTCGTCCTGGCGGATACGCTCTTTGGGGCTGGGTAGATCGGACTGCACCTGATGGGTGTGGGCATAGCAGTCGCTTTGCAGTGGGCAGAGGCTGCAGGTGGGCTTGCTGCGGGTACAGCATTGCGAGCCCAGGTCCATCAGGCCTTGTGTGTAGGCGGCCATGTCCAGATCGGCCGGGGCCAGTTCCACCATCTCATCGGCCTTGGCCCATAAGGCATTTTCTACGGCCTTTTTCTGCGTGGGACCATAGATCCCGAAATAGCGTGTAAAAACCCGTTTGACGTTACCGTCCATGATGGGGCTGCGTTCGCCAAAGCAGAATGCAGCGATGGCACAGGCAGTAGAGCGGCCTATGCCTGGCAGGGTGGCTAGATCAGCGGCGGTGGCGGGAAAGCGGCCCCCCCACTTTTCCATGACCTCGCGGGCACAGCGGTGCAAATTGCGGGCGCGGGCGTAGTAGCCCAGGCCTGCCCAGTAAGGCATGACCTCGTCCTGCTCGGCCGCAGCCAAATCCTGAACGGTGGGGAAGCGTTCCAGAAAGCGCGCATAGTAGCCCAGCACCGTGGCTACCTGGGTTTGCTGCAGCATGATTTCGGACAGCCAGACGCGATAAGGATCTTGCGTGTTTTGCCAGGGCAGATGGTGGCGGCCGGAAGTTTTTTGCCAGGCCACCACTTTTTCGGCCAGGTTTTTGGGGCAGGGTTGGGGAAGTGACATCAATATTGGGTACTACGGGTAACAGACCAGCGAGCTGCCAGTGCGCCCAGAATGGCGACCAAAACCGCAGCCGTCAGTAAAAGAGAAAATTCCGGCAGCCGGAGCGTAAATTGCACGCCGTAGCTTTGGGCCAGGCTGGAGAGCGCCTTGTTCAGGGGCGTTAGCGCCAGCAGGGCCAGTCCACACGCCAAGGCGCTGGCCAGCAAGCCTGTCAGCGCGCCCATATATAAAAAGGGGCGACGCACGAAAGCCTCGGTTGCCCCCACGAGGCGGGCCACGGCAATTTCTTCACGCTGGTTCAGGGCTTGCAGGCGCACCGTATTGAACACGGTGGCAATGACCACCACGCCGACGCCGGCCATCAGAATCCACAAACCGATGCGGATAAAGCTCAGAATCGCGGCAAGGCGTTGCACCCACTCACTGTCGAGCAGCACGCTATCGACTCCCTCACGGCCTTGTAGTGCCTGGGCAAGCGAATCGGCGCGCGTCACCAGATCCGGAGTTTCATGCAGCGTCAGCACAATAGCGTGGGGCAAGGGATTGCTGGGTAGCGCGTCTAGGGCTTGCGTCCAACTGGGGTTGCTTTGCAGTTGCTTCAGAGCCTGCTCTTTGCTGACCAGCCGGATGTTGGCCAGTTCGCTCTGAAATTCTTTGCCCAATGCCTGGCTGAAGGCCTGAGCCTGCTCCAGGGTGCTGTTCTGTTTCATGAACACGGTCATTTCGGGCGAGGTGGGGATTTCGCGCACGACCGGTTGGGCGGCCAGCAGGATGCTGGCACCCAGAACCGGGACAGCCAGGGTCAAGGCAATGACCAGCAGATTGGACAGCGATGAAAAGGGCTGCACTTTGAGGCGACGCAGTGCGACCAGAAAGGCATATTGATGGTGACGCAGCCAGGTTCTCATGCCAGCACTCCTGGGTGATCGGAAAAGCGACCATCCTGAATCAACAGGGTACGACGGGCGTAGCGGGCCATGAGGTTCAGATCGTGCGAGGCGATCAGGGTTGTGACCCCCACCCGGTTAAAGTCCATTAAGACGTCCATGATACGTTTGGCATTATCGGCGTCCAGATTCGCCGTGGGCTCGTCAGCGATCAAGATGGCTGGCCGATTCACAATGGCGCGCGCAATTGCCAGCCTTTGCTGCTCTCCGCCGGACATTTCCACCGGCTTCAAATCTTCTTTGCCGCGCAGGCCAACTTTTTCCATCGCAGCCCGGGCCCGTGCCTGGGCGATGCGAGGCTCCAGCCCCACGACTGCCAGTGGCAGCAGTACATTGGCCAGGGCGCTGCGATCTTGCAGCAAATGTGTATCTTGCAGCACTACGCCCACCGCACGTCGCAGGTAGGGCCGCGCACGCGCAGGAAGTTTATCCAGCCGGTGCCCGTTGACCTGGACAGAGCCCCGACTGGGCAGCTCCAGACCACCGATCAGGCGCAGCAAAGTGGATTTCCCTGCTCCCGACGGGCCCGACACAAAAATGAATTCGCCGTTATCAATACGGAAATTAATATCGGCGAGAATATTTTTACTGCGGCCATACGATTTAAAAACGTGTTGGAACTCGATCATCGCGACGCACAATTAAAGAGGAGTCTGCTTGGAAAGCCCCCGGCAAAAGAGGGCGGGAGCCCGCATGAAAATGTCGGCGTAGGTCAACGCAATTATCAGGCTGTCAGAGGGAAACCCCCGATTTGTGTTTGTACAGACTGGTTCTACGATTGGACACCACAGCTTAGCTGCAATTGTAATCTGCATCCATTTACCAAAAGTAAACAGGAGGTGATATTCCATGACCTTAGTGAAAACCTTGGCATGTAGTGTTGCGTTGATGGCCCTGGCCGCCAATGCGCAGGCGGGCGAAACACTGGACGCGGTAAAGAAGAAAGGCTTTGTGCAGTGTGGTGTCTCAACGGGTATTGCTGGATTCTCGCTGGCCGACAGCAAGGGGGTCTGGTCTGGCATCGACGTGGATATGTGCAGTGCGATCGCCGCTGCTGTGTTTGGGGATGCGAAAAAATACAAGGTAACGCCTTTGACTACCCAGCAGCGCTTTACGGCCTTGCAATCGGGTGAAGTGGATGTTCTGACTCGTAATACCACCGCGACAATCTCGCGCGATACGACCTTGGGCTTGGTCAGCACTGGCATTAACTACTATGACAGCCAGGGCGTCATGGTGAAAAAGAATCTGGGGGTGAAAAGTGCCAAAGAGCTCGATGGGGCCGCTATTTGCGTACAGCCGGGCACAACCACTGAGCTGAACCTGGCTGATTGGTTCCGCGGTCAGGGGATCAAGTTCAACCCTGTGGTGATCAATAACCCGGAAGAGGCCATGCGCTCTTTCACTTCTGGGCGTTGTGACGGCTTTACCAGTGACAAGTCCCAGTTGGCTGCCGTGCGCGCGGCTCAAACTACACCGGAGGAATTCGACATCTTGCCCGAGGACTTTTCCAAAGAGCCGTTGGGGCCTTTTGTACGCCAGGGCGACGACGACTGGTTTACCTTGGTGCGCTGGACTCTGAATGCGATGCTGGAGGCCGAGGAGTATGGCATTACCAGTGCCAATGTGGATGAAAAGACCAAGAGTGACAATCCTAACGTCCAGCGTATTCTGGGCGTGTCCGGCGAGCTGGGCAAAGGCTTGAAGCTGGATAACAAGTGGGCCTACAACATTATTAAACAGGTCGGCAATTACGGTGAAAGCTTCGAGCGTAACCTGGGTAAATCCACGCCATTGAAGCTCGAGCGCGGTTTGAATGCACAATGGCGCGATGGTGGGGTGATGTACGGCTGGCCAGTGCGTTAAGATTTCGATCTTCACTGTTTGTTGTTGCGTCTGGCTTTGGCCAGACGCGCGCCACCTCGCAGGGCTACGCGTAGTGCTGCATCCATGGGTTTTACGCTATGGCACAAAATAAACCTGCCACACCAGCCACGTCCAGACGGCGCCTGTCCTGGAATGATCCGTTTACGCGCGGCATTATTTATCAGGTGCTGATCTTGGGCGTGCTGGGCTTTTGTGTGTGGTATCTGGTCTCCAATACCTTACACAATCTGGCCGTTCGCAATATCTCCACCGGCTTTGATTTTCTGCATCGAGAGGCAGGCTTTGCGATTGGCGAATCGGACCTGGCCTACTCGCCCTCCGATAGCTACGGGCGGGCCATTCTGGTTGGCCTGGTCAACACGCTTAAAGTCGCGGTCATAGGCATCATTGCCGCCACTGTCTTTGGGACCTTGCTGGGCATTGCGCGGCTCTCCAAGAACTGGTTGGTGTCCCGACTGGCGGGCGCGTATGTGGAAGTGATGCGCAACGTGCCTTTGCTGCTGCAATTGTTCTTCTGGTACGCCCTGATTACCGAAACCCTGCCCGGGCCGCGGCAGGCCTTGAATCCGATGTCTGGCGTGTTTTTATCGAACCGGGGGTTGAAGCTGCCCACCTTGCAGGGCGACGCAATGGACTGGATCTTCGTAGGTCTGGGCATTGCCGTGGTGCTGTGGGTGCTGATGGCACACTGGGCACGGCGTCGTCTGGAGCGAACCGGCGTTCCTTTTCCCACCCTTCGCGTGGGTGTGCTCCTGTTGTTCTTGATACCGGCTCTGGCCTTGTTCATCAGTCCCACGCCCCTGGCCCTGGACCTGCCGCGTTTGCAAGGGTTCAACTTTGTGGGGGGCGTGACCGTGTCGCCCGAGTTTGCCGCCTTGCTGGCCGGTCTGATTACCTATACCTCAGCGTTTGTGGCGGAGGTGGTGCGCTCGGGTATTCAGTCCGTGGGCAAGGGGCAGTGGGAAGCCGCTCAGGCATTGGGCTTGTCCCGTGCGCGCATGATGCGTCTGGTCGTCCTGCCTCAGGCATTGCGTGTGATCGTGCCTCCCATGACCAGCCAGTACCTGAACCTGACTAAAAACAGCTCGCTGGCTGTTGCCATTGGCTATCCCGATATTGTGTCTGTGGTAAATACCACCCTGAACCAGACCGGGCAGGCGATTGAGGGCATTTTGATCATTATGGCGGCCTATTTGACGGTCAGCTTGTCGATCTCGGTCTTCATGAACTGGTACAACAACCGTATTGCCTTGGTGGAGCGCTAAATGAGTCATACGCCTACATCCACCGTAAGCGGGCCGCCCCTTCTACAGACGGGTATTTTGGGCTGGCTGCGTCAGAATCTGTTTTCATCCCCGTTAAATGCGATTTTGACAGTCCTGTCGGCCTGGCTGCTCTTGTTGACGGTGCCCGCCACGATCGACTGGCTGTTCATCAAGGCCAACTTCGATGCGCAAACGGCTCAGGACTGTCGTGCCAGTGCCGGTGCCTGCTGGGCTTTTATTCGGGAAAAGCATCGTCTGATCCTGTTTGGCATCTACCCTTATGACGAGCAGTGGCGCCCTTTGCTGGCGACTATCCTGTTGACCTTGCTGATCGTGTGCAGTTGCATACGCTGGTTCTGGAAGCCCTGGCTACCTTTGTTGTGGCTGGCCGGCCTGACAGTGGTAGGCATTCTGATGTGGGGCGGGGTGCTCGGCCTGAGCTATGTGGAAAACAGCCTGTGGGGCGGCTTGCCGCTGACCCTGATCCTGGCAACCTTCGGTATCGCGTTTGCATTTCCTTTGGGCGTGTTGCTGGCCTTGGGAAGGACGTCCCGCCTGCCTGCTGTCAAGGCTGTATGCGTGGTCTACATTGAGCTGATTCGCGGTGTGCCGCTGATCAGTCTCTTGTTCATGTCCTCGGTCATGCTGCCTTTGTTCATGCCCGAGGGCTTTAACATCGACAAGTTGCTGCGCGCCCAGATTGCCATCATTTTGTTTGCCGCTGCCTATATTGCCGAAACCGTACGTGGCGGTTTGCAGGCAATTCCCAAAGGGCAATACGAGGGGGCTGCCTCCCTGGGTTTGAGCTATTGGCGCACCATGCGTCAGATCATCTTGCCCCAGGCACTCAAGATCGTGATTCCGCCGCTGGTCGGCATTTTCATTTCCCTGTTCAAGGACACTTCCCTGGTGGTCATTATCGGCATTTTCGATCTGACCCAGGCGGCCAAAGTGGCCCTGGCCGATTCGGCCTGGCGCGGGTTCAGCCGGGAAGCGTATCTGTTCATCGCACTGATTTATTTTGTGTTCTGCTACTCCATCTCTCGCTACAGTCGTTCCCTGGAGCGACGTTTGCAAACGGGTTATGAACGCTGACACAGGCGGCAAAGCCTTGGCTCAAATCCGATGCTTTGCCGGCCAGACAAGGAGTTTTGCATGGCAGACGCCATTATTCAGCTAAAGAACGTCAATAAATGGTATGGGCAGTTTCATGTGCTGCGCGATATCAATCTGGAAGTGGCTGCGGGCGAGCGCATTGTGATTTGCGGACCGTCCGGCTCGGGCAAGTCCACTCTGATCCGGTGCATTAACCGGTTGGAGGAGCATCAGCAAGGCCAGATTATCGTGGCGGGCGAAGAGCTCACCAATGATCTTCGCCAGATCGAGGCCATCCGGCGCGATGTGGGCATGGTGTTCCAGCACTTCAACCTGTTTCCGCACCTGACCGTGATGGAGAATCTGACCCTGGGGCCCATATGGGTACGACGTAAAACCAAGGCACAGGCTCAGGAACTGGCCATGAAGTATCTGGAGCGGGTCCGTATTCCGGAGCAGGCCCACAAGTATCCCGGTCAGCTTTCGGGCGGGCAACAGCAGCGTGTGGCCATAGCCCGCTCCTTGTGCATGGAGCCTAAAATCATGTTGTTCGATGAGCCTACCTCGGCCCTGGACCCTGAAATGGTCAAGGAGGTGCTGGAAGTGATGGTTGAGCTGGCCCACACCGGCATGACCATGTTGTGCGTGACCCACGAGATGGGTTTTGCGCGTAAAGTGGCCGATCGGGTCATTTTTATGGATCAGGGTGAAATCATCGAGCAAAATACGCCTGATGAGTTCTTTGACTCGCCACGTAATGAAAGAACGCGCGAGTTCCTCAGCCAGATCATTCATTAAGATCGATGGCTGCTCTGAATGGGCTGCCTTGCGCAGCCCATATGCATTTTAATTTCAAGGAAAAAAGTGATGTTTCGTGTCTGTAAGTGGCTGCTGGCGGTCTCTGGTGTTGCGGCTGTCATGGCTGCACCTGCCGTGATGGCAGAGGATTCCTACCCCTCCAAACCTATTCAGTTTGTGGTGCCTTACCCGCCAGGTGGTCCACTGGATAGCATGGCGCGCTTGCTGGCCGAACGTGTCAAAGGTGATCTGGGTACGGTCGTGGTGGAGAACAAGTCCGGCGCGGGTGGCAATATTGGTGCCAGCATCGTGGCCAAGGCCGCTCCAGACGGTTACACCCTGATGATGGGAGCGGTGGCAATCAACGCCATCAATCCGTGGTTGTACAAGACGGTGCCCTTTGATCCGGTCAAGAGCTTTGAGCCTATCGCGCTGGTTGCCTCGGTGCCTAATATCCTGATTGTGAATAAGGAGTTTGCCGAGCAGAACAAGATTGCATCCGTGCAGGATCTGATTGCTTACGCCAAAGAGCACCCCGGCCAACTGAATTTTGCGTCTGGCGGCAATGGCAGTGCGGGCCACCTGGCTGGAGAGGTCCTCAATACGCGTGCCGATATCAATTCTGTGCATGTTCCCTATGCCGGCGCCAACCCGGCCAAGACCGCATTGCTGGCAGGCCAAGTCCATTTCATGTTTGACAATCTGGCCTCGGCTGCTCCTCTGATCAAGGCGCAGACTGTCCAGCCTTTGGCAGTGACGACGCTGGAGCGCTCCAGCTTTTTCCCCGACGTGCCCACCATGGAGCAGGCTGGGGTGAAGCCTTTTGACCTGGGTACCTGGTTCGGCGTGTTTGCAACAGGCGGTACACCGCAGCCTGTTCTGGACAAGCTGCATGCCGCTTATGCCAAGGCCTTGATGGATCCGGCCGTGCGGGAAGCACTGGCAACGATGGGCTCTGACGTGCAGCCTGGTACCATGGCTGAGTTCAGTGAGCTTGTCAGCAATGATCTTAAGAAGTACAAAGAAGTCGTTGCCGATTCGGGAGCCGAGTTATTCTAAGCTTTCAAAGGCTTAGCCCTACAGGCAATGAGTGACTGAAGTCGGGATGGCCGCTCGCAAGATCAAGAATTGTTAAAGAAGGCAGTGAAGCCTGTTTTGAAGTACCTGCTTGAGATGCCTCTTGCTAGTATGGGAGGCATCCAAGTGGTCCTGGTACTTAATTTGAGATTACGGAGCCAATAATGACAATTTTCATTCGGTCTGCAAAAGTTGCAGCATGTGCTGGTGTTTTTTCCTTCTTGGCCGCGTGCGGCACGATGGACAATATGAGCACGGGCGGTCGCACCGCCGTTGGAGCCGGTGGCGGCGCTGCAGTGGGGGCGGGTATTGGAGCCTTGATTGGCGATAGCAGCAAGGCGGCCCTGATCGGAGCCGGTATTGGTGCATTGGCTGGCGGGATCGCGGCCTATAACTGGTCCGGTATCAAGAAAGACGTTCAGCAGTCCGGCGCTACCAGCCTGGGCGTGGATGTGACCGAAATGGCTGACGGCAGCTTGCGGGTCAATATTCCAAGCAGCGTCTCGTTTGATACGGGTCGCTATCAGCTGAAACCGGCTTTGCTGCCTGTTCTGGATAGTGTGGCGCGTGCCATGAATCAGCATCCTGAGTTGCGCGCCAAGGCGATTGGTTATACCGATAGCACGGGTTCGGCACAGACCAATCAGACCTTGTCGGTCAACCGCGCCAGTGCTGTGACCAATTATCTGAATCAGCAAGGGGTAGGCCAAGGTCGTTTGATGGTGGAAGGCCGCGGTCCGAACTCGCCTATTGGTGACAATGCGACGGCAGAAGGCCGTGCCATGAACCGTCGCGTGGAGTTGTATCTGTACGCGCCGCAGAAGTAAGTCTCTGCTTGCACCCCTTCGGGGGTGCTGATAAAAGGCCCGGTTTTTAGCCGGGCTTTTTTTTGTGCTCGATCGGGGAGTAATGGAGTTGTAGGGCAGGATCCTCTGTTTGTTGTTTGTTGTTTGTTGTTTGTTGTTTGTTGTTTGTTGTTTGTTGTTTGTTGTTTGTTGTTTGTTGCTTGTTGCTTGTTGTTAGCTGTGAGTTGTGAGCTGCCAATGGGTGCTTATCTGTTGTCGCTGATGACCTCACCGTTGCTTGGGTGGTAAGGCTGATTATTCAGGAGAACCCGGTAATGAACACGCCCTTGGGGGCGGTGGGGACCCGGAGGGGCTTGAGCACTTGCCGGTGCTGCGCACCGGGCCCCTTGTCGAGGTCATCATCCGGGCGCACTCTGAACTCGCGGGATGGTTCGTCCCCCGGACGAACCACAAGCGTCCCGCTCAAACAGCAGAGTGCTTGCACCCCGGATCATGCCCCCGCCTGCGGCACGTACTCTGAATCGCCCCTCCGGGTCCCCACCGCCCCCAATGGCTCATACCGTGGCTATTCAAGTAATCATGTATTGAGGATCTGGGATCTGGGATCTGGGATCTGGGTCTAAGATCTGAAATCTGAAATCTGAAATCTGAAATCTGAAATCTGAAATCTGAAATCTGAGATCTGAAGCCTGAGGTCTGGGGTCTGAGGCAAGAGGCAAGAGGTCTGAGGTGAGATGTAAGAGATTCGACGCAGGCCAGGAAAGTGTCACATGTCATTCAGGCATGCAGTTTGCATTATTCAGAAAAAAACGATGGTGAGCCCGTTGAGCTTAGCCTCAGGGGGGCGGGCGGGTCAGAGGGTTTGCCGCGGTCGGGAGATAGCGTAGGGGTGCAAGCATCCTGCTGTTTGAGCCGGAAGCTTGTGCTTGGTCCGGGGGACCAAGTACCCGGCGAGTTCAGGATGCGCCCGTAGCTATCTTCCGACAAGGGCACCGGCGCGCAGCACCGGCAAACACTCAGCCCGGACCCCCTGAGGCTAAGCTCAACGGACGTCTCCTGCACCGATGTCTTTTGCATGACAAACCTCGCGTTCCTACAAATGAAGCAACGAATCCCGCAAAAAAGCCCCAGGCAGAAAAAATCCACCCAGGGCTTTACCCCATCAAGGCCTGATCAAACAAAGATCATATTCACCCCAGGCGGGGCCTCAACAAAGCGTCAAGCCTCCTGATACAGCTTGCTGCCCTGCTGCACAAACTGTACTGACATTTCCTTCATCCCATGCTCCACAGCGGACTGCTCATCCAGGCCATTAGCCTTGGCGTAGTCCCGTACATCCTGCGAAATCTTCATACTGCAGAACTTGGGTCCACACATAGAGCAGAAATGTGCCACTTTCATTGAGTCTTTCGGCAAAGTCTCATCGTGGAATTCACGCGCCGTATCCGGGTCCAGCCCCAAGTTGAACTGATCGTCCCAACGGAACTCAAAGCGCGCTTTGGACAGAGCATTGTCGCGGAACGCTGCTGAAGGATGCCCCTTGGCCAGGTCCGCCGCATGGGCGGCGATTTTGTAGGTGATGATGCCGTCCTTGACATCCTTCTTGTTCGGCAAACCCAGATGCTCCTTGGGTGTCACATAACACAGCATGGCCGTGCCTTGCCACGCAATCATGGCGGCCCCCAAACCGGAGGTGATGTGATCGTAACCCGGTGCGATGTCGGTTGCCAAAGGCCCCAGGGTGTAGAACGGGGCTTCATGACAGTGCTCCAGCTGCAACTGCATGTTCTCAGGAATCAAATGCAAGGGCACATGGCCAGGCCCCTCAATCATGACCTGAACATCATGCTTCCAGGCGACCTGGGTCAGCTCACCCAGGGTGCGAAGTTCAGCGAACTGAGCCTGATCATTGGCGTCGTAGCCTGAGCCTGGGCGCAAGCCATCTCCCAGCGAGAAGGCCACATCATATTGCTTCATGATCTCGCAGATGTCTTCGAAATGCTCATACAGAAAGCTCTCGCGGTGATGCGCCAGACACCACTTGGCCATAATGGAGCCTCCCCGCGACACAATGCCTGTCATGCGGCTGGCCGTCATGGGTATAAAGGGTAAACGGACGCCGGCGTGAATCGTGAAGTAATCCACGCCTTGCTCAGCCTGCTCAATCAAGGTGTCGCGGAAAATGTCCCAGCTCAGATCCTCGGCGATGCCACCGACCTTTTCCAGGGCCTGGTAAATAGGTACCGTCCCGACTGGCACGGGTGAGTTGCGGATAATCCACTCGCGCGTTTCGTGGATATTTTTCCCTGTGGACAGATCCATGATCGTGTCTGCTCCCCAGCGGATGGCCCACGTCATCTTCTCGACTTCTTCGCCAATGGTGGAACCCAGGGCCGAGTTGCCGATATTGGCGTTGATTTTCACCAGGAAGTTTCGACCGATAATCATGGGCTCGGTTTCCGGGTGATTGATATTGGCAGGCAAGATGGCGCGCCCACGCGCGATCTCGTCACGTACAAACTCAGGCGTGACCGTTGTGGGCAGGCTGGCACCGAAATTTTGGCCAGGGTGTACTTTGGTGAGGCGACGAGCCATTTCCTCACCTTGTGGCCCACTGGCGCGCAAACTCTCAATGTAGTGCTCGCGTCGCAGATTCTCCCGAATAGCGACGAACTCCATTTCGGGCGTAATGATGCCGCGCCGAGCGTAATGCATTTGCGTCACGTTGGCACCCGAAATACTGCGTCGTGGCTGACGTTTGAGTTCAAAGCGCAGGCTGTCCAGTTCCGGGTCGGCCTGACGCGCCTGACCGTACTGACTGTTGAGTCCAGCCATCAACTCCGTATCGCCGCGCTCGGAAATCCAGGCTTGGCGTAAGGCAGGCAGACCTTTGCGAATATCGATCTGTACCGTGGGGTCCGTATAGGGACCGCTGGTGTCATACACGCTAAGGGGAGGGTTGGGCTCGGCGCCGAAATGGCTGGGCGTATCAGCCAGGGAAATCTCCCGAAACGGCACACGCAGATCAGGCCGTGAGCCAGTTTGATAAATTTTCCGGGAGTTGGGCAAAGGCTGGATTGCAGCCGGGTCGACACTGGCCGCTGTGGCCGTAAAAGAAGGGGTTTTGCTTGTCATTGCAGCTCCAAAAAGAGGGTGGAGCCGATATAGGAAGAAGTGCAGGGCAGGCATTGCGCCTGCTGCACACGCTCCCAGCATCGGCATTATCCGTACTGGTACGAGGGTTTATCTCAACCCGCCAAACGGCGAGTACCCCTGCGTGCTGACAAGTATAGGTAGCTTCGGGCTGCTTGTGGACGTATAAGGCTTATTTTCTTTTCATGCCGTTGAGCAAGTGACGGATGGTTTGATCCAGATGATCCCGCTCTTTGGGCGGCAAAGCCACAATTTCGTCTACGGAAAAGCGGTTGAACGGCCAGGTCACAATGGGTGGACCTTCGCCGGAGTCTTGCAAGGTGGCAGCATGTGCTGGACTTAACTCCATCGTGCCCAAGCCACTCTTGAGCCATTGGGCACTGATATTCAGTGCTTTTGCCAGGTCCAGGATTTCGCGCGCGTCACGTCGTGTACCACTCTCGTAATTGGAGATGGCACTTTGGCTGAGGTTGCACAGACGAGCCAGTTCGGCTTGTGAGAAGCCACGTTGCAGGCGGGCGTGACGGAGGCGATCAGAGAAGTGTTTCACAGTACAGATTGTTCATGGAACGACCTGCACGATGGTTTTGTATGGATATGTCGTATGTGATAAAAAGGGTAGGCCGACGAACGATAAAGGTTCGTCCACTCGCGCAAGGGCTAACGCGGTTTCATGCCGTCCAGTAAATGCCGCATGGTGCGATCGAGCAAATCTCGTTCACTCTCTGCCAAGGCCACGACTTCATCAACCGAGAACAGGCGAAAAGGCCAGGAAACGATCGGAGGGCCATCCAAGGGTTCGGACAGCAGGTAGGTGTCATCCGTGAACTCCATTTTGCCAACGCCTTTTCGCAACCACAAAACGCTGACGTTCAACGCGCGGGCCAGATCCAGAATTTCACGGGCATCTCGACGAGTACCGTTTTCGTAATTGGAAATGGCGCTCTGGCTCAATCCGCACAGACGTGCCAAACCAGCCTGAGAAAGACCGCGGTGTTGGCGTGCATGGCGAAGGCGTTCGGAGAAATGTTTCACACAACAGATTGTTGATGTAAAGCCGAACACGATGGTGTTTAGATAAAATCACGGTCGTGATTTATACTGTCCGACATAGTCATCAGATGTCATTATAGTTAAGGTATCAACTATGTCGGTTGCAAATGAACTTGCTGGCGGTCCTGTTGTGCTGTATCTGGCCACTGCCATTGCTGATCGAATCGAACTAGAGCAAAAAATTCAGGCACTGGCTGAGCGTGGTTATCGACTTATTTTCTGTCCGGATGTGACGGCCTTGCTGCAGTCAGCCCAGACACGGACGCGCCATGCGGGTACGGTATGCATTGCCTGGTTGGGGGGCGGCTTGGCTGAAATCTGCTCGGCGGCTGTGCGTTTACGGATGTTATGTCCGCAAATCGGAATCCTGATGCAGTCCGAAGCAACGGACTCAGCCATGTTGCAGGCCTTGCATAGCGGGGGGGATCAGTTTTGTCCCAAACAAGCCTCCTTGGAGTTGTTGGCCGCCAGTTTGCACAGTCTGCAACGGCGTCTGATGCAGATCCCCTCTATTCCAGAGCCATCGGCAACCCAGGAGTGGGTATTGGACCAAGAGGGCTGGACCTTGATCTCGCCAGTTGGCATGTCGTTTAGCCTGACCAGTACCGAGCGCGCGTTCATGGTTTGCCTGCTGGCTCGGGAGGATCGTCGTGCCAGCCATTACGAGCTGATGTGTGCTGTGGCCAGCAAAACAGATGTGATCAGTAATCCGCCCAGTGCCCTGCACATTAATCGTTTGGGGGTATTGGTCAGTCGCATGCGGCGCAAGTTCAGCCAGGGCGGGACGACACTGCCCATACGGTCACTTCATAACTGGGGGTATATGTTTGCCGCTAACTGCCAGTTACTGCTCGATGGGGCACGGGACTAGAGAAAAGGCACTGAAAAAGGCTCTGCCGGTCATACCGCTCAGAGCCTTTGACTATGCATTGAGGAGCGCAGCTTAAGCGTAGCGCTGCACCGACAGGTCATCGGCGCGGATGGCAGGCTCCTTGTTGCTGATCAGATCAGCCAGCAGTTGCGCGCTGCCGGTAGCCAAGGTCCATCCCAGCGTTCCGTGGCCCGTGTTCAGGAACAGGTTGGGATAACGGCTGCGTCCCACAATCGGGGTGCTGTCCGGTGTCTTGGGTCGCAGTCCCGTCCAGAAATGCAGGTCTGCGTCGCTGTGATAGCTGCCGGGGAAAAGATCGTTCAACACCATCAGCAGGGTCTGTTCGCGCCGTGGGTTCAACTGCTTGTTAAAACCCACTACCTCGGCCATGCCACCCACACGAATGCGATTGTCAAAGCGCGTCAAAGCAATTTTGTAGCTTTCGTCCAGCAAGGTGGATTGGGGGGCGCGGGAGGCGTCTGCAATTGTGGCGGTAATCGAATAGCCTTTCAGGGGGTAAACCGGGATAGCTTGCAGGTCTTTCATCAAACCGCTCGACCAGGAGCCCAGCGCCACCACATAGGCGTCAGCAGTCAGTAAACCATCGGAGCTTTGCACACCGCTGATTTCCGAGCCGTTGCTGTGAATGCGCTGAATCGTCTGGTTCCAACGGAACTCCACCCCTTCCTGTTCAGCCAGTTCGCTCAATCGACGTGTGAACATCTGGCAGTCGCCAGTCTCGTCCTCAGGGAAACGTAGACCACCGCTCAATTTGTGCTCGACGTGACGGAGCGCCGGTTCAATGGTGTGCAGCTCGGAAGCCGACAGCAACTGATAAGGTACGCCGGCCTCTTTCAACACCTCGATATCGGCGGCGATGTTATCCAATTGTTGTTGTGTACGGAACACTTGCAAGGTGCCTTGGGCCCGATGCTCAAACTGAATATCGGTCTGAGCGCGCAGCTCAGCCATGCAATGGCGGCTGTATTCGGCCAAGCGCACCATGCGCTCTTTATTGATGGCGTAGCGGTCAGCCGTGCAGTTGCGCCACATGGCCAGCAGCCATTTGATTTGGGTGAGCGTCCCATCGGGGCGGATGGTCAGGGGAGGATGCTCGTCGAACATCCATTTGATCGCCTTGCGTGGGATACCTGGCGCAGCCCAAGGGCAGGCATAACCAAAGGAAAGTTGGCCGGCATTGGCAAAGCTGGTTTCCAGAGCGGGCCCAGCCATGCGGTCAATGACCGTGACGCTGTGTCCTTGGCGGGCAAGATAATAAGCGCTGGTTACGCCTTCGACGCCAGCACCTAGCACGAGGATCTTCATACGGTTCCTTGGGCGCATCGCCCGAGAGGGAAAGTGTTGCGATCGGGCGCGGTATAACCGCGCATGCTGTCGCAATTCGATACGTTTTATCCGTCTATTTCAACAGGCGGGCAGGGTAGGGGTCAAGGTTTAGTCCTGATCCGGACTGCTGCGCGGAAACACCATATTGTTACGGTGGATCAGCTCCGTATCGTGTTCGCTGCCCAGCAACTCATTGATCAGGTGACTGGGCTGACCCATGATGCGACGGGTATCGTCCGACGAGTAGTTGATCAGACCGCGGGCATATTCCACGCCATGCTTATCCACGCAAGCGACGACATCGCCACGGTCAAATTCGCCCTCGACATGGGTGACGCCTACCGGCAGCAGACTTTTGTGTCCGTCTACCAGCGCACGTACCGCGCCTTCGTCCAGCGATACACGGCCACGCACGCGCAACTGGTCGACCAGCCAGCGCTGCCGGGCCGAGCGTACCGGCAGGGTGGCACGCAGTTCCGTACCGATGCGCTCCCCTTGGGCCAGACGCGAGAGCACCTGCTTTTCACGGCCCGAGGCAATGATGGTGTGGCCGCCGCTTTGTGCGGCACGCTTGGCAGCCAGAATCTTGGTAATCATGCCGCCAGTGCCGATATTGCTGCCCGAGCCGCCCGCCATCGCCTCCAGCGTCGGGTCACCCGCCTGACCCAGCGAGATGAATTGTGCGTCGGGGTTGCTTCGAGGGTCGGCGCTGTACAGTCCGGCCTGGTCGGTCAGGATAATCAGGGTCTCGGCTTCGATCAGGTTGGTGACCAGCGCGCCCAGGGTATCGTTGTCACCCACGCGGATTTCATCGGTCACCACGGTGTCGTTTTCGTTCACGATGGGGACCACGCCCAGGTCCAGCAAGGTGTTGATGGTGCTGCGTGCATTCAGATAACGGCGGCGGTCTGCCAGATCCTCATGGGTCAGCAGAATCTGGGCAGTGCGCACACCGTGGCGGGCAAAGGCCACTTCATAAGCCTGTATCAGACCCATCTGGCCTACCGCGGCCGCTGCCTGCAACTCATTCATGGCCTTCGGTCGACGCGGCCATCCCAGACGGGCCATGCCCTCGGCAATGGCGCCACTGGAGACCAGCACCAGTTGCTTGCCTTGGGCATGCAGTTGAGCAATCTGGGTCGCCCATTGCTCTACGGCATCCAGGTCAATCCCTTTGCCCTCGTTGGTGACCAGGGAGGAACCTACTTTAATAACCAGTCGGCGCGACTGCGCAACGGCCGATTCAGAATGAGAAGAGTGCTGCATGAGGAGTTCAGAAATCTATCGCTTGGCGAGTAAATAGAGAAAATGCCAGGAGTAGGGCGGCTGAATGGACCGCGTCTTCCGGGCATTTTGGGGTTCAGTCCCAGGGGTGAGACCCTGGGTCTGTGTGGCACGATCAGTCTGGAGCAAACCTCTCGTCGTAAATATGCGTACCGTCGGCAATATCTTGTTCGATATGCTCCTTGCGGCTTTCCTGATCCAGCCAGGTTTGCAGCTGGTAAACCAGATCCTGAGTGCCCACACCGGTCAAGGCCGAGATGCCGAAAACAGGACCTTCCCAATTGAGCTCTTTGAGCAGGCGGGCTTTCAGATCCTCTGGATCGGACACCATGTCCAGCTTGTTCAGAACCAGCCAGCGTGGCTTGGCGTAGAGCTCTTCGCTGTACAGGCGCAGTTCTTCCACAATGGCTCGGGCTTCTGCCGCCACTTTGGCCACAATATCCTCGTCCGGGTCCAGACTGGAGACATCGAGCAGGTGCAACAGGATACGGGTGCGGGTCAGATGGCGCAGGAACAAGTGGCCCAGGCCAGCTCCTTCAGACGCACCTTCGATCAGACCAGGAATATCCGCCACTACAAAGCTGTGGGCTTCGGACGAGCGCACCACGCCCAGGTTGGGGTGCAGAGTGGTGAACGGGTAATCGGCAATGCGTGGCTTGGCGTTGGAGATACGGGTAATCAGGGTGGATTTGCCAGCATTGGGCATACCCAGCAGGCCCACATCGGCCAACACCTTGAGCTCCAGGCGCAGCTTGCGGTGTTCGCCTTCCTTGCCATAGGTAAATTGACGCGGCGCACGGTTCACGCTGGATTTGAAATGCAGGTTGCCCAAACCGCCGGCTCCGCCTTGGGCCAACGTGACCCGTTCGCCGTGGCGCTTCATGTCAAACAGCTGCTCGCCGGTTTCGGCGTCGAAAATCATGGTGCCTACCGGCACACGCAGGGTAATGTCTTCGCCACCCGCCCCATACTGGTCGGACCCACGGCCGTTTTCGCCGTTGCGAGCGCGGTGCAGGCGGGCGTAGCGGTAGTCGATCAAGGTGTTGACGTTACGGTCGGCCTCAGCGTAAATGCTGCCGCCACGTCCACCGTCGCCGCCGTTGGGGCCACCTTTCTCAATAAATTTTTCTCGGCGGAAACTGGCAGCGCCGTTTCCACCTTTGCCTGCGACCACTTCAATGGTCGCTTCGTCTACGAATTTCATGGTGATGAGTTCTGTATAGGTCCAGGGGCCGCAGAACCGTATGGGCTGCTGGTCTGGGAACAGACCATTTTAAACAAAAACCCCAATTGCTTAGTGTATAGGAGATTGGCTTATCTGCCGGTATGTGCGGTGAGAGTGACCGGTTTTTAATCTCTTGCTGTGGCCGTAGGGAGACTGGCCAGGTCGGATGGGCGCGAGGGCAGGGGGGGCACGATGGCCGTACATGAAAAAAGCCCTGCCTAAGGCGGCAGGGCTTTTCGTGGCAACTACGCGGTGAGCGAGTGCTTATTCGGCAGCAACGACCGAAACGGTACGCTTGTTCAGTGCACCGGTGATGGAAAATTTAACTTTGCCATCAACCAGAGAGAACAGGGTATGGTCTTTGCCAATGCCCACGTTCACGCCGGGGTGAAACTGAGTGCCGCGCTGACGAACAATAATGCCGCCAGCCGAAATTACCTGACCGCCGTAGACTTTAACGCCCAGACGTTTGGCCTGTGAGTCACGGCCGTTCCGCGTAGAGCCGCCGCCTTTCTTCTGTGCCATTTCTTTAGCTCCTAGATGAAGAAAATACCAGATTCGCTTTCAGCAACAACTTAGGCGTTGATCGCTTCGATGCGGATTTCGGTGTAGTTTTGACGATGGCCTTGCGTTTTGCGGTAGTGCTTGCGACGGCGCATTTTGAAAATCTTGATCTTGTCGTGACGGCCTTGCGCAAGAACAGTAGCTTTGACCACAGCGCCAGCAACGAAAGGAGCACCGATTTGCAGTGCTTCACCTTCGCCGACGGACAGAACCTGGTCAAGCGAAATTTCTTGCCCAATGTCTGCCGGTATCTGTTCTATTTTGAGTTTTTGGCCAGCAGTAATGCGATATTGCTTACCGCCGGTTTTTATAACCGCGTACATAGGGAATCCCTTAAAGAGAGTCAAAAAGGCATGGTGGATAAGGCTAGTTTCAGCCAAAGCCATGCCCTCTAACATAAAAAAATCTTGACACGCAAAATGCCAAGCAAAAAATAATAGGATAAAAAGGCTTTACTGTCAATGGTTTGGGCCTTCGCCTGTCAGTATTTTGCATCCAATCCTTTCCTCGGTCAGGGGGGAGATGGCCCTGCCGGATTGTCACTGAACCGGCGCAGGCAGGGCAGGGACCCCGATTCACGTAAAATTGTCGCTTGCCCCAAACGCTTACACTTTTCCTCATTCTGTGGCCTTTGGGCCAGAAGGCTTCCGCTAGGGTAGAGGCGTTGCGTTCACAGAGCGTAAGTCATTTATTTTTCGAACCTGATAAGGGGAAGCGTATGAATAAGGACACGATCGAAGGCAAATGGAAACAGCTGGCCGGCAAGGCCCGCAGTGTCTGGGGGGAAATTACGGATGACGACTGGGCCAAGATGAAAGGCGACGCCACCCAATTGGCGGGTCTGGTCCAAGAGCGCTATGGCCGCACCCGCGAAGAGGCGGAGCGTGAAGTAAAAGATTTCTATGACAAGTACGACCGCTAGTGAGGCGGGGCCCGGTTTTTTGTCTGGAACCTGATGATTGAAGCCGTCACGGCCTGCCAGACAAAGTGTTGATCCTGTACGTACTGATGATGAGGAGAATCGTATGCTTTACTATGCCGTAATCTTTTTTATTGTTGCCATTGTCGCGGCTGTGCTGGGTTTTGGAGGTATTGCCGCTGGTGCTGCTTCGATTGCCAAGATCCTGTTTGTCGTGTTCCTGATTCTGGCGGTGCTCTCGCTTATCAAGGGCATGGCCAAGAAATAGAGCAGGCCCGCTTGAGGCGGGCCCGTCTGAAACACCAAGCCGTCTTCGCCCGTCAGGGGAAGACGGTTTTTTTATCAGGAGCGGTAATCGGCGTTAATGGTGACGTACTCGTGCGAGAAGTCGCAGGTGTAGACCGTCTCGCTATGTTGGCCGCGACCCAGGGAGACACGAACCAGAATTTCGGCTTCCTTCATGACGCGCTGACCGTCTTCTTCGCGGTACTCGGGGTTGCGTCCGCCGTCCACCGCTACCAGCACATCCCCCAGCCACAGACGCAGTTTGCTCACGTCCAGATCTGTGATGCCTGCGTAACCAATGGCGCACAGAATGCGGCCCAGGTTCGGATCGGAGGCAAAGAAGGCGGTTTTAACCAGAGGCGAGTGAGCAATCGCGTAAGCCACTTTCAGTGCTTCTTCGCTGGAGCCGGCGTCATCAACCTGAATGGTCATGAACTTGGTGGCGCCTTCGGCGTCACGCACGATTTTCTGGGCCAGTTCGCGCGAGGCGTCCACCAGGGCGTCCAGCAAGGTGTTGTAGTTCGGGTCTGCAATCGACTCTACTGTGACACCGCTTTGGCCGGTTGCCATGATGATGAACGAGTCGTTGGTGGAGGTGTCGCCATCAACCGTAATGCGGTTGAAAGAGCGGTCTGCCGCCAGACGGCACATATCGCGCAACAATTCGGGAGCAATACCGGCATCGGTGGCCAGATAACCCAGCATGGTGGCCATATTGGGGCGAATCATGCCTGCACCCTTGCTGATACCCGTCAGGGTGACCGTTTTGCCCGAGAGCTGGATTTGGCGAGACACGATTTTGGGCTGGGTGTCGGTGGTCATGATGCTGTGGGCAGCATTGAACCAGTTGTTGTCCGACAGATCGCTGACCGCTGCGGGCAGGGCACCCAGCAGGCGATCCATGGGCAACGGCTCCAGAATTACGCCGGTGGAAAAGGGCAGGACCTGCTGAGGCAGAATATTTAACAGACGCGCTGTTTCCTTGCAGGTTTGCTGGGCTTTTTCCAGACCTGCCTGACCGGTACCGGCGTTGGCATTGCCGGTATTGATTACCAGGGCGCGGATGCCATCGTGGGTAGCCAGATGCGCTTCGCACACCTGAACGGGAGCGGCGCGGAAACGGTTGGTGGTAAAGACACCGGCTACGCTGGTGCCAGGGGCCAGTTCAAACACGGTCAGGTCGCGTCGGTTGGCCTTGCGAATACCGGCTTCGGCAATGCCGATTTTGACACCGGCAACGGGGTGAATGTCAGATTCAGAGGGGATGAACAGATTGACGGCCATGACGCGATCCGAAAAACAATGTTAAAGGCGGCTCAAAGCAATAATGATACTTGCTTTGAGCCGCCTGAGCATATCTTTGGTCGCGTGGGGGTGTCAGTTCTCGCGAGAGGCCATCGCCACGTTGTTGCGGGTAATCAGTTTGAGTTCACCCAAGGCTTCAAACAGGTTGACGCGCGCCTTGTCCGACAGGTTGGCAAACATCTCCTGCAGCCATTGCTCGTGGGAAGCTGCCATTTTCTTGAACTGGCGCTTGCCTTTGGGCGTCAGGCGGATCAGGGAGCTGCGGCGGTCGGTGAGTACCTTGATGCGTTCGACCAGACCCTCTTTTTCCAGCTGATCCGTAATGCCTGTGATATTGCCGTTGGTGACCATCAGGTGGCGGGACAGTTCGCTCATTTTCATGCCCGCGGGCTGGCGCTGCAATTGAGCCATCAGGTCAAAACGGGGCAGGGTAGTGGCGTGTTCGGTACGCAGACGACTACGAATTTCGCCTTCAACCAGATTGGTGCAGGCCATCAAGCGTAACCACAGACGGGTGTCGAAGTGGTCATCGCTGTGGGCACGGCTTTCCAAGTCGGGAGCGGCATCGGCGACGGCGGAAGCGGGGATATCGTTCATGATCATAGATAGCTTGCCTTAATGGTGCATGTCCAAAATGTTTAGCTTTGAAGGACGCAGACCGCAGCCATGAGCAAGCTGGGTTAGCTTGGAAGGTATCTTAGGGGCTGGTTCGAAGTTTGACATTGCGACAGATCAAAGTAAATTCGTTTTTAGCTTAAATTAATCAACTTGATTGAAAGCGCAGGTCCAGTTGACAAAGCATTGAGTAATGAAATGCAAATTTCTGTCTGTTATTTACTTTCATGATCACCGCCTTGAATACGGTTACGCAGACGCTTTGACGCGGCTCCAAGGCTATAAGCTGGCTAAATTCAAGTGATTATTTAGTTGAAGTATAAGACATTTGCATCACGGTAGCCGACGAAAATAATCCGTTTTCCGTTTTTTTTGATACTTTTTTTGTTTCAAAAATAATGTCTACCGTAAATTTTTCTTAATTGAAAAAAAGTGCGGCGTACATGGATTGGTTTTTGGCCAGCCGAAATTTATTATTTATTTTCCTATGCGTGGGTTGCCGCCCGAAGCGAGCTCGAGCGATGTCAGGATACGGGTTTAAATAGTGGGTGAGGATGCGCTACTGCGGATAACCCGTAGTCGGTATGGCTGATGTCGAGAGGTTTTTTTTGCTAATATCCTTTAGAACTAAACAATATAGACCTTGCCAATTTTGGCCGATGCCTTTGATGCATCAGGGTCTACGCCTGAGTGGGGCGTAATCTACGCAGGAGATAAGGATGGAACGTTCAGCGCACCTTGATACCTTTGCACGCGACAATCTGCCCCCCATGGAGTGGTGGCCAGACATGTTGCTGGAGGGAAATCCGGATGTGGACTACCCCGCTCGTTTCAATTGCGCCGTGGCGCTGTTGGGGGAGCAGGTCGCAGCAGGGCATGGTGACCGCGTGGCCATACAGTGGGCTCAGGGCGAGGAAAATCGCAGTCTGACCTACAAAGAGCTGGACGTGCTGACCAATCGTATTGCGCATGTTCTGCTTGAGGACATGAAGCTGGTGCCCGGCAACCGGGTATTGCTGCGCGGCCCCAACAACCCCATGATGGCGGCCTGCTGGCTGGCCAGTATCAAGGCGGGTCTGGTTACTGTCCCCACCATGCCTTTGCTGCGTGCGGTGGAGCTCAAGACCATTTTGGACAAGGCCCAGATTCATGCCGCTCTGTGCGATGAGCGTCTGCGTCAGGAGTTGGAGCATTGCATGGATGCCGCTCATGATTCCTACACCCCTGTCCTGAAGCAACTGCTGTGCTTTAACGATGAGAGCGCCCAGGGTCTGGAGGCCTTGGTGGCTGACAAACCTGAGGATTTCACGGCGTGCGATACGGCGGCCGATGATGTGTGCCTGATTGCGTTCACCAGCGGCACGACCGGTCAGCCCAAGGGCTGCATGCATTTTCATCGTGATGTGCTGGCGATGTGCGATACCTTTTCCCGTCATGTATTGCGTTTGACACCGGATGACGTGGTGTGTGGTACTCCGCCTTTGGCTTTTACCTTTGGTCTGGGTGGTCTGCTTTGCTTTCCACTGCGGGTGGGGGCCTCTACCGTCTTGCTGGAGCGACTGACACCTTCGGACCTGCTGGGCATGATTGACCGCTTTAAGGTGACCATGAGCTTTACGGCGCCTACTTTTTATCGTCAGATGGCCGGTTTGGTGGATCGTTATTCTCTGGCCAGTTTGCGGGCCACCGTATCGGCAGGAGAAGCGTTGCCCGATGCAACCCGCCAGCTCTGGAAGCAGGCCAGCGGCATTGAGATGACCGATGGCATAGGCGGCACGGAGATGATTCACGTGTACGTATCCAGCCCGCCCGAGAAAGTGCGCCCCGGTGCCATTGGTCAGGTGGTGCCTGGGTATGTCGCCACGATTCTGGATGATGATCTGAATCCGGTGCCGGTGGGCACGGTGGGACGTCTGGCGGTCAAAGGCCCCACCGGTTGCAAGTACTTGAACGACGAGCGTCAGAAGCAGTTTGTCCAGGGCGGCTGGAACTTCCCGGGTGATACCTTCAAGATGGATGAGGACGGCTACCTTTACTATCAGGCCCGTAACGACGACATGATTGTTTCTTCGGGCTACAACATTGCCGGCCCGGAGGTGGAGGGCACCTTGCTCAAACATGAGGCGGTGGCAGAGTGTGGAGTGGTAGGCGCCGCGGATGAAGAACGGGGCCAGATCGTGCAGGCTTTCATCGTGCTCAAGCCTGGCTTTACGCCCAGCGATGACTTGAAAAAGAAGCTGCAGGATTTTGTGAAAGAGAATGCCGCGCCTTACAAGTACCCACGCGCGATTGAGTTTGTGACTTCTTTGCCTCGGACCGAGACAGGGAAGTTGCAGCGATTTGTGCTGCGCCAAATGGCACAGCATTGATTCTTTCAGGAAAAAAAAAGCGGGCTCAGGCCCGCTTTTTTGCATCCGGCGTACTAGTTCTTGAAGGAGGCAAAGACCTCACGGGCGGCTTGCACCGTCGCGTCGGTAATATCGGCGGTATGCTGCACCGACACAAAACCGGCTTCAAAGGCTGAGGGGGCAAAGTACACCCCCTTGTCCAGCATGGCGTGGAAGAACTGCTTGAAGCGTTCGATGTCGCCAGCCGAGACCTCGGCCAGGGACGTAGGAACGTTTTCGCTGAAGTAGATGCCGAACAGGCCGCCCTGATGGTCTGCCGTAAAAGGAACGCCTGCTTCTTGTGCTGCGGTCTTCAGGCCCTGGATCAGGTTGGCTGTGTTGGCTGTGAGGGTGTCATAGAAACCGGGTTGAGCCAGTTTCTTCAAGGTTGCCAGCCCCGCAGCGACAGCAACAGGGTTACCGGATAGGGTGCCTGCCTGGTAAACGCCACCGACGGGAGCCACGCATTGCATGATGTCGCGGCGACCACCAAAAGCGCCTACGGGCATGCCACCACCAATCACTTTAGCCAGTGTGGTCAGGTCAGGACGAATGCCGGTCAGGCCTTGTACGCCTTGCGGGCCCACGCGAAAGCCTGTCATGACCTCGTCAAAAATCAGCACGGCGCCATACTCGGTACATAGCTCGCGCAAGCCTTCCAGGAAACCGGGGGCTGGGCGGACCAGGTTCATATTGCCGGCAAAGGGCTCAACGATAACGCAGGCGATTTCGCTGCCTTTCTGTTTGAAGGCATCGCGCACGGCGTCCAGATCGTTGTAGTCCAGAACCAGGGTGTGACCGACAAACTCGGCCGGCACGCCGGCGGAGGTGGGGTTGCCAAAGGTCAGCAAGCCGGAGCCGGCTTTGACCAGCAGGCTGTCGGCGTGGCCATGGTAGCAGCCTTCGAATTTGATGATGGTGTTGCGGCCGGTAAAGCCACGGGCCAGACGAATGGCGCTCATGGTGGCCTCGGTGCCCGAGCTGACCAGACGAACCTGCTCGATGGATGGCAGCATCTTGGTCAGCGTTTCGGCCAGAACCACTTCGCCTTCGGTGGGCGCCCCATAGGACAGGCCGTGTACGGCAGCGTCCTGTACCGCTTTGATCACGTCCGGATCGGAGTGGCCCAGAATGGCCGGGCCCCAGGAACCCACGTAGTCCGTGTATCGCTGGCCGTCTGCATCCCAGATGTAAGGGCCTTGGGCGCGTTCGATAAAACAAGGTGTGCCACCCACAGAACCGAAGGCGCGGACGGGCGAGTTGACGCCGCCGGGGATGACTTTGCAGGCACGTTCAAAAAGTTCGGAATTACGGGACATGAGGCAAAAATCCAGAGATAAAAGGTCGGGGCCAGGCAAAAGATCAGCGCATAAAGCGCGAGGGGGCCTGGGCGTGAAAGTAGTCGGTAAAGCGTTGCGCCGTGGCGCGTATATCGCTGGTCTCAAACAGGCTGCTGATAACGGCAACGCTATCGACGCCTGCTTGCAGCAGTTCGGGCATTTTCTCGGGTGTGATGCCGCCGATGGCCACAATGGCGGCACGCCGTCCCTCGTGTTCTTGTTCTTGGCAAAGCTGTCGTGCTTGTCGCAAGGTATCCAGTTCTGCCGGGGGCGCTTCGGGTTTGACGCTGGACGGATACATGGCACCAAAGGCGATGTAGTCTGCATCGTCAGCCAGAGCCTGGCGCGCCAGGTCCAGACTGTTGTAGCACGAGCGTCCCAGCAGGGCTTGCGGTCCCAGAGCCTGGCGTGCCTGCCTCAGGTCGCCATCGCTTTTGCCCAGGTGCGCGCCTTGCACATCAAACTCTTGCGCCCAACTCCAGTGATCGTTGACCAAGAGCGGCAGATCCAAAGACAGGCACAGCTTGACCAACTCTTTGAGTTGTTGCTGGCGGATGGGTTCCGGGCCGTTTTTGCGGCGAAACTGCAAGACCTGCAAACCACCCTCGTGAGCGGCGCGCACTGCGTTCAGCAGGCGGGCTGTGTCGTCCCATTCGGGAGTAATGCCGTAAAGACCGGCAGGAAAGCGCAGGGAGGTGGCGTCAGTCATTTTGGGGAGCAACAGGGTTGAACAGGCGGTGGCCCATACCGGGCTGAAAAGTGTCACCGGCACGTTCCTGCAGGTGCAACAAGGCTGATTCTACCGCGTTATCCAGCTCATGACCCTGGGCCAGAAAGCTCAGGCAGGCTGTAGCCAGCAAACTGTCGATATCCTGCTGACGCACGCCACCATCGAGCGGCATGCTGTAATCCAGACGGCCATGATGACCCTGGAAACGGGTGTGCCATTGCCCGGCTGTGCCCGGTACGCCCGTCACCAGCACGGCATTGGCCCCATTGTTCAGCAAGGTTTCCACGGCGTCGGGCGTGTCGCCCAACAGCTCGTCGGCCTGCCAGCGCTCCAGGCTGGGGTGGTCGATCAACAATAAGGAGCTCAGTGGTAAAAGCAGGCGTAAACTGGCGTCCAGGGCGTCGTCCGCGTCCAGCTCGTCCAGGCCAGTGGGCATGGCGCTCAGGTGCAGGACCAAAGGCAGCTCCGGGTAGTCGGAACACAGCTCGGCAACCATGCTGGCGATTTCAGGACTGTAAACGGGGCCGCACTTGATGGCCTGAATGTTCATGTCTTCCAGCAGGCAACGTGCCTGGTCATCGGCGATGTCCTCGGCCAGCGTCTGGATGTTTTCCTGCTGCGCGCTGTCGCGTACCAGCAAGGCGGTGGGCACACTGACGATATGGCAGCCCAGACGGGCACCAGTGAGGGCATCTGCCGGCAGATGAGCGCCGCCACTGGGATCATAAGGGGCCAGCACGAGCGCCAGGGCAGGACTTGAATTTTTGATTTCAGCAGCCATCTTATCTTGGATACACCGGCAGGGCCGACAAGGCTCTGGATGTCACGGGTTGAGTAATTTAGTAATATGAACCCCATTTTAATGGATTGCCCCGATTTGCACGCGGATCGGACTATGTTTACAAATACAGTAGGAATACTATGCGTACGTGGATGTGCCTGATTTGCGGCTGGATTTATGATGAAGAAACGGGTTTGCCTGAAGAAGGCATTGCACCGGGCACACGTTGGGAAGATGTCCCTCCAAACTGGGTCTGTCCCGAATGCGGCGCTCGTAAGGAAGACTTCGAAATGATCCAGGTGTGATCATTTCAGGTTCCAAGGTGGTTTGTTTTGACGGGAGGTGTGTATGAGTGCCACTAGCCAGTCCCCGCTAATCCAAGAAAGCGCTAATCTTACGCACCACCTGTTACTTGCCATGCCCGGTGTGGTATCGGGCAGCTTGGCCGACACGGTGATTTATGTCTGTGAACATAATGAACAAGGTGCTTTGGGCCTGGTCATCAATCGACCAACAGATCTGAGTCTGGTTGAGCTGTTGTCGCGCATCGAGGTTGATGTGGATAAACGCGCCGATCTGGCCGGAACCTCGGTGTACTTCGGTGGGCCGGTACAGACGGATCGCGGCTTTGTGCTGCATGACTCGGATAAAACCTATACCTCCAGCCTGGGGGTGGGCGATCTGACCCTGACCACATCCCGCGATGTCTTGCAGGATGTGGCACAGGGAAAGGGACCGGTCCACATGCTGGTGACCCTGGGTTATGCCGGATGGGGCGCCGGTCAGCTGGAAAGCGAGATGGCCGATAATGCCTGGCTGAGCATCAAGGCGACTCATGAAATCTTGTTTTCCACGCCTGTTGGGGAGCGGTATGATCGCGCCCTGGCCCTGTTGGGAATCAGTCCTTTTACTCTGACAGGTGCGGCAGGCCATGCCTGAACACGACACACCATCAACGGCCAGCTCGGCACAGACCTTGCTGGCTTTTGACTATGGCCTGAAAAAAATTGGCGTTGCATTGGGCAATACCTTGACGCGTCAGGCCCGGCCTTATACGATTTTGCGGCCCGTTACACGGGAGCAGCGCTTTGCGGCTATTGAGGCTTTACTCAAGGAATGGCAGCCCGATCGGGTTGTGGTCGGCTTGCCTTTGACCCTGGACGGTGGCGAACAGTATGCTTCGCTGCGGTGTCGACGTTTTGCCAACCAGTTGCACGGTCGTTATGGCGTTGCGGTAGACCTGGTCGATGAGCGGGGCTCCAGCATGGAGGCTCAAGAATTGCTGGGCAATAATGACGATGATGATGCCATGGCAGCGTGCGTGATCCTGCAGCGATATCTGGATAGCCTGCCTGCGGCTTGAGCTCTCTACAAGGTTGCAGCCTTTTGATTAGTTTATTTCGTTTTAGTTGGCGTGCTGTCGCTCTGATCGTGTGGATTGTGGTCGGCCTGTTCAGTGTTGGCCTGCTTTTTCCCGTCTTGCGCTCCGGCGGACGCCGTCTGATGGTGCTACGCATGTCCCGCCTGTTGATGACTATTTGCGGTGTGCGCGTCATCCTGCATGGTCAGGCGGTTCAGGATCGCTCCGTGCTTTATGTGTCCAACCATATTTCATGGTTGGACATTTTTGTGCTCAACAGCGTGCGCTGCACTTCCTTCATTGCAAAAAGTGATATCCGTCGCTGGCCCGTGATCGGTTGGCTGGTTGCTGGCGCGGGAACGGTGTTCATTGAACGTGGCCAACGTCGGGCCATTCAGATTGTTAGCCAGCAAATGGCGGTTTGTTTCGAACGGGGCGACGCGGTAGGTCTGTTTCCCGAAGGCACCACCTCCACGGGGTGGGAGGTGCGACCGTTTCATGCCAGCTTGTTTGAGACAGCGATCAGCCTGAATGTGGATATTCAGCCTGTGGCGCTGGTGTTTGAGCATCAGGGACGGCGCAGTGAGCGTTTTGCCTTTGTGGGCGAGCAGTCCCTGGTAGGCAACATCTGGGTCCTGCTCAGTGCTCGCCATGTGTCTGTGCACTGCCACTTTCTGGATGTGATGCCCGCGCTCTCCTGCACGCAATGGGGGCGCTCACAAACGGCCCATCAGGCCCGCGAGCGGATACGCGCAGTGGTTTGTCACGAGTCGGCTGCTGACACCGGCCCAGCGCGTTAACCGGGTTTTTTGCTTTCCGGGCAGTGAATCTGAACCAGGTGCCGGTCTTGCAGGCGGACTGCACTGAGTTGTCGGCCCCAGACGCAACCGGTATCCAGGCTGATGAGCGTAGGGGTGTTCAACAAGCCCAGCGTAGACCAATGACCAAAAATGATGGGCACCTGAGCGCAGGCACGTTGCGGTAACTCATACCAGGGCAGCAAGCCTGATTCGGCATCGGGGGCGCCTTTGTGCTTGAAATCCATGTGTCCGGCTGCGTCGCACATGCGCATGCGGGTCAGGGTGCTGACAATGGCGCGTAGCCGGTCGTAGCCTTTGAGCCCTGCTTCCCAGCGATCCGGTTTGTTGCCAAACAGTTCGATGATCGTGTGCTGCCAGTCATCGGCACGCAACAATGTTTCCAGCTCCTGTGCATATTCCAGTGTCTGCTCGGGACTCCAGGCTGGATGAACCCCTGCATGAACCATCAAATGCCCGTGTTCGTAATGGGCCAGGGGCTGATGGCGCAACCAGTCCAGTAGCTCCTGGGCGTCGGGCGCAGCCAGCAAGTCCTGCAGCGTATCTTGCTTGCTGGATTTACGTACCCCGGCGGCAACCGCCAGGCAGTGAATGTCATGGTTACCCAGCACGCAAACAGCGCGCTCCCCCAGGGAGCGAATCAGGCGCAGAGCACCCAGAGAGTCGGGGCCACGGTTGACCAGATCGCCAGCAAACCAGAAAGTGGCCTGGCTGTCAGCGGCCACATCCGGATGGCCGAGCAAGCTGTCCAGGGGGCGGCAGCAGCCCTGAACATCACCAATTGCCCAGATGGCAGGGGAAGTAGCTAAAGACATGGTTTAATGTGTTGCACTGGGTTTGCGACGTCGCCGGTTGTGCCGGTTTTCCATCAGGATAAGAGCGCTCAAGGCCAGCGCCATGGCGATCAGATTCGGTACCAGAGCGGTGACCCAGGGTGCCAGATTGCTGAGCATGGCCACGTTCAAGGCAAGCTGGTTGATCATGAAAAAGCCCACGCCCAGTAAAATGCCGGTAAAGACCTTGGTGCCCACACCGCCATGGCGTGTCTGCATAAAGCCGATGGGTGCGGCAATGGTAATCATGACCAGCAAGGTGAACGGATAGGCAACTTTGCGCCACAGCGCTACAACCTGACGTTTGGTTTGCAGTTTGTTGGCGTCCAGATAACCAATATAGTCCTTCAAATCCAGAATGGACATGCGTTCGGGCGTGACGACGCGCGCGATCAGTCGGTCCGGGGTCAGCGTAGTGGTCAGCGTCAGGGTGGGGCGCTTTTCAATTTTCACCAGCGCTTGCTCAGGGGCTTTGTCCTGGCTCAGGGCGGTGTGTGACTGCTCGCTGACATGCGTTTCTGTGACGTCTTGCAAGTCCAGCTGGTTTTTGTGAAATTGCCCGCTCGGTGCCTGCATCATGGCATTTAAGCGTTGTCCGTCCGAGAAGTCGAACACGCTGACATCACTTACTTTGCCGTCGCCTTGCAGGTTGGCAATGTTGATGATGCGCACTCCACCTTGAGGATTGTTCTCTTTGAACCAATAGCCGCTTTCCAGCCGTCCGCTACCCGAGCGTCCCAGCAAGGCCATGCCTTGCTCGCTGGATTTGATCTCGGCCATGGGCGTGACATACTCGGACAGGACAAAAGCACCGGCCACCAGCGGCAAGGTAATGGTCCAGAGCATCATCATCATATGCAGGCCGCTGACCCCCGAGGCGCGCAGAATCACCAGCTCATTGCGTTGGGCAAGGCTGGCCAGGGCCAGGGTGGCGCCAATGAGCAAGCCAATGGGCAGCAGGTCGTACAAACGAGTCGGCAATTCCAGCGCCTGGATGTAGAACAGATTGGCCAGGGTGAATTTGGAGCCGACTTTGTCCAGTTCTTCGATCAGGGCGAAAAAGGTGAACAGGCCCAGCAGTGCAAGCAGCACCACGGCGCTGGAGCGATAGATTTCGGAAGCAAGATAGCGGCGAGCGGTGCGCATGAAAATAGGGCCCAGGAAAGACGTGGCTAGCTTAACAAAAATGCGGATTGCAG
The DNA here is from genome assembly GCF_049932565.1 of Alcaligenes sp. HNGD-HTN06. Lineage (NCBI taxonomy): Bacteria > Pseudomonadati > Pseudomonadota > Betaproteobacteria > Burkholderiales > Alcaligenaceae > Alcaligenes > Alcaligenes sp. HNGD-HTN06. The sequence goes on along the minus strand of NZ_CP187782.1, from coordinate 3,110,152 downwards.
TCAGGGAATAGCGACTTGACGCATGCGTTGACTGATGGTGCGAGTGCGCGACTGCAAATAGGCGCTGTTACGGTTTTTGTCATAATAGGCTGGGTTGGGGAGCATGCCTGCCAGCCGGGCGGCCTGCATGGCGCTAAGGGTGGCGGCATCAGTCTTGAAATAGTGGCGCGCCGCCGCCTGGGCTCCAAATACGCCTTCACCCCACTGAGCCACGTTCAGATACAGCTCCAGAATACGCTCCTTGCTCATGACGGTTTCAATCATATAGGTCAGAATCAGTTCCTGTCCTTTGCGCAAATAACTGCGCGACTCTGACAGAAACAGATTTTTGGCCAATTGCTGGGAGATGGTTGAGCCCCCGCGCCGACGGGTCGAGCCTTTTTCCGATTGGCGTCGGTTGTATTCCCACGCTTTACGAATGGCATCCCATTCAACCCCCGAGTGATTCAGGAAGTTCGAGTCTTCGGAGGCGATGACCGCGCGCTTCAGGTTGGCGCTGATCTTGTCGTAAGGCACCCATTGGTAGCGCAGTTTTGCATCGGCATCGGAGCTGCGCAACTGACCTTGCTCTGCCGCCATGAAGGAGGTCATCCGTGGGGGCACCACGCTATACCAGAGCACCATCACAAACAGGGCAATCTGATAGAGCAGAACGGCGGCGGCCAGGGTTAATACGGCCAGGCCGGCCAGTTTCCAGGGATGGACCAGGAGGCGACGCACGTCAGATTTGTCCCAGGTCCTGGCGCAAGGCGGCCAGCACGGGTTCGACATCGGCTTGCAAGCCATGCCAGATCTGAAAGCTGGCGGCAGCTTGGCCCACCAGCATGCCCAGACCATCTCTGCTCTGTGTGGCGCCTGCCTGCTGGGCGGCCCGCATAAAGGCGGTGGGCTCGCTGGCATAAAACATATCGTAGGCCAGCGAGTGGCTGCGGTAGCGGGCATCGGGCAGGTCGGGCAGATTCTGATTGAGACTGGCCGAGGTGGCATTGATGACGATATCCCAGTCACCGCAGTGGTCGTCCAGCCCGCCTGCACTCAGGCGGCGCGAGGCATCCGGGTCCAGAGCCACTACCTGCTCGCGGATTTCATAGGCTTTGGCACTGGTGCGATTGATGATGTGCAGCAGCTCGCAGCCGGCCTCCAGCAAGGGAAACACGACCCCACGTGAGGCGCCGCCCGCACCGATCAGCAAGATGCGCTTGCCCTCCGGGTTGTGGCCAACACGCAGAAGATCCGAACACAAACCCACGCCGTCGGTATTGCATCCATGCAGTTGCCCGTCCTCCAGCCATAGCGTATTGACGGCCCCTGCCATGCGGGCCCGGCGGCTCAGGCGTGGGCCCACCAGTTCGTAGGCTTGTTCCTTGAACGGCAAAGTCACGTTCAGGCCACTGCCCGTTTTGAAGAACTGCTCTACGGTGGAGGCGAAACCATCGAGGGGGGCCAAAATCCGCTCATAGCTCAGGGCCAGATTGAACTGGCTGGCAAATTGGGCATGGATTTGTGGGGAGCGGCTGTGCTCGATGGGGTGACCAATAACGCCGTAGCGCTGGACAGAAGTCGTGTCGGGCATGGTTAAGCGATGCTTGTCGTGTTGTCAGGTGTCAGCACCAAGGCTGAAACCACGTATTTTACCCCAGGGTCTGGCTTCGCTTCTGTTTGCCATGGGCAATACAGCCTTACTGCCCATCCCCACCCTGCATATTGAGTCCGTCACGGGTGAAGTGCCAACTGCGGGTAATCACAAGCACATCTGCGTTCGGGGCCAGTTGTTCGGGCAAGGGCGCAAAGGGGGCAGCCAGCTCCACAATACGTCGGGCCGCCAGATTCAGGGCGGGCTGATCGGAAGGCTGAGTAATCTGAGCGCGCAGCAGGCTGCCATCTCGCCGTATATACACGGTCATTTGGAGCTGGCCGTAGAGCTGTATTCCGTCTTGCCGCGGGTAGTGGCGTGTGCCGGTTTGTTCGATCTTCTCTCGCCACTGGTCCAGGTAGCGCGCTTGTTCACTGGCTTTGGCACTGGGCCCGACATAGTGATAACGCGGCTGGCGCTGCTGCTCCCGAATCTGCTCGCGCAGTATGGCCAGCTGAGTGTTGTGACGTTGCGGCTCCAGATCCTGATCATCTGGACCGGGCTCCAGTGATGCGCCGATATACTCCGTACGAGGTGTCGAGGGGGGAGCCTTATCGCGGCTCTCCAGTTCGCCCAGCAGACGTTGCTGCTCGGCTTCCAGACTTTGCTGACGGGCCCGCAAGGCTTCAAGGACCAGTCGATTGGGCAGATTGGGGTCGCTCAGCGGCAAAGGATTGCTGGCCTGACCTTGCAGGTGATCCCCGCCGCCATCCAGATTGAGCTGCGCCAGCAACTGGGGACTCAAAGGCACGGAGTCGGTGCTGAAATTGACCAGAGCCACGTCCAGACGGGAGTCGGCAGCCGGGGCGGGTGGCCGGGCAGGCCAGAAAATCAGCACGAGATGAATGAGGGCGGAAAGAGCGATCGCCAGCCACAAATAATCTTTGGGCAGGTTGAGGCGCTCAAGCTTGCTCATGGCTGTCAGTCGGCCGTCGCGACCGAGCGCAAACGGGCCTCTACGGTCAAGGCCAGTTCGTCAAACGACAGCAGATCCAGGGTCACCTCCTGACCTCGCTCCAGCGCCGGCAGGCCAGGAACGTGTAGAACCAGAGGGGCGTTAGTCAAGCGCACCAGATCCTCCTTGATGAAGCTGGCCTGAACTTGCTTGATGTCGTTTTGCTGCAACCAGCGCAGGCACCAGAAACGCTCCAGAGAGGACTGGTAATCCGCCCACTGGGTGTATTGCGATTCAAAGGCGCCAATAATGGCATACAGGTCTGCATCCTTGGGCTGGAAAGGGGCTGCCAGACGTGCCGAGATGCCATGCTGGGCGGCCGCCAGGATTTGTCCTTGATTAATCAGGTCCACATAGCGGCGCAGCGGCGAGGTGGACCAGATGTATTGCGGTACACCAATGGACTCGTGCGGGCCGGGCGTGGTGGACATGCGCGTGCGCATGAATTGCTGGGAACGATAGATACCGGGCACATTATGTTCGGCCAGCAGGCCACCCCAGAGCTGATTGGCCAGGATCATGTATTCGGCCACCAGCAGGCTGAGCGGAGCATTGCGCACACGCGGCACCAGCCGGATGATGGAATTCGGGTCATCGTGCGGGCCTTCCAGTTCAAAGCTGTATTCCACCCGGTTGTTGTTTTCCGGTTTGCCCCGTACTGCCTCGCGCTGGGCCGACAGTTGGCGGGAGAAATTCCACAGCGGACGCAGCCACTGCGCATAAGGCAGCTCGGCGTTTTCGTCGGCCAGGGCCGCTTCGCTGATCAGCGGGTCCAGTTCATGCTGGCGCAGGTTGCCCGCCACGGTGATGCGTTCCAGGCGGGTTTGGTGGGACAGGATTTCACCTGTGCTGATGTCGGCATCCACATACAGGGACAAGGCAGGGCGTGTTTGACCCTGGTCCAGTGAGAAATGCGCGATCAGCTCAGGCGGCAGCATGGGAATCTTGTAGCCTGGCGTGTAAACCGTTGCCATGCGATTGCGGGCGATCTGGTCGATTTCATTGCCACGGCTCATCGCCAAAGACGGTACGGCAATGTGGACACCCACCCGCAGTCGGCCCGGCTCGGGATGCTGGACCGACAAGGCGTCGTCAATCTCAATCGTATTGGCATCGTCCACGGAGTACGCAATGACATCCGCTTCGGGCAGGTCCTGGCCCCAGTTTTGCAGGCAGATTGCCGGAAAGCCGGTGCCTTTGGGAAAATGAGCGGTTAAAAAGCGATGCTGATGCAAGGTCAGGGGGTTGGACCAGGCGCCCAGCGAGAGCAGCAGTTTCTCGGTGCTGACACCCAGTTCCTTCTGGGCTTGATCGAAGGCTTTCCACTCCAGCGTGTTTTTGTCCGGCTGGGTCAGGAAGGTCCCCGCTTTGGCTGCCACTTCGGTTGGCAACTCGCCCTTGATCATCTGCTCGGCCCAGGTTTGAATCTGTTCTTGCTGCAGACGCTTCTTTTCAATGGCGGCCAAAGCGGCTTGCAGGATTTCCGGGGGAGCGGGGCGATACAGTCCCTTGCCCCGACGATGGAAGTAGGCCGGTGCGCTGTGCAGAGCAAAAATGGTGCCGGTTTTTTCGATGGCGCTGGGAGGGTGGCCAAAATACTCCTGGGCCAGTTCGGCCGCCTCAAATTCGTCCTGCGGTGCGCATTCCCACAAGAAATTGATATCCAGCGAGTCGGCCAGGGCCTGGGCTTTTTCCAGAAGCTCTGCAGGGGCTGGCTGATCGAATGTAAACAGAACGCTGTTTTTCTTGATTTTGCTGCGCTTGCCAGACGCGGATTCCACCTGCATGGTGGTATCGCTGTCAGAAAATATTTTTTCTGCTTTGAAATTACCGCTGTCTTCAAAAAGGACGTACATGATTTTCCATCTGGATGGTGCTGGCCATCCGGTAAATAGATTTAAGGTTGTTGCAGGGCAAAGCGCAAAATATCGTCGATCCAGGGGTCGAAGTCGGTCAGACCGTGATCGCCGCCTTCCAGAATCTGCCCCTGACTGCCTTTGTACCAATCCGCCATTTCGCGCCAGTTAAGAACTTCATCGCCTTTGGCGGCCAGCAGATAAAAACGCTGGGGATCGCTTGGGCGTGGGACATGAATGTCGTTGAGCTCATCGACATAGTCGGGCAGGAAATGAAAAGGGTCGGGCGAGTGATAACAGACATGTTCGCCCACCTGGGTGGCCAGATCCCGTCCTGCGTAGACCACCGGGTTGAGCAGTACCGCGCGGCTGTGATAGTGCTGCGCCAGGTGACTGGCATAGTAACCGCCTAGCGAGGAGCCGATCACACATAATTGATCCGTGCTCATGCCTGCCTGCAGTTCGGTATCCACAATGCGTTTACACATGGCAATGGCCTGGGCCGGGCTGGCGGGCAATTGCGGGCAGCGCCACAGGTGCAGCATGTCTCTGTCCTGCAAGGCTTGTTTCAGGCGCTGCGCTTTATAGGACGAAGGCGAGGAACGAAAGCCGTGAAGATAGAGAATCATGGGAGCACCTGCTATATAGATAAGAGGGTCAGCGTGACAGTTGATCCAGCAGGCGCTGATGAATGCCGCCAAAGCTGCCGTTACTCATCACAACAATGGCATCGCCGGGCTGGCTGGCTTGAACAATAGCCTGAACCATTTTATCCAAATCATTCCACGCTGTGGCACGATCCCCTAAAGGGGCCAGGACCTTGGCCGCATCCCAGCCCAGCGCGTGCTTGCCTTGGGTCTCGCCGTAGCAAAATACCAGATCTGCCTCTTCCAGCGAGCCTGGCAGGCGGGCCGCCATGGCGCCCAGCTTCATGGTGTTGGAGCGCGGTTCGAGCACCGCCAGAATCCGGCTTGATTGACCGGTTTGACTGCGCAGGCCGGCGAGGGTGGTGGCAATGGCTGTGGGGTGGTGAGCAAAATCGTCGTAGACCGTAATGTCTTTGACGACACCCCGTACTTCCATGCGACGCTTGATACCGGCAAATTGGGTCAATGCCTGACAAGCCCGCTCAGGCTGTACGCCTACATGGTGGGCGGCAGCAATAGCGGCCAGAGCGTTCAGACGATTGTGCTCGCCTGTCAAGGTCCAGTGGACGATGCCCTGGGGCTGGCCCTTGAAACTTACTTCAAAGGAAGTGGGACTCAGCGCTTTGCTGTCCCAGTCTCCTTCAGGGCCGAACTGCTCGACCGGCGTCCAGCAACCACGTGCCAGGGTTTCATCCAGGCTGGGGGTGTGGGTGGGACGGACAATCAACCCAGTGGAAGGAATGGTGCGCACCAGGTGGTGAAACTGGGTCTGGATGGCATGCAGATCCGGGAAGATATCGGCATGGTCGTATTCCAGATTGTTCAGAACGGCTGTGCGGGGGCGATAGTGAACAAACTTGGAGCGTTTGTCGAAAAATGCGGTGTCGTACTCGTCGGCCTCGATCACAAACAAGGATTGTCCAGGATTGAAGCGCGCCGAGACGCCCAGACCAGGGGCCACGCCACCGATCAGGAAATTAGGCGACAGATCGGCCTGCTCCAGAATCCAAGCCAGCATGGAGCTGGTGGAAGTCTTGCCGTGTGTGCCTGCCACGGCCAATACGTGCTGCTGGTGCAGGATGTTCTCGCCCAGCCATTGCGGACCGGACGTGTAAGGCAGGCCCTGATCCAAAATGGCCTCCATCAGGGGATTGCCGCGGGTGACCACATTACCCACTATATAGAGATCAGGACACAGTTCGGTTTGCTCTGCGCCAAAGCCCTCGATCAGTGCAATGCCTTGCTCTTCCAGTTGGGTGCTCATGGGCGGGTAAACCCCGGCGTCGCAACCTGTGACCGTATGGCCAGCCGAACGGGCAATCAGGGCCAGACCACCCATGAATGTGCCGCAAATTCCTAGTATGTGTATATGCATGACAATCCTCCGGCCTGTATTCTAGACGACTGTTTGATCTGATGCGTGAGCTTTGGTGAGGGCCGGTGCTATCATCCCTGAATGATATTTTTTCAGGTGTAAGCCGGTATGCGTAGGCGTCTTTTTCTGCGGCAGTCGCTGGTGTGTGCAAGCCTTTTGGCCCTGCATCCTGCCCCATGGGCCAGTTTGCTGCCTTCCGACCCGTTTCTGGCGCAAAGCTTCAAAGATCTTCAGGGCGAGGATCGTGCGCTGTCCGCCTACAGCGGCAAGCCGCTGGTCGTGAATTTCTGGGCAACCTGGTGCGCGCCCTGCGTCAAGGAAATGCCTGACCTGCAAGCCCTGCACGAACGCTATCCCGACGTGCACTTTGTCGGCATCGCGGTGGACTCGCTCGATAACGTCACGGAGTTTCTGGAACGCGTTCCGGTCAGCTACGATATTTTGCTGGCGGGTTCGGCGGGTCTGAAACAGATGCGCAGCGTGGGCAATAAAAAGGGCGGCCTGCCCTTTACGGTCGTGTTTGGCAGCAATGGTCGGATCAGCGAACGGATTTTGGGTCAGATAGATCCCGAAAAGTTGGACGAAGTTATTAAGGCTCAACGCTAACTGGCCGACTTTTTCGCTTAATTTCGTTAAATTTCCGCTCTGTGGGCAGCCTGCCCCAAACGGGATGGAACCAATCCTAACTGTTTGTAAGCCAAGCAGGTTTATGGACAAATGACGTTATTTAGCGTAAAAAGGCGGTCTGTCTTGACGAAAAATCCGCTATGGCGAAACATGTCCTGGTCCTTAACGGGCCCAACCTCAACCTGCTGGGAACACGAGAACCCGATGTCTACGGACACCAGACTCTCGAAGATATCAACAGTGGTTTACGGGTGCTGGCCGATCAGCATGGCGCGCAGTGTCATTTTTTTCAAAGTAACCACGAAGGCGGGCTCGTTGATCGAATTCATCAAGCTCGTGACCAGGGTGTCGATTTCATCCTGATCAATGCTGGGGCCTATACCCATACCAGCGTGGCGATACGGGATGCGCTAGCCGGTGTCGGTATTCCGTTTATTGAAGTTCATCTGTCCAATGTTCACCGTCGTGAGCCGTTCCGCCACCACTCCTATCTTTCTGACACCGCTTGCGGTGTCATTGTGGGTTTAGGGGCGTACGGCTATGAGGCCGCTTTGCGGTTCGCTTTGAATAGTTAGGCGGTTCGTTTCGTTTTTTTGACCAATATTTTTTTAATGCCGTCCTGTCCCAGTCAGTGGCTAGTGCGGCGTTGCGGGAAGTACGCATGGATCTTAGAAAACTCAAAACCCTGATCGATCTGGTCGCCGAGTCTGGCATTGCTGAGCTGGAAATCACCGAAGGTGATGACAAGGTTCGCATTGTTAAATTTTCGCAAAGCTCGGCCGCTCCCGTGGTGTACGCCCCTGAGGCTCCTGTAGCCCAGGTGGTGGCGCCCGCCGGTGCTCCTGCCGCCCCGGCTGCTCCCGCAGCTCCCGAAGGCCACGCCGTCAAGGCTCCGATGGTCGGTACCTTCTATCGTGCCCCCAGCCCGGGCGCCGCTCCGTTTGTGGAAGTGGGCCAGACCGTCAAGGAAGGCGAGCCCCTGTGCATTATCGAGGCCATGAAGCTGCTCAACGAGATCGAAGCCGACAAGTCCGGCGTGATCAAGGAAATCCTGGTTGAAAACGGCGGGCCGGTGGAATACGGTCAGACCTTGTTCATCATCGGTTGATGATATGTTTGAAAAAATCCTAATCGCCAATCGGGGCGAAATTGCCTTGCGTATCCAGCGCGCCTGCCGCGAGATGGGTATCAAGACAGTCGTCGTTTATTCTGAAGCAGATCGTGGTGCCAAATACGTGCGTCTGGCTGACGAGGCCGTATGCATTGGCCCAGCCCAGGCCCGTGACAGCTACCTGAGCATGCCTGCCATCATCTCGGCGGCGGAAGTCACCGATGCGGAAGCCATTCACCCTGGCTACGGCTTTATGGCTGAGAATGCGGACTTCGCTGATCGTGTCGAAAAGAGCGGTTTTGTCTTTATCGGCCCTCGTCCCGAGAACATTCGCACAATGGGCGATAAGGTCATGGCCAAGAAAGCCATGATCGAGGCCGGTGTGCCCGTGGTTCCCGGCTCGGACGGTGCCTTGCCTGACGATCCGGCAGAAATCGTGCGTATTGCTCGCGAAGTGGGTTATCCCGTCATCATCAAGGCCTCGGGCGGTGGTGGTGGTCGCGGCATGCGCGTGGTCTACACCGAAGCGGCCCTGTTGACAGCTGTTGCTACGACGAAAACTGAAGCAGCGGCGGCGTTCAACAATCCCGAGGTCTACATGGAAAAGTACCTCGAGAATCCACGCCACATCGAAATTCAGGTGTTGGCCGATGGCGACCGCAACGCCATCTGGCTGGGTGAGCGCGATTGCTCCATGCAGCGCCGTCACCAGAAAGTGATTGAAGAGGCGCCCGCACCGGGCATTCCGCGTCGCCTGATCGAACGTATCGGTGAGCGCTGTGCCGACGCTTGTCGCCGTATGCGTTATCGTGGCGCGGGCACGTTTGAATTCCTGTATGAAAACGGTGAGTTCTTCTTTATCGAGATGAACACCCGGATTCAGGTCGAGCACACCATCACGGAAATGATTACCGGTATTGATCTGGTGCAAGAGCAGATCAAGGTGGCTGCAGGCGAGAAATTTGTATTGCGCCAGCGTGACATCGAATTCGTGGGTCACTCGATCGAGTGCCGTATCAATGCAGAAGACCCGTTCAATTTCGTCCCAAGCCCTGGTTTGATTACCAAGTGGCACACGCCCGGTGGCCCTGGCGTGCGTATCGACTCGCACGTCTTTACCGGTTACACCGTGCCTCCCTATTACGACTCCATGATTGCCAAGCTGATTACCTATGGCAAGACACGTGAGCAGGCCATCGCCCGTATGGACATTGCCTTGTCCGAAATGGTGGTGGAAGGGATCAAGACGAACGTGGAACTGCACCGGGAATTGATGCAGGACGCCAACTTCAAGGCAGGTGGCACCAGTATTCATTACCTGGAACAAAAGCTGTCCCAACGTAGCAAATAAGGGCAGCAACGGGTCGGGCCGATGGCCTGACCTGACAAGAATGATGATTATGTAAAACAGGGGCAAGCCCCCTGTTTTGCTTTATGGAAACTATGTATGCGTGAACTCTTACTGAGCTGCCAGGAACACGAAGCTGAACGTTTGTCCGATGCCCTGCTGGAAGCGGGCGCCTTGTCGGTGTCGGTGGAAGATGCTGACGGTGATACCGATCAGGAAAAGCCCTTGTTTGGTGAGCCGGGTATTGAGCCGGATGTGTTGGCCTGGGATCGCAATTGGGTGGTGGCGTTGCTGCCCGAGGAGCTTGAGCCGGAAGAGTTGCTGCAACCGCTGTTTGAGGCGGGTGTGCTTGATCGCGACAAGGCCCAGTGGAGCCTGCGCGAAGTGCCTGACGAGGATTGGGTGCGTTTGACCCAGTCCCAGTTCGGTCCCATTCCCGTGGGCGAGCGTATCCTGATTGTGCCTAGCTGGCACAAGGATGATGAGGATCTGCCTCCTGCTCAGGAAGGTGATGACGGACTGGTGCGGATTGAACTGGACCCCGGTCTGGCCTTTGGCACCGGCAGTCATCCAACCACACATTTGTGTCTGGATTGGCTGGCCCACCATGTGCAGGCAGGTCAGACCGTGTTGGATTATGGTTGTGGCTCCGGCATTTTGGCCATTGCCGCCCGCAAGCTGGGTGCCGGTCATACGATTGGTGTGGATATTGACGAGCAGGCCGTGATTGCCACGCGCTACAATGCGCAAGTCAATCAGGTCGAGGTGGAGGGCTTGCTGCCCGACGCGATGCCCGCCGGGCAAACGGATCTGGTTGTAGCCAATATTTTGGCCAATCCCCTGCGTATGCTGGCACCTATGCTGGCCAACCGCGTCAAACCGGGCGGGCATCTGATTTTGTCCGGTATTTACAATTGGCAGGCTGAGGAAATGATCGATGTCTACTCCTCCTATCTGCCCTTGTCGGTCTGGCAGGAACGGGATGGCTGGGTGTGTTTGGCTGGTCAACGCCCGTTGTAAGACGGCAGAACTTAAGGTGAGTTTATGGAGCTAAAGACTCGCTGCCCCCGTTGCGGGACCTCATTTGCTGCTAGTGTGGAAGTGCTGCAGCGCCGCCGGGGCTATATACGCTGTATTCAATGTGCGCATATCTTCGATGGCTTTGAAGAAGTCATTGATGAGCAAGCCCCTGAGCCTACCTATGTTTCTCCCCCTGTGATGGAACCGATCGAGCCGCGTCTGGCGCCTGAGCCGACGGTGTCTGCCCGGCGCGAACAGGTGCAGGCGGTCGATTTGCAGGCTCCCATCCCGGGACCGCGCTTTGTTGAGCACTCCCGTCACGCCCCACCCCGCGATGAAGGCAGTGCCCATGAGTCTTTGCAGGTCCGTAAATTTCCGGACTCCATTCTCGCGCAGGCGCCCGTTACACCGGCTGACCCTGCCGTGATTCGTGCTCGTGCCAGAGCAGGGCGTACGCCGCGCGATGACGGGGAAGCAGCATTTTTTGTGTCTGCTGATCTGACCCCTGAGCAAGAGCGTGGGCATCATATCGGTCAGGCTTCCTGGACAGGTGCAGAACCCCAATTCAGTGTTGGTGATCGCGCCAGCACGTTGCGAGCTTCATTTCCCTCCCGCCAGGCTGATGGCACGCATGATAGCGACCATGTGCAGCAGGACTGGCTTATTGAGCCTAACCCTGCCTTGCAGCGTGAGACGCGCTATGAAGGTGAGACCAGCCTGGGTCAGCGTGTGAGCGCTCTGTTCTGGACCAGTTTGTGCGTATTGGGTGCGCTGCTGTTTGTCGCGCAGTTGATGTATGTCTACCGTGTGCAGATTGTGAGCCAGGTGCCCCTGTTGCGTCCCGTGTTCGAGCGTGCCTGTGAGACGTTGTCTTGCCAGATTCCCTATGAGCGCCGCCTGGATCAGATCCGGGTGCAGGCTTCGGCTTTGCATAAGGCGCCCAGCCAGCCAGGTCACTCCACCTTGGGCTTTACGCTGCGTAACGACTTTGAGCGTCCCCAGGAGTGGCCCACGCTGGTTCTTGATTTGAAAGATTTTTCCGGAGCTCTGATCGCACGGCGCAATATCACGCCCGACCAGTATCTGGCTCCCGAGCGACGTGAGCCTGCTTTTGCAGCGCGCAGTGAGCTCATGGTGCGCCTGCCTTTGAACACCGGGCAGCTACAAGTTAATGGCTACCAGATTAGCCCTTTTTTTCCATAAGGTAATTTATGACCGAGCGAGTGCTGGTATGTGGTTCGATCGCGTTCGATACGATCGCGGTTTTCGAGGGGTACTTCAAAGATCACATCTTGCCCGACAGCATCAAGACCCTGAGCGTGTCTTTTTTTGTGCCCAGCCTGCGTAAAGAGTGGGGCGGCTGCGCAGGTAATATTTCCTACACCTTGAATATGCTGGGTGGCCAGCCTGTGCCGGTAGGGGCAGTCGGTAGTGATGGCGTGGACTACGTACAGCGTCTCCAGGATCTGGGGATTGACACCAGCATGGTCCGGGTGATGCCAGACATGTTCACCCCTCAGTGCTTCATCACCACCGACCTGGCCGCCAGCCAGATTACTTCTTTTCATCCCGGCGCGATGGTGAGCTCGGCCCAGATTGACCTGTCGGGCCAGGAAGCGGCCTGGGGTATTGTGGCGCCAGATTCCAAAGATGGCATGTTCGCCCATGCGCGCCGTTTGCATGCGCAGGGCACCCCCTTTATCTTCGACCTGGGTCAGGCCATGCCCTTGTTTGCGGGTGAAGACCTGCATGAAATGCTTGAACTGTGTCAAGTTCTTACGGCTAACGAGTATGAGGCCGAAGTGATTGAGCAGCGCACCTCCAAGAGCATGGCCGAGATCGCACAAGGCTTGCAAGCGGCCGTGGTGACGCGTGGCGAGCATGGCAGCACGCTTTATCATCAAGGCCAGACTTATCACATTGCTCCAGTCCCCGTGGAAAATCTGGTTGATCCCACCGGTTGCGGCGACGCGCATCGCGCCGGCCTGTTATATGGACTTACAAAAGGGTGGAGCTGGCAAGAGGCCTGCAGCTTGGGCAACTTGATGGGCAGTATTAAAATTCAAGCTGATGGTCCGCAAAATCATGAATTTAAACGTTCTGATATCTCGGTCATGCTAAAACAGCACTATGGTATCGAACGTAGTCTGTAAGAGAGCACTCAGCCGTTTTCTATGATTCGGCCAGCCACGTTTTTTGGAGTAAACCGTATGTACGTTTCTTTTTTCGATCGACCCAAAGTACGTCTGCTGGTAGTGGCGAGCCTGGCGGCGCCCGTGTTCCTGCTGGCCGGTTGTGCCAATAAATCGGCTTCCAGCTCGGTGTACAGCTACGGTCAGGCTCAGCGCGAACAGATCGTGCGTTTAGGTACGGTGGTGTCGGTACGAGCCGTCACCATTCAGGAAGACCAGAACTCGGGCGTGGGTACGGTTGGGGGGGCCGCCTTGGGTGGCGTGGCAGCCAGCAGTATCGGTGGCGGGCGCGGCAGTATTCTGGCCAGTATCGGTGGCGCTATTTTGGGTGGCCTGGTTGGTAATGCCGTAGAGAACCGTATGGGTAAGACCCAAGGTTTGGAGATTACGGTGCAGCTGGACAACGGTGAGACTCGTGTCGTGGCTCAGGAAGCCGATGTACCGTTGTCCGTCGGCCAGCGTGTACGCATGCTCAGCGGTAATGGTCCTACGCGTGTGGTGCCCATGTAAGTGGTGCCCCGTGGCTTCACGTGATAAAGAACCCGGCTCATGGCCGGGTTTTTTTATGCCTGTCTGTGCTGGCTGGCCTGGCGGCGCTCACGCTCAAGCAGGATTTTCTTGCGCTCCAGGCCCCAGCGGTATCCTGCCAGACTCCCGCTTTGTCGCAGAACACGATGGCAGGGAATGGCAATGGCCAATAGGTTGCTGGCACAGGCTTGAGCGACTGCCCGGGCTCCGTTTGGCATGCCCAACCGGACGGCAATGTCGGTATAGCTCATGGTCTGGCCCAGGGGTATCTCGCGCAGCAATGTCCAGACTTGTTGTTGAAAAGCGGTGCCTTGAATGTCCAGAGGCAGGTTCATTTCCCGATCCGGCTCGTCTACCAAGGTTTGTAGGTAGGCCAGTTCTTGCTGGAGCTGCACCTCTGCTTGAATCAGCGTGGCTGCTTTGAACTGATTCTGCAGTTGTTGGAGCATGACTGCGGCGTCATCACCCAAAGAAATTGCGCAAATCCCGCGTTCGCTCCTGGCTACCAGCAACATACCCAGGCTGCACGCGGTGATGCCAAAATGAATCGGCCCGCCTGGGCCTGAGCGACGCCGTGTAGTGGCCGGCTTGTCCGCCGGGATATAAACGTGTTCGTCGCTTTGTGAAAAAGCAGTAGCGGCTGCTCGCTTGGGCATGCGCCACAAATACCAGGAGGCCACGCTTCGATACGGGGCCCAGGCTTGGGCAATCTCACGCAGAGCGCGGGGCGAGGGGGCTTTGTCCAGACGCTTCAGATTGCGGTAGCCTTCACGCACTCCGAAGTCATCTGCAGGCAGGATGTCCTCACGCTCCAGCGTATACATCATCATCATTTCAACCGTCCAGCGTCCGATGCCACGCAAGGTGGTCAGCCGTTCGATGAGTTCTTTCTCGGACATCTGCACGGCACGTGCCTGATCGGGAATGAGGCCATCCAACCGCGCTTGTGCCAGCCCCATGATGCTGGTGGCCTTGGCGCCGGACAAGCCGCAAGCCCGCAGCGTCTCATACGGTGTGGCCAGCACTTCCTCTGGATCTGGGCAATGGCCGTGGGGATAGAGATCAAGCAGACGCTGCAAAATGCGTTCAGCTGCACGGGTATGCAACTGCTGATAGACCACAGAGCGGATAAGTGCCTCGTAAGGGTCGCGTTCTGGGCGTGGCTGGTGAACACAGGGGCCGACATGGGCAATCAGTGCCTGCCAGTCAGGGTCCAGTGCGGCCAGAAATTTTTCGGCCTTACGATAGCGGCCGTCCAAGTCCGGGTTCGGTAAAAGGCGAGTCATGCCAGTGCTCGGCTGATTGAAGGTAAGACCAGTATAAGGTCCACCTTGGGGGCAGGCACCCTGATTCTTGCTCTTGAATTCATGTCATGAAAACTGGGTGGACTGTCTGTCGGGGGGCTCCATTGACGGGGCGGGAGGGGGAGTGTTGATGGGGTTGTAGTTGAATGTCCAGGTGCAGGGGAGCAAAAAAAAGCCTGAACATACGTTCAGGCTTCTTCAGACAAGATGGCGTGCCAGCCTAGATAGGTACGAGGCTGAAAGCTGTGCGTGTGATGACCATATTGAGCACCTGTGTCAACAGCAGCAACACTAATGGCGACAGATCCAGGCCACCCAGATCGGGCAAGACGCGGCGGATCGGGTCCAGCAAGGGCGCCGTAATGGAACGCAGCAAAGGCATGCTGGGAGACTGAGGCTGAATCCATGACAGCAAGGCCTGCAGCAGCACCACCCAGAAAATCAGGCTCAAAGTCCAGCGCAGCACGGTAAAGACGGCGGCCAGCAAGAACATGGGGAAGTTGGAGAGCATGGAGACCGAACCGGTCAGCACCATGGCGCTAAGAACAAGGTAAACCAAGGCACTTAGCCAGGCGGCGAACAGGGAGGTCCAGTCCCAATGATTGCCACTTTTGATCACCCGTCGCAAAGGCATGATCAGCCAGTCCGTGACTTTGAACATGGCTTGTGAATAGGGATTGAAGGGGTGGATTCTGAGCGCATAAACCCAGGCACGCAGTAGCAAAATCGTGCCCAGCAGTGACAGAACAATATGGATTAGGAAGAGGGCGACTTCACTGAACATAGTTGCTTGGTATGAATTGATAGAAGAGAGAATTGTCGCATGCAAGTGCGTCAAACCAAAGAGCCACCCGATCGGGGTGGCTCTTTAGGAAAAACGTGCAAACGAGGTGCGCTTAAGGACGCTTGCCGGTTGGGAACGGCCAGGAGCCGGCAGGGTTGATGTCTTCACGACGCGGCTCAGCAGGCGCAGCAGCGGTTTTGGTCGCTTTTCGTGCTGCGGTCTTATTGCCAACTTTAGCGGCGGTTTTGGACGTTGTACTGGTCTTTGGGGTTTTGGTTTCTGCGGTCACGGATTTAACTTCTTTCTTCTTGGGAGCTACGGATTTTGCTGCACTGGCAGCGGGACTGGCTTTTTTTGCCGCTGTCTTGGCTGCTGCCTTAGTGCCGGTTTTAGCGGCAGGTTTGGCTGTCGCTTTACTGGACGTGGCTTTCTTTGCCACGGATGTGCTTGCCTTGGTGCTGGCCGGTTTTTTGTCGGCAGCCGTGGCAGCAGGTTTGGCAGTTGCTGTTTTAGCAGTGTTTGTCTTGGGAGCGGCCGCTTTTTTGGCGGGCGCTTTTTTGGCTACCGTTTTTTGGGCAACGGCTTTGCTGGTGCTGGTCTTTTTAGCAGCTGCTTTTTTGGCGACGGTTTTCACGGCGGCTGGCTTGCTTGTGGCTGTTTTGCTTGCCGCGGGCTTTGCTGCCGTGGTTTTCTTTACCGCTGCTTTTGTCGCAGTTTTCTTGGCTGGGGCGCTGCTTGCCGCTTTGGCAGGCGCTTTCACAGCAGCTTTGCCGGTCTTGGAAGCCGTGGTTTTAGCGGGGGACGTGGAGGCAGCGGTTTTGCTGCTGGGACTGGTCTTGGTAGCAGTAGCGGTTGCGGGTGCTGCGGCTGTTTTGGCTGGCGTTGCTTTTTTGGGGCTGACGGCTTTCTTGCTTGCTGCTTTTGCTGCGCCTTTCTTGGCTGTTGCCATGATCATGCTCCTTGAGAACAAGTCTTTAGTTTGTCCACACCCATTTGTCCTGGCCTGGAAAACTGCAATGGCCTTTTTCAAATGACGCAGGCGTTCAGGGCCAATACCCTATACGCATAGAAGTCTAACGCAAGCCCCTACACAGTCAAGTATTAATCATGTAGCACACGCATATGGCTTTGTTAACCCCGCTTGCTGTCTCCAATAAGTTGCGTTCTGTGCGACTGCCGTTTTGCGCATATGTGTTTTTTCAGACTGAACAAAGGGGCCTTGGCGACAAAACAAAAATTGCTTTTTTCCGTGCTGGTTTTGACCGTTCGACCTGGAGGCAGGAAATGACGTGATGGTTGCGGGCCAGATGGCGTGCTGTGGACGGGGTGCTGTCTTTTCCCGGTTCCGGCATCGACCTACAAGTATCTGGCGGAATCTGGGCGGAATCTGGGCGGATAGGTCGAGGGCTGGATCGCTGGAAGGCTTGAATGATTCGGCTCGAGGGGCGTTTTTTAGAACAATGTTTATACGGGGGATTTTGAATAATGACCTGGTTACTTAATGGCGGATTATTCTTAAGCTTATTTATCGTAAGGCAATAAATTAAAAATCGCATTTATGGTAACACGTGGTTCGTAGCTATGATTATTAAGGCTTGCGGCGTATTGGCTTTTCTAAATTTGACTGATTTTTACATTTATATTGTTTGAACGATGTTTCTTGTGCCTGGTGTTTTTTAAGGAGTAAACAATGAAAGATCAGTTCAGCAATAACGAAATTGAAAAGTTGTCGCGCGGGGTGGGTCTGGAAACGAGTCCGGCAGACGAGTCTGTACAACTTCTGTCAGGTGGTACGTTTACGGTTCCCAAGCACGGTTCTGTGCAGGCTGCGAAATATAGCACGCCAGTTATCCCTGAAATTCATAAGTCTTACTGGATATTCAATGCCGGAAAGGCAAATAAAATAAAAGCTGTTTTTTATTGGTCTCATTCTTTTACCTCCAGCTGGTTTGAATACTCTTCTGTCGAGGTCGGAATAGGAGAGGAAAAGAAGCTGCAGGCTCCGTCCAATTCTCTGTACTACAGCAAAGTTGTTTTGTTCAACGGTACTGATCAGAATGCGACTGTCAGTGTCACGGTGGCTAAATAATCCTGAATTGAGGCGGATGCTATGAAATTGCTTGAGTTAAAGAGCGTATATAGTGAGCAGGAGCAGGAAAGGTTTTATACACGATCTATTTCTTTGGGAGATTGGGACTACTCCGCGATTATTAAAAGCTCGGTCATGTTTGGATTGGGACAGATCCCGGTTGTGGGCAAAGCCTTGTCGACCATCGTGGGTTTGTTCTGGCCAAAAAATGAAAAAGACGTGTGGCAAAAGTCCCTGGATGAGCTAAGGGAGTACATTGACAATCAGATTCTGGCAACAATACAAGGAATTCTGAACGGGGAGCTGCGCGAGATTCAAAAGAAGATGGAGTATGTGGCGAGGTTGCTGGAAGAGTCTCCGGGCTCACCGGAAGCGTGTTCGGAGTATAAGAACCTGCAGTTTTATCTGGTTGGAAAAGACGAAAAGTTTCGTTCTTTTGATGAACTGACCAACTATAAGCTGATGCCCATGTATGCCTCCATGATCTTGCTGCAAGCCAGCTACTGGAAAATGGGCATCGACAAAAAAGATCAAATTGGCTTGTCGAGCATTGACCTGAATAGTTTGAAAAATCACATAGATGATCTCGCAGACTCATCCCGAGACTATATTAATAGAATATATGAAACGGAACTGGATAGAACGTACGAAAATTCCAGGCCCGACGAAGTGGCCAATAATATGTTTGCCGTCCGGGGCTATAGTTTGCTGCATGGCGTCGAGGCGGTGGAGGTCGTAAAAAATATCCGTGATCTGGATTTTGATAAGCGATTCAATATCAATGTGATCAGCTATTCCACGGCGGTTGGGACGATTACGGGGGGAATGATCGCCCAGGCCTTGACTCCGGACAGCGAGATGGCGCAACCCTTATGTCCAGAAGTCTTTGGGCAGCAGGCCAATAAAATCGTCCAGATCATTGGCTATAGCGGGCCAAGAATCAATAGCTTGTTCAGGATAGGCGGTTTGGAAATAATCTATGAAAATGGTGACAGCAGCCTGCTCGGTGAACGGGTGGGCAATCGCGATGTTTTCGACCTGAATGGATCTCTGATTAAGACGGTTGAGATGAGATATCAGGGCCTGATGGATGAGGTCAAGTTCACCTTGTTTGATGGGAGGGTGATGCAGGTGGGTCAAGGCGAAAGCTACTCCGGATATGTGAAATACGAAGTTGAGGGACACTACATTTCGGGTGTGTTTCTAAGTAGGGATCGCGCTACCTATCCAGGCCGAACCTCGACGGCGTCAGTGTCATTCAATATGGTGCCCGCTATTACCTAAGGGCTGCCTTCATTGCAGGATGATGGGTTTGGCAATCACCCGGGTTTGGCACTTTGCGTCCATGCTCTCGTAATTATCTGAAAAGCAGCAGGCCCTGTCGGTAACAGGGCCTGCTTGCTGTTTTGGTGGGTGAAGACCCGGGTGTGTTTAGGCCAGCGTTTGTGTCAGCGCTTCCGTCGTATTCCCGGTATTGAACAGATGGTGCGATAGTTGGGCAAAACGGGCTTCGTATTTCTTGGCTGACTCCATTTTGACTGGACCGAAGCCGCGCAGTTGCTGGGGCAACTCAGCCAGCTCCAAGGCGGCAGCGTAGTTCGAGTGATTCAGATGCGTGCTCAAGCGCTTGAGCAGGTTCTGGTATTGACGCCAGAGACGACGTTCCATACGGCGTTCATGGGTGTAGCCAAACGGGTCCAGTGGGGTGTTGCGCAGCGCTTTTCCTTTGGCCATCCAGCGCAAAAGGGTAGCGGTACGAGGCCCTAGAGTGATCTTGCGAGGGCGGCCTGTTGACGGGTCCCGGCGTGCCAGCAGCGGGGGGGCAAAGTGAAAGCGCAAGGAGAAGTCTCCTTCGAATTGCTGCTCCAGATCCTGACGGAAAGCAGGGGCGCTGAACAGACGGGCCACCTCGTATTCATCCTTGTAGGCCATCAGCTTGTACAGGCTGCGCGCGGCTTTTTCTGTCAGGACAGGACGCTGACCCGGGCGCAGTTTCTGTTCGGCTTCATGCAGCGCCTCGATGGTATGCGTGAAGCGTTGGGCATAGGCGGCGTTCTGGTACTGCTCCAGGCTGCCAGTGCACCGCTGCATGATCTGCTCCAGCGTCTCGCGGCGCTGCAAAGTTACTACTTGAGCCGCCGGGGCCAATAGTTTGGCCAGGGCCTGCTCGTCGTGGGCCAGCACACGCCCCAGATGGAAAGCATCCAGGTTGGCTTGGATGGCCACACCGTTCAGACGGATGGCTTGTTCAAGCGCTGCGCTGCTCACAGGCATGGCGCCCTGTTGCCAGGCCATACCCATCAAAAGCATGTTGGACAGCAGGCTGTCGCCAAATAACAGGGTGGCGGCCTGATGCGCATTGAAGGAATGCACCCGGGTTTCGCCGGCGGCGCGCCTTAACTGGTTCAACAGCAGTAGCGCATCCAGAGGCGCATCCGGATCGCGGGTGAATTCGGCCGTGGGTGCCAGATATTCGTTGATGATGGCGTGAGTATGACCTGGGCGCAGGCACGACAGCGCGTTAGGGTGGGCGGCGGCCACTACATCACACAAGATGGCCAGATCCGCCTGTCCAGGATCAACACGTACTGCTCCGGTAGCCTTCTGGCTGGCAGACAGGCGGATGTGGCTGATGACCGTGCCGCCTTTTTGTGCCAGACCCGTCATGTCCAGCACGGAGCTGGAGCGCCCCTCCAGGTGTGCAGCCATGGACAACACGGCACCAATGGTGATGACGCCGGTTCCCCCCACGCCTGCAACGATGACATTGCAATCGCGTGCCTGAATGGCAGGTTGGGGCAGGGTGTCCAGCTTGGCCAGCAGTTGCGCCTTCATGTCGGCCTGACCATTTTGATCTCCTCGACGCAAGGCCCCGCCCATCACGGATACGAAGCTGGGGCAAAAGCCCTCCACACAGGAGTAGTCTTTGTTGCAACTGGACTGATCGATCTGACGCTTACGGCCTTCAGGGGTTTCAGCTGGCACCAGCGACAGGCAGTTCGATTGCACCCCGCAATCCCCACAGCCTTCGCAGACTGCTTTGTTGATAAAGAGGCGACGCGCAGGGTCGGGGTACTCGTTCTTTTTACGCCGACGGCGCTTTTCAGCCGCACAGGTCTGGTCGTGAATCAAGATGGTGACGCCGGGAATCTCGCGCAGTTCTCGTTGCAGGCGATCCAGTTCGCGACGATGGTGAACGTCCACACCAGCCGGCAGGCTGACACCCCGATAGCGCTCGGGCTCATCGGTGGTGATGACCACGCGGCGCGCTCCTTCTCCAATGGTTTGCTGGCAAATACGGGGCACGGAGATCGGGCCGTCAACGGGCTGGCCGCCTGTCATGGCAACCGCGTCGTTGAACAGAATCTTGTAGGTAATGTTGGCACCCGCGGCAATGGCCTGACGAATCGCCAGGTAGCCCGAATGAAAATACGTGCCTTCACCCATGTTCTGGAACATGTGTCCGGTCTGGATAAAGGGCGACAGGCCTACCCAGTCCGTGCCTTCGCCCCCCATTTGGGTCAGACCACGGGTCTTGCGGTCCATCCAGGTTGCCATGTAGTGACAACCCACACCGGCCATGGCCTGGCTGCCTTCGGGTACTTTGGTGGAGGTATTGTGCGGACAGCCCGAACAGAAGTAGGGGCGACGGGTCAGGCCATGGGTATCAATGGGTGCCAGATTTTGCTCTGTACAGGCAGGCAACTGCACATTGGCGTGATGACCCAGCCAGCGACGCAGACCAACGGCCACACGGGCCGGGCTGAGCTGACCATCGGCAGGAATCAGCACCTCATTTTCAATATCGCGCTTGCCTGACACCGTGGGGCGCTGGGCACGATTAAAGAGCAGATTCTTTAACTGGTCTTCAATGATCGGGCCCTTTTCTTCAATCACCAGAACGTGGTCCAGGCCTTCGATAAAGTCTTCCAGCGATTGCGGGTTAACAGGCCAGCTCAGACCAATTTTCAGATGGCGAATGGCCGGTAGATTGTTCAGAGCGCTGAGCTGTTGCAGCGCATCGAGCGTATCCAAGGTGGCCTTGCCGGTGGACACAATGCCAATGCGGGCCTGTGGCGCGGCCTCCAGCATACGGTCCAGACTGTGCTTGCGAGCGAACTCACGCACGCTTTCCAGGCGGGCATCCAGGGTACCCTCCATGGCCGGAGTCAGGAATTTGCTGGGGTCGTAGGGATGTTTGCCGCCTTGCTGGTCAGCCAGGGCCGGCGCCAGATCGTCCAAGGGAGCAATCTCAAAGGAGCGTCCGCTTTCCACGGTTTCGGTAATGGCTTTAAAGGCGACCCAAGAACCGGAGTAACGCGACAAGGCCCAGGCCCAGACGCCAAAGCGCTCGTATTCTTCGACGGAGCTGGGGTTGACCACCGGAATACCCCAGGCGATCAGGGATTGTTCGCTGGCATGGGGAATGGACGAGGAGGAGGCGACGTGGTCATCGCCCACAATCATCAAGACACCGCCGTGCCGGGAGGCACCGGCGGCGTGGCCATGATGCAAGGCATCGCCCGCACGGTCCACACCCGGGCCTTTGCCATACCACATGGAAAATACGCCATCGACCGTGCGGTCTGCGCGTTCACCGGCCTGTTGGGTGCCCATAATCATGGACGCAGCCAGGTCCTCGTTGATGGCAGGCTGAAAACGGACCTTGGCCTGATCCAGGTGCTTTTGGGCTTTCCACATGATCATGTCCACACCGCCCAGTGGCGAACCACGGTAACCGGAGACAAAACCGGCGGTGTTCAAACCCCGCTCTTTATCCAGGCGAGCCTGGGTCAGCAGCATGCGCACCAAAGCCTGGGTGCCAGTTAAAAAGATGCGCCCTGACTGCGCGGTCAGGTTGTCGCTAAGCTTGTATTGAGTGTCGACGGACTGCGTCATGATGAAACCTCCAGATAGGAGTCATGATAGAGAGTCTGCCCTCGTTTTTTTTTGCGTTATAGTTGCGTGTATTCCCTATTCTTTGAAATGTTTATTTCGAAATTATTCAAATATGGATAAAACTGATTTAAAAATCCTGGACGTCTTGCAGCTCGATGGTCGCGCCTCTGCCCAACAGGTCGCCGAGCAGGTGGGGCTGTCTACGGCACCTGTCTGGCGGCGTATCAAAAACCTGGAGAAAAACAAGGTCATCCAAGGCTATTATGCGCGCGTCGATCGCCGTCAGGTCGGTTTGCAAAGTTGCATGTTCACGCAGATCAGTCTGGACCGGCATTCAGGTGAAATTGTTGACAACTTTATTCGTGCGGTACGTGATGCGCCGGAGATTCTGGAGTGTCATGCGGTGACCGGCGATGCGGATTTTCTGTTGAAAATCATGGTCCCCAGCGCCGAGTCCTACGATGATTTCCTGCATCGTTTCTTGTTTAATATGCCCGGTGTGCGCCAGACTCGCACCATTGTGGCCATGCGTGAAATCAAGAATGTGACCCGCCTGCCTTTACCGCTTTGAAGCAACTTGTTATGGGGTAAGACCAATGCGTTCGGGTAGAATAATCAGGATTCGCCGGCCTGTGGTGGGTCGGTATGTAAGCATGAAGGACGGGGTTTTATGACGAAGGCGAATATCTTGCGACGCTCTTGCTGGGTCGCTGTGCTGGCTACAGTTTTCCTAAGCGCCTGCGCGGTCAAAGCGCCGGCACCCGAGCCTGCTGCCCAGACTGCTGCGGCCAAGCCGGTTCACCCTGCCTGCCAGCCGGCTGCACAAGGGGAACAACTGGCGGGCAACTGGTTGAGCAAGCACCGTCAAAAAGGCGTGGTTGGCGAGTTGCGCACCTTGTTTACCTTGCAGGCAGATGGGTCAATGGCCTACACCGAACAGGTCAAGCGTCCCAACAAGCCCTCGCAAGGTTTGAATGAAAGCGGTTGCTGGGTACGCAAAGGCAATAACCTGCAGATCAATACGCAGGAATCCAATGGTGTCGTGACCGAACCGGGCGACCCGATTTACGAAAACCACTACAACATTGTCAGTCTCACCGCCCGTAATCTGGTGCTGCGCGATCAAGGTGGCAAGGTGTACCGCCTGACCCGAATGTCGCCAGGCTATCGTCTACCGTTTTGAGCCTTATCGGCTTGAGTAATTCCTGGCCGTCCTGGGGGCGGCCCGTTTTTTGTCTGTTTCTTTTGCTGGACGCTTCATGGCCCTGCGCGCAACGATTTATAAAGCTGAACTTAATGTGGCCGATAACGACCGGGCCTACTACGGCAGTCATAGCTTGACGCTGGCCCGCCATCCCTCCGAGACCGAAGAGCGTCTGATGGTGCGTTTGCTGGCATACGGCTTGTATGTGCAGTCTGACGAAGCCTTGAGTTTTTCGCGCGGTCTGAGCGACTCGGATGAGCCGGCCTTGTGGGAGCATGATCTGGGCGGTAATTTGCTGCACTGGCTGGAGGTGGGGCTGCCCGATGATCGACGGCTGATCAAAGCCAGCGGACGTGCCGATAAGGTCACGGTGCTTGCGTATGGCCGCAATGTGCCGGTCTGGTGGGGTGGCATCAAGGACAAGATCAGTCGTGCACGCAATGTGCAGGTTTATGCGCTGGATGTGGCGGGGACTGACGCGCTGGCCGCCATGGCCGAGCGTGGTATGACGATCAATCTGAATGTTCAGGATGGCACTGTCTGGGCCAGCAGCGAGAAAGGTGAGGCTACCATCGAGCTTAGCCTCCTTAACGCGGCGGCTTGAACGAGCCCTAAAAGACAGCGGCCATGCGTCGCGCAGCGCTTTGGTTGAGGCGACAAGAACGGGTTGAAACAAAAAGGGCATCTCGCTTGAGATGCCCTTTTTCATCGGTGCCCGCGGTTTTTTACAAACCTGCCAGTCGTCCCAATACTTTATCGCGTCCCACCAATGCCAGCACGGCATCCACGGCAGGCGTTTGCTTCTGGCCTGTTACGGCAACCCGCAAAGGAATGGCCAGTTTGGGCATTTTTACGTTGTGTTCGGCCAGGACCTGCTTGATCAAGGCGGCCAGGTTTTCTGTATTCCATTGCGGCAAGCTGATCGCCTTATTGGCAAAATCGCGCAGCAGGACACGGGCCTCCGGTGTCAGGACCTCCGCCATCAGTTCATCGCTGGCAGGCTCGAAAGGACGGCAGAACAATAAGGCGCCCTCAGCCAGCTGATTCAAGGTCTCGGCACGGTCTTTCAACAAACCCATGATGCCGGGCAGATCCTGGCCATCCGTTTTGCCACCCAGGGCCTCGATACGTGGCGCGACACGTTCGGCCAGATCTGCATTGTCACTGGCCTTGATGTAGTGGGCATTGACCCAGTTCAACTTCTTGGGGTCCCACTGCGAAGCCGACTTGCTCAGACTGCGCGTATCAAACCACTCTACCAACTGCTCGCGAGTGAACAGCTCGTCATCACCATGGCTCCAGCCCAAACGGGCCAGGTAATTGATCATGGCTTCAGGCAGATAACCGTCCTTGTCGTAATCCATGATGCTGACCGCACCATGACGCTTGGACAGCTTCTCGCCATCAGGACCCAGAATCATGGGCACATGACCGTACTCGGGCAAAGTCGCGCCCAGGGCCTGCAAGATCACAATCTGACGAGGGGTGTTGTTGACATGGTCATCGCCGCGGATCACATGTGTGATTGCCATGTCCCAATCGTCTACCACCACGCAGAAGTTATAGGTTGGCGTACCGTCAGGACGGGCAATGACCAGATCGTCCAGTTCGCTATTGTCAAAACTGATGCGGCCCTTGACCATGTCGTCCCAGCTGGTTGCGCCAGCCTGCGGGCTTTTGAAACGCACCACAGGCTTGCGGTCGGCAGGAATGGCCGGCAATTGCTTGCCGGCTTCAGGGCGCCAGGTTCCATCGTAGCGTGGCTTTTGGCCCATGGCCCGCGCTTTTTCGCGCATGGCCTCCACTTCCTCCGGGCTGCTGTAGCAGTAATAAGCATGGCCGTCCTTCAGCAACTGGGCGATGACCTCGCGGTAGCGGTCCATGCGCTGCATCTGGTAGAAAGGGCCTTCGTCTGCATCCAGGCCCAGCCACTGCATGCCATCCAGAATGCCTTGCACCGCCTCGGGGGTGGAACGCTCCAGATCTGTATCTTCAATGCGCAGCACAAAGGTGCCCTGATGATGGCGGGCAAAAGCCCAGGAAAACAGGGCAGTACGCGCGCCGCCCAGATGCAGGTAACCGGTGGGAGAGGGGGCGAAACGGGTGCGGATGACGTTGGAAGTAGACGTGCTCATAACTTGTGTGTGGCCTTGACCTTGTAAAGCCCCCATGCGGGACCGAATCTGTATATTTTAACCCAGTGCGTGAACTAAAAAAGAACTGCCGGCCAGAACGGGCTTACGGCCCTGTTTCCGCATTGAGCTGATCGAATTGCCGCACCAGCTCTGCCAGAGAGCCGGCCTGCATTTTCTGCATGACACGGGCGCGTCGCACTTTGACCGTGACTTCCTTCACATTCAGTTCGGCGGCAATTTGTTTGTTCAGCAAGCCCTGTACCACACGCACAAACACATCACGCTCGCCTGGGTTCAGGCTGTCCCAGCGCTGCTGCAAGGTCAGCCGGGACCTGGCTTGTTCCTTGCGCTGGGCATCGGCTGCCAGGGCGGACTGCACGGCATCAATCAGAGCCTGATCCATAAAAGGCTTGGTCAGGAAGTCCCAGGCCCCCTGTTTGATCGCTTTGACCGCCATATGAATATCACCATGACCGGTCATGAATATGACCGGCATATGCAAACCGCGTGATGCCATCTGTGCATGAAAGTCCGTGCCGCTTTGTTCGGGCATGCGCACATCCAGCACCAGACAGGCGGGCGCATCGGACAGCGGATGAGCCAGAAAATCGCGGGTAGAGGCAAAGCTCAGTGCCTTTACTCCCACACTGGCCAGCAGATCGTCCAGAGCGGCGCGAATTGAAGGGTCATCATCAATGATATAAACCGTGGGCGTGGTCAAAGAAGAGTCCAGGTTGTCTGTCATGGCGCCAAAGGTAAGGTGAAGTGAAAGGCTGCGCCGCCGTCGGTTTGATGGGTGGCCCAGATATGGCCGTTATTGGCATCGATAATCGTGCGGCTGATGGTCAGGCCCAGTCCTAGTCCAGTGGGTTTGGTGGTCCAGAACGTATTAAACAGCTCAGACAACTGGGTGCCGGATAAACCCGGTCCATTGTCTTTAATGGAAAAGAGCACCTTGCCAGTCTGAGGTTTGTCACCGGGCAGGAAGCTGGTTTCTATGCTGATGCACGCGGCGTGGGAACTCGAAGGAGGGCTGAGCGCTTCAATGGCATTGAGCAGCAGATTGGCCATTACTTGCTGAATCTGTACGCGATCCGCATAGACGGGGGGCAAGTCAGTCTGCAAGGCCAGACGCAGGTCAATATGATGGCGTTGCATCTCGCCACTCGACAGGCTGAGCAGTTCGGTCAAGGCCAGGTTCAAATCAAAAGCACTGCTGGCGGGCGCCTCGTTGCGGGTAATGCTGCGCACCCGATCCAGCACATCTTTGGCGCGCTGTGCGTCGTAGACGATTCGCTGTGCGGCAGCTTGGGCTTTCTCTATATTGGGCGGCGAGGCCTCCAGCCAGCGTTGGCAGGCACCGGCGCTGCTGTTGATGGCGGCCAGGGGCTGGCTGACCTCATGGGCAATCGAGGTGCTTAGTTGCCCCAGGGTGGTCAAGCGAGACAGGCGCAGCAAATGTTCACGCGTTTCATGGGCGGCTGCCTGCACGGATTTGAGCTTGAGGCCCAGGTACGCAGTGACCGCAATGGCAACAAGGCTGATTCCGGTATTGATCAGGCCCACGTCGTAATCGCCCGAACGAGTCAGCAGGACACTGACTACGGTCAGCGCCATGCTGATGCCGGTCAGTGCAATGACCAGCCGCGCAGACAGAAAACGAATCGCAATCAGCAGCAGCGGCGTATGAAAGACAGCGGCAGCAATTGCATAGTTGGTCACGGTGTCGGCGATAAAGACCAGCACCATTAAAATACACAGGCCCACCAGGGCCAAGGCGCGGTAGGTGTTGCTCGACAAGGCGCTAAAGGGTGGTGTCATATCGTTCGTGTCCAGGTCAGGCAGCAGGATCGTGTCCGTCGTGCCGCCATCATATACCCGGGCTTGTGTCTGATTACAGGTCAGGGCCCGGGCTCCCGCCAGGATGGCGAGGAGCCCCGGCCTGTCAGTCTTAGAACCACTGACCAAAGCGGCGGATGTACAGCATTTTCATACCTTGTGCGACCAGGCAGTAAGCCAGCAAGGTGCCGACCAGCCATGGGAAATACTCCCAAGGCAAAGGCTGCAGGCCCACCATGGCACCCACGCCGGAGAAGGGCAGGTAGATGCCAACAGCGGCGATCAGGAAGGTCATCAGCATCACAGGCAGGGCCGCTGTGCTTTGGATGAAGGGGATTTTTTGCGTACGTAGCATGTGAACAACCAGTGTCTGCGAGAGCAAGCCTTCAATAAACCAGCCGGACTGAAACAGCGATTGCACTGCGGGCGTATTTGCCCCAAATACGTACCACATCAAGACAAAGGTGGTGATGTCGAAGATGGACGAGGTCGGCCCGATCCAGATCATGAAGCGGCCAATGTTTTTGGCATCCCATTTGCGGGGCTTGCGCAGAAAATCCTTGTCCATGCGGTCCCAGGGCAAAGCCAGTTGGGAGATATCGTAGAGCAGATTCTGAATCAGCAAGTGGATGGCCAGCATGGGCAGGAAAGGGATGAAGGCGCTGGCCACCAACACGGAGAACACATTGCCAAAGTTGGAGCTGGCCGTCATGTTCAGGTACTTGATGATGTTGCCAAAAGTCTCGCGGCCTTTGATTACGCCTTCTTCCAGAACCAGCAGGCTCTTTTCCAGCAAGATGATGTCCGCCGACTCTTTGGCAATATCCGTGCCGCTATCTACCGAAATGCCCACATCGGCATCACGCAGGGCGGGAGCGTCGTTGATGCCATCGCCCAGAAAACCGACGGTATGACCATTGGCCTGCAGCGCTTTGAGAACACGCGACTTTTGCAGCGGCGTCAGTTTTGCAAATACCGAGTGGCGCTCGACAGCGCAACGCAGATCGGGCTCTTGCATGCGTTCGATATCAGGTCCAAGCAAAGGCTGGCCGGGCTCCAGGCCCACTTCACGGCAGATTTTCGCGGTAATGATTTCGTTGTCGCCGGTCAGGACTTTCACGGCCACACCGTGCTCGGTCAGGGCGGCAATCGCCTGGGTAGCACTTTCCTTTGGTGGGTCCAGAAAGGTCAGCAAGCCTTGCACCGTCATCTGGCACTCATCCTGGGCTTCGTAACGGCTCTTGGCCTGTTCGACAGGAATGCGTCGAGTGGCAATCAGCAAGACACGAAAGCCGTCCGAGTTGTAGCGGTAAGCCATTTTCAGCAGACGGGCCCGCTGCTCGGTGTCCAGTAGGCGGCGCTGGTCACCGTCTTGCAGATGGGTGGCGACGCTGAGCATTTCCTCCACGGCGCCTTTGCAAACCATGAGCTGTTCGCCTTGCGGGTTTTGCACCACGACCGACAGGCGGCGTCGCACAAAATCAAAAGGCAGTTCATCGATCTTGCGATAGGAACCGATTGCTTGCAGGGCAGATGGGGTCTTTTGTGCAAAACGCAGCACGGCCTGGTCCATCAGGTTCTTGACGCCACTTTGGTGCAGGCTATTGAGCAAGGCCAATTCCAGAATGCGTGGGCAGTTGCGATCATCCAGACCCAGATGGTGCTCCAGAATAATCCGGTCTTGCGTCAGGGTGCCGGTCTTGTCGGTGCATAGTACGTCCATGGCGCCAAAGTTCTGGATCGCGTTCAGGCGTTTGACCACCACCTTGTTCTTGGCCATGGCAACCGCGCCTTTAGCCAGGTTGGAGGACACAATCATGGGCAGCATTTCAGGGGTCAGGCCGACGGCAACGGCCAGTGCGAACAGGAAGGCTTCAGTCCAGTCGCCTTTGGAAAAACCGTTGATCAGCAGCACGACAGGCACCATGACCAGCATGAAGCGAATCAGCAGCCAGCTAACGCTGTTCACGCCCCGGTCAAAAGCAGTCTCGGCGCGCGAACCGACAATAGCTTTGGCCAGCGAGCCAAAGTAGGTTTTCGCGCCGGTGGCCACCACCACTGCCGTGGCCGTACCGCTGACCACGTTGGTGCCCATAAAGCACAGGTTGTTCTGTTCCAGCACGCTGGTCTGGGCACGGGGTGCCGTGGCGCTTTTGCTGCTGACGGCGCTAAAGACATCGTACTTTTCGACCGGCAGGGCTTCACCGGTCAGCGCGGCCTGACTGACGAACAGATCGCGAGACTCGATCAGTCGAAGATCGGCCGGGACCATGTCGCCCGCCGACAGGCGGACGATATCGCCGGGCACGATCTGGCTCATGGGGATTTCGCGCAATACGGTCGCGCTGGAGACGGTGGAGCTTCGCTGCACGCTGGCGGTGGTACGCACCATGGCTTTCAGGGCCTGGGCGGCCTTGCCGGAACGATATTCCTGCCAGAAACGCAGCAGGCCGCTCAAGGTGACCATGACCACAATAATCAGCACGCCGGTGTAGTCCGCTGCTTCGCCCGAACGCATGGGCAGGATGATGTCAGTGACGGCGCTGACCGCAGCCAGCACCATCAGCACCGCGATAAAGGGGTTCTTGAAGGCCAGGGCCAGCTGAATCAGGGCGTGGGCGGGTTTGTCCCGTGCGACCTCGTTAGGGCCATATTCGGTCAGGCGGCTCAAGGCCTCGGCATCGGTCAGGCCGTTCAGGTTGGCCTGTACAGCGGCCAGAGTCGTCTCCAGGCTCAGCCCGGTTTCGGTAGCCGTGCGCAGTTTGGCGTCGTGGTCCACTGAGCGCAGTGGCGAACGGTGTTGTTGAATGCTCATGGTAATGCTCCTGGGGTACAGGCGTGACTGTGCCGTCCATTCCGGGGGATGGACGCAGCAGATCCTGCTGACCGGTTTGAGGGTCGGCAGACTACAGGTAAGAACTGGCGAATTGAGTCGGCGTCAGGCCAACGTTTAGTGGCGGCGCAAGATGCAGCGCCTTATTTGCGCTGATGGGGGTTTGTCACTGTTTGCAAGCCAGTGGATTTCTGGTTTGCGGCTAGCCGTGTTGATGCGCCAGGCAAGAGCGGGGCGGCGGTTGGGAACCGCGCGCTCGCGAGGGCAAGGTGTGGCAAGATGCGAGCCCGACGGGGTCAGGGCCCGGATCGGTCCAGTATGAGTAAGGCGATGCATGGTTGACTCCTGATCGTGCTGCGCAAGCCGCTTCAGCAGTCAAACCCGCGGGTTATGTCTGTCTGGTGGGCTTGGGCAGCATCGTTCTTCGACTGCCGTCGTTGGACATAATGTGTTTTTTCCTGTCAGAGAGAACGAAAGGTCCCGCTTTCCGAACGACTGTTATTTTACGTGCTGCAAGCCGCTTTGCGACTGGCTTTGCGAGGTTTTTGCCCAGGCATTGGCGTATGAATCCTATACGAAAGTATATAAATAGCTCGTAGAGGAAAAAAAACGGATGTATGACACAAAACAGATATCGCCAGTCCGGTCTCTTTTATTTGTAGACAGCTGTGCTTAAGATGAGGGAATTGTTTATTTTGGTGTGTGGTCTTCTTATGGCGGAACAATCATGGCAGCCTTAAGGCATCGTCTGACAGCATTGTTTGAGCCCCGTTCGGTATTGGTCGTATCCACATTACCCTTGCCGCTTATCAAGGATGTGCCGGGGCGGCTGGCGGGCCGCATTACCCAGGCCCGTATTACGGCGACCCAGGTTATCGTGCCCGACCGGCTTGAAGGGCTGACAGGTACACAGCGCCTGGATCTGGCGCTGGTCTGTATCGAGCCGGTGCGCTTGCCGCAGGCGCTGGATGCGATTCGCGTCCACAAGCCCCGAGTGGTGCTGCTCTTGCCCTCGAATCTGGCCTCCCGCGATCCCATGGAAGACATGGTGTATGCCCGATCCTGGGCGCGCATCAATAATTGCCTGGTGCTGGGGCCGCGCGCGTTTGGAATACAGCGGCCGCATCTGGGCATCAATTTGAGTCATGAGCCACAAATGGCGCTGGCGGGCCGGGTGGCTCTGGTGTCCCAGTCACGCTCGATTACCTCGGCCTTGATGGACTGGGCTGAAGATGTCAGCCTGGGCTTTTCTGCCATTGTGTCCGTCGGGGACGAGGCCGTGATCGACGTGCCTGAAGTGCTGGAGTATCTGGCCATGGACCCACGCACGGACAGCATCGCCTTGTATCTGGAGCACACACCGGCCTCGCGTCGTTTTACCAGCGCTTTACATGCGGTGGCGGCGGTCAAGCCAGTGGTGGTCTTGAAAGTTGGCGCCCAGCGTCAGCAGGGTGAGGCGCACGAGGCCGTGTTCAATGCCTTGATGCGGCGTGTGGGGGCGGTACGCATACGTTATTTTGTGCAGCTGTTCTCGGCCCTGAAAGTGCTGGTTTACACCCGTCGCCCCAAAGGGCGGCGCATTGCCCTGTTCTCTAACGGCAATGGGGCTGCGCAGATGGCCCTGGATGTGTTAGGGGCGGATGCTGCAGTGACGTGCCCGGAACTGGCACCCTCGACCCAGCGAGCCCTGGATAACCTCCTGGCTCCTGGAGATCAGGTTCAGAACCCGGTGGTGACCTATGTGCCATTGACGCCCATGCGCATTGATTCGGTTATTTCCACCTTGCTCGATGACAAGGATATCGACGGCGTCCTGGTCTTGCTCACGCCCGATCCGCTGGCCGACATGCCGGCCGTATCCCGCGAGCTGGCCATGTTGTCGGCCAGTGCGCGCAAACCCATCATCACTTGCCTGATTGGGGACGCGGATATGCGCCCCTTGCGTCATTTGCTCGATGGCGTGGGCACGCCTGCTTTCCGTACCCCGGATACGGCTGCCAACGCCTTTGACCTGCTGGCTCGTTATCACTACAACCAGCATTTGTCACAGCAAACCCTGCCGCCTTTGCCGCTGGGCACTTTGCCAGAGGTGGAGCCTGCCCGTGAGCTGGTACGGCAGATTCAAAGTGAGCGCCGTGAAGCCAGCGAGCAGGAGTGCCGTGATCTGCTGCGTTATTTCCATGTTCCCGTGATTGATCTGCGGGTGACCCACGATCAAGGCGAGCCCGACCCGGATGTGCCGTTGATGGGGATTCGCTTTGAGACCGATGACAAGCTCGGCCCTTATGCCGTTTTTGGCGCAGCCGATCATGCCGATTGGCTTTCATCGTCTTATCCCGCGGTCGAATTGCCTCCGCTGAACCGGTATCTGGCGCGCCAGCTGGTCGAACGTAGCCCCCTTTGGCGCAAGAGCCTGTCCTCGCAACTGACGCCTTTGGTCCTGACGCAGCTTTTGCAGGTCCTGGAACGCTTGTCGGACTTGATGAGCGAGCTGCCCGGCGTGCGCCGGGTTGTGCTCGATCCCATCATGGCGGGCGAGAACAGCCTGTATATCAAGAGCATCTCAATCTCGCTGAGCAGGCAGTCCATGCTGGTGCTGCCCGAGACGGCGGGCTACCGCCACATGGCGATTCATCCTTATCCGCGTCACATGATCGAGCGGCGCCAGTTCAAGGATGGACAGCGCTGGACCTTGCGGCCTATCCGTCCGGAAGATGCCGAGGCCCTGCAGACGTTCATGCGGGGCTTGTCGGATGAAAGCCGCTACATGCGTTTCGTGTCCATGCTGCGTGAGCTGACCCCACGGATGCTGTCGCGCTACACCCGTATCGACTACGACCGGGAGCTGGCGCTGATTGCAACCGTGCGTTCCCCCAATCCGGACAATCGTAACCATCCCCGTGACGAAATCATTGGCTTTGCCCACTATTTGCGTAACGGTGATGGACGGGGGGCGGAGTATGCGCTGGTCATTGGGGACGCCTGGCAGCGTCGCGGCCTGGGTGTGACCCTGATGGAGGCGTTGATTCAGGCCGCCGCCGAACAGGGCCTGACGTACATTGATGGTTATGTGCTGGCCTCCAATACGCCCATGCAGGCCCTGATGAAGCGGTTGGGCTTCCAGAACGACGCAGACCCGGAAGATCCCAGCATGCGTCGGGTCTGGCTGGATCTGGGTGAGACGCGTCGTTCGGACTAGGCACAGGCATGCCGCTCCTCGTTTAACGGGAAATACCCGTTTAATTGTCCCCTTGATGTCCCGATTCACTCAACGGTGACGGGTCTATGATGCGCTGGTGCTGGCAGCCAGTACGCATGGTGCGGGCTGCTGTCATCTGCATGGAGGATGCCCGCCAACGATGGCATCCCATACCGGGGACATAATGATGCGATTGATGCTGGCTGCCTGGCAGCGATGGATGCTTGGTTTGCTCTTGGTGCTTGGCCTGCTGGGCTGCTCGGGGCAAACAGGGATGACACCAGAGAACAACCATTACGAGTTTTCCATGGAGAACGACTTCCTGGAAATGCGAGATGGCGTACGTTTGGCAGTGACTTATTACCGGCCACTGGCCCGCTCTCCGGATGAGAGCTTTCCGGTCATCCTGGAGATGCTGCCGTATCGCAAGGACGATTTCTTCGCCTTGGGCGACTACGATTACGGCTCCTACTTTGCGAAACGCGGTTATGTGCTGGCCCGGGTCGATGTGCGTGGCACGGGAGGCAGCACCGGGCCGGTTCCTGTCAGCGAATATTCCGCCGCTGAGATTGCCGATGCCCAGGAGCTGATTGATCAGCTCTCCCGCAAGCCCTGGTCCAATGGCAAGGTGGGCATGTACGGCCTGTCCTGGAGCGCATTCAACTCTTTAATGACGGCCCACAGAAAACCGCCGGCGCTCAAGGCGATTATTGCGGCCCATGGTTCGACCGATCTGTTCTACAACGATGTCCACTATATTGACGGCGCCTTGCATATCGACTCGTATGCGCACCAGATCGATACCGATAATGCCATGCCGCAAAGTCCGGATTACCGGATTGACGAGGCCTACTTCAAGAACCGCTTTGATCGTGAACCCTGGATTTTTACCTGGTTACGTCAACAACAGGATGGCGAGTTCTGGCGCGCGCAGTCTCTGGCCTTCAAGCAACAACCTTTGGAGGTCCCGGCCTATTTGATTGGGGGGCTGCTCGATGGCTATCGCGATTTTGCACTGGATGTCAGCCGTACCTCCACGGCGCCCGTCATTGTGGAAATGGGGCCCTGGAACCATGCCTGGCCGGAATACGGCGTACCGGGCCCCAACTATGAATGGCGCCAGAAGGCATTGCGCTGGTGGGATTACTGGCTCAAGGGCATTGACACCGGGATCTTGCAGGAACCCGCTCGCATGGCTTTCATGCGTACCGGTCATGCGCCCGCTACCGATCTGAAAACCGTCCCTGGTTATTGGCGTTGCGATGCGCAGTGGCCGGTGCAAGGGGCCATTACTGAACGTCGGTATCCTCAAGCAGGGCAAGGGCTGTCGCCTGTGCCCGCCGCATCCGGCCTGGCCCAGACCTTGCGTTACAAGGCGGGGGCAGGGCTGGCTGGCGGCGGCTGGTGGGGCGAGCAGACCGGGGATATGGCGGCCGATGATATGCACAGTCTGGTCTATGATTCCGCGCCTTTGACAGAGGCTATGGAAATTATGGGCATGCCCCAGGTGCGCCTGAAAGTGGTAGCCGATGCACCCTTCTACCAATGGAGCGTGCGCCTGGAGGATGTGGCCCCGGACGGGCGCGTTTCACTGGTCAGCGGAGCGGTCATTAATCCTTCGCAGCGGTTTTCGCGCTTGGAGCCTCAAGCCCTGGTGCCGGGAGAACCCACTATCTTGAATACCGCCATTCACTTTACAACGTGGCGCTTCAAACCTGGTCACCGTATCCGCCTTGCAGTGAGTAATGCACAGTTCCCCATGATCTGGCCTAGTCCGACGCCGGGGGCGACCAGTCTGTTTACGGGTGTGGATACCTGGGTGGATTTGCCGGTTGTGCCCCTGCGTGACCAAGGGTCCCAGGCCTGCCGGATGTCACCGCCCCAGGCCAGCGAAGCGGCTCCGTTCGGACGTGTGATTGATTCGGATGGCCCTGTCTTTAGCAGTACCCGTGATGAGGAGACGGGGGATTCGAGTTTTACCGCCAGCAATGAACTCAGTTGGGTCCTGCATGACAATCTGTACCGTTCCCAGGAGCGCTACCGCTGGGAGGTCAATGACGCCCGCCCTGCCCAGGCGCGTTATCAGGGCGAGCGGCGCAACCTCTTTACCATCAAGGGACGGGAGATTGATTTGTTGGCGCGTGCCAGGATCGAGTCCGATGAGTCTTATTTTTATCTCACTTTCACGCGGGAACTGAAAGAGGACGGCATGTTGGTTCGTGAGAAAACCTGGCAGGAGCGAATTGCCCGGATGTATCAGTAATCAGCAAAGGCTGAAAAAAACACCGCTGCAATTGCAGCGGTGTTTTTGTTCCATGGTCCTGTTAGCGCAGGACTTGTCTGAGGAATCCGCCGATGGCGCTGATTTCTTCCGGACAGACTGCGTGGGGCATGGGGTAGACATTCCATTGCACCTGATAGCCCATTGCCTCGAGCTGCTGGCGGCTGGCTTCAGCACGGCTGAGGGGGACGACCGGGTCCATGCTGCCGTGCGCCATGAAAATGGGGGTATTCTGGTTGGCGGGATGACGCTCGGCTTCGACGGCATGGGCCAAAGGCAGGTAGCCCGACAGACAGAGCATGCCCGCCAGACGCTCGGGCAAGCGCAGGCCTGTTTGCAAGGTCATGGCGCAGCCTTGGGAAAAGCCGGCCAGCACAATATTTTCGGTGGGGATACCACGGGCGTTTTCACGGGCGATCAGGTTCTGCACTTCGATCTGTGACTGACGCAGACCACTTTCGTCCTCGCGGCGCACCAGATCCGCCACATAAATGTCGTACCAGGAACGCATGGCCATGCCACCGTTGATGGTGACAGGCTGGATGGGGGCATGCGGGAAAATGAAACGAATGGCCGGAGCGTCTTGCAGGCCCAGCTCGGGCACGATAGGGGCAAAATCATGGCCGTCGGCGCCTAAACCGTGCAGCCAGATAATGGCATGCTGGGGGTTGGCACCGGTTTCAATCTCAATCGACTCAAGCAGAGGGTTCATGCGGACTCCGAAAGATCTACCAAGGTCTTGATGTACTGGTACAGGGCACGGTAGTGTTTGCGCTGCGGGTCCTGGCCTTGTGCCAGTGTGGAATTTTTCTCCGCTTCTTTGCGTGCGGCACGAATCAGGGTGCGCAATTGCTGGATGTCGGCCCCGGAAAACTCATTCATGAATTCGGTCAAAGCGTCGTCATCACGCAACAACAGGTCGCGCAAAGCCTCCAGCCTGTGCATGGCACGGGTTTCTTCTTTGGAGCCATTTTCCCAGACATCCAGTTGTTTCAGGATCGGCTCAGGGTCCACATTGCGCATGAGCTTGCCCACATAGTGGATCTGGCGGCGCCGTCCTTCCCGCGCCGTTGGGCTGATGCGTTTGGCATCCTTGATGGCGGCCAGTAAGGGCTCGCCCAGATCTAACTGTTTGAGTCTGTCGTCCGAGAGCTCAATCAGGCGTTTGCCCAGATCGAGCAGAGCGTGCATCTCGCGTTTTACCTGCGATTTGCTGGGACGGTCGTAACCGTTTTCATCGATTTCAGTGCGTGGACGGGCCATAAGAAGTGAAATAGCAAAGATTGTCGCCAATTGGCTATGATAACCGCCTAACCCTCAAAGAGTAGCAATGAGTCATCCAACTATTTCTCAATTGTCGATCAGTGCCAATCAGTTCCAGTTTTGTGAATTGGTGGACGAGGCGCTGCGGCATGCCAAAAAACTGGGCGCCAGTGATGCTGCCGTCGATATCTCCGAAAACAAGGGCCTGGCGGTCTCCGTGCGTCAGCTGGAACTGGAGACGGTAGAGCAGACGCAAGACCGCTCCTTGGGTGTGACCGTGTTTGCGGGCCAGCGCAGCGGCTCGGCCTCCACCTCCGATTTTTCCGTCAAGGCGCTGCGTGAGACGGTGGAGGCGGCCTGGCATATTGCCCGCTATACCGCTGAAGATCCCTTTGCCGGTTTACCTGAAGCAGACATGCTGGCGCAGCAGTATCCCGATCTGCATTTGCACCATCCCTGGCTGCTGGATGCTGATCAGGCTGCCCGACTGGCTATCCGCGCCGAGCAGGCCGCGCTGGAACTGAGCCCTCTGATCAGCAATTCGGAAGGCGCCTCGGTCGATACGCTGGAAGGACATTTTGTGATGGGCAACAGCCGCGGCTTTCTGGGCGGCTACCCCTACAGCCGTCATTCGCTCAGTGTCAGCCCTATTGCTGGCAAGGGTGACAATATGCACCGCGATTACTGGTACAGCAGCTCGCGCGATCCATCCCGTCTGGCCAGTCCCGAATCGGTCGGGCGTTACGCGGCCGAGCGTACCTTGTCGCGTCTGTCGGCGCGCCGTATTCCTACGGGTCGCTACCCAGTTCTGTTCGAGGCTCCGCTGGCTGTGGGCCTGATCGGCTCTTTGGTGCAGGCCACCAGCGGGTCGGCCCTGTATCGCAAAACCAGTTTTCTGCTCGATTCGCTGGGCAAGACCGTCATGGCCAAGCACATTGATGTGCTGGAGCGCCCGCATCTGGCAGCTGCCATGGGTAGTGCGCCGTTTGATTCGGAAGGCGTGCTCACGGCGGACCGCGACGTGGTGCGTGCTGGCGAGCTGAAAGGCTACTTTTTGTCGTCGTACGCGGGTCGCAAGCTGGGTATGCCGTCCACGGGTAATGCCGGTGGTTCACACAACCTGCTGCTTAGCTCGCGGCTCACCCGCCCTGAGGATGATCTGGATGCCATGCTCAAGAAGATGGACCGCGGCCTGCTGGTGACCGAGCTGATCGGTCAGGGAGTCAATTACCTGACAGGTGATTATTCGCGGGGCGCATTTGGTTACTGGGTGGAAAATGGCCGTATTCAGCATGCGGTGGAGGAAGTGACCATTGCCGGTAATCTGGCTGAGATGTTTGCCCAGATCGTGGCTGTGGGGGCGGACACCTTTGCCGCCGGCTCCAAGCGCACGGGCTCGATTTTGATCGAACAGATGTCGGTAGCCGGCGCCTGATCTGCTTGCTGTGCCAGTGCATGGTCTGTCCTTAACGGTGCCGCAAGCCGCCAGACCGGCGAGGGCGCGGTTTCCCTATGAGGGTTGGGGGGGCGTTTTCGATGAAAGTGCCTGCCCAATGTGCCAGATCAAGGAGCCGACGATCAAAGCCCCGATTTGCGGGATAATCCGGGCTTTCGCAGCCCCCCATTCGGGTCGCGCCAGTGTACTATCCCTAGCATAAAAATATTTCCCGGTTATTGAATCCCCACAAGGAGCTTATTCATGCAGCGTCGCTCGTTTCTGAAAAAGGCAGGTCTTGGTGCGGTCGCCAGTACTGCCGCTATTGCTGCCCCTGCTATTGCCCAGAGCAATCCCAAGGTTAATTGGAAGCTGACATCGACATACGGCCCCGCCACCCCGGCGCTGTTTTCGACCGCTCAGGCGTTTTGCAAGATGGTGGAAGAGGCCTCGGATGGCAACTTCAATATCCGTTTGTACCCGGCCGGTGAAATCGTTCCCGGTTTTGGTGTGATGGATGCGGTCAGCAACGGCACCGTTGAGTGTGGTCAGACAGCTTCGTATTACTACTACGGCAAAGATCCATCGTTCAGCTTTGATACGGCAGTGCCATTTGGGCTGAACGCGCGTCAGATGAATGCCTGGATGCAGGAAGGCAACGGGACGAAACTGCTGCGTGAGTTGTTCGCGACCCGTAACATCATCAACTTTTCCTTCGGGAATACCGGCACCCAGATGGGCGGCTGGTACCGTAAGGAAATCAATTCCCTGGAAGACCTGAAAGGTCTGAAGATGCGTACGGCCGGTTTTGCCGGTGAAGTGCTGGCCCGTATGGGTGTGGTGCCTCAGCAAGTGCCGCCGGGCGATATCTACCCATCGCTGGAAAAAGGCACGCTGGATGCCGTGGAGTTCGTCGGTCCCGTAGATGACGAAAAGCTGGGCTTTCAGAAAGTGGCCAAATACTACTACTACCCCGGTTGGTGGGAAGGTTCGGCGCAAGTGTCGCTGTACGTTAACGACGCCGCTTTCCAGGCACTGCCTAAGCAATACCAGTCGCTGATTGAAATTGCGTCGCGTGCTGCCGGCGAGCGCATGCTGTGCCAGTACGACGCGCAAAGCCCAGGCGCCTTGCGTCGTCTGATCGCCAGCGGCGCCATTTTGAAAGCCTTCCCGCGTGATGTGATGGATGAGTCCTTCAAAACAGCCAATATCGTGTACAAGGAATTCTGCGACAAGGACCCCATGTTCAAGAAGATTCACGACGATTACATGGGTTTCCGCGATGCGCTTGTGCCTTGGTTCCGCGTGGCCGAAGGCTCCTACGACAACTACCTGGGCATTGCTCTGGCAAACCAGAAAAAAGGCTGATCCCAGTATCTGAGTCCGGGCAGAGCACTCTGTTCGGGCTTGGCAGGTCCAGCTTGTTCACCCCTGTTTCCCGGTTGGAAGCAGGGGTTTTTTTATTGGCTGGTGCTCTGGGGTACGGGGTGGGTCTGATCAGTGGATCTAAAGGTAGGGAGGCTTTTTGGAAGGCGCCGCAAGAGAGTGTTGCGTTGAGGTGGAAAAATACTCGCAGCCTTGCTGGAGCGTGCGCAGAGATGAAACCCGTGCTTTCTTTTTATGAAGCGCGGCCTGGGTGTGGCAAAAAATCGGTGCTTTCGTACAAAACCCTCGTGTTTTCCACTATTTATGTTATTATGGCGAGCTATTTGGCAGAAATGCACGGGCGGAATATAACGTCTTGGCAGGGTCAAATAGAGCTGCCTTGCTTGAAAAAGCGGGTGGACTGTAGGGGTTAGGCATGTTGCCTTGACCCGAAATTTTAATATTTAGGAACCATCATGAAGACCTTCGTGGCCAAGCCGCTTGAAGTCAAACGTGACTGGTTTGTGATTGACGCTAAAGGCAAAGTCCTTGGTCGTGTGGCCAGCGAAGTCGCACGCCGCTTGCGTGGTAAGCACAAACCCGAATATACCCCTCACGTTGATACCGGCGATTACATCATTATCATCAACGCTGCTGACATTGCCGTAACCGGTAACAAGGCACAGGATAAGAAGTACTATCGTCACTCGAACTACCCAGGCGGTATTTACGAAACCAACTTCCAAACCATGCAAGAGCGCTTCCCAGGCCGTGCCATCGAAAAGGCCGTCAAGGGTATGTTGCCAAAGGGCCCTCTGGGCTACGCCATGGCCAAGAAACTGAAGGTTTACGCTGGTGCCGAGCATCCTCATAGTGCTCAACAGCCTAAAACTCTGGACATCTAAGGATAGGTCATGATCGGTAACTGGAATTACGGTACGGGCCGTCGCAAGACCTCCGTCGCTCGTGTCTTCATCAAGAAAGGTTCGGGCCAAATCGTGGTCAACGGCAAGCCTGTTGACGAATACTTTGCTCGCGAAACGGGTCGCATGATTGTGCGTCAGCCTCTGGTGCTGACCAACCATGTTGAATCCTTCGATATCAAGATCAACGTGCATGGCGGCGGCGAAAGCGGCCAGGCCGGTGCTGCCCGTCACGGCATCACCCGCGCTCTGATCGACTACGACGAAACACTGAAGACGGCTCTAAAACAAGCTGGCCTGGTGACTCGTGATGCTCGTGAAGTTGAGCGTAAGAAAGTCGGTCTGCACAAAGCACGTCGCCGCAAACAGTTCAGCAAGCGTTAATTCGCCTCGCGACCTGTTTATGGTGCTCAAAAACCCCGGACCTGTCCGGGGTTTTTGTTTGCTGGCTACATTTGTCCTGCTTTACCGGGTCTGCTGCTTGAGAACAGGCAGGACTACGTTAAGATAGAATTTTTGCTTGTCTCTCTTTCAGGAAAGTTCATGGCTACACATAGCGATACCCGGATCAAGGTAGGGATTGTCGGCGGTACAGGTTACACCGGGGTCGAGTTGCTGCGTCTGTTAAGTCAGCACCCTCAGGTGGAACTGGTCGCCATCACCTCGCGCAAAGAGGATGGCGTGCCGGTTTCGGATATGTATCCGAACTTGCGTGGCCATGTGGATCTGAAATTCTCTACTCCTGAAAATGCCAATCTGGAACAGTGCGACGTGGTGTTCTTTGCCACTCCCCACGGTGTTGCCATGAGCCAGGTCGAGCGTTTGCTGGCTGCAGGCGTGCGTGTGATCGACCTGGCAGCGGACTTTCGTCTGCAAGATACGGACGTGTTCCAGAAGTGGTACAAGATGGAACACAGCTGCCCCGATATTTTGAGCCAATCGGTGTATGGTTTGCCCGAGCTGCTGCGCGACAAGATCTCTCACGCCAAGGTGATCGGTAACCCCGGCTGCTATCCCACTACGGTTCTGCTGGGCTTGGCTCCCTTGCTGGAAGGTGGCAAGGCGCTGGTTGATACTCAGCACCTGATTGCCGATTGCAAATCCGGTGTGTCCGGTGCTGGCAAAGGGGCTTCGGTTCCCAATCTGTTTGCGGAAGCCAGCGACAACTTCAAGGCCTATGGCGTGTCGGGTCACCGTCACCATCCGGAGATTGTGGAGCAGTTGCAGCGTTTGGCCGGCGGCCCGGTTGGTCTGACCTTCGTGCCCCACCTGGTGCCCATGATTCGCGGCATGTTTTCCACGATCTATGCCCGCATCAAGCCTGAGGCGATGGACACGGACTTCCAGGCCCTGTATGAGCAGCGCTACGCGCAGGAAGCGTTTGTGGATGTGTTGCCGGCTGGTACCCTGCCTGAAACCCGTTCGGTGCGCGCTTCCAACCAGCTGCGTATTTCCGTGCAGCGGCCCGGTAACGGCGATCAGCTGATTATTCTGGTGGTGCAGGATAATCTGGTGAAGGGTGCTTCCGGTCAAGCCGTGCAGAATATGAATATCCTGTTCGGCCTGCCAGAACAAACTGGCCTGAATCACGTTGCCATTCTGCCTTAAGGGGAACTTGGTCTTGGTGAACAGGTCAAATATCCATGACTGAATCACCACAAACCACGACTCAGACTGCCGCTCCTTCCCGTGCGCGGGGCGGAGCGTCTGTCATTGCACTGGCGGTATTGGCGGGTATGTTATTGGGTGGCGGTGGTCTATGGCTATACCGCAGCCTGACCCAGCCTGCAGACCAGTCTGAACAAATTCAGTTGGCGATGCAGAATCTGGCACGTAGTCAGCAATCCCTGCAGCAGATTCAAAGCGAATTTGAGGTGCTGCGTGGGCAGTTGGTGTTGGAGGAGAGCACACGCAAGGGGCTGGAAAAATCCTTGCTGTCCACTCAGACCGAACTGGCGCAAACACGCGAACAGCTGGCTTTTTACGAACAGTTGCTGCCCCCTGGCCCCAGTGGTTCCATTACGGTTCGTGCCCTGGAGGTCAGTAAGAGGGGAGATCTGCTGGAGTATAAAGTCCTGCTGCAACGTAACGCCCCGGAAGGAAAGCCATTTTCTGGTCGCCTGCAGTTTCAGC
Source organism: Alcaligenes sp. HNGD-HTN06 (assembly GCF_049932565.1). NCBI lineage: Bacteria > Pseudomonadati > Pseudomonadota > Betaproteobacteria > Burkholderiales > Alcaligenaceae > Alcaligenes > Alcaligenes sp. HNGD-HTN06. Next base: position 3,067,174 of record NZ_CP187782.1, on the reverse strand, counting down.
TGACCGGGCGGCAAGACGGAAAAAACGTTAAAATCGATTTAACACCCAGTTCCGGGCCAGATTCGGGGCTGGCAGAGTCGTCTGTAGAACAGACTGATCCTTTGATCTTAAACTTTAACCAGTTTCAGCGCGCTATGGGTTGGCTGGCGTTGCCGCCAGGCTTTGAGCCCACCGCCTTGACGCTGAATGTTCTGGAAGGAAGCGTTATCCGCGCTTCTCGCCAGGAAAAAATCGCCTAGCCAGACTAATCACCTTACCCGCGGGTGGTCATGTGCAAGGCGATCACATGATAATTATTCATGCCGGCGGGGGCCGGCAGGAGAACCACATGAGCACTCTTACCGAATCCGTTGATCTGCAAGCCCCTCCTTCCCCTCTGATCTTTACCGATTCAGCGGTTGAGAAGGTCCGTGAGCTCCTGATTGAAGAAGGCAGCCCCGAACTGAAGCTGCGCGTCTTCGTGCAAGGTGGTGGCTGTTCCGGCTTCCAGTACGGCTTCACTTTTGACGAACTGGTTAACGACGACGACACCATTATTGATAAAGACGGCGTACAACTGCTGGTTGACGCCATGAGCTTCCAGTACCTGGTGGGCGCAGAGATTGATTACAAAGACGATCTGGACGGTGCTCAGTTCGTTATCCGTAATCCTAATGCGACAACGACCTGCGGCTGCGGCTCTTCCTTCACGATGTAAGAAGGTGGCGTCAGCGCTGGTCGTTCAGCGCTGATCGGCTTTAGCAGGATTTGTACACAAACACCCCAGACTCTGAATGCAGGGTCTGGGGTGTTTTAGTTGTGCGCGTGAGCATATCGTGTTTGATGAATCTGCGCATTTCCGGGCTCTGTAGCAGGGGCAGGCGAGGTGGATAGCTCCGTGAATGAGGGGAGCGCGGGCGGGAGAACGGGCTTGAGGCTTGGGATGCTTGAAGTTGGGATGGATGAGTGCCTGTCATTTGTTTGTCAGGGTTTCATCTTGCGGGGCTGTGCCTGATCAGATGCTCCAGGGCACTAGCGTTATCGGATTGCCTCTTGTGTCAGGGGCGGGGTGCCAGCGTTTGTCAGGCCGGATAGCAAGCGCCGAGTACGGTTGCGCGACGTGCTCCGGTTACGGCAGGCAGCCCCGCAGGAATACGTTCAACATGTGCATAAGCCAGCCAGGCAAAGGCCAGGGCTTCAATGGACTGCGGGTCCATGCCGAGTTCGGCGCTTGAGCGGATGGGCATGGTGAGTTGATCGCCCAGGCGTTTCAGCAAGGCCGGATTGGCCGCGCCGCCACCACATACAATCAATTCCTGCACCTGAGCAGCGTAAGGCTGGATAGCTTGCGCAATGGTATGCACCGTCAGATCCATCAGGGTGGATTGCACTATGGCCGCTGAAAGCCCACTATTGGGATCAACCAGATCCAGATGCTTTTGCAGCCAAACCAAATTGAACAGATCACGGCCCGTGGATTTAGGGGCGGGCAGCGCAAGCCAGGGTTCGCTTAACAGGCTGGCAAGCAGGGCAGGATCAGACGTCGCGCTATTGGCCCATTGACCGTCCTTGTCATAAGGCTGGCCTTGATGTTTGTTCACCCAGGCATCCAGGAGCATGTTCGCCGGGCCGGTATCAAAGCCAAACACCTCACGCCCCGGCAGTAGCAGGGAAATATTGGCAATCCCGCCCAGATTCAGAATGACGCGGCCGTGCTCGTGACGGAAAAGCGCCTCATGGACGATAGGCACCAAGGGTGCCCCTTGGCCGCCCGCGGCAATATCCCGGCTGCGAAAGTCTGCAATCACATCTATGCCGCAGCGCTCGGCCAGCAGGGCAGGGGCGTTCAGTTGCAGGGTGTAGCCCTGGTCAGGTGCATGGCGGATGGTTTGGCCGTGTACGCCAATCGCGCGGATCAGCTCTTTTTCTGCGCCTTGGGTCCAGGGCAGGCACGCCTGGGCGTAGAGTTCGGTCAGTTGCACAGCGGCAATGCTGGCACGCGCTAGCTCATTCTGTCCCGGGTGTTGCAAAGCCAGCAGCTCGGCTCGCAAAGCGGCCGGCATGGGCAGGCTGCGGGTTTGGTGTATCTGTGCCCCCTGTGTGCCGAAGGAAGCCAGCACGGCATCCACACCGTCCATGCTGGTCCCGGACATGAGTCCGATATACAGGGGGGCTGACATGGGGCTTAACGGCTGGCCAATTGCACGGGCTCAGCGTCCGTGTGCAGCAAAGCGAAGCTGTCCTGATAGGAGGCCAGGGTTTGCTGGAACTGCTTGCGTTGGGGGGCATCCAGAACACGCGCGACAGGCAGATCTACCGACAAAGGATCAACGGCTTTTTGCGCAATACGGAATTCGTAGTGCAGGTGCGGGCCCGTTGCCCAGCCCGTCGATCCCACATAGCCGATCAGTTGACCCTGTTCGACACGATCACCTTTGCGCAGCCCGGCCGCAAAGCGGCTTTGATGGGCGTACAGCGTGGTGAACTGGCCGTGGTGCTTGAGAATGATGGTATTGCCATAGCCATTTTGACGGCCAATGAACTCAACGGTGCCATCGGCTGTGGCATGAATGGGCGTACCCGATGGGGCCGCGTAGTCCACACCGTTGTGGTCACGCCAGCCGCCATGTACGGGATGGCGACGACCGCCAAATGTGGAGCTGATGCGGGTGAATTTCAGGGCGGTGCGCAGGAAAGCGCCTTTAAGGCTTTGGCCGCTGAAATCGTAGTAGCCGCCGCTGCCGTTTTCGGGCTGGAACCAGGCCGCTTCATGAACTTTGCCCTGATTGATGAACTCCACTGCCAGCAGGCGACCCGAACCTACGTCCTGCCCTTCATGGCCGTAGGATTCGTAGACCACGCGGAAGCTGTCGCCTTTGCGCAGGTCTTTCAGAAAGTCAATCTTGCTGCCCATGACATCGGCCATTTGCAGCGTGATGTTGTCGGGGATGCCGGCTTGGTCGCTGGCGCCAAACAGCGAGCTGTTGATGGTGGCCTGGGCGACACGTACCCGGGTCTGGGTCTGGTCGCTTTGCTCCTCAGCGACAAAACCGCCTTGCCCGTCGGGCCGAACTTCCAGCCAACGGGCCTGGCCCTGACCGGATTGCTCGGAATACGGGGTGTGGCGGTAGCGCAGCCATTGCAAATTGCCATTGGCATCCAGCGCTGCCTGCACGGTACGACCCGGATAGAGCTTGTAGATTGAGCGCGCCTGCTTGTCGTGAGTCAGAAACTGCAGTAAACCCTCTTCGCTCACCTGCATGCGCTGCAGCAGGGCGGACAGGGTATCGCCACGGCGAATGCGGGTTTCCGTGACGTAGGCTTGTTGATCCTGGGCTTGCAATACCGTCAGATCCGACGGCAGGGTCAAGGCAGTGCGGGCTTGGTAAATCTGGGGCTCGGGGCTGCTGGGCATCACCACGGCCAGCGCGCCGGCGGCGACAAAGGAACCCAGGGCCAGCGTGACCAAACCAGTGCGGATAATGAGGGCTCGGGCGAACCGAGGCTGGTGGATGTTAAGGTGGGAGGAGGAGCGTTTCCCTTTGCTGAACATAAAACCAGAACCTTGTTGGACGTACGGTTTACCGTCCACCCGGTTTGCAGGCGGAGGTCAGTTGTACTGGGCGGACAGAACATTCCAGCCCTGGCGATCTGACCTGCGCGGGAATGATAAAATAGGGTGGTTTACGAAACCTTGCTCATTAATTAAGCACGTCTCGCAATAGCAGGCTATCCTAGCGCATTAGGCTTAATTTTTCGAGCATTTTTACTCATTAGTTTGTCACCAGATTTGTTATGTCATCCCCCTCAGAGCCCCTTTCTCCAGAAGTCCTGGCTGATTTAGCCATCGTCAAACGCGGCTGCGACGAATTGCTCGTCGAATCCGAGTTTGCCCGCAAACTGGCGCGCAGCCATGCAACAGGACAGCCGCTGCGGATCAAGCTGGGTCTGGACCCCACGGCTCCTGACATTCACCTGGGGCACACCGTGGTGCTGAACAAGATGCGCCAGTTGCAGGATCTGGGGCATACCGTTATTTTCCTGATTGGCGATTTCACCTCCACCATTGGCGATCCCAGTGGGCGCAACACCACCCGCCCGCCTTTGACGCCCGAGCAGGTCATTGCCAACGCCAAGACTTATTACGATCAGGCCGCGCTGGTTCTGGACCCTGCCCGCACCGAAGTTCGCTATAACTCGGAATGGTGCGACAAGCTCGGCTCACGTGGCATGATTCAATTGGCTTCCCGTTATACCGTGGCACGCATGATGGAGCGGGACGACTTCACCAAACGCTTTAAGGCCAATCAGCCTATTTCGGTACACGAGTTTTTGTACCCCTTGTTGCAAGGCTACGATTCGGTTCAATTGAAAGCCGATGTGGAATTGGGCGGTACCGACCAGAAATTCAATTTGTTGGTGGGACGTGAATTGCAAAAAGAATATGGGCAGGAGCAGCAATGCATTCTGACCATGCCTTTGCTGGTGGGTTTGGACGGCGTGGAAAAAATGTCCAAATCCAAAGGCAATTACATTGGTATTAGTGAAACGCCGGACTCGATGTTCGGCAAATTGATGTCCATCTCCGATACCTTGATGTGGCGGTATTTCGAGCTCTTGTCGTTCCGTAGTCTGGAAGACATTGCCGGCCTGCAAAAGCAGATCGACCAGGGCCGGAACCCGCGCGAGGTCAAAGTGGAGCTGGCACAGGAGATCGTCACGCGTTTCCACAGCGCCCAGGCTGCGGCCCAGGCACTGGAAACATTTGATGCCCGTTTCCGTCGGGGCGAAATGCCCGAGGACATGCCCGAGGTTACGGTGGCCGGTGAGCTGGCCTTGTTGCGCGTGTTGCGTGAAGCAGGTCTGGTCGCCTCCAGCAGTGAGGCCCAGCGCAATGTGGAGCAGGGCGGCGTACGCATCAATGGTGAGCGTGTGGACGATAAGGGTTTGCAACTGGAGCCGGGCAGCTATGTGCTGCAAGTAGGCAAGCGCAAGTTTGCGCGGGTCACCTTGACCGGCTGATTGATTGTGGAGGTCTGCAATGAAACTGCGTAGTGATTCTTTTCAAGATCAGGGCATCATTCCCGAGCGTCTGGCTTTTTGCCGATACGACGCACAGTCGAGAGTTGCATTGGCTGGTAATGCCAATCCGCATCTGGAATGGTCCGATGTTCCCGAGCAGACCCAATCCTTTGTGGTTATTTGCCACGACCCCGATGTCCCCAGTAAACCGGACGATGTGAACCAGGATGGGCGCGAGGTGCCGGCGGATCTGCCACGGGTGGATTTCTTTCATTGGGTGTTGATCAACATCTCCCCCCAATTGCGAAGTCTGGCCGAAGGTTCGTACTCCAAGGGTATTACGCCACGCGGTAAAGCCGGCCCTTTGGCGCTGGATGATACGCGCCAGGGTGTGAATGACTTTACCAACTGGTTTGCCAGCGATCGCGACATGAACGGTGATTACTTTGGCTACGATGGCCCGTGTCCGCCGTGGAACGACGCCTTGCCACACCGTTATGTCTTTACGGTCTACGCGCTGGACATTGCCGAGCTGCCTCTGGAGGGGCGTTTTAACGGCCAGGATGTACTGCGTGCCATGGAAGGACACATTCTGGCTCGTGCGACCTTGACAGGTCTGTACACCCTGAATCCCCGTTTGATTCAGCAATCCTGATTCCCCGGGGCGGACTATTTGAGTTTTATTCATATTCTCTTGAGTCCGCCCGTTGCCGCCTAACGTTATTTCCGCATTTTATGGGGTTTCTGCCACCGGAGATGTTTGTCTCGGTGGTTTGATGCGCTTCCGCGCTAAAATGTTGCTTTCTTAGTTTGCTACCTACTTTATCCTTAGGAACCCTCATGTTTGACCGTTCTGCGACTCTTGACAAAGTTGATCCCGATCTTTGGGCTGCGATTCAAAGCGAAGATGTGCGCCAGGAGCAGCACATCGAGCTGATTGCCTCGGAAAACTACACCAGCCCTGCCGTGATGCAAGCCCAGGGCACACAACTGACCAATAAATACGCGGAAGGTTACCCTGGCAAACGCTACTACGGCGGTTGTGAGTTCGTGGACGTGGTCGAGCAATTGGCTATTGATCGTTTGAAAGAACTGTTTGGCGCCGAGGCCGCCAACGTTCAGCCCAACTCCGGCTCGCAAGCCAACCAGGGCGTGTACATGGCTGTGCTCAAGCCCGGTGACACTGTGCTGGGTATGAGCCTGGCCGAAGGCGGTCACCTGACCCACGGTTCCCCGGTGAATGCCTCGGGCAAGCTGTACAACTTTGTGTCCTACGGTCTGGACGCCAACGAAGAGCTGGACTACGAGGAACTGGAGCGCTTGGCCAAAGAGCACAAGCCCAAGCTGATCGTGGGTGGTGCTTCGGCTTATTCCCTGCGCATTGATTTTGAACGCATGGCGCGCATTGCGCATGAGAACGGTGCCCTGCTCATGGTGGACATCGCTCACTATGCCGGTCTGGTTGCAGGCGGGGTGTACCCCAACCCTGTGCCTCACGCTGACTTCGTGACTTCGACGACGCACAAGTCGCTGCGTGGCCCTCGTGGCGGCGTGATCATGATGAAGGCTGAGCACGAGAAAGCCATCAACTCGGCGATCTTCCCCGGCATTCAAGGCGGCCCCCTGATCCACGTCATTGCGGGTAAAGCCGTGGCGTTCAAGGAAGCGCTGGCCCCCGAGTTCAAGACTTACGCTGCTCAAGTCGTGAAAAACGCCGACGTACTGGCTCGCACCCTGGTCGAGCGCGGTCTGCGCATCGTCTCTGGCCGTACCGAAAGCCACGTCATGCTGGTGGACCTGCGTCCCAAAGGTATTACCGGTAAAGTGGCTGAGGAGGCCCTGGGCAAGGCGCACATCACCGTCAACAAGAACGCCATTCCGAACGACCCTGAGAAGCCCTTTGTCACCAGCGGTGTGCGTCTGGGTACGCCTGCCATGACTACGCGCGGCTTTAAAGAAGCCGAGGCGGAATTGACGGCACATCTGATTGCTGATGTACTTGACAACCCTCACGACGAAGCCGTTTTGGCAGATGTTCGTCGCCGTGTACACGAGCTGACTGCCAAGTTGCCCGTCTACTCCTCCAAGTAATCCAGCCGGAGCGGGCCGCAAGGCCCGCGATTCTGAATGAAGTGTCCGTTCTGCCACCATGCCGATACCCAGGTGATCGATTCCCGAATCACCGAAGAAGGCGACGCCATACGGCGACGTCGTAAATGCTCGGCCTGTGAACGGCGCTTCACAACTTACGAGCGTGCTGAACTGAGCTTGCCCGTTGTGGCCAAGCGCAATGGCACCCGTATGGATTTTGACCCCGCCCGCTTGCGGGCGAGCATGGGCGTTGCGTTGCGCAAACGCTCCATCCCCATGGCGCAAGTCGATGCTGCCGTGCAGCGCATCGAAGAAAAACTTCAACTGACTGGCGAGCGTGAAGTCTCCTCGGAGACTATCGGTGAACTGGTCATGGCCGAACTCAAGCAGTTGGATCAGGTGGCGTATGTGCGTTTTGCCTCGGTCTACAAGAGTTTTAAGGACATCCGCGAGTTTGTAGAGGCGATCGACGAAATGAACGATCCCGACCGCGGCTAAGGCTTATGGTCGAACAAGAAGACGTCGTCTGGATGCGGCAGGCTCTGAAGCTGGCCGAGCAATCCCTTTATATCAGTGCCCCCAATCCCCGAGTCGCCTGTCTGATTGTGCGCGACGGCCAGTTGTTGGCTTCAGGCTCCACACAGCAGGCTGGTGGACCTCATGCAGAAGTGATGGCGTTGCGACAGGCGGCAGAGCGAGGCGTGAACGTGGCCGGCGCGACGTTTTATGTCACCCTGGAGCCTTGCAGCCATCATGGGCGTACGCCTCCTTGTGCGGATGCGCTGGTCAAGGCGGGAGCTGGGCGCGTGGTCTTTTCCATGTACGACCCTAACCCTTTGGTGGCAGGCAACGGCGTCTCACGCTTGCGTCAGGCGGGCATCTCTGTGGATGGCCCTGTGTGCGTCGAGCAGGCGCTGGCGATCAACGCCGGATTTTTTGCTCGTATGACACGCGCACGCCCCTGGTTATGGATGAAGATGGCCGCCTCACTGGATGGTCGCAGTGCCTTGCCGGATGGGCGATCTCAATGGATTACCGGACCGCAGGCCCGTGATGATGGTCACCACTGGCGCGCTCGCAGTTGCGTTGTCTTGACCGGCATCGGTACGGTGAACGCGGATAATCCCTTGATGAATGTGCGGGCGGTTTCCACTCCCCGGCCGCCTATCAAAGCCGTGCTCGACACCCATTTGCGCCTTGACCCCAAGGCTGCCTTGCTGGATGGCACCTTGTGTTGGGTATTCAGCCATCGTCGCGATCCCGAGCGTGAGGCTGAGTTGGCAGACCGCAATGCTCAGGTTATTCCCATGCCTTTGCACGAGGGCCAGGTGGATGTGCGTGCCATTCTGGATTGGATGGCCGAACAACAGATTAATGAAGTTCATGCAGAGGCGGGAGCACGACTTTCGGGGGCATTGATTGATGCTGGCGTGGTAGACCAACTGCTGATGTATCTGGCCCCTAAAATTTTGGGGCAGGGGCGCGGTGTGGCGGACATTACGGCTTTGTCGGGCCTGGAGGATGTCGAACCTTTCGAGTTCACCGACGTGCGTCTGCTGGGGGCTGACCTGCGTATTCTTGCTCGTCAGCGTGATCACTGGGATGCTTTGTTGCGTGCGGTGGGCGGGGCTTATCCTCCCGATTCGGAATAAGCCGTTTCCCCCCCAAGTCGGTGTGCTCAGGCGTATGAGCAAGAAGCCGATGAAAGCGGGGCGACAGACTCAAGTGCCCGTATCACTCGCTCAATAGTGTCACTTTGCCTGGGCCTTGAGCGTGAGCCGCCTCTCCAGTACGGCCTTGCCAACAATTCGTCCAAGAAAAAATTGAATGCTTGCGTTACAAGGACAAGTGCTGCTATTATTATGGACTTGGCATTAGCAGCTTCACATTGCTTGGCCAAAGAATAATTAGGACAGGTGGCCGAGTGGTTGAAGGCGCACGCCTGGAAAGCGTGTATACGTTTATAGCGTATCGGGGGTTCGAATCCCCCTCTGTCCGCCAAGAATTAGATCTGAAAACCCGCCCAGCGCATCGCTCGGCGGGTTTTTTATTGTCTGTAGGGTTTGAAACGGGACCTAGTCTTGCATCCACGGGCTTGAAAGGAGGGGGGGCGGGGCGTTGGGAGTGCCCGTCTGTCTGAGGCGCTGATAAACAGGTAGCCGGAAGGGTGAAGCTGCTGCTCTTTTTGAATTTGTTTTGCTGACAGAGGCAAACGGTTTTGCTCTGATTTTTTTCTGATGCTTATGGCCCGACAGGCGTGGTGGGATTGCGAGGCCCTGCAGCAAAGCGATCAGACCACGTTCAAGTCACGGGGTTTTGACGTTAATTATGTAGAAATACTATTAATTTTTTTTGCTGCTGCTTTGTGATTATTTTTGTTTTCCATTCAATGTGTTTTGTTGATGGGTTTTCACATTTTTGGATTTATAAAAGAGCTCAAACAACGGTATAGTGTCGTCTTTGCGGATACGTCGTATCCGGTACCGCTTGATCTGTGCGATGAGCATTATTTAGCCGTCTATCTGTATGGTTTTTTTGAATTTTTAAAATTAAAAGTCTATAGACTATTCAGAGCTCTCTTCATGTTTATCGTTTATCCTGCTTTCGGATTGTTGACTGGTACGTTTCATTTCTCACACTGATCTTGGTTTTTAAGAATTGGGGTTCAGCCCAATTAAGGACTCTACTTATGTCGCATTATTTTAAAGCTCTTGCCATCTCTAGCGTCATCGGTATGCTGGCAACCGGGGCACAGGCCGCAACGGTGAAGGAAGTGTTCAATGGGGAAATGCTGGGTACGAATCAGCGGTACTTTGAATCGATTGCCGGGATACCGCGCCAGTCTTATGGAGACTCACATGTTTTCCGCGTGCAAGGGTGCGACATCACAGCCACCATCAACAATGGTGCAGTGGCTTCATTGAGTATGGAACTGGGCGGCCAATGCCAGGCCAATCTGGGCACATTTATCGGCGATTATGCGCCGCCGGCAGGGCAGACATTAACGCCGGGAGCCTTTGAAGAGTCTTCGGGCGGAGGCCTGAGCTATCTTGCCGATTGCCTGTCTCTCTGCGGCAATGCCGCTGATCCCTCGGTCTATGCCTTGTGGGAAGGGCCCCGGGCGGCGGGGTTTATGGAAGTGATGCTGGAGGTGGTTCTGGTAGACGGTGATGCGCTGGATGCGGCCAGCCTCTGGCAAGACCATATGACTAAAGCGGCGGGAGAGGATTTTGTCATGGACACACGCTTTAATTGTGACCGGCGCTTTGATGCTGAGGCGCATCAAGCATTTAAAGACGTCAAAGTGACTGCGGTAACGATAGGCCACGGCTTGAGCACGCCTGGCTGCTAAGGTCATTGCGGCTATAAGCTGTGACTCTGGCCCTCGAAGCCGGATGGTTTCGAGGGCTTGGTTCATGACGTGAATCGCTCAGCCCCGTGTACCTTATCGTTAAAAGGGCCAGGCAAGGCCGTGAAAAGCGAAATGGCGCTGTTCAGGCGGTGTCACCTTTTAAATGCTTCTTTGATTCACCCGCCTGGATAATTCCTGCGCCGTTTCCTTGCGTTCGCTGTACCTATCCACCAGATAAGCAGCGCAGTCGCGCGTCAGCAAGGTGAACTTCACCAATTCTTCCATCACATCCACCACCCGTTCATAGTAGGACGAGGGCTTCATGCGGCCTTCTTCGTCAAACTCCAAAAAGGCTTTGGCGACCGAAGACTGGTTGGGGATGGTGATCAGACGCATCCAGCGGCCCAGCACCCGCATCTGGTTCAACGCATTAAATGACTGGGAGCCACCAGATACTTGCATCAGCGCCAGTGTTTTGCCTTGAGTCGGGCGAATCGCGCCAATACTTAACGGTATCCAGTCAATTTGTGCTTTCAGGACGCTAGTCATGGCGCCGTGTCGTTCGGGCGAGGTCCAGACCATGCCTTCAGCCCACTGCACTAACTGACGCAGCTCCTGTACTTTGGGGTGGTCATCTGTCGCGCCCTCAGGCAGGGGCAGGCCCTGTGGGTCGAAAACCCTGGTTTCTGCTCCCATTGCTTCCAATAGTCGTGCGGCTTCCCAGGTCAAAAAGCGGCTGTAGGATCGTTCCCTCAAGGAACCGTACAACAGCAGGATGCGAGGTGGGTGGGTTGCACGATCCTTGGGCAGCAGTTCTGCCAGATCCGGGACTCTGAACGCTTGTTCGTCCAGATGGGCTAAGTCAGCTTTATTCAATTCTTTGTCCGTATTCATCAATGATGGCTTGGCCGTCCTCTTTGCGAAAGGCTCCTTGTTGTGGTCGTGGAAGTATTTCCAGTACCTGTTCCGAAGGGCGGCACAAACGTGTGCCCCGTGGTGTGACGACAATGGGCCGGTTGATCAGAATGGGATGCTCCAGCATGAAGTCAATGAGTTGTTCATCAGTCCACGTAGGATCGCCTAAATGCAGTTCTTCATAGGGCGTTCCTTTCTGTCGCAGAATCTCGCGCACGCTCAGACCGCAATCTCGAATCAGTTGAATCAGGGTATCGCGCTCGGGCGGCGTTTTCAGATACTCGATGATGGTGGGTTCTTGTCCGCTATTGCGAATCAGGGCCAGTGTATTTCTGGAAGTGCCGCAAGCGGGGTTGTGATAGATGATGATGTCTGTCATGGCGTTGTTTCGTGTGAGCGGCTCAGGCGACGAGATCGAGGCGTAGTGCCAGAGCGGCAAGGGTAATCAGCAAGACGGGGGTAGTCAGAATGACCCCTACCTTGAAGTAATAGGCCCAACTGAGGGTGGTGCCTTTACGCGCCAGCACATGCAGCCATAAGAGGGTAGCCAGACTGCCTATCGGCGTGAACTTGGGGCCCAGGTCGCTGCCGATGACGTTGGCATATATCATGGCTTCTTTGACGGCGCCTTGGGCGCTGGAGGCGTCAATGGACAGGGCGGTGACCAGTACAGTGGGCATATTGTTCATGATTGAGGACAGGAAGGCGGATAGCATGCCGGTCCCCATCGCTGCGCCCCACACGCCAGCCTCAGCAAATTTGTCCAGCAATAAAGCCAGATAGTCTGTTAGCCCTGCATTGCGCAGCCCATATACCACCAGATACATGCCCAGCGAGAACACGACAATTTGCCAGGGCGCGCCCTGCAGCACTTTTTTGGTGTTGATGGTCGTGCCGCGGGCGGCAACGGCCAGCAGGATGAGCGCACCGGTGGCGGCAATTGCACTAATGGGAATACCCAAGGGCTCCAGCGCAAAAAAACCGGTCAGCAATAAAGCCAGGATGAGCCAGCCAGCCCTGAAAGTGGCGATGTCCTTGATGGCCTGCGAGGGTTGTCGTAATTGCTCCAGGTGATAGCGGACGGGGATGTCGCGCCGGAAATACAGTATCAGGACAATCAGGCTGCTCAGCACGGACACGAGATTGACGGGCGCCATGACCCAGGCATAGTCCGTGAAGCCCAGTTTGAAGTAGTCCGCAGAGACGATGTTCACCAGGTTGGAGACAACCAGCGGCAAACTGGCGGTGTCGGCGATAAAACCCGCTGCCATGACAAATGCCAGGGTGGCAGGGGCCGAGAAGCCCAATGCCAGCAACATGGCCATGACGATAGGCGTCAGTATCAGGGCTGCCCCATCATTGGCAAACAAGGCCGAAACCGCTGCGCCCAGAATCACGATAAAGGCAAAAAGCCGGCGTCCATTGCCAGCTCCCCAGCGTGCCACGTGAAGGGCGGCCCATTCAAAAAAGCCCGCCTCATCCAGCAACAGGCTGATGATGATAATGGCCACAAAGGTGGCAGTGGCGTTCCAGACAATATTCCAGACCAGGGCCAGATCTGTCCATTGCACTACCCCGAGCAACAAGGCCGCGGCAGCCCCCAGGGAGGCGCTCCAGCCTATACCCAGGCCTTTGGGTTGCCAGATGACAAGCGTCAAGGTGGTGATGAAAATCAGTATTGCAGCAAGCATGGTGTAGCGTTCCGAGGCCGGTTTAGCATTGCCGGCACGCGTCTGGCGCGGTGCCGCAATCCTCGCCCTGACAGCAGTTCTCGGTCAGGTAGGCGAGCAAGTCGTTCATGGTGGAAAAGGTGGCGCTGTACAACAGATTGCGACCTTGACGCTCGGCGTGAATCAGTCCGGCATGGCTGAGCTCTTTCAAGTGAAAGGACAAAGCATTGGGCGCAATCCCCAATTGTTCGGCCAGGGAGCCCGGCGTCAGCCCAGATGGGCCGGTGACGACCAGGGCGCGAAACACCCGGAGACGGGCTTCATGGGCCAGAGCGGCCAGAGAGCGGATAACGTGAGATTCTTCCATAGGGCGATAATACAATAATTCAACAATCATTGAACTAAATATTTATGTTTGTTTTTTGGAGACTTCAGACTTCAGACTTCAGACTTCAGACTCCAGACTACGGATGCTTTTGAGGCATGAAGACAATCGCTACGGTATTGGTCAAGCTCAGGGCCAAGACCCCAGCCGGGGCTGAGGTCAGGACAGGGAACACCTGCCAACTCGGAAGCGAGCGCAGACCGCGACCAGGAGCCGGATCAAGATTGAGGCCAAGATCTGAGCAGGGGCCGTCACCAAGGCCGAGGCCACGACCGAAGCCAAGGCCATCGCGAACGCTCAGTTCCGGGAGGGGCAGGTCAAGGCAACGATAGACGCAGACACCACACTAATAGCCATAGCCATGGCAACAATCATCACAACAGCAATAGCAGCAGGGACCAGCGCCGAAGAGATACCAACGGCCAGGACAGAGACCACAGCAAGCGCAATGAGAGCAACAGCAAGGATAGCAACAAGGGCAACAGCAGCGTTCAGAACAACGATCGGTACGATCTCACCGCATGAGCGGCATGAGTGGCATGAGCAGTCGTGGGCCCAGCAACTGGGTGCATGGTGTGATTTGCCAGCCGAGCCGAGCAGTGCTAGGCGGTCAGTTGTTCACTTAACCAGTCGGCAAACACTTCTGCGCGAGGATTCTGATCCAGAGTCTGGGGAGAGAGCAGGTAGTACGCCGAGCCGTCCGGAATAAAGCCCTGCGGGGCGATGAGCTGACCGCTTTTCAGTTCGTCTTCCACCATTAAACGCGACACCAGGGCTATGCCTTGTCCGGACATGGCGGCCTGAATGCATAAATAAAAATGTTCCAGCTCCAGCTTGTTGGCAGCGTGGAGAGATTGGCCGCTCAGCCGCTCCCAGGTGGCCCAGGCTTGAGGGCGGGAACTGCTCTGTATGAGCACCTGCTGGCCCGCCTCCTCGTTGTAGGGGTAATGGGGCTGGCAAACGGGCCCGATCGTTTCCTCGCACAACCTCAAGCCGCAGACCGAGTCCGCCCAATGAAAGTCATCACGACGGATGGCGAGATCCACGCCCATTTGAGCAAAGTTTACCGGCCCTCCCGCTGTAATCAAATGCACGGTGATGGTGGGATGCAGCGCATGGAAATTGCCCAGGCGGGGAATCAGCCACTTCATGGCGATGGTGGGCTCACAGGATACGGCCAGGGCATGCTCACGCTGAGTGTGCTGCAACTGACGGACCACATCCTCCAGACGCTCAAACATGGGGGTGGTGACGTGTAGTAGCTGGCGGCCTGCCGGTGTCAGAAATACGGCCCGATTTCGTCTTTCAAACAGTTCCACGCCTAACGATTCTTCCAACGCCCGAATCTGGCGGCTGACTGCACCATGAGTGACATGCAGCAGTTGGGCTGCCTGCACAAAACTGCCTGCCTGAGCCGCGGTGTCGAAGTAGCGGAAGGCCGTGAGGTTGGGAAGATGCATAGTCAATGAAAACTCACAGAAAAGGCGCAGAATTTATCGTTTTTAAATTAGCACCGGATTATCAATAATGAAATTCTGTGTCAGCTAGTTAAATAAAAGGTTATGGGGAGTTTATTTCATCGTTTAAAAATTAGCGCTGTTTTCATAAAGAATAACAAGAACGATGGATATTCGATGAATACATGCGTCGCCAGGAAGGATTCTCCCTGTCTGAGGCAAGCAGTTTTTGCCGATGGACAGAACGAGCTCAGCGTGGCCAACCCATTCGTAGAGTGTAGGACGAACCCCTGCTTTTGGCGGGCGGCAATCTAGCTTGTCACCCCGATTTCATCAAACTTAGGCTTGTTAGAAATGTATGAACTCTTGGCAGTTGCCACTATCACTCTTTTGGCGGTGGTCAGCCCTGGACCTGACTTTGCCCTGGTCACGCGCAATGGCTATGGTTTTGGACGCAAGATCGCCTTGATCTCGGCCCTGGGTATCGCGGTCGGTGTGCAGGTGCATGTACTCTATACCGTGTTCGGGCTGGCAATTTTGATTACGCAGTCGCCTGGTGTGTTTTGGCTGATGAAGGGGGCGGGTGCCCTGTACGTGATGTACCTGGGTTACCGGACTTTTCATAACGCCGCTGGGCTGACGGTAGGGGAGGTAACGGGAAATACGCCCAGCGCCTGGCAAGCTTTTGGTATGGGTTTCCTGACCAATGCTCTGAATCCTAAAACCATGTTGTTTGTTGTGGCCACGTTCACACAGTGTGTGCAGCCAAACGCGCCCTTGTGGCTGAATTTGGCCTATGGTTTGCTGATGTCTTTGCTCCATTGGGTCTGGTTTAGCATCGTGGCCCTGGCATTTTCAACGATGCATTTGCGTACCCTTTTGCTGGCTCGACAAGGGATCTTGGACAGAGGGATTGGGGCGGCCTTGTTTGGCTTGGGGGCCTCGCTACTGTTTGCCAACGCGGTGTCATAAAGAGGCATGCTGACGCTACGGGCGCAGGCCGGATGTCAGCATGCTTTGCCCGTCTGGTCTCCCAGACGGCGTTGTCAGTACAATTAAAAAATTAATGGGTTTTGTTTTTTATTAAAAGAAAAGTATTTAATATGGCTATTGATATTAAAAATATAAAACAATAAAAAATAAAATAATGAAAATTGGTGTAAAAATAATGGAAGGCATCCGTGCCGCGGTCCCCGCCTTACGCCTTCGCGGCACGCCTGTTCCTTAATTTGCCTTTTTGTCGGCCGCCAATTTGTCCAGTTCCTCTTGTATCAGCTTGCGAATGGCGGTTTTCAAGAGCTTGCCGGTTGCCGTGTGGGGCAGTTCGTCCACCACGATCAGATCGTCAGGAATGCTCCATTTGGAGACTTGCTCGGTATATAACTCGATCATGTCCTGCTTGGTGAAGGTGGCGTCGTCTTGCAATTGCACGACCAGGACTGGCCGTTCGCCCCAGCGCTCGTCGGGTCTGGCCACCACGGCCGCTTCCTTGATGGCCGGATGAGCCTGGGCAATGTTTTCCAGTTCGATCGAGCTGATCCATTCGCCACCGGATTTCACCACGTCCTTGCTCCGGTCCACGATCTGGATGAAGCCGTCCTGATCAATAGTGACTACATCGCCCGTATTGAACCAGCCATCTTCGGTGTGGGCAGAGGTATCCGTGCTATTGAAGTAGGCGCTGGCAATCCACGGGCCGCGCACCAGCATGGCACCGAACATCTTGCCGTCACGAGCAATAGGCTGACCATCATCGCCGTCCACGCGGAACTCGACGCCAAACAGAGGACGACCTTGTTTGGCCAGCAACTTGAGTTTCTCCTTGTCAGGCAAAGCCTCGTGTTTAGGCAACAAGGCCGCCGCCAGACCGACGGGGCTGGTTTCCGTCATACCCCAGGCGTGGCGCACTTGGACGCCCAGCTTCTGGAAGCGGCTGATCATGACCGGAGGAGCTGATGAGCCGCCGATCACCAGACGTTGCAAGCTACTGAAGGTTTTGCCATTGGCCTGCATCCAGTCCAGCAGCCCCAGCCAGACGGTGGGTACGCCGGCCGTCATGGTGACCCCTTCCTTCTCAAACAGCGTGTACAGGCTGGCGCCGTCCAGTTTCGGGCCCGGCAAGACCAGCTTGGCGCCCACCATCAAGGCGGCGTAGGGCAGACCCCAGGCATTGACGTGGAACATGGGTACGATGGGGGTGATGGTGTCGTTGGCCGACAGACACAGGGCGTCGGGCAGGCTCAGGGCAAAGGCGTGCAAGATGGTGGAGCGATGGCTGTAGAGCACCCCTTTGGGTTTGCCCGTGGTACCGGAGGTGTAGCACAGGCCCGATGCTGTATTTTCGTCGAATACGGGCCACTCGAAATGGTCGGATTCGGCCGCAATCAGGGTCTCATAGCAGCGCAGATTGGGCAGCAGGTCGGATTGGGGCATGTGTGCCTCGTCCGTCATGATGACCACGGCTTTCAGTGTGGACAACTGGGGGGCCAAGGTCTCCAGAATCGGCATAAACGTCAGGTCGGCGAACAGGACGCTATCAGCGGCATGTTCGATGATGTAGGCAATTTGATCCTGAAACAGACGTGGGTTGATGGTATGACACACCAGCCCCGACCCGGAAACACCGTAATACAGCTCCAGATGGCGATAGCCATTCCAGGCCAGGGTTGCGACACGGTCACCGTGTTTCAGTCCCATGTTCTGGAGTGCATTGGCCAGCTTCTGACTGCGTTTGGACAGGTCGCTATAGGTGTACCGGTGTACCGGGCCTTCAACGGTTTGGGAGACGATCTCTGTGTCTGCGTGATAGTTCGCTGCATGTCGCAGTATGGATGACACTAACAGCGGGGTATTCATCATCATGCCAAGCATGGTTTCCATCCTCCCTGGGAGTCAATCAAACAGAACTGGCAGGCCGGCCTGACAGCATGGGATGTGGGCAGCAAATGGATGAATGATTACCACTGACTGTCATGGCCTCTTCAAGAACAGTAGCCTAAAACTCACAGATGCGTCTATGTGGTCGTTTGAAGGTGTTTGCGCCATCCCAAGGCTTGCCCAGAAGCGAGGAGATGGGGAAATTTCTAGACACAATTAACACTCTTTTGATTGAAAAAAGAAGGGCGTTGAGTACAATCGGCAGCTAATTACAGCTTTTTTTAGACATAGTGTCGGATTTGCTGTCAATTTGACACGAGAGAGGCTGGGCGCAAAGAGCCCTGTGCTCGGAGCATCGTTCAATGATCGTGCTAGGTTTGCTGGGCCCATTTCGCTTTACGGTCGATCAGGTGGATCGCACCGCATCGCTGAGCTATGACAAGGTCAAACTGCTGGCGGCGGTGCTGTGCCTGGCGAACGGCAAAGTGCTGCATCGTGAGCGGCTGGCACATATGCTGTGGCCGGATCTGGCACGCGACAAGGCGCTATCACGCTTGCGTCATGCCTTGCATGTGTTGCGCAAGGCCTTGGGCGAGCAGGCTGTTTGCCTGGTCGCCCACGCCGAAGGCGCCATGGCGTTCAAGCCTGAATGTGTGCAGGTGGATGTGCTGGAATTCATGCAGGCCGATGCCGCGCAGAACGCGTGTCTGTTGCAGCGTTTGAGCCTGTATGGCGGTCGTTTTCTGGACGCGATTCCATCCCCCGATGCCGAAGCGTTCATTTCCTGGCGACGAAGCTGGGAAGATCGCCTCACCCTGGAGTTGTTCAGCGTGCGTGCCCGTCTGTTCGAGCAGGTTTTGCAGGCCCATCAGTGGGATCAGGCGCTTGCACTGGCGCAGGATTGGGTGCTGCAGGCTCCCGAGCAGGAGGTCTACCATCGCCTTTTGATCCGTGCCTTGATGCAAAGAGGAGACAGGCAGGCCGCCTTGCAAGCGTATGCCCATTGTGAGCAGGCTTTGCGTCAGTACCTGGGAGTACGCCCGGACCCTGAAACACGCCGTCTGGCTGAAGCCCAATGGCCGGTGGCCGCAAGTCATGCCCCCCCAACGTCCACCCAGAGTCATCGCACGGTTGCTACGCTGGCCTTGGCCTTGTCCTGGCTGCCTGCCGATGACTCTGAGGTGCATCTGGATGGGGAGCTGATGTCGGATCAGGCTGTGTCTTATCTGGAATCCTGGCACGAGCAATTGCTTGATATTTTGCGTGCGCACGGTGCATGGATAAGCCAGTCCAGCGGGTCTACGTTGCTGGCCCACTTTGCTTGGCCACAGGCACAGTCCGAGCCGGTGAATCGGGCGGTTGAGCTGGCCTGTGTGATTCGTGCCTTGCGAACACCACCGGGGATCTGCATCGGTCAGGTCGTGCACGTCAGCTTGGCTTTAGTGGACGAACAGCAGGTCAATACACATAGTCTGTTCGGGCAACTGGTCATGCCTTTGGTGTGGAAGGCCAGGCATGGTGAGATTCTGTTGAGCGCTCAAGCTGTTGCTCGGATGGCGGATTGGCAGATCAAGCAGCATCGTGGTCCGGAGGGGGTGTGTTTCAGTTTGGGAGAGGGGAAATGGATGAATGACCCTCTTTACGGCTGCCAGCCCGAGTTCGAGCAGTTGGTGGCGCAATGGCAGCAGTGCAGCCGCCTGTCCCGCAAGGCCGCGTACCGAATTCATGGTGATCTGGGGTCGGGCAAATCCCGTTTAGCCCAAGCCTTGCACAGCTACATTGTGCGCGATGGTGGGCAGCCCTTGCTGATTGATTTTTCGCGCCAGGACGTACTGCAAGGCGTGCGCGAGATGATGCAGGCTCGTCTGGATGACGGCATTGGCACCCAGGACTTGCCGCTGGCCTTAAGTCAGTGCCTGCGCGACTGGTTTGGCCTGTCTGATCCCCATTGGGATCAGGTGCTGCAAGAGGCGCATCGTCAAAAAACGGAAGGCTTTCCAGGGGTGCCCGATCCGTGCCATTTGCTGCTAGCGGCGGTGCAGGCCTTTACCAGTCAGAGCCGGCCCGTGCTGGTGATTCTGGATCATGTGGATGCGCTGGATACCGGCTGTCAAAACAGCTTGGCGGCTATATGGAGTGCGGTTCAAAAGCAGCCGGCCGGAGTCTTGCTAGTGATCTTGTCACGTCAGAGCCTATTGGCGTTGGACTTTGCCCAGAGTATGACCTTGCGCTGCTTAACCGGGTCGGAGGTGGGCAAGGCGATCGGTTTTTATGCACGCGGCAAGCGCCTTTCCTCGGAGGCGAATGCGCAGATTCGTGCTCAGTGTTTGAGCAATCCCATGCTGATTAAAGACATGCTGCATTTACAGCGCTTTGGCATGCCGTTCAATTATGTGCCCCGTCTGGCAGACCGCTTGCTGCTGGATCTGGAGCAACTGGATGCGGATCGCCGCTGCGTGTTGTTGATGATGGTGTTGTGGGAACGCGCCACGCCTACGGGTTTGGCGCAGGCCTGTAATTTGCCTTTGAGCGTCGTAGAGCAATCCAGGATCAGCCTGTTGGACAAAGGCTTGTTGCAGCAAGACAGCGAGGGCCGAATTGTATGCGCCCCTTTGATGCGTTCCGCCTTGCGTCGTTTGATTGCTAAGGAAGAAAGCAAAGTCCTGTACGGTAAGCTTGCCCATAGCCTGATTCAAATGCAGCAGGCAGAAGAAGAAATAGCCGCTTGTCTGGTACAGGCCCAAAGCGCACAAGCGGCCATTTGGTGGCGCAAGGCCATTGATACGTCGCTGCGCAGCGGCGATAGCCTGCAGGCGGCACAACAGTTGTCGCAGGTCTTGAGCAGCTTGCAGTACATGAGCGATGTGCAGTTGCGCCGTCAGTACGAGCGCGACAGCTATGTCACCTTGGGGGCGCTGGAGATCAGTCGTGGTGGGCCTGCTGCCATACCCGTGTCGCGAGCGTACGCGCAGGCGGCCGGACGCAGCGAGGGCGGCGAGGATGATCTGCCCGTGCTATGGGGGCAATGGGTGATGCTGCACGGCGCAGGCAGGCTGCCGGAAAGTCTGGCTCACGCCAAGCAGTTGCAGGAACACTCCCGGCGTCAGGGCCATAGCGCCTGGTATGGTTGGGGCCTGTACGCCGAAGCGCAATACCTGTTCTGGAAAGGCCGTGTGCAACCAGCCGAGCTGGCCCTGGACGAGGCGCTGCGTGCGCTGGCTTACGAACAGCCCGTTCCGGCCATGGATACGGCCCTGGGTCATCATTGTCCGGCTTTGGTGCATAGCCTGTTGGGCTTGACTCAGGTGTTGCAGGGGCGCTTTGAGCAGGGTGTGGCCAGTGCCCGCCATGCCCAGTTTCTGGCCAGTCAAAGTCAGTCGCGCATTTCGGCGGTAATTGCTGAAATTCAGATGCTGCGCATTCTGTATTTGCAAGGTGATCTGGAGGTGCTGACGGAACGTAGTCAGGCTTTGCTGTCCACGTTGCAGCCTGTCTTGCCGGACAGTGTCTGGTGTGCGGTTGCCGAGACCTATGTGCTGTATTGCCGCCTGGTCAAAGGTGAGGAGACTAGGTCTGAGCTGGCCCGTTTGCTTGGTTTGCTGCCTGAGTTTGCGCGCAGCATGCCGTTGGCGACGGATGCTTTTCTGTGTATTTTGGCCCGCTGCCATCTGGCCCAAGGGGAAATTGAACGTGCCAGCCAAGCCCTGGATCAAGTCTGCCAGATAGGGCAGGAGCGGGCTTCTACCCTGTATCTGCCAGAGCTTGACTGCTTGAGGGGGGATCTGGCCTGGGTCAGTGCGGATAGAGACCAGGCGCAGGTTTGCTGGGCTCAGGCCCAGCAAGAAGTCTTGCGCAGCGGCCTGTACGCCTATGAAGGTTGGCTCAGGCAACGACGCGAGCACCTCCCCGATCTGGCGGAACGTCGTGTGTGGGTTCAGCGCCACCCCGGTTAGAACTGGACGTTGATACCCGCAAAAATTTGCCACACTGGTGCGCCTGCGCCTTTCTTATCGACAGAGTATTGTGGTTCGATAAAGGCGTTGATCACGCTCTTGCCAGGTTTGAATACTTTGCCCAGACCCAGGCCCACGGGAATGTGATGGGTATGGTTTTGCAGGTCAAAGGTCCACACCCCGCTCGAGCGCAAGTAAAAACCATTAGGCAGGTTATAGAACAGGGCGGGCTGGAAGGTGGCCGTCTTGACCCTCTCGCGGTCCGAGTCCCCGGCAAAGGATTGCTGAAAAGTCAGCAGTCCGCCTGCCAGCCCCCAGTCCCTGCTGGCAACCAAGGCTGCGGCACTGCCAATTTGCCATTTGCCTTGTCCCAGCCAATCGTTCGACGCCGTAGGCATCACCAGCAAGGGGCCGATGCCATAGGAAAAACTACCAGCGTTTTTCATGAATACATCCATGAACGTGATGTCGCCCAAGCCAGATTTGCTGCTCAGACGATCGTGGTGCAAGGCCACAATCGGTACATTCAAACGCCACAGCTGCGGCAGACCAAAGGTCTTGTTGGGCAGGACGGCACGCAGCACGGTCTGATTTGCCCACGCATTCTCGAGCTTGTACAGCTCGGGTACGTAGTAGTCGTGCAAGCTGACCATGGGCCGGGGGCTTAACGGGTTATTGGCGTCGTTCTGGGACTGGGCCAGGGCCCCCGAGCTGATCAGGCTGGTGGCCAACAGGCCAAATATTGTCTTTTGCATATGCATACCTCCTCGAAAAACTGAAGGTAGGAAGGCGGCGTTGAAAAAGCATTTAAAGCGGGCCACTGTGGCAAAGTCGCCCTTTGGGCTATCGGGTCCGCTTTGCTCGCAGAATGAGACGCTTGTTGAAAAAGCCCATCAGGAGGAGCGTGCCATGGCACATGCAGCAATAAGAACAGTCATGCTGGCGGCAGTAGTCAGTGCGGGTTTGGTTCAGGCACAGGCCGCGCCTGCCACGCAGGCAACTCAGGAGCGCCATGCTCAATGGATGAAAACACTCCCGTTTGATGATACCCAGGACTTCAAGAACGCCCAGCGCGGTTTGATTTATCGCGAGCCCAGCCTGCAGATCAAAGGCGTGAACGGCAATGTGGTGTGGGATCTGGATTCTTACAAGGCCTTTATCAAGCCAGATAGCGTTGCTCCCAGCACGGTGCATCCCGGTTTGTGGCGCATGTCGCAGTTGAATTTGCTCGATGGTGTGTACAAGGTGACGGACAATATTTATCAGGTGCGCGGCTATGACTTGTCCAACATCACCTTTGTACGCGGCACAAGCGGCTGGATTGTGTTTGATGTGGGTACTTCTACCGAAACGGCCGCTGCTGCGTATGCCTTGTTGCAAAAACATGTGCAGGCCGCCCCTATCAAGGCGATTATTTACAGTCATTCCCACATAGACCATTACGCCGGAGTCAAGGGACTGGTGGATCAGGCCGCGGTGGACTCAGGACAGGTGCAGATCATTGCGCCAGAAGGTTTTGTGGAGCATGCCATCAGCGAGGGGGTGATTGCAGGCAATGCCATGAAGCGTCGTGCGACTTATATGTATGGGGCCTTCTTGCCGCGCGGCCCGGAGCATAGCGTAGGCTCGGGGCTGGGCATGACCAATCCGCTGGGTTCGGTCTCCTTGATTGCACCGACGCGTTCGATATCAAGATCCGGTGAAACACTGGTGGTTGATGGCGTTGAAATGGTCATGCAACTGACACCGGGCACTGAAGCTCCGGTAGAGATGAATACCTATCTGCCACAATTCAAAGCCATGTGGATGGCCGAGAACACGACCAACACCATGCACAATATTCTGTCCTTGCGCGGTACACAGGTGCGGGATGCCAGGCAATGGGCCAACTACATCAATGAAACCATTGACCTGTTTGGCGACAGCACGGAGGTGAAGTTTCAGGCGCACCACTGGCCTGTGTGGGGCAAGGAGCAGGTCCACGATTACCTTGTCAAGCAGCGTGATTTGTACAAGTACATTCACGATCGCAGTGTGAACCTGATGAACAAGGGCTATACCGGCGAAGAAATTGCCGAGCTGATCGAGCTGCCCGAGTCTTTGCAGAAAGACTGGGCAACGCGCGGTTATTACGGCTCACTTAAACACAATGCACGGGCGGTGTATCAGTACTACATGGGCTGGTACGACGGCAATCCCTCCAGTCTGGATGTCTTGCCACCAACGGCAGCAGGGGCGAAGTATGTGGAATACATAGGGCGTGATCGGCTCCTGCAAAAAGCAAATGAAGACTTTGATCGCGGTGAGTATAGATGGGTTGCCATGGTGGTGAAGCATTTGGTCTTTGCCGATGCGAAAGATGCAGAAGCACGCCAATTGCTGGCCAATAGCTACGAGCAACTGGGTTATCAGGCCGAGTCCGGGCCGTGGCGGTCCATCTATCTGCAAGGGGCCCTGGAGCTGCGCAAGGGTGCGCCGGATCTACCTGTGCCTCCCAACAATAATGCCGATCTGCTCGCTGCCCTGACCCCAGAGATGATGTTTGACTTGATGGCCGTGCGTCTGGACGACGAGAAGGTCAAAGACAAGGAGCTGACTGTTGCTTTTCATTTTGTGGATATGGACACGACGTATACCGTCAGCATTGGCAATTCGGTGCTTAATTACAGTACGCGCCCCGGTTTGCCGGCTCAAGCCACCATGTCAGTCAGTCTGGCGGATTTCAAGCTGATTCAAGGCAAGATGCTGGACTGGAAAACGGCCATGAAAACGGATCGCGCCAAGCTTCAAGGTCTGGGCCGTAAGTTTCAGGAATTTGGAGGTCTGTTTGAGGAGCCTGGCTTGTGGTTCAACATCGTGACGCCTTGAGGACGGTGCTCAGGACCGCGTGGCTTGACCGAGTGTTTGTTGCGATGCGACGACAAGGGTCTTTGGCGGGTATGGATTAAACGTTTTCTGTGCATTATTTGCATTAAGGTGCTGGCTCGAGGGCGGCCTGTGGTGGGTTTATGGCCAGGGACGCCTTGTGCCACACTCAAGCCAGGAACCTTTGTTTATGTCCGCGACCTTGAAATCCCTGTTCAGTGCTGGTGTCTTGCTGGCAGCGTCGGTGAGCGCTCAAGCCTATCAGTCTGAAACGATCCATAACAAGAAAGGGGAGGCTGTATTTGAACTACGCATTTACGGTACGCAGGATGGCTCCTACTCTATCGATGATCCGGTCAATGGGCCACGATCCGTTTTTGATCTGGACGATAATGCGCATGCGAAAATTCGAGGCGCCTTAAGTCGCTGGGCAGAAATCGTCTCTTTGAAGCCGGGGCATGTGCCCGCCATTATCAATATTGGCACAGTAGGCGGTCAGGATGCTCGGGCGGGCACCACGGTGACGCCTGACCCAGACTCCGCAGGCTCGCTTTACCTGCTTCTGCCTCAGGCTGCCTTACTCAATAAGCTGGACAGCGATCAACTTAAGCACCCTCTTGCCGAGGTTGTGGTGGGAACCATCGATTTTGATACCGCTGCGCTTCGGCCCAGCCAACTTCCCCTGAATGCCCAGGCAGATTATGCGGCTGTCATGTTCCATGAGTTTGGCCATACGATGGGAATGATTGGTGTGGCCGTGGACGCCTGGGGACTAGGGTCGGATACGCCGTACATCCGTCCGGTTTTGACGTCATGGGCGCAGGGTTTGCGCGATGACAATGGCAATGCGGCCCGGCCCGGACAGGCGGTGCTGTGCTCGATGTGCAATAACGCTTACGACCCAGACGCGTTTGACTTGCGCAAGGACCAGGGCTATTTCACGGGCCAGCATGTGCAGGAAGTCATGGACGGCGCCATGCCCGGCATACCGGTGCGGATTTTGGGCTATGTAAATACGCAGCCATTCGGGGTGGATACGGATTATATGGCGCATTCAGAGCTGCGCAACAGCTTGATGAGCCACCAGTCTTATCGCAATTACACCACGATGATGGAAGCGGAGCTGGCATCCTTGCAGGATATGGGCTTGAAGATCGACCGACGTAATTTCTATGGCTATTCTGTCTACGGCGATGGGCTCACATTGACGAGCAAAAATGGTTTTTTTGCTCGAAACAGCGAAGGGACGGCTTATCTGCCGGGCCAATACAACCAGGCTACTCAAGGCGTGGGGTTGCATATTTATGGGGAGCGCAACACCCTGACCCAGGCGGCTGATTTGTTAAGTGCCGGTCCCGGCGGAGTCGGTGTGCGCGTGGATGGCAGCGAAAACACACTCATCATTCCCGAAAGTACCCGTATTCACGCGCAAGGCTGGTATGGCCGCGGCCTGCAGTTCAGCTATGGTCGCGAACACACGATTGTGCAGCGGGGCGAAGTACGCGCTGAGGGAGAGGACGGCGTTGCCGCGCTGTTTGACTTCGGTCATAACGCCATGGGCAGTTTTGCAGATGGTATTGAGGGAGGTGACTATCGTGGCTCCTGGTTGGTGAATTTCCGGGGCACCCTGGTTGCCGCCGAGGAATTACCCTTGGCTTTGCAGGGCGCGCTGATCAAGGACTACCACCTGTCCGGCCTGTTGTCGGGCAGGAAAGCGGCCATTCAGATTTCCGACAATGCACAGGTTGAAAATATCAATGTCCTGCAGGGGGCCCGGATTCAGGGCGATATCCTGTCTGACTATTCCACTCGCCAAAGCAATGGCGAGCTGTTTGTTACCCATGTGAATTTTGGGCAGAAAGCCGATGATCAAGGGCGCGCCACGAGGCAGGCCGATCCTGATTTCCGTCTGCGCTACGAGGGTAATATTCAGGGTGTCGATAATCTGGCCGTCGTGATTGCGGGCGGGGAAAGCTCGCTCAATGGCCAGCATCAATTGCATGGTCTGCGTGTGGATGCAGGCGCCACGCTCAGCGGCAACAGCAGTTACGTCATCAATCCGGAAGGCAACTTCAGTAACCACGGTACCTTGAGTCCGGGTAATTCATTTGGTCAGATGACGATTCAAGGCGATTTCATTCAGGCCCCCGAAGGCCGGGTGTTGATTGAAGCGGACACGCGTCAGCATGATCGGATCGAGGTGCAGGGGCTGGCTCAACTGGCTGGTGAACTGAAAGTGCAGTTGCAGCCGGACTGGTATGCCGATGGTTGGTCCCTGAGCCAGAACACGGTCTTTCAGGCCACACAGACTCAGGGTGGATTTGATCTGCTGACAGCCAGCCTGAACTCGCCCAGCCTGCGTGTTCAGGTCAATAACGGCGGTTGGTCGGTTAGCCGTGACGCGGCGGCTTACTCGTCCTATGCAGGCAATCCTAATGCAGGGGCCGTGGGCCGCAGTCTGGAGCAGGCTTCTACTGACAATCAGCGTCCCTTGGCGTCTGTCTACCAGGCGCTAGACTTTTCCAGCGCGGATGGCAGCCAGATCGGTGACGCACTCAATCAGCTCAGTGCCGGCGCGTACGGGGCGCAATTGGCTGCCAGCTTGCGCAGAGAGCAACTGGTGTCCGAGCAACTGCGTCAGCGACCTGGTCTGGGCAAGGATGGATGGCAAACCTTTATTCAGCCTTTTGGGGGCCGTTACCACTGGCAGTTAAGTGCTAATGAGGTCGACCATCGCAGTCAGACTTACGGGGTGGTGTTCGGCGCGGAGCATCGCGCTGCTGGCAGCGATTGGAGCCTGGGCGCTCATGCAACTGCCAATGAGCAGAGTTTGAATATAGATGCCCCTTATCAGGGCAAGAGCACGCTGACGGGTTTGGGCGCCGGCGTCCATGCCTTGTATCGTGCCGATGCTCGCGAGGGTTGGCAAGGTCTGGCGCAAGTCCGTGTGGGTTTGGAGCAGGGCAAGCTGAACCGACGCATCGCGTTTTCTGATTATCAAGCGAACCCCAAGTCCGACTGGACCGGTCACACCTTTGCAGCGGGCATCCAGACAGCCTATAACTGGCCCTTGGGCGAGGCTGGCAGCATAGGTCCCGTTCTGGCTCTGGATTACCTGCGTTACAGCCGTCCCGGTTTCAGTGAGCAAGGCGATGCAGGCAGCCGCTTGCAGCTGGATTCGACCCGTGCCCAGTCCTTGCAAGCCTCGCTGGGTCTGGCGGTCAGCCAGGCTTGGGAGCTGAAACAGGGTCGTCGTTTGCAGGCCGAAGTGTCCGCGTCCTGGGAGCAGGCTTTGTTAGGCCGCAAGCAGACGCAGTACGCACGGTTTGAAGCCTCACCCCAGACGGGTTTTGATGGTCGCTATGCGCGGGTCGACAGTCATGCGCTGGCCTTGCGCGCAGGATTGACGCTGCAAAGCTCGGAGCGTTTGCGTGTGGGGGTGTCGGCGGGAACCCGTTTACTGGGCAATAGCCGGGCGGATATCTCGGGCAATGTGTCGCTGAACTGGGCGTTCTAGGCCTTGTTAGTCGTCATTTTGAACGCTTGCTGTCTGTGTGTGTCCCGTCAGCTTGCCTGGCTGGCGGAGCGACTCCGGCAGTCAGGCAAGCTCGCTCAACGTAGTCCGGTCAGGCGTCCGGTTCAGGCGGCCTGACGGCTGCTCTCGAACCAGTTCCACAGCGCCTGATGCTCGGGCTCCAGTTCCACCGCCAGGCCCCCTGTGAACGCGCGCCATGCAGGCAGGTAGGTATGAGACACAACAGTCAGTACCGGGTAGCCTTTATCGATCAAGGCCAGGATTTCGTCGTTAAAACCTTGACCATCGGCTTCCATAATTCCAAAACGATTCACAATCACCAGATCGGCATGACTGTCCAGCGCCTGTCGTAGCACTTCGCTGGCGTGCAGCAAGGCGCCAATATCCAGGCGACAGGCGCTGGATTCGGTTCCCAGATTCTGAGTGATGGGGTAGAGGGTGCCTTTGTCCAGATCCTGCACGGTGCGCAGGCTGTGATCTCCCTTCTGGATAGCGGGGCCTTGCACCAGGCCGTAGACACGGTAATGTTGAGCGCGCAGCGCCTGTATGAATTCCAGCAGCAGGGCATCAGCACTGCCTTTGCCCGCATGTACGATGGCGGCAAGGGCAACGGGCGTAGAAGGGGTGTCCATCAGGGTTGAGCTCCGGTCTGCTTTTTGATTCATGGCATAAAGACTCTTTTTACACGCTTTCGGCAAAGGCTGGGAAGCGGCAAGTGAGATTGTGTTTTGGGTAATGCTTGGCCTATTTTGAGGGCACGCAGAGGGCGTCCATGTGTAATTGATACCCCGGGCTTCTCGCGTGACAGGCTGCAACCTGTCAGCCCACCGACACGTTTGCCATCTTGCAGGTCAATCTGTCAGGGGAGAGTGAGTGGGATAATAGTCCGCCAGCCAGCCCTCAATCCTGCGGACAGGCGCGTGCCAGGTGCAATGCTTTAGATGAACAGGCAAAGGTCGAGCAGTCTGTTTTGTTTTTGAGTCAGTTCCCCCACTCTCACAGGCAGAAGTCCGGTTCCATGAGACAATTCATGCACTTTTAGTGATGGATGGGATATTCGATTGGACAAGACTTTTGTTAAGGGCCTGGTGCTCCTGGAAGCCCTGGCCAAGCACGAACGAGGCTCAGGCGTGACCGAGCTGGCCAATCAACTGATGCTCAATAAAAGCAATGTGCATCGTTTGCTGCAGGCGCTGGTTCATCAAGGCTTTGCGCGCAAGAACGAAGACACCGGACGCTATGAGCTGACTATGAAGCTCTGGGAGCTGGGCTCGGGCCTGGCCAACCGGCTGGATGTGCGGACGGAGGCCTTGCCCTTCATGAAAGAGCTGGCCGAGCAGACTCAGGAAACCGTCCACCTCTCGCTGCTCGATGGGGTAGAGGTGCTGTATATCGAAAAGATGGACAGTCCGCAGCCGGTGCGAGCCTACACCACCGTGGGCGGACGCTCGCCTGCGCAGTGCGTGGCCACGGGCAAGGCTCTGCTGGCCTGGGCCAGTGAAGACACGCTCAATCTTCTCAAGAACCGCCTCAAGCCCTATACCCCCCGTAGCCTGGTCAAGTTTGGTGATCTGCGTCGCGAGCTGGAGCAGGTGCGCGAGCAAGGGTTTGCACTCAATCGTGGCGAATGGCGTGAACAGGTCGTGGGCGCGGCCGCGCCTATTTACGATAGCCGTGGAATGGTGGTGGCGGCTTTGGGGATTTCCGGGCCTGCGGAACGGCTGGAGGAGGCCCGCTTGGTGCAGGCCGGTAAAACACTGGTGACGGCCGCCGCGCAGATCTCGCGCCGATTAGGGTATAGCGGTCGCTAAACCGCTGTAGCGGATAGGTTCCGGGCTGGATGAAGCAGCCCGGCTTTGAGCGGTTGTCACAGTTTGGAGCTTGCCCCAGTTTTTTGGGACAGTTCAATTCAAACCAAAGAACTCAAGACGTCGCGGCCTGCCTGAAGGCCGCAATTCTTTGTTTGATACCGGGTGCGGACGCAGAGCGCACCAAGGCCGCCATATCCCGATCAACCTGTTGTGGGCAGCCGGTTAACTGATGCAGATAGGTGCGACTGGTTGCGTCCAGCAAGCCTGCTGTCTGTTGCGCCTGCTCGATGACAGCAGGCCATGTGTCAGGCTCTTGTATCCCTTCAATAAAACCCAGTTGCTCTGCTTTGGCAGCATCAAACACCTGGCTGCCTGCCAGGAGCTGATGAGCCTGCTGGCCGCCAATCAAGGCCGCCAGTCTGCCGGCTCCCAGTGCCAGGCCAAATTGCAGTCCAGGCATGCGAAAACGAGCATCCGCGCTGGCGACGCGTTGACGGCAGACCGCAATCAAATCCACGCCTGCCCCAAAGTTTTGCCCATGCGCCAGGGCCAAGGTGGCGCATGGTGTGTGAGCCAGCAGCTGCAGAAGGGTTTCGATGCGGATAAATCGCAGTACCAGATCCCCTTCGCTTTGCTGCTCGTAGTCGCTGAAGTCAAAACCCGCACTGAAGTTGCGGCCTTCCCCGCGCAGAATCAATAAATCGGCCTGGGCCTGTTCTGCGGCCTGCACGGCCGCGATCAAGGCTTCTACCAGCTCGGCTGACAAGGCATTGCGCTTGTCAGGCCGGTTCAGTGTCAGGGTCCAGACTTTATCCTGGCAGTCCACGTTCAGGCTGGGGCTGCTGCTGCCGTACCGCGCGGTCATGGGGTGACTCCGTGCAGGATGCTGTCGTTGTGCTCGCCCAGCGCGGGTGGTGCCAGACGGACGGGCAAGCCCACCCCATTGATACGCAGGGGCGAGACAAAGGTGCGGGTTTCGATATCCGTACCCGGCAGGCGGATGTTTTGCACCCATTGCATGTGCTCGACTTGCGGGTCGCGCAAGACGTCGGAATAGCGGTTGATGGGGCTGCACGGTACGCCCTGGGCACGGAATTGAGCCAGCCAGTGTTCGGAGTCGTGTTGCGCAAAAATGGCTTCCAGCAGTTCACGCAAGGCATCTTGATGTTTGGCGCGCAAGGTGGTGCTGGTAAAACGCTCGTCCTCGGTCAGATCAGGGCGTTCAACGACCTGACAGACAGATCGCCATAGTGCATCGTTGCCCGCTGCCATGGCGAAGTAACCGCCTTTGCACTGGAATGCCTGATAGGGAGCATTGCGTGGGTGAGCGGAGCCCAGCTTGTCCGGATCGCGGCCGCTGCCAAAATATTCCGAGGTTTGCAGCGCAGCGATGGCCAGCGTAGTACCCAGCATGGGGACGTCGATATGCGCGCCCTGACCGGTGGCGCGTGCTTGCGGCAGGGCGGCGCTGATGGCAAAAGCGGCATATAAACCGGCAGCAAAGTCTGCCAGCGGCACACCACACTTGACCGGGGCGCCGCCGGCTTCGCCCGTTACGCTCATCACGCCGCTCATGGCCTGGATGGTCAGGTCAAAGCCGCCTTCCTGCGAGCGCGGACCGCTTTGCCCGTAGGCCGAAATCGAGCAATACAGCAGCCTGGGATTCAGGGCCTTCAGGCTTTCATAATCCAGCCCTAAACGCTGCATGACGCCGGGCCGGTTGTTCTCCAGCAAGACGTCGGCATCCAGTACCAGCTGGCGTGCCTTGGCCACATCATCGGGGTTTTTCAGATCCAGCGTTACTGAACGCTTGTTGCGGTTTAGCGAAGCAAAGTTCTCGCTATAGCCCTGGTTGATGGGTGGCCAGCTTCGCAGGGTGTCACCCCCGTTGGGGTGCTCGATCTTGATGACGTCGGCTCCCATATCGGCCAATAACATACCGCAGTACGGGCCAGCGGCCACATTGCAAAATTCCAGTATCCGAACCCCGTTCAGGGGCAATGTCGTATCCATGAATCAGCTCCAGAGCGTGACAGGTAAAGGGGGGGCCGACCCGGCCTTAAGCGTTGACATCAACCACGATGCGGCCGCGTACCTTGCCTTCCAGTAGCTGACCGGCCTGATCAATGGCTTGGGAAAGCGTGATGGTGCTGGCACCGATGCGCTCCAGGGCTTCAATAGACAAATGCTTGGCCAGCAAGTCCCAAGCCGCCAAACGCTCGGGTTTGGGGCAATGCACGCTATCCACACCAATCAACTGCACGCCGCGCAGAATGAAGGGGGCCACGGAAGCAGGGAAGTCCATGCCTTGAGCCAGACCACAAGCGGCCACGGCGCCCAAGTACTGCGTGCCCGCGCACACATTGGCCAGGGTGTGGCTGCCCACGCTGTCGATGGCACCGGCCCAGCGTTCTTTGCCAAGCGGCTTGCCGGGTTCGCTCAAGGTGTTGCGGTCCACAATTTCGCTGGCGCCCAGCGCCTTCAGATAGCTTTCTTCTTGAGGGCGGCCCGTGCTGGCCATCACGGTGTAGCCCAGGGCATGGAGCAGGGCTACGCTGACACTGCCTACGCCACCCGCGGCTCCCGTAACCAGAATCGGGCCCTTGTCGGGCGTGACGCCCTGGCGCTGCAAGGCACGTACGCACAGGGCGGCGGTGTAGCCCGCGGTACCAATCATCATGGCTTGCTGGGTGGAGAAGGCTTCGGGCAGGGGGATCAGCCAATCGCCCTTGACGCGTGCCTGCTGGGCCAGGCCACCCCAATGCACTTCACCCAGGCCCCAGCCGTTAAGCACTACCTTCTGGCCGGGCTTGAAATTCGGGTCGCTGCTGTCAGTGACGGTACCGGCGAAGTCGATGCCGGGCACCATGGGGAACTGACGCACTACCGGCGATTTGCCCGTCATGGCCAAACCGTCTTTGAAGTTCAGGGTGGAGTAGTCGATGCGAACCGTGACCTGGCCTTCGGGCAGGGCGGACTCGTCCAGGGTTTGCAGGCTGGCTTTGTATTGGCCGTCGGTTTTGTCGATGACAATGGCAGAGAACATGAATGAATTCCTTCGATCAGTTAAGAGTTGTGTTCTGATATTTGGAACAGCGTTCTTCAAAATGACATAAAAAAAGCAGTATTTTCATTTTATCCAGAAGCGCGTTGCGGTCAAGCCTAAAGCACCAGGATCAACAGACTGGGGAAATCCCGAGGGGGATTAATAGTTGACACTTGAAATCAAATCTCCCTATATTTGAGCCGTTGTCCTCAGTTGCTTGTGTTGTTGCTGTCTGTTGTATTCAAGCCGTTTACGCGGCATTTTTAATATCAAAAACAAGAACAGCGTTCTATATATTGGAACAAAAGAGGGTTGCTCCCTCACACAGGAGGCAAGGATCATGTCCAGTTCTTTTTTTTCGCCCACCGGGTTGCTACGTACTTTGCTGGTCTCGGGGCTGGCTGCAGTCAGCAGTTTTTCTGTACCGGCGGCCAGTGCGGCTGACGCCTACCCCAGCCGTGAAGTGACCTTTGTGGTTCCTTATCCCCCCGGCGGCAACAGTGACAACCTGGCGCGAGTATTTGCCGACCGCCTGCGCGTCAAGCTGGGCGTGCCTGTCGTTATTGAGAACCGACCCGGCGGCACCACTTCGCTGGGAACGTCGATGGTGGGGCGCGCCAAACCTGATGGCTATACCTTGTTGCTGGCGACCAGCACGGCCTTTACCGTGTTGCCCTATATACGCGATGTGCCTTATGACCCGGTAAAAGGTTTTGAGTTTGTCGGCAGTCTGGCTGGCTATCTTCCCATCATGACGGTACGCAATGACCTGCCCGTCTCCAACCTGAAAGAGTTTGTGGAACTGGCGCGCAAAGAGCCCGGCACCCTGACCTATGGCTCGGCCGGTATTGCGTCTGGAGGCCACTTGGCAGGAGAGATTCTGGAAAATGCCCAGAAGCTGGACCTGCTGCACGTCCCCTTCAAAGGCTCGGCAGATACCATGACGGCCCTCATGGGCAATCACATTGACTTCTTTATCGATGGGGTGGGGCTGGAGCTGGTGAAAAGTGGCAAGGCCAAAGCCTTGGTGACGTACGCCAGCGTGCGTCATCCAGAACTGCCGGACGTGCCCACTCCTCAGGAAGCGGGCTTTGATCTGGCCTTGCCTTTTGAGGGGTTCTGGGGACTGGCGGTACCGGCAGGCACACCTGACGAT
Source organism: Alcaligenes sp. HNGD-HTN06 (assembly GCF_049932565.1). Lineage (NCBI taxonomy): Bacteria > Pseudomonadati > Pseudomonadota > Betaproteobacteria > Burkholderiales > Alcaligenaceae > Alcaligenes > Alcaligenes sp. HNGD-HTN06. The sequence continues at coordinate 3,033,060 of NZ_CP187782.1, read as the reverse complement.
GTCATGAACAAGCTGGCCAAGGCCGCCGAAGAAATTCTGGCCGAACCGCAAACGCAGGAACGCTTCCACCGTATCAGTGTCAGCGCCAGCTGGAAAGATGGCGATGCCTATGCGAAGGATCTGGAAAAGAGCCGGGCTTATTACAGCGAGCTGCTCAAGACTATCAAGATGAGCGATAACTAAACGCTCACGGAACCACCAACAGGAGACAAACGTGATGGAAACCGTCACTTGCGCCAGCACGCTGGACGCTTTGCTGGACCCGGCATCCATAGCTTTGGTCGGCGCCTCGGAAGATCAGTCCAAGTTTGGCGGGCGACTGTTTCGCATGCTGCTCAAGCACGGGTATGGCGGCAAGGTCCTGCCCATCAATCCCAGTCGCAGCAGTCTGTTTGGTTTGCCCGCTGTGCCCGGTCTGGCTGCGCTGGACAGCGCCCCGGATCTGGCCGTGTTTACGGTGGGGGCCGATACCGTTCTGGAGCAGGCGCAGATGGCGGCTCAAATGGGAGTGCGTGGTCTGCTGGTGATCTCGGCGGGCTTTGCTGATGCAGGTGAGCGCGGGCTGGAGCGCGAGCAGGCGCTGCTGCGCATTTGCCGGGAGTCGGGCATGCGTCTGATCGGACCCAACTGCCTGGGCATGATCAGCCCCAGCCGCAAGCTGGTGTTGTGTTCGTCGCCGGTGCTGGACAGGGATAGCCTGCCCGAGCGTCCGATTGGTTTTGTCAGTCAAAGCGGTGCCTTGATGACCACCTACTTTGATCGTGCATGGGCGATGGGCGGCGGCTTTACCTATGGCTTCTCGGTAGGTAACCAGGCAGATCTGGACCTGTGCGACTTTGTGGATTTCTTGATTGATGATCCCAAGACGCAGGTGATCTGTACCTATATCGAAGGCATCAAGGATGCACAGGCCTTGCGCCGTACGGCTCGCCGGGCGCAGGCCGCGGGCAAGCCCTGGCTGGCCGTCAAGGCCGGGCGCTCCAGTGCGGGCAAGGCAGCCGCCTTTTCGCATACCGCCAGTGTCGCCGGGGACCATGATGTGTTTGCCAGTGTCTGCCGCGATGAAGGCATCAGCCTGATGGACGATATGGGAGCCATGCTTCTGTTGGCAAACAGCATGGTGCGCTTTACCAGCAACACGATTTCCAAAGTTGCGATTGTGACGCCCTCGGGCGGCGGCGGAGCCCTGGCCGCAGATGCCTTGGCAGAGCAGGGCGTGGAGCTGTCCGGCTTTTCTGCTTCTACCCAGCATGCCTTGGCTGTCCACTACCCGGCCGGGCAGGCGGATAACCCGGTGGATCTGGGCGCCCGTCTGACCCAGGATTGCACCGAAGTGGCCCGCGCCACTTTGGATGCCCTGATGCAGGATCAGCAAAGCGATGCGGTATTGATTACGGCCTCCATGTGTCCGCAGGAATGGATGGCGGCTCTGATTGAAAAAATCATCCATCCCGAACCGCACTGGGCCAAGCCCGTCATGGTGGCGTTTGATGCCGGTGCAACATCCGAGCCTTTGCGGCAGAAGCTGGCCCAGCACGGCCATGCGTATGCCAGCTCCAGTCTGGAGGCGGCCCTGGCCTTGTCAGCCTGGAAACGTCATGGGCAGTTCGTGCCGCGTCAGGTAGCGATGCGCCCCAGTGCCTGCCAGGCTCCTAGTGTGATGCCGCGTGGTGTTCTTAATGAAGATCAGTCCAAACGATTGCTGGCGCATTACGGCTTGCCGGTGAATCTGGGCCAGGTATGTGAGGACGTGGAACAGGCCGTGGCGCAGGCCGAGCAGATGGGTTACCCGGTGGTGATGAAGATTGTCTCTCCCGACATTGTTCATAAAACCGAAGCGGGCGGGGTGGCGCTGGATGTGGCCGACGAGGCTGGCTTGCGACGGGATTTTGCCCGGCTCTACGCGAATGCCAAAGCCTATAAGGCGGATGCCCGTCTGGAAGGTGTTTTGGTGCAGGCCATGGCCAAAGGCGATGTGGAGCTGTTGATTGGAGCACGTCAGGATGCGCAGTTTGGTCCGGTGGTGGTGTTTGGGGCGGGCGGCATTTTGGTGGAAATGCTCTCGGATCGGGTGATTGCCGCCGCTCCTTTGACTCTGGCTGATGCGGATCGACTCTTGTCTACTTTGATGATCGACAAGCTGTTGCAGGGATACCGGGGGCGCATGCTGGATCGGGCCGGGGTGCTCGATGCGATTGTGCGTGTCAGCTTCCTGGCTCACGACCTGCGCGACACCGAGTTTGAACTGGATATCAACCCATTGATCGTGGCGGCCACCCGTTGTCACGCCGTCGATGCCCGCCTGTCCATAGGCGCATAAAACCAAGATCGATTCTTTTAAAAATACCCAGGAGGAGTAAACCATGTCGGATTATCAGTGCATTCTTGTCGAAAACCACGATGACGGTGTGTCCATCTTTACGATCAATCGTCCTGATCGCCGCAATGCCTTGAGCGCCACGGTGGTCAAGGAGCTGCAGCAGGCGTTTTTGGTTTTTGATGAGGACCCCACACGTCGTGTAGCCGTGCTGACCGGGGCAGGTAATGACGCTTTTTCTGCCGGTGCCGATATTAATGAGTGGCCCGAGTTGTGGCGTGCCATCCCCACGGTAGGATTTGAAACCGACAAGCCCATTATTGCGGCTGTCAGTGGCTGGTGCGTGGGTGGGGCCCTGGTGATGGCGATGATGACGGATTTGTTGGTGGCCTCCGAGAGCGCCAAGTTCTCCTACCCGGAAGCCAAGCTGGGTTTTACGGGCGGCATTATCTCCGGCCTGGCCTCGCGCATTCCGCATCATGCCGCCATGGAAGTGATCCTGTTGTGCCGCACCTTGGAAGCCCGTCGTGCTTATGATCTGGGTTTTGCCAATGAGGTGGTGCCGGTCGGTGAGCAAGTTCAGGCAGCCGTGCGCATGGCTCAGGATCTGGCCAAGATGTCGCCCCGTGTTTTGCAGACCCTCAAGCGCTTTATCAATAATGAGGTGCTGACTCGGGGGCCGTCCGAGCAAATGGCGCGCACCATGCGCCAACTGAAGGCGATCGAGGATAGTTATGATGCCAAGGAAGGGATGAACGCGTTCAAGGAAAAACGTGCCCCGGTGTATCTGAACAAATAAGAACTGATTCACGAATTGGGCCGCAAGGCCCAGGCAACTATGGAGACATCCCCTTATGCACCCCCGTTTTGAGCGCTTTATCCAAGGGATGAATGAATTGACCGCCCGCCCCGCCGTCGGCGAGGAGGATATCTTGCGTGAGGGCCGCGTCCTGCTGGGCGAACTGGTGGCCCAGGACGATTGGCTGGCCCCGGAATACACCCAGCCCCATCCACAGTTCTATCAACAGTACTTGCTGTATTGCTGTCCACAGGAGCGCTTTTCCGTGGTCAGTTTTGTGTGGGGCCCCGGCCAGAAAACGCCCATCCACGACCATACTGTGTGGGGCTTGATTGGCATGTTGCGTGGTGCCGAACGATCCCGGCCTTTTGACCGTGATCCTCAGACCGGCCAGATGACAGAAGAAGATACGCAGATTCTGGAGCCGGGCGTGGTGGAAGTGGTGTCACCCACGGTGGGCGATATACACGAGGTCTCCAATGTCTATGATGACCAGGTGTCCATCAGCATTCACGTTTATGGCGCGGATATCGGCAAGGTACGCCGCCATGTGTTTGATCCGCAGACCGGGCAGGCCAAGGAGTTCGTCTCCGGGTATGCCAACCGGCCTGCAGTGGTCTGATTTACGCGATGTCCTTGGGCAGGTGGCCGATGCGTGCGCCAATAATCATTTCCTGAATCCAGCGATACAGCAGCACAGAGTAATTGCGCTGGGCGACTTTTTCGTCCAGCGCATGGTTGCTTTCCTTGAGCACACGATGAGTCACCTGCCTAAACACGAACAGTTGACAAGGTGTATGGCGAAAGAGGAATTAGCGGGCCGGATCAGACGCTGGCCTGGGGGGCCTGCGTAACGTCAATCCACTGGGCGCGGGTCAGCTCGGCCAGGCGTTGGGGGGTAATGCGTACAGCAGAGTTGATCGAACCGGCCGCAGGCAATACGGTATCGAAGTCCTGCAAGGACAGGTCGCAGTAGATATCGAGCGCCGTAGCCAGACCAAAGGGGCATACCCCGCCCACCGGATGGCCCGTCAGGGCTTCAGTGCTGGCCAGATCCAGCATTTTGACGCGTGTGCCAAAAACGTTGCGCAGTTTCTTATTGTCCAGACGGGCGTCGCCCCGGGCGACCAGCAAAACCAGTTTATCGCCCGCTTTCAGACTGAGTGTCTTGGCGATCTGCCCGGGCTCGACCTGATGGACCTGCGCGGCCAGCGCGACTGTTGCCGTGCTTTCTGTGGTTTCAATAATCTGGATATCAGCAGCGTATTCGCTCAAGAACTGTTTGACGGAATCAAGACTCATGATGATCGGAACGAAATAGGATGTTTTGTTAAACTTTTTTGCTGGGGCCTAGTCTTAGCCAAGTGCATGTGTGTGTCAACCAGAGCGCCCTGGCGCTGCAAAACAGGAATGTAATTGTGATTAAACCCTTATTGTTGTCGGCCGGCTTGATGGCCTTCAGTTCCCTGGCCCTGGCACAGGCGCCTGCCGTGACGGTTTACCAAGACCCCAATTGCGGCTGTTGCGAGGGTTGGGCCCAGCACATGAGCGAGGCAGGCTTCGAGGTCAAATCCGTCAAGACCCAGGCCATGTGGCAGGTCAAGCAGCAACTTGGCGTACCAGCCGAGCTGGCTTCTTGCCATACTGCGGTGGTGGAACAGACTGGCCAGCGGGTGGAGGGCCATGTGCCGGCCCATGTCGTCAAACGGATGATGAGCGACGCCAGCATCCGTGGCCTGGCCGCACCGGGCATGCCTGCCAATTCGCCCGGAATGGGTGAGCTGGATGGCAACTTGATCACAGTCGATTTCAAGGGCCGGCCTTACTCGCGCGACTGATCGTAGTCAGTAAACGGGTGGCATGCAGATACACGAAACTACATTGAGAAACTTGTAAGCTGCTGCCGCTCTTGTCATGATGACCGTTCATTGACTCTGTTCAGGAGGTTCCATCTATGCAGCCCTCAGTTAAAGCTTTTCTCGCTGCTACCGCAGTCGCATTTGGCATGTACAGCCCTTTTGCGATGGCCCAGGGCAATGCGGCTCCGGCCAACTCGGCAGCCCCGGCGGCTACCCAGATTGTTAAACCTACGGATTCTCAACTGGAGCAGTATGCGCGCACCTATAAAAAGGTCGCCCAGACTGCTTCGGAATATCAGCCGCGTCTGGATGCGGCCAAAAGTGATGCAGAGCGTCAGGCCATCGTTCAGGAAGCCGACCAGCGTCTGGTTGGTGTTGTGACCTCCAATGGCATGGATCTGGCCGATTACAACGGTATCAGCCTGGCCATTCAGCAGGACCCTGCCTTGCGTCAACGCGTGGAAGGAATGCTGAAATAAGGTTGTTGATGCTCGGGTTTGGCAGAGCGCCGGGTGTCATTGTGTAGTGACCGTAGTGGGTAAATTTAAACCCCTGAGCCGTACCAGGCCCGGGGGTTTTTTGCGCACCTCTACGCGGGCAAGAGGCATGCCCTGTCCGGCTCAGCTCACAGCCTGACGCCTGGCCAAAGCGAGTGCCTAATCAAAGTCTGCCGGCGCGCGTGGAATAGGGACACCGGCATCAATGCGTTGGGCCCACTCTTGCAGGGGCAGGGCAGGAACAGGCTCCCAGATGCGGCGCAGCACGGGCTTAAGGAGCGCCATATTGTGGCCGCCGGCCCAGCGATAGGGGATCACGGGCAGCCAGGAGTCTGGAGCAATCCGTTCCGCCACCACAAAGCGAAAGCTGTATTGGCCTGGGCCCAGGCTCATGCGGACATCACTGACCACCAGAAGGTCGTCAATAATGTCATAGCGCAGCCAGTTATCCGAGAACCAGCGCAGTTGCTCCAATTGTGTCAAAGGAGGAAACAATTGGGTGTAGTCGCTGTTCAGGGGCAGGCAGAGTGATTCGTACCGGTGCCCTTTGGGCGCGCGCAGGTGATCGAGCAGCCCCACCACCACCTCACATTCCTGGTCTTGCGCATCGCGTACCAACACTCGCCAAAGCAGGATGTTCATGGGTTGCGCGGCGGAATATACCCGTTGGATGCTGACCCCTTGCTCTTTCAATTGTGCCGTGGCTTGATGTTCGGCCCAGAACTTGGCTCCCACCGAGGCGGCCAGATACACACTGCTCAATAGCAGGGCCCAGTTGCAGGCTCGCGGCGTGATGGCGGCAGGGCCTCGTATCAAGCCAATGAGTGTTGCGATCAGCAGGGGGGCGGTATAGAGCGGGTCAATAATGAAAATGCTGGACCAGGTGGCTGGAGTGGCCGGCAGGGGCCACAGTAACTGGGTGCCGTAACTGGTAAAGGCATCGAGCAGGGGATGGGTAATCAAACTTAGCCCGACGGCCAGCCCTAGTCGCCCTGCTGACACGCGCGCCTGTGCAAACAGCAGTTTCCACAGGATCGCGACCAGCAGGGTGGCCGCGCTCAGGACAAATAAAGAGTGCGAGAACCCCCGATGGCTGACCATGGCCGTAATCGGGTCGCCATATTGGATAAAGACATCCAGATCAGGCAGGGTGGCGATGATGGCACCGGACAGGACCGCCTTGCGACCATACTGACGCCCCAGAAGGGAGCCGCAAATGCTGGCGCCCAGAACGGCTTGTGTTACGGAATCCATAGCTCTCGTACGAAGAAAAACAGGGCCGGGGCCTGATGCGGCCTGCCGGCTTTAGCGTTATGATTTTAAAGTTGAATGCCCGGTCTTCCCTGTTTTTTTTGACAGGGCTCAAAGGCTCCAAGGGTATCAGTGGCGTATAGTGTACGATGGCCCGCGCTGTCCTACTGCCTGCGGGCCGCGCCATCGCTTCTATCCAGAGAATTCGTTTACCTATGTCTACCTACCTGATCGCGGCTTTATATAAGTTCGTGGAATTGCCCGATTTTGCCCAGATGCGTGATCCCCTGTTTGCCTTTTGTGAGCAGCACCAGGTCAAAGGCACGCTGTTGCTGGCACGCGAAGGAATTAACGGCACGATTGCCGGACCTGAGGAGGGTGTTCGTGCTGTCTTGGCGTACCTGAATTCGGATGCGCGCATTGCCGGTCTGGTCCATAAAGAGTCCTACGCCGACAAGGCCCCGTTTTATCGCCTCAAGGTCAAGCTCAAGAAAGAGATCGTCACGCTGGGTGTGCCGGATTTGAAAACGGCCGAGATGGTGGGTGAGTACGTCGCCCCCGAAAACTGGAACGCCCTGATCAGCGATCCGGATGTGGTGGTCGTGGACACGCGTAATGATTACGAAGTGGGCATCGGGACGTTTAGCCGGGCCATCAATCCCAAAACCCAGAGCTTTACGGAGTTTCCGCAGTGGGTTGCCGAACAGTCCAAGGAAGGTGGCGTTTTACACGGCAAGCCCCGTGTGGCCATGTTCTGTACGGGCGGTATCCGCTGTGAGAAATCCACCGCTTTCATGCGCTCGCAGGGTTTTGAACAGGTCTATCACTTGCAAGGTGGTATTCTGAAGTATCTGGAAGAAATTCCGGCAGAGGAAAGCCTGTGGGATGGCGACTGCTTTGTGTTTGACGAGCGTGTGTCGGTTCGGCATGGGCTGGAGCCGGGTGATTACGATTTTTGCCGCGCCTGCCGCATGCCCATCAGTGAAGAGGAAAAGCAGTCAGCCCAATTTGAAGAGGGCGTCAGTTGCCCTTACTGTCACGGCCACAGCTCGCCCGAACAGATCGAGCGGTTTCGGGAGCGCCAGAAGCAGGTGGCTCTGGCTCGCGAACGCGAAGAGCGCCATATCGGCGTCAGCATGGATGAATTGGCAGAGCGCCGCGAAGCCGCCCGTCGCAAGGCCGAGGAGCAGCGCCTGCTGGCCCAGCAGGGCAAGGACCTCTAGCCTGTATCGGGCTGCTGTGTTACCTCTATCAGCTTGATTCTGGCCTTGGGCTGTTAACAAGTCGCCCTTCTTCCCTGGAAGGGCGACTTGTACACGCACCATCGCGCTAAGTCCGCGCTCATGCGCGGCTTTCCATCGGTATCGAGCATGTCCTTATCTGATTTACCCATTTTGTATTCTTTTCGCCGCTGCCCCTACGCCATGCGCGCACGGCTGGCGATTGCGGCCAGCGGCGTGTCTTGCCAGTTGCGCGAGGTCGTGCTGCGCGACAAACCGGACGCCCTGCGTCTGGCCTCTCCCAAAGCAACCGTGCCTGTGCTGGTCCTGCCTGATGGCAGGGTGATTGATGAAAGCCTGGATATCATGCGCTGGGCCTTGGCGATTCACGATCCCTGCCATTATTTACAGCCCGGACAGGGTCTGCACGAGCAGATGGAGGCCTTGATTGCTGCCAACGACGGCCCGTTCAAGAAGCATCTGGACTGTTATAAGTACCCGGATCGTCATACGGATGATGAGCAGTTCACGGAGGCGACGCGTTTCTCGGCCCTGCATCGGGCGCAAGCCAGTGAAATACTGATGGGCCTTAATGCCCGTATCGAGCAAGAGGGCTATCTGGTGGGTAAGACGCCTTGTCTGGCTGATCTGGCCATTGCCCCTTTTGTGCGGCAATTCGCTCAGGTGGATCGAGCCTGGTTCGACGCTCAGCCGTGGGCAGCCTTGTCGAGCTGGCTCGTGAATTTTCAATCCAGCGCTTTGTTTGCGAGCATCATGGGCAAGTATCCCGCTTGGACGCCGGACAGCGAAATGGTGCTTTTTCCGGCAGGCTGACTGCCTGCCTGACTCACTCTGTTTGGCAGTCCCTGCGGCCTTGTACTTGATGACTGCGTGGCTTAACACCTCGCCGGGCTCTTCTGCGTGGGTTTCGAGGCTTAATGACGAGTGAAAAGCAAAGCGACCCGCACGGCGAGGCAACTGCGACCACTCCGGCATGGGCCAGTAAAAAATGCCGGTTTTCAAGGGAAAACCGGCCTTTCTTGTCGCTGCGAGCGGAATCAGACCGCAACGCTGGCGCGAGGTTCGCTGCTTTCTTGAGCTGGAATCTCCTGGCCACCTCGTTGATGGAGGGTGACGCTGGTATCGAGGGGGGGCAGTTCCCCATTCATGGCGCTGTTGAGCTGATCGGTATTCAGCTCTCCTTCCCAGCGGGCGACCACAATGGTGGCTACGGCATTGCCCACCAGATTAGTCAGGGCGCGGCACTCGGACATAAAGCGGTCAATACCCAGGATCAGAGTCATGCCGGCAATAGGCACCGCGGGCACCACGGACAAGGTGGCCGCCAGTGTAATGAAACCGGCGCCGGTCACGCCAGCCGCTCCTTTGGAACTGAGCATGGCGACCAGCAAGAGTAGCACCTGCTCTTGCAAGCTCAGGGGAATATCACAGGCCTGGGCAATGAACAGGGCAGCCATGGTCATGTAGATATTGGTCCCATCCAGATTGAAGGAATAGCCGGTAGGCACCACCAGGCCCACGACCGACTTGGCACACCCGGCCCGTTCCATTTTCTGCATCAGAGTGGGCAGAGCCGCTTCGGAGGAACTGGTGCCCAGTACGAGCAGCAGTTCTTCGCGGATGTAGCGGATCAGCTTGGTGATGGAAAATCCGTTGTAGCGGGCTACGGCCCCCAGAATGACCAGTACAAAAAGCACGGATGTCACGTAGAAGGTCACCACCAGCAGCGCCAGACTGGAGACCGACTCAATCCCATATTTGCCGATGGTAAAGGCAATGGCGCCGAAAGCGCCCACAGGGGCGGCCTTCATCAAGATGGCGACCAGCTTGAAGACCGGTGCCATCAAAGCCTGAAGGAACTTGAGCACTGGCTTGCCGTGGTCGCCCACGGCGGCCAGAGCGATGCCAAAGAGCACGGCCACGAACAGCACCTGCAAAATGTCACCCCCCGTAAAAGGGCTGATGAGGGTGGCCGGGATGATGTTCATCAAAAAGCCCGTCAGGGTGCTGTCATGGGCCTGCTGGACGTAGCCTTTGATGGCGCTGGAGTCCAGCGAGGCCGGGTCAATGTGCATTCCGTGGCCCGGTTGTACGATATTGCTCACCACCATGCCCACAATCAGGGCCAGGGTGGAGAAGGTCAGAAAGTAAATCATGGCCTTGCCGACCACCCGTCCCACCTTTTGAAGGTCCGTCATGGCGGCAATGCCGGTGGCGACCGTCAGGAAAATAACCGGTGCAATAATCATCTTGACCAGCTTGATGAATGCGTCGCCCAAGGGCTTCATGCTCTCGCCCAAGGACGGATAAAAATGACCCAGCAATATCCCGATGGTGATGGCGATGATGACCTGAACGTACAAAATTCGATACCACTTGATTTTGACAATCTGCGGTACCGGATGCTCTCCTGTGCTTATATCCATCATGATGTCGTCTCCGTGACTTGATGTAGCCGACCTGGCAGTCAGCTGGTGACCTGCTTGGAATTGTGTGTGGGCAGGCGGTTTACGCTCGCCGGAATCCGTGTTCCGGCCCATAAGCTCTTAGCTAAAGCAACATCCGTGCCAATCTGTTCGTAAACAGGAAGTCAGCAAATAAGCGGCTTGCGGGCAGGAGACTTCCCCGCTTTCTGTTTATGTGTGCGAAAATCCGCACAACGATTATTGTTTTTTGGCGAAATTTCGCACGGATTTTATGAATTCCATTCCGGTTTCTTCGGGATTGCGGCGGCGCTTCAGGCTCGAATGGCTGTTTTTGCTGAGCGTGGCTGTGGTGCTGGGCCTGTTCGCTTTCTGGCGCTCGGCTGATTTGGGCACGGCCCGTTTGCTCACACAAAGCGAACAGCGGCTCGACTCCCTGATGCGTGGCAATGCGGGCTGGATTCAGACCATCCGTGACAAATTCCGCACATTGTCATTTGCCCTGGCGCAGGACGAGGCCTTGCGTCAGTACCTCATGGGCAACCCCGCCTATGGCGATGCCCAGGCACTGAACCGCAAGTTCGAGCAGTTGGCCGAGGACACCGGCGCACCGGTGCTGTATTTGCTGGATATTCATTCGCAGACGCTGGTCTCGAGCAATTGGCAGGCGCCCGACAGCTTTGTGGGCAATCACTATGGCTTTCGCCCTTATTTCACCAAAGCCCTGGAGCAGGGGCACGCTGAATACTTTGCTTTGGGAACCTCCAGCGGCAAGGCCGGGCTGTATATTTCCCGAATGGTGCAGGGGCAGGACGGCAAGGCCGTCGGCGTGGTGGTGATCAAGCTGGTGTTTGATCTGCTGGAAAAAGAGTGGGAAGGCTATGGCGACCGCATGTTTGTCAGCGATCCGAATGGCGTGATCTTGCTCAGTGGTGAGCCGGACTGGCGTTTGCACAGTCTGGATCAGGCCGCGCCCGAACAACTGGCCCAGCTGCGAGCCAGCCGGCAGTTTGGCAGCGAAGCTCTGGAGCCGGTGGGGCTGCGCATGTCGAACTCTGGAAACCGGGCCTCGTTCTGGACCTTGGGGCAGGAGCGGTTCTTGCATGTACAGCAAGCGGTGATGGGCAGCGACTGGACGCTACATGCGATGGCACCCATGGACGCCGCCTTGCGGACGCAGGCCTTTCAGTCCCGTCTGACCGTTATGGGCTTGTTGTGTGCGGCTCTGGTGCTGGCTGCCCTGGGCTTGCAGCGCAGTCAGCAGCGCCGTGAAACCCAGGCGCGTCAGGCCTTGTTGCGCGACGCTCTGGAGGAGGCCGTGGAGTCGCGCACCGCTCAGTTGCAGGTGGCGCGTCGTCGTCTGGAGCAGGAGATGCAGGCCTTGCAGGAGGCCCGCTCGCGTGCGCGCGATTTGCGAGAGCAGTTGGAGCAGGCCGAAAAATTGTCGTTTCTGGGGCAGGTGACGGCAGGAGTGGCCCACGAAATCAATCAGCCGGTGGCCGCCATTGAAGTCTACGCTGATAACACCTTGCGCCTGCTGGAGCAGGGGCAGACTGAGACCGCTCGCCAGAACCTGAGTCGCATCCAGGCGCTGACCCAGCGTATTGGCAGCATCACATCCCAGCTTTGTCATTACGCTCGCAAGCCGCAGGAGCAGGAAGGGCCCGTGCTGGTGCGGTCAGCAGTCGAGAGCGCCTGGCAGTTGCTGGAACATCGGGCGCGGGCGCAAGCGGTGGCGCTGGAGCAGGAGGGCATGAGCGAGCCCGTACAGGTATGGGCCTTGCCGGTCCGCCTGGAGCAGGTGCTGGTGAATTTGTTGCGTAATGCGCTCGATGCTCTTGAGGGGCGTTCTCAGGGACGTATTCGTATCGAGGTGATGAACGAGACGCGACATGTGCGCATCGTGGTGTCCGACAACGGGCCAGGCCTGAGTGCGGAAATTCGCCAGCGCCTGTTCACCCCCTTTAGTTCCAGCCGGCACCAAGGACTGGGATTGGGCCTGGTGATCTCGCACGATATTGTGGCGGCCCTCGGTGGCCGTCTGGAAGAAGGGCCGTCGCGTTTGGGCGGGGCCACGTTTCACATTGTGCTGCGGAATGCTGACAGCAAGCAGGACCAGGGAGAGGGTTGAAAATGGAAGTCGCGTTTGTTGATGATGATGCCGATCTGCGTGCTGCCGTTGTGCAAAGTCTGGAGCTGGCAGGCTTGAAGGTAATGGCTTTTGCCAGTGCTCAGGAGGCGTTGAGTCGCTTGCCCACGGATTATCCTGGGGTGGTGGTAACCGATATCCGGATGCCCGGGATGGATGGTCTGGCGCTGATGCGCGCCTTGCATGCCCGCGACCCGGATCAGCCTGTCGTTCTGATTACCGGCCATGGCGACATTGACATGGCCGTACAAGCCATGCGCGACGGTGCGTTTGATTTCCTGAGCAAACCTTACCAGGCAGAACGATTGTTGACAGTGATTCGCCATGCCGCCATGCAACGCAGTCTGGTCTTGCAGAACCGGGCCTTGCGCGAGGAGCTGGACGAGGATGGTCAGGGCCCGGCGCTTCTGGGCAATTCGGAGGTGATGATCAATCTGCGCGCTACGCTGCGCCACCTGGCTCAGTCCGATGTGGATGTGCTGGTGGAGGGGGAGACGGGAACGGGCAAAGAGGTTGTGGCCATGCTGCTGCATCGCTGGAGCGCTCGAGCTCAGCATCGGTTTGTGGCGCTCAATTGCGGAGCCTTGCCCGAAACCATTATTGAAAGCGAGTTGTTTGGTCATGAGGCGGGCGCTTTTACCGGTGCTCAGCGCAGACGGGTAGGCAGTGTGGAGCATGCTCATCAGGGCACTCTGTTTCTGGATGAGATTGAAAGCATGCCCATGATTGCGCAGGTACGCTTGCTGCGCGTGCTGGAAACCCGTTGCGTGACGCCTTTGGGCACCAATGAAGAGCACCCGGTCGATATTCGGGTAGTGGCCGCCAGCAAGGTGGATTTGTCCGATCCCGGACAACGTGCGAACTTCCGGGCGGATTTGTACTATCGCTTAAATGTGGTGACCTTGCGCCTGCCGCCGCTCCGAGAGCGCAAAGAAGATATTCCCATGCTGTTCGCGCATTTCGCTGCGCTCGCCGCCAAAAAATACGGCATGGCGCAAAAGATTCCCGATGCACACAGCCTGGCTTATATGCAGTCCCATCACTGGCCGGGAAATGTGCGCGAACTGGCGCATTTTGCACAGCGTGAGGTGTTGGGCGTGCAGCCTGTGCTCGCCAGGGAGGGGGTGGGAGAGGAGTTAAGTCTGCCCGCCCGCATGGAACAATTCGAGGCGCAGCAGATCCGGCAGGCCCTGGCACGTCATCGGGGTGATATCAAAGCGACACTGCAGGATCTGCGCATCCCGCGCAAAACCTTTTATGACAAGTTGCAGCGTCACGGTATTTCACGCAGCGATTTTGTGGAAGAGGGCCTGCCACAGAGCTGATTCTTCCGGTGGTGGCAAAGGCTTGTCTTTGACAGAGGTGCAGGCTGACGTGGTCGATGCTGCAGGCCGCCGTGGTTTTATTGTGTTTATTGATCGGGGAAGCTTTGCCGTAGCAAGGGGGCAAAGAGCGTGTGCGGACCGACTTGTCCCGCGCAGCCGCAGGGTTCCTTAGCGGCGCAGTCACATAAAAATAGCGGCCAAGGCCGCTATTTTTTTATCGTACTGCCAGGCGGTGAAACCTTACTCCTGCATGCCGGGAACGATGCAGTTAAAGCCGGCGTCAACGTGCGTGATTTCGCCCGTGATGCCGCTGGCCAGTTCGGACATCAGGAAGGAGGCCACATTGCCCACTTCTTCGATGGTAACGTTGCGCTGCAGGGGGGCGTGGGTTTCGACGAACTTCAGGATGGTGGAGAAGTCCTTGATGCCGCTGGCAGCCAGGGTCTTGATGGGACCGGCCGAGATGGCATTGGCACGAATGCCGTACTCGCCCAGAGCGACGGCCAGGTAGCGCACGGACGCTTCCAAAGCGGCTTTGGCCACGCCCATTGTGTTGTAGTTGGGGATGGCCTTCTCGGCGCCCAGATAGGTCAGCGTCAGTACCGAACTCTTGCGACCCTTGAGCAAGGGCAGGGCGGCTTTTGCCAGCGCCGGGAAGCTATAGGCGGAAATGTCGTGAGCCACGCGGAACGACTCACGCGACAGACCATCCAGAAAATTGCCGGCAATGGCTTCACGAGGAGCAAAGCCGATGGAGTGAACCAGGCCGTCCAGACCGTCCCAGCGCTCGCCCAGCGAGGCCATGGCTTGTTCAATCTGCGCGTCTTCAGACACGTCACAGGGCAAGACGATATCCGTGCCCAGTTCCTGGGCGAAGCCTTCAACGCGTTCTTTAAACCGCTCGCCCACATAGGTCAGGGCAATATCAGCACCTTGTTGGCGACATGCTTGCGCAATCCCGTAAGCAATGGAGCGGTTCGAGAGAACGCCTGTGACCAGGATGCGTTTTCCTTGCAGGAAACCCATGCTGAAAATCCTTTATGTAATTAGTGGGTGGACTTAGCCACGAATATTGGAACCGGGAACACGCAAACGTGTGCCCCTGGAAAGAGAGTTGCCTTTGAGATTGTTCAGGCGTCGCAGTTCAGCCACCGAGGTGTCGTACCGTTTGGCCAAAGCGTAGAGTGTATCGCCCTGGCGGACTGTGTGGGTACGGACATTGGCTCCGCGGCGCAACACAACCGTGTCGCTCTTGCGGTTGACGCTGGCCGTTTGCGCGCGCGCCTGGCGGGCACTCTGGGCAACAGGAGCGGCCGGTGTATTGGTCAGGGAGGCCAACTGCAGACTGCCTTCACCCAAGGTCGTGCTGGGGACCAGCAGTGTCTGGGCGACCGCTTTGCTGCGTTTGCTGCTCAAGCCGTTAATGGAACGCAGTTGCGACAGGGTAATGCCGTGTCGCTGGGCGATGGACAAATAGCTTTCGCCGCGTTTGGCCTGGTAGGCTTTCCAGTTGCTGAGCTTGCCTTGGTAGGCTGCCAGATTGGCTTTGAAGATGTCTACTTTGTTGGCGGGCAACAGCAAGGTGCCGCGTTCGGCCGGAATGGTGGGGCGATTGTGGGCAGCATTCAATGCCTTGAACTCGTCCACGGAAATCTCGGCCAGTTCGGCCGCCAGGGCGACGTCAATGTCCTTGTTCTTGCGCACCGCAGTGAAATAGGGCGTATTGCTCACGGGAGGCAAGGTGATGCCGTAGCGCTCGGGGTTGGCCACAATATTTTTGATGGCCTGCAGCTTGGGGACGTAATTGCGCGTTTCGTCCGGCATTTTCAGTGATAAGTAATCAACGTCCAGGTTGGCTTGTTCGTTGCGTTCCATGGCGCGTCGTACTGACCCTTCGCCCCAGTTGTAGGAGGCCAGTGCCAGATACCAGTCACCCTGAAACTCGTACAGATACGACAGATAATCCAGGGCAGCACGGGTGGACTCGACCGGGTCACGGCGCTGGTCTACCCACCAGTTTTGCTCCAGCTTGTATTGCGTGCCGGTGCTGGGAATGAACTGCCACAGACCCGAAGCATGAGAGCGCGAATAGGCGACCGGGTTATAGGCGCTTTCCACAAAAGGCAGCAGCGCCAGTTCCGAGGGCAGACCCCGGGCATCGAGTTCGTCCATGATGTGATAAAGGTAGCGCGAGGCGCGCTGGCTCATGGTGCGGATGGACTCGGGGTGGGAGGCGTAATAATTGGTCCAGTAATCGACCAGGTCGGTATGCAGATTGGGGATGGCAAAGCCCCGGCGCATACGGTCCCAGGCATCTTTTGGGGGGTGGGTCAGATCAATCGTGCGAGACGTATCGGCGGCAATGCTGGTGGAGGTTTTGGCGGCTTTTTGGGGGCTGACCTTGGGGCCTGTGGCGCAACCTGCCAGCACGAAAGCGCATAGCAGCGCAAAAAGTCTCATTAGGTTCATTGCGGAATCTTCAGAAATTGTTTTTCCAGTCGCGCAGGCTGGCAAATACCTCGACAGGATTATTCAGAGGCCGGGCGGCATACTGCTCGGCAGCCTTGATAACAGCAGTCGTCTCGCAACGCAGAAACGGATTGGTAGCCAATTCTGTTTTCAGGGTGGAGGGCACCGTGGGCAAGTTCTGCTGACGCTTGAGCTTATCCTGTTCCCAACGTTCATGCAGGTGGGGACTGTCTGGCTCTACCTGCAAAGCCCAGCGTAAATTGGATAAGGTGTATTCGTGCGCACAGCAGATCAGGGTGTCCGCAGGCAGTGTCGCCAACTTGCCCAAGGAGTCCATCATTTGAGCCGGGGTGCCTTCAAAAAGACGTCCGCAACCGGCGGCAAACAAGGTATCACCACAGAAAACAAAGGGCTGTTTTACCTCATTTTTACCAAAGTACGCAACGTGTCCGGCAGTGTGACCGGGGATATCCAGCACCTCCAGCGTCAGTTCCAGGGTGGGCAAATCGACTTTGTCGGACTGTCCCACACGCACGTCACAGACGGGCAGACGCTCGTGGGCCGGGCCCCATACGCGTGCAGGATGCTTTGCCAGGATATCCTTGACACCGCCAACATGGTCACCATGGTGGTGTGTCAGTAAAATGGCATCCAGTTGTAAGGATTCGCGCGCCAGCCATTCCAATACCGGGGCGGCCTGGCCGGGGTCCACAACCAGAGCGTGACCGGCTCGAGCCAAAGCCCATATATAGTTGTCATTTAGAGCAGGAAGTGGAATCAGGCGAACATCGCTTGGCACAGGCCAGGTAAATGCATTCATCATGGTAGAGGGGGAAAGCGCCAGTGGAGCAGACTTTGAATGATCAATTTGCCCAGTGGTTGGAAACCGTACCGGGGCGATATGTGCGGGCCTGGGAACAAGCCGCGATTGATGCGGAGGTGGTCAACACCTTCGGGTATCATGCCATACAAATCGGATTGCCGCATTGGGACCTCCTGGCGCAAAGTCGGGTCTGTTTCAAGGTGTGTACCGCTCAGGCCGGCGTCTTGCCTGCCGATCAGAAAAATCTGGTTTATGCCCAACCTGAACATCTGCCTTTCGATACGCAAAGCATCGATCTGCTGATTTTGCCCCATACGCTGGAAAGCGCCAGTGATCCACATCAGGTGTTGCGCGAGGCCGAGCGTGTGCTGGTGCCTGAGGGGCGCATTATCCTGACAGGCTTCAATCCCGTCAGCCTCTGGGGAGTTCATGACTGGATACCGGGTCTGGATCGGGGTACGCCCACCCTGCCTGGCGATGTCATCTTTCCTTGGCGCTTGCGCGATTGGTTGAAACTCCTGTCCTTTGATGTGCAAAGCGCGCAGATGGGTTGTTATGCCCCCTTGTGCCGTCAGCAGGCCTGGCTGGATCGCTGGGGCTGGATGGAGCGCAGCGGTGCACGCTGGTGGAGCTTTGCCGGGGCGGTTTACATGGTGGGTGCCGTCAAGCGCACACCCGCCCTGCGCCTGGTCGGCCCCAAATGGAAGAAAAATCGTCGACGTGTGCGTCGGCCTATGGTGGTTGCCGGACGCGCTGCCGATGAAGGAATAAGCAAGACATGAGTGATGTTGTTGAGATCTGGACAGACGGGGCCTGCAAGGGCAACCCGGGTTTGGGTGGCTGGGGGGCTTTGCTGCGCCACGGTGGGCGCGAGAAAGCGATCTGTGGTGGCGAGGCCAATACCACCAATAACCGTATGGAACTGATGGCCGTGATCGAGGCCTTGAAAGCCCTGAAACGTCCTTGCCAGGTGCGGGTGCATACGGATTCGCAGTATGTGCAAAAAGGCATGAACGAATGGTTGCCGGGCTGGAAGGCCCGTGGCTGGCGCACGGCAGATAAGAAGCCTGTCAAAAATGCCGATTTGTGGCAGGAGCTGGAACAGCAGGCAGCCAAGCATGAGCTGACCTGGCTGTGGGTGCGCGGTCACGCAGGCGATCCCGGTAATGAACGGGCAGATCAGCTGGCCAATGAAGGGGTGGAAATCGCCAGGCAGTTATAAGATCGTGCGCAGATTCCCGGCCTGCAGATAGTACTATTAGCCACTCGTCATATTTTGTCAGACTGCTGTGCCGGCCTGACCGGTCAGGATAAGCCGCCCATGATTTCCACGCTGCGCCTCACGATTTTTCCCTTGTTTTTTGCGCTGTTCCTGAGCAGTACGCCAGGCTGGGCGCAGTCCGGAGCCACGCGAGTAGAAGTGCTGCCTGTGCGACAAAGCGAATTGATTCGTGATGTAGCCGCGGTAGGGACCTTGGTGGCCAGGGAATCGGTCATGCTGCGCCCCGAGATTAGCGGTCGCATTTCAGCCATCAGTTTTGAGGAAGGCCAGCCCGTCAGCAAGGGGCAACTGCTGGTTCAACTGGACCCAGCCATGGCGCAGGCACAATTGAATCAGGCTCAGGCCAATTTGAATCTGGCCAGTAGTCAGCATCAGCGCTCTGCCCAACTGAGCCGTCAAGGCTTTATCAGCCAGCAGGCCAAAGATGAGTCAGGCAGTCGCCTGGCCGTGCAGCAGGCCGAAGTGCAACTGGCACGGGTACAGTTGGACAAGACCCGTATCCGTGCCCCTTTCGATGGAGTCACGGGTTTGCGCAACGTGTCTGTGGGCGATTACGTGGGGCCGGGCACCGATCTGGTGCGACTGGAGGCGATCTCCAGTCTGAACGTGGACTTTCGCATTCCCGAACAATATCTGGCCGATGTGAAACCGGGCATGCCCGTTGAACTGGGTTTTGACGCTTTTCCAGGCCAGACCCGCAAAGGCTCGGTACTGGCAGTCAGCCCGGTGGTGGATGCCGCCGGCCGTTCGATTCTGCTGCGGGCGCAGGTACCCAACGAGGACGGCGCCTTGCGCCCCGGCCTGTTCAGTCGGGTCCGGCTGGAACTGTCGCGTTATCAGGCCTTGATGGTGCCGGAAACGGCATTGGCGCCTGCTGGTCAGGACCAGTACGTCTACGTGGTCAACGATGGTCGGGCAGAGCGTCGTCAGGTGCAGGTGGGCGTGCGAGAGCAAGGCTGGGTACAGGTGACGGGCAATCTGCAAGCGGGAGACAGCGTGTTGGTGGCGGGGCTGCAAAAGGTGCGTGATGGTGTGCCCGTCGACATTCAGGAAGTGATTGACGTGCAAGCACAGCCGCAGCAATAGGACAGGATCATGGTGCTTTCCGATTTATGTATCCGCCGTCCGGTATTTGCCACGGTGCTGTCCTTGGTGATCGTGCTGGTCGGTTTCATTGCTTATGAACGTCTGACGGTACGCGAGTACCCTGCCATTGATGAGCCCGTGGTGTCTGTCATCACCAATTACAAGGGCGCGTCGCCGGAGGTAATTGAATCTCAGGTGACCAAGCCGCTGGAAGATCAACTGTCGGGGATTGAGGGCGTCAATGTGATGACCTCGCGTAGCCGCTCCGAGCGCAGCCTGATCAATATCAAGTTCAATCTGGACCGGGCCCCGGATGCGGCTGCGGCCGATGTGCGCGACAAGGTCTCGCGCGCTCGACGCTTTCTGCCTGACGAAGTGGACGAGCCCATCATCAACAAGGTGGAGGCCGACTCCACTCCCATTATTTATGTGGGGGTCGACACGGGCAACTACAGCATGCTGGAGGCCTCGGACTACATCAACCGGTATATCAAGACGCGTTTGTCCGTTCTGCCCGGTGCGGCCGAAGTCCGGGTGTTTGGCGAGCGGCTGCCTGCCATGCGTATCGATCTGGACCGAACCCGCCTGGCGGCCTATCAGTTGACGGTACAGGACGTGGAAGATGCGCTGCGCAAACAGAACGTGCTGATCCCGGCAGGACGCATCGAGTCGGATGCGCGCGAATTTTCGGTGGTGTCATCGACCGACCTGGAAACGCCCGAGGAGTTTCGCGACATCATCATCAGTCAGGCGGCCGGCTACCCGGTACGTATCTCCGATATTGCCGAGGTGCGGATCGGGCCTGCCGAAGAACGGGTGCTGGCCCGTTTCAATGGACAAAACAGTTTGAATATTGGCGTGACCAAGCAGTCCACGGCCAACCCGCTGGATCTGTCCAAGTCGGTGCGCGCGGAAGTTGAGCGCATCAATGAAAGTCTGCCGGGCAATATGAAGCTGACCGTGGCTTACGACAGCTCCATCTTTATTCAGGAATCCATTGATTCGGTGTACACCACGATTGCCGAGGCCATCTTGCTGGTGGTGCTGGTGATTGTGTTCTTTCTGCGCAGTTTCCGCGCCAGCCTCATTCCCATCGTGACAATTCCGATCTCCTTGATCGGGGCGTTTGCCATCATGTACATGCTGGGTTTTTCCATCAATACCCTGACCTTGCTGGCGATGGTGCTGGCCATTGGTCTGGTGGTGGACGATGCAATTGTGGTGTTGGAAAACGTGTATCGGCATATCGAAGAAGGCAAAACTGCCATGCAGGCTGCTTTTTTAGGTGTGCGTGAGATTGCTTTTGCCGTGATTGCCATGACGCTGACCCTGGTGGCGGTGTATGCGCCGCTGGCATTTGCCACTGGACGCACGGGACGGCTGTTCATTGAGTTTGCCCTGACGCTGGCGGCTGCCGTGCTGGTATCGGGCTTTGTGGCCCTGACTCTGACCCCCATGATGTGCTCGCGTATGTTGCGCCCTCAGGGGGCAAAAGTAGGCCGTGTCAGTCAGGGGATCGAGAACTTTCTGGTCTGGCTCACGCGAACTTACCGCCGGGCCTTGATCCGGGCCCTGCGCTGGCGCTGGCTGGTTTTGCTGATCGGCGTTGCCGTAGCGGCCAGCAGTGCCTTGCTGTTTACGGTTATTAAAAGCGAACTGGCCCCGGTTGAGGATCGTGGCGTGATCTTCGGCATTGTGAGTTCGCCCGAAGGCGCTACATTGGACTACACCTTGCACAATGTGGAGCGAGTCGAAGCCTTGTATCGCGACATCCCGGAAACCGAGGGCTATCAGTCCATTATTGGTTTTCCCACCGTGACAGACTCGTTTGCCATCTTGCGTCTGAAACCCTGGCAGGAGCGCTCGCGCACTCAGCAGTCGATCGCGCGTGAACTGCAGCCGCATTTCTCGGCCATCCCCGGCGCACGGGCCTTTCCCACCAACCCGCCTTCCCTGGGGCAGCGGGCCACTTCCAAACCCGTGGAGTTTGTCATCATGAGTCAGGCTCCCTATCCGGAGCTGGCTCGAATTGTGGACGGCTTTCTGGCGGAGCTGAAGGATTATCCGGGACTGTTGAATGTGGATACGGACTTACGCCTGAACACGCCTGAAATCCGCATTGATGTGGATCGCGACAAGCTGGCCGATACGGGCGTTTCGGTAGAGGTCGTGGGCCGCACCCTAGAGTCCATGCTGGGCGGGCGTCAGGTGACCCGTTACAAGAGTGATGGTGAACAGTACGATGTGATCGTGCAGGTAGATAAACAGGCTCGCTCCAGCCCGCAGAATATCCTGGATATTTATGTTCGCACCAAGGACGGCGGCATGGTTCAGGCATCCAATTTCCTGAAAGTTCGCGAAAGCGTGTCCCCTCAATCGCTGAACCACTTCAATCGTTTGCGTGCCGTGATTGTGGAGGCCTCGGTGGCTCCTGGCTATGCCTTGGGAGAGGTGCTCGAACACATGAATGAGGTGGCGCGCAAGACGCTGCCCGAAACCGTGCAGACCGATCTGGACGGACAATCGCGTGAGTTCCGGGACTCCTCGGGCAGTATCTATCTGGTGTTTCTGATGGCGCTGGCCTTCATTTACCTGGTGCTGGCTGCCCAGTTCGAAAGCTGGCGCAATCCGCTCATCATCATGCTGTCCGTGCCTCTGTCCATGACAGGCGCTTTGCTGGCTCTGTGGCTCTCAGGCGGAACCTTGTCCATTTATAGTCAGATTGGCTTGATTACTCTGGTGGGCCTGATTACCAAGCATGGCATTTTGATCGTGGAATTTGCCACCCAGCAGCGCGAGGCCGGAGCCAGTTTGTACAATGCCGTAGTGCGGGCCTGCGAGATGCGGCTGCGTCCCATCCTGATGACGACCGGCGCGATGGTGCTGGGGGTGTTGCCCCTGGCCTATGCCACCGGAGCGGGGGCTGAATCGCGTCAGCAGATCGGCTGGGTGCTGGTCGGCGGTTTGACGTTGGGTACCGTGTTAACCCTGTTTGTGGTGCCTGTTGCCTATACGCTGATAGCAGGGCGCAAAGCGGGGCAGGACGAGCAGCTTGAGCTGATTGATAAGCCCCAGGCCTCTCTCTAAACTGAGGGTCGGGGCGGCTACGGGGCGTCTGTCCAGCCAAGGCTTTATGCCGTGATCGACTATTGTAGGAAAAGTGAATGCGTCAAATTATTCTGGATACTGAAACCACCGGTCTGGAGCCGCGTGAAGGACACCGTATCGTTGAAGTGGGTGGGGTGGAGCTGTTCAACCGCAAATTGACTGGCCGCCATTTGCACCTGTATCTGAACCCGGATCGGGACTCCGATCCCGAAGCGCTGGCCATTCATGGTTTGACCACCGAGTTTTTGGCCGGGCATCCACGTTTCAAGGATGTGGTCGACCAAGTGCTGGATTTTGTGCAGGATGCAGAGGTCATTATTCATAATGCCTCGTTCGACACGCGCTTTCTGGATGCCGAACTGGAACGAGTCGGTAAAGGGCCTTTCTCGGAGTATTGCGCCAGCATCACCGACTCCTTGCTGGTGGCCCGGGAAATGCACCCCGGCAAGCGTAACTCCCTGGATGCCTTGTGCGAGCGCTACGGTATTTCCAACTCTCACCGCACCTTGCACGGCGCTTTGCTGGACTCGGAATTGCTGGCCGATGTCTGGCTGGCCATGACGCGGGGTCAGGATGCCTTGTTGATGGACTTTGACGAGTCCGATGGGCAAGGAGGACAGGGCAGCGATTTGAGCCTGGGCAAGTTTGATCCCAGCGTGTTGAAAGTGCTGCGCGCTTCGCCAGCCGATCAGGCCGAGCATGAAAAATACATGGACCTGCTGGAAAAGCAGAACAAAAAGCCACCCATGTGGCGCGAGATGCTCCAGCCAGTTACCGAATAATTATTCAGGAAAAATAGCAGGCCAAACCTTGTTAATCAGGCAAGGCCATGCTATAGTCTTTTTCTTCGCAGTTTGCAGCTCTTGCAAGCTACGGGCGGTTAACTCAGTGGTAGAGTGCCACCTTCACACGGTGGAAGTCACAAGTTCGAACCTTGTACCGCCCACCATCTTCGCTTTTCTTTATTTCCCCCCTTTGCTATCGAACATTGCCCTTATTGCGGCGGCGTGCCTGCGTCCTTGTCCGGCCTGTGTCCGCTGAGGTGGGCTGAGTTCAGGTCGTCGGTTGCCAACAGCCGATGGTTGAGGTGAGCAGTGCTGGCCCGTGCTTGAAAACAAAAACGCCCAGTGACGCATCACTGGGCGTTTTTTGTTCAGTCAGGCCTTGATGTTAGATCAAGGCAGACTGCCTGGCGTTACAGCCAGGTCAGACCGATCGAGATCACGATGCCCGAGACAATCAGTTGAATCAGGCAAAAGCCCATGATGTCTTTGGCTTTCAGGCCCGCAATTGCCAGCACTGGCAGAGCCCAGAAGGGTTGCAGCATGTTAGTCCAGGAATCGCCCCAGGCAACGGCCATGGCAGTACGCGCCATATCGGCGTCCAAGGCCTGGGTGGCAGCAATTACAACCGGGCTTTGTACCGCCCACTGTCCACCGCCCGAAGGTACAAAAATATTGACCAGACCGGCGCTCATGAAGGTCCAGAAGGGCAGGGTGGTGGCGGTTGCAAAGGACACCATCCATTCGGACAAGCTGGCCGCCAGACCGGAATCAATCATGATTGCCATGATGCCGGCGTAAAAGGGGAACTGGATCACAATACCGGCACCGCCACGAATGGCCTCGTCCAGACTTTTGAGTAGACGTCGAGGGGTACCGTGCAGCAGGATGGCCAGAATCAGAAAGGTGAAATTGATCACGTTCAGGTTCAGAGTGGCCCCACGCAGCACGTAGTAATCAAACAGGTACGCCAGGCCCGCCACACCAATCACGATTGAGATCAGGCGACTGTTTTCCAGTCGATCTGCGGGACGGTCCGTGGTTTGTTTGACATCATCGGGCGCATCTTCCAGCAGGTTTGGGTCTACATAAATGCTTTCCTTGTCGCTGGGCAGCATCAGGCGATTGACGAGCGGGACCAGAATGAACAAGGCGATCACGATCGCCAGGTTGAAGAAGGCAAAGATAGTGTCTGATGTACTGATAATGCCAATTTTGTCTTCGGAGAAATGTCCCGAGGTGGCAATGGTCAGCGGTACGGAACCGGCCAGGCCGCCGTGCCAGACCAGAAAACCCGAGTACGCACTGGCAACCAGCAGACGGTAATCAACGCGAACCTGACGCGCCAGCTCCTTGGCAAACAAGGCGCCGACGACTAGGCCGAAACCCCAGTTGATCCAGCTGGCGGCCAGCGAAACCAGGGTGACCAGAATAATGGCCGAGCCGGCAGAGCGGGCCAGAGAGGCAAGTCCCCGCAACCAGCTTTTCACCAAGGGTGTGCTGGCCAGCATGTGTCCAGTCAGCAAAACCAGCAGCATTTGCATGGCAAAGGTCAACAGTCCCCAAAAACCGTTGCCCCAGTACTGGATGATCTCCATCGGAGAGCGTTGCTCGAAAGCCATGGCGGCAATGCCGGCAATCAAGGTGAGCAGGATGACGAAAATATACGGATCGGGAAGATAGCGTTCAACCAGGCGGACCGAACCGCGCGTCATGGCTTTAAACATAGAGTGTGCTCCTGTGGACTTGCGCCAGTATTTGCGCGGGTCCAGATGTTTTGAGAGTGTATGGATGCCTGTTGGTCGGGCATCTTGCTGACAGCATTCCGATAAGAATGCTCAGTACGGCCGTATTGTTGGCGAGATGTCGCTCATTGTGAAGACGGGAAAACCTGCACCCTCATGTTCTGGACCCTTGTTCTCTTACGCTATGTGCTTTACTATATAACGGTGTTTTCGAAAGAACCGTCACTCATCGCTCGATGATGGGTTCTGTTTACGGGCCCCTGGGGCCCGTTTTTTTTTGCCATGAAATGTGTGGTGTTGCCATTGGGCTTTCTCTCGGGCGCAACCCATAGAGAAATGGGATGAGACAAGCGCCCAGACTTCTTGCTGCCGCAGGCTTTTTTGTTGTGCATGAGATCGTGGCGGCAGTTGGAGCCAGTCTCCGACTGCCAGCGCACACGGTTGAATTACCGGTTTGATATGCGCGAGGGGCCTGGGGCCCCCCGAACTTCTCACATGTTCTTCAGCGCAGCACGACCATACTGATTGTTGTGCTCCACCACGCGCGTCAGCATGGTCATAAACGTCTGACGCTGTTTGGCGGTCAGTGGGTCCAGCAGTCGCTCTTGTGCCCGGTTCATGCCGCTACTGATTTCCTTCATGGCCGCCAGACCGGCTTCGGTGATGTACGTTTGGCGGGAACGGCGGTCCTCGGGGTTGATGCGTCGCCCCAGCAAGCCTTTTTCTTCCAGCCTGCGGATGACATCGGCGGAGGTAGTGCGATCCAGGCCTAGCTCGTAACCAATCGTGGTCTGATCCAGCCAGGGGGAGCCCATCAACACCGACAGGACTCCGTGCTGGACAGGCGTGAGGTCGCTTTTGCACTCCTCGTAGAACATGGCGTAGTGAATCTGGTTAAGACGGCGAACCAGAAAACCGGGCCGGGACCACAGTTTGCGTCGATACAGCTCGGCATTTTCTTCTTCCACTGGACCCAGGATTTCGGCCTCGTCGGCTTCCAGTCGTTCTTCTTGCTTTAGCTCGGCGTGATTCTTCATGGATAAGTCAGTCATCGATTGAGTGGCCTTCAGCCTGTTGCCCAGAAAGGCAGCACACTGAAAGCGGGACGACCTGCAAAGGGTACGGCTGCAAGGTCGGCGTCTACAAGGAAAGCAGGGCTACGCTAAGGTGAACAAAAGCCCTGATTTCTGATTTGTAGTCATTTCTACAGGCGCTGTCCACGCCCCAAAGTATATGTGATTTCCCGACTTGCTGAAAACAATAATAATCAGCATACTGATAGATATTGTTGGGGGGTCAAACGATTGACCTTATGTAAATCAATAATTTAGGGAATATTTACGGTGAAACGTATTAAAAAAATAGCACTGGAGGAGCACTTCAACGCCGTGGGCTTTGAGGATTATTCCAAGGCCTTTGTCAAACATATCGACAGTGCCGACGCGCGCGAATTGATGGCCCGTTTGCAGGACTTTGACGCGCAGCGTCTGGAAGTGATGGACCGCGCTGGCATCGAGTATGTCGTGCTGTCCCAGACCGGTCCTGGCGTGCAGGTGGAAAAAGACGTGTCAGTGGCAATCGCGCGCGCTCGTCAGAATAATGATTTCCTGGCACAGCAAATTGCACACCACCCCGATCGTCTGGGTGGTTTTGCCACTTTGCCCATGCAGGACCCGGCAGCCGCCGCGCAGGAGTTGACGCGTGCCGTGCAGGATTTGGGTCTGAAAGGGGCCCTGGTCAACGGTCACACCCATGGCGTGTATTACGACAGCCGCGAATATGACGCGTTTTGGGAAACCGTGCAGAAGCTGGATGTGCCCTTCTACCTGCATCCCTTTGATGCCTATGAAATGCCACACGCTTATTCCGGCCACCCGGAGCTGATGGGCGCAACCTGGGGGTGGGGGGTAGAGACCGGTACCCACGCATTGCGCATGTTGTTCGGTGGTGTGTTTGACCGCTGCCCGGAAGTGAAGCTGGTGCTGGGGCATATGGGCGAAGGCCTGCCATTTCAGCGCTGGCGCTACGACAGCCGTTTTGCGGTCTACCCACACGGTGTCACCCTGAAGCGCAAGCCGTCCGAGTACATCGGCAGCAATATTCTGATCACCACTTCTGGTGTCTGTTCCGCCCCGACCCTGATGGGCGCGATTGGTGAAATGGGCGCCGAGGCCGTGTTGTTCTCCGTGGACTACCCATATGAATCCACCGAGCTGGCTGCCGATTTCATCGAGTCAGCGCCGATGGATGACAAGACCCGCGAGCTGGTGTGTTACGGCAACGCGGCTCGTCTGTTCAAGCTGGACCGGAGCTAAGGATGAGCACATTTTTGTATGGCGGCCATGTTCACGCCAATGGCATTCGTCAGCATTACCTGCGTTACGGTGGTTCCGTCGGTGGGCGCGATCAGCGTCCTGCGGTCATCATTGTTCCCGGCATTACCAGCCCGGCGGTGACCTGGGGTTTTGTGGGCGAGCAGTTCGGCCAGCACTTTGACACCTATATTCAGGACGTGCGTGGCCGCGGTTTGAGCGAAGCGGCCGAAGGCATGGACTACAGTCTGGATGCGCAGGCCGATGACCTGATTGCCTTGGCTCAAGCCCTGGGCCTGAAAGACTACATCGTGGTCGGTCATTCCATGGGTGCCCGCATTGGTTTGCGTGCCGCTCACAAGAACAGCGAAGGTTTGAACCGTCTGGTGATGGTCGATCCGCCCGTCTCCGGCCCTGGTCGTCGTGCCTACCCGGCCAAGCTGCCCTGGTACGTGGATTCCATGGCGATGGCCCGCAAAGGGTGTACCGCAGAAGACATGCGTGCCTTTTGCCCGACCTGGACGGAAGAACAATTGCAATTGCGCGCCCAGTGGCTGCACACCTGCCACGAGCCGGCGATTCTGGCCAGCTTTGAAGGTTTCCACACCGACGATATCCACGTGGACTTCCCGCACTTGACGGTGCCCGCCTTGTTGATGACAGCCGAGCGTGGAGACGTGGTGCGTGATGAAGATGTAGCCGAGATTGAGCAGTTGGCCCCGGGCGTTCAGCACGTACGCGTGCCCAATGCCGGTCACATGATCCCTTGGGATAACGAAGCAGGCTTTTACGAAGCCTTCGGTGATTTCCTGGGCCAGCGCCTGGTGTGATGTTGAAAGGGCCGCATGGGCGGCCCGTTGTGATGCAGAGGTTCCGCCTCAGTGCCGGAGCCTCTCACAAGGAGAGACAAGATGGCAGTTAGTGATTATCAACTCATCGAGGCCTGGCAAGAAGTGCTGCGCCTGTCCAAGCTGGAGGCGGGTCAAACGGTGACTTTGCTGACCAGCTCGACCACGCACCCGCAGACCCTGCAGTGCGCGCAGATTGCCGCCCAGTCCATGGGAGCGATTGTCAATCGCCTGGACTTGTTGCCGGTCAACGCGGAAAAAGCCTTGAGCCGTGACTCGCTGGCGTACTTGGGTACCACGCCCTTGACGGGTAATGAGGCGGCGATCGCCGCCTTGAAGGCCAGTGATCTGGTGCTGGACCTGATGACCCTGTTGTTCTCGCCCGAGCAGATCGACATTCTGAAGTCGGGTACCAAGATTTTGCTGGCCGTGGAGCCACCTGAAATTCTGGTTCGCACGGTGCCCACCGAAGCCGATCGTGCACGCGTAACCGCGGCAGCGGCCTTGATCAAGGCCGCCAAGGAGATGAGCATTACCTCTCCTGCCGGTACCAATCTGCGCTGCCCGCTCGGTGAGTTCCCGGCGATTCGTGAATACGGTTTTGTGGACGAGCCGGGTCGGTGGGATCACTGGCCCAGCGGCTTTGTGCTGACCTGGCCCAATGAGCGGGGTACCAACGGCACCATCGTGATCGACAAGGGCGACATCCTGTTGCCACAGAAGAAGTACTCGACCGAACAGATCATTCTGACCGTGGAAAACGGCTACGCCACCAAGATTGAAGGGGGGGTCGAAGCCGAGCTGCTGGACGAGTATATGAAGTCCTTCAACGATCCCGAAGGTTACGCGATCTCCCACATTGGCTGGGGTCTGCAACCGCGTTGTCACTGGTCTACGCTGGGCCTGTACTCGCGTGAGAACACCATTGGTATGGATGCCCGTGCGTTCGAGGGCAACTTCCTGTTCTCTCTGGGCCCAAACAACGAGGCGGGCGGCAATCGCACGACGGCCTGCCACATTGATATTCCTTTGCGTCATTGCACGGTCAGCCTGGATGGCCGGGCGGTGGTGCGTGATGGCAACGTACTGGATGGAGGTGTTGGTGAGTACGAATGAAGGAGCGGTGTACGCTCAACAAGGGTTTGGATCGACGCTGGAGCCTCAAGCTCCCTACGGCTTGTTGATTATTGATCTGGTGAATGGTTTTGCTGACCCGGCGGTGTTTGGTGGCGGCAATATTCCTGAGGCGATCGCGAACACACAGAAGTTGCTGGCAACGGCGCGTGAGCAGGGCTGGCCGGTGGCGCACACACGTATCGTGTATGCCGACGATGGCGCTGATCACAATATCTTCAGCATCAAAGTCCCCGGCATGCTGGGTCTGACCGAAGATGCGCACAACAGCCACATCGTGCCGGAGCTGGCTCCTGCACCGGGTGAATTTATTGTTCGCAAGAACGTGCCGTCGGCGTTTTTTGGTACGCCCCTGGCGGCGTGGCTGACCCAGCGTGGCGTGCAAACACTGCTGGTGGCGGGCGCGGTGACCAGTGGTTGCGTGCGCTCCAGCGTGGTCGATGCAATGCAACTGGGTTTCCGCCCCCTGGTGGTGTCGGACTGCGTGGGTGACCGTGCAATTGGCCCGCATGAGGCCAACCTGTTCGATATGCGTCAGAAGTACGCCACGGTGGCGACGCGTGAAGAGGCCATGAAGTTGATAGGTCTTTAAAGCGATTCAAGCTCTTGCATGTTTGAGAAGAACAAGATGGTTCATCATGGCCTGGATGGGCGTCCGTGCTTGATGGACATGAGTCGTCGTTAACAAGTCTGTCTCGATAGTCTTGTGATTGAGTATCGATGGTCTGCCGCTTGGGGGCGGGCTATCGGACCTGTGCCCCTGGGAGCCGTATGGCTCTCGGGGGCTTTTTTATTTCTGGTCGCCTTATGGGTTTGCAGGGCTTGCTGTCACCGGACTTGAGTAAGGGGATGGTATATCGACAGATTGTCTGTCGGGAGGGCTGTCTTGTGAATCTTTTTAAGAAGGGTGTGGTGGAGCTTTGGGAGCACTAGAGGAGTTCTTCTGGACGTTGCTGTTTGGGCTTTGTGTCAGAGAGGGGGAGCTTTCTTGTGGGGCCCGTGTTCGGCTTGTCTTGGCGGGTCCCTTGCCCACGCTGCGCGTGGGTGCCCTTGTCAGAGTCCCGGGGCGGGCGGGTCGTGAACTCGGAGCGCGGTTTGTCCCCCGGACAAACCGCAAGCGTGCTCCTCAAACAGCGCGACCCTTGCCTCCCACCCCGGTACTCTGCCCGCGGCAAGGGCCCTGACTCGCCCGCCAAGCCGAACACGGGCCCCACAAGAAAACAAGCAACATTGTTTAAAGCCCAAACGACACTGGCAGAGGGGAGTGGAGGGTAGGGACTCAGATTGGATGGGTGGAGAACGGAAGGGGAGATGGGGTTTGCTTTGGCAAAGACCAAAGGCCAAAGGCTTGCAGCTTGTCAATTTAAATTGCGGGGCTTTTGATGGTTTCTTTGTGTTTGGAGGGAATGTAAAACTCATCGTGACAGTGGAGTGTTTGGGGGAGAGGTGATCGTTGCGTGTGGGAGAGAGCTAATGTTCTTTATGCTCATCTGCTTACTGCCTATGGCTTATTACGCGAAGCAGATCGCTAGGCGCTTAGGAAACGCAGAAGAGCAAGGTAAAGGGCCCTATTTGTTCAAAGAGCCTGTAAGAGATGGGTAGATAAAAAGCTATCGTGAGCCGTTCAGTCGGTCTGCTGGGGTGTCATGGCGGATCAGAGTACTTGCCGCGGGCAGGAGATAGCGTAGGGGTGCAAGCATCCTGCTGTTTGAGCGGGGCGTTTGTGGTCCGTCCGGGGGACGGATCACCCCGCGAGTTCAGGATGCGCCCGTAGCTATCTCCTGACAAGGGCACCGGTGCGCAGCACCGGCAAGTGCTCAGCCCGGATACCCCAGCAGACCGACTGAATGGCGTTTTCACAGAGACCTTTTATTCCCGACCCTGACTAAGCTGAATGTCCCCAGGCCTGATAGTCCTCCCAAGCCTGCGCTACCCGTCGTAAAGACTCATATCTCTGACACTGCGCCAGCCATAAGCCCTCTGCCCAGTAAATAAGCAAAAAAAAGCACCCCTCAACAAAGAAGGGTGCTTAAAAGAATCAGAAAATCCTCTGACTCAAGTGGCTCGGAAACAGCACACAAAAAACGGTTTTAAAAATACAGGCAGACACCAGGTCTAGACGGGGAACACCAGATCGTTCGCCAGAATGGACGTATCAAAAATCACCTGACGCTCCTTGAGCATCAAACGACCGTCCACACGTGTGAACGTATCGAAGTAATTGCCCACCAGATGCACGGTAGAAGGCCCTTCCACCAGCGTTTGCATCAGCATGAAATTGGCCTCGGCTTCCAGATTGCCATTGTCAGCCTCGCTGATGACTCGTACATCGGTGACCAGATGCAGCATGTAGCGCGGGGCGTACATCTGCGTGCGAGCAATCGCCACGGCACGATCGTGCATCATGTCGCGACCTTCTGCATAAACCAGACCCACGGGCAGATTCAGATCTGCGTTCTCGCGTGAGGTCACCCGGTACAAGGCATCCTGCACAAAAAACATTGGCCAGTCTTCGACATTGCCCCGATCCAAGGTGGCACAGTACTCGGCATTGAACAGCTCGATTTCCGCCTTCAGGGTCACAGCACGCTCAAGAGGCACCTGGGCAGGTTTGAAAGAAAAATCCATTTTCATAAGTCAGCTCGTCTTACAGATCCATCACTTGGCGGTAGTACTGGTACATGGAGCGAATGGCCGCTTCCGAGATCAGCGTATTGGACGTGCCCAGCTTGCTCTCATCCAGCTTGATGATGTTCACCTCGCTACTGGAACGACGTACGCCTTCTTGCACAAATTTCATGGCCTCGTTGTCTTCCAGGCCCAGGAAACCGGCCGGTCCCATCAGGTTGCCCTGACGTAGACGATGTCGCGTCATCTCCTCAGTGTCGTCCTCATAGCCGAACATGGTCCATTGCATGATCAGGCTGTTGGGGCCATTGGGGACAATCTGACGCACGCCCAAGGTGTTCATTTCACGCTGAACAATCAGGTTGGGCCAGATGGTCTGCATGGTTACTGACCAAGGCGAATCAAACTCTTTGATGTAGTCCAGGAAACGTTCGTCGCGCAGACGCATATCGTCCACAAAGGAGCGCATTTCCTTCTTGTTGTCCTCGCTGACCTCGGCGTACTTGTCCTCGGACTTGGCCGAAGCCATATAGCCATGACGGCCATGCACAGGGTCCACATACATCTGCGATTTGTTGCCCGCTACGAGCAGGCCAAAGACCACCAGGAACGAATGCAGCAAGGTCGCGTGGTAGGGGTCCTTCAGATTCTCGTGGTACATCTTCCAGTTGCAAGGCAGCTCGTTGCGGTAGTAACCCAGAATCTTGAGTTTCTTGCCGGGAAACACGGCCTCAAAGTCCTTCAGAATCTCAGGGGTCAGGTACTCCGTAATCGGCTCGACCTTATCGCTGTAGGACGCAAAAATCACCCCATTGTGCGTTGTCACATGCAGCTTTTTCAGGCCATGCTCGGAATTTTTGAAACTGCGCGGCATGCCGCCTTCTTTATTAGCGCCGCGCTTGAAGGGAATGCCTTGCAGGTCGCCCTTCAGGCTGTAGGACCACTGGTGGTAGGGACACACAAACTCATTAGTGTTGCCCTGGTTGTGGCGACAGAACTCAGCGCCACGGTGTGCACAGCGATTTTCGAAAACGTTGATGCTGCCATCTTCGGCACGAGCGACCACCACGGGTGTGGCGCCCACATACGAGCGCTTGTAGTCACCCGAATCGGGAATTTCGGCCTCCAGGGCCACGAAATTCCAGGTGTCACCGTGGAAAATCCGCTCCATCTCGCGGTTGTAGATGTCATTGCTGGTGTAGACCCAATCGGGAATCGTGTTGAGTACATCCTCGGGCCAGGTGCATTGCTCGACAGGGCGGTCTTTGGACCCGACCGTCTGGCCTATCACCGTTTGCGTCTGATACATGGGGTTCTCCTCTGATAACTCTTTAATGAATCGTGATGACAAGGCGGCGCAGGCCGCTTCTGTTTTTTAGACGTGGGCTATACGCAGCGCTTCTTTCACGTACTGGCGCAGCTTGGTCGATGGGTCCAGCACGATAGCTGGATCGACGGGCACGTTCTGCTCCATGATGCTGCGCAAGGCGCGCAAGTCCGCTCCGGCATTGACGGCGATCGCATGTCGCAAATAGGGGCCTTCGAAAGCCAATAGCATGAAGCTGATGGCATCGGCCTGGCTGTCCATGACGCCGCGTACCTGATAGTCCAGATCCGGACTGCCCTGACCGAGCATCTGAATGTTGCAACCGAGCACATCTGTCCAGAACCAACTCACGGGCGCGGCAGGCGCTGGCTGTGCGGCAATCACATGGGCCACCTGACGGGCTTGCTCGTTGGCGTTCTGCCAGGATTCCGTGCGAGTGCGCACCGCCGTCTCGGGGCAAATCTGTGTGGTGCAATCGCCTGCGGCATAAATGCCCGCCACACTGGTGCGGCCCTGACGATCCACAATAATCCCGGCGGTCATCTCGTCTACGGCAATGCCGCTGGCTCGGGCCAAGGCGGAGTTGGCGGTCAGGCCAGCGGCGACCAGCGCTACATCACCCTGTAAACGCTGACCATCCTTAAGCTCCAGTTCAACCGGATGTTCCTTGTCCGTTGCAAAATGAGCCTGGCTTACCCCCTGGCCCAAACACACCGTGATACCTTGCGATTCAAAGCGCTCCAGCAACCAATGCGATAGCAGGGCAGGGGCGTTGCGGGCCAGCAAGCGCTCGTTTGCCTCAACCACGGTGACCTGTGCGCCGGTTTCATGGGCGGTCGAGGCCAGCTCCAGACCCATGAAGCCTCCGCCAATCACCAGCACACGCACGCCTGGATGCAAACGGGCCTGCACACGCAAGGCATCATCCAGCGTGCGCAGGTACAAGGCGTTAGCCTGGGTCGCAGGCAGCAGTGCCAGTTCGCGGGCCGCGCCGCCCGTGGCGAGCACGGCGTGTTCAAAACTCCAGGTTTGCCCATTGCTCAGGTGGGCTTGGCGGGACGCACAATCGAGAGAGTGCACCGAGGTGCCCAGTACAAGCTCAATATTCTGTTCTTGATAGAACTCGGCCTTTTGCAGGAAAACGCTTTCGGTGGACGCGCTGGCTTTGAGCACGTCTTTGGACAGTGGCGGGCGCTCGTAGGGAAGGTGAGTCTCCTCCCCTACCACGGTAATGCTGCCGCTATAGCCCAGGCCGCGCAGTTCGCGTGCCAGTACCGACGCCGCTTGGCCTGCGCCGATGATCAGTACGGAGGTGTGGTGTGCCATGATGTTGCTGGTTTCGTCCGCTGGAAAAAACTCAGGCCTGACTGAGGTCGGCCAAAATATCATTGCCTTCAATGCGTAACGGATAGACCTTGATATCCACCGTGGCCGGCGCGTTCATGGCCTTGCCCGTGCGCAAACAGAACTTGGCCTGATGCAGGGGGCATTCCACACAGCCATCTTCCAGATAGCCGTCAGAGAGCAGGGCATATTGGTGGGTACAGACGTTGTCGGTCAGGTAGAACTCGTCGTCCAGTTTATGCAGGGCCAATTTCTTGCCTTGCCAGTCGATAGCCAGGGACTCTTCGTTGTCGATGGCGTCGGTTTCGGAAATTTTTATCCAGTTCAAAGTCGTCTCCAGATTATGCATTCAATTTAGTCAGTATACTGTATAAATTGAAAAATAAAATATCGTTTTTATAAGGGATTGCGCTAGTTGAGGCTTAAGCTATTGATGCGTCTTTCCTTTATCCCATCAAGGACATGCGTCAGTAGTTTCCCTGCTTGACCAAAAATTAATTAATCAGCACACTTACTATTATCGAAGCGGTAAGTGTGAATTTCACAGGGCAGTTACACCGCTTGGAACGTCCGTCTGGCCCCTCGGGGGGGACGGTTTGGCAAGGTTTGGACCGCTGCTGTCCGGGCATCAGGCCAGACTGGCGGGCACAACCCAGACCCCTGTCGAGCAAGGGGTGTAAATACATTAAAAAATACAAAGAGGTGAGTGATGGAGCGTCGTAGTTTTCTGTTGAAATCGGCAACGGTCGCCGGTGCGGGTCTGGCAGCGGTAGCTGCCCCTGCAATTGCACAAAACAGTCCCACCGTGCGCTGGCGCATGTCCACCGGCTGGCCCAAAAGCCTGGACACCATTTATGGCTCGGCCGAGGCACTGTGCAAACGTGTCAGCGAACTGACCGAGGGCAAATTCGAGATTCGCGCTTTTCCCGGTGGTGAACTGGTGCCTTACGCGCAGAATATGGATGCCATCAGCAATGGTACCGTCGAATGCAATCACGTGCTCAGTACCGCTTTTGTGGGCAAGAACACCGCCGTGACGTTTGACACTGGCCTGTCGTTTGGCATGAATGCCCGTCAGCACAATTCCTGGATCCACTACGGTGGCGGCCTGAAATTGCTGCGTGACATGTACAGCCAATACAACATCGTGAACTTTGTAGCCGGTAACGTGGGCGTGCAGATGGGGGGCTGGTTCCGCAAGGAAATCAAGGACCTGGAAAGTCTGCAGGGCCTGAAGATGCGCATCGGTGGAATTGGCGGCATGGTCTTGTCCAAACTGGGCGCGGTGCCTCAGCAGATTCCTCCCAGCGATATTTACTCCTCGCTGGAAAAAGGCACGATTGACGCTGCCGAGTGGATTGGGCCTTACGACGACGAAAAGCTGGGCTTGAACAAAGTTGCTCCCTTCTACTATTCCCCCGGTTGGTTTGAAGGCAGTGCGTCCTTGACCTCCATGGTCAATAAAGATGCCTGGGAAGCATTGCCTGCCAATTTCAAGGCTGCTTTCGAGACCGCCTGTAACGAGCAGTCCATGCTGTGCCTGGCCAAATACGATGCCCTGAACCCCGGCGCCCTGCGCAAGCTAGTGGCCGATGGCGCCAAACTGCGCTACTTCCCCAAAGACGTCATGAAGGCTGCCTACGACAAGTCTCAGGAGCTGTGGAAGGAGTTGTCGGATAGCAACGCCGATTTTTCCAAGATTTATCCAAGCTGGAAGACCTTCCAGGAGCAGGAAGCCAGTTGGTTCCGGGTGGCAGAAAGCGCCCTGGACAACTTCACTTTCAGCGAGTTGGGCAAGCGCGGTTAAGCAGTACATTCTTAAGGTAGTGAAATGAGTCAGCACAGTCACCCGTCAAGCCTGGGTGGCCAAGGAGTGGGCGCGCGCGTTCTTCGCAAGGAGGATGCGCGCCATCTCAATGGCCGGGGCAACTTCATCGGCAACATGACCATGCCGGGGCTGCAGGAAGTCGCCTTCTTGCGCAGTCCCATGGCCCATGCCCGAATTCGTCAGATCAATATTGAAGACAGGGCACGTGCGCAGGTGATTACCCGCGCCGATATGCCCGATTGTCAGGATATTTACGCCGCTTCCACCCTGCCCAGTTATCAGTCCTCCCGCATGCCACCGCTGGCCTTGGGCAGCGTCCGCTATGTTGGCGAACCCGTTGCCCTGGCCTTTGGTGAAAGCCGTGCCGTGGCTGAGGACATTCTGGAGCAGATAGAGGCTCTGTACGATGAGTTGCCGGTCTATGGCAGCGTTCAGGCGTCCTTGGCCGCGCAAGGTGAGCTGTTGCATGAAGGCTGGCAGGACAATGTATTTGTGACCTTGCGCTCAGACATTGCTTTTGAAGAGCATGCCGCCCGTGCCGACCGCGTGATCGAGCATTCGGTCAGTCTGTCGCGACAGTGCATGTTGCCGATGGAAGGCAAAGCGGTACTGGCGTATTGGGACTTCCAGGCCGATCAACTGGTGGTGTATTGCGGCAGTCAGATCCCTCACATGCACCGCACCGGTATTGCCCAGTTCCTGGGGATGGATCAGGCGCAGGTGCGTGTGATTTCTCCTGATGTGGGCGGTGCCTTTGGTTATAAGTGCGTGCTGCATCAGGAAGAGCTGTGTGTGGCCTGGCTGGCCAAGACCTTTCGCAAGCCGTTCCGTTTCATGGAAGACCGCCGCGAGCATTTGATTGCGGGGGCCAATACCCGGGAGCACCAGTACCGGCTCAAAGCACACATCAGCGATGAAGGCCGTTTGCTGGCTCTGGATGCCGAAATTGATATTGATGGCGGAGCGTATTCCGTCTGGCCCTTTACGGTGGGTCTGGAGGTTGGTCAAGCCTTGGGCAATCTGCCCGGTCCTTACGATTTTCGGGGGTACCGCTGCCGCACGCGCGGCGTGGGAACCAACAAGCCGGGCTTTATGCCGTATCGCGGCGTTGCCCGCACGGGTGTTTGCCTGGCTATTGAACAGATGATGGATCAGATCGCGCTGGCGGTAGGCAAGACCCCGTGGGAAATCCGCCTGATGAATCTGGTGCAAGGCGAACAAATGCCTTATGTCAACGTGGCCAATAAGCACTACGACTCGGGCAATTACCCGGAAAGCCTGCGCCGCGCCTTGGCGGCCGTCGATGTGGATGGGGTACTGGCGCGTCAGGCCCAGGGCGAACCGGATGGCCGCCTTATTGGTCTGGGGGTGGCGTCCTACACCGAACAGTCCGCGCACGGCACCTCTGTGTTTGCGAGCTGGGGGACAGCAGTCATTCCCGGTTTCGACCAGGCCTTTGTCCGCATGACGCCGGATGGTGGTTTGGAGGTGCGCGTGGGAGTGCATTCGCATGGCCAGGGTATGGAAACCTCTTTTGCTCAAATCGCCAGCGAAATCCTGGGCATTGCCGTAGAACGCATCAAAGTGGTGCATGGGGATACCGGCCGCACGCCGTTTTCCACCGGCACTTACGCCTCGCGCTCGCTGGTGATGTCGGGCGGCGCAGTCTCGAAAGCCTGTAAGGCATTGCTGCCGCGTGTGCGCAAGATTGCCGCCCATATGCTCAATGCCGATGAGGACAGTCTGCAGCATCAGGGCGACACGTTCAGCGCCCAGGGTCGTCAGGTCAGCATCGCTCAAGTGGCTGATGCCTGGTACATCAACCCGCAGTATTTGCCAGAGGATGTGGACCCGCAGGGTCTGGAACTGTCCGTGGGTTACAAGCCCAAGGTCGATACCGGCAGTTTTACCTATGCCAGCAATGCCGTGGTGGTGGCGGTTGATCCGCGCACGGGCGGGGTGGAGGTGCTCAAGTATGTGGTGGTCGAAGACTGTGGCGTGATGATCAACCCCATGATTGTGGAAGGGCAAACGATTGGCGGGATTGCCCAGGGGATCGGCACCGCTTTGTATGAAGAGATGCCTTACGACGAGTTCGGGCAGCCATTGGCATCGACCTTGGCCGACTATGTCATGCCAGGTGCCTGCGAAGTGCCCAATATCCATATCGAACACATGGAAAGCCCCTCGCCCAATACCGAGTTCGGTGCCAAGGGCATGGGAGAGGGTGGGGCGATTGCGCCGCCGGCCGCCATCATGTCCGCCATCAATAATGCATTGCGCTCGACGGGGGCACAGGTCTCGCATACGCCTGTGACACCGCATCGGCTGCTGAGCGCCATTCGCGCCGCCGCCCCGTGCGCCACTCAGCAATACAAACAGCCCGTGTCGGAGGTGCAGGCATGAAGGCCGCCAAGTTTGAATACGAACAGGCCCGCAGCCTGAAACAGATCCAGCAAGCCTATGGCAGCGACCCGTCGGCGCTGCGCCTGATGGGGGGCAGCCAGTCTCTGGGCCCTATGTTGAATCTGCGTTTGGTGCGTCCCGGCCGTGTTCTGGATGTGTCGGCTGTGCCGGAGCTGCGTCAGGTACAGGCTGCACAGGGATGGGTGCGTATTGGTGCCGCCGTCACGCATGCCGAGATTGAGGACGGGGTCCACGAGCTGCTGCGCGGTCACATGATGCAGAAAGTGGCCGGTCGTATCGCGTACCGGGGCGTGCGCAATCGTGGCACCCTGGGCGGCAGTCTCGCGCATGCAGACCCAGCTGCCGATTGGGTGCTGACCTGTACCGCCTTGGGCGCACGCATTAATGTGCGTGGTCCCCACGGTAGCCGCAGCGTGCCCATGAGTGAATTCATGCTGGCCGCCTATACCACGGTGCTGGAGGCCGGTGAGTTCATCGAGTCCGTGGATGTGCCCGAGGTATCAGGTTCGGCTCGCTGGGGCTATTACAAGTTCACCCGTAAAGTGGGCGAGTTTGCCGATGCCAGTTGTGCCTGTTACTTCGATCCGGCCACGCGCATCGCCAAAGTGGTGATGGGGGCAATGGAAGGCGCGCCGCGCTCCGTGCCCGAACTGGCTGTCAAGGTGGCGGCACACGGAGCGGCCGTTCTGGACGGGGACACGATTGCAGCGGCCTTGCAGCCGTATCTGGCACAACGGGATGAGGCCCATCAGGTGCTGTTCCGTACGGTCGTAGAGCGCAGCCTGAAGCAGGCGCTGGGCGTGAAAGGTTAAGACATGGCAGAAATTTCGATTCAAGTTAACGGTCGCCAGCAAAAGCACGAGGCCGAGCCACGCACCCATCTGGGTGATTTCATACGTGAAAAAAGTCGTTTGACCGGCACCAATCTGAGCTGTGAACACGGTGTGTGCGGCGCATGTACGGTGCTGGTGGATGGCCGTCCGGTGCGCTCCTGCATTACGTTTGCCGGTGCTTGTGATGGACACGAAGTCACCACCGTAGAAGGCTACGACGACGATCCGATCATGAGCCGTCTGCGTACGGCTTTTTCGGAAAAACACGCCTTGCAATGCGGCTTCTGTACGCCTGGCATGCTGGCCACCAGCCGCGACATTGTGCTGCGTTTGCCCGACGCGGACGAAGCCCGTGTGCGTATTGAGCTGTCCGGCAATATTTGCCGCTGCACTGGCTATCAAGGCATTACGGCCGCCATTTTGTCCGTGCTGCAGGCCTTGCGCGATCAGCCCGATGCCCAGGTGGAAGCCTTGCGCGCGGATGTCGTGCAGAACGTGCCGCAAGACTGGGACCAGAACAGCTTTACGACGTTTGACGCTGTCCAGGAAGAAGCGCAGATGCCCGCTCCGGTGGCTGCGGCTGCGCCCGGTAATGCCGACAAGGGCAAGGGGCAAGCCATTCAAGGTGGTTTTGATGCCCGTTTCCCGGCCGATCAGGTTTGGGCTTTCATGAAGGATCTGCCCAAAGTGGCGGCTTGTCTGCCGGGGGCGATCATCGAGTCTCAGGAAGGGGCCACGGTACAAGGAAAAATCGCGATCAAGTTTGGCCCCATGTCGGCTGCGTTCAAGGGCAATGCCACGCTGGAAGAAGACAACGAGCGTCGTGCCGCCGTGTTGCGGGGCGAAGGGGTGGACTCCTTGAGTCAATCGCGCGCGCGCGGTGACGTCAGCTATCAGGTTCAGCCAGACGGTCAAGAGCGCAGCCGCGTGCACGTGGAGCTGGTGTATTCGTTGCAAGGGCCGCTGGCGCAGTTCTCGCGTTCCGGGCTGGTACAGGATTTCGTGCGTCGCATGATTGCGGAGTTCGGCAAAAACGTGAACCTGCGTCTGGAAAACCCCTTGGCTGAAGGGCAGGAGCCAGTGGTGGCCGAGTTCAATCCGGTCAAAATGTTTTTCAGCATTTTGTGGGACCGCTTCAAGGGGCTTTTCCGACGCGCCTAGGCGCTGGACAAGGCAAAACGATTAATAAAACGGGACTGAGGAGATGACAGAGCGCATCGCTTCGGGGGGGCGCGTGCGCCCCCTGACCGGGGTCGCCAGCAGGCGGCGCCAGAGGGATGGCGGATCGCGCCCCGCACAAGCCTGCAGCCCGTTTCCTGTCCAATGAGATTCCAACTAACGTCAACGCAGAAAATCTGGGGGATTGATGCAATTTCTACTCAAACTATCAAGGGCGATTGACAGCCTGAATCAGCTCTGTGGCCGGGTGGTCATGTGGGTGGTTCTGCTGGTTGTCGTGATCAGCTCCTATAACGCTTTCGCACGTAAATTCTTCGATACCAGCTCCAATGCCTGGCTGGAGGTGCAGTGGTATCTGTTTGGTGCCCTTTTTCTGCTGACTGGCGGTTATACCTTCTTGCGCAATGAGCATGTGCGGGTGGACGTGCTGGCTTCGCGCCTGTCCGAGCGCACGCAAATTGTGATTGAGGCCGTGTGCGTGGTGTTGTTCATGCTGCCCGCCTGCCTTGCCATTATGGCCTTGTCCTGGCCGGTGTTCATGGACTCTTACCTGAGCCAGGAAGTCTCCTCCAACTCGGGAGGGCTGATCCGTTGGCCTGCCAAACTCATCATTCCCATCGGTTTTGCCCTGATTTCCTTGCAGGGAATCTCGCACCTGATCAAGTGCATCGGCTTCTTGCGCGGGGCCTGCCCCAATCCCAACAAGAAGTTGCTGGAAAAAACGCCTGAGGAATTGCTCGCTGAAGACATTGCACGGCAAGCCCAGGCCAAGTTAGCGCAACAACACAAAGGCTGAAACCGATCATGATGGATTTATTTGTCGCCAATATGGCGCCAGTGATGTTCGTGTCACTGATTATTTTTCTGCTGCTGGGCTTTCCAGTTGCCTTCGCGCTGGCCGCCAACGGCATGGTATTTGGCCTGATTGGTGTGGAGTTGGGCCTGTTTAACTGGTCCTTGTTTCAGGCACTGCCGCTGCGCGTATTCGGCATCATGGCCAACGACACGTTGCTGGCCATTCCCTTTTTCACCTTCATGGGGTTGATTCTGGAGCGTTCGGGCATGGCTGAAGACCTGCTCGATACGATTGGCCAGTTGTTTGGCTCCATGCCCGGTGGCCTGGCTATTGCGGTGGTGTTTGTGGGCGCCATGCTGGCGGCAACCACGGGGGTGGTGTCGGCCTCGGTGATTTCCATGGGCCTGATCTCCTTGCCTATCATGCTGCGCTACGGTTATAGCCGCAGGTTGGCAACGGGAGTGATCGCGGCTTCGGGCACCTTGTCGCAGATTATTCCCCCCTCGTTGGTGCTGATCGTGCTGGCTGACCAGTTGGGACGTTCGGTAGGCGATATGTACCGTGGCGCAATGGTACCCGGCCTGGTGTTGACCGGCTCGTACCTGCTCTACATTCTGATTCTGGCCGTGTTGCGTCCCAAAGACGTGCCCCCGATTCCGGCAGAGCACCGCACTTACTCCCAGGCCAATGGTCGTTCCGGCGCACGCTCTTTGTGTGTGCTGCTGTTGATCGCGCTGGTGGCCGGCTATCTGCTGGACGAGTACTGGGTAGACCCGAACGGGCCAATCGACGAAAAAGTCATTATCTGCATCCTGTTGGTGGGCGGCGTGGCCTTTGTGCTGGCCCTGATCAACAAGTGGCTCAAGCTGGGCTTGTTGTCGACCCTGGCCGAACGGGTGGTCTTTGTCATGATTCCTCCCCTGGGACTGATTTTCCTGGTTCTGGGCACGATTTTTCTGGGCATTGCCACCCCTACGGAAGGTGGGGCCATGGGAGCGGTCGGTGCGATTCTGATGGCTGTCAGTCGTCGGCGTCTGAGTGTTGATCTGCTCAAGCAAGCCATGGATACCACGGCCAAGCTGTCCTGCTTTGTCATGTTCATTCTGATCGGCTCCACGATCTTCTCGTTGACCTTCCGGGGTGTGGACGGCGACCTGTGGGTGGAGCATCTGCTGATTGATCTGCCCGGC
Source organism: Alcaligenes sp. HNGD-HTN06 (assembly GCF_049932565.1). NCBI lineage: Bacteria > Pseudomonadati > Pseudomonadota > Betaproteobacteria > Burkholderiales > Alcaligenaceae > Alcaligenes > Alcaligenes sp. HNGD-HTN06. Next base: position 2,990,058 of record NZ_CP187782.1, on the reverse strand, counting down.
GGTGAGTACGGCTTTCTGGTACTGGTCAGCGTACTGGTGTTTGTGCTGGCCTTTTTCCTGGACTTTTTCGAGCTGGCGTTCATTATCGTGCCTTTGCTGGGGCCGGTTGCCGACAAGATGGGTATTGATCTGATCTGGTTTGGCGTGCTCTTAGCCGTTAATATGCAAACATCCTTTATGCATCCACCATTTGGCTTCTCACTATTTTATTTGCGCTCGGTGGCCCCTAAGGATGATTACATCGACAAAGTGACGAAAAAGAAGATCCCGGGTGTGGCCACAGGCGACATTTACTGGGGCTCCGTACCCTTTATTGGTATCCAGATTGTGATGATTGCCGTGGTGCTTCTGTTTCCGGGCATGGTCACGCACTACAAGGGAACCGGCGCCAAAGTTGATCCGAGTACGGTCACGATTGAAATGCAGGATGAATACGGCTCCGACCTGAATCCCTTTGATGATTCGGGTGGCGGCATGCCGGTATTCAAGTAAACACGGGAAAGACAGGAGACACGTATGGAGAGCCTGGATGTCAGGGTTTTGCGCCAGTTACAGCAATGGCGCGCACAGGGACGGGACGCGATATTGGTCACCGTCGTGCAGACCTGGGGCTCGTCCCCCCGTCCGGAGGGCTCCATCATGGCTCTGGAAAAAGGAGGGGCGGTGGTCGGGTCGGTCTCGGGTGGCTGTATCGAGGACGATCTGATCCGCGCTTACCATGAGACTGCCGGGGCGGATAAGCGCTGGCAGGATGAGGACCGTCCCCAACTGCTGACCTATGGCATCAGTGCTGATGAAGCACACCGCTTTGGCTTGCCGTGTGGCGGCACAATCCGTCTGCTGGTCGAGTTCAACCCTTGTCCGCAGGCATTGGCGCAGGTGCTGACCTTGCTGGAGCAGCGCCATTTGGTGCAGCGGCACGTGGATTTGCACACGGGCCGCGCCTGGAGCAGCGCTGCCCGTGTGCCGGCGGCCTTGCATGTAAGCGAAGATCGCTTGTCCGTGACGTTCGGGCCGTCTTACCGGCTCTTGCTGATCGGCGGCGGACAGTTGTCCGAGTACGTGGCCACCATTGCCTTGTTCAATGGTTTTGACGTGACAGTGTGCGATCCGCGTAGCGAACATATTCAGGGATGGAGTGTGGCCGGAGCACGGGTAGTGCGCGGCATGCCCGACGACGAAGTGATTGCCTGCGTGCCGGATCGAAGAACCGCTATTGTGGCCCTGACGCATGATCCCAAGCTGGACGATATGGCGTTGCTGGAAGCCCTCAAGAGCAGTGCTTTTTACGTGGGGGCCATTGGGTCGCGGCGCAATAATCAGAGCCGTCGTGAACGTCTGGCCGAACACTTTGACCTGACGCCTCAGGAAATCGATAAGCTCAAAGGTCCGATTGGTTTGTATATAGGCAGCAAAACGCCGGCAGAGATTGCGGTCAGCATCATGGCGGAAATCATCGCTGTTAAAAACGGGGTGCAGGTGCCACGGGAGCTGTCGGTAGCTTCTGTTAAAGACAGGCAGGAGCAGACTTCCGCTTAAGAAGGTGGCGCTGCCATCGTGTTGTATTCGGACAATTGGCACTAAGATAAGAGAACGGGCGGTGACCCGTTCTTTTTTTGTAGATGGCCCGCCCCGGACCTGGGAATCATGGTGCTGGAACTTTGCTGACCAAGAGTCGCCTATGCCCTCAGGAATGGATTTGATTTCTGTTTTTGTGAGCCCGCTATGCCTTTTGTGTCCCAATATGGTTTTTTGCCCCTGAGCGCGCCCCCAGGAAAACAGGCCTTGTACAGTCCTGCTCAGTGCGCCCGCATGGATAGGGCGGCCCCGGGTTTTGGAGTGTCGGTCGAGCAACTGATCCGGGCGGCCGCAGGCGCGGTGGCGCGCACCGTGCAGCGCCATTGGCCGCAAGGAGCGGTGCTGTTTCTATGCGGGCCGGGGAATAACGGTGCAGATGCCTTGGTGGCCGCGCAGATTTTGCGTGAGCAGGGAAGACAGGTTTCAGTCTTTAGCCTGGTAGACCCATCCCGACGGCAAGGAACGGCAGCCTGGGCGCAATCCCAATGGCAGGGCCGTTGGGAGAGTCAGTGCCCGGATTTCCGGCGCTTTTCCGTCGTCGTGGATGGCTTGCTGGGTGCGGGTCTGGATCGGGATGTGCAAGGTGAGACGGCAGGGCTGATTCAGTCTCTGGCCGACTCCAAAGTACCCGTCTGCGCCATCGATATCCCTTCCGGGCTGGATGGTGCCAGTGGACAAGTGAGGGGAGTGGCCGCTCCCGCGACGGTGACGGTCAGTTTTGTGCGTTACAAGCCCGGTCACGTTTTGTATCCGGGCCGGGCTTTGTGTGGTCAGTTGGAACTGGCCGATATTGGCATGCCGGGCCCGTCCTTGCCCGAGCCCGATACCTGGTTGAATGAGCCAGCCCTGTGGCAGGCCGATCTTCCCCAGCTCAATGCACAAAGTCACAAGTACACACGCGGACACGCGCTGGTGGTGGGGGGCGAACGCATGACGGGTGCCAGCCGACTGGCGGCCCGCGCAGCGCAGCGGGCAGGAGCAGGGCTGGTCAGCATGGCGGTCCCCTCTTCAGTCTGGCCGGTGTATGCCAGTGCGATGGACAGCATCATGGTGGCGCCTTGGGATGACGCCTTGACCACCGATCAACGCATCCGAGCCTGGCTGGTGGGGCCGGGAGCGGGCCTGGGAGAACAAACCCGTCGTCTGACACTGGCCCTGCTGGCAACCCAGCGTCCTTGTGTGCTGGATGCCGATGCCATCAGCAGCTTTGCCCAACAGCCGCAGCAGTTATGGGCGGCGTTGCACGAACAATGTGTGCTCACGCCCCATTCAGGCGAGTTTGCCCGTGTCTTTGACGTGGCGCCAGATCGTCTGGAAGCGGCGCGGCTGGCGGCCACCCAATGCGGGGCCGTGGTGGTGCTCAAAGGCGCGGATACGATTATTGCCGCCCCCGACGGTCGGGCCTTGATCAATGCCTGCGCACCGCCCTGGCTGGCTACCGGCGGCAGCGGAGATGTGCTGGCCGGGCTGGTGTGTGGTTTGCTGACGCAAGGCATGCCAGCTTTTGAAGCGGCGGGGGCCGCGGTCTGGCTGCACTCACAAGCGGCACTGGAATTCGGTCCTGGGCTGATTCCGGAGGACCTGCTAGCGGTGTTGCCGCGTGTCTGGCAGCGACTTTTGTCCAGCGTCTGATTCTTACGTGCGGGGCGTGCGCCGGTAGGCCAGGGCGACAATACCGCTGAGCACGATGGCTCCGCCCAGCAGTTGGGTGGAGTTCAGGGTCTGCTTAAGGATCAGCCAGCCGAGAATCAGGGAGGCGACCGGCTCCATATTCATGAAGGGCGCATTGCGGGTCATGTCCAGGCGGGGTGCCAGCACAAACAGCGTTACAAAACCCGTGGTGTACAGGACACAGACCAACGACAGGGCTATCCAGCCTACCGCATCGTGGGGCAGGGAAGAGCCGCCGGGCAGCAGGCCCAGGGGGCTGAGTGCAATCAGGCAAACCAGCGTCTGGCTAATCGTACAAAAGCTGCGCACCAGACCGGGCAGCGGTGCCAGTTTGTTCTCGGTAATCCACAGGCCAATGGCAAAGGCCAGTGCGGTTAGCAAACTGCACACCACGCCCAGAATCCACTGGGCATCAACGGTGGAGCCTTTGATCAGACTGGGCGTGTCCAGCGCCAGCAGCAGGCCTGCCAGAATGGCCACCATGATGATGGCTGTCTTGCGAGTGGGACGGTGTCCGCCCAGTACCCAGGTAAGCAAAGCCAGCAATATCGGGTACATATTGGCCACCAGCAATGCCAGGGCGACGGGGATGCGGGCAATGGAGGAATAGATCAACATGCATTGCACAGTGATCAGTGCGCCCAGCAGCAGTTGCCAGCCCAGGTAGGGGCGTGGCACGTACAGGGCCTGCTTGCGCCAGATCAGCAGCACGCTCAGCGCCAGGGTGGCGGCAGCCGAGCGCAAAATAACAGAAATGATCAGTCCGGTGCCATGGTCCAGTGCCACTTTGGCCGCAATATGGTTGGCGGCAAAGGAGCTGCCCAGCATTAACAGCAACATAATGGCAAGGTGGCGGGGCAGTAAGGCAGAAGATTGGGCGGTGGGCATGCTACTTGTTTCAGGCTTAAAGAATAGGCGGGTGCTTTATTGTTGTCCGCCCTGTCACGGGCTGCAAGTGGTGATTGTGACACGGGCTGGCGGTTGGGGCGCCAGGGCGGTGCTACTATGTGGAACGATGCCCATGTTCACAGAGATGCCTTCATGAAAATCGACCCCGTCAAAAAGCCAACGTTACCCCGCTTGCGGGGGCAGGCTGCGTCCAGCGTCTGGCGTACCCTGATTGCGGGGGGAGCCTTGCTGGCTGCTTTGACAGGCTGTGCCTTGCCCTCTCTGGAAGGACGCAGCCACAGCGAAGCGCTGCCTCTGGAGCAGGCTCGTGACACTGCGATCGGCCGGGCGGTGGACCCTCAGGCACAGCAGCATCCCGGTTTATCGGGTATTTATCCGTTGTTCGACCCGCACGATGCGTATGCCGCCCGTGCCCTGCTGGCGTTTGCGGCTCAAAAAACGCTGGATGTGCAGTATTACATCTGGCGCGGCGATACGACCGGCACCTTGATGCTGGGCATGTTGATGCAGGCGGCCGAGCGGGGTGTGCGGGTGCGCCTGTTGATTGATGACAATGGCATTACGGGCCTGGACGACACGCTGGCGGCCATAAATGCCCACCCCAATATCGAGGTGCGCCTGTTCAATCCCTTTGTGTTGCGCTGGCCCAAGCCCCTGGGCTTCCTGACTGACTTCTCGCGTCTGAACCGGCGCATGCACAACAAATCGTTCACCGTGGACAATCAGGTCACCATTATTGGCGGCCGCAACGTGGGTGATGAGTATTTTGGCGCCACGCAGGACATTCTGTTTGCAGATTTGGATGTGATGGCGATTGGGGCGGTGGTGCAGGAGGTCTCCAAGGACTTTGATCTTTACTGGGCCAGCCAGTCTGCGTATCCCATCGATCGGCTCGTAAAGACTGAAAGCTCTCAAACCCTTGCGGCGTTTCAGGAGCAGTTGCAGGATGCCGAAGTACAGCCCCGCGCCAAAAAGTACCAGCAAATATTACGTGAATCGAATCTGGTCAGCGCTTTGGTGCAAGGCCAGCTGGATTTTCAGTGGGCGCGTACCACCATGATTAGCGATGATCCGGCCAAGGCCCTCGGGCCGGTCAGTCCGGAAAAACTGCTGGTTTGGCAAATGGATGAGCTGTTGGGCAAACCCGCTCATCAGGTGGATCTGGTGTCCTCGTATTTTGTCCCTACCGCTGCGGGGGTGCGGGCGTTTGAAGGGCTGATGCAGCGGCCAGGGATGCAGATTCGTGTTCTGACCAACTCGCTGGCCGCCACGGACGTCACGGCTGTGCACGCCGGTTACGCGAAGCGGCGTAGAGCCTTGCTGGAAGCGGGTGTGCAGTTGTTCGAGTTGCGTCCCACGATGGACAAGCCGACCCGTCATGGCTCGGGCCCCTTTGGCAGCTCTGGCTCAGCCTTGCATGCCAAAACCTTTGCCGTTGATGGCAAACGTCTGTTTGTGGGCTCCTTTAATTTCGACCCGCGCTCGGTCAATTTGAATACTGAGCTGGGTTTCATCATTGAAAGCCCTGAAATGGCGCAGGCCCTGTCCAGAAGTTTTGAACAAGTGCTGCCTTACCGCAGTTATCGGGTGGAACTGGACGACAAGGATGAGTTGGTGTGGATTCAGCTCAATGAAGACGGCACCCAGCGCCGGTTCACGTCCGAACCCGATGCCAGCATCTGGCGGCGCGCGGGCGTGGGTGTGTTGTCCGTCCTGCCGATTGAGTGGCTGCTGTAAGCCGTTTTCCTGCCAGTTCGAGCTCCGCTATCCTGTTTAAACGGCGCAAGGCTGCTGCTGGCAAGCGCACCGGCAAGGTGGGGCTAGACCTTGAGCTTTTGAACGGCTTGCCGACGGTCCCGAATCCAGTCGGCGTAGCGATACAGGCCGTGTTTTTCCATCTGCTGTTCAGCCAGATTCCATTCCTGCAAGGCCTGTGCGTTTTCCCCCAACGCCATCCAGGCGTCGCCACGCACACAATGCAACTCGGCCCCCATGCTGCCCGTGTCATAGCGCAGCCCCTGAGCGGCAGCCTTGTCCAGCCAGGGCATGGCTTCATTGCTGCGTCCCAGGCGAATCATGGCGCGGGCAATCCGGCTCATCAGTCCATCAGTGCTGATGGGCAGGCCGTATTGGGCAATTTGCACACAATCGAGCAGGAACTGCATGCTGCTTTCCCGTCCGTACAACATGACCTGGCAGTAGTACAGGAACGAGCGGCTCAGCGCCGACCAGGGCTCGGGATTGTGTGACTTCTGAAGCTCGTGCAAGGACAGTTCGGCCACTTGCAGACAGTCTTCCAGTTGCTCCATCAGGTAGTAGGCCTGCATCACGAACAAATGGGTGATGGCGCGTAGCGAAAAAATGGTGTCTGAACGCAGGCTTTGCAAGGCCAGGCGAGCGTGCTGTTGAGAGGCATCCTGATCGCCCTTCAGGGCCAGGGCCACACTCAAGGTTCCGAAGGTAATCGATTGGGGAAAATGCTCGGCAATCGCGCGTCGGCTGTTTTGCTCTTTCAAATCATCAAAGACGGCCAGGCTCAGATTCAGCGTCTGAATGGCATTGTTGATGTTTCCTTTCCACAGTTCGTGTTGACCGATCGCGTACAAGGCCCAGCTGCGGTTCTGGTCATGGTTGGTTTCATTGGCCAGCGCCAGCAGTTGGCGTGCTTTGTGCAAAGCCTGCTCAAAGTTGCCTTGTGCATGCAATGCCGACCAGGCCGTCCACAGGCTGATCATGACCTGGTCGGAATCCTGCTCGTCCTGAAGCTCATGACCCAATTCATAGGCCATGGCGGTCGAGGCCGAGGCCGGGCCGTACAGGGACGATTCAATCGCGCCTTGCAACATGCGACATTCAAATTGCAGGGTTTGACGCACCTGCAGGTCTTCAATCAGCTCACTGCGGTTGAGTGAACGCTGCAAATACTGACTGGCCTGACGCAGATCGCTTTGTGCCAGGGCCTCGCGGGCCGCACGCTGCCACCAGAAGGCCGCTTCAGGGCTTTCCGCCTCGCACAGGTGCAGGGCAATATGGGCGGGCGCCTGGCGACGGCGTATGCCGTGTTGGGCAATGGCATAGTGAGCCTGACGCAACTCCTCCTGCATGGCCACACGCTCCAGCGCCTGGGCGATCAGCGGCAGGCAGGATACGTGTTTGCCGTCTAAATCAATCAGGTCCAGCGTGGCCAGTGTGTCCAGGCCGCTGCTCAGGGCCGTATTGTCCAGACGCAGCATCAGGCCAAGCTCGTTGATGCAAATAGCCTGCTCATGCAGGGCAATGCTGGTCAGGATGTGTCGCGTCGCGGGCAACAGGCTGTGGTATTGCGTGCAGATCAGGTCAGTCAGGCGCAGCGCGTGGCTGCATTCGCAATTGAGCTCATGGCAGCGCAGCAGTTCATTGGCATGGCCCGGGTTGCCGGCACTGAGCTTGACCAGCCGGCTGCGTTTGTCGCGTGCCAGACGCTGCCCGCGCTGCCCGCTCAGAAGGCTGTTGATGCTGGAGCGGTCCAGTGCCCGTAGATTCAGGTGTTCGGCGCGTTCCATGCCGTGGCCCGGTTTGCGGCTGGTGGTCAGCAGCAAGGTTGGATGACGGGGCGTGGTATGCGAGAGCAGTCGGATCAGACGCTGGGTGGGCGGGTCGGCCCATTGCACGTTTTCGATAATCAGCAGGCGACGGCGCGGGGCGCTGCCTGGGCCGCTGAGCAGATTGAAAAGAAGGTCGGTATGCGCCGTAGAGGGCTCGTTCAAGTCCTGTTCGTTTGGCCCGCTGTTTAGCCACTCATGCAGGGATTGCGCTTGCTTGGGACTCAGTTCAAGCGCTTCTTGCAGGGTTTGAATGGAAAAGGGGTCGCGCTGTTTACCGGTTTGTGCGGTGATGTAATTGGCAATTTGCTCGTGCAGCCAAAGACGGATGGGGTGCCAGGCTACACGGCGCTTATCTTCGCGGCAATGGAGGACGATGCAGTGATGGGCGGTTTTTTGTACATAATCTGCCAGAGACTGGACCAGCAGGCTTTTACCAATATGGGCTCGGCCATGGATGGCAATGTGATGCAGGGACCGGTTGGGGCCTATATACGACCAGGCCTGCACCAGATGATCGAACTCTTGAGAGCGGCCGTAGACACGGCTGGTCAGCCGTACAGCGTCAATGTCTGAGGGGCTCAGGTTGAGCCAGAGCGCTTCATTGTGGCGGCCCACCGGGCCTTGTACATCTTTGGGGTCCAGTCGCAATGCGGCTTGAAAGGTGACGCGCGGCGCCCCGGGGGCCGCCTCCCAGCTCAAGGGCAAGACCACCTGGGCCAATTGTCCCCAGGGATCTGGACAGGGGCTTTGATCGTCCATGGCAAGGTCTGCATGAATGGCGATGCTCAGCTTGATATGTTCATCCATGCGAACGGTGGCCGCAACCCGTGCCAATGTCGCCGCCTGGGTGACGGGCGACTCCAGCAGGTCCGGGTAGCCAAAATAGGCCAGCACTTGACTGGGGCCCGCCTCACTGGCCCAGCCGCCATGATCCTCGATCAACTGGAGCAGGGTCTGGCGGCTTTGCTCGAGCAGTTGACCGCCTTTTTCACGGGCATGACGATGGCCGGGTTCAAAGCGCAGGCAAAAGCCGACCGCGGCCAAGGGACGCAGGCGCAATTGGACGGTGGTGGACAAGGCTTTGGCATGGGAGGCCGAGCGCACGGGCAGATCGACCAGACTGCGTGTCTGGGCGCTGGGTTCGCACCCCAGACGATCGGCCAGCAAGACCGAGCACTGTTCATACGCTTGCAACGCGGCTTCGTGTTGGCCTTCCTGCTTGAGCAGGCGGATCAGCGCTTGATGCAGTTTTTCTTCTTCGGGCCAGATCAGCAGCCAGCGTTTGAGATAACTGATCGCTTGCGCGGGGGGCAGCGTGTCCAGCCCGGACTCGATATACCGGTCGCGGCAGTGCGACAGGGTTTGGCGAATGGTTTGTTGCGTCTCTTGCAGCCAGTCTTGCAATTGCTCGCCATGATGCAGTTTGACCTGTCCCAGCAAAGGACCCTGATACAGGTTCAGGCGTTCCAGATCGCTTAAGGCTGGCTGGCTGGGGTGTTGCAGCAGACTCAGTACGTCTACCTGGGCGTAACAGGGGTCCAGTGCCAAGGTGTCATTGGTAATGAGCAAGACCTGATCGCACCCTTCAAAGGCCCGGCGCAAGGCATGCAGTGCATGACGCAAACGGGCACGCCCGACGCTGATGGGATCTTCGTGCCAGATTGTTTCCGCAAGACGGCTGCGGCTGATGGGTTTGCCCTGCGCCAATGCGAGCATGGACAGCAGAATCCGCGCTTTATCGTAATTGATAATATTGGCGCGACATTGTCCTTGAACCCGTAATCGGTAGGTGCCGAGTAGGTAAATTTGGGCCAAGTGCGAGGCAGAGGAGGGCAGAACATCCATGGGCTCGGGCTCGTATCAAGAGTTAAGCAATGATTGGGATAATGTATCCGATCCGTTTAATTTTCGTTTACGAAATTTTGCAAAAATAAACGCCTTGGCTGTCCTGCATTAAACCTTTTTTGCCCTATCGGCGACCCCGCACATCGCAGGCTATGATGTGGGCTGATTATTTTCTTGGGCTGGCATGCCTATTTGTATGGTGGACCCTACACGCTCTTCACTGCGCAAGCAGTCCAAATTGCCTCTTTCTCTGAAAGTGAAATATACCTTGCGGGCGCGCCTGGAACGGGGGGAGTGGCCTGTGGGAACCCGCATTCCCACGCTGGAAGAGCTGATGGAGGAATATGGCGTTTCTCGTGCCACGGTCCGTGCCGCGCTGGACGAGCTGGAGCAAGAAGGCCTGATCGAACGCACGCGAGGCAAGGGCACCTTTGTGATTGGCGACGCTGCGCAGGATCATTGGCTGATGTTGCCAACCAACTGGCAGGCCCTGATTGAGCATCTGACGCGTCTGGATTCGGTGATGGTGGAGCTGGGCCAGGGCCGGGGGCCCTTGCCTATCGAGATTACTGGCCAGTCCCTGCCTGATGATTATTGGTGGACCAGCCGCGTTAACTATACCGACGGGGTGGCCTATAGTCTCAATACGGTCTATGTGCTCGATTCCTTGGCTCAGACCTTGCAGCCTGATTTGAGCCAGGAGCCGGTGCTTTTGGTGCTCAACCGTCTGGCGCGTGAGCAGATCCATACGGTTCGTCAGACCTTGACGGTCCGGGTAGCCGATGCGGATCTGGCTCGTCATTTGCATATGGACATAGGCATGCCCGTAGTGCGGGTCATTCGTTTGATTGTGAATCGTGACAATCAACTGGTCTATGCCGCGCAGGTCTTTTACCCGGCCAAGTATCTCAGCATTCAGACTGAGTTGACCCCCGGACTTTACGCTCCTTAATCCAGGCGTGGCGCGCGTCTGTCCGCCTTCTAGGTAAAAACACCAAGTTATTCGTCGTGAGGGCGGAGTGTACACTTTTCCTATAAAGTCCTAAAAATAGAACTTTATGACTTTATGGAAGAGGCACGGTTCAGGTGCCGGATATTTTTATCAGTTTGAAGGAGTTTGACGTGAAGATAACCATGCTTGGCACCGGCGCTGCGCTGCCAGATCCCGACCGTGCCCAGTCGTCCATTTTGGTGACCCTGGAAAACGGCAAGAACTATTTGTTCGATTGCGGCGAAGGCTCCACGCGCCAGATGGTCAAGGCCAATATCAATCCGGCGGATGTGCCTTGGGTATTTTTAAGCCATTTGCACTATGACCATGTTTGCGGACTGCCCTTTTTTGTGCTGTCCAGCTGGGTTTTTAACCGCGAAGGCAAGCTCAAGGTCTTCGGCCCGAAAGGCACCCAGGATTTTGTGGATCATTCTTTCGAGAACGGCGCGTTTCGCGTGGATATCCAGGCCCGTGCGGCTTACCCGGCTCGTCAGAAGAACATCGAGGCTGTGCGCCCCGAGGTGTTCGAGGTGGAGCCAGGTCTGATGTATGAAGATGAGGACGTCAAGATCTACATTGACGTGGTTGACCATATCCCCAGCGAAATTACGGACTGTTTTGGCATTCGTATGGAAGCCGAAGGCAAGGTGGTGGCATTCAGTGGCGATACCGCGCCGTGCGAGTCCATGATCCGTTTGGCGCAGGATGCCGATTTGCTGATTCACGAATGCACCTTCCCCGAGTCCTTCCTGAAACATCGCGCCGAGTCCGGGGTGGGCACCTTTGCCCATACCAGTCCGTTGCAATTGGGGGAAATTGCACGCCGTGCCAATGTGAAGAGTTTAGTGGCCACGCATTTCGGGCATTACGACTCTACCAGTCCAGTGATTAAACGTGCGGCCGCGAATCACCTGCCGGTTGATCTGATGGGCCCGGAGCGTCTGGACGAGGTGGCTCGGGATATTCGCAAGAGCTATAAAGGCGATTTGCGACTGGCAACAGACTTGATGCGTATAGACCTGTAAAAGGCACGCGGGGGAGACAAAATGCAGGTAATCAAACAGACAGTTTTGGGCCTGATGGCCACGCTTTGCATGGGGGCGGCGGCGCCGGCCTGGGCGGATTATCCCGATCACCCCGTGCGGGTGGTGATTCCTTACCCTCCGGGCGCGGCGGGGGATATTATTTTTCGTATTTTGCAGCCCGAACTCTCCCGCGAGTTGGGGCAGACGGTGATTACGGATTACAAAACCGGGGCGGGCGGCAATATCGGCACGCAAATGGTGGCCCGCTCCAAGCCGGACGGCTACACCTTGTTGTTTTCGGCGACCAATAACTTTGTGATCAATCAGTTCTTGTACAAGAACATGGGTTACGACCCTTTCAAGGATCTGTATGTGATCAATAAGGTGGCCGATGCGGCGGCGCTGGTTTATGTGAATGGGCAATTGCCGGTCAACAACATGGCCGAGTTCCGGGAGTATGTTCAGCAGCGCAAAGGCCAGGTGAATTATGGAACACCAGGGGCGGGAACCACCCCCGAGTTGTCGGCCTGGAAGCTGTCCGAGGTGATGGAGGGCGACATGCTGGGCATTCATTACCGGGGTTCGGCACCGGGTATTCAGGCTTTGCTGAGCAATGAGGTGCAGATGTTTGTCAGCAGCTATGGACTGGGCGCCGCCTTTTTGCCAGAAGGGCGTCTGAAGGCCTTGGCGGTGGCCTTGCCAGAGCGTCTCCCGGTCTTACCCGATGTGCCGACTTTGGACGAGCTGGGCTACAAAGATGTGGTGATCAGCAACTGGTGGGCCCTGGCTGTTCCGGCAGGGACGGATACGGACATTGTGGGCAAGATTGAAACTGCCTTGGAGAACGTGCTGGCAAATCCCGAGATTCGTCAAAAGCTATTGGATCAGGGCTATCTGCTGTCCAAGGTTTCTGCCGAGGAGTTTCGCAAGGGATTGCCTGCGGAGGCGGATTACTGGCATGACATCGTCACTAAGGCTGGGATTAGTTTGGACTGATGGAGTGCTGCTTGATCCGGGGCTTGGCGTGTCTTGGCGGGGCGCTTGCCCACGCCGCGCGTGGTTGCCCTGGTCAGCGTGCTGGGTCGGGCGCCACGTCGCACCCGGCCTCCAAGGGCTCATGCCCAGGCCATTCAAACGTGGTGTGGTGCTGTGTAGACGGAAGCGATGATGAGCGGCATCGTGACCATCCCTTGTGTTTTCACCTCAAGACAAGGCAACGAAGCAAGCAGGCCCCCAGTCATGTCTTTGCACTAGTCTGCCCATAAAAAAGGGCCCCTGAAATCAGGGGCCCTAAGGTCAATGATTACTGATCAGAGCGAATATTGTTGTCGCGCACGATCTGCTCCCAGCGAGCGCTGCGTTGCTGCACCCACTGGGCCGCAGACACCTTGGACGAGTCGTACGCCTGAATATCCAGCATCCGCAAGGTTTCTGCGGTAGAAGGACGCTTGACGATATCGCTCAGCAGCGCGTTCCAGGCCTTGACCTTCTCTGGGGGCGAACCCTTGGTGGTGAAAACCAGGTACGAGAAGCTCTCGTCAAAGTTTTCCAAACCTGGCAATTTGGCTTCGGCCAAGGTCGGGACCTCGGGCAGCAAAGGATTGCGCTTGCCGCCAGAGGTTGCCAGGGGCGTCAACAGGCCTTCCTTGATGGGGCCTAAAACACCGGCAATCGTCAGAAAACCGCTGTCCAGGCGCTCGCCATACATATCGTTGACCACCGCGCTATTGCTGCGATAGGGAATGTGATCGAGCTTGATGCCGCTGTCCTGTGTCAGGGCAGACATCATCAAATGACCGGGCGACCCCATGCCTGCGGAGCCATAATTCATCGGTTTCTCGCGGGCGCGCTCCAGGAACTCTGCCGGAGACTTGATGCCGGTTTTGCTGGGTACCACCAGAACCTGGTCAAAAGTGCCCAGCAAGGAAACCAGTTCCAGAGACTCGTCAATCTTGAACTTGCTGTTGACGTAAATGTGCGGGTTGGCCGTGGCCACCGTATCGAGCGTCAACAGCAAGGTATTGCCATCCGGTTTGGCTCGCCCTACCGCTTCGGCCGCGATGGTGCCGGCCGCACCGGCACGGTTCTCCACCACAATTGTCTGGCCCGTCGTTTCGCTGGCCTCGCGGGCCAACATGCGACCCAGGACATCCAGCGGACCGCCTGCTACGGAGCTGACCACAATGGTGGCCACCTCGGCACTTTGGACGGGTGTAGCCAAAGGTAGGATCAGCGCACAAATGCTTACGTTGCGCAGCAAGGAAAGGGTGGGCATAGATGTCTCCAGATAAGGATGGTTAAGAGTAGTCAGCTCACGCTATCGCCAAAGGCAAGGGACTGGTTTCACTGTGAGCCATCATGGTATCGATCAATTGACACAAAAGCCTGGTTTTCAAGGCTTGCGCATCGGGTTCATTCCACAAATTATGTTGTTCCAGCGGATCGGCGTGCAGGTCATACAGCTCGCCGATCTGTCCACCCTCATACAAGCTGATGCGATGCTGTGGCGTCACAAGTGAACGCAGTTTGGTGCGGATCGGGGTATTAAACAGTTTGCGCTGGTTTTCCTCTTCGATCAGCACGCCGCTGCGCCAGGTCTGGGCGTCATTGTGCATGAGTTTCAGCAAGGAGCGGCCCTGAATGCCGTTGTAAGGTAACTGGTTTGCACGCTCCAGCACGGTAGGCGCGATATCAATGGTAGAGCAGACCGCTGCACTGGTGCCTTGCGTTTGCGCAGCTCGGGGATCAAACCAGATAAAGGGACTGCGAATAATGCTTTGGTAGTGCAAGGGGCCCTTGAGCAATAACTGATGATCGCCCATGAAGTCACCATGATCGCTCATGAACATGACGATGGTGTTGTCCGCCTGTCCCGTATGCTCCAGATGGTCCAGAATGCGACCGATCTCGGCATCAATATGAGTGATGGAGCCATAATTCAGGGCGATGGCCTCCCGGGCCTCGCGCTCGGTGCAGGCAAACAGCGTAGGGGTATGTTTGACTGCCTTGCCTTCATCGCGCAATTGATGAAGCAGTTGCAGGTGGGCCGGCAAGGGGTGCGAGCCCAGGTGGAAGGAGTCGGGCAGGCTGACGTCTTCCGGCTTGTACATATCCCAGTACTGGCCATGGGGGGTGAAGGGATGATGTGGGTCGGGAAAGGAGCACTGAATGAAGAAAGGTTGCTGTTCCTGTGCATAGTGATCCAGCATGGCGCGGGTGCGCTCCCCAATCCAGGCCGTGGTGCTGTACTCTTCTGGCACGCGGGTGCGCCAGGCCTGTCCAATGCGGCTTAACGCATAGTCCGGGGTCGGGATGGCGTTTTCAGGGCCAGATAGGGCGGCGATGTCAGGGTGTTCGTTTTGCAGCCAGCGTCCATAGTCGCCCCAGACCTGATCGCCGTGATCGATAGCCAGATCTACGTGCTCGTAGCCGTAAAACGGCAGTTGCACACCGTGATCGGCGCGATCACGCCACCATTGCCCGCATTCCTGTCCGTAATCGTTGGTCGCTAAAGGTGCGCGTGCCTCGCCCCGGGTAGGGGGATCTTCCGGGCGTGGGTACAAGGGCGGAGTATCCGTTATATTTTGCAGATGTGCCTTGCCCACCAACGCGGTGCCCCAGCCGGCCTGGCGCAATACATCGACGAAGGTATTGGATTCCAGCGGCAGGGGAACGCCGTTGTGACGGGCCCCATGCAAGGAAGGCATGCGGCCCGTCATCAGCGAAGCACGATTGGGCATGCAAATGGGGGTGGCGACGTAAAATCGCTCAGCACGCCAGCCGCGGGCTGCCAATGCATCCAAATTGGGTGTTTTTATTTCTTTATTGCCATAACAAGCCAAATGGTCCGCGCGGAGTTGATCGGCGATGATCAGTAAAAAATTGGGTACGGATTGAGACATGCATTGCCTATTTTGTAGCTTTGGGTATACCCATTATGGAAGCTGTGGCCATAATGTTAAATTGAATAACTGGCAGGTATCTATACCCCTTTCATATAGGTAAGTCATGAGCTGGAGTGAACGCATTCGCTTGAAGCATTTGCAGGTTTTAATTCGTTTGTGTGAACAAAAAAGCATGAGCGATGTCGCCCGGCAATCCAATATGACTCAGCCTGCCTTGTCCAAATGGCTCAAGGATTTTGAGGACAATATAGGCATGCCCTTATTTGAGCGCCATGCGCGGGGTATTGAACCGTTGCCCGCTGCCTTGGCATTGGTTTCCCAGGCGCAGGGTGTGCTCAATCGCCTCGATCGCATGAATGCCACGCTGGAACAATACCGGCAGGGTTTTCGTCAGCAGTTCACGCTGGGTATTTCACCGATGGTGGCCGCAGTTTATTTGCCACAGTTATTGGTGTATTTGCACCAGCGTGATCCCCAGTGCCATATTCGCATTCAGGAGGGCACCCTGGATGTCTTGAGCCGCAATCTGGAACAGGGTGAGCTGGATCTGGTGATTGGCCGGGTGGATGAGGCCGGGCGCAATCCGGCAATGGCCTATTTGCCGCTAGGCATGGTGCCGTTGGGCGTGGCCGCCTGGCGCGAGCATCCGCTGGCCCAGCAAAAGGAGATTACCTGGGAGCAAACGCTGGACTATCCCTGGATACTGCCTCCTCGGAATAGCCCTATGCGACGCAGTTTCGAGTTGAGTCTGGATGCCAAGGGTCTGACTTATCCCACTTGTGCCATTGAATCGGCTTATGCACATACCAATGCGCGTGTGGCGGTAGGCAGTGATTTTCTAGTCCCCATGACGCGCAGCATGGTGCCGGTCTACCCGGAACTGTGCATCCTGGAACTGGATTGGAGTGATCAGCGTTTGCACGGTCAGTTGGGCCTGTTGTGGCGCCCGCAGGATTCGGGCGAACCGATGTTGGAAGAAGTGATTAGCTGGATGAGTCAACAGGCGCAAGCAGCGTGAATGTAAAAGGGGTCGGCGCTGGCCGACCCTGAAAGAACTGACAGCTTGTTTTTTATATCCGTGTAACCAAAAATTGCCGTTATGTTACTTTGTTTCTTCTTGGCGAATTGATTGATGGGAACAGTTCTGAAAGGCTGGAAAAACTTGCAAGCAATCAGTATTAGCTCGGTGCGCGACACACTGAGCGGGAAGTATCATTCTCGTGATTTCATTCATGCCCGTATGGAGTATTTGCGCAGCCGGGTAGTTCTGGTCGGTTTGCTGTTCGCGTTGCTCACCCCGCTGTGGACCTTGATGGACTGGCTGGTTTTGCCCAGTTGGCCTGCTCACCTGATGGCAGTCCGTATCCTGAGCCTGGCGGGCCTGATCGCGTGTGTCTGGCTGGCCTTCCACGGCCATCAACGCATTACCCGTATTTATGTATTGAGTGGCCTGGTGTTTATTTTGCCAGCTTCCTTTTATGCATATATGTTGTTGACCCTGTCAGGGGCCGCGCATTATGTCGTGCTGGGGTATGGCTTTATCCCTTTTTTGCTGGTGGCCACGTTAAGTATTTTTCCGTTTACGCTGCTTGAATCCGCTTTGGTGGGGGGCGCCCTGATTGCCCTGCAGATTCTGGCCAGCGTCAGCTCGGGGACCTGGCTCAGCGCGAAAGGCTTGCAGGACCTCTGGCTCTTGAGCGCCTTGCTGGTGGTGGCCCTGACCGCCAATTACTTTCACCTTGGCTTGTTATTGCGGCTGTATCGACAAGCCACGCACGATACCTTGACCGGCTTGCTGAACCGGGGGGCGGTTAGCCGCCAACTGGGGCAGGGCCCGGTACAGGAGCGTTTGCATGTATTGATGGTGGACCTGGATCATTTCAAACAGATCAACGATACGCACGGCCATTCGGTAGGGGATGATGTCCTGACGCGCACTGCGGCTTTGTTCAAGGCGCATTTGGGAGCCCATGATCTGGCGGCCCGGTATGGTGGCGAAGAGTTTGTCTTGATTCTGGCTGGCCGCAGCGACGCGCAAGCCTTGAGCTTTGCCCATGTTCTTTTGCAGCAGGTCCAGGCACAAACCTTTTATAACCACGACCGTGAGCCTTTTCAGATTACGGCCAGCCTAGGCTTGGCGCCGTGTCAGCCTGGGCAGGCCATTGAAGAGGCCTTAATGCGGGCTGACCAGCTTTTGTATCAGGCCAAGCGGGCGGGACGCAATCAAGTGGTGACCCAGGAATCGATCCCTACCGTCGGCTCATAGGACAAGGGGACCTGATGTGGTTCAGGTCCCGTTTTTCATGGCCGTGTTAGTAGTGCAAGGTCTGGGTGGTTTCACTGGCGCTGTCTATGTCTGATGCGCTGATGGCATCGCGCTTGCACTTGAACGAGGCAAACATGTCCAGCTGATCCGAGTAATGCGGATCGGCTTGCCCTTTGGGGTTGATAAAGCCGCTTTGTCCTGGCGGCATGATCGAGCACATACGTACCCCGCTTGGGTCCATTACGTACTGGAAGCGAGCGCTGCCGGTGTTCAGATACGGCGTCACACGATGCTCATAGGCTGGGTCAGACCACGGCACCCCGATCGCGTTGCGAGCTGCAAACAGCATGGAAACTGCCGGGGCACGCCATTGTGCGGGCTGTGCGCCTTGCAACTTTTGCAAATGGACGACGGCCTTCTCCAACGCTTCCAGGACCAGCTCCGGGGCAGGGCGGCCCTGGAGAAAATCAATTGTTTGCGGGACACCGGCAGCCGGGCCCTGGATCGCATTCCAGATCAGTTTGGCCGCAGCGGCTGGCTGCGCGCTGCGCGGGTCATCCATGGCGGGATACAGGTTTTGCGTGTAGGTCTTGTAGATGCTGTCAGGCAAACGACCTTGCAGAAAGACGGGCACCGCGGCATGCATCCAGGCTTGCATGATGGCCGGGGCACTGCCTTCGTAGTGCTTGCCATCGTTGCTCACGTGCAGCTTGTAATCCCAGCCTTTCAATTGTTCGGCAGCTTGACGAGCCAAGGCACTGGCGTGGGGTAGTTGGGCCGCCTCCTGAATGAAGGGCACAAAGTAACGCGCATTCAGGTCAGAGCGAGCGCCCAGGGAATCGATACCCCAGATTTCTTCGTCGCTCAGGCGTTGTTTGGCTTGCAAAGGAGCCAGCAATTCCTGCACGCGGTCCACATAGGAAAAGTTGGAGTTGTCTGCCAGCAAGGCGCTATAGGCCTTGTTGTTCCAGCTGGCAATATAAGCTTGCTGCGGATTCAGGATTTTGGGGTTGTGGTCAAAGCTCAGAAAGCCCTGCCATTCCATGCTGCCATCGCCGGCGGCAGGGAACTGAATGGCCTGCCTGGCCGGGCGCTGGGGTAAAAGACCCAGTGCGGCGGCACCGATATTGTTTTTGGTATCCGCATAGAACCAGGTAATGGAGGCGCTGACGCGGGCAGCCTGGGCCATGAACTCTTCCCAGTTCCTGGCTTTGGCCGCATGAGCCCAGCCCAGCAGGGTTTCAATTTCCCGACCCTCCCAACTGCGGCGGTTGGCGTAGGCGGTGTTGTTTTTCTGGTCCCAACTGCTGACATAGCCTTGAGCCGCACGGTATACATCCAGCATCACATCGTCTTGCCCGCGCACTTTGATACGCACCTGCTTGTGCTCCATGGGACGCCAGGCGTTGTTGTACCAGTAACGGTGCGGGTCGCCTTCTTTCAAGCGCAATTGGTAGACGTCGTTGGTGTCGAGCGAACCGACGGTAGAGCCCCAGGCAATTTGGCCATTGGTACCGAACAGGATAGCGGGCAGGGCAACGGCAGTGCTGCCTGTCAGATCGTAACCGGCTCCGTGCAGGCCAACGCTATAGGTAATGGACGGGGTGTACCAGCCTTGTTGAGGACCGTTGTACAGCACGGCATGACCATGAGTCGTCTTTGCGGGGCCCAGCAGCCAGGCATTGCTGGCCGTAGGCGTGCCAGCGGCCACGGTGGGCCCCAGGGCCAGGGCTTGCTTATGCAGATAGTCTTGCGCCGCTTGCGAGGACAGGGCTTGCAAATGCCTGGGCAGATCGGCCAGCGCGGTCTTGGCCTCGGGCTGGGGAATGATGGTGGGGGCGGTGGGGTCGTTCAGCCAGCGCAATTGCTTGTACAGTTGTTCGCCACGCTCCGCACCCTGATCAGCCTTCAGGGTTTCCAGCAGATTCAGATTGGCCACTTCTGCCGTCCCGGCAAAGAAGCGGTTCAGAATCAGGCCCACCCAAACCATGGCAATGTCTTCGGGCTGCCATTCGGTCGGCTCAAAGCCCTTATCCAGAAACTCCTTGGGCATCAAGGTATCTGGCTGGGCTTTCACCTCGCGCACGCGCTGGGTAAACCCGGCGGCATAGCCTTCAAACATGGCGCGATCCTCGTTGGACAGGGCGGCCAGTTGCTGGCGGATGGAGTCCGGGTCGATATTGGTGTGGGTGACTTTGTCCAGCTCCAGAAAGTCCGGTCCCAGCACTTCGGCTACCGTTCCCCAGCCCGAGCGCTTGGCAATTTCCATCTGGTACAGACGGTCAGTGGCCACTGCATAGGCATAGCCATAAAACAGGCCGTAGGTGCTGTCCGCATAAATATGCGGTGTGCCGTAGTGATCGCGTTTGATGATGACACTGCGATCCGCAGGAGGCGTGGTGGCGCAGGCGGCCAGTAGCAGGCTGGTGGTCAGCAGACCCAGGCCTAGCCGGGATGGGAAGCGACGGGGGGAAGTCAACATCAGGTCTCCTCATGAGCTGCCTTGCAGGCGCACGTTTTTTTATATTCTGAGAATATAACGTCAAAATTCTTTAGGTATTGATATTTCCAGTTGAAGCTTTATAGAGGATTTCCCCAGTATCCGAAGACGGACAGGAACAGAAGTTGCTGGGTCACGGGTGTCTATTTTCCTGAGGGAGCCAAGTCATGGAACGCATTATCGCCGCGCAGTTCGATACTTTTGAGCAAGCCCAGCAAGTGGCCGGAATGCTGCGAACCCAGGGTGTGGAAGAGCGAGATAGGCAGATTTTCTATCTCAAGCCTGGAGGCCAGCATGCCCAATACCCGATTGGAGGCGACAGGACCCTGGACAAGGCGGCGCGTGGCGGCGGGCTGGGAGCCATGGTGGGCGGATTGTGAAACTGGGAGGCCGCAAACCTGGCCGAGAACCCTTGAACCGAGTCTCCGGAGTCATGCTGGCGGTGCGCCTGGGGCAGGCCGTTGAGGCCGCGCTGGTGCGTCAGATGCAGCAGGGCGGTGGTTATGCCATCGAATGGGCGGATGGCACCTGGAGCGAGGGCCAATGGCAGGACTTCAATCCTACCCGTACCCCCCAACTCTATGATTTGCCTTCCGCGGGGCAAAACGTGCATGAGACACGCAGTGGATGAGATCGGGCCCAAACCGTGGCTGACGTGTCGGGTCGCCCCCCTCATCCCGGGTTTTTTAGCCGATTAATGCCCCATTGCCGGATATGATGGAGCAGTTTATGAAATCCATGATTCGGCGCGTGCAGGAACGAAGCGGGGTGCTAGTGTTGTAATCCTTGGGCTTATTGAGTGTAGTCACTGTATATCGGCAATTTCTCGAGCCTGGGGCAAACAGCTTTTTCTGCTCATTTTCTTCTCGGTTTCCTTGCTTTATCGGCTTTCTGCGTGGCTTGTTGTGTTTTATGTTTAAAGTGTTCAAGGGTATATCCCTAGGTCTTGGCCGATTTACTCGCAAAAATACCATGTGTACACTTTAAATCACTAAAACAAGACAAGTTGCTGAGTCGTGTTTCGCCTCACAAGCCCACGGAGAAGACAATGAACAAGACATTTGCAGGGGTAGCACTGGCAGGAACGATGATGTTGCAAACTTTGGGGAGCGCCGCTGTTGCCCAAGACGTGATCAAGATTGGGGAGCTGAACAGCTACAAGTCCCAGCCTGCATTTTTGGGGCCGTATCGAAACGGGATGGAGCTGGCGGTTGAGCAGATCAATCAGGCCGGGGGGATTCACGGCAAGCAGTTGCAGTTGATCATCAAGGATGACAATTCCAATCCCGGCGATGCAGTACGCGCTGCCGAGGAATTGATCTCGCGTGAGAAGGTGGATGTGCTGACCGGGACTTTCCTGTCCAATATCGGTCTGGCCATTACGGACTTTGCCAAGCACAAGAAAGTCTTTTTCCTGGCCAGTGAACCCCTGACGGACAAGATCGTCTGGGCCGATGGCAACCGCTACACATTCCGTCTGCGCAATTCCACCTACATGCAGGTGGCCATGCTCGTGCCCGAGGCGGTCAAGCTGAACAAGAAGCGTTGGGCGATTGTGTATCCCAACTACGAATATGGTCAGTCGGCTGTTGCCACCTTCAAGACCTTGATGAAAGAAGCCCAGCCCGATATCGAGTTTGTGGCCGAGCAGGCCACGCCGCTGGGCAAGG
Source organism: Alcaligenes sp. HNGD-HTN06 (assembly GCF_049932565.1). Classification (NCBI taxonomy): domain Bacteria; kingdom Pseudomonadati; phylum Pseudomonadota; class Betaproteobacteria; order Burkholderiales; family Alcaligenaceae; genus Alcaligenes; species Alcaligenes sp. HNGD-HTN06. The sequence goes on along the minus strand of NZ_CP187782.1, from coordinate 2,968,114 downwards.
TGGATGCGGGTGCTGTGGTGCAGGCCTTGTCCGAGGCCAAGCCTGATGCCGTCTTTAATGTGCTTTTTGCCTCCGATCTGGCTCGTTTGGTACGGGCGGGCAATCAGCGTCAGTTCTTCAGCCCGGCCCTGCCCGTGGTCAGCATGTTGACCGGCGAGCCGGAATACCTTGACCCATTGGGCGAGGAAACCCCCGAGGGCTGGATCGTGACAGGCTACCCCTGGTATGCCATCGACACCCCTGAACACAATGCGTTCCTGAAAGCCTATCAGGACAAATACAACGAGCACCCGCGCCTGGGCACCATTATTGGCTACAGCACCATTGTGTCGATTGCTGCCGGGATTGAAAAAGCCGGCTCTACGGACACAGAGGCCATGATCAAGGCCTTCCGTGGTCTGGATGTGATGACGCCTTTTGGCCCCATTACCTACCGCACGCAGGATCATCAGTCCACGCAAGGGGCGTATGTGGGTGTGCTGGCCAAGCAAGATGGCAAGGGCATCATGACCCATATCCGTTATGCCGATGGCAAAGATGTACAGCCTACGGATGAGCAGGTCAGCCAGTGGCGTCCTGCCGCGGCCAATCAATAATTCCAAGAACGCAGTATTTCGTAGATCGGCGCGCCGTCTGGCGCGCCACTTCTGACGCGAGGCAGTAATGGCCTTATCGGGTTTATGGGTGCAGTTCCTTAACGGACTGGCCGAGGCATCGTCTTTGTTTCTGGTGGCGGCGGGTTTATCCCTGATCTTTGGGGTGACACGCATTGTCAACTTTGCACATGGCTCCTTATATATGCTGGGTATCTACCTGGCGTATTCCACGGTGCAATTTCTGGGCGGTTCAGCCCTGGGTTTCTGGGCCGGCCTGATTGTGGCGGCGCTGCTGGTGGGCGCCCTGGGGGCATTACTGGAAATCGTGCTGTTGCGGCGTATTTATAAAGCGCCCGAGTTGTTCCAGTTACTGGCTACCTTTGCGTTGGTGCTGGTCATCAATGATGCGACTCTTGCCGTATGGGGACCGGAGGATCTGCTCGGGCCACTGGCCCCGGGCCTGACCGGTTCCATTTCCATTGCAGGACGCTTCTTTCCGGTTTATGACCTGGTGCTGATTGTGATCGGCCCGGTGGTGCTGGGCTTGCTGTGGTTGTTGCTGACCCGTACCCGCTGGGGCGTGCTGGTGCGTGCTGCCACGCATGACAGGCAAATGCTGGGCGCGCTGGGTGTCAATCAGGCCTGGCTGTTTACCGGCGTCTTTGCCCTGGGGGCTTTTCTGGCTGGTTTGGGGGGAGCCGTGCAGTTGCCGCGTCAGCCCGCCAATCTGTTGCTGGACTTGAGCGTGATCGGTGACGCCTTTGTGATTGTGGTGGTCGGAGGCATGGGCTCCATCCCCGGTGCTTACGTGGCGGCGTTGATCGTTGCTGAATTGAAGGCGCTGTGTATCGCTCTGGGTACAGTCACCATGTTTGGCGTGGATTTTGCCTTTCCCAAATTGACGCTGGTGGTGGAGTTTATTTTCATGGCCGTGGTGCTGGTGTTCCGGCCCTGGGGCTTGTTTGGTCGCGCCCAGGCGGTCAGCCGTAATTCGGCTCCGATTGAAGCTCCTCTGCGGGCCGGGAGCACGGCCTTCCAGATCATGGTGCTGCTGGTTCTGGTCGTGATGGCTGCCTTGCCCTTACTGAGCGACTGGTTCCCCTACGCGCCTGTGCTGGCCCTGGATATTCTGGTCTTGTCCCTGTTCTCCTTGAGCCTGCATTTCATGATGGGGCCAGGTGGGATGAACTCGTTTGGTCATGCCGCCTACTTTGGGCTGGGTGCCTATGCGGCGGCCCTGCTTTTCAAGGCCGCGGCCTTGTCCATGGGCTGGTCCCTGATCCTGGCTCCGGCCGTTGCGGGTCTGGGGGCGCTGGTTTTTGGCTGGTTCTGCGTGCGGCTGTCCGGGGTCTATCTGGCTATGCTGACCTTGGCCTTTGCGCAGATTGTGTGGTCAATCGTGTATCAGTGGGACAGTTTTACGGGCGGCTCCAACGGCGTGGTGGGCATCTGGCCGGCAGAGTGGTTGTCGGGTGATCGCTACTATTACTTCGCTTTGTTGTTGGTGGCGGTTGCCGCCTTCCTGCTGCGGCGTATTTTGTTCTCGCCCTTTGGCTATGCCATGCGTGCCAGCCGTGATTCGGCCTTGCGGGCCGAGGCGATCGGCATACCTGTCAAGCGGGTGCAGTGGTTGACCTTTATTCTTGCGGGCACATTTGCAGGGCTGGCCGGCGCCTTGTTCGTCTTCTCCAAAGGCAGCGTATCGCCCGAGGTGATTGCGGTGAACAAGTCGGTGGACGGCCTGGTCATGGTGTTGCTGGGCGGTTTGCAAACGCTGGTTGGCCCGGTGGTAGGCGCAGCGGTGTTTACCTTGTTGCAGGATTTCTTTCTGGGCGTCACGCAGTATTGGCGGGCCTTGTTCGGTGGCGTGATTTTGCTGCTGGTTCTGGCTTTCCCGCAGGGCATTGCTGGCTTTTTCAAGCGCTGGGCGCATCGTCCCGTGGCATCGGAGGCATCGTCATGAGTTTGTTGCAAGTACGGGGGCTGAAAAAAGCGTTTGGCGGCAATCTGGCCGTGGACGGTATCGAGTTCGATGTGCAGGCCGGCGAGTTTCTGGCCTTGATCGGGCCCAATGGCGCAGGCAAGACGACGACGTTCAATATGGTAGGGGGGCAGTTGACGCCCACGGCCGGGTCAGTGCGACTGGGCGACCAGCAACTGGTGGGGCTGGCGCCCCGCAAGATCGCGGCCATGGGCGTGGGTCGCACGTTTCAGATTGCGGCCACCTTTGCGTCCCTGACCGTGGTGGAGAACGTGCAGATGGCTTTGCTGGCGCATCAGAAAAAGCTCTTCTCTTTCTGGCGTCGGGCGGCTCAGTTCGAGCGTGCGCGAGCGTTGGACTTGTTAAATCAGGTGGGCATGCTGAGCCAGGCCGAGCGGCCCTGCAGCGAGCTGGCTTACGGGGATGTGAAGCGGGTGGAGTTGGCGATTGCGCTGGCCAATGATCCGCGTCTTTTGCTGATGGACGAACCCACAGCCGGCATGGCGCCCAAAGAGCGCAATGAGCTGATGCGTCTGACCAAGAAACTGGTGATCGAACGCAATATGGGCGTGCTGTTTACCGAACACAGCATGGACGTGGTGTTCGAGCACTCGGACCGCATGCTTGTGCTGGCTCGGGGGCGACTGGTGGCACAAGGGGATGCAGACTATATCCGTCAGCATCCCAAGGTGCAGGAAGTGTATTTTGGTACAGGTAAAACATTCGAGAGCAAGGAGTCAGCATGACGCAGGCTGTGTGGGCCGGTTCTGAACGGGCTGGCGAAAATGGGGCGAACGGGCAAGCCCTGCTGCGTATTGAGGGCCTGAATGCCTGGTATGGCGCGGCGCATATTCTGTTTGACCTTGCCTTGACCGTGCAGCGGGGCGAAGTTGTTGCGCTGATGGGCCGTAACGGCGCGGGCAAGTCCACGACCTTGAAGTCCATCATGGGTTTGATGGAGCGCGCCAAAGGCCATATCGAGTTTATGGGTCAAGTCATCCACGATAAGCAGCCTTTCGAAATTGCACGTGCCGGCTTGGGTTTTGTGCCCGAAGATCGACGTATTTTTACTGACCTGAGCGTCACGGAGAACCTGGAGGTGGGCCGTCAGCCGGCTCGGCGCTGGCCGGATGGCTCGGCAGCTCCTCACTGGCAGCCCGAACGTTTGTACAGCCTGTTTCCCAATCTGGGCCAGATGCAAGACAGGCCTGGCGGACAAATGAGCGGGGGTGAGCAGCAAATGCTGACCGTGGCTCGGACCTTGATGGGTAATCCGTATCTGGTCTTGCTGGACGAACCTTCTGAAGGGGTGGCGCCTGTGATTGTGGAGCAGATGGTGAACATGATTCTGGAACTCAAGCAGGCCGGTGTCAGTATCTTGTTGTCCGAACAGAACCTGCACTTTGCCGAACTGGTTTCGGATCGGGCTTATGTGCTGGAAAAAGGGCAAATACGGTACAGTGGCACGATGCAGGAATTAAGCGCCAACGAGCAGGTGCGGCGCACTTACCTGTCTGTTTAAGGTCACGCTCCGATTAGGAGGGCGTACCGTTTCCAGGAGAACACCATGGCAGATGCACGTCCCCATCCTCAGGCAGTGATAGCCTTCTGGGTCGAATCAGGGCCAGAGAAATGGTTTCGCAAGTCCGATGACTTCGATCAGGAGTTTCGCGAACGATTTTTGGACTGGCATGAGCGTGCGGCCAAGGGCGAGCTGGACGATTGGGCGCAGACCGCAGAAGGGGCCTACGCCTTGCTGATCTTGCTGGACCAGTTCCCACGCAACGCCTTTCGGCACACTCCTCGCATGTATGCGACCGACGAAAAGGGTTTGGCGATTGCCAAGGAGATGGTGGCCAAGGGGCTGGATAAACACATTCCGGCAGAGCGTCGTGTGTTTTGCTACCTGCCGTATTCCCATGCCGAGAATCTGGCCGATCAGCAAGAGGCCGTGCGCCTGAATCAGGAAATTGGCCGTCCCTGGCTGGATCATGCCCAAGAGCATCTGGATGTGGTGGAGCGCTTTGGCCGCTTTCCGCATCGCAACTCGATTCTGGGGCGTACTACGACAGCGGAAGAACAAAAGTTTCTGGAGACTGGTGGTTTTTCGGGTTGATGGGTGCTGAGTCTGGGCTAGGCTGGGGTCTTGGTCTTGGTCTTGGTCTTGGTTTGGATTCGGGGCCTGATGCTGATTTGGGCTGGGCCTAGAACTGAGCCAGGATTGTGATTGGCGCTGGAGCTTAGGCTTGCTGGGAACACAAGTTTCGATTGTTGGCCCATGCTTTGACCCAAACCCAAACCCAAATATCTACGTAAACTCAAGCTCCCGATCAATCCTTCAGCGTGCTGGTCGAGAGCCTGCCTTGAGAGTTCCTGGTTTTATCCAGTTTGACGGCAATGAGCCCAAAACAAAGGCGGCCAAGTGAAAGCTTGAAGCCGCCTTTGTTTCATCTGCCGTGTGTCTGAACACAATCGACGGACAAGCCCTGTCTACAAGTGACCTTTCTGTTCTCGTATGGTCGCAATCTTGTCTTTTAATCCCGTCCAGGCCGGTTTGTCCGGTGCAAAACGCGCCCGCATATAGTTCAGCAGGTCTTCCATCTGCTCATCATTCATACTGTTCTTGAAACCGGGCATGGAACCCAGGGTGGGCTGCGCCGGACGGGTAATGCCGTGCATCAGTACCTGAATCGTATTGTCGGGGTGCTCACTGTGCAGATTGCTGTTCAGGGCCAGAGACGGACGGGCGCCAAATAGTACCGGGCCACCTCGCGGGTCATGGCAAACTGCACAAGCGCCGTTGAACAGGTTTTCGCCCGGCATCACCATCACTTCCTGATTGCTGCGGCTGTTCTGCTCCAGTAATGCAGCCTGCGCAGCATGGGTTTGTTCCTGTTCAGGAGCGACCGGGTTCAGGCTGCTCAAGTAATGGGCCATGGCACGCACGTCCGACTCAGGCAGCTCAGCCAGTCCTGCGACTACCGGGCCCATGGGCCCGGCGGCCACGCCATGACGGGGGGAGTAGCCGGTGCGCAGGTATTGGTACAGCTCCTGTTCTGTCCAGGGGATGGGGGCTTTGGACAGGCTGTTGAGCGCAGGTGCCTCCCAGTTGTCCGCAAAACCGCCGGCCAGGAAATTCGCTTCACCGCTTTTTTCTGCGCCCAGCATATTGCGCGGACTATGGCAGGCGGCACAGTGTCCGCTGCTGTTGACCAGGTACGCCCCGCGGTTCCATTGCACGGTTTGCGTCGGGTCGGGCACATACGCATTGGGATCTCGATGAAACAGCAGATTCCAGCCCGCTACCAAAGGCCGCATATTCATGGGAAAAGGCAGTTTGGTTTCGGGTGGCTTGGCCTTGACCGGCTCTTGCGTCATCAAATAAGCGTAGAGCGACTGCATGTCCTCGTCGCTGATTTTGGCAAAGGCGGTGTAAGGAAAGGCCGGGTATAGATGACGGCCATCCTGATGGATGCCCTCGCGCATGGCGCGCTCAAAGGCTTTGTAGCTCCAGCTCCCAATGCCGGTTTCTTTGTCTGGGGTGATGTTGGTGGTGTAGATCGTTCCAAACGGGGTCTCCAGACCCAGGCCGCCCGCATTGGGCTTGCCGCCTTCAGCCGTGTGACAGACCATGCAGTCGCCCGCAATGGCAACCAGCCGCCCACGCTCGATGGCGCGCTCCGAAAAGATGGATGTATCCACGTGCCCTACTGGAGCAATGGCGGGCCGCCAGGGCAGGGCGCTCAGGATGGTGCCGGTTGCCACCGCGGCTAAGGCTCCCCACCAGGCTTTGCGTTTTTTACTGCTGGCGCTGGTGGTGGCCTGATAAGCCAGTGCCAGAGACTGTTCGTTAAAAGGAGCACTGGTCAGGCGGATGCCACTGGCATTGAAAATGGCATTGGCAATGGCGGCCGCAGCGGGTAGCTCCACGCCCTGATTCCAGGCCAAGGGCTGGCCGACGGCCGCTTCTCGTTTGACCAGTTGGACGGTAGGTTTGCCGGCAGATTTATCTATCGCTTCCGTGACAGGGGGCTTGCCGCTATGAGCGCCGCTTTTGCCCAGATCCTGGTTCAGCAGTTGCTGCGCCCACCGCCCCAATCTGTCAGCCAGGGCAGGGGCCGATTCCGGTACTCGTTCCGGGTTGTCCTGTTCCGTACTGTCGTGCCCAACGGTCAGCCTGTCTATGCTTAACGTCCCCTGGTGGGTGTCGACGCTCACGTCTACAGCCCACGCTGACCACTGCTCACGGGCTGCCTGTCCAGGGATGTGTTCCACAGTATGACTGTAGGCCAGCCCGCGACCTTTGCGTATCGGCCCCTGGTGAGCCGGCAGGGGTCCGGACCAATCCGACTGTTGCGCAACGCGTTGCAGCAATTCGCGCCCTTGCGGGCTGCGGACATGCTCCAGTCGTGCCTCCAAGGGGTCCAGTCCCAACTGGTGGCAGGCCTGATCGAACTGTGACTCTTGGGCAAAGACGGTGGCCTGGGCCAGACTGTCGGGGTCACTGCTGGCGGCAGCGCCATCACTATTAGGAAGGGGGGCGGAAAAGTAGTCGCTTTGTACTGCCAGGCCACTGCTGGGCAAGCCTTGCTGGCCGCAAAGAATGGCGGCCAGGGAAGGACGCACACCGGACAAGGTGTTCAATTGCCAACGGCACGCCTGCAAGTGGGCAGTCAGATCGTTTGGCTCGGCGGCGCCTTGATAGACGCTCAGGCGAATGCTGGTTTCGCTTTGGCTGGCCCGAACTTGCACGGCCTGGGGGCGGCCAAAGGCCATGAGCGCTGCATCCATCGCGCAGTCGTAGGCATCGGCTTGATTGTCGGCCGTATCGTGCAGATGGATCTGCTCACTGGGCAGGCCGCTCAAGGCTTGCAGTTCTATCAGCAGAGCCGCGGGGCGCCGGGTGTGCGCCCAAACAAAAAGCTGCTTGTTGTGATAGCAAGCGCGGGCCCAGGCAGTATGCGGGTGCTCGAGGGCAGACTGCCACTCATAGCCTTGGTCGGGGGGACTAAGCGCGGACGCGCGGGCGTCATCCGCTGGCAGAGCGGCTTGGCTTGCCGCGACGGGCGTGACCCAGCGAGCATCCAGTAAGGCGGCGCCTTGTTGGGCCTGCTCGGCTTGAACAGCCAGCACGCCCAGGTAATTACCGATATGTACACAGTCCACGACACCGGGCACGTGCAGGGCGGCCTGTTTGTCGACGGTCTGTAATTCCGCACCCAGATACTGGCCGTTTTCGTAGGACCAGTAAGGAGGGCGCACAACAACGCCATGCAGCAAGCGGGTGTCACTGGGCAGCTCGGGCCACAGCGCTCGGGAAAAGTCCTGTACTGAATGACTCATTGCCGGGCCTTTGCAACACGCAGGGCGGCCTGCATGATCTCTACATGGGTGCCGCAACGGCACAGGTTATAGCGCAGTTCATCCCGAATCTGTGCTTCCGTGGCTTGCGGATTACGGTCCAGCAGAGCCTGGACAGTCATGACCATTCCATTGAGGCAATAGCCGCATTGTGCCGCCTGGCAATCAATGAATGCCTGCTGAACATCATTGGCTTGTCCGTTGTGGGTCAGGCCTTCCAGCGTGGTGATCTGGCGATTCTCCACCAGGCTGACGGGCACTACACAGGAGCGGGCGGCCACGCCGTCGACCAGAACGGTGCAAGCGCCGCACTCGCCCAGCCCGCAACCAAACTTGGGGCCGTTGAGCTCCAGATCGTTGCGCAGCACATAAAGCAGCGGGGTATCGGGTTCCACCTCGATGATGTGGGTCTCTTGATTGACCCGCAAAGTGTGCGGGCGAGTACAAGGGTTCATGGGTTTCACCTTGGGTAGATCGCACCTTGTTGTCGGACAGGATGGGCGGTGCTTTTATCAGTTCGGTATTGATATGCTTAAATTAAGTGTATACACTTTAATTTATTGAGTAAATAGATTCTACTACTCCCTTGAGGTATCAATCAAAGGGCTTGTTGGAAGTTATGAAAAATTCCGCAAAATCTCATTTAGTATAGGGTTTACACTGATTATTGGGCCCTTGATTTTATCTTTATAGTAGTTGTGGAAAATAAGATCTGTTGCGGTTTGTTTGTTTTATTAGGGCGTGTACGCTAGTAATTGAAGGTTTGTCGAGCGCTCGGGTGGATTGTCAGGGGCCGAACCCGGACTGTCCCGTGCCAGACCCTCTATAAAGAGCCCAGCCAGGAGAGAGTGATGTCTTACGATGCGCCGCGTCACCAGCAGCAGGATTTGCTCAGGGCGTGCGGCACCTTGCTGATTTTAGCGGCACCGGTACGGCCTCCCAAGCCTTCGCCCGGTCAGCCCGGCGTGGTGTCCGAATATTTGCAGGCGCACGACGATGTTTTTGTCGCGGTGTCCGAGCAGGGGTGGGTGCGCGCGTTTCATGGACATGTGGATCTGGGTACGGGGATTCAGACCGCACTGAGCCAGATTGTGGCAGATGAACTGGATGTGTCCATGGCCCGTGTGCAAATGGTGCTGGGGCATACCGATGCAGTGCCCAACCAGGGTCCCACCATCGCCAGCGCGTCCATTCAGATTCATGCTGTACCGCTGCGCAAGGCGGCGGCTCAGGCACGTCAATTGCTGCTGGCACAAGCCGCGCAACGCTGGACGCTGCCCGCCGATCAATTGCGTGTGGATGACGGCACAGTCATTGCTCCGGACGGGCGTAGCCTGACGTACTGGCAATTGCTGGAAGGCCAGGAACTGCGGGCTTATCTGGATAAGGAAACTCCCACCAAACCGGCCGAGCAATTGCGCATTGTCGGGACCGCCCAGGCGCGTGTCGATATTCCGGGCAAGGTCGCGGGGCAGTGGGTCTATGTACACGATGTGCGTGTACCCAGCATGTTGCATGGCCGTGTTGTGCGCCCTCCTTATACCGGACGTGATAGTGGCGACTTCATCGGTTGCAGCCTGGAATCCGTGGACGAGGAGTCCATCCGTCATATTGCCGACGATGTGCGTGTCGTGGTGATTGGCGACTTTATTGGGGTGGTCGCGGCTCGTGAAGAACACGCCATGCGTGCCGCCCGTGAATTGAAAGTGCGCTGGAAAGCGATTCCTCCTTTGGAGGATATGAATAATCTGGAGCAGTTGATTCGTCGTCAGCCCATGACGGAGCGCTTGCTTGTCGATAAAGGGCCGGACTTTGATGCATTGCCGCCCGAAGGCAAACGCTTGAAGCGTACTTATGTCTGGCCTTTTCAGTTGCATGCGTCGATAGGCCCTTCTTGCGCAGTGGCGCACTATCAGCCAGGCCATAGCCGGATCTGGTCGGGCACACAGAACCCGCATATGTTGCGCGTTCACTTGAGCCAGTTGCTGGGCGAGGACGAGGCGGATCTGGAGATTATCCGTCATGAAGCGGCGGGTTGTTATGGTCGCAATTGCGCTGACGACGTGTGTGCCGATGCCCTCTTGCTGTCACAGGCGGTGGGGGCGCCGGTACGCGTGCAACTGACGCGTGAACAGGAGCACGGTTGGGAGCCTAAAGGTGCGGCTCAGTTGATGGACGTGGTCGGTTCCATGGATGTTGAGGGGCAACTGCGTCACTACGAGTTCGTGACCCATTACCCCTCCAATGATGCGCCGAATCTGGCTTTGTTGCTGACCGGTCGGGAGTCGGCGGCGCCCCGGCAACTGGAGATGGGCGATCGCACGGCGGTGCCGCCTTACAGCTATCCCAAGCAGCGCATTGTGTGCCAGGACATGCCCGCGATTGTGCGTGCCTCCTGGTTGCGCGGCGTGTCGGCCATGCCCAATTCGTTTGCGCATGACTGCTTTCTGGACGAGCTGGCGGTGGAGGCGGGTGTAGACCCGCTGAGTTATCGCCTGCGCTATCTGGATCAGGATGTGCGCGCCCAGGAGCTGCTGCAGGCAGTCGCGGACAAAGGCCAGTGGCAGATTGGACATCGTGGTTCGCGCGGGCAGCCCGATGCGCAGGGCTATCTGTATGGTCGTGGCCTGGCGTATGCCCGTTATATACACAGCAAGTTTCCCGGTTTTGGCGCAGCCTGGTCGGCCTGGTTGCTGGACCTGCGAGTGCATCAGGATACGGGAGTGATCGAGGTTCAGCAGATTTACGTCGGTCAGGACACGGGCCAGATGGTCAATCCTACGGGAGTGCGTCACCAGATTCACGGCAATGTCATTCAATCCTTGAGCCGCAGCCTGTATGAACAGGTGCGTTTTGACGCGCAAGGGGTGGTCAGCGCGGAGTGGGGGGCATACCCGATTATCGATTTCCCGCGCATCCCGCCTATTGAGGTGATTTTGATGGACAGGCAGTCTGAACCGCCGATGGGGTCGGGCGAGTCTGCCTCCGTGCCCTGTGCCTCGGCGATTGCCAATGCTTTGTTTGATGCAACTGGCCGACGTTTTCGGCAGGTGCCCTTTACACCGGATGTGGTCCGGGCCGCGCTGGCTGCTACGCCCCAAACGGTGTAGGCAGCAGCAATTTTCAGGGATCGGGTTCAGGGCCTTTTAGCAGTACCGGGCTTTGGACCTGACGGTTTCAATCCAAGGACAGATTAATGAGTACCTTTCTTTACGGCGGCCATGTTCACGCCAATGGCATTCGTCAGCATTACCTGCGTTACGGTGGTTCCGTCGGTGGGCGCGATCAGCGTCCTGCGGTCATCATTGTTCCCGGCATTACCAGCCCGGCGGTGACCTGGGGTTTTGTGGGCGAGCAGTTTGGCAAGCACTTTGACACCTATATTCAGGACGTGCGTGGCCGTGGTTTGAGCGAAGCGGCCGAAGGCATGGACTACAGCCTGGATGCGCAGGCCGATGACCTGATTGCCTTGGCTCAAGCCCTGGGCCTGAAAGACTACATCATGGTCGGTCATTCCATGGGTGCCCGCATTGGTTTGCGTGCCGCTCACAAGAACAGCGAAGGTTTGAACCGTCTGGTGATGGTCGATCCGCCCGTCTCCGGCCCTGGTCGTCGTGCCTACCCGGCCAAGCTGCCCTGGTACGTGGATTCCATGGCGATGGCCCGCAAAGGGTGTACCGCAGAAGACATGCGTGCCTTTTGCCCGACCTGGACGGAAGAGCAATTGCAATTGCGCGCCCAGTGGCTGCACACCTGCCACGAGCCGGCGATTCTGGCCAGCTTTGAAGGTTTCCACACCGACGATATCCACGTGGACTTCCCGCATTTGACGGTGCCCGCCTTGTTGATGACAGCCGAGCGTGGCGATGTGGTGCGTGATGAAGATGTAGCCGAGATTGAGCAGTTGGCCCCGGGCGTTCAGCACGTACGCGTGCCCAATGCCGGCCACATGATCCCTTGGGATAACGAAGCAGGCTTTTACGAAGCCTTCGGTGACTTCCTGGGCCAGCGCCTGGTGTGATGTTGAAAGGGCCGCATGGGCGGCCCGTTGTGATGCAGAGGTTCCGCCTCAGTGCCGGAGCCTCTCACAAGGAGAGACAAGATGGCAGTTAGTGATTATCAACTCATCGAGGCCTGGCAAGAAGTGCTGCGCCTGTCCAAGCTGGAGGCGGGTCAAACGGTGACTTTGCTGACCAGCTCGACCACGCACCCGCAGACCCTGCAGTGCGCGCAGATTGCCGCCCAGTCCATGGGAGCGATTGTCAATCGCCTGGACTTGTTGCCGGTCAACGCGGAAAAAGCCTTGAGCCGTGACTCGCTGGCGTACTTGGGTACCACGCCCTTGACGGGTAATGAGGCGGCGATCGCCGCCTTGAAGGCCAGTGATCTGGTGCTGGACCTGATGACCCTGTTGTTCTCGCCCGAGCAGATCGACATTCTGAAGTCGGGTACCAAGATTTTGCTGGCCGTGGAGCCACCTGAAATTCTGGTTCGCACGGTGCCCACCGAAGCCGATCGTGCACGCGTGACCGCGGCAGCGGCCTTGATCAAGGCCGCCAAGGAGATGAGCATTACCTCTCCTGCCGGTACCAATCTGCGTTGCCCGCTCGGTGAGTTCCCGGCGATTCGTGAATACGGTTTTGTGGACGAGCCGGGTCGGTGGGATCACTGGCCCAGCGGCTTTGTGCTGACCTGGCCCAATGAGCGGGGTACCAACGGCACCATCGTGATCGACAAGGGCGACATCCTGTTGCCACAGAAGAAGTACTCGACCGAACAGATCATTTTGACCGTGGAAAACGGCTACGCCACCAAGATTGAAGGGGGAGTCGAAGCCGAGCTGCTGGACGAGTATATGAAGTCCTTCAACGATCCCGAAGGTTACGCGATCTCCCACATTGGCTGGGGTCTGCAACCGCGTTGTCACTGGTCTACGCTGGGCCTGTACTCGCGTGAGAACACCATTGGTATGGATGCCCGCGCGTTCGAGGGCAACTTCCTGTTCTCTCTGGGCCCAAACAACGAGGCGGGCGGCAATCGCACGACGGCCTGCCACATTGATATTCCTTTGCGCCATTGCACGGTCAGCCTGGATGGCCGGGCGGTGGTGCGTGATGGCAAAGTACTGGATGGAGGTGTTGGTGAGTACGAATGAAGGAGCGGTGTACGCTCAACAAGGGTTTGGATCGACGCTGGAGCCTCAAGCTCCCTACGGCTTGTTGATTATTGATCTGGTGAATGGTTTTGCTGACCCGGCGGTGTTTGGTGGCGGCAATATTCCTGAGGCGATCGCGAACACGCAGAAGTTGCTGGCAACGGCGCGTGAGCAGGGCTGGCCGGTGGCGCACACACGTATCGTGTATGCCGACGATGGCGCTGATCACAATATCTTCAGCATCAAAGTCCCCGGCATGCTGGGTCTGACCGAAGATGCGCACAACAGCCACATCGTGCCGGAGCTGGCTCCTGCACCGGGTGAATTTATTGTTCGCAAGAACGTGCCGTCGGCGTTTTTTGGTACGCCCCTGGCGGCGTGGCTGACCCAGCGTGGCGTGCAAACACTGCTGGTGGCGGGCGCGGTGACCAGTGGTTGCGTGCGCTCCAGCGTGGTGGATGCAATGCAACTGGGTTTCCGCCCCCTGGTGGTGTCGGACTGCGTGGGTGATCGGGCAATTGGCCCGCATGAGGCCAACCTGTTTGATATGCGTCAGAAGTACGCCACGGTGGCGACGCGTGAAGAGGCCATGAAATTGATGGGGCTGTAAAACGCCTTGTTTAGAACCGGGTAGGCGCGTCAGCGCCTTCCCCGGCTCCCAAGGTTTTTCGTGCCCTCGATGTCTTTATACGTCTGGCACCACATACCCCTGCCTTTCTTCTCTCTCGCGTCTACGTGCGCCGCTCGTTTCCCCCCACATTGCACGTGCACGTGCGTTCCTTCGTTGTCTCTCACGACACAGGCCCTCGCGAGCTCCTGTCAGGCTCAACACTTAAAACGCCCAGCGCAGGTTGACTTGTCCCTGCAGTGATGAATATCCACCCCCGAACTGTGAGCGGATGCCTGTGCCAATCGACAGACGCTCATCACGCTGCCAGCTCAGCCCGGCTTGCACGCTCATCGTGTCGCGAGGGAGCACATGATTACGGGTGTTAAACGCGGTGTCCGAGGAGGCAATCGCAAAATGCGCAGCCTGAGTCAGGTCGCGGTCCAACCATTCGTGGTTCCAGCCGAGGTCGACATTTACAGCCAGTTTGCTGCCATCATCCAGATCTTGGTTCCATAGAGCGCTCAGACCAAGGCTGGAGCGCAAGGCGTCAACACGTTTGCTCTCCAGCTGAAGGAGTGTGGCTGCATTGCCCGATTCGTCGACAGAAGGCCGCGATGCCCAGGCATAGTTCATGCTGATCACAGGGCCGACCGACAAAGACGGACTGATCGGCCACAGGTAGCCTGTGCCCGCATCCAGCGACAATTGACGGCCCGTCCAGTCAGACGAGTGGCTTGCCTGGTAGTTGCCCAGGCTGATGTGCCGACGCATATCAGCGTGCTCCAGGCCCAGACGCAGCCCGCTGAACGCAAAAAGACCGTGGCGGGCAGCAGGACGATACTGCAGATGCGCCGCAAGCCCGAACGCAGTGGCTTTACTCTTGCCGCCATAAGGAGCATCGGGTTTGACCGACAGATCCGAAATATCCAGTTGAGCACCCACGGCGAGATCAGGTGCTGACTCCAGCCTGCGTCCGGCCCCGAGGATCAGGCCATAGCTGTTGGCATCGTAGCCAAGCAATGAGCCCCGTGTGCTCTGATCGGCGCTTGAACCCGATATCAAGGCGTAACCTTGCCAGTCTTTGGCGGGGCGCGCCATGCTTTGGCTAAAACCCTGGCGGGCGGTTTGCATGATTTCGCGCTCGTGTGTCAGGGAGGCGGCCATCGCTGCACTGTAGCTGGCTGGCGAAACCTGGTCCAGGGCATCGCGGATCAGGGAGCCGTTCCTCGCCGAGAAGTCCAGCTCCCTGAACAGGGGCTGGGCGGATGCAGGACCGGCTAAGGCCAGCTTGAACAAAGCTTGCCCGGCTTGTTGCTGGTTGTCGTTCTGGCCGTACTGACTGTAGGCGTAGTCGGCTCGGTGAGCTGACAAGCGGTAGCGCTCATTGCCCAGGGCGTCGGCATTAAAGGACAAGGTGGGGGATACCGCGTGGATCTGAAGGGTGTCGAACTTGCCGCTGTAGCTGTTCGCCTCCACCAGCGACGCAGTGTCAACTGCCCACGAGTTTTGATACCAGTCGGCCAGGGGCTGCAGGCTCAAGGTGCCGGCAAGCTCTGCCTTGCCGCTGATGGCCAGTATGTCGTGGGCACCGTTGCTGTCGAACTCGGTTTCCAGTTGACCTGTTGCGGTTTGCTGGAAGTCTCCCTTGACGCTGATGCGTCCGGTTGAGTGTCCAGGCGCCAGAGTGCCGGCGTTCAACAGCGTGTTGCCGCTGGCCAGATCAAAGCTCGCATTGCCCTTGAAGGTAGCGCCTTCGTGAATGGTGGCACTGTGCACGTGCAAGTTTCCGTCCAACTGGCTGGTTCCGCCGTCAAAGGACAGGGTCAGATTGTCTTTACCAGTGATATTGCCTGCGTAGCTGAAGTTAAAGCTCGCATCGGGCTGATTGATACTGCGGCCTTCGCGGTCCGCTGCCTGGCCAAACGACACAGTGGTCAGGCGCAGTTGCTGAGTATCGTCGCGTTGCGCATAACGCGAAATAATATCGCCTTCCAGTTGGGCGCCCTGCATCAGGTTGATCCGTCCCACGTAGGCATTGTCAGAAATCAGAATGGCGGCCTCTTGGCCGGCTACCCTCCCGCTGATATCGGCTTGTTGGACCAGAGGGCCGTTCAGTTCAGGGAGCAGGGGTAGATCGGCCCCCTCGCTGCTGCGTAGGTAGGAGCCCCGTCGCTCGGTATGGTTGCCCAGTGAATTGGTGCCGAAATCAAAACGCAGACCGACGCCTTGCGGTCCGCTGGCCTGGATATCGCCGCGATGAACCAGTGTGTGTCCGCGACCGTAGGCAAACTGAATGCCTTGTCCATTCAGGCCATTGGCGTGGATTTTGACGCCGGGCTCAATAATGACGGTGTTGTTTTCGCCATCAACCCGTATGCCTGCGCCACCCGATCCTGCGCTCAGCAGGTCTGCCGCTTGCCGGATCTGGTTGTTGCTGCCATAAATGTGCAGGCCCAGACCCAGCGTCGACAGGTTGTAGCGGCCAGTCAGGTACTGTGTGCCCGCCGCATTGCGCTCAAAGAAGCCCTGTGTGTTGACCAGATCAAGGCCATCGCCGTAGATGGAGCGCCCAAAGAAATTGGCCCGGTCGATGGTGTAACCCAGATCCTGCATGACGGCCAGTTCAGCCTCCATGAAGCCCGAATAGTTGCGGTAGCTCTGGTGGCTCATGACGCTGTTGCGAAGTTCGATATGGCTCATGAAGTTATCGTCTACGCCTCCCTCCTCACCGAGTATCTTGACAGGGACACCGCGCAGGCCACCGGCCAGCACCTGTTCGATGTGAGTCCCGGTCAGATAGCCTTTGTCCTGGCGTAGATCAAACGCATCGGGGTCGTAGGTGTTGTTGCAAGCACTGCAGACAATTTTTTGGTTTGCGCGTGCCGGATTGCCGTTGTCGTCCCGGAGCAGTTGCGTCCAGCTGCTCAAATCACTTTCAAAATAAGGCTTGAATTCGTCTAGATTGCCTTTGTCTTCAACGCTGCTTAACACGCCCAGACCGTGGGCAATTTCGTGTATGGCCGTCAGCAGGACGCTGTCTTTGCCGCTAAGAGGCGTTTGGGTCAGAGCGGGATTGAGTGCGTAGTCATCCTGGCCCAGTCCAAAAAAGCCGTGGCCGCCCAAGGGCAGGGTGCCGGTTGAGGGTGACAGACCAAAGATGTTTTGTTGCATTTGCGTCAAAGCGCTGTGCCCCCCTTGGGCCACGGGGGAGCCACCGTAGGCGTTGCCCGGCATGTCGACCGTGCCGATGTTCACGATGGTGGCGGGCTTGTTGCCCTGAGGCTGAATTATTTCCGCCCAATAGCCCAGGCCGTCGACGATCTCGTTTTTGTAGGCCTGATGGCCTTCCCAGCTCCAGAATGAGGTGTTGTCATTGTCAAAGGAGCCGTCGCCAATGTCGAAAAACCGGGCGATGAATACGCTGCGCCCGGCAGCGTTCTCCACGGTTCTGTCTTCCAGAGCGTGAGCGGACAGGGGGGCAATAGCCAGTGTCAGTGCTGCCCATAGCCTGTTGGGTGTCATGGCGGGTCGGGTATTCAAGGCGCGAAATAGTGTCTGCACGGAGGAGCCCCTGAAGTGGAGGAAGCAGTTTGTTGAGCCTGAGGCATTCAGGTTGGCAAGGAGAGCCTTGCACGAGAAGATGACGTTGAGCTAGTGTGGGGAAAATATAGCAGATTGTTTTAAATGGACACTTATTGTTTTAAATAGGCGGGCAGTGCTTTTAAACGGGGCCTGGGCTGGGGTGCTTAAGGTTTGAATGGGAGCTTGCCTTACCCGGCTGGCTCTCTCAGAGTCAGTTCTCGACCTGCTCTTGGAGGGCGTCCTGCGGGCTTAATCCTTCTTGGTGTTTCTTTGAGTCCATCTCCCTGCTGGGTCCGATGCTTTGATCTTGTGGCCTTGATACAGTACCAAGGGATTTGCCGTTTTTTTTAACGATGTACTGGAAGCCCGGTTTGTGGGAGCCTTGTTGGCCTCGATCACTTGTATTGTTCAGGCTGATCGTGAAAGACAATGAGCCGCAGTAGGCTCACGCAGAAGTGTAAAGGAGATTGAATGGTTGGACAGCAGCGGGTCTCGGGGGTGACGGGCATTATTCTGGCCGCCGGTGTGGGTCTTCGGTTCGATCCCTCAGGTCAGTGCCTGAAACTGCTGGCCCGGATGGATGATGGCAAAACGGTGGTGCGCCGTGTCTGTGAGACTGCGCTGTCCGTGCTGGATGAAGTGCTACTGGTCTGCGATGTTCATGAGCCGCTTCTGCGGCGTGAGCTGGGCGATTTACCGCTCGTTTTTGTACCGGCGCCAGACGCGACGCGCGGCATGGGGGTCAGTTTGAAAGCCGGGATACAGGCGAGTCGGCCTTCTTATGGCTATGTCGTCTTGTTGGCGGATATGCCTTGGGTACGGCCCAGTACAGTAGCGGCGGTCGCTCAGGCCGTGCAGGATGGCGCTGGGATAGTACGTCCGGTTGTGAACGGGCAGACGGGCAATCCGATTGGCTTTGGTCTGGCCTGGCAGCAGGCGCTGTTGACATTGCCCGATGAGCAAGGCGCGCGTGGCTTGTTGCAAGCCAACAGGGATCAGACCCTGTTCCTGCCCTTGGTGGATGAGGGGATCTTGCGTGATGTGGACATTCCCAGTGATCTGGGAATGTCCCCTGACTCGAATTAACCGTGTCCGCGCTGTTTGGCGATCTGCTGGCGCTCCAGGCGACCAATATAGTGTTGGATGGCCATTTGCGTGGAGGCAGACAAGTCAATAAACGTACAGCCCAGGCGTTGAATCTGTTTGCCATTGGGCAGTTGTTGCGTTTCGGTTCGTGTCACTTGTAGCGCCACGACAAAAGAGCCTGCCTGAGGAAGCTCCAGCAGGGACTCTGTTTTATGTGCACCAATGACCTCTGCCAGACTTTGGGATTCGTCGACCAACGACAAGCCCCCGCCGCTGATATCGTGCAGCATGAAACTCTTTGCCTCGTTATTCAGACGCAGGATCACCATGGCCGGTTCGCTGACCGGTACGCTCACGCGGAAAAATTCGCGTCGCTGCAAACGGCGAATGGATTCGGGGATCGGGATGGCCAAGGCCGGTTGTCCTTCATAGGTCACCACTTCGGGCTTGGGCCCCTGGAAGGTTACTTTGATCTTGTCGACAGAGGTCTCAAAGCTGGTGTGTTCGGACTGCAGCAGATTTCGGGTTTTTTCTTCTTTGTTAGCGGTGTCGATTACCACCACATTATTGTCCAGATCGATATCCAAAATGGTGGTCACAATCCGGTCATTGCCGTGGTTGGCTTCCATGTGCAACAGCAGGCCGCCTTTTTCAATAGCCCGTAAAACACGCAGGATTTCAAACTTCGATTGGATTTGAAATGGATCGTCTTCAAGAGGGGGGAGCGAAGAGGTCATGGCAGCGCGGCAAAAAGAGATCGGTAAGTGACTGTAAGGGATTGTACGCGCCAGAGTAACACTCTGGACGCGATTTAGTGTGCCCGGTCCGTTGATTTGCCCCTTAAGTATTGAGGCCTGGGGTTTCAGATCTGCTGGCGCTGATGCAAGGCACAACGAGCGGCCGCCAAATCCCAGGCAGCGGAGCCGACGGATTTGAAGAACACGGGTTTGTCTTTGGGCGCCGGGCTGCGCAAAACCTGGTGTATGCCCTGAACCTGATCCCAATTTACGTCAGCCTGAAGCAGGTCTCCCGCTTCTTTTCGGGCGCCTGTCAGATCGTCTACATACAGGCGGCTGGCCAGGACGGTGTGGGCTTCGAACTCGGCCATTTCAGGTGTAAAGGCCCCTACGCCGATCAACAGGCGCTCAAGTCGGGCTGGTTCATGATAGACCGGTGTCAGGCTGGAGGTCAGACTGATCAGCACATCGGTCTTTTCCGGCACGCTTGCCGCTGCCTGGACCCTTGCTCCGAAACGGGTCTG
The DNA here is from genome assembly GCF_049932565.1 of Alcaligenes sp. HNGD-HTN06. NCBI lineage: Bacteria > Pseudomonadati > Pseudomonadota > Betaproteobacteria > Burkholderiales > Alcaligenaceae > Alcaligenes > Alcaligenes sp. HNGD-HTN06. Next base: position 2,948,482 of record NZ_CP187782.1, on the reverse strand, counting down.
CAAAGAGGCGGTGACGGCGCGGGCACGCTCCAGACTGCGGCCTGTCAGGGTGACCTCGGCTTTGGGGTAAAGCGTCATGATGGCCTCGCAATGAGCCCGTGCCTGTTGGCCGTAACCCAGCAGGGTGATGTGTTCGGGCCCTTGGGGCCAGAGCGCCTGGATGCCCAGCATGGACACAGCGGCGGTGCGACGCTCGGACAGGGTGGGCGCATCCAGAATCAAGAGGGGCAGACCATTGTGGGCATCGTACACAGTGACCAGACCCTGGATGGTGCCCCGGCCCTGCTGCGGATTGTCCGGCATGACATTGGCCAGTTTGTGCACGCCTATATCGTGCGAAACCGCGGGCATGGACAGCATTCGCCCGGTTTGAGGATAGTCAAGCACCTGGCGGGCGGGGGCGACGATAGTGCCGGCGGCAGATTGGGCTACGGCGATGCCAAGCTGGGCGACCAGCTCTGGATAGGGCAAAGTGCGAGCAGTTTCTTGAGCGGACAGGATGGTATAGGAAGCTTGCATCATTCCAGAATCTCCATTGAGTCGGTCTGTTGGCCAAGACACCGTGCCAGGCTATCGGTAAACCAGTGTAGCGTAGGCGTTGCCCAGGGCAATAGGCTTGGGGCGTTACGCGGCCATTGACCCACCTTGACAATTAATCCGCCCCGCCTGCAGGGTGAGCACGGCATAATGAGGCCTGATATCAGCACCGGCCCGCATGGTGCCGTGCATTGGGGAGAAAAATAATGAGTTTGCTTAATTCTGTTGTGTCGGCCTTGTCGTCGGCAGATGCCAAATCCAAGGAGCAGGGCGCGCTCTTGCCTGCCCTGATTCAAGTAATCAGCAGCTATCCGGGGGGCCTGAGTGGTCTGATTGAGCGTTTTCGCGCCGGTGGTTTTGGGGAAGTGGTGTCGTCCTGGATTTCGCAGGGCAGCAACCAGGACATTGCTCAGCAAGACCTGTTGGGAGTGATGGGGCAGCCCGCGATTACGCAGTTGGTGAACTTGTCGGGCTTGACCCAGCAAAGCGTGTTGGAGAACCTGAGAATCATGTTGCCTTCCCTGATCAATCAGGCCAGTCCCAATGGCCAGTTTGACCCATCCCATATTACCGATGCCAGCAGTTTGCTGGGTGGCTTGACGCAGTTGTTTCGCAAACCCTGAGAATTGATGCCGTGAGCGCGGCCCGCCGCGGGCCGTGGAAGGAAAAAAATGAAAAAGCCTGGAATGGGTGTCGTACCGATTCCAGGCTTTTTGATGTGAGCCAGACAAATCGGTATGAGCGCGACGGCCAGTACCGATTTTTTTTGTCTTAGCCGCGTGCTGCAGCAGCCAGCGCTTGTTCCAGATCGGCCAGAATGTCGTCGATGTGCTCCAGACCAATGGACAGACGCACCATATCTTCGCTGACTCCCACTGCCGCCAGTTCTTGCGCATTGAGCTGACGGTGTGTGGTGCTGGCCGGGTGGCAGGCCAGGGATTTGGCATCGCCAATATTGACCAGGCGCAGCACCAGATTCAGCGCGTCGATAAAGCGAGTGCCCGCTTCAATGCCGCCCTTGATGCCAAAGGACAGAATGGCAGCGGGTTTGCCGCCCATGTAGCGCTTGGCTAGCTCGTGGTCGGGATGGTCGGGCAGACCTGCATACTTGACCCAGGACACTTGAGGGTGCTTGTTCAGGTACTCGGCCACTTTCAGGGCATTTTCCGTGTGGCGTTCCATCCGCAAAGGCAGCGTTTCGATGCCTTGCAGAATCTGGAAGGCGCTCAAGGGAGCCAGGGCTGCGCCAGTGTTGCGCAGCGGAGCCACGCGGCAACGGCCAATGAAGGCAGCCGGACCGAAGGCCTCGGTGTAGACCACGCCATGGTAGGAAGGGTCGGGGGTATTGAGAATGGCAAAGCGGTCTTTATGTTCGGCCCAGGGAAACTTGCCCGAATCCACCACCATGCCAGCGATGGTGGTGCCGTGACCACCCATGTATTTGGTCAGCGAATGCACCACAATGTCAGCGCCGTGTTCGATAGGGCGGCACAGTGCAGGAGACGCGACGGTGTTGTCTACAATCAGTGGCACGCCATGGCGGTGCGCAGCATCGGCCAGGGCGCGGATATCGATGATATTGCCGGCCGGGTTGCCGATGGTTTCGCAGAAAACGGCACGGGTGCGATCATCAATCAGGGCTTCCAGCGCTTCGATGTCATTGGGCGGGGCAAACTTGACCGTAATGCCCTGACGCGGGAAGGAGTGTGCGAACAGGTTGTAGGTGCCACCATACAGTTTACTGACGGACACAATGTTGTCGCCGGCCTCGGCAATCGTTTGGATAGCATACGTGATGGCTGCCATGCCAGAGGCGACTGCCAAACCTGCAATCCCGCCTTCCAGTGCCGCTACACGCTCTTCGAGCACGGCATTGGTCGGGTTCATGATGCGGGTGTAGATATTGCCGGGAACCTTCAGGTCAAACAGATCCGCGCCGTGTTGCGTATTGTCGAAAGCGTAGGAAGTGGTCTGATAAATCGGGACAGCAACAGCTTTTGTGGTCGGGTCTGGCTGGTAGCCAGCATGAATGGCAAGAGTCTCTAGTTTCATGGCTTATTCTGGAATTGATTATCAAGTGGCTTATATAAGACAGAGCAAGCATAACCCTTGTATGTGCGCAAATGCATCTAAGGGCGAAGACATTAATACTATGCCTTTATTTCTTAAGGTAATAATAAGGGATTGCTGACAGACGGCACCGCTTTTTAAAGAGCAGGTGGATATTTCTTATTTTCGTTACTTCGCAATGCCCCGACATAGGGTAGCATTTCGTATCCGGGCAGATGGCATGTTGCATCCTTCCCCGAGGTCCTAGAGGCTTACATGAAAGTATGGTTTAAGCGGGGCTTATTCAGCCTCGTCGTTTTGGCTATTGTCACAGTGGTTGGCGGGGCAATTTTCCTGCTGACCTTCAATCCCAATTCGTACAAACAGAAGCTGGCCGACATCGTCCAGCAAAAGTATCAGCGTACGCTCAAGATTGACGGTGACATCGAACTTTCTTTATTTCCCCGCATTGGCCTGTCCGTGCAGGGCCTGTCCCTGTCCGACCGTAATTCGGAAGATCCCTTCGCGTCCTTTGAAAGTGCCCGGTTTGCGGTCGCCCTATGGCCTTTGATCAACAACCGTCTGGTTGTGGACCACGTCGCTGTTACGGGCTTTAAGGCCTGGATTGTGCGTGATGAGCAGGGTGCATTCAACTTTGATGACCTGTTGCAAGCGCCGCCCGTCGGTCCTCAACTGCCCGTTGCCCGTGCTGGGGTGTCCTTGTTGCCTGCTGCGCAGGCGGCCGAGGCTCCACAGGACAAATCTGTTGAGCCGTCCCCCGAGTCCTCGCCAGTGCCCGAGCTGATTGCCAAGCGTTCGGGCAGCGAGACGGATTTTCAGATCGACATTGCGGGTCTGAGCTTGAAAGGGGGCGAAATTCACTACTTCAGCAAGCGCAGCAATGTGATTGGTCGCTTGCTGCAGCTGGAAGTAAATACGGGGCGCATGACGTTCGGCCAGCCTTTTGATGTGGCCTTCAAAAGCCGGCTGTCGGGCGACTATCCAGTGGCCGAAGGGTCGCTGGAGGGGCAGGGCCAGCTCAGTTTGGACCCCGCCTCGCAATCATACGCAGCGCAGAAGCTGAACCTGAGCTTTGTAGGCGATCTGGACGAGTTGCGGGCGCAAAGCCTGACACTCAAAGGCAATGTGGCGTACAAGGCTGGGCAGCGTCAGTTCAACGCCACCAATCTGGATACTCAACTGCAAGGCCAATGGTTGGGCTCGTATCCGGTCAGCGATCTGAATGCGTCCTTGAACACGCCCAAGATGCAGATCGACAGCGACAGTGATCTGGTGTCGTTCGAGAAACTGGCCTTGCGTATCCGCGGCAAAAACGAGGATCAGAACCTTGATCTGGCCTTGGACGTTCCCCGCATTCAGGTCTCGCCTGCCCAGGCCGAAGGCGCACCCGTGGTGGCCAGCCTGAAAGTAAGCGGTCCCAAGGTCTGGGGCCTGGGCTTGACGCTGCAGGGCTTGTCCGGCAACAGCCAGGCGCTTTTGTTTGAGCAGGCCAAGCTCGATGGAGCGGTCAAGCAAGGCAGTCGTGTCGCTCAACTAAAGGCCAGTTCGCCCATGCAATGGCAGCCGTCGAATGAATGGCTGCGTCTGCCCGAAATTCAGGCCAGCATTCGCGTCGAGGACGAGGCCGATGCGGGCAGCCGTTTCGAGATGCCGTTGAGCGGACAGGCGGATCTGAACAAAGGCAAGCAGCAATACCAGGCGCAGCTAAGCAGCAACATCGAGCAGGCTCAAGGCAAGCTGGATATCAGTGTTCAGGATAAAGGCAAAGGCCCCTTGCTGGCCGCTGTGCTAAAGGCAGACAAGCTCGATCTGGATGAGCTGCGCTCGATTTTCTGGCTAACCGCCCCAGAGGTGGTCCCCCCCGCGGAGGCGGTTGATGAGTCAGAGCCAGCGACCGGACAGGCCGAGGAGCAGGAAGCCGGGCAGGAACAGCCCGCGGACCCCGCCCAACCGCCAGTAGCGGCCGAGCAGGAGGATGCGCAACCCGCTTCCTATGCCTGGCTGGATGCCATGAGTTTCGATCTGCGTGTTGAAATTGAGAAGCTTCGCAGCCTGGGCATGGTCATGGATCAGGTCAAGGCTCAAGTCAAGAATCAGGGACAACTGATTAATCTGTCGCAGTTCACCGCGCAAGCCTACGAAGGACAGCTCCAGGCCAAGGCCAAGGTAGAGCCGGGCAAACGCCTGGAGTTGGGCCTGAAGTTGCAGCAAATGCAACTGGGCTCGCTGCTGCTGGACGCTTTCGGCAATGATTATCTGGCCGGCAAAGGCAATGTCGATCTGAATCTGAAGACCCAGGGGGCCACGCAGCAAGAGCGCCTGAATGCACTGGAAGGGGGCCTGAGCCTGGATCTGCTCGACGGCAGCTGGCGTAGTGTCGATCTGGATCAAAGCGTACGGGATATCAACGAGGCGGTGCGTAATGCCTTCAGCGGCCAGATTCCCTTGTTGCTGCCCGAGTCCGATCTCTTGCGTCGTACGGTGTTAAAACGCCTGCAAGGCAGCTTGGATATCAAGAAAGGGCAGGCCACGTTCCGCAACTTCCGGGCAGTGACCCCCCTCTTGAATGTCACGGCCGCCAAGGGGTCCAAGCTGGACTTAGTGACTCAGCAGGCTGAGGTGACGTTGCAGGCACGCCTCAACCCTAACAGTCTGTCCGCTGATGAACGCAAGTCTTTGCAGGATCTGCGTAATGTGTCGATCCCCATTCACATCTCCGGGCCTTGGGCTGCATTGTCCTACCAGATTCAGTGGAAGGACATCGCCAGCGACACGATTAAAAAAGCCTTGCAGGACGGGTTGCTGGACTTGTTGAGTCAACAGGCCTCGCAGGCCAAGGCAGAAACCACGACAGAGGTGAAGGCTGAGGTCAAACAGGCCATTCAGGACGAGTTGGCAGCCAAAGTGCCCCCAACTCTGGGTGAGGCCATGAAGCAATGGTTCAAGCAATGAGTCAGGACGCCAGCCTGAATGCGGGCCAGCCACTGGACACGGTCTGTCTTTTGCAAGGGGGGCCAGCGCTCAGCGATAGCAAGGCGCTGGCATGCCAGGAGCGTTGGGTTCTGGGCGATGAACAGGGGCAGGTTCTGGGCGCGCAGGCCTTGCCTGTCCTGGCTGAACTAAGCATGGAGCTGCGCTTTGGGCAGTTGGTGCTGCGTGCTCCCGGCATGTTGCGTCTGGATATAGCGGTAGACGTCATTGAAGACGATCCTGACTCGTTTTCCATGTGGCAGGAAAACGGCCAGCCAGTGCAATTGATCGACGAGGGCGATTTGCCGGCGCAGTGGTTCAGTCGTTATATCGGCCAGCCAGTACGTTTGTTAAAGCGTCTGGCTACCTCCCCGTAAATGCCCCCCTGTGGCGGCGTTCAGCCATAAAAAAACCCTGCCAGAAGCAGGGTTTTTTTATGGCTGTTCCATCAGGAAGTGGGCTCGGCTTGCAGTCGATGGTAGCGGGCGAGCAGGGTTTCCTGGCTTTCCTGGTGCTGAGGGTGAACCTCAATGCATTCGACCGGACACACCACCACGCACTGCGGTTCATCAAAGTGGCCGACACACTCGGTACATAGGTTGGGATTGATCTCGTAGATCTCCTCGCCCATGTAAATGGCCAGATTGGGGCACTGCGGCTCACATACGTCGCAGTTGATGCATTCTTCTGTAATGTGCAGTGCCATAGCGCAATGTCCTGATAAGCGTGGTCTTTGGAATTGACCCGTCGGTCACCCTACAGTGTAGTACGGACCGCTGTGCAGGGCGAGTTCAGGTCGCCGAAACCGCTTGCTGATTGCGTTCTTTGGCTTTGGTTTGTAGCCAACGCTCTACGGACGGGAACACAAATTTACCCACGTCGCCGCCCAAGATGGCAATTTCGCGCACAATGGTACCGGAGATGAACTGGTATTGGTCCGAAGGGGTCATGAACATGGTCTCGACTTCGGGCAGCAGGTGGCGGTTCATGCCCGCCATTTGAAATTCGTATTCAAAGTCGGAGACGGCGCGCAGTCCACGTACGATGACGCGGCCATTTTGTTCACGCACAAAATCCTTGAGCAGGCCCGAAAAGCTTTTTACTTCCACGTTCGGGTAGTGGCTGAGCACTTCGGAGGCAATTTCCACACGCTCTTCTACCGTGAAGAAGGGGCGTTTGTTCTGGCTGGAGGCCACACCGACCACGACGTGATCGAAAAGGTTGGCGGCTCGCCTGACCAAGTCTTCATGGCCTCGGGTCAGGGGGTCGAAGGTGCCGGGGTAAACAGCTGTGATCATGGTGCATCCGCGTAAGGGGTTCAAGTTGGCAGGTCGGAGTCCGGGGAGAGCGGCGCAGGCGTCCCGGAAAATTCGGCATTATTGACTGTTTTTTGCATCGCAGCAAATCGCAGCAAATGATAATGTACCTGCCCTGCCTTATCCTGTCGTAGTATCCCGTATTGAGCCGGGGCTTGTATAGGGGTTTCGGACTCAATGTAAACCAGTGCGTCCGGCGCCAGCACATTGGGCAGCAAGGGCCAGATACGTTCCATCCAGTCGCGTGCAAAGGGCGGGTCCACAAAGACCAGATCGTAGCGCATCTGACTGCGCTCCAGAATATGGAGGGCGTCACCGGCATGAATGCGGACGTGTTCGGCTTTCAGCTTGGTGCGCAAAGCGCGTAAATTGGCCACAGCCGGTCCGTGACGCTCCACCATTTGCACAAAGGCGACACCGCGCGAGGCGGCTTCAAACCCCAGGGCGCCACTGCCGGCGAACAGGTCCAGCACGTTTTTGTCGCTGAATTGTCCGCCCCAGAAGTGGTTGAGCCAGTTAAATAGCGTCTCGCGCACACGATCCGGAGTGGGCCGCAAACCGGGGGCGTCGACCACTGAAATGGGTGTGCGGCGATAATCCCCACCTACAATACGGACAGCATGTTTTCTCATTAGCGCTTTGATCGGATAATGTGGTCATTCAACAGAATTTTCTAGTGTAAATCGTATGTTCAGTTTTTTTAAAAGAAAGAAGGCCAAGCCAGAGCCACAAGTCACTCAAACGGAGCTGACCGAGCCGCTTTCTCCTGCCCAGCCCGAGGCTGACGCGGCAGACGCATCCCCTGCGGTAGCGCAGGAGCAAAGCACGCCAGTTCAAACGCCGGCAGTCCCGCCTGCTGTGGCTTTGGATCGCCAGGCAGCCAGTCAGGCTGAACATCGCGCTGCCTCGCAGTCTACGCCCACGCAGCCAGAGGTGCCACAACCGACCCCTGCCAGTGTTCCGACACCCGAGCCTGCGCGTGTCTACGAACCGCAAGTACAGCCTGTACCTGAACCCGTTCGTACCCCTGAGCCGGAAGTGCAACCTGTGCCGGAGCCAGATCGGACTCCTGAGCCCGAGGTGCAACCGATCCCTGAACCGGAGCCAAAGCCAGAACCAGAGCCAGAGATTGCTCCTGTTCCCGCACCGGCCCCCGCGCCACAGCCTGAACCAGCTCCGACCCCAGAACCAGAAGCCGCCGCTCCTGTGGTGAAAACCTCCTGGATGTCCCGGTTGAAACAGGGCTTGTCCCGCACCGGTCAAAGTCTGAGCAGTCTGTTTGTCGGTGCCAAGGTTGATGAAACCTTGTTTGAGGAGCTGGAAGATGCCTTATTGATGGCCGATGCCGGCGTGGAGGCAACGGAAAAGCTGATTACCGCCTTGCGTGCGCGTGTACGCAAGGAAAAAGTCAGCGATGCAGCCCAGGTCAAGCAAATTCTGTGTGACATCCTGACCGATCATTTGAAGCCCTTGGAGAAGTCCTTTCCACTCGGTTCGGGCAAACCCCTGGTGGTCATGATTGCCGGTGTTAACGGTGCGGGTAAAACCACGTCCATTGGCAAGCTGGCGCACACCTTTCAGGAGCAGGGCGCAAAAGTCCTGCTGGCGGCGGGCGATACCTTCCGTGCGGCGGCGCGTGAGCAACTGATTGAATGGGGGGCGCGCAATAACGTCAGTGTGATTGCCCAGGACGGGGGAGATCCCGCCGCCGTGGCGTTTGATGCGGTACACGCGGGCCGTGCCCGAGATATGGGGGTGGTCATGGTGGATACCGCGGGCCGCTTGCCGACTCAACTGCACCTGATGGAAGAGCTCAAAAAGATCAAGCGCGTCATCGGCAAGGCGGACGGCCAGGCGCCACACGAAATACTCCTGGTTGTGGACGGCAATACCGGACAGAATGCGATCTCCCAGATTCGTGCCTTTGATGCCGCCTTGGGTCTGACGGGCCTGGTGGTCACCAAGCTGGACGGCACGGCCAAAGGCGGGACGCTGGCGGCGGTTGCCGCCTGTGCTCAGGGCGTTCGACCCATTCCCGTGTACTGGATCGGGGTGGGCGAGGGTATGCAGGATCTGCAAGCGTTTGTGGCGCGCGAATTTGCTTCGGCCTTGCTGGGTATGAACGCCTAAGTCCACGCCTGATAAAAAAACCGGCGATATCCTTTTAAGGGAATCGCCGGTTTTTTTTTGCGCTATTCGCCCGTGCTCACTGTGTAGCTACCCAGCACGCTACTGCTGCAGGATCGTTTCTTCCCTCGCGGGGCCTTTAGCGTCGCAGCAGCTCAGTGTGCGGCTGATGCTGATCCAAGGCATTGAGGGCATGCTGGGCATGGGCCGCACGACCCTGGCGAGCATGGGTCAGCCACTGACGTGCGAACTGCGCCTGCTCGGGATTGGCAGCATGTTGTGCATACCAGTCCAGCGCAACATCGACATCCGTTACGGCTCCGATCAGGGCCTGACACTCGCGCAAGACCTTGTGCAACCCTTGCTTGTCGGCCGCGCTGGGTAAAAACTCCAGGCAATAACGCAGGCTTTTGATTCGGTTACGCAGGCGATGCTGTTTGTCCTGGCTGATCTGTGCAAAGCGCTGGCTGCGCAACTGAATCGTCTGAAACCAGCGGCTGATGCGTGCCTCGATCAGGTTTTGCGGCTCCGGCACGCCATTGAGTTCCAGCGTGGGGCCGCAGATCAGACTTTGCAGATTACTCAGCAGCAAAGACTGGAATTCGGCGGCACTGGCCAGTTGAACGGGGTCGTGTTCCAGGTGGGCAGGTTGGGGCTGCGGAGCGGGGCCTGGCATGCCTGCTTTCAGTAACAAGGGAGTGATCTCCAGATGCACCAGATCATGATCGCGTGCCTTGCCAAACAAGCCGAAATAATGGGTCAACCGGGTGTTGGCATAGCCTTCACTGGCCGACAGCCACATCTTGAACAGCTTGCGGCAGGAGCGCAGACGGCGCAGGCCCACACGCATCAAGGCCAGATAATCAGCCTGGCGGGCGACGTCCGGGCGGATGCCATCCACGCCTGCCAGCAGGGCCGCATTACGAATGACCTGCTCCAGGCTCATGGTGGCGCTCAGACAGTAGAACTGCTCCAGGTCCTTGGCGTCGACAACATGGGGTTTGGGCAGGTCGTACGCCTTGCGCGTCAAGGCAGCGGCCACTTGTGAGGGAGACAAGTCCAGGCTCTCGGATTTGGCTCGGCGCCGATCCACCAGACTGGCCAGTGCATCGCCTCGTTCAGACTTGCTGCGCATTTCCAGGATCAGGCCGTGCTTGTACAGCCAGCGCTGCCCGAGCTCGAACATGGCAAGGCTTTCACCGCTGATGAGCTCGATTTCCAGTTCGTTGACCAAGAGCTTGAGGCCCTGGGATTCGATATGGCCCACATCGTAGGCCAGCTCCAGTTCAGACTGTCCTTGCCTGATTCGGGCCAGCTCACGTTGTATCCGCGTCTGGTAGCGGGCCTGAATCTGCCCGGAGTGCCGGGCCAGGGCGGCCTGTGCCGGGGTGTTCTGATACAGGCTCAGGTCCAGTTCGGGACCTGGTCGAGGATGATTGATCTCAATTCGGGACAGGGTATCGGGACCGGGCAGCTTGACGGTTTGAACCCATTGCTCACCTTCCTTGCGCAGTCGCAGAGCGATACCCGATAGCGCCAGTTCGCGCTCGGGGGTATCAAAGTAGATGGCGTTCAAGGTAATGCTACCCGTTCGTACCGCGTCAAAAGCGGCCAATAAACCGGGACGGGCACTCTCGGGTACAAAAAATTTCAGTTCTTGTTCTAGCACAGCATCGCACTCGAGGTGTCACCCACAAGAGGTGGGCGGATAAAACGCTTATTTTGCATGTAAAGCCAACAAACTTGAAGTGCGGACACCCCGTATAAATGTTTGCAGGCGTGTCTGCGCTTACAAAGAGGGTCTGTCCAAAGGGTCACGCCAACCGAGCTGATGAGAGATGCTGCTGGCACACTGTCGCAACTGAGCCAGGATAGGGCTGTCCAGACTGGCATCAAACAAGGTGCTCGGGCCCAGGCTGGTCAGAGCCAGCACAATATGACCGGAGTGATCGAACACGGGAACGGACAAGGCATCAATACCCGGCAGGGGGTTGCCCAACGCCTGAGCCACCCCTTGCTCACGGATTTTTTCCAACATGGCTGTCAGTGCTTTGGGGGCGGGGCGCAAAGGGCTGATACTGGTGACAACGGCGCTGTCGCCCGCCTCGCGCTCGATATAGTGGCGGGCCACTTCCGGGGGCAACCAGGCGGCAAAGACATGGCCGGTGGCCGTGTGCAACATGGACATCACGGTTCCACAACGCATGTTCACATGCACGGGGTAGCTGGCCTCGCTGATGTGAACCATGGTGGGGCCATGCGAACCCAGCACCGCCACGCCCAAGGTATGGCCGATGCGCGAGGCCCAGGCCTGCACCACAGGCAGGGCGATCTTGAGCGGGTTCTGACTTTGCAGGCTGACCAGCCCCATCTGCAAGGCAAAAGGCCCCAGCTCGTACAGTCCGGTAGCCGGCGCCTGTTGTACCAGTCCTACATTGGTAAAGCTGACCAGATAAGGGTGGGCCTTGGCCGAGCTCATGCCTGCCCGAGTGGCCAGATCGCGCAACATCATGGGCTGACCACTGTCCACCAGCACTTTCAACAGGCCAAAGCCTGTTTCAATGGATTGGATGCGACGACGTTTTTCGTCCAGAGCAGGCAAAATGGGTTCGGTCATAGAGGTTTGGAGCGGATTGACACGGTCTTTAAGTGTACCGACTAATCAAGCTGCCCGCGGGGGCCCGGGTGTCGTAAAATGGCCTTAATTATTATCTGTCTGAGCAAAGAGCACGATGAATCAAGAAATTCAGTCCGACGCTGGTCACCTGGGTACCAGTCCAATCGCTCCCGTTCCAGAGATTGTTGAGGAACTGCGCGCAGGTCGCATGGTCATTCTGGTTGATGAAGAGGACCGCGAGAACGAAGGCGATCTGGTGATGGCCGCCGAGTTCGTCAATGCCGAGGCGATCAACTTCATGGTGACGCATGGCCGTGGTCTGGTTTGCCTGACCCTGACTGAAGAGCGTTGCCGCCAACTGGACCTGCCTTTGATGGCAACGCGCAACGGCACGCGCTTTGGCACCAATTTCACCGTCTCCATCGAGGCGGCGGAAGGCGTGGAAACCGGTATTTCCGCTGCTGACCGCGCCCGTACCGTCCAGGCCGCCGTGGCGCGTGATGCGCGTCCTGCGGATCTGGTGCAGCCCGGTCATATCTTTCCCCTGAAGGCGGCCAAGGGTGGCGTGCTCGTGCGCGCCGGGCATACCGAGGCGGGCTGCGACCTGACGGCCATGGCGGGTCTGACCCCGGCTGCTGTCATTTGCGAAGTGCTCAATCCGGACGGAACCATGGCCCGCCTGCCGGACTTGCTGGTCTTTGCTCGTGAACACGGCATCAAGGTGGGGACGATTGCGGACTTGATCCAATATCGCAGCGAGCACGAATCCATGATCGAGCGCCTGCACAAAAAGCCCGTCAAGACACCGTATGGCGAGTTCGAGTGTCACGCATATCGCGACCTGTCCTCCGGGGGCCTGCATCTGGCCCTGGTACACGGCCAGATTACGCCAGAGGTGGAAACCTTGGTGCGCGTGCATGAACCGACTACGGTTCTGGATGTACTGATCGAAGGGGATGTGGGGCATAGCTGGACCTTGCCCGTGGCGCTGCGTACGGTTGCCCAATCGGACAGCGGGGTGGTGCTGTTGATGAACTGCCAAAGCTCCGAGGAACATGGTTTTGAGCAGATCCAGGCCTGGGGCGAGAACAGTCCGGCCCAGGCGCCACGAGGGCGCTCCAGCCGCAACGATCTGCGCACCTACGGGATTGGTGCACAGATTTTGCGTGACCTCAATGTTGGCAAGGCCCGTTTAATGTCGCGACCACGTAAAATGCCAAGCATGGCCGGGTTTGCATTGACCGTGACGGGTTACCATAGCGAACCAGATTCTCAATCCTAAGCGGAGCTTCCAACATGAATCCTTACATTGTTACCCCTGACCTGAATGGGGAAGGTCTGCACATCGGTATTGTGCGTGCGCGTTTCAACGAATCCATCGGCCTGACCGAGTTGGAAGCCTGCCTGAAAGAGCTGGAAGCCTTGGGCGTGGACGAGCGTGATGTAACGGTTCTGTCCGTTCCGGGCGCGCTGGAACTGGGCATCACGCTGGGCCAGATGGCTGAAACCGGCGAGTTTGATGCCCTGATCGCGCTGGGCGCGGTTATTCGTGGCGACACCTACCACTTTGAAGTGGTCAGCAACGAAAGTGCGTCGGCCATTACCCAGGTCTCCCTGGCCACCGGCATCCCGGTTGCCAACGGGGTACTGACCACCAACACAGATGAACAAGCCGAAGTTCGCGCTGCTGAAAAAGGTCGCGAGTGCGCCCGTACAGCGGTCGAACTGGGCAATCTTATCGCCGTCCTCGAGCCTGAGCTGGACGACGATGAGGACGAAGATTACGAGGACGAAGATCTTGACGACGACAAATAAAGTCCCGGCCGCCAAGGCCAACGGACGATCCGCGCGCCGCCGTTCGCGCGAATTTGCCCTGCAGGGCATCTACTCCTGGCTGTTGCGAGGCGCTGATGGCCTGCAGGAAGCCACCTCCATCGACGCCCATATCCGCGGTGACGAGGAGTTTGGCGAAGCCGATGCAGCCTGGTTCAAAACCCTGCTGTTTGGCGTCATGCGCGAGGCCCCCGTGCTGCGCGAGCGCTTTTTGCCGTACGTGGACCGTCCTTTGGAAGAGCTCTCTCCCATTGAACACGGCATCTTGCTGATTGGCAGCTACGAACTGGTGCATCACGTTGAAGTGCCTTACCGTGTTGCCATTAATGAAGCGGTTGAACTGGCCAAATCCTTTGGCGGTACCGATGGCTTCAAATTCGTGAACGGCGTGCTGGACAAACTGGCTGCCGACGTACGCGCCCCTGAAGTCGCCAAGCAGGCCCGCCGCTAAAGCAGGGCGCGCCGTGCTGAACGAGTTCGGTCTTATCCAGCAGTATTTCAATCGTCCCGCTCCCGAAGGCTATTTGGGAGTGGGCGATGACTGCGCCCTCTTTACACCGACGCCGGGCTGGCAACTGGCCAGCAGCGTGGACCTTCTGATCGAAGGTCAGCATTTCTTTGCCGACGTCGACCCTTTCTTGCTCGGCCACAAAGCGCTGGCGGTGAATCTGTCGGATCTGGGTGCCATGGGAGCTAAGCCACGGGCGTGCCTGCTGGCCTTGTCCATGCCTGACGTCCGTCCCCCATGGTTAGAGGCCTTTTCCGCTGGTTTATTCCAACTGGCCGATCAGGCGCAATGCCCTTTGATAGGTGGCGATACCACGCGCAGCCGGCAAGGGGTCGTGATCAGCATTACGGTACTGGGCGAAGTCCCAGCGGGGCAGGCGTTGCGGCGCAGCGCGGCCCGGCCAGGTGACGATATCTGGCTGACGGGTACCTTGGGGGCAGCAGACATTGCCTTGCGTCTGCTGCAAGGACGTTTGGCGGCAGACCCTGCGCGTCTGGCTGCCAGCCGCGCAGCCTTGGAGCAGCCCTGGCCGCCCTATCGTCTGGGGCATGCTCTGGCAGGCGTGGCTCACGCCGCCATTGATGTTTCCGACGGTCTGGTTCAGGATCTGGGGCATATCGCCACAGCCAGCCAATGCGCCGCTCATCTGGATTGGGATGCCTTGCCGCTGGACCGCGCCTTGCTGGGACTGCCTGCCTCCTTGCAACGCGAAGCGGCACTGGTGGGGGGTGATGTGTTTCAACTTTGTTTTACGGCAGCGCCCGAGCAAAGAGAGTCCGTCATGGCACTGGCCCAGCGCGAGGGTGTGCCGCTAAGCCGCGTGGGCACCATGCAGCGTGGCAGCGGGGTGTATGTGCGTGATCAACAGGGCCTGCATCCTGCTCCTGCCCAGGGCGGTTTTGATCATTTTGGTGGCTGAGGCTGTGTCATGAGCACCTTTCCGGACCCTTCATTGAATCCTATTCAACGTCCCACCCTGGATTGGGTCGTGAAAAAACCCTGGCGTCTGATCGCCTTTGGCGGTGGCACGGGGGTATTGCGCCCGGGGCCGGGCACCTGGGGCACAGTGCTGGCCTGGGTTTTGTGGGTTCTGGGTCTGCACGTGCTGACTGATACCCATATGGCCCTTTTTCTGTCCGTTTCCTTTTTTCTGGGCTGCTGGGCCTGTCACCGTACCGGCTACGATCTGGGCGTGTCTGACCACAGTGGCATGAATTGGGATGAGATGGTGGCGTTCTGGCTGGTGTTGTGGCTGATCCCGCAGACCTGGCTGGCGCAGGGAATTGCATTCGCGTTATTTCGTTTCTTTGATATTCTCAAGCCTGCGCCTATCCGCTATTTTGATCGCCGTTTGCATAACGGCTTTGGCGTGATGTGGGATGATTTGCTGGCCGCAGCGTACACCTTGTTGGTGATGGCGGTTCTGGTACGTTTTGGAGTTTTCTCATGAGCGAACACGAGCACGGCAACGCCGCCCTGGCCTTGGGGCGAGCCCTTAACGATCGTGGCTGGATGGTGGCCTGTGCCGAATCCTGCACGGGCGGCCTGCTGGCCGCAGCCCTGACAGACTTGCCCGGTTCCAGCGCCTGGTTTGAACGCGGCCTGGTGACCTACAGCAACAAGGCCAAGGTGCAGGAGCTGGGCGTCAACCAGGAAACCCTCGATCGTTTCGGGGCTGTCAGCGAAGAGACCGCCATGGAAATGGCAGCCGGTGCGCTCGAAGCCAGCGCGGATGCAGAACTGGCGATTTCGACAACCGGCATTGCCGGCCCGGATGGCGCGACCCCCGGCAAACCGGTCGGACTGGTGTGCTTTGGCTTTGCCCAGCGCCGTGGCGATGGGATTGTGACCCGTGCTTCTGCCCGCATCTTTAACGGCGACCGGGCGCAAATCCGTCAGCAGGCCGTGGAATATGCGCTGACCAGTGCGCTGACCATGCTCAATCCCGCCTGATGTCTGCGTCAGGCCGGCAGCATCAAACCCAGCTGCCGGGCGCTCGAACGAAGTTCTGGCAGGCAGCGTTCGATCAGCTTTTCTTCCGAGTCCTGCCAGTCCTTGATGCTGATGCTCATTCCCGCTACGACGCGTCCGCTGGCGCTGCGTACGGGAACGCCTATGGCCGTCAAACCCAGTTCAAGCTCCTCCTTGATTAGGGAATAGTCTTTCTCCTGAACCTGCTTTAATTCGCGTAGCAAGGCTTCGCGCGTATGGGCGGTGTATTGCGTCATGATTTTGAACGGCGCCAGTTCCAGATATGCCTCCAACCTGCTTTGTGGCAGCTGGGACAGCATCATGCGTCCGATCGAGGTGCAATGCGCGGGCAGACGACTTCCCAGGCCCAGAGAGACCGTCAGCACGCGTTGCCGCTGGGCGCGCGCCAGATACAGAATTTCGTCCCCGTCCAGCAACGCCAAGGCGCAGGTTTCCCCGACCCTGTCACTCAAATCGTCCAGTATGGGCTGGGCCAGACTGACGATTGAGGTTGACGAAAAATAGGCATGGCCCAGTTGCAAAATGGCCGGGCGCAGCTTCCAGAACGGCCCATCCTGTTCGGCATAGCCCAGCGCCTGCAAGGTATAGAGACAGCGCTGTACCACGGCCCGTGCCAAGCCGGTCTTCAAGGCAATTTCAGCGGCGCGCAAGGGTCGCCTGCGGTCAGAGAAAGCGGTAATAACCTGCAGGCCACGGGCCAGTGACTGCATATAGTCTGGATCGCCTTTGTAGTTGATGGTGGCGGGGGCGCTCTCTTTGGTTTTTGTCATGGCGAGATGAAGGGGCCAAATTTGTTTTGTTCGATAAGCGAACTTGTTGGGATTGTCGAGAATTATCGATGATAAATTGTAAAAAAAACAAGACTTAGCAATTTAATAATCAAGTTCGATTATCGAACAAAATAAGTTTGGAGTGATACATGAAGAATGTTTTGACCCGTAAATGGGTTCCGTTTCTAGCCGGAGTAGGTGTTTTGCTCACAGCGGTGAGTGCTCAGGCGGCGTACCCCGACAAGCCCATTCGTTTGGTTGTGCCTTTTACGCCGGGTGGGGTCACTGATGTGATTGCGCGCGGTGTCGCACAGCAAATGTCCGAGGACCTGGGTCAGATCATCATCGTGGAAAACAAGCCTGGCGCAAGTGGAATTATTGCCACGGACTTTGTTGCCAAATCCGCGCCCGACGGCTACACCGTGCTGCTCGCGGCAGTGGGTCAGGCCGTCGTCAATAACCATCTCTATAAGAAATTGCCTTACAAGCCTGAGCAGGATTTAACGGCGGTGTCCTTGGTGGCGGAAGGTCAGAACGTGTTGGTGGTGAACGCTCAGCAAAGCCCCTTCAAGTCCGGTCAAGAGCTTATTCAGTATGCTCGCGCCCATCCTGAAGAATTGACCTACGCTTCCTTTGGCAACGGTTCCTCCTCGCACCTGTCGGCAGCGGCTTTCACCACGATGGCGGATATTGATGTGATTCACGCTCCCTACCGAGGCAGTGCGCCTGCGATGACAGATCTGCTCGGTGGTCACATCTCTTTCATGTTCGACAGCATGGGAACGGCGATCACGCATATCAACGCCAATACGGTGCGTCCCTTGGCCGTGTCCGGGCCCGAGCGTTCCTCGTTGTTGCCAGAGGTCCCCACGTTTGCGGAACTGGGTCTGGACCAGGGCTATAACGTGACGGCCTGGTTTGGTTTTCATGTCAGCAGCGGCACCCCGGCCCAAATTGTGGAGCGTTTGAGCCAGTCCATGAAAGCCGTCAGCCAGAATGCCGAGTTTGTGGAAACGTTTCGCCGCCAAGGCGTGGAGATCAAGTCGTCCACTCCTGCCGAGTACGCCGCGTTTCTGCAACAGGAGAACGAGAAGCTGGGCAGTCTGATCAAGCAAGCCAATATCATGCTGGACTAATGGTTGTTAAATGGAGCACTGTAACGTGAGCGATCAGCAGCCCTGTGATGCTAGGCGTCCCGCCCCCTTGGAGGGAATCCGGGTTCTGGACCTGACCCGGATTCTGGCCGGTCCCTGGTGTACGCAGAACCTGGCGGACCTGGGGGCCAATGTATATAAGATCGAGCGTCCTGAAACAGGTGATGACACGCGTGCCTGGGGCCCTCCCTTTTTGCAGACCCCCGATCGGGAAGATACGGCTGAGGCGGCCTATTACTTGTCGGCCAACCGTAACAAGCAGTCGATCAGTCTGGACATTGCCAGCCAGGAAGGGGCAGACGTGGTGCGTGCCATGGCACGGGAATGCGACATTTTGGTGGAGAACTTCAAGGTGGGTGGCCTTGCTAAATACGGGCTGGACTACGCCAGCTTGAAAGCAATCAACCCTCGCCTGATTTATTGCTCGATTACCGGGTTTGGCCAGACAGGTCCGTATGCCGAGCGTCCGGGTTATGACTTCATGATCCAGGCCATGGGTGGCATGATGAGCCTGACGGGCGAGCGTGATGACAAGCCCGGTGGTGGCCCCCAGAAGGCGGGGGTTGCCGTGGCGGACCTGATGACGGGCATGTATGCCACCAGCAGCATTCTGGCTGCCTTGTTCGAGCGCACGCGCAGCGGCCTGGGGCAGCATATTGATATAGCCCTGCTGGATTGTCAGGTTGCCATGCTGGCAAACCAGAATATGAACTATCTAGTCAGCGGGCAGGCACCCAGGCGGGCAGGCAACGCCCACCAGAATCTGGTGCCGTATCAGGTGTTTCCGACAGAAGATGGTCACATCATTGTGGCCATCGGTAATAACCGTCAGTTCGCGGCTTACTGCGAAGCGATTGGTCACCCGGAGATTGTTGAGGATTCGCGTTTCAACATTAACAGTCAGCGGGTCAAGCACCGTGATGAGCTGGAGCAAATCCTGAGCGCCGCAATGCAGAAGCATCCTAGTGCTTATTGGCTGGAAGCTCTGGACAAGATTGGCGTGCCAGCCGGGCCGATCAATGACCTGCATGGGGTGTTCTCGCACCCGCAGGTGCAGGCCCGCAAGATGCGTATTGAGCTGGACCATAGTCAGGCGGGAAAAGTCAGCATGACAGCCAGCCCCATGCGTTTTTCGGATAGCCCGGTCTCTTATCGCATGGCTCCGCCCCAGCTGGGGGAGCATACCGATCAGGCGTTGGAGAGTCTGCTGGGCGCTCAGAGTCCTGAGCTGAAACAGTGGCGGGAAAAACAGCAGCTTTCGCTTGGCTGAATCGAGCGCCTGGTGAAAAGCCCTGTTCATCGAGATGGTATCTCGATGAACAGGGCTTTTTTTATTGATAGAGGGTGGCTGGCGCGATTCCTGTCTTTGACTCGGTCGCCACCACAGTCTCCATCATTTCTGTCCTTATTTTCGCGATTGTCGCTGCGGTCCGGTGCCTGGGCTGTGGCACCGGCCGTCTGGCGCTTTAACAAGTGGCGAGATACAGGGTTCAGCGTTGTTTATTGCGGGCATCGTTAATGGCATTGCGTGTGGCAATGGCGGCGGCCTGTGCGGCGTCCCGCCAGTCATCACTGCGGCTGGCGTAAAGGACGGCACGCGAGGAATTGATCATCATGCCGTTGCCTTGTGAGTCCATGCCAGCGGCCACGGTGGCAACTACATCCCCTCCTTGCGCGCCGATGCCAGGTACCAGCAATGGCATATCACCAATCCTGGCACGGACTTTGCCAATTTCTTCAGGGAAGGTGGCGCCAACCACCAGAGCACATTGACCATTCGTGTTCCACTTCTCTGCGACCAGGCTGGCTACATGCAGATACAAGGGAGTGCCGTCAGCCATTTCCATGAATTGCAGGTCAGAACCACCGGGGTTGGAGGTACGGCACAGCACGATTACGCCCTTGTCCTGGTGTTCCAGATAAGGCTCGACGGAATCAAAACCCATATAAGGACTGACTGTGACGGCGTCTGCGCGATAGCGCTCAAAGGCTTCGCGAGCATACTGCTCTGCCGTTGAGCCTACGTCTCCGCGCTTGGCATCGAGCACGATGGGCAGATGGGGGTAGCGGTTGCGGATGTAGTCGCACAGGTCTTGCAACTGATCCTCGGCGCCCTGGGCGGCAAAGTAGGCGATCTGCGGTTTGATGCCACAGGTGTAGTCGGCGGTAACATCCACAATCGCCTTGCAAAATTCGTAAATCGCTCCGGGTTTGCCGGCCAGCTCCAAAGGCAGACGGGCAGGGTCCGGGTCCAGACCCACCATCAACATGGATTGGTTGTCCGTCCAGGCACGGTTCAGTTTTTCTATGAATGTCATGGGAATCAGGAAAGTAAACGGCTATATAAAAAGCTGAGCCAGACGGCGCCAGCAAAAATAAGGGATAGCAGGACGGCGGCGCTGGCCAGGTCCTTGGCCCGTCCGATCAAGGGGTGATGCTCCAGGGTAATGGAGTCGGCCAGCGCCTCCAGAGCCGAGTTCAACAGTTCGACCACCAGCACAAAGACCAGTGTGGCCAGCAGGACCAGAATCTGCACGGGACTTTCTCCCAGCCAGAATGCCAGCGGCGTCAGGATGACGGCCAGCGCCAGTTCCTGACGAAAGGCGGCCTCATGGCGCAGGGCGGCAGCCAGACCTTGGCCGGAGTAGCGCAAGGCATTGAATAGGCGGCCCAAACCACCTTTGCTTTTGAACGGAGAGTCTGACATGAAGGAAGCTGCAGATTGAAGTGCCCTGATTATAGGGGTTTGCTTGAACGAAAAAAAACCGGATGGAAAAATCCATCCGGTTTTTGAGCTAAAAGCGTAGCGATCAGGGCAGAAGTGATCAATTTCTGCCCGGACCGGGGTACGGATAGATGGCTTAGAAGCCGCCCATGCCACCCATACCGCCCATGCCACCCATGTCAGGCATGGCTGCAGCAGGCTTGTCTTCCACGATTTCAGTAACAGCCACTTCGGTAGTCAGCAACAGGCTGGCGATCGACGCTGCGTTTTGCAGGGCAGTGCGAGTTACCTTGGTGGGGTCCAGGACGCCTTGCTCGACCAGGTCACCGTACTCGCCGGTAGCGGCGTTGTAGCCGTAGGTGCCGGTGCCGCTGGCCACTTGGTTCACAACCACGCTGGCTTCTTCGCCGGCGTTGGTCACAATGGTGCGCAAAGGAGCTTCGATAGCACGCAGGATCAGCTTGATGCCGGCGTCCTGATCGGTGTTGTCGCCCTTCAGTTCGGCAACAGCAGCGCGAGCACGGATCAGTGCAACGCCACCACCAGGAACGATACCTTCTTCGACGGCTGCGCGAGTTGCGTGCAGGGCGTCTTCAACGCGGGCTTTCTTCTCTTTCATTTCGACTTCGGTGGCAGCGCCCACGCGAATCACGGCAACACCGCCAGCCAGCTTGGCCACGCGCTCTTGCAGTTTTTCACGGTCGTAGTCGGAGGTGGACTCTTCGATCTGGACGCGGATCTGTTTCACGCGTGCTTCGATGTCGGTGCCGTTGCCAGCGCCGTCGATGATCGTGGTGTTTTCTTTGGCCACTTCAATGCGCTTGGCCTGACCCAGGTCGTCCAGCGTCGCTTTTTCCAGGGACATACCGGTTTCTTCAGAGATCACGGTACCGCCAGTCAGGATAGCGATGTCTTCCAGCATGGCCTTGCGACGATCGCCAAAGCCAGGAGCCTTGACAGCGGTTGTCTTCAGGATGCCGCGGATGTTGTTCACAACCAGAGTTGCCAGAGCTTCGCCTTCCACGTCTTCAGCAACGATCAGCAAAGGACGGCTGGTCTTGGCAACTTGCTCCAGTACGGGCAGCAGGTCACGAATGTTGGAGATTTTCTTGTCGAAAATCAGAACAAACGGATCGTCCAGAACAGCAACTTGCTTGTCAGCGTTGTTGATGAAGTAAGGGGACAGGTAGCCGCGGTCAAACTGCATGCCTTCGACCACGTCCAGCTCGTTTTCCAGGGATTTGCCGTCTTCAACGGTAATCACGCCTTCCTTGCCCACTTTGTCCATGGCATTGGCGATGATTTCACCAATGGAGTGGTCGCTGTTGGCGGAGATGGAGCCGACCTGAGCGATTTCCTTGCTGGTGGTGCAAGGACGGGACAGTTGACGCAGTTCGTCAACCACCACGCTGACAGCCTTGTCGATACCGCGCTTCAGGTCCATTGGGTTGATGCCGGCGGCAACAAACTTCAGGCCTTCTTCAACGATGGCCTGGGCCAGAACCGTAGCGGTCGTGGTACCGTCACCGGCGTTGTCGGAGGTTTTGGAAGCAACTTCTTTAACCAGTTGAGCACCGATGTTCTCGAACTTGTCTTTCAGTTCGATTTCCTTGGCAACGGACACCCCGTCTTTCGTCACGGTAGGAGCGCCAAAGGAGCGGTCCAGAACAACGTTGCGGCCTTTGGGGCCCATGGTGGTCTTAACAGCGTTAGCCAGAACATTGACGCCGCGTACGATGCGGGTGCGTGCGTCGTCGCCGAAGTAAACTTGTTTTGCAGTCATGGTTTGAATCCTATTGAATTTTCGTTGGCGGTACTTATTCGATCACGGCGAAGATTTCTTCTTCGCGGATCACCAGCAGCTCTTCGCCGTCGATCTTGACGGATTGGCCGGAGTACTTGCCAAACAGAACTTTGTCGCCGACCTTCAGGTCCAGCGCCAGAACCTTGCCGTCCTCGGTTTTCTTGCCGGGGCCAACGGCCAGGATTTCGCCTTGATCGGGCTTTTCAGTCGCGCTCTCGGGGATAACGATACCGGAAGCGGTGGTGCGTTCGTTGTCCAGACGCTTGACGATCACGCGATCGTTCAAAGGACGCAGTGCCATGGAGAAACTCCTGTTTAAGATGACTTTAGTTGTTGGTCCGATTTTGGGGGCGAGGCGTTTTAGCACTCTGCCCCTTCGAGTGCTAATTATAGGGACGACTTTTCTAATTTCAAGAGCACCCGGGTCGTGTTGTTACATATTTGTCCTGGGGCGTGGAGCTTCAGGGGACACAAAGGCCTGGCGACGGTAAGCGTCAGCATCCTGCTTTGCGGTTCGTCCCCCTTCAGCATACGCGTTTATTCATGTCAGGGCAGATCGGGCGGGGCCTCTTTCAATTTGCTTCAACGTCCTGCCAGGCTACGGGCGTCGCTCCCCACAGGTTCAGACCGTGCTTGCGCCTGCGCTCAAATCTGGCGCGGGTGTCGCTGGCAACAACGGATCGATAGCCCGGCACAGGGCCAGCAAGTGATCGTCCGCGCCAATATCGGCCTCGACCAATATGCCTACCGGCAAACCTGCCGACAGGCCGACAGGCAAAGAGATGCCCGGTGCGCCCAGGTTGGAGCCCAGATCCGTGCGGGAAATATAGGTATTGAAGGTAGGCACCGCCTTGCCGTTGAGCAGGGTGGTTTCATCGTCGCCGATCGGGCAGGCTGTCAGAGGAGTCGTCGGGAAGATCAGGCCGCTGATGTCGGAGCTGCGCAGAAGGTCGGTGTAAGCTTGCTGCATCAGGGGGCGGTCAAGGTTCAGAGCTTCTTCATAAGCCTCTTGGCTGATGGTGTAGTCGCCCGTTATGGCATCAAAGATTTCCTTCACGTCGGGGCTGTTGATGCCCGCAATCAGCTCGTCAAGCCCAATGCCGTACTTGTTTTCAGCCAGGTATAAAGGCAAGGTCTGCAAGGTCTCGTACAGCACAATCGGCATGCCTACACGGGCATTCCGGGCCAATAGTGGCGACAGGTCGACTTCTACCAAGGTCACCCCGGCTTTTTGCAGATCATCCAGGAATGCCAGGGTGACCTTAGCCACGCCCGCATCCAGATTTTTCCAGAAACTATCACGCGGCACGCCCAGACGCAGTTCTTTCAAGGACGGCGTGGCAATGAGGGAGGGGGCTTTCTGGCACAGAACGGAGTCCAGCAAACTGATGTCCGCCAGGCTGCGCGTCATGGGGCCTGCCGTATCGCGGGTGGGAGACAGGGGCACAATGCCCTGGCCCGAGTATCGGCCTACCGTGGGACGAAAGCCGTATAAGCCACACAGGGAGGCCGGCAAACGGACCGAAGCGCCGGTATCGGTGCCCAGGCCAGCGGGAAACTGACGGGCAGCAACGGCGGTAGCCGTGCCGCCAGACGAACCACCGGGAATGCGGTTGGGATCATACGGGTTGCGGCTCGGACCTGTGGTGGCATTGTTGGTGGTAATGCCAAAGGCCAGCTCATGCATCACGGCTTTGGCCGGCAGGACGGCACCAGCCTGACGCAATTGGCTGACAATCTGCGCATCCTGGAGAGGAAAACGGCCTTGTAGCGCGCCCGTGCTGGAGGTGGTGGGCATGTCGGTGGTGTTCAGGTTGTCTTTCAACACCAGTGGTACGCCGTCCAGGGCGAGAGCCTGGCCACGGGCGCGGCGTGCGTCGGATTGATCGGCCTGCTGATAAAACAGCGCCGGGTCCAGATGCGCCAGACCGCCCAGATGGGCCATTTTCTGGGATTGCTGCAGCAGCTCTTCTGCAATTTCGCGGGCGCTAAATTGCTGCTTTTCCAGCCCTGCCAGCAGTTCGCTGGCGCTAAGTTCGGTCAATGCCATGGAGTCTCTCCTGGGGGCCGGTACGGGCCCCTGCCTGTGATCGTGAAATCAATCAGCCTCTATAAGGGCTGTCGTGAGTAAAAAGAGACGTTAAGGGTATCAGCAAGCACAGGACTGGGCTTAGCTTGCTCGCCAAATGACCTTGTTGCGGCCAGCATGTTTGGCCTCGTATAAAAGCCGGTCTGCCTGTTCAATCGCCTGGTTGATGTCGCCATTGCTGTTGAGCTGCACGACTCCGAAGCTGGCTGTCAGCGTATGGGCGGTAGCGGCAATGGGCAGATTCATCACACTGCTGCGCAGGCGCTCGGCCACCAGGACGGCCGTATGCAGGCTGGTGCTGCGTATCAGCATGACAAACTCTTCGCCGCCGAAGCGGGCTGCCAGATCGTCTTGTCGGACCGTCCGAGCCAGCAAGGCTCCGAATTCCCTCAGGGCCCGGTCACCAGCGGCATGTCCCCAGGTGTCATTGAGTGACTTGAAATGGTCCAGATCGCAGGTCAGCACGGCCCAGCCGTTGTGACCATACAGTTCCAGGCGTTTTTTGACCTGTTCAAAAAAAGCACGGCGGTTGAGCAGACGCGTCAGCGGGTCCCGGCTGCGTTCATGGTCCAGCGTCTGAACAATGGACATGGCCGTGCTGGTCAGGATGGCTAGCGCCAGCCAGATGCTGATGAACATATTGGTTGCCAGCATGAGCAGCCAAAAGCCCGAGCGAGTCAGTTCCAATTGCCCATCATGGGGAATGACGGTCGCCAAAATGGCAACGCGGATAAAGGCATAGATCAGTACGATCAGGTAGGAGGCCCGCAGCAAGGTACGAAGGGGCAGAGTGGGTGCGTGTCCATACAGGATGGTTTTGGCCGGCAAGGCAACCAGCAAGGCCAGGCCCGAATTCAGGATCAGCAAACGCAGCCACAGTTGATCATCGACGCGGGAAAAATAAAAGAGCAGGCCCAAGGTCGTGGCCATGATCAGGCAGGCCCCGCCGGCATGACTGCGCCCTCCAAAGCGTAAGGCCACCCCTTGGGCCATTGCCCATACCCCCAGCAGATACATGGAAGATAAGGGCAGGGTCCAGCGGGCCAGCAGCTCGGTGGGCATCAGGCTGTGAATGCCCATGGGAATGGCGGTGGCGATATAACCGCTGGCAATCCAAAGCAGATAACGGTGATCGCGCAGGCGGCTCCAGCAGTAGATCATGGCGATGCCCAGCAAAGCCGCACAGGCAGGGACGATCAGAACGAAATACTGATTGGGTGAGGACACGGTAAGTGACGTGCAATAAAAAAGGTTAAAAACCGGCGTTACAACAATTGTAACGATATTGCCGTGTGACAAACGTTTGATGCTTGAGAACAAACACTTTAATCGTGCAAAAGAGGACGTTTTGATCTGCTTTATGCATCTTTTTCGAGACTGGGCAGGTAATTAGGCGCTTGCAGGAACAGACTGCGGGGAAGTATCAGCCCGCTTTAAACCCCAAAGCAGAACCAGTCCTGCCGCTAACGGTGTCCCTCGTGTCAATAAAGAAGGGGGGAGCCGTCGTGGCCCCCCCTTGGCAGGCTGCGACCACTTTTTTTATGGTGCTGTTTCAACCAATACCAGCTCTGCATCGTCCAGCGCCTGAATATCCAGGGACGTTTCCTGGCGGATCGCGGCCCCGTCACGGGCATTTAATTCGAGTCCATTGACCAAAACCCGTCCTTTGGCAGGCACCAGATAGGCCAGATGGCCGGCTGGCAGCGATACGCTGGTGCGCTGACCTTTTTGCAGGGTCGCTCCCAGTACCCGGGCTTGGGCCCGAATGGGCAAGGCTTCCGTGTCACTGTCAAAACCGCTGGCCAAGGCCACAAACTGACCCGAGCGCTCCGCTTTGGGAAAAGGTTTGGCACCCCATGCGGGAGGCAGGCCACGGCGCGCTGGCTGAATCCAGATCTGGAAAATCTGGGTTGTGACACTTTCCAGGTTGTACTCGGCATGCCGGATACCGGTGCCGGCACTCATGACCTGCACATCGCCTGCTTCGGTGCGCCCTTTGTTGCCTAGGCTATCCTGGTGGCTGATGGCCCCTTCACGCACATACGTGATGATTTCCATGTCAGCATGATCGTGAGGGGGAAAACCGGTATTGGAGGCGATGGTGTCATCGTTCCAGACACGCAGCGCCCCCCAGCCCATCCGGGCGGGATCGTAATAATTGGCAAAGGAAAAATGGTGCTTGGCGTCCAGCCAGCCGTGGTTGGCGCCGCCCAGTTCATTAAAAGGCCGATGTTCAATCATGATGCGCTCCTTGATTTTGCGTATTGAAAAACATTCTAGGCCGCTTGTTGGCGTAATAAAATAGAATCAATAGCATAGTATTTATTCCAAAAATTACATGAAAACGCTCCCCGATCTTCAGGCCTGGGCGATTTTTGCCACTGTCGCTGAAACCGGCTCATTTGCCCAGGCAGCCGAGGTGTTGGGCCTGTCGCAGCCCACTGTCTCCAAAGCCATCGCCCGGCTGGAAAAGCAGCTGAATATTTCTTTGTTTCACCGCACGTCTCGGCGTCTATCTCTGACAGAGACCGGTCTGGCCAGCCTGGAGCAGGCGCAAACCGTGTTGGCCGCTGGGCAAGGTGCTGAAGCGCTGGCGCGCGATCAGCGGGAAAGCCTGCAAGGGCGGATAAAGATTGCGGCGCCCATGTCTTTTGGGCTCGAGCATCTGGCGCCTTTGCTGCCAGCCTTTATGAAGCAGCACCCCGCGGTGTTGCTGGATCTGCACTTTAATGATGCCCAGGTCAATATTGTCGAGCAGGGCTTTGACATGGCCTTGCGCATCTCCACGATGGACGATTCCAGTCTTTTAGTGCGTCGATTGTGCAATCTGCGTTTGTGTTTGGTCGCGGCCCCTGCCTATCTGGCCAACTATGGCAGGCCGGCGCACCCCAGCGATTTGGCCCGGCACAGCAGTCTGCGCTATGCCTACGAGCGACGAGGCAGCGTCTGGCGCTTTCAGCAAGGGGCCGAGCACTACTCGCAAACGGTGCCTTGCCGCTTGCAGGTCAATAATGCCCAGGCCTTGATGGCGCCGTTGCTGCAGGGGCTGGGCTTGGCCGTGCTGCCGCAGTTTCTGCTCGGTGACCTGGTCGAGCAAGGTTTGCTGGAGGTGGTCTTGCCGCAATGGGATCTGCCCAGCCTGACTTTGCATTTGCTCACTCCGCCTGGCCGCTCGCGCCCGGCTCGGGTGCAGGCCTTTATCGATTTTCTGGTGGCCAGTTTTGAGCGTGCGCCCTGGGCAGAGGATAGTCCGTAAAAGACCGCTTACGTTTTGCCGTTAGACTGTCCGCTACACCCCTGTTTTCTAGGAGATCACCATGGATAAACGTCCTCCCTTGCCCCCCTTCGATCTGGACAGCGCCCGTCAGAAAGTACGCGCAGCAGAGGATGCCTGGAATAGCCGTGACCCGGTCAAGGTTTCGCAGGCTTATACCGTGGATACGCGCTGGCGCAATCGCAGCGAATTTCCGCAGGGACGCGATCAGGTCCAATCTTTTTTAGAACGTAAATGGCAAAAAGAGCGTGAATATCGTTTGATCAAAGAAATATGGGCCTGGCATGAAAACAGAATCGCGGTGCGCTTTGCGTATGAATGGCAGGATGAATACGGGCAATGGTGGCGCAGTTATGGAAATGAAAATTGGGAATTTGATGAGCATGGCTACATGGCGGTACGGCATGCCAGTATTAACGATGTGGCTATTGCCCAGTCCGAGCGCAAGTTCCATTGGCCTTTGGGGCGTCGCCCCGACGATCATCCCGGTTTGAGTGAATTAGGTCTGTAATTTCAAGTCCCGAGTCCTTGGAAACGGGACAAGGTCCGTGGATACCTCCCCAAGCAATACAAATCCGGTCTGGTCAACGCCAAACCGGATTTTTTAAATCTGTAATCTCGATGTCTCAGCCGTACTGGCCTGAAATGAATAGAGGTAAAAATATTGAAGTTTCCCTGTTCGCCGTCAAAGACAGACGGGCGAATAAATGGTTTAGTGTTGGGTTAGCCTTCCTTTAACTTCAAGGAGTCCTCTATCATGAATCACCCTGCTGGCTTGAGTGCGACCGCAGAGGCGGCGGATTGCACCGCGCCGTCCAGTCACTATTCCCGATTGATCGAGCAAGCTCGCAAAGAGCCCAAGCGGATTTGTGTGGTGGCTCATCCCTGCGACGACGTGTCTTTGGGGGCAGCCTTGCAGGCTCGGGTACAAGGTCTGTTCGATATCGTATTGGTGGGACCGCAGGCTCGTTTGCATGCCGTGGCGGCGCAACATGGTTTGAGTCTGGAAGGAATCACCTTGATTGATACGCCTCACAGCCATGCCTCGGCCGAGCGGGCGGTGCAAGAGGTGCTGGCCGGACGGGCGCAACTGCTGATGAAGGGCAGCCTGCATACCGATGAGCTGATTCAGGCCGTGCTGTGTACCGGGGGCAAGGGTTTGCGCACGGGACGCCGTCTGAGCCATGTTTTTATTATGGACGTGCCCCGTTACCCCGAGCCTTTGTTCGTGACCGATGGCGCCATCAATATTTTTCCGGACTTGAGTACCAAGGCGGACATTGTGCAAAACGCCATTGATCTGCACCATGGACTGGGGCTGGGTACACCGCTGGTGGCCATCCTGTCTGCCGTCGAGCAGGTGACGGAAAAAATCCCGACCACGCTGGAAGCCGCCGCCTTGTGCAAGATGGCCGACCGCGGCCAGATTACCGGGGCAGTGTTGGACGGCCCCTTGGCGCTGGACAATGCCATCAGCCCCGAGGCGGCACGCATCAAATGTATTGTGTCGCCAGTGGCGGGCAAGGCGCAGATTCTGGTGGCCCCCGATCTGGAAGCGGGCAATATGCTGGCCAAGAATCTGACTTTTCTATCCGGTGCGCAGGCAGCCGGTATTGTGATGGGCGCGCGTGTGCCCATTATTCTGACCAGTCGCGCCGACAGTGCACAGACCCGTTTGGCCTCGTGCGCGGTGGCCAGTATTTATGCCGGCTATCTGGAGCGTAAAGTTGCCTTGGAGGCCAAGCATTCA
Organism: Alcaligenes sp. HNGD-HTN06; assembly: GCF_049932565.1. Taxonomy (NCBI): domain Bacteria; kingdom Pseudomonadati; phylum Pseudomonadota; class Betaproteobacteria; order Burkholderiales; family Alcaligenaceae; genus Alcaligenes; species Alcaligenes sp. HNGD-HTN06. The sequence goes on along the minus strand of NZ_CP187782.1, from coordinate 2,918,946 downwards.
TGAGCGAGCAGATTCTGGTTGTTAATGCGGGCAGCTCCAGCCTGAAGTTTCATATGTACCAGGTTCAGCCGGGCGACCAGCTTGACTTTGAGTTTGGCGGCCAGGTCTCGGGCATTGGCAGTACCCAGCCCGCTTTCAAGGTCAAGAATGCGCAAGGGCAGTCCCTGATCAAGCAGGATCTGGCCGCTGAGCAGGCCAGAGATTTGCACACAGCCCAAGCGCTGGTGGCACGCTGGTTACTGGAGCATGTGGAGGGTCGGCCCATTGCGGTGGGTCACCGTATCGTGCATGGCGGTGCGCGTTACGACAAAAGCGTGCCCCTGACGCCGCAGGTTCTGGCCTATCTGGACAGTCTTTCACCCTTGGCTCCCTTGCATCAGCAGAACAATCTGGCTCCAGTGCGAGTGATTTTCGAGCACTATCCGGAAATTTTTCAGGTGGCCTGTCTGGACACGGCGTTCCATCAGGGGCATGTACCTTATTTGCAGCATTTCGCCTTGCCGGAACGTTTCTTTGAGCAGGGTGTGCGCCGCTACGGGTTTCACGGCCTGTCCTACCACTATATTTCACAGCACCTGCGACAGGAGTTTCCCGAGCTGGCCGATGGGCGGGTGGTCGTGGCTCATCTGGGCTCGGGCGCTTCGGCCTGTGCCCTGAAAGAAGGGCGCAGCGTGCATACCACCATGGGGTTTACCGCACTCGATGGTTTGCCGATGGGCACACGGCCGGGACGTCTGGACGCCGGCGTGGTCTTGTGGATGCTGGAGCAGGGCATGGATCACGACGAGATTCAGTCCGTGCTCTACACCCAATCCGGTCTGAAAGGCCTGTCGGGCGAACAGGCTGATATGCGGGCACTGGAGGCGTCCGATGATCCGCGAGCCAAACTGGCCGTGCAATACTTTTGTTACCACACGGCCGAGAACCTGGCTGGCTTATGCGTGGCCCTGAAGGGGCTCGATACCTTGGTGTTTACGGCAGGTATTGGCGAGCACAGCCCGTCCATACGTGCAGGCATTGCGCAGCACCTGGAATGGCTGGGAGTGGAAATTGATCCGATACGTAACCAGAAGGGGCAAACCGTCATTTCCACAGACGACAGCCCGGTCAGGGTTCTGGTCATTCCTACCAATGAGGAACGGGTTATTGCCGAGCAGTCTCTCGCTCTGGTGCGGGCAAGCCCCTAACATCGCAGGGGCCGCCTGAGGCCCCGGCGTCAGGCCGGGGCGCGTTCACGACCGATTTCTTCCTGCAGCCACTGCCGAAACGCGAGCAGGGGGGGATAGTCACCGCGTCCCGCTGGACATGCCAGGTAATAGGCTTCCGTATTCGTGCAGGGCGAGTCCAGCGCCAGAACCAGATCACCCCGCTCCAGCTCCTGCTTGAACAGGAAGGTGGGCAGCAGCGCAATCCCAAGGCCGGAAATGGCGGCTTGCGTAATCAGTGCAAACTGGTCAAGCAACATGCCGTGAATACGCACGTTTTCCACGCCGTTGGCGCCGAACCAGCGCTCCCACGCATCTGGCCGCGAAACCAGATGCAGCAAGGGGGCCTTGAGCAAATCCGCGGCCGTCTCAAACCGATAGTGCTCGCGCATGCCGACGCTACAGGCCGGCACCACCGTTTCTGACATCAGAAAATCCAGATGGGCTCCCGGCCAGTCGGGCAGGCCGTAATGGATGGCGGCATCCACATGTTCCATTTGAAAGTCAAAGGGCTGCAGGCGCGTGAGCAGATTGATGGTGATGCCCGGGTGCGTGGCAAGAAACGCTGGCAATCGGGGGGCAAGCCAGCGTGTGCCGAACGTTGGCAAGATCGCCAGATTCAGTGTTCCGCCGTGGGGATTGGCTTTGAATCCCAAGGTGGCATTGGCAATACGCCGCAGTGCATCACTTAGTTCCTGGGCGTAGGTACTGCCAGCCTGGGTCAGACGAACGGTTTGGCGTTCTCTGATGAAAAGGTCCGCGCCCAATATTTCCTCCAGTAGCCGGATCTGCCGGCTGACCGCGCTTTGGGTCAGACTCAGCTCGCCTGCCGCGGCTGTGAAACTGCCCAGGCGTGCAGCAGCCTCAAAGGCCACCAGGACGTGCATGGGGGGAAGAAAGCGCTTGGGAATGGACATACCGGCTAGCTAAGGGAAAACGTTGAGTCATTCTATTCAGGAATGACTTGAGTTGGAATTATCGTTTGACCCCTCTTGTCCCCGCTCACAGAATGATGTGCAAGATAGCCGACTATTTCAGGCTTATAGGATTATGGGCTGCCGCGGACTGCGATGTGAAATAGCGCATGCCGGTAAGCGGGAGTGATTCACTCATGGACTGACCTTGCCGTGTCGTCAGGTCAGGCAACTTGCTGGTGGTTTTATGGACACCTCTGTTTTTATATCCAAGGACGAAATCCGTTCCCGGTTCTCGCGTGCCATGTCGGCCATGTATCAGCAAGAGGTGCCGCAGTACGGTGCCTTGTTGAGCTTGGTGCGTGAGATCAACGCCGCCGTGCTCGAGCGGGAGCCGACGCTGGAGCGCGACTTGCGGCAGCACTCGGAGCTGACCCGCCTGGAGGTGGAGCGTCATGGTGCGATTCGGGTCGGAACAGCAGCGGAGCTCAAAGGGATTGCCCAGATTTTTGCGGTCATGGGCATGTATCCCGTGGCTTATTACGATCTGTCCGTGGCGGGGGTGCCGGTTCATTCCACCGCGTTTCGCCCTGTGGATGAGCACGCACTGCAGATCAACCCTTTTCGGGTATTTACCTCTTTACTCAGGCTGGAACTGATCGAAGATGTGAGCCTGCGCCAACAGGCGGCCGCCATCTTGTCGCAGCGATCGATTTTTCCACCCGGGCTGTTGGAGCTGGCCGCGCAAGCCCAGGCGGCAGGGGGACTGACCGAGCCGCAGGCCAAGGAGTTTGTAACGGCGGCCACGGAGGTTTTTCGCTGGCATCGCCAAGCCACTGTTGATCAGGACACCTATCGCAAGTTCCATGCAGCGCATCGTCTGCTGGCCGATATTGTGTGCTTCAAGGGGCCGCACATCAATCACCTTACGCCCAGAACTCTGGACATTGACGCCGTACAAGAGGCGATGCCTCAACGGGGCATTCCCGCCAAAGAGTTGATCGAAGGCCCGCCGCGACGGCGCAACCCCATCCTGCTGCGTCAGACCAGCTTCAAGGCCTTGGAAGAGGAGATTGAGTTTGTCGGCCAGACGCGGGCCGGTTCCCATACCGCGCGCTTTGGCGAGATCGAGCAACGTGGTGTGGCCTTGACGCGGGCAGGCCGCGCACTTTACGACTCTTTGCTGATGCAGGCCAGAGAACTCGGGTCGCAAGCAAGGTCTACGCAGACGTACACCGAGCGTCTCCAGCATGTCTTTACTCAGTTCCCGGATGACGAGCATGAGCTGTATGAACGTGGACTGGCTTTTTTCCGGTTTGAGCCACGGGACCCGGTTGTCTGGCAGCAAGAAGTGGCCGCTGGCCGGCCCTGGGACCTGCCTGATCTGGTCAAGCGCGGGGTGGTCGCACTAAGCCCGATTACGTACGAAGATTTTCTGCCGGTCAGCGCAGCGGGGATTTTTCAGTCCAACCTGGGTGATGCGGAGCAAAAAAACTATGTCTCGCAGGCGGCTCGCGCGGAATTTGAACGCAACCTGGGCAGTCCTGTGCTTGATGAGATTGATCTGTACCAGGCTGCTCAGACGCGCTCCGAGCAGGCGTTGCAGCAACGTTTTCTTGCGGAGTCAAAAGCATGAATGCGCACGAGCGCAGTCACGGCCTGTGGCAGGCTTCCGCGCCGCCCGCGCCGGCGTGTGAGCGCTTACAAGGCTCCGTTAAGGCCGATGTCGCCATTATGGGTGCGGGCTTTACCGGTTTGTCTGCTGCTTTGCATCTGGCGCAGGCCGGGGTTCGGGTCGTCGTGCTGGAAGGGGCGCAGATCGGTTTTGGGGGATCGGGACGAAACGTGGGTCTGGTCAATGCGGGCCTGTGGCTTGAACCGGAAACGCTGCTCAAGACAGTGGGCTCGCCTTACGGAGATCGCCTGCTGCATTTGTTAAGTGGGGCACCGGCGGCGGTGTATGAGCTGGTGGCCCAGCACCGGATGGATTGTCAGGCCGTGCAGGCCGGTACCTTGCATTGTGCGGTAGGGGCGGGTGGTCTACGCAATATCCGTGAGCGTTGGCGCCAATGGCAGCAGCTTGGGGCGCCAGTCGAGTTGCTCGATCAAATACAGGTGGCTGAGGCAACGGGAACCACCGCCTATGCGGGGGCCTTGCTGGATCGGCGTGCTGGCACGATTCAACCTTTGGCCTATGTTCGGGGTCTGGCGCGGGCCGCGATGCAAGCAGGGGCCCGCATCTATGAGCAAACTGCGGTCAGACGGGTTGAGGACGGCCGCACGCACTGGGTGCTGCAGACCGAGGATGGCCAGGTGCTGGCGCCGTGGGTGATTGTGGCGACCAATGCTTACACCAGTGATGTCTGGCCCGCCTTGCCTGCAGAATTGGTGCGTCTGCCGTATTTCAATGTGGCCACGCAACCCCTGGATGCCGCGCTGCGCGCCCAGATTCTGCCGGGAAAGCAGGGGGTCTGGGATACGCGTTCGGTTCTGTCTTCCTACCGTTTCGATCAGGCCGGACGCCTGGTTTTTGGCAGTGTGGGGGCATTGCGCGACCGTGGGCGCTCAGTGCACAAGGCCTGGGCACAACGTGCCTTGCGGCAGCTGTTTCCGGCCCTGAAGCAGGTGCAGTTTGATTATGAGTGGTATGGGTGGATAGGCATGACGTCGGATGCCGTGCCGCGTCTGCACCAGTTGGGGCGGCAGGTCTGGTCCTTTAGCGGCTATAACGGGCGAGGCATTGCCCCCGGCACGGTCTTTGGGCGCGAACTGGCGAATTTGATCGTGGGGCGGAGCAAGGTGCAGGACTTGCCCCTGCCTGTGTCTGCGCTCAAACCGGTTTCATGCAAACCCTTGAAGGAGGCGGGCTATGAATACGGGGCGCAGTTGGCGCATTTTGTCGGTGCCCGCAGCCTGTCGGGACAGCGCCGATCTTGAGATTGTCGATCGTTCAGCCGATGACAAACCTTGGGTTACGCAGTGGCCTGCTGGCGATAGCGGCAGACCTGCCTGTCCCGAAGGCTGACGCTTTATGTTCAGGAAGGGGAGGGCTTTTGCAGGCCGATCTTCCGCACTTTTTTATGGGGTACAAGCATGACTTACACAGCCACGGCGCATACCAGCGAACTCGCGCATTCCATTTTGGCCCGACTGGGCGTGACGACCGCTCTCGATTTCCAGCAGGGCATGTCGGTACGCTCGCCTATTGATGGCAGCCAATTGGCCCAACTGCGACCTCACGGCAGCGAGGAGGTCAAAGAGGCCATTGCCCGTGCCCATCAGGCCTGGCAGACCTGGCGTACTGTCCCGGCTCCAGTACGAGGGGAGCTGGTCCGCCTGCTGGGTCAGGAGCTGCGGGCCGAAAAACACGCCTTGGGACAGTTGATTTCTCTGGAGGCCGGAAAAATCACGAGTGAGGGTCTGGGTGAAGTCCAGGAAATGATTGATATCTGCGATTTTGCCGTGGGACTGTCCCGACAGCTCTATGGTTTGACCATTGCTTCTGAACGGCCCGGTCACCGCATGATGGAAACCTGGCATCCCCTGGGCGTGGTCGGTGTGATTACGGCCTTCAATTTTCCGATGGCGGTGTGGGCCTGGAATACCGCTTTGGCACTGGTGTGTGGGGATGCCGTCGTTTGGAAACCCTCGGAGAAAACACCGTTGTCCGCTTTGGCTTGCCAGGCAGTCTTTGAGCGAGCCATGGCGCGTTTTCAAGACGGGCCCGCGCACCTGAGCCAGGTACTGATCGGTGGGCGCGAGCCGGGTGAGATCCTGGTGGATGATGCTCGGGTGGCGCTGGTGTCGGCCACCGGTAGCACACGCATGGGACGGGAGGTGGGCCCTCGTGTGGCGCGTCGTTTCGGTCGCGTTCTGCTGGAGCTGGGTGGCAATAACGCGGTTATCGTCACGCCTAATGCGGATCTGGATCTGGCGGTGCGAGGGATTGTTTTTGCGGCTGTGGGTACGGCAGGGCAGCGCTGTACCAGTACACGACGTTTGATTGTGCATCGCAGTATCAGTGATCAACTGGTGGAACGCCTCAAACAGGTCTATGGCAGGCTCCGGATCGGTAATCCCTTGCAGGAGGGAACGCTGCTGGGACCGCTGGTCGATCAGGCTGCTTTTGAGGCGATGCAGGCGGCCTTGGAGGCAGCCCGCGCACAGGGCGGGCGGGTTACGGGTGGGGAGCGAGTGTTGCAGGACGAGTTTCCCTCAGCGTATTACGTCAGGCCTGCCATCGTGGAAATGGATAGGCAGACCGACACGGTCCGGCAGGAAACCTTTGCGCCCATTTTGTATGTGCTGCGCTATGAGGAGCTGTCCGAGGCGCTGGCCCTGCAAAACGATGTGCCACAAGGTTTGTCGTCCGCGATTTTCAGTAATGACTTGCGTGAAACCGAGGCGTTTCTCTCGGCCAGTGGTTCTGACTGTGGTATTGCCAACGTCAATATCGGGACTTCGGGAGCCGAGATTGGTGGTGCCTTTGGCGGTGATAAGGAAACCGGCGGGGGCCGTGAGTCCGGCTCCGATGCCTGGCGCGCCTACATGCGCCGGGCGACCAACACCATCAACTATTCACGGGAACTGCCGTTGGCGCAAGGCGTGAAGTTCGACCTCTGACGCTGTTCGAGTGCTCAGAAAGACGGCCCTGACCGCTGATCGGCAGGGCCTGCGACCCGCACAGGGTGGTGCTCATGGATAAGAGGTGCCCCTGATCGGCCAAGCCTATCGCAAGGGCATCTCAGGCGGGCTCGGCTGGTGCCGCCATGAAATAAAAAAGCGAGGAGACAAGAATGACTATGCCTGATCAGGCAGGTCGGGGCGCGCTCGCGCACGGCCTGAACTCAAGACAGATGTCCATGATTTCGATTGCGGGGATTATCGGCGCTGGACTTTTTATTGGCTCCGCCAATGCCATCGCGAAAACCGGACCCGCGGCGGTATTGTCTTACATATTGACGGGAGCCCTGGTGCTGCTAGTGATGCGCATGCTGGGCGAGATGGCCGTGGCCAACCCGGACAGCGGTTCATTCTCCACCTATGCCGCGCGGGCGATCGGGCCGTGGGCGGGCTTTTCCATTGGCTGGTTGTACTGGTGGTTCTGGGGGTTGATTATTCCGGTCGAGGCCATTGCCGGTGCCGACATCCTGCATCAATGGATGCCGGATATACCCTCGTGGGTGTTTTCGATTGTCATTATGGTTGCCTTGTCGGCGACCAATCTGTTTAGCGTCAAGAATTTTGGCGAGTTTGAATTCTGGTTCGCCTTGATCAAGGTGTTGGCAATCATTGTGTTTATTGTGGCTTGCCTGTGCGCCCTGACCGGTTTTTGGCCGTGGGTCGAGGGGGGCAAGGTACCCATGGTTCCCGTGTTCAGCAACTTCGCGCCGCAGGGCATGGGGGCGGTGCTGGCAGGTATTTTGATTACGATGTTTTCATTTTTTGGGGCGGAAATTGTGACGATTGCCGCAGCCGAAACGGATAAGCCTCAGGAAAAAATACGTAAGGCGACTAACCTGGTGGTCTACCGAATCTCCTTGTTTTATGTGCTGTCGATTTCCTTGATTGTCTTGATTGTGGGGTATGACGATCCCAGGCTCACGCAGGTGGGTTCATTTCAGCGTACCTTGGAAGTGTTGCAACTGCCCCAGGCCAAATTGCTGGTGGATGTGGTGGTCTTGATCGCCGTGACCTCCTGCATGAATTCCGGCCTGTATACGGCCTCTCGAATGATCTATTCCCTGTCCGTCCGTGGCGACGCTCCGGCTTGTATTGCCCGGGTTTCGCCCAAAGGTGTCCCTTATAACGCGGTGCTTGTCTCGACCTTGGCCGGCTTTGCAGGGTGTTTGGTGAACTACCTCTTGCCTGGCCAGGTATTTTCCTTCTTGCTCTCGACCACCGGGGCCATCGCCTTGCTGGTCTATCTGGTGATTGCAGTGTCCCAGCTATTGTCGCGGCGCGAAGCGGAAAAAAAAGGCATAGACCTGCCCTTCAAGATGTGGCTTTTTCCCTGGCTGACCTATTTGTCCATCATCCTGATCCTGGCGGTGCTGGTGTATATGGCGATGGTGGAGGCCTACCGTTACCAGTTGGCCATGACTTTAGGGGTCAGCGCCTGCATTGTGCTGGCGGCGTTTATCAGGCTTCGACGTGGTGCCCGCCAGGCTGGGCAGATGCGGCAGGGATGGTCCTTGTAACCTCAGGCACGCAATGCGGCAGGCACAGGTCCTGCCGCACAGCGGATGTCATGCAGCCTTTTGAACGAGTCCGGCAGCGACGGTCTGGTTGGTGCTGGGGTCGATCAAGATGAAAGAGCCCGTGCTGGAATGATCCTGATAGTCGTCCAGCACCAGCGGGTCCCGACTGACCAGACTGACGCGGCCAATATCATTCAAGGACAGGGTGTCGGCTGCCTGCTGCTCTTGCAGGCTGTGTACGTCGCGCAAGGCATGTACCGCCTGCACCTTGGCCTGCGTCAGCCGTGTTCCCTGTTTGAGCCAGTAGGAACGGGAGGTGTTGAGAGCCTGCTCGTCCAGCCAACATAGCTGTGCATCAAATCGTTTGCTGGTGCTAACGGGATCGTGGGCCAATGTGAATAAATCGCCGCGCGAAATATCCAGTTCTCGATCCAGCACCACAGTGACGGCGTCTCCGTCGCTGACCTGGATCTGCTCCTGGCCCGCGCGAAAGAGCTGGGTGATAAGTGCGGTTTTGGCGCTGGGCCATACCTGAACGCTATCACCCACCTGCAGGCGGCCACCGCTGAGCTGACCAGCATAGCCCCGAAAGCCATCGGCGCTGCTGCCACCATGACGCGCCACCCATTGCACAAACAAACGGGCAGGGCGCTGAATGTTCTCGCGCAGATCCAGCGATTCGAGCAAAGGCAGCAGGGGCAAGCCTTGATACCAAGGTGTGTGCGGCGATGCCTGGGTGATGTTCTCGCCTTTCAGGGCCGAGAGCGGAATGATATGGAAGTGTTCGATACCCAGCTGCGTGGCCAACTGGCGGTAGGCTTGATGGATGCGCTCGAACACGGCCTGGTCCCAATCGACCAGGTCCATCTTGTTCACCGCCACCACGATATGACGCAGGCCCAGCAGTTTAGCAACGGTGCTGTGGCGCTTGGTCTGGGTCAGTAACTCTCCGTCTTTGGCGCGGTGCGCATCAATCAGGATGATGGCCGCCTGGGCGGTGGAGGCACCCGTAATCATGTTACGGGTGTATTGCTCGTGTCCCGGCGTGTCGGCCACGATGAACTTGCGTTTGGGCGTGGCAAAGTAGCGATAGGCCACATCAATGGTAATACCTTGTTCGCGCTCGGCCTCCAGGCCGTCAGTCAGCAAGGCCAGATCGGGTTCGGCGTCCTCGCCGCGCTTGTACTTGGAGCGCTGAATAGCCGCAATCTGGTCGGCAAATACGCCCTGGCTGTCAACCAGCAGACGGCCAATCAGGGTGGATTTGCCGTCGTCCACGGAGCCAGCGGTAATCAGGCGCAGCACGCCCTGATCGGCAGCCTGCAGCCAGGCGTCATTGACGGTGTTCATTAGAAATATCCTTGTTTCTTGCGGTGTTCCATGGAGGCTTCGGAAGTCTGGTCATCCATGCGGGTGGCACCGCGCTCGGTAATGGTGGCCAAGGCGGTTTCAGCAATAATGTCCTGCACGGACGCGGCGGTAGAGAGTACGGGGCAGGTGCAGGAAATATCGCCTACGGTGCGAAAACGCACGTCGCGCCATGCGGAGGTCTCACCCTCCAGCAAGGGAGTCAGCGGGGTGATGGGAACGATCAGGCCCTGGCGCTCCACCACCTCACGGGAGTGGGTGTAGTAGATGGATGGCAGATCAATCGCCTCACGCTGGATGTATTGCCACACATCCAGCTCGGTCCAGTTGGAAATCGGGAAAACGCGCAGGTTCTCGCCTTTGTGGATGCGGGTGTTGAACAGGTGCCACAGCTCGGGGCGTTGCGCTTTGGGGTCCCATTGGCCGAATTCGTCGCGAAAGGACACGATGCGCTCTTTGGCGCGCGCTTTTTCTTCGTCACGGCGGGCACCACCGAAACAGGCATCAAAGCCAAATTCGGCAATGGCTTCCAGCAAGGTGACGGCTTGGGCACCGTTGCGGCTGGCGGTTTCGTTGCGCAGCACCACGGTGCCACGCGCGATGGACTCTTCCACGCTGCGCACAATCAGTTCGGCGTTCAGTTCAGCGGCGCGGCGATCTCGAAATTCGATGACTTCCGGATAGTTGTGGCCGGTGTCCACGTGCAACAAGGGAAACGGCAGTGGGCCGGGCGCAAAGGCTTTCTGGGCCAGTTGCAGCAGAACGGCCGAGTCCTTGCCGCCGGAGAACAGCAGCACGGGTTTTTCAGCTTCAGCTGCGATTTCGCGCAGAATGAAAATGGCTTCGGCTTCCAGCCAGTCCAGGTGAGTACGGGTAGAGAGTGGTTCGCCCATGGGGTTCCTTCAGGTGTTGACACGGGTATTCAGATTGCTGGCGTGCAGGCCGCATTCCAGGCTGTCGCGCTGTTCCCACCACCAGCGCCCGGCGCGCACGTCTTCACCGGGACGAATGGCGCGCGTACAGGGCTCGCAGCCTATGGAGGGGTAGCCCTGGTCGTGCAGTGGGTTGTAAGGGATGCTCAGTCCGCGGATCACGGCCCAGACATCGTCCTGCGTCCATTCGATCAAGGGGTTGAATTTCTGCAGCCCGAAGACGCTGTCGTATTCCTTGCTGGACAGCTCGGTGCGGCTGGCGGTCTGTTCGCGACGCTGGCCGGTGATCCAGGCCGATCGGCCTTGCAAGGCACGGCGCAGCGGTTCCACTTTGCGGATCGCGCAGCATTCTTTGCGCAGTTCCACGCTTTCGTAAAAAGCGTGTGTGCCATGCGTGGTGACGTGTTCCTGCACCCGGTCCGGGTCAGGGTGAAAAAACAGGATAGGGCGTTCGTAGTGTTGCTGGATGTCGCGCCCCAACTGCAAGGTCTCTGCGTGCAGACGACCGGTATCCAGGGTGACGGTTTCCAGCTTGGGGGTGTAGATGGACATGGCATGAAACAACACCATGTCTTCCGCGGCCAGGGAACTGGCCAGAACGGCATCAGCATGTTCGTGCGCGATGACTTGCAGATCGTCGCGCAGTTGTTTCCACAGCATCAGGGGCCGGGCGCTCAGGGCAAGCGCGGCAGGGGCTTGGGCGGGCATGATCGACTGTCCTTGTGGCAATACCAGTGCCGGCCCGGCTCAAAACGGAGTCACGTGGGCCGCGCTATTGCCTTACATGGTTCATGGGATGATGAGCCAGTGTGCTTGCGCGAGCCCACGCTGGGAACGAAGTATTAGTTAGGTGAATATGCCCCTGCTGTATTTAGCCGCCTTGTCATGGTATTTTCAGGCGCGGCGGCTGGCGGCAATAATGGCGATGATGACGATGCACGAGAGCCAGGTCAGCAGATCCACACGTTCGCTCAACCATACGGCCGAGATGAGCACAGTCAGAAAAGGCTGGGCCAGTTGCACCTGTCCAATACGAGCGACCCCACCCAGGGCCATGGCCTTGTACCAGGGGAAAAACCCCAGCAAGGATGAAAACAGGGCCAGATAGAGCAGGGCCAGGACAGAGTGGGAAGAAGGCATCTCTGCCATGGGAAAGGCCAGCCACAGGGTGGCAGGAATGGTGAGCGGCAGGCTGGCCGCCAGGCACCAGCAAATAGTGCGCCAGCCACCCAGGGTTCGAGCCACACGGCCACCTTCGGCATAGCCCACGCCAGACATGAAGACGGCCAGGGCCAGCCAGATATCGCCGGTTTGCAGGGCGCCTTCACCAATATAGAAAGCATAGAGTAGAACCAGTACGGCACCCAGCAGGCTCAACATCCAGAAGCGGCGGCTCAAGGGGTCTCCGCTGCGGGCAGAGGCAACAATGGCGGTCGCCAAAGGAATCAGCCCGCTTAACACGGCTCCGTGCGAAGACGGCACTGTCTGCATGGCAATCGAGGAAAACACGGGCCAGCCTACGATCACACCGGTACAGGACAGGGCGATGCCGCGCCATTCCGACGCAGTGGGGCGACGGCTGCGGGTGGCCAGCAAAATGATGGCCGCAAACACCCCGGCGATACTGGCTCGTGCCATTCCGATCAGCCAGGGATCAAAGCTTTGCACTGCCAGCCGCGTCATGGGCAAGGTAAAGGCAAAGACGGTAACGCCGATAAAGGCGTAGAGGTAGGTCAGCAAGGCGGGAGCGGCAGTGGGCATGGGAAGGCTGGTGCTGCGGTTCATGAATATCACCACGGTCAGGAAATAGGTTTATCACAACATTGAGCTTAAAATAAACAGCCAATACAGTGGCGGTACAGTTTGGCGATCGGTAACTAGACTGTACTGCTCAGGAAGGCGTTACAGTTAGCACTCTTTCGAAAGGTCGGCACGATGGAATGGATGGATTGGGAGCCCGTACGCGGTTCGGATGTCACGCTCAGCGATCAATTGGTTGCGTGGGTGCAGCAGGCCTTACATTTGCGATATCGGGGCGGTAGCCGTCTACCCTCGGTGCGCCGACTGGCGCAGTCCACCGGGGTCAGTCCTCACACTGTGGTGGCGGCCTACGAGAAGTTGATGGCTTTGGGTTTGGTGGAGTCGCGGCCCGGTTCTGGCTTTTTTGTACGGGTGCGCAGTCCACGGCGCTTGCGCTCGGAGTCCTTGCAGGTACAGAAAAAAGAGCCGTGCAAAATCGATGTCAACTGGATGCTCAACAGCTTTATGGGCAATAGCGACAACGCGGGCATTCCGCGCCAGTGGCTCGATAACGACATGATCCTGGCAGCCTTGCGGCAAGTCAGTCGCAGTGCGGGTTCCAGTTTGCTGGGGTATGGCCATTCTCACGGCTACCGGCCCTTGCGGCAGCATATCGCGGGGCAGCTCGAAGACAGTGGCATACCGGCAGATCCCGACACGCAGCTTTTATTGTGCAGTGGTGTGACGCAGGCATTGGACCTGCTATTGCGTCATTGGCTGCGACCTGGCGATGCCGTGGTGGTCGAGGACCCTGCCTGGTATTTGCTCTTTGCCCGTCTGGCAGTCGTGGATGTACGCGTGCTCAGTGTGCCGCGCCGGGCGGACGGCCCTGATCTGGTTGTACTGGAACAATTGGCGCGCGACCATCGCCCCCGGCTGGTTATTTTGAATACCGTCGTGCACAACCCTACCGGCTTTAGCCTGAGCCCGGCGGTTGCGCACGGTATTTTGACCTTGGCCCAGACCTGGGATTTTCACATCATTGAGGACGATACCTATAGCGAGTTGCACGCCCACCCCGCGTGCCGTCTGGCTCAGCTCGATCAGCTCAAGCGCGTCACCTTGGTAGGAGGGTATTCCAAGGTCATGGCCGCAGGGTTGCGGGTGGCCTATATGGCGGCCGCCCCCGAGTTGCTGCGGTCGCTGGTGAATCTGAAGATGCTGGCGGGTCTGACCTCGCCCGAATTGAGTGAGCGCGTGATCCACCGGGTGTTGGTAGACGGGCCCTATCGTAAACATCTGGACCGGCTGCGTCGTTATGCCGACGCTGACCGGCAGCGCACGCTTGAACAATTGGCTCAGTTGGGCCTGACACCGGATGCTCCCGCGCAGGCGGGCATGTTTGTCTGGGTGAATACAGGGGTGGATACGGAAAGCCTGGTGCGCGCGTTGGGGCGCCCCGGTCACTTGCTCGTTCCCGGGGCCTTGTTTTCTCCGCAGCAGCAACCATCTACTTATATGCGCATCAACGTCTCCTTGGGCGACGATGCCCCTTTTTGGAGCGATTTTGCCAGTTGTTTGGCCACGGCAAGGCGGATCGCGACGAGCGTGCCGAACGCAGAAGCCTTATAGCTTGAGTGCTGATAGTTGCACTGTCATCTGTCTCTGTTAGCATAAGTCTGTGCGCTGCATAGAAAGAAATTTTTATGCGACGTGCGATAGCTAATAGCAATGAGCGTTATTGCATTAATCAATTTTACTAATCGACAGGGGCTTCCTATAATGGCTTTACTGTCAATGATTAATCACTCACCGGAGCAAATATGTCTTTGATCAACACCGTCATCAAACCTTTTAAAGCAACCGCTTTTCACAACGGCAAATTTATCGAAGTCAGCAACGAAACCGTTGCCGGTAAGTGGGCTGTTTTTGTTTTCTACCCAGCCGACTTTACCTTTGTTTGCCCAACCGAACTGGAAGATCTGGCCGATCATTACGCCGAATTCCAAAAAATGGGCGTAGAGGTCTACTCCGTGTCAACCGACACCCACTTTGCTCACAAAGCATGGCACGACACCTCCGAAGCCATCGGCAAAGTGAACTACCCCATGATTGGTGACCCCACTCATCAACTGTCGCGCAACTTTGGCGTGCTGATTGAGGAAGAAGGTATTGCTCTGCGTGGCACGTTCGTGGTGAACCCAGAAGGCGAAATCAAGGTTCTGGAAATCCACGACAACGGTATCGGCCGTGTGGCTTCCGAGCTGCTGCGCAAAGTGAAAGCTGCTCAGTACATCGCCGCTCACCCCGGTGAAGTTTGCCCAGCCAAGTGGGAAGAAGGCGCCAAGACGCTGACTCCTTCCCTGGACCTGGTTGGCAAGATCTAAGACCGTTTAAACACGAGTCTTGAGTGGTGGTCGGCGCGCTGCGCCGCCACCCCGGTGCCTGACCGGTTCAGGCACCCTATGTTGTTTCGTTCAGTACAGGATAAAGGGCGTATCACATGTTAGATGCAAACATCAAAACTCAATTGAAGGCATACCTCGAGAAGATCACGCAACCGATCGAGATCGTTGCGTCGCTGGATACTGGCGCCAAGTCCGTCGAGCTGCGCGAACTGTTGCAAGAAATTGATGGTCTGTCCGACAAGACCAGCTATCGTGAAGATGCGGATGCGCAAGAGCGCAAGCCTTCCTTCCAGATCAACCGTCCCGGTACCGACATTAGCGTGAGCTTTGCGGGTATTCCGATGGGACACGAATTTACCTCTTTGATCCTGGCCCTGCTGCAAGTCGGTGGTCACGAGATCAAACTGGATGCCGCTGTGATTGAGCAGATCCGTAATCTGCCCGGCGACTTTGTGTTTGAAACCTATTTCTCGCTGTCGTGCCAGAACTGTCCTGACGTGGTTCAGGCTCTGAACGCCATGTCCGTGATCAACCCACGTATCAAGCACGTGGCAATTGATGGCGCCCTGTTCCAGGACGAAGTCCAACAGCGCAACATCATGTCGGTTCCGGCCGTGTTCCTGAATGGTGAAATGTTCCACCAGGGTCGTGCCAGTGCCGAGGAATTGCTGGCCAAGCTGGATACGGGTGATAACTCGGCTCGTGCCGAAGCCTTGAATGCCAAGGACGAATTTGATGTGCTGATTGTGGGTGGTGGACCCGCCGGTGCAGCCGCTGCCGTGTATGCCGCTCGCAAGGGAATCCGCACGGGTGTGCTGGCCGAGCGTTTTGGCGGTCAGGTGCTCGATACCATGTCGATCGAGAACTACATCTCGGTTGTCGAAACCAATGGCCCTGCATTTGCGACCGCGCTGGAGCAACACGTTAAAACGTACGACGTGGACATCATGAATCTGCACCGTGCCCAGGGCATTCGTCGTGAAGGCAAGCAGATTGTGGTGGATGTCGATGGCGGCGCTCAACTCAAGGCCAAGTCTGTCATTTTGGCGACAGGTGCGCGCTGGCGTGAACTGAACGTGCCTGGTGAACAGGATTACCGTAACCGTGGCGTGGCGTACTGCCCGCACTGTGATGGTCCTTTGTTCAAGGGCAAGGATGTGGCAGTGGTGGGCGGCGGTAATTCCGGCGTTGAAGCTGCGATTGACCTGGCCGGTCTGGTCAAGCATGTCACCCTGATCGAGTTTGGCGATGCCTTGCGCGCTGACCAGGTCTTGCAGAACAAGTTGCGCAGCCTGCCTAACGTAACCATCATCATGCAGGCTCAGACTACGGAAGTGCTGGGTGATGGCACCAAGGTGGTCGGTTTGAACTACCTGGATCGTGCGACTCAGCAAGCCAAGAGCCTGAAGCTGGATGGCGTGTTTGTTCAGATTGGCCTGGTGCCCAACACGGAATGGCTCAAAGGTAGCGATGTGGCCTTGTCGCGCCACGGCGAGATCGAGGTCGATGTACGCGGTGCCACGTCATTGGCGGGCGTGTTTGCCGCCGGGGACGTGACAACAGTGCCGTACAAACAGATCGTGATTGCTGCCGGTGAGGGTGCCAAAGCGGCTTTGAGCGCTTTTGATTACCTGATCCGCAGTTCGGCCGAGCTTGAAGCGCCAGTGGTAGAAAACGCAACGGCTTAAGTCTTTCTGATTATTGGACTGGCTGGTGCAAGAGGGTCGCCCTGTTTGGGGCGGCCCTTTTTTTATGCAGTTCTTTTGGCAACGCCTGCTCTTGGGTAGGCGCTTTGCATCGCTATGGCTTGTATTGGCGTGGACATGTGCAAAGCGGGTCGAAGGAGAGGCGATTGTGCCCGCTTGCAAAGCCTGCCTGAAAGTCCAGGCTGGCCCTGTGTGAGGCGGTAAGGTTTCTCAGCATGCAAGCCCAGGGACGTGTGTGGGAACGCTCGTCAGATGGTTTGCTGCGGGAGCACGGGTCGGCCCGAATGATGTGGAGTCTCGGATAGCGATTTGGGACGAACGGGCAGCTTGCCATTGGTTTATTTTTGCTATGATGCTTTTCTGTCACAGGACATAATCGAGGTTTGCTTGGTTCCCTTCTGAGGCCTTGACTCGGGGAGTGGGCCTGAGCCCTGATCCCTGGGACGTGGTGTTCCGGCTTAAGGCTTAGCGGGTCAGGCCGGTACGACGGCGAGTTTTCCCATGCATCGAGACTCTTACACATAAAGGACGTTCAATGATCAAGGTCACACTCTTTCATGATGGCTGTAATATTTGCTTGGATATTAATACGCTGCTGAGCCAGATCTTTTCCACGCCTGCCCATCACTATCAGGCGTTCAATCTCTCGGAGCAGAAGGAGTGTGTTGCGGATGCACTTGCTGCTGGTGTCACCCGGCTGCCGTCCTTATTGATCGATGGTCGGGTGTTGAGACTGGACGATCATTCACCCATTGAGCACTATGTGAAATAGAGTCGATTGACGCTGACGGTAAGCGTCTGCGCAAGGCTGCGCTTACCCGGTCTGCTAAGGGCATGAGTCTTTCCAAACCCTGCGTAAGCGCCAGCTCCGCCCCGTGGCTTGCTGAGACTGGCTGTCTGGTACGGAGCGGAGCATTCACGCTCAACGTCGTCTGTGTTGCGACCCGGGTACACCGTCGATGACGAGCAGACAGGTAAAGCGCTGTCTCGGCAATCGAGGAGGGGGGCGATCCCCCTTTCTAATGATTAATCACCCTCCAGCTCCGGCCAGTTTCCACCCAGCACATCGCTGCAAACTTGCAGCCAGGCCCTGGCCGCCTGCGACAGATAGCGCCCATTCCAGAGCAGAGCCACTTCCCAGTTCAGTCCAGGCTCCACCACCTCTTTGGCAAGCCAATCGCCCGGTTCCAGCCGGGACAGGAATGGCTGGGGTAACAAGGCCACTCCCATGCCCGCTTGCGCCATGGACGCGACCCAATCCCATTGATTGCTCTGCGCAGCGATATTGATTTGCAAGCCCGCGTGGGCAAAGGCGCGCCGCAGCATGCGGGTCAGGGCGTAGTCTTCGCCCAGAAAAATCAAAGGATGCTTTTCCAGCTCCCGCAGTTTGATGGTTTTTTGTCCAGCGGGCAGCGTGTCTTTATGGCCAATCGCCCAGACCGCATGCTTGGCCACCGGTGTGGCCGACACATTTAACTCGGGTCCCAGGGGCAAAATGCTCAACCCCATTTCGACTGTGCCCGCGGCAACCATGCGCTCAATTCCCATGCCGGTCTCCTCGTGCAAAATAAGCTCGATGCGTGGGTGCCGATTCTTGAACGTCTTGAGCACTTCTGTAAACAGCACATTAATCATGGGCGGAATGCCCAGATCCAGACGGCCACGCTGCAAAGCCTGCACTTCGTGCACCTCTCGCAGCAGTCCCTGCATGCTCTGCAATACCTCCTGCCCGCGCTCCAGCACCACTTTGCCGCAATCGGTCAGCTGCAGGTGCCGGTGATCGCGGATCAACAAGGGTTCCCCCAGCTCATCTTCCAGTTGTCTCACCATCTTGCTGATGGTTGACTGCGTCACGTTCAGGCTCTGCGCTGCCTGTGTAAAGCTTTGATGTTTAACGGTTTCAATGAAGTATCTTAAGGACCGGATGTCCATGTTCAATGTCCTTTTTTCTATGAATTTTACGACTTTTGTGCAGTTATTTTATTCATTATGGCGATGCTATGCTGGCTTTGTTCAAAAAACATAAACGCCTGTTGTCAGGGCGATTTCGGCTTTTTATTTCCGGCTCTTACCGCCACCACTTTTAAAGCGTGATGTCGTTCTGTTGCGTGAAGATCTCGCCTGGCGCTTTCGGCCCCGGCCCCTTCCGAAAGCAACAGCAGGTAGATCAATGACACAGAGACAGGAGCACACGATGTTCAAGGATCGCATTCGTTTCCCCGGGTTGGAAGGCAAAGTCATGACCGCTCAGGAGGCCGTCGCCTTCTTCAAGGACGGGATGAATGTCGGGATGAGCGGCTTTACCCGTGCCGGGGACTGTAAGGTCATGCCTCGAGCTTTGGCCGAGCGCGCCCGCACCGAGCCATTAAAACTGAATGTGGTAACCGGCGCCTCGCTGGGGAATGATAGCGACGGTTTGATGGCGCAAGCAGGTGTGCTCGCCCGTCGTTCGCCGTTTCAAGTAGATTCAGTGTTGCGCCGTCATATCAATGAAGGCAAGGTCCTGTTTACGGATCAGCACTTGTCCTTGACCGTCGAGCACATGCGTTCGGGCAATCTGCCTGCGATTGATATCGCGGTGATTGAGGCCGTCGCCATTACCGGGACTGGCGCGATTGTGCCCACCACTTCGGTTGGCAACTCGGCCAGTTTCGCCCAGCAGGCCAGTCAGATCATTGTCGAGCTGAACCTGAGCATGCCGGTGGAAATGGAAGGTCTGCACGATATTTATGTACCCCAGGCCCGCCCCCATCGTCAGCCTATTGAATTGACCGATGTGGACCAACGTATTGGCACCACCGCGATTGAGGTTGATCCTGCCCGTATCGTGGGTATCGTAGTGACCGACGCTTTGGACAGTCCCTCCAGCGTGCTGCCCCCTGACCAGGAAACCCAGGCCATCGCCGGTCACATTATCGAATTTCTGAAAGCAGAGGTCGATGCGGGTCGTATGAGTCATTCCCTGCTGCCTTTGCAGGTCGGTATCGGGACGATTGCCAACGCCGTGACCTATGGTTTGCTGGATTCGCCTTTCACGGACATGCAGATGTACTCGGAGGTGCTGCAAGACAGCGCAATTGCCATGCTGGATTCGGGCCAGTTGAGCTTTGCCTCTGCCTCTTCCTTGACCTTGTCGGCTCCCAAGATGGCCCAGTTTCTGGAGGGGTTGGAAAACTATCGCGACAAGCTGGTCTTGCGTCCACAGGAAATCAGCAATCACCCAGAGCTGGTTCGCCGCCTGGGTATTATCGCGATCAACACGGCCCTGGAGTTTGATATCTACGGCAATGTGAACTCCACCCACGTTTGCGGCACGCACATGATGAATGGCATTGGCGGCTCCGGTGACTTTGCCCGTAATGCGCATTTGTCCATTTTTGTCAGCAAGTCCGTGGCCAAAGACGGTGCCATCTCCAGTGTCGTGCCCATGGTCTCGCATGTAGACCATTGCGAGCATGACGTGGCGGTATTGGTGTCTGAATGGGGCCTGGCGGATTTGCGCGGTTTGGCGCCTCGGGAGCGGGCCCGCGTCATCATCGAAAAATGTGCTCACCCAGACTATCGTCCTGCTTTGCTGGATTATCTTGAACGCGCCAGTCAGCGTGGCGGCCATACGCCCCATATCCTGGAAGAAGCGTTGTCCTGGCATGTTCGTTTTCAGCAAGAGGGCACCATGAAACAGGAGCAGTTCCACACGCAGGAGCTCCTTGCCGTGTAGTCCATCAGGTCGGGTAATGCGTGGCCGAGTCAGTCCGGCGACGCAGACCTTACAAGCTGACCTGATCGCCCCTGGCATTCCACCCGTGCCAGGGGCATTTTTTTAGCGCTAAAATTGCAGATTGTGCTGCGTTTAGCGAGGCTGGCGTGCTTGAGCAAATCGGTGTAGTCAATTTCTGGGCGTTTGTTGTGGGCACGGTAGTCATCGTGCTTTTGCCTGGCCCCAATTCTTTGTACGTGTTGGCCAGTGGCGCCGGTCACGGTGTGCGCGAAGGCTATAAAGCGGCCTTGGGCGTGGTGGTGGGCGATGGTATTTTAATGACGCTGACCGCCTTGGGCGCTGCCTCGCTGCTCAAGACACTGCCGATGTTGTATACGGGCATACGGTGGCTCGGTGCCGCTTATTTGCTGTATCTGGGTTTGCGGCTCTTGCAGTCGGCCTTTCGGCAAGGGGGGGCAGTGCAGTCCGTGGACACGCGCCTGCGTCACGAAACCCGTTTCCGCAAAGCCTTGCTGCTGAGCTTGTTAAACCCCAAGGCCATCCTGTTTTTCCTGTCCTTTTTTGTGCAGTTTGTGGACCCCTCCAAAGGTCACACGGGCTTGGCCTTTATGGTGCTGGGCCTGGTGGTGGAGATCATCAGCATTTGCTATTTGTCTTTGCTGATTTTTGGCGGTGACCGCCTGGCAGGAATGTTTCGACGTCATCAGCGTTTGTCCCGCATGGGCAATGGCTCGGTGGGGCTCCTGTTCATGGGTTTTGCCGCCCGCATGATCGGCGACTGAACCGGCCGTCTCAGAGCGCAGCCGTTCTGACAGCACTTATTTATCAGATTTAAGGAAAACACCATGAGTAGCAAAATCCGTGTCGGTATTGCAGGTTACGGCAATTTGGGGCGAGGCGTAGAGCTGTCCCTGGCACAAAACCCGGACATGGAGCTGGTCGGCGTTTTTACCCGTCGCGATCCCGCTTCCCTGCAACTGCAAAGTCCCGGTGTGCCCGTACGCGCCCTGGACCAGATTGAGCACTACCGTAATGATATTGACGTGCTGATTCTCTGTGGTGGCTCTAAAAATGATCTGCCCGAGCAAGGCCCGGCTCTGGCGCGCTGGTTCACGACGGTTGACAGCTTTGATACCCATGCCCGTGTTCCTGAGTATTACGCGGCGGTGGATGCAGCAGCGCAGGGCGCTGGCACGACGGCCTTGATTGCCGTGGGTTGGGACCCCGGCCTGTTTTCCCTGAACCGCCTGTATGGGGAATGTGTGCTTCCAGTGGGGCAGACCTACACCTTCTGGGGCAAGGGTCTGAGCCAGGGACACTCGGATGCCATCCGTCGGGTGGCCGGGGTCGCCGGGGGCGTGCAATATACCTTGCCCGTCGAAGCAGCGGTCCAGCGCGTGCGTAATGGCGAACAGCCGGAGCTGAGCACCCGTGAAAAGCACAAGCGCCAGTGTTTTGTCGTGCTGGAGCAGGGTGCGGATGCCGATGCTGTGCGAGAAGCCATTGTGACCATGCCCGACTATTTCGCTGACTATGACACCGAAGTGAATTTCATCGACGCCCAGACCCTGGCGCGAGATCATGCCGCCATGCCTCACGGTGGCTTTGTCATTCGCAGTGGTCAGTCTGCGGCGGGCTCGCAGCAAGTGGTGGAATACGGATTGAAGCTGGGCAGCAACCCGGAATTCACGTCCAGCGTTCTGGTGGCCTACGCTCGTGCCGCCTACCGCATGAACAAGAATGGTCAGATCGGTGCTCAGACTGTGCTGGATGTGCCGCCTGGGCTGCTCTCGCCCAAGTCACCCGCGCAGTTGCGCAAAGAGCTGCTGTAAATTCAGTGACATCGTCGCAACCCGGTTCTGCCAGGCAGAACCGGACCCCGATTCCGGTTTGATTCCGCCTGAATGATTCGGTGCGCCAATAAAGGGTAAAATAGCGCCCACTTCTTACTAATGTTGGGTGTTTCCATGCGCTTACTGATCGCACTCCTGTTGCCCTGGTTGGGTTTTTTCACGATTGGCCGGCCTGTGGCGGGCATTATTTGCCTGATCTTGCAGTTGACCCTGATTGGATGGATTCCCGCCGCGATTTGGGCGGTATATGCACTTAGCCAATACAAGACCGACAAGAAAATCGAACAAGCCCTGGGCAAGCGTTAAACCCCGGCTTTTTCTTCTCTTTCTCTACGTCTGAGCGGGCCCTGACGTGCTTGCTCAGACGTTTTATCTTTTTTTGCTGATACAGCCATGACCCTCTCGTCTCCCGTGGGCCATTCTCCTGAGTCCGGTGAGCAAATGGTGTCCGTAGACCCCCAGGCGGTACCACGCCTGGAGCTTCGCCAGATCACCAAGGCCTACCCGGCCGTGGTCGCCAATGACCATGTCTCCCTGTCTATCCTGCCGGGGCAGATTCACGCTGTGTTGGGGGAAAATGGCGCCGGCAAGTCCACCCTGATGAAAATCATTTATGGGGTGGTCAAGCCCGATCAGGGCGAGATTCTGTGGGACGGCCAAGCGGTTCAGATCAGCAGCCCGGCAGCGGCACGGCAACTGGGTATCGGGATGGTGTTTCAGCATTTTTCGCTGTTTGACACCCTGACCGTTACGGAAAACATTGCCCTGGGTCTGCCCGCTTCCACCAATATGAAGGAGCTGGCGGGGCGCATCCGCGAGACCGCCAGTCAATACGGGCTGGACCTGGACCCGCAGCGTCACATTCATACCTTGTCGGTAGGCGAATGTCAGCGGGTAGAGATCGTGCGTGCTTTGCTGGGCAAGCCCAAGCTGCTGATTCTGGATGAGCCCACCTCGGTGCTCACGCCCCAAGCGGTGCGCCGCCTGTTTGGCACGTTGCGTCAGCTGGCTGCCGAAGGCTGCAGCATTGTTTATATCAGTCATAAGCTCGATGAGATCCGTGAGCTGTGCAATGCCTGTACGGTCATGCGCATGGGCAAGGTCACGGGCTACTGCGATCCGCGCCAGGAGACCACGGCCAGTTTGTCGCGCCTGATGATTGGCGCCGAACCCCAGTCCTTGGGCGAGCGCCGTGCACGGCAGGGGGGCACGCTTTTGCAGGTCCGTCACTTGCAGCTGAGCAAATCGCACCCCTTTGCCTGCGAGTTGCAGGATGTCAGCTTTGATCTGCACCAGGGCGAAATCCTGGGTGTGGCCGGGATTTCGGGCAATGGACAGCAGGAGTTGCTGGCCGCCTTGTCGGGTGAGGATACCCGGGCACAGGCTGACATGATCTTGCTGGATGGTCAGCCTATTGCCCAGCGTGACGCGGCCTGGCGCCGTGACCAGGGCATGGGCTTTGTGCCTGAGGAGCGCCTGGGGCGGGGCGCGGTGCCGGAATTGTCGCTGGCACAAAACCTGCTGCTGTCCCATCAGAATCAAGAGACGGTCAAACGCGGTTTTTTGCGCTTTTCCAGCATTCGTCGTCTGGCGGGTGGGATTATCAAGCGCTTCCGAGTCAAAACCTCTAATGAGCAGGCCGCAGCCAACAGTCTGTCTGGGGGGAATCTGCAAAAGTACATTATCGGCCGTGAAGTGACCCGTCAGCCCCGGATTCTGGTGATTGCCCAGCCGACCTGGGGCGTGGACGTTGGGGCGGCTGCCCAGATTCATGCTGAACTGCTGGCCCTGCGCGATGCCGGCTGTGCCTTGCTGGTGATCTCTGAAGAACTGGATGAATTGTTTGCGATCGCCGATCGTCTGATTGTTATCTCCAAAGGTCGTATGTCTCCCTCTATTCCCGTGGCGCAAGCCAGTGTTGATCAGATCGGGCAATGGATGAGCGGTTTGTGGACGGAGGACAAGCATGTTCAGGCTTGAGACTCGCGCCACGCCCTCAACCTTGATGGCCTGGTGTTCCCCCTTGCTGGCCGTGTTGCTGACCATGGTGGTCGCCGGAACCTTGTTCTGGTCCCTGGGTAAAAATCCCCTGGCGGGCTTGAATGTCTTTTTTCTGGAACCCTTGCGTGACCTGAATGGCTGGGCCGAGGTGGGCGTCAAGCTGATTCCCCTGCTGCTGATCTCGGTCGGTCTGGCTATTTGTTTCCGGGCCAACATCTTCAATATTGGGGCGGAAGGGCAGTTGGTGATGGGAGCCTTGGCCGCCGGGGCGTTCATACTGCATGTGGACGATGGCGACAACGGTGGTTTTTTCCTGATTGGCGTGGCGCTGGCCTGCGGCATGATGGGCGGCATGGCCTGGGCTGCGATCGTGGCCTTTCTGAAAGACCGTTTCAATGCCAACGAGATTCTGGTTTCCCTGATGTTGGTTTATGTGGCTCAGCACCTGCTCAGCTATCTGGTGCACGGTGCCTTGCGCGATCCTGAGGGTTTCGGTTTTCCGCAGTCCAGTCTGTTTTCTGACGGGTTTCTCTTGCCCGCTGTCTTGCCGGCGACTCGCTTGCATACCGGTATTGTTCTGGCCTTGATCGCCTCGGTGGCAGCCTGGCTGTTCCTGACGCGCAGCATGGCTGGTTTTCGTTTGCGGGTGGGGGGCATGGCCCCGCTGGCAGCTCGTTATGCCGGTTTTTCATCCCGCAGGGCGCTGTGGAGCTCTCTGCTCATTTCGGGCGCACTGGCCGGACTGGCCGGCGCAGCAGAGGTGATGGGCCCGGTCGGGCAGCTTACGCCCTCTATTTCTCCCGGCTATGGTTTTGCAGCCATTATCGTGGCCTTTGTGGGACGACTGCACCCGCTGGGGCTGATCTTCTCTTCCTTTGTGATGTCCTTGCTGTATATCGGTGGGGAATTGGCCCAAAGCCGTTTGGGCTTGCCCAATGCGATCACCGGCATTTTTCAGGGCATCCTCTTGTTTTCCTTGTTGGCTTGTGACGTGTTCATCACCAAGCGTTTGGTCTGGAGAAAGTAATGGACGCGATTGCCCCTTTGCTGGCCGCAACCATCAACGCCGGAACCCCTTTGCTGTTGGCAGCCCTGGGTTTGCTGATCAATGAAAAATCGGGCGTGATTAATCTAGGTTCGGAAGGCATGATGCTGATGGCGGCCATTGTAGGCTTTGCCGTGGCCGTGCAAACCGGCAGCCCTGCTCTGGGCTTTGTGCTGGGCGCACTTGTTGGCATGGTGATGGCGGCGGCCTTTGCCTGGCTGACGGTGTGGCTGGGTGCGAACCAGGTCGCGTGTGGCCTGGCCCTGTCCTTGTTCGGGGTCGGGGCCTCGGCTTATATCGGCCTGCCTTTTACCGGTAACTCCTTGGTTGTGACCAAGTTGTCCATTCCCGTGCTGAAAGATATTCCCCTGATCGGCCCTGCCTTCTTCCAGCAGCATTACATGGTCTATGTGTCCTGGGTGCTGTGCATTGCCGTGGCCTGGTTCCTGACTCGTACCCGTTCCGGTCTGGTACTGCGTGCGGTGGGTGAATCGCCCGCCTCGGCGCACTCGCTGGGCTACAACGTGCGCTACATTCGTCTGGGCGCCTTGATGTTTGGCGGTGCCTGCTGCGGTCTGGCCGGTGCCTTCATCTGTCTGGTCTATACACCCATGTGGGTCGAGAATATGGTCGCTGGGCGTGGCTGGATCGCGTTGGCGCTGACCACGTTTGCCACCTGGCGTCCCTGGCGCGTGATGCTGGGCGCTTACTTGTTTGGTGGGGTCACGATCCTGACCTATCATGCGCAGGCTCTGGGTGTTCCGGTAGCCTCGCAATTGCTGGCCATGATGCCGTATCTGGCCACGATTATTGTGCTGGTATTAATTTCTCGAAACGCTAACTGGATCAGGTTGAATATGCCTGCATCGCTTGGCAAAAACTTCAATCCCAACAACTAGAGGACTGACATGACTGGAAACTTTATGCGCAAGGCTCTTTTGGCCGCTGCCATCGCTTCCCCCCTGGCCGCCTTGCCTGTGTCCGCTCAGGCAAACGATCAAGAACCCCTGAAAATCGGTTTTGTATATGTCAGCCCTATCGGTGAAGCCGGTTGGACCTGGCAGCAGGATATTGGCCGTCGCCAAATGGAAGAGGCCCTGAAAGGCCGCGTGGTCACTCAGTATGTGGAAAACGTGCCGGAAGGTGCCGACGCTGAGCGTGTGATTCGCGATCTGGCCCAGCAAGGCAACAAGCTGATCTTCACAACCTCGTTTGGCTACATGAACCAGACGCAGAAAGTGGCCAAGCAGTTTCCGGATGTGAAATTCGTTCACTCCACTGGCTACAAGACAGCTCCTAACGTGGCAACCACCAATGCCCGTTTTTACGAGTCCCGTTACCTGGCTGGCGTGCTGGCTGGCAAGATGACCAAATCCAATGTGGTCGGTTACGTGGGTGCTCACCCCATTCCCGAAGTGCTGCAGGGTATTAATGCTTTCGCCATCGGCTTGAAGAGCGTGAATCCGGAAGCACAGGTGCGCGTGGTATGGGCCAATAGCTGGTACGACCCAGGTAAAGAACGCGACGCAGCAGTCACTTTGCTGGGGCAGGGCGCGGACGTGGTGACGCACCACACCGACTCCACGGCAACCGTACAAGCGGCCGAGGAAGCCGGCAAGTATGCGATTGCCTACCACTCTGATATGAGCAAGTTCGGTCCTAAAGCCCAACTGGCTGCGGTCACTCACCACTGGGGCGACTACTTTACGCGCAAAGCCACGGAAGTGCTGGATGGTAAATGGCAGAATGACAGCACCTGGGGTGGCCTGAAGTCCGGCATGGCCGCTTTGGAAGGCTTTGGTCCCGAAGTGCCCGCTGACGTGAAAGAGTTCGTTCTGGCCAAGCAGGCCGAGATCGAGGCAGGCACGCTGCAGCCTTTTGCTGCTCCTATCAAGGACAACGACGGCAAAGTGCGTCTGGAATCCGGTTTCCTGGATGACGATGCGTTGAACCGCATGGATTACTACGTGGAAGGCGTGGCCAGCAAACTGCCCAAGCAGTAATTCGCATCGCCGACTGTAACGTCACGACAGCCCCTTGGCGGATTTTCCGCCAAGGGGCTTTGTTTATGGATACCGCTAGGGGCGGCCGTGTCGGCATTTGCTCACGTTGTGGCCAGGCATGCTGGGGTTGTGGCGTGGCTATAGGCCTTGTTTCCAATGAGCTAGATAGGGTGTGACGATCTCAAGGCTAGGCTGATTGTGCAGGGCGCTTGCGTCCCAGACGTCGTGAAGCCCGCATCCAGCGCAGTGTCATCAGTATTGCCACAACAGACAGGCCGGTGACCAGTCCGATCCAGATGCCCACGCCGCCCATATTGAATTGAAAGGCCAGCAAAGAGCCTGTAGGAACACCCAGAACCCAATAGCCCAGCAAGGCCAGCACCATGGGTATGCGCGTATCATGCAGACCGCGTAGCATCCCCGCCGCAACGGCTTGGGCTCCATCACTGATCTGGAACAGCGCTGCCAGTGCCAGAAAAGTGATAGCTAGCTGAATAACAGCCTGGTTCTCGGCCACATCCAGATCCAGGAACAGGCCAATCAGGGTCAGGGGGGCGAACCAGAACACCAAGGCCGCCAGACCCATAAAACCCACCCCCAGGATGTAGGAAATCCAGCCAGCACGACGGGCGCCCAAGGGGTCGACCCGGCCGGCGGCCAGTCCTACACGTATGGTGGCCACCTGGCTAAAGCCCAAAGGAATCATGTAGGACACGGAGCAGATCTGCATGGCAATCGCATGGGCGGCCAGATCGGATTGACCCAGCACCCCCATCATCATGACGGCCGCGTAAAAGACCAGGGTTTCCAGCGTGAAGGTAATGGCGATAGGGATGCCCAGTGACCACATTTTCCACAGCCGTTTCGCGCTCCATTGCCAGGCCTCATTGAATAGGTAGTAGCGTCGAAAGCGCGGGTCACGCAACACGATCCAGCTCAATGCCGCGAACATGAAGATGCTCGATGCGGTCGTGGCCAGTCCGGCCCCGGCCAGCCCCATGGCCGGCAGGCCCAGATTGCCAAATACCAGCAGCCAGCCCAGCAGGGCATTGATGCCAATCGCGATAATCGCTACCGCCAGGGTCCATCCTGGTTTTTCCATGGCCGCCAAAAAAGAGCGCAGCACGATGTATCCCAGATAAGGCAGCAGGGCCCATTGCAAGGTGTGCATATAGGATACGGCGCGTGCCGCCACGACAGGGTCCTGGCCCATCATCACCAGGATGTGCTCGGCGTTCCACAGCACCATCCAGGCGGGCAGGGTGATGAGCAGGGCCGTCAAAAAGCCGTGACGAATGATCTGTTGCGACTCTCGGACATCACGCAGCCGCCGCCCCAGCGTGGTTGCCAGCATGGGAACCACGGCGGATACCAGTCCCATGCTGAAAATCATGAAGGCTTGATACAGACTGGCCGACAAGGAGCCGGCAGCCAGCTCATCGGGGCCCAGTCGGCCCATGTAGATCAGGTTGGTGGCCAACAGACTGACCTGAGCCAGATTGGTCAGAATCAATGGCCCGCCCAGACGCAGGGACGATTGCAACTCCGCCAGCCAGAGCTGGCTCGGGCCGGGGGTGTGGGTTTGTGCAAGCATGGTTTATTGGATGCGCGGCAAAGACCAGGTGCTGATCACTTGGGCTACTGCCGGGCCACCGTTGGCCGGCTCCAGCAGCACATCGCCCGCACAGGTGCGGCCTGTCTTATGAATTCGGGCATGAGCCAGAATGTCGCCCGGTGGGGCCTTGCGCAGGAAGTTGATGGTCAGGCTGGAGGTAACGGCATCTGGATTGCCGGTCGCGCCCACCACAGCGGCATACAAAGCCAGGTCCGCCAGCCCCATCAGCATGGGGCCTGCCACCATGCCTCCCATGCGTTGGTGGGCGTTGCGCTCAGGCAAACGCAAACTGGCATTGTCATGACCAATATGCACCACATCAATTCCCAGAACGGCGGCAAAAGGATGGAGACGCTCTAGAAGATCACGAAACTGGACAATATCGATTTTAGGCTCGGGTGCAGAATGTGTGCGGGTCATGACGTCGTCACTGAAAAGAGGGCCGTTGTAAGAAAGGCATACTGGCTGGTACTGTATCAGATCGTCCTGCGTATCGGGGTAGTTCGACACCTGTGCCAATAGAGCAGGACCAATTCTAAACAATCACAAAGAAGCGAGGAGCATCATGAAACGCAGCATTGTTGTTCTGGCCTTGGGTTTGCTGGCATCGACCGGCACGGTGATGGCGCAAGGGCACGACGGGCACGGTCATGGCAAGTCTGAGCCGGTACGCGCTTTAAGCACTCAGGTACATGCCAGCCAATGTTGGGTGCGCCTGCTGCCCAAGCCCACCCCTTCGGCCGCCTATCTGGAGTTGGAGAACAAGGGTGAGCAGTCCGTCGCCGTGACAGGAGCCAGCTCACTGTCCTTTGGGCATGTGATGCTGCATCAAACTCGCGAGAACCAGGGCATGGCGCGCATGTCTCATGTCTCCGAGGTGCAGATCCCGGCGGGCGGAACAGTGAGCCTGAAGCCGGGGGCTTTCCATGTGATGCTGGGTCAGGCCAAAGAGGATTTGGCCTTGGGCGAGCACATCATCTTGAGTTTGCATTTGTCGGACGATACTCAGGTTCAGGCCGAGTGCGAGTTGCGTCCTGCCAAGACACAGGAGTATTAAACGCATTGAACGTTTGCCTGGAGACAGGGAGCTGGTCGCGGCATGCGGCCAGTTTTCCATTGGGCTTCAGGCCTGCAGCGCGTCCAGCACCGCTTGGTTGAAGGCTTTGGGATTAGCCAGATTCATGCCGTGGGCGGCCAGCGGGATGCGGTGCATCTGGTCTTCGCGTCGGTGCTGACGAATGATGTCCATGCAATGGTGGTAGCGCGTGGGGCTATTTTCGCCCGTGATGAAGCTCAGGGGCGCATCCAGCTGCTTGAGCCATTCCAGTTCCGGACCTTGATGGGGCTCTTGCTGCTGATCCAGCATGGTGTGGGCGTTGTCCTGAATCATCTCGCGGAACCAGCGCGTCATTTGCTTCCATGTCCCTGAGCCATTAACCGTATCCACAAACAGAGCCATGGCGCCATCACGGTCGCCCTGTTCCAGGCGTTTGGCCACCTGCTGGAACAAGGGAGCGTACGAATACGCACCAGGAGTCGGAAAGCCGGGGTCGGCCAAGGTCAGGCTGGCCACTTGCTCGGGCATCCTTTGAGCCAGCAGCAGGGCTACATGCCCCCCGCGAGAGTGCCCCACGATATGCACTTTCTCATCAGGAATATGCTGATCCAGCAGGGCCTGCAGGTCCTGTGCGTGTCGCGCCGTGCTGAAGTTGCCGGGGCTGGGCACACCCGGCCAATAAGAGCGCAGACTGGGAGCCAGAACCCGGCGCTGAGCGGCAAAAGCGGGAATCTGCCAGCGCCAGTAGCGCCAATCGCACAGGGAACCGTGAATGAGCAAAACGGGCGCACCCTGGCCCTGATCGACGAAAGTGTGGCGATAGCCTTGGACGGTCAGTTCAAGCGTGGAGAAATCGGCAAAAGGGTCTGTCATGGCAAGCAATCGTTAGCAGGCAGGGCTAATGCCTGAAAAAACAGACCGGGTCTGAACCCGGTCCGTATGGCTTTACGCGCTGGGAGGACTATTCCAGCAGCTTCAGGCGGCTGCGGGCCGTCTCGGCTGCTTCCGATTGTGGATAGTCTTTCACAATGCGCTGTAACGTGGTCTTGGCGCCGCTCAGGTCGTTCAGCTCAATCTGACTGGAGGCCGTGACCATCAGAGCATCGGCAGCGCGGGGGCTTTGGGGCGAAGCCTTCACAAAAGCCTGCAGCTTCTGGATGGAGGTTTTAAAGCTCTTGATGGCGTACAGGCTGCTGCCTTCGTAAAAGCGAACCTCGTCTGCCAGAACGCTGGTGGGGTAGGCGGCGAGAAAGCTGGCAAAGGCATCCGCGGCAGGTTTGTATTGACCTGCCCGGTAGGCATCCATGGCGCTATCGAATACGGCTTGTTCTTGTGGGTCAGCGGCTTGCGGGCTTTGGGGGCCCGGAGCGGCAGTAGTGTTCTGACCCTGGGTGCTGGCTTGCCAGCTCAGTTTCTCGACCTGACCGCGCAGAGTCACTACCTCGGAGCGCAGCATATCAATTTGATCGGCCAATTGCAGACGAGCCTGGGTGTTTTGCTCGTTCATCTGACGAATTTGCTGCCGCAGCTCCAAAATGGCGCGTCGGGCCTCGTCATCGGCAAAGGCCTTGGCCGGCAGGCTGGCAAACAGGGCGGCCGTCGCCAGCAGAGCGACGGTAGCGAGACGAAAGGGCTTTTTATAAGCGTGCATAGTGAAGTCCGTTAAAAAATGTGCATCCGCAGTGCGCAGGCTCCCTGCCTGCAGGGCTCCCCACTGTGGGGGCTGTCATCCTGGGGCTTTGCGCCGGCCTGGCGAGCCCGGTGTCCAGCATAACGAATTTTCAGTGGCTCGGGCATGCTGCCGATAAAAAACGCCGCGGCGTTAACTACCGCCACGGCGTCGGAACCACTTGGTCGATGCAGAGATTATCGTTGGTAAACGATGTCTGCGCGACGGTTTTCAGCGTAATCAGCTTCGGTGTTACCCAAGGCTTTTGGACGCTCTTTACCAAAGCTCACTGCTTCGATCTGGCTGTTGCTCACGCCCAGCAGACCCAGCATGCGTGCAACGGCGTCGGAACGACGCTGTCCCAGAGCCAAGTTGTACTCGGCACCGCCACGCGCGTCGGTATTACCTTCGATGCGCACGGTTTGCTGAGGATGGCTGCTCAGGTACGAAGCGTGCATTTCCACCAGGCTACGGTACTGCTCGTTAACGACGTAGCTGTCGTAATCAAAGTACACCGAGCGCTGTTGTGCCAGTGGGCTTTGAGGGTTGAATGGGTCCATGATCTGGCCTGCGCTGGCAGAGTCCGATCCAGTACCGCCGGTTGAACCGGAGCCAGATTGATCCAGAGGAACCGAGCTGCAAGCAGCAAGGGCAGCAGCCATAACGGCGAGGGAAAGACTTTTAAGAATGCGCGAGCTCATTTGAATTCCTTTTGAAAAAGAGTCACACAGGATGTCAGTTGGTAAATGGTCCCCAGGTGGGTTCGCGTACTTTGCCATTCAAAGACGAGAGGGTCTGACGAACGCGACCGTCCACGGATGTCACAGCTAGGACACTGCGGCCCCCCTGAACAGAACTATATAAGATCTGCATCCCATTAGGGGCGAAACTCGGAGACTGATCGTCGGGACCTGTCGTCAGCAGTTGCTCTGCTCCTGATGCCATATCTTGAATGGCAATTCGGAAAGCACCGTTTCTGCGTGTGACGTATACAAGCCTAGTACCGTCTGCAGAGACCTCCGGTGAAATATTGTAACTCCCGTTGAAGGTTATGCGTTGCGCATCGTCACCACCCAGACTCACTTTGTAAATGTTCGGAGCGCCACCACGATCGCTCACAAATACAAGGGAGTTGCCATCGGGCATAAAACTCGGTTCAGTATCGATCAGAGGTGAACGCATCACGCGACGCAGGCCCGAACCGTCTGCATTTATCGTGTAAATCTGCGAAATACCGTCTCTGGAGAGCACAACAGCAAGCTGATTGCCGTTTGGCGACCAGGCAGGGCTACTGTTATTCCCCTTGAAATTAGCCAGTGGCTCACGATGACCGGTGGCCAAGGTTTGCACATATACAACAGGTTTGTCGTTTTCGAAGCTCACATAAGCCAGTTTTTTCCCGTCTGGAGACCAGGCGGGAGAGATGATTGAGTGTCGAGAACGCAACATTACCTGCGGATTTTGGCCGTCAGCGTCAGCAATTTGTAACTCGTAATTGTTGCCTGTTTGCAACACATAGGCGAGGCGGGTCGAAAAAACGCCCCGTACGCCCGTAATTTTTTCATAGATCCGGTCTGCAATTTGATGGGAAATGCGGCGCAGTTCTTTCTCGCTGCCCGCAAACGCCACACCATCGAGCTGGGTCTGGCGGACCGAATCCACCAGGCGATAGCTGACGGAATATTGGCCGCCGGCTTGAGTGACCGAGCCATAGGCCAGATAGTCGGCACCACGATTGCGCCACTCGTCGTAAGCAATGGTGCTTTCCGCATTCAAGGCAGCACCGGTGGCATTGATCAATTGGAATTGACCCGAACGAGTCAGGTCGGCGCGGATCACTTCGGCCACGGATTGGCTGGCAGGGTTGTCAGCAAAATCGGCGATCGCGATGGGGTACTGGGTAGCACCCACACCCGATATATCAACCCGCAGTTGGGCCTGGGCCGGTTGGCTGGCGAACATGCCAGCAGCCAGGGCAAACGCTCCGGTGGCCGTGGCGCGCCAATGACGACCTAAGGTCGCCAGGGCAGGGGTAGCGGCGGTCATTATGCAATCTCCTGATTAATCGAACATGCGGTATTCGCCATCAATATACGATGGATACTGCCCGCTAGGCGGTTTGGGGAAAGGGCTGCAACGGGCAAGACCCTTGGATACGGCATCATCGAACTGCGCGATGCCGGACGATCGTTTGATTTGAACGCGATTGGGCGTGCCATCGGCGTTCAGGTCCACGCGATACAGCAGTGCGGGGTTGCCGCGTACTTCAGAGCGGGGCGGGGTGCTGTAGACCACGCCGGGCTGCACGCAGGCGCGCACCTTGGCAGCGTAGCCACCATCACCACCGCCGCCACCGGCCTGATTGCGGTCTGCGGTACCACCGGGGCGGCCAGGAGCGCCTTCGCGCATGGCGCGACGGAAGGCTTCTTCCTTGGCCTTGCGTTCAGCATCTGCCTTGGCTTTGGCAGCAGCCTGCGCACGGGCCTTGCGTTCAGCCTCGGCTTTGGCTTTGGCTTCAGCGTCTGCCTTGGCCTTGGCCTCGGCTTCTGCTTTGGCTTTACGCTCGGCTTCTGCTTTGGCCTTGCGCTCGGCCTCAGCCTTGGCTTTGGCCTCAGCTTCCGCTTTTTCCTTGCGTTCCTGCTCCTGCTTTTCCTTCTGCTCGCGCTCACGACGTTCCGCTGCCAGCTTTTCCTGGCGTTGCTTTTCCTGTCGCTCCTGCTCCAGTTTTTCCTCACGCTCTTTTTTCTCGCGCTCCTTGCGAGCCTGTTCCAAAGCGATCTCAGGATCTACTTCGGGTTCGGCTGGAGGAGTGACCTTGGCAGGCTCGGGAGGTAGTTTGGGCGCCGGAGGCGGCTCGGGTATTGGCTCGGGCTTGGGTTCAGGCGCTGGCTCAGGCTCGGGTTCGGGCTGCAGCTCGGCTTCGGCCTCAGGAGCTTGCGGGTCGGCATTGACGGCTGCATCAGGCGCAACACCGTCCATCCACAATTCGACCTGGACCGCATTGGGTGTTTTGGGCGCAGAAAAAAAGGCGCCGGCAAAAATGGCGAGCAGCAACAGCCCGTGCAGACCCAGGGCGATGAGCAGGCCGCGCCGATCTTCCTTTTGCTCAGGCGAGCGCAGCGCCTGATTGCGGGTATTGCGTGTTCTGTGCTTCATTCAGTTCAGGTTTTTCGCGCCGGATGGCGAACACGCTATCCGGCCAGAGATTATTTGCGAGCGTCAGGATCGCTGTTGCGATCGACGATCAGACCCAGGCGGTTGATGCCATTGGAGCGCAGTTCATCCATCAAGCCCATGACGGTCTCGTAGGGAACCTTGCCGTCGGCGGCAATGACAACCGGGCTGTCGGCTTGCATGCGCGAGCGCACTTCACTGAGCAATGTGGACTTTTCGATGTTCATGAACTCGGAGCCCGCATCGCGCAAGCGTATGGCCAGCTTGCCGTCCTTATCAACCTGAATCTCCACGGGTTTGGCAGGCACTTCGGAGGCTTGGCCAACCGAGGGTAGCTCTACCAGGCCGGGGGTAATCATGGGAGCGGTAACCATGAAGATCACCAGCAGCACCAGCATCACGTCGATATAAGGGACGACGTTGATTTCGTTTTTCATGCGCCGGCCATGACGGCCGGTGCTTCCACGCATCGATGGCATCAGTTCACCTGCCGCTGCAAGATGTTCAGGAATTCGTCGATAAAGCTGTCAAAGCGGATCGAGATACGATCGAGCTCATTGGTAAAGCGGTTGTAGGCCACCACGGCAGGGATGGCAGCAAACAGGCCAATCGCTGTGGCGATCAGCGCTTCGGCAATACCGGGTGCCACCGAGGCCAGCGTGGCCTGCTGCATGCCCGACAGGCCGATAAAAGCGTGCATGATCCCCCAGACGGTGCCCAGCAAGCCAATGTAGGGGCTGACCGAGCCGGCAGAGGCCAGAAAGTTAAGGTGTGTCTCCAGCGTATCCATTTCGCGCTGGTAGCTGGCGCGCATGGCACGACGTGGTCCGTCCAGCAGCGCCGGGCCTGAGCTGTGGCTGCGACGCGCCTTGATGAATTCGGTCATGCCGGCTTCAAAAATACGAGCCAGGGCGCCATGTTCGGCACGTCGCGAGGAAATGGATTGCTGAAGCACGGCCAGATCGCCACCGGCCCAGAAGTCGTCCTCGAAACGGCGGGTCTGTTCCAGCGTGCGTTTAAGTGCAGCCCTTTTGCTGAAAATATAGGCCCACGAGAGAATCGAAATTCCCAGCAGGATCAGCATGACAAGCTGAACGGGAATACTGGCATCGAGAAGTAGCGAAATCAGCGACAGGTCGCTAGTAGCTTGCATGGTCAGTCCTGAACCTTTTCCAAGAGGGTACGTAAATCAGAGTCCAGCTTGCTTGGACGAAGCGTGTTGGCGTCAACGCAAACAATTTGGATGGTGCTTTGGCATAACAGTTCCCCACCTCGCAGGGCACCTTGTTCGAAATGGATGGTAGCCGAACCCAGCTGGGTAATGCGGCTGCGCACCGAGATCAAATCATCGAGCCGGGCAGGTTTGAGATATTGTATTTCAACCTTCTTGACTACGAACAGGCGTTGATTCTGCTCGGCCACATCCGATTGGTTTACTCCCAGGTTTCTGAGCCACTCCGTGCGCGCACGCTCGAAGAACTTCAGGTAATTGGCGTAATACACAATCCCGCCGGCATCGGTGTCCTCGTAATATACGCGAATATCAAGCCGAGCCTGGGTGTCCCACTTGTCATTAAGCATGTCGTTCGTAAAAGAATTTATGTTGACGGGCAGGGCAGGCTGCGTGCCTGCCCTGCTGGAAGTCCTTACAGTGTTGCCAGACGCTCCACGCTGACCTGAGCAATCTGCTCGACCGGGACGTGGGTGCTGCTGGCGTCACGGCGTGCCTGCATTTCAACCACGCCTTCTTTCAGGCCCCGCTCGCCGATGGTAATGCGCAAGGGCACGCCAATCAGCTCCCAGTCGGCAAACATGATGCCGGGGCGGGCATCGCGGTCGTCCAGAATGACATCCACGCCCTGTTCCTTGAGCTGCTTGTACAGGTCGGTAGCAGTCTGGCGCACGGCATCGCTCTTGGTAAAGCCAATCGGGCAGATCACCACTTCAAAGGGGGCCAGGGCGCGAGGCCAGATCATGCCGCGTTCATCATGGTTTTGCTCGATGGCAGCG
This sequence comes from Alcaligenes sp. HNGD-HTN06, assembly GCF_049932565.1. Classification (NCBI taxonomy): domain Bacteria; kingdom Pseudomonadati; phylum Pseudomonadota; class Betaproteobacteria; order Burkholderiales; family Alcaligenaceae; genus Alcaligenes; species Alcaligenes sp. HNGD-HTN06. The sequence goes on along the minus strand of NZ_CP187782.1, from coordinate 2,882,328 downwards.
GCGGCAATGCGGCTGACGCCAATGCCATAACAGCCCATTTGCATGACAGCCGGTTTACCATCCGTTTCCAAAAAGGTGGCGTTCAGCTTCTTGGAGTACACATCACCCAGGAAGAAAACGTGGCCCACTTCGATACCGCGCTGGATGGCCAGCTTGCCGCCTTCGGGGGCAGGGTCGCCGTGCACCACGTTGCGCAGGTCCGCCGTGATGGGTTCGGGCAGATCGCGTCCCCAGTTCACACCCGTGTAGTGAAAGCCTTCTTCGTTAGCGCCACACACAAAGTCGCTCATGTTGGCGACGGTCAGGTCGGCGATCACTTGCACAGGCTGGCGCGTGCCGATGGGGCCCAGATAGCCAGGCTTGCAGCCAAAAGTGGACACAATTTCCTCTTCCGTTGCCAGACGGTGGCCTTTTTCAAAGCCAGCCAGCTTGGAGACCTTGATATCGTTGACTTCATGGTCGCCGCGAACCAGCAGCAGGTGGACTGTTGTTTTGGTCTGTCCGTCTTCTTCGACCTCTGTGGCCAGCACCACGGACTTGACGGTGGCGGTCAGATCCAGCCCCAGTTGCTGGGCAACCAGCTCGCATTTGGGTGCGTCGGGGGTGGCTGTCTTGACCAGCGCCTGTCCAGGTGCGGCGCGTTCGGCCAGCAGGCAAGGAGCAGGGGCCAGTTCGATATTGGCAGCGTAGTCCGTGTCGGGGTTGTAGACCAGCAAGTCCTCGCCCGTGTCAGCAATAACCTGGAATTCATGGCTGCGCGAGCCGCCAATGGAGCCCGTGTCAGCGGCCACAGCACGGAAATTCAGGCCCAGACGACCGAAAATGCGCATGTAGGTTGCGTACATATTGTCGTAGCTGGCCTGCGCGTCCTCGGCGTTGCGGTCAAAGGAGTAGGCGTCCTTCATGGTGAATTCGCGGCCGCGCATCAAGCCAAAGCGGGGACGACGCTCGTCACGGAACTTGGTTTGAATGTGGTAGAAATTGACGGGCAACTGGCGCCAGCTGTGAATCTCGTTGCGCGCAATGTCGGTGATGACTTCTTCGGAGGTGGGCTGCAGCACGAAATCGCGCTGATGACGATCCTTGATGCGCAGCAGTTCGTCACCATATTTCTCCCATCGGCCCGACTCTACCCAGAGCTCGGCAGGCTGGACCACAGGCATCAGCAGCTCAATGGCGCCGGAGCGGTCCATTTCCTGACGGATGATGTTTTCAATCTTGCGCAAGACGCGCAGGCCCATGGGCATATAGGTGTAGATGCCGCCGGCCGCTTTGCGGATCATGCCGGCGCGCGTCATGAGCTGGTGGCTGGCAACTTCGGCCTCGGTAGGCGCTTCTTTCAGGGTATTAATGTGATACTGGCTAGCATGCATGGTAGGGAACTCGTCAGGTACGTATAATCAGATCTAATTGTATTGAATTCGTTAGAGGTGGCCTATGTTAGATCGTGAAGGCTACCGTCCTAATGTCGGAATTATCCTCGTTAATCGCAAGAACGAGGTTTTTTGGGGCAAGCGTATTCGGGAACATGCCTGGCAGTTCCCGCAAGGCGGTATCAAATACGGTGAAACACCCGTACAGGCGATGTACCGCGAACTGCACGAAGAAGTGGGCTTGCTGCCTGAGCATATCCGTATATTAGGCCGGACGCGAGATTGGCTTCGCTACAACGTGCCCAATCATTTTGTACGTCGGGAGGCGCGTGGCCACTACAAGGGCCAGAAACAAATCTGGTTCTTGTTGCGGCTGGTCGGGCGAGACAGTGATGTCTGCCTGCGTTCCTCTTCGACGCCGGAGTTTGATGCATGGCGTTGGAGTCAGTATTGGGTGCCACTTGATTCAGTCATTGAGTTCAAGCGGGAAGTCTATCAGCAAGCGCTGAACGAGCTGTCGGATATTTTGTTCCGTCGGCGTCAGGAGAATCGTTATTTACGTCAGCGCCCACAAAGCGCAGTGGATGCCGATACCGTAGATAGCAGGGATCATGCGCATATTATTGGTTGAAGATGAGCGGGAAATGGCCGCATGGCTGGAGCGGGCCTTGGCGCAAAGTGGTTTTTTGCCCGATCCCGCTCACGATGCCCGCTCGGCAGAAGTACTGTTGGCCGCCCATGACTACGATGCCGTGGTCATGGACTTGCGCCTGCCTGATAAACATGGCTTGGTGCTATTGCGCGAGATGCGCGAGCGCGGCGATCACACGCCTGTGTTGATCCTGACCGCTCAGGGCGCCTTGCAGGACCGTGTCCGCGGCCTGAATCTGGGCGCAGACGATTTTCTTACCAAGCCCTTTGCCCTGGAAGAGCTTGAAGCCCGGCTGGCCGCTTTGGTGCGACGCAGCCGGGGGCGCGTGGCTCCGGTGCTCAGTTGCGGTTCGCTGGAATACAACCCGGAAAGTCGGGCCTTCCTGCTGGACAACGCCATTGTGCATTTGACGCCGCGTGAACACGCGGCCTTGCTGGTGCTGATCAGCCGCTCGGGCATGCCGGTTGAGAAATCTCAGCTGTTCGCCCGGGTGTTCGAGCATGACAGCGACGCCAGCCCGGACGCCATCGAAGTTGTCCTGCACCGCTTGCGCAAGAAGCTGGCCAATAGCGATGTGCATATTGTCACCGTGCGCGGCCTGGGCTATATGCTGGAAGTGCTTGAGGCGGAATCCGGCGTTTCATGACGGCCCCTTCCTCGCCCCCCGCCACTGTCTGGCAAGGCAGTTTGCGCTTTTGGCTGCTGGTATTGCTCATACCAGGGGTGGTGGCCCTGTTGTTGTACGACAGCTGGGAAGATTATCGGGCCATGAACGCCGTCACGGAAAACGTCTACGACAGCGCCTTGCTGGAGCCGGCCAAGGTCCTTGAGACCAGCGTGGAATTTAATGCGGATGGCAGTTTGCGCATTGACCCGCCTTTTTATGCCCAGGTCATGCTGGAGTCCCGGCCGGGCAATCGTAAATACTTTCGGGTGGAGGAAGTGATTCCCCTGGTGCGTAATCTGGGTGGCGCGGATGCCACGCAGTTAAAAGGGCGTACCTTGCTGGGGATGGAGGGCTTGCCCCGGCCATCGTATCTGGCCGATCACGAAGGTGTGCCTGTTTTCTACGATTCCTACTTTCGTAATGACACCGTGCGTATGGTGGCCTTGTGGCGCGACTTGCACTATAAGGGCCAACACCGGCAAGTGCTGGTGATGGTGGGCGAGAGCATGGATTTGCGTTTGCGTACCCAGCAGGAGGCCTGGCGAGAGGGCATTTTCCGCAATCTGCGCATGTTGCTGTTTGCCGTGCTGCTGGTGTGGTTCGCGGTAGCCTGGGCCCTGCGCCCCTTACAGGCTCTGCGTCAGGAGGTGCGCAATCGCAGTGTGGACGATTTGCAGCCTCTGGATGAGCGAGACGTGCCGCGAGAGGTTGTTCCTTTGGTCCGCTCGGTCAATCACCATATCGAGTTGTACCGTTCCGTGTTGGATAGGCAGGCCCAGTTTCTGGCGGACGCCTCACACCAGTTACGCACTCCCCTGGCGATTATTCATACCCAGGCGCAGTATGCCCGCCGTGAACCGGACATCGAACGAGTGCGTGAGTCCTTGGGGGCGATTATCAAACAGCTGGGGCAGGCCACTCGTCTTACCGAGCAATTATTGGCTCTGGCTCATGCCAGCCACACGACCAGCATGAGCCAGGGGCCGGTTGATCTGGCCAGCCTGGGGCGTGAAGTGGTGCTGCAATATCTGCCTCTGGCGCGCGAGCACCGTCAGGATCTGGGGTGGATCGGGCCGGGTGAGGAAGGCGAACAGGCGCCGTTGTGGGTCTATGCCAGCGATGCTGAGATTCATGAATCCGTCTCCAATCTGATTCATAACGCCATCAATCATGCCGGCAGTGGCAGCGCCATTACCGTATCAGCCGGACATGACGACAAACTGGCGTGGATCAGTGTGACTGACAATGGCATGGGCTTGGCCGCCAGCCTGCGTGAAAGCGTGTTTGTTCGCTTTGATCGGGGCGGCCCGGCACGCAAGGGTGGGCGCGGCTCAGGTTCCGGCCTGGGGCTGGCCATTGCGCTTGCCTATGCCGAGCGCAATGGCGGTACGATTGTGCTGACCGATGGCGAGCCCAACGATATGGGCGGCTATGGGTTGAAGGCAACACTTCGTCTGCCTTTGCTGCCACCGAACTCCCCTGCGTCAGGATCAAGCACTTGATTTCCCTAAAGCGCAGGATTACCCCGCATCACGAGAGTGGGCCAGCAAAGTGAACAGGGCCGAAATGTCCAGATTCTGATGGCCTTGTGCTGCAATCTTGGCAAACTGCTCCTGAATCAATCGGGTAGCAGGCAACTGGGCCCCATTGCGCAGCGCCTCCTGCGCAACCAGGTCCAGGTCCTTCAACATCCAGTTCACGGTAAAGCCGGGTTGGAAGTCTCGGGCCAGCATGGTTGGTCCCTTGGTGTCCATTTGCCAGCTCCGGGCGGCGCCCTTGCTCAGGACGGACAGCGCCCGTTCCATATCCAGCCCGGCCTGTTCACCAAACGCCATGGCTTCGGCCAGTCCTTGCAGCAGGCCGACCACCGCAATCTGGTTCACCATCTTGCACAACTGTCCCGAGCCTGTAGGCCCCATCAGGGTGCAGGCCTGGGCGTAGCTCATCATCAAGGGGCGGGCTCGCTCCATATCCTTTTCCTGCCCACCACACATGATACTGAGCATGCCTTTTTGAGCGCCCGCCTGCCCGCCCGAAATAGGGGCATCGATAAACGAGACATGCTGGTCGGCGGCTATCGCGCTTAGTTCCCGGGCCACCTGGGCGGAGGCCGTCGTGTGGTCTATGAACAGACTGCCTGCTTTCATGCCGGCCAGCGCACCATCGGGGCCCAGAAAGACAGCGCGCAAGTCATCGTCGTTGCCCACGCAGGCCATCACCACCTGCGCTTGAGCTGCTGCCTGTGCAGGGGTGCAGGCCCATTCTTGCTGGAACTGCGTGCTCCACTGTTGCGCCCTGGCCTGATTGCGGTTGTACACCGTCACCTGATGTCCCGCTTGGGCCAGATGTCCCGCCATCGGGTAACCCATGACACCCAGACCGATGAAAGTCACTTTTTGCGGGGTGACGCTGTCATAGTGTTTAGCTTCAATGGCGTAACTCACCGTGTCGATCTCCTTAAGAATCATTCTGTCAGACGGAGAGCTTAACGCAGCTTTTCGGACCAGATCGTTGTACCGGCAAATACCCGGCAACGCGTTTGGCGCTTGACGCCGTCAGCCCCCTCATGTTCTAAACCAGTCATAGATCTGTAATAAATGGGATTAGCCTTTCTGAATTATGATGGGCCCACATTATTTCCTAGCTAATTAACCGGAATGTGAACCTTATGACCACTTTCGATCGTCGTCGTTTCTTGAAGCTGGCTGGTGCTACTGGACTGGCGTCTATGGGTACCTCTTTGCCATGGGCGGCGTGGGCGGCAGACGCCGCCGTCCTGGAAAAAGCGAAGGCCCAGGGCGAAGCTGTTTTTTACGCCAATATCACGGCGGTAGAGCCCATCATGAAGGCGCTGCAGCAGTCGCAGGGCATTGAAGGCAAGTACACCCGTATTGCCAGTTCCAAATTCATTCCCACGATTCTGACCGAGTTCAACGCTGGCAAGCTGATGGCCGACGTGGTCCAGGCTCCCCTGCCCATGCTGCAACTGCTCAAAGAGCAGGGCGTGCTGATCCCGCATCAGTCCGAAGCCGTACAAGGCTATCCCGAATGGGCAATCCAAGACGATTCGATTATCCAGTTTGGCATCGAATATGTGTCTTATATCTATAATACGGACCACCTCAAAGCCGAGGACGCTCCGCAGCGCTACGAAGATCTGGCCGATCCCAAATGGAAAGACAAGATTGTGATGGCTAACCCCTCCAATCACCCCTCCACGATTGGCTGGCTGATTGGCTTGAAAGAAAAGGTGTTTAGCAGCGAAGAGCAATGGCTGGACTTTCTCAAAGGCCTGGCGGCCAACAAGCCCATGTTCGTGGCCTCATTTGGGCCTACGCCTGCGCCGATTGAAAGTGGTGAGAAGTTGGTCGCCATTTCCATGCCCAAGTACATCGTGACCAAATCACCAGCGCCCTTGGCCTGGGGCCCCATGTCGGGTCAACCTCTGTTGGGTTCGCCCCGTGCTATCGCCTTGACCAAGAACGCACCGCATCCTGATGCCGCCCGCGTTTTCCTGGATTTCTGGCTGGGCAATGAAGCCATGGGTATTTTGGCCAACAAGGTCGGTGAGTACGTGCTGGCTCCTGGGGTGCATCCGCCGGTAGCGGGTATTGATAAAGCCAAGGTCGAGCCGATTCGCGACCTGAGTGACGAAGAACTGGTCCGTTGGGGCCGCGAATTCAGCCGCATCTTTGCCGTTCGCTAATCGACAGCACGAGAACGACTGATTCATCAGAAAAAACGGGGCGCCTCGGCGCCTCGCCTCATTTTTATAGAAAACATTGACTCATTATGCAAATTGAAATTACCGGCCTGAGCAAGACCTATGTCTCAGAGGGCAAAACCTTCAAAGCTTTGGACAATATCAACCTGACGATTCCCGCTAATGAGTTTTTCACACTGTTAGGACCGAGCGGCTGCGGTAAAACCACGCTGCTACGGTGCATTGTCGGCCTGGAAACACCCGACGAGGGTGAAATCCGCATTGGCGACGAGATCGTCTGGTCCAGCGCCAAAAATATTGCTGTACCGGTGGAAAAGCGCGGTCTGGGCATGGTGTTCCAGACTTATGCCATCTGGCCCCACATGACGGTGTTCGACAATATTGCTTATCCGCTGCAAGTGCGTGGCGAACGCAAAGAGGTGATTCGGGAAAAAGTGGCGAATATCCTGAAGTTTGTGCAGCTGGAAGGGGTGGACCAGCGTTCCGCCACGCGGCTGTCGGGCGGGCAGCAACAGCGCGTGGCCCTGGCGCGAGCCTTGGTGGCCGAGCCTAAAGTCATTCTGTTTGACGAGCCGCTCAGTAACCTGGATGCCAAGCTGCGTGAAGAAACGCGCAAGGAACTGCGCGAGTTCCTGAGCCGTCTGGACATTACGGCTGTGTATGTGACGCACGACCGTGTAGAGGCCCTGGCCTTGTCCAACTCCATTGCGGTGATGCGTGGCGGCAAGATTCTGGAAATCGGTACGCCAGAAAAAATCTACTTCGATGCCGACCACCGGTTTGTGGCGGACTTTATTGGTCGAGCCAATCAGATCAGTGCCAAGGTGCTGGAGCAGCGCGTTGATGCCACTATCGTGGGATGCGAGCTGGGGCAACTGCATTGCAAGAAACGTGATTTGCTAGTGGGCACTGACGTCACCCTGTGTATTCGTCCTGAATTCATTCGTGTCAGCAGCCAGTCCAGCGAGATGGGACAAAACTTGTTCCATGGCCAGGTTCAGGCGCTGGAGTTTGTAGGCGAGTCCTACGAGGCCGAGGTTCGGGTGGGCAAGGAACAGTTGCTGGTATGCATCGACCCGGATGTCAAGGTGAAGGAGGGCGACACCGTGCGCTTTAACCTGCGCCCTGAACACTGCATGCTGTTGTCGGCATAAGGGCGGGTCATCATGAATAACACGCGCAGACCATTGAGTTGGTCGCTTATTCTCATTGTCGGCTTTTTGACGTTGTGTCCGGTTCTGATGTTGCTGCTGGGCAGTTTCTCTCAGGGGCTGACCGCCTTTGGTTCTTTCACCACGGCCAAGTATGTGGCCGCTTATACCGATCCCTTCTTGCTGGAAGTCACCTTCAATACGGTGGTCTTTGTCCTGGGGTCCTCGCTGTTTTCTACCGCGTTGGCGGTTTTTCTGGCTTATCTGAACACCCGTACCAACATGCCCATGAAAGGGGTGTTCACCGTGCTGTCCATCGTGCCCATGATGATTCCGCACCTCTTGTTCTCGGTAAGCTGGGCACTGTTGCTCAATCCGTCCAACGGTTTGATCAATATGTTCCTGCAAGACACACTGGGCTTGCAGGAGGCGCCACTGAACATCTATTCGTTGTGGGGAATGATTCTGGTCGAAGGCCTGTTGAACATGCCGGTGGCCTATCTGATTATTGCCCCTGCCATGGCCTCTTTTGACGTGTCCATGGAGGAATCCTCACGCGTCTTCGGGGGCGGTCTGTGGCGTACTCTGGTGCGCATTACCTTGCCGATTCTGCGTCCAGCCATCATGGCTGCCTTCATTTTGGCGATTGTGCGCGCTCTGGCTTCTTATGCGGTGCCCCGAGTGCTGGGTACGCCAGGTCGGGTAGATGTGCTGGCGACCTATCTGTTCGAGATGATCTCGACGGGCTTCGCGCCGGATTACGGCAAGGCGGCTGCCTTGGGCATGAGCGTGCTGTCAGCCTCGATTGCCCTGATCGCGCTGTACCGCTACATGACGGCAGAAAGCAGCAAGTATGTGACCATTTCCAGTCGCGGTTTCAAGCCGACTCAACTGGAGCTGCGTCGCGCCAAAATCCCCCTGTTCATCATTGTGGGCATTATCAGCCTGCTGATGGTGGTTTTGCCAGTGACGGTTCTGCTCTATACCTCCATGATTCCTTACTCCATGGTGCCTAGTGCGCGAGCCTTCTCCCTGATGAGCTGGGCGAACTGGATTGATGTCATTCAGGACCCGATCTCCAAGGTGGCGATGAAAAACAGTCTGTTCCTGGCGGTGGTCGGCGCCAGTCTGGGTGTGCTGCTGTCGCTTTTTGTGGCCTACGTGGTGGTCAAGTTGCGAACCCGAGCCGCAGCACTGCTGGATACCCTGAGCTTCCTGTCGTTTTCTTTTCCGGGAATTGTGATCGGTATTGGCTTTATGTGGTTCTTTGTGCAGACGCCCTTGTACGCCACGCTGACCGCCTTGCTGCTGGCATATATCGCCGCTTATCTGCCTTACGGTATCCGGCCTTTATCAGCCGCCTTTGTACAGGTGCATGCGCACCTGGAAGAGTCTTCAGCCGTGGCCGGAGCCAGCTCCTGGACCACCATGCGTCGCATCATCATTCCTTTGCTGATTCCCGGCGTGGTCTCTGCCTGGATCTTGATGGCAACCATGTTTATCCGTGAGTTGACGGTATCGGTGGTGCTGTCCCGCCCGGGCACGGAAGTGCTGGCTGTGCAAGTGCTGAGCTATGCCGAGGACGGTTTGTGGGGCAAGCTCTCGGCGTTGGGGATCATCATGATTTTGATCTCCACCGTGCTGGTGCTGTTGGCCATGTACATCGGTAATTTCTACAAGCGCCGTCAAGGCACCATGTAAGCCTTACGCGGGTGGTTTATCTAATGGCCTGGGTTTCGAGAGGGACTCAGGCCATTGTTGTTTGGAGCCAGGCAGTCTTTTTTTGTCTTTCTGTGGCGCTATGCTTGTTGTGAGAGGGGTGTTGTCTGGCGTCTCTGGATGATTCCGGCCTGCCCTCGGTATGTTGTTGCGCGGTGCGCTTAAGCGGTGCACGCGTGCAGGCGGTGTTGCTCGTCTGGCAGCGAATTGAAGGGGGCTGGATTGCTCAAGTGCCGGGCAGAGCGCTCGGCGCGAGCCTTGCTGCTTCTCCGGCCCCAGGCTGGGACGACGAGCTGCGGCAAGACAGACGGCGGCATGATAGCTCGCCTGCCTTGTTCCTTGGCGAGAGGGCGGGCTCACTCTGGTCCAGATATTTTTCCCTCTTGTTGGGCGCCTTGGAGAAAAGCTGACGGGCAAGAAAAAAGGCCTGATTCCGTGGAGAGAGGGAATCGGGCCTTGGTTTTTTTCTTGCCCTGTGTGAGCACGGAAACGTGTTCACACAGAGCGGGTATTGCCTGTTGTTTAGTCTTCTTCCACGAAGGTTTCTTCGCGTTTTTTCTTCACGGATGGCAGGGCAACCACAATAACCAGGAAGATCGCCAGAACCAGCAGGGACAGGGACAGGGGACGCGTCACGAAGGTGGTGTAATCACCGCGCGACAGCAGCAGGGCGCGACGGAAATTCTCCTCCATCATCGGTCCCAGCACCAGACCCAGCAGCAACGGGGCTCCCTCGCAGCGCAGCTTGGACCAGACATAGCCCACAAAGCCGAAGGCGGCGGTGACCAGGATATCGAACACGTTGTAGTTCAGCGAATACACCCCCACCGTACAAAATACCAGGATGGCAGGGAACAACAGACGGTAGGGCACTTTGAGCAGTTTCACCCACAGACCAACCAGAGGCAGGTTCAGAATGACCAGCATCAGGTTGCCAATCCACATGGAAGCGATCAGGCCCCAGAACAGCTCAGGGTGGCTGGTCATCACTTGCGGACCAGGCTGAATGTTGTGAATGGTCATTGCACCAATCATCAGAGCCGTCACGGCGTTACCGGGTATACCCAGTGTGAGCAGCGGGATGAAGGAGGTTTGAGCAGCGGCGTTGTTGGCCGACTCGGGACCGGCCAGACCGGCAGGGTGACCCTTGCCAAAGCGCTCCGGGTTTTTGGAAATTTTCTTCTCCAGCGTGTAGGACGCAAAGGAGGACAGAACCGCACCGCCACCGGGCAAGATGCCCAGACACGAGCCCATCGCAGTCCCGCGAATGACGGCAGGCCAGCACTCTTTGAACTCTTGTTTATTGGGGTACAGGCTGCCTACCTTGCCCGTGATTTCGACACGTTGGTCGCCCAGCTCCAGGTTGTTCATGATTTCTGAGAAACCAAACACACCCATGGCCACCACGGCAAAGTCGATACCGTCTTGCAACTCAGGAATACCAAAGTCGTAACGAGCTACACCGGAGTTCACATCGGTACCAACCATGCCCAGCAGCAGGCCCAGCAGGATCATGCAGATGGCTTTGGGCAGGGAGCCGGAGGCCAGTACGACCGCTCCTACCAGGCCGAGGACCATTAATGAGAAATACTCTGCCGGTCCGAACTTGAAAGCCACTTCGGCCAGGGGAGGAGCAAAAGCGGCCAGCAGCACCGTCGCCACGCAACCGGCAAAGAACGAGCCCAGGGCCGCAATCGCCAAGGCCGCGCCGGCCCGGCCATTACGCGCCATCTGGTGGCCATCCAGTACGGTGACCACGGCGGATGTCTCTCCTGGCAGCGCAACCAGAATGGCCGTGGTGGACCCGCCATATTGTGCCCCGTAATAAATACCGGCCAACATGATCAGGCCAGCCACGGGCGGCAGGACATAAGTGATGGGCAGCAGCATGGCAATCGTTGGCACAGGGCCGATGCCAGGCAAGACACCAATCAGGGTGCCCAGCACGCAGCCGAGCAATGCGTAGGCCAGGTTTTCGGGCGTCACCGCGACCGAAAAACCGAGCATCAGGTTGTCAAATAATTCCATTTCCGTTCACCCCCAATCAGGCCAGAAAACTCGGCCACAAGGGAAATACCAATCCCAGGCCCTTGATGAATGCCAGCCAGACAAATAGCACCAGAAACACGGCTGCGCCCAGCGCCACAGGCCAGCTGAACTCATGGCTGGCAAAGCTGCTGATCAGAACAAGCAGGAAAATCGAGGCGTAGACCCCCAAGGTGTTCAGAGTCAGTCCGCACAGGACAACGGCGCCGATGATAACGACGACCACTTTCCAGTTAAACTTCTCTACCTCCGTGTTTTCCGCTTTGGGAGACATGGAGTTCAAGGTGACAACCGCCCCTAACAAGCTCAGGCACACACCAAGCCAGAAGGGGAAGTAGCCGGGTCCCATACGGGCGGCTGTTCCCATCGAGTAGCTGGTGGCCCCCAGCGCGAAAGCGGCGCCCACGACCACGAACATGACCCCGGACCAGAAGTCCTGTTTATTTTTGATTTGCATAAGGTGGATTCTCCTTGTCTGCCTTGCGCATAAGTTTTCCTTTTTCCTGTGTCAGCTTCTTTATGATGGAGTTCTGCTCCACAACCCTGCCGGTGCCGACTGCATTGAACAGGGGTGACGCATGGTAATGGAGCACTTGCAGACTGAAAACCCTGACTTGACCCTAGTTTTTAAGGGTTTTCCCGGTAATTCCGGAAAATTAGGGTTTTTTGGGACCGTGTTGGGAGAGGGTTGGCATGCTTTGAAAGAAATTTGAAAGGTAATGGAAAGATGGGTGAAAGGTTATCATTAGTATGAAATTCCTCTACCCAGTAACGCTAGCAATGGTTTACGATAAGGCCCATGTTGCAAGATCTCGACTTTCTCGCTGACCGTATTGGTCAACTGGTAGAGCAATCTCGTCAGCTACACGCTGAACGCGCTCAATTATTGGCTCGTCTGAAAACTCAGGATGCCGAGCTGGACGCCCTGCGCCAGCAAAATCGGCGTCAGCAAGACGAGTTTGAGTCCCTGTCCACCGGTGTTGCCTCGCATCAACGTCAATTGGATGTGGTGCAGCAACAGGCGCAAGCCGAACAGGCAGAATTGAAAAGATTGCTGGAGCAGGAACAGGCTCAGGTGCTCGCCCTGCGTCGCGAGCTGGACAGTGCTCGGGCAGGAATGGGAGTGCTGCGTGATGTGGCAGGACAGGCCCGTGACCAGATTGGTTCGATCCTGATGCGTTTACCCGGGGCCGTACAGGAGTAAGTCATGGAACGAGTCGATATTTCCCTGTTGGGCCGCGATTACTCTTTGGCCTGCCCACCCTCTGAAAAAGCCCGTTTGCTCGATGCGGTTAAACTGGTAGATCAGCGCATGCAGGCCATCAAGGCATCGGGGCGTGTTTCAGGTAGCGAGCGTATTGCTGTTATGGCCGCTATTCAGATCGCCAGCGAATTTTTATCGGCTAAAGCACCTGATGGTCCGCTGGCTAATGTTGCTTTTGGCGATTTCAAGCGTAAAATTGAAGATATGCACGCGATGATTGATGATGTTATCGAGCCTTCGGGCACATTGCGTTGAACCAGATTTGAATACGGTCCCTTGTTGTCCCTTGCGGGCCGTTTCATCCCAGTAAGTCCCTGCCGTGTTCGTGACACGACCATACATTCCTTGAACCAATGCTTTTGGCATACAGGTTGTTGGATTAGCCAGTAGGAGCGATCGTCCTCGTCGACGAACCCGAAGCTGGCTTGATGACAGCCGATCTTGGACCCTCGGTTCCAGGATGCCGGTCTTGACGGCAATGGTGGGGCACCTATAAAAAAGCCCGTCCAGATTCTGGACGGGCTTTTTCTTGTCTCGGATCAGCCTGGCTAGTTACGGTTTACCCCTGTTGGGCGCCCCGTTTGCTGGCGTAGGCGTACAAGGCTAGTCCGGCCACAATCATCGGCAGGGATAACCATTGCCCCATCGACAGACCCGCACTGAGCAGACCCAGATAGCCATCAGGCTCGCGGGTGTATTCCACCATGAAGCGAAAGAAACCGTAGCCGATCAGAAATAGAGCGCTGGTCTGGCCTACCGCACGTGGGCGGCGTGTGAACCACCACAGCAGGATAAATAGGGCGATGCCTTCCAGGGCCATTTCATAGAGCTGTGAAGGATGGCGCGGGATGGTGTCCACTTGGGGAAAGATCATGGCCCAGGGCGCGTCGCTGGGGCGACCCCACAACTCCCCGTTGATAAAGTTGCCCAAACGTCCAACCGCCAGTCCCAGCGGAATCAAAGGGGCCAGAAAGTCGCTGACTTCCAGAAAACGTCGGTGACGATTGCGGGCAAATAGCGCGATCGTGACCAGCACCCCGATCAGACCGCCATGAAAGGACATGCCGCCTTGCCAGACATACAAAATTTCAAGAGGGTGTGACAGGTAATAGGCTGGTTGATAAAACAGCGTATAGCCCAGCCGACCGCCCAGCACCACCCCTAGAACGCAGTAAAAAATCAGGTCTTCCAGATCTTTTCGGGTGAGCAAAGCGTAGCCCGCACGAATGCGCGCCGTACCGGCCAGCCACACCAGGCCAAAGCCGACTAGATACATCAAGCCATACCAATGAATGGCAAGGGGGCCAAGTTGTATGGCGACGGGATCGAACTGCGGGTGAATTAACATGCGTGCCCATTACAGAGATGAATATCAGATAATAGCGTGACTGCGAGCTCAGGCATGAGCTGGGTAAATTGTAAGGGAAGGATCATGCTGCATTCAGCCTCTTGGACCAGCCGTTTACCATTAGTAGTTTTTTGTGGATTGCTGATCTTTAATCCGCCCGCAAAGGCTGATACGGTAGCGCTGATGGATCTCGTGCAGGCGCAGTGCTTGTCCTGTCATCAGATGGATCGTAAACGGGTTGGCCCTCCTTTTCGGGAGATTGCCCGACGTTATGCGCCAGGGCCAGGGCCAGGGCCAGGGCAAGAAACCCTGGCTTATTTGCAGCGACAGATTCAACAGGGCAGCCGGGGTAACTGGGGAGCGATTCCCATGCCTGCTCAAAATCGCATCAGCGCCGACCAAGCGCAAGCTATTGCAGTCTGGCTGCTGAGTTTAGCCAATACGACGTCAAAGGAGAGTTCATGAAGGAAACAGCCATATTGGGCGGTGGATGTTTTTGGTGCACGGAAGGAGTCTTTAAAGCCTTGCAGGGTGTGCATTCTGTGGTGCCGGGGTACTGTGGCGGCCACGTAGAGCATCCCACCTATGAACAGGTGTGTGGCAAACAAACCGGCCATATTGAAGTGGTTAAAGTTGAGTTCGACCCTTCTGTCATTTCCTACCGGGACTTGCTGGAAGTGTTTTTCCTGACTCACGACCCAACCACCCCCGATCGTCAGGGAGCAGACCAAGGGCCGCAGTATGCCTCTGCCATTTTTTGCCAGAACGACGAGCAGCGTCGCCAGGCCTTTGAGGCCATTGAGGAAATCAAGTCCCAGTTTGATGCACCCATCGTGACGCATGTTCTGGACAGCTCCACGTTCTGGGAAGCCGAGGCCTATCATCACGACTATTTTGCGCGCAACCCCGAGCAGGCTTATTGCCAGATGGTGATTGCGCCCAAGCTCAAAAAGTTTTATCAGCGCTTTCAAGACCTGCTGGTCAAAAGTTAAGCATCCGGGCAAGAACTGGTCGGAGCCAGGTAGCGCCTGTACAGGGCGCTGCCTGGCAAGGTCAGGCGTGCCATCAGGCCGATAATCAACAAAGTCAGGACAAGCCGGCCGACCAGCGCAATCCAGATATTGGCACCCAAAGCTAGAATGAGAATGGTGTCTTCAATCAGGGAGTGGCTAAGTGATAGCCACGAGAGCGCGAGCAAACGGGTGCGCGGGCTATAGTTCTGTTGGCGGGACTCGTCGATAATCAAGGCGCCGCCATAACTCAGGCCCAGCAAGACCCCGATCGTTGTCGTGGGAGCGACGCGTTCCTCCAGTCCCGAAAAGCGTAATAAGGGAAGCAGGAGCCGGGTCAGCAAGCGGGTAAAGCCGATTTTTTCCAGAACCGACAGTACCAAAAGCAAGCCGAGAATAATCAGCCAAGTCATGAATAGAGAGCTGGCCGTTCCTTGCAGCCAGTCCATCCAGCCTTGCCAGCCACCCTGTGTGGCATTGGATTGGCCATAAAGCCAGGCCAGGGAAACAGGCTCCTGCAAGAGTCCGGCGTTGCTCAGGCCCCAGGACAGGACACAGCCATAGAGCAAGGCGCAGGCAATGCGCAGCCCGGCGGTGAACCAGAAGCTGGCCCCGGCGCGGCGCACAATGGCCTGTTCCATGGGCATATTGTGCGCAAACAGCATCATGGTGCCCAGGACGCTGATCTGGGCGGCGTTCAGACTCAAGCTGTCGCCCAAGGCGGCCATGGAGCCTATTCCTGCGTAAATGCCGGCCAATGCCGTCGTGGCCCACACAATACCGGCCTCGGCAGGCAGTCCAGCCAGCCCCATGATCGGGCCGATCAGCTTTCCGGCTTGCTCAATCAAGCCCCATTGCGCCGCGACGCGCACGACAATCATGATGGGCAGCATGATTCGGGCGACGGTATAGAACATGCGCAAGCTGCGGCTAAGGGTAGTGCTAAGGAAGTTCAGCATGAGTAGATACATCGTCAGGGCGGGAACGAGCCTGATGCTAGCACGTCAACGGGGTGGCCCTGTCGCGCTGTGTCGCCTGCTTAACTATGGCACCCGGCAGCAGATCTGTTTATTTACATGCCGTCATGGGGAAAGCGCAACGTCATGTGGACAATAAAAAGCCCCCAAGGGTGAAAGCTGTGGCAGCCTGCATTACGGCTGTCTGCTTTTCATCCCATCAGGGGGCGTGTCAAGCCAGTGGACTGGATTGTTTAACGGCCCGAGCAGTGGCCACCGCTGGCGGCTTGACCGCTACCCCAGGCAATGGGGGCGGGTTCGGGACGGTAGGGGTAGTCTTGCAGGCTGTCCATTACAACTAAAACGACGACGAGCAGCCAGAAGCTACTGGTAATAAGGCGGAAAGTAGTTTTGCTCATGCTTGCGCGACTCAAGGATTAACGCGGCGACGAATGCGCACGCCTAAGATAGACCCGGCAAAGGCCAAGGCAAACCAGACCCAGCCATGGATGCTGGCCGAGGCAATGCCTCCCAGAAAGGCGCCCACATTGCAGCCAAAAGCCATGCGCGCGCTGTAGCCCATGACCAGACCTGCAATTGCCCCGACCCATAGGGTGCGGGAATTGGGTGATTTGAAGTTGGCAGGGTGGTTCCAGCGAGAAGCAGCCATGGCGCCCAGGATCAAGCCAAAGTTGGTGACCGAAGTAACGTCAGCCAAGACGGGTTCAGCCAGGCGTTGTGCATGAGGAGCTACGCCCCAGAATGCATCGCCGACAGGGGACCAGCCCAATGCCGAAAACACTTTGGCGCCCCATAGCCCGATACCGTAGACGATACCCCAGGGCTGGCCGGCCACGATCATGTGGATGGCGTACAAGACGGCCAGCAGCAAGGCCCCCATCCACCAGCGCATTTCCCATTTTGCCGGTGGGCTCTTGTGCTCGTTCTGATGGCGGCGTGCGCCTCGAGCGACCAGCCAGGATACGGCGGCGCAGCCCAGCACGGTGATGAGCAAGGCCGTGGGCCACCCCAAGGAAGTGTTCAGGTCAATGGCGGGCAAGCCACCCAAGGCGATCCAGCCCGGCTGGTGTGAGGCACCCAGAAAGCTGCCTATGGCAAAGGTGGGCAGGACGGCGAAAGAAATGGGTGCGCCAGCACCTGCTTTATACAGGGTGCCCGAACCGCAGCCATCAGCCAGTTGCATGGCTGCGCCGAATAGAAAAGCGCCCAGCACCAGGCTAATGGTCAAGGGAGCAATCGCGCCGACCAGTTCGCCACCACTATCGGCGATCAAGGGCAGGGTGAAGGCGGCAGCCAAGACCAGCAGGAGCATTTGTGCCCAGATGCCTTGAGGATCTCGACGCTCGATATAGTTGCGCCAGCCGGTCGTGAAACCGAAACGGGCTCCTTGCAGCACGGCTCCAAAGCCGATGCCCAACAAGGCAAGCAGCCCTTGGCGCAGGCCCCCTACCAGTGCGACCCCGACAACCAGGGCCAGGCTGGCCAGGATAAAGCCCAGTCTAGTTAGATAAAGCATGATCGAATACCAACTCGTTAATTTAGGGCGCGCTTGGCATCGAGTTTCAGGACCTCAAAGCGTGAGGGCTGGTTATCCATAGGCAAGTTGCTGCGGCTCCATTCCACCACCGATTCAGGATAGAGCTTCACATTCGGGTTGCCAGCCAGCTCGGACAGGACAAACCAGTTAGTGGCCGCCCAGTGCCCGGTGTTGCAGAACGAGACAGTGGGTTTGTCATTCAGCCCTTGCTCTTTGACGATTGCCACGATTTCGCTGGTGTCTTTCAGGATAGGTTTGTCGCTTCGAAAGAAGCTGTTGAAATCCAGTTCCCGTGCGCCCGGCAAAGTGCCGTAACGAGCGGCGGCGTCAACACGCTTCTCACCGTTGAAAAATTCGCTGGGGCGAGCATCCAGCAAGACTGGGGCTTGGCCGTTCTTGATGTAGTCGGCCACTTCCTGTGTGCTGACAATCATGTCCTTGTTGTAGTGGTAGCTGAAGTCGGTAGGGGTGATGGTGGGCGTGTCTTTGCTGAGTGGTTTACCTTCGGCTTCCCAGGCTTGCAGGCCGCCGTCCAGAATGGACAACTGTGTCAGGCCTCCAGCTTTCAAGGTCCAGTACACACGCGCCGCTGCGCCAAAGTCTGTGGGGTTGGCCCCTGCGTACGTGACGACCACATAGCTGTCTGGGGAGATTCCTGCTTTGCTGAAAAGAGCCGACAGGTCAGCCTCGGGGCGCAGCGCGCCTGCGTTTTCGGCTGGGCCGCGATAGGCGCCGTAAGGGGTGTGAACAGCGCCGGGTACATGGCCCGCTTCGTATTCCTTATCTGTACGGATATCTAGAATACGCAGGTTTTTCTGGTCCAGCTGGTTTGCCAGGTCGGTAGCTGAAATCAGCGGGGCTGGTTTGGAAGCCCCTTCGGCTGCGCTTGGTTCTGCGGACACAGACGGTGTCAGAACCGTGCTGAAGGCAAATGCCAGGGAGATGAGGAGAGGTCTGATCATTATTACTCACTTGAGTAAGCAGGGTGCTGCTTAGAGGATTAAAGGCATAAGGAATGGTAATGAACGCAGCGACAGAAAATAACAATGAATTGGGGATTAGCTTATTGCTTGGAGGTGTAAGGGGGGCGGTCTATCTATATAGAGTAGAGAGGAAGGGGGGCTTCGCTTGGAGTTCGCCTTGGGGGCGATTGTGTTTATGTGATTGGGTCTATCTATCAGGTCAGTGTGTCTTTGTTTTCTCTCCTTATAGAGCGTGTCTACAGAGAGGCAGCTTTATAGATGAGAGAAGGCAGAGCGGTTTTTATAAGAGAGGGGGTATGTGTTTGGTGTTCTCATGGATGGAGACTTAGAGACTTAGAGACTTAGAGACTTAGAGACTTAGAGACTTAGAGGCAAAGAGGCAAAGAGGCTGAGACTCAGAGGGACTTTGAAGGGCATTGAGGGATAGAGGGGGCAAGGACTGGATTACCGCTTGGGGAGGCCCGTCTCCTATATGCATATAGGAAGTAGAGTCGCAGTGATGAACGATTTATCTATATAGAGGGTGGCTTTCATCGTTCCAGCCGTTCCGCATAGGTCGCCACTCGGAGCCCTGGGGCAGGGTGTTGAGGCGGACTACTTGCCGGCGCAACACGCCGGTCCCCTTGTCCGAGTCACCATCGGGGAGCAGTCTGAACTCTCACAGCGATTGGTCCCCCGGACCAATCACAAACCTTGGGCTCAAACAGCAGACTGCTTGTAACCCCGATCGCAACTCCGACTGCGGCAAGTCGTCTGACTCGACCCAACACCTTTTTCCGGGGCTCCGAGCGGCTAACAGTCCTAAATAGTGCTCGGTCTTGGAGGTCACTCAAGTTTCTATTTATATACAGACACTACTAATTGGAGTGGAGGGGCTGCTGCCGTGCTCTTGCAGCCGTTCCTTTGCTGGGCCGCCATCTATATATTTCTCCTTCTCAGTATTTCCTCCAGCAAGCAAGCAAGCAAGCAAGCAAGCAAGCAAGCAAGCAAGCACTAGGACTGGTGACGATCGTGGGGAGGGTATTTACTTTCCCTCTATATAGAGGAGGGAGTGGTGAGAGGCAGAAGAATATCCGGCGATTCTTCACGACAGAAATAGCTGCTTAGGCCATGATCTGAGTCTAGGGATGGGCTGGCGCGCTACCAGGGGAAAAACCGAAAGTTAATCTAAAAATTATTTTTAGGGTGATTCTTCATAGTTATCAATTAGCTACCTCGTTTTGCAGGGTTTGCTCTCTTCAAATATCCAGAAAAATGCCAAAGAAAGCTTGCAAAGCCAAATTTCATCGTGCTATAGTTCTTTTCTCGCTGCAGCACACACAGGGTTTTCCCTCAAAGCGCCGCAGAGAGCAGTTAGACAAGATTCACCGCCTTGGCCAAGAGGCCCGCAACGAAACTTGCTTGACTGAGTCAGGTAACTGACACGGTGTAAAACCCGGGGCTTGACAAATCAGAAAATTCTGTGTTAAAGTTCTAGGTTCTGCTCCAGAGAATGCAACGTTAAGTTTTTAGCTGGTTGTAAACAGCGCTGAAAATTTACCCTTGTTTGTGAAGTTGAATGGTTGGCCTTACGGTTGATTGTTCGCCGGGTAGTTCGGAACGAAAGTTCTGGTTTAAGCGGGACGAGTTGGACGGTTTTAAAACTTTCTAACTTCTTCAAAAAAACGCTTGACACACTGCCTGATCTGCTTCATAATCTCGTTTCTCTGCTGCTAACACAGCAAGGCACGAAGCGCCAAGCGCGACGAGCCAGCCGGGTTAGTCAGTAGAACGACAGGCAACTGTCACTGCTCTTTAACAATTAACAGCCGATAAGTGTGGGCGCTTGGAATGAGCGAGTCGAACCCTTCGGGGATCGCCACAAGTTTGTATCAAGTGCTCACAAACGAAAGATGAAGAATTACCTTGTGTAACTCTGAATTTTTCTTTGAGACACAATCGGTCTCGTCGCAAGACGGGACAACCACAGAGATTAAACTGAAGAGTTTGATCCTGGCTCAGATTGAACGCTAGCGGGATGCTTTACACATGCAAGTCGAACGGCAGCACGAGAGAGCTTGCTCTCTTGGTGGCGAGTGGCGGACGGGTGAGTAATATATCGGAACGTGCCCAGTAGCGGGGGATAACTACTCGAAAGAGTGGCTAATACCGCATACGCCCTACGGGGGAAAGGGGGGGATCGCAAGACCTCTCACTATTGGAGCGGCCGATATCGGATTAGCTAGTTGGTGGGGTAAAGGCTCACCAAGGCAACGATCCGTAGCTGGTTTGAGAGGACGACCAGCCACACTGGGACTGAGACACGGCCCAGACTCCTACGGGAGGCAGCAGTGGGGAATTTTGGACAATGGGGGAAACCCTGATCCAGCCATCCCGCGTGTATGATGAAGGCCTTCGGGTTGTAAAGTACTTTTGGCAGAGAAGAAAAGGTATCCCCTAATACGGGATACTGCTGACGGTATCTGCAGAATAAGCACCGGCTAACTACGTGCCAGCAGCCGCGGTAATACGTAGGGTGCAAGCGTTAATCGGAATTACTGGGCGTAAAGCGTGTGTAGGCGGTTCGGAAAGAAAGATGTGAAATCCCAGGGCTCAACCTTGGAACTGCATTTTTAACTGCCGAGCTAGAGTATGTCAGAGGGGGGTAGAATTCCACGTGTAGCAGTGAAATGCGTAGATATGTGGAGGAATACCGATGGCGAAGGCAGCCCCCTGGGATAATACTGACGCTCAGACACGAAAGCGTGGGGAGCAAACAGGATTAGATACCCTGGTAGTCCACGCCCTAAACGATGTCAACTAGCTGTTGGGGCCGTTAGGCCTTAGTAGCGCAGCTAACGCGTGAAGTTGACCGCCTGGGGAGTACGGTCGCAAGATTAAAACTCAAAGGAATTGACGGGGACCCGCACAAGCGGTGGATGATGTGGATTAATTCGATGCAACGCGAAAAACCTTACCTACCCTTGACATGTCTGGAATGCCGAAGAGATTTGGCAGTGCTCGCAAGAGAACCGGAACACAGGTGCTGCATGGCTGTCGTCAGCTCGTGTCGTGAGATGTTGGGTTAAGTCCCGCAACGAGCGCAACCCTTGTCATTAGTTGCTACGCAAGAGCACTCTAATGAGACTGCCGGTGACAAACCGGAGGAAGGTGGGGATGACGTCAAGTCCTCATGGCCCTTATGGGTAGGGCTTCACACGTCATACAATGGTCGGGACAGAGGGTCGCCAACCCGCGAGGGGGAGCCAATCTCAGAAACCCGATCGTAGTCCGGATCGCAGTCTGCAACTCGACTGCGTGAAGTCGGAATCGCTAGTAATCGCGGATCAGAATGTCGCGGTGAATACGTTCCCGGGTCTTGTACACACCGCCCGTCACACCATGGGAGTGGGTTTCACCAGAAGTAGGTAGCCTAACCGCAAGGAGGGCGCTTACCACGGTGGGATTCATGACTGGGGTGAAGTCGTAACAAGGTAGCCGTATCGGAAGGTGCGGCTGGATCACCTCCTTTTAGAGCGAATGGCTCGCAAAGCGAAAGCGTCCACACTTATTGGCTGTTAGTTTATGTCATGACCATTGAAGGTATCGCCCACTGGTGATAGATGGGTCAGTAGCTCAGTCGGTTAGAGCACCGTCTTGATAAGGCGGGGGTCGTTGGTTCGATTCCAACTTGACCCACCAACGATTACCTCGGGGGATTAGCTCAGCTGGGAGAGCACCTGCTTTGCAAGCAGGGGGTCGTCGGTTCGATCCCGTCATCCTCCACCACCGCTTTTATAGGTGGTTGTCGATACAGCAAGGTCCATGACAGAGTATAGGGCACAGACAAACAACGGTTTGCCTGGCGCTAGATTCAACGAAGAGTGTTCTTTTTAAAGAATACTGCTCGTTGGGTTATGCAACCCACGAATTGCTCTTTAACAATTAGGAAGAAGCACAACGAAGGTGTGTTGTCTAATAAACGCAAGACGATTAGTCGACTTGTGATGACAATACACGGGTTGTGATTGCAACAGAACAAATTATGTTCAACGAAAGTTCTCAAAAATATAGACGTTGTCTGATCTTCGGATTAGATAACAGCTAAGGATTGATGAACGGCAACAACGTATACTCATATTCCTATAACAGCACCAAGCGTTATAGGATCAAGCGAATAAGTGCATATGATGGATGCCTTGGCGATCACAGGCGATGAAGGACGCGGTAGCCTGCGAAAAGCTACGGGGAGCTGGCAAACAAGCTTTGATCCGTAGATGTCCGAATGGGGAAACCCACCGTAGTAATACGGTATCCCATGCTGAATACATAGGCATGTGGAGGCGAACCGAGTGAACTGAACCATCTCAGTAACTCGAGGAAAAGAAATCAACCGAGATTCCGGAAGTAGTGGCGAGCGAAACCGGACCAGCCTGGATGTTTTAGCGTATTGAATAGTCGAATGGAATGGAAAGTCTAGCCGTAGCAGGTGATAGCCCTGTAGGCGAAATTCAGTACGTGGAACTAAGCATCGAACAAGTAGGGCGGGACACGTGAAATCCTGTCTGAATATGGGGGGACCATCCTCCAAGGCTAAATACTCGTGATCGACCGATAGTGAACCAGTACCGTGAGGGAAAGGCGAAAAGAACCCCGGAAGGGGAGTGAAATAGATCCTGAAATCGTATGCATACAAACAGTAGGAGCACCTTCGTGGTGTGACTGCGTACCTTTTGTATAATGGGTCAGCGACTTACATTCAGTGGCAAGCTTAACCGAATAGGGGAGGCGTAGCGAAAGCGAGTCCGAATAGGGCGATTCAGTCGCTGGGTGTAGACCCGAAACCAGGCGATCTATCCATGGCCAGGTTGAAGGCACGGTAACACGTGCTGGAGGACCGAACCCACTAATGTTGAAAAATTAGGGGATGAGCTGTGGATCGGAGTGAAAGGCTAAACAAGCCTGGAGATAGCTGGTTCTCTCCGAAAACTATTTAGGTAGTGCCTCGTATATTACTGCCGGGGGTAGAGCACTGTTATGGCTAGGGGGTCACAGCGACTTACCAACCCATGGCAAACTCCGAATACCGGCAAGTACAGTACGGGAGACAGAGCACCGGGTGCTAACGTCCGGACTCAAGAGGGAAACAACCCAGACCGCCAGCTAAGGTCCCTAACTATGGCTAAGTGGGAAACGAAGTGGGAAGGCATAGACAGTCAGGAGGTTGGCTTAGAAGCAGCCATCCTTTAAAGAAAGCGTAATAGCTCACTGATCGAGTCGTCCTGCGCGGAAGATGTAACGGGGCTAAGCCATAGACCGAAGCTGCGGATGTGTACTTTTAGTACACATGGTAGGAGAGCGTTCCGTAAGCCTGTGAAGGTGTTCCGTGAGGAATGCTGGAGGTATCGGAAGTGAGAATGCTGACATGAGTAGCGATAAAGGGGGTGAAAAGCCCCCTCGCCGTAAGTCCAAGGTTTCCTGCGCAACGTTCATCGGCGCAGGGTGAGTCGGCCCCTAAGGCGAGGCAGAGATGCGTAGCTGATGGGAAGCGGGTTAATATTCCCGCACCGTCGTAGAGTGCGATGGGGGGACGGATTGCAGAATGTTATCGGGGTGTTGGATGTCCCCGTTGGCGCATCATAGAAGGCACTTAGGCAAATCCGGGTGCGTAATTCAAGGGTGTGACTGGATAGAGCTTCGGCTCTAAACTAACTGGAAGCAGTTCCAAGAAAAGCCTCTAAGCTTCAGCTCTACGAGACCGTACCGCAAACCGACACAGGTGGACGGGATGAATATTCCAAGGCGCTTGAGAGAACTCAGGAGAAGGAACTCGGCAAATTAATACCGTAACTTCGGGAGAAGGTATGCCTCATTAGTGTGATGTGCCTGCGCACAAAGCATGAAGAGGCCGCAGTGAATCGGTGGCTGCGACTGTTTACTAAAAACACAGCACTCTGCAAACACGAAAGTGGACGTATAGGGTGTGACGCCTGCCCGGTGCCGGAAGGTTAAGTGATGGGGTGCAAGCTCTTGATCGAAGCCCCGGTAAACGGCGGCCGTAACTATAACGGTCCTAAGGTAGCGAAATTCCTTGTCGGGTAAGTTCCGACCTGCACGAATGGCGTAACGATGGCCACACTGTCTCCTCCTGAGACTCAGCGAAGTTGACATGGTTGTGATGATGCAATCTCCCCGCGGCTAGACGGAAAGACCCCATGAACCTTTACTGTAGCTTTGCATTGGATTGTGAACCGGCCTGTGTAGGATAGGTGGGAGACGTTGAAGCGTGGTCGCCAGATCGCGTGGAGTCATCCTTGAAATACCACCCTGGTCTGTTTGCGGTTCTAACCTAGGTCCCTTATCGGGATCGGGGACCGTGCATGGTGGGCAGTTTGACTGGGGCGGTCTCCTCCTAAAGTGTAACGGAGGAGTTCGAAGGTACGCTAGAGACGGTCGGAAATCGTCTTGATAGTGCAATGGCATAAGCGTGCTTGACTGTGAGACTGACAAGTCGAACAGGTACGAAAGTAGGACATAGTGATCCGGTGGTTCTGTATGGAAGGGCCATCGCTCAACGGATAAAAGGTACTCTGGGGATAACAGGCTGATACCGCCCAAGAGTTCATATCGACGGCGGTGTTTGGCACCTCGATGTCGGCTCATCTCATCCTGGGGCTGTAGCCGGTCCCAAGGGTATGGCTGTTCGCCATTTAAAGAGGTACGTGAGCTGGGTTTAAAACGTCGTGAGACAGTTTGGTCCCTATCTGCCGTGGGCGTTGGATACTTGACGGAGCCTGCTCCTAGTACGAGAGGACCGGAGTGGACGTACCACTGGTGTATCGGTTGTCATGCCAATGGCATTGCCGAGTAGCTACGTACGGAAGAGATAACCGCTGAAGGCATCTAAGCGGGAAACTCGTCTGAAGATTAGGTATCCCGGGGGCTTGACCCCCCTGTAGGGTCGTCCGAGACCAGGACGTTGATAGGCTGGGTGTGGAAGTGCAGTAATGCATGTAGCTAACCAGTACTAATTGCCCGTGTGGCTTGATCCTATAACCCTTGAGGTTGTAGTGAGTTAAGTTGTTGACCACAGAACGTAATATTGAAGTGCAGCGCAACCCGCGCTTGACACCTTCGTAACCGCTGCTAGTTGATCCGTACTGATCGCTGGCAGTGTGCTTCTTCCAATTGGCTGGGACGTCCCCTAAAGACGGCCCGGCAACCAGTTACGCTTGACGACCATAGCAAGGTGGTCCCACACCTTCCCATCCCGAACAGGACTGTGAAACGCCTTTGCGCCGATGATAGTGGACGGACGTCTGTGAAAGTAGGTCATCGTCAAGCTCTTATTGCTCAAAACCCCCGCAAGTATCCCTTGCGGGGGTTTTGTTTTATGGGTCGCCACCGCATCGGCGACGGACACACCTGAACGATGCTGATCGTCTGGCCCCTGGGCTACGACTTCAGGCGTACCCCACCCCCTCCCCAAGCCCGTTCTGGGCACCGCTTATCCCTGCTTGTTGCAGACTACGCCTTTTGGCCCAAGCCGATGGGGTCAGTTATTGCGTATGCTTCCTGGGCTTGAGAGTTGATGTTGAGTCCTCTGCGGGTGCTACCTGCTCGATGGCAGCCCTACGAGGGGCGGGTTCAGCCTTAGCGGCTTGCTGAACCTCAGCCTCTCGCATCAAGCCGTTGTCTATCTGCCGGGTGATCGCGGCACTCCTCAGAGGCGACGGGTGCCCTTAAGCCTCAAGGGCGAAGGCGTCTCCCCTGGGTCTGCCTCTTGCTCGCGCTGACCGCCCCTAACTAGGCCCACCGCCCTGAGTACGCTCCTCCCTGCGCTCACCCCACCCACATCAACAATCGTACAAGTGACATCCTGATGCAGTTAGAAGTTGGAGCTTGGGGCATCAACAAGCTGATATGCACCGCTTGGGCATGCTGCTTGAGCATATAGGTACGGTCAGGTTTACTGCCGATTGTTTGCTTCTGCAAAGGTCATGGTGGTAGCTCAGCCACTGTCATACGGTTAATCGCCAAAGTATGGGTAAAATAGTTCGGTATAGTTATCGATAATGCTTGTTTCAGGAGAACCGAATGACTCAGCCCATTAGCCCCGAGCTCGAACCAGGCTTGTCGCTGCGCAAGATCACGCACATCTGCTATGGCTTGTTTTCTCTGGCTATGATTAGTGCAGGTATCTTCGGTGCAGCGGCTGTGGCAGCTGTAATTCTGGCCTACGTCAAGCGTGGTGACGCATCGGGCACGATCTATGCCAGTCATCTGGACTGGCTTATCAAGACGTTCTGGTGGGGCCTGTTGTGGATGGTTTTGAGCGCCTTGCTGACATCCATCTTTATCGGTTGGGTTACCGCCGTGGTGGCTCTGGTCTGGATGATTCACCGTCTGATCAAAGGCTGGTTAGCCTTGGCGGGTGGGCAGGCTTTAGGTCACGACTATTAAAGTGACACCATCCTTTCCAAGGATTTGCCCCTGATCGGGTGAAAAGTAAAAAAGGTGCTCTGATGAGCACCTTTTTTTGTACGTGTAGGCGGGTGTTGGTGCGTGCTTGACCCGTGTGGAGAGGCAGGTCCGACAGGCTTTTGTCTGCTGAGCCGGTATCAGGGTGCCAACAGGTGAACCTGCTCGATATGCATATGGTGCATGCACTCGCGCAGTAGCAGAAGATAGATTCCAAGATTCTGATTATTGATCAGCTCATGGATATTTTCCAAGGAGCCTGCATTCACCATCTTCAGGCTGATGGCTCCTTGGCTGGCGGCGGCATACAGCGTGAACAGATCATCAATCATGTCGCGACTCAAGATGTGCTGTTCGCTGCCTTGAGCTTCATTAAGCCAGACGCCCAGATCTTCGGCGTACTCTCCCGTCGCAAACACCATGAATTGGCGCAGGTCCAGACTGGCTGGCATGATCGCGTCTTCCACAAGCTCAATACCATGTTCCAACTGAGCCTCACGGGAGTGAGAGTTGGTAAAACAGTGGGATAGCAACTGGGTGCCACTCAGTTCTGGAAAATGCTCGGTGTGAACAGGCACGCCTTTATGAGCCAGGCTTATTTCCGCATGGTCGCTTGCGAAATCCAGGACGGCCACTTGGGCCTGAGGGTGGGCGGCTTGCAAATTTTGCAGCACTACAGCGGTGCTGGCTGGCGGTGATGGTCTGGAGCTGTTTGACATACTTATCCTTAAACGTATTTAATCCGCTGCTTCTTGCTCTCCTGCCTGCTTGAATAGCGCCAAAGCAAGATGCCGTTGGGTATCGTGATCCACAATCGGGGCCGGGTAATGTTGGCCCAGGCGAAATGCCAAGGGAAGTTGTTTGGCTTGCCAAGGTGCGTGAATCGCCTGTTTATCCAAGGACGCCAATTCAGGAACATAGCGTCGTATGAACTGTCCCTCTGGGTCAAATTTACGCGATTGGGTGATGGGATTAAAGATGCGGAAGTACGGTTGGGCATCACAGCCGGTAGAAGCGGCCCATTGCCAGCCCCCCACGTTGGAAGCCATATCGTAATCAAGCAGTTTTTGGGCAAAATACTGTTCTCCCCAGCGCCAGTCTATCAACAGGTCTTTCACCAGAAAGGACGCACTGATCATGCGCAGGCGGTTATGCATATAGCCTGACTGATTCAATTGGCGCATGGCGGCATCAACAATCGGGTAGCCGGTTTGTCCGTCCTTCCAAGCCTGGAACCAGTCGTCGCGGTTAGGAAAAGGAAGGTTCTTATAAGCTGGCTTGAAACTTTCTTGTGCGGTTTCGGGGTGATGCCACAGGAATTGTTGGTAGAACTCGCGCCAGATCAACTCGCTCAGCCAGGTAGCTGCGCCTTCGGAGTCGCTGGGCCAAGCCAGTGCTACTGCCTGACGGATGGACAGTGTGCCGAAGCGCAGGTGCGGAGCCAGGTAAGAGACACCCCGTTTGGCTGGGAAGTCTCGGCGTTCGTGATAGGCGTGAATTCTTGGTTCGAACTGCTGCAGCAGGGTCTGTGCACCTTGCCAGCCCGCAGGGCTGAGTAGTTTGGTGCGAGCTTCCTCGTGAAAACCCAGCTCCTTCAAGCACGGAAGTGCCTGAGCGGGAAGTGGTGCCCATTGCCCCTGTGAGCAGTCATACGCCTGTATATCGCTTGGCTGAATACGCGCCAGCCAGTTGCGCTTGTAGGGAGTGAATACGGTATAAGGCTGCTTTTGCTGTGTCAGAATCTCATCGCGTGCAAAGATTACCTGGTCTTTGAACAGCTTTAGCACTCGGCCTTGAGCGGCAAGGGACTGGCTGACTGCGTGATCCCGTGTCAAGGCGGCCGGCTCGTAGTCCTCATTGGCATAAACAGTCTGTGCATTCAGATGGTTTGCCAGCAAGGGAATTTGCTGTACCGGGTCGCCGTGAACGGTAATCAGCTCGCTGCCATGTTGGCGCAGTTGCTCCTGGAGGGATTGCAGACTGTCGAGAATGAACGCGACGCGCACGTCATCGGCCGGCAAGGAGTCCAGGATGGTGCGGTCAAAGACAAAGACACAGGCAACGGGCAGTCCGCTTTGTAAGGCGTGGTGCAAGGCAGCGTGATCCTGCAGGCGCAAATCACGACGCAGCCAGCACAGTACATGGGGCGTTTGGATGGTTGGGGTAGGCAGTGAAATCGACATGAAGACGGTAAAACAGAAGGCCGGATGCCGCAGGATGAAAAAGGGCCGCGGCTGAAAGCTCAGCGGCGCGGCCCGATAGTGCCAGAGGTGCCTGGGCACCCCTTGCTTATTTCAGGTGAGCGCTAACCAGCTTGGTCAGTTCAAACATGGAGACCTGATCCTTGCCGAACAAGGGACGCAGTTTGGCGTCGGCATTGATGTTGCGACGGTTCTTGGGGTCTTGGAGATCGTGCTTCTTGATGTATTCCCAGATTTTCTTCGTAACTTCAGTACGCGGCAGCGCGTCGGAGCCAATCACCGCAGCCAGTGTTGGGCTAGGAGTGAGTGGTTTCATGAAGGCTGCATTGGGTTTGCGGGTAGCAGGCTTTTTTTCAGTGCTGGCCATGAACGGAACTCCTGAGAAACGAGTTGAAGGGGCGGGTTATGCGCTAGGGCACGACTTGTCTGTCAGCATACCGTGATACTCCCTGTACGTCCAAGCCCTTTGTGAGCCTGCGCTTTGCAGGTCTGTAAGCAGATTTTCCCGTGTTTACGGGCAAGGGCAGGACAGGCTGCGGCCAGGCTCAGGATTGCCGTGTCTGTCATGCGCGGCACGGGTAGCTGTAGCATAATGATGGATTCGGCCTGCTGGAAGGCAATGGTGATGCCCGTCGCTTGCATAACGCGTCAAAGCGCGGGTTCTTTGTTTGAGATTGAGTAAAGATATGAGCCCTACTGTGGATACCCTGGTCATTCGTCGTCCTGATGATTGGCATTTGCACCTGCGTGATGGCGCTGTGCTGGAATCGGTCTTGGGCCATACGGCGGCACAATTTGACCGGGCCATCGTCATGCCCAACCTGACCCCGCCCGTTACAGCCACTGCACAGGCACTGGCCTATCGCGAGCGTATTCTGAGCG
The DNA here is from genome assembly GCF_049932565.1 of Alcaligenes sp. HNGD-HTN06. Taxonomy (NCBI): domain Bacteria; kingdom Pseudomonadati; phylum Pseudomonadota; class Betaproteobacteria; order Burkholderiales; family Alcaligenaceae; genus Alcaligenes; species Alcaligenes sp. HNGD-HTN06. The sequence goes on along the minus strand of NZ_CP187782.1, from coordinate 2,852,334 downwards.
CATTGGCCAAAACCGAGTATGTCGGCAAGTTTGAACCTTTGATGACTTTGTACCTGACGGACAATACTCAGCCTGAGGAAATCGTTCGCGCCAAGGAAAGTGGGTTTGTGCATGGCGTGAAGCTGTATCCAGCCGGCGCCACCACAAACTCCGATGCAGGCGTGACAGATTTGCTGAAGAACTGTTCCAAGGTGCTGGCCCAGATGCAGGAATCGGGCATGCCGTTGCTGATGCACGGTGAGGTCACGGACCCCAGCATCGACTTGTTCGACCGCGAGGCCGTGTTCATCGAGCGTGTGATGATTCCCATGCGCAAGGCTTTCCCCGAGCTGAAAGTGGTGTTTGAGCACTTGACCACGGCAGAGGGCGCCGCTTACGTGAGCCAGGCCGAAGGCCCGGTTGCCGCAACCATCACCGCCCACCACTTGCTCTATAACCGTAATGCCCTGTTCCAGGGTGGCCTGCAGCCGCATTGGTATTGTCTGCCCGTCTTGAAGCGCGAGAAGCACCGTCAGGCTTTGGTAGATGCCGCCACCAGCGATAGCAATCGTTTCTTCCTGGGCACAGACAGTGCGCCGCATTCGCGTAGCCGCAAAGAACAAAGCTGTGGCTGTGCGGGCTGTTATACCGCTCTGCACGCTATGGAGCTGTACGCTTCGGCTTTTGATAAGGCCGGTCGTCTGGACCGCCTGGAAGCCTTTGCCAGCTTGAATGGCCCTGCTTTTTACGGTTTGCCGGTCAATGAAGGAACCATGACGTTGCAACGTAGCCAGTTCACCATTCCCGAGTCCGTGGAAATGGCGGGTGAGCCGTTGATTCCTCTGGCTGCCGGCCAGGCTCTGGACTGGAGTGTGGTGAGCTAAGGGTGAAAGAAGCCGTCCGATTTCAGTGTCTTTGATAGCGCTGAGTCGGGCAGCTCCTGATATCTGCTTTCACTGCAAGATAGCTCCGTGGAAACTGCTTTTCTTGATACAGCGTGGTCTGCCTTGGCTGTTCGCATGGCCGCCACTGCTTTGGTTGTTGTTCTGGTTTCGTGGTCAGTCGGGGTATTTGGGCCCTTGATTGGTGGTGCGCTGGCGGGCTTGCCCATGGTATTGGGCCCCGGCTTTTATTTTCTGTCCCAGCAGTTTCCTGCCGATTATGTGCAGCAGGCGGCAACCTATGCCGTGTATTCGCTAAGCGCGACTCAGCTGTTCTTGCTGCTCATCATTCTTTGTGCTCCCACCCTGTCGCCCTGGCGCACCTTATTGTGTGCAGTGGCAGGTTGGGCGGTGGCAGCCTTGCTCCTGTCCTTTATGCCTGTGCAGCCCTTGCTGGGCCTGGCTTTGTTTATTGCTGTGACTGCGTTCAGCTTGCGCGTTTCGCGCCGTCTGGCCGGCATGAAAGGAAGCAGCAAAGCGAAGGCGGGCTGGGGCTTGCTGATATTCAGAGGGGCTTTGGCTGGACTTTTGGTCGCTATCGTGACCACCAGCAGCTCCCTGCTGGGACCGAGCTTGTCAGGGCTGATTATGGCCTTCCCCATTGGCTACACCGTGGTGGCGGTGACCATTCATCAAACCTTGGGTGCGGCAAGCCTGGTAGCGACCTTGCGTTCAGCGTTGTGGGGGACAGGTAGCCTGGCGGGGTTTTGCACCACGCTGGCGCTGACTTTCACGCATCTGCACTGGCTGACAGCCTTGTTGCTGGCTGCCGCCGTGTCGATTGCGATTACCTTGCTATTGGTGTTTCGCCCCTGGGCTCACCGGGATTAAGTACTTATTCTGCGTCGAACAGATCCTGACCCTGCGTGTTGCGTGGAGGCGTTAGCCCCAAGTGACGCCAGGTGTTCAGGGTAGCAATACGGCCCCTGGGGGTGCGTTGCAAAAAACCGTGCTGGATCAGATACGGTTCGATCACATCTTCGATGGTGTCGCGCTCTTCACCAATGGCAGCGGCCAGACTGTCTACGCCCACCGGGCCACCGTCGAATTTATGCACGATGGCTTCCAGCAGTTTTCTGTCCATCAAATCCAGACCTTGCGGGTCCACTTCCAGCATGGACAGGGCGGCTTGTGCACACTCGGTATGGATGATGCCGCCGGTTTTGACTTCGGCGTAGTCGCGCACCCGGCGCAAGAGCCGGTTGGCGATACGTGGTGTGCCGCGTGAACGGCGGGCAATTTCGTAAGTGCCTTCATCGGTTGTGCTGACATTAAGCAGCCCCGCACTGCGCGCCACGATATGCGTCAGGTCTTTGACGTCATAGAACTCCAGGCGAGACACAATGCCAAAGCGGTCGCGCAAGGGATTGGTCAACATGCCGGCGCGAGTGGTCGCGCCGACCAGGGTAAAGGGCTGCAAATCCAGTTTGACGCTGCGGGCGGCCGGGCCTTCGCCAATCAGGATATCAATTTGAAAGTCTTCCAGCGCTGGATACAGAATTTCCTCCACGACGGGGGACAAGCGATGGATCTCGTCAATAAAGAGAACGTCGTTGGGTTCCAGATTTGTCAGCAAGGCGGCCAGATCACCGGGACGCTCCAGCACGGGACCGGAAGTCTGGCGCAGGTTCACCCCCATTTCATGGGCAATGATGTGAGCCAGGGTGGTTTTACCCAAACCGGGAGGGCCAAACAGCAAGACGTGGTCTAGCGCTTCCTGGCGCTGGCGAGCAGCCGCGATAAAGATTTCCAGCTGTTCGCGGGCCCGGGCTTGCCCGACATAGTCCTCCAGCATCTTGGGTCGCAAGGCGCGTTCGATGGACTCTTCGTTGGGCGACAGGGGCTTGGGCGTGATGATGCGCTGTTCAGAAGGCAGGCTGGAGAGCGAATCGGAATGAATGGCCATGATGACTACGCTGATTGAATATACAGTATGGTACACCAAGCGCAAGCCGCTTGAGTACCGTCACCAGCGTGGGATGAGCGGCCGTAGACCTCTCATGCTTCACACCTTGTGCCGGAACCCGGTTTTAAGCACTCAGGGCTAGGCCACGTTGCGAGGCATCCTCCATAATGTGGACTGGAGTTTTCAAACGAGATTTTAGCCATGTCCCTGGAATTACCTGTTTTTGCTGATGTTGTAGCCGCCGCTGAACGCTTGGCGCCTGTGGCACACCGTACACCAGTCTTGACTTCTGCCACCTTGAACGAGCGCCTGAATGGCGAAGTCTACTTCAAGTGCGAGAACTTTCAGCGTATTGGTGCTTTCAAGTTTCGCGGTGGCTTCAATGCGCTGGCGCAGTTGAACGAGCAGCAGAAAAAAGCAGGTGTCGTGGCTTTTTCCTCTGGCAATCATGCGCAGGCGGTCGCCTTGTCGGCCAAGCTTTTGGGCATACCGGCCACCATCATCATGAATTCGGATGCTCCGGCTGCCAAACTGGCTGCGACGCGCGGCTATGGTGCCAAAGTGATCGAGTATGACCGCCTGACCCAGGATCGTGCCCAGATTGCACAAGAGTTGGTGGATCGTGAGGGGTTGACCCTGATTCCCCCCTTTGCACATCCCGATGTCATCGCGGGGCAGGGTACGGCCGCATTGGAGCTGTTGCAGGACGTGCCGGACTTGCAACAGTTCTACGCGCCCTTAGGAGGCGGTGGCTTGCTGTCGGGCTGCTTGCTGGCGGTCAAGGCCATGGCTCCGGCTTGTGAAGTCTTTGGGGTGGAGCCGCAGGCAGGAGATGATGCCCAGCAGTCCCTGCGCAGTGGGGAGATCGTCAAGATTGCGCCGCCTGCATCGATTGCGGATGGGGCACTGACCCAAGCGTTGGCACCGATGACATTTGAGTTGATTCGCAGCATGGTGACGGATATTTTGACGGTGCCTGATACCGAGCTGGTTCAGGCCATGCGTTTTTTTGCGGAACGCATGAAGATGGTGGTGGAGCCTACAGGCTGTTTGGGGGCCGCGGCGGTAATGCGGCAGGGAGATTTGCAAGGCCGCAAGGTGGGCGTACTGATCAGTGGCGGTAATGTGGATGTGTCCGCCCTGGGGCGTCTGCTTGCTTGATGCGTTAAATGGGTTGCAGACGCAGGCATTGATCTTGCCCATGTTTCAAAAAGCGGGTCAAACTGGAGTTGCAAACGAGCAAACGAGCAAACGAGCAAACGAGCAAACGAGCAAACGAGCAAACGAGCAAACGAGCAAACGAGCAGACCACAGTAAGCCAATAGGGCAGTTAGCCCGTACCTCATCTCATCAATAAGCGTCATGATGGATAAGTTGCCCCCTGTATAGACAAAGAAACCGGGCCGTTCCTATGAACAGCCCGGTTTTTTTATACATGGCAGTGTGGTATCAAGCGCGTGACAGCGACTTCAGTGCCTGCTTGATCCCTTCCGACACATCAATATCATCCGGCAAGGCTTTGACAGCAATACTGGCCTCCTTGCTGGAATAACCCAAAGCTTCCAGAGCATGCAATACGTCATCCCGGCTGTTGGGCACCGCGCTGACTGTACCGCTGGAACCCAGGTCCGCACCCAGCTTGCCGCGCAACTCCAGTAACAGACGCTCGGCAGTTTTTTTACCTATACCGGGGATCTTCACCAGACGGGAAGTCTCCTGGCGTGTAATAGCATCGGCCAGCTCTTCAGCACTCATGCCCGAGAGCAAGGACAGGGCCGTGCGGGCACCGATGCCGGTGACTTTGATCAGTGCCTTGAACGTGCTGCGCTCGTTCAGGCTGGAAAAGCCAAACAGCACGTGAGCATCTTCACGAATAGCCAGGTGGGTGTACAGATTGACCTGTGCGCCCAGTTCCGGCATTTGGTAGAGCGTACTCATGGGCACATCGATTTCATAACCAACCCCACCCACATCCACACAGATGGTAGGCGGTTGTTTCTCGATCAAGGTACCCCGGATGCGACCTATCATGACATTCCTTCTGGATAGTTAACCCAAGATCCGGCCAGCGCGAATGCGACGGCGCGGCCCGGTGGTGATGGCTCCGCTTTTTTGCAGGCCGCCCACCACACTGCTGTGATGAGCATGGCTGATGGCGCAGGCCAGGGCATCGGCCGAGTCCGGCGCAGGCAGGCCGTTCAGCTGCAGGAGCCGCTGTACCATCAGCTGGATTTGTTCTTTGGCAGCATGACCGCTGCCGGTGACGGTTTTCTTGATCTGCAAAGCGGTGTACTCATGCACATCCAGTCCACCTACAGCCAGCGCACACAAGGCGGCACCCCGAGCTTGCCCCAGCAAAAGGGTAGAGGCCGGGTTGCTGTTGACAAAGACTTTTTCGATCGCAGAGGTATCGGGCTTGCTGTGCTCAATCACTTCCGTGATGTGAGTCAGAATCAGCTTTAGCCGCTCTGCCAGAGGCAGATCAGGCGGGACCACAATGGTCCCGCTGGCCACATAGCGCAAGCTGGGCCCCTGGGCGTCGATCACTCCGAAACCAGTGCGACGCAAGCCAGGGTCTATGCCCAGGATTCGCATATTAGTGACGGAAGTGGCGTGTGCCGGTCAGGACCATGGCAATACCACGCTCGTTGGCGGCGGCGATGACTTCGTCATCACGCACGCTGCCGCCGGGTTGAATCACGCAGGTGGCGCCCGCTTCGGCAACCACATCCAGACCATCGCGGAAGGGGAAGAAGGCGTCGGATGCGACGGCTGAACCCTGCAGGGTCAAGCCAGCGTTTTCAGCCTTGATGGACGCGATGCGGGCGGAGTCCACACGGCTCATCTGGCCTGCGCCCACGCCCAGCGTCATGCCCTGACCGCAGAACACGATAGCGTTCGATTTCACGTACTTGGCCACGTTCCAGGCAAACAGCATGTCTTGCATTTGCTGAGCCGTAGGTTGAACTTGCGTCACAACCTTGAAGCCTTCGGTGTTGTCGCGGAACGTGTCAGGTGTTTGCACCAACCAGCCGCCGCCGACACGCTTCACGTCAAAGGCGTTGTGCGCCTGACCAGGCTGAATGCTGAGTACGCGTACGTTCTTTTTGGCAGCAAATACGTCCAAGGCGCCTTGTGTGTAGGAAGGTGCCAGCAGCACTTCTACAAACTGGCTGCTGATCGCTTGGGCAGCGGCTTCGTCCACTTCGCGGTTAAAGGCAATAATGCCGCCAAAGGCCGAAGTTGGGTCGGTTTGGAAGGCTTTGCGGTAAGACTCTTGGGCAGTTTCGCCCAGCGCCACGCCGCAAGGGTTGGCGTGCTTGACGATGACGCAAGCGCCGGCATCAAAGCTGCGCACACACTCCCAAGCTGCATCGGCGTCTGCAATATTGTTGTAAGACAGCTCTTTACCCTGCAATTGCTTGTAGCGGCCCAGCAGACCGTCGCCAATGGTGCCGTCTGTGTAAAAGGCAGCGCTTTGGTGCGGGTTTTCGCCGTAACGCAGGGTCTGTTCCTGTTTGAGCTGAATAGTCAGCACATTGGGCCATGTGTTCACTTCGGGGGCGCTGTCCTGGGCGGGCTCGGCTTGAGCCAGGCTGCTCAGGTAAGCGGCAATCGCGCCGTCGTAAGCGGCCGTGTGAGCATACACTTTGGCCGCCAGTTCCAGACGCAGGCCGTAAGAAGGGTGACCGGCAGGGCCGTCCATATCCGCCAGCACGCGTTCGTAATCAACAGGGTCAATCACGACACAGGCGCCGCCTTCGGGGGTGCCGTGATTTTTGGCTGCTGCACGCAGCATGGCAGGGCCGCCAATATCAATGTTTTCCACCGCATCGGCGAAGGTGCAGCCGGGCTTGGCGATGGTTTCACGGAACGGGTAAAGATTGACGACCAGCAGATCGATACGGTCAATGTCGTGTTCTTCCAGCGTCTTCAAGTGTTCGGCGCTGTCGCGACGAGCCAGCAGACCACCGTGAATTTTTGGATGCAGTGTTTTGACACGGCCATCCAGAATTTCTGGCGAACCAGTGTGCTGGGCCACTTCGGTGACGGTCAAGCCAGCCTGGGCCAGCAACTTGGCCGTGCCGCCTGTGGAAAGGAGACGCACGCCACGTTGGGCAAGTGCTTGGGCGAACTCGACAATACCGGTTTTGTCGGAGACAGAAAGAAGAGCTGTCTGGATTTTCATGGAAGGTGAGACGTGAGAGTTAGGAATCAGGGTTGCAGGTTGTGGGCACTGAGCTTCTTGCGCAAGGTACTGCGCGTGATGCCCAGCATTTCCGCGGCCTTGGACTGATTGCCTGCGGATTTTTCCAGGGCAACTTGCAGCACAGGCCGTTCCACGCACGAGATGACCATCGACAACAGATCGCGTGGCTCGGATTCGCCCAGATCGGCGAAATAGCGCTCGAGGCGTTCACGTACGGACTGTTCTAGTGGGTTGGTCGTTGACATTTTTTTCTGAAGGTATACGAAGTACTTAAATACAAAAGAGCCACATGGCTGACTTTTATTGCAGGTAGGGCTGGTCCAGGTCGCATTCTTGAAACCATTGAGTAATGGCTTCTAATTGATCTGCACAGTTTTCGATACGATTAATCTGATCCAGCCAGTGTCGGGCGTCAGGCATGTCCGACAGATACCAGCCTATGTGCTTGCGGGCAGTACGTACTCCAGTGTGCTGCCCGTAGAAAGCGTAATGGTCTTGCAGGTGTTCGATCATGCAATCGCGCAGCTCGCCAAAGGTGGGGGCAGCGCGATGTTCGCCATGCTCGAGATAATGCAGGATTTCCCGGAAAATCCAGGGGCGTCCTTGCGCGGCTCGGCCTATCATGACGGCATCCGCTCCGGTGTACTCTAGTACGAATTTTGCCTTTTCGGGACTATCGATATCCCCATTGGCGATGACCGGAATAGAGAGACTGTTTTTGACTTCGCGTATGGTGTCGTATTCGGCATGGCCCTGGTAGAAGTCGCAGCGGGTGCGGCCATGCAAGGTCAAAGCAGCGATGCCGATATCCTCGGCCAAGCGGGCAATACGAACAGCATTGCGCGATTGCGCATCCCAGCCGGTGCGGGTCTTGAGTGTAACCGGAACCTGGTAGGGAGTACATGCCTTGACAACATGCTCAAGGATCTGGATGATGCGCGGCTCATCGCGCAGCAGGGCGGAACCGGAGGCGACATTGCACACTTTTTTGGCCGGACACCCCATATTGATATCAATGATGCGGGCGCCTTTGCGGATATTGAACACCGCTGCCTCGGCCATCATCTCGGGGTCGGAACCGGCAATCTGTACTGCCACCGGATCGGCCTCGCCCTCGTGATTGAGGCGCCGTGATGTTTTCACGCTGTCCCACAAACGCTTGTTGCTGGCAGCCATTTCCGAGACGGCATAGCCTGCGCCCAAGGTCTTGCACAGACGACGATAAGGTCTATCTGTGACTCCCGCCATGGGTGCAATGAAAATAGGGTTGGGAAGGGTCCAGGGGCCGATACGCATGGGAAAGATTTTAACCCTGCGACACCGGTTCGTGCGCAAGGACTTGCAAGAAGAAAAAAGGGTTAGCCCCGATTCGGGGCCTTGGCAGCCAGTGTGCTTACGCGCGCATCCCTTGCAGAAGTTGCCGGGCAAATGGCTGACGGGCAAAAGGCAGGGTGTCCATGGCCAATAGCCCCAGACCACAGGCATGCTGGATCAATGGGTTTCTGGTCGCAAACAAGCGTGGCAGCGTGTCCGTGATGGCCGCCGTCAGCCAGCGATCAGGGCGACGCAGGCGCGCGTAACGAGCCAGAAATGGGTCTGGGTTTTGCCGACAATCTGCTTGCCAGGCCGCCAGGCACTGTGACAATTGCGCGACATCGCGCAAGCCCAGGTTCAGGCCTTGGCCGGCCACCGGATGAAGGGTCTGGGCCGCATTGCCTACGGCCAGCAGACGTTCGGACAGGCGGCTGGGGCCGGCATGAAAGGCGAGGGGGAAAATGTGGCGTTTCGATACCAGCTCCAGCTGTCCCAAACGTTCGCCAAAGGCGTGCAGCATGGCGGTCTGGAACTGCTCAACAGGTAGTTCGGCCAGGGACTGGCTGCGCTCAGGGCTGTTGCACCAGACGATTGCGTACAGATCCGGCGCATCAGGATGGGGCAGGGCTGCAAAGGGACCATTTTCCGTAAAGCGTTCATAAGCCCAGCCGCTTTGAGGCTGACTGGCGCGCACGGTGGTCAGCAATGCGTGCTGACCATAGTCGCGGCGCACCCCTTTGGGGCGGACGCCATCGCATTGCACGGCCAGTAAGGCAGTGGCCTGCCCGCTATCGTGATCGACCAGAATCTGTCCGGGGGCGCTGTGGGTCTGCGCCTGCTGCGCGGGCAACAGGGTCACGCCGCTGTCTCGCAGTCGAGCGTGCAAGGCCCAGAGCAAATCGTCGTAATGGACGACGGCGCCCAGATCAGGCACCCCCAGCTCGTCAGCCTGAATCAGGCAGCGGCCCAGTCGTCCTTTCTGGGAAACATGCACGGTGCGCATCAGGGCCGCGCGCTCCGGCCAGGCCTGGAGCTGGTTCACAATCAGGCGGCGGCTGCCGTGATTGAGAGCCAGGGTGCGCGGGTCGCCCTGTGCATGTTCGGTGCTGGCCAGGTCGAAGTTTTTCCCCAGAACGGCGATACGTGACGGATTTGGGTGCTGGGCAGCCAGCATTAGCGCCAAAGCTGCGCCTACGGGACCGGCGCCACAAATGGCGATGTCGTAGTCAGTGGCATTCATGGGAACCTCATGACGGCAAGGAAGTAATTCGGGTATTGTACGGGAAGGTGGCTGTCAATTTGCCGTCAGGCCCGTGACAGCTGTGAGCAATGGCTGACAACACAAGCCCGGACTGGATGCCCCGCATGCCCCACCCGACTTTGTCATTGGAACAGACCAAACCATTTCGTCATCAGCTTACCGCCGCCTGCCTGTCCTTGCTGTTGGGGGCGATCGGCGCGCATGGCTGGTATCTGGGTCGTCGCTACTGGTATATCCCTTTGATGGTGACAGCATTGGCCATAGGGGGCACGGTGGCATGGAAGCAGGGGCTGGACGATGTGTTCCCGAACATGCTGATTTTGCCGGTCAGCGCCGGGATAATCGAAGCGGTGGTCTTGGCCCTGCGCAATCCGAAAAAATTTGATGCTCTCTACAACCCGCAAAGCGAGCGGCATAATCAACATGGCTGGCCTTCTGTCTTGACCGCCGTTATCGCAAGCGTCGCGTTTGTGAACATTAGCCTGTACTGGCTGGTACACATCATCATGGCGGTGTACCGCTACCTGGGCTGGCTGGATCTGTCTGTGTATTAAACACATCAAGTGCCTTGTAAAGTAAAGGTTTTTCACAGGTCTTCCCTTGTGAAGGAAGCAGGGGCACGTTACAATGCAAGTTCTTTCGTTTTATAGGAGCTGTGTGGTGAATCCCGACCCCGGCGACAGTGCTAGTCGATCTATGTTCGACCTAACCATGTCCAGGCGCGTTCAGGCCCGCTGATTCCTTCACAGCTTGCCGCGTCCTGGTAATTTCAGGGCGTGGTATCTCAGGCAGCTGTTCTGCTGCCCTCAATTCCCCGCCATTTCATTCTCTGGAAAGCCCTTGGCTTTTTCGAATCCTGATGTGTTGCAACGCTCATGTGCAATAGGGGGAATGTATGCGTATTTTTGATCTCTTTTTGCGCCGTGCCGGCATCCAGGCTTCTGCCCTGCGTGCCCGTGCTCCTTTGTCCGTCTCTCGCCTGACGGTTGTCTGCCCACGTGGCGATCTGGCTCAGATTCGGCGTCGTATCTATTCAGACCTGAATACGGCGGGTATCCGTGTGGCCAATGTGCAGGTTGACCATTCCGACACGCATGATACGGCCTGCGTGACGTTGACCTGCCCACCCGAGTTGCGTGCCGAGCTGATGCAGCGCGCACGGCTGATTCGGGATTATCCCGGTGTGTTGAATGTGAAGTGGGCAGGGCGCGAGCGTATTGCTATAAACTAAACCGCAACTGGATTTGCGGATGGCGCTGCTATGTCCTTGCTCGACTGGCTGACACCCTGGGAGTTCTCTCCTGTTCTGCTATTGACCTTTCTGCTGGTCATTATTCTGTACGTCCGGGGGCGGCAAGTGCACCGCCCCAATCTTTTGCGCCAGTCCTTCTTTTGGATTGGCCTGATTCTTCTCTACCTTTCCTTGCACACGCGCCTGGATTATTACGCTGAGCGCATGTTCTTCATCCATCGGGCCCAACATTTGATTCTTCATCATCTGGGTCCCTTGTTCCTGATGGGGGCTTATCCCGGCCAAACCTTGCGTGCCGGTCTGCCCCTGAGCGGGCGTCGAGCCTTGGCGCAATGGCTGCGCCGTCCTGTTGGGCGAGGCGTTCAGGCTATCTTGACCAACCCGATTCTGGTTGCCTTCCTGTTCGTTTTTCTGGTTCTGATCTGGATGCTGCCCACGGTGCAGTTTTACTCCATGTTGGACTGGCGTCTGTACCGTCTGATGAACTGGTCTGTGGTTATCAGCGGGATCCTGTACTGGAACCTCATTCTGGATCGTCGCCCTTCGCCTCCAGCCCGCTTGTCGGTGGGCGGGCGTATACTTTCGCCGGTCATTACGATGGTGCCGCAAATGATCGTGGGCGCCGTCATCACGTTCACCGAATACGACCTTTATCCGATTTTTGATCTCTGTGGTCGTGCCATTCCAGGTATGGACGCCCTGGCGGATCAGGTTATGGGTGGCCTGATTATGTGGGTGCTGGCTGGTTTGGTGGAAGTATTTGGCCTGTTGTATGCCTTAGGCACGTTGATGCGTTTGTCGACGCGTCACCGTTTGCCAGAATCGCGCAAGCCGGGCAGCGCTATGATGGTCAGGGCCAATTGATTTTGTCGGGAGTATCCATGTCGTTTAGACCTGCTCGTTCCACCTTGTCTTTGTGTCTGGCCCTGTCGCTGGCTTTCGGTCCGGTGCTGCCGGTACAGGCTCAGCCTGTGGGGATTCCCTCCATGGGAGCGGCTTCGGGGGCCGAGCTGTCGCCGGCTTTGGAGCGTACCTTGGGCAATGCCATCATGGAGCAGGGCAGGCGTTCGCCTGAATACGTGTCGGACCCGGACATCAACCAGTATCTGACTGACATGGGTCGCAAGCTGGCCCAGTATGGCCCCGCCATGGCACAACCCGTCACGGTGTTTGCCCTGCGCGATAGCAGTATTAATGCTTTCGCATTGCCGGGGGGATACATCGGCATTCATAGCGGGTTGTTTACGGCGTCGAAGTCCGAGTCCGAGCTGGCCTCGGTGCTGGCTCACGAAATCGCCCACGTAGCGCAGCGACACGTGGCGCGTGGCATTACGCAAAGCGCACAGAGCAACCATTTGCTGATTGCCGCTCTGGCCGGCGCCTTGCTGGGCGCCTTGGCCGGTAGTGGCGATCTGGCGATGGGGGCAGCCGCGTTTGGTCAGGCGGCGGCGGTGGATCGTCAGCTGGGTTTTTCGCGTCAGGCTGAGCAGGAGGCCGACCGGCTGGGTTTTGAAATGCTGCTCAAGGCCGGCTACGAGCCCCAAGGCATGGTGCAGATGTTTCAGCGCCTGGCTGCCGCCTCGCGCCTGAACGAGCGGGCCACTGCCAATGAATACGCCAGTACGCACCCCATGTCTCAGCAACGCGAGTCGGATATCAGCAACCGCGTGCGGGGCTTGCCGGCCAAACAGTATCAGGACACGCCCTCATTCTGGTATATCCGGGCCAAGCTGATGGTGCTGCAGGCTGGAGGAGGGCAGTCCCTGAGAGCATTGGAGCAGGCGCTGCAAAGTACGAATCAGTCACAAAGCGAGGTGGAGCGTTCGGCAGCCCAGTACGGTCTGGCCTATATTGCGCAAGGACGTCAGGATTATGAGCAGGCGCGTGCGCATTTGGCACAGGCCCGAGCGCAGGGCAAGTATCAGGCTCCCGAGTTGGATACCCTGGATATTCGCATTGCGATTGCCGATCGGGACATACAAGGCGCGCTGAATCTGGCCAAGCAGGCATGGCAGCGTTGGCCCAAGAGCCAAGGAGTGGCGTTGGCCTATGTGCAGGTTCTGCAGCAGTTGGGTCAAAATGATCAGGCCCAGGCATTTTTGCTGGAGCGCATCAAGCAATGGCCCGATGAGCCGCAACTGCACCAGTTGCTGGCCCAGACTTACGATCGCCTCGGGGATGGCGTAAAAGCCCGGCGCGCCATGGCTGAGTATTATCAACTGGTCGGGGCCTTGCCTACCGCGGTGGAACAACTGCAGCAGGCGCGTAATTTGACGCAGGATTTTTATCAGCAGTCCGAGCTGGATACCCAGATTCGTCAATTACGCGAACGGGTGGAAAGCGAGCGCGTCTTGCTGGAGCGGTTCCGCTCTTGAGCAATGCGCCGCTTGCCGGTGAGCTCAGTCGGTATCAGCTATTGGTTTCAAAGAAGCGGGCCAGGCGTGCGGGCAACCACCCCATATTGCCGGGAATACTCCCTGTGATGAAACCCACATGCCCGCCTTGTGCGGGCTGGTGCAGCAAGATGGCGTCCGAGCAATCCTGAATGGTGGGCAGGCTGACTTGTGGCACGAATGGGTCGTTCAGGGCATTCAGGACCAGTGTGGGCACTTTGATGTGGCGCAGCAAGGGTTTGCTGGAGGCGCGTGTCCAATAATCCAGGGCGTGGCTGAAACCATGCATCGGCGCCGTATAAATATCGTCAAAGTCCCGCAAGGTACGCGCTTGATTCAGACGTGCGGTATCGACCATGCCGGGGAATCGATGGGCTTTGTCCTGCAGTTTGCTGCGCATGCTTTTGAGGAAATAGGGCGAGTAGAACCAGCGCCCCATGCGGGACTCGGACAGATAGCGACCGCAGGCGACCAGATCCAGCGGAACCGAAATGGACGCACAGGCCTGCAGCCAGGAAACCTCGTCGCCCGCTTCGCCCAGGTATTTGAGCATGGCATTGCCACCCAGTGAGGTGCCGGCCGCATGCCAGCGCACATGGGGTAGATGTTTGCGCACCGTATTCAGAATAAAGCTGACCTCTTCAGAGTCACCCGAATAGTAGGCGCGTGCCATGCGATTGGGAAAGCCGGAGCAACCCCGGAAATGGGCCACCACGACAATCCAGCCACGAGCGCGGAAATATTGCGCAATCGCCTGAATGTAATGGCTGCGACTGCTGCCTTCCAGTCCGTGAAACAGGACCAGGGCATGCGTGTCGGCCGTCGCCGGCAAGCTGTTCCAGTCCTGGTCTTGCATCCAGCGTCGGGCGGCAGTGCGCGACAAGTGGGCGTCAGGTTGAGCTGTGGCGCCGCTAGCCAATTTGTCGGCAAACAGACCGGGCCCGGTCCAGTCCAGATCCAGGAAGTCACCATCCGGTGTGTCGATTCTTTGACGAACAAAGGCGATGTGGTGATGGCGGGCGAAAAAAGCCCCATGGATGGTTTGCAGGTGTCCGCCAGGCAGCCAGGCCGGCAGGGGACAGGCGCTGGAATCCAGGCGGGCGACCGGATCGGCGTGACGCCAGGGTTGCGCGTCTACTCCGGGCGCCAAGCCCGGTTCCATCGCATTGCCAGAGGGGGAAGCAGTAGGGTCCAACGAAGCCAGTTTCAGAAATTAATGACCGTGAACTTTCTCGCCTTCTTTCAGGCGGTAGCGGGCACCACAGTAAGGGCAGGCGGCCTCACCGGTTTTGCTGATATCGATATACACGCGAGGGTGCATGTTCCACAGTGGGCTGCCAGGACGGGGGCAGTGCACGGGCAGATCGTCGGCTCCGACCATAATCAGTTCGTGATCTGCTTTTTTAGGTTCGATAGCGGCGCTCATAGGGTTCCTGATAAACAATGACAAGGGTAAACATACCGTACACGTAGCGGCGGTGCCGAACATTACGTGCCTAGAGTTGCGATTGTAGCAAGACACGGCCTGTTTTTTCTTGACCTTATCGACTGCGCAAGATGTTCGTGCCCGAGTTTTGCTTCTAGAATAAGGCCAATCATAAGTAAAGCTGTCACCGCTGTTCAGCGCTTGCGGGCAGCACATCTCAGGAGACGGCGTGTCAGCCATCACAAGATTATCGGCCTTGTTGCCCCGTGCACAGGATCGTGTGCATATGCGCGCCGGTTTTATCGACTTTATTCCTGCCCTGATTGCCACGGTGGTGTGGGGGTTTGTAACGGGCGTGGCCATGGTCAAGTCGGGGTTAAGTGGTGTTGAAGCCACCTTGATGACGCTGTTTGTGTATGCCGGCTCGGCCCAGCTCACTGCCTTGCCCCTGATTGAGTCTCACGCGCCCTTGTGGCTGATTTTTACCGCCGGTTTCATCGTCAATATTCGCTTCATTATTTTTGGCGCGGCCCTGCAGCCCTTTTTTCGTCATCTGAGCTGGAAAAAACGCCTGGGCCTGGGCTATATCACCAGCGATATGGTGTTTGTGTTGTTCATGTCCAAGTATGGAGATGCCAAAGAGCGCGGCTCGCGTGAGCATCTCTGGTATTACCTGGGCATTATTTTGCCTGGCTGGTTAAGTTGGCAGATTGCCTCCTTGTCTGGCATTGTGCTCAGTGCCTATGTGCCGCCTTCCTGGTCGCTGGAGTTTGCGGCCATTCTGGCTTTGCTGGCGCTGTTGATTCCGCTGGTCAACAACCGCGCCATGTGGGCCTGTCTGATAACCGCCAGCGTGATTGCGTGGGTCGGACAGGTGCTGCCCTTGCGTTTAGGACTGGTCGCTGCGGTGCTGGGTGGCGTGCTGGCGGGCGTGGCGGCAGAACAACTGCAACGGCATAGGGATGCACGGTGATGAGCGATTGGCAGTATGATTGGTACGTTTTGGGTGCAATCGCCCTGTTGGTGTTGTGCAGCTTGCTCACCCGCTCAGGCTATTTCATGTTTGGTGATCTGCTGCCCCTGACCGAACGTATGCGGCGCGCCTTGCGCTTTGCTCCGGTGGCTGCTCTGGCAGCAATCATCATCCCGGAACTTTTGCCTTGGGCTTACGGCGACACCCCCCGATTGGATATTAAAGCTCTGGCCAGCCTGGTAGCTGTGCTGGTATTTATCCGTACCCGTAACGCTGTTTGGGTAATCGTGGCCGGGATGGTGGCGTTCTGGCTGATACGTGCCTTGATGCCCTAAAATCCTGACGCGAGTACTTACCTGTTCGTCACTGCTGTTGAGGCAGGCGGGCATAAGTTAAAATAGGATTGTTACAAATGCTTGCCACTCGTGGCAAGCCGACTTTTTGCGTACATGACAGATAAAACTCCTTCGACCTCCAATGACCTTACGTTTGCTGATTTCGGTCTGCACCCAGGAATATTAAGCGCCGTTACCGGAGCGGGGTATTCCAAGCCTACGCCTATTCAGGCTGAGGCCATTCCCGTGGTGCTGGCCGGCCGTGATGTCATGGGGGCAGCCCAGACGGGTACAGGTAAGACGGCCGCTTTTTCCTTGCCTATCCTGAATCGTCTGATGGCACATGCCACGACCAGCGCGTCGCCTGCCCGTCACCCGGTGCGGGCCTTGGTATTGACGCCCACTCGCGAGCTGGCCGATCAGGTGGCTGAGAGCATTGCGCTCTACAGCAAGTCGGTTCCGCTGCGCTCGACGGTGGTGTTTGGCGGCGTGGATATCGGACCGCAAAAAGAAGCGCTGCGGCGGGGTGTGGAAATTGTTATTGCCACCCCGGGCCGTTTACTCGATCACATTGATCAGCGCACCATCAATTTAAGCCAGGTCAGCATTCTGGTGCTGGACGAGGCAGACCGCATGCTGGATATGGGCTTTTTGCCTGATCTGGACCGTATTGTTTCCTTGCTGCCCAAAAATCGTCAGGGCCTGCTGTTTTCGGCCACTTTCAGCAAGGAAATCCGCAAGCTGGCACGCACTTTCCTGAACGATCCTGTCGAAATTGAAGTGGCCGCACGCAATGCAACCGCCTCTACGGTCACGCAGGTGGTGTACCCCATGTCGGCTGAGGACAAGCGTCGTGCCGTGGTGCATCTGGTCAAGACCAAGAAGCTGACTCAGACGATTGTTTTCTCCAATACCAAGATTGGCGCTGGGCAATTGGCCCGCTATCTGGAGCGTGAAGGTATCAAGGCCGAGTCCATTCACGGCAACAAGAGTCAGCTGGAACGCATGAAAGTACTCGATGCGTTCAAGAGCGGGACTGTGGACGTGCTGGTAGCCACCGATGTGGCGGCACGAGGTCTGGATGTGGCTGGCATGCCTTGCGTGATCAACGTGGATCTGCCATACAACGCCGAAGATTATGTGCACCGTATTGGCCGTACCGGTCGTGCGGGGGCGTCCGGGGAGGCCATTGCCTTGATGGCGCCGGACGAAGAGCATTTGCTGCAAGAAATTGAAAAACTCATCGGGAACCCGGTTCCCCGCCTGAAGCTGGATTTGCCCTCGGCGCCGTCCTCGTCTCGTTCGGGTTCCAGCCGTCACGAGCGTGGCGAACGTCGTTCGTACCAGTCGAACACGCCACCCATAGACGATTTTTTCCTGAAACCCTACGAGCCTTCCAGCGCGGCGGCCCCCAAGCCTGCGGTGACAACGCCCTCCAACACCACGCGCAAGCGTTCGGTGGGGGTTTTGCTAGGCGGCGGCCGCTACTAAGGCGCGCAAATCTCCAGGCCCGGCATTCAGGACCGGGCTGCGTTCTGAAATGCTTTGCACCAGACGCTCCAGATGCTCAATATGAGGCAACATGGGACCGTAAAAAACGGTCCCATTTTTATTTTGGATCTGTATGGTGGGGAAGTCCTCGATATCTTCATCGCCCAACAGATCGGGTTGCTCTTCGATATCGATCCAGACCAGACAGGCCTGGGGAAACTGCGCAGCCAAGGCTTCAAAGGCGGGCTGATACTGTTGACAGGTCTTACACCATTGGGCACAGAAACAGGCAATCAACAGGGCATCGGGTTGGGCGTGCAGGTGGGCCGCCAGGGCGGGCAGATCATGTTGGGCGTTGAACAAGGCCATAATTTCATACAGACAAAAAGAAGTGACTGTGTCTATGATACTCGGGTAATTGAATTTGCTTAGCAGGAGCCATATGTCCTTTTCATCGTCCGCCCCCTCGCGCTCGGGCCCTGCTGGCGGATGGGCCAGCATTTCCACCGCCTTCAAGCGATCGTTGGTGTCGCAATTTCAGCCACGCATGCTGATGGCCCTGCTTATGCCCTTTCTGATCATGTTCGTGGGGCTGATTTTACTGAGCTGGCTGTTATGGACTCCTATCCAGACCTGGTTGCTGGAGCTGCTCGGCGGCTGGAATGCCTTTGAGTCCGTCGATCAGTGGCTGGTGGGCCTCGGCTTGTTTTCACTGAAAGTGTATCTGGTACCGTTGCTGGCGATTGGGATTTTGCTGCCCCTGGCAGGGGTGCTGGGGCTGGTCCTTGCGGCAGTGCTGGTCATGCCCCTGGTTCTGGGGCATTTGCAGCAGAAAGATTATCCCGATGTCATCAAACAGGGACACAATGCCACGGTCTACAGTGTTTGGAACGCGGTGTGGGTGGGGACCCTGTTTGTAGTGGGGTGGCTCCTGACCTTGCCTTTATGGATTTTTCCTCCTTTTGCGCTGATTTTGCCGGTGTTGTGGTGGGTTTTTGCACTCACACGGATATTGCGGGTGGACGCGCTGGTGGAACATGCCAATGTGCAGGAACGCAAATATCTTTGGTCCCGTCTGAGCAGTCAATATTGGCTGATTGGTCTGATTTTTGCCTTGTTGAACCTGATTCCGCCGGCCTGGCTGGTTTTACCCGTGTTCTCGGCGCTGGTATTTGCGCATTTCTCTTTGGAAAACCTACGTCGCCTGCGTCAGCAAGAAGCAGTTGCGACCACTCATCCACTTATTGACCATGACAACTAACGATCAAGCCATTATTCGTTTGATTATCATCGGTGACGAAATCCTGTCGGGACGTCGCTACGATAAACATTTTTCAAAACTGATTGAACTGCTGGGAGCCAGAGGATTGCAACTGGGGGGCGCACAGATCATTCCCGATGATCTGGACACCATTGCCGCAACCTTGGAACGTAGTTTTGCAACACCGGATATCGTGTTTTGCTGTGGCGGGATTGGTGCCACGCCCGATGACCAGACTCGACAGGCTGCTGCCAAGGCGTTGGGCGTGGAGTTGACGCTGCACCCAGAGGCTGCGGCCCTGATTGCGGAGCGTTGTGCTGAAAATGAACGCAATGGCTTGGGCAGTGCTGATATGTCTTTGCCGGAAAACCAGCAGCGCCTGCAAATGGGGGTGTTTCCTGAAGGTGCTGAAATTGTTCCCAACACCTATAACAAGATCCCTGGATTTTTTATTCGCAATCACACGTTCATGCCCGGCTTTCCCGTGATGGCCTGGCCCATGATGGAGTGGACGCTGGATACCCGGTACCGCGACCTGCATCATCAAGCTCATCGGGTGGAGCATTCCTTCCTGGCATTCAATTTGCCAGAGTCGCGGATTACACCGGCTATGGAACATGTCGAGCTTCATTGGCCAGGAGTCAAAGCCTTCAGCCTGCCCAGTGTGGGGGAGGCAGGCGGACAGCCGCACATTGAGCTGGGCGTCAAGGGGGAGGCGGAACCATCCGCCGAGGCCCTGGCCTACCTGCGGCAACAGGTGCTTGACTTGGGTGGGAGCTTGAGCCCTGCGCTAAAATAGCGCTTGCCAAGCACGCGCGCATTTCATATTATGGAATTTGTTGCGTTGCATCATAATTCTGCCAATAATGACAACAAATTCCTTTACGCCTTCTAGCGCGTCGTCAAGCAACGGGGGTCAGATGTCGATCCAGGTTCTGGAACGCGCCATGATTCTCCTGGACGAACTGGCCAAGCAGTCCGAGCCAGTGGCCTTGAAGAATCTGGCGGCGGCAACTGGCCTGCATACCTCTACGACGCACCGCATTCTCAATGATCTGGTCGTCGGTCGTTATGTCGAGCGCGTGGACAGCGGTTTGTACCGCCTGGGCATGCGTCTGCTGGAATTGGGTTCTCTGGTCAAGGGGCGTCTGAACGTACGCGCCGCCTCTTTGGGACCGATGCGTGAACTGCACAAGTACACTGGGCAAACGGTGAATCTCTCCTTGCAGCAAGGGGATGAAATTGTGTATGTGGAGCGATCCTGGAGCGAGAGTTCGGGCATGCAGGTGGTGCGCGCCATTGGTGGGCACGCGCCTTTGCATTTGACCTCGACTGGCAAGCTCTTTTTGGCCTCCTGGGAGCCCCGACAGGTGCGGGCTTACGTGATGCGCACCGGGCTGGCTGGCGCGACTCGGAACAGCATTACCCAACTTGATCTGTTGGAACGTGAGCTGGCCCAGGTTCGTCGTCTGGGTTATGCCCGTGATAACGAGGAGCTGGAGATGGGTGTGCGCTGCATCGCGGCGGGGGTGTATGACGACACGGGCAAGCTGTTGGCGGGCCTTTCCTTGTCTGCTCCGGCTGAACGTCTGCATGACGACTGGATACCGGTGTTACTCAATACCGCTGCCAAAATCTCTGAAACCCTGGGTTACGACAAACAGCGCTAGACCCTTGTTTTCAGGCGGTTTTGCCTGCGTTGAGTACATAGTCAACGGCATTTGTTGCATTGCAGCAAATCCCGTTGACTTTGTTTTGGATAGCGCTTAAAGTGGAATTGTTGCGGTGCAACATAGAAGGTTTGCCTTGCGTAGTTGCGAGTGGGCCGGGCCTTCTTCAGACCCCTGTCTAGTAACACAGTCACTAATTTCACGCTGGCTTGACCCAGGCCACGTATCTCCAAGGAAAACATCATGAGTGCTATTCCCCAAAATGTACTGCAAGCTCAACAAGCGACGTTGAACAACCTGTTCGCCGCTCAAGGTCAGTTGTTGCAGGGCTTTGAGAAGCTGGTTGGTTTGAACCTGAATCTGCTGCGCAGCTCGCTGGAGCAAGCGGCTGGTCAATCCCAGCAGGCTATCAACGCTAAAGATGTGCAAGACGTGGTGGCTTTGTCGCAGAACGTGGCCAAACCCAGCGCGGCTCAGGCTCTGGAATACGGCAAAAGCGTTTACGACATCTTCTCCGACCTGCAATTGAATCTGTCGCGCATTGCGGAAGCCCAGTTGGCGCAAGGTCAACAGCACGCCGCTGATGCGATCGATCAACTGGCCAAGAATGCTCCTACTGGCACCGAAAGCGCTGTTGCGTTGTTGAAGTCTTCGTTTGCCACAGCGACCAATGCCGCTGAAACCGTGGTGAAAGCGGCCCGCCAGGCGGCTGATGCTGCTGAAAGCAACATTCAGGCAGCGACCAATGCCAGCCTGAAAGCGGCTGCTCAAGTGACGGAAGCTGGCAACAAAACGGTTGAGGCTGCTGCCGCTGCTGCTACCGCAGCTACCAGCAAGAAGTAAATCTTTGCTTGCCTGATTTGATCAGGTGCCAAAGAAAAAGCCAGCTCATTGAGCTGGCTTTTTTATTGCATGCTGGGCAATCTGTGCGCTTGTTGCTAAAGAGGATGCTACTGCCCGCGTCAAGCGGGCAACAGGTGTGTTACAGCGCGCGAATACACTCGGAAATCAGCGCAGGGCCTTTGTAAATCAAGCCGGTATAAAGCTGCACGGCTTGTGCACCCGCCTGAATTTTTTCCTGCGCCTGACGACCAGACTCAATCCCGCCCACACCAATAATCGGGAAGTCGGGGCCTAGCTGTTCGCGCAGACGACGAATGACGTTCAAGGATAATTCATGGACTGGAGGGCCGGACAAGCCACCTTGTTCCTGACTATGCTGCAAGCCTTTAACTGCATCGCGTGACAGGGTGGTATTGGTGGCGATGATGCCGTCCAGGCCTTGCGAAGGAACCGTCTCGGCAATAGCGTCGATTTGCGACTGATCCAGATCAGGAGCGATTTTCACCACAATTGGCACGTAGCGCTGGTACTGTTGGGCCAGTTCACCGCGCAAGGTTTGCAGGGCGCCCAAGAGGCGAGCCAATTCGTCCTGTGCCTGTAGCGCGCGCAGGTTCTGGGTGTTGGGCGAGGAAATATTGACAGTGACATAGTCTGCGTGCGGATAGACCGCGCGCAGGCAGGTCAGATAGTCCTGGTCAGCCTGCTCAATAGGGGTGGTGGCATTCTTGCCAATATTCAGTCCGAGAATGCCTCCTTGGGAGCGAAAC
This sequence comes from Alcaligenes sp. HNGD-HTN06, assembly GCF_049932565.1. NCBI lineage: Bacteria > Pseudomonadati > Pseudomonadota > Betaproteobacteria > Burkholderiales > Alcaligenaceae > Alcaligenes > Alcaligenes sp. HNGD-HTN06. The sequence goes on along the minus strand of NZ_CP187782.1, from coordinate 2,830,312 downwards.
TGACTTTTACGCACATTGTCGATAAACGTATCCAGCCCGTGGTTGTTAAAGCCGAACCGGTTGATGAGGCTATGGGCCTCAGGCAAGCGAAAAAGACGGGGTTTGGGATTGCCGGGCTGCGGCTTCGGGGTCACCGTACCCACTTCCACAAAACCGAAACCCAGTGCTCCCAAAGCATCGATATGGGCGCCGTTCTTATCCAGGCCAGCGGCCAGTCCCACGGGATTGCGCAACGTCAAACCCATTAACTCCAGGGGTTTGCTGGGCAGGTCTTTGAGCAAATTTCCCAAAAGCGGGGTTTGGTGGGCGCAATGCAGAGATTTCAGGGTCAGTTCGTGCGCGCGTTCAGCATCCAGACTGAACAGCACCCGACGAGCCAAGGGATAAAGGCTGAATAGGGCAGACATGGGGATCGATAAAAGAGGACATTAAGCCAGCCATTCCCAACGACCTTTCATCAGGAGCTGGTAGGGGCGAAAGCGGGTTTTATAGGCCATTTTACGGCTTTCTTCGATCCAGTAGCCTAAATAGAGCCAGGGCAGCGATTGCTGACGACAATAGTCCAGTTGCCACAGTACGGCATAGGTGCCCAGACTGCCGGTGTCATCGGGATCGAAAAAGGTGTAGACGGCAGACAGTCCGTCTTGCAGCACGTCAATCACTGCCACAATTTTCAAGGTGCCGTCAGGCTCGCGAAACTCCAGCAGGCGCGAGGTGACATGGCTGGCCAGCAAAAACTGGGCATATTGTGACTGGTCATCGTCATCCATGCCCGCGCCGGGGTGACGACTGGCCTGGTAACGGCGGTACAGCGCGTAGTGTTCTGCGTTCCAATGCAAAGGCAAATCCTGCACGATCAGCGTACTGTGGCGTTTTTTAGCGCGGCGCTGGGTGCGGTCCGGTTTGAAGTTCTGGGTATCGCAGCGCAAGGGCAGACAGGCGCGGCATTGGTCGCAATAAGGACGGTAGGTAAAGGTGCCGCTGCGCCGAAACCCTTGCTGGACCAGCCTGGAGTACACCGCATCGTTGATCAGATGGGCGGGAGCGGCAACCAGAGAGCGTGCCTGTTGTTCAGGTAGGTAGCTGCAACGATAACTGGCCGTGGAATAGAATTGCAGCGTTTGGGGACTGGGTGCTTTGGGATAATTCATGCGACTCTGCCAAGCGTGATAGAGCCATTATGGGATGCTCGCGCCCACCTAGCAAGTTGGGGGCAGGCCTAGTGGCAGGGGCCCGCGTGGCCAGGCGGGGCCGGGTTGGCTTGTGGCCCAAGCCAGCTTTTGCAGGAAGGCCTTACGGGGAATGGGGGCCGCGCCCAAACTGGCCAGGTGGGAGGTTTCCTGTTGGCAGTCTATGTACGGCACGCCGGCAAACCTCAGAAACTCCACCAGATGAGCCAGGGCGATCTTGCTGGCATCGGTTTGCAAGGCAAACATGGATTCGCCAAAAAAGAAGCGCCCCAGACTGACACCGTACAAACCGCCAACGAGCTTGCCGTCCACCCAGGTTTCTATGCTGTGTGCATAGCCTTCGTGGTGCAGCTCGGTATAGACCTTTTGAATGTCCGGGCTGATCCAGGTTCCGGTGATGCTGCGCAGGGCTGCACATTGGCCAATTACTTGCTCAAAGGCCAAATCGCAGGTGACGCGGATGCGAGCTTGGGCCAGATCCTGCTGTCGATGAATCTGACGCAATTTCTTGCCCAGGGACCGGGAAACCTTGAACTTGTCGACCTCCAGCACCATGCGCGGGTCCGGAGACCACCACAGTACCGGGTCGCCCGGGCTGTACCAGGGGAACATGCCTTGACCATAGGCCTGCAGCAAACGCGGGACGCTCAAATCCAGGCCCGCAGCCACCAGCCCGTCAGGGCTGGCATGTTCCGGGTTAGGCAGGGCTTGTTCTGCAGTGACCCATGTCAGCGCCATGATTACTCGTGGTCGCGGGGGGCGATATCAAACTCGTGGATTTGGAAGCGGCCGGCTTTGTGGTCCTGAACGTAGCGTTCCAGCGTGGCGCTGACCGTACGGAAAGCCAGCTGGTCCCACGGAATTTCGTCCAGGTGAAAAAAGCGCGCTTCCAGGGATTCCGGGCCGGGGTCCAGCACATCGCTAGTGACTTTGGCCAGATAGTACACATGCACCTGTTCTGCATAGGGCACGCTGATGACGGTAAAAAGCGGGCCGGGTTCGACCTGTGCGCCCGCTTCTTCGCCCATTTCACGCAAGGCGCCCTGCACCAGGGTCTCGCCCAGCTCCATAAAGCCGGCCGGCAGCGTCCATGTGTTGTAGCGTGGCTCGATGGCTCGACGGCACAGCAAGACCTGATCGTCTTTCCACATAGGAACGATACCGACCACATTGCGAGGGTTCTGATAGTGAACGGCCCCACAGTTTTCGCAGACGTCGCGCATGCGGTTATCGTCTGGCGGCACCATGCGTGTCAGCTTGCTGCCACATTGAGTGCAAAAGTTTTGTGTACGAGGGGCGGGAAAATAAAAAGAGGCGGATGGCTGGGTCATGCAGATTCTGTGAGGGCGGTTCAAGTTGGATCGGGCTCTGGCAAAACAATATACGCCAATTCCCGGGCCGGTGACACGCAGGAAGACCACACCGTCAACGGACAGGCATCGGGATAGGCGGGCAATGTCCAGCCTTCGTAGTGGCAGGGCTGCCCCAGATCCAGGCTGTCCAGTCCCTGATCGGCTGAGCGCAGTTGGTCCAGCAAGGCAGCAATATCACGGCCTGACAGCAAGGCGGGACCGGCAGGCGTGCGCAGATAGAGTGTGCCCTGGGCACTGAGATACCAGGCCTGGATGGTGTCGACTTGTCTGCCCGTATGGTCTTGTAAATGAAGCAGGTCCTGGGCCAGAGACACGATCAGGGGGGCAGCGTCCAGCCGAACGTAGACTCGTTGAGGGCCATTTTGAATAAACCAGCGGCCTTGCTCATCGCTCTGGTAGTTGCGATTGAAAAAAGCCAGCAGCCCTGGATGAGTGATGCGCTCACCGGGCTGCTCGGGATACCGGTTGGCATCACCGGCCCGATGATGACGCCAGTGGCCGGATTGATCCAGGGAAAGATAGCCGCTGACAGCGGGGACATTGGGCCATTTTTTCATGGCTTCAATAACGGCGGTATCCATAGAGTTAGCCTGGCAGGGGGGTAAACAAAGGGTGGCAGCCATACTGGCGCCACCCTTGATGGGAGAGGGGCGACAGCACAGTCGCCCCACGGGCAAGACGGTCTGGTGTCTTAAGCCATATAACTGCGTTGCAGGGTACCGGGCAGGGGGGGCGAGTGAGTCTTTTCAACTTTGACTTCCGGCGTTTCATTGCCTTGCAAGGCTTTGGATAACAAACTGGACAAGCGTTGGCGCATATCCTGTGGCACATGACTGAGGGCATCCGAGAGCCAGTCGATGTAATAGGGCAACAGGTGTTCGCACAATTCGTGTCCGGCTTCGGTGAGTTTAACAGTGAGCACACGGCGGTCTGAGGTATTGTTTTGTCGCACCAGCAACTGCTGCTGTTCCAGTCCGTCAAGCAGCCCGGTAATGGTGGCCCGGGTGACACCGGCCTGCTCTGCCAACAGAGCCGGGCTCAGCCCCGACGGCTGGCGGCTAAGCAAAAACAACAGGACCAGACGTCCTTCGGATAGGCCGAACTCGTTCAAAACAGTGCTGGAGGCGCGATTAATGCTGGAGGCCAGCGACAGAACGCGCAAACACAGTTCGATATCCTCGGTTTTAGGATGAGCCCGGCGCTGTGATTCGCTCAGGATGGTTTGATATTTCAGATCGAGTAATTTCATAGTGCTGTGCCGTTAAGGAGGGCGCGGCAAAGAGCAGTAGTTATTTAGAAAGAATCAACAAAACCCAATAAAAACGGGTTTGCTTTCTTTTATTACTGAGCCGCTGCTTTTAATGTGGAAATTGATCTTATTTTTTAATTCCATTTTGTCTGATTTAAACATCTTTTATTGATCAGGAATTTTCATTTAGTAAAATAAGACCAGTTTTTTTCAGTATAGGCAGCCATACTTTTATGGAATAGCGTTAAAGCCTGGGTATACTCTTTCGCCTTCCTTTTTTTCTCAAACTGCAAGGTGTGTGAACTTCCTATCGGTCTGTCACGACGATCTGATGCCTTCTGTGCCTGGGAGTCTTATGACATTTAGGCCCCAAAATGATGCAAGCGCGCAACGTTCATCACGTCGGAACCCTTAGCAGGTTGCAGGCAGGATGAGCGAGCTATGCCAGACATACACGGCTAAATTAAGCGTGTTTTCAACCGTAGGTTCGTCCGATAAGGCAGCTCAATCCAAGAAAAACCGTAAAACGGCGTACACGCGTGCGCTCGGCGTTTACAATGTTCCCAGCGCTTCCCGAGCTCGACGATGCCTTCAAAAAAGGCGGTTGGATCATTCACCCCGCGTGGCGGATTGCAATAGAGGCCCGTTTTTTACGGGCCTTTGCTTTCCAGATTTGGATGCAAGCATTATCCAAAGCTTATTGGCGGTATTTGCCAGCATGTCCCCGAGCCCCTGCCAAGTTCGCAAGAAATGGCAGGGCTTTGTTCCGTTTGTAGTCCGGGATCGAGTATGAGGCGTGTCAGAAAAGTCTTGCTATCGTTATTAAGGAAACGAAGGAATTATGAGTCAGTTCCGTATCGAACATGATTTGCTGGGAGACCGACAAGTCCCCGATGAAGTCTATTATGGTGTTCATACCTTGCGTGCCAAGGAGAATTTCCACATTACCGGTACGCCTATTTCAACTTACCCGGAACTGATTAATGCTCTGGCGCTGGTCAAGCAGGCCGCTGCGCAGGCCAATTTCAAACTGGGTTTGTTGGAGCAGGACAAGCACGATGCCATCGTGGCGGCATGTCAAGCCGTTCAAACGGGTAAATGTCACGAGCATTTCGTGGTAGACATGATTCAAGGTGGCGCCGGTACCTCGACCAATATGAATGCCAACGAGGTTATTTGTAATCTGGCCTTGGAGCATATGGGTCACAAGCGGGGCGAATACCAGTATCTTCACCCCAATGAAGATGTGAACATGGCCCAAAGCACCAACGACGTTTACCCGACGGCGCTGCATCTGGCGGCCTACCGTTCGCTGGACCCCTTGTTTGCCTCCATGGAGCGTTTGCGTGATGCGTTCCTGAAAAAGTCCGAGGAATTCTCCTCGTACATGAAGATTGGTCGCACCCAGCTGCAAGATGCAGTGCCCATGACCCTGGGTCAGGAGTTCAACGCGTTTGCCACCATGATTAACGAAGACATCGTGCGCCTGAAGGAATCGCGCAAACTGATGTGTGACGTGAATCTGGGCGGTACCGCCATTGGCACGGGCATTACGGCCCACCCTGATTACGCCGAGCTGGCGGTGGCTGCCTTGTCTGAGCTGTCCGGTGTGCCGTTGCGCGTATCGGCGGACCTGATCGAAGCAACGCAGGATTGCGGTGGTTTCCTGCACCTGTCGGGCGTGTTGAAGCGCGCTGCCGTCAAACTGTCCAAGCTGTCCAATGACTTGCGTCTGCTCTCGAGCGGTCCTCGTGCCGGTATGGGTGAAATTTGTCTGCCTGCCGTGCAAGCTGGCTCGTCCATCATGCCTGGCAAGGTCAATCCGGTGATTCCAGAAGTGGTCAACCAGGTTGCCTTTGAAGTGATCGGTGCTGACATGACCGTGACCATGGCCGCCGAAGCAGGTCAACTGCAGTTGAACGCGTTTGAGCCCGTGATTATTCACTCCCTGTTGCGTAGCATGGCTTTGTTGAGCAATGCATGCGACACGTTGACTCAGTTCTGCGTGGTGGGGATCACGGCCAACCGTGAATGCCTGGAGAGCAATATCGAGCGTTCCATTTCGCTGGTGACTGCCTTGAATCCGTTCATCGGTTACAAAGCGGCTACCTCGGTTGCCGCCGAAGCCTTCCAGACCGGTACCAACATTCGTGATGTGGTTCTCAAGCGTGGCCTGATGGACGCTGAAACCCTGAACGAGGTATTGCGTGCCGAATCGCTGATCCAACCCCGTGATCTGCGTGCTGCTGACCCAGCCTGAACCATTCTGAACCAGGCCTGATTTGGCCAGTCTTGGCCGACGCCGGTAACAGTTTGGGAAGCCTCCATTGTGGAGGCTTTTTTCTGCCCGCTTGTTTCGTGTCAGAGGCTGGGTGGTTTAGACCGCTAGGGTAATGCTCTATGGCGGTTGAGCGACGGCCCCCCTCATAATGGGAATCGGCATCGGGAGCGCATTTCGGGTTCCCGCCCACTGGAGCAGAGCCTGTGAGAGTTCTGGGATTTCAATTGTTGTTTGGTGATCACTTGGCACGCAGTGTGCGCGGGGTATCCTGCGCGCCCCCCTGCACGGTCTGAGTCCAAGTTGCAAGGCGTTTCACGCCATCTTTGATTACCTGATTACAACTGGAGTCTGCCATGACTGACTTGTTTGACAATCCTATGGGCCTGATGGGCTTTGAGTTCATCGAATTTGCCTCTCCCCAGCCTGGTCTGATGGAACCCGTCTTTGCGATGATGGGATTTACCAAAGTGGCCGTGCACCGTTCCAAGAAAGTCTCTCTGTATCGCCAGGGGGAAATCAATCTGATCCTGAACGAAGAACCCAAGAGTCAGGCGGCTTATTTTGCAGCCGAGCATGGCCCATCGGCTTGCGGCATGGCGTTTCGGGTGCGCGATGCGCAAAAAGCGTACGAGCGCGCACTGGAACTGGGCGCCCAGCCTGTGGACATTCCGACCGGCCCCATGGAGTTGCGTTTGCCCGCCATCAAGGGCATCGGCGGCGCTCCCCTGTACCTGATCGACCGCTTTGGCGAAGGTAACTCCATTTACGATATCGACTTTGTTTATCTGGAAGGGGTGGACCGTCATCCTGTGGGTGCAGGTCTTAAAGAGATCGATCACCTGACCCATAATGTCTACCGCGGTCGCATGGCCTACTGGGCCCAGTTCTACGAGCATCTGTTCAATTTCCGCGAGATTCGCTACTTCGATATCAAGGGGGAGTACACCGGTCTGACCTCCAAGGCGATGACGGCTCCCGATGGCAAAATTCGTATTCCTTTGAATGAGGAGTCCGCCAAGGGGTCGGGCCAGATCGAAGAGTTCCTGATGCAATTTAACGGGGAAGGGATTCAGCACGTTGCCTTTCTGACAGACGATCTGATTGCCACTTGGGACAAGCTCAAGGCGATGGGCATGCGTTTTATGACTGCGCCACCACAAACCTATTACGAGATGCTGGAGGGCCGCTTGCCCGGACATGGCGAGCCTACTGCCGAGTTGCAACGCCGCGGCATCTTGCTCGATGGCACATCGGAAGGGGGCAACCGCCGTCTCTTGCTGCAGATTTTTTCTGAAACCTTGATGGGCCCGGTGTTTTTCGAGTTCATCCAGCGCAAGGGTGATGACGGCTTTGGTGAAGGCAACTTCAAGGCCTTGTTTGAATCGATTGAGCGCGACCAGCTGCGTCGGGGTGTCTTGCAGGCACAGTAAAGCGGTTCCGTGCCAGTGCTCACACGACTGGCGCTGACCTGTCCCTCCTGTTTGGCGATGGCAAACAGGGGGATTTTTTTTGGGGTGTTCTAGCTATTGGCCCTGGATGTTGCGGGCTGGCTGCAGAATGCGAAAGAGCTCCAGCATCAGATCCGACTGAGTAATCATGCCCACCAGCTCTTGGTGATCGTTGACCACCGGCATGTGGCGATGCCGTCCCTGGCTGAACAGGGGGATCAGTTCGGCCACCGACCAGTTGGCATTGGCAGTGACGGCGGGACTGGTCATGATATCGGCCACGGTAGGTGCCGAACGCTGTCGGGGGCTCAGGAAGCGCCGGAGTCGCTGGCGCAGATTATCGGGCTGATCCAGCCCGGCACGCTGTAAAAAGTCCGACAGGGCCAGAATGCCGATCACCTGCTTGTTCTGGTCCAGCACCGGCAAGGCCTTGATCCTGCGCTCGCGCATCAGGTCCCAGGCCTGTTGCAAGGGCGTGTCGGCCTGGCAGGACAGCGGGGCATCGTTCATCAGGCTCGCGCAGCGACGGGTGCCCAGATTGCGCCGGAATGCCGACTGATGCACATAGCTGACCAGTTTTTCCAGATCATCGTGACTGATATTCAGCGTCTGCTTGTAATGGCTAAGCGCTGCATCATAATCCTGGTCGGTAAAGCGTGATGGTGTCGTGACCGCGCGCGTGGCGGGTTTATGGACTGGCGGGTAAGCCACGCCTGTCAGGCGGTTGTACAGCATGCCAAGCATAATCAGCAGGCTGGAGTCAAACATCACCGGAAACAGCACGAAGTCATAGTTCTGAATGCCATTGAGGGCCGGAAAGACGGCCATCGCCAGGCTGGGCGGGTGGACGCAGCGCAAGGCCAGCATGACCGGCATGCTCAGGCACACGGCCATCGTAATAGCAGCAATCGGATGAGGAAGAAAAATCGCGCAGCTAATGCCCGTCAGCGCGCCCACCAGATTGCCCAGCAACACATTCCAGGGCTGAGCCAGGGGGCTGGTCGGAACCAGGAAAATCAGCAAGGCACTGGCTGCCAGAGAGGCCACCAGCCAATGATGTGTATGCGCAAAATCCGACAGGTACAGGCTCAGGGAGGAAACAATCAGCACGCTGAGCGTGGCACCAAAGGTGGCACGCAACATTTCCGGGCGTGCAATGGCCAGGGACTTGGGGCGCAGGCTGTCAAACCAGTGACGAAGTAAAGCGGGCATTAGCCACCAGGGCAAAGAAGGACGACAGCCTCAGATCATACTGCTAACTGTTTATGTCAGGGCTGAGCCCCTTGCCGGATACCGGGAATGGCAACAGGACCTTTGCGCTCGGTGGCGATGTGCTGAGGGACGGAATCGACTGTGATCACGATGTGCTCGCGCTGTATCGAGTCCAGCAACACGCCGGGAGCCAGCTCCTGACCAGGGCGATACGCCCGTACAGACTGCTGATTGATACTGAGCAGGGCGGCGCCGCCCGTGCCGCTCACAATCATGCCGTGCAAGCGCAACTCCGGCAGGGCCGTGCTGCCGCCAAACCATTGCGCGATTTGCCGGGTGCTGATCTGCTCACTGTGGTCTTCGTCCAGCACGGGAGCAATCGTGTCCTGCGAAGGTAGGAACAGGTTGATCAGCAGCGTGATCAAGGCCAGCACAACGCCGGCCTGACACAAACGCAGCCAAAGATGTGACGGAAATATGGCGGAAATAATACCCATTTAGACTGCATCGCATAGTGCTTTGGCAGACGGCCTGTTTGGCTGTCTTAAGAGCTCTTATTGTGCGTGTGCTGCATGAAGCCCGTATGACAGGAGCTTGTCTTTTTGGGTGACTTACTTCTTTCATGTCTCGTCCTATTTTATTTCGTACGCCGGCGCGTACCCTGGCCAGACCGGCCAGCTCGCGCGCTCAACAAGGTTTTTCTCTGATTGAGGTCATGGTGGTCGTGGTCATCATGGGCATTATGGCGGCCTTGGTAGTTCCCAGCCTCATGGATCGCCCCGATCAGGCGCGCGCAGTGGCGGCCCGTCAGGACATTGCCGCCCTGACCCAGGCGCTCAAGCTGTATCGCCTGGATAACGGTCGCTACCCCAGCACGGCCCAAGGTCTGGCTGCCTTGCATCAGCGGCCCTCGCAGCCGCCAGAGCCTCGTAACTGGCGCTCGTATATGGACCGTTTGCCCAATGACCCTTGGGGCAATCCCTATCAGTATCTGCAACCCGGCGTTCATGGCGAGATCGATGTGTTCTCCTTGGGGGCGGACGGGCAGGCCGGCGGGTCCGGCAGTGACGCGGACATAGGCAACTGGGACTGACGTGACACAACGGGGCTTTTCCTTGATCGAGACTTTGGTGGTCTTGCTGATCGTGGGCATCGTCAGCAGCGCCGGCTTGAGTGTGCTGGTACTGGATCGTGATCAGGAAATACAGCGGGAAGCCCGCCAGCTGGCTCTGCGCCTGGCCGATGTACAGCGCTATGTGCGTGAAAGCGGCCGAAGTGTGATCTGGAGTGCCGATCAGCAGGGTTATCGCTTCAGCCTGATTCCGGATGCCACCGATGGTTCCAGCCCAACGCCGGGCTGGTTGCGCGACCAGGCCCGCTTTGCACAATTGTTTCCTGCGCGCTCCTGGTCGCTGGAGGCGCTGCGTGTGCGCCTGGAACCGGCAGGACCGTGGGTTTTCGTCAATGAGTGGTTGTCTGCGCCGCGTCAGCTGGAGCTGGATGATGGTCATGAGGTCCTGCATTTGCGCAGCGATCCCACGGGCCTTTTTGATGTGCAGTCATGACTGAGCGCGGCATGAGTTTGATAGAAGTATTGATTGCGCTGGCCATTGTGTCGGTGGCGCTGACTGCCGGGCTGCGGGCGCTGGGATTGAGTGCCTCGGGCAGCCAGGCCATGCATGAGCGCAGCCTGGCCTTGCTGGCCGCCGACAGCGTGATGGCCGAGATGCGATTGCGTCGTCTGTTTCCCGAGCCCGGTGAAACGGTGGTGTCGTGTCGCCAAGGGGGCTTGGATCTGCAGTGCAGACAGACGGTGCAACCCACGGCCAATCGTTTCTTTCGTCAGGTGACGATTCAGACTTTCTTGCCCAATGGCCCCGTGCTGACTGAACTGCATGCGACCCTGGCGTCCTTGCCATGACAGAGCCGGCTCAGGAGGGATTTACGCTGGTGGAAATGTTGGTGGCCTTGACCATCATGGCCTTGATCAGCCTGATGTCCTGGCGTGGTCTGGACGCAGTCTTGCACGCCGATGAGCAACTCAGTCGTCAGGCGCGTCAGACCCAGGCCCTGTTCAATGTCCTGTCCCAAATGGGGCGCGATCTGGAACTGCATCTACCCCCCGTGCTGTCTGCCCAAGACCCGGGCGCAGCGACGGCGGTCCTGCCGGCCAGTATCCGCTGGCAGGCTCAGGGCGAGGGGCCGGCCATCCTGATGATTGAGCGTCGCGCCGACGCAGGGGCGGGCACCCAGCATATTCAATGGCGTTTGCAGCATGGGGTTTTGCAACGAGCGATGAGTCTGGCCGGAACGGCTTACCCCTTGCCCGAACTGGGACCTTTGCAAGATGTTCTGGAGCAGGTCAGCGCATGGAATTTACGTATCTGGATTCCGGCGCGCGGCTGGCAAAGTTGGCCCTGGCCCGAGCAGGCGGGAGCAGCGGCCACAGGAATCGAGCTGACCGTGCAGCTCGAAGGTCAGGAGCATCCCTATCGCAAGGTGGTGATGCTGCTATGACACGCGCCAGACAACAAGGCATGGCCGTGATCAATGCGTTGGTGCTGGTGATGGCGGTGTCCATTGCCACCATGGGCATTGTGCAGCGTCAAAGCGGGCTGGCAAGCCAGTTGGCCAGTGAGCGTGACTATCTTCAGGCCAACTGGTTGCTTCGTGGTGCGCTGGATTGGGCGGTGCTGGTACTGCGCCTGGATTCGCAGCGCACGGCGGTCACTCACAAGGGTGGTCTGTGGGCCCAGGCCCTCAGTGAGCTCAAGGTAGAGACGCCGGACAAGACCCGGGCTGCCTATTTCTCCGGTTACATCCAGGATGAGCAGGGCAAGTTCAATCTGGCCCTGTTATTGCGGGAGGGGCGTGTGCAGGCCATGTATGTGCAGGCGCTGGAGCAGTTGCTGCGCAGTATTCAGCAAACGCCTTCTCTGGCGCTTGAGCTGGCTCAGCGCCTGGAGCGGGCACAGGCGGGGCAGGCACCCTGGCCCACTCATTTGCAGGATTTCTTCCCGGATGCACCCGTACTGGCCAAGCAGTTGGAGCCTTATCTGAGCTATTTGCCGCAGGCCAAGTCTCTGAATGTGAATACGGCCAGCGCTCAGGTGCTCGCCGCCGTGCAGCCCTCCGTCAGTCTGGTGGAGTGGCGAGGACTGCTGGAGCAGCGTGACCGGGGGCAATGGTTCCGGGATCAGGCAGATGTGCAGGCGCGCCTGCAGGCGCAAGAAGGGCTCAAGGGGCAAACACTGACAGTGCGCAGTGAATGGTTTTTATTAAGTGGTGAGTTGCGACTTGACCATAGCCGGGTGGCGACTCAGGCCCTGATCCACAGGGCCGCCGATCGCAGCCGGATTGTCTGGATTCGTTGAAGTGATGAGTAAAGTGCTGCGTATTTATCTGGACGTGCCGCCCAGGCTGGATCAGCCGGTGGACTTTGTGCTGCGGGACAAACGCGCCAAAGTCTTGCGCCGCGGGCGAGGAGAACTTGACGAGCTCAAGACCCAGGCCCGCTCCTTAGAGCTGGTTTTGCCGGCAGGGATGGCAACGGTGACCGAGCTGCGCCTTCCCGCGGTCAGTGCGTCGCGGCGGCAGGCTGTGGCCTGCAGCGCCGTTGAACCCCTGTGTCTGAGTCCGATTGAACAGGTGTGGGTGGCGTGTTCGGCCCCCGATCCTTCCGGGATGAGTCAGTTGGCCTGGACAGAGCGGCAGCCTTTGCTGGCGTTGGGGGCGCAGGCCCGCCAGACAGGTCTGCCTTTGAGCGCGGTTTATCCCTGGTCCGAGGCTCACGCACAGGATCGACAGGGCAAGGGGCCGAGCGTGACGGTGCCAGCCTGTTCCTTGCTGATGCCCGAGATGGTCGCTAGCGGCACAAGTCGCGTCGTGCGCCACAGCCTTTGGTGGACGCTGGCCGCCGTGCTGAGCTGGACATTGGTTTTGCAGCAGCAGGCACAGGCCTTGCGGTCCCAGACGAAACAGCTGCAGACCCAGATGGAGCAGGCGGTTCGACAAGCCTTGCCGCATTTGCCTGTCATCGTCGCGCCCTTGACGCAGGCCAGCCAGCATCGTGATGCCTTGCTGGCGGAGAAAAGTCCTGCCTCCGCGCCGTTTGATCGCTTGTTGATGAGCAGCGCCATACAGTGGCCAGCCTTGCAGGGGCAGGTGCGCGCACTGCATTTCGACGATCAGCAGTTGCGTCTGACGCTGGCCAGTGACTTGCCGGCACAGCCCTTGCCTGCCGAGTCCGAACTGACCTGGAAGCAGGGGGATTCGGCCCGCCAGTGGGAAATAGGTTTGCGCAAAGAGGGGCAATCCAGCCAGCAGGAGGCGCAGCAATGAGCAAATTCACTGCCCTCCAGCCTGTCCTGCTGACCGTGCAAGGCAAGCTCGCCATTGCCAGACAGTATTGGCAGGCCTTGAGCCGCCGGGATCAACTGGCCTTGTCTGTATTGGGCGCTTTGCTGGCCTTGATGTTCTTGTGGCTGCTGCTGGTGCGCCCCGCTGTTCGTGATCTGGCCCTGGCCAAACAGGAATTGCCGCGCCTGCAGTACGAGATGGCGCAGTTGCAAACAGTCTTGGCGCAGATTCAGATTCTGGATAAAGCACTGGTGACGTCGGTCGATGCGCAGGGGCAGGACAAGGCTTTGCAGCGCAGTTTGCAAACGTTGGGCGCTCAGTGTCAGACAGAGGAGTCGCCGGCCGGGCAGCGTGTCTTGATCTGTCAGGCCGTAGCGGCTCCGGCCTTGATGGACTGGCTGCTGCAGACTCCCCGTGTTTTGGGCTTTGCTGTCCAGGAGCTCAGTCTCAGTCGCTCGGTGGTGGATAGCCGGGAGCGTGCAGGGCTGCTGGATGGGCGTATTGTGCTGCGCACCGGAGAGCCCTCATGAAAAAACTCACCAAGATTTTCGTGTTGGCCTTGCTGACGATGGGACTGTTGTTGGCCGCTGTGCCTTTTTTGCCAGCCCGTCTGATGCTGATCTGGCAGCCGGAGCGCTTGCCTTTGCGGCTTGAAACCGCGCATGGCAGCCTGGCTTCGGGACAAGGCTTGCTGGTCGTGGGCTCGGGACTGCTGGCCCGTACGGTTCCTGGGCCGGTGAGCTGGCGTTGGCGCTTGACCCCTTGGCCGCAAATGGAATTGAACCATGATTGGCTGGATCAGCCTGTGCGACTGCAAGCCAGCCTGCAGGGCTGGCGAATATCCGGCCAAAGCCTGACGGTGCCCGCAGCACTTTTGGGGCGTCTGCATCCCTTGTTGCAGACCGTGCAACCGCAAGGTCAGTTACAGCTGCGTTGGCCCAGTCAGGCGTTGGCAGCCACGACCGGTCCGCTGCTGGAACTGGACTGGCGCAATGCGCGCTCTGCCTTGGCAGCACAGGCTCAGTTAGGCGATTACCAGTTGCTGGTCAGCCGCAAGAGGCAGGGCGTTCAACTGGGTCTGCGCACACTTCAAGGAGACTTCACTTTGGCCGGGCAAGGTCAGTGGGGGCCGGAGGGCGGCCTGTTTGAAGGGCGCGCTCAACCCAGACAGGCCGACGATCAACGATTTAATGAGTTATTAGAGGCCTTGGGGCCTCAGCGTCAGGGCGTGACCCATTGGCGGATAGCCACAACGACTAGCAAGCAGGATTAACGATATTTTGACTATGAGTACCTTGACTAAACGACTTCCTGGGCTGCGGCCTCGCTTCCTCTTAAGCCTGGGTGCAGCCGTGCTGTTGAGCGCCTGTGCCAGCAATGGTCAGAAACCTGAGCCCGGTCCCGACCCTTCTTCTTTTTTTGCCTCAGTGGGCAAGGCGCCGGTACGCAGCGGGCAGGCTGATCCGCGCTTTGCCAATAGCAATACGGCCTCTGCGGCCGTCACGCGGCGGGTACCGCAGCGGGTCGGGGGCAGTGCGGCGCCTATCGATTTGCCGGACCCGGCCGAGTTCCCGCAAGGCGACGACATTACGCTCAATTTTGTGGATGCGGAGCTGGATGGCGTGGTGGCGGCTCTGGCCCGTTTCACGGGTCAGAATTTTATTGTGGACCCGCGCGTGAAAGGGCAGTTGACGCTGGTGTCAGAGGTGCCGGTAGACGCCAGAACGGCCTACGAGATGCTGCTGTCGGCGCTGCGGATGCAAGGCTTTGCCGTCCTGCGTAATGGCAAGATCAGTCGGGTGGTCCCTGAAGCCGAAGCGCGCCAGCAGGGCGGTGCGGTGCGGGCGGCTGGTACCGGGGCCAGTGGCAGCGGTGAGCTGGAAACGCGGGTGTTTACCTTGCGTTATGAAAATGCGACCGCCTTGGTTCCGGTGCTGCGGCCGATGATTTCGCCCAATAATCCCATCAATGCCTACCCGTCCAACAATACGCTGGTGGTGACCGATTACGGTGACAATCTGGACCGTATCGCCCAGGTCATTGCGGGGATCGATACCCCCGCGGGCTTGAACACGGACATTATCCCGATTGACTACGGCGTGGCCCTGGATGTGGCAGCCCTGGCCTCGCAAATGCTCGATACGCCCGGCAACGATGTGGCGCAGCGCATTACGGTGGTGGCCGACCCGCGTAGCAACTCGGTCCTGGTGCGGGCAGGCAGTCCGGCCCGGCTGGATCTGGCCCGTGACCTGATCCGGCGTATTGACAGCCCGGAAAGCAATAAAGGCAATTTGCATGTGGTCTATCTGCGCAATGCTCAGGCGGTGCAACTGGCTGAGGTGCTGCGCGGGGCCCTGACCGGTCAAGCGGCTTCGGGGAACGCGAGCACCGGGAATCAACAGTCAAATAGCAATAGCCTGGCACCCGCCGCCAATGCCGGTATCACCGGCGGTGCCAAGGCCATGGACACGTCGGCCACTGCCAAGCAGCAGCCTCAGGCCGAGATGGGTTTGAGCGCCGCAAACAGTGCCAGCGGCACCGTGGCTTTTAGCGCTGGCGGTGCCACTGTGCAGGCTGATCCATCCACGAATACGCTGATCATTTCGGCCCCCGATCCGGTTTACCGCAGCTTGCGTGAAGTGATCGATCAACTGGATCAACGTCGCGCTCAAGTGCTGGTCGAGAGCTTGATTGTGGAGGTGAATGCGGAGAATGCGGCCGAGTTTGGCATCCAGTGGATGACAGGCGGTGGCAATATTGCCGATGGAGGTTCAGGTTTTGTCGGGGGCGCCAATCTGGGCGGCAGCGGGATTAACAAGGCCGGGGTGACCACCCTGGATTCGTTGGCGGCGGGTTTAAGTCTGGGCGTGGTCAAAGGTACGGTGAACGTGCTGGGCCAGCAGATTGTCAATCTGGGCGTCCTGGCCCGGGCGATGGAGCGCCAGGGCGGCATCAATATTCTGTCCACGCCCAACCTGATGACGCTCGATAACGAAGAAGCCAGCATCATGGTGGGCCGTACCGTGCCCTTTGTGACGGGGCAGTACACGACCACGGGTGATGGGGCCAGTAATCCCTTTCAGACCATTCAGCGCGAGGATGTGGGCCTGACCCTGAAAGTGCGTCCGCAGATCTCTGAAGGTGGGACCGTCAAGATGGCTCTGTACCAGGAGGTCAGCAGCCTGGACCCTACGACGTCGGTATCACCCAGCACGCCTGTCACGCGTAAACGTGCGCTTAGTACCAATGTGCTGGTCGATGATGGGCAGATTATTGTGCTGGGCGGCTTATTGGAAGACTCGATTGAGGATGGTCAGCAATCGGTGCCCTTGCTGGGCGATATTCCGTTGGTGGGCAATCTTTTTAAATACGAGAAGCGCAAGCGCAGCAAGACTAATCTGATGGTGTTTCTGCGCCCCCATATCGTGCGCAATGCCCAGGATAGCCAGAGCTTGTCCCTGGACCGCTACAACTATATGCGTGCGCTGCAGACCACTTTGCCGGACCGCTCCACCTGGTTCCATCCGGATGCGGAGCATATGGTGCTGCCACAAGCTGCCGGCGCGCCAGGCGCCGTCGACTTGCGGGAGACACTATGAGTCGTCTGCCGTATTCCTGGGCACGTCAGCACCGGGCCGTGCTGACGCAGCAGCAAGGCGTGGGAACGCGGGTCATCAGCGAGCGCACGCCAGATTGGGCTTTGGTGGAGTTGCGTCGTCGTTACCCCGAGTTCGAGGAACGGCAAGTGCCCGATGCCCAGCTCGACACCCTGATTGATGCCAGTTATGCGCAGGGAGACGATGCCGCCAGCGTGGTGGATGCGGCGGCCAATGAGGTGGACCTGGATCGCTTGATGCAGGAATTGCCCGCCGTGACCGATTTGCTGGAGAACCAGGACGATGCACCGGTTATCCGCATGATTAACGCCTTGTTCACCCAGGCAGTGCGGGACGGAGCGAGTGATATTCACCTGGAGCCCTATGAAACCCATTCGGTGGTGCGTTACCGGGTGGATGGCCGTTTGCGCGATATTGTCAGCCCACGGCGCGCCTTGCACGGTGCCCTGGTGTCGCGTATCAAGATCATGGCCAGCCTGGATATTGCTGAAAAGCGGCTCCCTCAGGATGGCCGCATCGCCCTGAAGGTGGGGGGGCGGGCCCTGGACCTGCGCGTATCGATTCTGCCTACCGGCCATGGCGAGCGTGCCGTCATGCGTTTGCTGGACAAGTCGGCCGGACAACTGGAGCTGGAGCGGCTGGGAATGGCCCCGGACATCCTGGCCCAGCTTGATGAGCTGATTCACCAGCCTCATGGCATTGTGCTGGTCACCGGGCCCACCGGCAGCGGGAAAACCACAACCTTGTATGCAGCCTTGGGTCGCGTCGACACAGCGCGCAGCAATGTGCTCACCGTCGAAGACCCGATTGAGTATGACTTGCCTGGCGTAGGCCAGACGCAGGTCAATCCGCGTATTGAACTGAGCTTTGCACGCGCCTTGCGTGCCATCTTGCGGCAGGACCCGGACATTATCATGATCGGAGAAATCCGCGACCTGGAAACGGCGCAGATTGCGGTGCAGGCATCCCTGACCGGCCATCTGGTCCTGGCCACCTTGCACACCAACGATGCCGTGTCTGCTGCTACCCGTCTGGTGGATATGGGGGTGGAGCCGTTTTTGCTGGCGTCCACGCTGCGCGGTGTGCTGGCCCAGCGGCTGATACGCAAGCTGTGCCTGCATTGTCGTCAGCCCGCGGACCAGGGGCAGTATCGAGCCAGCCCGGAAGGTTGTGAACAGTGCGGCCATACCGGTTACCAGGGGCGCACCGGTATTCACGAGCTGTATCGGATTGATGAGCGGGCCCAGCACCTGTTAAATGCCGCGGGTGCCGAAGCCGCCTTGCGACAGGCAGCCCGTGAATCGGGCATGCGCAGCTTGCGCGAGGATGCCCAGCGCTGGGTGGAGCAGGGCATCAGCACCCAGGAAGAAGTGTTGCGCGTCACGCGCGAGTTATAGGCGGGTCAAACAAGATGGGTACCTATCACTATGAGGCGGTGGATCAGACCGGGCGCAGCGAGCGGGGCGTCGTGGAAGCCGACAGTGAGCGTCTGGCACGCCAGCAGTTGTTGACCCGTGGTCTGTTGACTGTTTCCCTGAAAGCGGGACGAAGTCGTGCCGCCGCTCGCGCCCGTAGTGCAGGCTTGCGCCGTACCGAGCTGGCCTGGTTGACCCGTCAACTGGCCAGTCTGGTGGCGGCTGGGCTGTCTCTGGAAGCCAGTCTGGGCGTGGTGATCGAGCAGTCCACCCGACGTCCGATGGTCCAGCTGCTGGCAGCCCTGCGTGCGGATATCCGTGCCGGTCATAGCCTGAGTGATGCCTTGGCCAGTCACCCGCGCGACTTCCCGGAAATTTATCGGGCACTGGTGCGGGCGGGCGAGCAGTCCGGAGAGCTGGAGCAGGTGCTGGACCGCTTGGCCAGTTTTATCGAAGAGAGCGGTGCCCTGCGAGGCAAGGTCTTGACGGCCTTTATTTATCCCGCCATCGTCAGCCTGATCTCCGTGGCGATGGTGGTGTTCTTGCTCAGCTATGTGGTCCCGCAAGTGGTGGGCGCGTTTACTCAGGCCAAGCAGCAGTTGCCTTTGCTGACCCGTGTAATGATCAGCGCCAGCGATTTGCTGCGTGAATGGGGAGGGGTTCTGTTTCTTGTGTTGTTGCTGGGGGGCGCCCTGGTGGCGTTTCTATTGCGACAACCGGCCTTGAAGCAGGCCTTTCACCGACGCTTGTTAGGGGCGCCGATTCTGGGCAGCTATTTGCTGGGGGTGGACACTGCTCGTTTTGCTGCCACGCTGGCGATTTTGGCTGGCAGTAATGTGGCCTTGCTGACTGCTCTGGAAGCTGCCGGACGCACGGTGTCCAATCTGGCCTTGCGTGACGCCGTCAATCAGGCAGCGGTCCATGTGCGTGAGGGTCTGCCTTTGGCGAGCGCATTGCAACGCAGTGGCCTGTTTCCGCCCTTACTGGTGCAATTGATTGCCAGTGGAGAAAAAACCGGTGAACTGGCTCCCATGCTGGACCGGGCGGCAAGGACTTTGTCGACCGAGCTGGAGCGCAAGGCCCTGACCATGACTGCCTTGCTGGAGCCGTTGATGATCTTGCTGATGGGCGGCCTGGTATTGCTGATCGTGCTGGCCGTCATGTTGCCCATTATTGAGATGAATCAGTTGGTGCAGTAAGCGGGTGTGGCAATACACATGCAAGGCGAAAGGCGCAGAGCGGTTCATCCTGATGCAGCATGCCGTGCTGGGCCTGCCCCATCGCCTGGGGGCAGTCAGTAGGGCGCGGCGTGTTCAGCCCGTAGCCTGTGCTTGGCTTTTGCATTGCCCGCTTGTCTATGCGGGTCAGGTACAGAGACTTCACATTCCTTGAGGCGGTGTGCCCATTTGCCAGGCATAGCTCACTGATGGCAGCCCCATGCGTGGGTACCTGCCGTTGCTACTACGGATGCGTAAAAAAACCCCGATGCCTGTATTTGGCATCGGGGTAAAAAGTGTGCGTGGTGCGCACACACACTTAGTCAGACAATAGAACGATAGATTCAGCGCCTTGAAGTCTTACAGGTAGGCGGGAATCCCCAGGGCTGGATCGCTGACGCCGTGCGCGCCAAACTCCACCCGGCCTGCGAAGCGGCGGTAGTAGCTGGGGTCGCTGTTGCTGCGAACCACGAAGTCGTACCAATGACCGCTGGATTTCAAGGCCCAGGATTGTTTGGACTGCTGGCCGGGTTCCACCGTGACTTCCCATGGACCGTCTTCACGATAGGCCATGGACTGGATGGTGAAGGTGCAGGCGGACTGGCCACCGTTCATCATTTCCAGATAGATATCGCCTTTGGTGATTTCGTAGCAGACACGGATCTCGGGGCGGGCGGCCTCGGCCTGGCCCAGCACGCTGACATCACCACGGAAGTGGCGGTGAAAGCCGTTCGGACCCAGTACCCACAGATCGTAGTGTCCCAGGTTGTTTGCCTGCGCGTCCCAGACATCATCGAGCATCTGGCCGGGTTCGACCATGTAGCGGCGTGGGATGCGATCCAGGTTGAGCTTGTCATAAACGTGGAATACAGCGGCCGCTTTGCCGGTGTTGGAAAACAGCAGCTGAACGCCTTTCTCGCTATCGCAGCGGGCACTGACGTGCAGTTCATAAGGCAGGGCGCGGGATGGACGCACACCCGTTTGCTGGACGGGAATACGCTGGTTGTCCACGGGCTGGGGTACCTGGGCCAGACGCTCCTGGGCACTGCGAATGGCATCGGCATCCTGACGGCTGCGTCGGCCATTCAAGGTGGGCAGTGGCTCATCGTTCGGGCTGGCGAAGTTAAAGGCCGAGGTCAGATCGCCACACACCGCGCGGCGGTAGGGGCTGATGTTCGGTTCCATCACGCCAAAGCGCTCTTCCATGAAACGGATGACAGAGGTGTGGTCAAACACCTGCGAGTTCACCCAGCCGCCACGGCTCCAGGGGGAGATGACATACATGGGAACCCGTACACCGGGGCCAAAGACCTTGCCGTCTTGCGGGGGCTGGCCGGCCAGACCCTGAGGGCTGGGGTAGTTGTAGTACTCGAAAGCCAGCTCTTCCTGGCTCAGGGTCGTCTTGCCGGCCGGTTTGCCGGTGACCGGGTCAATCGAAGGGGCCGAGGGCGAGGGGACGTGGTCAAAGAAACCATCGTTTTCGTCGAAGTTGACGAACAGAACGGTCTTGCTCCAGACCTCGGGGTTGGCCGTCAGGGCATCGAGCAGCTCCTGGGTGTACCAGGCACCTTGTACCGGGCTTGATGGGCCGGGGTGCTCAGAGTAGTTGGCTGGGGCCACGACCCAGGAAATCTGCGGCAGCGTGCCAGCTTCGACATCCTTGCGGATTTGCTCCAGAAAGCCTCCGTCGGGCATGGTGTTGGCAATGCCCTTGTACAGCGGGTTGCCAATATCGTCCGAAGGTTCGTAAGGAGTGTTGGTGGGTTTGCCCGATTGCTCGTTGGCAATGCGGTATTGCAAAAAGCCCGCCAGCGAGTTGTCGGTGAAGTTGTCGGGCAGGTTCTGGTAGACCTTCCAGCTGATTCCGGCTTCTTCCAGACGCTCAGGGTAGGTTTTCCAGGTGTAGCCGCCAACGCTTGAGGGCCGCAGGCTGTCCCAGGCGTTGTTGACGGTACATTCGCCCGAGCCGGTCGGACCGTTGGTACCCGTCCACAAGAACATGCGGTTGGAGTTCGTGCCGGTGTGCATGGAGCAATGATAGGCGTCACAGATGGTGAAGGCGTTGGCCATTGCGAACTGGAACGGCACCTCGGCTTCGCGGTAATAGCCCATGGAGTGACGGTTCTTGTGCTTGGGCCAGAAATCCATGCGACCGTGGTCCCAGGCGGCCTGACCGTCTGACCAGGAGTGGGGCGTACCGTTCACGCGCTGGGCATTGCCTTTGGTGGCATCCAGGTGATAGGGCAGGACGGTTTCGTTCGAGCTGACGTTTTGCTGCCAGACATTGCGGCCATTGGGCAGGGGAATGGTGAATCGGTCACCAAACCCGCGTACCCCTTTCAGGGTGCCAAAGTAGTGGTCAAAGGAGCGGTTCTCCTGCATCAGAACCACAATGTGTTCCACGTCCTTGATGGTGCCTGTCTTGTTGTTGGCAGGAATGGCCAAGGCCTTGCGAATGCTGGGGGGAAAGGCAGCCAGTGATCCGGCAGCCAGGCCGGCGCCAGTGACGTTACGTAGGAAGGTACGGCGTGAAGTCATTGTTCGTGATCTCGTCAACAATTAAGGGGCGCATTTGAGTTGTGCTGCGGGTTCGGGAGTGGGTTTGCCCGGCTCTGTCGGCTCTTCTGTCGAGCCGGAGCCACCCGAACTGTCCGTGTCGCTGCCGCCACCGCAAGCAGCCAGCAGGCCGCAGAGCATCAGCAGGACGGATGCGCGTTTAAGGCGCTCAACGGTGATGGAAGGGTGTGTTGGGGTCATGAAAAATCCTTGGTTGTGCAATCAGGGTTGGAGGCTGGACAGGGGCTTGCGCGATTCATAAATACTGGTCAGCTCGTCCGTGCTCAAATCGCGGTCCCAGATGGCCAGTTCGCCAAAGTC
Source organism: Alcaligenes sp. HNGD-HTN06 (assembly GCF_049932565.1). Taxonomy (NCBI): domain Bacteria; kingdom Pseudomonadati; phylum Pseudomonadota; class Betaproteobacteria; order Burkholderiales; family Alcaligenaceae; genus Alcaligenes; species Alcaligenes sp. HNGD-HTN06. Next base: position 2,808,074 of record NZ_CP187782.1, on the reverse strand, counting down.
CATATTGATGTCGCTGCGGCCCCAGCGTTTGTAGTACTGGCCGGTGACGTCTTCGTTCAGCCCCAGCTCGCTGGTGCCGGTTCCGCCCAGCGCGGCGATGGTGCGGGCTTCCAGGGCGACCGATCCAAACTGCGCACCTTTTTTAGTGTCGAAGACATGTCCACGCATGATTCCCTTGGATTTGTCGATCACCACGGCCACATAGGCCCACTGGTCAGGGGTGATGTTGTAGCCCTGACTTTCATTGCGACCACCGCCATAACCGGTGTTAAAGCGGATGTCGCAACCGTTGGCGTTAAACAGGCCGAGCGCAAAGCCGGGGTTGTTGCCCGAGTCGTAGTTTTTGTTGGCCATGATGGAGGCGCCATAGCCGTGACAGTTGTCCGGGGTGCGGAACCAGAAGCCGATCGTCAGTTTTTGTGCACCACCGGTTCCCAACAGTTCGCGGCTCAAGGCCAGGCGATAGCCCCGGTTGCCATTGGCATCGGCCTTGCTGCCGAGCAGACGCAAGCCACCTTGGGGCTGGGTAGGGTCCAGGAAGTCGGCTGCCAGCAGTTCGCCGGCTGGAACGCCCGGGCTGGCTGGTTGCAGGCTGCTGCCGCCCTTGCTGTCGGTAAAAGGCTGAGCACTGAAGGTGTAATAGCTGCGCAGGCCGTCTCTCAGGGTATCGGCCAGTTTTGGAGGAGGCTGATAGCCTGCTTCAGCTTGCAAGGTGGAGGCAGCCTGACCCGTTTTGACCGAATAGCTCAGCGAGTAGACTTGGGCGTTCTCCGAGACAGGTAGCGGGTCGGAGTACTGGGTCGAGCCTGCGGGCAGGGTGGCAATCAGTTTGCCATCACGCATGATCTGGATTTCCTGCGAGGCATCGCCGTCCAGAACCCAGTTGAGGTCCACCATGTTTTTATCGGCTGGCTTGTTGAAGCTCAGGTTGCGGATACGGGTCTGGGCTTGCAAAGGCGAACCGCGAAAGGCGTATTGCTCACCCTGTACGCCCAGATGGGACAGAACAGTGGGAGCGATATCGATCACGGCGGCCAGCGTGTTCATGTCGGTGCTGCTGGTGACCTGGCCATCGATGGCAGGCAAGGACGCCAGGGTCTTGTTGGTGGCGATAAAGCTGGTTTTGTTGCGGTTGAACTGCGAGCCGGTGGCGCTGCCGAACTCGTCCATGCCGTAGCTGCTCGTCAGGATCAGCAACCAGTCTTCGGACGCATCAGCCTGCTTGCGCTTCTCAATCAGGGCCAGCAGCTTGTCCAGGGAAGCCAGCGACTCTTGAACCGCTTCCTGATATTGGGGGCTGCCCAATCCGGTTTGTGAGGCCGCACGAGCCGGCGCCTGGATCTGGGCCAGAATCAGGGATTTGCCCTCTTGCAGGTATTTCTGGGTCTGCTCACTGACGCAACTGTCCGAGTCGGTACAGTTGGCGGCTTCAATGATCCGGCCTTCTTGCAGGTCTGGCGCCCACAGCGTGCGGTAGTCTGCTGTGCTTACGGCCAGGGCGGCCGGTGTTGGCTCGGAGGCCAGCGCAACCAGAGTGGGGCTCTTGAGTTGTACCGGTTCCTGGCCGACGCCACGCAGGCCGTGTTGATCGGCCCAGACGCCCGTGATCAGGGAGGCCCAGCCCGGCAGGGGCAGGGTACGTTGTTCACTGGGGGTGCCGGTATAGCCGCCGGTTTGCGCCGGGGCAATAGTCAGGTTTTTCAGCGCAGGATGCTGACCCGCTTGGCGGGCTTGCTGCAGTGCGTCGTAGCTCAGACCGTCGATAGTGACAATCAGGGCTTTTTTACCACCCAATGCCTGGGGTTTATCGCCCGGCTCTACAGTGGGGGGCTCGGGATTGACATCGGGGTTTGCTGCACCATCATTGGTGCCGGAGCCGCTACCGCAAGCCGTCAGGAGCAGTGCCAGTGACAGGGAGAGCCCCGCCTGTTGCAGGCGTTGCACGGTAGGAGATTTTTGGGGACGTGAGGTGAAGGTCATACAGCCACTCAAGAAAAGGAGGTAAAAAGAGAGGCCGGACTGTGCGTGGGGGTGGGCTGCCCAGTCGGCATCGGATCAGGACTGCGGGCAGTGTAGGAAGGGCGTATGACTGCGCTGTGAACGGATCAGCAAATCCGCCGATGATTGGATTGTGTTTTATGCGGTGGGCTTGTTCAGGGCAGATAGGAAGGGCGGGGAGTGGTGACGGGCCGCGGCTCGGCGGGGATGTGGCGGTTTGATGGATGGTTTGTTACAGGGGAAGAAGGCGCGTGAGTTTTGAGCGAGTTTTTGTGCTCTAGGCTCAACGTTGTTGTTGGATGGCCGGATGGGGCGCAGCGGTCCCCTTGCCGACGCCGCGCGTCGGCACCCTTGGCAAAGTGACAATCGGGGCGCAGCCCGAACGTGCCTGTGCCTCCTGTGCATGCACCTGGAACAGTGCTCAAGGGCCTAAGGAATAATGTCTGGAATCTTTGCTTGGGCCGATGGCTGGTTTAAAGGCACGGCGGCGGTGTGGACGCGGAGTGGGGCGTAGACGATGAATGAGTGAAGCTGTAGTTGGGCGGCAGAAGGTGGTGCTCACTCGGGTCGAGCAGCCAATTCAGGCTGCTCTTGATTGGATGCATCGGGAGATGGAGTGCAGCCGGTTTTACAGCGCGTGTAGCGGTTGCGTCGGGAACGCCAGCATGGTGGGTTCGGCCAGCCCTGTCAGTGCTTGGATGACTTTTTGGGCTTGGTCCATGGGGGCGCTGCTGATGAAAGCGCTGGTGCCCGCCAGTGTTTGAGGGTTCAGGCAGTTGGCTTGTTGCAGGCGCCGATGGACTTGAGCGGCAACGGCGAAGGAAGGTTCCAGGATATGGAAGCGCGAACCACTGATGGCGTCGATAGTGGGGCGCAGGAAGGGGTAGTGGGTGCAACCCAGCACGAGTGTATCGGCCCGGCTTTGCAGGGCGGGGGCCAGGCGCTCGCGTAGTTCCGCCTCGATTTGCGGGCCGCTCAGTTGCAGGGCTTCAACGCGGTCAGCCAGTCCGGGGCAGGGAATGCGGATAATTTCAATGTCGCTGGCGTAGCGGTCGATCAGGCTTTGCAGGCCTTTGCTGTCCAGTGTGCGACTGGTAGCCATCAGGGCAACGCTACGGCTGCGGCTCAGTGCGGCAGCGGGTTTGATGGCCGGTTCGATGGCGATGATGGGAAGGTTCAGCGTGGCGCGCAGGGTCGGGGCGGCGACCAGGGTAGCCGTGTTGCAGGCGATGACCAGTGCTTTGCAGCCGTGGTCAACCAGCAGTTGTGCCATGCGCTGGGTGCGCTCAATGATCCATGCCGGGGAGCGGTCACCGTAAGGGGCGCATTGTGAGTCGGCCAGATACAGCAGATTTTCCTGGGGCAAGGATTGACGCAGGGCCCGCCAGATGGACAGGCCGCCCACGCCCGAGTCAAACAGGCCGATCGGGGCCTGAGCCAAGGGGGGCGGGATGGGTGAACTCATGGCACTGAACGTTTCTTGTGGAGCAAAGCTCGTATTATGGCGCGTTTGTGGGGTTTGGAGCAGGCTGTGGGGGCTGCTTGGGAAGAAAGTTAAGGTTTCCAGTTGCTACGACTGGGCGTGGTTTGGGGCGGCCCAGGGCAGGCCGCTCTTTTTGTGCTTAGGCCAGTTGCTTCAAGACGCCACCGACGGCATCAAAGAGTGAATCAAGCTGAGCAGGTGTACTGGTGAAGGTGGGACCAAACTGCAGTGTGTCGCCACCAAAGCGTACGTAAAAGCCCTGTTTCCACAGTTGCAGGCCCGCTTCAAAGGGGCGGATGGCTGGGTCGCCGTTACGGGGGGCCAACTGGATGGCGCCTGCCAGGCCGCAGTTGCGAATGTCGATCACATTCGGGCTATCGCGCAGTTGATGCAGTGCCTGCTCAAAATGCGGTGCCAGTTCGGCGGAGCGTTGCAGCAGATTGTCTTGTTCCAGCAACTGCAGGGCAGCCAGTCCGGCGGCGCAGGCGACGGGGTGGGCAGAATAGGTGTGACCGTGGCTGAATTCCACGGCGTGCAGGGGCAAGTCCTGGCCCATGAAGGTTTGGTAGATTTCTTGGCTGGCAACGACTGCGCCCATGGGGATGGCGCCGTTGGTCAACTGCTTGGCCATGGTCATGATGTCGGGGGTGACACCAAAGTATTCGGCCCCGGTGTAGGTGCCCAGGCGGCCCAGGCCGGTGATGACTTCATCAAAGACGAGCAGGATGTTGTGTTGATCGCAAATCTGGCGCAGGCGCTGCAGGTAGCCGGCAGGTGGCACCAGCACGCCTGCCGAGCCCGAAACGGGTTCGACAAACACGGCAGCGATGGTGCTGGCGTCGTGCAGTTCGATCAGTTTCAACAGTTCGTCGGCCAGGGCAGGGCCCCCTGTTTCGGGCTGGCCGCGCGTGAAGGCGCAGTCTGCCTGCAGTACGTGGGGCAGGTGGTCGGCATCCATCAACTGGCCGAACATTTTGCGGTTACCGCCTATGCCGCCCAGGCTGGTGCCGGCCACGTTCACGCCGTGGTAGCCACGAGCACGGCCAATCAGACGGGTTTTGCTGGCCTGGCCTTTGATACGCCAGTAGGCCCGTACCATCTTGACGACGGTATCGGTACATTCCGAACCGGAGTTCGTGAAGAAAACATGATCCAGACCGTCGGGGGTGTGCTGGGTCAGCTTGTCGGCCAGTTGAAATGCGGCGGGGTGTCCAAACTGAAAGGCGGGAGAGTAGTCCAGTTGCCCGAGTTGACGATGTACGGCTGCCTGGATTTCATGGCGAGCGTGTCCGGCACCACAAGTCCAAAGCCCGGACAGACTGTCAAAAATCTGGCGGCCTTCCTGATCGTAGAGCCAGTTTCCTTCCGCCTTGACGACCAGGCGCGGGTCTTGCTGGAAGTGCCGGTTCGCCGTAAAGGGCATCCAGTGGGACTGGAGATTGAGTTCACTGGCAATTTGCTGTGGCGCAAAGTAGGGTGAGTTCATAGCGGTCTCCTCAAGGCGGTGAATACCCCCAGTGTAGGTGGCTAAGTTGTTGAGTAAAATACGTTTTTATTTAACTTCACTTATTGTTTTACTCACCTATATGCAACTGAAAGGACTCTTGCAGGTTTCCGATTTTGATTTGCGCCTGTTGCGTGTGTTCAGAACGGTGGCGCAGGTGGGCAGCTTTTCGGCGGCGGAGGGCGTGTTGGGGATTACACGCTCGGCCATCAGCTTGCATATGAGTGATCTGGAAAAACGTCTGGGAGGCATGCGGCTGTGCCAGCGTGGCAGGGCTGGTTTTGCCTTGACCGAAGAGGGACGACAGGTGTTGCAGGCCAGTGAAACGCTGATGGCGGCAGTAGAAAATTTCCGTAGCGAGGTCAATCAGCTGCATTCCAGCTTGCGGGGGGATTTGAACATAGGCTTGATGAACAGTCTGATTTCCCAGCCACATATGCACATCACTTCGGCCTTGCGCACCTTGCGTCAGAACAGTGAGGCGGTACGTGTACACATCAGCATGAGTACGCCGGGAGAGATCGAGCGCGGTTTGCTGGAAGGCCGTTTGCACATGGGGGTCCTGCCCGAAACCAATGCGCTCAGTGGGTTGGAATACCGCAGGCTTTATGATGAGCCCTATTTTCTGTACTGTTCCTGGGAGCACCCACTGTTTGAGCAAGCACAACAGGGGGAGGTCTCTGCACAGTCCCTGTGTCGGGCGGCAGCGATTGCGCCTGCCTACCGGATGAGCCCGGAGGCGATTGGACAGCACCAGGATTTGAACTGTGTCGCCACGGCCAGTGATCGGGAAGGAATTGCTTTTTTGATTCTGACGGGGCAATACATTGGTTTCTTGCCTGAGCACGTCGCCGCGCGCTGGGTGGAAAAAGAGCAGATGATTGCCGTGGACCCGCAGCAACGCCGATTTACGATTCCCTTATCGCTAGCCATGCGCAAGGACAGGCGGGCCCATGCGATTGTGGATTATTTCCTTCGTGTGCTCGAGAGCGAGTCAAGGCTCTGAAACCTGCCCCATCGGCTGACAGTCCGTCATTTCTGAAATAGCCAGGGGCGGCATAAATCGCCCGGAATCGTCGGCACAGGGTCACGGTGTTCTGCTCAGGGATGAGCGCAAACAAATCGTTAAAAGGATTAAGCGCACTGACACAGCGTAGTGTTAGGCCACACATAATCAGCCGCTAGGGTAATCGCTAGTACAGACGATAGTGCAGGCTATGTAAGAATTGCTTCGATCGCGATTTCAGATCGCTGCTATATGTTCGAATAGAGACGACATCCGCTGCCAATGATGCCAGCGTGGGTGTTGGGCAAAAAGGCCCAGACTGGTTCAATGCTTGAATCCGTCTGGGCCTTTTCGTTTGCCTCAAATAGATCCGACTTTGTAGTTAGGTCGCAAACTAATTGAGGCCCTGCTTCGCGGCAGTATGTCATTGCGAGACACGGAGCTCACGCAGCGTCAGCACGGTCTGACGCCAGCCAGGCCGGAATCGTCACCTTGTTTTGGAGGCTTATGCCATGTTGGGTGTTGCGCTTTTCTTTATTGGGGCCGTGCTGATGGTGAATGGCGTGGGGTTGACCGGGCGTATTGAAAGTCGGGACCTGGCTCCCTTCAATTTGCTGGTGGGCTTGCTGGCGCTGTTCATCAATTTGCTGGGATTGCAGCGCGGCGAGCACATGGCAGATTATTTTGCCGTTGCCGGTGGACTGCTGTTTGCTTTCACTTATCTGTATCTGGCCGTCGTGCAGTGGTATGGCTTGAAGGGCGTGGGTTTTGGCTGGTATTGCCTGTTTGTGGCCATCAGCGCTCAGGCCTTTGCCTGGACTGCCAGTGATCCACGCCTGGTCACTTTGTGGCTTTTGTGGTCCAGCCTGTGGTTTTTGTTCTTTCTGTCCTTGGGGCTGGGCCGGTCCTTGCGCATCTTGCCCCTGTACACCGTCCTGATCGGGGTACTGACCTGCTGGTTGCCCGGTACCCTGATGTTGATGGATGCCTGGTAGTGCGGCTGGGCAGACCGGCCGGGAGGAGAGGCCGCAGGCATGCTGTTTTTTTGGAGTAACCTGATGCTCGCTCGTAGTGTTCACCGGCAGGTTTGTAGACCTGCTGCCCTACCATGCTAGACAGGAGATGGACTTTGGCTCACAACGACCCCGTACGCGTCGGCGTTCTTTATTCGGCAACCGGCATGACCTCGACAATTGGTCAGTCGCAATGGCAGGGGACCAAACTGGCGATAGAGGAGATCAACGAAGCTGGCGGCCTGCTGGGACGCGAACTGGTGGCCGTTTGCTACGATCCGGCCTCCCGGCCAGCGTGCTACGCACAGCAGGCCGAGCGGCTGATCGTGCAGGATCGTGTCAACGTGATTTTCGGTTGCTACATGTCCAGCAGCCGCAAAGCCGTCATCCCGATTGTGGAAAAGTGGAACAAGCTGCTGTTCTATCCCACCTTGTATGAGGGTTTTGAGTTTTCGGGCAATGTCATCTATACGGGGGCCGCACCCAATCAGAATAGTGTCCAGCTGGCGCATTTCATGACCAGCAATTTTGGCGCGCGGGTCTATATGATCGGCTCGGATTATATCTACCCTTACGAGTCCAATCGGATCATGCGCGAGCTGGTCATGCAGCATCCCGATAGCAAGGTGCTGGGCGAACACTATCTGCCCCTGGATGCTAGCGAGAGCGATTACAGCCTGATTATGGATGATATACGGCAGAAGCAGCCGGACTTTATTTTCTCCACCGTAGTGGGGGACTCCACGGCCAATCTGTACCGCGCCTATGCCCATGCCGGCTTTAACCCGCAGACCATGCCCATTGCCAGCCTGACGACCTCCGAGGCCGAAGTTGCCCAGATGGGGGCGCAAATTGCCTGTGGACACTTCACGGCGGCGCCGTATTTCCAATCCATCGAGTCCGAGGTCAATGCACGCTGCCTGGCCAGTTTGCGCAAGCGTTTTGGGGCGGATTGTCACCCTAATCTGTGTTGGGAGGCCGCCTATTCACAGATGCATTTGTTCGCCAATGCCTATCGACAATCGGCCAGTGATGCCATTGGGGACTTGCTGCCCTATCTGCTGGGCAGTGAGCTGGATGCCCCGCAGGGGCGGATCAAAATTGATCCCTCCAATCATCACACCTGGCTCTATCCACGAATCGGGCGCATCAACGCCGAGGGCAATTTTACGATTGTGCGTCAGGCAACCCGTCCCGTCTCGCCCGACCCCTATCTGGTCACCCACTCCTTGGGTGACTGGACTGCCAAGCTGGATACTTTGGAGACATAAAGCGTGGCCAACTCCTCTTCCTACGGTGATGAGCCGGCAAACAAGCCCTTGCGAGCACGAAATCGTTTTCCGCATGCCACCTCGCCGCAGCTCAAGGAACTGCGGCAGCTGACAATGGTGGTCATGCATCCGGACGACAGTGACGGCCGATTGCTGACCCAACAACTGCAGCGCATGGGGTGTTCCGTCCAGACAATCTGGCCACCGACGCAAAATCTGCCCTGCGGAACGGATCTGGTCTTTCTGGCCGTGCAGCCCGATCTGCTGCATCTGCGTCTTGACTGGGTGTGCGAGCAGGATGCGCCCACCATTATCGCGGTGGTCAATTACGAAAACCCCACGATTGTCTCTGCCGTGCTGGATCTGAATATTCAGGCCATTCTGCCTTCGCCGATCCGGTCCTTCGGCTTACTCTCCACGGTGGTGCTGGCCCGAAAATACCACAAGGAACTGCGCCAGCAGCGTCGCCTGATCAGCAAACTGCAGACCAAGCTGATGGGGCAGCGGCATGTAGCGCAGGCCAAGACAATCCTGATGCGAACTCATCAGGTGTCCGAGGATCAGGCCTACGATTTGATCCGCGAGCAGGCGATGAACAAGCGCAGCACGATTGAAGATATTTCGATTGCCATTGTAAATGCCAGTGAAGTGCTTTCTCTGGGACAGCAGGGAGCGCCCTGGCGGGGGAGCTAGGCGGATGTTTTCCTTCTGCTTCTTCCTGTCCGGTGTCCTTGCCTAAGGTTGTTCAGGGGGGCGGGAAGCCTCAAGGAGTGGGACAAGCGCAGCCCTGTTTGCGGGTGTTGTTTTACCTGCCCTTGTGTGGTGTGTGAGCGGCAAGCGCCCGAATCGGCTGATGCAAAACAGCCGTGCGCAGCAGGACGAGTTTCCCCAGGCAGACGCACTGCACACAGACAAAGGGCGGTCTGTCCTTGAGACAGACCGCTCCTGGACCGATCCGGTCTGCCACTACTCCCTTATCGGTGAGGTCGCGACGCCCCAGCCTAGCGCCTGATACAAGGCAATCACGTTCAGATAAGACCCGGTTTCTGCCAGCGCCAGCTCCTGTCGGGTATGGTTCAAGTCGCGCTGATTTTCCAGCACATCCTGATAGGCTCCCGCGCCGATCTCGTAGCGTGTTACGGCACGGGCGTGTGCTTGTTCCAGATGACGCGCGGCGCGGGTCAGACCAAGCAGGCTTTTCTGGTGTTGAGTCAGATGGTGCAAAGCCCCCTGAATTTCTTCCTGAGCCTGCAGCAGGACTTGTTGATAGTGCAGACGGGACTCGTCTGCAAGAGCGCGCATGCCGCGCAAACGAGCTTTGGCATGGCCCAGACGCAAGGCAGGCCATTGCAGGGCGGGCGAGACATCAAAGGCCCGGGCGGCATGACCCAGATCACTGCCCCGCAGAGCGAAAAACCCGATAAAGCCTGCCAGATCCAGACGTGGATACAGCTCTGCTGTTGCTGCGGCCACGTCGTGCGAGCTGGCCAGAATCTCCTGTCGGGCGGCCCGTACGTCAGGCCGGTTAAACAGCAGCGCATTCACATCCCCCAACGGCAGGGCGGCGGCCAACGGGGCTTGCGCACTGGGCAGCGGCGCATCAAGAGCCTGAGCTTTTCCACCGCTTAGCACCTGCATGCGCAAACGGGCTCGTTCGAGCTCGCTGCGCAGTTGGGGCACCACGGCGTTTGCACGCTCCAGACTGGCCTGGGCATTGTCCAGATTCTCGGGCAACTCCCGGCCCAGTGACACGCCAGCTTCTACCAGCCTGATGGTCTGTTCCCAGCTGCGTACATCGTCCTCGGCCAGCGCCAGCCGTCGTTGCAAACCTTGGGCCTGCACATACTGGCGGGCCAGCTCAGCCGCAATGGCCTGGCGAGTCAGGTCCAACTGCGCCGCGCTGGCTTGGCTGCGAGCCTGGGCAGAACGGGCCAATTGTTCCAGGCGGCCGAAAACGTCAATCTCCCAGGAGGTCTGCATGCCCAGTCGCCAATTTTCCTGAACGCCATGATCAATCGACCCGTCTGGTGCAGCAAACTGCGAACCGCTACGGTGATAGTTAGCGTGAGCCGTGACGGCCGGCAGACGGTCGTGCTGACGTTCATCGATCAGGGCGCGGGAGGCTCGCCAGCGAGCCTGCGCCTGGGCAATATCCAGATTGTGATCCAGGGCCTGGGCGATCAGGGCATCCAGTTGCGGGTCCTGCAACAGCGTCCACCAGTTCTTGTCCTGGCTGGCGGGATTGGCAAACTGGCCGCTCCAGATGGTGGCGTCCAGCTGAGGGGTGGCGGGAATGGAGGAGTCCAGCCCCACGGCGCAAGCACTGAGCATCAGGCAGGGGATCATCCACTGTAGAGCACGCGTCAAAGGGGCAAGCGACTGGCGTAAAGTGAGGCGCGTCATGATGCCTGTTCTCCGGTGCAAGAGCGTAGCGCCTGGGCCAGCTCACGTGCCCGAGGAGTGTCGGCCTGATGAGCGTGATTGCGCGCCAGCAAGGTATATAAGGTAGGCAAAATAAACAGGGTAAATACGGTGCCGATCAACATGCCTGAGACCAGTACCACACCCAGACTAAAGCGGCTGTTCGCCCCCGCCCCGGAGGCAAAGAGCAGGGGTATCAAGCCAAAGACCATGGCTGCGGTCGTCATCAGCACAGGGCGCAAGCGAATGCGGGCCGCCTGCAAGATGGCATCGGGTTTGGTCAGCCCTTTTCGGGATTGCAGCTCATTGGCAAACTCCACCATCAGAATGCCGTGCTTGCTGATCAGCCCCACTAGTGTGAGCAGACCGATCTGCGTATAGATATTGAGCGTGCCCAATCCCAGGGCCAAAGGCAGCAGGGCCCCGCACAGGGACAAGGGCACTGTCACCAGAATGAGGATGGGGTCCAACAGGCTTTCGTACTGCGCGGCCAGCACCAGATAAATCACAAGTAGCGCGGCCAGAAAGGCCCAGGCCAACGACTGGCTTTCCTGGGTGAATTGGCGTGATTCCGATTGCCAGTCATGCGTAAAGCCGGCGGGTAGTTGGCGTGCAAGGTCGTCCAGGTACGCGACTGCCTGCCCCAGGGTGACGCCAGGGGCTGGAATGGCCTGCAGTGTGGCCGAGTTTTGCTGGTTGAACTGGCGCAGGCTGTTCGGTTCCACTTCGCTTTGGATTTGAACCATGGTCGACAAGGGCACCAGCTCGCCATTGGCACTGCTTACAAACTGGCGTGTCAGGGCTTGAGCCGTCAGGCGCAGTTCACGCTGGCTTTGCGGAATGACGTCGTACGAGCGGCCATCCAGCGAGAAGCGATTCAGGTAGTTTTCGCCGACCAGCACGGCCAGCGAGTCGGCAATGTCACGCAGGCTGATGCCCATGCTGGCCGCCTTGCTACGATCGATTTCGAGACGGGCAACCGGCTTGTTATAGTCCAGGTCGCTATCGACCACGACGAACAGGCCACTGTCACGGGCTTGCTGCTTCACCCATTCCATCGTGTCGTACACCGTGCGGTAGTCGCCGGGACTGCGCAGTACCAGCTGCACCGGCAGACCCCCGCTGGAACCGGGCAAGGGGGCGAGCTGGAACGCGAAGATACTGCTGCCTGCAATCTGGCTGACGCGAGCTTGCAGTTCTTCCTGAACCTCGCTGGCATTGCGTTCGCGTGCGCCCCAGTCTTTCAGGTTGATTCCGCCAAAGCTGGCGGCTGGGCCGTCTGTTCCCATAATCAGCCACGTGCTCTCGGTTTCGGCGATGGCACGATAAATGTCATCCAGCTGTTTACCATCGCGCTGGGCATAAGCCAGGTTGGCGTTCTGGGGGGCTTTGACAGCGGTGAGCACGCTGGCCTGATCCTCAACCGGCGCCAGTTCGCTGTGCGTCATTTGATAGAGCACCGGCAGGCTGATGAAGATCACCAGGGCGACGGTCACGCTAAGCCAGCGGTGACGTAAGGAATACGCTAATAAACGGCCATACCGGACCGATAGGGCGTTGAAAAATCGTGCGGCCAGATGGGCCATGCGGCCTTCCTCTTGTTGCGCGGGTAGCAGTAAAGAGCTCATGACCGGGGACAGGGTCAAGGCCACTACCCCGGACACCAGCACTGCGCCCGCCAGGGTCAGGGCGAACTCTTTGAAAAGTGCGCCAGTCAATCCGCCCATCAGGCCAATCGGGGCATAGACGGCGGCCAGCGTCAGGGTCATGGCAATGACCGGGCCCGCAACTTCACGCGCGCCCAGCAGGGCGGCCACTACGGGCGAGCGTCCCGCCGCAATATGTCGGTGTACGTTTTCCACCACCACAATGGCATCGTCCACCACAAGGCCAATAGCCAGTACCATGGCCAGCAAGGTCAGCAGGTTGAGGCTAAAGCCAAACGCCAGCATCAGAGCAGCGGCCCCCAACATGGACAGAGGAATGGTGGCCAGCGGAATCAGCACGCTTCGCAAGGAGCCCAGGCACAGGTAAATCACCAACACCACGATCAGCATGGCTTCCGTCAGGGTTTTGAGTACCTCATCAATAGAGGCCTGAATAAAGCGTGCTGTTTCAAACGCCAGGGCCACTTCCACGCCCGGCGGCAAGGTGGCTTCAATGGCAGGCAGACGCTCTCGAATGCCGTCCACAATGCGCAGGGGGTTGCCGCCGGGCGTCGGGAACAAACCCAGGTGAACCGCCGGCAGGCCATCCATCAGGGCGCTGGTTTCGCGTGTCGCCGCGCCCAGCTCCACCGTGCCCACATCGCGCAGTCGCACCAAGGAGGTGCCGTCCTCACGCACGATCAGGTCCTGAAATTCGGCCACGCTGGTCAGGTCGGAGTTGAGCTGGATGGTGCTGAGCACATGTTGACCTTTGACCATGCCGGGGGCGGCCTGATAGTTGTTGGCACGCACGGCCTGGGCAATATCGGCCGCCGTCAGGCCATAGCCAGCCATGCGGTCCGAGTCCAGCCACAGGCGCATGGCCAGTTTCTGACCACCAAAGGTCTGAATTTTGGCCACCCCGTCAATGGTGGAGAACATGGGTTCCACCACGCGAGACAGATAATCGTTCAGTTCCGGGATGGAGAGTGAGGTTGTGGAAAAGCCCACATATGCGACGGCGGTGGAGTCGCCGGAGGAGCGCTCGATAACCGGGTCATACGCCCCTTCGGGCAAGCGATAACGTACCTGGCTGACTTTGCTCATGACCTCTGTGAGAGCTTGGGTGGAATCGCGATTCAGTGCCATGCGCAAGCTCACGACACTGCGGCTTTGCACGGAGCTGGAGGACAGATAATCGACCCCTTCGACCGAGGCCAGGGCCTGGGCAATTGGTTGCGTGATAAAGCCTTGCATCAGCTGCGCAGAGGCGCCAGGGTATTCGGTGGTAATCGTGATGGTGGAGTTCTCCAGCAGGGGATACTGCCGGATCGGCAGCTTGTTCAGGGAGAACAGACCCACCATCAACAGCAAAGCGCTGACCACCAGGGCCAGGACCGGGCGCCGCACGAACAAATCGGTAAAACCGGGACGGGAAGCGGTATTCATACAGGCTCCTTGCGCTGGGCAGTTTGTACCGTGGAGCCGTCCTGGATCTTGATCTGTCCGGCGCTCACCACCCGATCACCTTCTTTCAGACCATCCGTGATCTCGACGCGCTCATCCCATTGCTCGCCAGTTTGCACTGCCACACGTTTGACTTGCCACAAGCCTTGGCTGGCCGGGGAGGCGACAAAAACGGTCTGACCGTAGGCCGTATAGGTCAGCGCTGTTTCAGGCACGGTCAGCACGGAAGACGGCGCGGGGCGCTTCAGTTGTACTCGGGCATACATCCCTGCCTTGAGGCGCCGCTCTGGATTGGGCAGCAGTGCTTGCAAGCGCACCGTGCGCGAGTCGCCGATCAGCGGGTCGATGGCGCTGATTTGCGCCTGGAAGTGTTCGCCCGGCCAGGCATCAAGCTGCACCTGCAGTTGTTGGCCGACGCTCAAGTCAGGCAGGCTGTGTTCCGGAACCGTCAGGTTGATTCGCAAGCGGCTATCGTCGACCAGGCTGGCGATAGGCTGGCCAGGTTGCAGATAATGGCCCTGATGCAAGTGGGTAATGCCTATCTGGCCCGAAAACGGAGCATTGACCTGCTTCAAACCCAAAGCGGCTTGTTGGTACTGCAACTGTGCCTGTGCCATCGCATGATCTGCCTGCGCCTGGTCCAGTTGTTCCTGGGTGGCCGCCTGCTGCTCTTTCAGCTTGCGCACTCGCATGAGCTGGATCGCGGTCTGTTTGACCTTTGCCTGCTCACGATGCACACCGGCCTGTTCGAGCTCATCATCGAGCAGGAGCAAGGGCTGACCTGTCTGAACCGCTTGTCCTGAGGCGAATTCAATCTTGCGGATGCGCCCGCTGGTCTGTGCACTGAGCAACACTTGTTGCCAGGCTTCCAGCGTACCGACTGCATGTAAAAGACGAGGGGGGATCTGGGATTGCACGCTGGACAGTTCGACGACGGCAGGCGGGTAGCCCCCGGTAGACTGGGTTTGTTCCGTGGCTGGGAGCAGCCGCCAGCTCAATACCCCCAGGCTGGTTAGAACGACAATCATGATTCCGATGCGACGTGAACTCATGCGCTTTGCCCTCCTGCCTGGTGCTCCCGCCACAGCGGCTGTCTGGGTGGATGCGTCCGTCCGGATCGTTGGTCCCGTTGTGCCCAGTCCTCGGGTTTGAAAGAGGTGGCGCGCACAAGCGGTTTGCAGGGCGGGGAGAACACGATGGCAATGAGCGCGCTTAGCGTAGACATGCCGGGCCGCATGCAGACTAACGGTCTGGCAAACAGGGTCCAGAAAAGGGAAAGCATGGCAGGTTCCTGTGACGACAAAAAGGCAGCCGACATGGCTTGCCTTAACTAGGGACCTGGACTATAAAACCTCAAGTTAACTTGAGGTCAAGGGGCCGAAATGGAAAAAACAGTCGATCCCAGCCGTACCCTGACGGTGGGGGAAGTGGCCAGACGCAGCGGCGTGCCTGTCTCCACCGTGCATTTTTACGAGTCTAAAGGCTTGATTGCCAGCACGCGCAACAGTGGAAACCAGCGCCGCTTTGATTCAGTGGTGCTGCGCTATATTGCGATTATCAAAGTCGCCCAGCGCACCGGCATTCCGCTGGACGAAATCCGCGATGCCTTGCGTGGCTTGCCGGCGGGCAGCAAGCCCAACGCACAGCAATGGCAAGCCATGTCGCGCCGCTGGAAAGACAGTTTGAATGAGCGTATTGAACAGTTGACGCGTCTGCGAGATGAGCTGATGCATTGCATTGGCTGTGGGTGCCTGTCGATGAATGAATGCCCGTTGCGCAATCCGGCTGACATTTTGGGCCAGCAAGGGCCCGGTCCCCAGATTCTGGAAAGAAAGCTGGAGACCGGCGTAGCGTCTTAGCTCGGGTCGGGCGACTGCGCGTAAAGCGCCGTTGCCTCCGAGGTAACCAGGGCCTGGTAGCGCTCGAAATGGTTCAGGATATCGTTGATGACCTGGCTGGAAGACAGCCCCATCAGGTCGTAACCCCGACTGCCATCGGCAAACACCGTGCGCACCTGCCATTCCTGAGGGCGGGTCTGCTCGTTACGGGCGGCCGCCGCGGTGAAACTGGCGACGCGGCGCGCACGCAGTTCCACCCCATAGACGAAGTTGCGCTGGTTATCGGCCTGAATCGTCAACTGGGCCGTGTCTGCTTCGCCGGTTTCCAGGTTGACATTCAGGTTTCGCTTGCCCAGTTCCTCTGCCACAGCCTGCAAGGCGGGAATGACAGTGTCAGCCAGAAAACGACGGGCGTCGCGCTGATTAGGGGTGTGCAGGATGGTGGAAAGGCGCCGTCGCCAGGACACCTCCGAGCCAGGCGCCGGGCCGGACAGTGGGCCTTGACGACGTAGTCTGGACATATCCGCCTTCATGCCTTTGAACAGCCCCAAAATCAACAGGAACATGATGATGGCAAAAGGCAGGGCACTGACCAGAGTCACGGTTTGCAAAGCGGTCAGACCACCAGCCAGCAAGAGCAGGGAAGCGGCGGTGCCTTCCAGGGCGCACCAGTAAATGCGTTGCCAGACGGGGGCATCTTCCACCCCACCGGCGGCCAGAGTGTCGATAACCAGGGAGCCCGAGTCGGCTGAGGTCACAAAGAAAATGGCTACCAGAATAATTGCCAAGGTCGAGGTGACATTGGACCAGGGCAGGTATTCCAGAAACTCGAACAGGGCCACTGAGGCATTTGCAGCAGCATCCTGGGCCAGCTGGCCAGCGGCCACACCCATGTCCAGAAAGATGGCGGTATTGCCAAAGACGGTCATCCAGAAGAAGGTAAACACCGTGGGCACCAGCAATACGCCCAGCACGAATTCGCGGACGGTACGACCACGGGAAATACGGGCGATAAACATGCCTACAAAGGGTGACCACGCAATCCACCAGGCCCAGTAAAACAGTGTCCAGGCCTTCATCCAGCTTTGCCCGCGGAATGCTTGTGTACTGAATGAGCGCGCAAAAAAGTTATCGAGATAACCGCCGATATTCTGTACAAAAGCATTCATCAAAAAGGCCGTCGGGCCCACAAAGAGCACAAACAGCATCAGGGCAACGGCAACCAGCAGATTCAATTCAGAGAGCCGGCGTATACCTACATCCAGTCCACTGACAACGGACAGGGTGGCCAAGGCGGTAACCACCACAATCAGAACAATTTGCAGCCAGGTTTCCTGAGGCCAGCCAAATAAATGTTCCAGGCCAGCGTTGATTTGCAGCACCCCAAGGCCCATGGACGTTGCGATACCGAACAAGGTGCCGCAGACGGCAAAGATATCGACGCTGTCGCCAATCCAGCCCTCAATGCGTTTGCCAAACAAGGGATAGAGTCCCGAGCGAATGGTCAGGGGCAGGTTATAGCGAAAGCAGAAATAGGCCAGGGATAAACCCACAACCGCGTAAACGGCCCATGCATGAACGCCCCAGTGAAAAAAGGTGATGATCTGCGCCTGATGTGCCGCCTCGACGGTGCTGGCCAGGCCCGAGGGTGGGGCCGAGAAGTGTTGCAGCGGCTCGGCCACGGCAAAGAACATCAGGCCAATGCCCATGCCTGCTGCAAACAGCATGGCCATCCAGGTCAGGTACGGGTAGTCGGGTTCCGAATCATCCGGCCCCAATTTCAGATTGCCATACCGGCTCAAGGCCAGGTAGACCACGGCAAAGAAAAACAGGGCCACAGCCAGGATATAAAACCAGCCGAAACTTTTAATGACCCAGTTTTGTAGCTGTTCAAAAATAAGTGCGGCGTCTTTAGGGAAAATAATTCCGATCAGCAAGAAGATCAGGACGATAAAGGTCGATCCCCAGAACACCCGTGGATGTAGCGTGCTTTTAAAAGGCAGCCCCATGTCATGCTCCGTTTGTAACTAAGAGGGCACAGCTTAACGAGAACGACTGCCGCTTGAAAGGTTTGTTAGATTAGGAAATATTTGCTCAGGGTCGGAAAGGATCTATTGGCAAAATGAGTTCCTGGTGTCCGGCCTGCCGGGTCAACTCCAGCTGATGCAGCACACTGGCGCTGGCTGTATGCACGGCCGAATGCAGGTCTGCGCCCAGGATCAGATGGGCGAGCAAGGTCGAGGCAAACAGATCGCCGGTGCCTTTGGCGGCGCAGTCGACGCGGGGGTGACCCAGCAAGGTGTCGGCGCGGGGCTCTTTGCGGGCCATTAACAGTTTGATCTGCCCATCCTGCCAGGATTGGGGAGCAGCACTGGTGGCAATGACCCACTCCGTGCGACCGTTAAGCAGTTTGTGCGCGGCGCTGGAGCTGGCCTGAACGGTATCGCAGGGCTGTTGGGCCAACAGGGACAGTTCGTAGTTATTCGGGGTCAGACCATTGGCCAGTGGCAGCAAGGTGTCGTGGTAGCTGTCGATTAGTGCCGGGTCCACATAGACGCCCACATCCAGGTCGCCCATGACAGGGTCGACGATGACGAGTACATCCGGGTGTTGGCGCAGCAAGGTTTGGAGCCAGTGCGCAATGATGACGGCCTGTTGGGCACTGCCCAGATAGCCGATCAGGACCGCGCGCACCTGGTCCAGAGCACCGCGTAACACCAGGTCGTTCAAGAATCCTTCCAGCCACTCGTCGGGCACGGCGCCGCCATGGACGGTTGGATACTGGGGATTATTGCTCAGGAGCACAGTCGGAACGGTCGCCACCTTAAAGCCGTATCGGCGCAAGGTCGGGCCGGCAACATTGTTGCCCACCCGACCGTAAACCACTTGGGACTGAATGGAAACGACATCCACATGGTAGGGATGTCGTTCCCGATCAACAAACGTTACCGCATTGTTCATGCAGCACAATCGGCTTTGTCGGCTTGCTTGAGTTGGCTGAGCCAACTGTTGAGAACCGTAGCGGCAGCGGCATGCAGGCGTTTCTGTACTGCCATGGCCTCCAGGCGCAGCATTTGCGGATCGATGTCAGCGTGTCCTAGCTCATTGGCATGACCGACCAGCCAGCGCTCCAGCTTGCTGGTGTCGGCTTCCAGGTGAAATTGCAGGCCCAGGACTTGAGTGCCGAAGGAAAAGGCCTGGTTCTGGCCTACATCGGTACTGGCCAGATGAACGGCGCCATCCGGAATGTCGAACTGATCCCCATGCCAGTGCAAAACGGGAATGCCACTGATGGCGGCCAAAGGCGACTCCTTGCCTGCCTCGCTCAGTTTCAGAGGAGAGAAACCGATTTCCTTGACACCTAGCGGGTAGACATTGGCGCCCAGCGCGCGCGCAATCAATTGTGCGCCCAGGCAAATGCCCAGCAGGGGCTTGCCAGCCAGCAGGAACTTGTGGATCAGTTCCAGCTCATCGCTCAGAAAGGGGTAGATTTTTTCGTCGTAAGCGCCGATCGGCCCGCCCAATACCACCAGCAGGTCCGCATCCTGTGCTCCCAAGTGACGCACAGACTCGACGGAAGGGTCAATATAGTGAACTTGGTAGCCCTGCTCGATCAGAACAGGCTCCAGCGTGCCCAAGTCCTCAAAATGAATATGACGCAGTGCGATGACTTTCTTCATAAGGTTTTCTTTCAGTCCAGAGGGTAAGGATGTCAGCTCGTGGTGCCGATGTCTACATTCATGGCACCCGATAGCGGGAAGGTGCAACATGCCAGAGCATGGCCCTGCGCCTTGTCCTGATCGCTCAGGCAAAAGTCAGGTTCAGAGCGGTATTCGCCCTCCGAGATCTGTACCCGGCACGCGCCGCAAATGCCCGACCTACATTGGCTGCGAATGGGTACATCGGCTGCTTCCAGCATTTCCAGCAGGCTGCTGCCCGGTTCGGGCGAGAGTGTTTGTCCGGTACTGCGTACATTGATCTGCAAGGGGGCGCTGCCAGCTGCAGGCTGGATCTCTGCGGCCGAGCTGGCCGGCGGGGAGAACGCCTCGATCAACATATGCGAGATGGGGTGTGCCTGTTTGGTGTATTCGCGCAGGGCTTGAGCAAAGCCGTGGCTGCCGCAAATGACGACGGCCTGCGGATCTTTTAGTTGCTCCATATTTTCAAAGGAGGGGCGTCCCACCTTGAAATGAGCGCTTTCACGGATTTTTTCCTGCGTGACAAACACCGTCAGCGTGAACCAGCTGCTGGTCAGATCCAGTTGCAATAGTTCATGCAAAAAGGGAATGTCGGCAATACGGGCAATACTGAGCAGCAAATGTACTTGTGGTACTGGCAAGCCGTCCTGGGCTCGCGCCGCCAGTTCACGCAGCAAGGCAATGGGCAGGGTAATGCCAATGCCGCCAGCGATCATGGCGATACGCTCATAACCGACAATAGAATCTACCGAAATCTCGCCTGCCACATACTGCAGGGGCACGCTCATGCCCTCGCGCAACGTGGCGTGCAAATGATCGGAGACGCTATTGCGGCCCGAACCTTTGACAGCAATTTCAATCAGGTCTGGATCGGCCACGCGAGTGATCGAATACATACGCTGTTGAATCGTGCCACCGGTATCGGGGTAGCTCAGGGCGACATGCTTGCCGGCCCGCAAGGCGCTCAGAAAATCGAAATGCTTACTTTGCACGCGCAAGGTGAACACTTTGACGTTTCCGGCCTCGGGGCGAACGGTCTCGCAGCGCGCCTGAATCATGGCTGTCATTGCAGCGCCTCCTGTTGCTCGTCTTGGGCCTGTGCCTGCCCCGATTTGCTGTTCAAACCAATGCGCTCGATCAGGCTTTCAACCGAACCGGTGTACACGCCAATTTCGTTGGAATCGCCGGTGTCGTGCAAAATGTCGCGTGCATTGGGGAAGTTCACCATGGAGAACACTTTTTCCCAGGCGCCCATTTCGTTGTTGGCGAACATTTCCACGGTGCGCAGGATAACGGCACGCATATGCTCACGCTCTTTCTGGCTCAGACCGTGAATGATGTCCGAGGCGACAAAGCTGAACACGCTGGAGTGGCTCCACTCGTCCATGGCGTGCGTGCGGGTCACTTCATGGCAGATAGTCTGGATGCTCTTGTCCTCAGCCATGGTCTTGAGGTAGTCGGTAATCAGGGTTTCGGACGCGCAGGCAATGGCAAAGCGGGTCAGGCGACGCTCGGATTCAGAACTGCACTGGCTCAGGATGTCGTTGCGCCATTGCACCAGGTTGAAGTTGGTGAAATCCAAAGGTTGCAGACCGCGCATGGAATAGATGTAGTTGCATGCCATGATGGACATGCGGGTGTGCAGGGCTTCATCCAGCAAGGCCTGGGACATCACATCCTGCAGCAGATTGCGGTTGGCGCTCGGTGGCGGCGTCTTGATGATGTCTTCGCAGGACGGAGTGACGACGTTGCACTCCACATAAATGGTCTTGAGGTTGTAGATCCCCCAAGCGTAAGACAGACACTGCGATTTCAATTCCTCAGGTGCTTCCAGCCAGGCCTGGTGCTCACGGAAAGGCAGCAGACATTCGCTGAAATCGGCCTTGTTCGGATCGAATGCCAAATTGTTGTAGTCCGGCAGCTCCTGATTGACCGCCGCCCGGTTTTTCCAAAGTACAGACAGCTTTTGCAGCATATTACGTACAGCATCATCGGTTTCGTAGCTTTTGATAGTCATTTCAAACTTCCTTGCTGTTGGTTGCGATCCGTTCGAAATGAACAGATCGTTTTGTTATTCCACCTGTCTCTATTTCCGAATGGAAATTCGCAGGCTTAAAAGGATTTGCTGCTCTTTCAGCCCGGTTTCAAAAAAAGCCCGTTACCGGGTCTTTAGGAACCTTGCAAGATCAGCGCGGTTGAACTGCCGTTAAAGCAATGGCGTTTCCTGTGGTTATGGGAAAACTGGGGATGGTTTTAATGCGCAGATTGAAAAGAGTGATAATCTGTTTGAGCGTTTAGAAGTATGGGCATTGAGTATTCGTTGGCTGCATTCTAATGATCCTATGACAATAAATGACAGACCATTTTCAGGCTATTTAACAGACCACTTAAGAATAAAAATTTGATTTCTGTTTTAATTCTTGACTGAAATAATCGGGATTGGCTTTCTTGCTGTGTTTCAAGGGATTTTTAATTCTTTATGCCTTGAATGTTTATCCGGACAATAATGATTAAAAGTGGTCTGGTGAATTAATTTTTAATGGACTGTTTGATTGGACGATAAACAGAATAGGATGTTTATCTTTCGCCCTGGAAAACGACATGCCCGGGCTTGCCCTTTTGTCTCGTGACTGAAAAACGGTCGCGACCGTCAAGGGGCTTATATCTAAACAGGAACTCCCATGAAGAGTCTTGCCGGTGGCGACACCTCCCACCTGCCTGTGGTGGGTTCGCAATTTCTACAGCAAAGCGATCGCAATCTTTGGGACATCATCGAGGCCGAGCGACGCCGACAGCAGCACACCATTGAGCTGATTGCTTCGGAGAATTACCTGAGCCGATCCGTTCTGGACGTACAGGGGTCCTTGCTGAGCAACAAGCAGGCGCAGGGATACCCAGGGCAACGGATTTATGGCGGGTGCGAACAGGCCGACCAAACCGAAGAGCTGGCTATCGAGCGGGCCAAGTCGGTGTTCGGGGCGGCGTTTGCCAATGTCCAGGCCCACTCGGGCAGCCAGGCCAATCTGGCGGTCTATCTGGCCCTGCTCTCGCCGGGTGATACTATTTTGGCGCTGGATCAAAGTGCCGGCGGCCATATCAGTCACGGCTCGCATGTGAATGTTTCGGGGCGCTGGTTTCAGACCTGTTCTTATGGTGTGGATCGCCAGACCCAGTGGGTGGACATGGACGAGGTGCGTGCTTTGGCTCACAAGGAGCGTCCTCGCCTGATCATCGCGGGTGGCTCCTCCTATTCACGGACGCCCGATTTTGCCGAGTTCAGAACGATTGCCAACGAGGTCAATGCATATCTGATGGTGGATCTGGCTCATAGCGCCGGACTGGTGGCGGCGGGCTTGATGGAGTCGCCCGTACCGCATGCCCATGTGACCACTTTTTCCACGCATGGCACTTTACGCGGTCCCCGAGGTGGCATCATTTTATGTAATGAGCCCAAGTTGGCGGAGCGTCTGAGTCAGGCTGTGTATCCGGGCCTGCAGGGTGGGCCTTTGCTGAACATTATGGCGGCCAAGGCAGTGGCACTGGGAGAGGCAATGAGCCCTGCCTATAAAGCCTATGCACAGGCGGTCATCATCAATGCGCGCAGTTTGTGCCGCCGATTGGCTGAAGGTGGCCTGACTGTGGTGTCGGGAGGCACGGACTGCCACTTTGGCGTGGTGGATCTGCGCCCCTGGGAGTTGTCCGGGCCCTTGGTAGAACGGGCCTTGGCGCAGTTGGGTATCAGCTTGAGCAAACATCGTGTGCCGTATGAGCAGGCTCATGCGGCCTATTCCGGCATACGGGTGGGGAGCGGCGCCTGTACGACCCGGGGGCTGGGGGAGGATGACTTCAAGGAAATTGGCGACATGATTCTGGCGTTGCTGGGCGGCGTGCGCAGCGGTGCTCGCAGCGCGCGCACCGAA
This sequence comes from Alcaligenes sp. HNGD-HTN06, assembly GCF_049932565.1. Classification (NCBI taxonomy): domain Bacteria; kingdom Pseudomonadati; phylum Pseudomonadota; class Betaproteobacteria; order Burkholderiales; family Alcaligenaceae; genus Alcaligenes; species Alcaligenes sp. HNGD-HTN06. The sequence goes on along the minus strand of NZ_CP187782.1, from coordinate 2,784,809 downwards.
AATGCCATTTTAGAAGGGGTAGCCGATCTGAACCGGCGATATCCCCTTGCATATTGACTGCAGCCTGGCTCAACCCTTGCCCTGACGCAAGGCGTTGGCCAGACGCAACATGGCGGATTCAATCTCGTAGGCCGTCAAGGATGCATAGCCCAGTAGCCACCCCTGTTGTTTTTCCTCACCAATATACAGCCGGCTCAAACCGGGTAGCTGTACGCCAGCGCTTAGGGCGCGGCGCAAGGTGTGTTCTTCCGACCAGCCGGGCTCAAGGAAACAGGGTATCTGCAAGCCGCCCTCAGGTCTGGCGGCGCGCACAATACCTTGAAGATGTTGTTCAATGGCCTCCAGCATGATCTCCCGACGCCCCGTGTACAGCTTGCGCATGGCCCGGATGTGCGAGTTGTAGTGGCCGTCTTCCATGAAACGCGCCAGGGTCAGCTGCAGTATCTGGGGAGTGTGCCCATCCATGATGCTGCGGGCTTGTGTAAAGGGTTTGACCAGCTCCGGCGGCAGAGCCATATACCCCATGCGCAGCCCCGGATAGAGCGTTTTGCTGAACGTGCCCAGGTAAATCGTACGCTGATACTTGTCCAGACCCTGCACGCAGGCGGTGGGCAGGCCGTCATAATGAAACTCGCTGTCGTAGTCGTCTTCCAGAATCCAGCGGCCATTTTCGGCCGCCCAGCGTATCAGTTCCAGGCGACGTTCCAGTGAAAGGGTCGCCCCTGTTGGGTACTGATGGGAGGGGGTGACATAAATGCAGTTTGCACCGCTGCGGTCTTCATGCAAAAGCTCGGTGCGCAGGCCCTGTTCGTCCACCCCAATAGGTACGACACGGGCTTCGGCCGCTTCAAAGGCCTTGCGCGCGCCGAAGTAACCTGGATTCTCAACCAGAATGGGCTTGCCCGCATCGACCAGCAGTTGCGCACACAGGAACAGAGCTTGGCGCGTACTGCTCAAAATCAGAATCTGATCCGCGGATACCTTGGCGCCTCGTTCCAGATTCAGGTATACGGCAATCGCTTTGCGCAAGGACTCGGTGCCCTGGGGATCACCATGTAGCAGGATGTTGGCGCGAAAGTCCTTCATGGCCTGACGCTGCAGGCGCTCCCAGACATCGGTCGGAAAGTTGCGGGTTTCAGGCAAGCCGGTGGCAAAGGCCTTGATGGTTTGCTGATCGGCAATACCGCCACTTTCAAATACGGCGCGGCCCCGGCGGCTCAAGCCGGTACCCGGTTCCATGACGCTGCGTTTCAGATCCTGGGCCTTGATGCGCCGGTAGGCGCTGCCTCGCAGCTCGGTTCCCACGGATTCAGAGACATAACTGCCCGAACCTTCACGTCGCACGATAAAGCCGTCGCGGTGGAGTTGGACATAGGCGTTCTCGACGGTATCGCGCGCCATGCTCAATGATTTGGCCAGTGAGCGCGTGGCAGGCAGCTTGACTCCGGGACCCAGAGCGCCATCCAGAATCAGCGCCCGTAGGGCACGTTGAATACGCTGGTGAAGATCCAGGGATTGAAGTTCGTCATCGTTAAGACGCATTTTCAAGGTGTCCAGTTCAAACGAACGCGTCATGCGGTCTGCTCCAGAGAAGATTAATGGTCTGACTAGTCAGACCATTGTGCTCGTAGACTTGATTGTCGTTGCCGAAATAGGGGGGGCCTGTTCCGGCGTTCAGGTTTGTACAGGATCTCAGCAAGTATGTCCCGACCCTTTAATTTCAGCGCAGGGCCCAGCGCCTTGCCGATCGATGTTCTCTTGCAAGTGCGCGATGAACTGCTCGATTTTGCCGGCACGGGGGTATCCGTGATGGAAATCAGCCATCGCTCCCAGCCCTTTATGGATTTTGCCCACGCGACTGACGCCGCGGTGCGTCGCGTTCTGGCAGTTCCATCGGACTATCATGTGTTGCTCCTGCAAGGGGGGGCGTATCTGCAGTTTTCTCAAATTCCGATGAACCTGTTTCATAAAACAAACACAGCGGACTATATACACACGGGCTTGTGGTCGGAGCAAGCGGCTAATGCCGCCAGGCAATATGGGATTGTGCGAACCATTGCCAGTTCTCATGAAACTGGATTTGATCGTGTTCCTGAAATTAATGAATCTCATATTAATCTGGATGCGGCTTACTTGCATTACACGGAGAATGAAACTGCACAGGGCTTGCAATTTTCAAAACCACCCATTTCGTCTATTCCATTAGTGTGTGATGCCTGCTCCAGCCTGATGTCCAAGCCGATTGACATTGCCGCACATGATTTGGTTTATGCCTCAGCCCAGAAAAATATGGGTATTGCCGGTGTCACGCTCGTATTGCTCAATCCTGCTATTTTAGACAAGCCTTTGGCTGCAACGCCACAGGCGTTGGATTTTTCCATTCAGGCAAAAAAGCAGTCCCTGTTAAATACTCCTTCCACGTTTTCCTGGTATGTGATGGGCTTGATGATGGAGTGGATTGAACGTACGGGTGGAATAGAAGTGCTGCATGAAATCAATAAGAAAAAGTCACGCCATCTTTATAACGTGATTGATGGCAGTAATGGTTTCTATATCAATCATGTTTTGCCTGATTATCGATCTATCAATAATGTTCCTTTTCATATTTTCGAAAGAAATTTGGAGGATCTATTTGTTCGGGAAGCGCAGGAAAACGGATTTCATGGTTTGAAGGGCCATCAGTCGACTGGGGGCTTGCGCGCCAGCATTTACAACGCCGTCACCCTGGATGCGGTACAGGAGCTGGCGCTGTTCATGCGCGAATTCGTGCGCACGCACGGTTAAGGGCGATGCCCGCCTCTCAGAGCGGCCAGGCAGGTGGCTGCGATTTGACCTAAGATTTTTTAAGGAAAAGCGATGTACGACAACACACTCACTCTGGCTGAATTCGACAAGGAACTGGCTCAGGCCATGGCTGGTGAACAAAGCCGTCAGGAAGATCATGTAGAACTGATTGCCTCGGAGAACTATGCCAGCCCCTTGGTCATGCAGGTTCAGAACTCCGTTTTCACCAACAAGTACGCTGAGGGTTATCCGGACAAGCGCTATTACGCCGGTTGCGAGTTTGTGGACGTGGCCGAGCGTTTGGCCATCGAGCGCCTGAAGGCCCTATTCGATTGCGATTATGCCAACGTGCAGCCTCATGCCGGAGCACAAGCCAATACCGCCGTGTTTCTGGCCCTGCTCAAACCTGGCGATACGGTAATGGGGATGAATCTGGCGCAGGGCGGGCACTTGACGCACGGTAATCCCATCAATATTTCGGGGCGTCTTTACAATATTGTTCCTTACGGCGTCGATACCCAAACCGGGCTGATCGATTACGACGAAATGGAGCGGATTGCTATCGAGACCAAGCCCAAGATGTTGATCGGCGGTTTCTCTGCCTATTCACGCGTGAAGGATTGGGCGCGTATGCGCCAGATCGCTGACAAGGTGGGTGCCTGGTTCTGGGTCGATATGGCTCATGTGGCCGGCCTGGTGGCGGCGGGTGAGTACCCCAGCCCCTTGCCATACGCACATGTGGTTACCAGCACCACGCACAAAACCCTGCGCGGCCCACGTGGTGGCGTGATCATGGCTAAAGGGCAAAGCGACGATTTCTACAAACGTTTGAATTCAGCGGTGTTCCCCGGCGTGCAAGGGGGGCCCTTGATGCATCTTATTGCAGCCAAAGCCGTTGCCTTCAAGGAAGCCTTGCAACCCGAGTTCCGTACCTATCAGCAAAATGTGGTGCGTAATGCCCGAGCGATGGCAGCGATACTGATTCAGCGTGGCCATACCATCGTGTCTGGGGGTACGGATAACCACATGATGCTGATTAACCTGTCGACCAAGCCTTATACCGGGCAAGAAGCCAGTGATGCCCTGGCGGATGCTTACATCACCGTCAACAAAAACTCAGTGCCCAACGATCCGCGCTCGCCCATGGTGACCTCGGGTATCCGTATCGGAACGCCTGCCGTGACGACACGGGGCTTTACCGTGGCCGATTGCGAGCAACTGGCGCATTACTTGTGCGATGTGCTCGATGCTTATGAGGCGGGCACGCTGGAGGCCGTCAAGCACGATATTCGTGAGAAGATCGTTACCTTGTGTCGTACGTACCCGGTGTATCAGGTACAAACGGAACCAGCCCAGCTGTAATGTGTCATTCTGTTGATAAGGACCCAGCCACTTCGGTGGTTGGGTTTTTTTATGATGAATACTATCTCAAGTCTTTTTTCTTATTTTTCTGCCGCTTTTAGTTTATTTATCTTTCTGAGCGTGTTGGCGGGCTTGCTCTACCTGTTCTTAAGGGGGGCGTATTTCATATTTTTCAATAAGCTATGGTCTTTCTTTCATCGCGACAAATTTTATGATGCTTATTTGGATGCCGAGCGAGAAAAATCGCTGGATGTAGAGCGTTTCAAGATCATGTTCGGGCTCCACCGCGTTGATGATATTCAGACAGTGAAAGACACACATCGCGCGGTGAAATGGGCGCACTCCAGCGCCATTGCTCTGAGAACACTGGGCAAAGCAGGGGTCTGGGTCAACTGGAAAGAGCAAAGAGTAGAGAAACCCAAGGCTGTGCAACGGGTAGTGCTGCCGATTTTTTGGGTTTTGATCACTTTTTTGATCGCGATTTTCGCGACTTTAGTCATCCGTCCCGATGCGATTATTAAATTTAAAGAAAGCGAGGTTTGGGCATGGCAGGGCGAGAAGGGCTTGCGCTCTTTCCTGGCGTCAGGAGATAAAAAATGGGTTTATGATCTTTCCGATTGCTCACTACCGAAACAAGCCCAGACCGTTCCTTTTCTTGAGGATGAAAGGGAGTGGGTTTGTGCGGCGGTCAAGTCAGGAGATTATTTTTCCAGCTTACACTCAACGGTGAAATTCCAGCGTTATTTCAGTGCGCCCATCCTGATTTTTCTGATGTGGTGTTCTGTTCTGCTGCTATTGAAAAGCCACTCTTTGTCCACCGCATTGCGTTTGCATCGAATCCTGCATCCCTGCCGAAATGCTCAATGACCGGGATCGGCACGCCGCCTGCTCCAGTTTGCATATCCTTTGGCGCGCAGTTCGCAAGCGGGGCAGCGTCCGCAGCCATATCCCCAGTCATGCAGCGCTTCCCGCTCATTCTGGTAACAGGTATGGCTGTCTTGCTGGATCAGCCTGACCAGAGCATCTGAGCCCAGTTGGTCGCCCATCTCCCAAGTATCAGCCTTGTCCAGCCACATGAGGGGCGTCTCTATGGTTAGGGGACGCTCTATGCCCAGACTCAGGGCGACTTGCAAAGCTTTAAGGGTGTTGTCCCGGCAGTCCGGGTAGCCTGAGTAGTCAGTTTCAGACATGCCGCCTACCAGCGTATCCAGCCCGCGACGGTAGGCCAAGGCAGCGGCCAAAGTAAAGAACAGCAGGTTGCGACCGGGCACGAAGGTATTGGGCAGGCCATCGTCCTGCACCGCAATGCGCATAGGCTCAGTCATGGCGCTGCCGCCTATCTGTCCCAGAACACCGGCGTCAAGCACATGATCTTCGCCCAGGCGCTCTGCCCAATGTGGAAAGTGTCGGCACAGATTTTCTCGCAACGTCTGGCGACATTGCAGTTCCGCATGGTTTCGCTGGCCGTAGTCAAAGCCCACGGTCTCCACAAACGCAAAACGATCCAGAGCCCATGCCAGACAAGTGGCCGAATCCTGTCCCCCCGAAAATAGGACCAGGGCTCGACGACGGGCAAGCTGCGGCTTCATGCTTTGACCTGCGCAGGGCTCAGGGCGCGGCGTTTCATGGTGCTGATCAGCGAGTTGAGCAAGACACCGTACATAGGAACAAACAGCAACAGGCTCACCCCCAGCTTGATGACGTAATCGACGAGCGCGATTTCGCCCCAGTGCTCCGCCATGAAAGGATTGCTGCTGCGCCAGAAGGCGATGCCGAAAAAGGCCAGAGTATCCAGTGCCTGCCCAAAAACTGAGGCGGCGGCCGGGGCGATCCACCACTGCGTGTAATCGCGGCGGATGCGGTCAAAGACCTGTACGTCCAGCAACTGTCCCAGCACATAGGCCGCGAAACTGGCCAGTGCAATACGAAAGACAAAGCTGTTGAACTCGCCCAGTGCCTGCAAGCCATTGAACTGGCCTTCATGGAACAGCACGGAGACGACATAGGAGGCGATCAGGGCCGGAAACATGGCGCGGGTGATGACGCGTCGTGCCTGCGATTTACCCATCAGGCGCACGGTCAGGTCGGTTGCCAGAAACACAAAAGGAAAGCTGAAAGCGCCCCAGGTGCTATGAAAGCCAAACAGCTCAATAGGAAGTTGAACCAGATAATTGCTGGCGATCACGATGAATACGTGAAAGGCAATGAGAAGTCGCACATACAGCGACAGCCGTGAAGACGGCATAGCGGGCAGAATCATGTCTGAACCTTTTTGGTGGATGGGGTGAGGGAACCCATTGAAAATGGACTGCAACCAACTATTGTACGGGCAGTTGCGGTTTGAGGGAATGTGTACCGGTCGCCAGTGTAGCGTGGGCGCCCGACCGCCTTATATGTCTGGCTTGATAAGGCTTATGGCTCAACGCAGGAGTGGGGCGATTGCACCCCCGCTTGCGGTTTGCAGCAGCCCGGCGCCTGGGGCTGGGCTGACCGATCCCATTTAAGCGGTGGGTTGCAGTTGTTCCATCAGCAGGCGCTTGTGCAACAGACGGACTTCTTCAAAGGCCACGGGCGAGTTTTCCGGTCCCAGGACCAGCAGGACCATCAGCCACATCAGGGAGGGCGAGGCAGCCAGCGTGTAGTCCGAGGCGCTGACATCGGGGCGGATGAGCCCACGCTGTATTCCCGCTTCAAAGAAAGCCTGGTTAGCCATGTAGTTCTGGCTCAGGAGCTGCTTGCCCCAGTAATGCGCCAGATCAGGCACTCGACCGCTTTCTGTCATCAATAGCCTGAACATGGCTTGCACATCCGGGCTGGACAGACGTTCATACAGTTGCTTGAGATACTCGTCCACGATACAGGACAAAGTATCGGCCTGGTAAGAATCCGATAGTTCGAAGGCATGGCCTTGAGCAGGCAGCAGAGTGTGGCGAAGCATGTCCTCGAATACCTCGTCTTTGCTGCTGTAGTGCGCGTAAATTCCGGACTTGGAAATGCCGGCGCGGGCCGCGATGCGTTCCAGCGAGGTACCCAGAAATCCCCGGTGAGAAAACTCTTCAAAGGCGGCGCTCAGAATTTCGCGTTTGCGCTCGGCCGAGGACAGGTAGCGTCGCTTGTTTGTGCTTTCGTTTTTTGTCGATTTATTGCTAGGTGAGTCTGTCATGTCATCCTGTAGGGATGGGCAAGAGATGGGGCCTGCAGTATATCAGGCCGTCAGTTTCGGGCCCCGGTTTGCCAGAAGGTAAGCGTGTCCTGGGCACATGCTTGTTTTGTCATATGGCGGCAGAAATAATAGTTCTGTCCTGACTTTAAAACCGTATTTGTTTCAATAGATTTCATTGGTTTTTCTTTTAGGTTTCTTCCCTTTTTAGGGAAGGTTTATTTATTTTCATTTCCGTTTTATTTCCCTATTTCATTTCAGGCACGGTATAACAACAAGTGCAGCTTGGATGTTGTGTTTTTATGTGTCATGAGCTTGATCTAACGCAAAGGTTTTTTATAGGTTTTTGTTAAAAGGCCTGCATGCAAAAAGTTTAGATGTAAACTGGTGTATTATCAAAAAGACTAAGCGGTCGTATCTGCTTTTTCTTTGGATGTACTTTTTGCGGAGTGACAATGGTGAGTAGGCAGTCCCCTGATCAGACTGAGCATCTGGACGCATCCGCACGAGCCGCTTGGGCTCGTATCTGGAGCTCGCTCTCTCCTGAATCGCAGTTTCTAGCCTGGATGGACTGGATACGCCATCTGGGTTTGAGCCCAGGTAAACAGGAGCAGCTCAGACAACTGGCTCAACGCCAGTGGGAGCAGTTGTTTCGCGAATGGAGCCAAGAGCTGGCAGCGGCGGCTCAACTTCCTGCTCACGCCTCTGTTCAGACCCCGTCGTCTGCTGCTGTTGCCGACCGTCGGTTTTCTGATCCTGCATGGGACCGTTGGCCATTCAATTTATTGCGACAGACCTATCAGGCGCAGCAGCAATGGTGGCAAAGTGCCACTGAAGGAGTGGCTGGCGTTGAGCCGCATCATCAAAAGCTGGTCGCTTTTGGTGCCGAGCAATGGCTGAACATGCTGAGTCCCAGCAATTTTGCCTGGACCAACCCCCTGGTATGGGACAGAACCCTGGCCGAGCAGGGCGCGAATTTCAGTCGCGGTCTGGAGAACTGGCAGCAGGATATGCAGGCCCAACTAGCGGGTGAGCCGCCTGTCGGGACCGAGGATTTTCAGGTAGGAAAGGATGTGGCCGCTACACCCGGCAAGGTGGTGTTGCGCAACGAGCTGGCCGAGCTGATTCAGTATGCGCCCAGCAGCAAGCAGGTCCACCCGGAACCCGTTTTGATTGTTCCGGCCTGGATCATGAAGTACTACATTCTAGACCTGTCGGCCCATAACTCCCTGATTAAATACTTGGTAGATCAAGGCCATACCGTATTTTGCGTGTCCTGGAAGAACCCCCAGGCCCAGGATCATGCTTTTGGCATGGACGATTACATTCGTCTGGGCTGGAAAGCCAGCCTTGATGCGATCAACGCGATTGTCCCCGGCCAGAAAATTCATGCTACGGGCTATTGCCTGGGCGGCACCCTGCTGGCGATCGCGGCAGCCGCCATGGCACGGGATGGCGATGAGCGCCTCGCTTCCCTGACCTTCTTTGCTGCGCAGACGGACTTTTCAGAGCCGGGCGATTTGTCCTTGTTCATCGACGAAAGCCAGGTCAGTCTGCTGGAAGCCCAGATGGCCGATGAAGGGTATTTACGCGCCAATCAGATGGAAGTGGCCTTTCAGCTTCTACGTTCCGCGGATTTGGTATGGGCGCCTTTGGTCAATAAGTATTTATTGGGTGAACGCCGTCCGCTTAACGATCTGATGGCTTGGAATGCGGACGCTACCCGTATGCCTGCCACCATGCATTCGCAATATTTGCGGCGCATGTATTTGAATAATGATTTAAGTCAAAACCGTTATCCGGTGGAAGGTCGTATCGTTTCTCTTGCGCACATTAATTTGCCTATTTTTTGCGTCGGCACTGTTTCTGATCATGTTGCCCCCTGGCGCTCTGTTTATAAGCTGCATTATCTGGTGCCTGCCGAGATCACGTTTGTTTTGACCACAGGCGGTCATAACGCCGGAATCGTCAGCGAACCGGGCCATCCGCGCCGTCATTATCAGATTCATACCCGTGCAGCAGGCACAGCGCCTGTTTTGGTGGACGAGTGGCAGGCACAAGCCGCTTCGCATTCAGGTTCCTGGTGGCCCGCTTGGAGTGCATGGCTGAAAGCGCGCTCGGGCGCGCAAACAAAAAAGCCACCGCAGATGGGTGCCGCCAAGCAGGGTTACGCCCCTCTAGGCCCCGCGCCCGGTCAATACGTATTGATGAAGTAAGCAGTCTGGTCATACAAGCTTGCACAACTGTGAGCTTGCCGCTTTGTTCCAGGTCGGCAACCGGCGCAACGCCAGTTGCTGACATGCTGTATTGCCTTGACGGCAGTTTTCTTTTTTCTCATTAGGCATGTTTCCAAATGGCTCCACAGACCCACGATGTGAGTATCAAGCATCAAAGCGTTGCGCGTCGTCCTTATTTCGCGCTGGCTGCCTTGCTGGTCACGCTGGCAGGTTGTGCCTCGATGGCGCCCGATTATGTTCAGCCCGCATCCCCTGTTCCGCACGCCTATCCGGATCTGTCCGCAGGGCAGGCCGAGGCGGTGCGGGCGCGGGACCTGGGGTGGCGTCAGTACTTTAAAGATCCGGTTCTGAGCAAGCTGATTGAAACCGCATTGGCCAATAACCGCGATATGCGAGTGGCCGTGTTACGGGTTGAGGAAGCGCGCGCCGCGCTGAACTTGCAGCGTAGCGAGCGTTTTCCGGCGTTTACGGTGGGCGGTCAGACAGCCCGGTCGCGTGTGCCGGGCGATATGAATCCCTCCGGGCAGGCCGTTACAGGCGGGGATTACCGTGCGCAGATCGGTTTGACCACGTGGGAGCTGGACTTATGGGGACGGGTGCGCAGCCTGGAAGATGCAGCGTTGCAGGGCTGGCTGGCAAGTGAGGCGGGTCGTCAGGCGGTGCATGTGGCCTTGGTCTCGCAAGTAGCCAATAACTATCTGGTCGTGCGCGAACTGGATGAACGCGTACAGATTGCCCGCAAAAGTGTCGAGAGCCGTCAGGAGTCCTATCGTATCTTTTCCCGCCGCTACGAGGTGGGGGCCACCTCCAGGCTGGATGTCACCCAGGTGCAAACCTTGCTGACACAGGCTCAGTCGCTACTGGCTCAACTGGAGCAGCAGCGGGCGGTACAAGTGCATGCCCTGCAGCAACTTCTGGGCGCGGACCCGGGCGTCCCCCTGAGCGGCGCTCCGCTCAACGAGAACGTGATGTTGGCCGAGCTGGCCCCTGGTTTACCTTCGGACCTGATGCTGTGGCGGCCGGATATTATTGCCGCGGAGCATACATTGCGCGCCGCCAATGCCAACATTGGAGCGGCGCGTGCGGCCTTTTTCCCACGCATTGCCTTGACGGGCAGTTTCGGCACGGCCAGCGCTGAGTTGGACGGTTTGTTCGATTCCGGCAGCAAGGCCTGGACATTCGCTCCTACCATTTCCCTGCCTATTTTTGATGGCGGCCGCCGCAGTGCCAACCTGGATGCGGCTTATGTACGCCGTGACATACGAGTGGCGGAGTACGAGAAAGCCATTCAGAGTGCCTTCCGTGAAGTCTCGGACGCCTTGTCGGCGCGTCGCTGGTTAAGTCAGCAGCTGGAGGTCCAATTGGTCGCCCGTCAGGCCCAGACCGAGCGCGCCCGTTTAGCGCAGATGCGCTACGACAATGGGTCGGCTGCTTATCTGGAAGTGCTGGATGCGCAACGAGACTTGCTGGATGTGGAGCAGCAGGTGGTGCAAACGCGCCGCGCACTGCTAGCCAGTCAGATTGCGCTGTACAGCGCCCTGGGCGGTGGCTTGGACCCCGCCGACACCCTGACAAACATTTCTATCCCTTCTCAATCGGATTCATCTTCGAGCCAGTTATGAGCACACCCTCTACCTTGAAAAAAAACATTGTTCCTGTCCTGATTGTTGCCGGGGTTCTAGGCCTGGGTTGGTGGGCATGGCAGAAAATGTCCAATACCGGTCCGGGTGACGGCTTTGTCAGCGGTAATGGTCGTATCGAGGCGACCGAGATTGATATCTCCACCAAGTTTGCCGGCCGTATCCAGAGCATTGAGGCCCGCGAAGGCGACTTTGTGAAGAAAGGCGAAGTGCTGGCTGTCATGCAGCAAGACAGTCTGGAGGCTGCCCGTGATGAGGCTGTTGCCGGTTTGCGGCAGGCTGAGAACAATGTGGCCGTTGCGCAGGCCCAGGTGGCACTGCGTGAAAGCGATGCGATTGCCGCCAAGGCGATGGTCGGGCAGCGTGAGTCCGAACTGGATGCTGCCCAGCGTCGTCTGGCTCGTTCCACCACCTTGTCCAAAGAAGGGGCCGCGTCGGTGCAGGAACTGGACGATGACCGCGCCCGCGTGCGGGGCGCTCAGGCAGCTGTTGCTGCCAGTCAAGCGCAAGCCAATGCGGCGGTTGCTGCCATCAATGCGGCCAAGGCCCAGTTGATCGGCGCCCAGTCTGCGGTTGAGGCCGCCCATGCCGCGGTTGCCCGCATCGAAGCGGACTTGCGCGACAGTGAGCTGGTCAGTCCGCGCGATGGACGGGTGCAGTTTCGGGTTGCCCAGCCTGGTGAGGTGCTGGGGGCCGGGGGACGGGTGCTCAATGTGCTGGATTTGTCCGATGTGTACATGACCTTCTTTCTGCCTAGTGAAGTGGCGGGCAAGGTGGCCCTGGGCTCCGAAGTGCGTCTGGTGCTCGATGCGATCCCCGATATGCCTGTTCCTGCCACCGTGTCGTTTGTTGCCAGCTCGGCCCAGTTCACGCCCAAGAGTGTCGAGACGGCGTCAGAACGTCAAAAACTGATGTTTCGTGTCAAGGCTCAGATTGCTCCAGAGCTGTTGAAAAAACACCTGGAGCAAGTCAAGACAGGCCTGCCTGGGGTGGCCTGGGTGAAGCTGGACCCCAATGCCAGCTGGCCTGAGTCGCTGACTTCCACCCTGACGGAGTAAACCATGCCCAAGCAGCAAGCGACGGCTGTTGCTCGTGTAACGGAGCTCAGTCAGCGTTATGGCGATACGCTCGCCCTGGACCGTTTAAGCCTGGATGTTCCTGCCGCTTGCATGGTCGGACTGATTGGTCCGGATGGTGTGGGCAAGTCCAGCTTGCTGTCCTTGCTGGCCGGCGCACGCGTGATTCAGGAAGGCCACATTGAGGTACTGGACGGCGATATGGCAGATAAAAGCCATCGCGATAAGATTTGCCCGCGCATCGCCTACATGCCCCAGGGGCTGGGCAAAAATTTGTACCCCACCTTGTCGGTGGAAGAGAACCTGCAGTTTTTTGGCCGTTTATTTGGGCACAATGCCGCCGAGCGCCGCCGCCGGATTGACGATCTGACACGCAGCACGGGACTGTATCCTTTTTTGACGCGCCCGGCTGGCAAGCTCTCGGGTGGCATGAAGCAAAAGTTGGGGCTGTGTTGCGCGCTGATTCATGACCCGGATTTCTTGCTGCTGGACGAGCCCACCACCGGCGTGGACCCCCTGGCCCGCAAACAGTTCTGGGACCTGATCGAGCGCATACGACGTGAGCGCCCAGGCATGAGCGTGATTGTGGCCACCGCCTATATGGATGAGGCTCAGCGCTTTGACTGGCTGGTGGCCATGGATGATGGGCGGATTCTGGCAACGGGTTCACCCCGGGAATTGCTGGAACGCACACAGAGCAAAAATCTGGAGCAGGCTTTTATTCGCCTCTTGCCCGAGGACAAGCGTCAGGGCCACCAGGAGGTTGTGATACCACCACTGGATGTGGATGCGAACGATATCGCCATTGAGGCCGAAGGACTGACCATCCGTTTCGGCGACTTTACCGCCGTGGACCATGTATCGTTTCGCATCCGGCGTGGCGAGATTTTTGGTTTTTTGGGCTCGAATGGTTGCGGCAAGTCCACCACCATGAAGATGCTGACGGGCCTGCTGCCGGCTTCAGAGGGTCAGGCCTGGCTGTTTGGTCACGAAGTCAATCCCAAAGACATCGATACCCGCCGTCGTGTGGGTTACATGTCGCAGGCGTTCTCCCTGTACGGCGAGCTGACGGTTCGACAAAACCTGGTGCTGCATGCCCAGCTTTTCCACGTTCCTGATGACCAGGTGCAAGCGCGTGTCGCTGAAATGGTGGAGCGCTTTGAGCTGGGCCAGATTCTGGATCGCCTGCCCGATGCCATTCCGTTGGGCATGCGTCAGCGCCTGTCTCTGGCGGTGGCGATGGTCCACAAGCCCGAGCTACTGATTCTGGATGAGCCAACTTCGGGGGTGGACCCGGTGGCGCGCGACAATTTCTGGCGTTTGCTGATCGAGCTGTCCCGACGGGACAAGGTCACCATTTTTATTTCCACCCACTTCATGAACGAGGCCGAGCGTTGTGACCGCATGTCCATGATGCATGCCGGTAAAGTGCTCGATAGCGACACGCCCGCCAATCTGGTGAAAAAACGGGGAGCGGCCACGCTGGAGGAGGCTTTTATCGGCTACCTGCTCGAGGCCAGTGGCCCCGAGCCGCAGGCCGAGCCCGCGACCGAACAGACGACGCTTGTCGAAGCGCCCGAGCAGCAGGAGCATCAGGAGCGTTTCAGTCTGCAGCGTCTGTTGAGTTACACCTGGCGCGAAACGCTGGAGCTGCGCCGTGATCCGGTGCGGGCAACCCTGGCTCTGGCCGGTTCCCTGATTCTTCTGTTTGTGATGGGTTTTGGCATTACTCTGGACGTGGAGGATTTGCGCTATGCGGTACTGGACCGTGATCAGACCAGCATCAGTCAGAACTACGCCTTGAATCTGTCAGGGTCGCGCTATTTTCTGGAGCAGCCGCCGCTGACGGATTATCAGGATCTGGACGATAGAATGCGACGCGGCAAGATTGCCCTGGCCATTGAGATTCCGCCGGGCTTTGGTCGCGATGTGTTGCGTGGCAGCAATCCTGAAATTGCCGCCTGGGTGGATGGCTCCATGCCCACCCGTGCTGAGACCATCCAGGGCTATGTGAAAGCCATGCATCAGCAGTGGCTGATTACGCAGGCCAAAGAACGTTTGGGAGCAGGGGCGCTGGTGACGCCCGCCAGTATCCAGGACCGCTACCGTTACAACCCCGATGTCAAGAGCCTTCCTGCGATGGTTCCGGCCGTCATTCCTGTGCTCTTGTTGATGTTGCCGGCCATGCTGACCGCGCTGTCTGTGGTACGTGAAAAAGAGCTGGGCTCCATCATCAATCTCTACGTGACCCCGGTTACGCGCGTGGAATTCCTGCTGGGCAAGCAGATTCCCTATATTGGCCTGGCGATGGTCAACTTTTTGTGCATGTGCTTGCTGGCCATCACGATATTCGATGTACCCATCAAGGGCAGCTTTCTAACCCTGAGTCTGGCGACCTTGATGTTTTGCGTGATTTCGACCGGCATGGGGCTGCTGGCTTCTACCGTGACTCGCAGTCAGATTGCCGCCATGTTTTTTGCCATGATTGGCACCATGCTGCCCGCCACCCAACTGTCCGGCTTGCTGAATCCGGTGTCCTCTATGCAAGGTCTCAGTCGCTGGGCGGGCGAGCTTTACCCTGCCACGCATATGTTCAACATCAGTCGTGGGGTGTTTAACAAGGCCTTGACCTTCTCAGACCTGCATGGCGCCCTGTTTGCCTTGTTGCTGGCCATCCCGGTGGTGTTGGGCGCTGCGGTCATGCTGCTCAGAAAGCAGGAGAGCTGAGATGAGAAAACTCAAGAATGTACTGTTGCTGGGTCGCAAGGAGCTCTGGAGTCTATGGCGTGATCCCATGATGCTGCTGCTGATTGTGTACGTGTTCTCGGTCTCGATTTACACCTCGGCCACTGCCCAGCCGGAAACCTTGAACAATGCGCCTATCGCAATTGTGGATCAGGACCAGAGCCCCTTGTCGGCCCGTATTGCGTCGGCCTTTTATCCGCCGGAGTTCATTCGCCCGCACATGATCGAATACGGCGAAATGGATTCGGGTATGGACACTGGGCAGTTCACTTTTGTGCTGAACATTCCTCCCAATTTTCAGCGCGATGTCCTGGCGGGGCGTAGCCCCGAGGTGCAGCTCAATATTGATGCCACTCGCATGAGCCAGGCCTTTACCGGCAATAACTATATCCAGCAGGTGGTAATGGGTGAGGTCAACGAATTCGTGCGGCGCTACCGCAGCGTTGACACCTTGCCGGTGGACCTGGCCTTGCGTGTCCGCTTTAACCCCACGTTGGAAAAAGCCTGGTTTGGCAGTATTGCCGAAGTCATCAACTCGGTTGCCATGCTGTCCATTATTCTCACCGGGGCTGCCCTGATCAGAGAGCGCGAGCACGGCACCATTGAACACTTGCTGGTGATGCCCGTCACGCCGGGCGAGATTATGGCCTCCAAAGTGACGGCCATGGGGCTGGTGGTTCTGATCGCCACGGCTGCATCGCTCAAGTTTGTGGTGCAAGGTCTGCTGGGTGTGCCGATTGAAGGTTCCATTGCGCTGTTTCTGTGCGGCGCAGTGCTGTGTCTGTTTGCCATGACTTCCATGGGTATCTATCTGGCGACCTTGTCGCGCAGCATGCCCCAGTTTGGCCTGTTGCTGATGCTGACCCTGCTGCCCATGAACCTGCTCTCGGGCGGGCGCACGCCCCGTGAAAGCATGCCTGAAATTGTGCAGCATCTGATGCAGCTTGCCCCCACCACGCATTTTGTGTCGTTAGGGCAGGCCATTTTGTTCCGTGGTGCCGGTATTGAAACGGTGTGGCAACCCTTTTTGGCCCTGTTGGTGATCGGGACGGTTTTGTTCGTTCTGTCGCTACGGCGTTTTCGTAACACCATCTCTCAGATGGCTTGATGGACTGGGCCCCGTCAGGGGGCACTTTTTTCCTTTAAGGAGATTTCGATGAGCATGGAGACACTTCCCCTGGACCTGTACAAGGCCAATGTCGAGCTGCAATTGCGTATCACGCGCCTGTTGCAGGAGGGCGGTCACCGCTGGCTGGAGTCCGTACAGAAAAGCAGCCTGAGAAGCGTGGAGCAGACCACGGCTGAGATTGAGAACTTGCTGCAAACCGGCAACTGGCAGTCGTTGGCAACTCTGCCGGCCGACACGTTCTGGCGTCTGTTCCAGCACGGGGTCAATGACAGCCAGGCCATCAACCAGCTGGCTATTGAGAACCAGACCAAGTTCACCTCCGGTTTGCAAGAAGCGCTGGAAGCCTGGCAAAAGTCGGTGCTGGCCGTGGTCAGCGAGACCAGTGCTGCAGTACCGGTCATGGATATTTTCAAGCAGTGGGGCGCGCCTTGGGCAAATGCTGCCAGCGCCTCTGACACTCAAAAGGGAGCATAAGCGGTATGTCTACGGTTAAACGCACGGCGTTGGTGACGGGAGGGATGGGCGGTCTGGGTCAAGAGATCGCCCGTGCCCTGCATGATGCGGGTCATCGGGTACTGGTGACCCACTCGCGCAGCGAGGCCGATGCCCAGGTCTGGCTCAAGGAACAGGCCGAGGCCGGTTATGAGTTTCAGGGCTATCACGTTGATGTTGCCGATTTCGAGTCTTGCCAGCAGATGGCCCAGGCCATTGAAAAGGACGGCCAGCACGTTGACATCCTCATCAACAATGCCGGCATTACCCGTGACGGCACTTTTCGCAAGCTGAGCAAGGACAAGTGGGACGAGGTCTTGCGGGTCAATCTGGACTCGGTGTTTAACGTGACCAAGCCCTTTATCGATGGCATGCTCGAGCGCGGCTGGGGCCGGGTGATCAACATCTCCTCCATCAACGGCAGCAAGGGACAGTTTGGCCAGACCAATTATTCGGCTGCCAAGGCGGGCATGCATGGTTTTACCAAGGCGCTGGCACAGGAAGTGGCACGCAAGGGTGTGACCGTCAACACCGTCTCTCCCGGCTATCTGGCCACGAAGATGGTCATGGCGGTGCCCGAGGATGTGCGCAACAGCATTATCGCGGGCATTCCGGTGGGCCGTTTGGGACAGCCCGAGGAAATTGCCGCGTTGGTGACCTTTATTGCCAGCGAAGCGGCTGGTTTTATGACAGGCAGTAACGTCGCCATGAATGGCGGCCAGCATATGTACTGATCCTGACGCTGACCACTGGCTGCCTGTAGGGGGCCCGCTTGTCGGGCCTGTGACTTAGGAAAGGAATGGATATGCACAAAGATATCGCGATTCTTGCCGCGACCCGTACCCCCATCGGCCGTTTTCAGGGGGGGCTGTCCACGGTGCCCGCCCACGATTTGAGCGCCCAATTGATTCGTGCCGTGCTCCAGGCGACGGGCGTAGCCGCCGATCAGATTGACGAGGTCATTCTGGGCCAGGTCCTGACCGCCGGCGCAGGCCAGAATCCGGCCCGTCAGGCTGCCGTGAATGCGGGTCTGCCCTACGAGGTGCCCTCCATGTCGCTCAACAAGCTGTGTGGTTCGGGCTTGAAGGCGGTCCATCTGGCGGCGCAGGCCATTGCTGCAGGTGACGCCGATCTGGTTCTTGCCGGTGGACAGGAAAGCATGAGTCTGGCCCCGTTTGCCGTTCACAAGGCGCGTACAGGTTTGGGCCTGGGCCATGCCATGATGGATGACACCTTGCTGCGTGATGGTTTGACAGACGCGTTTCACAACTACCATATGGGCATTACGGCAGAAAATCTGGCCGATCGTTACGGCATCAGCCGCGAGCAGCAAGATGCGTTTGCCCTTGAGTCCCAGCGCAGAGCCGTGGCTGCCCTGCAAGCGGGACGTTTCAAGGAAGAAATCACCCCGATTGAGGTGCCTCAGCGTAAGGGTGACCCGCTGCGTGTGGAGACCGATGAGCAACCTCGTGCGCAAACCACGCTGGAGTCGTTGGCCAAATTGCGCCCTGCCTTCAAGAAAGAGGGCACCGTCACGGCGGGCAACGCCTCAAGCATTAATGACGGTGCCGCCGTGCTTTTGCTGGCCAGCGCCGACAAGGCCAAGGCATTGGGCCTACCCGTATTGGCATGGGTTCGGGGCTGGGCCAGCACCGGGGTAGATCCAGCCATCATGGGGATTGGCCCTGTGTCGGCCAGCCGCAAGGTCTTGAAGCAGGTAGGCTGGGACCTGAACGAGCTGGACCTGATCGAGGCCAATGAAGCCTTTGCCGCCCAATCGCTCGCCGTGGCCAAGGATTTGCAGTGGGACATGAACAAGGTCAATGTCAATGGTGGGGCCATCGCTTTAGGTCACCCCATTGGTGCATCGGGCGCCCGTGTGCTGGTCACCTTGGTTCATGAAATGCGTCGTCGCGGTGCGCGTAAGGGTCTTGCCACCTTGTGCATTGGCGGCGGTCAAGGTGTGGCTATCGCTATTGAGGCCGCATGAACCGGTAGCAGAATGAAGGGAGAAGATGATGACAGATAAGTCTCGTGACGACAGCACGGCGTGGTCCCCTTGGATGATGAATCCCTGGAACCTGGGTCAGACCGTCTCCTCGTACTGGGTGGATGCCTGGCAGCGCGCCATTTTGTATGCCGATATCGAACGTCAGGTCGGGGACCAGTACCAGGCCCAACGTAAGATGAACGTGCCCAATGTGCTGAATTTTCCGGCGGAACTGGTCATGTCGGGGCTGACGCTTCCCCGACCCGTCAACTATCTGATGGTACGGATTGTGCCGCCCGACGATCAGCCTACCGTCCCTGGCAAGCGCCCGTTTCTGGTGGTGGACCCCCGGGCCGGGCATGGGCCGGGTATCGGTGGATTCAAATCCGACAGCGAAATTGGTGCTGCGCTCAAAGCGGGGCACCCTTGCTATTTTGTGGGCTTTTTACCTGACCCTGTACCTGGCCAGACGGTCGAGGATGTGATGCGCGCACACGCCGCCTTCGTCAGCAAGGCAGCTGAGCTGCACCCCGACAGCCAGGGTAAGCCGGTGGTCATTGGCAATTGTCAGGCTGGCTGGCAGGTCATGATGGCCGCCGCGGTCTGGCCGGATCTGTTTGGACCGTTGATTCTGGCTGGCGCCCCGCTGTCTTATTGGGCGGGGCGCAATCCCATGCGCTATGCCGGCGGTTTGCTCGGGGGCAGTTGGCTGACCGCCCTGACCAGTGATGTGGGGCATGGCCGTTTTGATGGTGCGTGGCTGGTCAAGAATTTTGAGAATCTGGACCCTGCCAATACCTTGTGGACCAAGCAGTACCACGTTTACGCCAAGGCGGACACGGAGGCTGAGCGCTACATCGGCTTTGAGAAATACTGGGGCGGTTATGTGTTTCTGAATGATGTGGAAATGCAGTACATCGTGGACAACTTGTTTATCGGCAACAAACTGTCCACGGCTCAGCTTCTGACCTCGGACGGCATTCGCATCGATCTGCGCAATATCCGTTCGCCCATTGTGGTGTTCAGCTCCTTTGGCGACAACATCACGCCACCGGCCCAGGCACTGGGCTGGATCACGGACCTGTATCTGGACGATGACGATGTGCGCAGCCATGACCAGACCATCGTGTTCACCACGCATGATCGTATCGGCCACCTGGGCATTTTTGTATCGGGCAGTGTGGGCAGCAAAGAACACCGCAAGTTTGCCAGCACCATCGATCAGATTGATCTGTTGCCCGCTGGCATTTACCGGGCCACGGTAGAGGAAACTCCGGGCGACGACACCTTGCTGAATGATCCGTATCTGATGTCAGTGCGCCAGAGTAGTCTGGCTGAAATCGCGCAGATTGTGCAGCCGGACCCCGAGTCGGACCGTCGTTTTGCCGCTGCTGCGCGTCTGTCCGAGATTAATCTGGCTTTCTACAAGAGCACCTTGCAGCCTTGGGTCAAGGCTCTGTCCACGCCGTATAGCGCCGCCTTGCTGGAGGCCTTGCATCCTATGCGCCTGTCTTACGAGTCCTGGACCAGCGCTCACCCTTGGGCGGACACGATTCATAAATGGGCCGAGAATATTGCCCAGCAGCGTCAGGCGGTGGACCAGGACAACCCCCTGCTGCAAGCGCAAGAGAATTTCTCGCAGGCCATGGAACGGGCTCTGGATAACTACCGCGATCGTCGTGACAGCATCTATCAGATCTGGTTTGACACGGTGTATGGTTCGCCTTTGCTGCTGGCCCTGGCCGGTCACGCCCCCGGTGATTCGACGCCGGCGCGCCCGCATCCGGGTAGTTCACCCGAGCATCTGGCTTTTGTCCGTGAGCAAATGCACAGACTGGACGGTCTGCTCAATGAAGGCGGTTTGCTGGAAGCCGCGCTGCGCGGTTTGTTCCATATTGCCAAACAGCGCAATAGTGTGGACGAGCGTTATCACCATGCCGCCATGCGCTTGCGCGAGCAGTACGATGCCGGCAAGTTTGATATTGAAAAAATGCGTGCCGCGATTCGCGAGCAGGCCTTGGTGCTGGCCCATCATGGCCATAAGGCGGTGGAAGCGATTCCGCACTTGCTGAGCAGACATACGCCGGAGGAAATTCGTCTGGTGGCGTCCCTGATCAAGAAGCTGATCAGTGCGATTGATGAGCAGGATGCGGCACCTGCGGCGGTGGCCAAGGCCTCGCAAGAGGTGCTGGATTTGTTCGAGACGGCGGCCCGGCAGCGGGAGCAGGCAGAACAGTCCGTACCGCTTGAAAGCACACCGCTTGCAAGGACAGCAGCCACGCCGGTAGCGAAGGCGACGAGCGAGACAGTGCCCGGGTCCCCGCCCGGTGCTGTGTCGACACCACTGGCTCAAACTGGGGCAGGTATTCCGGTGAAAAAGACCGCAGCGGGCACCAAACTGGCGCCTGAAGTGGCTGCGCCCGCGGCTGCCCAGTCTGGTCCTGAAGTGGCTGCTGCAGTTGTCGCCAAACCCGCGCCTGAAGCGAGAGCTTCCGCGGCCCCCAGGAGCGCGACCAAAACGACGCCGCAAACTGCCAGCCGTGCTACCCGGACCGCAGCACCCGGAAAGGTGGCGGGCAAGTCCGCTGCCACGGGTCGCAGCACGGCCAAAGGACGGACGCGCAAATCCTGAAACCGGGTGCGCATGACATTGTGACGGAGTGCCGAGTATGAAACATTCATGCTCTGGCCGTGCTGTGTGGATGAGGGGTGCGGCGTTGCGTGTTATCGCTGCCACGGTGTGTTAGGTGGCGCAAAACAATGTTTGCTGATGAAAGAAAGACCGGCGCCCGTGACTGGGCGCCGGTCTTTCTTTTGGGCCTGCAGGCCGGCCGCTTAGGAGGGTCTTGCTGGTCAGGATGGCGACATCCAGATCTGCCGGAGTTGACCGGCGTCATTCAGCGGCTGGAGAGCACAGGGGGTCTGCTGATACCGGCGTGCTGGTGTGAAAACCCTGCCCCGTCTGACCAGGCGTACAGAGGGGGCAGGGGGCAGCTTAAGGCTTCAGAACGGGCTGGTGTCCGGCCATGGGTTTCATCGATTCCACGGCGTAGGCAACATTCAGGATGCGTGCTTCTTCAAAGGCGGGGCCGATGATTTGCAGTCCTACGGGCATACCGTTGGCGATACCGGCGGGCACCGTGACGGCCGGTAGACCAGTCAGGTTGCTGGGGCCGGTAAAGCGGATGCCTTCGTCGATGAAGTCCAGCGTTTTTCCATTAATGTTGACGGTATCGACGCCAATGTCGGGCACCTGGCAAGGCAGGGTGGGAGCGATGATGACGTCTACGTCGCTGAAGGTGCCGGTAAATTGCTGTTTAAGGGCGCGGCGTACTTGCTGGGCTTGCAAATAATCGATGCCGCTAAACAGCTCACCGAGTTCAAACAGGAAGCGAATGTCACCGCCGAAATCGTTGGGACGTTTGATCAGGTCCTGGTGGTGGATGGTCGCAGCCTCGGTCAGGCTGACGGCCAGCTCGGCCCATTCGGAATAACGCAGGGCAGGCACGGTCAGAGGGATGACTTTGGCGCCCTGTTTTTCCAGGTCGGCCAGGCGCTCGCGGATGACTTTTTCAATGCCCGAGTCGACGTTTTTGAAGAAGTAGTCCTCAATGATACCGATGCGCAGGCCTTTGACCTCACCGTTCAGGGCGCTCAGGTAGGAGCCGACCGGGACGTTGGCGCAGGTTGGGTCGCGCGGATCAAAGCCAGCAATCACTTCCAGCATGGCAGCGGCGTCGGCCACGGTTTTGGACATGGGGCCGACGTGGTCCAGGGTCCAGGCCAGCGGGTAGACGCCGAACTTGCTCACACGCCCGTGGGTGGGCTTCAGACCGACGATACCGCATGCGGCGGAGGGGATACGGATGGAGCCGGCCGTATCAGTGCCCAGGGTGTTGTAGGAACTGTGTGAGGCCACGGCAGCGCCCGAACCACCGCTGGAGCCACCGGGCACACGGTCTGGATTCCAGGGGTTATGCACGGGGCCAAAGTGAGGGTTGTTGTTGTCGATGCCCCAGGCGTACTCGTGCATGTTCAGCTTGCCGGTAAAAATTACGCCGGCATCGCGCAGCTTGGTGGCAACTGTTGCGTCGTCCTTGGAGACGAAATCCTTGTGGATTTTGGAGGCCATGGTGGTGACCTCGTTGGCAAAGTAGATATTGTCTTTCAGGGCCAGCGGCACGCCATGAAATACGCCCTTGTACTTGCCGGCCATGATGTCTTGCTCGGCTTGACGGGCGCTTTGGCGCGCCTGCTCGGCGGTGATGGAAATGTAGGCGTTGGTCTGCGGGTTCGACTGATCGATGTAGGCCAGCAGGTTGTCAGTGACTTCGACAGGGGAGACCGCCTTGGTGCGCAGTTTATCCGCCAGTTCAATCACGCTGAGTTCAAGCAGTTCCTTATTCATGGTGGTCCCCTCCGGCCAGATGCTTGATCGCGAGGTCGGCATCGTCGATGGCGATCCCTTCCAGATTGCCCTTCATGGCCTGAATTTCACGCCATTTGGTCTCCAGCTTGGCCAGATGCTCGGGGCTTGGGTGTATCCCTTTTGCAGCCAGGGTGTCTTTGACACTTACAGTCATTTGTCCTCTCCTTATCGTTGTCAAAACCGTGCATGCGCAAATGACGCGCACAAAAAAAGCCCCACCCCTTGTGCAAAGGGAGTGAGGCTTTATTGCCTGCATGTCGCTGGCAACTTTGGCAGCGCATGCATCTGTTTTGGCAGACTCAGGTGTCTGCTTATTTAATCTACAAAATCCCGGCCGTGAAAAACACTAGGGTTTTCCAGCGGACAGAAGAGGGTTTATGGCGTGCTCGTGTTTTGCTGCCAGCGCAGATACGCATTACGGGTCTGTGCACAGACGGACTCCAGAACCTTTTGATGCGTGACTTTATGGCGTGCCAGCAAACGCGCATCGGCCACTGTGCGAGATTTGCAGAACCAGTGGCAACTGTGTTGGAACAGGTACAGTTCTGCGGACAGATGAAATGCCCGGCTTTTGGGGTCCCACTGCTCCCTATTGTCTGCCACATGGCGCAGTCCGGCGGCATGAATCTGCAAAAGCTGACGAAAGTCCCGTGTCATGGAGGGGAGAAGGCGTTCGACATAAGGCACACAGAAAGGCAGCATGCCCATTCGGGTGCTTTCGGCCGGTTCCTTTTGCAGTAGATCTGCCAACGATTGAACCTGGCTTGCTACGGCATTTTCCGTCTGCGCAAACATTTCCAGAACCTGACGCTGGCGCGAGGGGTCCTGTTCACCGATGGCGCGGGCATAGCCTTCTGTCAGCGTTTCCATGTGACGCTCCAGCTGGAAACCGCTCAAGTGGCGGCCCAGCAAGATAATGCGCCCGCGTTGATAGCGTGCCCGCAGCAAGTGCAAAGCAATGGCGGCGGCCAGAAGAAGTAATACCGTGTCCATCTTTAGAGTGTCCGTTCAGAGCCAGGCGTCTTGTTGCGTTTCCTGGCGGTGGGAAAGCCTGGTCTATAGAAAACTTCTGCCAAGAAGAGTCGGCCATTGTATATCGTCATTCTTTATCCTTGTTTCCATTCTCTGAGGATTGACCAGAGTAAAGGCCAGGATAAGAGCTTGGTTCGTCCCGCTTGGCCTCATAAAAAAGCGCCCTCATTGATAGGGGGCGCTTTGTGGTATTGCTGTCAGAGATCTGTAGTCACGCAGGCCGGTAATGAGGCTGATGCTGCCTGCTGATTGCACTTCTGCCCTGAGGCCGTCCTGTTTGTGTTCAGGCCTTGCTGACGGCTGACAGGGCTGGGCGCTTGATTGACTGCGCCTGCTCCTGATTGATCTGACGCACCACCAGCAACATGCACAGCGCCGAGACGATAATGCAGGGAATGGCCGAGCTGATTACGCCCGCAGCACCATAGCCCTGGCTGAGCAGCATGCCTGCAATGGTCGGACCCAAGGTGGCACCGATGCGGCCTACTGCAGCGGCGGTGCCGACCCCTGTGGCACGCACGGCGGTGGGGTAGACAATGCCGCCAAAAGCATACAGGACGCCTTGGCAACCAATGACAAACGCACCCGTCAAGGCGGCGGCCCAATACATCTGTCCCAAGCCCGATGCTCCGTTCAGACTTAACAGGCCAGCCAGAATGCCACCGTACATCAGCGCAATGACCAGCGCCTTTTTCCAGCGGTCGGTCAGATAGCCCAGCAGGACCGTACCCAAGGTTGCGCTGACCATGAACCAGAATTGGGCGGTGCTGCCTTGTTTGCGGCTAAAGCCCAGCTCCTGAAACAGCGAAGGCAGCCAGCTCAGCATCAGATACACCACCATCAGCGTGAAAAAATAGCTGACCCACAAGAGCAGGGTGCGGGTGGCCAAACCATTGCTGAACAGATCTTGGAAGCGTCCCTGAACTGCGGTTCGGCTTTCTCGTGCCTGCAGAAACTCGCGTGATTCAGGCAACAGCCACACCATGACAGGGATGACCAGCAGGGGCAGCAGACCGCCCAGATAAAAGATGTTTTTCCAGTTTTCCCCGAAGTTGGAGGCAGCGACCAGCGACAAGATGGCTGCCCCCACCGGCATGCCCGCATACATCATGCCTACCGCACGGGCACGGTGTTCGGGCTTGACCGACTCGGCGGCCAGAGTGATCAGGTTGGGCATGGCTGCGCCCAGGCCAGCCCCGGCCAGAAAACGTACCATCAGGAGGATAGCCAGGCTGTTGACCCAGGCAGTGAACAGGGTAAACAGGGCAAATACGGCGACCGAGGCAATCAGCACGGCTTTGCGCCCGTATTTATCTGCCCAGCGCCCGCCCATCAGTGAACCGGGCAGCAGCCCCAGAATGCCTGCACTCAGAAAGTAGCCCTGATAGGTTTTATCCAGTCCGAACTCCGCTGCCACGCCTTTCACGGCGATGCCGGCGGCCTGAATGTCCATGCCTTCGATAACAGCGATCAGAAAGCAGATCGCCACGGTAAGGACCGCATGCTTGCGGCCATGGGTTTGTGTCATTGCAATGTCTCCTCGGTTGACCGGGACGTTTTCTTATTGCTTCTGCGACCTGCCCGCCCCGAATTCAGGGCGCAGAAATCCGCTCACCGCGCGCTAAAGCGGCGGTGAGTCGGGGTAGAGCTTTTTTTTCGATTTTTTGGAATCAGGCCGTCGCGGCTTGTCGTTGCAGCAAGTCCAGAGCCACGTCCACAATCATGTCTTCCTGGCCGCCAACCATGCGACGCTTGCCCAGCTCGACCAGAATGTCCACGGTTTTCAGACCGTATTTCTGGGCGGCTACTTCGCTGTGACGCAAGAAGCTGCTGTACACACCGGCATAGCCCAGGGCCAGGGTTTCGCGGTCTACGCGCACCGGGCGATCCTGCAAGGGGCGCACAATGTCGTCCGCTGCGTCCATCAGGGTGTACAGATCCGTGCCATGGTTCCAGCCCATGCGTGCGGCGGCAGCAATAAACACTTCCAGCGGCGCATTGCCGGCTCCGGCACCCATGCCCGCCAGGCTGGCATCAATGCGGTCGCAGCCTTCTTCCACGGCCACAATGCTGTTGGCCACACCCAGGGACAGATTGTGGTGGGCGTGAATGCCGGTTTCGGTTTCGGGCTTGAGCACATCCTTGAAAGCGCGGAAACGGTCGCGCACATCATTCATGTTCAAGGCCCCGCCCGAGTCGACCACGTAGCAGCAGGTGGCCCCGTAGCTTTCCATCAGCTTGGCTTGTTCGGCCAGATGTTGAGGCGTGGTCATGTGGCTCATCATCAGAAAGCCCACCGTATCCATCCCCAGATTGCGGGCATATTCGATGTACTGCTTGCTGACGTCAGCCTCGGTACAGTGTGTGGCCACCCGCACAATGCGGGCACCGGCGTCATAAGCGGCTTTCAGATCGTGGATGGTGCCAATGCCTGGCAGCAGCAAGGTGGCAATCCTGGCATGGGTGACAACCGAGGCCACCGCCTCAATCCATTCCAGATCGGTGTGTGCGCCAAAACCGTAGTTGAAGCTGGAGCCACACAGCCCATCGCCGTGGGCGACCTCGATGGAATCGACCTTGGCCTGATCCAGGGCACGGGCAATATCCATGGCGTTTTGCACGCTGTATTGGTGGCGTACGGCGTGGCTGCCGTCGCGCAGCGTCACGTCGGAAATAAAGAGCTTTTTGTTGGGATCGTGTGCCATTGTGATGTCCTTGCGTGTCATGCGGTTTGCGTCAGCAGGCGGGTTTGAGCCAGACGCTCGGCGCAGGCCAGCGCGGCGCTGGTCATGATGTCCAGGTTGCCGGCATAGGCGGGCAGATAGTGGGCCGCGCCTTCTACCTCGATAAACACCGAGGTTTTCAGACCCGAACGCCATCCGAGGCCAGGCACATTGATGGGCTTGTCCTCGGGGATCACATCGAACTGCACTTTTTGCTTGAGGCGGTAGCCAGGCACATAGGCCTGAACCTTGGCGGCCATGCGCTCAATGGACTGTTCGATTTCCGCTTCTTTGCCCGGATCGCTGAGGGTGTAGACGGTATCGCGCATCAGCAAAGGTGGCTCGGCCGGGTTGAGCACAATGATGGCCTTGCCCACGGTGGCGCCGCCCACCACCTGCATGGCTTTGCTGGTGGTCTCGGTAAATTCGTCAATATTGGCACGGGTTCCGGGACCGGCTGATTTGGACGAGATCGAGGCAATGATCTCGGCATAGTGCACGGGGGTGACCTGCGAGACTGCCGCAATAATGGGCACGGTGGCTTGTCCGCCACAGGTGACCATATTGATGTTGGAGGCGTCCAGATTGTCGTCCAGGTTCACCACCGGGATGGTGTAGGGGCCGATAGCCGCCGGTGTCAGGTCAATGACCTGAATGCCGTGCGCCTGCAGGACGGCATTGTGACGGGCGTGTGCCCCCGCGCTGGTCGCATCAAATACGATGCGAATGTCCTTGAAGTTGGGCAGCTTCAACAGCCCATCCAGTCCTTCGTGGGTGGTGGGCACGCCCAGGCGGGCCGCACGGGCCAGACCATCGGAGGCGGGGTCGATTCCGACCATCGCGCCCATTTTCAGGTGTTTGCTTTGGCGCATCACCTTGATCATCAGGTCGGTGCCGATATTGCCCGAGCCAATGATGGCGACGGCAATGCCGTTGGGGTTTGTCATGTGTGTTACTCCGTACAAAGAGGACTTAGCCTGCGCTGAAGGTGACGGATACCGAGCCCAGGCCCTCGATCACGGCTTCAATGTGATCACCGGGGGCAACGGGGGCCATCGGGCCCAGGGCTCCGGTCAGAATCAGATCGCCGGCCCGTAGCGGTTCGCCCAGCTTGGCCATGGTGCAGGCCAGCCAGGCGGCGGCGTTGAAGGGATGCCCCAGACACTCGGCGCCACTGCCGCTGGAGGCCAGCTCGCCATTGCGATGCAGGCTCATGCGCGCGGCGCGCAGGTCCAGACCGTTCAGGCGACGGGCAGGGCCGCCCAGCACGTACAGGCCGCTGGAGGCGTTGTCGGCCACGGTATCCACAAAGCGGATATCCCAGTTGGCAATGCGGCTGCCCACGATCTCCAGGGAGGGCATGACCCAGCCTACGGCCGCGGCGACATCGCCAAAGCCGGTGTCGGCGTGGGGCAGATCGCGCTCCAGCACCAGAGCAATTTCGGCTTCAATCTTGGGTTGCAGCACACGTTCAATGGGGACAGTCTCGCCATCGCCATAGGCCATGTCGGCAAACAGGGCGCCAAAGTCGGGTTGCGACACGCCTAGTTGCTGCTGGACCTTGGGGTTGGTCAGGCCGATCTTGCGGCCCGTCAGGCGACGACCTTGGGCTAGTCCACGGGCAATGTTGATGCGTTGTATGGTGTAGGCTGCCTCGGCATTATCTTCACCAATCAGGCTGCGAATCGGGTCTATGGACTGATTGCTGCTCTCGGCCTGGCGCAGACGGCTGGCCAGGGTATCGAGCAGATCGCTGGATGCCTTGTTCATCTCAACGCTCCAGGAAATCCAGAACCAGCTGGTTGAATTTCTCGGCATGCTCCCACTGCGCCCAGTGACCGCACTGGTTGTAGACGTGCAGCTCGGAGTTGGGAATGCCTGCCAGCAGACGCAGGCCGGTATCGAAAGGTACAACCCGGTCCTGACGGCCCCAGATGATCAGGGTAGGGGCGGTGATGCTGGGTAGACGAGGGCTGAAGTCGGGGAACTGGCGGGGATTGGCTTCCAGGGACTTCAGGAAGTTGTCCAGGTGGTCCTTGCGGCTGAGCATATTGTTCAGACGGGCCTGCAGCAGCTCGTCGGTCAGCACGCTGGCGTCGAATACGAACACATTGTTAAAGCGCTTCAGGTTCTCCAGCGTGGGTTCGCGGTACAGACCGTTCAGCAGCTTGATGCCCTCGCTGGGCATGGGGGTAAACAGGCTCATGCCACCTGTGCCGCCGCCCATCAGAACCAGCTTGGCCACGCGCTCGGGCCAGGTCAGGGCAAAGGCCACAGAGCTATGGCCACCCATGGAATTGCCCAGCATGTGAATTTTGTCTATGCCCAGCTGGTCAATAATACTTTTCACCACACGGGCGTTCAGGTCGGAGCGCGAGCCGCTGTTGACGATGGAATCGCTCTTGCCCCAACCAGGACAGTCGATCAGCAAAACGCGGTAGCCAGCCTGGGTCAGCGGCTCAATATTGCGATTGAAGTTGGCCCAGCCGGTAGCACCGGGGCCCGAGCCGTGCAGCATGACAACCGTCTGTTCGCCCTGACCTAGATCGTTGTAATGGATGCGCAGTTCCTTGCCTTCCTCGACCACGGTCGCGAAACGGCTGTAATCAGATTCATTCAGACTCATGACAATCTCCTGGTATTTTTGGGTGGTGGATTTCAGTTCTTGCGCGGATGGGCGGACAAGCCGCCAAAGCCGGCAATCCACTCGGGAATTTCTCGGTAATAGCGGTGCGCCGCTTCATAGGGGCCATAGGCCGACAGACCCGCGAAAGCAGCCACCCAGGTCTTGACTTCGTGGGCGCTGCGGCCTGCCAGGGCGGACACGTCGTCGTTGGCGACTTCATCGAGCTGGGCATAGCTTTGCGTTTGCAGCAGATCCAGAAAGTTCTGGTCCCATTCGGGGTTGAGCGGATGCAGAACAGAAGGGTCCCGGGTGAAGGCTCTGCCAGCATCGATCGTGCGTTGTGTGCGGGCGGCACGGGCTTCGGGCGAGAGCGTGTAGCCTTCGCCATCCAGCGAGCGTCGCACGGCATCGGGGGCTTCGGCGTAGACGGGGACGGGAGGTTGATGCGACAAGCCGCCCGAACCGATCCACAGCACACGCTTGCCCGTGGAGCGGGCCCATTGGCCGATGGCCTCGCCCAGCAAACGGGCACGTTTGAAGGTGGGCAAGGGGGCTGCCACCGCGTTAATGAAAACGGGAATGACCGGGTAATGGTCCAGACTGCCCACCAGATGTTCCAGCGGGTAGGCGGCACCATGATCCAATTGCATATCGTGTGAAATGGCTACGTCCACGCCGCTATGGATGACATGGGTGGCACATTCCGTGGCCAGCTCGAAGGGCACGTCCAGGCGTCCGGCCAGGCTGTCAAAGTCGCCAATCGCATGCGCGCCGGTGCCGATGCAAAAGCTGGGCATGACGTTGTAGAAAAAGCCGTTGAAATGATCAGGGGTGAACAACACGATCAGATCAGGCTTGAAGGCAGCGACCCGTTCGCGGGCCGCTTTTTGTACCGCAAACACTTCGTCCAGGACGGCTTGGGCCGGATCGTGATGACCCAGCAAAGGCGTGTGTGAAAGACACTCCAGGTGTGCCAGCATGTCAGTCTCCTGATTCTGATTATGGGTGTGCAGGGGCAGCCGCCTCGTCCGTCAAGGCGGCATTGGTGGCTTGGCTGCGTGTGGTCTGCGTGATTTGTTTGGCCAGATGGCGCAGGTTCTGGGCAGTGTCGTTCCAGACCTCCAATGGGAGGACGGCGCGGTGTTCGATCAGCTCTTTGAGCGGGCGCATGTCGCGGCCTTGGTTGACGGTGATGGCGCCGCAGATGGCACCTTCCGGGTCCAGGCCAATCAGGACAAAGGGGGGCATGTCCAGTGTGCCGCGCAACACCCAGTGGGCAGCGGCCATGTCTCCGGCAAACTGAATGTTCAGGTCGCACTGATCGGTCCAGAACCAGGCAGGGCAGGGCTTGGCGGGTTCCTGGTTCAGCATGTGGCAAACGGCCATGCTGGCCTGCCGATTGGCGTTTTCCCAGGTCCCCTGTCTTTGCCAGCGGCCATCCAGACCGATTTGCACCGTAGTGTCGCCCGCCGCATAGATATTGGGCTGAGAGCTTCGACCATGCTCGTCAATCACGATTGCACCCTGCTCGGTGTGCAATCGCGCACTGTCGGCCAGACGGGTGTCAATGCTCACGCCCACGCCATAAATCAGCAGCTCACCTTGCAGTTGTTCGCCATTGTCCAGCGTCAGTACCACGCGCTGCTGATCGTTCAGTCGGGCGTTGTGGACGCGGGCACCGAGGTGAAAGCGCACGCCGCGAGCCTCATGCACGGACTGTAGATACTGACTGAGGACTTCGGGCGCGTTGCGCGACATGATGCGGCTGGCCGGATCGATCAGTTCCACCGTGGCACCCAAAGCGACCAGGCTGGATGCCAGTTCCAGGCCAATGACACCGGCACCGACCACCAGCACATGGCTGCCAGGTTTGAGCTGAGCGCGAATGCGGTGGGCATCGTCCAGGGTGCGCAGAACATGCGACACCGACCCCAACGCGTCCAGTTCGGGCAGGCGTCGGGCTTGTGCCCCAGTCGCCAGCAAGAGGCTGTCGTATCGCAGGGTTTCGCCGTTGGACAGGGTGATGCAGCCTTGCTGAGCGTCAATCGCTTCGGCACGGATACCCAATTTCAGGCTGATGTTCTGTTCGCTGTAAAAGCTGGCCGGATGCAGGTTCAGCTGCACATTGTCCGGGTCCAGCAAGGCGTCTTTTGACAGGGGTGGGCGCTCGTAAGGTAAGTGAGGTTCCTCACCGACCAGGGTGATCTGTCCGGCAAATTCTCGGCGGCGCAGTTCAGCAGCAGCCGTGGCACCGGCCTGTCCCCCGCCCACAATTACAATATGAGGTGTCTGCATCACAGCTCCAGTCCACCGGCCACATTGCGTATGCCGCGTACTCCCAGACCTGCGTCGGCATTGATCATGACGCCGGTCAGTGTCTGGTTGTTCTGGCGCGAGGCCAGTAGCACAAAGGGGCCGGTAAATTCTTCAGGTTCAGGAAAGAATTGCAGGGGCAGGATCGCTTTGATGGCCTCGGGCGAGCGCGAGTCCATGATGCGGGTATCTTGCTGGCCCAAGGCTTGGGGGCCACGCAGATCGGTTTTCATACCGCAAGGGCCTACGCCATTCACACGAACTTTAGGGGCCAGTTCAAAAGCCAGTTCGCGGATCAGACCGACCGCGGCATGTTTGCTGGCGGTATAAAGCGGGCCACCGCCTTCGGCGTAAAAAGCCGAATTGCTCAAGGTGAAAATCATGCTGCCGCAGGATTTGACCAGTTCGTCGGCAGCGGCCTTGGCACCGAGCAGATAGCCTTTGACGTTGATGGCAAAGAGCTCGTCAAAGCCTTTGTCCAGTTGCTCCATACTGGTGTTGATCAGCCGTGCGCCGTGGTCCCAGACCGCAGCATTGCCAATAAAGCAGTCCAGCTTGCCAAAGCGGGCCACCGTGGCCTTCACGGCGTTCTGGTTGTCGGCTGCGCTGCACACATCACCCTGGACGGCCAGCACCTTGCCGCCGAATTTCTGTTCCAGATCGGCGCATTTTTCTGCCGAGCGCTCCAGCACGGCCACGGATGCGCCTTCTTTCAGAAAGCGCTCTACCAATGCCAGACCCAGGCCGGAGCCGCCGCCGGTGATCAGGGCCACCTCGTTTTGCAGCCAGCCGTTCATGCCTGGGCCTCCAGATCGATATAAACCATGCCTTCGCTGATGATCACCGGATAAGTGCGTAATGCTTCGGTGGCCGGCTGGCACAGGGCAGCGCCCGTTTTCAGACAGAAACGGGCAGCGTGCAGCGGGCACTCCACGGTGCCGTCGTCCTCGATATAGCCTTCGGACATGGACGCGTTGCCGTGTGTGCAACGGTCATCCGTCGCATAGAAGGTGCCATTAATATTGAACAAGGCAATCTGGCGGTCGGGGGTGTCTATCTTCAGTGCCTCGCCATCGGCCAGGGCACCGGTTTCACATGCGGTAATGCGTGTCATATCAATCAACATCGGAAGGTGAGCGGGGTCAGAACAGCACGCTCAGGTTGTGGGATGTGATGACGACTTGATCCAGAACGATCTCGCGTTCATACAGTTCCCAGCCAAAGCGGTTGTCTGCGCGACGTACATAATCCAGGCGCTTGCCGGCGTACCAGGTTTCGTCCTTTTCTTTCTGGGCGCGGTACAGGATGTAGTTGCTGCGGATCTGGTAACCCTGCCCGTCAGCGGTGGGCCGGATACGCAGATTGCTGACAAAGTGGCGGGTGCGCGAGGGCGGCTCCTCCGCCCAGGCCATCCCGGTTTCCAGACGAGCGACGCGGCGTTCCAGCTGGAATTTGTTGTCGTTGAAAATCCAGGTGGTGGGCGGCTGTACGCTGCGACGGCGGTCACGGGTTTGCGCATTGGTGGTGCTGCGCATGTGGTAATGCACGTCCTCGGACAGCAGATCCAGCCAGTCGCGAAATTGCCAGTCGTCCAGCAGTTCGGCTTCCATGTAAAGGAAGTCGGCAATTTCGTGATGCACGTGCATGTCGACGATGGCGGTTTGGGTCGGTTCTTCAATGACGGCGCTCATTTCACCAGCTCCTCTTCATAGACACGGCTGCGCTCCAGCACTTCATCCCAGGTCTCGGACACCATCAGGTCGGCCCAGTACTTGTACAGACCGCGAGCGGCTGTTTCAGAGAAGATGTAGTTGGTGACGCCCGGCACGCCATCGCTGCGCAGACCTTCGTTGCCCAGGCCCATTTCCATGCACAGCTGGGTGTTGCGTGCGCGCTTGCCGCGCAGGATTTTCTGAATTTCAGCCCAGTTCTCGGAGTCGTCCTGCTCCAGGAAACCGGCGGGGCCAAAGGCGCGGGTGGCGCTGCGCTCAAAGGCGGCCTTCACATCGTCGGGTGCAGCGGCATCGGCAATGCAAAATGCCCAGACTTCCACCTGGTTCGGGCCACGTGGATGCCAGACGCGCAGCGTCGCCGTGCCGTTCAGCCAGCTCAGGGTGGGGAACATATTGTTGTGACCGGCCAGACGCAGGGCACGCACCTCGCCCAGGCGCTCGTGGGCTTCGGCATAAGTGTCGCGAAAGTACTGCGACACTTCACCGTCCACCCATACGTTGGCATCGGGCTGCTCGGTAAAGAAAAAGCCACTGCCATGGCCGCGTTGGCCATATTGAACGGCGTCCTTGGCGGTTTCCCACACCGGGCGTGCGGTTTGGCCGGCACCCAGCGCTTTATCCTCGTCACCCGGTTTCTGGCCCAGCACTTGCACGGCAGAAGCGTGCGAGAACAAGGCGTGATACTGGTCGGATGCGAACTGTTCAGCGGGGAACTTCCAGTTGCACTCGATGGTCCATTTCTGAACACCACCGATGATTTCGGTACCGCCTTCGCGCCGGTCCAGCACTCCGTCCAGGTACCAGGCAATGTCGCCCATGTACTCTTCCAGATCGGGAGCGGTGGCGTCCCAATTGCCAAAGACCAGGCCTTTGTATACTTTGACGCGGGTCACTTCCTGCAGACCCCACTTTTCCTTGCACAAGCCTTGCGGATAGGCGCGCGGCTCCAGCGGTACATCCACCAGATCGCCGTTGGTGCCATAGCTCCAGCCGTGGTAGGGACAGGTAAAGGCTTTGGTATTGCCCGAGTCGGCATAGGACACGCGCATCGAGCGGTGTCGGCATTGGTTCAGGAAGGCCTTGATCGAGCCGTCTTTTTGACGGACCACGATAATCGGGTCTTCACCCATATAGGTATTGAAGAAATCTCCCGCTTTGGGAATCTGGCTGGTATGACACAAAAACAGCCAGGTACGGCCAAAGATGCGTTCCAGCTCCAGCTCATAAATATCCGGGTCGGTGTAAATGGAAGGGGTAACGCGTCCATTACGCGCATCGACCAAGGCTTCGATTTTTTCAGGGTTGATTCCCATCGCTTGCTCCTCGCTATTGCAATGCGTGCTTTTGCAAAACAGGTTTTTGTCGCCAAGGGCAAAATGTAGAAGCTTGAAATGAATCCGACCAATACTTGCTTTAGATCGGGTGATCGGCAAAGCCGATAAGTCCGGCTTAAGACCCTGGTTTGGGTAGGGTCTAAGGGCGAAGTCCAGTATTGATGCGGGTTTGAGAGGGGCTAGGGTTTACGATAGGCATGAATGCTGCGATGCAGCATTCAACCTGGGGGCTGATTTTGAAGGCCGTAGAGCAGCGACAATAGGGCTTGCAAGACGGGCTGGCCCGGTGGGAGAACTGCTGGCCGGACCAGACCCTGTTCGGGTTTGAGCCGGGCAGGCGTGATCAATTTGACAGGAGACAAACTTGGAATTGCGACACTTGCGTTATTTCGTTGCCGTCGCGGAAGAGTTGAATTTCACCCGTGCTGCGGAACGGCTCTACACTTCTCAGCCCTCTTTGAGTGAGCAGATCCGCAATCTGGAAGAGGAGATCGGTTACCCCTTGCTGAACCGTACGCGGCGCAAAGTTGAGTTGACAGAAGCCGGGGTGGTTTTCCTGGAGGATGCGCGCGAGATCTTGCATAAAGTGGAGCAGGCTCTGGTACGTGCGGGCAGGGTGGCTTCACAGGCTCGGGAAGTGCTGACGATAGGCTTTGTGCCTGCTGCAGAGGTGCGTATCTTCCCCTCTGTTCTCCCTGCCTTTCGTGCCGCCTTTCCACAAGTGGATGTGGTGTTGCGCAGCCTGACCTCCAATGAGCAGGAAGGAGCCCTGGCCCGGGGAGAGCTGGATCTGGGTTTTATGCGCGGGCCGGTGC
Source organism: Alcaligenes sp. HNGD-HTN06 (assembly GCF_049932565.1). Lineage (NCBI taxonomy): Bacteria > Pseudomonadati > Pseudomonadota > Betaproteobacteria > Burkholderiales > Alcaligenaceae > Alcaligenes > Alcaligenes sp. HNGD-HTN06. The sequence goes on along the minus strand of NZ_CP187782.1, from coordinate 2,749,189 downwards.
GCGCCACCAATGTCTGTAGCGAGGTCGTTCTGGATGAGCCCTTGCGGGTCTATTTGCCCAAAGGGCACCGCCTGGAAGCCTACAGCCTGATACCTCCCGCCCGCTTGAATCGTCTGCCCATGATCGCCGTTGACCGCTCTTACGGTCGGTCCATGCATGATGTGCTGGCCCGCTACCTGGCTCACCATAAAGTGGTGCCCGAGCATACCTACAACTCGGCCAACCCCTTGATGAGCATTAATCTGGTGGCGGCCGGGCTGGGTTATACCTTGTTGCCCACGTACGCGGAATACTTCATGCCCAAGAACGTGGTGTCACGCCCCTTGATTGGTGGCGGGCCGCGGTGTGAACTTTTTATGGCTTACCCTCGTGAGACAGGCTGCATGAGCGAGGCGGCTGTCAGCCTGATAGAACGCATACGGGAGCTGGCACGCTGGCATGGTTCGGGACCGTCAGCCGCCAGTCATTTGAAACAGGCACCCAGCAAGATTGCCTGTCTGTGAAAGGCCTGGAGGGGCCGGTTTTCTGTCTGGCTGTGGCGGGGTGGCACAGCCTTCCCAGCATGGCTTTGGGCATGAAAACAGCCCCCATTCGGGGGCTGCCTCAGTGTGGCGGGATCGCAGAGAAGGGACGACTTACTTATCTTCCACAAAGCGCATGCGGAAGCGGCGGCCCTTGATATTCGTTTCGGCGATCCGATCAAAGTATTGTCGGGCAATCCGGCGATCCAGCGCCACGTAGGAACGGGCATCGGTAATCGCAATCTTGCCGACTTGCTCACCTTTCAGCCCCACATCGCGGGTCAAGGCACCGAGCAGGTCGCCGGGGCGCAACTTGTCTTTTTTGCCGCCCTGAATTTCCAGCGTCATCATGGGCGCGCGTAACGGCTCTTTGGACTGAGGGCGCAAGCCTTTCAGGTTGCTCCATTTGACTTCGCTGCCCTGAAACTCCTCGATCAACTTCACCCAGCGCTGTTCGCTGCGCGAGACCAGATTCAGGGCCAGGCCTTTCTGATCACCACGACCCACACGGCCTACACGGTGGATATGCACTTCGCTGTCTTTGGTAACGTCCACGTTGATGACAGCGCCTAGATTCTGAATATCCAGACCGCGCGAGGCCACGTCGGTGGCTACCAGTACAGCGCAGCTCTGGTTGGAGAACTGCACCAGAATTTCGTCGCGGTCACGCTGCTCCAGATCGCCGGTCAGCGCCAGGGCCTGGATGCCTTCGGATTGTAGCTCTTCCACTACTTCCTGACACCGCATTTTGGTGTTGCAGAAAATCAGGGTAGAGGCGGGGCGGAAGTGCTCCAGCAAGGTCACCACGGCAGACAGGCGTTGCTCGGGGTGGACTTCATAAAAGATCTGCTCGATCTGGCTGGCATCGTGCAGCGCCTCCACCTTGACCTCTGCAGGTTTATGCAAAAAGCGGGCGCTGAGCTTACGGATGTTCTCGGGGTAGGTGGCCGAGAACAGCAGTGTCTGACGGCGGGGAGGGCAGTGTGAAGCAATCGCCACAATATCATCATGAAAACCCATGTCCACCATGCGGTCGGCTTCGTCCAGAACCAGTGTTTTCAGGGCCGACAAGTCCAGATTGCCTCGCTCCAGATGATCCTGAATCCGGCCTGGTGTTCCCACTACCACGTGAGCGCCATTGCGCAAGGCTTCTGTCTGCGGACGCGAGGGCACGCCCCCACACAAGGTCAGCATGCGCACGTTAGGAATCTGGCGAGCCAGACGGCGCAACTCGGTGGTGACCTGATCGGCCAGTTCGCGCGTGGGGCAGATCACCAAGGCTTGCGGTGTCAGTTTGCTGGGGTTGAGGGTTTGCAACAGACCCAGGCCAAAGGCGGCCGTTTTGCCGCTGCCGGTCTTGGCTTGGGCGATCAGGTCACGGCCTTGCAGAATCAGCGGCAGGCTTTGCTCCTGAATCGCCGTCATGTTTTCAAAACCCAGACTGTCGAGGGTTTCAAGCAAGGCGGGCAGAAGGGGAAGGGTACTGAAAGAGGTATGTGGCACGATGGGAGACATCAAAAAGAACTGCAAAATAAAGGATTTAGCGACAGTTTACCGTTTGCGGACCGATGGCTGGGAAATAATAGAAGGCAGTCCGAGCGGGGACAGTTGCCGATCATGATTCAAACAAAAAGGGGCGGCAGAAGCGGCCCCTTTTTGCAGCGCGTCGTACAGATCTGGATGCGCTTATGCTTTGCGCGATGCGCCCAGACGCTCCGAGAGGCGATTGGCTAGTTTACGCATGGCTTCCCCTGCACGGCGCTGGGCTGCCTCGTCCGCTTCCTGGGTGAGCAAACTGACCGCGACCCCGGCCACGGCAGCACGGTTATTGGAGTCGAACACCGCGGCTCCAAAACAGTGCATGCCATCCCGTACGCCACAGGCATCCACCGAATAGCCCAGGCGCTGCACGTCGCTGAGCTCCACCATCAATTCTTCCTTGTTGCGCGGGCCGTGCGCCGTCAAAGGGTCGGGCCAGGGATGATTCAGGGCCTGGTCCAGTTCCGGCGCTGGCAACGTGCTGAGCATGGCTTTACCGGTGGCGGTGTAGACCGCCGGCAGGCGCATGCCGGCGCGGAAGGTAAAACCCAGCGGCCGGGTCCCGTTTCGACAGGCAATGTAGACCACATCTTCACCATCCAGAATGGACAGGGTAATCGTCTCTTCCGGCAGGACGCGCATGTCGTCCCAGGCGGCAAAAAATTCCTGTGTCAGATCCAGCTGGGACAGGAACGCATTGGCCCAGCCCATGACGTGTGTGCCCAAGGTGAAACTGCCATTTTCCAGCTTACGGATCAGGTGCAGATCCAGTAGCGTGGTGCACAGACCATACAGGGAACTTTTGGGCATACCCAGACGTTTGACCAGGTCCGTAAATGACAGGGGCTCCGGTGAGGCCGCCAATTCGTCCAGTACGGTGACTGCGCGTACTACAGCCGGAACCAGTTTCTTCTCTTCCACTACGACTAACTCCATAACAACACACAGGAAGTCCAGTGAGCCCGGATGCACGGGTGCTGAACTCTGGAAACAGGGGTAAGGGACCGTCCGTACAAGGTGCAGCATCCCATAATCGAGCCGGCCGGACCAGACGTACAGGTCCTGCATTAGGCCAGATTTGCCGCTTTGATGCCAGCGTTCCATTGTGCCCTCAAACACCCTAAAACAAAAAATACGGCGACTGATCTTATACGGGTAAACCCGTAAGCCGATTCGTTGACGACGCGTTTTTTCGGCTCCTATAATTCTACCAAGTTCACTATAAGAGAAACAGGTTCAGCATAATGAACAATATCGCGGCATCATTGATTAGCAAACTGAAGGACCCCAGCCTGGCCAAAGATCAGTCCTGGACCGCTCAGGGTTGGGTCAGCGCGGGGGATGGCAACACGTTTGCCGTTCTGAATCCGGCCACGGGTGAGTGCCTGGCCAATGTCGCCAGCCTGGCCACGAAAGAGATTGAAGCGGTCATCAGCGATGCTGAAGTGGCCCAGCGCGAGTGGAAGGCACGCAGCGGGCACGAGCGCGCCAAGCTGTTGCGCGCCTGGTTCGATGCGCTGGTGGCCAATGCGGATGACCTGGCCACCATCATGACCATGGAACAGGGTAAGCCCTGGGCCGAGGCTCGTGGCGAAGTGCTGTATGCGGCTTCCTTTGTGGAATGGTTCAGCGAAGAGGCCAAGCGCGTGTATGGCGACGTGGTCGGCCACCCCCAGGCGGACAAACGCATTGTGGTGGTCAAGCAGCCCGTGGGCGTATGCGCGGCCATCACCCCCTGGAACTTCCCGGCGGCCATGATTACCCGCAAGGTTGCACCCGCTTTAGCGGCTGGTTGCAGCATTATTGTTCGTCCTGCCGACCTGACTCCCCTGACCGCCCTGGCGCTGGCCGTCCTGGCCGAGCGCGTGGGTATTCCCGCGGGTGTGTTCCAGCTGGTAACTGGCCAGTCCCGCGTGGTGGGTGCCGCCCTGACGGAAAGCCCTATCGTGCGCAAGCTGTCCTTTACCGGTTCCACCGAGGTGGGTCGTTTGCTGATGGCCCAGTGTGCTCCCACCATCAAGCGCTTGTCGCTGGAACTGGGTGGCAATGCGCCCTTCATCGTATTTGACGATGCGGATCTGGATGCGGCCGTTGAAGGCGCGATGGCGTCCAAGTACCGCAACAGCGGTCAGACATGTGTGTGCGCCAACCGCTTTTTGGTGCAGGACGGTATTTATGACCGCTTTGCCAAAGCCCTGGGCGAACGTGTGGCTGCCCTGAAAGTGGGCAACGGTATGGACGAAGGCGTAGAGCAAGGTCCGCTGATCGAGCAAAAGGCCGTCAATCGCCTGCGCGAACTGATTGATGATGCCGTTCAGAAGGGGGCCCGCGTTTTGCAAGGCGGCCAGCCCCATCCTTTGGGCGGTACCTACTTTGCACCCACCGTGCTGGGTGAGGCGACACCCGCCATGCGCGTGGCCCGTGAAGAATTGTTTGGCCCTGTGGCACCTTTGTTCCGCTTCAAAGATGAAGCCGAAGCCATCGCGATGGCCAATGACACCGAGTATGGTCTGGCTGCCTATTTGTTCACGCGTGACAACGCCCGTGCCTGGCGCATGGGCGAAGCGCTGGAATACGGCATGGTCGGCGTCAATACCGGTTTGATTTCCAACGAAGTCGCCCCGTTTGGCGGCGTCAAGCAATCCGGTCTGGGTCGTGAAGGCTCCCGTTATGGGATCGACGAGTACCTGGAAATCAAATACATGTGCCAGCAGCTGTAAGTTGATACATACCCGCGCCCCGCGCAGCGAAGGGGGCCGCTTTGCCGATAGCGTAGAGCGCCCCATCAGCAGAACCCCACAATAAGCTAAATAAGGAGACGTTATGTCTATCCTGTCTGCAACCCCACGCAAACTGACCCTGGCCCTGACGTTGGCCACGGCTGGCCTTTTGTCCGGCACGACTGCCCTGGCAGAAGAGGTCAAACCCATCAAGATTGGTGTGGTCACCTTCTTGTCCGGCGCGGCCTCCGGTCCTTTTGGCGTGCCTGCCAAGAATGCCGCTGAACTGACGGCTGCCCAGTTGAACGAAGGCAAGGTCCCCGCCCCTTACAATACCAAGGGTCTGGGCGGTGCACCGATTGAACTGGTTTTCATTGACGAGAACGGTGGTACTGCTAAGCAGGTCAGCGAATACCGCAACCTGGTTCAGCAACAAAACGTGGACATCGTGGTCGGCTACATCTCTTCGGGCGATTGTCTGGCCGTGGCCCCCGTTGCTGAAGAACTGAAAAAACTGACCCTGATTTTCGACTGCGGCACACCGCGTCTGTTTGAAGATGCCAGCTACAAATACGTGTTCCGTCCGGTGGCCCACGCCACGATGGACAACGTGGCCGCTGCCCGCTTTGTGCTGGAGCGCAACCCCGAACTCAAGAGCTACGCCGGTATCAACCAGAACTACGCCTGGGGTCAGGATGCTTGGCACGACTTTGAAGGCACATTGCAAGCGCTCAAGCCCGGCGTAGAAGCCAAGACCTCGCAAATGCCCAAACTGGGCGCGGGCCAGTACAATGCCGAGATCTCTTCCCTGATGGCGGCCCGTCCAGAAGTGATTCACTCCAGCTTCTGGGGTGGCGATCTGGAAGGCTTTGTGGTGCAGGCTCTGCCACGTGGTTTGTTCCGCAACACCCTGACCGTGCTGACTGCTGGCGAAACAGCAACGCACCGAGCCAACAACCAGATCCCCACAGGCACCATCATTGGCGCTCGCGGTCCACACGCTGCGTTTGCCCCTGACAATGAATTGAACCGGTGGTTGCGTGCCAGCTACCGCGAGCAGTTCAATGCGGACCCCAGCTACCCTTCCTACAAGATGACACAGACGTTGCTGGGTTTGAAAGCCGCTTATGAAAAAGCCCAGGCTGCCAACGACGGTAAAACACCGTCCACCGAACAAGTGATCAGTGCTTTCGAGCATCTGACCTTCGAGAGCCCATCGGGTGATGTCAGCATGTCCTTGGGCAAAGGCCACCAGGCTGTTCAAGGTACGACCTTGGGCGTGGTGAAAAACGACAAGGGCGTGATCAGCTACACCGATCTGCGTCACTTCAAACCTGAAGAAGTGACACCGCCCGAAGGCGTGAAATCCATCGACTGGATCAAGGGCGGCTTGAAGCACTGATACGGACAGGCGTCCTGACAAGGACGCTGCTCTGAACCTGAGGGCCTGCAAGACCTTGTTTTGTATGTCCGGTCTTTACCACGGGGACGCTCCCAGGGTAAAGGCCCCCTCGGGGGGAAGCAAGCCGAAGGCGTAGCCAGGGCGCATGTTTACCGCCGGGCTGTTCCCCAGGTAAAAGCTCCCCCGTTTGGGGGAGGCACACCCACGCTGCGGCGTGGTGGCATTTTTTATTCCATTTCCACAGAAACCGACTATGTCTCTTCTTTCTGCTGCCTTAATAGATGGCATCATGTACGCCGCCTGGCTGTTTCTGGTCGCGGTCGGACTCACGCTGATCTATGGTGTGATGAAGATCCTGAACATGGCCCACGGCAGCCTCTATACCATTGGCGCTTACACCGCTGTCACCATGGTGACGCAGTGGCTCTCTACCGATCACAGCCCGTACGGCAGCTATCTGATGCTGATCCTGGCCGCGGTCATTGCCGGTCTGGTGCTGGGTCTTGTCATTGAATACGGCCTGCTGCGCTTTTTCTACCAGGAAGAGCCGGTTGTCTCTTTGCTGATTACCTATGCGGTATTCCTGATCCTGGAAGATACCGTCAAACTGGTCTGGGGTGTCGATCCTTACGTGATCGCCGAGCCTTACGGCTTGCTGGGTAACGTCGAATTCGGTGATCTGTTCTACCCCACCTACAGCTTTGTGATTGTCGTGGCGGCCATTCTGGCTGGCTTGTGCCTGACCTTGTTCCTGAAGTATTCGCGTCAGGGCCGCATCTTGCTGGCCGTGATTCATGACCGTGAAGTCAGTCAGGCCATGGGCATCAATGTGCAACGCTACTTCCTGCTGACCTTTATTGCCGGTGCCACACTGGCTGCGCTGGGTGGCGCGCTGACGGCCCCCACAATTTCTGTGGCGCCCGGCATGGGGGTGGAGGTCATTGTGATGGCTTTCGCCGTGGTCGTGATTGGCGGTCTGGGCTCCTTGCCCGGCGCTGCGCTTGGCGCAGTGATTGTTGGCCTGGTGCGCTCTTTTGCTGTTCACTACTGGCCCGAAATCGAACTTTTCTCCATCTACGCGGTAATGGCCTTGGTGCTGGCCGTCCGTCCTAAAGGACTGTTTGCTGCTGCCGAGGCCCGAAAGATATGAACAAGACCAACATTACGCTTAAGCAGGGCATGATTGCCCTGACCATTACGGTGGCTGCCCTTATTGTGGGCTTTGGCCTGCCATCCTGGCAGTTTCTGATTACAGTGGCGCTGGCCAAGGGGTTGGTTGCCCTGGGCGTGGTGCTGTTGCTGCGCTCGGGCCTGGCCTCTTTCGGTCAGGGTCTGTACTACTGCATTGGCGCCTATGGCGTCGGCATGGCCATGAACTATCTGGACTGGCGCGAAACCGTCATCCTGCTGCCTTTTGCCGCCGCTTGTGCCGCGTTGCTTGCCTGGGTACTGGGTTTTCTGCTGGCTCGCTACCGCGATATTTTCTTTGCCATGCTCAGTCTGGCGCTGTCCATGATTATGTACGGCCTGCTGGTGCGTAACCCCAGCCTGGGCGGCAGTGACGGTTTTAATGTTCATGCTCCCTCTTTTCTGTGGGGAACGTTCGCCGATACGTTGTCGCGTCCGGGTGTGTTTGTCCTGACCGTGGTGCTGGTCGGTGTGGTGCTGTGGGCCATGCAAGGCTTCTTGCGCAGCCGCGCCGGTCGTCTCGGCCCAGCGATCAAGGACAATGAAATCCGCGTTGAATACCTGGGGGCTTCGGCCTACCGCAATATTCACCTGAGCTACGTGCTGGCTGCCGCGCTGGCCGGTCTGGGCGGTGCCCTGTCCTCGCTGAGCATCGGTCACGTAGACCCTGAACTGGCGTTCTGGACCACCTCGGGCGAGTTCATCTTCATTGCTGTGCTGGGCGGTACTCGTAATGCTTACGCGCCTTTCCTGGGTGCCTTGAGCCTGGAACTGATCCGCACACTGGCCTACCAATATGCCCCTAACACCTGGCAGATTGTCATGGGTGTCAGCATGTTGGCCCTGATTGTGTTTTTGCCCGGTGGCCTGATCAGTATTTTGAACCGTCGCAATGCGGCTGCTACCTCCAACGATTCTTCTTCACCGACAGGGGCCCGCTCATGAGTCAGTCACCCTTGATTTCCGCTAAAGGTTTGTGCAAGCAGTTTGGCGCTGTCCACGCTGCACGCGATATGACCGTTGATATCCATGCGCAAACCATTACGGGCCTGATTGGCACCAATGGCGCAGGTAAAACCACCTTCGTGAACATGTTGACCGGCTACATGAAGCCGGACTCGGGCAATATCTTTTTTGCCGGTCGCGAGATTACGGGTTTGCCACCACGGGAAGTGACCCGCATGGGTATCGCCCGTTCTTTCCAGATTCCGCAGCTGTTTACCTCGCTGAACGCCCTGGAAAACGTGGAAATTGCCCTGGGCGTGGCCAAACAGTCCTTGTCCGAAGCCAGTGCAATTCTGGAGCGTTTCGGCCTGAGCGCTTTCGCCCAGTCCCAGGCAGGCACCTTGCCCGAAGGGATTCGCAAGTTGCTGGACATTGCGCTGGCCATGGTGGCCCAGCCTAAAGTGCTCTTGCTGGACGAGCCCACCAGTGGCGTTGCCAGTGACGAGAAATTTGAAGTGATGGACCGCGTCATGAAAGTGGTCCGTGATGCGGGCGTGACGGTTCTGTTTGTGGAGCACGATATGGAAATCGTGCGTCGCTACAGTGATCGCGTGCTGGCTTTCTACGACGGCACCATTTTGGCCAACGGCACTCCAGACGAAGTGCTGGCCCATGAGCAGGTTCGTGAATACATCATCGGCGAGCCGGTGGGACGCAATAAACAGGAGGCCGATCATGCTGCTTGATGTCAAAAATCTGGATGTACGTATTGGCCCGACCAGCATCTTGCGCCAGGTAAACCTGCAAGTGCGCCAAGGCCAGATCGTGGGTCTGGCCGGCCGTAATGGGGCAGGTAAAACCACGCTGATGCGTACGGTAATGGGCTTGCTGGCCGTGGAAAACGGCTCGATTCAGTTCGATGGGCAGGAGCTGGCCAAGATGCCCGCTTACCGTCGCACCAGCCTGGGCATGGGTTTTGCCCCGGAGGATCGCAAATTGATCCCTGAGCTGAGCGTGGAAGAGAACATCCGCCTGCCCGCCTGGGCACTGAAATCTCAGGATATCGAAGCGCGTCTGGACCGTGTCTGGCGCATCATCCCGGAATTGAAGGTGTTTGGCCCGCGCCGTGCCTTGCAGTTGTCCGGAGGGCAACAAAAGCTGGTTGCCATTGGGCGCGCCTTGATGACTGCCGACAAGCTGCTGTTGCTGGACGAGCCTTTTGAAGGCGTCGCGCCTGCGCTGTCCAAGCGTATTGCGGAAGTGGTGGGCGAGCTGAGCAAAGAAGGCTTCAGTGCTTTGTTGTCGGGTGCCGACTTGCAGCACGCCGGCAATGTGATTGATTACACCTACCGGATGGACCGCGGCCGTATCGAAGTACCGCAGCCCGCCATACCATAAGGAGAAAGCCCATGTCGGCATTCGAGTTCAGAACCACCCCCGCTATTTACGTTGAAAGCGGAGCCGCTGCCCGGCTCGGCCAGATCCTGCGCAAGCGCTACTCGCAAGAGCGTGTTTGTCTGGTGACTGACCGATTCCTGCACGAAAGCGGTCTGCTGGACCCTGCACTGGCTGATCTGAAAGCCAACGGCTGGACCGTGCAAGTGATTGATGATGTGATTGCCGATCCGCCCGAGCATATTGTCCTGCAGGCGACCGAGCGCGCCCGTCAGGCCAAGACGGAAATCGTGGTTGGTTTGGGGGGCGGCTCGTCGATGGACGTGGCCAAGCTGCTGGCTGTGTTGCTGGCGTCGGACCAGCCCCTGCAAGAGATGTATGGCATTGATAAGGTGCGCGGCTCACGCCTGCCCTTGGTGCAGATTCCGACCACAGCGGGAACAGGGTCGGAAGTGACGCCTATTTCCATCGTGACCACCGGCGAGACCACCAAATCCGGTGTGGTCGCTCCCGAGCTGTACGCCGACCTGGCCATTCTGGACTCGGAACTGACATTAGGTCTGCCTCCCCGTATTACGGCGGCGACCGGTATCGACGCCATGGTCCACGCCATCGAGGCCTACACCAGCCGTATCCTGAAAAACCCGCTCTCGGACAACCTGGCCAAACAAGCCCTGCGTCTGATTGGCGGCAAGCTGGTACACGTTTGTCGCAACGGCCAGGATGCCGCTGCACGTCAGGACATCCTGCTGGGCGCCACGCTGGCTGGTCAGGCTTTTGCGAACGCCCCCGTGGGTGCCGTACACGCATTGGCTTACCCGATCGGCGGTATTTTCCACGTGCCACATGGCTTGTCGAACTCGCTGGTTCTGCCGCACGTTCTGCGCTTTAACGCTCCGGCTGCAGCCCCGTTGTATGCCGAGCTGGCTGAAGTGCTGATTCCCGGCATCCAGGGTGATGAGGCCTCCAAGACCGAAGCCTTCATCCACTTCATGGAACAGATCGCCATTGATACCGGCATCGAGCGCCAACTGCGCGACGTGGGTATCAAGGAAAGCGACTTGCGTCGTATGGCCCAGGAAGCCATGAAACAAACCCGTCTGCTGGGCAACAACCCCCGCGACGTGACCGAAGACGACGCTTTCGCTATTTACAGCGCCGCGTTCTGATAGACCGCTTACAGCGGAAACCGTTTTGCCTGAGTCTGGTGCTGTGCCGGCTCAGGTTTTTTTTGTTCTAGGAAAAGCAAGCCTCAACGAGTAGGGCAGGAAGGGGTAGCCAAGCGGGTACTTGCGAGTCTGCAGACTAAGGTAGGGTGTTGCTCACGTCGTCTGCTTTGCCTTTCTTTTTTTCTTTGGCCTCGGTGTCAGCCCGCTGTGCTGCTGCGTCAGCTGCGCGACGAGGACTAGGGCTGTTTTCTACTCAAGGCGGCGTCGTCCAGTGCCGTTGGGAATAGGGGCTGACCGGCTCAGGAGGAGGCTTTGGGTGGGCATTATTATTGTGCGGCCATTCTCAGCGCTGGTTTCAAGGAGGCGGCCAGCATTTGCCTATGATTCAGTTCGCTAAAGTTTTCGTAACTGACATTCAGCCCCGCATCCCGCAGATACGTGGCCAGATCCTGGGTAGACCAGTGTGCTGCGGCATTGCTCATGGAGGTATTTCTGCGCTGCCCGCCAACCAGGATGGCGATGTGCTTGTCCTTCGCCAGCGACGTATCAAAGGCCAGGGCAGTCTTGACCAGAATGCCATCGTGCCACCATAAGGAGGGATCCCCCGCGACGTAGCGATGGTATCGATCGGGACGGTTGAACAGGGTGTACAAGGTGAACAAGCCGCCGTACGAGTGGCCCCATAGCGTCTGGCGCGAACGGTCAATCAGTTCGCGGTTTTCGACCATCGGCTTGATCTGCGTTTCGATATAGTCCAGAAAAACATCTGCGCCGCCACCCAAACGGCCCCGGACTTCCACCGTTTTGTTCGGGCCGTTGTCTGTGACGGGAGGCGTGTAGTCAAAAGAACGGGCAAGCACATCGTGGCGGGCATCGGTGTCATAGCCAATGGCGACCAGAACCGGGGCAGATAGGGCACTGATGGCTTTCAAGTCGTCCACCTCGATACTGGCCATGGCGGCATTGCCATCCAGCATGTAAATCACGGGATGACCGCGTGCAGGAGCAGGGCGGTTTGGCGTACCGATCTGGATTTTGTAGCGCCGCTGGCCGTCCTGCGAGTTCATGAACAGCGTCTCAAAGCGGTACAGGTTTTGTGGCTGGTCCACGATGGTAGGACCTACTGGCTCGTCCCAGGGGCGGGTGCTTTGCTGGGCGTGAGTATGAGCGGCAAGGGTGAGGGTCAAGCAGAGCGTGACGGCATTGAGCAGAAAGCGGGGCAGGAAAGTCATTATCAAGGTGTGAAACGGAAAAATTAATTGCTAATGATTATTATTACAACTCAGGAATTCAGAAAGAGTAAACCCATTTTGTTTTCCCGTCCCTTTTGATAAGCCCAACGCGGTTGACGGGCACGAGGGAGACATAAAGTCACCATATAATTGAGAATGTGTGTTATTCTCAATTGCGCTGTTTCCCCTTGCCGTCGTGGCCTGCTCTGGTAAAGAGAAGGAGCTGCGGGTCTGGCTTGAGCATTTCCCCCTCTCGATTGCTATGATCAGATTTACGGTATCGGACTTTAACCGGCTCGGTAGTCCGATGGGTTTCCGCTATTGCTTGCCGGAGTACACCGGCCCGAAGCAGGACATGGAGCAGCTGTGCATTGCTCAGGGCAAGGTGCAGGACTATGAGCTTCGGCCAGGCATGAAGATGGTGCTGTCGGACATCATCACTCATCATCAATACGCAGCGACCTCACTGGCCGCCCCGCAGTTTTCAGCAATTGTCATTGTGCGGGGGCGGGCACACGCGCAGCTTGCCAAGCAGAGTTCGCTTAGCATGACGGCCCAACGGGGAGCCACAATTGCCCATGCTGATGCCTTGACCGTGACAGGAATTCACCCTGCCGGGCAGCGCCTGCGGGGCCTTAATATCACCATGAGCACCCCAGACAGTCTGGCTGATTCGCCGCTGGGCGAAGCCCTGGCTGGCGTCATGGCTTCAACGCAAATATGGTTGCAACCCTGGGCCGTACCCCCTCACTTGCTGACCGCTATCGATCAATTGATCGACAGCCCCTTGCAAGGAGCATTGCATCACCTGTTGCTGGAGGGGATCAGCCTGCAAGTGTTGGCCCACGCGCTGGATGGACTGGCTCGAAGCACAGAAAAAAATTCCCCTGTCTCGATCCGTGATCGGCAATTGCTCGAACGCGTTAAAGAATGTCTCTATCAGGCCCCCGGCGAGGATCACACTCTGGCTGAGCTGGCGCGGCTGGCCTGCATGAGCCCCAGCACCTTGCGCTTGAAGTTTCAGGCTGTCTATGGATGCTCGGTTTTTAGCTGGCTGCGTGAACGCAGGTTGGAACTGGCGCGTGAATATCTGATGCAAGGGGGGAGCGTGCAGCAGGCGGCGCACTCTGTCGGATACCGCCATGCCACCAACTTTGCGACGGCATTTCGCGAGCGCTACGGCATATCGCCTAGCGAGTTGAGCCAAGCTTGATAGATGTGCTGGCCGATGCGATCCGGCGGCGGTGGCGAGCTGGGCGCCAGTACAGCCAGGAAGGGTGTTTGGCATAGCGTTTTTGCGTTTGTGAATACATCACTACCAAATATGTAGATGATAATTATTCGCATCTAAAACCTATGCCGAGATTGACCATCATGTCTGCTGTTTTTTCCAGCTCTGCCTGCTTGCGTGTCCGTCTACTGACGTCCCTTTCCCGGTCAGCCCTGTGGTTGGCGACGGCCGCCAGCCCCGTCTGGGCGCAAGGCAGTGCGCCTGAACCCTCACCGGTGGAGTTATCCGTGATTACCATTCAAGGCAGTCGGGACCCGGGTGTGACAGAAACCAGCGGGTCCTACACCGCCAAGGCCATGAGCACGGCCACTGGTTTGTCACTGTCCATTCGGGAAACGCCACAGTCGGTCAGCGTGGTCAGCCGTCAGATGATGGATGATAGGGGTATGCAAACGACGGCAGATGCGCTGCAAAGCGCGCCGGGTGTTTCGGTGACGCGCAGCGACACCAACCGCTATTCGTTCTCGTCCCGTGGCTTTGCCATAGATAACTACCAATTCGACGGCTGGACTCAGCCTGTTCTGTCTCCCTGGGCGTTCGGAGAGAGTAATCTGGATTTGGTGGTATTTGACCGGGTGGAGGTGGTGCGCGGTGCCACCGGTTTGATGACAGGCGCGGGTAACCCTTCTGCAGCGGTCAACTATGTGCGCAAACGGCCTTTACGGGACTTGGCGTTCTCGGCCGGGGTGCAGACCGGTAGTTGGGATTTCGCACGAGGCTACGCAGACGTTTCTGCACCGATTAGCCAGGATGGTCGTGTGCGCGGGCGTCTCGTGGGCGCTTATGGCAAGGGTAATAGCTACACGGATTGGCAGGATACGCAGACGCGTACGCTGTATGGCGTAATGACGGCTGACCTGATCCCGGGGATGGAGCTGAGCGGCGGGGTGGCCTATCAGTCCAGCGCCAATAATGGCTTTGGCAGCGGTTTCCCGCTGTTTTATAGCGACGGCTCGCGTACGGACTTCAAGCGCTCGGTTTCCAACAATAGTGATTGGTCACGTATCGAGAACGACACACTCACTGGCTTTGTGGATGTCAGCCACCAGTTTGCCAATCACTTGAAACTGCGCCTGAGCTATAACCAGTCGCATACGGATGCGTCCATGAAACAGATTTTCCGCGGGGGCTATCCGGACCGGGACACGGGTCTCGGGATGTCCAACTCCTATTCGTTTTATAAGGGGGAAGTGCGTCGCCAGGCTTTCAATGCTGCTTTGTCGGGGCCTGTGGAGCTGTTTGGCAAAGAGCACGAGTTTTCGGTGGGGTGGACGACATCTCGGGATCGAGTCTCCTTTCCCCAGTATCGTGCCATGGCGCCGTTGCCGGATGCGGGCAGCTTTTATCAGCCCGGGCTTGTGTCCGAGCCGGTCTGGTCCGCCAATCCTTCCCAGGCGGATGATACGGATAACCGACAATCGGGAGCTTATGTCGTGGCCCGTCTGAGCCTGCGGGATAATCTGCGCTTGATGGTGGGCGGGCGGTTGAGCAATTGGGAAACGGACCAGACCTACTTTGGTGCTAAACGTCAGTATCGTCATCGGAATGAATTGATTCCTTATGCTGGCCTGACTTATGACTTTGATGACAGCTATACGGCCTACGCCAGCTATACAGCGATTTTCAAACCGCAAAATGCACGCGATGAGCAAGGTGAGATTCTTGCGCCGATCACGGGTACAAGTTACGAACTCGGGCTGAAAGCGGCCTGGCTGGACGGACGGTTAAATGCTGCGGTGTCTGTCTTTCAGACGCGACAGGACAACCTGGCTCAGGCTACTGGCAAGCAGGTGATGGGCGCGCCGCCCAACACCCCTGCTTATCGCCCGGTCTCGGGTGCCAAGGTAGAGGGGATTGAGCTGGAACTGGGCGGTGAAGTGATGCCCGGTTGGAACGTGGCCAGCAGCCTGACTACGTTTACCGCCAAGGATGCACAGGGCAAGCCTATTAACACAAACAAGCCGCGTACCTTGTTCAAGCTCTTTACCACGTACCGCATGCAGGGAGATTGGCAAGGACTGACAGTGGGCGGTGGCATCGATTGGCAAAACCGCATGTACCAGGATGCGACCGCGCCGGGGCGCAACGTGGTCAAGGTAGAGCAGGGCAGCTATGCCATCGTCAACGTGATGGCCCGCTATGACTTTAACAAGCGTATGTCTGCCACCTTGAACGTGAACAACCTGTTTGACAAGAAGTACTACTCGCAGATCGGTTTTTATAATCAGGGCTGGTATGGCGCGCCTCAGAACGTAATGCTGTCCCTGAAGGCGCAATATTGAGACTGGGCCAAGGGCGGGCTCGCCCTTCTGTGAAGCCCGCTTGTGCCGATGCTAGGGACCGATAATGGGTTTTCTATCGAGTAGGCAAGGTTTGAGTGGGCCTTTGTGCTGGATGAATTGTGTTGTGAATGTGTCGGCACAAACCGGCTTGCCATACAAATAACCTTGTACTTCGGGGCATTCATTACTTCTCAGGAACTGAAGTTGCTCCTCGGTTTCCACGCCTTCTGCAATGACATCCAGACCAAAGTTTTTAGCCAAGTAGATAATCGCCTTGACCAGGGCGGCGTTCCCGGTATCTTCGTGGACATTGCGGATAAAAGAGCGGTCAATTTTCAGTCGGCTGACTGGGTAGGTTTTGAGCAGGCTCAATGATGCATAGCCCGTCCCGTAGTCGTCGAAGGCCAGGCCAATGCCGAGGTCACGTAAACTGTGGAGCAGGTTCTTGGTCACCATGTCGTTGCGGAACAAGGATGTTTCCACAATCTCCAGTTCCAGACAGTGCGCTGGTAGGCCTGTTTCAGCCAGGATGGTGCTGATCGTGGAGCGCAGACGATTGGTTCGTAGCTGTGCCTCGAACAGGTTCACGCCAATCCGAAAAGTGGGGATGGTCGCGTGCCAGTGCGCGGCCTGACGGCATGCCGTGCGTATTATCCACGCCCCTATGGCAGGGGCAGACTGCTTTTCGTTGAGCACATCAATAAAAGAGACCGGGGATAACAAGCCTCGTGTTGGATGATTCCATCGGAGCAGCGCCTCCGCGCCGGTCAGCAATCCGCTGCGGGTAGAGACCTGGGGTTGGTAGAAAAGCTCAAACTCCCCGTGTTCAAAAGCCAGGCGTAGCTCCCGCTCGAACGATCTGCGTGCGACCGCCACTTCACGCAAGAGTGAAGAGAACATCACGTAGTGTCGTTTCCCGGAGGATTTGGCTTTGTACAGCGCCAGATCGGCAGCGTTCAGAACCTCCTCGGCGCTGGTGCCGTGCATCAGCGTCAGCGCCACTCCCATGCTGGCACTGGTTTCAATAACCTGGCCAGCAAAGTTGCAGGGTGTCGCCAAGGTATTGAGCAGCGTTTGAGCCGCGATGCGGGCGGCCTGCTCCTGATTGCCGGGTAGCAAGGCCACAAACTCGTCGCCGCCCAGTCGAGCAAGCATGATCGCGTCAGGAAAGGCGGACTTCATTTGCTGTGCAATATGTTTGAGGACGGCATCGCCGGCGGAATGTCCGAAGGTGTCGTTAATCTCCTTGAAGTCATCCAGATCGATCAGCAAGATGGTGGCGGGCGCTTCTTCGGCAAGTGTCTGGGCAAGGCGTGCCTGCCACATTCCCCGGTTGGCAAGCCCTGTCAGGGCATCGAGCGAAGCCAGCTGGAACAGTCTTTCTTCATGGTGCCGCCGCGCCGTGGTGTCTCGAACAATGGCGCCGATATGGCGTGAGCCGGCCTCAGTCCAGGTCGATAGGGAGAACTCTGCCGGGAATTCGGTGCCATCCTTGCGCAAAGCGGACAGTTCGATCCTGCGGTCAGGCAGTTTCATCTGTTCGCCCTGCTGGAGTCGGACAAGTTCGTGCTCGTAAACCTTGCGCCAGTTGTCAGGCACAATGATCGAGCCGGGTTGCCCCAGAATTTCTTCCGCTACATAGCCAAAGATCTTTTCGGCAGAATGATTCCATAAGGTAATGCGGCCATGCTCATCCGAGCCGATGATGGCATCGGGAGAGGCGGTCGCGATATTTTCAAATCGGGCTTTGCTGACTGATGGAGTCTGTTCCAGACGACGGGCTTGCATGCGTTCCATGATCAGGCTGGCCAGATCGGACAGATTGGCTCGCTCGTCATCGCTAAAGGCTTGTCGTGGCTTGGTATCAATCAGGCACACGGTGCCTAATCGTTCTCCTGTTGGGGCCAGCAGCGGCTTTCCGGCATAAAAGCGAACGAAGGGCGGGCCCGTAACTAAAGGGTTCGAAGCAAAGCGTGGATCTTGCAGGGCATCGGGGATCAGTAGAATGTCATTGGACAGGATGGCATGTGCGCACAAGGAATCAGCGCGACTGATCTCGTTCAGGTCCGTACCCACGCGCGCCTTGAAAAACTGTCGATCTTTATCGATCAGTGTGATCAGAACGATGGGAACCTTGAATAGCCTGGCCGCCAGGTTGGCGAGTCGGTCAAACTCCTCGGTGGGAGGGGCATCGAGCAGTTTGTACTCCGCCAGGGCGCGTAGGCGACGATCTTCTTCGACAGATACCGGGTAGGAAGGGGCGCTCATGGTTGTCCAGTGCTCCATAGGGTCGGCTGTAAAAAACAATCAGTAACGGGGCCCATCTCGATAAAGTGACGCTGGCGGACGATGATGATTTCCGTTTGTTCCACGTCATGACAGCTTAGCGGTATTTATACCTCGGGGCGGGGCACGTTGCCTTATTGAGACGCTAGCGGTGATGCGCCTCAGACAGGGACGAGCCGGGTTTGGTACGGATGTTCTTGGGAGGAGAGGGAAATGGCAGGACGAAAAAAAGCCCAAACCGAAGTTTGGGCTTTTTGAATTTGGAGCGGGAGACGAGTCTCGAACTCGCGACCTCAACCTTGGCAAGGTTGCGCTCTACCAACTGAGCTACTCCCGCATTTTTACTGCATTACCGACTTGTGACCAGCATTACTGGAGGCGCAAGCCGGAATCGAACCGACCTAGACGGATTTGCAATCCGCTGCATAACCACTCTGCCATTGCGCCGTGGTCGATTAAAAAGGGAAGCCTAGGCTTCCCTTAGGAATCTGGAGCGGGAGACGAGTCTCGAACTCGCGACCTCAACCTTGGCAAGGTTGCGCTCTACCAACTGAGCTACTCCCGCATTTTGCTGTGCAGATTGAATCTGTTTTCAGCGTTTTACTTATTAGCTGGTGCTGATTAAGTAAAGAAAGCTAGTTTAAAGTGGCTGTTTTTGTTTGTCAAGTTTTTTTGATAATTTGCACACGCTTTCATCAAAACTGCTGAACAAACTTTACTGCCTGCAAACTGCTTTTTGCTGCCAAACGGACGCTGCGTCAAGCAAGAACGTAACTTTAGTCTGCAAGACGTATCCCTGTCAAGAGATTCTGTAATTTTTTCCGGAAAATTGTCTGTCCGAGCTATGCTTATTGCTTTCTTGGATCGTGGAACTGGGTCGTGGACAGGCAGCATAATGTTGATTTGAGCGCTTTTAACACCTTGGGTCTGGATAGCTGTGCACGTGATCTGGTGGTGTACGAACAGCTTGGCCAGCTACCGGAGTTGCAGGCTGCGGTGGAGCAGGGCGAACGTGTTTTCGTCCTCGGCGGGGGCAGCAATGTCGTGCTGGCCGAGCAACTCGATGCCTTGGTGATCAAAGTGCAAAGCAAAGGAATTCGCTTGCTGGCCCAGCATGACGATGGCTTTATAGTGGAAGCGCAGGCAGGCGAATGCTGGCATGACTTTGTGCAGTACTGTTTGCAACAGGGTTGGCCCGGTTTGGAAAATCTGGCGCTGATCCCCGGCACAGTGGGCGCCGCTCCGGTTCAGAATATCGGTGCTTATGGTCTGGAGTTGGAGCAACGAGTTCACAGTGTGCTGGCCTGGAGTTTTAAAGAGGGCCGATTGCTGGAACTGTCAGCACCAGAATGTGGTTTCGCTTATAGAGACAGCCGTTTCAAACGCGATCCTGCCGGTAGTTGGTTGATTGTGGCGGTACGTTTCCTGCTGCCTCGTCCCTGGATGCCCGTGCTGGAGTATCCCGACCTGAACAAACAAGCCCACCTGGCAGGTAAGCCGGACCCGGAAACGATTTTTCAGGCCGTCTGCGATATTCGTCGTCAAAAGCTGCCAGACCCCAAGGTTCTGGCTAATGCAGGTAGCTTTTTCAAGAATCCGGTGGTGCAAACCGCGCAGCGCGATGCGCTAAAACAGCAATGGCCTGATCTGGTGTCTTACGACGTGGGACAGGGGCGGTGCAAGCTGGCAGCGGGCTGGTTGATTGAGCAGTGCGGCTGGAAAGGGCGGACGGATGGCGCTGTGGGGGTGCACGACAGGCAGGCTTTGGTGCTGGTCAATCATGGTGGTGGAACCGCTGCGGATATTGGGCGGCTGGCAACAGCGATCCGAGCCTCGGTGCGGGAGCGCTTCGGCGTCGAGCTGGAGCAAGAACCCGTTGTGGTGGCTTAGGCCTGGCGGCTCTCTAGGGTTTGGCGAATCGTGGCTCGTAGCTACGTCGCGGCGGGCAAGCCCGGTCAACTCAGGGATGAGGCAGACCGATAAAGGGAAACCCCGTGTCGGCGCGTTGCACTGACACGGGGTTTTTGCTGGTGACGTTGCTGCTTGTTCAAAAGGCCTGGCAGCCCGTCCGGCTCTTGTTCGTCAGGCTGATACTTCTTCCAGAGAACGACCTTTGGTTTCCACCCCGAGGGCGACGACCACTAAGGCGGCAATCGAAAAAGAGATGGCGCCCAGCGTAAATACGCCGGTATGCCCGGTCCACGGCAAGATAATGCCAACCAGCAGAGGGCCGAGCAGGGAACCGAGGCGACCAATAGACGATGCAAACCCGGCTCCGGTACTGCGTGTCCGCGTGGGATAGAGCTCAGGTGTATAGGCATACAAGACCGACCACATGCCAAACATGAAGAACTGCATGCATAGCCCGGCACCGATCAATTGTGCGACCGGCGCTTGACTGGTGGC
The DNA here is from genome assembly GCF_049932565.1 of Alcaligenes sp. HNGD-HTN06. Taxonomy (NCBI): domain Bacteria; kingdom Pseudomonadati; phylum Pseudomonadota; class Betaproteobacteria; order Burkholderiales; family Alcaligenaceae; genus Alcaligenes; species Alcaligenes sp. HNGD-HTN06. The sequence goes on along the minus strand of NZ_CP187782.1, from coordinate 2,728,813 downwards.
GACGTGCCCATAAATAAAGGCGCAGCCTGCGCTACCGAATAACATGAGTACCATGGTGGCCTTGCGCCCCCATTTTTCGAGCAACCAGGCCGAGAAAATGAAGCCCGGAATGCCTGCCAGGGAAATATAGATGGTATAGGTCACGGACTTGGTGACCGCGTATCCTGCCTGTTGCAACAGCGCACCCAGCCAGGTGGTCAAGCCGTAGTAACCGAGCAGGGAGAAAAACCACAGCATCCACAGCATCAAGGTGCGGCGTGCATATTGGCCTTGCCAGAGTTGGGCAAACAAGGCGCCGCGCTTGAGTTTTTCACAAGGGCTGGGAGGCAGGGGCAAGGGCAGTGCCTGACCACCATTGGCCTGAATGACTTTATGCTCAAAAGCGCTGGTCACCTGCTCGGCGCGTTCGTTATGTCCTGCTTCTTCCAGCCAGCGGGGTGACTCCGGTACCCAGCGGCGAATTACGAATACAAACAGGGCAGGGATGGACAAGGCAATGAAGATTCCACGCCAGCCTATATAGTCCAGGCTGAGATAGGTCAGAATCCCGGCACTGATAAAGCCCAGCGGCCAGAAACCTTCCAGAATTGCAATATAGCGACCACGGCTTTTGGCGGGCACAATTTCCGAGACCATCGCCAGGCCGATAGGGAATTCCATCCCCATGCCAAACCCGAGCAGTACCCGAAAGGCCATCAGTTGCTCGACGTTTTGGGCCAGCCCACAGGCCAGACTCCCCACTCCCCAAAAAATCATGCTCCATTGAAAGACGGGCTTGCGGCCGTACTTGTCTGCCAGCATGCCTGCAATGGCCGCACCTAAAAACATGCCTAAAAAGCTGGAGCTGGCCAGCAGACCTGCCTGCGCCGTGCTCAGTCCCATTTCTGCCTTGATGGAACCCAATACAAAAGTCATGATGCCCAGGTCCATGGAGTCAAAGAACCAGGCGGTCGCAATAATACCGAACAGCATGCGTTGATAGCGAGTCATGGGCAATCGCTCCAGACGATTGGCCACATTGGGGGATACGGCTGTCATAGGTGTCTCCTGTAGGTCCGCTCTTGTGGCGGGTTTTATGACTAGGTGACCTGTCGTCAGGCCAGGACAGGTCTTTGTTCTTTTGCTGATATATTACATGGATACTAGTGGTATCTGGCCCAGGGTTAAATACTGGTATGTACTTAGCTGGCTAATTAATTAAGGATGAAATGAGTGGCCAATGAGCCCTCAAAAGCGTGTCGGATAATGCGCTGATAGGCGCTGGTACGATCAGCCACCGGGAAGGCTTTGGCAAGACGGGTGACTTGCAGCGCATCGTGCAGCAGGCCTTCCAGTTGGTGTTCCTGCACGCCGCATTGGCGTAGATCGGTGGGGATGCCCAATTGTTCGATTAATGAACGCACATAGGCGGGCAGTGCCAGCACGGCGTCTTCTGTCGGGTCGGTTCGCATGCCCAGAAGCTGGGCGACTTCCCGCAACTCTGGGGCACGGGTCTCACGCAGTTCGTCCAGAACATAGGGCAGCAAGACGGCATTGGTGGTGCCGTGAGACTGATGCGTCAAGCCGGCCAGAGCGTAGGCGATGCCATGCACGGCATTTAAGCCCGCCGTGCCATAGGACAGGGCTGCATAGTAGCTGGCGCTGGCCATGCCGTCCCTGGCTTCGGTGTCGGTGCCGTCGCGATAGGCTCGCAGCATGTAGTGTCCGCACAGCCGTATCGCTTCGCGTGCAAACATCATCGTCAGGCCGGAGCGGCCGCTATAGCCCGGGTCAGGGCTGCCGCCGCGGTCAAACAGGCTGGCGTCTTGTGTGACAAATGATTCAATTGCATGGGTTAGGGCGTCAATACCGGCATCGGCGGTGACGCGGGGCGGGCAGCTATCGCTCAGTTCAGGGTCGATGACGGCAATGGCGGGGCGTAGGGCGTTGCCCATCACGGCGATCTTGGTGGCGTTGTCGGGATCGACCAGAATCGCCCCTGGTGTGGCTTCCGAGCCTGTGCCGGAGGTGGTGGGCAAGGCGATCAGAGGCAGGGGGCGGGTGTGGGCAGGCCAGGTACCGCTGTACGCTCGTATGGTTTGGCCAGTTGGCACGGTCAGGCACAGCGCTTTGGCCAGATCGATATTGCTGCCGCCTCCCATAGCCAATACATAGTCGATGGGCTGCTCGGCCAGATGAGCCCGCACGTGCTGCGTGGCCTGATCGCACAAAGTGGTGGAAGGATCGGGCTGGCCACCATCAAACACCACAATCTCAATGCCCTGTTCCTTACAGGCGTCAATATGGTCCTGAACCCAGCGGGTCTGGGTGGTGAAAAAACGGTCAGTAATCACTAAGCCGCGGCGCCAGCCCAAATGGGCGATCAAGGCAGGAAGCTCATGGCGGCAGCCGCGCCCCATCAAGGTACGGGGGGGCGGGCAAAAGAAAACGTGCGTGTTCATGTGGTAGTCCTTGCAGTGCAAAAAGAGTCGATCAAAGAAGCGATCCGGTCGGGATGCGAGCTTAAAAGGCTGTGGCCCGCACCAGGCAAACTGTGCAAGCTGGCTTGCGGCAGTGCCTGCGCTAACAGGCGGGCATGTTCAATGGGGCAGTCCTGGTCTTGATCGCCATGAATAATCAATGAGGGGATGGAAATGCGAGGCAACTGTGCGTACTGGTCGTGATGTCGGTTGGCCAGCCAGGTCCAGGCCACATCTTGATGGCCGGCCGCCTGGCTCAGGCCCAGGCGTTGCTCGCGTTCTGCAATTTCCTGCAGCAAGGCGGGGGTGTGCTCAGACTTGAACCAGCGGGTTTGATTCAGGCTGGGGGTACCCGATATCAGCACCAGGGCCTGAGGGAGCACAGCCTGTTCGTCCAGTAGCGTCAGGCAGGTTTGCAGCACAATCGATACGCCCAGGCTCCAGCCAGCCAGAACATAGGGTGTCGTGGCCGGCAAGGCGGCAATAGGGATGCGCAGATCGTGGACAAATTGGCTCAGCTCATAATCCTGCTGGCAGGTACCGTAGTGGGCGTCCCCCCGGCCTCGTAAATCCGGAGTCTGCCAATGCGGTGAAAGTGAACTGGCCTGGACGACTGGCAGCCAGCTGCGTTGAGTGCCTTGAATGCCATGAACAGCAAGGATGGCCGGGGCAGTTGAAGGGCAGGCAATGCTCATGTGGCTTCCTGGAGTAAAGAAATACAACTAAGATATGAGATTGTTGTCTGGCTCTGCTCAGTGCGTGCACCGGGGGGGCAGCAGACCTCAGGTATCAGGTTTCAGCAGCGAACGCTGCGTTTTTAAGGCAGGGTTAGCATGGTCACAAGCAAGCGGAAGGTAGCGGGAAAGGAGCGGTCTCAGGACGAGACGCGGGAAATCAAGGCCTTGACAGAACCCAAGCCCAAGCTCACGGACATTGCTTACGAGCGCTTGGAAGAAGCCATCATTACCTTGAAGTTGCCGCCGGGCAGCATTGTGTCGGAGCTGACCTTGAGCCAGATGTTCGAGATTGGCCGCACCCCCATTCGGGAAGCCATTCAGCGCCTGGCACGTGAACACTTGATGTTGGTGTTGCCGCAACGCGGCCTGTTGATTCCCGAGCTGGATATGCCCAAGCAGTTGCGTCTGATCGAGACACGGCGGGAAATCGAACGCTTGATCTGCCGCAGTGCGGCAAAGCGGGCGACACGGGACCAACGCGAGCAGTTCAAGGGCTTGCATGACGCTTTCCTGGAAGCGGCTGCCCAGAATGATGAAGTCAGTTTCATCCGGGCAGATCGACGGTTAAATGAGCTGGAAATCGAGGCCGCACGCAACGAGTTCGCGGAAGGGGCCATGCGCCTGACTCACGGCCTTTCCCGCCGATTCTGGTTTTGCCACTATCAGCAAAACCCGGACTTGACGGAAATGGGCAGACTGCATGCCGATCTGGCCATGACTATCGCGGGCGGTGATGTGGACCAGGCCGGAAAAAGCCTGGACCGGTTGATGGATTACATTGAAGAGCTCGCTCGCACGACGCTGATCTCCAGCTTGTAAACAAGGTCGGGGTCTTAGTTAGCCAGACCGCGCTCCAGCGCGTGTGCCTCTTCCTGTTTCAGGGCGGGGCCATCGGTGGTGTCACCCGTGTCTTCAAAGCGGAAGCGGCGAATAATGGGCTTGAGCTCTTCCTTGACGTGTTTTTCGCTGTAGCCATTGAACAGGTGGCCCAGCAGACCACGGCGCAGATCGGTGGTGCCCATGGCCCAGTCGGCGATGGGGAAGGTCAGGTTCATGTTGTACTTCATCATGATGCCCTGGTTGTGATGAGCGGTATGGTGGCGGCGAATTGTGTTGATAAAGGGCATGTTGCGCACAAAGCTGTTTTCATGGACGTGACAGCAATAGTGAAAAGCCTCGTACACCAGGTATTGCGCCACCATGGTCATGAACACAAAGTAGCCTGCATTGGGGTTGATAAGGGTAGCGGCCAGCCAGCCCAGGATGCCACCCCCGATACCCAGGGTGAGCAGGACTCGCCAAGGGAAAAAGACGATCCGGAACTCCTTGCTCGAATCAATGGTTGCTTCGTTATCGGTGAAGTATTGGTGGTGCTGGCGGGTGTGACGCTCATAAATTTCCCGTAAACCAATAATGTTGATGCGCCGATGCATGACATAGCGGTGCATGGCCCATTCCACAAAATTGCCCGCCAGAAAGACGGGGATGATGATCAGCCATTCCCAGCCTACCGACTGCAACTGACTGATGCTGTAGTAAATCGCTGCCAGCCCCACGACATACGTTACGAGGACATGAACAATACCGTTATAGGCGGGGCTGATATTGGATTTGTATTCCTCGCGGAACTTGCGTTGGCGTTCGCTCATCATCTTGTCTGTCTCCTGCAGAAAAGTTTATTCTTTGAATATCCAACTGACATATTAGTGATATTTTTCTTTACGTCAAGCAGGGAAAATAGGGGGGGGTGCACCAGCGCAGTGCGTTTGAAACGCGCACGCCCTTGTGGGCGCCTGCCTGGAAACGTGTTTAGGGTGGGAGAAAGAGACCGTAAGGGGGCGCAGATCAGTGAGAAAAGAAGCGTCTTTCAATACACTGTTTGCCGGGCAGACGCCGCTTGAGGGAAAAAAAAGCCGGCTCGAAAGCCGGCTTGTTATGAGCGCGTTTGCAAGTGAGGCACTTACAGGCCCAGCACGTCCTGCATGTTGTACAGACCGGTGCTTTTATCACCCAGGAAACGGGCCGCACGCAGGCTGCCATTGGCGTATCCGGCACGGCTGCTGGAGCGATGCGAGATCTCGATGCGTTCGCCTTCACCGCAAAAAAATACGGTGTGGTCGCCCACAATATCGCCACCGCGCACCACGGAAAAACCAATGCGGCCGTCCTGACGCACGCCGGTGTGGCCGTGACGGGCCCAGTCAGCTACGTCATTCAGGGATTCTCCCCAAGTCTTGGCGATGGCCTCGCCCATTGCCAGTGCGGTCCCCGAAGGGGCATCGACCTTGTTGCGGTGGTGGGCTTCAAATACCTCGGCGTCGTAGCCCTGGCGGAGCAAAGCAGCGGCCATTTCGATCAATTTCAGGGTGGCATTGACACCAACGCTCATGTTGGGCGCAAAGACAATGGCAATTTCGCGGCCAGCCGCCTGAATCTGCTGTTTCTCGGTTTCGGAAAAACCGGTGGTGCCAATGACCAGACGGGTGCCGTGTTGCAGGCAGGCGTCCAGATGGGCCAGGGTGCCTTCGGGACGGGTGAAGTCGATCAGGCAGTCGGCCTGGGCCAGAACGTTCAGGTCGTCCGTGACCATGATGCCCGTTTCTTTGCCCAGAAAAGCGCCAGCGTCCTGACCGATTGCTTGGGAGCCGCGGTGGTCCAAGGCAGCGGCCAGGGTCAGGTCGGTGCTGTTCAAGACAGCTTCAATCAGCATACGGCCCATACGGCCGTCTGCGCCAGCAATGGCAATGCGCATGAATCCTGTGTCCTTAACGTAAAGCTTAAAGCGTGGGCTGGGAGCCGCTCACGCTGGGGGTGGGGGCGGCACTATCGCTGTCTGCGGGAGGCGGCGTCTGTTTTTTGCCGGTGTCGCTGCGCTCGAAAGGCTGGCGATCCGGCTGCTCATCGCCCTGCCAGCGAACCAGCGTATCGCCTTCAAACCAGACCGTGAACTTGCGTTGTTCGCTCTTGCCATAGCCGGGCTTGTTCAGGTAGGGGTAGTCCCAGCGGTCGGCGTTGAAAATGTCCTGCAAAGTGGGAGAGCCCAGCAGGTAGCGAACCTGTTCGCGCGTCATCCCGGGTTGCAGGCGCGCCACCTGCTCGGCAGTGATCCAGTTCCCCTGCTGAATGTCGGCGCGGTATGGGAAGCCCCATTTGGAAGATCCGCAAGCGCTCAGGGCGGCGGCAGCCAGACTGGCTGCGAGTATGGCGCGGATGACAGGAGTGAATGAATTGGCCTTCTTCTGCACGAAATGCCCCAGTAGGAATAAAATCGTTATCATATAAGGGTTTAGGAAAAAGCGCATGAATTGCGCATTGAACCGCCTCAAGACGAGCTGGTTTTTAACCAGGGCGGACTTGAGATCCATCCCCATCAAGATGCGATAATTTAGCCATGAACGATCAAAATGAACTGAAGAACATGGGGCTTAAGGCGACTTTTCCGCGCCTGAAGATTCTGGATATTTTTCGCCGCTCCGATCAGGACGGACAACGACACCTGAGCGCGGAAGACGTCTACCGCCTGCTCATCGCCGAAGAAGTCGATATTGGTCTTGCCACGGTGTATCGTGTGCTTACCCAGTTCGAGCAAGCCGGCATTTTGGTGCGCAGCCAGTTTGACGGTGGCAAAGCCGTCTTTGAACTCAATGACGGCGATCATCACGATCACCTGATCTGCACCAATTGTGGTGTGGTTGAAGAGTTTACCGACAGCAATATCGAGGCTCGCCAGCACCAGGTCGCCAAGGACCACGGTTTTGTGCTGGAAAGCCATACGATGCTGTTGTATGGCATTTGCCCTAAATGTTCGGAAGCGGGCAAACAGGCCAAGCCTATCTTGCGCGGTTAATCCGTTTTGATAGTGCCCGCAGGCGTGTAATCTGATGATTGGGGGCAGGATAGCCAGGCAGGCATCCTGAAAATTCAAAGAATAATCAGATCGGGGCTGCAGGGCTGATCAGGACGGCACAAAAAAAACCACCAGTGGCTTTTGGCGCTGGTGGTTCAAATTGTCATTGAACGACAAGACGAATTCAACGCTGGCGTGCCAGCATTTCTCGTGCGTGTTCACGCGTGGTCTGGGTAATTTCCAGTCCTCCGAGCATACGGGCAATTTCATCTACCCGCTCCTGTTCAGACAAGGGGCGGATGGAGGAAAAAGTCTGGCCTTGCTCGCTTGTTTTTTCGACCTTTAAATGATGATTGCCGCAAGCAGCGACCTGGGGCAGGTGGGTCACACACAAGACCTGATGGCGTGCCCCCAGTTCTTGCAGCAATCGTCCTACCACTTCGGCCACGGCGCCGCCCACACCGGTATCTACTTCGTCAAAAATCAAGGTGGGCACACGAGCCGCCTGGCTGGCGATGACGGACAGTGCCAGGGATATCCGGGCCAGCTCACCGCCGGAGGCTACTTTGGCCAGCGGTCGAGGGGTGACCCCTTCATGGCCAGCCACCAGAAACTCCACCTGTTCAAGACCGTGAACCTGCGGGGCGCAGGCGGTCAGGGCAACCTCAAAACGGCCGCCTTGCATGGCCATGGACTGCATCGCCTGGCTGACCTGCTTGCTCAGCTGCACACTGGTTTTGCGCCGTGCCGCGCTCAGTTTTCCGCCCAGCTCCTGATAGTGCTGTTCAGCCTGCCGAGCCCTGGCTTGCAAGGCGTGCAAATCAAAAGATTGCTGTAGCTGAGCGAGCTGTTCTTGCCAGGTTTCCAGCAGACTGGGCAGGTCTTGCGGCTCGACTTTCAGTTTGCGAGCGGCACTGAAAATGGCCGATACCCGTTCCTCCGCCTGAGCCAGGCGTTCCGGGTCCAGCTCCATATCGCTTAAATAACTGTTCAAGTCTGATGCCGCCTCGGTCACGGCAATTTGCGCCGACTCCAGGGCATCGACAATGGCCTGCAGACCAGGGTCGTGGCGCAGCAGAGCGCTCATTTCATGACTGGCTTTGCCCAGCAATTGTTGTACCGAGGTCTCTTCGCCGTCCAGCGCGTTCAAGGCCAGGGCACTGCCATCAATCAGGGCTTGGGCATGGGACAGGCGAGTGTGTTCCTGCTGCAGCTGATCCCATTCCCCGGGGCGCAGATTCAGGCTGGAGAGCTCATTGATCTGCCATTCCAGGCGTTCCTGTTCGCGTTTGCCCTGTTCTGCGCTCTGGCTGGCCTGTTCGACGGCCTTGCGGGCCTGGCTCAGTTGTTGCCAGGCCTGGGCGACTTGTCGTGCCAGTGGCAAATGGCCACCCTGGCTGTCGAGCAGGTCGTACTGGCTTTGGGGATTCATCAGGCTTTGGTGCGCGTGCTGGCCATGAATATCGACCAGTAGTTCGCCCAGTTCACGCAACTGGGTCAAGGTGGCTGCGCCACCATTGATGTAACTGCGGTTGCGACCCTGCTGGTCGATCAGGCGGCGCAGTATCAGCTCATCAGAGACATCGAAGTCGCGCTCGCTTAGCCAGCCTTGAATATCGGGCGGGCAATCGAAATGCGCGCTGACCTCGGTACGGGTGCAGCCCTCGCGTATGGCTTTGGCGTCACCGCGAGCTCCCAGTACCAGTGAGAGGGCGTCAATCAGGATGGATTTGCCAGCGCCGGTCTCCCCGGAAAAAACCGTGAAGCCGGAGTCGAAATCAATCGTGGCTTGATCCACGATTACAAAGTCTCGAACGTGCAAGGTACGGAGCATAGGGGTTCAGTCGTTTTCGTCGTTAGGCAAAGGGATGTGATTCCAGCCCAGCTTCTGGCGCAAGGTGGAAAAAAAGCTGTAGCCCTTGGGGTGGATAAAGCGGCTGGTGTCCTGGGAGCGGCGCACATCAATCCGGTCTCCCTGCTGGCAGTCCGACCAGGTTTGCATATCAAAGTGCACGCTGCCGCCGGTTTCCACCCGACCCAGGGCGGTAATGGTCAAATTCAGGGTGCCGGTATCGGGCAGCACAATGGGGCGGTTCGACAGGGTTTGCGGGGCGACCGGCACCAGCAGAAAGGCTTTCAGCGACGGGTGCAGCAAGGGGCCACTGGCCGCCAGGGCATAAGCGGTTGAGCCGGTGGGGGTGGAAATGATCAGGCCGTCCGATCGCTGTCGGTACATGAAAACGCCATCCAGCTCCACACGCAGCTCGATCATGCCGCCACGTCCGGCGCGGTTGATGACCACATCGTTCAGGGCCACGCCCGAGTACAGCACTTCTCCGTCACGCACCACGCGGCCTTCCAGCATGGAGCGTTCTTCAATGTCGTACTCGCCTTTCAGAACACTGAGCAAGGCCTCGTTGGCATCATTCAAGGGAATGTCGGTAATAAAGCCCAGGCGGCCATGGTTAATGCCGATCAGGGGGACCTTGCTGTGGGCTAATTCGCGTGCAGCGCCTATCATGGTGCCATCCCCGCCCATCACGATCGCCAGATCGGCGCGCTGGCCGATCTGGGCATAATCGCCGATGGGAAATTCGGTTATACCGGCATTTTGGGCGGTTGTAGCCTCAATTAGTACTGAGCAGCCCGTGTTGACCAGGGTGTTGGCCAGCGACCGGATGGGCGCATCCAAGCCACAGTCCTGGTATCTACCAACAATGGCAACCGTTTTGAAATGCATGGGGCGAAAACCTTATGATTAATGAAATAATGGCGATCAGTGGATTATAGAGTTGCCACTCTAGGCTTGGCTGTAAGATTCTCCCCTTTATCATGCAGAGCTGGTGTTTTTAAGTGACGTACGCGACATGGATGACAGAGCAAATGCCTTGTTGAAGGTGCTGATCGAGCGTTACATCGCCGATGGTCAGCCGGTGGGGTCTCGCACCTTATCGACCGTTTTTGATTTTTCTCCGGCCACGATTCGTAATGTGATGGCGGAACTGGAGGGTCTGGGCCTGATTCACAGTCCTCACACCTCGGCGGGGCGCATCCCCACGCCTAAAGGCTACCGCTTGTTTGTGGACCGTCTGCTGGCAGCTGAGCGTTTTGAGCGCCCCGATGCCCGCAATCTCAGCCAGTACCTGCCCTTTGATGAACCCAACCGTGCGGTCAGTTCCGCCGCGTCCCTGCTATCGAACCTGTCGCAGTTCGCCGGCGTGGTTCTGGCACCCAAAAAAGCACAGACCTTTCGGCAAATTGAATTTATCCGTTTGTCCGACAAGCGGGTGTTGCTGATTATCGTCACCCCGGATGGGGATGTGCAAAACCGTATCCTGTTTGTGCCGCGCGACTATCTGGAACAGGAACTGATCGAGGCCAGCAATTTTTTCAACCAGCATTTTTCGGGCATGTCCTTTGAGGCCGTCAAGCTGGCTTTGTCAAAAGAGCTCAGCTCTTTGCAGCTGGATATTTCGCGCCTCATGCAACAAGCCGTGGATGTTGGCAGTCACCAACCCGACAGCGAGGAAGCGGTGGTGATTGCAGGCGAGAGCAAGTTGCTGAACGTCACTGAAATGGTGGCGGATATGGACAGGCTTCGCCGCCTGTTTTCCCTGTTCGAGAAAAAAACCGATCTGCTGCATCTGCTGGATGTGTCCAGCCAGGCTGAAGGGGTGCAGATTTATATTGGTGGCGACTCCCAGCTCCTGCCGCTGGACGATGTCTCCGTGATTACCGCACCGTATGGGGTGGACGGTAAAGTCGTGGGCACGCTGGGTGTGATCGGGCCGTCACGGATGGCGTATGATCGTGTGATTCCGATCGTAGACATTACAGCCCGGCTATTGTCCAATGCCCTGAGCCATCACTCGGCCAGTTAATGGATAGACCTTTAACCTGTTGGTAGGCGCAAGGTTCGCTGGCTGTCTAAGGTATTAATCAAATCATGCCCAAGTTGTTTGCCTCTCCTTATTTGCCCGAAGCAAAGGATGCCGATATGTTCAATGCCCAGGCTCCGGTCAGACCGGCCGGGCCTGTCGGTATTTTGCTGCTTAACCTGGGTACGCCCGATCAGCCTGATGCTGCGTCCATCCGCCGTTATCTGGGCGAGTTCCTGTCGGACCCCCGGGTGATCGAAATCCCTCAGCCTCTTTGGCAAATTATTCTGCGCCTGTTCATTTTGCCGCTGCGCCCGCGCAAGCTGGCCCCGCGTTATCAGGATATCTGGTTGCCGCAGGGCGCGCCGTTGCTGGTTTACAGCCAGGCGCAGGCCGATGGATTGCAAGCGCTGCTGCAGGCGCAAGGCCATGATGTCAAGGTGGAGCTGGGCATGCGTTATGGCAACCCGTCCATTGCCAGTGGGCTGGATAAGTTGAAAGCGGCCGGTTGCGAACGCATCTTGGGCCTGCCGCTGTATCCCCAATATGCCGCCAGCACCACCGCGACCGCCGTGGATTGCGTGGCCGGGCATCTGGCCAAACAGCGCAATCAGCCTGAATTGCGCTTTATCAAGCGCTACCACACCCATCCGGATTATATCGGCCCGCTGGCGGCCAAGATCCGTCGTTACTGGGATGAGCACGGCAAGCCCGAGCGCTTGTTGTTGAGCTTTCATGGCTTGCCGCGCCGTTGCGTGGAACTGGGTGACCCGTATTACCGGGATTGTCGTGAAACGACCAATGCCTTGCGTGCCGCGCTCGATGAGCCCGGCGTAGAGGTGCATATGGCGTTTCAAAGCCGCTTTGGTGCGGAGCGTTGGCTCGAGCCGTACACCGAGCCGACTTTGCGTGAATGGGGTAAGCAGGGTGTGGGGCGCGTGGATGCGGTTTGCCCCGGCTTTGTGGCCGACTGCCTGGAAACCCTGGAGGAGATCCAGGTGGAGTGTCGAGACGCCTTTCTGCAAGAAGGGGGCGGCCAGTTTCATTACATCCCTTGTCTGAATGACGATCCCCAGTGGATAGAGGGCCTGGGACGGCTGGCCGTGCAGCACTTGGGCGGCTGGCTGCCCAGTCGTCTGGTGCCCGCCCGTTAGGATGAGGCAGTGTTTCAGGCTCAGCTCAGCAAAATACGAACGCGGGTCTTGAACTGGGGGCAGATGCCCCCATTTTTATACGATCAACGAATTCTGTAGTGGAGATACATCGAATGGCTACACATGCCGATCCCAATAAGCCTCTGGACGGGGAAGTGACGGAAAACACGCCTGAACAGGCACAACAGGGCGCTGTCGAGCAGGACCAGCCAGAGATTTTGGCCCAGCAGCCCGAGGAAAACCCAGCTGATCTGGCGACCGAGTTGGCCCAGGCTCAGGAAAAAGTGTCGCAGTACTACGACCAGTTGTTGCGTGCCAAAGCCGAAGTGGAAAACATCCGCCGCCGTGCGGACGACGATGTGGCCAAAGCCCGCAAGTTCGGTACCGAGTCTTTCGCTGAAAGCCTGATTCCGGTGCGCGACAGTCTGGAAGCCGCTCTGGCCCAGACCGAGCAAACCCCGGAGGCCTGGAAGGAAGGCGTGGAAACCACGTTGCGCCAGTTGAACAAGGCCTTCGAGCGCAATAGCTTGAAAGAAGTGGCACCGCAAGCCGGGGACAAGTTTGATCCACACCTGCATCAGGCCATTTCGGCTGTGCCCTCGGAGTTTGAAGAAGGCGCGGTGGCCCAGCTGCTGCAAAAAGGCTACACCATTTCGGACCGGGTTTTGCGTCCTGCCTTGGTGATGGTGTCGGCGCCCAAGTAATCGCGCCTGGCAAACTGGGCCGGCAGGCCGTCCAGAATATAGACGCATTTGCGTGCTTGCTTCGGACCTGCCGCTTGCCCAGTGAAAAAAATTAAGGCAGTGGCTCTTGAAATGCACGTACCTTTCCCCATATGCATTTCATCGAATAATTTGCTTTCGCAATCAATCTTTTAGTCAGGTAAAAAATCATGGGCAAAATCATTGGTATTGACCTTGGAACCACCAATAGCTGTGTATCGGTGTTGGATGGCGACCAGGTTCGTATTATCGAAAATGCCGAAGGCGGTCGCACAACGCCTTCCATCGTGGCTTACATGCAGGATGGCGAAATCCTGGTTGGCGCTCCAGCCAAACGCCAGGCGGTTACCAACCCTGCCAACACCATCTTCGCGGTCAAGCGTTTGATCGGTCGTAAGTTCACTGAAAAGGCAGTTCAAACAGATATTGAACACGTGCCTTACACCATTGTCGCTGCCGACAACGGTGACGCCTGGGTGGAAGCTCAAGGCAAGAAGATGGCTCCTCAGCAAGTGTCTGCCGACATCTTGCGCAAAATGAAGAAAACCGCCGAAGACTACCTGGGCGAAGAAGTAACCGAGGCCGTCATTACCGTGCCTGCTTACTTTAACGACAGCCAGCGTCAGGCAACCAAGGACGCCGGCCGTATTGCTGGCCTGGACGTCAAGCGCATCATCAACGAGCCTACTGCTGCTGCCTTGGCTTTCGGTCTGGACAAGGCTGACAAAGGTGACCGCAAGATCGCTGTTTACGACTTGGGTGGCGGCACGTTTGACGTGTCCATCATCGAAATCGCCGACATCGACGGTGAGAAGCAGTTTGAAGTGCTCTCGACCAACGGTGACACCTTCCTGGGTGGCGAGGACTTTGACAAGCGCATCATTGACTACATCATTGCCGAGTTCAAGAAGGAAAGCGGCGTTGATCTGTCCAAAGACGTGCTGGCCTTGCAGCGCCTGAAAGAGTCCGCTGAGAAAGCCAAGATCGAGCTGTCTTCGACGCAGCAGACCGAAATCAACCTGCCTTACATCACGGCTGATGCTTCCGGTCCTAAGCACTTGAACCTGAAGATCACCCGCGCCAAGCTGGAAGCGCTGGTTGAGGACCTGATTGAACGCACGATCGAGCCTTGCCGCGTAGCCATTAAGGATGCTGGTGTGAAGGTTTCGGAAATCGACGACGTGATCCTGGTCGGTGGCATGAGCCGTATGCCCAAGGTACAGGAACGTGTTAAAGAGTTCTTTGGCCGCGATCCTCGCAAAGACATCAACCCAGATGAGGCGGTTGCTGCCGGTGCCGCGATTCAAGGTTCTGTGCTGTCGGGCGACCGCACTGACGTTCTGCTGCTGGACGTGACTCCGCTGTCCCTGGGGATTGAAACCCTGGGTGGTGTCATGACCAAGATGATCCAGAAGAACACCACGATTCCTACGCGTCATTCGCAGGTGTTCTCCACGGCTGATGATAACCAGCCTGCCGTGACCATCAAGGTGTTCCAGGGTGAGCGTGAAATCGCTGCTGGTAACAAGGCATTGGGCGAGTTCAACCTGGAAGGCATTCCACCAGCAGCACGTGGCCTGCCACAGATTGAAGTGACCTTCGACATCGACGCCAACGGTATCTTGCATGTATCCGCCAAAGACAAGGGTACGGGCAAGGAAAACAAGATCACCATCAAGGCGAACTCCGGTTTGTCCGATGAGGAGATCGAGCGCATGGTGAAAGATGCCGAGATCAACGCGGCAGAAGACCACCGCATCGCGGAACTGGCAGTGGCGCGCAACCAGGCTGAAGCCCTGATCCACTCGACCCGCAAGTCCTTGACGGACTACGGCGACAAGTTGGAAGCTGCAGAGAAAGAAGCCATCGAAAAGGCGATCGCCGATCTGGAAGAAACGCTGAAAGACGGTGACAAGGAAGCGATCGACGCCAAGGTGGAAGCGCTGGGCGTGGCCTCGCAGAAACTGGGCGAGAAGATGTACGCCGACATGCAGGCCCAAGCCGCTGCACAACAAGGTGCGGAAGCGACGGCTCAGCAGCCCGCCGACGAGAACGTGGTCGACGCTGACTTTAAAGAAGTCAAACGCGATCAGTAATTGCGAGCCTGAGTAAGGTTCCCTGGCCCGATCTTTGGCGGCTTACGCTGGAGATCGGGCATTATTATTCAAACAGCGGCGTTTGGACGTCGTTAATCAATCATGGCAAAACGCGATTTATACGAAATTCTCGGTGTGGCCAAAAATGCGACGCAGGATGAAATCCGCAAGGCGTATCGCAAGCTGGCCATGAAGTTCCACCCTGACCGTAATCCGGATAGCAAGGACGCCGAGGAAAAGTTCAAGGAAGCCAAGGAAGCGTACGAAATCCTGTCCGATGAACAGAAGCGCGAAGCCTATGACCGCTATGGTCATGCCGGAGTCGATCCCAACGCTGGCATGGGCGGTATGGGTGGCGGCATGGGCGGGGCCGGATTTGCAGACGCCTTTGGTGATATTTTTGGCGAGATCTTCGGTGGTGGCGGTGGGCGCCGTGGCGGTGGCCCTCAGGTTTACCGCGGCGCGGATTTGCGCTATTCGCTCGATATCAGCCTGGAGCAGGCGGCTGCCGGTTTTGATACGGAAATTCGAGTACCAAGCTGGGAAAACTGCGATACTTGCTCGGGTACGGGTGCCAAGCCTGGGACATCGGCACAGACGTGTCGCACCTGCCAGGGCAGTGGCGCGGTTCGTATGCAGCAGGGTATTTTCAGCATGCAGCAAACCTGCCCAACCTGTCACGGTAGCGGCAAGGAAATTCCTGATCCCTGCGTGGTGTGCCACGGCGAGGGCAAGGTCAAGAAGACCAAAACCTTGCAGGTCAAGATTCCTGCCGGTATTGATGACGGTATGCGCATCCGTTCCAGCGGCAATGGCGAACCGGGCGTGAACGGTGGGCCACCCGGTGACTTGTATGTGGAAATCCGCATCAAGCCGCACGGAATCTTCCAGCGTGACGGCGAGGATCTGCATTGCGAGCTGACCATCCCCTTTACGACCGCCGCCTTGGGCGGCACCGTTGAGGTGCCTACGCTGACTGGACGAGGTGAAATCACCATCCCTGAAGGTACTCAGGTGGGCAAGACCTTCCGCTTGCGTGGCAAGGGGATCAAGGGCCTGCGTTCCAGTTACCCCGGTGACTTGTATTGTCACATTCAGATCGAGACGCCTGTACGCCTGAACGAAGAGCAAAAGAAATTGCTGCGTCAGTTTGAACAGGCTCTCAATGATGGAGGTGTCAAGCACTCGCCCAAAAGTGAGTCCTGGACGGACAAGGTAAAAAGTTTCTTTTCCTGAGTCCTCCAAGGCATAGCGAAATAAAAAGCCCGGTACTGCTGTACCGGGCTTTTTTCTTTCTGTTCAGGACGGCTTCAGGACCCAACCTGCCTCTTAGGGTTGGGCCTCCATCAGGGCCGGTTCAGCAGTGTTGTCCGGGACGTCTGTCGCCGTCTTTGTTGCAGGTGCAACATCGTCTTTCTGACGCTCATGGTCGGCGGCAATGGCAACCACCATGTCCTGAGGTTTCAGATATTTGCGCAAGGCTGCGTTGACCTGTTGAGCATCGAGTTTTTGCAGGTCCTGATCCATTTTCTCGGACCATTCAAAGCTGCGGCCCAGATCCAGGTAGTTCAACCAGGCACTGCTAACCACAGCATCCTGACTGCGCGAGAGGCGGCGATAGTTCAACAGGGCAGTGATGCCTTCCTTGACCTCTTGTTCGCTAAAACCGTCCTTCAGTGTCTGGTTCAGCACCTCATTAATGGTGTTGCCCAGTTTTTCGCTGTTGGTGGGAGCGTGGATGGCGTAGACCGTCCATGAGCCATGGGGCTCATAGCTGGACGCATCGAGCTGGCTGCGTACGTTGTAGGACAGGCCATCCTCCACCCGCACACGATTCCACAGACGCGAGGTTTCCGACAGGCCCAGCAAGTAATTCGCCAGATAGACGGCCGGGAAGTCAGCGTCGGTATCTTGCAGCTTCAGGCCCAGTTCAGCCAGATAAAAGGCGTTGGCTTTGTCCGGCGTATTGATATCGAATACCTTGGGCGGGACAGGGTGCAGCGGGTCGTCCGGCCGTTGATACGTCGGCGCTTTACGCCATCCTTTCAAACCGTCCGACAGAGCCTTGCGAACCTGCTCCTCGTCAAAGTCACCCACGGCGCTAAAGGCGACATCGCCTGTTCCATAAAATTTCTGATGGAAATCCCGTACCTGTTTGAGGGTGACGGCCTGCACCCGCTCTATCCCTTCTTCAAAAGTAGGGGTGTAGCGGATATCGTCTTTGGGCCAGGGGTTGGTGTAGCGTTCAATGGTTTGGCTTGCCAGGGCAGCCGGCTCGGTGCTGGCCGATTTCAGGTCCGTAACGACGGCCTGCTGGTATTTCTTCAGTTCGTCCTCCGGGAAGTTTGCCTCGCGCAGCACGTCCAGTGCCAGCGCAATGGCCTTGGGCAGATTTTCGCGGTTGGACGACAGGCTCAGATACAGACGGCCATTGGAGCCGCTAGTGCTGAACTGGGTTTGCATGGCCGTAAACTGGTCGGAAATCTGTTCCCGGTTGAGCTTTTTGGTGCCGGTGCTTAGCAGACTGGCCACTGCCGCGGCTGTGGCGCTCTGGTTTTTCAGTTGCTCAGGCGAGCCAAACTTGAAGGACATCCGGGCCTCGACACGCTCGGCGCGGGTCGCTTTGGGAAGCAGTGCCATTTTGACTTCGCCCAGATCCTTGCCTAAGGACAGGGGCTGCAAATCAGTGCGAGCCATGATGTTTGCTGGGCTGGGATCAAACGCTTCGACGGCTTTGCCGCTGTCCTTGCCGGTGTAATCCTGCACCAGCTTGGCGACATCCACTGGTGTGGCCTCAGGAGCACGTACCGGTTTGTCGGTGGGAATGTACAAGCCATTGCTGCGGTTGCTGGCCACCAGCCAGGTTTCCAAGGCCTTTTGCACTTGTGGTAGCTTGGCGTCTTCTACCCGATCACGCTGTAGAAAGAACAAACGCCAGTCGCCGCTGGCCGCTGCCTCGGACAAGGCGCTGGCCAGGCGTGAGGGATTGGCGTAGGTTTGCGTCCAGCCCGTCAGCCACTGGCTGCGCACGCGTTCCAGGTCCGCCTCTTTCAGTGGGGACTTGGCGACACCTTCCACCGTTTCATTCATGACCTTTAAGGCTTTTTGCGGGTCCATATCGGACTTGAGTTCCGCACCAAACAGGGCGTAGCCTGGATCGTGATTTTCGGAGTCAAAGCTAAATACGCTGGTAGCCAGATTGTTGTTGACCAGGTTCTTGTAAAGCTGGCCACTAGGTGTGTCACCCAAGGCACTGATGCCCAGGCTCAGGTTCATATAGTCCGGGCTGGCGGCGCTGGGCAGATGATAGAGCGACATGATCAGCGGCGTGCCGCCCTGGCGACGCAAGGTCACCGTACGCGTGCCATCTTGCACGGGTTCGACCGTGTATTCCGGGCGCAAGTGGCGGGTGGGTTTGGGGATGGAGCCAAAGGCCTTGGCAATGTTCTCCAGGGTCTGGTCCGTATCGAACTGCCCGGTTACAAAGAGTACGGCGTTATCAGGCTGATAGTAGTCGTGATAGAACTTGCGCAGTTGTTCTACGTCTACGTTCTCTACGTCCGATCGTGCGCCGATGGTGGTCTTGCCATAGCTATGCCATTGATAAGCGGCGGCAGTGAGCTTTTGCATCAGCACCCGGAAAGGACTGTTCTCGCCGCTTTCCATTTCATTGCGCACCACGGGCATTTCTGCTTCCAGATCCTGCTTGTCGATCAGGGCGTTGACCATGACATCGGCCTGCCAGTCCAGATACCATTTCAAGGTTTCAGGATCGGCAGCGAAACTGGCAAAGTAATTGGTACGGTCACTGGAGGTGGTGCCATTGGCCTCCAGACCACGCTTGGAGAACTCCCCTAACGCATTGCGCAAGGTGGGCGTGCCGCGAAACAGCATGTGCTCGAGCAAGTGCGCCATGCCGGTCTGCCCATAATTCTCGTGCCGTGAGCCGACCAGATAGGTCATGTTGACGGTGGTCGTAGGTTTGGAATCGTCAGGGGCCAGAACAAGGCGCAGACCATTGTCCAGCGTATATTGCGTAACGCCTTCGACAGAGGGGCCTTGGGCCAGGCCAGGGGGTAGCGCATAAGCGGCCAGTGAACTTGACAGCAGCGCAGCTCCTGCAAGATGGCGCAGGCGCAGGGCGGCAATCAGTACAGAGAGTTTCATGAACACATCCTTACGGTTTTAGCGAGAAATAAGCCAGCCAGGCCGACCAGTGTCTTTTGTAGCATGGGGCCGTTTAGCTGGGTAGGCGGCAATCCCTGCAAAAAGTTTGTTCTGTCAAAAAAAAAGCCCACCAGTGGTGGCTGGTGGGCAAAACAGCAAGAAAACGGCACCCCTAGGTGGTTTTGTGCTTGAGCCTGTCCAGGGCATCCTGACGCAGATGCTCAAGACTTTTAAGAAGAAATTCGTAAAGAGCGGTGATTTGTTTAGGGTTGTAGTGTGCCGCGGCCTGCATGACCTGCTGCGCGGGTAAATCCATGTCGCCCATCAAGCGCTTGCAGCGTTCCTGGTTGGGATACAGGCTGGTCATGCGTCCGTCGCGCGGATGGGGCTTGCGCAGCAAGTAACCTGCGTTTTCCAGTCGGGTAATCAAGGCTTGAGTGCCGCTGGGGCTCAGATCCAGTAATTGGGCCAGCCTCCCCGGAGACAGGGGTTTGAGTTCCAGCACAAACTCCAGGGCCTTGTACTCATTCAGACTCAAACCAGCGGCTCGTGCCAACTGGTGCTTGTTTGCTTCCAGGTAGACATCAAACTGGCGCAACATCATGCGCACGATATCGTTTTGCATATGCCCTGACAAAACTTCGTCCCTTGCTTCTGGCTCGGTCCACACGGTTGTCAGGGGCTGTTTATTGGGCATACGCATATATCCCTAGCGTGGGGGAGCACCCAGCAAACCGGTAAAGGGTGTCAGACGCTTGTGGTAAAGAGCAGGGTCGCCGTCAGGAGCGCCCGATACGCAGCGGACAGAGTGGGCAAGAGCAGCGGACTGCTGGGGACTGGATGCTGGGGCGACCATGAGCTGGCCCCTGATGGACCAGGTTTGTTTAGTGTGTGCGAAAGAGGGGGAAGCGGCCCCTGTACGGAGCGTTGTGACAGCCGTTGTCATGCTCACCGTGCCGGGTGTGAGTGATGACTTGGCAGCCTGTCTTGCCAAGCTGGCAAATGCTGTCAAGAAGGTAATCCTTGGGCTGAGTAAGCCAAGTCTGCCAGATTCATAATGCCTGTGTCTTCTGCGAGTCATGACTTACTCCATGAGAAATGGATGAGCTTTTGAAGGAAGGGGCGGGATGCGCCCCTTCCTCTGGTTTAGCGAGGCCCGCTACCGAGCAAGCCGCCCAGCAAACCGGTTACCGGTGCCAGCAGGCCGCCATTGTTGTTGCCTGCAGTAGCGGGACCGCCCGCGTCCACGCTGCCCGAAGCTCCCACGTCAACCGAGACGCTTGTCCCACCCAGCAGTCCTCCCGTCAAGCCACCGACCAAGCCTGTCACAGGAGCGAGCAAGCCACCATTGGCAGCATCGCCACCGGCCAAACCGCCGGTCAGCCCGCCGACCAGATTGGTGACAGGGGCGAGCAAGCCACCATTGGCAGCATCGCCACCGGCCAAACCGCCGGTCAGCCCGCCGACCAGATTGGTGACAGGGGCGAGCAAGCCACCATTGGCAGCATCGCCACCGGCCAAACCGCCGGTCAGCCCGCCGACCAGATTGGTGACAGGGGCGAGCAAGCCACCATTGGCGGCATCACCACCGGCCAAACCGCCGGTCAGCCCGCCGACCAGATTGGTGACAGGGGCGAGCAAGCCACCATTGGCGGCATCACCACCGGCCAAACCGCCCGTCAGGCCACCGACCAGATTGGTGACAGGGGCGAGCAAGCCACCATTGGCGGCATCACCGCCACCCAAACCGCCCGTCAGCCCGCCCAGCAAGCCGGTTACAGGCGAAAGCAAGCCGCCGTCACCATTGCCAGTCAGACCACCGGTTAAAGAGGCAACGGCTTGTGTCGCGTGGTTGAGGGTATTACCCAGGGGGTTCGTGTTGCTATCGGTTTGGTGAACCAGTCCGCCCACCGAGGCGACTGCCTGGCCCAGATGACCCACAACACCGCCCAGCCCCACAGGGGCAGCGCCATCTAGCTGCGTGCCCACATTAGCCAGGGCGCTGCCCACGCCGCCTAGCAGGGCGTTGATGGGTTGGCCCACGCCCAGGCCGTCACCGACTTGTTGCGTCACATGAGTGACCGTTGCGCCGACTGGAGCAACGACGGTATCCAGAGTCTGGCCGACATTGCCCAGAATGGGGTTCAGTCCAAGGGGCAGGATGTTGTCTACCGTCTGGCCTACATTCGCCAGTGATGGCTCAA
The DNA here is from genome assembly GCF_049932565.1 of Alcaligenes sp. HNGD-HTN06. Taxonomy (NCBI): domain Bacteria; kingdom Pseudomonadati; phylum Pseudomonadota; class Betaproteobacteria; order Burkholderiales; family Alcaligenaceae; genus Alcaligenes; species Alcaligenes sp. HNGD-HTN06. Next base: position 2,707,549 of record NZ_CP187782.1, on the reverse strand, counting down.
GAATGGGAGCGGCGTCTGTGCCGTCCAGCAGGCCACCCAAACCCAACTGACCCGTCAATGGATAGAGCAGGCTGCCTTCACCCAACAAGGAGTCGGTCAAAGCGGCAACCCCTCCTGTCGCATGACCTAGCACGGCGGTCAATGGTTTCGGGTTGCTGGCGTCTGCATGCAGCAAACCACCCGCGCTGCCCACCGCATTGCCCAGCCCGGTCAACAGACCGCCCACACCTTGACCCAGGTTTAGTGGCAGGCCGGTATTACCCAGTTGCTCGCCTAGATTGACGACCACGCCGCCCGTCTGCCCCAGCAGATTATTGACGGGCTCGCCCAAACCTGTGGCACCTCCAACTTGTTGGGTCAGGCCTGTGGCAGTATCCACAACCGGGGCGACGACGGTATCCAGTGCTTGGCCCAAGCCTGCTCCTGTATCTTGCAAGCCTACCGGCAGCACGTTATCGACTGCTTCACCGACATTGTTGAGCGTGGTTTCCAGTGGTCCGGGAGTGCGAGGATTAGCACCGCCGTTGTCACCGCCGCCGTTGTCACCACCGCCGTTGTCGCCACCGCCGTTGTCACCGCCGCCGTTATCACCACCGCCGTTGTCGCCACCGCCGTTGTCACCGCCGCCGTTATCACCACCGCCGTTATCACCACCGCCGTTGTCGCCACCGCCGTTGTCACCGCCGCCGTTGTCACCACCGCCGTTATCACCACCGCCGTTGTCGCCACCGCCGCCTGTACCACCTCCGTTGCCTGTGTCTGGATTGGTTGGGATGGAATTGTCAGAGCCTCCCGAAGAACCGCCGCCGCTTAGGCTGCCGCAGGCGGTTAAAGCCAGAGTACTGGCCATCAAGGTGGCTAGGATGGTCAGGCGAAGGCCTGGTTTCTTGCTGTCTGTATTGTTATGCATTGCTTGCTCCAATAAATGATCGGGGTACCTGCTTGCTTCTTGGTTGAGGTTCAAGCAATTCGCATGCCAATTTTCTTGGTTTTATGAAACCCGCATCGATGCTCGGTTTGGTGCAAAGTACGAGAAAAAAAGAGGGCTATTTGTTACGGGTTTCGGCGCTTGGGAGGAACGTGTTACGTAACAAAAAAAGAACCGCTGACAAGCAGCGGTTCTTAAAGGCGTGGCAACAGGTTCAGGAGGACCGCGGTACCAGTGCCTTCGCATCCAGCCATGCTTTGGTGTTTTGTCGGAAGGTGCTCATGCTGTCGACCAAAAAGTCATACATGGCGATCAGTTGGGCGGGATTCTGGCTGGCCGCCGTGTTGATCGCTTGATTGATGGCACGCTCTTTCACGGCAAGGACTTCGCGACATTTGTCCATGACCGGGTGCAGGGCAATGACCCGCTTGTCCAAGGGGTGGCGACCGCGGGTGATGTATCCTTTGTGCTCCAGGCGATTAATCAGGGCGCTGACGCCACTGGCGCTTAAGTCCATCAGGTGTGCCAGTTGTCCTGTTGGCAGGGCATCGAACTCCATGATGTATTCCAAGGCCTTGAAATCATTCAGGGGCATATTGGCCTGTTCGGCCAGACTGGCTTTCAGGGCCTCTGCATAAATGGTGAACTGACGGCCCAGCATTTTGCCCAGATCCATCAACATCTTTTCTGACAGCATGTGTTGCTGTTCATCGTGGGAGGACCAGTTGGAACGGCTGCCTGCGCCTGATGTACCTGGGTGAAAGTTGACCGGCAAACTTACCGGATTCATGACTTTATTCATCATTTGCGGCCACCTCCGAGCAAGCCACCGACCAGGCCGGTGACGGGTGAGAGCAATCCTCCATTGGCTTGAGCGCCGCTCTCGCCAGTATTGGCCGGGGCACTGACCGAGCCTGTCAGGCCACCAACCAGCCCGCCGACCAGGTTGGTCACGGGTGCGAGCAAACCGCCGTTGGCTGCGTCACCGCCGGCCAGTCCGCCCGTCAGCCCGCCGACCAGGTTGGTCACGGGTGCGAGCAGCCCGCCGTTGGCTGCGTCACCGCCGGCCAGTCCGCCCGTCAGTCCGCCGACCAGGTTGGTCACGGGTGCGAGCAGCCCGCCGTTGGCTGCGTCACCGCCGGCCAGTCCGCCCGTCAGTCCGCCGACCAGGTTTGTCACGGGTGCGAGCAAACCGCCGTTGGCTGCGTCACCGCCGGCCAGTCCGCCTGTCAGCCCGCCGACCAGATCGGTCACAGGAGCGAGCAAACCGCCATTAGCAGCTTCGCCGCCACCCAGCCCGCCCAGCAGGCCAGTTACAGGAGCTAGTAGGCCACCTCCGTCTCCACCCGTAAGTCCGCCCAGCCCGCCTGTCAGGGAGGCAACCGCCTGGGTAGCGTGATTCAGGGTGTCACCCAAGGGATTGGTGTTGCTGTCTGTGTGGTGTAGCAAACCACCTGCTGAAGCCACGGCCTGGCCCAGATGACCTACCACACCACCCAGCCCCAACGGCGCAGCATGGTCCAATTGGCTGCCTACATTCCCCAAAGCACTACCCACGCCGCCAAGCAGGGCATTGATAGGCTGCCCGACGCCCAGACCGTCGCCGACTTGCTGAGTCACATTGGTGACGGTAGCGACCACCGGTGCAACGGTATTGTCCAGAGCGCCGCCCACGTCACCTAAAATGGGGTTCAGGCCCAGAGGCAAAATGTTATCTACGGTTTGTCCGACATTGCCCAAGGCCGGTTTGAGCACCGGTTCCCCTTCTTCTGCCAGCAAGAGACCACCCAGTCCCAGTTGAGCGGTCAGGGGATGCAGGAGACTGCCCTCACCCAGCAAAGAACCGGTCAGGACTTCTACGCCCTTGGTGGCGTGGTGCAGTGTGTTGCCCAGCGGGTTGAGATTTTGCGGGTCATTTACCAGCAACCCGCCAACCGATCCGACGGCTTGACCCAGATGAGAGAGCAGGCCGCCTGCACCTTCACCCAGATTCAGCGGCAGGCCGGTCTTGCCCAATTGGTCGCCCAGATTGGTCACTACTCCGCCGACTTGTTGAGTCAGTCCATTAACAGGCTGACCCAGTCCGGTCACACTACCGACAGTACGGCTTGTGTCGGTCACGATATCCGTAACCGGTTTCAATGCGCCATCGAGTGTTTCGCCCAGTTGATTGCCAGTCTTGCTCAGATTCAGGGGAACCACGTTGTCGACTGCCTGGCCCAGATTACCCAACGCATTTTGGGTCAGGCTGTTGTCTTTGCCGCCGCCGTTGTCACCACCGCCGTTGTCCCCTCCGCCGTTGTTGCCACCACCACCATCGCCGCCGCCTCCTGTGCCCCCGTCGCCGGGTGTGGGCAGGTTGGGATCGATAGCCGGCGGGCGAGCCGACAGGTCCAGACCATCACGCACGCCGCCGCGTGAGGAGCATCCGGCCAGAACGGTAGCGCTGATGATCAATGTCGCGACAAGCGCACGTTGCAAGTTGCGTTGGCTTGAGGCGTTTCTTGCTGAATTCCTTGCTTTCATGACTGACTCCGGTTTGAAGTGTAAGCACGCCCTTCAAGGGCTGTTGTCAGTCTTTAAGCAAAAATAGTGCCAATTTATTGTGTATGGTTTTGTTTTTTGTTTTTTGGTTTTAAATCATTGGCTTGTGCTTGGTTTTTGTGTTTTCAGGCACGCTGGTGTGTGGTTTTTAAGCCTGGATAAGAGGGGGGTAGCCCGGTTTTAACGCTTTGTTCTGTTCCTGTTACGTAACGTTTTTCGTAACACCTGAGCCTAAAAAATGGCTCGATGGAATACAAAAAAAGGCCATCTTGCGATGGCCTGAGAAAAAACATGTGTCCGGCCAACGGCTCGACTTTAAAAGCCGTCGTAGAAGAACAGGAAATTCGTGTTCAACCGTAGTTTTCGTTGGTCGGAATTGACCGGCAAATCTCCCAGCGGTTTTGCCACGTTGATATCAAACAAGTAATGCTTGTTATTGGACAGCCGTACCCCAATGGCTGCCGATCGCAATTCACGGTTGTTGTAGCTGTTCAGGCGATCCAGGTTATACCAGGCGCGTGCCCAGTCATAAGCGATATAGGGTTGGATGCTATTGAGCCAGCGCGAGGAGTTGGTAAAACGACGATTGATTTCCAAGGTCGCGCCCAGGCCTTTGTCACCGGCCAGTTCACCTTGGGGATACCCGTAGCCGTGTCGCCATGCGCCAAACGAGATCTGTTCGGAATTGGGCAGGACATTGGAGCTGTATTGGCCACTGGCAGAAAAGCTCATGCCAAATTGTCCCGGCAAGGCCAGATTCTGTCTGAAGGAAGCGGTCCAGCGGGTGAAATCCAGGTCCAGATCGGATTCGGCGTCACGCTGCAAGTACGTGTTCAAGGATTTACGAGCGCCCATGGCGTCCAAGCCCTTGTATACCCCCAGGTTCAGTTCCCGCGACTGTCGGGCCGAGGCATCGGTATAGCGCAGCTCGGCCTTCAATGCGCGTACATCGGTGGTGTTTTCGATCCAGACATTGTCCAGCGTTTTGTGGGTGTAATCGTCCAGAGACCGGCTGGCATAAAAGCCGGCCGTACCTTTGAGGCTGCGCTGATTGTTCAGAATGAAGGGGTAGCTGATGGCTGCGCCGATGCGCTCGTTGATAACCTTGCGATTCCAGCCCTGTCTTTCCAGGACTTCGTCGCGTGGCTCGGAGCGATAGTGGTAGCCGTCTATTTCCAGGTTCAGACCGTTGCCGTTAAGAGGGATGGTCAGATTGCCGCTGACGTATTTGACGTCTTCGGGGCCGGTGGGAATGGCGGCGGTCAGCTTGAGCTCTTCTCCCAAGGGGGTCAGGCTGTTGGCGCTCAGTTGCACCAGCGCCTGTTTGCTGGACCCCATCTCCGCGATACTGGCATTTGCGCTAAATGATTTGTGTTGAGCCTCTATCAGCAGCTCGGAGGCGCCATCCGTGCGCACAGGCATGTCCAGCTTGGGGTCGATCTTCAGGCCAGGCACGGTGCGCAGCAAGTTCATGGTGCGCTCCAGCGTGCGTTGGGTCAGCGGCTTTTCGTCCACCATCGCCTGGGCAATGCGTTCGATCCGCGCCCGGCTGCGGCCCGGATCGCCTTCAATGCGGACACTGCCAACATGGCCTTCCACGACCGTAACCTTGATGTGACCTTGCGCGAAGTCTTGTTGCTGCAAGACAGCAAAGGACAGCGGGTAGCCTTTTTGTTGATAAAGCGCAGTGATCTTGTTCACTTCGTTGATCAACTGGGCAATGGTCAGTGTTTTGCCCGCCAGCGGCTCCAGAATGGCCGTGATCTGTTCAAAGGGGATGCTGCGACTGCCACTGACGTCAAAGCTGCGAACGAGCACTTGCTGCTGGAGTTGTTGTTGAAGTTGGTTTTGTGCCGCGGCGGGGGGGATGCTTAAAGACGGCGTAGTCGTCCTGGGGGCTGGTGCGCTGATGGGCGGCAACGCGTCGACGGGGTTACCCCGCAGGGGCGCGTCTGCCCAGCTAGCCGGACTTGTCGCTGCCAGGCCCATCATGCATCCCACGCTCGCAATCAGGCTGGGATTTTTTTTTCTAAGGAAGGCCAGTGATACGGGGTGCTTGTCATTCATTTGCATTAATCATTATTCGCTGAAAATCGGGCGCTTTTTTCTACTGTGCCGTAGTTTAACTTCGCTGTCACTTTTTGCTGTTTGAAAACAATCTATTTCCATATAGTGATTTAAAAGACCGCAAATATTACATTTTGAAACGTAAAAAAAATAGGCCTGATTTAGGGTGTTGGCAAACAGTCCTTTATGGCTGTATTCACGTCTACTTGCGGCGCTGCAAAATGGCTCACTTCCGCCGCAAGCCCAAAAGAAAAAGTTACTTTCTTTCAAGTAATTAAAGTGTCATCAGCGTTTCCTGTCAGGGAACAGGGGCAGCATTTTCTGTTGCATTTTGAAATGATAAAAACGGTAACATTATCAAATTTAGACACATTTCAGGTAAGAAAAGGTTTCAAATTAGCGGTTTTTTAGCCTTTTTTCATGGGATTTTGGCTGTTGTAAATACACAATCATGCGTTTTTCGTATCTTTAGGCTAGAATTCGTTTGTGTATTTGACGGCTGTTACACGTAAACCCTAGTAAAAACATAGACATACGAAGGTTTAAGATGATTTCAACGGAAAAATACAAAAATTGATAACAGTTCGCAGTGGTTGTTGCCGGATTTGGCAACGTTTTGTGCCTTCAGGGGTATCTGACCCTCGCGCTTGAGGGTGCTTTTTTCTTTTTACATGGGGACAGTCATGAAGACTCAACTTCAGCAATTCTGGAAAGATGAAGACGGTGCGACCGCTATCGAGTATGGCTTGATCGCTGGCCTGATCGCTGTGGCGATTATCGCCGCCTTGACCGCGCTGGGTGGTGACTTGCGTGCGATGTTCGAGAAGGTATCTACATCAGTTAAAGCCGGTACGAGTGGTTCTAGTAGTGCTGGCGGTGGAGCTGGCGGCGGTAATTAATTCATAGAAATAGTTTTGTTTGAGCATCAGCCAATTAAACAATGGCTGAGCCTTTAAGTTTTGATGGCTGATGCTTATGTTTGTTTTAATAAAAATTTCTTTTGTTTTTTTTCTGCTTTTCTTTTCCATTCAGATTATTTATTGCGATCTGAAATTCCGGAAAATCCCTAATACCTTACTAGTTTTCTATGGTTTGGCGCTTCTGCTGCACAAGATCCTGGTCAGTGTGTTCTATGGCCTTCCCTGGGGATCGGTGGTGGGGTGGGGAGATTCGCTGATCGGTTTTGCCGCTGCCTTGCTCGTGTTTTATCCCATTTGGCTCGCACGCCTGATGGGCGCGGCCGATGTGAAACTGATGGCCGTGTTGGGGTTGGCGCTGGGGTGGAAAGAGGCAGGCATGGTGGTGTTGTTCGGCACAGTGCTGGCGGGTTTGCATGCCTTGGCGTTGGTGCTGATTCCATCATTGGAGCGCAAGTACGGATTCGCCTTGCCGGGTACCCGGGTCAAGGCGCGCAGTGTCCCCTTGGGGGCCTGGTTATCCCTTGCAACAATGGGGTGGGTATGGATGCAAAATCAATAATGCTCCCACGACAGGGTCAATTACCAAAGCGGCGTGGCGTCGATAAAAACTATCAATACGGAGCCTACGCGCTGGAATTTGCATTGGTTTTTCCATTGTTGTTTCTTTTTATGTACGGCTTGCTGACTTTCGGTTTGATTATGACCGCGCAGCAGTCTCTGAATTTTGCCGCCGAATCCGGTGCGCGGGCGGCGTTGATTGAGCCAGCGGCAGGAAACAGCGATCCGATGAGCAGCCCGGCTCGCTTGCAGGCACGGGCGGACCGGGCCCGGCAAGTAGCTGCCGATCACGTTCAATGGTTAAGCCATTGGGTGGGAAGTGAGCATGTGCGCGTCAGCGCCGATTTGTCACGCGAGGAAATCAGCGTCGGGATTGTTTACGACTACGTGCAGGCACCGCTGATTCCGCGTTTTGCACCCGATACCCTGTTTTCACTGGTCGTGCCCGAACAGCTAAAAGGGCATGCCCGCATCAATCTGCTGGTTGCGGGTGAGGTGGGCTCAGAGGGGGGCACGCCATGACTCATGCCCGCGCGTCCATTGCCGTTGCCCAGCGTCAGCATGGCGTGGCCGCCATCGAGTTTGCATTGATGGTGGGGCTGTTGCTGGTGATTTTCAGCGGCATCCTTACTTTCAGCTCATTCTTTCTGGCCCAGCAAAAGATGAACCATTTGCTGGGCGACCTTTCGCGCCAAGTAAGCATGCAGGTCAAGGCGGCTGACGGGATAGAGTCCTTTGTCAATGAGCAGTTGGTCGAGAACTATGGCAAGGGCCAAGCAAAGAGCGACGCATTTTTGAACTGGTTCGGTGATCTCAGCGCCGAGGTCCAGTCCCAGGCCTGCACGTCCGAGCCCCTGTACGACTGCGCGCAACTTTCGTTGAAGCTGGATCTCGAGCCCGGCATTCTTTCTCAAACCCTGGACCTGCTCACCCCTGAAAAGGAGGGGGCGGATCCATTGCGCAGCTTAAGCGCCAAGACATTACTTGTACTCAGGAGACCACATTCATGAGCGGCATGATGAAGGGGGCAGCAGTCCTTTTATTGCTGGTCGCAGCCGTATTGGTTGCAGTTGCTTTGTACCTGGGCATGCAGCCCAACCCTGAAGTGGTCCAGCCTGTAGTGGGCACGCACAGCGCCGAGCCAGCGGCGACGCTTTACCCGGTCGTAGTCGCTAAACGGGATGTTAAAGCGGGAGAGGCCTTGCAGGCCGACGCCCTGGAGCTGGCCCAGTGGCCTGCCGCGCCGGCACAGTCTTTCGATACGCTGGAATCCTTGACGGGCAAGACGCTACGTTTTGATCTGGGGCAGGGGCAGCCGGTATTGAGCAGCTTCATCGCCAAAAGTCTGGCCAGCTATCTGGACGCAGGCGAGCGCGCGGTCACGATTCCGGTTGATGTGATCTCGGGCGCCAGCAACCGGGTCGAACCCGGCGACCTGGTCGATATCTTCATGACCTTCAACAATGGCAACGAGGTCAAGGACACCCAGGCTCGCTTGCTGATGCCACGGGTACGGGTGCTGGCCTATGGCAGTGCCTCCCTGTCCGGGCCGGACCCCGCCGAAAACACCTCGGGCAATCGTGCTGACACGCAGGTTCGCCATGCCATGCTGGCAGTCCCTCTGGAGTCGGTAAACGAGCTTTTGCTGGCCAGTCGCAGTGGCAGTTTGCAAGTTGTCTTGCGTGCACCCAAGGACGAGAGCCTGCCTGATCCCTCCTTGTTTCCCGAGTTTGCGGGGCTGATCCCAGCGCGCACCGGGCTGGATGCGGAGCAGCGGGAGGCCTTGAAGCTACCCGATAACCGTGCCATGGCAGGTCTGGGCTTACGGGAGTTCACGATCAGCCAGAGCGAGAAAGAGCAGGTTCAGGCGCGAGCTCAGGCCAGCGGGCAGCCGAATGCCGCGCCGCCACGGCGCACAGAGGTGATTCGCGGTGGGCGTTTAGAGCTTATTCAGCATTAAGCAGCAAGGAGCTTGTTGTGGGGACGGGTCAGCCTGCCAGAGGCGGTTGACGAGAAGCGACGCAAGGCAGCATGGATTAAACACATGAGACAGAAAATCAGAAAAGCAGGTCTGGGTTTGGGGTGCTGGTATGCGCTCTGCTTGTCGGTTTTGGCACCGGTGCCTGTCATGGCGCAAACGGCTCAAACCAGCGCCAGCCAGAAGGTGATACGCCTGGTGGCCAACGATCAGGATATTTTACGTTTGTCGCAAGTCCCGCTGCGTGTGGCGATTAGCGATGAAAGCGTGGCGGATGTGCAAATTCTGTCCGCATCGGCCGGGCAACGCGGCGAGGTGCTGCTGATTGGTAAACGCGCGGGCACGGCGGATCTGCGTGTCTGGATGCCGGGCCGCACGAATCCGGATCGGTGGACGATTGAAGTGAGCAGTCAGGTGCAACAGCAACTGGCGCAGGCCGGTCGTCCCATGTCGGCGCAAGTCTCCAGCGCCGGACAACAGGCTTTGATTACCGGCAGCAGCCCGTCTTTGCTGGACCATCAGGATGCCATGGCGGCCGCGCGTTCCGGCGCAAGCCCGGATGCGCCCGTGCTGGACCTGTCCGAGGTCAGTACCAGCGGCATGGTCCAGGTGGAAGTCAAAGTGGTGGAAGTTTCCCGCGAAGTCATGAAAGACATTGGCCTCAGTGCCAATGCCATCGGTGGCAAGCCCTGGACAGGCGGGGTGAACTTGCTGCCCCAGGCGATTTCGGGCGGATTGAGTCTGGCGTATAACTCCCGCAACTTCAGTGCGGCGTTGAATCTGCTTGAGCAAAACGGACTGGCCCGGATTCTGGCCGAGCCAACCTTGGTCGCCATGTCCGGTCATAGCGCCAGCTTCCTGTCCGGTGGTGAGATTCCCATCCCCAGCTCAGGGGGCCTGGGAACCACCACGGTGGAGTACAAACCTTTTGGTATTGGGTTGACGGTCACGCCGACGGTGCTCTCAGCCGAACGTATTGCCTTGAAAGTCGCGCCAGAAGCCAGCGAGCTGGATTACTCGCGCGTTGTGGAAATGCCGGGCGGGGGCGTGATGCCGTCTTTGCGTACCCGACGAGCCGACACCACGATCGAGCTGGGTGATGGCCAGAGCTACATCATCAGTGGCCTGGTGTCCCGTCAGACTGCCGCAGCGGTCAAAAAGATTCCTTTCTTGGGTGACTTGCCGATTCTGGGCAGTTTTTTCCGCAATGTGCAGTACAGCCAGAGCGAGCTGGAGCTGGTCATTGTCGTCACCCCTCGTCTGATTAAACCGATCCAGAAGGGGGCAACGATAGCCCTGCCGGGAGGGCGTCAGGAAAAGCTGGATGACGCGCCGAATGCCTGGGGCTATTTCTTGCTGGGCCGACACGGCTATGAGCAGATGCCAGGGTTTTCGCGCTAAGCGCGTGGAGTGGTGACGTGCAACGATACCGGGAATATCTCTTGTGTACAGAGCACCCCGAGCTGGCCGTGATGATTAACGCGGCCGCCGCGGGGCTGCTGACGGTGCGGGCCATTGAACCCACGACCGAGAGTTTGCGCCGGGAGCTGGCCCAGCAGGCAGAGCCTTTGGTGTTTTTTGATTTCGTTCATGGGCAGCATGGGGACGAGAACGGGCAGGTGGTGGCGCTGGTGCGCAGCCTGGCCCGACTCGATGCCAGCGTGCAGCGTGTGGCAGTGGGCCGGGCGTCGGTTCCGCAAGGTCCGGTCAATGCCCTGCGAGCCGGAGCGAATGAATTTCTGGATCTGGATGCCAGGGAGGACCTGCATCATCAATTGCAGGTGTTGATAGAAAAGCTGGGCCAGACCCAGCACAGCCCTTTGTTGGACAAACCTTTTCGCAGCATTTTGCTGATGAGTGCCCGTATCGGCGTTGGCTGCAGTACGGCAGCCAGCAGTCTGGCCTGGTTGTTGCAGCAGGAAATGAACCGTTTGGGCAAAGAGATGCGGGGAGTGTCATCGGCCAAGCCCTTGCCTGTCGAGCTGGTGCCCTTGAGTGAACGTGTGGGTCTGCTGGATCTGGGGGCTCCGACGGGAGACTGTGCGCTCTACATGGGCTTGCGGTCGGATTTTGACTTTATTCAGGCTGCCGCGCAGCGTCATCGCATGGACGACACCATGCTGCACTCGGCGCTGGCCCAGCACAGCAGCGGATTGAACCTGCTGTCCTTGCCGGCTGATGTCAATACGCTCAATCAGATCAGCCTGGAGGACTCCCTGAGTCTGTGCAGTTACCTGCGCGAACGCATGGGATGTCTGGTCATTGATGCCGGTGGCTTTCCCAACCCGCGTTTTCTGGTGGAGCTGGAGTCATTGGTCGATGAGGTGTTGATTGTCACGGATCAGAGCATGGGTGCGCTGGTCTCGCTGGCCGAGTTCCTGGCGCTAAGGACCCAGTTTGATGCGCTGGCCAATGTGCGCCTGGTGGTCAATCAGTTCGATCCCGCCTATGGCTTTTCCGGTCAGGCGATTGCCGAGCGTTTTGATCTGGAGCTGGCTGCCGTGCTGCCGGACCGGCGTCTGGGGCATATGCGCAGCGCGGGCCTGGGCAAGATTTTAGTGCAGGTCGATGAGAGGGACCCGTATACCCGCGCGTTGCAGAATCTGGCATCGGGGTTGACGGGACGCAGGCAGGGGCTGTCGCAAAACAAGGTCAGTACGGTTTTGGGACGGTTGAAATTCAGGTTCGGGGGCTGAACAGGCCCAAGCATGGAAAAGTAAGGCATGAACAATACTTCATTGCTCGGTGGGCGTCCCGACCTGATTCAGGTCCGGGAACAGGCCCATGAACATTTGCTGGCTCGTATCGAGGAGTTGGGAGCCGAGTTTGGTCGCTGGACACGGCAGGCCATTCAGGATTTTGTTGGCATTGAACTGGCCAGCTTTGTTCGTTTGAAACGGGTGCCGGTCAACGAACAGGAGGTTCGGGAGATCGTCCAGGCCTTGACCCGCGAACTGGCAGGGCTGGGGCCGCTGGAGGACTTGCTGGAAGATCCTAGCGTTGAAGACATTCTGATCAACGGTCATGACAAGTTGTTCGTCTCGCGCGGTGGCGTTCTGCAGCGTGAACCCAGTGGCTTTACCGATGATCAGCATGTGCTGCGCATTGTGCGCCGTATTCTGGCCCCTTTGGGGCGCAGGCTGGATGAATCCGTGCCCATGGTCGATGCCCGTTTGCCCGATGGTGGTCGCCTTAATGTGGTGATTCATCCTTTGGCGGTCGATGGCCCCATGGTGTCTATCCGCAAGTTTCGCAAGGACCCGCTCAAACCAGAAGACTTGCTGCGACTGGGGGCGTTTGATGAGCCGGTGGACCGTCTGTTGCAGGCCGCCGTAGCCTCGCGCTGCAACATCCTGATTTCGGGTGGCACCAGCTCGGGCAAAACCTCCTTGTTAAATGCACTGGCGTTTTACATCCCCAAAACAGAACGGGTGGTGACGGTGGAAGATACCGCCGAGCTGGCCTTGAACCATCCCCATGTGGTGCGGCTGGAGGCGCGTCAGGCCGGGTATGACGGCAGTGGTGAAATCTCGATTCGTGAACTGTTGCGCAACAGCTTGCGTATGCGCCCGGATCGGGTCGTCGTGGGCGAGGTGCGAGGGGCCGAGGTAATCGATATGTTGCAGGCTATGAACACCGGCCACGAAGGCTCCATGGCAACAATCCATGCCAACTCGCCGCGCGAATGTGTCTACCGAGTCGAAATGCTGGCCGGTTTTGCCGGCTTTCAGGGCAGTGAGGACAGTTTGCGTCGGCAGATTGCCAGTGCGCTGGACTTCATCATTCAAATCGGTCGTTTGCCCAACGGTAAACGCCGGGTCTTGTCCATCACGGAAATCACCGGCATGGGCGATGGTGTCATCGCCATGCAAGAGCTGTATCGCCACGAGTCCTATGTGCTCGATGACGGCACCGAACAGGATCGCTGGGTCAGCCTGGGCATTCACCCACATACGCGCAAGCTGATGCAGTATCGCGATCAACTGGCCAATGAGCAGGTTCAGGCTCAGGAAAATGCGCCCAAGGAGGGTGGCGGATTCTGGGATTGGAGACGCTAAATGATGGCTTTGTATAGCGCCTTGGCGGCGGTCATCTTGATGCTGGTCGCTTTGTTGCTCTGGGCCAAAGGCGCTCAGCGCCAGCAGGCCCGGCGCTCGGCGCAAGTGCTGGAACAGCAGTTGGCATTGCGTCCTGCCGTTCAAAGCAGCGTACGGGCCCAGCCTGCCGCTCAGGATGCCTGGCTGGCTGCGCCCAAAGGCTGGCGCGAGTTCATGTTGCGCACAGGGATTCAGCCCTCGCGTCGTTTCTATCTGATCCTTCTGCTCGGGACACTGGTCCCGCCCGCGCTTCTTTTGGCTCTGGTCGGCCCGGTGGCTGGCCTGGCCATGCTGATTGCGACCGTTTTGGGCGCCTACACCTACCTCTGGTTTCGAAGTGACAAGCGTCACCGCAAGATCGTCTCCCAGATCCCGGATTTTCTGGACTTGATGGTGCGCCTGATCACCATCGGTAACAGCATGGGAGCGGCATTTCTGAATGCAGCCGACAACACGCCACAGCCTTTGGGTCAGGTGCTGCAAGATGCCAACTCCTTACATCGCTCCGGGCAGGATCTGGATGTGGCCTTGCGTACGGTCTCGCGTCAGCACGGCTTGCATGAGCTTTTTCTGGTGGCTGCAGTCATTAGTGTGGCGATGCGTTTTGGGGGGCGCAGTGATCAGACCATGGAACGGATGGCCGGCTTCATGCGTGACCGGGAAAACGCCCGCAGCGAACTGGTGGCCCTGTCGGCGGAAGTGCGGTTGTCGGCCTGGATACTGGCTTTATTGCCGATCCTGATCGGCGTCTACATCCTGATGTTCAATAACGAGCTTTTTCTGACCATGTGGAATGACCCGGTGGGGTTTCGCATGTTGTTGTTTGCAGCGGTCCTGCAGTGTGTGGGCTGTTATTGGCTGTATTGGATGGCGCGTAATGTCTAGGAGCAAGACATGATGGCCTTGGAAGCACAAACTGTTTTGGTCTGGGCCGCGGTGGCGTGTGCGTTGGCCGGCCTGATCCTGTTGGCTTTGTGGTTGCATCACTATTGGCAGCAGCGCCAGCAGGCTCTGCGCTTGAGCCAGGTGGTCGATGAGCGACTGAAAGGGGCACCACAGGGGGGGCATACGCCCAGTCAGTCTCGCCAGACGGTGGAACAAATCAAGATGCAGGCGGGCAGTCTGGGGGAGCGCTGGCTCAAAGGCCGCTTCGGCTCCAGTTTGCTGAGCGAGGAAGACCGCTTGTTGATCGCCAATGCGGGTTTCAGGCAGCTGGATGTGGCGCGTCAATATTTTGTCTTGAGTCGAGTGGGCTTGAGCGTCGTGTTGATCCTTGTATTCAGCTTGCTGCCGATGACCCGCCAACTCAATGACTTCGTGCCCTTTGTGTCGGTGTTCATCGGTTTTGCACTGGGTTGGATGCTGCCCAAATGGTGGTTGTTGCGCCGTGTGTCACAACGCCGCCAGCGTATCGCGACCGAGCTGCCCTTGTTTGTAGACCTGCTGCGTTTGCTGCAGGGAGTGGGCCTGTCGATGGACCAGACCTTGCATACCATTGAGCGCGAATTTCACGATGTGATCCCGGTTATGGGTTCAGAGCTGACCATCGCTGTCGAACAATATGCCCGCGGCCGTACCCGCGAGCAGTCATTGGAGCGGATTGCCAACGGCTTTACCAACGAGGATCTGGCCGTGATCTGCCGCTTGATTGTGCAGGTGGATCAGCATGGTGGCGCCATGCAGGAACCTTTGCACCGTTTTGGTGTGCGTTTGCGCGAGCAACGACGTCTGGAGCTGAAAGCCAAGGTAGGCAAATTAACCGTGAAGATGACAGGTGTCATGGTCCTGACCTTGCTGCCTGCTTTATTGATTATTACGGCAGGGTCAGGCTTTCTGGCTTTGTTCCGTGGCTTGAGCCAAGTGGCCGGAGGATGATTGTGATGAAGATATCGACTTGGATTCGTCCCGTGCTGCGCTGGGCTGCACTGGGCTTGAGCAGCACCTGGCTGGTGGCGTGCTCTACCACGGACTCTGCCTACGAACTGGTGCGTCAGCAACAGGAACAGGAGGCCTTTTTGCAGAGCAAGGAAATTGAGCACTGGGAAAAGCGCAAGCCTACCGACAGACAGATGGCCGTGCGCATGCTGCAAGAGACGCAGACGCAAGGGCGGTATTTTGCCTCGTTGGCTTATGCCGAGGCCATGGAAAAAGAGTATGGGGCCGACCCTGAGATCATGGTGTTGCGAGCGGAGGCCCAGCGTCAAACCGGCCAGCTTGAGCAAGCCGCGCACACCTTTAACGCGCTGCTCAACACACCGGTTGCCGCCAGGGCATATCAAGGTTTGGGGCTGATTGCCGGCTCACAACAGCACTTTGAACAGGCCGCCCATTTTCTCAAACAGGCTGCCGGGCGAGATCCGACCAATGCGATTTTGCAAAGTGACCTGGCTTACGCCTATCTGCGTTCCGGCCGACCTCAGGAAGCGCGCCTGGCCTTGGGCAAGGCGGCCGAGCTGGCTCCGGAGAACCCGAAGATTCTGAGCAATATGGCTTTGTATCTACTGGTCAGTCAGGAGACGCAACGCGCTGGTTTTGTTATGCAGCAAGCCGGTATGGATGCCGCGACCCAACAGGCGGTGGTTCAAATGGCCGAGCAAATCGGGCAGGAGCTCGAACAACTGCACGCGCGTCAGCAGCAGCAAAAACAGCAGGAGCAGTATCTGGCCGAGGCGACCCGGGATGAACAGGCTCGTGTCCAGGCGGTGGCATTGCGTCCGTCCGCCTCGATCAGGCCGGTTCAGGGGGGTAATCGCGCTGTGCCGTCACCGCCGCAGGCGGCATCGCGTGTAGTCCCGGCCGTGGTTTCTTCGTCCCAAGCGGGCCTGAACCGGCCCTTGCTCGAGAGCCTGGGCTCTGTGCCTTCTTCAATGAATTGATTGCCGTTTTTTCAAGGATATCGCAATGAATCGATCCCGAATTTTGGCCTGCTGCACTTTGTTGATGGCCACGGGCGCGTGGGCGCAGACACAAGCGCCGCTCACCGGCACCATGGGCTCTGGCACAAGGACTTATCCGCTCAATGCCCCTGCGGTCGCCGCCGGCAATCAGGGCGTTCACACGCCGGCAGTGCCTGCCGATGAGCCGCCCGCGGCCACGTCAGCGCCACGACAGCCTTACGAAACGTACCGTTTGACTGACAAGGAGGTGCATCCTTGGCCAGAAGTAGAAGGGTTGCCCGTGCATGTACAGAACGAACGTCGTCATATTCCACCGCGTCTGGAAGTGGGGCCGGATACTCGCAGCCTGCTCAGTATGCAGGCGGACCCTGAGCGTGAAGGTCAGGTGCTGCCTGTGCATGGAGCCGCCGCCAATCTGGCCTGGGAGCGCTATTTGAACAGCTTTAAGCATCCCATCCCTGAGTACATGACAGAGCGCATCAAAACCAACAGTGGCGATTAAGGCCTGCGAGGCCAGGGCGGGTCAGGAGAGCGAGATGAAATGGGGAAGAACGCGAACCCAGGGTGAACCGGCGCACAAGCAGCAAGGCTCAATTATTGTGCCCGCGGCCGCTGCACTGCTGGTCGGGGTGGTGCTGCTGGGGGCGGCCCATGTGGGACACAGTTTCTACGTGAAGCGCAGTCTGCAAAATGCCGCGGATCTGGCAGCCCTCGCGGGAGCACAGGCCCTGGGCTCCGGGGGTCAGGCTGGTTGCCAGCAGGGTGAGGGCATGGCCCGATTCAGCCTGCGTAGCCAGCCAGATTCACCGGCTGCCGCCTTGAAAGGGGACGGGGTCATCGTTCTGTGTGGGAAATGGAATAGCAGCCATAGCGAGCCGGCACAACGCTTTGTTCCCACCTTGCCGGCGGACGCGGTGCGAGTGAAGTTGAGCTATCAGCCGCCTTCCTTATTCCCTTTTTATACTTCTCCGGTGATTGAGGCTGTGGCCACGGCCAGGAACAGTGAGCCGGTGGCCACGTTTTCGGTGGGCAGTCGTCTGTTGTCCTTAAAACGCAACGGCTTGGTCTATAACCTGCTACGTGGCGTGGGCCTGCGTCCCGATCAGTTGACGGTGCTGGATTCGGCCGGACTGGTCAATGCCAAGATCACCCCGTCGGGACTGTTGAAGGCACTGGGCCTGCCGGCAACGGTGATTGCCGGTGTGGGTACGCCTGAGGAGCTGGCCCGCCTGGAGCGGCTGACTCTGGCTGATTTGCTCAGTGCCAGTCTGGATTTGCTGGATCAGCAAAAGACATTGGGCCTGGATGTGGGCGCTTTGCAGGATTACATCAGGCTGCTGCTTGGGGTGGGGCCGTTGGATTTGCCAGTCAAATTGCTGGGCGAGGGCGGCATCTTGGCCCTGATCAACGGGGTGGACCCCTTGTCAGCGTTGAATGTGAATCTGGATGTGCTGCAACTGGTCAATACCGGGCTGGTGGTGGCCAATGGACAGAATCTGATTGATTTGAATCTGACGGCCTTGCCCTCGAGCCTGACCAATATGTTCAATAACGCCCTGGACTTGCGGGTGCGGGTGGTGGAGCCGCCCAGCATTGCCATGGGTGGCGTAGGCACCAAGGCAAACTCGGCGGGAGTGCGGGTGTATGTGAATCTGGACAGCTCCAAGATTCCACTGGCGGGCCCGATCCTGAAAGTGCTGGGCACCGAAGTGAGTCTGCCTATTATTATCGAACTGTCCCAAGCAACCGGGGAACTGGTGAATGTCTGCCGCGCCCCGATTGCTGAAAATCAAGCCACGATCGCGGTCAGTTCCTCGCTGGTGAACGTGTGTCTGGGCAAGTTCCCGCATTCGGACTTTTTCTCTACCAGCAACAGTTGCAAGGATGACTCTTTCGGGCAGATTCAGCGTCATCGCGTCATTAATGTGCTCGGTATTTTGCCCTTGACCGCCAAAGTGACCCTGCCCTTGATTGATACCAAGAATCCCGTTCAGGTAACACTGACCGCGCCGCCGGGCGAACCCTCCGAAAAGACCGTGAACGCCACTCAACTGGATCTGTCCCGCAGCGTGCGTTTGCTCTCGGACGCGGTCTTGTCGGGCATTTTGGGCGATTTGCTCAACACGCCCTGGAGTGGCGCCTCTGGCAAGCGCCAGATGGCCGAGAGTCTGGTCGGGGATGGGGCGGGGCGCTCCGTGTCTGAGGTCGTCAACGAGATGAACTGGTCCAAGGAACGCATGGACCAACTGGCCCGGACCATGAGTCAGAACGGCTTGATTGGTGTACTGGGCGGGACCCTGGGTTTTGTCGATAATTTGCTCACCACGTTATTAGGGGCCCCCTTAAGTGATCTGGCCTGTGTGATTGGTGGAATCGGGGGCCAGACAGCCATGCGTGAGTGCCGTACCGGCGCCGTGGAACTGTTGGTTTTCAAGGATTCCAACTTGGTCGGCGCGGTATTGAGCCTGGTCGTTGCCTTGCTGGACCCAGTCTTGCAGGGCTTGAGCCTGTTGCTGGAGGAGTTGCTTAAACTGCTGGGCCTCAGTCTGGTCGAGGCCGATGTGAAACTTCATGATGTGCAGTGTGGTACTGCCTATCTGGTGCAATAAGGCGGGAGGCGAGCACGGCAATGAGTGTCAGCTTTATGGGTAATGAGCCTGTTTTGTATGTCTGGGAGGGGAGTTCTGACCTGGTGACCCGCGCTGAGCGCGCCATGGAGCCCAGCTCGGTCGCGGTCATGCGCGTGGAGCCGTCCCTGGTACTGGACGCCGAGCGCCATCCCACGCGCCATGCGGTCGCGCTGGTGTCGGTCAGTGTGATGGCGCAGGGCCGGTTCGAGCAGCATCAGTGGCTGGTGGAGCATGCGATTCCGGTTATCTGGGTGGCGTCGGAGGAGCGGGGCTACGACCCTCGCTTTTATCCCTCGGCGTATTCCTACACATTACCCTTGTCCTTCAGTCCAGCCGAGTTGCGTACGCTAGTGGCCAAACTGGCCGGACTGACTGCACAGCTCGAGCGGGAAGGGCGGGGTGGGCCACAGCCTTTGGTGGCCGTCTCGCCTGTGATGCGGGCCCTGATTGCCGAGGCGGATATGTACGCTGACAGCGGGGCCAGCGTGCTGATCCATGGGGAAACCGGGGTGGGAAAGGAGCGCATTGCCCAATTGCTGCATGAGCGCTCCTCGCGTGCCCAAGGCCCTTTTGTTCCCGTGAACTGCGGAGCGGTGCCAGAAGGCTTGTTCGAAGCGCATTTCTTCGGTCACGCAAAAGGGGCTTTCACCGGCGCAATCGGGGCTCACAAGGGCTATTTTGAACAAGCCGACCAGGGAACCTTGTTTCTGGATGAGATCGGAGATTTGCCCTTGCATCAGCAGGTCAAGCTGCTGCGTGTACTGGAGCAGCGTTCTGTGACGCGCCTCGGATCAACGCAAGTGATTCCGGTGGATTTCCGGATGGTGGCCGCCACCAACAAGAACCTGTTGGGACTGGTACAGCAGGGTCAGTTCCGTGCGGACCTGTATTACCGTCTGGCGGTGGTGGAACTATTGGTCCCGAACCTGGAGCAGCGGGGCCCGCAAGAAAAAATTGCTATTTTCTGTGCCCTGCTGGAGCAGGCTCTGGAGTGTGATGTCGAGGACATTCCCCAGTGGGTCCTGGATGCCGTAGGCAGCATGCGCTTTAACGGGAATGTGCGTGAGCTGGCCAATCTGGTGGAGCGCGTGGCGGTCATGAGCAAGCAGTTCGGAGCCTGGGAGTCCGTGCAGTTGCGGCAGGTGCTCGAACGCTTTAATGCGCCGGTCAGGACCCCGGCGACGGCCCTGCCCGAAGGCGCGACCATTCTGGAACGGCCCGAGCCGGCCATCAGCCTCAGTGCTCAGGAGCAGGAAGAACGCGCCCGCATTATCGCTGTGCTGGACACGCAGAACTGGCGGCGCCAGGACACGGCGGCTGTTTTAGGCATTTCCCGTAAAGTGTTGTGGGAAAAGATGCGCAAATTCAACATAAAGGCACAAGACGCGACATCGCGCGTTTAGAATACGGGGCTGATTCTGTGTATCAAGCTAAACACAAAAAATTGATTAACAAGGGATGGGTATGGTGAACCTTAGTCAGAAGACGGCTATGTTGCTGTCCGTGGGCGGACTTCTTTTATTGTCGGCGTGCAGCTCGGTGTCTTTGGTCCAGGAGCCGGAGCGTCCCGTGGTGGCGCAAACCCAAGAGCAGGAAGTCCAGGAAGTGGCCCCGGTCGCGGCAGCCGAGCCTGCCTCTGCGCCAGCAGCAGCACCAGCTTATCAGAACACCACCGTGGCCCAGTTGCAGCAGTTGATCCAGGCGCGTGGGGTACAGGAGCTGCGCACGGCCTACAACGGTCGCTTTGGAGCCAGTCTCTTGTTCTCGGCCGAAACCATGACCTACTACGTGGCTCTGTTCCAGCAGCGTGAGTTCTGGCGTGTCTTCAAGACCACGGACGAATCCCTGGCTGAACGCATGTACACCCAGTACCGTCAGGATACGGTTGATTTTGCTGCCGCCGATCTGGAACGCATCAAGCTGCAGGCAGAAGTGGCCAATGCAGAAAAGAAACTCAATGAAAGCGCAGACCAATTGACGGTTTTGCAAAACGATCTGGCTTTGCAGCGCCAGCAGGAAGCCTTGGCCATTGCCCAGCGTGAGGAGTCGCGCCGTGAGGCACAGGCCCTGGCCGAGCAGGAACGGGAGGCGCGTGAGCAGCTGCGTGAATTGCAGCGGCAGATCAAGGAACTGGAGCAGCAACGGGCAGGGATGTTGCAGCGGCAGAAAGGGCGCTGATCGCCCCATTTTAAAAATGTGAAGAAAAACCCGCTTGGTTTCATGGCTCTGCGGGTTTTTTACAGCTGATTGAAAAGACCCGAAACCCGGGTCTTTTTGTTTCCTGCTTGATAGAAGGCTGACGCTAGCGTGACAAGTACCGCATCGCCTCTTCCAGCCCTGCGCTGGTAACGGGGTACATGTGATCGGACATCAGGTTCTGGATGATGGCGATGGACTGGCGGTAAGGCCAGTAAGCCTTCGGCTCGGGGTTGAGCCAGACGATGCGGGGCCAGTGGTCGTTGAGCCTTTGCAGCCAGGCCGCGCCGGTCTCCTTGTTGTAGTGCTCGACCGAGCCGCCAGGCGCCATGATTTCATAGGGGCTCATGGTGGCATCGCCCACAATGATGATGCGCCAGTCCTCGTTGTACTTGCGCAGCAAATCCCAGGTATCCAGTCGTTCACTTTGCCGTCGTGAATTGTGTCGCCATACCGACTCATACACGCAGTTATGGAAGTAATACGCTTCCAGGTGCTTGAACTCCGAGCGGGCCGCCGAGAAGAGAGATTCCACCTGAGCGATGTGGTCATCCATGCTGCCGCCCACATCCAGCAACATCAGCACATTGACGCGGTTTTGCCGCTCCGCCTGCATGTGTAGATCCAGCATGCCCGCATTACGGGCGGTCTCGCGTATGGTGCTCTCCAGATCCAGTTCGGTGGCGGCACCTTGCCGTGCGAAGCGTCGCAGTCGACGCAAGGCCATCTTGAAGTTGCGAGTGCCCAGCTCCTGCTGGTCATCGTAATCCACGAATTCGCGTTTTTCCCAGACCTTGATGGCGGTGCGATTGCCGGCCGATGGGCCACCGATACGGATACCTTCGGGATGGTAGCCCCCGTGGCCAAAGGGCGAGGAGCCGCCGGTGCCAATCCACTTGCTGCCCCCCGCGTGACGTCCCTGCTGCTCTTTCAGACGTTCCTTGAACATCTCCAGCAGTTTGTCCAGGCCATGCTTTTCCAGAGCGGCTTTTTGCTCGGGGCTGAGATGACGCGTCAGTGTTTTGCGCAGCCAATCTTCCGGCAAGGTTTTGTCTTTGGCCAGCGCTTCCAGTTGTGGCTGGTAAAACTCGCCAAAGGCCAGATCAAAGCGATCGTACAGCGTTTCGTCTTTAATCAGCACCAACCTGGACAGATGATAGAAATCGTCCAGGGTGGGCGGCATGATGCCTTTGCACAGGGCGTCCAGCAGGGTCAGGTGCTCCTGGATCGAAACCGGTAGTCCGCGCTCGCGCAGGTGGTAGAAAAAATCAAGCAACATGGCTGTGCTGCCTTAGTTTGTCGAGCAAGTGGGCGCGTGTGTCGGGCCACTCGCCTGCCATCAGGCTGTAGAACATCGTGTCGCGGATGGTACCGTCGCGGCGGAGGGCATGGTGGCGAACCCGCCCATCAAAACGCGCTCCCAGGCGAGTGATGGCTTGTTGGGATTTGAGGTTCAGATGATCGGTACGCCAGCCCACGACGCCAGCCCCTAAGGTCTCGAAGGCGTGTTGCAGCAAGAGTAGCTTGGCCGCTGTATTGACATGGCTGCGCTGCGCGCTGCGTGCGTACCAGGTGTAGCCAATTTCCAGCCGGGCCACTGGCGCGACAATGTCATGGTAGCGAGTGGTGCCGACGGCGCGTGCCGTCGTCAGATCGCGTACCAGAAAGGGCAGCATATGGCCTTGCTCCAGACCGTCCAATGCCTTTTTGACATAGTCCTGGGCCTGGCCGGGGGCGGGCACGCTGGTTACCCGTACATTCCAGAGCTCGCCGTCGGCCGCGGCGGCTTCCAGCAGTTCCGCATGCGCCAGCTGCAAAGGCTCAAGTCGCACTCCCCATCCTTCCAGTGTCAGGGGGGCAAGCGGCTGGGAGAAAGCGCTCGCTTGCATATCAGCTCCTGCGCTGGCTGCGTTGGCTCATGGCGGCCAGGCGTTGCATCAAGGACAGATCCTGTTCGTTTTTCAACAGGGCTCCGGCCATCGGGGGCAGACCTTCGTCCAGTTCGTGCAGGGCCTCGGCAGGAATGTCGTTGGCCAGCAGCAGACGCAGCCAATCCAGAAACTCCGAGGTGGAGGGCTTTTTCTTCAGCCCCGGTACCTCGCGCAAGGCAAAAAAAGTATCCAAGGCGCTAGCCAGGATGTCGCTGCGCAGATTGGGGTAATGCACGGCCACAATCTGTTCCATGGTCTCGCGCTCGGGGAAACGGATGTAGTGAAAGAAACAGCGGCGCAGGAACGCGTCGGGCAGATCTTTTTCGTTATTGGACGTAATGATGATTAAAGGGCGATGGCGTGCCTTGACGGTCTGGCGAGTTTCGTAAACATGAAACTCCATGCGATCCAGCTCCTGCAGCAAATCGTTGGGGAACTCGATGTCGGCCTTGTCGATCTCGTCGATCAATACGACGGCCGGCTCTTCGGACTCAAAGGCTTGCCACAGTGTGCCCTGCACAATGTAGTTGCCAATATCGCGGACTTTTTCATCGCCCAGTTGCGAATCGCGCAGACGCGAGACCGCATCGTATTCATACAGGCCTTGATGTGCCTTGGTGGTGGACTTGATGTGCCACTGCAGTAGCGGGCGGCCCAAGGCGCGGGCCACTTCCAGGGCCAGCAGCGTCTTGCCGGTGCCAGGTTCACCTTTGATCAACAACGGACGCTGCAGTGTCAACGCGGCGTTGACGGCCAGCTTCAGATCATCGGTGGCAACGTATTGATCGGTGCCTTCAAAACGGGTCGTAGTAGTCATAAAGCGGCTCAAACTTGTACTTAAAATGTTGATCTGTCAAGAATAGAAACTCGGGTATAAATACTAGTATCAGTCATCCTTGGCAATTATCATACAATCGACTCAGTACTCGTCGGTCAGCATCACAGAGCCAGGTGTCGCGTTGTTTCACCTTTTGCTGCAATGGACGCAGAGCCTGACCCAGACCGTTTTCAACTCCACAACAAAGCGAATAGCGATGATGAAGTTGCAAATGAAGCGGTATGTCTCTTTCTTTCTTCTGGCCTCAAGCGCCTGTCTGCCCTGGGCAGCCAAGGCGCAGGATTCCGCGCCGATCAAGGCCGATCCCGAGGCGGCGCGCGACAAGATTTCCATGTGTATAGGCTGTCATGGCTTGCCCGGTTACAAGGCCAGCTTTCCCGAGGTCTATCACGTCCCCATGATTGCCGGGCAAGGAGCCGCGTACATCGAAGCAGCGCTTAAAGAGTACGCCAGTGGTGTCCGAACCTTCCCCACCATGCAGGCCATTGCCCAGAGTTTGTCAGAGCAGGATATGGCCGATATTGCCGCGTACTACGCGGCCATCAAACCTTAAGGACGGGGAGGTGGATATGAAAAAAGCAGTCGTGCTGGTGCTGGTGGGATTGATGGCCGGTGCGGGCGCTCAAGCCATGGCGGCCGACGATCTGGTTACGGCAGGTGGGCAAGCCTGGAAGAGACTCAATTGCGCATCCTGTCACGGAGAGGACGCGAAAACCCCCTTGAACCCTGAATACCCTGTGTTGGCCGGTCAGCATGCAGATTACCTGCGTCAGGCCTTGATGGCTTATCAGCGTGGACAAAAGGGGGCGCCGGCCAGCTCTAACATTCGCAAAAATGCCGTCATGGGCGCCATGGCCAACACCATGAGTCAGGCCGACATTGACAGCGTGTCAGTCTGGCTCTCGCGCCAGCCTGGTCCCTTGAGCACCCGCAAGTAAGCATTACCCGGCGCAAAGGCGTGGCGATGTTAATCGCGCGTGCTGTGGCGCAAGATGAGTTCGATGTAGCGTTCGTTGTTCAGCGGTGTGCCCAGCCGTTGTGCCTCCCAGATGACTTCGCCCAGCGCTTCCATGATGACATGGGCTGCGGCATGTGGGTCGTGCGTGGCCAATAGGCGCTGGTAGGCGTTTTTGATGCCGGGTGGCTGATCAATGGATAGCTGCTCATTAATGGCCAGATGCATGGACAGATGCAAGAAGGGGTTGCTGCGTCCTTGCTCGACCGAGTAGTCCTGGTTGAGGGCATCGGCGTTGCGCAAATCTTCGTGGTATTCGGGGTGCTGTTGCACCAGATCCACCGCCATGGTCTCCAGAGCCGTCAACAGATGACCGCTCTGGTGCTTATCCCAGGCTTCGATGAAAAATTGGCGAACCTGTTCGCGAGAGGGGTTGAACATGGTGGAATCAAGAAAAAAGGGTCAGGAAATCGGTACGGATGCTGCGTCAGTGGCGTCCAGTTGTGTAGGCGATAGGCCCATACAAGCGGCAAACGGGGCCGTGTAGAATTGATAAGTTGTCAAGAATGCAAGCATTTTTGGCAAGCTTTGAGTTTACAGGTGCCTGAATACGCGCGAATTAAGTTAAACTCTTATATAAGACTTCGGAAACGCGAAAGCGTTCCGTGTTTAGCTATCCCTAATATTGGAGCACAACTGGAGCATCCATGTCCTATCAGCATATCAAGATCCCCGCGTCGGGGCAGAAAATTACAGTTAACGCGGATTTTTCCCTGAATGTTCCCGATCAACCCATTATTCCTTACATCGAGGGTGATGGTACGGGTGTGGATATTTCGCCAGTCATGATCAAAGTGGTCGATGCTGCCGTTGCCAAAGCTTACGGTGGCAAGCGCAAGATCGAATGGATGGAAGTGTACGCCGGCGAGAAATCCACCAAGGTATACGGTTCCGACGTGTGGCTGCCAGAAGAAACCCTGGATGCCGTTAAAGACTACGTTGTTTCCATCAAAGGCCCTCTGACCACTCCCGTTGGCGGTGGCATCCGTTCCTTGAACGTGGCCCTGCGTCAACAACTGGACCTGTACGTCTGCCTGCGCCCTGTGCGCTACTTCAAGGGCGTTCCTTCGCCTGTGCGTGAGCCAGAAAAGACCGAAATGGTCATTTTCCGCGAAAACTCCGAAGACATTTACGCTGGTATCGAGTTTGCTGCCGAGTCCGAAAACGCCAAGAAGCTGATCGACTTCCTGCAAAACACCCTGGGCGTGAACAAGATTCGCTTCCCCAATACCTCCGGCATTGGTGTCAAGCCCGTGTCCCGCGAGGGTACCGAGCGCCTGGTGCGCAAGGCCATCCAGTACGCCATCGACAATGATCGCTCTTCCGTGACGATCGTTCACAAGGGCAACATCATGAAGTTCACCGAAGGTGGCTTCCGTGATTGGGCTTACGAACTGGCTCAAAAAGAATTCGGCGCCGAGCTGATCGACGGCGGCCCATGGTGCAAATTCAAGAATCCCAAGACCGGTCGTGAGATCATCGTCAAGGATTCGATTGCTGACGCCTTCTTGCAACAGATTCTGCTGCGCCCTGCCGAGTACGACGTTATCGCCACACTGAATCTGAACGGCGACTACATCTCCGACGCGTTGGCTGCACAAGTGGGTGGTATTGGTATCGCTCCTGGCGCCAACCTGTCCGACTCCGTAGCCATGTTCGAAGCTACCCACGGTACGGCTCCCAAGTACGCTGGCAAAGACTACGTGAACCCAGGTTCGCTGATCCTGTCTGCTGAAATGATGCTGCGTCACATGGGTTGGACAGAAGCTGCTGATCTGATCATCTCCAGCATGGAAAAATCCATCACCTCGCGCAAAGTTACGTATGACTTTGCCCGTCTGATGGAAGGTGCGACCCAAGTGTCCTGCTCCGGCTTCGGTGACGTGATGATCGAAAACATGTAATGAAAACAGGCTTTTAAGCCAGTTTTCTACATGACAAACCGCCGACCTTCGGGTCGGCGGTTTTTTTTTTTCGCCCCATGCTTTGGCAGGCTGTTCTGCGCCTTTTTTATTTCTGCTTTTGTGCTCAAACTATTTTTGATCGTTAGTTTTATGCAATTTAAACGGCGGATGAATTGTAATTTTTACTAGGTAAATACCCCTATAAACCCAATAAAACAAGGGGTTTTGTATATTTTTCTGGCAATTGATATTGCGATTATTTAACGATGGCTATAAATTTGAAATATCAAATAATTCTAAGGAGCGGTTATGGCTATCACAGGAGCACCATTGCTTGTCGAGCGTGAGCGGACGATCGTCACGCAGGCCCCGTCCCGTCAGGAGACAGAGGAGATTCTGGAACGTATCCACGACATCGGCCCGCTGCTACGCGAGTTGGCCCCTCAGGCTGACCGTAATCGCGTGTTGTCAGACGAGACGGTTCAAGCTTTGGAGTCCACCGGAGCCTGGCGTATTTCAGCCTTGAAGCGTTACGGTGGTTACGAGGGTGGGGCCGAGATGCTGTTACAGTGCGCCAGCGCGGTGGGCTATTACGATCCGGCGGCCGCCTGGTGTGTGGTGATTTCAAATGGTTCGGTGATGCTTGCCAATCGTTTCAGCGATGCCATGCTGGATGAAGTGTTTGCGGATGGCCCCATCCGCGCTGCGTCTATCTTTGCCCAGCCCCAAGGCACAGCAAGGCCCGACGGCGAAGGCTGGCGTATCACAGGCAAGTGGCCCTTCGCCTCGAACAGCAATCACTCGGACTGGGCGCTTGGGATTTTGTTCATTAAAGAAAGCGAGCAGGCCGAGCCCACCGTGGGCTTTGTGTTAATGCGTCGTGATGAGTTTGAAATTCAGGATACCTGGTACACCATCGGTATGCGCGGTTCGGGCTCCAACACGATGGTGGCTGAAAACCTGTGGGTGCCTAAAGAGCGACTGATTACCTTTCAGCAATTGATGGGGGATGTACAGGAGCAAGACCCTCTGGCCACATTTGGCCGTCGTTTGACCCCGCATTTGACCATGTCGACCTGCATTCAAGCGCCATCGTTAGGTGCGGCTCAGGCCGCGATGGATTTCACCAGCGGCGTCAGTGGCAAGCGTGGCATTACCTACACCCATTACACGAAACAGTCGGACTCAGGGGCGTTCGTTCAGAACCTGGGGGCAGCCAGTATTCAGATTGATAGCGCGCGTTTATTGTTGGAGCGCGCTGCAGCGCAGATTGATGCGGCTGCTTCTGGCATAGTGCCCATGCCCTTGGCGCTGCGTGCCCGCCACCGCGCCGGGATCGGTCATGCTGGGCATGAACTGGTGGATGCGGTGAATAATCTGTGCTGGTTGCATGGCACTGCCTCCTTTGCGGAAAACAGTCTGCTGGGCCGCATGTGGCGCGATATCAATACAGGCACTCGCCATGCTTCGATTACGGCACCGATGGGCTACGAGCTTCACGGCAACGGCATGACCGGTACGCCTTATATTTCCAACAAGCTTTAAGCCATGACGGCGACATTGCGGATCCATGACCCCTCGCGTCGTTGTCGTGCCGATGGCGTGAAAGTGCAGGCCTGGTATGGCCTGCGTTACGCCCAAGGCACGCGCCGTTTTGAAGCGGCGCAGGCGGCGATCGGGCGGATGGCAGCGACATCGCTGGATCAGGTGCCTGTCTTTCCGCAGCGCCCTAGCCGTCTTGCTGCGGTCATGGGCGCAGGCAGTGCCAATCCGCAATCTGAAGACGCATATTTTCTGAATGTGTGGGCACCTGCCCAAGCGCAAGGTCTGCCCGTGCTGTTCTTTATCCACGGCGGTGCCTGGATGAGTGGCGGCGCTTCTTTGGACTGGTATGACGGCACCCGTCTGGCAGCGCAGGGCATGGTGGTGGTCAATGTGAATTATCGCCTCGGTGCCTTGGGGCACTTGGGTGATGCACAAGCGGACGACTTGCCCTTGCCGGCAGCCGATTTGCGCTTGGCGCTCCAATGGGTGAAGGATCGCATCCACGCCTTTGGTGGCGATCCGGACAGGATCACCTTGATGGGGCAGTCGGCGGGTGGCTGGTACGCGCATTTGCTGAGCGTGCTGGAGTCCACACGAGGCTGGATTGATCGTGTGGCCTTGCTCAGCATGGGAACGCGCACGCCATGGTCGCCCGAGCAGCAAAGAAAAACCACGGAACGCGTGCGACAAAGCCTGGGTGATCAGTGGCTGACCGCGGATGTGGATATCGTGATGCAGCACGGCATGATGGCTTTGGACAAAGAACCACCACGTTTGGCTCATGCTCCGTCAGCATTCTTGCCTGTGATCAGTGCCGGGATGCCACCGGATTTATGGAATCCTGACTGGGCGGCGCACGCCTGCCATGCACAGGCGGTGTATCTGCGCTGTACTGCCCAAGAGTCCTCGGTGTTCTTTTTTGACGTGCCTTTTCATCGGCAGGCGACGCAAGAGCAGGTTGATCAGGCGTTGGGTGAATGGCCTGTGGGGGATTTGCCCGCCATTCTGTTACGAAATGGAATGTATCAGGGAGCGGGGTCGGGCCTGACGCCGTATCGACAAGTTGTTGCAGCCTCGTCATGGTTGCAATTTCAGCGTTTTCCCACGCACTATGCGGCCAGTTTGAAGGCAGCGGGGCATTCTGTGATTTGGAGTGACTTCACGGAACAAAGCCCGCTGGAGGCTGTGTTCAGCGGGCATTGTTTTGATTTGCCGTTCCAGTTTGGCAACTTCCAGGCCTGGCAGGATGCACCCATGATGCAGGGGGTGACGCTGGAGCGGTTTGAGCGTGTCGCCCAGGACTTGATGGGTGACATCGCTCGCTTTGCAGGGGCGTAACGAAAGGAGTGGACTTAGTCCGTCCCGCGGGCCTTCCAGTTTGGAATGGCCTGCTGCACGTGTTGCGAGCTCAAGGGGCTCAGCAGTCGATGCAAGTCACCAAACAGTTTGCGGGCCGAATTGCCTACCCAGTTGTCTGGCAACAGCTCGGGTGCCAGGCCGGGGTCCAGAAAGGGCAGTCGGCGCCAGCGGGTCACCATGGGCATATAGAGGCGGAAGGCTTCCAGAGGGTCGCCCGTGCCTTGGCGCAAAGCGGTTTGCCAGACTTCAACCTCGTGCTGATACGCGTTCAAAAAAGACTGGTACTCATTAGCCAGCTTGTCCCAATTCCACCAGCGGGAGATTTTTTCCTGAATATCGCTCAGGCCGCTAGGCTCACAGGTGAACAGCTCAATATAAGGCCACAGTTGGTGCTCGCGGATGTACTCCACGGCTTCGGCCTGCAAGCGAGCCGGGCCTATATACAAGCCAGCATTTACCGTGCCGAACCCCATCCGTGACAGGCCCGTTCGAATCTTGTGGCGATTCTGACGCTCACTTTCGGGAACGGAGAAAGAGACCAGGAGCCAAGGGTCGCGGATATTCATGGAGGGCGAGGAGAAAATCCGTTCGTCGCCCGCTTGCATGTGAGGCTCAAGCTCGGCGGCCAAGGCATAGCCTTTTCCTGAGGCGGCCGGCTGGCTGATCAGCACGCCTTTTTTCTTGAGTCGTGAGATGGCAGAGCGCACGCTGGAGGGCTCTGCGCCCAGATCGGACAGCAACTGAACGACGCTGGCCACGGGGATGGTGATGCCGGCGGGGCGGGCGAACAAACCATAAAGCGTCAGAATGTAATGATGCGGGGCAAGTTGTTCGTGTTCGCCATGGTCGCGGCTGGCGATGAACTCATCAATCGCGATGCTTGCTTTCATTCTGTTTTCCGGTGGTGGGGCGGATGGCTACCCATTTTTGATAGTAGGTTTGCAGCGAGCCATTTTACCGTGCGTACCCCAGCGGCGCTAGCGTTGTCGGATTGGGACTTGCAGGGGGGGGCTATGTACCTGAGCGGGCGCTCAGGCGTTTTAGGGCAAGCTTTCCTCCAGCACGCTATCGAGCACCACAATGTCCTGAATGTGCGGGGTGATGGCCTCCAGCATGGCCTGATGAGCGTCGCTTTCTCTATAAGCGTCCAGCGCTTCCTGGGAGCGGAATACCGATAGCAGAGCATGGCTGTAGCGTGCGGAGCTGCGTGACAGATTTGGCACCCACTCAAAGCGTTCTATCCCTGGGCACTCTTGCCGTATGCGGATAAAAGCGTGATCCAGTGTAGATGCCAGTTCGGGCTTAATGGGGGCGTGGGGCGCCATCAAAACGATATGCAGGTACATATTGTCCTTTGCAGAATAGCTTGTCTTGTTGCAAATAAATTATCGAGAAAGATAATACGCAATAAAATTTATATAAATTGTATAGGTCTATAGCTTTTAAAACGACGTTTTTTCATAGGGTTAATACCTAAAATCAATAAACAAACCCTGGTAAAAGCAAATTTGTTATTGCAAATAAATGACGATCGAAACAGAATTGAGTTCAAGTTGGTGAGCGCTAGAAACGCTCTTCACCTATTGGGTTCTGGTTCTTTAACGCCTGAGCAGGGTCATCGTCATGAAAGAAAGCATAAGTGGGTTGGGGGCCAGGGCGGTACGCGAAGCCTTCGGGCATTTTCCGTCGGGGGTTGCAGCCATTGCAGCCGTGCTCGATGGCAAGCCGCACGTCATTGTTGCGTCCAGCTTTTCCGTAGGGGTCTCGCTAGCCCCGCCTTTGGCTGCCTTTTTTGTGCAGAAAAGTTCCTCGACCTGGGCGCTGCTGTCTCGCGCCTCGCGTCTGGGGGTATCCATTTTGAGTGCTGAACATGCGGCTATTTGTCGTCAGCTGGCCGGGCCGGATAAGGACAGCCGCTTCAGCGATGTCGAGGTCGAGCTGACCGAGGAGGGGGCCGTCCATATAAAAGGGGCATCAGTCTGGTTTGACTGCAGTGTTTTTCAAGTGCATCCGGCTGGGGACCACGATGCCGTGCAATTGCTTATCCACGATGTGCAGATCGAGCGCGAAGTCTCGCCATTGATCTTCCATCGCTCTCGTTTCACGCAGTTGGTGGCCTAAGCCGCCGGATCAACAACAAAAAACAAGAAGCACAACTATCACAGTGAAGGGGACATCTCTTGGACGCACCTACATCATCTTTGCGCGAGCAGCCCATGACTGCCGCGCAGCGTCGACGCGTTATTTTGGGGGTTGGGGCGGGCAACGCCCTGGAGTGGTATGACTGGACGGCTTATTCGATTTTTGCCGCCTATTTTGCCAAGCAGTTTTTCCATAGCGAGGACCCGCTGGCCGCATTGCTGGGCACGCTGGCAGTATTTGCCGTTGGTTTTTTCATGCGTCCTGTGGGAGGCATCTTTTTTGGCTGGCTGGCCGACCGCAAGGGACGACGGTTCACCATGACCTTGTCCATGTTGATTACCGCGTTGGGCAGTCTGGTGATCGGCATTGCGCCCACCTATGACATGGTGGGGCCGATTGCCGCTTTGTTCTTGTTGATGGGGCGCTTGTTACAAGGGATTGGTCATGGTGGTGAGGTGGTTTCTTCCTTCACTTATGTCACGGAAATGGCGCCCGCTCATAAACGCGGGCTGTGGTCGTCCTCTGTTTTTGTGTTTGTCACAATTGGCGTGCTGGCCGCGGTCTTGCTCAGTGCCTGCCTGACCAGTCTGCTGGGGGAGGAGGTCGTTCGAGCCTGGGCATGGCGTGTTCCCTTTGTATTGGGGGGTGCCTTGGGAGTGTATGCGCTGTATCTGCGCAGAAAGCTCGATGAAACCCCCATGTTCAAAGCCCGTCAGGCTGCAGCACAAGCCTCGGGCAAAACGGCACGCCCTGGCGCGCGCGTGTTCTGGGCCGAGGTCTGGAAGTACCGCAGCGCCTGCTTGCGTGTATTCGCTTTGTCGGCAGGCGGCACCGTCTTGTATTACGTCTGGGCCATCATGGCGCCGACCTTTGCCATCACCTCCCTGGGCATGCCTGCTGCCAAGGTGATGTGGGTGGGCGTAGGAGCAAATATATTTTTGATCTTGTGCCTGATCTTCTGGGGGGCGTTCTCCGATCGTTTCGGTCGCAAGGTGAACTGGTATTTTTTTTCCATCGGTTCAATCATCAGCATCATTCCATTGACGATGGTGCTGACCGGCGGACAGGGCGAGATCTGGCGTCTGGTGGTATTCATGATGGGCGGCATGCTTCTGATCTCGGCGCCTACCGCCATCATGCCCGCTTTTTTTCCTGAGCAGTTCCCGACACGCATCCGTGCGGTCGCCATGGGGCTGCCGTATTCGGTTGCCGGTGCCTTGACGGGCGGGACTGCTCCCTATTTGCAAGCCTGGCTGCATTCGATCAATCAAAAGCAGGTTTTTGACTGGTATTTGATCGGCCTGTGTGTTCTGGCTTTGTGGGCCACGATTGCCTCGCCTGAAACCAGGGGCAAGGATTTGCACGACTGATGTGCAGAGGCGCCGCCCGGCTGAAAAAGCCGCGCAGCGCCTTTTTTGAATTTTCAAGGAGTAGTGAGATGTTGCGTGAGCATATTGAAGGCAAGTGGATTGCTGATTTTGTAGAAGTGTTTGGACTGTGCAAGGTGCAGCCCGGCGAAATGGCAGTCGTGCTGTCCGAGACGCAATCGCGCTCTGTGCTGGCCGAGCTGGCCGAGTTGGCCCTGACGCAAATGGGGGCGCGGGTTTGTCATGTGAAACTGGTCTCGCCACGACTGAAAAGCAATATTGCCCTGCGCTCGACTGGGACTTCCTTGGCTCTGGAAGGCATGGACCCGATAGTCCAGGCTTTGGCAGGCAGCCAGTTCATCGTGGACTGCACCGTAGAAGGGCTGCTGCATTCGCCCGAGCGTGCCGCACTGCTGGCCAAAGGGGCCCGCATCATGATGATTAGCGACGAGCACCCCGAGATTCTGGAGCGGGTCAAACCCAGTCCTTACCTGCAAGGCAAGTGCGATCTTGGCGGCAAGCTGATTACCGATGCGAGTGTCATGCACATTAGCTCCGAGGCCGGCACGGATCTGACAGTCAGCCTGGAGGGGGTGATTGGACGCGGCAGCGCCGGAATTGCCGACAAGCCGGGCAGTTTTGGATACTGGCCGGCAGGTCTGTGCATTTGCTACCCCAGCAATGGTAGTGTGAATGGGACGTTGGTGCTCGATAGCGGAGATGTGAACTTGACCTTCAAGCGCTATCTGGAGTCGGCCGTGACCCTGCGTATCGAAAATGATTATGTCGTGGCGATTGAGGGCAAGGGTGTAGACGCTGATTTGATCCGTTCTTATTACGCCAGCTGGAACGACAAGGATGCCTATGCCGTCAGTCATGTGGGCTGGGGCATGGCACCGGCGGCTCGCTGGGATTCCATGGCCATGTACGACAAGCGCGATACCAACGGAACCGAGTTGCGTGCCTTTGCCGGTAACTTCCTTTTCTCTACCGGAGCGAATCCCGCTGCAGGCCGTTTTTCTGATTGCCATTTTGACTACCCCATGCGCAATTGCACCGTGAGTCTGGATGGGCGTGAGGTCGTCAGCAAGGGGGTTTTGCAAGGCGATCTGGCCTAAAGGCGGCACTCGCCGGAGAATGGACCTACAGAGCCTGGCCTGCTGAGGCCGCCTTTTGATATTCCGTGGTACAAAACCAGGCTCAATGCTTGATGGCCGGACCGTTCAAGAGCTATCAAGCTATTTAGGCTTGTGCGAGTCGCTATTGTGTTTTGTACGAAGACAGCGCAACCACGACTTGCTTTGTTTTCAAGGGTACGGATTATGCGTGAAGGACTGGAAAAATTGCTGGTTGCTGGCAAGGATAACGCTTTACTGCGCTTTGGCCTGGGTAACGCATGTATGGACGAGGGCGATCTGGAGGCGGCTCGCGAGCATTTTTCTAAAGCCGTAGAAATGAATCCGCGTTACACCGCAGCCTGGAAGTTGTTGGGGCGGGTACTGGTCAACCTGGGGCAATTTACGCAGGCGCAGCACGTTCTGGAGCAAGGTCTGGTGATTGCCCAGGAGCAGGGCGACAAACAGGCAGAGAAAGAAATGCAGGTGTTTTTGAAACGGGCTGTGAAGGGGCAGGGCCCGGCAACCCAATAAGAAGCGCCGAAGGTAGTGGCTGATATTTTCTTACCATGCGGGTATCAGTGCATTCCCTAAGTGTGACACTTTTATAAATGGGGCACAATACGTTCCATGCAGGTGAGGAGACATAGCCCGCAAAGCTGGGCAATAAAGACCGAAGCAAAACGGTCACTACTATAAAAGCAATAGGCAGTACAACATAACAACAACAAAAAAAAGGCCAGCGAAAGCTGGCCTTTTTTACGTCTCTATCCCACGCAGGACAATCAAACGCCGGGCTCAGTCACAGCCTGCAGCAGGAGTTTGACAGCGCCCTGCCCCCCTTCATTGGGGGCACATTCAACATAGGCCAGAACGTCGGGCAATTGGGTCAGCCAGCGACGCACCGCATGGCGTAAAACGGGTTCCCCATTGCGCGAGCCATAGCCCGTGCCATGGACAATGCGTACACAGCGCAGGCCATGTTCCAGACAGGAACGCAAGAAATTGTCCAGTCGTTCGCGGGCCTGCTCTACATCCGAGCCATGCAAATCCAGACTGGATTCGATGGGCCAACGATTGCGTTCCAGATCGCGCAAGACATCGGGGCCACAGCCCGCACGCAGGTGCCGGATATCATTGCTCTCAACCTGTGCGCTGACATACAGGTCAGAGGCCTGCGGCAGGGCAGGGGTAGAAGCGGGCGCGCCCACTGCGTGGCGGCGACGCTGCTCCAATTGCTCCGGGCTGGCTGCGGGGCGATTGGCGATCAGGCGTTGGCCACGCTTTTTCAAGGGCGCCACATCGCGCAGGGACTGGCGCAGCCAGGCTCTGTCGCTGGGGTCCAGTAAAGAAACTGGATCTTGGACTCCCGTGCTGGCAAGGGCTGCTTGTCGGGCTGGCTTGCCACCCGGGTCGGGCGGGCGCGGGCGCTTGCGGGCTTGAGGACGGGCGGGGGCTGGAGGCGGATTGAGATCCTGGCGGACCTGACCTTGCAACTTCTTCAGGTCTGCCAGGCTACGGCCCACGGCTTTGGGTTTATTGGTTTTCATCCAACCAGCGCTGTGCGTCCAGGGCGGCCATGCAACCGCTGGCTGCACTGGTAATGGCCTGACGATAGATATTGTCTTGTACATCACCCGCTGCAAATACGCCCGGAACGGAAGTCATGGTTGCCATGCCTTGCAGACCACTGCGCGTAGTGATGTAGCCGTCGTGCATATCCAGCTTGCCTTCGAAGATACCGGTATTGGGCTTGTGGCCAATGGCGATGAATACGCCGGTCACTGCCAGGTCTTCCGTGGCTTGAGTCTGATTGTTGATGATGCGAGCACCTGTCACGCCGGATGCATCACCCAGTACTTCCTGCAGTTCGCTGTGCAGTTTCAGACGGATGTTGCCGTTCTGGACGCGATCCATCAGCTTGTCGGTCAGGATGGGTTCGGAGCGGAAGGTATCGCGACGGTGAATCAGCGTCACGGTTTTGCAGATATTGGACAGGTACAGAGCCTCTTCAACGGCCGTGTTACCACCTCCGACCACAGCCACGTCCTGATTCTTGTAGAAGAAACCGTCACACGTTGCGCAACCGGACACACCACGGCCCATGAACTCCTGTTCTGTTGGCAAGCCCAGGTACTGAGCCGATGCGCCTGTCGCAATGATCAGCGCATCGCAGGTGTAGACTGTGCCACTATCGCCGTGCAGGGTCAGGGGGCGGGTGGAGAGATCGACCGAGGACACCATGTCAAAGATTAATTCTGTTTCGAATCGTTCTGCATGAGCCTGGAAACGTGCCATAAGATCAGGTCCCTGGACGCCCTGGGCATCGGCCGGCCAGTTGTCTACATCCGTGGTGGTCATCAGTTGGCCA
This sequence comes from Alcaligenes sp. HNGD-HTN06, assembly GCF_049932565.1. NCBI lineage: Bacteria > Pseudomonadati > Pseudomonadota > Betaproteobacteria > Burkholderiales > Alcaligenaceae > Alcaligenes > Alcaligenes sp. HNGD-HTN06. The sequence goes on along the minus strand of NZ_CP187782.1, from coordinate 2,671,147 downwards.
CCTTGCTCCATGCCAGTGACCAAGACAGGCTTGAGGTTGGCGCGGGCGGCGTAGATCGCTGCGGTATAGCCGGCCGGGCCTGAGCCCAGAATGAGTACTTTTGCGTGCTTAGTAGTCGACATCACAGAAAATCCGAAAAAGACGATCTCCAATTATAATGAGTCCATGGCAAGAATACCTGCAACATCCCCTCGTTCGTCCCGGTCATCCAAAAATGTGCGCAATGGGCCCTCTGCCTTGCAGCAGCGCCTGACAGGATTGCTGCGCGAAGCACGGTGGATCATCTTCGCTGCACTGGCAGCCTGGCTAGGTCTGGTACTGGCAACCTGGGACCCGGGTGATCCCGGCTGGTCGCACTCTGTGCATTCCGGCCTTACACAAAATGGCGGGGGCATCTTTGGTGCCCACATCGCCGATTTTCTATTGTTTCTTTTCGGGCTGACGTCCTGGCTTTGGGTTGTGCTGCTGGTGCAACGCGTTGCCGTGGGTTTTTACCGGTTGACTGCGTTACTTTTGCCCAGCACCAAGAACGAGGACGTGTTGCCCCGAGTGCGATGGGAAACGGGTATCGGGTTTTTCTTTCTGTTTCTGGGCAGCATGGGCCTGGAATCACTCTTTTTTAAAGAGCTAGGCCAGCAGTGGCAGCTTCCGGCTGGCGCTGGCGGGCAGTTGGGCCAATTATTATCGCAACTGTTGGTAACGTCGATAGGCTTTGGTGGTGCTACGTTGGTGCTGATGGGCCTGCTTGCCGGCGGGGCCAGTTTGTTCTTCGGTTTTTCCTGGTTGACGCTGGCGGAACGTCTGGGCGGCTTGATTGAAGGGGCGATTGCCCGGCTCATGACATTTTGGTCGGCCCGTCAGGATCGGCGTGTGGGCGAGGTCAAACGTGCCGAGCGTACGGAAAGCGTCGTGGCCAAGCAGGAACAACTGGTTCATGAGCAGCCTGTTCGGATCGAGCCCGCTTTTGTAGCCGTGCCCAAATCCGAACGTGTCGAGAAAGAAAAGCAGCAAACCTTGTTCAAGGCACCCCGTCAGGCGGGTGAGGTGAGTGATTTACCCCCACTGTCCTTATTGGACCCGGCCGCTGACAATGTGGAGACCGTATCGCCAGAGACCATTGAGTTCACTTCGCGGCTGATCGAAAAGAAGCTGTCGGATTTTGGCGTGGCAGTAACGGTGGTAGCTGCCCAGGCCGGTCCGGTTATTACACGCTACGAGATCGAGCCAGCCACGGGCGTGAAGGGCAGCCAGATCGTGAATCTGGCCAAAGACCTGGCCCGCGCCTTGAGTCTGGTCAGCATCCGGGTGGTGGAAACCATTCCCGGTAAGAACCTGATGGGGCTGGAGCTACCCAACCCTCGTCGTCAAATGGTGCGTCTGGAGGAAATCGTCGGATCGCAGACCTATCACAGCAGTGCATCCCTGCTGACCATGGCGTTGGGCAAGGATATTGCCGGCAAGCCTGTGGTGGCAGATTTGGCCAAAATGCCTCACCTGCTGGTGGCGGGTACGACGGGCTCCGGTAAGTCTGTCGGGATTAATGCCATGATTTTGTCGTTGCTGTACAAGGCAGACCCGGCCGATGTGCGCCTGATCCTGATCGATCCCAAGATGCTGGAAATGAGTGTCTATGAAGGGATTCCTCATTTGCTGGCGCCGGTGGTCACGGATATGCGTCTGGCGTCCAACGCCTTGAACTGGTGTGTGGCGGAGATGGAAAAACGCTACCGCTTGATGAGCAAGCTGGGCGTGCGCAATCTGGCCGGTTACAACGCCAAGATACGCGAAGCGCAAAAGCGTGAAGAGCCTATCCCCAATCCTTTCTCCTTGACGCCGGATGCTCCCGAGCCACTGTCCGTTCTGCCCATGATTGTCGTCATTATTGACGAGCTGGCTGACCTGATGATGGTGCAAGGCAAGAAGATCGAAGAGTTGATTGCCCGTTTGGCTCAGAAGGCCCGTGCGGCCGGTATTCACTTGATTCTGGCTACACAGCGTCCTAGTGTGGATGTGATTACGGGTCTGATTAAGGCGAATATTCCTACCCGTATCGCTTTTCAGGTGTCCTCCAAGATCGACTCGCGCACCATTTTGGATCAGATGGGTGCGGAAACCTTGCTTGGACAGGGCGATATGCTGTATCTGCCTCCTGGCACCGGTTTGCCCAAACGTGTACACGGTGCATTTGTCAGCGATGACGAGGTTCACCGGGTGGTCGAGCATCTGAAAGAACATGGTGAGCCCGATTACATTGAAGGTTTGCTGGAAGGCGCCATCGAAGGAGAGTCGGGCGAGGGCGTCAATCCCATAACGGGCATGGCGGATGCGGAAGCCGATCCCTTGTACGACCAGGCTGTTCAGGTCATTATCAAAAATCGTCGTGCTTCGATTTCCTCGGTACAGCGTCATTTACGTATCGGTTATAACCGGGCAGCACGGCTGCTGGAACAAATGGAGCAGGCGGGGCTGGTATCGGCCATGCAGCCCAATGGTAACCGTGAAATTCTGGTCCCCGCAGGAGGTGCCAAAGATGAAGATTAAGACATTGTTGGCCAGCATGTTGCTGGCTGCCACACCTGCCTTGACCCTGGCCGCATCGGGCGGCGAGCAATTGCGCTCCTTTGTGCAGGATGTACGTGCCGCCAAGGGAGAGTTCTCTCAGCGCACCGTAGACAGCAACGGCCAATCCAAAGGTGCGCCGCAGTCAGGGCAGTTCGTGTTTCAGCGTCCGGGCCAGTTCAAGTGGCATGTGCAGCGCCCTTATGAGCAGTTGATCGTGTCGGACGGCAAGGTACTGTATCAATACGACCCGGATCTGGCACAGGTCACCGAGCGTGGAGTGGATCAGTCTATTGGCGCTTCGCCTGCCGCTATATTGTTTGGTACTGGCAATCTGGAAGATTCGTTCCGACTGGTCGAGCAGGCGTCGCGGGATGGGATGGAGTGGATACGAGCCACGCCTTTGCAAACTGATGCTGGCTTTTCCTATGTGGATATTGGCTTCAAGGGCAGTGAGCCTCGTCGTCTTGAGTTGCAGGACTCATTTGGGCAGACCACCTATATTGATTTCACCGCTCTGGAACCCAACCCCCGTATTAGCGCCAGCACGTTTACTTTCAAAGCTCCCGCCGGCGTGGATGTGGTGTCCATGCCCTAAGGCGTTGTGGCTCTGGTGCCAAGACAGTCAGAGCCAGCGTGCCGTTCGCTTTAGTACCACACGTTTTCAATATAGACCTGGTCTGCTTGGCCAGGTCTTGCCATTTTAGGAAGGGCGATCGCCATGCGTGATTTGTTCGCTCAGGAACCCGCCGCACCCTTGGCCGAAGCACTGCGCCCCAAAACACTGGATCAAGTAGTAGGGCAGTCCCATTTGCTGGGCGAGGGCAAGCCCTTGCGCTTGGCGTTTCAGTCTGGCAAACCCCACTCCATGATTTTCTGGGGGCCACCGGGTGTTGGTAAAACCACTTTGGCTCGTTTGACGGCCAGTGCGTTTGAGTGCGAGTTCATTGCCTTGTCGGCCGTTTTTTCGGGCGTGAAGGATATTCGTGCCGCCATGGAGCAAGCCCAGCACAACCTGACCATGGGCAAGCACACCATCCTGTTTGTGGACGAGATTCATCGCTTCAACAAGTCCCAGCAGGATGCACTGCTTCCCTATGCCGAGAGCGGCTTGGTGACCTTTATTGGTGCCACGACGGAAAACCCCTCGTTTGAGGTCAATTCGGCCTTGCTGTCGCGGGCGCAAGTTTATGTACTTAAATCCCTGACGGATGATGAACTTAAACGGCTGCTGCGCCGCGTACAGGAGCAAAACGCGCTGGAGGGTCTGGAGTTTGAGGATCAAGCTGTTGATACCTTGATCGGCTATGCCGACGGCGATGCGCGACGTTTTTTGAACCTGCTCGAGCAGACCAATACAGCTGCCAAGACCTCGGGCACCGAGCTGGTTACCACAGACTTTTTGCAAAACGCCTTGACCTTGAACTCCCGACGCTTTGACAAGGGGGGCGATAATTTCTATGACCAGATTTCTGCTTTGCATAAATCGGTGCGTGGTTCTAACCCGGATGCGGCTTTGTATTGGCTCACTCGGATGCTGGACGGCGGGGCGGATGCCCGTTATTTGTCGCGTCGTATCATTCGCATGGCTTGGGAGGATATCGGTCTGGCCGATCCGCGCGCCATGCAAATTGCTAACGATGCTGCCTTGACCTTCGAGCGGCTGGGTAGCCCCGAAGGCGAACTGGCCCTGGGACAGGCAGTCATCTATCTGGCCATCGCTCCCAAGAGCAATGCGGGGTATAAGGCCTACAACCAGGCTCGCGCCTTTGTAAAGCAGGATAAGAGCCGTGAAGTACCTGTGCATTTGCGCAACGCGCCGACCAAGCTGATGAAAGAGCTGGGCCACGGTCATGCGTATCGCTATGCTCACGACGAGCCCAATGCCTACGCGGCGGGCGAGACCTACCTGCCGGACGGCATTCCCGACCCCCATTGGTATCAGCCAGTACCTCGCGGTCTAGAAATCAAGATTGCTGAAAAAATGGAACGCCTGCGTCAACTGGACGAGCAGGCCGGTAAAAAAGACACTTAAGACAGGACGAGCGCTTGCTGGGCCTGTCACCCCCGTATTTCCCGATATCCCGCTACTGCGTGCGCTGTGCTGCGCTTGTGGTGGCTTGCGGTTAAAATCACCACATCAATCGGGATTGAACCATCACCTATATGGCTATTAAATGTTAGATCTGAACCAATTACGCAAAGACTTGGAGCCGCTGGTACAGGGCTTGGCGAAACGTGGCGTGCAATTTGACACCGAGCGTTTCCAGCAGCTGGAAGCCCGCCGCAAAGCGGTGCAGGTGGAAACAGAAACTCTGCAGGCCGAGCGCAATGCACTGGCCAAACGTATTGGCCAGCTCAAGTCCAAGGGCGAAGACGCTAGCGAGGCATTGGCTCAATCCCAGCAAATCCCGGTGCGTTTGAAGCAGCTGGAGCAGGATCTGTCCCAAGTACAGGCCGAGCTGTCCTCCTGGTTCGCCACAATTCCCAACCTGCCGCACGAAAGCGTGCCGGTGGGCGAGTCCGAAGAAGACAACGTCGAAGTGCGCCGTTGGATTCCCGGCCCTAAAGATGAACAGGGCAAGCCCGCGCACATCACCTTTGAGCCGCGCGATCACGTGGATCTGGGTGAAAAGCTGGGCCTGGATTTTGAGTCGGCTCGTAAGCTGGCGGGTGCCCGTTTCATGGTCCTGCGTGGCCCTCTGGCCCGTTTGCACCGTGCGCTGGCTCAGTTCATGCTGGACACGCAAGTGCAAGAGCATGGTTACACCGAATGCTATACCCCCTACATCGTGAACGCCTCCACCTTGTACGGTACTGGCCAGTTGCCCAAGTTCAAGGATGATATGTTCTGGGTCACCAAGGGTGGTCAGGACAATGAGCCAGCCGATCCGGCCGAATCCAAGCCCGAAGACCTGTACTTGATCTCCACCTCCGAGATCAGTTTGACGGGCATGGTGCGCGACGAGATTCTGGCTGGTGATGCGTTGCCCATGCGTCTGACTGCTCACTCGCCTTGCTTCCGTTCGGAGGCCGGTAGCGGTGGCCGGGACACCCGCGGTGTGATTCGTCAGCACCAGTTCGACAAAGTAGAAATGGTGCAGATTGTCCACCCTGAAAAATCTTACGAGGCGCTGGAGGCTATGGTCGGCCACGCTGAACACGTGCTGCAGGCTCTGGAGCTGCCTTACCGTGTGGTGCAGCTCTGTACGGGCGACATGGGCTTTTCGGCGGCCAAAACCTATGATCTGGAGGTGTGGTTGCCCGCACAGGATACGTTCCGCGAGATTTCTTCGGTCTCGAACTGCGAAGCTTTCCAGGCTCGTCGCTTGCAAGCGCGTTTTCGTGCTGACAGCAAGGCTCGCCCCGAGTTTGTGCACACATTGAACGGGTCGGGTCTGGCGGTGGGACGCGCCTTGGTGGCGGTGCTGGAAAATCACCAGCAAGAAGATGGCAGCGTGATTGTGCCCAAGGTTCTGCGCCCCTACATGGGTGGTCTGGAACGTCTGGTGCCTGCGCAGTAAAGCGGCTGTCTTAAAAGAGAAAGGGCTGATGACCGTTGTGGTCCTCAGCCCTTTTTTATGCTTGGCTCCGTTCAGATGGGTCAGTCATCATCCCAGTAGCGCTCCTGATGCTTGCGCCAGCGTTTGTGAGCCCGCCGTTGTTCTTTGCGCCACTCTTTGCTGCCGCGTCCATACTCCACGTAGCCGGGACGATAGACGTAACGGGGTGGATGGTAAACCACTGGCGGGGGCGCGACATAAACCGGGCGCTCCACAACACGTGCGGGTGGGTAGAAGATGGGCCCATAACCAATCCCGGGAATACCAACATTGATGTCCACATTCACACCGCCCGCAAAGGCGGTGCTGGTGCTCAGGGCCATCAAACTGGCGAACAGTAGTTTTTTCATATGCTGCACCTCACGTGACTCTAGCTGCAGCGATTGTTGCCCGGATTTGCAGGCTCAAACGTTAGGCAAACCTGCCAAAGCACTTCCAAAAGCAACATGACTCGTATGAGCTATGCTCAGGATTTACCTTTCTTAACAACTATTTCCCCTGTCCGGATGGACAGGGGAGCCATGCAGTCGGGTCAGAAGGTGTGCCGTTCAACCTGACGGTGACGGACCGGGCGGCGATTGTGGTTCGCGTGCAGTTGTTGAGCGTGCGCGGAATCACTCTGTTTATGCAGATGCGGGGTCAGGCGAGTTTTACGCTGTGGGGGTTCCGCACGGGGCTTGGAGTTGATCTCCAGAAACCAGAGGCACAGGCCGGCCCAGAAAAATAGCGATAGGATATTGACCAGCCCACCTCGCAAGGAGGCGTAGCCCGTCGCTTCCGAGGCCTGGATACGAAGTACGTCTGACAGATATGGAACAGAGCCCAATGTCTCCACTACTAGACTGCCTGGAATTCGGAAAGCCCAGCGCAAGGTCTGGAGGATTTCATTCAGGCTGTACAGGCCATCGCCGTTGGCATCAATAATCCATTGGAAGGTTTGCATGACAATTCCTTTTATCAAGTCCAGTGTTTTGCACTGGAATTACAAGGACTGCCGGAGAAAAGGCAGGGCTGCGATGCATCAATGTGTGATTCCAATATAGGCCCGCCTACCAGAGCAAACAAGCAAAACAGTCGAAAATAAAGGGTAAACCCTTGATCGAAAAGAATACTTTGGGTTCTGAGGCAGGTTCCGCCGACTGACCGTGCGCGTGGAACGAGGCACTCTACACGGTTAGTGCTTGTCAAAACGCATTCTTTCATCTATATTTATGGGCTTGCTTGTAACCATATAAGCAATCGCGGACAGGTGGCAGAGTGGTCGAATGTACCTGACTCGAAATCAGGCGTACGTGCAAGCGTACCGTGGGTTCGAATCCCACCCTGTCCGCCACTTCTTCTTTGAAGATCAATAGTTTACGGCAACTAGGGCGCAATCCTTGTTGCCGTTTTCTTTTTCTTCTTCCTGCGCTTGTGACCAAAACGTGACTGTGCTCGCGTGGGCTGCCAAGTGACTTGGGGCCAGGTGTGCATACTTCTGCACCATCTCAATGGTCTCCCATCCTCCCAATTCTTTCAGCACCATAAGCGGAGTCCCGCCTTGTACGTGCCAGCTGGCCCAAGTGTGACGAATGTCGTGAAAGCGGAAGTCTTCAATCCCAGCTTCAGTGCATGCCCTGATAAACATCCGGTCATCACCACCACGAATTTGTTTGCCGTTGCGTGACAGTACATAGCGCGGATGGCTGCCTTTCCTGCGACGAATTACTGTCAGGGCATCATCGTTAAGCGGGATACTTCGGGCACGGCCAGATTTCGTTTGATCGTTGCCGACCCAAGCTGTATGCGCCCGCTCGTTCACCTGAGTCCATTCCATCCCATACAATTCAGCTTCACGCATGCCGGTCGCAAAACCAAGTATGCATGCATCTTGTAGCCATGGTTGAGGTATGCGGCTAATGAGCATCATTGCCTCTGGGCGCGTAATCCATCGGATTCGCTTCTTTGGCTCCACAAAGTTCGGGAGTTTCGGTGCGTGGTGAATCCAGCCCCAGGTAACGCACATGTTGAGCATGCTGCGGATGGTGGCCAAGTAACGATTCTTGGTGGCAGGCGAAAGGGGCTGCGCTCCTTGATGCTTGTAGGTCTTGTGTGTAGGCAGGCCGTCAAATATGAGGTCTGCCGTTATTTCACTTACCGTCAAATGCCCCAGGTACTGACGCCAATAGGCTATGTATCGGACTTTCGAGTCATAGTCAGATTGGTCCTCATGGGCTGACAGAAAGCGCAACGCTGCCTCGCTATATGAGCGAGGCTTTTGTTCACCAAGTTTATGTTGTCGCCAGAGCTGGGCTTTCAGGCGGTCGTGGTATTCCTGCGCGGCCTTTTTGTCCGCTGTGCCAGTAGAGTGTCTAATTCTCTCTCCGCTCGGCGCATAGAAATCGACGTGCCAGATACCTTGACGTTGTCGGATTGACATTGTGTTCTCCTGTCACCGACCGACGCTATCCGAGTGACGTTGTAATTCGGTTGGGTGATCTTTGCAAGTTGAGATGGCCAGACCCGCCAGATCCGGCTATCTGGTAGCCGGAAGGCAAGTTTGTGTCGTCGCTGCCAAATCGTTTGATATGAAACGCCAAGTCTCTCGGCTGCTTCCTTTAATGAAATCGCTGATTCATTCATGCGACCTCCCATGAAAAACCCGCCACGGGGGCGGGTAGATTCCAATCTTTGGCCGTTTTGGCCAGGACTTCCATAATTCGATCTTGCATTAGCGGGCCTGTCGAAACTCCCGTAGGAACCGCTGGCGGAACTGCTCTGTATCCAGCTCTGTGTTACGTACTGCAGTGTTCTCTGGGTTGTTCATCCAATTCCACATTGCGGTACTGAGTAGCTGGGCTGCCGTGATCTGCTTTTGCAGGCTCTCGATTTCGCAAGCTACGCAGGTTCGACCTCGATGCATCTGGGCTTCACTGTGTTTCTCACAGCTGTAGTTCATGTCTTTTTCCTGATCAAAGAATTAAAGGGGCAGGCTGTCCACCCATTTGAGGAACAGCTCCCAGATAGTCTTGCGTCCGGCCTCAGCGGCCTCGGGAGAAATGCTCATGCGCCAGGCTCCTTGGCTGCCGGCGCCTGGCGCAGCATCCGCAGCAGGGCAGTGCGGTACTGGCCCAGGCTTTGGTACGAGATAGCGGACGCATCGCAGGCGACAAAGGCCTCGATGTTGGCCAGGGTTCTTTGTTGCTGATCGACTGGGTCTACCATGTCCAGCAGCGCGAGGATATTCAGCGGATGAGCTACAACATCAACGAATGGCCCGAAGTGCCGATTGCATGCATCTCTCGCATCCTCGGCAGCTCGGCGCAGGCGTTTGCGCTCTTCGTAACTTAGGCTAGCCATTGACCGTCTCCATTCGTATTAACTTCACACGCACCTTGCGGCGCTTGGACTTAGATTTTCGTGAGAACCAGAGCGCCAGCAAGTAGGCAAGAGTGACGGCCATCATGAACCCAATGCCTGGCAGGAAGCCGTCAGGAAACTTGCTCAGCATCACTAGGTAATTGAACTCAATGCCGAAGAGGGTGGCGGTCACTGGCCTGCTCCTTGCGTCGTTGGTCGTAAAAATCCATCCCAGCCTGCCCAGAAAGGAGTGGGTCGATCACCTTGCCCAATGTGTACATGTAGTTGCAGCGCTGGCACTGGACCCGTAAATCCCTGTGTGCACGGATCACTCCGTCGTAGTACGGTGGGCCTATTTCGGGGTGGCTCGGCAGGTAGAACCATGAGTCGGGCTTATGCCCTAAGAGGCGGCACAAGAGTTTCATGCCTGCTCCTTACGGGCTGCGTCGATAATGGTCTTAACGTGCTTACGCATGGCATCCCGGCCCTGTTCGGGCATAGGCTCCCACGGGTAATCCATGCATTCAGCTAAGGCTTTGGCAGCAGCTTCAATTCCAGCATCCGCCTTGCCAGCGTCCTGCTGGGCGGGGGCGATGTTTACCCGGCCTTGCCGGTGAAAATCGCGTAGCACATGCTGGATCAGCGCATGGACTGCCATTGGAGACCCGAACTCGACATAGCCTTGTGCGTTTTCACGGCCTCCAACGTGGGCAATGCGCTGGCCCAGGGTCATTCCTTGCGTCTGAGTGGCCGGCAACTCTCCGGAATTTCCGGATGGTTGGGCCTCGCTGTCTGCGCGTGCCTCGCTGATCTGCGCACGGGTTGCGCCGATGATTTTCTGATATTCGGCCTCGTTTCCGGCCTGGCCGAGCACGTAGCCTGTGCGCAGGCCGTTTATGTACGAGCTATCGGCCAGGATTCCCACGCGGGTGTTATCGGCAAGATGGCGGGCATTCCCGGACGGTTCGTCCATTTTCGTGGCGTCAGGTAAATGGTCGAGTTGTCCGGGATTTCCGGATAGCTGAGCCTTTGCGGCTTCCAGAGCCTCACTGATAACCAGATCAACCCCGCGCCCTTTCCACATTTCCTGGGGCGGATCGGACATCAGCATTACGCCGTGGCAATCTCGGGCCAGCTCTAATGCGTCACATAGCTGACGCACCAGCCCACCAGCACCGCTTACAGGTTGCTGCTGACTTTGCAAATTTGGCGTTTCGTCAACCAGATTTCTTTGCATTTCGGTCGATCTGTCAACCAGCTGCGCCGATTCTGCGAGTCTCACAAGCTCTGCGCACACGATATATTCAGGCGCTCCAGTTGAGTGCAACTCCATTCCCTCGCGGGCCAGGTCCACAGCGTCACGGTCGGGTTGCGCCAGGGCTGCCCGCAGGGTTTCAATTTCCTTACGCAGCGCTTCAATCTCTGCATCCCTTGCTGGGATACCAGCCATCACATCATCGAGCGTTTGTTGTGTGACGTCTGGCTGGGCTACAACGGGGGCGGAACTATAGCGAGACAGCAGCGCACGGGCGAAAACGACAACGCCGTAGGGCATGCGATCGCAATCGATTCCCAGCGGCTCAACTGCAATGTCGATAATTTCGTCGTCGCTCGGCTCCGCGTTCACAGGGGCGGCACCGGCGAAAAGAGGTACCCAAGCGCCGGATGCTTTGCGTATATCCTCGATCTGGCCATTGTGTAGTGGGCCTTCGTACCCACCGTCACTGCGCGGGCGATACCAGAAAAGTGGCTGTTGGCTCATCGTTTTTTCTCCCTCAGTTGGGGGTAATTAGGATTGGGGGCGGCTTTCGAGGTCACCGGGATGAACGCGCGTGTGCCGTAGACCTGCGCAGCGCGGTCCAGGTTGAACGCTTCTTGCGGGGTAGACCGCGCCTGGTTGTGTGGGTGGGTGTTCATTGGGTGGTGCTCCATTCTTTCAATCGGATGGCTGTTAGCTCGGCCTGCAGCTCTCGGAGCTGGCGGGCGCGGTCGTCTGCGATACGTGCAATCCGTTGTCGCTCTGTATTGGCTTCGCGTATCCAGCGGTTCATTTGGTCGGCATCACCTACTCGGGACAGCAGTTTGATCAGCAGAAAGCGCTCGCGCTCCTCGTTGGCGTTCTGCCGCCAAGCGCTGAAGATGTCTTTCATGGCGCCATATCCCAGGGTTACGCCAGTTGCCGCGCCGCACCTGATCTTGATATGGCTGCGTTGGTTGACCCACAGCAAGCCCCAGCCTTCCGGTAAGTCTTCAATGTCGATCAGCCCTTCGGGGCACATGAAGTAGCGCCAGTGGCCCATGCCTCTTTCTTTTCGATGGGGCTTTGTTTTGTCAGCAATGAAGTCGGAGCGGCTTACTTTGCACTCGACCACCACGCTGCCAATGTTCGGGGTAGCAATGCGAAATCCGATGGCGTCTGGTATTTCTCCGTCCCAGCCACTGCGGGCCTCGCTTACGGCCACACTGCAGCCATGGCCATTCTGGGAGTGAGGGCGTTTGAGCCACTTTACGGCCAGGTCGCACAGGCTCTCGTGTGTGTGATTCATGGCCTGCTGTCCTCCTGGCGCGCAGCAACAACAGCGGCCATTTCCTCGGGCGTTGGATGGCGCTCTTCGCCACATGTTTGGCACTCCATGCGAGTGGCCTCAACCGGATAGGTGCGTCTTGGCTCCCAGATATGCTGGCCATCATTCAAGCAATCAGCCTTTTCGGGTTCAAAATAGAAGCTGATGGACGTTGTGAAGGTGAAGTTCTTTCCGCATGATCGGCAGTGATCGTGGTGCAGAACACCTTCTTCGTAACCGTGCCCGTCATCGTGGCAAACCTCAAAGGGCGCTTCGCAGTACGGGCAATCAAAGTCGTGGCTCATGTTCAGCCTCCCATCCGTTCTCACCCCAGACCACACAAGAGCGTTCCAGCTCATGGCACAGGGATGCATATCCGTTATTGAAATGACCGTGATGCTTGGATTTATGCAGCAGAATCCGAGGCGTGGGGTCATGGCGAAGGGTAAAAAATTGCCCCGGTTCGATGTGTCGAAGGCGGGGCAGGGGTTTGTTGCAGTAGGCGCGGCTCATGATGACCGCTCACCACCCAGCGTCACGACCAGATCGCTGATCATCTTGGCCAGCTCGGAGGTCATCAAGACCTCTGTGAGGGGGCTTTCGCTGTTCGCTGCTAGCCCCCACTGTCTGTCGGCTTATATTTGTCCGCGCAGCACAGCCCTGCCGGTCTTCTCGACAATCATTGACCATAGATCAGCGACTGCGTCCTCGATGACTTTGTGGGGGCGGACCAGTTCATACCACATGACCAACGAGGCCTCATTGATCCGGTAGCGCAGGCGGCACTCGACTGCGTACGCTTCACCACCCTCAATAACCTTGATGCCAATTTTGAAAATCTCAGGGATTTGAAGTTTGCCTTTGGCGGCTGTCCCCTGAATATCTTCTTCATACGTCAATTCGGTTTGACCGTTGGCAAGGCGGATACCAGAAGCAAAGCTCACCTTCTTCTTGGCCTGTAGGCTCCGTGAGATTTCAAGCATGTCCGCGCCAACTGGCTCAACAATGTCGGGAAGGTTGCGTTCGATGAACTCTGCAAACTCGGCCTGCTGCATGATCTTCTTGTCGCTGCGGCTCCACTCGACCCACTCTGCGGTAAAGGGGCAGTCGTATTTAGCGATGTGGTCCCGCCAGCCAGCGTTGGTAACGCCGTGGTCATTGATGACACCGACAAAGGATGGTGGGTTCACCTTTCCATAAATCTGGCTTTGTTCGGTGGCGTGAAGGTTGAAGTATTGGATAAAGCTTTCCGCGTCATCCAGGACGATCAAGCCTCTCTTCCGGTCAGGCTCTGGCTTGTATTTTTCGAGCGGAGTCAGGACATAACCACTTGGCACGACTGCATAAGTGTCATCTGTGGGCTTGATAGCGACCGGCTGACCCAATGCGGCGCCAGCTTCCAATGCTGATTCGATAATTCGTTCCATGACTGCTTCCTTTAAACAGATTTGAGGTTTTTGTATTCTTCGCGGCCAATATCCTTGAGACCCTCAATCGTGATTTGGCGTGGGTCTTGGCGTTGAAGGTTGCCTTCCGGTGTGGCCCACATAATGGAGCTACCTTTCTCAAGCTCTGGCACCGTGGACTTGATAGTGTCAGTGAGTTCAAGCTCCCCACTTTTGCCAGGTTTGAGCTTGATTTGAAGGGTGAGAGAGCCTGCTTTGCCGGTGCTGATGCAGGCATTGACGACTTCCTGCATTTTTTCTGTCAGCTCATCGTGCAGTGTTCCGTAACGCAGATCCTGCAAAACATCGACGAATGATTTATTGCTCATGGATATTTCCTTTAGGGATGGGCTATGCTCAGGCGTAGCCTGGGGGCATGATTATTGGGAGGGAGATTTGAAGCCGAGCTGGACTGATATAACGGCGTTTGGACTGCTATTGCTCTTTGCGCTGGTGATGGCTCATGGCTGGCCGTCAGGCGATTGGAGTTTAGGGTGGGGGGCCGTAGGTGCCCTCGGAACAGTTGTTCTGGGCGCTTATGCTGCACGTATCAGCCGCGCGCAGCATATCGCTATGGAGAAAGAGCAGGCTTATCGGCGTGAGCGAATTAGTCAGAAGATTGTGGGCCTTGCTAGAGAGCTACATAATTCTTCATTCGCAGCTATTGGGATGTTCAATATCTATGGCGTGGTTCCGAAGGAGCTATCAACCCAGATTGACACATTACTCTATGAAATGCAGCAGACTAGTTCTGAGTTAGATTTGAGCCTATTAGATGAGTGGAAATTGAAAAAATTTCGACACTATTCCAGGATATTAAATGAAGAGTCCGAAATGATCGGGGTTCATGGATTAGCCCCTCAAAAGTTTGGCTTGCCTGGCCAGATTCGTTCGATTGACCGAATTAAGAAAGAGTCTTTTTCTTTGGTGTTTGCGTTTACTGAAAGCACCGCTGGCCTATATGTTTTTGATGGTGCTTGAAGCGGTGGTCTATATCGATCTTATTGCCCGTCATTGCTGCCCAACATCTGCATTCGCTCGGCAATGATTTCAGTCGTGAAACGCTCCTGTCCGTCCTGGCCTGTCCATTTACGGGTACGCAGACGACCTTCCACGTAGACGGGACGGCCTTTGCGAAGGTACTCACCCGCGATTTCAGCCAGACGGTTGTAGAACACCACACGATGCCATTCGGTTTCCTCTCGGGGTTCGCCGGTCTGCTTATCCTTCCAGGTGGACGTGGTCGCAATGGAGATATTGCATACGGGGGCGCCACCGGCGTTGTATCGAACTTCGGGATCTCGCCCAAGGTTGCCGACGAGAATTACTTTGTTGACTGAAGCCATGGTTAGAAGCCCGCTGCGGGGGCGATGAATTTCAGGATCACTGCGATTACAAAGAACGCAGTGGGCATCCCCAGACACCAACTGGTCGGGGTCTCGCTTTCACCAGGCAAAGGCTCCCACCCAAAGTGAGCGGCCAGGGGAGGGCGCACAGAGCGCACCCAGAACTTGTCAGCCAGCAGTGCGATGGAAAGCACGCCAGCCCACATAAACAGATTTGCGAGCGCAGTCATAGCGCCTCCTGTTGAAAAACGAAAAAGCCCCACGCTTCGTTTGAAGGTGGGGCGGGTAGATGGGTAAACCCTCTGATAGCAGCCCTTCTTGCGAGATAAAGCACCGCTTGCTCGGACCACACGTACTAAGGGATTGGAAAATACTGCCGTCGCTAACACGACAGCGAAGGACTGCCATCAGAGGGTGCCCGCTCTCACCATGCGGGCCATGGGCCTGTGCGCCTACAGGCTGGCGTGCTGCTGTGGATTGAGGGACGATGCGCTGAGACAAAAACGATCGGCCAGGATTGTGAATTGACCGCTTAAGCCAGAGAGCTCGTTCTGTAGTGCCGCAACGCTGTGTGATAGCGAGTCCAGTTGACCTTTGATCGCCTTCAGCTCTTCGCCGTTAGGCTTCGCCACATACGGCTCGGCCTTGAGCTTCACCGATTCGATCGACGCATCCTTGAGTCGCGGATGCGACCGCAGCACAGTTGACGCCTCTGTCCTCTTAAGCGCTGCGGCTGTAATGAGGTCGCCAAGGGCCTGCGCTGCATTTACATTGCGCACCGCATCCGACTCGAGCCAGCCCTCAACCTGCCGGCCATCTGCAGCCACATAGCGGACCAGATACTGGCGCACACCGGTTTCAAACTTCGCTCGCGCAACAACACGCCCCTTTTCCTTTGACATCGCCAGCTCGACATGAGCGCCGATGCAATGTTCGAACTTCTTTTTCATGTGTGTGCCTTTTTTGGGTTAGCGCCTGCGCCACGCGGAGCAGGGGTGAATGGGCAGTCCTGCGGATCGCCACTTCCGAAAGTCACTTTCATATCGTGTCCTCGCATGAAAAACCGCCCTCAGTAGGACGGTTTCAGATGCGGCCCCGATCTGGGGCCGGGTTCTTAAAAGGTCGTTGGCTGGGCAATACCGCGAATGGCCCACATGAAACCCTGTTGCAGGTTGGTTTTACCCAGGGCAACCGCACGTTGATCCAGCGAACTGTCAGCCTGCAGCTTTTCCAACCAAGCGCCGACTTTCTCAGCCAGCTCCTTGCCTTCGTTCATTGCAGCAATCTCGGATTCCGACAAATCTCGGTAGCCCTTGATGTGCTTGTGTTGGTTATCCATGTTTCCTCGCTTCAGTAAGCACCACCATTGATGCTTACCAAAGCGGCCTGTTTCCAGGCCGTTGCTGGGATTCCAACCAGCGTGACCATTTCTTTTCTTGGCCGTCTACGCCTCACCCTCTTTCTCCGTGAACCGCGCTTGGCGGACTGGAAACGGCAGGGATACCGCGCAGAGCCACAACCATGCTTGTGGGTGCCATTGATGCCGGACGAACACCCCGCATAGGTGAGGTGAGCAACATCGGCTGGTGGGTTGTTAAAGAGCGTTAAACGAATATTAGCCTTAAGCTAAATAAAAGGTCAATATTTATTTAGCTTAAGGCTATTTATTGCGTTAATGGCTAATGGGCCTGAGCGTTCTAGCAGGCTAAGATGTTGTTACTTTTTGTATTTTTGGGGGCGACAGGAAGAGATGAGCAGACTTAGTCGGATGACCGTGGGAATGGTGCTGGCCATCGGCCTGGCTGGATGTGCTAAGCAGGTTCTGTATAAACCTGGCGCCAATGTCTGGGACTTTGAGGCGGATAAGTCAGCATGCGAGTACGAAGCGTTGAAATATGCTGGCGGGTTCGACAACTCTTATAGGAGCGCGTTTGGTTCGTCGCTGGATATGGCGTTGAGGAGAAACGAAATCACGTCAGCATGCATGCGTCAGAAAGGTTGGCGCCCAGCCCCCGCCAGCAATGCTGCTCCTGAGAAATTTACGCCGACTAAAGTTGATCTGCCTTCCTGAATAAGTGTCGACCAACGAAAAAGCCCCGTGAGGGGCTTTCTGGTGATGAGCTCGTGACGTGAGCTGACGTATCAGAACGGAAGGCCGGGGAACCGGTCTTTTAGCTGTCGGATAAGTTTTTGCCGGGTCGACACCACTTGTTTTGTATAGGTTTGATGGCTTTCGACTGTTCGGCGAGCGGGCTCGCGCAACGGAGAAGTGTGTAGTGGGCTGCGACTAGCCTGGTTAAGTTTTTCGTAGATAGTAATACCTTCTGTATGACTTCAAATTGCTGCGGGGCCCGGAAATAGAGGCGCTCCAAGGCAATGGTTCAGCAGGAAATTTGAAGATTAGTGAGGTAGCGAGACTGCTACCTTTGAATGAGATCAGTCTCATTGTACCAGTATGGGCTTTTCGCCCACTTAAGCATAGAAGTGCTTTGTAACGCTTCCTCGGGCCTGGGGGCGTCAGGGCCTAGTCTGTGCGCCCAACAAAAAAGCCCCGGGAGGGGCTTTGGTGCATGGTTAAGTGATGTATCAAGTGGTAGTAACGGCGCTGTGTGATTGACGGAAAATCAGTACCGGAGTGACTGCATAAGAAACCTCGTCTCTTCCAACCACAGTTCTTACTAATGTTAAGACTTCTGCCATCGTGTCTCCCATGTCGCTTTGGCTGATTCTGTCTATACCATTTCCTCCGTGACTGCTTGGCTTAGCGTCAAGAACGGCGAGGGCGTGCCAAGTGCCCTCCAGGGATGATCCGTGAGCAAGCGCCAGCGTTGAAGAGTTGACGGTCATGCTATCGGGCCGCATTGACGCCCAAAATGAAAGGCCATCATCCCCTCGGATGTGCGCTTGCGGTTCTGGTGGCATGGCCCGCAGCACATCGCCGAACGCAATCATCATATTTTTCTGATTAGCTAATTGGGTTTTGTTCTGGTGAGTTACTTTTACCTGCTGCATCATAATCTTAATTGCAGGCTCCCATATTTTTTGTAGCATTTCCACATCGGTGAATTGCATGTGCCCGCTCAACAGCACTAAAGACCCGACTGGAGCGTTAGCGACGTTTCTATGGATGAAGCCATGTTCATCAAGCGCGTCTAAGAGCGTAAGCGGGAGGCTCCACTCAGCGTTGTAATGCCGTTCATACCCCTCCTGAGTGCCGTCCACAGAGCGTAGTGTTCCTTTGGCTACTCCGGGCACTCCACCAGAAACATCGCTAGTGAATGAACCGGTTGCGTTTTGAGTGCTCTTGAATGATGTGAGAACCCCCTCGTTGAACATTTGAGCGAACCATGAGTTGACTCTTTGTTTGTCAACATAAAGGAAATCATAAAGAAAATCGATGTTTTGTGAGTCTTGCGCCACGTTTAGAGTCCTTTTTTATTTCTTGCTGTTTAAGCTGGACTTTTTCGCTCTGTTTTTCGAGTGAGGCACCGAGATCTGCAAACGCCAAGCGAACCTTCTCCACAGAAGGTTCTGCCTCCGTTAAGGCTTTAACTAAGCGGTTGATTTCTTTACTCATACGTAGAGCATACCAAAGAGTCCAGTACTGTCAAAATATTTAATTGATTAGTTTTTCTGTTCAGGGCTTGGATTGCCCATCCTCCTATTGCGCCACCACACTACTGTTCTGTTGCATGAGAATGCTGTTCGGGTGAATTTGAGCCATCTTGTATGTGTAAGCCACGTCTACTTCCTTACATAAAAACAAACTTAGTTACTTCATGGTTAAAAAATAAGGAGCCGTATGGCTCCCTGTCTCTTCCTGCTCAGTCCTTCTTACGTACAGCCTCCCTGGGCTGGGGCAAATAGTTGCTCATCATCAGCCCTTCCTCAAGCTCCACCAAGCCATGACCTTCCCACACACAGTGATAGCCTCGGCAATGTGGCGCAGGTCGTAGCGCTCTTCATCTGGGTACTCATCCACATTGTCGCTGCGAATAATCAGCGTCCCACTGCTCAGGATCATCGCCTTCTTGAGTATCAGTCGACCCGCAACATCGAGCACATAGATCCCTGCGGCTTCGATGCTCCGACACTCCACGTCTACAAAGACCAAATCCCCATCATTGATAGTGGGAGACATGCTGTTGCCGCTACCGGTCAGAACCTTGATGCGAGATGGGTTCACACTTCCAACTTTCTCCCGCACCCATTGCTCAAGCACATCTAAGTGCTGAACGAGTTGTACGGGGGCGTCAACTTCGCGGCCACGGCCCATGGAGGGGGTGGGGGAGAGGTGTTCTAGGCGCACATAGCCAGGAGGAGGCGATACTAATTGCGCCGGAGCGAGCTCCGTAGTCCCTATGCTTGGCTCGGTACTTCCGTGTGATTGATCCATCCAACCACTTGGCTTACCCGTCATCCGTTCAATATGCCGACAACTATCCGATCTCATGCCCCTCGGTTTTCCTGTCCCCGAGTTAAGGGAGGCATTAACCCACTGGCTGACCTGAGACTCTGATCGCTCAATGGCGGCTGCAAAGGCCGTCAGCGTCCCATAGCTGGATATTAGTTGCGCCAGGTTATGGCGTCGGATCTCGTCAATTGTCATCGGTGTATTTAATAGCGGAAAGCTAAAAAAATGAATTAGCCAAAGGCTTGACTTAATATTTAGCCTAAAGCTAATATCAAGGTATGAAGCTATCAGAACTCTACAAATCTCTTTCAAAAACTGAACGGGCTGTTCTTGCTGAACGGGCAGACGTCGGTCAAGGCTATCTATGGCAGATCGCCACAGGCTGGAGAGGCAAGCGCCCATCTCTGCTTGTGCTGGACCGCCTTTTGAAAGCGGATAGTCGCCTGAAAGCTAAAGACTTAATCGCTGAGTTTGCTGAGCAGCAGGCCAAGGAGCCCCACATGCCCAACACCCCCGACCCAAAACCTGACGACCGTATCCCCATCGGTCCCCCTGACTGCATTACGAAAGGGGGCGCACATGTCTAGTTTCTCGCAACGCATCGCAGGACTTGCTGATTCCTGGATGAGGCGTAGCGGGTCTTCACTGAGCCACCGCCACATCCACAGTGCTTTGGATTTTGCAGTTGGAGCTGAGGGTCTCAGTGCTGAGGATCGCATTCTGCGAGCTGCAGCTTGTGATCTTTATGACGCCTTAAGCGCTGCCCCTGAGGGTCGGCAGGCTTTGAATGACCTCGGCCTGCCTCCGAGGGATGTTCCTCGCGACGCTTGCGGTATTCCCTTAGAGGTCTAGTTTTTCGCCAGCCTTGTATGGCTGGTCTGCGTCATAGCCCTCTGGCATGAATTGAAGCAGGTATCGGATGGTTTTGTCAGCCGATATCCGGTGCAGATCAAGCATTGTTGGGTCCGCCGGTTTTTCAGTTTCTTTGATTACGTGCCTATAGGAAATCTCGCCTCCATTAGGAAGCTCGAAGTGACGCTCAACAATCGCCTGTTTGTTTTTATAGGTGACGACGAAATTTTCGGGCTTATCGCTCATGGTCAATTCCTTTCAGAAAAGTTTAGTTACTCGCACTTCTAAGCATAGCTGATCGGGATTGACCGCCTCAATGAACCGTAACGGCCCCGAGTTCACCCAGCCCATGCAGTTCATTCCAAACAAGCCGGTCGTATATGCCGGTGATGTGGTCATCGGTAGGGCAGTTGAAGACCTGGTACGCCAGCTCAGTAGCTCTATCAATGATTTCAAAGCGGGGAAGTTCTTTTTTATCCATCCCCGCATTTTCCGACCCAACACCTATTTTTTCCATTTGTAGTTCCCGCTCCGCATTAATCACTACGTACTTTTCACACTTTTACTGTAGCGATTACGTGGGGCGGGCGAAACGCTGAAATACACAGGAGTTCAGCCCAATGACAAGACGTTTTTCTTCCTTGAACTGGCGAGACGCGCTCTACAGTGCCGTCCGTCAGGCCCCAGGCGGCGTTGGCGCGGCTGCCGTGTTTCTTTCTGACCGGCGTGGCCTGTCGATTCATCCAGAGTCCCTCCGTCGCAAGCTGACCGGTGGAGAGCAACTGGACATTGATATGGCCTTTCTGCTGACCGAGTGGCTAGAGGAACTGGCCGACTGCCGAGAAAGCGCAAGGGACTGGTTGATTGCCGCTGCCCATCAAGGTGGTCTGCATGTCGTTGACTTACCACCAGAGCCGGTAGGGGGATTCGAGAACGAGGCCACTGCTTTAAATGAAAAGGCACTCAAAGCAGCCGCTGAGCTTGGCGAGATGTGCAGCGCCATCACCGGCACAACCGCAGACGGTCGTGTGACCCATGAAGAGCGTGAGCGTGTGGTGGCCAAAGCCTTGGATCTGATCCGCCTGTGCTTTCGCATCATCCGCAACGTAACCCGCTGGCACCGCAAGGAGGTCTCAGCATGACCAAAGCACCCTACGGGACCTACTACACCGACCTGTACAAGCTGGGCTGGTTCAACAGCCCCCAGGTATGCAAAGCCCTGAGCGTCGCTTTCGACCAAGAACCCCATGAGCGCCAGCGCCAGATCAAAGAAAAGCTATACGCCGAGTTCGGTACTGACAGCCTGGCAAAGGTGAACCCACAGCACTTCGTGCGCACGCTGGACGGCATGGGCCTGTTCTACACGCTGCCTACGTCTCTCAAGGATCAGTTGCGATGAAGACACTAGAAACACTGATAGCGCTGTATAGCGGCTACCCCATGCCTTTGTGGGCAGCATTGACAGCAACAAGCATCGTCATGGGCGCATCACTGTGGATTGCCTTGGGGAAGATCGATGAAAAAGACTGATCTCCCCCAGCGTACCCAGCTGCAGCGCCGACATGCACTCAAGCGCAGTGCATTCAAGGCAAAGCCAAAGCAAAAGAAGGGCCCCAGCATGCCCATGGTCGTCGCCAAGCTCGTAGGCACCCTTTTTAAGCACCAGCCCAAACTGCCGGCTGTTTTCCGCTCTGAGCAGCACCGTCGCAACGTCGCAGCACTGCCATGCGCTAACTGCGGCCGCTGGTACCGGTCCCAAGCTGCCCATATGAATGGCGTTGAGTTTGGCAAAGGGTTGGGCCTGAAAGTATCTGACGCTTTGATGTTCCCGCTGTGTACCGATAACGCTTGGGGGCGAGGCTGCCACAGCAAGCTCGACCAGGGCGGGATCTACGACAAAGCCACCGCAGTGGGCCTGCAGATCACCTGGCTACACCAGACCCGCGATGAATTGAAACGCCTTGGCCAATGGCCCGAGGAAGCCGACCGCGACGTAGAGACGTTCGTGGGGGTGTATTTAAGGAGGCAGGTGACATGCTAAGTGCATCCGACCTGATGCGCACGATAGGGCGTCCAATTGCCTATCACCCCTCCTTGGCCCGAATGGTTGGGGGCGTTAACGCTGCCATCTTCCTGTCTCAGCTCATCTATTGGGACGAGCGCATGGAAGACGCCGAGCTGGGTGTGTACAAGACTGCCGAACAGTGGGAGGCAGAAACGGGCTTGTCCGCTAAAGAGCAGGCCACAGCGCGTCGTCAGCTCCGTGCCCGTGGTCTTATCACCGAAACCCACAAGCGTATCGAGCACAAGCTGTACTTCAAACTCGACCGAGATGCGTTTGACAGTCTGGTTTCCGAGGCCGTCGAGGGGGCGCAAAACAGTGGAAACCCCGAACGCCAAAACGGCGATTCCCGAAACGCCAAAAGGCAATTCGGGAACAGCGAAAAGGCAATTACCGAAACCCCCAAAGCGGAACTCCCGAACTCCCCAAACGGCAGTTCGTTAATAAAGACAGAGATTACTACAGAGACTACAGAAGAAAAAAATACCAAAAAAGAAAGTTCGCCAGCCTTCAGCTTCGAGCACTGGCCTGTGAATCCGTCGCCAGAAGTCTGGGCCGATTACCTGCAGCACCGCAAAGCGATCAAAGCGCCGTTGACTCAGACCGCTGCAAACCGGTTGGGGGCGGAAGCGCGTCGAGCCATGGCTATGGGCTACAGCGTTGACGACTTCCTGGCCGAGTGCATGCTGCGTGGTTGGCGAGGAGGGAAAGCCGACTGGCTAACGCGGGGGATGTCGCAGGACCAGCAAGGGGGCGGGCAAGCGGCTCGGGGTGGAAAGTTTGACCCGAATGCGTTTCTGGAGCAGCGACGCAAAGATCGGATGAAGGGTTGCCAAGGAGGTGGTGATGTTGTCGACGTTTGAGCGTGAGAGCGCCTGGCTCAAGCCAGTGCCCAAGCTGGATGGCAAAACGCTGATGGAGCACTTGTACGCCCGGATGGATGGCCTGTACCCCGGCAAGTGGAAGTCCAACTTTGTGGGCGAGGCGGCCATGTCGAACTGGGAGCAGGCTTGGGCTGAGGCGTTTGATGAGGAAGGGATTCGTCCGGTGGATGTTGCCTTGGGCATTCAGAACAGCCGACGCATGTACGACTGGCCTCCCAGCTTGACCGAGTTTTTGCGGGCCTGCCGTCCCTACCTGGAGCCTGATGTGGCGTTCTTTGAAGCTGTGCGGGGTATGCAAGCCCGAGAACGTGGTGAGCGTGGTGAGTGGTCACACCCTGCGATCTTCCATGCAGCTGCGGCTGTGGGCCGGTTTGATTTGCTCAACCAAGCCTACCAGCAGATGGAAGGGCGCTGGAAGAAGGCGCTCAATGCTCAGTTGGCCCTGGGGGCGTGGCCTGACATTCCCGACCCAGCACCAGCACTGCCAGCACCTTCAGGCTCAGCCCAGACTGAGCAGGGGACGAAGGCCATGCGTGAAATGGCTCAGCGAGCAATCAGCCGGAAAGGGAAGGATCACAAGGCGTGGGCAAAGGGAATCGTGGCTAATCCCAAGGGGCGCACGCCCACCATCGTGCGCATGGCCCAGGCAGCGGCAGGAGAGCCATCATGAAGCGTAAGTATGGAAACCGCAAGGTAGTCATTGACGGCATCACGTTTGATAGCGAAAGGGAAGGCACTCGTTATCAGAAACTGAAACTGCTGGAGCGGGCAGGGCAGATTACTGACTTGGAGCTGCAGCCGCGGTTTGTGTTGATCCCCAAGCAGCGCCGTTCAGATGGCAAAGCGGAACGGTCTTGTGAGTATGTGGCCGACTTCCGCTATACGGACACCGCTACCGGTCAGACCGTCATCGAGGACGCCAAGGGTATGAGGACGCGGGACTACATTATGAAGCGTAAGCTAATGCTTCAGGTCCACGGCATTTCCGTGCGGGAGGTTTGATGTCAGGACTTAAATGGGTAGAGGGAAAACGGTTCCGACTGTTGATCATTGATGTTGGATTGGACCCAGCCAAGCGCGGGTATCTGAAGATTGAAGTGGGGGAAGTATGAAATCGCAGATTGAAATCTTGCTGGGCGAGTGGGGGCGTTGGAAGCGGGGTGAGAACCGGAGTGTATTAGGCTATCCGAAGAAAGCCGCTTTCATGGTGATGCGCGTGGATGGCGGCACGCACATGGACCCATCAGAGTTCGTGTCTGATAAAGAAGTGGAGCGCTTGGACGCGGAGGTAAATGCTATACACCCGGAATATCGGGCAATCCTGTCTATGCACTATGTTCGGCCTGGCGCTATCAAGGAGAAG
Source organism: Alcaligenes sp. HNGD-HTN06 (assembly GCF_049932565.1). Classification (NCBI taxonomy): domain Bacteria; kingdom Pseudomonadati; phylum Pseudomonadota; class Betaproteobacteria; order Burkholderiales; family Alcaligenaceae; genus Alcaligenes; species Alcaligenes sp. HNGD-HTN06. The sequence goes on along the minus strand of NZ_CP187782.1, from coordinate 2,646,756 downwards.
CTGGAGCGGTTGAGCATATCCAGGGCGTTGTATTACTTCCGGCTGGAGTTCGCCACTAAGCAATTGGCGTTTCAGATGGGGTTAGTGCCACCTAGTGCATCCGTAGCGCAACGGGGTGTGGCAGCGCGAGGCATGTAGTTTGGGTATTGGGCGGGGGCGTTGCGAAGCCGTTTACCTAGGGGTACACTTAACTCGTCCCGGAAGGGATGGAGCGTAAGAACTCCTGTAACAAGCGGAAGCCCGCACCCGTCAGCAGCGGTATTTTTGCGCCCGGACATTTGACTATGGCCGGGAGGGCGACGGATACAAGACCCGAAAGGGGAAGAAGTCCGCACGGCTTGTTACGTGTTCTTAACCTCCTGGCCGCCTCATGGCTGCGCGTAAGAACGCTCCATGAGGCATTGAAGTCTCAACAAGGAGCGCATCATGTCTAGATCTACTCAAGGCGTACTATCGCCAATTGCAACATCTCCGTCTGTTTTTAATTTTGAATCTCACGCCGTTCGCATCATTATGTTTGAGGGCGAGCCGTGGTTTGTTGCTACAGACGTATGCAGGGCGCTGAAGCTAAGCAACCCATCAAAAGCCACGGCATCCCTGGATGAGGATGAGCGGTCTAACTTGAAGTTAGATCGTGGTGGTAGCCTTGTTGTTGTCTCCGAATCCGGCATGTATACCTTAGCGCTTCGTTGCCGCGATGCAGTGAAGCCTAATACCGTCCCACACCGATTCCGCAAATGGATCACATCGGAAGTTCTGCCCAGTCTTCGCAGGACTGGTGGCTACGGGACGCCGCAAAGGACAATTGAAGCCCAGGCGTTGGCGGCAGCTATTTCTCAGCGTGTCTTCCAGACCCTAATGCAGTCTGAGGGTGATCTACGTACACAGCGCTGGAATGTCCGGTTTGATCGAGATAACCGTGAGCAGGACTTAAATGTGCAGATCACTCCCATCCCTTCTAACGCCTACATCATGTCCTTTGCCAAATTGGCTCGTAACATTGAGATGGGCGAAGTGGGTTGTGCGGCTAGTGATGTGGAGCTTCTAGCTATTGCATCGGCCTGCACTGATCGCGTGGCACGACGTATGCAGCGGCGTTGAATCGAAATTTTCGCTCAACTGTGAAGCAGCAGTACTGCTGCAATTGACAAAAAAACTTAGGCCTCATTTGAGGCCTAAATCTGAATGTCAGCCGCCTTTATAAGTACGGTTGAGCGAGTAGCATCCCAATCAACCGGCTAATTTTGTGGTTTAGCGGATATGACTCTTAGTCCTTTAGGAAAGAAGAAATCAATGCTCCAGCCTTTTCAATGGACTCATCGCTATTGAGGCTATTGCTACCATTAGACAGGTGAGGAATGACAACTAGTTTTTGGCCGCTAGACTCGCCAAAGTACATTTTTTTACTGTATCCATTTACGGAGATTTCTCGGCATACGAGATCAACGCTTTGACCGAGTACGGAGAGAGCGAATTGGCTGCGGAAAGTATTCCCAACGCCTATGAATAGTTTCGGCTTGTGTTCGTCGACCCAGCTCTTGATAGCAGGCCAGCGATGCTCTGCACACCATTTCTGGTACTCTGCTTTGCTTGCAAATCCAGTTTCCTCCCTTGCGTCATCCGGCCAAGTGGTAACCTTATTGCAGGCGTAGGGATAGAGATTGCCTTTAAAGTATCCTGTTGATCCCTGTACAAAGGGGCGGTGTGCGTTTGCAAACTCACGATATTGGGATACCGGGAAACCATTAATGGCAGCGAGAAGTTTGAAGGCATTGCGGTTAAATGGCCACTGGAGCTGAGTTTTTATTGAATACCCATCATCCATTGGATTATTTATGGGCTCGATATTTTCTTGGTCAAATACTGACCAGCCGGGCTCAATTCCAAAGAGCCAAACGGAGGGATTGGTCTTGTGACCCGGATCGCCACCTTCACAGCCATCAAATTTTTCGAGCATTGAACTTAAATTCGGGTTCAATTTTGTCTCCATAATTCAAATCTATGTTCACGGGAATCTTGCGCACCAAGTTTGTGTGTCAACGCAAGATGACAGTCTAGTCAAAGTCGATATCGTATAGGCTGAATATGAACAGGGAGAACAATATTTATTTTGTCTAGACACGTTGACGAAGTGTCTATACTCAATCAGAATAAATCCCGTAGGCTGGATATTGCTCAGCCTGACGAAAGGAGCCCTGCCAGAGATGGTGGGGCTTTTTGTTTCTGCGTGAAGTCCAAGCATACTCAAATCGGTAGGTGCCGAGCCCGACAGGGTGGATCCGCTTTGCAGGTTAGGGCCGTTCCTTTTTGGAGCGGCCCTTTTGTTTGGGAAAAGCCGGGGGCCCCTGGGGAAATAGACCCGGTAAGGGGGATTCGAACCCCGAACTCTCGCTGTTCACGAGTTTTTTCAATGGGGTATTATATTTTTTCCGCCCCAAACCCAGCAGGCATGCGCCCCCAACATCGGAAACAGCCTCCTCCAAATAGGGAGGGGGTTATATTTTTCGAGGTCGCCATGATTGAGTACACCAGCAACGCCAAAGACGGCGCCCGGTGGCTCGGGCGCGCTGAGCGGCAGATTCCTTATGCCACGTCGCTCGCGCTAAACCGCACAGCGGCAGCGATCCAAAAGGCCATCACCGAATTGATGCCCCAGGTATTCGACCGGCCAACTCCCTACACGCTCCGGGGTAATGTTGATGTGGATATCGTTGTCGGGCTTGAGGGTGGTCGGGTGCAGCGGATTGAGGCTATAAGAGCTGATAGAAATGATGGCGCTATGCGCGACATGATGTGTTTGACAATTGGCTTGATGCGTGGAATTCAACCTGAGTACGTATCTATCGAAGATGCATTGAAAGACGGAACGCACTTGTGGAGCGGCGCAGCGCAAAAGCCATTAAAGAAAGCGTTTTATTTCGATACTTTCACGGCAAAACTGACACCCCTTTCTCTTGTGGTTGAATAGCATAAATTCTCTTTTTTAGCCCCGACAGGCATGTGCTTGTCGGGGCTTTTCTTTTTGGGTTGCTTATGTCTAGAAGGCCTCTGCGCCCATGTCGGATGGTCGGGTGTGGCATGCTGCATCGCAATGCAAGTGGATATTGTGAGTTACATCTCCGGTGTGCAACGAAGTGGCGCAAAGAACCGAAAGAATCGGGGCGTGGCGGTAGGTCTTGGCGGCGAAGGCGTGACTACATTCTGATAAGGGATGGTGGGCTCTGCCAGTGTGAAACCTGCCAGGCGTTGGGTAGCCCGCTTCCGGCAGACGAGGTTGACCATGTAATTCCTATCTCGCAGGGCGGCACCGATGCACATGAGAACCTTCGTGCAATCAATGCGGAATGCCACCGAAAGAAGTCTCAGCGGGAGGCGTTGGCCGGGCGGCGGGTTAAGGCAGGCGGGGCAGGAAATGGCTGGGGGAGTGGCTCGCAGGGGTAGGGGGGGGGAGAAGCCAGAAAATGATTTTTCTGGACACCTGCCGCCTAGTCAAATTTTTACAGCCGCGAAAAATGAAATTTAGGAGTTGGCCCGATGGCAGGCGTTCCTGGCCGATCTGGCCGCAAACCTAAACCCACTGAGCGCAAGGTCGCTGCCGGCAATCCCGGTAAGCGGGCGCTTAATAAAGATGCTCCCGAGTTCGGCGCGGTAATTAATATTGATCCGCCTGAGTGGATGGCCGATGAAGGGCGGAATCTCTGGTTGCACTTGGCGCCATTACTGTGCAAGCAGCAGGTACTGCAAGCCACCGATATTCAGAACTTGGAACTGTACTGCGCCGCTTATGGTCGGTTTCGGGAGGCGCAGCGTCATATTGCGGAGAATGGCATTACGGTGCTGGGCGCCCAGGGCGGGGTAGTAAAGAACCCGGCCGCGACAGTGATCAATGAGGCAGCGCGGCAGATGGCCACGTTTGGTTCGCTGCTTGGTCTGGACCCATCAAGTCGCCAGCGGCTGCTGGGGCCGAAGAAGCGCACCGCCGGCGATGAGCTGGCAGCAATTTTGGAAATGTGACATGGCAACAGGAAGATTCCCCCGAGTTGCCCAGGCGCAGAAGTTTGCCCGCGATGTGGTGCGCGGTGTCATTCCGTGCTGCCGTTTCGTTAAGTTGGCGTGCCAGCGACATTTGGCTGATGTGGCCAAGAGCAAGGACCGTGACTACCCCTACCGATTCGACCAGGGCAAGGCCGAGAAGAAGCTGCGGTTTATCGAGTTCCTGCCCCACACCAAAGGGGAGTGGGCGCGCCAGCGCAAGAAGATCACGCTGGAGCCCTGGCAACTTTTCGGCCTGGCCTGCACGTTTGGCTGGGTACGCAAGAAAGACGGCATGCGCCGATTCCGTGAATCGTATTGGGAGGTCCCGCGCAAGAACGGCAAAAGCGTCATTGCCGCTGGCGTCGGCCTTGGCATGTTTTGCGCTGATGGTGAGTTCGGTGCGGAGGTGTACAGCGGTGCCACAACGGAGAAACAGGCTTGGGAAGTTTTCCGGCCCGCACGGCTGATGGTCAACCGAACGGCTGAACTGAAGGATTTGCTGGGCATCGAGGTCAATGCGGGTAACTTGAACCGCCCCGATGACGGAAGCCGGTTTGAGCCGATCATCGGAAATCCTGGCGACGGATCGTCCCCATCCTGCGCGATTGTGGACGAGTACCACGAACATGATGCCGACGACCTGTATGTGACGATGCAGACAGGTATGGGCGCGCGCCGCCAGCCGCTGATGTTCATCATCACGACGGCGGGCGCCAACATCGCCGGCCCTTGCTACGACAAGCGCCAGGAAGTGGTCGAGATGCTCGAAGGCTTGGTGCCGAATGACGAACTGTTCGGCTGGATCTGGACCATTGATGAAGATGACGACTGGATGGATCCGAAGGTGTTGGCCAAGGCCAATCCAAACATCGGCATATCGGTGTTTCAGGATTATCTGGAGTCGCAGCAGCAACAGGCCATACGCCGTGCTCGGTTTGCCAGTACGTTCAAGAACAAGCACTTGAACGTATGGACGGCGGCCAAGTCAGGGTTCTTCAATATGGCTCGGTTTGGTGCCGATCCATGCTTGGATCGTAGCCTGTCATTGGATCAATTTCGGGGACAGAGGTGCTCTCTGGGGTTGGACTTGGCGGCCAAGATTGACTTAACCGCAATGGTCAAGCTCTTCTGGGAGGATCGTCCTTGGAAAGACCCAAAGTCAGGCGAGGTCCGAAATCGGAGGCATTACTTCTGTATCGATCCGGTTTTTTGGGTGCCTGAAGACACGATTCAAAATACCGAGAATCGACGAATGGCAGATCGCTATCAATCCTGGGCGGCTTCTGGTCACCTTATTGCGACGCCTGGAGCAGAAATCGACTATCGGGATGTGCTGGCTGAGGCGCTGGAGGTAAACCAGCTTGCTCCGGTTGAGTCTAGCCCAATAGACCCGCACGGCGCGGCGAATCTGTCGCACCAGCTCGATGACGAAGGGCTTAGCCCGATCATCATCACACAGAACTACACCAACATGGCCGACCCCATGAAGGAGCTGGAGGCTGCAATTTTGGCGGGCCGCTTTCATCACGATGGGCATCCCATCATGACTTGGTGTGTCGGTAATGTGGTAGCCAGGCATATGCCCGGCAGTGACGACATCATGCGTCCAATCAAGCAGCACCCTGACAACAAAATTGACGGAGCGGTTGCCCTAATTATGGCGATCGGTCGCGCCATGGTTTCGTCGGGGAAGCGGCATGTGAGTATTTACGAACAAGGGGCAACGATATGAACGTGAAAGAAAAATTCGCTTTGGCTGCTATGGGAGCTGGTTTTTCGTCGTTGGTTGGTGGTGTGGCGGCCTTCAGCCCTGCTGCAGCAGCAGTTATCGGTGGCTTGCTCTTAATTGCGTTCGGCATTGCATTGGACCGTCATGCTGTTTAAGAAATCGACGGTAGATACCGGCGCGCTGGGGGGGTGGGTTTCAGGCCTTCTGGGCGGGACGAAATCGACATCGGGGCAATTGGTGAATCATGAAACTGCGCTTTCGATTCCCGTGTTGCAAAACTGCGCATCTTTGCTGGCTGAAAGCGTTGCTCAGTTGCCCTTAGAGCTATATCGACGAAAGTCTGATGGAGGGCGTGAAGCGGCTGTGGCTCACCCTCTTTACGACATTCTTAGGTACCAGCCTAACGGGTGGCAGACGCCATTTGAATTTCGTGAGTTCGGGCAAATGAGCGCTGGGCTGCGAGGCAACTCATACAGTTACATAGAGCGGGACGCCAGGGGGCGAATCAAGGCTCTTTACCCACTGGACGTCGGCAAAGTTACAGTTCTGCGGGGCGGTGATCTGCAGCCGTATTATCGGATTGGTTCAGGCGACCCTATGCCGCAGCGCCTAATACATCATGTGAGATGGGTTTCTTTGGACAGCTATGTAGGCCTATCCCCAATTGCGCTTCACGCCAATTCAGTTGGATACGCCTTGGCACTCTCAGAGTACTCCGCAAAGTCTTTTTTGAATGGAACGGCATTATCGGGAGTCCTGGAGCGGCCAGCTGAAGCTCCGGCGTTCAAAGACCAGAAGACAGCAGATGCGATAACAAGCGAATGGCAGGAGCGATTTGGAGGGTCCAGCAATAGAGGCAAGATCGCCCTATTGCAGGAGGGGATGACGTTCCGGCCGCTGACCATGAGCAATGTAGATGCAGAGCTCATCAGCATGCTGAAACTTTCCGATTCGGATATGGCTCGGATATATAAAATCCCGCTCCCAATGGTGGGAACGCTGGAAGGGGCGACATACAACAACGTTGAAAACTTACAAATCCAGTTTGTCATTTATGCGCTTATGCCATGGCTTCGCAGGCATGAGCAGGCAATGCAGCGGGATTTCTTGAGTTCCAGCGAGCGTAACGAGTACTACATCGAGTTCAATATCGGCGGGTTATTGCGAGGCAATCAAGAGGCGCGTTACAAGGCCTACGCTGTCGGGCGCCAATGGGGCTGGCTGTCAATCAATGACATTCGTCGCCTTGAGAATATGCCTCCCGTTGTAGGGGGCGATGTCTATCTCCAGCCGTTGAACATGGTTGACGCGGCAGGCTCCAGCGCAAGTATTCCTCCAATTGAGCCTGATCCCAAGGCGGCCGCCGCCATAGCAGAGGCACTGAAATGAAAAACCACCACCGGCTTGCGAGCCTGATTTTTAATGCGCCTCAAATGGTGCGCGACGATACGTTGAATATGGCGGTTCATTGGGCAAATCAATCCATGAACCTCAATATCGTCAATATCGGATTGCCTCCAGCGGTAGGCGCTTGGCATGATGATGAACCCGTTTCGGCGGGCCCAACTCCGGAAGAGCGTCGACTGCAAGTCGCTCAGGAGATGGGGGTTTACATTATGCCGATTCATGGCGTCCTTGTTTCTCGCTCTGCGCACTTGAATATGTGTGAAACCATGACGAGCTACGAGGACCTTCGTCGCATGCTCAATCAAGCTCTTTCTGACCCGGCGGTAGAGCACATCGTCATGGATATTGATAGCCCTGGCGGGTCTGCGACTGGTTGTATGGAGTTCTCGGAGGAGATTTTTGCGGCTCGCTCGGTGAAGCCCATCACCGCAATCTCGAATTTTGGCGCTTATTCGGCCGCTTATGCCTTGGCGTCTTCAGCGTCGGAGGTGATCGTTTCGCGAAGCTCCGGTGTTGGTTCAATTGGAGTAATTGCTCGGCATGTGGACTTGAGCAAACGGCATGAGCAGGCTGGCATCAAAATCACAACTGTTTTTGCTGGCGCACGTAAGAACGACCTGTCTAGTGAAGCGCCAATTACGGATGAGGCATATTCTTGGTTAACAGATCTAGTGCAGAAAAACTACGACGCCTTTGTTCAAACGGTGTCGCGTAACCGTGGCTTGAGTGTGGCCGATGTCATGCAAACGGAGGCGGGGGTTTTCTTCGGTCAGGACGCAGTGTCAATTGGGTTGGCAGATCGAGTCGAGACGCCGCAAGCGGCTATCAATCGAATTGCTGCTCAAGTTGCAGCGCGACGATCCAGCGTTAATCGAATCTCTGCCCGCGCAGCTGCGATGAATTTACAAAATTGCATTTAGCCGCGTTCGCGTCTAAGGCCAATTGCCGCCCATTGAGGCGGCTTTTTTTATAGGAGCCAACAAATGGCTAAGAAGGTACACGAACTGCGTAGCGAACGCGCCGCGATCAATGATCAAGCTCAAGCGTTGGCTGCAATTGAAGCAAGCGGCAAGGAGCTTAGCGCAGATCAGCAAGCTCAATTTGCCGATTTACAAAGCAAATTCAGCGACTTGACTGCGCAGATTGAACGAGCCGAAACGGCTGAGCGAATGGCCGCTGCTGCTGCGTTGCCTGTTGAGAGCCATGCCAATCCCAGCCGCACCGTGCCAGCGAGCCCCAAGGAGCCTGAAGCAAAAGGGGCCGGCATGGCAAAAATGGTGCTCGCCCTTGCGGCCGCACAAGGCAATCACCGGGAGGCCGCGCAGATCGCTATGGAGCGCGGTTACGGTGAGCATATTGCGGCATCGCTGAACACACTCACCGCCGGAGCGGGCGGCGTGCTTGTGCCAACCAACCTTTCCAGCGAAGTGATTGAGCTGTTGCGGCCTAAGTCTGTCGTTCGTCGTCTGGGCGCGCGTTCTCTGCCTTTGAATAACGGCAACATCACGTTGCCTCGTCTCAAGGGTGGTGCGGTTGTCGGCTACATCGGCTCGGACTCGGACATCCCCGTGACGAATCAGGAGTTTGATGATCTGAAGCTGTCAGGCAAGAAGCTGACGGCACTGGTGCCTATCTCGAACGATTTGCTGGCTACCTCATCGTCCAGTACAAATGTCGACGCAATTGTGGTCGGCGACCTCACCGCAGCCATCGCTGCGCGAGAGGACAAGGCGTTCATTCGTGACGACGGGCAAGCGAGCAATCCCAAGGGTTTGCGCTATTGGGCGCCGGCGGCCAATGTCTATCCGGCATCGCAGGCTGAGCCGACTATCGCCCAAGTGTCTCTTGAGCTAAACAAGCTCGTTCTTGTGCTGGAGGCGGCAGATGCAAATATGTCTGCGGCCGGCTGGATCATGGCGCCTCGTACAAAGCGATTCCTTCAGGCTATGCGTGATGGAAACGGCAACAAAGTTTACCCGGAGCTGGACGCGGGCATGCTGATGGGCTATCCGGTCGGCCTGACTACTCAGGTGCCGGTGAACCTTGCTGTGGGTTCAGGCCCAGAGGCGCCGACGAACGGCTCCGAGATTTACTTCGCCGATTTCGGCGACTGCTTTATTGGTGAAGAAGAGCAGCTGATTATCGACTACTCGAAGGAAGCAACCTACAAGGACTCTTCCGGCAACGTGGTTTCCGCTTTCCAGCGCGACCAAACGCTGGTCCGCGTTATTGCAAAGCACGATTTCGGCCCTCGTCACGCCGAGTCCGTTGCGGTGCTCACGCAGGTGCAGTGGGGCAAGTAAATCATCGGCCCGCGCTTCGATAGGCGGGCGATTTTTTAAGGAGTCAGTGATGCAGATTGAATTCGTGAAAAACTGCGGCCCCTATAGCCCCGGTGATGTCGCGGGATTTGACCGGCTCGTCGCCGAGAACTTGGTCGAGAGCGGTGTAGCAGTTGTGAAGCAATGGGACGATGCCCCAACGCCTGATTTCACGGCGGGCGACGCTAACGACGATATGAAGCCGTCAGCCGGCCGTAGTCGTCGCAAGCCATGATTTCCTTAGTGTCCTATCTTGCTGAAGAGCCGCTGACCGTGAGCGAGGTGAAGCGTTACTCGCGAATTGATGAGGATGCGGAAGATGAGCTTATCGAACAGCAAATTATTCCAGCAGCACGGGCTCTGGCTGAAACACGCACCGGATCGATCATCCGCCGGGGGCGATTCACGGAAAAAATTATGCTTGGGTCAGCCCTCTCTGTTGGTGCCGTGGCTTTGGTCGAGACAGTTGTAGTCGATGGTGAGTCCGTTGCTTTTGAGGCTATCGAGAAGGGGCGCCGAACCGTCGTTTCTGGACGAGCAAGCGCCCCTAAAGAGGCAGTAGTCACCTTTCTGGCTGGAGTCGACATTTCCCAATACCCCGGCGTGCGGGACTGGCTGCTGTTGACCTGCGGCTGGATGTATCGGAATCGCGAGCTCATGTTGACAGGCTCATCAGCAGTGAACGAAATGCCCCGTTTGTATGTCGATTCGTTGCTCGTGCCGCTGTCATTACCTCCTGCGTTCTAACGCCGGTTTATTTAGGAGGGAATTTATGGTGGCGAAACTTGGTTTTCCGGAGCCTACAGCGGGGGAGTTGAACAAACGCGTTCAGATTCGATTGTGTCGGGATCAACCGGTTGGCTGGTCTGGGGTGGCAGAGCAACGACTTGATCCGATACTGCGCTGGGCAGCACTGACTCCCGTTGGAACTGCCGTCTGGGCCGCTACGGCACAAACGGATGAGCGAATTACCCATCGTTGCCTTTTGCGTTATCTGTGCGGCATTACCGATCAGCACGAAATTTTTCATGCCGGCAGAGTTTACCGGGTGCGGCGGGCTGCCCCGCTGCGGGGGGAGCGTCAGTTTTTGGTGCTTGATCTTGAAGAGTTTGGGGATGGGGAGTTGGTATGAAAACGTCTGCGATGAAAGCGATGCTCGGCCTGCAAGGGTTTGAAAACATCAGCCAGATGCAGTTCAAGCGCGGTCCGATGCGTAAGGCGTTCCGTGATGCTGGCCGTATGGTCGCGAAGGCTTCCCGAAAGAAAATCTCCAAGCGCGGCGGTAGCGATGAGTACCCAAGTCGGCGAACGGGGCGGATGGCCAAGTCGATCAAGGTGCGGATGGGCTCGGGTGGGTTCTATGCAAAAGTCCAGCACCAGATGCCGGCGCCCGCCAGTAAATGGAATGCAGATCCCAGAAAACAAGGCTTCTATCCGGCATTCCTGCATTACGGCACGAAGCGCGGTCTCCGCTCTAAAGGCAACTGGATTGCTGATGCACTGGCCGAGCAGGAAGGCGCTGTTATGCAGCGTCTGCGTGCCTCACTGAACGAGGCCCTGAAATGAAACTGTCCGATGTTGTAGGTCATTTGCGCACCTACTGCCGAACGTTCGACAACCGGGTTTTTGTCGCTATCGACTTCAAGCCTGAGCGCGGGCAGGTCAGCGTGGAGGTGCCGTCATTGGTGGTGATGCCGGCCGATGATGAGGCGCGGGCTCCCATTGCCCAGAACCTGGCAGTTCAGGAGGTGACCGACCGTTTCACGGTTGTGCTGATGATGGCGACGGCGAGCAACGAACGCGGTGATGCAACCGCAGACGCGCTGCATGACCTGCGTGCCGAGGTCTGGCGGGCCTTGTTGGGGTGGCGGCCTGGCGATGAATACGAGCCTATCGAGTACGAGGGCGGCGAAATTATCGACATGAACCGCGCTGTGACTTACTACGGCATGACGTTTTCTGCTGAGCTGACCGTGGGGTATTCAAACGGGCTGCCGTCGGACGCGATCCCTCAAACCTGGCAGGAGTATGAACTGGCGCAGCTCCCGCCTTTGAAGCGCCTGAACATCAGCGTGGATGTGATTGATCCCATCGCAGATCCCAATCTGCAAAAACCTGGGCCGGATGGTCGGGTCGAATTCAAACTTCAAGAGGATGTGTCATGAAAAAAATGCACGTGGTGCCGGTGGAGGGCCGGATGGTGCTGGACCCCGAGCGCGGGGTGGTGCTGACCGGCGAGGGCTGGGAAGTGCCCAAAACGCAGTATTGGATGCGGCGCCTGTTCGATGGCGACGTAACGACCAAGCAAGACGATGCCCCAGCAGCGGGCAAAAAGGAGCGGTGACATGGCGGTCAGCATGAATCAAATCCCCAATGACCTGCGTGTGCCGCTGTTCTACGCAGAGATGGACAATAGCCAGGCAAACAGCGGTGCGACTCAACTGCGGCGCCTGCTCATTGGGGCAGTCAATGACGACGCGACCGCCGCACCGGCTCTGCAACTGCCTTCCTCGTCCGACGAGGTTGCCGCGATTGCGGGCCGTGGCTCGATGCTGCACGAAATGCACGTGGCCAGCCGGCGCGTCGATCCCATGGGTGAAATCTGGATCCTGCCGGTCAAGCTCACGGGGGCCAAGGCGACGGGCAAATTTACCGTCACGGGCACCGCGTCGGCCGCTGGTGTGCTGTCCGTCTATGTGGGTGACGCGCGTGTGGCAGTGACGGTTGCCAGCGGCCAGGCCGCCGCAGATGTTGCTACGGCCCTGGCTGCGGCTATCAATGTGGCGACGCTGCCTGTAACGGCTGCAGCTGCCGCAGGCGTTGTGACTGTCACAACGAAATTTTCCGGTGAGCTGGGCAATGATTTGCGCCTGGCTGTTAATCTGCGCGGCTCGGCAGGCGGAGAGGTTGTGCCGTCGGGTCTGACCGTCGCGGTTACTGCCATGGCAGGTGGCGCGGGGGTGCCAGATCTGGATGTCGCGCTGGCGTTGCTGGGCGATGCGCCGTTCGAGTTCATCACCCATCCGTTCACCGACGCCGGTTCGCTGGACGCCTTCCAGGCCTTGATGGACGACACCTCTGGCCGCTGGGCATGGCTCAAGAAAATTTACGGACATGTGTACTCGGCCCGGCGCGGCACGATGGGCCAGTTGGTGGCCTTCGGTCGCGGCGCAACTAATGACCAGCATATGACGGTCGCCGCTGTTGAGCCCGAGGCACCCACCTCGGTGTGGCGGTGGGTGGCTGACTTTGCCGGTCGAACGGCTGTGTTCATTGCAGCAGATCCGGCGCGGCCCACGCAGACGGGCGCGCTGCTCAGTTGCATGCCGGCGCCAGAGGGTCGGCGTTTTGGCCTGCTGGAGAATAACTCTTTGCTGTGGGCGGGTGTGGCCACGTCGTATTACGAGGGCGGGTATCAGCGAATCCAGCGAGCAGTCACCCTGTACCAGAAAAATGCGTTCGGCCAGCCCGATGACAGCTATCTGGACAGCGAGACGATGCACCAGTCTGCGGCGATTCTGCGCCGCTTGGAGGCTGTTATTACCAGCAAATTCGCACGCCACAAACTGGCCGACGACGGCACCCGCTTCGGGCCTGGCCAGTCGATTGTCACACCTAAGACAATCCGCGGCGAACTGATCGCCGAGTACGAGCGCATGGAGCGCTTGGGCCTGGTGGAGAACCTGCAGCTGTTCGCACGCTACTTGATCGTGGAGCGTGACGAAACAAACCCGAATCGGGTCAATGTCCTGTTTCCGCCTGACTACGTGAACCAGCTGCGCATCGTAGCGCTACGCAACGAGTTCCGCCTGCAGTATCCGGACACGATGGCGGCATAGCCACTGCGTCACCTTTGATTGAACCCAGGCCCGCCATTGAGCGGGTCTTTTCTTTGGGAGCTGGACATGGGCCAGAAAGTAGCAGGGACCGTTTACGTCAAGGTGGACGGCCAACAGTTGGTGATCACTGGCGGCGTGGAGTGCCCCATTGGCGATGTGGTCCGCGAAACCATCGAGGGCGCGCCGGGGTATTTCACTGAACGCGACCGCGTGCCGTACGTGAAAGTCGAGGCACTGCACACGGCGGATTTCCCGGTTGATGTGATCGCCAACGGCACAGACATGACCGTCCAGGCCGAGTACCGCAACGGCAAAACCTACGTGCTGACGGGTGCGTACATGGTCGGTGAGACGACCAGCACCGGGGACGACGGCAAGGTCACTTTGGAATTCAACGGCGTTAAGGGGATCTGGCAATGAATGGTGAGAAATTTCTGACGGTGCAGACATTGTCCAGCCCTATCCAAGCCTACGGCAAAGATCACACGGAGCTGCGGCTACGTGAGCCGACGGTGGCCGATGTACGGGCGCTGAAGTCCTTGCCCTATTCGTTTGCCCCCGAGGATCAGGTCCCACGCCCACTGCTGGATGTGTGCGCGCGGTATATCGCACGCCTGGGTGAGGTGCCTGAGTCGGCGGTGGATCAGCTCGGGATGCAGGACTTTCACACGCTGGCATGGGCGGTAGTCAGTTTTTTTATCAGTCAGGGCTCGGACCCGGCAGCACAGTCTCAGGCCTGATCGATTACGCCTACTCGGCCGCTTATTTCTGGCGGCTGGATCCTTTTGCGGTCATGGATCGGCCGCTGTCCGATGTGTTTGAAATGACCGGCCAGGCGCATCGGGTTGCGAACGAAATGAAGGAGTAGCTATGGCCCGCGAGTTCCAGCTTAAGGCCTTGATCACGGGGGTCGACAAACTGTCGCCCACCCTGCAGAAGGCCCGCGCCAATGCCATGAATTTCCGGCGCGGGCTGCTCAACAGCGGTTTGGGGCAACCCATCAATCTGATGGACGTTGTGAAAGGGGGGGCCATTGCGGCCCCTTTTTTTGCGGGTGCGCGTGCCGCCATCGAGTTTGAGTCGTCGATGGCCGATGTGCGCAAAGTTGTTGATTTCGACACGCCTGAACAATTCGCTCGGATGGGGCAGGACATCACCAAAATGTCGACTAAGCTGCCGATGGCGGCCAAAGACATTGCCGCCATCGTGGCCGCCGGCGGGCAATCGGGTATTGCGCGGGACGAGCTGCAGGCCTTCGCCCAGGACGCCGTCAAAATGGGTATCGCGTTCGACCAGACGGCGGAGGAATCTGGCGACACGATGGCTAAGTGGCGCACATCGTTCAAGTTGGGTCAGGTCGAGGTGGTGGCGCTGGCCGACAAAATCAATCACCTCTCCAACAATGGGGCGGCAACGGCCCAGCAGATCAGCAATATCGTGACGCGCATCGGGCCGCTGGGTGCAGTAGCTGGCCTGGCCGCTGGCGAGATCGCCGCCATGGGATCGACGCTGGCCGGTGTGGGTGTCGGCCAGGAAGAGGCGGCGACCGGCATCAAGAACTTCATGCTGGCCATGACCTCGGGAAGGGCGGCCACCAAGACGCAGCAGCAGGTGTTCAAGGCATTGCGACTGAATGCTGAGCAGATCTCGGTCGGGATGCAGAAGGACGCCAAAGGCACGATGCTCAAGGTGTTGACGGCCATCAGTAAAGTCGATGCGTCCAAGCAGGCTGGGGTGCTTCAACAGCTGTTTGGAAAAGAATCCATCACGGCCATTGCGCCGATGCTGGATAACCTGGGCCTGCTTAAAAAGAACTTTGAGCTGGTGGCGGATGCAACTGAGTACGCCGGATCCATGGAAAAGGAGTACGAGGCCCGATCAAAAACCACCGCCAACAGTATCCAGCTGCTGTGGAATCGCGTCACGGCGCTGGGTATGGCCATTGGCAATGTCCTGTTGCCGCCGATCAATTCATTCATTGCCTACGTCGGACCGATGATTGATCAGGTCACCGCGTTGGCGCAGGCCAATCCCTGGTTGATCAAAGGGTTGGTGGGTGCGGCGGCGGCATTCGTAGGCATGCGGCTGGCCGTGGTCGGGGTGGCCTGGGCTATCAAAATCATGTCCGGTGTCATGACGATGTCGCCCGTGGGCATGCTCATACGGGGTATCGCCCTGGCCGCAGGGTTTCTGATCGCCAACTGGGAGCCGGTGAGCGCGTGGTTCAAAAACCTATGGGCGAAGGTTCAAGCCCCAGCCCAAGCAGTGTGGGACTGGATGAAAAACACGTTCCTGAACTGGACGCCGTTGGGCCTGGTGATCAAAAACTGGGAGCCGATCACAGCCTGGTTTGTTGGGCTGTGGGCGCAGGTCCAGGCGCCTGCGCAGGCGATTTGGAACTGGATGCAGGGCGCATTCCTGAACTGGAGTCCGCTGGGAATTATCATCAAGAACTGGGAGCCGATTGTGGCCTGGTTCAAGGATTTGTGGGATCGGGTATCGGGATTCATCGAACCCATCATGAAAGGCGTCGATGCCGCCAAAGGCGCGGCTGTCTCTGTGGGCCAGTCGGTGTCAAACACCTGGGATAGCGGCGTGGGCTGGTTGAAAAATGCCGTTGGTCTGGGTGATGAGGCGCCGGCAAAACCAGCGCCGGCGCTGGCAGCGCCAGGTCGAGAGACGCGCCTGGATGGGGAAATGGTAATCCGGTTTGAGAATGCGCCGGCTGGCATGAGGGCGGAGCCAGCGCGCACCAATCAACCAGGCCTGAATGTCCGTCAGGATATTGGTTTGCGGTCTATGGCAGGAGCGAGCGGATGAGCTGGCGAGATAAAAAACAGGCCGCCTCATTTCGTGGGGTGGCGTTCGAGGTGTTGCGGGACTCGGCACCCGCTGGGCAGCGCACGCAAGTGCATGAGTATCCCCAGCGCGATACCCCGCTGGTGGAGGCGCTGGGCAAACGAACCAAGGAAATCCGGATCACGGCGTTTGTCGCGGGAGATGATTGCCTGAGCCTGCGTGACGCGCTGCTGGAGGTGATTGAGCAGCCGGGTTCTGGCGAGCTGATCCTGCCCTGGACGGGCAGCATCACCGCCACGTGCATTGACTGCAACTACTCGCACGACCGGCGCACGCAGGGAATGGTGCAGTTTGAACTGGTGTTTGTGGAAGGGGAAGCCGAGCCATCTTATCCGGTGGCCGGTGCCGATGCGGCATCCACACTGAACAGCGCTGCGGATGCCGTGCAGACGTCTGCACTGGAGCGTTTCACGCAGGCGCTGGAGAGCATCGACCTGTCGCAAATCAGCCTGGACGCGGTATTGACGCCCATCAGTCAGGTGCTCGATGTTGTCCAAGACGTGTATGGCTCGGTATCCGGCGTGCTGGGATCCGCCCAGCGTGTTTTTGATTCGGTGATGGCGGGGCCTGGGGCGTTCGCCCATGCGGTGTTCGGCATCATCGGTGGTGCGCGTATGCTATTTGGCGGGTTCTACTCACGCGCCCAGGGCGTCATGTCGCTGTTTGGACTGGCTGACCGTGCCGACGCGGTGCAGCGCCTGGGCGGCACGCTCCTGCCCAGCGGCGCGGCCAATCGGGTGTTTGTGGCTGCGGTGCGCTCGCTGGTGCAGGATGCAGTGGCGGTCGATGCCGTGCGGGGTACGGCTGCGTTGCCGTCTAAAACCATCAGCGTGACCCGTGCCGGGCAGGTGGCTGTGGATGGGATGAGGCAGGGCGGGGTGGCGGTGGGCTCGGGGACGCTGGGACAGGTGGTGGATGGGCTGACCGGGGTTGATCGGGTTGAGCTGCCGGTGGCAGACGATGTGCTGCAGGTGCGCGATGGCGTATCCGAGTCGCTCTGGTCCTTGGCCGAGCAGTCGCCAACGACGCATTACGAGGTGATCGCCCAGGCCCGTGTTGCCGCCACTCGGCATTTAACTGCCGTGGCGCGCCAAGGTGATGTGCTGACGCGCTACAGCAACCCAGCCCCTATACCGGCGCTGGTGCTGGCTTATCGCCGTTACGGGGACGCGGCCAGGGTGGGGGACATCGTTGCTCGCAACGGCGTACGTCATCCTGGGTTTGTGCCTGCCACCGAATTGCTATTGCCGAGGGATTGAAATGACAGCAGAGGATCTGGACCGAGTGACCCTGGTGGCGGACGGCATGGGGTACGGGGGCTGGAAATCGGTTGAGATTACAGCCGGCATCGAGCAGCAGGCACGGGATTTCAGGCTGGGAGTGACCTGGCGCTGGCCCGGCAGCGGCGAGGCGCCTGCGCGGATTCGCCATGGCTCGCGCTGCGAGGTCCGGATAGGCCCGGATCTGGTGCTGACAGGCTATGCGTATGCCACCCCTATCGAGTACGACGCACGACAGATCACGGTCGGCATTGCTGGCCGCTCCCTGACCTCGGACCTGGTCGATTGCAGCGCGGCCCGTGGGCAGTGGCGTGGCCAGACCGTGGCGGCGGTTGTTGCCGCTCTGGCTGCGCCCTACGGCCTGAGCGTGGTTGACCAGGCTGGGGATGGGCTGACGATTGCGGACCATCAAACCGAGCCGGGAGAGACGGTTTTTGCCTCAATTGACCGGCTGCTGGAGCAATCGGCGCTGCTCTCTACGGACGATGCCCACGGGCGCGTAGTGCTGGCGGCGCTGGGATCGGCGGGCCGAGCGACCGATGCGATTGAGCTGGGCGTGAACGTGTTGGGGGCATCGGCGCCGCTGGACTTTTCAGGCGTGTATTCAACGTACGAGTGCATTGGTCAGCAGGCCGGCACCGATGAGTCGTTCGGTGTCGAGGCGGCCGAGGTGCAGAGCGTGGCGGGTGATGAGCGCGTTGATCGTTATCGGAATTTGACCGTGCAGCCGCAGGGCCAGGTCAGCACCGCCATCGCCGCCAAACGTGTCGCCTGGGAGCGCGAGAGCCGGATGGGCCGAGCTCTGGCGACGGACTACGAGCTGCAGGGCTGGCGTCAAAGCGATGGGCGGCTCTGGCTGCCCAATATGTTCGTGCCGGTGCGCGACCCCATGATCGGCTTCGACAGAGAGATGCTGATCGGCAGGGTGGTTTACACGCTCAATGAGCGCGGCAAGCGCGTCTCGTTGCGGGTAGCGCCGCCTGGTGCATATTCGCCTGAGCCCAAGGCCCCGAAAAAGCAGAAGAAGGGCAACAAGGGCGGCGATGCGTTCGAGTATCTGTTGCCAGCTGACTGGGACAAATCATGAAAATTCTGAACTTTATTGCGCGCGGGACGCTGTCTCTGGTCGATGCAGCTCGCAAGCTGCAGGGGCTGCAGGTGCGTCTGACAGCCGGCGAGGTGAAGGATGCCGTAGAGCACGTGGAGCCGTACGGATTCACCTCGCATCCGCTGCCGGGTGCGGAGGCCGTGTTGGGGTTTGTAGGTGGCAACCGCTCCCATTGTGTGGCGTTCATCGTGACGGACCGGCGATACCGGCCCGTGGGCCTGCAGCGCGGTGAGGTTTGCTTGTTCACCCATGAGGGGGACGAGATCCGCTTCCGGCAGGGCAGGGTGATCAGTATCGCTGCCGGCACCAAGATTGAAGTCACCGCCCCAGAGGCGGTTTTTAATTGCTCGACCAGCGTCACGCTCAATACCCCCAGGGTGATTGCCACGGGGGATATTGAAGCGGCCGGCGAGATCCGTGACGGCGTCGGCACGATGAGCGCGATGCGGAGCACGTACAACGGACACAACCATCCCGAAAACGACAACGGCGGGCCGACTGATGAACCTAATCAGAGGATGGAATGAGCATTCGCAATTTATTGGCCTCGGCGGATCAGTTGGAGCGGGCGGTTGTGATCAGTCTGTTCACCTGGCGACGTGCCGAGCCGTCGGATCCGGTCGATGACGATGAGCGCCATGGCTATTGGGGGGATGCCTACCCTGACCAGCCCCAGGATCG
This sequence comes from Alcaligenes sp. HNGD-HTN06, assembly GCF_049932565.1. NCBI lineage: Bacteria > Pseudomonadati > Pseudomonadota > Betaproteobacteria > Burkholderiales > Alcaligenaceae > Alcaligenes > Alcaligenes sp. HNGD-HTN06. The sequence goes on along the minus strand of NZ_CP187782.1, from coordinate 2,627,497 downwards.
GATCGGCTCCAGACTATGGTTGCTGCGGCGCCGCTCGCTCACAGCACAAACCATGAAGGATGCCCAGCGGTATGCCGACGAGGCGCTGGCCTGGATGGTAGAGGATGGCGTCGCGCAGCGGGTAGAGGCGCGCTTTGAGCGCCAGGGTGCAACGCGCCTTGATCTATACGTGACGTTGACCCTGGACGAGGGACAACGACAAATGCAATTTGACGATGTGCTGGGGGTGATCAATGCCATTTGAAATTCCAACACTGCCGGCCTTGGTGCAGCGTGCTGGCGAGGATTTGGCGCGGGCAGGGGTGGATGGGGTGCTGCGTCGTTCTGATAGCGCAGTCCTGGCCCGCGTGATGGCGGCCGGTGCCTTTGGTCTGTACGGCCTACTCGCCTGGCAGTCCAAGCAGATCCTGCCGGACTCCTGCGATGAAGACATGCTGGCGCGCTGGGCTGGCCTCAAGGATGTGCCGCGTACGCCTGCGACGTCGGCGCAGGGTGCCATAGAAGCAACTGGGGCTGACGGCGTTTTTGTCCCAACAGGCATGCTCTGGCAAACGCGGGCTGGTGTGCAGGTGCGTGTGACTCAGGACACATTGCTGTCGGGTGTCACGCGTGTACCCGTTGAAGCCGTTGTTCCAGGCGCAGCTGGCAATTTGGCGGCCGGCGCGCAACTGGTGGCCATATCCCCGGCGCCAGGCGTCATTGATCGGTCGACAGTCGCGGCGCCTGGCCTGGTCGGCGGGACAGATCTGGAGCCGCTGGAGCGATGGCGCCGGCGAGTGGTGCGAGCATTTCGGATTCAGCCTCACGGCGGTGATCCGGACGATTACGTCACCTGGGCGCTGGAGGTTCCTGGGATCACGCGGGCATGGGTGCGGCGGGCCTGGCTCGGTCCGGGGACGGTCGGCGTGTTTGTTGTTCGTGATGATGACGACAACATTCTCCCGGATGCGGCCGAGCTGGCGGCAGTGCTGGCCCACATTCAAAGTAAGCGACCGGTGACAGCAGAGATTCATGTGTTGGCGCCCACGCTGTTGCCCGTGAATTACCAGATCCAACTGTTTCCCGATGGTGATGCGCTGCGGGGCAAAGTCGAAGACGCTCTGCGCGAGCTGCATATGGCGGAGGCTGATCTGGGAACGCGTCTGTACCGCACACATGTGGCGGCCACCATCAGCAACGTTCCAGGCGAAACGGATCACAAACTGCTCTCTCCGGCCGCCGACGTTGTGCCCCAGCCGCAGGAGCTGCCGGTATTCGGGGGGCTGACATGGGTGTGAGAACGGCGCAGGACTATCGGATGCAGCTGCAGCAGCTACTGCCCCCTGGGCCAGCCTGGGATCCTGAGCTGTATCCGATGCCGGCGATTGTGGCTGATGCCATTGCTGCCGAGCTGGCGCGGGTCGATGCACGGGCGGCTGATCTGCTGTCTGAAATGTTCCCTGGGACGCTGCGCGAGCTGTTGTCCGATTGGGAGCGCGTCATGGGGTTGCCTGACGAGTGCCAAGGAAACACGGCCTCTCCGAGCGGGCGGCTGCGCGAGGTGCTGCGGCGTTTCTCGGATGTCGGGCGACAGGATCCTCTCTATTTTCAGGAGATGGCGCAGCGCCTGGGCTACCCCGAGGCGCGAGTGATTGAATGGCGCACGCCGCGTTTTGGCCTGGCGCGATTCGGCAGTAGCCAGTTTGGCAACTGGGATTGCCAGTTCGTGTGGGTGGTCCAGTTGGGCGCGCTGCGCGCCAAAGAGCCGATTTTCGGTAACGCCCAGTTTGGCGACCGATTCGGCGCCAACGAGACCGACATTGTTGAGTGCGTGATTCGACGCTACGCGCCGGCGCACACCGTCGTGTTTTTTGATTATTCCTAGGAGCTGACATGCTGGAAGGACGATTGACGACTCCCCTGGAGATCAAGCAGGGCGACACGTTCCACCTTGAAATTTTGTGGACAGACTCCGAGGGCGTGCCTGTGGCCATGGCTGGCTGCACAGCACGGATGCAATTGCGCCGGCTGCCCGGCGAGCCGGTACTGCTCGATATGTCCACGGAGAATGGCCGCATCACGTTGTCTGACGGCTCCATCGTGATCGACGTGGATGCGGCGGCGATGCGCGAGTTGACTGCGCCTGACGGTGCGTTTGACCTGCAGATTTCCTATTCCGATGGGCGGGTGCAAACGATCCTCGGAGGTCTGTTTCGCTTGATCCCGGATGTGACCTATGACGGCAACGCTTAAGCAGGTTGTCCGCGAGGTGGTGCTGGTGAAGAACGCAAAGCGTCCTGTGATCACGATCCGAGAGCCGGCGCGGCCGACGGTGATCACGATCAAAGCACAGGGGCCGATCGGCCCGCCAGGCCTGCCCGACGAGGACATTGACTACCTCATGTATTACGCCCTGGCCAAAGGCTGAAAAATCAAACCTGACAAAGGAATATCGCATGTCCACTTTATCTGTAAATCTGGTGGCGCTGGCTCAGGCCATCGGCGTCGACATCGGCAGCATCAACGCCCGCATCGGCACGCTGTCCACCCTGACAACGACTGAAAAAACCAATCTGGTCGGCGCACTCAATGAAGTGCGCGCCAAGCTGCTGAGCGTTGAAACGTCTGCGAACGGCGCGGCACGCATCAACGATACAACCAAGGGTGCGGCCACTACCTATTCCAGCAACAAGATCGAGGCGTACGTTTCGGCCAAGATCGCGGACCTGATCGGCGGCGCCCCTGCAGCGTTCGACACGCTGAAAGAAATCGCCGACTACATCGCCTCAGACCAGACGGCCACCAGCGCACTGACCACAGCCATCAATAACCGCGTGCGGTTTGACGCCGCGCAGACGCTGACCGCGGCGCAGCAGGCGCAGGCCTGCGCCAACATTGGCGTGGGTGATCCCGCTACGGATTTTGTCGCCTCGTACACCACCGCCAAGGCCTGATTATATTGGTGAACCAGATCAAGGCCTTCTGCGCTGCGGTCGGTGCAGACATAAAGCAGCTCTGGGGCGCGGTGAATCAGAAAATGCCCCGGCGTGGACTGTACGTGAACCAGGGCAATGCGAACGAGCGCCGCTATTACCTGATCGGCCGGATCACCAATAACAACGGTTCGTTTCGTGTGAAAGGCTTGATCGGTGGCCACGACATCCACTCCCAAGGCGGCGCGGTAGACCTGTCGATCCACTCCCGAGCAGGAAATATCCCGATCATGGGTTTTGTGGGGGGCAACCTGGGCCTGCAGGACCTGCAGGTCTACAAATCTGCCACAAACGAGGTGTTTATTTATTTGGTCTCAGGTCATTACGGCCTGACGGATCTGGAGTACAGCGAGACGCTCGGCGGCACGGTCTATTTCTCCCCAGGCTTCACGCTTGAAACGCCTGCCCATACGTTGATTTTTTCTGCGGCCGCGCTGGCTCCCGACCTGGGTTTGTTGCGGCTGGTGGGAGGGGTGGAAGCCACGCCGACGGCGGCAGGCCTGCTATCGGCGGTGGACAAAGAAAAACTGGATGGGCTTGCGGTGGGGGGGGCGTTCCTGCCTGGACATCCGAGGGTCGACCGAACTCTGGCGCGGTCCGATTCGGATTCAACACGACCTGGGGCGGGCTGGAATATTGGAACGGGTCGGTGTGGATCCGGCTGCAGGGCGAGCGGGCCTATTCAACAACATTCGGCAATGGCCGATTTGGTAATAAATTTTAGTGGAGAGTACAGATGGATTACCCAAAGAGTTTGCCGGGCATTGGACTGGTGGGCGGCAAGTTCGCTGATGCGAATCCGACAACCGGCGCACCGGGATCATGGATTTCTGCAGCCTGGGCGAATAGCCTGATGGATGAATTGCTCGGAGTCATCGAGGGAGCCGGCCTGGCTCCGTCTGAAGCCAGCAATACTCAATTACTGCAGGCCATAAAAATACATGCTGCAGGCAGGCTAGTAGCGTCCACGCCGAATTGGTATTACGTATTCCCGGGTGGCCTGATTGTCCAGGGCGGGTATACGCAAGGTTACAGCGGATACACCATTACATTGCCCGCAGCGTTTCCAAATGGCGTTCTTGGCCAGCCGGTCGCTTGTGGAGTTGGATCTGATGTGGCTGCAGTTGGGGCTGCGGCATTCGCAGAGACGTCTAAGGTTATTGGGAGTCAATTCAAGATATTTACATATACCCCGCCGGCTTCTGGCGGCGGGCAATGGGGCCAGGGCCCGCGCGCTGTGACTTGGCTAGCTTTTGGTCATTAAGGAGTAATCATGAAAATTTTTTACTCGGCGGCTCGAAATACCTTCTTCCCAGAGGACATTCTGGCGATGATTGATCCCGACGCGCGCCCAGACGATCTATCTGAAATAAGCCAGAGCTTGTATGCAAACTGCATGAATGCCCCATTAAGGGGCGAGTATGTCGTCGCCGGCACTAATGGCCAACCTGAAACTGCGCCGCTGCCGGGGCCGTCGCAAGAAGAGACGCTGCAGAACAACCTTCAGATACGTGATCAGTGTCTCGCCAGTGCTGCCATCAACATGGCGCCTCTTAGCGACGCCGTAGACCTTGGCATAGCTACAGAGGCGGAGGCTGCTTTGCTGATCCAATGGCGGCAGTACCGGGTAGCGGTGGGCCGTATTGATCTGTCCGTTTCAGGTATTGTCTGGCCTCAACCACCGGGCGACCCCGATGCGACTGAAGTGGAAGAATCTACTTGAAAACGCGCGGGCGGCTTTAATTGAGCCTTCTTCAACCGGAAGGAAAAGCCTGGCGGCGGCCAAGCAAGCTGCCAGGCTCACTATGCCGATCAGAACGGTTTGCATGGGTGTAGTTGGGCCACCGTTTCCAAAATACAGATACATCGTTGAGCTAATGCTGCAGATTATCAGCATGTGCGTTAGATAAAGTGGAAATGAAACTCGTCCCAGCCATTGGGAGAGACGAGTGGATAGCAATGCCTGCAGAGCAGGGGAGAGCAATACCGCTGCGACAATGGCAGCCGCATACATAGACACTGCGGTCAAACTGTCTCCCAAATAGCGGACCATTGCGACTGGGAGCGTGATGGTCAGCAGTCCTATCCCCGCAACATTGCTGCTGGGAATCCAGTCTAGCGCGCTGCAGCGAGCCAGCAACATACCCAGCGCAAAAGCCACCAAATGCTGATTGTGTTCGGCTGCCCAATACGCGAATGCGGCGATGATAATTACCTGCATTAGTCGGTTGCGGCCACAGAGCAGGAGCAGGCCAAATATAATCATGGATCCCAGCATCTCAATCCACATGGTCCAAAGCGCAGAGTTATAGGACGTCCGCCCGTTATAGTTCATGTAGACATCCCACAGTCCAAACTGTAGCGCGCCTGACAGGGAACCCTCAAATTGGTAGAAAGACTCGAGCCAGGCGCTTGATGCCGCTTGACCAGCTGGAATGTTCGAGAACCATCCGAGCTTCATGAATAACAGGGCTATTAATGAAGTGGCAAGGATAGGAATTGTGAGTCTTGGATAGCGACGAACTGCAAGCGTCGTCACGGTTTTCCGCTGCTCTGTGCGGAAAAAGCCAATTGATAAGACATAGCCCGAAAGTACGAAAAACACGTACACGGCTAACTGCCCGTCAGTAAAGAACGGGAGGACATTGTTCAGCAAGCCGTGGGTGAGAAACATAGGCCCAAGGTGGCTGCCGATGACAAATAGAGCGGCCCAGCCACGCAGGCCATCAAGGTAGTGTTCGCGCATATCGCAAGTGTAATTGAACGTTAATGTATTTCTACAGAAACCACCTCGGGTGGTTTTTTTACGTCTGCCGCTTCGGCGGCGCTTCACGGGAGACAGCCATGCCGACCGTATTACACAAGGGGAAGGACTTGGAACCGACAAGCACGGGAACATCGGCGGCTGGTTTGGCCGTCTGGAAGGCGATGGGAGGAATAGCAGGCATGGGCGCCATCGGGGCAGGCCTGGCCACGCTGGTGGTGATGTGTATTCTGCGGCCGCGCACGCAGTCCGAATGGGTTGTGGGGGTGATCAGCACGGTGGTGGCCTCGATCTCAGGCGGGGCCGCGGTGATTCAGCACTACGAGCTGCACCACTGGGCGAACAACCCGGTAGGTCTGGTGGCCATGCTTGGATTAGCGTTCGCATGTGGGCTGCCTGGCTGGGCTGTTGTGCGCTGGGCATTCAACTTTTTCGACAAGCGGCGCAAGGCCGATCTGCTCGAAGTTATGACAGAACTGCGCGAAGGTGCGATTGGAGGGAAAACAGAATGAAGTCGTTGTTGAATTTGATCACGGGCCTGTTGGCCCTTTTTTTTCGGCCACAGAAAGCAGAGCAGGCCACACCAGAGCCACAGAAGGCTTCACCGACGGGCATGTCCGCCGATGGCCTGGCCATCCTGCGGTATTTCGAGAGCTGCCGGCTGGAAGCCTACTGGGATGCCGACGGCAAGGTCTGGACCATCGGCTGGGGCGACACCGGGCCGGACGTCGTTCAGGGCCTGCGCATCACTCAGGCTGAGGCCGACCAACGTCTGCAACGCCGGCTGGCCCATGAGTTCGTGCCTGGTGTTCTGAACGCACTGACTCGTCCTGCGACCCAGGCCCAGCTCGATGCCATGGTGGATCTGGCCTACAACATCGGCGTGGAAGCATTTCAAGGTTCCACGCTCGTCCGCTTGTTCAATGCCGGCGACCAGGCCGGTGCTGCTGAGCAGTTCCCGCGCTGGAACAAATCAGGCGGCAAGGTGCTGCTGGGCCTGCGTCGCCGTCGTGCTGCAGACCGCGCTCGTTTCTTGGGCGCATCTGGGGCTGAGGCAATCAAGATAGGAGCGGCCATTGTTTAAGGCGCTATTTTCTAAGCTGGCAGGCTGGCTGGGGCTGCTAGGTGGCCTGGCCCTGGCCGCGCTGGCGCTGCTGCAGGTCGGGCGGCGTCAGGGCAGGGCACAGGCAGAACAGAAACAATATGAGGCGGATCTCTCCGCTGGGGAGGTGGGACGTGATGCAGCTGAAACGATTGAGCGCCTGGGCGATGATGCTGTGCGTGATCGCGCTCGTAAGCGGATGCGGGACACTCGGGGGCGGTAGCTACTGCGCTGCCGCTCAGCGTCCGTTCCAGTGGCGCTCAGACGCCGAGATCAACGCCACGCCGATCAGAGTGCTGCGTTATGTGGAAACTGAGGCTGAGACGTGGGCACGGCTGTGTCGGAAAAAGAACGGAGGCGATCCGTCTCAACGATGGGTCAGGAGCGAAGAAGAAGCTTGATTTCATGATGAACCGCTTCAAAGTCAATGCGCTTCAGAAGAATCTCCTCGCGAGGCCACTTAATAGTCCCACTCCAATAGAGGGACTTATCTTGCAAACGCATTGATAAATCTCTGCTTGCGTGACGCGCTTTGGTAGCAGCATTTGCCCAAAGCGCAGAAAGCTCAAATTCTCGTTCTCGATCCGGAGTTTGAGACACACTCTGCTCTTCTGAATATCTTATGCTTGCGATAAGAGCTTCATTTATTGCGCCCAAAGCATCGTCTGTTTGCGCATTGCGGTACTGTCTGTTTTTTATGTGCCAATCCAGTAAGCTCTGGAGGGGGCCCAGGAAGGTACTTAGTTCAACAGTCATAAATATTACCTTTACGTTGCGTTCAAGATACGTAACGCCAACATAACTCTTTCAAAGTAGGAGCGTTCGAGCTCGAAGCCCAGGGGCTGATCAACTTGGCAAAATAGTGCCCAGCGCTCCTAGATCGCTTGCCGGAACTACTGCTTGGGCTATTTATATGGGTAGCCCGAAAACCTGGATATCAGCTATGCTGCGACTCTTAATTAATGATAATTTATTTTTTAGTTGTACAGCTGAATTGACATGGGAGGGGACTGAATGAATGCCGTAGTTGAAGGGGGAAATAATATTGAGTTTCAACTTGAGGTCGATCTAAACGTCCTTAATCATTTGGGAATTGGTCTCTATAGTAGTACCCCTGCGGTTGTAACTGAAATCGTAGCTAATGCTTGGGATGCCGATGCTGAGTTGGTTAATATCACGATAGAAGATGGGAAAATTATTGTTCATGATGATGGTCATGGCATGGGGGCTACAGAGTTGCAGGGGCGTTTCTTAAAAGTTGGTTATGCCCGCCGGGAGCAGCCGGGAGGGGCCCGGAGTCCTAAGCACGGTCGTCCGGTGATGGGGCGTAAGGGGATTGGCAAGCTGGCTATGTTTTCGCTTGCTAACAGGATCGACATTTGGTCGAAGATGAAGAGTAGCCAAGAGGTAGCGGGCGCAGTATTGGTGAGTAAGCTTAAAGAAAAGATTAGCCAAAACGTTGGGTATACATTAGAGCCCGTCATTGAAGGGTATCAATGGGGTGCCAACAGCGGTACTCGAATTGTATTATCTGACCTTAACGCCGGTACAGACAAGACAGAGGCATTTTTGCGTCCGCGCATTGCACGCCGATTTAGCGTTGTGGGCGATCGGTATAAGTTTAAGGTTTGTATTAATGGCTCAGAAGTTACGACGCGGGATCGTGGATATCATAGCGACCTTCAGTTTTGGTGGGATCTTGACGACGAGACACGCAAAGAACAACAGCTTTTAGCGACATCTTTAGCAAGTGATGAGAATGGTGAAAAGTGTATTGCTCGGCTTAGTGACGTAGTGGTTCATGAGAGCCAGGTTTATAGGCTTCGCGGTTTTATAGCTACAGTAGCGAAGCCTAAGCAATTGAAGAAAACGGATGACAATATTAATCAGATTTCTCTCTTCGCTAATGGTCGCGTTTTTCAAGAGGACATGTTAAAGGATATCGGTAATGCGAAGATCTTCAATAGCTACCTTGTTGGAGAAATTCATGCCGATTTCCTTGACTCTGATGGAGTTGATAGGGCGACAGCAAACCGTGAGGCGGTTAAGACTGGAGACCCTCTTGTGTCTGCAGTCAGGAACTGGCTAAAGGAGGTGCTTGCTCAAGTTGCTGACCAATGGGATGAGTGGCGTCGTCAACAGAATGTCGAAAGTGACGATGCGCAAACCAAGCTCGCATTGGAAACATGGTATGAGTCACTTGGCGATCCCCGCGATGTGAGATTGGCTAAGAAGTTGATCACACCAATCTTGACTACTGAACATTCTAATGATGATGTAAAGAACAACGCTATTAAGCGTGATCTCGTGCGAAGTGCGATTGTTGGGTTCGAGAAATTGCGGATTCGGAAACAACTTGATCGCCTTGAGCATGTCCATGATGTTATGTCCATCGAATTTCAGAAGATATTCCATACCATTGGAGATATCGAGGCTAGCCACTATCACGAAATTACACGCTCTCGTCTGCAAGTTATTGAGAAATTTGAAAGAGAGATTGTGGAACCTGGTGTATTGGAAAAGATTGCTCAGAGCTATTTGTTTGAGCACCTCTGGCTGCTGGATCCAACTTGGGGGCCGGTTGGTGAGAGTAAGGTCATGGAGCAGACTCTGACCAAGGAGCTTAAGGCAGTCTCACCAGACACGGAAACGGGTGCTCGGCTTGATATTGCTTACCGTACGTCAAGTGGCAGGCACGTCATCGTCGAACTTAAACGTCCGGGTTTGAAGGCCGTTGACGTACATGATCTTATCAGGCAAGGAAAGAAGTATAAGGCGGGTATTACTGAGTACTTGAGGAAGCATCCCGATCTTGCTGGATACAACGGAAGACTTCCCCCAATTGACGTCTATTTCGTGACCGAAGAGCTGCCTAAAACCCCAGACGGGGATGCTCTGGAGGACCTGCGTCATTACGATATGCAAGCCTTCACTTATAAGGGGATGATCATGAATGCAAGGAAGGCGTATCAGGAGTACATTGATAAATCACCAGATGTCTCCAGCATTGAGGATATCATCCGGCATATTACATAATCCCCTATGTCGTGCATATTAACCTGCAGAACGTTTGGCCTCTTTCTGCAGGTTAAAAGCATACAGTGTTTGGAGTGGTGGTTCGTTATATGACCCATAAGGATAAAGGCTCGTTGTAGGGCTGCATATCGAACTATTTTTAGGCTATTTATATGTGTGATGTTTACGGCCTGAACACTCACTTCATTCCCGGCGCTGGGACAGGTAATCCGGTTGGGGAAGGAAGGCGAATACCCATTTCGCTATTTTCCTTGTTTGTATACCTCTTGACTTTGTCTTCTCTCAAGATGGTTAGCGATACTGATTGCAATTACTTCACCCAACCGTACGGGCACTGCATTTCCGATTAGACGACCGATCACGCTGAAGTTCGCACTTTCGTTCTTTGGCATGAACTGATACGTCTTCGGGAAGGTCTGTAATAGAGCTGCCTCTCGCAAGCTGATGGCTCGATCTTGCGCGGGGTGCCCGAAGCGACCATTACCGAAGCCGTAGCACATTGTAGTCATCGTTGGAGCCGGATCCTCCCATCGCATACGTCCGTAGACGGAGCGAAAGCTTTTGCCTGAGTCACGGCGATGGCATTGTGCTACCAGGGGCTCCTCCCAATCTTCCCATGAGCCGCCGGGCTTTGATTGACGAATCCGTTTCAAGTTAATTTCCGTTAGTCCTGCCGCTGCATGCAGTGGGTCACTCTTGGACGTCTCGCCTGCCTGGATTTTTGGTAAGTCTCCTATCGTGTCAGCAACGGAAATATGATTCTCATGTGTCGGGGGGATGAGTGAGATTGGTCCTAGCTTCGATGCCAGGAATACTAAGCGCCGGCGGCGCTGTGGAACACCGTAGTCCTTGCACTCTACCACTTCGAACCAAGTGTGATATCCGTCAAAGGCTTGTAGAAACTCATCGAAAATTGCATGCTTTGGTAATTGAGGCACATTCTCCATGGTGACTAAATCGGGTTGTACCCTACGTACTAAGTTGCCAAATGAGCGGAGTAATTTCCACTTTGCATCTTGTGTGGTGTCTTTACCCTTGGCATACGTGGAAAAAGGTTGACAAGGAGCGCAGCCGGCAAGGAGGCTGTAGTCCTCTTGATCAAGATAGCTGGCCAGCTCTTCTGCCGTGAGGGATTCCACGTCGCGATTAAGAAAGATCGCACCGTTGTTATTGGCTTCGTAAGCGAAGCGACAGGCATCGTCGACATCTACACCAGCTTTGACTTGGATACCCTTTTGCTGTAGGCCATGCGTAAGGCCGCCAGCTCCGCAGAACAAATCGACGCAGGCGACGGGGAGACTCTGTTTCATTAATCGTTAATTGCCTTTGTTGTTGTAGGAACCTTAGACGGGAGCACATAACATAGCCCTGTATTCTAACTACAGAGCAAAGAGGTGCAACCGGTAATACATAAGGTGCGATTACCGATGTTGCTAGGTGATGAAGGATTGAGTGTATGGTCTCAATCTATTAGTCAAGGAATGAAGTGATAAGCATACTGATTTTTCTATCTGACGACTCTTGAGTTGCTGTATTTAATTACAGTATTTTAGCGTGTTATGTAATGATGGGGTGTAGCTCGCTCTAATGAACTCTATTTATCGTGGCTGTGACTTTTTTGTGACTATATGAGGCACAAAAACAAGGTAAATCATATCAAGGTAGAAATAGATAGCACCGGATGGTGTTGATAAATAAGGGGTTTGTTTACTTGGGGTGATGTATGGCAAGACTCGAAATCAGGCGTACGTGCAAGCGTACCGTGGGTTCGAATCCCACCCTGTCCGCCACTTAGAATTTTAAAAGCCCTTGATTATTCAAGGGCTTTTTTGTTTTCTATTTGCCTTGTCGGTTTTGTTGGCCAGTTGCCTGTCATGTTGCGGCGTTAAAGTGGGAAACGTATGGCTGTCTGACGGGCAATTGCCTGCCGAAACGCGGGTTCTCAGTTCCGATTGGGCAGACATGACCTGTGTCGATGCCCACGTGAGCACAGATTACTCCGGTGTTACGGGGCTATCTGTCGCCCCGCGGGGTGGGCGCTCAGCTCGGACAAAACTCTCCTGACGTCTTGTCCGGCCATGCAGAGCGGCGAGTACACTTGAGGTTTCAGTTCTCTGTTGTCCATACTCACGAGGTATCTATGCTGAAAGGTAAAAAAGCGATCGTAACGGGATCGACCAGTGGTATTGGTCTGGCCATGGCCACCGAATTGGCAAAAGCAGGTGCGGATGTGGTGATCAACGGTTTTGGTCAGCCTGAAGATATCGAGCGCGAGCGCAGTTCTCTGGAGTCCAGATTCGGCATCCACGCCTATTATCTGAATGCGGACCTGAGTGACGCCCAGGCGACACGTGACTTTGTTGCCAAGGCCGCGCAAGCCCTGGGTGGCCTGGATATTCTGGTCAATAACGCTGGCATCCAGTACACAGCAACCATTGAGGACTTTCCTGTCGACAAATGGAACGCCATTATTGCGCTGAACCTGTCTGCTGTCTTTCATGGTACGGCCGCTGCCTTGCCCATCATGCAAAAGCAGGGGTGGGGACGTATCATCAATATCGCTTCGGCCCATGGTTTGGTGGCCTCGGTGAATAAGTCGGCGTATGTGGCGGCCAAGCATGGCGTTGTTGGGCTGACCAAAGTGACGGCGCTGGAAAATGCCGGCAAGGGCATTACGTGCAATGCGATTTGTCCCGGGTGGGTCCGCACACCGCTGGTGGAAAAGCAGATTGAGGCCATCAGTCAGCAAAAAGGCTTGGATATTGAAGCCGCTGCTCGCGAGTTGCTAGCAGAGAAACAGCCTTCCCTGCAGTTTGTGACGCCCGAGCAATTGGGTGGGGCGGCGGTGTTCCTGTGTTCGGCTGCTGCAGATCAGATGACGGGGACGACGCTCAGCCTGGATGGTGGCTGGACGGCGCGCTAATCGCGGTCAGCGCGTTTTTTGTTCATGGCAGATAAAGGGGGCTCCCTTTATCTGTTTGGTTAGAAAGGATATAGGCGCATGTTGTTATTGCTCTCGCCAGCCAAGAAGCTGGATTACGATTCTCCTGTACGTACACAGCTGGAAACCCAACCCTTGTTTGTGGAGCAGGCGCAAGGCTTGATTGATATTTTGCGCACTCAGTCCGAAGAGGATATAGCGGGCCTGATGAAGCTGAGTGACGATCTGGCACGCCTGAACGTTCAGCGCTATCAGGAGTGGGAGCCCAAGTTTGACCGCTCCAACGCACGACAGGCTATTTTGGCGTTTAACGGCGATGTGTATGAGGGCTTGGCTGCCACGGATTTGTCGGACAAGGAACTCAAGTGGGCTCAGGATCACATCGTGATCTTGAGTGGGCTTTATGGAGCCTTGCGTCCTTTGGACTTGATGCGGCCCTATCGTTTGGAAATGGGCACTCGTTTGAAGAATCCCGGTGGTGCGAATTTGTACGCTTATTGGGGAAGCCGTATTGCCAATTATCTGAACGAGCGTCAGGAAGGTGATGCTGATCCTGTTGTCTTGAACCTTGCGTCGGAAGAGTATTTCAAGGCGGTGGATCAAAAATCCCTGCGAGCTCGCGTGGTGCAGTGTGTTTTCCAGGACGAGAAGAATGGCGTCTGGAAGATCATCAGTTTTTATGCCAAGAAAGCGCGTGGTTTGATGGCCCGCTTTGTGATTGATAATCGTGTTCAAACGGTAGAGGCTTTGAAGGCCTTTGATCGTGAAGGCTATGTGTTCCAGCCTGAGCTCTCCAGCGAGGACAAGCTGGTGTTTCGTCGCTCCGAGCAGGACGCCAAGGCTTGATGCGCAGGTAGATTTATGGCTTGCGCCCTAGGGGCAGCACGTTAGCGGATCAGCGGTGTTGCAGAGATGAAAAGGAAAGGCAAGGCCATGTATTGCGCCTTGCCTTTTTCTTTTTAGTGCTGCGACCAGATGAGGGCTTCGCGCCCTATGCTTTTGTTTATTCGGCTCTGACAGTGAGTTCCTTAGGTAAGCGGGGCATGGTCATCAAGCTCCTTGCTGGTTCAGCTCCTGCTTGCGCTCGGGTGGCAGCTGTGGGCCAGCACTGTATTCCAGCCCTCTCATATCCTGGCGAATCAACTGGGCTGCCTTGCTCATTTGACGGATTGGGTAGGCTAGCATGGCCAGTTCGCCTTCCGTTTCGATGGAGGCGGGCGGGTCTGCATCCTGATCGTTGATGAGTGCACCAATCGCATCCAGAGCGTTTTGGATGCCTGGCGGAATCTGGCTCAAATTAGCCAGAAGCGGGGCTGCGGCACTGATCTGCGAGGCCAGCACATGGTTCTGAATCAGCAGATTGTTCAGCAGGGACACATTGGCTTGTCGGCTGACAGGTTCGTCCATCATGCGATAGAAGGCCGAGGCAAAGTTGCTAAAGGCAATGTGCACGTTCTTGTTCGCCACCTGCCAGGCGGTGTCGGCTTCCATCAAATCCAGATCCACCTGAGCTTTCTGAGCCTCTGTCATCGTGGGTTCGCCCGCTTTATCATTTCTGAGGTTCTGGTTGTGCAGACGACTCAGGCGAGCGAACTCCAGACTGGCCCGCCAGAACTCTTTATTGGCGGCCAAGGCTGCGCGTGCCAGGCCCGTCATAGCCGTGGATTCCCAGTTCGGGAGCAAATAACTGGCCGCCATGGCAATGCCGCAACCGATCAGCGTATCGACCAGGCGCTCTCCAATAATGAAAGAGCCGCCTGTAGACAGGAACTGGAAGGACAGAATGACAAAAATGGTATTGAACAGGGCGGATAACAAGAAGTTCAATTGAACCAGACTGTTGCCAAGCAGATAGGCCAGCAACATGGCAATCAGATACAGCTCACGGTTATCGGTGAGCTTGAGCAGCAGAAAGGCCGCCGCACAGCCCAGTATCGTGCCAAACAGCCGCCAGCCATTACGTTGACGGGTGATGGCAAAGCCCGGTTTCATGATCACCAGAATTGTCAGGATGATCCAGTAACTGTGAGCGGTCAGGGCACTGACCAGGCCCAGTTCGCTTTGGAAGTGAGCGCTAAGTGCACCAATTCCCAGGGCCACGATGGAGGCGATGCTGACGCGTGCTGCATAGCGGAAGTGCGAGGACTTCAGCTTGAGATTACTGGTCAGCATGCCCAGACGCAGTTCTTCGCGCGACAGCATGCGGCTGAGTGATTTGTTCAGGTACTGGTCGACCGGAAGATTCTGGCTGGCTCTGTGTGACAGGCTGGCCATGCTGTCGACGATCCGGTTCAGGTTGCGCATGCGGCGCAGCACCTGGACTAACAGGGCATACGTTTCGGGGTCGGATTGAGACATGCCCTGACGTTTGTATTTCTCCAGCTCGTATTCCATGGCGCGGATTTCCGCTTTGACGCTGGAGCGACGGGTTGTGCGAGCGCTGCGTGAAACATTCATGGCGATGCGGCCAATATCCAGCGACAGCTTGTGCAAGCCGTCACGCGCAAAAACCATAAAATCGCTGTCGGAAAGCTGGCGGCGCAGGACGGTGTAGTCGGTGTAAGTGGCAACCAGCGAGTCCAGAATGCTGACCATGTTCAGAAAGATGGTCAGCAACGCCTTGCGGTGATGATCTCCCCGCCCATGACCGCGTGGCAGTTCGCGCAGTACCACATCGCGGGCCGCCTGATGCTTTTCGGTCATATTGGATTGAAGGTTGATCAGCCGCCGATAGCAAGCGTCCAGATCCGAGCTGGAGTCATAGAACTGTGATCGGGCTTCCATGTACTCAGCGGTGGCAAACAGTGCAACAGCCAGAGTCTGACGTTCTTCCCGATACCAGAACAAGCGTCGAAACAGCGTGCTGAACAGATAATAGGACAGGCCGCCGGCAAACGAGTAAAGGGTGTGCGCCAGCACTTCATGAGGCTGCATGGGAAAGCGCATCGTCAAGGTCATCAGCAGCAGGGCAGCAAAACCGATCAGCCCGCCGCGGCGACCAAAGACAGAAAACATGCTGTACAGAAAGCAGAGCAAGGGGACGCACAGCACCAGCAGCAAAGGGGAACTGGAGGCTAAGCCGGTCAGGCCCACGGTGACCGTGCCCAAGGCAATACCGCCGAGCATTTCATTGTTGCGGTAGCGGCGCGGGCCGCCGGGCTGGTCAATGATGGCAACGCAGGTCGCGCCCATGGACGCAATGACCCCGATGTCATAGTGACCAAAAAACCGGCCCAAAATAATGACCGGCAGCAGTACCCCGATGGACTGGCGCAGTCCACCGAAAAAGTAGTGGCTATACAGGAATTGTTTTAATTGTGGAATGGGCGATGCCATAAAATACCCGGACAGCTCGTCATAGGTAGACAGTATATCGTTTTACGTATGCCCGCTTTAAGCCTGTTTTTTTGCACTTTACCAACAATCACAGTTGCTCGCTTTGTGCAGGCAAGGTAAAGTAACCAGGTGTTTTTGCTCCGTATCCGAGCAAATTGTAGCGAGGCACTGTTAACCGGGCCATCCGCCCGGTTTTTTGCGCCTAAAAACTTTGTTGCTGGCCGCGTCACAAGCGTGGGATGCCAGGACTTCCGTTTCAAGCTAACGCATACGTTTTTGTGTGCACGCACTGGGTGTCGAAGAGTGCAGGCCGGACGGTAATGTGTCTGGGTGGTGTGGTCCTGTGGACCATGAAGCGCCAGATCATGTTGCTGACATCGGTTCAAGCTCGGACCGTCGTGGTCGATCGATATTGCAGAGCAAGACTGAAAGGAAAACTCATGTCTGAATTAAATGGCGCAGATATTGTTGTGCGCACGCTCGCGGACGAAGGCGTAGAACACGTTTTCGGATACCCGGGTGGTGCCGTTCTCTATATTTACGACGCAATCTTCAAGCAGGACCGCTTCCAGCACATTCTTGTGCGTCATGAGCAGGCCGCTGTTCATGCTGCGGATGCCTATTCCCGTTCGTCCCAGAAAGTTGGCGTGGCACTGGTAACCAGTGGCCCGGGCGTCACCAACGCCGTGACCGGTATTGCGACCGCGTACCTGGATTCCATTCCGATGGTCATCATCAGTGGTCAGGTCAGCACGCAGGCCATTGGCGAAGATGCTTTCCAGGAATGTGATGCCATTGGCATTACCCGTCCCTGTGTCAAGCACAACTTTCTGGTGCGCGATGTCCGTGATCTGGCCGATACCATTCGCAAGGCATTCTTTATTGCCACTACCGGCCGTCCAGGCCCCGTGCTGATTGATATCCCCAAAGATATTACGACCGCAACGTGCAAATACACGCCCAAGCGTGGCGAGGTCAAGATGCGCTCCTATGCGCCGGTGATCAAGGGCCATCAGGGGCAAATCAAAAAGGCTGTCCAGATTCTCAACAGCGCCGAGCGCCCGCTGATCTACGTGGGTGGTGGCGTGGTGCTGGGTAATGCAGAAAGCGAACTCAATGACCTGGTCAAGCTCAGTGGCGCACCCTGCACCACCACCTTGATGGGTCTGGGTGCCTATCCCGGCACGGCCGACCAGTACATCGGCATGCCCGGCATGCACGGTACCTATGAAGCCAACATGACCATGCAGCATTGCGACGTGCTGGTCGCTGTCGGTGCGCGGTTTGATGACCGCGTGATCGGCAATACCCGTCATTTCGGTCAGAATCCGCGCAAGATCATTCATATCGATATTGATCCTTCCGTGATCTCCAAGCGCGTGAAAGTGGATGTGCCGATTGTGGGCTGTGTCAAAGACGTGCTGACCGAGTTCAATGAGCTGTATGCGCAAAGCCGTCAGGAATCGCAGCACCAGCCTTCCCTGAACGACTGGTGGAAGCAGATCAATGTCTGGCGGGGCAAGAACTCGCTGGCCTACGCCAAGTCGGACGAACTGATCAAGCCGCAATTTGTGGTGGAATCCCTGTGGGAAGTGACGGGCGGCAACGCATTCGTGACTTCCGATGTGGGTCAGCACCAGATGTGGGCGGCGCAGTACTACAAATTCAATAAGCCTCGTCGCTGGATCAATTCCGGTGGCCTGGGCACGATGGGCGTGGGCTTGCCTTACGCAATGGGTGTGCAGATGGCCAATCCAGGCCAGGATGTTGCCGTCATCACCGGTGAAGGCTCCATCCAGATGAATATCCAGGAACTGTCTACGTGTAAACAGTACCGCTTGAGTCCCAAGATTCTTTGTCTGAACAATCGTTATCTGGGCATGGTGCGCCAGTGGCAACAGATCGATTACGGCTCGCGCTATTCCGAGTCCTACGTGGATGCATTGCCTGACTTTGTCAAACTGGTGGAAAGCTACGGTCACGTGGGTCTGGAAATCGACAAGCCAGCCGATGTGGTCCCCGCTATTCGCGAAGCCTTCACCACGCACAAAGACCGCCTGGTATTTCTGAACTTCATCACGGACCAAACCGAAAACGTGTTCCCGATGGTGAAAGCAGGCCGTGGCCTGACAGAAATGCTCTTGGGCCCTGACGATCTGTAAGGAGAGAATCATGAAACACGTCATTTCTATCCTTCTGGAAAACGAGCCCGGCGCACTGTCCCGTGTGGTTGGCCTGTTTTCGGCTCGTGGCTATAACATCGAGACCTTGACGGTTGCTCCTACCGAGGACGACACCCTGTCTCGCATGACCATCGTGACGCGAGGGGCGGACGACGTCATCGAGCAGATCACCAAGCACTTGAACCGTCTGGTTGACGTGGTCAAGGTGGTGGATCTGTCCGAAGGCCCTCACATCGAGCGTGAACTGATGCTCATCAAGGTGCGGGCTGTCGGCAAGGAACGTGAAGAGATGAAGCGCATGGCGGATATTTTCCGTGGCCGCATCATCGATGTGACGGACAAGACATACACCATCGAACTGACCGGTGTTCAAGACAAAATTGCTGCTTTCATTAATGCGCTGGATCGCACGGCCATTCTTGAAACAGTGCGCACCGGAGTCTCTGGTGTCAGCCGTGGCGAGCGTGTCTTAAAGCTGTAAGCCAAGGCTCTTTCAGGACAGAATGACCGCTTTTATTCAAGGGGCTGCCGTTCACGGCAGCGCCTTATAAAGGGTATGCACAGTCTGGTGCTGTGTAGACGCCGGTGTCCCCGTCCTGGAAGTAATGAGTCAAGGTCCTTTTTGTGCCGCTGCTGCATGAGCGGCCATTCTCGAATTGCTGTTTAAGCGAAATTATTAAATTTGGAGCACCTGAAATGAAAGTTTTCTATGACAAGGATTGTGATCTTTCCCTGATCAAAGGCAAGACCGTTGCCATCATCGGCTACGGTTCGCAAGGCCACGCCCACGCCCTGAACCTGCACGAGTCCGGCGTGAATGTGGTTGTGGGTCTGCGCAAAGGCGGCGCTTCCTGGAGCAAAGCCGAGAACGCTGGCCTGAAAGTTCAGGAAGTGGCCGAAGCCGTCAAGAGCGCTGACGTCGTCATGATTTTGTTGCCCGACGAAAACATTGCTGAGGTTTACCGCAACCAGGTTGCCGAGAACATCAAGCCTGGCGCCGCTCTGGCATTTGCTCACGGCTTTAACGTTCACTACGGCCAGGTTGTGCCCCGTGACGATATCGACGTCATCATGATTGCTCCCAAGGCTCCTGGTCACACGGTTCGTGGCACCTACAGCCAAGGCGGCGGCGTTCCTCACCTGATCGCTGTTTACCAGGACAAGACCGGCGCTGCTCGCGACGTGGCTCTGTCCTACGCATCGGCTAACGGCGGTGGTCGTGCCGGTATCATCGAAACCAACTTCCGCGAAGAAACCGAAACCGACTTGTTCGGTGAACAGGCTGTTCTGTGCGGCGGTGCGGTTGAGCTGATCAAAGCAGGCTTCGATACGCTGGTAGAAGCGGGTTACGCGCCTGAAATGGCTTACTTCGAGTGCTTGCACGAGCTCAAGCTGATCGTGGACCTGATCTACGAAGGCGGTATCGCCAACATGAACTACTCGATCTCCAACAACGCTGAATACGGCGAGTACGAGACCGGTCCGAAGATTGTTACCGAAGAAACCCGCAAGGCTATGCGCAAGTGCCTGGAAGACATCCAGACCGGCGTTTATGCCAAGAACTTCATCCTGGAAAACGCCGCTGGCGCTCCTACCTTGATCTCGCGTCGTCGTATCAATGCCGAATCGCAGATTGAGCAAGTGGGTAGCAAGCTGCGCTCCATGATGCCTTGGATTGCGGCCAACAAATTGGTCGATAAGTCCAAGAACTAAGTTTGATATCGGGGCAGGCGCCTAGTCTGCTCTGGTCTTGAACCTGAACCGGCTGATGTCTCGCGGCGTCAGCCGGTTTTTTTATTGCAGGACGCGTTGGGCGCGCAGCGCGGCTGCCCAGGCCAAAGGAGGCATACCCGCGTTGTGTCCTTGTCTTGTGGCTGTATTGATGACTGCGCGATAAAATGCAGTGCTCTTGCTGTGAGCATCGCGTCCTTGTCAGCATGCTGCGCAAGCGAGTTCGATAAAATCTACTCGTTCTTCGCGAACGCCCTGGTCGCAGGCCTCTCGGTCTTTTTTGCTTGTCCTGGCTTATATTTGCTTGAACTATTTGCGCTCTGTAGCCTTGTGGACAATGCTACATTCGAGTGTTCAGTCTTTAGCAACAACTCTTAAAGCATAAATTATGCCCAATTTGCTCAATGATGAAACCCGTCGTCGGCGTAGCATCTATCTTTTGCCCAACGCCTTTACCACCGCCAATTTGTTTGCGGGCTTTTATGCCGTTGTGCAAGCGATGAACGGTCGCTTTGAAGCGGCGGCCATCGCCATTTTCCTGGCCTTGGTGTTCGATGGGATGGATGGGCGGGTTGCTCGGCTGACCAATACGCAGTCTGCTTTTGGCGAGCAGTATGACTCCATGGCAGACATGATCTCTTTTGGTGCGGCTCCTGCGCTGGTCATGTATGTTTGGGCCATGCAGGGCTTGGGACGCTGGGGATGGTTGGCCGCCTTTATCTATGTGGCGGGTGGCGCCTTGCGTCTGGCTCGTTTCAACACCAATATTGAAGTGGTCGACAAGCGTTTCTTTCAAGGTTTACCCAGTCCGGCCGCCGCCGCGCTGGTAGCCGGTTTTGTCTGGCTGGCCGTGGACAATAAATTGTCGCTGCAAGTCAATGTGATCCCCTGGGTAGCCTTTGGTCTGACTATTTACGCCGGCCTGGCCATGGTATCCAATGCGCCGTTTTATAGCGGCAAGTCCTTTGCCATCAGCCGCAGCGTTCCATTTTGGGGCATGTTGCTGTTTGTGCTGGTCTTTGTATTTGTGTCGACCGATCCGCCCGTCTTTCTGTTTGGTCTGTTCTGCCTGTACGGGCTGTCGGGATGGTTTGTGATGGCCTGGCGTTGGCGTCGTGCCCGTGCCTTGGCGCGACTTCGGCGTGGAAACAACTAAAGTTGTTGGCTTCAGTGGAGGCGCAAGGCGAAATGCTTAACGCTGATCCTGGTTTTTCGTTATAATCGTTTGCTTGCACGGGCTCGTTGGGCCGGTGTACTCAATTTCATTTTCAACACGTTAGGGCACCTCGGTCCTAACGCAAGTCTTAGAGGCTATATAAAATGGCAGTTGCAGATATCAAAAAAGTCGATATCGTTTCCGAGTTTCAGCGTAAACAAGGCGATACAGGCTCCCCAGAAGTGCAAGTGGCTTTGCTGACCGCTCGCATCAACGAATTGACCGGCCACTTCAAGGCTCACAACAAAGATCACCACTCCCGTCGTGGTCTGTTGCGCATGGTTAGCCGTCGTCGCAAATTGCTGGATTACCTGAAAGGTCGTAATCCAGACGCTTACCGTGCTTTGATCGAAAAACTCGGTCTGCGTAAGTGATACCGGGGCTGGCTCCCCGCTAAACAACCGTGCATTCGGCGAACTGGTTTCGCTGTGTGCACGGTTTTTTTATTGTAAGGATTCTCCTAATGTTCAATAAAGTCACCAAGTCTTTCCAGTACGGTGAGCACACCGTTGTGCTGGAAACCGGAGAAATCGCACGTCAGGCGTCAGGTGCCGTGCTGGTTTCCATCGAAGATACTGTTGTGCTGGCCACCGTTGTGGGCGCCAGCAAAGCGAAAGCCGGTCAGGACTTTTTTCCTTTGACCGTGGATTACGTTGAAAAAACCTACTCTGCCGGCAAAATTCCCGGTGGTTTTTTCAAGCGTGAAGGTCGTCAGTCCGAGCGCGAGATCCTGATCTCCCGCCTGATCGATCGCCCCTTGCGTCCTCTTTTCCCCGAGGGCTTCTACAACGAAGTTCAGGTCATCATTCACACCGTATCGGTCAACCCTGAAATTGACCCAGACATCGCTGCCATGATTGGCGCGTCCGCTGCTCTGGCCATCTCGGGTATTCCTTTCAATGGTCCGGTGGGCGCGGCGCGCGTTGGTTACATCGATGGTCAGTATGTGCTGAATCCATCGGCCACTCAGCTGAAGTCTTCGGATCTGGATCTGGTGGTTGCCGGTACCGAACAAGCTGTCTTGATGGTTGAGTCCGAAGCCAAGCAATTGTCTGAGGAAGTCATGCTGGGCGGTGTGGTGTTTGCTCATGAGCAAATGCAAGCTGCCATCAACTGCATTCATGAGTTGGTTGAGGAAGCAGGTAAGCCCGAGTGGGATTGGCAGCCGGCTGCTGTCAACGAAAGCCTATTGGCTTCGGTTAGCGCCGCTGCCGAGGAAGGTTTGAAGCAAGCGTATCAAACGCGTGAAAAACAGGCTCGCACGGAGCAGCTTCGCGCGGTATACGCCCACGCCAAAGAAACCGTTCTGGCTCAAGCAGAGGCTAACGGTCAGGAACAGCCTGACATGGTGGCTGTTGAAAACATGCTGTTTGATCTGGAAAGCAAGATTGTGCGCTCGCGCATCTTGAGTGGCGAGTCCCGTATTGACGGTCGCGATACCCGCACTGTTCGTCCTATCAGCATCCGTTTGGGCGTATTGCCTCGTGCTCACGGTAGCGCCTTGTTTACGCGTGGCGAAACCCAGGCTTTGGTGGTGACGACGCTGGGCACCAAGCAAGATGAGCAAATTATTGACTCGATCATGGGTGAGTACCGCGATCGCTTCATGATGCACTACAACATGCCTCCTTTCGCTACCGGCGAAGCCGGCCGTTTCGGTGCCCCCAAGCGTCGTGAGATTGGTCACGGTCGTCTGGCCAAACGTGCTCTGACCCCTTTGCTGCCAGCAGCTGAGGATTTCCAGTACTCCATCCGCGTGGTGTCCGAGATCACCGAATCCAACGGTTCGTCTTCTATGGCGTCCGTGTGCGGTGGCTCTCTGTCCATGATGGATGCGGGTGTTCCGGTGCAAGATCACGTGGCGGGTGTGGCCATGGGTCTGATCAAGGAAGGCAACAAGTTTGCCGTACTGACCGACATTCTGGGCGACGAGGATCACCTGGGTGATATGGACTTCAAGGTAGCCGGTACCGAGAAAGGTATTACTGCTTTGCAGATGGACATCAAGATCCAGGGCATTACCAAGGAAATCATGCAGGTTGCATTGGCTCAGGCCCATGAAGGCCGTATGCACATCCTGGGCAAGATGAAAGAGTCCATCGACGGTTCCCGTACCGAGATGTCTGAATTTGCTCCTCGCATGTTGACCGTGAAGATCAACCCCGAGAAGATTCGTGACGTGATTGGTAAGGGTGGTGCCACCATCCGCGCTCTGACCGAAGAGACGGGCACGCAGATTGATATTTCGGACGACGGTACGATTACCATCGCCAGCGCTGATCTGGACAAGGCTCGCGAAGCGGAGCGTCGTATCAAAGAACTGACGGCTGAAGTTGAAGTGGGTCAGGAATACGAAGGCCCAGTGATGCGCTTGCTGGATTTTGGTGCGATCGTTCAGGTTCTGCCAGGTCGTG
Source organism: Alcaligenes sp. HNGD-HTN06 (assembly GCF_049932565.1). Lineage (NCBI taxonomy): Bacteria > Pseudomonadati > Pseudomonadota > Betaproteobacteria > Burkholderiales > Alcaligenaceae > Alcaligenes > Alcaligenes sp. HNGD-HTN06. Next base: position 2,603,802 of record NZ_CP187782.1, on the reverse strand, counting down.
ACGGTTTGCTGCATATCTCTGAGATTGCCAACTACCGTATTGCCAATATCAATGACGTACTGAAAGTCGGCCAGATTGTGAAGGTCAAGATCATTGAGGCTGATGAGAAAGGTCGTCTGCGTCTGTCGATCAAGGCTATTGGTGGCATTGAAGCTCAAGGCGGCCCGGCTGCTCCTGCTGCTTCTTGATAGCGTCTGCTGTTTGATGAAAGAAAAACCCGCTTAAAGGCGGGTTTTTTGTGCCCAGCCAATCTGTAAGACAGAATAAAGGCAGTACGTGCTGTGCAGTGCCGGAAGTCTGGGTGACTACACTATTGATGCAGTAGCAGTAGCAGTTAGTGGGGGGGGGGCTGGTGGCATCCCTGCTTTTTGTTGTGCCTGTGTTGCATGGGGCTTAGCAAGGGCCAGCCTTGGTGTGTACGATGCGGGCAGGGGAGGACATTGGGGGTGAGCGGCTGCTGCTTGAAGTAGTGCCTGCTAAGTGCCTGCATCGCAGGCTTGGCTTTCGGCCGGGAGTCGACATAAAAAAACCCGCTTTAGGGCGGGGTTTTTATGACTGGACAGAGACCATGAGCGAATAAAAACGGATGCTTTTATCGCGGGCGAAGATATCCGCCACTATCGAGAATATATGGTGCATCCAGCCGGAATCGAACCGGCACGATCAAGGATCGAGGGATTTTAAGTCCCTTGCGTCTACCAATTCCGCCATGGATGCAGCGGGAGTTGATGGCGGAAGCGGTGAGATTCGAACTCACGGATGGGTTACCCCATCGCCGGTTTTCAAGACCGGTCCATTCAACCGCTCTGGCACGCTTCCTATCAATCGCACTTTTACTGGACGCATACTAGTGCCTTTAAGCACCGCGGCCAGGAAAGCCTTAAAGTGTAACGTATAAATTCGCCAACGTCATGGAAATAATCGGTTTTCCTCTACGAAGCCGGGCACCTGTAGCGGCGCATATGATAGATTGCAGCAGGTATGGTGGCCGCATGGTGTTTTCTATCCGGGCCGCTATAAGCAAATAGTAGAGATATCACAGGGAGCAGGCATGCGAGCAGTGGAAATTACCGAGTTTGGAAAACCAGATGTATTGCGAATTGGCGAGCGACCGATGCCGCAGGCGGGTGCCGGGGAGGTATTGGTCAAGGTGTTGGCGGCGGGTGTCAATCGGCCTGATGTGTTGCAACGTGCCGGCGCCTATCCGCCACCTGCTGGAGCCTCTGATATTCCAGGGCTTGAAGTAGCGGGCGAAATCGTGGCCGGCGATCTGCAGGGTAGTGAGTTCAAGATAGGTGATCGGGTGTGTGCGCTGGTAAGCGGTGGCGGCTATGCCGAGTACTGCGTGGTCCCGGTAGAGCAGTGTTTGCCGGTGCCCGCCGGCTTCAGTGTGCTGGAGGCGGCCGGTTTGCCCGAGACCTTTTTTACAGTCTGGAGCAATGTATTTGAGCGTGGGCAGTTAAGCGCAGGCGAAACCTTGCTGGTTCACGGTGGAGCAAGTGGTATTGGAACCACCGCCATTCAGCTTGCTGTGGCGCTAGGGCATACGGTTTATGCCACGGCGGGCAGCGATGAGCGTGTGCAAGCCATCAATCGTCTCGGCGGAATTGGTATCAACTACAAAACACAGGTTTACGAAGAAGTCATTAAAGGCAAAACAGAAGGCCGTGGCGTGGATGTGATTTTGGATATGGTCGCCGGTGACTATATCAATCGCGATCTGGCTTGCTTGGCGGACGATGGCCGCATCGTCATTATTGCGATGTTGGGTGGCGTGAAGGCGACCATTAATTGTGGTGAGATTTTGCGCCGACGCCTGACGATTACCGGCTCTACCCTGCGTTCTCGGCCCGTTACGTTCAAGGCCCAGTTGGCGCGGGCCCTGAGGACGCATGTCTGGCCTTTGCTCGAGGCCGGGCGGGTACGACCGTTGATTCACGCTACTTTCCCCCTGGAGAAAGCCAGTGAGGCGCACGCCATGATGGAGGCGGGTGAGCAGGTTGGCAAGATCATTCTTGTTCCCTAAAAGCAGCAAAGGGTGGCACGGCCACCCGTTTTCTAGCGCTGAACAAAGGAATTTTCAGCTAAAGATGCGCGTAAAGGATTGGCTCGCGCTACAATAGCCGGTTAGCTGCGCCTTGATTTGTAGGCGTTGGTGTAACTTTCTGACTGGCATCAAGGGAGCAATGAGCGTACATTCTTCGCGTAAACGACTGGTTGCGGGCAATTGGAAATTAAATGGCTCGCTTGATGGCAACAGCCGTCTGCTGCAAGAACTGCTTGTTCGGCCTGAGATGCAGGCAGAGTGTGATGTGCTTGTATGCGTTCCTTACGTGTATTTGCCTCAGGCGGTGAGTATCCTGAAAGGATCGGCTATTGCTGTCGGTGCTCAGGATGTGAGTGTTCATGCCAAGGGAGCTTACACCGGGGAAGTTTCGGCAGCGATGCTGGCCGATATCGGTTGCCGCTGGGTCATTGTCGGGCATTCTGAGCGTCGGCAGTATCATCAGGAAAGTAGTGCTCAGGTTGCGGCCAAGGTGTTGGCTGCCTTGAATGCGGGCGTGACGCCGATAGTCTGTGTTGGTGAGCAGTTAGCGGATCGCCAGGCGGGGCAGGAGGTCTGCGTGGTACAGGACCAGCTCGAACCGATTAAAGCGCTGGGCGCGCAGATCGTGTCTCGTCTGGTGTTGGCTTATGAGCCCGTGTGGGCTATTGGCACGGGTCTGACGGCTTCGCCACAGCAAGCGCAGCAAATGCACCAACAGATTCGTGCCTATATGGAATCGGATCAGGTGCGCATTTTGTATGGTGGCAGTGTGAAGGCGGATAACGCCGCTGAGCTATTTGCCATGCCGGATATTGACGGTGCCTTGGTGGGTGGTGCATCTTTGGATGCGCAAGAATTTTTACGTATTGTGGCCGCTTAAAGGGTCTGGAGTCTTTAAATGCAAGATTGGATGTCTTCCGTTCTGATGGCGGTGCAGGTTATCTCCTCGCTGTTGATTATTGGTCTGGTTCTGTTGCAGCAGGGTAAGGGCGCAGATATGGGATCTGCTTTTGGTGGTGGTTCCGCAGGTAGCGTTTTTGGCGCTGCGGGTGCGGCCAACTTCCTGTCGCGTATGACTAAATGGGCGGCTATCGTCTTTTTTGCTTCTACTGGCGGTTTGGCGTGGGTGGCTCACCATCCTGCGCAAAAGGCAGACGCAGGTGTGATGCAAGGTTACGAATCCTCTGTGCCGGGTGCGGCTCCAACGGGGGCAGCGTCAGTTCCAGCGCCCGCGCCTGCAGCGTCCGTACCGGCAGCTGTGCCTCCAGCAGCTTCGGAAAGTCAGGAAGTACCCGCGACTCCTGCCGCCAAGTAAATGCGACTGGCTTGTGAGCATTTGGTCTCTCTATATAAGAGGCTTGAAAGATCACAAGGCAGTTTGAAAAGTAAGCAGACAAAGCCCGCCCTCAAGGCGGGCTTTGTTGTTTATGGCTGATTGTGTGAAATATGCCCCAGTACCGGCTTTTTTAAGTGTTTTAGGCTGTTTTGTGCTGACAGTCTCACTTTTATCGTGCTAATATCGCTGTCTTGATTGCTTGCCGACGTGGTGGAATTGGTAGACACGCTATCTTGAGGGGGTAGTGGCGAAAGCTGTACGAGTTCGAGTCTCGTCGTCGGCACCAAACAAAAAGCTGTGCGCTTGTGCGGCTTTGAAATAAAACCTGATCCTGAAAAGGACAGGTTTTTTTTTGCTTTTTTTGACACCAGGCTGTCGGTGCGGTGCGGTGCGGGTGAGGGTGTGGAATGTGGAGTGATGGGGGCTCGTCTGACCGCTTTTCCGGCTCACTTGATAGCGGTCAGGCTGCCCCTCGTAAAAATTCCCGCATTATGGAAAAGCTGAAAACCCGATGTCTTGGATGGAGGCTTTGCTGGGGAGGTGATGGGGGCGTGGGTGGGTGGTTGCGCTTTCTGGCGGGGTCGGCTCTATTTTGTCAGAATCCAGTATTGGCGATGCATTGCTGTAAGGACTTAAAGCAAGTTCTTAAGATGATTTCCGGCTTAGCCTGCTAATTGTCGCCTTCACTCAAAGCAGCCAGGAAAGCCTCTTTAAACAGGTTTTTGTTGTGTATAGCCAACAGCCTGTGCACAAAGATTCACGTTTCCGAAGGCTTTCGTAGTCAAGCGACGGGAATTTTGATGCAATAACGTTAACTTCCCATCGCGGAGTTAGAAAGAGCAGCAGCACTGTTGTAGTTGGGCTGCTCTGATTTACTCAAATCTACGGAGATTTCTTACATGAAAAAGACTCTGCTCGCTGCTGCTCTGATGGCCGGCTTCGCTGGCGTCGCACACGCAGAAACGTCTGTCACCCTGTACGGTATTCTGGACGCTGGTATCGGTTACCAAAAAGTTAAAGGCACTGAAGGCTACGCAAGCAACGGCCAAGGCGCAGAAATCAACTCCAAGCGCACTGGTCTGATCAATGGTATTCAGTCCGGCAACCGCTGGGGTCTGAAGGGTTCCGAAGATCTGGGTGATGGCCTGCGCGCTGTGTTTGTTCTGGAAAGTGGCTTTGATCTGGGTACTGGTAACTCTGCTCAAGGTGGCCGTCTGTTCGGTCGTCAGGCTACTTTGGGTCTGGCTGGTGACAGCTGGGGTCAACTGGACTTCGGTCGTCAAACTAACATCGCCTCCAAATACCTGCCAGGCGTAGCCGATCCATTCGGCGGTGGTTTCGACCAAGCTAACATCGGTGCTGCTTTCACATCGGCTAACACCGTTCGTTACGACAACATGGTCATGTACCAAACCCCTAACTTCTCCGGCTTCCAGTTCGGCGTTGGCTACTCCTTCAACGGTAACGGCAAACAGTCGTGGGACAAGGATCTGCCATTGGTTGGTGGCGGTACTGCTAACTCCAAGGACTTCAACAAGCAAGCTATCACCACCGGTCTGCGTTACGCTAACGGCCCAGTCGGTGTTGCTCTGACTTACGACCAAATTCGTAACCGTGGTCTGAACCCAGTTACCGTTGGCGGTCAAGTTGTTGGTGCCACTTACAGCGGTGGTGAAGACACGACCGTTAAGTCCTGGAACATCGGCGGTAGCTACGACTTCGAAGTGGTCAAGGCTTACTTGGCTTTCGGTCAAACACGTAACGGCTTGTTCGAAGGTCAAACTTTCGGTGATCTGAATCAGCAAGCTTTCTTGGGTAAAGGTCTGAAAGTTAACTCCTACCTGGTCGGCTTGTCCGCTCCAGTGGGTGCTGGTACTGTGATGGGTTCCTGGACAATGGCTGATCCTCGTACGGCCCCAGATACCTTCACTAACAGCGGTGCTTCGTGGGAAATGAAGAAACAGCACACTTTCAGCCTGGGTTACAGCCACCCACTGAGCAAGCGCACCAACGTGTACGCAATTGGTTCCTACGCCAAGAACGTGTACTTCATGCCTGATGCTAAGTCGACTCTGATCGGCGTTGGTCTGCGTCACCAGTTCTAATCGTTTCGCGTAGCATGTCTACGCGTTGCGAAGGGCAGGTCTTAGGACTTGCCTGAACTGCAGAAGTAAAAAAAGCCATCCTTCGGGATGGCTTTTTTATTGCTGGTTTGTAGGAGGGTGCGCGCAGGTGAAGTCGGTTGCCGGCTGCGGTGGGTTTGAGCTGCGGCTGCGAGCTTGAATGTGTGGAAGGAGATGCGTAGACGGCAGGTTTTGGGCTGGCCGAAAGCTTCAGGTGTGCATGTCGGGCTATATCGGACTTGAGTGTATTTTGTGCTGGGTGTTGGGGTGGGGCTTTTGGGGCCGACAGGCATCTGCTGTGTTCTTCTTGCTTACAAATTAATAAGGAAAATTTGTTTTCTAATGCCTAATTGCTGACATTTTCCTTACAAAACGGAGTAAGATGGGTAATCATGATCTTAAATCGCAACCCTTAATAGAATAAATAATCAATAGTTGAAGGGTTTTTGGTCAGGTAGCTGACAGTTTTTGCGGCGTGGGTGCAACACCCGCGCATAGATGTAATGCTTTGGGGTTATCCCCCAAAACTGTGCTCTCAAAATGCTACAATCCAAGAGTTTATTTACTGCGATTGGATGCTTTGCATGAACCTGCAAGAGTACTTTCCCGTTTTGCTATTTATCATCGTTGCCACTGGGATTGGCCTGGCGCTACTTTTGGTCGGTCGAGTGCTCGGTCCCAACCGGCCCGATGCTGAAAAGCTCTCTCCTTACGAATGCGGTTTTGAAGCATTCGGCGATTCGCGCATGAAGGTGGATATCCGTTACTACCTGATCGCGATTCTGTTCATCATGTTCGATCTGGAAATCGCTTTTCTGTTTCCCTGGGCCATGGCCAATGGAACAGTAGGCCTGGTTGGTTTCTGGACCGTTATGGCGTTTCTGGCCGTTTTGACGGTCGGTTTTATCTACGAATGGAAAAAAGGCGCTCTGGACTGGGAGTAACCCATCCACAGAGAACCCGCCTGAGGGTTTTCGCGTCTGCTGCTGGGCATAAGGGGCACGAGGATGCGTCTTGATGACAGCGGGTTTGGTCAGCAACAGGACAGGCCGGGTCTTCCCTGGCTCTGATCCGGCAAAAGGCAACTACTATGGCTATCGACGGCATTCTCAAAGAAGGTTTTGTGACGACCAGTGCAGACAAGTTTCTGAACTGGGCAAAAACAGGGTCTATGTGGCCCATGACATTTGGTCTGGCCTGTTGTGCAGTGGAAATGATGCACGCTGGTGCGGCTCGTTATGACCTGGACCAATTTGGCATTATTTTCCGTCCCAGCCCACGTCAGTCTGACTTGATGATTGTGGCGGGTACCCTGTGCAACAAGATGGCGCCTGCCTTGCGCAAGGTGTACGACCAGATGGCCGAGCCACGCTGGGTCGTATCCATGGGCTCCTGTGCCAATGGTGGCGGCTACTACCACTACTCCTATTCGGTTGTGCGCGGTTGTGATCGCATCGTTCCGGTGGACGTGTATGTGCCGGGCTGTCCTCCGACCGCTGAAGCCTTGGTTTACGGCTTGCTGCAAATGCAGAACAAGATCCGCTTGACCAATACCATCGCACGCTGAACGGTTAGAACAGGCTAAACAAGACTATGACACGGCTAGAAACTTTAAAAACCAACCTGCTCTCCATCCTGGGCGAGCAGGCTGCGTTGACGCAAGCGCGCAATGAGCTCACTTTGGAAGTGCCAGCTGATGCGTGGGTTGATACCTGCACCTTGCTGCGCGACCATGCTGATTTGCGCTTTGAAACCTGTATTGACCTGTGCGGGATTGATTACTCCGCCTGGAAAGCGCCTACCTTTCAGGCGGCCGCGGGTCAGTTCCCTCATCGCTTTGCCGTTGTGCTGCACCTGATGTCCTTGAAGCACAATTGGCGCCTGCGTGTGCGCTGCTTTGTGCCCAACGATGATTTTCCAACATTGCCGACCCTGTTCGAGGTCTGGCCTTCGGTGAACTGGTTCGAGCGCGAGGCGTTCGACCTGTACGGCATTATTTTCGAGAACCACCCTGATCTGCGTCGCATTCTGACCGACTATGGTTTTATCGGTCACCCGTTCCGCAAAGACTTCCCCATCTCCGGTTACGTCGAAATGCGCTATGACACCGAGCAGAAGCGGGTCATTTACCAGCCCGTCACCATTGAGCCGCGTGAGATTACGCCGCGAGTGGTGCGCGAGGATGATTACGGAATTGGGCGATAAGCATCATGGCAGAAATTCAAAACTACACCCTGAACTTTGGTCCTCAGCACCCGGCTGCGCACGGCGTGTTGCGCTTGGTGCTCGAGTTGGACGGCGAAGTTATTCAGCGTGCCGACCCCCATATTGGTCTGCTGCACCGCGCCACCGAAAAGCTGGCCGAGCACCGCACTTTCCTGCAAACCCTGCCTTACATGGATCGTCTGGACTACGTGTCCATGATGGTTAACGAACACGCCTACTGCATGGCCGTGGAACGTCTGGTGGGCGTAGAGGTTCCTTTGCGCGCTCAGTACATCCGCGTCATGTTTGACGAAATCACCCGCATTCTGAACCACCTGATGTCGGTCGGTTCGCATGCGCTGGACGTGGGTGCGATGGCGGTGTTCCTGTACGCTTTCCGCGAACGCGAAGATCTGATGGACTGCTATGAAGCAGTCTCTGGCGCTCGGTTGCACGCCGCTTACTACCGTCCAGGTGGTGTGTACCGCGACTTGCCCGGCACGATGCCTCAGTACAAGGCCAATAAGTACCGTTCCGACAAAGAATTGAAGGCCATGAACGAAGCCCGTTCGGGTTCGCTGCTGGACTTCATTGAGGACTTCACCAATCGCTTCCCAGCCTGTGTGGACGAGTACGAGACCCTGCTGACGGATAACCGTATCTGGAAGCAGCGGCTGGTGGGTGTGGGCGTGGTCGATCCCGATCGTGCCAAGGCGCTGGGCTTTACCGGCCCCATGCTGCGTGGTTCGGGCGTGGAGTGGGATCTGCGCAAGATGCAGCCCTATGAAGTGTACGATCGCGTCGAATTTGATATTCCCGTGGGTCGCAACGGTGACTCTTACGACCGCTATCTGGTTCGTATCGCTGAAATGCGCGAGAGCAATCGCATCATCCGTCAGTGTGTCCAGTGGCTGCGCAACAATCCCGGCCCTGTCATCACGGATAACCACAAAGTGGCGCCACCCTCGCGCGAACGCATGAAAACCGGGATGGAGGATTTGATCCACCATTTCAAACTGTTCTCCGAAGGTATGCACGTGCCTACTGGCGAAGTGTATGCCGGTGTGGAGCATCCCAAGGGCGAGTTTGGCATTTATCTGGTATCTGACGGTGGTAACAAGCCTTACCGCATGAAGATCCGTGCTCCGGGCTTCGTCCACTTGCAGGCCCTCGATGAAATGAGCCGCGGTCACATGATTGCCGACGCGGTCACGATCATCGGCACGCAGGACATTGTGTTTGGCGAGATCGACCGTTAAGGTCGCGCCTGGAAAAACGGAACCGAATTATGTTGCTTTCCGAAAAAGCCTACCAACAGATAGATAAGGAACTGAGCAAGTTCCCGGCAGATCAACGTCGCTCTGCCATCATGGCCTCTCTGGCAATCGCCCAGCAGGAAAAAGGCTGGGTATCGCCAGAAATTATCGAGGATGTTGCCCAATACATTGGCGTGGAGCCTATTGCCGTGCAGGAGGTTGCGACCTTCTACAACATGTTCCACACCAAACCCGTTGGCCGCGTCACCATTTCCGTTTGCACCAACTTGCCCTGTGCGCTGCGTGATGGCGTCAAGGCCGGCGAGTACCTGAAAGAGAAGTTGGGTATCGATTACGGTGAAACCACGGCAGATGGCCAGTTCTCCCTGATCATGGGGGAGTGCATGGGTTCATGTGGTGATTCGCCCGTCATGTTGCTGAACAATCAGCACATGTGCGTGCGCATGGAAGCCGAGCGCATTGATGCCATGCTCGAAGAATTGAAGACATACGGAGAATCGGCATGATTGCACCGGACATTCTGCGCAAGTTCGCACAGGGACTGGAACCCAACCCTGGTGGCGACCTGTCGCGCAGCATGATTTTTCATGATCGTCACATCCAGCCGCAGATTCTGGCTGGCTTGAATGGCGATAACTGGGGCCTGGAAGATTACGTCAAGCGCGGTGGCTACGAAGCCTTGCGCAAGGTGCTGACCACCGGCATGAAGCCTGAAGACGTGATCGCAGAGGTCAAGACCTCGGCCTTGCGCGGTCGTGGTGGCGCAGGTTTCCCGTCGGGTCTGAAGTGGAGCTTCATGCCCCGCAGCCTGCCAGGCCAGAAGTACTTGGTCTGCAACTCGGACGAGGGCGAGCCAGGTACTTTCAAAGACCGCGACATTTTGCGTTTCAACCCGCATATCGTGATCGAAGGCATGGCTATTGCGGCTTATGCCATGGGCATTACCGTTGGCTATAACTACATCCACGGTGAGGTCTTCGAAATTTATCAGCGTTTTGAAGAAGCGCTGGAGCAGGCCCGTGCGGCCGGTTTCCTGGGTGACAAGATCCTGGGTTCGGACTTCAGCTTTCAGCTGCATGCGTTCCACGGTTATGGCGCCTACATTTGCGGTGAAGAAACCGCTTTGCTGGAGTCTCTGGAAGGCAAGAAGGGTCAGCCCCGTTTCAAACCTCCCTTTCCCGCCAGCTTTGGTCTGTATGGCAAGCCAACGACCATCAATAACACCGAAACCTTTGCGGCCGTTCCCTGGATTTTGCGCAACAGTGGTCAGGAATACCTGGAAGTAGGTATCCCCAACGCTGGCGGTACCAAGATCTTCTCCATTACCGGTGACGTAGAGCGTCCCGGTAACTACGAAGTGCCTCTGGGTACACCGTTTGCCACCTTGCTGGAATTGGCTGGCGGCATGCGTGATGGTCGCAAACTGAAGGCGGTGATCCCGGGTGGGTCCAGTTCGCCTGTTTTGCCGGCTGACATCATGATGGCCACCAATCTGGACTACGACTCGATTGCCAAGGCGGGTTCCATGTTGGGATCGGGTGCCGTCATTGTGATGGACGAGACACGTTGCATGGTCAAGTCCCTGCTGCGTCTGTCCTATTTTTACTATCACGAAAGTTGCGGCCAGTGTACGCCGTGCCGGGAAGGCACAGGCTGGTTGTGGCGTATGGTGCATCGTATCGAGAACGGTCAAGGTCGTCCGGAAGATCTGGACATGCTCGACGACATCGCACATAACATCATGGGTCGCACCATTTGCGCCCTGGGTGATGCTGCTGCCATGCCGGTGCGCAGTTTCGTTAAGCATTTCCGCGACGAGTTCGCACACCACATCGAGCATAAAGGCTGTGTGGTGCCTCAATATTTGTAGGCCAGGACAACGTAATGGTAGAACTCACCATCGATGGCATTAAAGTTGACGCCCCGGAAGGCAGCATGGTCATTCAGGCTGCCCATGACGCCGGGGTCTACGTGCCGCACTTCTGTTATCACAAAAAACTGAGTATTGCCGCCAACTGCCGCATGTGTTTGGTGGATGTGGAAAAAGCGCCCAAGCCTTTGCCTGCTTGTGCCACTCCCGTCACCAACGGCATGGTTGTGCGTACTCGTTCGGAAAAAGCCATTGCCGCTCAAAAGAGCGTCATGGAGTTTCTGTTGATCAATCACCCTCTGGATTGCCCTGTCTGCGACCAGGGGGGAGAGTGTCAACTGCAGGATCTGGCCGTGGGTTACGGTGGCTCCGAGTCGCGCTACAAGGAAGAGAAGCGCGTTGTGGCTGCCAAGTCCATGGGCCCGCTGATCTCCACGGATGCCATGCAGCGTTGCATTCATTGCACGCGTTGTGTTCGTACAGGCGAAGAAATCGCCGGTGTGCAAGAGGTTGGCATGCTCAACCGAGGCGAACACGCCGAGATCACGACCTTTGTGGGTCGCGCAGTGGAGTCCGAGCTGTCGGGCAACATGATTGACGTTTGCCCCGTTGGCGCCTTGCTGTCCAAGCCGTTCCGCTTCAATGCCCGTACCTGGGAATTGGCCCGTCGTCGCAGCGTTAGCCCGCACGACAGCGTGGGTGCCAACCTGGTGCTGCAGGCCAAGATGGACAAAGTGCTGCGTGTCGTTCCTTTCGAGAACGAGGAAGTCAACGAATGCTGGATCAGCGACCGTGACCGTTTCTCGTACGAAGGCCTGTATACCGAAGATCGTCTGACCCGTCCCATGGTGCGTGGTGATGACGGCCAGTGGCGCGAGGCCTCGTGGAACGACGCCATGCAGACCATTGTGGCTGGCATGAACGCTGTGCGCGAGAAGTTTGGTGCGGATCAGTTGGGCTGTATTGGTTCGGCGACTTCCACCACTGAAGAACTGGCTTTGCTGGCTCGTCTGGGCCGTGCTCTGGGTACTGAAAACGTAGACTTCCGTCTGCGTCAGACCGATGCCCGTCTGGATGGCGCCTTGGCCGGTGTACCTTGGTTGGGTATGCCTCTGACTGCCTTGAACGAGCTGGATCGCGTTCTGGTTGTGGGCTCCTTCCTGCGTAAAGATCATCCCTTGATGGCTCAGCGTCTGCGCCAGGCTGTCAAACGGGGGGCACAGGTTTCTTTTATCGATTCGGCTGCCGATAATCCATTGTTCAATGCGATTGCTGGCCGTATGACCGTGACTCCAAGCCAGTTGGCCAATTCTCTGGCTCAAGTGCTGGTTGCGGTTGCCAAGGCCAAGGAGACTGCGGTTCCTGCTGGTCTGGAAAGCGTGCAGGTGTCTGCTGAGGCTCAGCAGATCGCTGACAGCCTGGTGTCTGGCGAGCGTGTCGCTGTCCTGCTGGGCAATATGGCGGTCAACTCGGATCAGGCCAGCGTGATTGCGGCCAACGCTCATGCGATTGCACAGGCTAGCGGTGCCAAGCTGGGTTTCCTGACTGCGGGTGGTAACACCGTGGGTGGTTATCTGGCTAACGCCGTACCGGGCAAGGGTGGCTTGACCGCCGAGCAAATGCTGGCTCAAACCTTGCGTGCTTATCTGGTTCTGAACGTTGAGCCTGCTCTGGACAGCGATCTGGGCGAACGTGCTGTCGAGACATTGAAGTCCGCTACGTTCTCGGTGGCGCTGACATCGTATCGTTCCGCTGCCGAGCAGTGGGCCGATGTAATGTTGCCCGTGTCTCCCTTCACTGAAACCTCTGGCACCTTTGTCAACGCCGAAGGCCGTGTACAAAGCTTCAAGGGGGCAGCCGCTCCCGTGGGTGATACACGTCCTGCCTGGAAAGTTTTGCGTGTGTTGGGCAATCTGTTCCAGCTGGACGGTTTCGATGACGAAACCTCCGAGTCGGTGCGTGACTCTGTCATGGCTGCCGGTGTGGAATCGCGTCTGTCCAATCAGATCAATCTGGCTGCCAGCGTTCTGCCTGAAGGCAGTGGCCTGGAGCGTGTGGCTGATGTGCCTATTTACCGTAGCGATGCACTGGTACGTCGTTCGGCTCCGCTTCAGCAAACACCGGCTTCGGCACCGCCCACAGCTCGTATGGCTGCTGCCACCCTGGCTCAGTTGGGTCTGGTTGACGGTGATCTGGTGAAGGTTCGTTCGTCGCAAGGCGAAGTCAGCTTGCCTGCTCAACTGGATGACACCGTGGCATTGAACTCGGTGCGTGTTGCCACCGCTTTTTCTGAAACTGCCGCTTTGGGTAGTGCATTCGGTCAATTGACAGTGGAGCGTGCATAACATGGATTTTCTCTCTGCCATCAATAGCTACGGTACGGACCTGCTGGGTCCGGACGCATGGTATGTGGTGTGGACGCTGCTGAAGGTTGTCGCTATTGCGGTGCCCGTCATTCTGTGTGTTGCCTACCTGACCTACTGGGAACGCAAGATGATTGGCTTCATGCACGTTCGTCTGGGACCGACTCGTGTCGGTTACCGCGGCCTGCTGCAGCCTTTTGCTGACGTTTTCAAACTTTTGACCAAAGAGCTGATCGTTCCTGCGAAGTCCAACAAGGTCCTGTACCTGCTGGCACCCGTCGTGACGCTGATGCCCGCTCTGGCCGCCTGGGCTGTGATTCCTTTCAGCCCCGATGTGGTGCTGTCTGACGTGAACGCCGGTCTGCTCTACATTCTGGCGATCACCTCGCTGGGTGTGTATGGTGTGATCGTGGCGGGTTGGGCATCCAACTCCAAGTACGCCTTGCTGGGCGGTCTGCGTGCAGCTGCTCAGGTGCTGTCCTACGAATTGGCCATCGGTTTTGTCTTGATCACGGTGTTGCTGGTTTCCGGCACCTTGAATCTGTCGGGCATCGTGGTCGGTCAGACCCAGGGTTATTTTGCGGACAAGGGCTTGAACTTCCTGTCCTGGAACTGGCTGCCCTTGCTGCCACTGTTTGTGATCTACGTGATTTCCGCTGTTGCTGAAACCAACCGTCACCCCTTTGACGTGGTGGAAGGCGAATCGGAAATTGTGGCCGGTCCCATGGTGGAGTACTCCGGTACGGGTTTCGCTCTGTTCTTCCTGGGTGAGTACGCCAACATGATTTTCCTGTCGGCGCTGGCGTCCATCATGTTCTTGGGTGGCTGGACTCCGATTGTCGAGTTCGCTCCCTTCACCTGGATTCCGGGGTGGTTGTGGCTGGGGCTGAAGACTTTTGTCGTCGTCTCCATGTTCATCTGGTTCCGTGCGACGTTCCCACGTTACCGCTATGACCAGATCATGCGTTTGGGCTGGAAAGTATTTATCCCGCTGACCGGTGTTTGGCTGGTTATTGTGGCGATCTGGATGCAGACGCCCTGGAACATCTGGCATTAAGGCTAAGGGGCAAGATTATGGAAGCAATCAAAGATTTCTTCGGCAGCCTGATGCTGTCCGAGATGCTCAAAGGCATGCGCCTGACGGGGAAGTATTTTTTCAAGCGTAAAGTGACGCTGCGTTACCCCGTTGAAACCACGCCCGCTTCGCCACGTTTTCGCGGTCTGCACGCTTTGCGTCGCTACGAGAACGGCGAGGAGCGCTGCATCGCCTGCAAACTGTGCGAGGCCGTCTGTCCCGCCATGGCCATCTCCATCGAATCGGCAGAGCGCGAGGACGGCACCCGCCGCACCACACGTTATGACATCGATCTGGCCAAGTGTATTTTCTGTGGTTTCTGTGAGGAAAGCTGCCCGGTCGATTCGATCGTGGAAACGCATATTCACGAATACCACGGTGAAAAACGCGGCGATTTGTACTACACCAAGGACATGCTGCTGGCTATCGGTGACCGCTACGAAGACGAGATCGCTCGTCGTCGTGCCGCAGATGCACCTTATCGCTAAGGCCGGAGCTCTACACTCATGTTATTTACTACTGTTCTGTTTTATGTGCTGGCGCTGGTGATGGTGGTGGCCGCGTATCGCGTGATCGCCGCCAAGAACCCGGTTACAGCCGTATTGCATTTGATTCTGGTGTTCTTCACCGCTGCCATGATGTGGATCACGATGGGGGCCGAGTTCCTGGGCCTGCTGCTGGTTGTGGTCTACGTGGGTGCCGTGATGGTGATGTTCCTGTTCGTCATCATGATGCTGGATGTGCGTCAGGAGTCCGCTGCCCAGAAATTCAAGGCTTACGTGCCTATGGGGCTGTTGATCGGCGCCATCATGGTTCTGGAAATGGGCTTTGTGCTGACCAAGCTGTGGTTCACCACTGCCCCTGCTGCAGCCGTGGCTGCGGATTACAACAACACGCGCGTTATTGGCGAGCTGATGTATTCCCAGTACGTCCTGGCTGTTTTGCTGGGCGGTATTGTGCTGCTGGTTGGCATGATCTCGGCCATTGCACTGACGATGCGTAAACGTGAAGGCGTCAAACGCACCGTTTCCAGCGAACAGGTCAAGGTTCGCTCGAAAGACCGTCTGCGCATGGTTTCCATTCCTTCTCAAACCGAAAAGCCGTCGGTGTCCAGTTCGGCTGACGCTGTCGTGCCAGGAGACAAATGATGATGACGCTGACGCTTGCGCACTATTTGGTCCTGGGCGCTGTGCTGTTCACGATTGGCCTGTTTGGCTTTTTCCTGAACCGTCGCAACCTGATTGTTTTGCTCATGTCTGTTGAGCTGATTCTTTTGTCGGCCAACATGAATTTCGTGGCCTTCTCCACGTGGATGGGCAATGAGGCAGGTCAGGTGTTTGTCTTTTTCGTCCTGACGGTCGCTGCGGCCGAGGCGGCCATTGGTCTTGCAATTCTGGTTCTGTTGTTCCGTAACCTTAATTCGATCAATGTCCAGGATCTCGACCAGCTCAAGGGTTGATGGGATAGCACACTAATGAACTCCATAAATCTTTACTTAACGATTGCGCTTGCTCCCCTGGTGGGCTCGGCGCTAGCCGGTTTGTTCGGTACCGGCTTTCTGGGTCGATTTGTCGGCAAGACAGGCGCTCACCTGATCACGATCGCGGGCGTGCTGATTTCCTTTATCGGCTCGGTCATGGTCTTGCTGCAGGTCCTGGAAGGCCAGACGTTCAATGGTCCGGTCTACACCTGGATCACCATTGGCAGCATCCAGTGGGATATCGGTTTTCTGATCGACAAGCTCACCGCCCTGATGATGGTCGTGGTGACGTCCGTGTCGCTGATGGTTCACATCTACACCATTGGCTACATGAAGGACGATCCGGGCTATCAGCGCTTTTTCTCCTACATCTCGCTGTTTACCTTCTCGATGCTGATGCTGGTCATGTCCAACAACATGCTGCAGCTGTTCTTCGGTTGGGAAGCAGTGGGTCTGGTGTCCTACCTGCTGATCGGTTTCTGGTACGAGCGCAAGACCGCTATTTTTGCCAACATGAAGGCCTTTCTGGTCAACCGTGTGGGTGACTTCGGCTTTGCCCTGGGTATCGGTCTGCTCTATGCCTACACCGGTTCGATGAACTACAGCGACGTGTTCGCCAAGGTTCAGGAACTGAGTACCCTGACATTCCCCGGTACTGACTGGCAATTGCTGACGGTGGCCGCCCTGGCCCTGTTTGTGGGTGCCATGGGTAAGTCGGCTCAGGTGCCTTTGCACAGCTGGTTGCCAGATTCCATGGAAGGTCCCACTCCTATCTCGGCGCTGATTCACGCCGCGACCATGGTGACGGCCGGTATCTTCATGGTGGCCCGTTTCTCGCCTGTCTTTGAGCAGTCGACGACCGCCTTGTCCTTCATTATCGTGATCGGTGCTACGGGTGCCTTGTTCCTGGGCCTGCTGGGTATTATCCAGAACGACGTCAAGCGTGTTGTGGCTTACTCCACCTTGTCCCAGCTGGGTTACATGACCGTGGCTCTGGGTGCGTCGGCCTACTCGGCGGCGGTGTTCCACCTGATGACGCACGCGTTCTTCAAAGCCTTGCTGTTCCTGGGTGCTGGTTCGGTCATCATTGGCATGCATCACGATCAGGACATCCGCAACATGGGTGGTCTGCGCAAGTACATGCCAATCACCTGGCTGACGTTCCTGATCGGTACGCTGGCTCTGGTGGGCACGCCGTTCTTCTCGGGCTTCTACTCGAAAGAGCACATCATCGAAGCGGCAGGCGACGCCGGTATCTGGGGTTCGACCTACGCTTACTACGCCACACTGATCGGTGTGTTCGTCACTTCGCTGTACTCCTTCCGTCTGTACTTCCTGGTGTTCCACGGCAAAGAGCGCTTCCGTGACGTCAAGCACGATGAGCATCATGGTCATGACGATCATCACGCCCATGGTGGTGATCCGCACGAGTCGCCTTGGGTGGTGACACTGCCTTTGGTTCTGCTGGCCATTCCATCCATTTTCGCCGGTATCTGGTTCGTTGAACCCTTGCTGTTCGGTGGCTACTTTGACGGTATTGTGACGGTTCTGCCGGATCATCCTGCCATGGCGACCCTGGCCAGCCATTGGACTGACTGGATGGCTTACGCTCTGCACGGCTTTGTGACCTTGCCATTCTGGCTGGTTGTGGCTGGTGCGGTGGTAGCCTGGTACATGTACCTGGTCAATCCTGCCTTGCCTGCAGCCATCAAGAAGAACTGCTCTTTTATCTACCGTATCCTGGAGAACAAGTACTACGTTGACTGGTTCAACGAGCAGGTGCTGTCTCGCGGCGTTCGCTGCCTGGGTACGGGCCTTTGGAAAGGTGCTGACCGTGGCCTGATCGACGGCCTGGTGGTCAATGGTAGTGCGCGCGTGGTGGGCTGGGTGGCTGCAATCAGCCGTCATATCCAGTCCGGCTATGTCTACCACTATGCCTTTGCCATGATCCTCGGGATTCTGGCGCTCTTAACCTTTTTTGTACTGGCGAGTTCGGTAAATGGCTAGCGATATGGCGTCTTCTACTCTTCCTTGGTTAACGCTGGCGATTTTCGTACCTATCGTCGCTGGCCTGTTGGTGCTGGCTCTGGGGCGTGATGATCGTCCCACCTTCACCCGCTGGCTGGCGCTGCTGGGTTCGATTGCCGGTCTGATTGTCACGATTCCTCTGTACACGGGCTTTAATCCCGCCACGGCTGACATGCAGTTTGTCGAACTGGCTCCCTGGATTGACGCCTTCAAGGTGAATTACCACCTTGGCGTGGACGGGATTTCCATGTGGTTTGTTCTGCTGACCGCCTTCATCACTGTGATTGTGGTGCTGGCGGGCTGGCAGGTGATCACCAGCCGTGTGGCCCAGTACATGGGCGCCTTCCTGATCCTGTCGGGTCTGATGGTAGGTGTGTTCGCGGCTCTGGATGGCTTGCTGTTTTACGTGTTCTTTGAAGCCACGCTGATCCCGATGTATCTGATCATCGGTATCTGGGGTGGCCCCAACCGCGTTTATGCCTCGGTCAAGTTCTTCCTGTACACCCTGCTGGGTTCCTTGCTGACGCTGATTGCATTCATCTATTTGTGGAATGTGTCTGGCGGTACCTTCGATATCCTGACCTGGCACAAAGTGCCGCTGGATTACACCACGCAGGTGATGATCTTTGCTGCGCTGTTCATGGCGTTTGCCGTGAAAGTGCCTATGTGGCCCGTTCACACCTGGTTGCCCGATGCTCACGTGGAGGCGCCCACGGGCGGTTCCGTGGTTCTGGCTGCCATCATGCTGAAACTGGGTGCTTACGGCTTCCTGCGCTTTTCCCTGCCGATTGCGCCTGATGCCTCCCAAGGTCTGGCCGGCATCATCATTGCTCTGTCCCTGGTCGCGGTGATCTATATCGGTCTGGTTGCCATTGTTCAGGACGACATGAAAAAGCTGGTGGCGTATTCCTCTGTGGCTCACATGGGTTTTGTCACGCTGGGCTTTTTCGTGTTCAACACCACGGGGATGGAAGGTGCGATCATGCAAATGATCTCGCACGGTTTTGTCTCTGGCGCCATGTTCCTGTGTATTGGTGTCTTGTACGACCGCCTGCATAGCCGCCAGATTGCCGATTACGGTGGTGTGGTCAAGGTTATGCCGCGCTTTGTCACCTTCTTCGTGCTGTTCTCCATGGCCAATAGTGGTTTGCCTGGCACCAGCGGGTTTATCGGTGAGTTCACCGTCATCATGGGTGCGGTCGAATACAACTTCTGGATCGGTTTGTTGACAGCCACTGCTTTGATTACCGGTGCATCCTACTCGTTGTGGATGCTCAAGCGCGTGGCTTTTGGCCCCGTGGGTAATGACAAGGTGGCTGGCATGAGCGATCTGAGCGGCCGTGAGTTCTTCGTTCTTGGCGTAATGGCGATTGCGGTGTTGGGCATGGGTGTGTATCCCAAGCCATTCACCGAGGTCATGCACGTTTCGGTTGAAGCGTTGCTGCAACACGTCTCCATCTCGAAACTGTAGGCCGAATCACTATGGATACTACCTTTAACTTTTCTCTGGCTTTGCCCGAGATCCTGCTCCTGGTTCTGGCTTCGTGTGTGCTGATTTTTGATGCGTTCAGCACACACAAACAGCGCCACTCGACCTTTGTTCTTAGCCTGCTGACGCTTGCCGTGGTTGCGGCCAGTGTGGCCTGGCAATGGTCCAAGGGTGTGAACGGCGTCTCGTTCGGTGGTCTGTTCGTCGTTGACGAAATGGCGCACTTCCTGAAGCTGCTCTCGTGTGCCGCTGTGGCCGCTACCCTGATTTACGGTCGTGAGTACGCTGAACAGCGTGACATGATGGAGCGTGGCGGTGAGCTCTATACCCTGACTCTGATGGCTCTGCTGGGCCAGATGATCATGATTTCGGCCAACAGCATGTTGACCGCCTATCTGGGTGTGGAGTTGATGTCCTTCGCGCTGTACGCACTGGTTGCCTTGCGTCGCGAACATCGTCAGTCCATCGAAGCAGCGCTCAAGTACTTCGTTCTGGGTGCGTTGGCATCGGGTATCTTGCTGTACGGTATGTCCATGATTTTTGGCGCTACCGGTCATCTGGAGTTCCCACGCATTGCTGAAGTGATTGCCAATGGTCAGGCCGAGCGTCTGGCGCTGGTCTTCGGTGTGGTGTTTGTGGTGGCAGGTCTGGCTTTCAAATTGACGGCCGCTCCTTTCCACATGTGGACACCGGACGTCTATCAAGGCGCTCCGACCACGGTCACCCTGATTATCGGTGCTGCTCCCAAACTGGCTGCGTTTGCGGTAACCATGCGTTTCCTGGTTGAAGCCCTGCACGGTATTGCCGTGGATTGGCAGCCTATGTTGCTGATCATGGCTGTGCTGTCGCTGGCCTTGGGTAACCTGACTGCGATCATGCAAAAGAATCTCAAGCGTATGCTTGCGTATTCGACCATCTCGCACATGGGTTTCATTTTCCTGGGCTTGCTGGCAGGCGTGTTTGACGGCGAGACTCACTCTCAAGCCTATGGTGCCTCGCTGTTCTACGTGGTGATCTACGTGCTGACCACGCTGAGCACCTTCGGTCTGATTCTGATCCTGAGCCGTCGCGGTTTTGAATGTGAAAACATCAGCGATCTCAAAGGTCTGAACCGTCGCAATCCCGGCCTGGCATTGGTCTGGCTGTTGTCCATGTTCTCCCTGGCTGGCATTCCTCCGCTGGCCGGTTTTGCCGCCAAGCTCAGTGTGCTGCAGGCGGTGGTGGGCGCAGGTTATATCTGGCTGGCCGTGTTTGCCGTGATCATGTCCTTGATCGGCGCCTTCTACTATTTGCGCGTTGTGAAGGTGGTTTACTTCGACGAGCCCGAAGGGGAAGAGCATCCGGTGGCAACCGGTTTGTTGACCAAGCTGGTCATGCTGGTAAATGGTGTGCTGATTATCGGGCTGGGTTTGTTGCCCGGCGGTCTGATGGATACCTGCATCCGCGTGATCCAGTCTTCCTTGCAGTTTTAAATAGGTAGCCCCATGGACCAAAGCCTTTCCATCTGGGTCTTGATTGTTCTTTCCGTGATAACGGCTAATCTGCCGTTTCTCGTGGAAAAGCCCTTGCTGGTATTGCCTTGGTCCTTGCCGGGCGAACGGTCTGGTCTTTCGCCCTGGCTGCAACTGATAGTCGGTCTGGTGTATCTGCTTGTCCTGGCGGCTTTGGGACTGGGCATTTACACCTTGATTGCGTCCAGCTCGGGTCTGAATTCCTTGCCGCTCATGGTAGGCAAGCTGCTTCTAGGCTTAGCGTTAGCGGCTGCTTTGTTTTTCTTTCCCGCGTGGCGTGCTCGTCATCAAAAGATCTCCAAGGGCTTTCTGTCCCGCCTTCTGGAGGTGTGCGCCTTGTACGGTATCGTGGGGGCATTTGGTTTTGCCTTTGAAGCCAGCATTGGTAATCCGTTCAAGCAGACCTGGGTGTTTTACACCATTACTTTCGCTTTGTTTTTGGTCATGGCCTACCCCGGCTTTGTGTATCGCTACTTGATGCGTCATCCCAAGGGTAAATTTGACTAAGACTGGCCCGTGTAAAAAAACCTCGCAAAACTATTTGCGAGGTTTTTTTTAGGAGGTCTCGGATGTGTGACTTAGTCCGTCTGTCGGCCAGTGTGGACGGGGGCCTGGCCCTTCAGGTCGCAAGGTCTGGCCTTAATCAGGGCTGATCCAGGGGGGCATGAGTCGCGCCGGCCAAACCCAGACGTTTACATACGCCCTGAGCTTCTTGAGCCAGTACCAAGGTTAATTGCTCAGCAGGCAGTGCGCGGCCCAATGCTGCGCTTTGACCGCTCCATAGAGAGGTGAACTCGCTGCGGCCTTGTTTCTCCGCTTCGATACGCAAGGGGCTCAGCGCGGAACCAGCATGAGGAAACACAGGAGCGCTGTCACTTAATGGGCCGATTTCGTCCATCAGACGAGTGCGGATACTGCGGGCGGGGCGGCCGGAGAACAGATTGGTCAGCGCTGTTCCATCCGAGCGGCTCTGTCCCAAGGCCTCACGGTGTAGTGGGCTGATCTTGGACTCAGGGCAGAACAGGTAGGCGGTCCCAATCTGGGCGGCACAGGCTCCTAAGGCCAGCGCTGCCGCAATGCCCCGTCCGTCGGCAATGCCGCCAGCCGCGATGACAGGAATGCTTACGGCGTCGGCAATCTGAGGAACCAAAGACAGGGTGCCCACTTGAGTATGAACTTTATTATCAAGAAACATGCCGCGGTGGCCGCCTGCTTCGACGCCTTGGGCGATGATGATATCGGCACCGTGTTCTTGCAGCCAGACAGCTTCGGCGGTGGTAGTGGCACTGGACATGACCAAAGCGCCGGATTTTTTGACGCGCTCAACCAGGTCAGCGGTGGGCAGGCCAAAATGGAAGCTGACCACCTCGGGCCGGATCGCTTCCACCAGTTTAGCATGAACCGGCGAGAAAGGCGCGCGTGCCGCCTTGGGCAGCTCCTGGTTCGGGTCCAGCCCATATTCCTGGTAGTAGGGCATCAGTCGCAAGCGCCATTCCTGCAGGGCCTCTGGCTCCAAACGCAGATCTTCATGGCAAAAAAAGTTCAGATTGATGGGCGCTGAGACGGCTTGCCGAAATAGCGCCACTTGTTCACGAATCTGGTCCGGGCTGAGCATGGCGCAAGCCAGGGAGCCAAGGCCACCGGCACGAGCGACTGCGATGGCCAACTCGCTGTCTTGGGCACCGGCCATGGGAGATTGGACAATGGGGTGTTCGATGTGGAGCAGATCGAGCAAGCTATGGTTGGGCCAGATGTACATGGAGGGCGTCCTCGGTCATTTCGCAATAGCGTTTATCGTAGCAGGATGAGTTCAGACTGAAAACTGACAGGGATGCGTGAAGGCCAGGCTGTGACGGACCGTTGGCAGGCTACAATACTGGTTTCTTGGCACAGTGCCTGTGCTGTATTTTTGCTTTGTGGACGATCTGATGTCTCATCTCATTCTTCAAGGGCCGCGCCTTGACAGCGCCATCATCGAAAAAATTGCGGCAGTGGTGCAAGCCGATGGCGTGCAGGAACTGGGCCCCACTGCAGTCCGCGTTCTGGGTGCGGATGCCTCGCAGTGTGCTGACGTGCAGACCCTGTGCAAGAGCGGCGCGATGGACTTTGCCTTTCTGGAGCAGATCGATCGCCTCAAGGATATGCGCGTGTTGGCTATGGACATGGATTCCACGCTGATCAATATCGAATGCATTGACGAGATTGCCGATATGGCGGGCCGCAAAGAGCAGGTTGCCACGATTACTGAAGCGGCGATGCGGGGCGAGATCAAGGATTTTTCTGAAAGCCTGGTTCGTCGAGTGGCGTTTCTGGAAGGGGTGCCGGTCAGCGATCTGAGCCGTGTTTATGAAGAGCGTTTGCAGCCCAATCCCGGGGCTGAGCGCCTGATCGCAACCGCGCATGCGCACGGCGTGAAGACCTTGCTGGTGTCGGGCGGCTTCACTTTCTTTACGGAGCGCATGAAAGATCGCTTCAGCCTGAGTTTTGCCCACTCCAATACCTTGGAAGTGGTGGACGGTAAATTGACTGGCAAAGTCTTGGGTGCCATTGTGGATGGGCAGGCCAAGGCGCGCTTCTTGCAGGAGTTGGCTGCCGATCTGGGGGCAAGCCCCGAGCAGTGTATTGCAATCGGTGATGGGGCCAATGATCTGCCCATGATGTCCAAGGCCAAGTACTCGGTCGCTTACCGTGCCAAACCTGTCGTGCAGGAGCAGGCCCGCTTTGCCTTGAATCATTCTCCCTTGGATGCCGTATTGAACTGGTTCCGTTTGGACGTGTGAGGGACACGAACCGTCAGCGTGGTTTGGCGCTACAAAATCGGAGGGTGGATGTTAGCTTCAGTCCATCCGCACCCGGAGTGGGGCTGTATTGAGAAGTTTCGGTTCGCAGGCCTAAATGCATCAGTCAGGGGCGTTACGGTCAAACATAAAAGAGCGCTGTCTTTGTCCAGCGCTCTTTTTGCATCCAGCGTGACGATTAAGGCTTACTTCTCTTGGCGCAAGCTGTTCAAGACATTGCGTACGGCCTGAATGCGATTCTTGATTTCTTCACCTTTGGTGATATCAATCTTCAGTTTGTCCGGGCCGGCCAGTCGAACCTGTTTGTTCTTCTGCACCAGTTCAATAATGCTGACGGCATCTACATTGGGTTTGGAGGAAAACTGAATCGTCGCCTGTGATTCACTGGCATCAATCTTCACAATACCTAAGGGCTCGGCCTTGATGCGCAAACGATGCACGGCCAGCAGGTTCTCGCCGGCCTCCGGCAGCAGGCCGTAGCGGTCGATCAGCTCTTCATGAATGTGGATCAGGTCGTCCTCAGTGCGGGCGTGCGAGAGCGTCTTGTAGTGCCCCAGACGGGCATTGACATCGGGGCAGTAGTTGGCGGGCAGCAGGGCGGAGGTATGCAGATTGACCTCGCATTGCAAGGCGAAGGGCGAATCCAGGTCAGGTTCCTCCCCCGCTTTCAGGGCTTTGACGGCCGTATTGAGCATATCCGCATACATGGAATAGCCTACTTCCTGAATGTCGCCGGACTGGGATTCGCCCAACACTTCCCCCGCACCTCGAATTTCCAGATCGTGCATGGCCAGGAAAAAGCCTGCACCCAGCTCTTCCATGGCTTGAATCGCTTCCAGCCGTTTTTTCGCATTGCTGGTGATGGCGTCCTCACCTGGGGTGAGCAAATAGGCATAGGCCTGGTGGTGGGAGCGGCCAACGCGGCCACGCAACTGGTGCAGCTGTGCCAGACCCAGACGATCGGCACGGTGAATGACGATGGTATTGGCCGTGGGTACATCAATGCCGGTTTCAATAATGGTGGTACATAGCAGTACGTTGTAGCGCTTTTGATAGAAGCCTTTCATGACGGCTTCCAGCTCGCGCTCAGGCATTTGACCATGGGCCACGGCAATGCTGGCTTCCGGGACCAATTCCTCCAACCGGGCACGACGGTTATGGATGGTCTCGACTTCGTTGTGCAGGAAGTAGACCTGACCCCCGCGTTTCAGTTCGCGCAGCAGCGCTTCGCGTATGGTGCTGCCATCTTCACGACGGACAAAGGTTTTGATTGCCAGACGTTTTTGTGGCGCTGTGGCAATCACGGAAAAGTCCCGTATGCCTTCCAGGGACATTCCAAGGGTGCGTGGAATAGGGGTTGCGGTCAGGGTCAGGATATCGACTTCGGCACGTAGCTGCTTCAAGGCCTCTTTCTGGCGCACGCCGAAACGGTGTTCTTCGTCGATGATGACCAGGCCCAGATGCTTGAAGCGCACATCGGGCGACAGGATCTTGTGCGTTCCGATGACAATATCCACACTGCCGTCCTGAAGTCCTGCGATGGCGGCCTGGGTTTGTTTAGTGGAACGAAAGCGGGACAGCTCGGCAACCCGGATGGGCCAGTCGGCAAAGCGATCCGAGAAGGTTTGGGCATGCTGCTCGGCCAACAAGGTGGTCGGGCAGAGCAAGGCTACCTGTTTGCCATTGGCTACCGCCAGGAAGGCAGCGCGAAGCGCAACCTCGGTCTTGCCAAAACCCACATCCCCGCAGACCAGACGATCCATGGGCTGGCCGGACGTCATATCGTTGATGACCGCTTCGATAGCGGCGGCCTGATCCGGGGTTTCTTCAAAACCAAAACCTTCGGAGAAGGCCTGGTAGTCATTGAGGGGCAGCTTGAATTTGAAACCTTCACGGGCGGCTCGCTGGGCGTACAGGGCCAGCAGTTCAGCCGCACTGTCGCGTGCTTGCTTGGCGGCACGACGGCGGGCCTTGTCCCATTGACCCGAGCCCAGTTGATGCAGCGGGGCATGCTCGGGATCGGCGCCGCTGTAGCGGGCGATCACATGCAACTGAGCAACGGGAACATAAAGTGTGCTGCCTTTGGCGTACTCCAGATGCAGAAATTCGACCGGGCCTTCACCCAAATCCATTTCTTTCAGGCCGCAATAGCGGCCAATGCCATGCTCGGCATGGACTACCGGGTCACCTTCACGCAGCTCGGACAAGTCCCGCACCATGGCCTCGACATCGCTGCTGCGTTCGTTGCGGCGGCGGCTGCTTTGCGTGCGTGTCTGGGTAGGGTAGAGATCATTTTCGGTGAGCAGGCTCAGATTGTCATGAATCAGGGCAAAGCCGCGAGACAAGGGCGCAACGACCAAGGCAAAAGCCGCGTCTGACTGTAGAAAATCCGTCAGGTTCTGGCAGTCTGACGCGGGCGTCAGATTGTGCTCGCGCAGCATTTGCAGCAGTGTTTCCCGCCGGCCAGCCGAGTCGGCGCACAAGACGGTGCGATTTCTCGGGTCCAGGACTTCTTGCCGCAGTTGGGCCAGCGGGTCTTTATCCCGTCGGTTGACCGCCACGACGGGCAAGGCTTCAAAGTCCGGGTGAGCAATCGGCTGATTGTCGGCCTGAGCACTCAGGCTCAGACGGCAGAAAGGCTTGATGCCATTGAAAAACTGCTCATCGGACAGAAACAGGCTTTCAGGTGGCAGGATCGGGCGTTCACGGTCGTTCTTCAGGAACGAGAAGCGGCTGTGCGTATCACTTTGGAATCGGGCGATGGCGTTTTGCGCGTCCCCGTGCGTGATCACCAGGCTGCCTTCTGGCACGTAGTCCATCAAGGTCGCCGTTTCTTCAAAGAACAGCGGCAGGTAGTATTCAATGCCCGCAAAGGCAATGCCGTTGCCTACGTCCTTATAGGGCAGGGCGCGCGACGGATCACCCTCAAAGAACTCGCGGAAACGGGCCCGAAACTGGGTGCGCGCTTCTTCGTCCATGGGGAACTCGCGACCGGGTAATAGCTGAATTTCCTTGACCGGATAGAGGCTGCGCTGGGTATCGATATCAAAGCTGCGTATGCTTTCGATCTCGTTGTCGAACAGGTCCAGACGGTAGGGCAGCACGGAACCCATTGGAAACAGGTCAATCAGACCGCCGCGGATGCTGAATTCGCCCGGGGCACTGACTTGGGTCATGTGCGTGTAATTGGCCAGCATCAACTGGGCGCGTAGCTGCGCTTCATCCAGTTCATCACCCTGACGGAAGGAAAAGGTATAGGCCGCCAGAAAAGAAGGTGGCGCCAGCCGATACAGGGCGGTTGTGACCGGGACGGTCAGTACATCGACTTCGTGCATGGTCAAGGCATGCAAGGTGCGCAGGCGCTCTGAGATCAGGTCCTGATGAGGGGAGAAGCTATCGTAGGGCAGCGTTTCCCAGTCCGGCAACTGGCGCACGCGCAGGGCGGGGCCAAACAACAGGATTTCCTCGGCCAGCCTTTGGGCAGTCAAGGGGTCGGCGCAAAGCACCAGAATAGGCGCTTTATGCTGGCGGGCCAGGTCGGCAATCAGGCAGGCATCCCCGGAGCCCGGAGGCATGGGTTGCGTGTAGCGTTGACCAGGACGTAGGGCAGCCAGCACATCTTGGGTGCTGGGCAGGGACAGGGAGTGCTGTTTTTCGGTTTCCATCAGGATTGTCATTATAAAATCACCCACCTATGAAGACTACCTTGATTGCAATTGTTCCAGCTGCCGGCATCGGCTCGCGCGCCCTGGATTCTGCCACGAAGGCACAAGGCTTGCCCAAGCAATACCGTTTGCTGGGCGGGCAGCCCATGTTGCGCCGCTCGGTACAGGCTTTGCTGGCCGATGAACGTATCAGCCAGGTGCGGGTGGCTGTGGCCCCCGGTGACATCTGGGCCGCCGACGCACTGCAAGATTTGCCGCGCACGGTCTGTCTGCCTTGTGGTGGGCAAACGCGGGCTGAAACGGTGCTCAATACCTTGCAGAGCCTGGATAAGGACGAGCAAGCCTGGGTTCTGGTTCATGATGCTGCGCGCCCCGGTTTGCCCAAGCAAGTCCTGGCGCGCCTGATTGATACCTGCTTGCAAGCGCGACGCGGTGGTTTGCTGGCTTTACCCGTTGCTGATACGGTCAAGCGCGCAACCCCCACCGAGCCGGTCGCGGTACAGGAAACGGTGGACAGGGACGGGCTGTGGCTAGCGCAGACTCCCCAGCTGTTTCCCGCCCACGCCTTGCGTGAGGCCTTGCAGGTGGCTAAAGAACAGGGTTTTGCGGTGACGGATGAAGCCAGCGCCATGGAATTGGCGGGTAGCCGACCCTTATTAATCTTGGGTTCGGCGCGGAATTTTAAAGTCACCTGGCCTGAAGATTTTGAACTGATGGAGAAATGGTTATGAGCATGCCGATTCGCGTAGGACAAGGTTTTGATGTGCATGTGCTGTGCGAAGGCCGACCCTTGATTCTGGGCGGTGTCACCATCCCGCATACGCATGGCTTGATGGGGCATTCGGATGCCGATGCCTTGCTGCATGCCATTACCGATGCCATCCTGGGTGCTGCGGGCCTGGGGGATATTGGCCGCCATTTCCCCGACACCGATCTGAAATACAAGGGTGCCGATAGCCGCGTGCTGCTGCGTCATGCTTATGAACAGGTACGTGCTGCGGGCTGGTTGGTAGGGAATGTGGATGCCACGATTCATGCGCAAAAACCCAAGATCGCTCCCCATGCTGCGGCGATGGTGGCCAATATCGAGGCCGATCTGCAACTGGAACCCGGCAGTGTGAATATCAAGGGTAAAACAAACGAGGCCATTGGCTTTGTGGGGCGCCAGGAAGGGATCGCGGTGACTTCAGTCGCCTTGCTGTATCGAGCCTGATCGGACCTAGGGTTGAAGAAAGCCTTGGGCAAAAAGCAGGCGGCCTTCAACCCAAGGCCCGGTGGGTTCAGGCGTTTTTGGTGTCTTTATCGCCTTGTGTTCCTGGTGCATTACGACTGGCGCGGATGCGGGGCAATTGAATGCGGGCTGTCAGGCCTTCAGAGGGGGCGCTGATAAGCTCAAAGTGCCCACCTACCTGGCCCAAGAGACGTTCCACAATCGCCAATCCCAAACCGGCACCACTGACCCCCGTACGCGCGGATACACCCCGGGAGAAGGGCCGTAGCAGGCGCTGGATGTCGCCTTTGGCAATACCGGCGCCCTGATCCTTGACGGCAATGACCAGAATATTGCCGTGCTGATGGGCAGACAGCTCAATGCGTGCCCGGTCATCTTCGGGACTGCGTCCGTAACGACGGGCGTTTTCGATCAGGTTGGAGACGATACGTTTCAGGTCGTGGGCGCTGATGCGGGCATACAGATTGGGTTCGACGGAGGCCGTCAAAATCCCACCCAGCGATTCGGTATGCGTGCGTTCGCGTTCGTAGACGTCGTTGAGCACGGCCGAAACATCAATGCCATGTTCAGGGACAGCCGTAGCGGGACGGGCATATTCCATCAATTGACCAATACTGTGGTCGATCTGGGCCAGGTCCTCGTCAATGGCGGCGCGGGTTTCGTCCGATACCTGGCTTAATTCAATTTCCAGACGCATGCGCGCCAGCGGTGTGCGCAAGTCGTGCGAAATACCGGCCAGCATGATTTCCCTATCCGCCTCTGTCTGGCGGATGTCCCGAGCCATGCGGTTAAACGCGATATTCATGTCGCGGATTTCAACTGGGCCTTTTTCAGGAAGCGTGCTGGGAGTCTCGCCACGGGCCAGTTGCTGGGCCACCTTGGCCAACTGGGCCAAAGGCCGGTTCACGAAACGCACACTGACCGCGGCACCGATCAAGGCCAGCAACAGGGCGGTGGCACCCCAGCCTAGCCACTCCACGCCGGCAGTCAGGCTTAACTGTTCGCGGTCAAAAACCAGCCAATACTGGTCTTCATTGATATCAAAGGAAACCCAGATGCCTGGCACGCTGTTGACCGACCACATGATCAGGGTCTGGCTGCCCAGTGCGCCACGCACTTCGGTAGAGACGTGCTGCCAGTAATTGGAGCGTGGCAAGGGTTCAAGTTCGTCGGTGTTCTCGCGTGGCTGCACGCGCAGACTTTCCTTGGTGGCCAGATCCAGCAGCAGGGCAGGGCGTACCGCCGGGGGCGCGTACACCAGAGCCGAGCGGGTGATGCTGACAATGGATGCCACGCGCTGCGCCATTTGGGCAGCACGCGGTCCTTCTTCCATACTGAAGAATACTTGCAGCCAGGCACCCAGGCTGACGAGCATTAACGCGGCAAGCAATAAAAAAGACCGGCTGAATAAACCTAGCCGGATACTCGAGTTTTTTCTTGCTCGGCGTTGGGCGGCCGTGGTGGGCCGCCCCTCTTGCTGACCGGAAGACAAGGTCAGTTACCGCCGTCTGGAACGAACACGTAGCCCAGGCCCCACACCGTTTGGATAAACACGGGTTTGGAGGCATTGGGTTCGATCAGCTTGCGCAGACGCGAAATCTGCACGTCAAGGCTGCGGTCAAAGGCTTCATATTCGCGACCACGAGCCAGCTCCATCAGTTTGTCGCGTGACAGGGGGATCTTGGGATGGCGGGCAAACACCTTCAGCACCGAGAACTCGCCCGTGGTGATCGGGACAACTTCGTTGTTGCGGGTCAGTGTGCGTGTGGACAGGTTCAGCACATACGGGCCGAACTCGATCGATTCATTTTCCTGACTAGGTGCGCCGGGGTGTTCCTCGGTACCACGGCGTCGCAAGATAGCGTTGACACGGGCCAGCAATTCGCGGGGGTTGAACGGTTTGATGAGGTAGTCATCAGCACCCATCTCCAGGCCCACGATGCGGTCGATTTCCTCGGCCTTGGCCGTGAGCATGATGATTGGAGTATTGTCGTGTCCGCCGCGCAGCCGACGACAGATGGACAGGCCATCTTCGCCGGGCAGCATCAGATCCAATACCAGCAGATCGAAATGCTCGCGTTGCCAGAGTTTGGCCATTTCTTTACCGTCTTCGGCAACGAAGACGTTGAACCCTTGTTCAGACAGATAGCGGCGCAACAAATCGCGCAAGCGTGGATCGTCGTCAACGACAAGGATTTTGCGGGTGAGGGGGGGGGTCGGCGTATTCATAGCGAAAATGTAACAGGCATCAGAAAGCGCGTATAGGGGGGTGTAGAAAAATATTACACATTAAGTGTTTTGTACTATTTATGCGCCTTGTGGCAGGTTTGGCACATTCTTCGGCGAGATTGTACGGCAGCAAATAGTCTCATTGGTCGTTTTGGCTCTGGTCTATAAAACGCCCGTCCGCCAAACAAGTTGTCCCGGACTGCTTCGAACCGGGCTTTGTCCTTGCCCGTGTATTCAGAGCCGCCTATTTTCAGTCCGCTTAAACTAAAATAGCGTGATGGATGCACATATTCTTGCCCTGGAGACTTCCTCCAATCTCTGTGAACTGACCTTGTTGTCTCGCACACCTGCGGGTATCTCGCTTGTGGGGCTGAGCCACGAGGGCAGTGGTGATCATGCTGAACGGCTTTTGCCGATGGCCGAGCAGTTGCTGGAGCAGGCCGGCCTTGACCGGCAGGCCTTAAGTGCCATTGCGTTCGGGCAGGGTCCGGGCGGTTTTACCGGTCTGCGCGTGGCTTGCGGCGTCGCTCAGGGCATGGCCTTTGCGCTGGGTCTGCCCGTCTTGCCCGTGTCTTCTCTCCTGGCGGCGGCCGCCAGTGGTTCACCGGTCGAAAATACAGCCTATGTGGTGGCGCAGGATGCGCGCATGCAGGAGGTGTATGCAGCCGTCTACAGTTGGTCGGCTCAGACGGCCTGGACTGTGCAGCAAAGCCCGGTGTTGCTGGATGCCGCCCAGCTTACTGATTGGATTGCCCGTTTGCAGGCCGAGGGCGTGATTGCGAGACACCAGCAGATTCTGGTGGTGGGAGATGCCTTGCAGCAGTTCCCCGATCTGACATCGGCTGTACGGGCGCACGATTGGCAGGTCGGGCCGGCATGGCGCGCGACAAGCGCCAGTGTTGCACGCCTGGCCCTGCATGATCTGGACCAGGGGAAGGGTATTGCTCCTGATCTGGCCATGCCGTTGTATGTGCGCGAAAAAGTCGCCTACACCATTTCGGAGCGCGAGCAGGGCTTGGGCGGCAACCCGGCCGCTTTGGATCAGCCCTGGCAAATTGAAGCCATGCAGCCCGGGCATGTGTCGGCCGTGCTGGATATAGAACGGCGCGTGGAAAGCCACCCCTGGACGGCGGGCAACGTGACGGATGCCTTGGGTAACACAGCGTATTGCTGCCGGATCATCCATAAGCAGGGGCAGGTACAGGGCTATGCCATTTGGCTGCAGACCCCGGACATGATCGAGCTGTTGCTGATCGGGGTCGCTCCTGAGCAGCAGCGGCAAGGTCTGGCGCGCCAGTTGCTCGATGACGGTCTCCAATGGGCACGACAGCGCGCAGTGGAGCGGCTCGTTCTGGAAGTGCGGGCCTCAAATGCAGCAGCAATCGGTTTGTATGAGAAGTATGGTTTCAAGCCCGATGGCGTGCGTAAAAACTATTACCCTTTCAAAGAAGGCGTGCGGGAAGACGCGGTCTTGATGAGCTTGAGCCTGGCCGATAAGGCAGAGGCATGATCGACTTTCAGCCTATCTCCCCCTTACAGCGTAGCTGGCTGTTGGAGCTGGGGCTGGAGCGCGCCTTTCTGGCCCGTTTGCCCCAGGCCCAGCCTGCCGTTCAAGCGCTAGCACCTGCGCCGCCAGTCGGGACGTCGGCTGCGGCCCCCGCACTTGAGCGGGCGGTTCCACCTGCTGACCGCCCTGTGCCGGTGGCCGCTGTTTCCGGCGCAGCCAGCGATGCGCTGTCAGCGCGTGATCAGGCTTTGGCGGTATTGCGTAAATCGGGGGCGCGACCGGCGGCTCCCGTGCCAGTCGAAGAGGTGGTTCAGCGCCCTGCCGTGCTGATTCAGCCCGAGAAGGCGCGGGATATGGCCAGCTTGTTGGAGCAGGCACAGGCATGCCAGGAGTGTGGCCTGCATACTGGTCGTGCGCAGGTCGTCTTTGGGTCAGAGCTGGTGGCCGAACCCGACTGGATGATTGTGGGCGAAGCACCAGGGACCAGCGATGATCGTAGCGCACAGCCTTTTGATGGCAAGGCAGGGCTGTTGTTGCAGGCCATGCTCAACAGCGCCATTCCTAACGCCTCGATTTATAAAGCGCATTTGGTCAAGTGCCGCCCACTGGGAAATCGTCCTCCCGCCCCGGAGGAGCTGGCTGCATGTCGGGCCTTTCTGGATGCGCAGATTCGTCTGGTGCAGCCGCGACGTTTGCTGGCGGTCGGTCATGTGGCCGCAATGGCGCTTAGTGGTTGCGAGCAGGATCTGGAAACTTTGCGCGGTCAGATCCTGAGTTACACCGACACGCTGGGCCGTAGCGTGCCTTTGGTGGTGACTTACCATCCTGCTTCGCTCTTGCTGCGCCCGCAGCACAAGGCCAACGCCTGGCGGGATCTGTCCTTGTTACGGCAGTTGCAGGCTCAGCCCTGAGCGGGTCGCCGCCACGCAGAGGCAGGCCCAGGGCCGCTCTGCCTGTACCTCTTTATTTTGCCGTCAGGGCTTGGCCATGACCTTCCTGTCCAATGCAGGCTTCCAGCTCAGGATGTTCACGCAGATTAGCGTTTTTCCACATGATAAAGACGGTCATCAGGGATGCCACCAGCAGGCCAAAAAACACAATGATGTAATTGATCGGCAAGCGCAGCCATAGCAGCAGGCTGTATAGCGCCAGCATGAACAGAATATTGAGCTGTTCGTTGAAATTCTGGACCGCAATCGAGTGGCCTGCCGAGAGCATGACGTGACCACGATGTTGCAACAGCGCATTCATGGGTACCACGAAAAAGCCCGATAGACCGCCAATAGCCATCAGCAGGGTATAGACAGCCCATTTTTCGTGGACCAGCGGCATGAGCAACACGACAAAGCCCATCGCCACGCCCACGGGCAGGACTGCCAGCGATTTTTTCAAGGGAACCCGAGCGGCAAAAATCGCGCCAAAGACGGTTCCCAATGCCGCCACCCCCATCAGAACCGAAGCCTGATCCAGGCGGTAGCCCAGATGCTGTGCCCCCCACTCGATCACAATGAATTGCAAGGTTGCGCCAGCGCCCCAGAACAAGGTGGTGACCGCCAGCGAAATCTGGCCCAGCTTGTCACGCCACAGAATTTGTACATAGGTACGAAATTCCTTGAGCAGCAGGACGGGATTTTTCTGTTGTGGTGGATAGTGGATATTGGTGCGGGGAATGAGCAAATTGCACAGGGCTGCCGCCAGGTAAATCAGGGAAATAAGCAGGATGGCAACTTCGGCACGAGTCTGCGCCAGGGAGGCAATCAACGAGTGTTCGGCCAGGGCGCCTGCAATGGAAGGATTGATCAGGATGCCGCCTAGTACGGTGCCTGCGATAATGGATAGGACTGTCAGGCCTTCGATCCAGCTGTTGCCTTTGACCAGTTGTTCAGGCTTGAGCATTTCGGTCACGATGCCATACTTGGCTGGTGAGTAGGCGGCCGCTCCCACGCCAACCAGGGTGTAGGACACAAAGACCAGCACCAGTTGCTGGGAGTCGCTCATTCCAAAGTACTGATGGCAGAACATCAGCATGCACCCTATCAGCTTGATGGCGTTGGTGGCGAACATGACCCGGCCTTTGGGATACGAGTCGGCAAAGGCTCCCACAAACGCGGCCAATAGCACATAGGACAGCGCAAACCACCATTTCATCATGGGGACCATCCAGATTGGCCCGTGAAGGTCTGCGATCAGGGCGATGGCGGCAATCAACAAGGCATTGTCGGCAACTGACGACAATGCCTGCGCGGCCATGACCAGATAAAATCCTTTATTCAAAATACATCCCGAATGCGTGTGCGCCAAACTGCGGTCGCCGGACCACGGGCACGAATCAAAGCCAGCTATCAGACAGAACAAGCTTGCCGTGGGCTGCTCGCCCTGAGTTTCTTGACAAAGCCTGAGCCGGTGCGAAATTTACGAACAGAGATGGGGAGCAAGAATAACAGGGACTGCGGGGGCAGTGGTATTAGAAAATTCATTGCGCCTGTCTCTATGCTCGAATTTTCAGACCGGGCCGATACGGGCAAAGCGCCATTGTAAGAGCTCGGCCTGCAGCGTCTGGCTGCTTGAGCGGGCAGGGTAAACCGGTCTTGACGGCAGCAATTAGTTTACTGCCTTATCACCTCGCTGATCCTGCGGTGGTTTTCATTTGTTTTTTCCGTGTCTTTGCTGTGGGCGGCAGGTGCTGCGGTATCATACGACTCGCAATGCCAGGCAGATCGAAATGCGCCTGTGCGCTTGTTCAAAAGTGGTCTTTTCTGAGCTGATTTCTACCCTGTGCGTTTAACCCAGATCAAACTAGCCGGTTTCAAATCCTTTGTGGACCCGACTTCCATTCCAACTCCCAGTCAGTTGGTCGGGGTGGTCGGGCCCAACGGCTGTGGAAAATCCAATATCATCGACGCGGTGCGTTGGGTGCTGGGCGAGAGCAAAGCGTCAGAACTGCGTGGCGAGTCCATGCAGGACGTGATTTTCAATGGCTCCTCGCAACGCAAACCGGCTGGGCGAGCTTCGGTTG
Source organism: Alcaligenes sp. HNGD-HTN06 (assembly GCF_049932565.1). Classification (NCBI taxonomy): domain Bacteria; kingdom Pseudomonadati; phylum Pseudomonadota; class Betaproteobacteria; order Burkholderiales; family Alcaligenaceae; genus Alcaligenes; species Alcaligenes sp. HNGD-HTN06. The sequence continues at coordinate 2,568,552 of NZ_CP187782.1, read as the reverse complement.
AGCTGGTTTTCGATAATTCCGAAGGGCGCGCCTCGGGCCAGTGGAGCACCTATGCCGAAATCTCGGTACGGCGTGTTCTGAGCCGGGACGGCACCAGCAGCTATTTTTTGAATAATCAAGCCGTTCGCCGGCGTGACATTCATGACATCTTTTTGGGTACTGGGCTGGGCGCGCGGGGTTACGCGATCATTGGGCAGGGGATGATTAACCGCCTGATTGAAGCCAAGCCCGAAGAACTGCGTGTATTTCTGGAAGAAGCGGCGGGCGTGTCGCGCTACAAGGAGCGCCGTCGCGAAACGGAAAGCCGTTTGCGCGACACTCGTGAAAATCTGCTGCGTGTTGAGGATATTCAGCGGGAGCTGGATGCGCAGTTGGAAAAACTGCAGGCCCAGGCGGAAGTGGCCCGTCAATATCGCGATCTGCAGCAAGACGGTGAACTCAAGCAAAATGTATTGTGGCTCTTGAAAGAGTCCAACGCGCAGAGCGATCAGAAAGCCCGATTTCTGGCCATTGAGCAGGCTCAGACCAAGTTGGAACAATCCATTGCCGGTTTGCGCCATGCCGAAGCGACCCTGGAGTCGCAACGACAGGCTCATTTGCAGGCGGGCGACGCCTTGCATCTGGCGCAAAGCCAGCTTTACGAAGCGGGTTCCCAAGTGTCCAGCCTGGAGGCAGAAATCCGTCATGTGCTCGATTCGCGCAGCCGCATGGCTCAACGTCGTGAACAGCTGGAGCAACAGCAGCATGACTGGATCGAGCAGCAGGAGCACTGTCAGCAGGAGTTGGAAAACAGCGAGCAGCAGCGCGAAGAAGCAGCGGTAAAGCTGGAAGAGCTGCAGATTCTGCTGGAAGAGGCTCAAGCCGCCTTGCCCGAACTGGAGCAGCATGTACGCGAGCAGGCTCAGCGTCGTGACGAAATGCGTATGGTCCTGGCTCGTCTGGAACAAAACCTGGCGCTGGCGGCACAATCCCAACGCGATGCCGACCGGCAGATTCAGGGGCTGGAGCAGCGTCAGGAACGCCTCAGGCAAGAGCTGCGCGAACTCAATGCCCCGGACCCGGACAATCTGGAGCGTTTGCAAGGTGATCTGAACATGCTGCAGAGCCAGCTGCAGCAGGCCCAGGAACACATGCAGCATCTGGAGGCTCAGTTGCCCCGGCTCGAAGAGGAGCGCAAGCAAGCCCAGCAACAGGCCTTGCAAGGCGGGCAGGATATGGCTCGTCTGGAGGCACGCCATCTGGCCCTGAGCCGTCTGCAGGAGGATGTGGCTCGCAAGGGAACGTTGGAGCCCTGGCTGGCCAAGCATGGGCTGGAGAGCATGAAGCGGCTCTGGCAAAGCCTGGACGTGGAAAAAGGTTGGGAAACGGCGCTGGAATCGGTCCTGCGCGAGCGCATGACGGCGTTGGAGCTGCGTCGGCTGGATATGGCCGCAGCGTTTGCCAGTGATGCCCCTCCGGCCCGTTTAAGTTTTTATCAGTTGCCTGAGGCGGGGGTGTCAGGCAAGGCGGGCTTGGACCTGCCCTTGTTGAGCTCGGTTTTGCGGCAGCAGGACGGCGGTTTACGCAGTTTGCTGGACAACTGGTTACAGCAGATTTATGTCTGCCCAGATTTGAAGCAGGCCTTGAGCTTGCGTGAGCAATTGACGGATCAAATGGCCATCGTGGTGCGGGATGGTCATGTGGTGGATCGCTACAGCATTCGCTTTTATGCCCCCGACTCTGAGCAGGCGGGTATGTTGGCGCGCCAGCAGGAGATTGCTCATCTGGAGCGTGAGCTGCGTGGTGCCCAACTGATTGTGGATGAGCTTGGGCATGCCAGCACCCAGGCCGAAATGGTTTTGCAGCAGGTTCGCAATGGTTTGGTTCCCGCCCGGGCCCGTGTCGGTGAGCTGACGGCCCGCATGCACGATGTGCAACTGGAGTATTCCAAGCTGGCGCAACAAGCTCAGCAATCGCAGGAGCGAGGTTCTCGAATCAACGAGGAGCTGGAGGAGTTGGCGGTACAGCGTGAAGAGCTGCAGGCGAACCGTGAGGAATTCGAGGCCCGTTTTGAAGCCTTGGACGAAGAACTGGCCGAGCATCAGGGGGCGTTTGCCCAGGCGCAGATGGATGGCGAGCAGGGCGCGGAGCTGGCCGAGCAGGCCCGGCGTACGGTGCATGAGCGTGAACGCGCGGTACAGGACGCCCAGTTTGCCGAGCGCGCCTTGGTGCAGCGTATGGCCGAGTTGGAGCGCAATCTGGCCCTGGCGCAGGAGCAGGCACAGCGCACTGTCGGTCAGTTGGAGGGCTTGCAAGGCGAGCTGCTGGATCTGGATGCTTCTGCCGCACAAGCCGGGTTGCAGGACGCGCTGGAATTGCGCGCCGAGCGTGAAGAGGCGGTTCGACTGGCAAAAATCCAGCTCGATACGCTGGCTGCTCAATTACGAGAACATGAGCAGGCCCGTGCCGAGCACGAAAAGAATCTGGGCCCCTTGCGTGAGCAGGTCACCGAATTGCAGTTGCAGGAACAAGCCTCGCGCCTGGCGGTCGAGCAGTTTGCAGAACAACTGGACAGCCGAAAGGTAAACCGTTCCGAGCTATGGAGCTTGTTACAGGAAAAAACACCAGAATGGCAACGCGTGGGCTGGCTGCAGTCGGAAGTGCAACGTATTTCACGCCAGATTGAAAGCCTGGGGCCGGTCAACCTGGCCGCCCTTGAAGAGCTGACCACTGCCCAGGAACGCAAGACCTACCTGGATGCGCAGCACAAGGATCTGAGTGATGCCATCGAGACGCTGGAGGACGCCATACGCAAGATCGATCGCGAGACGCGCCAGTTGCTCATGGAAACATTCAACATCGTTAATCAGCACTTTGGCGAGCTTTTCCCACGGCTATTTGGTGGTGGAGAGGCTAAACTGACGATGGTGGGCGACGAAGTGCTGGAAGCGGGGGTCCAAGTGATGGCGCAGCCACCGGGCAAACGCAATAGCACGATTCATTTGCTCTCTGGCGGTGAAAAGGCATTGACCGCGACGGCCTTGGTTTTTGCCTTCTTTAAACTGAATCCCGCGCCATTTTGCTTGCTGGACGAAGTGGATGCGCCGCTGGACGATGCCAATACGGAACGCTATGCCAATCTGGTGGCCAGTATGAGTGACCAAACTCAGTTTTTGTTTATTTCTCACAATAAAATTGCCATGCAGATGGCAAAGCAACTGATTGGTGTCACCATGCAAGAACAAGGTGTGTCCCGTATCGTGGCGGTGGATGTGGACGCGGCCATGCAAATGAGCAATGTGTAAGCCTGTTTTTTTTAATCCGGTAGTGTTGATTCGACGGAACTGACAATGAGTGATTTGCAAATCGCACTGATTTTATTGGGCATTTTGCTCATCTTGCTCGTGGTGGTCTTTAACTGGTGGCAAGACCGCCGGGTGCGCCAGCAGATGCAAAGCCAATTCCCGGACGGGGACACCGATCCTCTGATGAGCCAGCTCAGCGAATTGGAGCGGCGCGAGCCCAGCATGGGACGTGGCAGTGATCCTGCCTCTACCGAGGGGGACCATGATCCGTCCGAAGTGGACTGCACCACTGAGGCCGTGATTGACATCAGTTTCAGTCAGCCCGTGGATGCCCAGGATTTGGCCCAGGCCCTACAGGCTGTGTCGCGTACTGGCGCCAAACCAGTGCGTTATTTTGCCGAATGCGAAGGGGGAGGGCACCGTGCCCGTTTGCGTGCGGGCGAATCCTACGCCAGCATGCAGATTGCCGTTTTGCTGGCCAATCGCAGCGGCCCCCTGTCGGCCATTGAGTGGTCGCAGGTCTGGATGGCTGCGCAGGGTCTGGCGCAACAGTTTGACGGCTCGGTAGAGGGTCCTGAGCAGGATGAGGTGCTGCGTCGTGCGGCCGCCCTGGACAATACCTGCGCCGATCTGGACGCGCTGGTCGGCGTGTCGGTGCGTTTGCCTGGGCCCCTGCCGGCCTCGTCCGTCATTCAAATGGTCAAGGACGCGGGCTTCTTGCCGTTTGGCCAGCAGCTGGCCTGGCTGGCCGATTCCGGCCAGCCCCGGTTCACGGCCATGTTTGACGGCGTCCAGCCCAAGGATATTCAGTCCGCCAGCATCGAGCGCATCGACCTGCTGCTGGACTTGCCCAACAGCCCGGCGGACGATCACGCCTTCAGCAGAATGGCAACCGTGGCCCGCGATCTGGCCAGCCGTTTGGATGGTGTGGTGCTCGATGACCAGGGCCGCCCCTTGCCCGAGAGCACGGATCAGAATATTGATGAACAACTACGTACCTTGTACGAGCGTCTGGAGCAAGCAGGCTTCACAGCAGGTCAGGAACGTACAGGCAGGATTTTTTCGTGAGTTTGAAGCGAGTACAGCAGTTACGTGAAGAACTGGCCCAGCATAACTGGGCCTATTACATTCAGGATGCGCCCAGCATTTCGGATGCGCAATATGACGCACTGATGAACGAGCTGCTGGCGCTGGAGGCCGCGCACCCGGAGTGGATTACCCCGGATTCTCCCACGCAGCGCGTGGGCGCGGCTCCCTTGGATGGCTTTGCGACGGTCCAGCATGCCGTTCCCATGCTCTCTTTAGGCAACGCCTTTGAGGATGAGGAAGTCCAGGCATTTGACAAACGGGTTGCCGACACGCTTGTCGAGGCTGGTATGGTGGGCCTGGATCGTCGGGTTGATTATCTGGCGGAATACAAATTTGATGGCCTGGCGATCAGTCTGCGCTATGAGCAAGGCTTGTTGGTGCAGGCATCGACGCGGGGTGATGGCACCACAGGCGAGGACGTCACCAGCAATATTCGCACCGTCAAATCCATTCCCTTGCGTTTGCGTGGCGATGCTGCGCAATTGCCGGCCGTGCTGGAAGTGCGTGGTGAAGTCCTGATGAACCGGGCGGACTTTGAACGTCTGAACGAGAGTCAGCTCAAGCGTGGCGAGAAAGTCTTTGTCAACCCGCGCAATGCCGCGGCAGGCAGCCTGCGCCAATTGGACCCCAAAGTCACGGCGAAAAGGCCTTTGCGTTTTTTTGCCTATGGATGGGGTGAAATCAGCCCCCTGCCACTTACGAATCAGCCGCAAAATACCTTGTTTGCGGACGTGACGGGAGACGGGCTGCCTCGTGATACCCAGTCAGGCATGATGGACTGGCTCGAGAGTCTGGGCTTGCCCCTGAGTCGCGATCGTAAGCTTGTGAAGGGGGTACAGGGCCTGCTGGATTTTTATACCCAGACTCAGGAGCGTCGCTCCGGCCTGCCCTTTGAAATTGATGGTGTGGTTTATAAAGTCAATTCCCTGGCCGCGCAGCGCGTACTGGGTTATGTGGCGCGCGCCCCGCGCTTTGCCGTCGCTCATAAGTTCCCTGCGCAAGAAGAAATGACGCGCGTGGAAAATATTGAGTTTCAGGTCGGCCGCACCGGGGTGGTGACTCCTGTGGCGCGTTTGAAACCGGTTTTCGTGGGCGGGGTTACGGTGACCAATGCCACCTTGCATAACGAAGATGAGGTGCGTCGCAAAGATGTGCGCGCTGGCGATACGGTCGTGGTACGCCGAGCCGGTGACGTGATTCCGGAGGTCGTCGCTGTGGTGCTGGAACAGCGTCCGCAAGACAGTGTGCCGTTTGAAATGGTCAAGGAGTGTCCGGCATGCCATTCCGCCCTGGAGCGGCTGGAGGGTGAGTCTGCCTGGCGTTGCACAGGCGGCCTGATTTGCCCCGCTCAACGCAAGCAGACCCTGATTCACGCGGCCAGTCGCAAAGCTCTGGATATTGAAGGCCTGGGGGAAAAACTGGTGGATCAGTTGGTGGAAACCGGACTGGTCCATACCTTGGCCGATATTTTCAAATTGAAGGTCGAGAAGCTTGTCCTGCTCGAGCGTATGGGACGCAAGTCTGCTGAGAATCTGATTGAAGCGATCAACAAGGTGCGGGAGCCAGCCTTGAATCGTCTGATTTACGCCTTGGGTATCCGCCATGTTGGGGAGACGACGGCCCGAGACCTGGCCCAGCATTTTGGCACCTTGCAGGCCTTGGAGCAGGCCGATGAAGAGGCGCTGTTGCAGGTCAATGAAGTTGGCCCTGTCGTAGCTGCTTCTGTACGGCATTTTTTTCAGGAGCCGCATAATCGTGAGGCGCTGGACGCCTTGCTGGCAGCGGGAGTGAGCCCCCAACAGGCGCAGGCTCGCGCAAATAGTGCCAATTTGCCCTTGGCGGGCAAAACGGTTGTCATCACGGGCACATTGCCCAGCATGAGCCGTGATGAGGCGACACGCCGCGTCTTGGAGGCCGGCGGCAAGGCCAGTGGATCGGTCTCCAAAAAGACCGCCTTTGTCCTGGCCGGTGCCGAGGCTGGCTCCAAGCTCACCAAGGCACAGGAATTGGGCGTGACCATTCTGGACGAGGCTCAGTTCCTGGCTTTACTGGCTGGGGACTAGGGTCGGGGCAAACGCAGGTAGGCCTCGTGATGCCTTACTCCTTGTTTCAAGCTGGCGGTGATCAGCCCAGGGCAAGCGAGCCTGGACTACAAGTCTGAAAAAGCGCGTGAGCCTTGCTGTGATCAATAACAACGATGGCGCCCTGGAGGCGCCATCGTTGTTTTTCCTGACAGCCGCTTTATCGAGCAGACAAAGCGGTGGTTGAGGCCATTACTTGATGTTGGCTTCTTTAAGGATTTTTTGCTGGTATTCGGCCAGCTTGCGCTGACGCATCATCTCTTCCAGCTGAGGCTTGACTTCCGCCATCGCCGGGAAGGTCACGGGACGGGCATCGTCCACCTGAATGATATGCCAGCCAAACTGAGACTGCACGGGGGCTGCGCTCAGTTCGCCTTTCTTCATTTTTTCTACAGCCTGGGCAAACTCGGGCACGTAGGTGGAGCTTGGTGCCCAGCCCAGATCACCGCCTTGCTGGCCGCTACCGGTATCAATGGAGTCTTTTTTAGCAGCGTCCGCAAAGCTGATTTTCTTGGACTTGATCTTGGCCAGCAAGTCCTTGGCAGCGGCTTCGTCCTTGACCAGAATGTGGCGTACTTTGTATTCCTGCTGACCCTCTTCCATCGCCTTGATGGTGTTGTATTCCTTGGTCAGGTCAGCTTCGGTGACGGGGTTCTTCTTCAGGTAATCCGCCATCAGGGCACGGACCAGAATGCTCTGGCGGGCCAGTTCCAGCTCTTGCTGGACTTGGTTGGTCTTGTCGATACCGGCCTTCTCAGCGGCTTGCACCACGGCCAGGCGGTTGACCATTTCCTGTTTGACCTGCTCACGCAGCTCGGGCGAGTCTTTGGCGCCTTGCTCGACCAGAACGGCGACGAACTGATCCAGGTCTTTTTGCGTGATGTTTTTGCCGTTTACGGTGGCAATCGTCTGTGCATAGACGGGAGCAGCCAGGGCGCAGGTCAAGGCAAATGCGGCAATACGTTTCATGAGCATCCTTAAGCGGTGGGTTTGGCTTGAATAGCCAATGCGTGAATAGGGAAAGGCATTAGATCGTGGACGCGATCATACACAAGTCTGTGTCGTGCCAGTGTTGAAATTCCATCAAATTGTTTCGAGGCGATGATGACCCGAAAGTGGCTGGCACCACCTTGTGCGCCAGCGTGGCCCGCATGCAGATGGGATTCGTTGATGATGTCCAGCTCCGAAGGCTCCAGGGCCTGGAGCCGTTCGTGAATGAGGGAGGCAAGTGCGTCTGTCATGGCGAAATCAGGATTTTGGGGGAGTGGAGTTGTCCGAGGAGTCTTGCAGGTAGCGACCCAGCCACAAGGATTGGGCAACGACAAACACCAGCATCAAGCCAAGCAGGCCGAAAGCCTTGAAGTTGACCCACTGGGACTCGGTAAAGTGGCCCGAAAAGGCAACGAACAGATTGACCAGTCCCATAGCGACGAAAAAGCTCGCCCAGACCAGGTTTAATTTGTCCCAGACATGGCCTGGCAGTACCAGATGGGTGCCCATGAATTTTTGCATCAGGTTGCGATGCATCAGGTAGCGCCCGCCCAGCAGCACCAGCGCGAAAATCCAGTACAGCACCGTGGGTTTCCAGCGAATGAAGACATCGTTATGGAAAAACAGGGTGGCACCTCCAAAGACCACAATCACGGCCAGATTGATCCAGTGCGAGGTCTCGATGGCCTTGCTGGTGAGCTTGAGCCATACGATTTGCAAAATCGAGGCGGCCATGGCCACACCCGTTGCCACATAGATATCGGAGAAGCGAAAGGCCAGAAAGAACAGAACCAGCGGGAACAGATCGAATAAAAGCTTCTTCATGCGTCAGGTTCAAAGGTCAGGGACAGGGAATTGATGCAGTATCGTAGCCCAGTGGGCGGGGGGCCGTCTTCAAAGACGTGGCCCAAATGCGCGTCGCAGACATTGCATAGCACTTCGGTACGACGCATGCCGTGACTGGTGTCGAGTTCTTCGCGCACATTGTCCGGGTTCAGGGGCGTAAAGTAGCTGGGCCAGCCGCAACCGGCATCAAACTTGGTGTCCGAAGCAAACAGGGGGGTGCCACAACCGACGCAGCGATAGATGCCGGCCGTCGTGGTGTCCCAGTAGCGGCCTGTAAAAGGGCGTTCGGTGCCTTTCTGACGGGTGACATAGAATTCTTCAGGGCTGAGCTGGGCGCGCCACTCAGCCTCGGTTTTATGTACTTTTTTCACGTGTGCTGCCTTATGAAAAACAGATCAATGCCTACAGGAGGCGCATTCCTACATAGTAATCGACAATTAGAGCGTGTTTGGAACAGAGGGTTCCAAAGTGCAAGGTCTTGCGCTTGCCTGACCAGGAAAACCCCTGTTGGCACCACCTGAACTGTCAGCAATCCGTTTAGTTAGTGCACTATTTAAACTTTTAATATTTAAGGTAAACACCAATATCTGAAATCCGTGTGACTTGATACGTTTCTGGTATGTGCTGTTGATTATCTGTATTACGATTTTTTGACCGTTAATCCGGTCCACAACAATGAACAAATATTGGGAGAAAAGGATGAACTGCATTACTACTGGGCGCCTCACGACATTGGCTGCAGCCCTGGCTTTGAGTCTGCCCGTGGCGGTGTCCGCGCAGATCAAAGTGGGGGTGACGGTGGCTGCAACAGGACCGGCGGCCTCGCTGGGGATTCCTGAGCGCAATACGGTCAGCCTGCTGCCTACCGAAGTGGCCGGACAGAAAGTCGAATACATTGTGCTGGATGATGCCACAGACACTACGGTGGCTGTACGCAATATGCGCAAGCTCATCACCGATGACAAAGTGGACGTGGTGATCGGTACATCCGTGACACCGGGTTCCTTGGCCATGGTGGATGTGGCCGGCGAAACCAAGACTCCCATGATTAGTGTGGCTGCCAACGCCAAGATTGTTGAGCCGGTTGAAGGCGCTCGCACCTGGGTGTTCAAGACGCCTCAGAACGACCAGTTGATGGCGGGCGCCCTGGCCGAGGCCATGGTCAAGCAGGACGTCAAGACTCTCGGGTTTATCGGCTACAACGACGCCTATGGTGATGGTTGGCTGAATGTGATCACCGAGGCCGCCCAGGCCAAAGGCATCAAGGTGCTGGGTGCCGAGCGCTATGGTCGCAATGACACCAGCGTGACCGGACAAGTGCTCAAGCTGCTGGGCACCAAGCCCGATGCCATTTTGATTGCCGGCTCGGGCACGCCGGTTGCCTTGCCCCAGCGCGAGCTCAAGGGCCGTGGCTATGCCGGCATCATTTACCAGACCCACGGGGCAGCCAACAGTGATGTGCTGCGCGTCTGCGGCAAAGACTGTAACGACATGATCTTGCCCGCCGGTCCCTTGCTGGTTGCCGAACAGTTGCCTGACAGCAGCCCGGTTAAAAAGACCGCCATGGAATACAAGGAAAAATATGAGGCCAAGTATGGCGCAGGCTCGATCAACACGTTTGGTGGCCACCTGTGGGATGCCGGTTTGCTGGTGACCGAAGCCATTCCGCAAGCCTTGCAGTCGGGTGCCAAGCCCGGCACCCCCGAGTTCCGCGCCGCCCTGCGTGACGCACTGGAGCAGACCAAGGAACTGGCGGCTTCCCAAGGTGTGTTCAATATGTCGGCCACCGACCACGCCGGTCTGGATAAACGGGCCCACGTCATTGTGAAAGTGGTCGACGGTAAATGGACCTATCAGCCTGATCTGTAATATCTGACAGGCAAAAACCGGCTCAATAGCCGGTTTTTTCCGAGGCGGGTGCTGGAAGGTTCTGGCACCCGTTCCCGCTACAGGCCTGCGTTTGCGTAAGCCCTCCGCCCTTTTTGTTGTACAGGATGTTGTCCGACATGGATACCACCATCGCTTTAATTTTGTTGCAGGATGGCATATTGAATGGTGCCATCTATGCCTTGCTCGGGCTTGCCCTGGTTCTGGTTTTCCTGGTTACCCGCGTCATTTTCATCCCGCAAGGTGAATTCGTCACCTTTGGCGCCTTGACCCTGGCCTTTGTGGTCAATGGCCGCATGCCGGGAACCGTTATTTTGCTGTTGATCGCCGGTGCTCTGGTGTTTTTGCTGGAGCTGCTCTCTGCCTTGCGCAGCCGCAGCCTGAGCGGTATGCCGCGCAAATTCCTGGTCAATATCGTCATTCCCGTAGCGGTTTATTTTGCCGCTCCTGCCATTGTCAGCGCGCAGTTGCCCCTGTGGGTGGCCGTGCTGTTCTCGTTGGCCGTTGTGATCCCGCTGGGACCGATGGTGTATCGACTGGTTTATCAGCCGATTGCCGAGGCCAGCGTGCTGGTGCTGCTGATTACCTCGGTAGCCGTTCACTTTGCCTTGACGGGCCTGGGTCTGGTGTTCTTTGGCCCCGAAGGCTGGCGTACGCCTCCCTTCATGGAAGGTGAAGTGTCCCTGGGGGCGGTGAGCTGGTCGGCGCAGACCTTCTTCGTGATGGGGGCCTGCGTGTTGCTGATCCTGGCCTTGTGGGGTTTTTTTGGCAAGACCCTTTATGGTCGCGCTTTGCGTGCCACGGCCGTCAATCGTCGCGGTGCCCGTCTGGTGGGGATCAGTACCAACATGTCCGGCTCGCTGACCTTCACCCTGGCGGCGGCCATCGGTGCGTTCTCGGGCATGTTGATCGCTCCGGTAACGACCATTTACTACGACACCGGCTTTTTGATCGGTCTCAAGGGCTTTGTGGCCGCGATCTTCGGTGGTCTGATCAGTTATCCCGTTACCCTGTTGGGCGCCTTGTTCTTGGGGGTTCTGGAAGCGTTTTCCTCTTTCTGGGCCAGTGCCTATAAAGAAGTCATTGTATTTACCATGGTGATACCGGTGTTGTTGTGGCGCTCCTTCGGTAGCAAGCACGTGGATGATGAGGAGTAAATCACATGAGACACTTGCTGACGCTATTGTTTATCGCGGTTCTGTTGATTTTGCCGCAGTTGGGCGCAACGCCCGAATTCTGGATTACCCAGCTTAACTACATTGGCTTGACCAGCTTGGTCGTGCTGGGTCTGGTACTGTTGACGGGCGTGGGTGGCCTGACTTCGTTTGGTCAGGCTGCGTTTGTGGGTCTGGGCGCGTACACCACGGCTTATCTGACCGCTCGCCTGGGCTGGTCGCCCTGGTTCAACCTGTTGATTGGCATGGCCATTACCATGATGGTGGCCTACATTCTGGGCGCGATCACCCTGCGCTTGTCCGGCCACTTCCTGCCCCTGTGTACCTTGGCGTGGGGTCTGGCCTTGTACTACCTGTTTGGTAACCTGGAGTTTCTGGGTCAGTACGACGGTATTTCCGGTATTGCTCCTTTGGAGTTCTTCGGTATTTCCCTGTCTTCGGGGCGGGATATTTACTACCTGATCTGGGCTTTTGCCTTGCTGGCCATGTGGGGCACACGCAACTTGCTCAATTCCCGTCCTGGACGTGCCATTCGGGCTTTGAAGCATGGCAGCGGCATGGCCGAGTCCTTTGGCGTGAACATGGCCAACTACAAGGTCATTGTGTTCGTTTATGCCGCCTTGCTGGCTTGCGTATCCGGTTGGCTCTATGCCCACTACCAGCGCGCGGTATCGCCCAGCCCCTTTGGCCTGAACTACGGCATTGAGTACCTGTTCATGGCCGTCTTGGGGGGCGCAGGCAGTGTCTGGGGAGCTGTTCTGGGTTCGGCCCTGGTGCTGAGCCTGAAAGATCAATTGCAGAACTGGCTGCCTAAACTGCTCAATACCGACATCAACTTCGAGCTGATCGTCTTCGGTATCCTGATGGTTCTTATTCTGCAGTACGCCCGTGACGGTTTGTGGCCCATCCTGCACAAGGTCTGGGAACAGGTCTTCGGTGCACAGAAGCGCAATCAGGCAGCTCCTCCACAAGCCGAAGCTTTGCCTCAGCGTGAGCGTCCTCAGGCCGGTTCGCTGGTTCTAGAAGTGAACAAGATCCGCAAGGAGTTCGGTGGTCTGGTCGCCGTGAACGACATCAGCTTCACCTTGAATGCTGGTCAGATCATGGGCCTGATCGGTCCTAACGGTGCGGGCAAGAGTACGACCTTTAACCTGATTACCGGCGTGCTGTCGGCCACCAGTGGACAGGTCAGCTTCCTGGGGCAACGCATTGATGGCAAGCCTGCACGCGAGATTTCCCGCCTCGGTGTGGGCCGTACGTTCCAGCATGTGCAATTGCTGCCTACCATGACGGTTCTGGAGAACGTGGCATTGGGCGCTCACTTGCGTCGGAATGTGGGCGTGGTGTCCGCTGTCCTGCATACCGAGCGTCGTAGTGAAGCGGAACTTTTGCATGAAGCGGCGGTGCAACTGCAGCGGGTGGGCCTGGGCGACTACCTGTACGAAGAGGCGGGTAATCTGGCCCTGGGTCAACAGCGTATTTTGGAAATTGCGCGTGCCCTGGCCTCTGATCCGCTGCTTTTGCTGCTGGACGAGCCTGCCGCCGGCCTGCGCTACAAAGAAAAGCAGGAGCTGGCCAAAGTGCTGAGTCAGTTACGCAGTGAAGGCATGAGTATCTTGCTGGTTGAGCATGACATGGACTTTGTCATGAATTTGACGGACAAGCTGGTTGTCATGGATTTTGGCACCAAGCTGGCCGAAGGGTTGCCCAAGGAAATTCAGGAAAATCCAGCCGTGCTGGAAGCCTACCTGGGTGGTATTGATGACGACCTGGATCTGGACCAGGTCAATGAGCCCGCCTCGGCAGGAGCAGCGCTATGAGTTCGGCACAATCGAAAGACATTATCCTGAAAGTAGACAATCTGGCCGCTCAATACGGCAAGGTCACCGCGGTGACGGGGGCCAGCCTGGACGTGCGGGCAGGTAGCATTGTGACGGTGATCGGCGCCAATGGCGCGGGCAAGTCCACCTTGCTCAATTCCATGATGGGCTCTTTGCCCAGCGTGGGACGCAGCACCGGTTCGGTACAGTACGAGGGCCAGGAGATCAGTCATTGGGAAGTGGAGCGTCGCGTGGCGGCCGGTATTTCCCTGGTGCCCGAGCGCCGCGAATTGTTTGGCAGCATGACGGTCGAGGACAATCTTCTGCTGGGCGGCTTTCGTCTGTATCGGGCTCGTCAAGCGGGCTGGCGTGACACCATGGATAAGGTCTATACCTTGTTCCCACGCCTGAAAGAGCGTCGTACGCAGCTGGCCGGGACCTTGTCAGGCGGTGAGCGACAAATGCTGGCGGTGGGACGTGCCTTGATGGCACAACCCAAAGTCCTGATGCTCGATGAGCCCAGCCTGGGCTTGGCGCCGCGTGTGGTGCGGGAAATCTTCATGATCATCGCCCGACTGCGTAGTACCGGTGTGGCCATCTTGCTGGTCGAGCAAAATGCGCGTGCCGCTTTGCAAGTGGCTGACTACGGTTATGTTCTGGAGACGGGCGATGTGGTGCTGCAAGGGCCCGCGTCTGACCTGGCTCATAATCCCCGAGTGATAGAAAGCTATCTGGGCTTGGGGCAGGGCAAACGCGAGCAGGAAGAGGCGAACGCTTAGAAGCGGTAGCCGACCCCGATGGTGGCAACCACGGGGTCCAGCTTGGCTTTGCCAATGGACTGGCCGTTCAGTTGCACGTCGGGACGGATGCTGATGTAACGCACATCGGCATTCAGGAACCAGTTCTTGTCCAGCTTGTAATCCACGCCGACCTGGGCTGCAAACCCCCAGCTGTTTTTCAGTTTCAGGTCGGAACCGGCCAGCGCACCGCGCGATTCGGTGTCAAAGAACATGGTGTAGTTCACGCCCACGCCGACATAGGGTTGGAAGTCGCTGTCAGGCAGAAAGTGATATTGCAGGCTCAGGGTAGGGGGCAAGTGCTTGGTTTTGCCAATACGTCCCAGATTGCTGTCGATATTGTGCTGGAAGGGGAATGCGCCCAGCAGCTCAACACCAATATTGCGGGTAGCCATGTAGGTCAGCGAGAAGCTGGGGCGGGCGTTGTTGCCCACGTCCAGCTTGACGGTGCCATCTGCAACCGTGCCATTGTTGGATTTTGGGGACACCCAGGTCACGCCGCCCTTGAGCAAGAAATCACCCGCTTCATGTGTTTGGCCTTGAGGGGCATACAGAACAGCGGCCAGCCCAGCAGCCAGCAAGGACAGGTGCAGACCGGGAAACAAGTAGCGGGATTTCATAGGAGCTCCGTAGGTGTGTGTAAAGCCTACAGAGTGCATGAGGCCAGAGGGCCCGGACTTGATCCAAAGCAAGCTTCAGAAGTAGTTGACTGCCTGACCTTGTTGTAGATCAAGGAAGCGGAAATCATCTGAGGCCAATTCAAGCCTCGTGTGTTTTTTTTGCATCACTTGGTAAACCGCTGGATATAAAAAACCCCGTGGCTTATGTGCTTTTTTTCAGCTTTTGCCTGAGGGCATGGCTGGGGCAGGGCGGCCAACTTGCGAGCAGGGCCGGCAAGCGGCGGTGGTGGCCCAATATGGGGCAAGACACTGGCCCAATTTCTCAGTCTCCCAGGAGGGCATGCAAGGTTTCGTATTTGTGGCTCAGCTCGCTACGTGTAAATCGTTCTACGATCTGCCCATGCTCCAATACATAGAAGCGGTCGCTGAAGGCAGCAGAGAATTGGGGGCATTGCTCGGCCAGTACGACGGTGTAGCCTTCGTCGCGCAGGGTACAGATGAGTTTGATCAAGGTCTGGGCCTGCACCGGCGCCAGACCTTCCGAGACTTTGTCCAGTAGCAGCAGGTTGACCCCTGTGCGTAGCAGTCGGGCAATCGCCAATATTTTTTGTTCGCCCGTCGATAGCTGAGTGGCCATATGATGCCGACGCTGCTCCAGGCTGGGCAGCAGCTCATAAATTTGCATCAACGACATCCCGCCGCCCAAGGTCGTGCCGATAGCCGGAGGCAGCAGGAGGTTTTCCTCACAACTTAGCCCCGTAAAAATGCTTTGCTCATAAGGGCTGTAGCCCACCCCCAGATCCACCAGCTGATGTTGGCTCAGATGAATGGATTCGGTGCCTTGAATGCGGATGGAGCCTCGACGGCTGTCCGTCAAGCCCACGATGGCACGTAACATGGCGCTGCGGCCAGCCCGGTTGCGGCTCAAGACGGTGCATATCTCGCCGGAGGCAACCTGTAGATTCAATCCGCGCAAGAGCGGAAACTCTCGGTGCCAAGCGTACAGATTCTCAATATCCAGGGCAGCCTGCATCATGAGAACGCTCCTTGTCGTGAGTCGTCAAAATGGGCCTGTACGTTGGCTGATCAGCGCAGGAACCCGTTACGCGTCCTTTGCCTTTGACTGCGGTGATGTTATTTCTCGCAAACGCTAGGCAGAGTCCTTTATGCGTTTCAGTATGAGAGCCCTGGCCCCGCAAAACCATGCGGGTTTGTCATAGGATGGTTTGCTTTATTTCACAGATTGGTAAACAAATGTTGGCAAACCACTGATCTGTTACTTAAGTGTTAACGGTTTTGGGCTTGAAGTCGCACAGATCCGCTATCCCGCACTGGGGACACTTGGGCTTGCGAGCAACACAGATATAACGGCCGTGCAGAATCAGCCAGTGATGAGCATCCAGCAAAAAAGGTTTGGGAATCAGTCGTTCCAGCTTTTTTTCCACTTCCACCACATTTTTTCCCGGTGCAATCCCTGTGCGGTTCGCGACGCGGAAAATATGGGTATCCACAGCAATGGTGGGCAAGCCAAAAGCAGTGTTCAGAACAACATTCGCGGTTTTGCGGCCCACGCCAGGAAGGGCTTCCAGAGCGGCGCGGTCGCAGGGCACCTGGCCTTGATGTTGTTCCAGCAAAATCTTGCAGGTTTTGATGACGTTGGCAGCCTTGGTTTTGTACAGGCCGATCGTCTTGATGGCTTCGCGTAGCCCTTCCTCGCCCATCGCGAGAATACCCTCGGGTGTGCCATGTTCCGGAAAAAAGCGGGCGGTTGCCAAATTGACCGAACGGTCTGTGGCTTGCGCGGACAAAATAACCGCGATCAACAGTTGAAACGTGTCAGCGTATTCCAGTTCGGTGGTGGGTTTGGGGTTGGCTGCCTGAAAACGGCTGAAAATCTCGTAGCGCTTGGCGGCATTCATGGAGTGGTCTCACCGGCGGTTTTGCTGGCGCGCCGGGCACGGGCACGGGCTAGCGCAGAGGCGATGGAGGCCTCCCGTTTGTCGGCCTGGTCGGCATGGTTGGCCAGTACCGGCTTGTTGGCCAGCGTACGGGCGGCCAGGTCCGAGCTTTCTTTGTGGCGGGCCAGCAGGCGTTCGCGACGTTGCTCCGTGTCCTGGCGGGCCTGGGCAGCCTGCTCCTTGCTCCATTCGTCGGTAGGCACCATGCTGATGCAGTCTACCGGGCAGGGAGGGACGCACAGCTCACAACCGGTGCAGCGGTCGGCCAGTACGGTATGCATCAGTTTGTTGGCGCCGATAATGGCATCTACCGGGCAGGCCTGAATGCAAAGCGTGCAACCAATACAGTGTTCTTCGATAATCACCGCCCGGCTGGGCCCGGTGAATTCCCCACAGTCCGGGTCCAGAGGCAGGGGGGCACGACCCAGCAGCTCGGCCAGGGCCTGTACGCCTTCCTGCCCGCCAGGCGGGCAGCGATTGATGGCCTCACCCTCAAGCGCAATGGCTTGGGCATAGGGCAGACAGGCGTCGTAACCACAGCGGGTGCACTGGGTCTGGGGAAGCAGGGCGTCAATGCGCCGTATCAAAGTGTCGGACATGAATACAAAAACGGGGCCTTCCGGCCCCGTTGGAAACGGCTTAAGCCAGATAATCAGTTGTGCTGACGGATGAAGTCCCTGATTTTAGGACAGATCAGCGTGCGCCAGCGGCTTCCGGAGAAAATCCCGTAATGGCCACAGTTGGGCGCAGTAAATTGTTGCTTGAGGGCAGGCGCGATTTTCGAGCACAGTCCTTGGGCAGAATGGGTTTGACCCTGCCCCGAAATGTCGTCCAGCTCGCCTTCGATGGTGAACAGAGCCACGCCTTCAATATCCTGAGGACGAACTTGTTCGCCATGGACATGCCATTGACCTTTAGGCAGGCGGTGCTCCTGGAACACGATGCGTATGGTGTCCAGATAGAACTCGGCAGGCATATCCAGCACCGCATTGTACTCGTCGTAGAAACGGCGGTGCGCCTGGGCGTCATCGTCGTCGCCCTTGATCAGATGCTGATAGAAGTCGTAGTGGGAACTGACATGGCGATCCGGATTCATGGCTACAAAACCGGCATGCTGCAGAAAACCGGGATACACACGACGATGCGCGCCGGGGTATTTAGCCGGCACGCGATGAATCAGATTGTTCTCGAACCAAGAGTAGGACTTGGTGGTGGCCAGACGATTGACCTCCGTGGGGGACTGACGGGTGTCGATGGGACCGCCCATCATGATCATGCTGCGGGGCATGACCGCCGAGCGACGGCTGGCCATCAGTGACACCGCGGCCAGTACCGGCACAGTGGGCTGACAGACGGACATGACATGGACAGTCGGCCCCAGTGTCTGGATGAACTCCTGCACATACAGGACGTAGTCGTCCAGATGAAAGGGGCCTGCGGAGCGGGGCACCATGCGTGCGTCAATCCAGTCGGTGACATACACGCGATGGTCGGGCAGCAGCGCCCGTACAGTCTCACGCAGCAAGGTGGCGTGGTGGCCGGAGAGTGGCGCTACCAGCAAGACGATGGGGTCCTGATCGGCCTTGGGATGATCGCGCTCGAAATGGATCAGTCTGCAAAAAGGTTTGTCCAGACGCACGGTTTCGCGCACGGCGACGGCGTGGCCGTCAATCTGGGTTTCGCTCAGGCCCCAGGCGGGCTTTTCGTAATCCTTGCCGATACGGTGTACCAGTTCAGAGGCCGCCGCCAGTTGGCGCGACAGGGGGGTATAGGCCAGTGGACTGTAGGGATTGGAGAACCATTGGGAGCTGGTGCCGGTAAAGGCGGCCAGCGGAGCCAGAAAAGCCCGCTGGAGTTCGTGCAGATCGTAAAGCATAGAGTGCGCCTTGGTGTTGCCAGGTTTGATACAGAGGAATGTATATGCTTATTTCCTGTGGGAAACAATACGATGTTTACCGTTCCTCTGGACTTGGGATTTTCCCCTTGCTGCAATGCAGCAAGATTTTTATCAAAAGGCGGGATTAGGCGCAAGCGTGGCTGGACATGAACTCAGCCACCTGCTCAGGCTGGTAGAGGGAGCGTGATGGGCTTAACGCTCCAGATACTGTAGTTTGTTCTCCACACCGTTCCAGTCGTCAGCATCCTCCAGTGGTTTTTTGGAGCGGTTGATGCTGCCAAAAATGGGGCTGAGTTCGGCGTTCAGCGCAATGAAGGGAACCTGGTCCTGCGGCACATCTTCTTCGGCAAAAATAGCATTGGCCGGGCATTCGGGAATACAGACGGCGCAGTCGATGCACTCGTCCGGGTCAATCACCAGAAAGTTCGGGCCTTCACGAAAACAGTCGACGGGGCACACATCCACACAGTCGGTGAATTTGCACTTGATACAGTTTTCGGTGACGACGTGGGTCATTTCAGTAACACTCCTGCGGTATCGCTAAGGCGGTTAATCACGGAAAGGTCCGTGTCTGGGTGCGCCACAACGCACAGGGCCTGAACGATAAAAATGGGATTTAAATCGAATCTTTCGATTTTAACGAATATTCGGCGTCTTGCTTATTGAGATGGCGCAATAGCTGTTCCGCTAGATAGCGGTACGCAAGAACGGGCGCCCGTGCTATGGTTGCGCAATCAAAATCGGTAGGTTTGTGATGATCATTACCTCTTTACTTGATACGGACCTGTACAAGTTTTCCATGATGCAGGTTGTTTTGCATCATTTCCCGGCTGCGCACGTGGAGTACCGCTACAAATGCCGTACTCCCAATATTAATTTGAGCCAGTATCTGGACCAGATCCGGGCGGAAATTCATGCGCTGTGTCAGTTGCGTTTTTCAGACGCTGAGCTGGACTATTTACGGAGCCTGCGCTTTATCAAAAGCGATTTTGTGGATTTCCTGGGTCTGTTTCATTTGCCTGAACGCTGCATTCAGGTGCAGGCAGGCGAAGTGCCCGGCGAGATCGAGATCTCGGTGCAGGGCCCCTGGTTGCACACAATCCTGTTTGAGATCCCCGTGCTGGCCATTGTGAACGAGGTCTACTTTCGCAACGAATGTCCGCAACCGCCTTGGACAGAAGGGCGCGAGCGCCTGCAATCCAAGATGCGTCTGGTGGTGGATGATCCGGCGTTAAGCGATTTTCGTGTGGCTGACTATGGCACGCGCCGCCGCTTTTCCAAGCAGTGGCACGAAGAAGTGGTCACCACCATGATCGAGCAGATGAAGCCGCATTTTGCCGGTACCAGCAATGTCTGGCTGGCCATGAAGTACGGGGTGACGCCCCTGGGCACCATGGGTCACGAGTACTTGCAGGCCTGTCAGGCCCTGGGTCCGCGCTTGCGGGACTCGCAGACGTTCGCCCTGGAGGTATGGGCGAAAGAGTACCGTGGTGACCTGGGTATCGCTTTGTCGGACGTGTACGGCATGGATGCTTTCCTGCGCGATTTTGATATGTATTTCTGCAAACTGTTTGATGGTGCCCGTCACGACTCGGGCGACCCCTTCATCTGGGGCGAGCGTTTGCTGGCGCACTATCAAGCCAACCGTACCGATCCGCGCACCAAGACCTTGGTGTTTTCCGATGGTTTGACTATCCCCAAGGCGATTGAACTGGCCCTGCGTTTTGCCGGTCGGTGCAAAGTGTCGTTCGGGATCGGGACCAATCTGACCAATGATCTGGGGCATGAGCCTTTGCAGATCGTCATGAAGATGGTGCGTTGCAATGGTCAGCCTGTGGCGAAAGTGTCCGATGCTCCTGAAAAGACCATGTGTGATGATCCGGCCTATCTGGCTTACTTGCGACAGGTTTTCCAGCTGCCACCGGCTTGAGCGCGTGCTGATTGCCGCGGGTTCTGTAGATACGGTGCCTCCGGTAACGCAGGCAAGGCGGTACAAAGAGTGGTTCCTGTAGCGAGCGTCTTACCACGCGATAAGGTGCTTGAACGACAAGACGGTAAGGCTGCCAAGCGAATCCGTCGAATCAAAGCCCTCTGCCCAGGCAGAGGGCTTTTTTCATAGACACAGCAAAGCCGCCAGATGCCCGCCGGCTTCACGGGCTTGGGCAATTTGTTCATTACTCAAAGATTTGGGGGCCAGAATGCTTTCTGGCGTCTGGGCGTGGAAATTGAAGATACGGATGGGGGCGACCAGCTCCAGCCGCCAGCCTGTGCAAATCCGTTCCAGTTGTCGTTGCGCACCTTGCCCATCGCTACCTGCGCTGATGAAGGCGGAATAGGGGCGCCCATTCAGCTGATCCAGCACCTCGTAGTAGTTCCGGTCCAGACACTCTTTCATGGCCCCACTCAGGCTGGCCAGATTCTCGGGGGCGCAGAACAGGTAGGCCTGGGAATCGCGTAAATCCTGTGCCTGCACGCGATCGCAATGCACACGTTTGATACGGAGGTGATCGGTCATGTTCAGCTCCCTGAGCACCTCCAGCGCGCCTTCTTCGGCCTGTTCGGCCAACTGGCGGGCGGCGCCAGTACGGGAATGCCAGATCATCAGAAGCTGACGGCATGTGTTCAGACTCATAAGCTCTTACTCGCGGTGATAGACTAGCGGCTACAGTATAGAGAGCCCTCTTCGCGCTGAGTGGCCACATCGACGTAACCCACATGAATCACACCGCTTCTCCCCCTACGGCCGAGTCGGCCTTTACCCCGCTATGGTTCGCGCAAGCCAGCCACGGACTGGATGAGGCAGGGCGCATGCTCTTGCAGGCGGCAGCCGACTGGGCGGGGCCTGTATTGCTGGATCTGACTGGCAGCACCGGCGAGCCCTTGGACAGTCATTGCGCTCAGGTGGCGCTTATTTTGGCGGGTCTGGGCGTGGACGCTCAAACCCGTGCCAGTGCCTTGCTGGCCGTGACCCCGGCCCCGGGGCCGGAGGTCAAGCAGGACCCGGTTCAAAAAGCCTTTGGCACCGAAGTCATGACATTGGTGCGAGGCTCGCGTGCTCTGTATCGACTGGGCTCGATTACCGGCCAGGCCAAGGAACAGACGGGCGGCGGCGATCAGAAAGAAATGAAGCGCAAGATGTTGCTGGCGATGGCGGCCGACTTGCGTATTGTGTTGATGCGTCTGGCCTCGCGACTGCAGTCCTTGCGCTGGTATCGGCAGTCCAAAACGGTTTGTCCGGTCGGGTTTGCCCGTGAAACGCTGGAGCTGTATACGCCGCTGGCCAATCGTCTGGGTATCTGGCAGATCAAATGGGAAATGGAGGACCTGGCCTTTCGTTTCCTGAACCCCGAGGTCTACAAGGACATTGCAGGCCGTCTGGAAGACAAGCGCGTAGAGCGTGAGACTTTGATTGCTCAGGTGCGAGACCAATTGTTGGCAGCCCTAAAGCGCGAGCATATTGTGGCCGAGGTGTCTGGCCGGCCCAAGCATATCTTCAGTATCTGGAACAAGATGCGTAACAAGCATCTGGATTTCGAGCAGCTGTTTGATCTGCGTGCCTTGCGCGTCATTGTCGAGGATGAACGCAGTTGCTATCACACCCTGGCGGTGGTGCATTCCCTGTGGACCCCCGTGCCCGAGGAGTTTGACGACTACATCTCCCGGCCTAAGCCCAATGGTTACCGCTCCTTGCATACCGTGATTGCGGACGCGCAGGGCCGTTGCTTTGAGATTCAGATCCGCACGCGTGACATGCATCAGTTTGCAGAGTACGGGATGGCGGCTCACTGGCGTTACAAGGAGGCGGGGGCGCAAGGCGGGCAGCAGACGGCCGATGGCGAGGATGACCGCAAGATTGCCTGGATGCGCCAACTGCTGGCCTGGGACAGGGAAGCGGCTACCTCCAACGCGAGTGCCTCGGAGTCTCTGCCTGACAGTCGCACGGAGTCAGCTGGCTCTGCGGCAGACAATGCGCCTGTCAGCAAAAAGGAGGCGCTGGCTCGCCCCTTGAAGGCGCAGGAGGACGAACATATTTATGTGTTGACGCCACAGGCCCGTGTCATTGAGTTGCCTGTGGGTGCAACCCCGGTCGATTTTGCCTATTACTTGCATACCGACTTGGGTCACCGTTGTCGGGGGGCGCGGGTTGATGGGCAGATGGTGCCTTTATCCACCCGTTTGTCGACAGGGCAAACCGTAGAGATTGTGGCCGCCAAGTCGGGAGGGCCATCGCGTGATTGGCTAAATGTGCAACTGGGCTTTTTGGCCAGCCCACGCTCGCGCTCCAAAGTGCGGGCCTGGTTTAATGCGATTGAGTTGCAGCAGCGCATCTCCCAAGGCCAGAGCATGGTCGAAAAAGAGCTGCAAAGGTTGGGCCGCACTGCCGTGAACCTGGAGCAGATGGCGCAACAGCTGGGCTTTGCCAAGGCAGATGACTTGTATGTTGCGGTGGCCAAGGATGAGTTCAGTCTGCGGCAGGTGGACGCCTTGTTCCGTGAGGATGTGCAGGAAGAGGAACCTGTTCAGCGTGTGTTTGACGCGGCCCGGGAAAGTGTCTCGAAAACCGGAAAAAGCGGTGTATTGGTGGTGGGAGTCGATTCGCTGATGACGCAACTGGCCCGTTGCTGTCGTCCTGCTCCTCCGGACCTGATTGCTGGCTTTGTGACCCGGGGGCGCGGAGTGTCCATACACCGTGCTGACTGCAAGTCCTATCAGGAACTGGCCGAGCGACAGCCTGAACGGGCGATCAGTGTGGATTGGGGCGACACGGGAGATACGCAATATCCGGTGGATCTGGCCATTGAGGCGCAGGAACACCCCAGCCTGTTGCGTGATCTGTCGGAAGTGTTTGCCCGCTTGCGTTTGAACGTGACCGGTATTAATACCTTGAGTCGTCGCTCGTTGACGCGCATGATATTTACGATTGAAGTGCGTGATGGCGAGCAAATTCAAAAGGCGTTGGCGGCCTTGAACGAGTTATCGGGGGTCAGCGCCCGCCGCTACTCGTCCTGAACTGCTAAAATCAGTCAACCTACACCTCGCGGGCGTTGTGCCCGCGATTGTTCTTGTCAATCAAGAGAGCGAGCTTTGAAAACCTATACCTTGCCCGACCCGGATGGACATTTTGGTCAGTTTGGTGGTTCGTTTGTCGCTGAAACGCTGGTCCACGCCCTGGACGAGTTGAAAGCAGCCTACGAACAGTATCGGAACGATCCTGAGTTTTTGCATGAGTTTCACTATGAGCTCAAGCACTTTGTTGGTCGTCCCAGCCCCGTGTACCATGCCCGTCGATGGTCGGAGCAACTAGGTGGAGCTCAGATCTGGTTCAAGCGCGAAGATCTCAATCACACTGGCGCACACAAGATCAACAACTGTATTGGACAGATTCTGCTGGCCCGCCGTATGGGCAAGCCACGCATTATTGCGGAAACCGGAGCAGGCCAGCATGGCGTGGCAACGGCGACGGTCGCTGCCCGCTATGGGCTGGAATGCGTGGTTTATATGGGAAGCGAGGACGTGCGTCGTCAAGCGTCCAACGTGTACCGCATGAAACTGCTCGGTGCGACCGTGGTCCCCGTGGAATCGGGTTCGCGCACCCTGAAAGATGCGCTGAACGAAGCCATGCGCGACTGGGTTACCAACATCAGCAATACTTTCTACATTATTGGCACGGTTGCCGGGCCTCATCCTTATCCGATGATGGTGCGCGACTTCCAGTGCGTGATTGGTAACGAGTGTGTGGAGCAGATGCCTCAGGATGCCGGTCGCCAGCCCGATTATGTGCTGGCTTCGGTAGGCGGTGGCTCCAATGCCATGGGCATTTTCTACCCTTATATCGAGCACAAGAATGTCGAGCTGATCGGGGTGGAAGCGGCTGGGCGTGGTCTGGACACGCTGGAACATTCGGCCTCCCTGAACAAGGGCATGGTGGGAGTGTTGCACGGTAACCGCACCTATGTACTGCAGGATGATGACGGTAACGTCATGCCCACGCACTCGGTGTCGGCGGGCCTGGATTACCCCGGCGTCGGGCCTGAGCACGCGTGGTTGAAGGACTGCGGCCGTGCCCAATATGCCACCTGCACCGATGAAGATGCCCTGAAAGCGTTTCACGATTGCTGCCGCATCGAAGGCATCATGCCGGCGCTCGAGTCTTCGCACGCCTTGGCTCATGCGGCTCGTATCGCCCCGACCCTGCCTAAAGACAAGATTATCCTGGTGAGCTTGTCCGGTCGTGGCGATAAAGACATGCACACGGTCGCCGAGTACGGCGGCTTGACACTGTAAGCAATCGGGAACTGATATGTCGAGTAATGTGCGTCTGAAAAAGACGTTTGACGGGTTGAACGGGCGCTGCGCCCTGGTCCCTTATATTACGGCCGGTGATCCCTCGGTGCCTGCGACGGTGGCGTTGATGCATGCCTTGCGTCAGGCAGGGGCGGACGTCATTGAACTGGGCGTGCCCTTTTCTGATCCCACAGCCGATGGCCCGGTGATTCAGCAGGCGGCCGAACGGGCGATCAGCCGCGGCGTGGGTCTGCGCAAAGTGCTGGAGATCGTGCAGCAGTTTCGTCTGATCGACCAGGACACTCCGGTGGTGCTGATGGGATACGCCAACCCGATTGAGCGCATTGGTCAGGCCGAGTTTGCCGTCATGGCGGGCGAGGCCGGGGTGGACGGGGTGCTGACGGTGGATTATCCCCCCGAAGAGTCCGAGGATTTCACCCGTTTGCTGACCGAGCAGGGCGTTGATACCATTTTCCTGCTCTCGCCCACTTCCACGGACGAACGCATCGCCAAGGTGGCGGAGTTGGCCCAAGGCTATGTGTATTATGTATCCCTCAAAGGGGTGACCGGTTCAGCCCAGATTGATGTGGCTGATGTGGAAATGCACTTGCAGCGGATACGTCAGCACGTCAAAATTCCGGTCGGGGTGGGTTTTGGGATTCGTGACGCCGAAAGCGCCCGGGCGATTGCCCGCACGGCGGACGCGGTGGTCATCGGTTCCAAGCTGATCCAGACCATGGAGCAGGCGGTGCAGGAAAATGCTGGCAAAGCGCAAAAGGACATTGATGCGGCAGCAGTAGCGGCAGCTGGTCAATGGCTCGCGCAGATACGCCAGGCGCTGGATAATTAGCCCAAATACCTATTCCGCGTATAGAATCATCTGCCTGTTCTTGATGAACAGGCGCTTTTTTTCAGAATAAAGAGCTTGGTGGGCCTCGCGCCGGCCAAGCGAAAACAGGATCTAACAATGAGCTGGATCGAGAAAATACTCCCGCCGCGAATTAACCGTAACCCTGAAAGCAGCCGTCGCGTGCCCGAAGGGCTGTGGGTGAAATGTCCGTCGTGCGAGTCTGTGCTCTATAAGGAAGATCTCCAGGCCACGTTGAATGTCTGCCCCAAGTGCAGCCATCACATGCGTATTGGTGCTCGGGCCCGGATCAAATCCTTGCTGGACCCCGAAGGCCAGACCGAGATTGGTTCCAATACCCGTCCTATGGACCCCTTAAAGTTCCGTGATTCACGCAAGTATACGGAGCGTGTTTCCGAGGCGACCAAGCAAACGGGTGAAACTGAAGCCATGGTAGTCATGAGCGGCACGATCTTGTCTGTGCCCGCGGTGGTCGCCTGCTTCGAGTTTGAATACATGGGCGGTTCCATGGGTTCGGTGGTTGGCGAGCGCTTCACGCGTGGGGTGCAGGCTGCCATAGCCAATCGCAGCCCCTTTATTTGTGTGGCCGCTTCGGGTGGTGCGCGAATGCAGGAGAGTTTGTTCTCGCTAATGCAGATGGCCAAGACCACGGCGATTTTGGCGGAACTGTCTGAGGCGGGTTTGCCGTTCATCAGCATTCTGACTGATCCTACCATGGGTGGCGTGTCGGCCAGTTTCGCCTTTATGGGCGATGTGGTGATTGCCGAGCCTAACGCCTTAATCGGTTTCGCGGGTCCGCGTGTGATTGAGCAGACAGTGCGTGAGAAGCTGCCAGAGGGTTTCCAGCGTGCCGAGTTCCTGCTGGAAAAGGGCGCTATCGATATGGTGGTGGATCGACGCGAATTGCAGCGTGAGTTGGCGGAGTTGTTGGCTTTGCTGACTCGTCAGCCGGCGGAGGCTGTGTCGCGCCATCCTTGACTGCTACGGCTTTGAGCTTAGGGGGAAACGCCATCTGGAGTCAGGTGGCGTTTTTTATTGCCTGCTGTGATTTGGTATTTTTTGTAGAAAAGTTTGTCTTTTTTGGATTTGGGCTTCTTGGTTAAGACTTCGGGGCGAGATTGGTTTGGTTTTCTTAGGGTGGGGGAGCACGATCCTGGAGCGGGGCTTTGGCCCGCGCTGCGCACGGGTACCCTTGGCGATGGAACAGTCCAGGCGTCCACTGAACTCGCCAGGTACTGGGTCCCCCGTACCCAGTACAAGCGCCTGGCCCAAACAGCACTGGGCTTGCATCCTGAATCGCTCAATAGACCGCGGCTAAAGCCCTGACTCGCACCAGGGCCGTGTTCCCCCATCCCAGGAAAAAAGAAGTATCGCGGAGGGCTCAGGTAGAGGGCTGTGTAAGCTATCTGCAACTGCAACTGCAACTGCCCTGTCTTGTTCTGTCCCCGTGTTTGGGCCTATACCTCGTTCGTCTGTGTAACTGCGTACGTTTTTCTGCGCTGTTGGCTTTAGCTTTGTTTTCTCTCTTTACGTCTATTTTCGGCGTTGTTTGTCGCTGGAGTTGAAAGCGTTATGGGCTTGAGGCCAAGGCCAAGGCGGATTGAATGTCGAGTACAAGACTGAGGCAGATGGGCCTGGGCTGGAACCTGAGTGAGAGAGAGTAGTGGCTGTTGCGGGAGCGGCTCGGAGTAGCAGGAAGAAGAAGAAGGAGAAGGAGAAGGAGAAGGAGAAGGAGAAGGAGAAGGAGAAGGAGAAGGATGCCGAGTGCCTGCCGTCTTCAGATCAAACAGACATAAAAAAACGCCGCCCTAGAGGGCGGCGTTTTTAGTCTTGCTGTTTACTGCGTTTCGACCTGTTGCAGCGGTTCGCTGTTCTCGGTTTCTGCAGCACGTTGCTTGCGTGGGCGACCCAGGCGCACGGGCGCGGGCTGGTAGTCGTCCTGTGTTGCCGAGCGAGCAGTAGTTTCTACCAGTTCGATGCCTGCTGCGTTCAGCACGGCCTCCAGGGGAGCGGCAGCGGGTTTCGGCGCCTGCTCAGCAGCAGGGGCTTTTTCTGCAGCAGCTTGAGTCTCTACGCGAGTCTCTACGGCTGCAGATTCCACTGGAGTGGTTTCGACGACTGGCGTTTCAGCTGTGGGCTGAACCTGTGCAGGGATAGCTGCTGTTTCCATGGCTTCAGCTGGAGCTTCAGTAACTTCTGCTTTGGCTGGTTCGGCAGCAGCTTCTGTTTGTACAGGAGCGGTGACCTCTTCAGCTGCAGGAGCTTCTGGAGCTGCTTCGGCGGCTGGAGCAGTCGTTTCTTCCTGGGCAGTAGCAGTTTCTGCGGCGGCAGTGTCTACCGGAGCAGCGTCAACGGCGGGAGCGTCTGTCACGGCTTGGGTTTGAGCAGGAGCGGCGGCTGTTTCTACGACTTCAGCTGGAGCTTGGGCGACTTCTGCTGTAGCAGCTTCGGCAGCGGCTTCTGCTTGCACAGGAGCAACGGTTTCGGCTGCGGCAGGAACTTCTGGGGCTACTTCGGCCTGAGCGGCAGCAAGCTCTTCCTGAGCGGGAGCGGTTTCAACAGTGACAGCTTGGGTCGTGACGACCTCTTCAGCTTGTTGGGCAGCCTGGGCAGCGACAGGAGCTTCCTGTGCGGCTTCCACGGCGACAGGGGCGGCTTCTTGGACGGCAGGTGCTTCTTTCGCTGTTTGGGGCTGTTCAGGCTCAGCCGTTGCAGTCTGAGCAGCGGCTTGTTCCTGGGCATCCAGAGCTGCGGGATTGAAGCTGGGCGTTTCGTGAGCAACGTAGGCGCTGGTGCTGCCTTCTTCGTTGTTCTCTTCGTTTTCAGCTACGGCGTTCGCGTCTGTGTTGCGACGTCCACGGCGGCTGCGACGACGACGACGTTTGCGCTCTGGGTCCAGGGCGCTGTTTTCGCTGCTTTCGTCTGTTTCAGCATCCGGGTTGTCGCCCGTATCACTTGTGTCGACCTCAATCTGCTGTTCAGCGCGGGCTGGTGCTTCTTGCTTGCTGGCGGCCACGGCGGCAACGCTGGCAACAGCCGCGGCGGCAAGCGCTTGCTCTGGCTGAGCGTCCGTGGTGTTGTCATCTTTGTTCAGCTCGATGTTTTCCGCATTGCCTTCTTCTCGGCGCTGACGACCACGGCCACGTCGGTTACGCGGGTTGCGGCTGTTGCTGCTGCCTTCTTCGGCAGTGGCGGGGGGTGTGCTGACGTTGGTGTTTTGAGGCGTTTCCAGAGCGGACTCGGTGCCAGCCGATGCCTGACGGCGGCGACCGCGTGTCGTGCTGCTGGCGCTTTCCGTGCTGACTTTTTCTTCCTGAGCTGCCTCTGGACGATTCGCCTGGCGACGACCACGTCCACCTTGACCTCGGCCGGCATTGGCTTGGCCGGAGCGACCCTGGCGACGACCCGAGGGGGACTTGTCACTTTCGGTTTTGGTGGTTTCGGTCACAGGCTCGGCGGGTTTGCCGGATAGCCAGTTGAGCAGGCGTTTGAGCAAGCCGGGCTTGTCGTCGCTGGCAACGGAAGTCGCGGCGGTTGCAGCGGCTGCCGCAGCAGCAGGCTTGCTCATGGGAGCAGGCTGGGCATGTGTTGTGCTCTTGACCAGGGCTTCCGGACGAGGCTTGATTTCGTGGCTGCGGTGGGGCACCAGGCTGTCCTGCTGTTCTGGCTGCTGTACCAGCTCATAGCTGCTGCGCAGTTCGTCCAGGCGCGGGTCATCATGGCGCAGGCGCTCAATGATGTGGTGCGGCGTTTCCAGATTCTTGTTCGGAATCAGGATCAGGGCAATGTTCAGACGCGACTCGATCTTGGTGATGTCAGCGCGCTTTTCGTTAAGCAGGAAAGTCGCGACATCCACCGGCACTTGAGCGTGCAGGGCGGCGGTGCCTTCTTTCATGGCCTCTTCCTGCAGCAGACGCAGCACGTGCAGGGCGCTGGATTCGGCATCACGAATCACGCCGGTGCCGGTGCAACGCGGGCAAGTGATGTGGGAGCCTTCATTCAGTGCTGGGCGCAGGCGCTGACGCGACAGTTCCATGAGGCCAAAACGTGAGATCTTGCCCATCTGGACACGAGCGCGGTCCAGGTGCAGCGCATCGCGCAGGCGTTGCTCGACAGCACGTTGGTTCTTGCTGTCTTCCATGTCGATGAAGTCGATGACAATCAGGCCGCCCAGGTCACGCAGACGCAACTGGCGGGCCACTTCGTCCGCGGCTTCCTGGTTGGTGCGCAGGGCGGTTTCTTCAATATCGGCGCCACGTGTGGAGCGCGCCGAGTTCACGTCAATGGCTACCAGCGCTTCCGTATGATCGATAACGACGGCACCGCCCGAGGGCAACTGCACAGTACGCGAGTAGGCGGTCTCGATCTGGTGCTCAATCTGAAAGCGCGAGAACAGAGGGATGTCATCGCGGTACATCTTCACGCGATGCAGATTGTCGGGCATGACCACGCTCATGAAAGCGGCGGCCTGCTCGTGAATTTCGTCCGTATCGATCAGGATTTCGCCAATGTCGGGCGAGAAGTAATCGCGGATCGCCCGGATGACCAGGCTGGATTCCAGATAGATCAGGATGGGGGCAGCATTGTCGCGGGCCGCGCCGTCAATGGCGGTCCACAACTGCATCAGGTAGTTCAGGTCCCACTGCAGCTCTTCGACGCTGCGGCCGATACCTGCGGTGCGGGCAATGATGCTCATGCCCTGCGGGATGTCCAGCTGGTCCATGGCTTCGCGCAGTTCCTGGCGGTCTTCGCCTTCTACGCGACGCGATACGCCACCCCCGCGAGGGTTGTTGGGCATCAGGACCAGATAACGACCTGCCAGCGAAATGAACGTGGTCAGGGCTGCGCCTTTGTTGCCGCGTTCTTCTTTCTCAACCTGGATGATTAATTCCTGGCCTTCGACCAGTGCATCCTGGATGCGTGCGCTGCGTACATCAACCCCTTCCTTGAAGTAGCTGCGAGCAACTTCCTTGAAAGGCAGAAAGCCGTGACGCTCTTCGCCGTAACTGACGAAGCAGGCCTCCAGGCCAGGTTCGATGCGGGTGATGACCCCTTTGTAAATATTGCCTTTGCGCTGTTCGCGCCCGGCTGTTTCGATGTCGAGGTCAATGAGTTTTTGACCGTCGACAATGGCGACGCGTAGTTCTTCTTGATGCGTCGCATTGAACAACATGCGTTTCATGAGTGTGGATCTCCGTTGTCATGGAGCACCGAAATATCGGCGCACGACCGCGGGTCACAGGTGTGTAGCGCTATAGCTGCATCAGTTTGGTGCAGGCAGGCAAAATCGGCCTACCGGCTTATAGTCTGGGAGGCACGAGTCGCGCCAGAGCGCGAAGTTCAATCAGCAGAGGGGTCAGAGTCACGGTATGTGTTTGACGAATATAAAATTGCTGGGGGAACGGCAGCCGCATGAATCACGCGGCTGGTGCAAAAGAGCGGGACAATCTGTGCAGGAATTCAGCGCCGCACGCGGGAGGAAAACATCTCTTGGAAAGCGGGCCTTCTTGCCACACGACTTTCGCTATTTCGGACTCACCCCGGCGACCTTATGACCCGGAAGCTGGAACTCAAGGATACAATTATCAGTCCTTGGTCATCCAACGGAGACGCACCCTTTGCATCTCTACGCTGGACCCAGTCTCAGCTTCCATAGGCTGAAGCGATTATATGCCCCTTTTTGTTATGTGCAAACCTCATGAATCACAAAGATCTGTCCCCCAAGTGCGAATGTTACGCATTGATGAAACGCGGGCGGGTCAGCGTATAGACAATTTTTTGATACGCGAATGTAAAGGGGTGCCAAAAAGCCACATTTATAAAGCGATCCGCGGCGGTCAGGTGCGGGTGAATAAAGGCCGCATCAGCAGCGACTATCGCTTGCAAGAGGGCGATATGGTGCGGATTCCGCCCTTGCGGCTGCCCGAGCCCGAGCAGCCACGCCATGTCCCTGCGGCAGTCTTTCCGGTCGTTTTTGAAGACGAACACCTGATGGTGATCGACAAGCCTGCCGGAGTGGCCGTGCACGGCGGCAGCGGTGTGTCCTTTGGCGTGATTGAGCAACTGCGCGCCGCACGACCCCAGGAGCCTTTTCTGGAGCTGGCCCATCGGCTGGACCGGGAGACGTCGGGTTTGCTGATTATTGCCAAACGTCGGGCAGCATTGGTGGGATTGCACGACATGTTTCGCGAAATCCGGGCCCGCAAGTTTTATTGGGCTCTGGTGCAAGGCGATTGGGTGAATGATCGTCAGCATATTCGTCTCCCCTTGTTGCGTTGGCTGACGGACAGCGGAGAGCGGCGTGTCAGGGTGGACCCAACAGGCAAGCCGGCTCACACCATCATCACCATGCAGCGCCGCTTTGGCCGCTTTTCCTTGGTGCAGGCGGAGCTGAAGACCGGGCGCACTCACCAGATTCGGGTGCATCTGGCCCATTCGGGCTTTCCGATAGTGGGCGACGATAAGTATGGCGACGATGCCATTCGCGACCAGTTCGCCCGACAGGGCTTCAAACGCATGTTCCTGCATTCGGGGCGCCTGGAGTTCAATCACCCTGTCACCGGACAGCCTCTGGTTCTGGAGGCTCCTTTACCTGCCGCCTGTCAGGCGGTTCTTGAGCGTTTGGAGAAGTCGTTATGACGCGTTATGCCGCCGTTCTGTTTGATTGGGATGGCACTGTTATGGATTCCACGTACTCCATAGCCAGCTCCATTCAGTTGGCCAGTGCGGATCTGGAGTTGCCCGTGCCCTCGATCCAGCAAGCCAGCTGGGTGATTGGTTTGTCCCTGGAAAGCGCTCTGTACCGCGCCGTGCCGGACCTGACGGCCGAGCAAATGCCGCTGTTTCTGGAGCGTTACCGTCATCACTTTATGCAGCGCGACCCGCATATCAAACTTTTTGATGGAATTTTGCCTTTCATGGGTGAACTTCGTGGCCGTCAGATTGCCTTAGGGGTAGCAACGGGAAAAAGTCGTCAAGGTCTGGACAGAGTGCTGCAGCAGGTCAATCTCAGCACTTTTTTTGACGCTACCCGTTGTGCGGATGAAACCCGCAGCAAGCCTGATCCGGAAATGCTGCATCAATTGCTGGCGGAATTGATGCTGGAGCCCGAACAGGTCTTGATGGTGGGCGATACCGTGCACGATATTCACATGGCGGCCAATGCCGGCATGGATAGCGTGGCGGTGACCTATGGCGCTCACGACCCACAGACTCTGGCCAAAGCCGAACCTACGGTCATGGTTGATAATGTGGCGCAAATGCGCGACTGGGTGTTGGAACGTACTTAAAAGGCGGCAAGCGGGTGTGAAAGCCATCTTGCCCGATAGTTTCAGGAGATGGAAATGTTCAAATCACGCTCGCAGCCCATACAGCCCTCTGAAATTACAGATGAATCGGTGTGGCGGGCTCGACGTCGCTTGTTTTTGCAGGCGCCGGGTGCTTTGGCCCTGGCTGCCGGTCTGCCCGGGCTGGCCCAGGCTGTCCCTGTGGGGCAGGCCTTGTCGTTTAACCCTTCCCAACGCTGGAAGTTGGATGAAACGCCCACCAGCGAGGCCGATGTCACCACGTACAATAATTTCTATGAATTTGGCACGGGCAAGGAAGACCCCTCCCGCCAGTCCGGTCAGTTCAAGACCGAGCCCTGGACCGTGCAGGTTGATGGGTTGGTGCACAAACCGCTGACTTTGGATATGGACCAGATCTTGAAGCTGGCTCCTTTGGAAGAGCGTATTTATCGCCTGCGCTGTGTCGAAGCCTGGTCCATGGTGGTGCCCTGGGTGGGGTATTCCCTGTCGGCCCTGTTAAAGCAGGCTTCGCCCATGGGGTCGGCTCGCTTTGTGCGGTTTGAAACGGCAGCGGAGCCGGAAACCATGCCGGGCCTGAGTTCCCGGATTCTGGACTGGCCCTATGTGGAAGCGTTGCGATTGGACGAAGCCATGCACCCCCTGACCTTATTGGCGACCGGCTTGTATGGCAAAAGCCTGCCGGTACAGAACGGGGCGCCGGTGCGGCTGATTGTGCCGTGGAAATATGGTTTCAAGTCGGCCAAGTCCTTGGTGCGAATTACCCTGACCGACACCATGCCCGAGTCCAGCTGGATGAAAGTAGCGCCGCATGAATACGGCTTTTACGCCAATGTGAACCCGGATGTTCCTCATCCGCGATGGAGTCAGGCAACAGAGCGGGTGATTGGTTCCGGTTTTTTTGCCACCAAGAAAGCGACGTTGCCCTTTAACGGTTATGCCGAGGATGTGGCCAGTTTGTATGCCAATATGGATTTGAGGCGTTATTACTGATGAAGACCTGGAAAGCCGCGCAGTTGGAAAGGCTCAAGCCGTTGGTGTTCCTAGTGGGTTTGTTTCCGTTGGGGCGCTGGGTATGGCTTGGTTTTAACAACGGGCTGAGTGCCAATCCAGCCGAGTTTCTGACCCGATCCAGTGGAACCTGGGCCTTGGTGCTGCTGTTGGTGACGCTTGCCTTAAGCCCGGTACGACGTTTGCTGGCGCAACCGGCTCTGGTGCGTTGGCGGCGTATGCTGGGCTTGTTCAGTTTCTTTTATGTAGCCTTGCATACGCTGGCCTGGGCCTGGTGGGATCGATCAGGCAACTGGCTGTCCATGTGGCAGGATATTGTGCAGCGGCCCTTGATTGCGATTGGCCTGATCGCTACCGTCATTCTTTTGCTGCTGACTTTGACGTCCACGCATGGCTGGCAAAAGCGTTTGGGTCGTGGCTGGGGCCGTTTGCATCAGACGGTGTTTTTGGCAGCGGCACTATCCGTTTTGCATTTCTACCTGATTCGGATCGGTAAAAATGACGTGGTGGAAGTGTATGTCTACGGTCTGATACTGGTGGGGCTGCTGATCTTGCGTCGTTGGCCTGTATTGAATCAGCCTGCGAAGTAAAAGAAGTAGATCAACAGAAAAACAGGTAATGGGCTTTGTGCTCATTACCTGTTTTTTTTATCAGTTCAGGCTTTGCAAAATGGCGGCGGTCTCTGCGTCCAGCAAACCGTCATAGCGTGCGGGACGATAGTGCATCTGGAAGGCGGCAATGACATTCTGCGTGGCTTTGTCAAAAACGCCGCTGTCCGGGGTGTCATAACCTGCCTTGCGCAGCAGGGCCTGGGTCTGGGCAGCAGACGGCAAGGGGCGGGTGGCGTACTGTGCTTGCAGTGCGCGGGCCTGGGCTTCGTTGTACCAGCGGCCTATACCTGCCTGGGCCAGTTCCTTCCAAGGGAAATGAGGGCCCGGGTCTAGTTTGCGCTGAGGGGCGGCGTCACTGTGACCGATGATATTGCGTGGGGTGACGCCATGGCGTTGGGTCAGATCTTTAATCAGTACCTTCAAAGCCTCGATTTGGGAGCGCGTGTAGGGCGCCCAACGGCCGTCGGGCAGACGGCCCATATTGACGATTTCGATGCCTATCGAGCCGGTGTTCAGGTCTGTGAAGCCGTACCAGGAACCCACGCCCGCATGCCAGGCGCGCCGCTCTTCGGGAACCAGACGGTAGACGGTAGGACGGCGTTCGTCGCTCACTAGATAATGGGCACTGACATCCCGCTGCGTCAGGACCTTCAGGGAGGTGGCGTGATCGCCTGCCGTGTAATGCAGGACCAGATAGCGAACACGACTGTTCTGACCCTGAGCGCTGTAGCTGTCGTCGAATTTAAAAGGGCCGCTGCTGCCACAGGCAGCCAGCAACGCAGTCAGACTGATTACGCCGATGCGCAGGGCGCGAGAGAGGGCTCTCATGTCAACGGCCCGCCAGGAACAGGAAGATGCAGGGGGTTTTGTCCAGAGCAGGCGGCTGACGCTCACGCCACTGCTCTATCGTGGCGGTCTGGATCAGCTCACGCGAGCCGGTCAAGTCACGAGCCAGGCATAAACGCGTTGTGGGTTTCAAGGACTGCAGCAAGGTGCTGTACATGGCCTGGTTGCGATAGGGTGTTTCGATCAGGATCTGCGTTTGTTTCAGGCTTTGGGACTGGCTTTCCCATTGCTTGAGCTGCTTGGCCCGTGCGCTGCTATCGACGGGCGCGTACCCGTGAAAGACAAACTGCTGGCCGTCCAGGCCGCTGGCCATCAGGCTGAGCAGAATGGAGGAGGGGCCGACATGCGGACGCACAGGGATTTTCATCTCGTGGGCCATGGCCACCACCAGCGCGCCGGGGTCGGCCACCGCGGGGCATCCGGCTTCCGAAACCAGACCGATGGCCTGGCCCTGCAGGGCTGGTTTCAGCCATTCGCGCATTTCGCCTGGCTTGTTGCCCCGCTTGTCCAGGGTGTGGATCGTGATTTCCTGCAGGGGCACGGCGGGCTCGACCAGCTTCAAGAAAGCGCGGGCAGTTTTGGCGTTCTCAGCAATAAAGACGGTCAGCTCGCGCGTCAGCGCCTTGACATCGGCAGGCAGCCAGCCACTGATCGGGCTCTCGCTTAAGCCGACGGGGATCAGATGCAGAGGGGCGACTTGGGGCATGAGGGGGCGGTCCTAAACGGAAAGGGGGAAAGGGTGGGGGAGCAAGGGGTTCAGACCAAAGTGGCGCAGCAAGGTACACAGCTCGATCAGGGGCAGGCCAATAATAGCGGTGGGGTCATCGGAACGCATCGATTCCATCAGGCCAATTCCCAGCCCTTCCGCTTTGGCGCTGCCGGCAGTGTCATAGGGTTTTTCTTGTTGCAGGTAATACTCGATCTCCTCATCGTTCAAGGCGCGAAAGCGACAATTGGTAACAATATCGCGGCAGAGAAATTCCTTCCCGTCTGTGACGCACAAGGCACTATGGAAATCGATGTTCTGGCCACTCAACCGTCGTAGCTGCTTTTGCGCGCCAGCATGGTCGCCGGGCTTGCCAATGGCATCTTTGCCGGACGTAGCGACCTGATCGGAGCCAATAACCAGCGCACCCGGGTTGAGCTGGCTGACCCGAGCGGCTTTTTCCCGTGCCAGCCGCAGGCTGAGCGCAGCCGGATCTTCTCCGGGCAAGGGGGTTTCATCAATGTCCGGGGACTGACAGGTGAAAGGCAGGCCCAAACGCGCTAACATAGCGCGGCGATAGACTGAGCTTGATGCAAGGATGAGACGCATGGTGTGTTTTAGCTGTGCTTTGGTTTGACTGCCTTGTGTTTAGCACGGTATTATCTAATGTTTTCTTCGTTATTGAAATGGCTGTGGGCGGGCTTGGCGATAAGCGGGTCATGTTTTACAGGCTTGAATAACGAAGGGCAGGAAAAAGCAGTGCAAGAAAAAATGGTAGAGCTTTAGGCGATACCAAAGCAGTAAATGCACGTAATGCACATAAGCCGTAAACAAGCAGCAAACAAGCAAAGCAAATACGCGGTATCCAAATCTTGGTTAAGCCGCGGTTTGATGCCCTGAGCATACTTATGACGACACTGTATATCGACACTTTGAACCTTGCTCGCGCTCCCCAGGAAATGGCGGGCCAGGTGCGGGTGGAAGATTTGTCTCGTCTGGTGTCCGATTTGCCCGATCAAGGCGATTTGCGCATTGACTGGAGCGTGTCGGGTCGGGAAGATTCTGTCCGGCGCCGTTTTGTGCATGTGCAGGCCAAAGGCAGTGTCATTCTGGAATGCCAGCGCTGTGTAAAGCCCTTCGAGTGGCCCATCGATATTTCTAACGAAGTACAGGTTGTGGCAAGCGAGGCCGAGCTTGAGCTGGATGATGACGATGCCGAAGGTCCTGATCGCATCTTGTGCGAAGGCCACCTGGATGTCTTGGGCTTGGTCGAGGATGAACTGATTCTCAGCGTGCCCTATGTGCCGCGCCATGAGGTTTGTCCCGAGGCTCAGTCCCTGTCCATGGAAGCTAAATCGGACGACCTGGACGAGTCCGCCTTTGAGCGGCCGTCACCGTTTGCCGTATTGGGTTCGCTCAAGAAGTCTTGATTGTTGTTACTAATTCATTAATTTTTTCGGGCTGCACCCATTTATTCGGGGTTGTCCATCTACAGGAGTCATCATGGCTGTTCAGCAGAATAAAAAGAGCCCGTCCCGGCGTAACATGCGTCGTTCGCACGACGCGCTTACTGGTCCTTCGACGGCTATCGAGCCTACGACCGGTGAATTGCACCTGCGTCACCACATCAGCCCCAACGGCATCTATCGTGGCCGTAAAGTGCTGAAAACAAAGAACGACGAGTAATAGTCTCTTTGTCGTTGCAAGCAACATAGGTTGCATGCTTGATGTCTAACAAAAAAATACGTATTGCCATCGATTGCATGGGCGGCGATATCGGTTTATCCGTCACTGTCCCTGCAGCGCTTCTTTTTGCCAAGCGTTATCCGGATGTGCACTGCTTATTGGTTGGCGAGCCTCAGGCCATCGAGCAAACATTGCGTGCGCAAGGTAATGTCGATACCTCCTGGTACGACATTCTTCCCGCATCCGAAGTTGTCACCATGGCCGATTCGGTTGAGGTGGCCTTGCGCCGCAAAAAAGACTCCTCCATGCGTGTGGCTGCCCAGTCCGTCAAGGACGGGATAGCTGATGCCTGCATTTCCGCGGGCAACACCGGCGCATGGATGGCAATTTCGCGCTACGTACTCAAAACTCTGGATGGGATTGATCGCCCAGCCATTGCCACGTCCATTCCGAACCAGAAGGGCGGGGCCACGATCATGCTGGATCTGGGTGCCAATGTGGATTGTTCCGCACAACACCTGCTGCAGTTCGCCATCATGGGCTCTGCCCTGGCCAGCATCGTGGATCGCCATGAGCGTCCCACCGTGGGCTTGCTCAATATTGGGGAAGAAGTCATCAAAGGCAACGAAGTCGTCAAGAAGGCGGCGGAGTTGTTGCGCTCCAGCGGACTGAATTTTTACGGCAACGTGGAAGGTGACGATATCTGCAAAGGTACCGTCAACGTGGTCGTGTGCGACGGTTTCGTGGGCAATGTGGTCCTCAAGTCCATTGAGGGGCTGGCCAAGATGGTCGGCAGTATGCTGCGCGACGAATTTACCCGTGACCCCTTGAGCAAATTATCCGCCTTGCTGGCTCGTCCGGTCTTGAATCGTTTCCGCGACAGGGTGGATAATCGCCGACATAACGGTGCGGCCCTTTTGGGTTTACGCGGTATTGTTATCAAGAGTCATGGTTCTGCCGATGCCTACGCTTTCGGTTATGCTTTGCAGCGAGCCCGCGGTGCGGTGCTCAATGGTCTGCTCAGCGGCACCAGCCAGGCAGTCGAGCGCATCATGCAAAGCGTCAGCCTGCATGAAGAGCAAAGCGGCGAACCAGATACACGCCATACTTCAGAGCCCTCGTCCTCATAAGAACGGGCTTGATCGGGAACCTAATTATGACGATATTTGCCAAGATTATCGGTACAGGCGGCTACCTGCCTCCTCGGATTGTGTCTAACGATGATCTGGCTGCTGAGCTGGCTCAAAAAGGTATCGAAACCTCCGATCAGTGGATTGTTGAGCGTACCGGTATTCACCAGCGTCATCTTGCCGATCCCGGTGTTCGCACCAGTCAGTTGGCGACTCAGGCTGCACGTCAGGCGCTGGAAGATGCCGGTCTGGCTGCCCAGGATCTGGACCTGATCGTGGTGGCAACCTCCACCCCCGATTATGTTTTTCCCAGCACCGCCTGCCTTGTGCAGGCCGAACTGGGCAATAAAGGCGCTGCCGCGTACGACGTACAGGCAGTGTGCAGCGGCTTTGTGTATGCCTTGACCACGGCGGATGCCATGATTAAGGCTGGCCGTGCACGCAATGCGCTGGTTATCGGCGCCGAAGTGTTCTCCAGCATTCTGGATTGGGACGACCGCGCCACCTGTGTCCTGTTTGGTGACGGGGCGGGGGCGGTGGTTCTGCAAGCCAGTGATGAGCCCGGTATTTTGGCCGCCCAACTCAATGCTGATGGCAGCCAAATGGGTATTTTGTGCGCGGCAGGCAATGTCTCGCATGGCCAGGTGGTGGGCGATCCCTTCCTGCGCATGGATGGTCAGGCTGTGTTCAAGCTGGCTGTCACCTCTCTGGCCGCCTCGGCCAATCAAGTTTGCGAACAGGCAGGTGTTTCCCTGGCTGATATCGATTGGCTGGTTCCGCATCAGGCCAACGTTCGCATCATCAATTTTCTGGGTCGCAAGCTGGGTATCCCCTCCGAGAAGGTGGTTATCACGGTTGATCAACATGCCAACACCTCGGCAGCCAGTGTGCCTTTGGCCCTGAATGCCGCTCGCCGGGATGGTCGTATCCGTGCCGGTGATCTGGCCTTGTTGCAAGGCGTGGGTGGCGGCTTTACCTGGGGTTCGGTGCTGGTCCGCTGCTAAGTAGCGCGATCCGGATTACCGCCTCATCTCTTTGGGTTTTTCTTCCATGAAAATTGCGTTTGTCTTTCCAGGACAAGGCTCGCAGTCCGTTGGCATGCTCGATGCCTGGTCCGAGTCGGCTGTCGTACAGCAAGCCATTGCACAAGCCAGCCAGGCGCTGGGCCAGGACCTGGCTCAGCTGATGGCACAAGGGCCTGCCGAGGCTCTGAACCTGACTACCAATACTCAACCTGTCATGCTGGCTAGCGCCGTGGCCATGTACCAAGCCTGGATTCAGGCTGGTGGCCCCGCTCCTGCCGTGATGGCCGGTCATAGCCTGGGTGAATACTCGGCCCTGACTGCGGCCGGTGCTCTGAGCCTGGAACAAGCTGTTCCGCTGGTTCGCATCCGTGCCGATGCCATGCAAGCTGCCGTACCTGTGGGTGTCGGTACCATGGCTGCCGTGCTGGGTCTGGATGACGATCAAGTGCGCGATGTGTGTGCTCGTGCCTCTGAGGGACAGCAGATTGTTCAGGCTGTTAACTACAATGCACCTGCCCAGGTTGTGATAGCCGGGAATGTGGAAGCGGTAGATCGTGCATGTGCCCTGGCTAAAGAAGCCGGTGCCAAGCGTGCTTTGGTGCTGCCCGTATCGGCGCCTTTCCACTCCAGCCTGCTGGAGCCGGCTGCAGTGGTGCTGGCCCAGGCCCTGGCTTCCGTGCAGGTGAATACACCTGCCATTTCCGTGATCAACAATGTGGACGTAGCCGCGCCCACCGACCCGGAACAGATCAAGGATGCACTGGTCCGTCAGGCCTGGCACCCCGTGCGCTGGGTGGAGACGATTCAGGCCATGAAGGCCCAGGGTGTCACCCATGTGGTCGAGTGTGGTCCGGGCAAAGTGCTGACAGGTCTGGTCAAACGCATTGATCGTGATCTTGTTGCCTTGTCGATCAGCGACCCTGCGTCCTTGCAGGCCACTTTGGAAGCCCTGGAGGGAGCATAAATGCAAGAAATGGATCTTAGCGGCAAGACCGCCCTGGTAACCGGCGCATCGCGTGGTATTGGTCAGGCGATTGCCAAAGCATTAATGGCACGCGGCGCCAAGGTCGTGGGTACGGCCACGTCTGAGGCGGGCGCACAGGCGATTTCCGCGGTGCTCGACCAGAATGGCAGCTACGGCCATGTCTTGAACGTTGATGATGCAGCGGCCTGCGAAGCGCTGGTCTCGGCCTTGAGCAAAGAAGACGGCGGTCCGCACATTCTGGTTAATAATGCGGGCATTACGCGTGACAATCTGGCCATGCGTCTGAAAGATGAAGACTGGGACGCTGTTATTCAGACCAATCTGAGTGCCGTGTTTCGCCTGTCGCGGGCGGTTATTCGCCCCATGATGAAAGCCCGTTGGGGCCGCATTATCAGCATCACGTCGGTGGTGGGCGAGAGCGGCAATCCCGGGCAGGCCAACTACGCCGCCGCCAAAGCGGGCGTGGCCGGCATGAGCCGCGCCTTGGCGCGCGAGCTTGGTAGCCGTAACATTACAGTTAATTGCGTCGCTCCGGGCTTTATCGATACGGACATGACACGCTCTTTGACCCCTGAGCAGTCGGCGGCCATTTTGTCGCAAATCCCTCTGGGACGACTGGGCGCTGCGGAAGATATTGCTAACGCAGTCGCCTTCCTGGCCGGGTCGCAAGCGCAATATATTACGGGCAGTACCATCCACGTCAATGGTGGTATGCATATGTAAGGCTTGGCATCGTGCCCGGCTGAGGTAAAATTGCGGGATTATTTGGGGCCTATTGCTTGAGCCGGCGTTGTAAGAATAACGTTGGGCCTCATACAAGAACGCCGTTTTTTGTCATAGCTTATCCCTCTTAATAGTATGGATTGGCTATAATTTGCGGGAATTTTTCCCAACTTGGAGAATCTGCATGGAAAGCATCGAACAGCGCGTCAAGAAGATCGTCGCTGAACAACTTGGCGTTAACGAAGCCGAGATCAAAAACGAATCTTCTTTTCTCGACGACCTCGGTGCCGACTCGCTCGACATGGTCGAGCTCGTGATGGCGCTCGAAGACGAATTCGAAACCGAAATACCAGACGAAGAAGCTGAGAAAATCACGACGGTCCAGCAAGCTGTGGACTACATCAATTCTCACAGCAAGCAGTAAGTTCAATTAAGAGGGTGGGCGGCATCGTGCACGCCCTCGCTCCAGAGCGGTTTCCAGAGAATAGCTTGTGCCCGGCGGCTTTAGCTTGCAAGACGCAGTTATTCCCTTTAAACCGCTTTTTTTGTGTTTAGGAGTCATCCGTGAAGCGACGTGTCGTCATTACCGGGCTGGGTATTGTTTCCCCGGTCGGCAACGATATTCCTACCGCGTGGGATAACATCGTCAATGGGCGTTCGGGCATCGGGCGTATTACCCGTTTCGATCCTTCGGCCCTTAGCGCCCAGATAGCGGGTGAGGTCAAGGATTTTGATTTAACACCTTATATTTCGTCCAAAGAAGCCAAGCAGATGGATACCTTTATCCATTACGGCGTGGTAGCAGGGATGCAAGCCTGGAAAGATTGCGGCCTGGATATCAACAGCATCGATGCTGAGCGTGTGGGCGTCATTGTAGGGTCGGGGATTGGTGGTTTGCCCCGTATCGAAGAAACCCAAAAAGATTATCTGGAACGGGGGCCGCGTCGGATTTCCCCGTTCTTTGTACCCGGCTCCCTGGTCAACCTGGTGTCTGGTCAGTTGTCGATTGGCCTGGGTCTGAAAGGTCCCAGCTATGCAGTGGTGTCGGCATGTACAACCGGCCTGCACTCCATTGGTGACGCCGCTCGTCTGATCGAGTATGGCGATGCCGACGTGATGATTGCCGGCGGCGCGGAATCTACCGTTTCGCCACTGGGCATCGGCGGTTTTGCGGCCATGCGTGCCTTGTCTACCCGCAATGACGATCCGCAGACGGCATCGCGCCCCTGGGATATGGACCGTGATGGCTTCGTGCTGGGTGAAGGCGCGGGTGTTCTGGTGCTGGAAGAGTACGAACATGCCAAAAAGCGTGGCGCCCGCATTTATGGTGAGTTCGCCGGCTACGGCATGAGCTCGGATGCTCACCACATCACCTCGCCGGACCGTGACGGTCCACGTCGTGGCGTGATGAATGCCTTGCGCAACGGTGGCATCAACCCGGATGAGGTTCAGTACGTCAATGCTCATGGCACTTCTACGCCGCTGGGTGACGTGAACGAGTCCGAGGCATTGAAGCTGGCTTTTGGCGATCACGCCTACAAGCTGGTGGTCAACTCCACCAAATCCATGACGGGTCACCTGCTGGGTGCAGCTGGTGGCATTGAAGCGGTATTCACTACGTTGGCGGTGTACAACCAGATCTCGCCTCCAACCATCAATATCTTCAATCAGGATCCGGCATGCGATCTGGATTACTGCGCCAATCAGGCTCGTGATATGAAGATTGATGTGGCCTTGTCCAACTCCTTTGGATTTGGTGGCACGAACGGTTCGATGGTGGTTCGTCGTCTTCGTTAAGTCAGACTGCCCCACTCGTCACGCCCAGTCCTGGTCGATCGGAGCTCCGGCTCTGGTGCGCCGACTGGGCGCTTTTGTCTATGCGGTCCTTGCATCCGCTCTGGCCTGGACGATGCATAGCTGGCAAGTGCCCTGGATTGTGGCCCTGCTGGCAAGTGCTTTGTGGGCTTATTTTCTGTATGCTTGCTATCGTCCGGTATGGAGTCAGCGCGCTACACTAGCGCATCATGCAGGGCTATACTCCTTGCAAGACGCTAAGGCTGTGGAACAGCGTGTCCAAGTCGAGCAACTCTGGTGCTCTGCCTGGTTTATGACTTTGCGTTTGCGCAGTGTTCCACCTGGCAAGGGCTGTCGCACCGTTACCGTATGGCGCAGTGCTCAGCCCCCACAGGCCTGGTGGGCATTGTGTCTTTGTGCCAAGCGGCTGTCCCATCAGGTCCGTGCTCAGAATAAGGATTCTTAATGAGTGAACGCGATACCGATGCCGAACTGGTTGCACGTGTTCAGCGTGGGGACAAGCGAGCCTTTGACCTGCTGGTACTCAAGTATCAGCGCAAGATCATGCGTCTGCTCAGTCGCATGGTCCGTGACCCGTCTGAAATCGAGGACGTGGCTCAGGAAACTTTCATCAAAGCCTATCGGGCTCTCCCCCAGTTTCGGGGCGAGAGCGCTTTTTACACCTGGCTCTATCGCATTGCGATCAACACGGCTCGTAATTGGCAGG
This sequence comes from Alcaligenes sp. HNGD-HTN06, assembly GCF_049932565.1. Classification (NCBI taxonomy): domain Bacteria; kingdom Pseudomonadati; phylum Pseudomonadota; class Betaproteobacteria; order Burkholderiales; family Alcaligenaceae; genus Alcaligenes; species Alcaligenes sp. HNGD-HTN06. The sequence goes on along the minus strand of NZ_CP187782.1, from coordinate 2,524,407 downwards.
CCTCGGCCGCGCGACGTCCCAACACGTTACAGAACGTCGAAACCGAAGAAGGTGAAACTTTTGACCGAATTGACAACCTAAGCGATATAAGCACACCGGAATCCATGATGGTCAGCCGCCAGATTGCTGAAACGGTAAATACAGCAATTCAGGCACTGCCCGAAGAGTTACGGACCGCGATTGTGCTACGTGAAATAGAAGGGATGAGCTATGAAGATATTGCTCAGACCATGGACTGCCCTATAGGAACTGTACGTTCACGCATCTTTCGAGCCCGAGACGCCATTGCCGCGCAGTTGCGTCCCATACTCGATGGTGAAGATAGTGAACGACGGTGGTAAGGATTGATGATGCAAGCCCTGAAATCCCATTCCGATGACGATCAACTCAATGCCTGGGAGGCCGCCGTGTCTTCCTGGGTGGATGGTGAGGCTGAAATACGCCCCGAGGAACTGGACTCCCCGTACGGGCGTCAAGTCTGGGATACCTATCATTTGATCGGTGATGTCATGCGCACGGAGGCGCTGGCGATCCGTACGTCGGATCGCTTTTACGCACGTCTGTCCAAAGCGATTGATGAAGAGCCCACAGTGCTCGCGCCCAACGCCATGAAGCGGCCCTTGGTGCAACGCTACGGCGTCAGCGGCCTGGCGGTGGTGGCTGCTGTGGCGGCTGCCTTGTGGGTGGGCTTGCCTTATATGGGGGGCACGTCTGGTCCGGCTACTCTGGTAGCCAGCGCTCAGGACGATCAGCTCTGGAATGATTACGCGGATTTGCACCGCGATTTTGTTGGTACCGGTCCGGTACGCCATGTTTCCTTTGAAAGTGGAGCCCTGGGTCAATGAGGTCTGTACGCATGCCGTCACCGGTGAGCCGGGCGCGCTTCTACAAGGGTTTGCTGGCCTTTTCTCTGGCGATGCTGTGTACCCCCGTGCTGGCTCAAGAGGCCAAGGGGCTCGAGCCCCTTGATTTGCCCTGGCTGCAGAAGGTGCATAAGGCGGCGCGCGATCTGGATTATTCGGGTGTCATTATGTATACCCAGGGTCAGTCCAGCCAGTCCATGAAACTGGTGCATATCATTGACGGTACAGGTGAACGTGAGCGCCTGGAAATTCTGGACGGCGAACCGCGCGAGTTTTTACGCCAGAACGAAGTCACGCAATGCCTGATTCCCGAAAAGAAGATGGTGGTGATCGAGCGCCGTGAAAACGAGCGTTTTCCTAGTTTTCTGGTCGGCGACGTCAGTCAGCTGCCCAATTTTTACGATATGCGTCGTTTGCCATCGCGCGAACGTGTTGCGGGCCGTCCTTGTGAGCTGATCGAGCTGGTGCCCAAGGATGACAAACGCTATGGTTATCGGGTGTGTGCGGATGTCGATCATCATTTGCTGTTGAAAATGCAGACTCTGGACCCACAACAAGAGGTAGTAGACCAGATTGCCTTTGCCTCGGTCGCTTTTGGCGAACAGGTGGATTTGCAGGAGTTGCGCACCAGCTGGAACCCCAGCAAGTGGGAGGTGGTCGAACCCGAGGTGCGCAAGATTGATATAGGTGAGCAGGGTTGGCAGTTCGCTTTGCCTGCCGGTTTCACCCTGCGTTCCGAAATGCTCCGGCCTATGCGCGCTGGGCGCCAGGTAACGCACTTGATGATGTCTGATGGCCTGGCTGCCATTTCTGTATTTCTGGAGCGGGTTGGAACCCCCGAGGCCGAGGAAAACAGTCTGGGAGCTTTCCATCGTGGTTCCATGAATATGTACCGCAGTCGTATCAACGATTATGTTTTGACCAGTACGGGAGCAGTTCCCGTACAGACACTGCGCGCTTTGCTTGAAGGCACACAGTTCACCCCACTATCCCGGACACATTGACTATCGTCCACCAGGAGTATTTGAATGGAAAAATCGAGTAAAAAAATGCGTATTCCTGTTCTCTCGGCTTTGACAGCTGCCGTGATACTGGCAGCGGGTGCGCCCATGGCTTACGCGCAGGCCCAAGCTGTCACGACAAGTGAGCAGGTCCAGAGCACAACGCTCGGTCTGCCTGATTTCACGGGAATCGTTGCCAAAACCGAGGATGGGGTAGTCAACATCCGCACTACAGAGGCAGTGCAGGTACGGTCACCGGCCATGGGCCCCGGCTCAGACCCGTACGATATGTTCCGTTGGTTCTTCGGACCTGACTTCATGCCTCCTGGCATGACGCCCCAGCGTCCTCATGGCGGCAATAACGCTCCACAAGCTCAAGAGCGCACCGTACCGCGTGGCGTCGGCTCGGGTTTTATCATTTCAGCTGACGGCTACATCCTGACCAATAATCATGTGGTGGCAGATTCCAACGGCATTTTTGTCACCCTGAGCAATGGCAAGGAATACCCGGCCAAGATCATCGGTACGGACGAACGTACGGATGTGGCTTTGATCAAGATTGAGGCCAAAGATCTGAAACCCATGGTGATTGGCGATTCCAAGCAACTCAAGAAAGGGCAATGGGTTCTGGCCATTGGGTCGCCTTTTGGCCTGGAGTCCACGGTCACTGCCGGAATTGTCAGCGCCATCAATCGTGAGACAGGGGACTACCTGCCTTTCATTCAGACCGACGTAGCCGTCAACCCCGGTAACTCGGGTGGGCCGCTGATCAATCTGAACGGTGAGGTTGTGGGTGTGAACTCGCAGATCATCTCGCGCAGTGGCGGCTTTATGGGTATTTCCCTGGCCATCCCGATCGACGAAGCCATGAACGTGGTCGAGCAGCTCAAGACGGACGGCAAGGTAACGCGCGGTCGCATCGGTGTACAGATCACGCCGGTGGCTGATGATGTGGCCACTGCGCTGGGCCTGAAAGACAGCAAGGGCGCCTTGGTCAGCAGCGTGGAAGAGGGTGGTCCGGCCGCCAAGGCTGGCATCCAGTCCGGTGACGTCATCCTGAAATTCAATGGCCGCAGCATTGACCAAATGACGGATCTGCCACGTATTGTGGGCAGCACCAAGCCAGGCCAGAGCTCCACGCTGGAAATCTGGCGCAAGGGCAAACTGCAGACCGTCAAGATTAATGTCGAGGAAATGCCTTCCGGCAACCCGGTTGCTGCCGGAAAAGATCAGAAAGACGCGCCGGCTGCCAGCAGCACCGATGCGTTTGGTCTGAAAGTGACGGCAGTGCCGGAGGCCGATTTGAAGCGCCTGGGGGTAGAAAGTGCGGTTCAGGTCGTCGACGTGGGCCCTCCTGCCAACCAGGCCGGTCTGCAACCAGGTGATCTTATTTTGCGTGTCAACGATAAAGACGTAGGGACGCCAGAGCAATACGCTAAAATGGTGGCTTCCTTGGATAAATCCAAAGCAGCAGCCCTGCTGGTTTTGCGTGCAGGCCAGTCGCAATGGATTTTGATTACGCCATCGAAATAAAATTTTTCTAAAACGGCTAAAATGGTAGTGATTGATGGACTCCGGCCCCTGGCCGGAGTTTCTCCGCCACTACTCGAGGGTGTAGTCAGCTTCGAGTAGATAATGGCTCCACGTGCGCCCGTCTGACAGGACGGGTCTTGCGTTTTCGGCGCGTGGACTGAAAAGGGGCGTCATGGGCGCCCCTTTCTTGTGCCGTCCCTTCTGGCATTGCGCCTCAACATTTCTTTGTTTAGTAACGGGTTTATGGATCACATCCGCAATTTCTCTATTATTGCCCACATCGATCATGGCAAATCGACCTTGGCTGACCGCCTGATCCAACGCTGTGGTGGCCTGGCCGACCGCGAGATGTCGACCCAGGTTCTGGATTCGATGGACATCGAGAAAGAGCGTGGCATTACGATTAAGGCCCAGACCGCGGCTTTGCACTACAAGGCTCGGGATGGCAAGGTATACAACCTGAACCTGATCGACACCCCCGGCCACGTCGACTTCTCCTACGAAGTCAGCCGCTCCCTGTCGGCCTGTGAGGGTGCTTTGCTGGTGGTGGACGCTTCGCAAGGGGTGGAAGCACAGACCGTGGCCAACTGCTATACCGCCTTGGACCAGGGCGTGGAAGTGATTCCCGTGCTCAACAAAATGGACTTGCCTTCGGCTGATCCTGACGCAGCACGCCAGGAAGTAGAGGACGTTATCGGCATTGATGCCAGCGATGCGATTGCGGCCAGCGCCAAGACCGGTCTGGGTATTGACGATATCCTGGAAACCATTGTGGCGCGTGTTCCCCCGCCAGTGGGTGATCCGTCTGCTCCACTGCAAGCTCTGATCATTGACTCCTGGTTTGACAACTACGTGGGCGTGGTCATGCTGGTCCGCATTGTCAATGGGGTACTCAAGCCCAAGGAAAAGATTCTGCTGATGGCCACGCGTGCGACGCACCTGGTCGAGCACATCGGGGTCTTTACGCCCAAGTCTGAAAACCGTCCGCATCTGTCTGCCGGTGAGGTGGGCTTTATCATTGCAGGCATCAAGGAACTGGAGCACGCCAAGGTGGGCGATACCATCACCCTGGCGGGCAAACCAGCTGAAAGCGCGCTGCCCGGCTTTAAAGAAGTGAAGCCCCAGGTGTTCGCGGGTCTGTATCCGGTGGAAAGCAGTGAATACGATCAACTGCGTGACTCGCTGGAGAAGCTGAAGCTGAACGACTCCTCCCTGATGTTCGAACCTGAAGTGTCCCAGGCGCTGGGTTTTGGTTTCCGCTGTGGCTTTTTGGGCCTGCTGCATATGGAAATCGTCCAGGAGCGTCTGGAGCGTGAGTTCGACATGGATATCATCACCACCGCGCCGTCGGTGGTGTACGAAGTCGAGCGACGCGATGGCGAAGTGCTGATGATTGAAAGCCCCTCGCGCATGCCGGAAGTCGCGCATATTGAAGACGTACGCGAACCCATTGTTGTGGTTTCGCTGCTAATGCCGCAGGAATACGTGGGCCCGGTCATGACCCTGTGTACAGCCAAGCGCGGTTTGCAGTTAAATATGACCTATCATGGCCGTCAGGTGAACCTGGTCTATGAAATGCCTTTGGCCGAGATCGTGCTGGACTTCTTTGATCGGCTCAAATCCGTCTCGCGCGGCTATGCCTCGATGGATTATGAGTTCAAGGAATACCGTTCGGCGGATGTGGTCAAGGTCGATATCCTCATCAACGGTGACCGGGTCGATGCGCTGTCCATGATCGTGCACCGCAGCAACGCCCGTTACCGCGGCCGTGAAGTGGTTGCCAAGATGCGATCCCTGATCCCGCGCCAGATGTTTGATATTGCGATTCAGGCCGCCATTGGTGCCGAAGTGATTTCTCGCGAGAACGTCAAGGCACTGCGCAAGAACGTGCTGGCCAAGTGTTATGGCGGTGACATCTCTCGCAAGAAGAAGCTGCTTGAGAAGCAAAAAGCCGGTAAGAAGCGGATGAAGCAGGTTGGAAACGTGGAAATTCCGCAGGAAGCCTTTTTGGCAATTTTGCAGGTCGAGGATAAGTAATGCTGGGGGCCGGCGGTTCAAGCCGGCCACAGCCAGGACTGCTTTAATTTCTTTAAAGGAAACCGATGAGCTGGGATTTCGCTCTGATTTTGTTTGTACTGCTGATATTGACCGGCGCAATCTGGTTTTTGGATCGTTTCTCCTTGCGGGCACGTCGTCTGGCGCGCGCGCAGGCTGCGATGCAGGCGGTACCGGAAACGGCAGCTCAAGACCCCGAGCATTTGCAGCAGTTGCGCCAGGAAGCCTATGACCAGGCCAATCGCATGCCGTGGTGGATTGAGTATGGTGTCAGTTTCTTCCCGGTCATTTTGTTCGTGTTTGTACTGCGCTCTTTCATTATTGAGCCATTTCGCATTCCCTCCGGCTCCATGCTGCCTACACTGAAAAATGGCGATCTCATTTTGGTGAACAAGTACGAATATGGCATTCGTCTGCCCGTCAGTGGCACCAAGGTGGTGCCCTTGGGTCAGCCCGAGCGGGGCGATGTGATTGTGTTTCGCTACCCTGTGGACACCAGCGTGGATTACATCAAGCGCGTAGTTGGCGTGCCCGGTGACCGGATCGAGTACCGTGACAAAGTGCTGTCCGTCAATGGACAGGTTATTACCCAGGTGCGCAGTGGTGATTATTATGAGCCGGATCGTTCTGCCTATATCGGGCGCTATCTGGAAGAGCTGGGCAAGGTGCAGCACAACATCCTGTTGAACAAGACCCAGCCGCAGGGACTGATGCCCATCGTGGCGTTCCCCCATCGCGACTCCTGTGAGTATTTCTCCAATGGCATCTCGTGTGTCGTGCCAGAGGGTAATTACTTCGTTATGGGAGATAATCGCGACAATAGTCTGGACAGTCGTTATTGGGGCTTTGTACCCGATGAGAATATTGTGGGACGCGCCTTTTTTATCTGGATGAATTTCCGCGAACTTAGTCGTATAGGTCGCTTCCATTAATGAAACGTCTTGCTTTGCTTGAAGCCGCTATCGGCTACTCCTTTAAAGACATAGGCCTGCTGGAGCAGGCCTTGACCCATCGCAGCCACAGCGCTCGTCATAACGAGCGTCTGGAGTTCCTGGGCGATTCGGTTTTGAACTTCACGGTTGCGGCCTTGTTGTTTGAGCGCTTTCAACGTATTGACGAAGGCGATCTGTCGCGTCTGCGCGCTAATCTGGTCAAGCAGGCTGCCCTGGCTGAAATTGCAACGCGCCTGGGTTTGTCGGATTATCTGCGCTTGGGGGAAGGGGAGCTCAAGAGCGGCGGTTTTCGTCGCCCCTCCATTCTGGCCGACGCCCTGGAAGCAATATTTGGCGCTGTTTTTCTGGATGCCGGCTTTACGCAAGCCCAAACCGTCATCACCCAGCTGTATGAACCCATGCTGGTCGATGTGGACCCCAAGACCTTGGGGAAAGACCCCAAAACCTTGCTGCAAGAGTTGTTGCAAGGCCGAAAGCTGGATTTGCCGGTGTATACCGTGGTGGCCACGCATGGCGCTGCTCACGATCAGCTCTTCGATATTGAATGCACGATCGCCAAGCTCAATATCCATGTGCAAGCCAGTGGCAGCAGCCGGCGTGCTGCGGAACAAGCCGCCGCCACACAGGCAATCGCTATTTTAGAAGCTGAATTTCCAGCCAAGACGACGCGCGCCAGCCGCCATCGTCGCCCCTCACAATTGACTCTGCCCGTGGCGGTGTCGCAGGAAACACAATGACAGATACCCCTTTTCGCTGCGGGTTCGTGGCTATCGTAGGACGGCCCAATGTGGGCAAGTCCACACTGGCCAATGCCCTGATCGGCAGCAAGATCTCGATCGTATCGCGCAAGGCGCAGACGACCCGGCATCGCATCAACAGCGTGTTGACGCGTGAGCATGATCAGATGGTGTTTGTGGATACCCCCGGCTTTCAAACCAAGCACGGCGGCGCCATGAACCGCATGATGAACCGCGTGGTGACTCAGGCTCTGGCCGATGTGGATGTGGTGGTGCATGTGGTTGAAGCCGGTAAGTGGTCCGCGGCAGACGCTGAGCTGTTGCCCATGCTGCCCAAAGGCGGCAAGACCATTTTGGTGATCAATAAGGTTGACGCACTCAAGAGCAAGAATGACTTGTTGCCTTACATTGCTCGCCTGTCCCAGGAGTTTGAGTACGGTGCCGTGATTCCGGTCAGTGCAGCAAAACGCCTGCAACTGGAGCCTTTGCTCGATGAGATCGCCTCGCGTCTGCCCGAGGGCGAAGCCATGTTCGATGCGGATACCATCACCGATCGCTCGGTTCGTTTCATTACCTCAGAGCTGCTGCGCGAAAAGATCTTCCGTCTGGTGGGCGATGAATTGCCCTATGGTTGCACCGTTGTCATTGAACAATGGGATGAGAACGAGCAGGGCGCGCGCATTGCGGCTTGCGTCGTCGTCGAGCGCGAGAGCCATCGTCCGATTCTGTTGGGAGCCGGTGGCATGCACATGAAGCGCATTGCAACTGAAGCTCGCCAGGATATTGCCAAGTTGATCGACAAGCCGGTGTTCCTGGATGTGTATATCAAGGTGCGTAAAGGCTGGTCTGATCGTGAAGCGGTCCTGCGTGACCTGGGGTATGAGTAATCCCCGTCATCGCTTTCAGGACGAAGCGGGCTACATACTGCACACCAGTGCCTGGCGTGAAACGTCTCTGATTTGCCATGCCTTTACACGCAACCACGGACTGGTGCCGATGGTCGCGAAAGGCGCGAAAAGGCCGCATTCCATTTTGCGGCCTGCTTTGTCTGTATTTCAGCCTTTGTTGTTGGCCTGGTCGGGCAAAAACGAAGTCAAGACATTGACGCGAGCGGACTGTGCCGGAATTCGGCCTTTAAAGGGACGTGCCCTGATGTCGGCCTGGTATATGAATGAATTATTGATTCGTTTGTTGCCACGCGAAGATCCCCATCCTGTTTTATACGATGCCTATGAGGAAGCCCTGGTACATCTGGCCCAGGTACCTCGTCCTCCTGTGGCGGGAGCCTTGCGGCGCTTTGAGTGGGTGCTGCTGACCGAGACAGGCTATGGCTTTGATGAGGCCACGCCTGATTTTGACGATCCTGTTGGGGAGCCTGAACTGCGCATACGCTTGCGTGAACGGCTCAACAGCCTGTTGGGCCGCCCCTTGCATACCCGCTCTGTTCTTATGCAGCTGCAACGCTATTGATATGGCCGCCTCTCTTCCTGCCGTGCTGGTTCTCGATACCTGCGTACTGATTTCCAATGTGTTGCGCCGTCTGCTTTTGGCTCTGGCCGACGAACAGTTGTTCAAACCTGTCTGGAGCCCGGTCATCGGGGATGAATGGCGTCGCAATGCGGGCCGCCTCTGGAAGGTCATGCCATTGTCCATCGAAGAGCAATGGGAGCAGTTACAGCAACGCTATCCCGAGGCGGATTTGGGCGACAGCAGCGAGTTCAAGAAAAACCTGCGCTACTCTGATGCCAAGGACTGGCATGTGATTGCCAGTGCTCGTCTAGCACAGCAGCGCTACCCCGATCAGGCAGTCGGTATCCTGACGCGTAATCTAAAAGACTTCAATCGTTCTGAATTGCGTCGCCTGGGGATCAGCTTGTGGGAGCCGGACCAACTCTTGGGTTTGTATATGAGCGCTTATCCCGAGCTGATGCAGCGTTTGCTCGATGCCTTGCCAGCCTTGATGTTGACACCCGAAGCCCAGGCGTTGGATACCCATACCTTATTAAAGCGTGATCGCTTGTTTAGCGTAGGCCAGGCTTATGCACGGCGACAGAAAATGGACGAGGCACATTCATGAAGCAGGGAGTATTGCTGTCGGTTCTGGCCTCAGCCTTGTTCGCTTGTCTGTATTACTATGCCACGGTCTTGCATCCGCTCAGTGGCGAGCAGATTTTTGCCTGGCGTATTGTCTTGGGTTTGCCCGCTTTGGCATTGGTGATCACCCGCGCGCGACGTTGGCGAGAGGTGCGTTGGGTACTGCGTCACTGGCCCGGCAACTGGCGCTATTTTGCCCTGTTGCTGCTGGCCGCCGCCTTGGTGGGCGTGCAGCTCTGGATTTTCGTATGGGCGCCCTTGCATCAAATGGCACTGGACGTATCACTGGGCTACTTTCTGTTGCCGCTGATGATGGTGCTGGTGGGGCGGGTGATTTACAAGGACAGGCTAAGCCGCATGCAGTGGATTGCTGTTGCTCTGGCCGGCCTGGGGGTGCTGCATGAGCTGTTGCGCGTGGGAAGCGTCTCATGGGCGACCGCTGTGGTGGTGATAGGCTACCCACCGTATTTTATGTTGCGCCGTCACCTGCGGCTGGGTTCGTTGGCATCGCTGTGGTTTGATCTGAGCTTTTTGTTTCTACCCGCATGCTGGCTGCTCTTTGTGCAAGATACACAGATGTGGGGCGTATTTGCGGACGAGCCTCGTTTGTTCTGGCAGGTGCCGGTCCTGGGCCTGATCAGTTCAGTGGCTCTGGTCAGCTACTTGTCTGCCAGTCGGCAGTTGCCCCTGGCCCTTTTCGGAATACTGGGCTATGTGGAGCCTGTCCTGTTGTTCTGGGTGGCCTATTTGCTGCTGAATGAGCCTATGAGTGCCAGTCAATGGTGGACCTACATTCCGATCTGGATTGCGATTTCTTTAATGGCGCTGGAAGGCTTGATCAACATGTGGCGTCCAGGTCCCCCCGTGCCGCCCCCCAAGGTATGAGGCTTGGGCATGCTGCGCCTGCCAAGCCTGATAGTGGGCAACTCGCTGGCGTGAGGGTTGCGCCGGAAATGAATCCTCAGTAAAAAAAAACGACTCCAGCGATATGGAGTCGTTTTTTTATGAGGGTGATCTTTTCATAAAGACCGGAGGCAGCAAGCCCGCCTCAGTTCCGTGTCACCGCCTCAGATGGTTTAGAGCAGTTTTTCTGGACAGTCGGGCTGATTGCGCAACAGGTTGGCCTGGGTCACCGAACAACCAGCTGGTACGTCTTCGGTAATCCAGACATTTCCGCCAATGGTCGAGCCTGCCCCCAATGTGACACGGCCCAGAATCGTGGCGCCGGCGTAAATGACGACGTCGTCCTCCACAATCGGGTGACGAGGCTGGCCTTTGAGCAGCAAACCTTTTTCATCCTTGCTAAAGCGCTTGGCACCGAGTGTGACTGCCTGGTAGATACGCACCCGCTTGCCGATAATCGCCGTCTCGCCAATGACAACGCCGGTGCCGTGGTCAATGAAGCACGAATGGTCAATTTGCGCACCTGGATGAATATCAATGCCCGTCTGGCTGTGAGCCAGTTCAGCAATGATGCGCGCCGTCAGGGGCAGGCCCAGATTGGTCAGGGCGTGGGCGATGCGGTGATGGATCATGGCCAGCAGACCGGGATAGCACAAAAGCACTTCGTCGACGTTGCGGGCGGCTGGATCTCCCTGGTAGGCTGCCACCACGTCCAGATCCAGGGTGCGGCGCAAGTCGGGCAGTTTATTGGCAAAGGCCTGGATGGCCTGATGAGCCTGGTTTTCAATCGTTTCACGATCGTATTGATCACCACGCAGCAGCGCTGCGCGTTGCAGCTCGATACGGGCTTGTTGCAGCAGTGTGTTCAGTGCCTGTCCCAGGTGGTGTCCTACAAAGTGGTCTTCATACTCGCGACGTAGTTCAGGGCTGCCCAGACGCATCGGAAACAAAATTCCTTTGAGCTGCTCGATCACTTGAATCAGAGCTTGTACCGACGGAAACTCCTGTCCCTCAAGCTCGTTCAGGCGTTGATGCGCCTGTCGCCATTCTTCGCGAGCCGCACGCAGATTATCGACAATATGTTGAGTTTCAAAGACTGCCACCAGTGTTCTCCAAAGGGGAAATTTTTCTATAAGGTTTACTATACCTGCGCGTCTGGGCAAGGACACGAAAAACAGGATGATTCATCAGGGTGATTCAGGGCCGCGCCAGGCCGCTTGAAAAGTCCGCGCAGGCACACCCCAAGCCGATGGAAGGGGGGGGTGCTCAGGCTGGATGAGCAAGGCCTGAAAAGGGGCTTTCAGCGTCGAGTGCGGTGGATAGGATAAAAAAAAGCCCCCTTCGCAAAGGGGGCAGGGGTGTTCGGGTTTGCGATCTTATTCGCGGTTACCACCCAATATGCCCAACAGCATCAGCAGGTTGCTGAAGATGTTGTAGACATCCAGATAGATGGCCAAGGTGGCTGACACATAGTTGGTCTCGCCGCCATTGATGACGCGTTGCAAGTCCACCAGCAAAAAGGCTGAAAAAATGCCAATCGCCATTACGGAGATGGTCAGCATCAATGCAGGCAGTTGCAGAAAAATGTTGGCCAGGGCGGCTACCAGCAAGATAACGGCACCGACAAACAGAAACTTCTGCATGCCGCTGAAGTCACGCTTGGTGGTGCTGGCGACGGTTGCCATGGTGGCAAAGACCGCAGCGGTTCCGCCAAAAGCCAGCATGATTAGTTGAGCGCCATTACCCATGCCCAGCACAAAGCCGAGCAGGCGCGACAACATGATGCCCATAAAGAAGGTAAAGGCCATCAGCAGGGCGACGCCCAGCGAGCTGTTCTTGTTCTTTTCGACCAGGAACATCAGGCCAAAGGCACCGACCAGAAAAACAATGGCACTCAGACCAGGGCTGGCGCCCATGACCCGGTTAATGCCCGAAGACAGGCCCAGCAAGGCTCCCAAGACGGTGGGAATCATGGACAGGGCCAGTAGCCAATAGGTGTTGCGCAGGACGCGATTGCGAGCAATCAGCGACTGGGCGCCCAGGGTGCCGTTATGCTCGGGCAAGCTTGATTGACGAAATTCGCTCATGATGAGTCCTTAGAATGCAGAGAGATCATGAATCAAGAATAACTGACATTTACCTGAATAATCAAGAAGCTTCTTGATTGTTCAAGTACCCAGCTTATGGGCATGCACTTGGCAACCCTGTGTCTGGTACACACGCCAGCGTTCGCGGGCCTGGGTACGGTCGGTTTCCCGTTCAGAGACAATTTCCAGAACGCGTGAAAACTGCTCAAAACCGGGTGGGCACTGCACATCCAGATTTAACAGCCAGCTTTGCTCATCGCGGGCTATGGGGGCGGTGCTGGTCAGCAGTACAGGGGTCTGGGCGGCCAGGGGGTCTTCGACGCCTACATGTGGCACAAAGGCCGTGGATTCAAAACCCCACAGCAATCGATCGAAGCGAGCCAGTTGACGGGGGTCGGAGAGATAGACCACCACCTGACGACCCGCCTCGTAGTGCTTGCGCACGACCTCGCAGGCCATGCGCAAGCGATCTGGCGCGCCGAAAGCAAAATCGACGCGAGTCATGCTTAGCGACACTGATTAAGCAGGTACTGAACCAGCAAAGGCACGGGACGGCCCGTGGCGCCCTTGTCCTTGCCACCGCGCCAGGCGGTACCGGCGATGTCCAGGTGAGCCCAGCGGTAGGCTTTGGTAAAGCGCGCCAGGAAGCAGGCGGCGGTGACGGAACCGGCAGGTGGCCCACCAATATTGGCCATGTCTGCAAAGTTCGAGCGCAATTGCTCCTGGTAGGCATCATCCAGCGGCATGCGCCAGGCGGTGTCGCCCGTTTGCTTGCCCGCTTGCAGCAGTTCCTCGGCCAGTTCGTCGTCCGGCGAGAACAGACCTGTATTGATGTGGCCCAGAGCCACCACGCAGGCACCGGTCAGTGTAGCCATGTCGATCACGGCGGCCGGTTTGAAGCGCTCGACGTAGGTCAGGGCATCGCACAGGACCAGGCGACCTTCGGCATCCGTATTCAGGATTTCAATGGTCTGGCCCGACATGCTGGTCACTACATCGCCCGGCTTGTTGGCGCGACCGCTGGGCATGTTTTCGCAAGAGGCCACGACAGCGATTACTTCGCGATCAATATTGAGTTCGGCAATGGCACGCATGGTGCCCAGAACGCTGGCAGCACCGCCCATGTCGTACTTCATCTCGTCCATATTGCCGGCTGGCTTGATGGAGATACCGCCCGAGTCAAATGTCAGACCTTTACCCACCAGAACGATAGGGCCGTCCTCGTGCTTGGTCTTGGTGGTGGGAGTGTGACGCAGCACGATGAACGCTGGGGGTTCATCCGAGCCTTTGGCCACCGACAGAAACGAGCCCATTTTCAAGGCTTCAATCTGCTTGCGCTCTAGCACTTCGGCTTTGAGTGTCTTGAATTCCTTGGCCAGTTGCTTGGCTGTCTTGCCCAGATAGGTGGGCGTGCAGATATTGCCGGGTAGATCTGCCAGCAGACGCGTCAGGTTGACACCGTTACCAATGGCCTGGCCTTGCTCCAGACCGGCTTTGGCTTCGCTGGCCTGGGTGCGGGCTGTCCACAGCAGGAACTGGCTCAGTTGGGGAGCGGGTTCGGGCTTGCTGAGTGTGGCCGTATAGCGGTAGCTGGCTCGGCACACCGCCACGGCGGCATCTTGGGCCCGGCTGCGCAAGGTCGTGCCTTTGCAGTCGATGCTGGCCAAGGCCGACACAGCTTCTTTCAGGTCCGCTTTCAGGCAGTAAGAGGCCAGACAAGCCTGTGCCTGTGTATGCGTTTCTGCTTTGTATTCCTCTTGGGCGCCTAAGCCGACTAAAATAACGCGTTCGGCCTTCACACCGGGCAGATTGCGCAGCACCAGATGGGTGTTGGGCTTGCCTTTAAACTCGGCTTTCACGGCAGCGCTCACCGCTCCGTTGCTGGCGCGGTCGATAAGTTCCGCTGCGGGGCTTAGAATGCCCTCGGTAAAGACGCCCACGCCGAGCGCGGCTGTCTTAATTTGGTGCAAAGAAGCGGATGTCTGTGTGCTAAATTCCATTCAACTATCCTCAGTGTGTCGCAAATCGTACCTGCGATTATCTCGCAAATTCTCATATGTCTCTATTTAAACGCTCTGCGGTATCCGAAATCTTAAGTCACAGTGGCGTGGTGCTGTCCACTTTGCTGATTGTGTGGCTTAGTGTACTTCTGGTACGTTTGCTGGGCGAAGCCGCCAATGGTGCCATTGGCCCTGATGTGGTGCTGGGTCTGGCCGCCTTTTCCAGTATTACCGCCTTGCCGATCATTTTGGCCGTTTCCCTGTTTATTGCCGTTCTCACTACCGTGACGCGCAGTTATCGCGAGTCTGAAATGGTGGTCTGGTTCGCCAGCGGTTTGTCCCTGAAAAACTGGATCACGCCTGTGCTTCAGTGCGCCGTACCCGTAGCGATCCTGATCGCTGTGTTGACCTTGCAGGCCTCGCCCTGGGCGTATCGTCAGATCGCCGAGTACCGGCAGCGCTTTGAGCAACGCTCGGACTTGAGCAAGGTGACCGCCGGACAATTTATCGAGTCTGATGACGGCGCGCGCGTGTTTTATGCGGATTCGCCGGAGCAAGAAGGGGACGAACTGGGTAATGTCATCGCTCGCGTGATCGATCCGCAATGGTTGAGCATTGTGACGGCGCAAAGCGCTCGGATGGAGGAGCAGCCCAATGGCGACCGTTTTCTGGTTTTGAGCGAAGGTCACCGTTATGACTTGAAGCCGGGGCAGGCAGAGTTTCGCATGGTGGATTTTGAAAGCTATGGCATGCGTCTGGAAAGTCGGGATGCGGGCAATACCGCTGAAACCATCCGCGCTCGTGCAGAGCAGCAGATCAAGGCCCGCCAGACGGGTATGTTGCTGACGGATGATAACAACGAAGCGCGCTCCCAGATCATGTGGCGCGTGGCCTTGCCCCTGGCTGCCTTAAATCTGGCCTTGCTGGCCATCCCCCTGGGAGCGGTGAATCCGCGTCTGGGCCGCTCCGGCAATATTCTGATGGCGGGACTGGTGGGGCTGCTGTACATGAATCTGATCAACCTGTCGCGAGGCTGGATCCGAAACGGTCAGTTGGGTTTTGAGCTGGGTCTATGGCTGGTCCATGCGATCTTCTTGTTGATTATGGTCTTTATGATGTGGCGTAAGTTACGCATCAAGGCCCCCAAACCGCCTGCAGCGAGCTGATAGAGAGCATACCGGCGTCGTCCTGCCCCTTTTTTGGGGCTTTCCCCATTACGCTGGATAAAGTGGCCGGCTCAGGCGCCGTCCAGCAGGTCTTGCCGCTCCGCCACGGATTGCTTGAGAAAATGCCACAATCGCGTCAGGCTGGGATTCTGGCGTTGCTCTTCGTGGCAGAACATCCAGAAGCGACGGCGTAGTTCGACCTGATCGGGCAAGACACAGCGCAGTCGCGGATCGGTTTTCGCCAGAAAACAGGGCAGCACTGCAATGCCTTGGCCTTGCAAGGTGGCCTGATATTGCGCAATGACGCTGGTGCTGCGAAAACGCACGGCAGCCGATCGGACTATCTCCTCCAGATAGCGCAGACTGTCGCTGAATACCAGATCATCCACGTAGGCGATAAAACGGTGTTGAGACAGATCCTGCACCGTCTCGATGGGCGCGTGCGCGGTCAGATAGTCTTGATGGGCGTAGAGCCGCAAACTGTAGTCTGCCAGACGGGTACACCAATAAGGCCCGCGTTGGGGGCGTTCCAGCGCAATGGCCAGGTCAGCGTCCCGACGCGACAAGCTGATTGGGCGGGGGACAGGTAGCAGTTCCAGCGTCAGTTCAGGATACTGGGCCTGGAACACACTTAAGAGCGGGGTCAGTACGTAGCTGCCAAAGGCCTCGGTACAGCCCAGGCGCAGCTTGCCCGTCAGCGGCCTTGCCTTGCCCGTGATCGCATCGCGCGCGGCCAGTAAACGGCTTTCCACCGGTTCCATTTTCTGCTGGAGGTTTTGTCCCTCGCTGGTCAGGCTATAGCCGCTGACCGTGGACTTATGAAACAGGCGCAAGCCCAGCTCCTGTTCCAGAGCCTGGATGCGGCGTGCCACGGTGCTGTGTTGCACCCCAAGGCGCTGTGCCGCCACGCTGATTCGTTGACAGCGGGCCACCTCCAGAAAATACCGCAGATTATCCCAGTCCATGGTGAGTAGCCCGCCCTGAAAAAGACTTGTGCATAAATGCCCAGCTCCTGTGCAATTTTCAACATGGTAAACAGGTTCTGAGGCCTCTACACTCAATGAGAACCCTCATACAAGGGGGATAACAAAATAAGGCTTAGCCGCCTGAGCAATTCATTGGAGACAGGTTATGACGGAAGTGGTTCGTGTTCCTTTGCTGATTGATGGACAACATGTGCAGTCCAAGAGCACCCGCTGGGACGATGTGCTCAATCCTGCCACCCAGGAAGTGGTGGCCCAGGTTCCTTACGCCACGATGGACGAACTGGAAACAATCATCGCCAGTTCGGCCAAAGCCTATGAAAGCTGGCGTCATTCCAGTCAGGGCGCCCGCATGCGCGTCATGCTTAATTTGCAGCGACTAGTGCGTGAAAACAGTGCCAGGCTGGCCGAAGCCATCTCCCGTGAACACGGCAAGACCTTGCCCGATGCGGAAGGTGAAGTAGGCCGGGGGCTGGAAGTGATTGAGTACGCCTGCTCGATTGCCTCAATGCAGTTGGGTGAATATGCGGAAAACGCGGCCGGTGGTATTGATGTGTACACCCTAATCCAGCCCTTGGGCGTGTGTGCCGGTGTCACCGCGTTCAACTTTCCCGTCATGCTGCCTTGTTTCATGTTCCCGCTGGCGGTGGCCTGCGGCAATACCTTTGTGCTCAAACCCTCCGAGCAGGACCCTAGCGCCAGTCTGATGCTGGCCGAACTGGCGCTGGAAGCGGGCTTGCCCCCCGGCGTGCTCAATGTGGTTCATGGCGGAGCCGAGATTGCCAATGCCTTGGTGACGCATCCCGAGGTCAAGGCCGTGTCCTTTATTGGGTCTACTGCGGTTGGCACTGAAATTCACCGTCGTGCGACAGAAGCCGGCAAACGTTCGCAGGCGATGATGGGAGCGAAGAACCATTGCATCGTGATGCCTGACGCAGATCGTGATGTCGCCATTAACCAGCTCCTGGGTGCTGCTTTCGGCGCGGCTGGTCAACGTTGCATGGCAATTTCCGTTGCCGTGATGGTGGGAGAAACCGGTGAGTGGGTTGATGAACTGGTCAAGCGCGCGGCAACCATGAAGGTGAATGTGGGCACAGACCGCCAAGCCGATCTGGGACCGCTGGTGTCGCCTCGTGCCCGTCAGCGAGTTGAGTCCTTGATTGAATCCGGCGTACAGGAGGGGGCCTCGCTTCTGCTTGATGGCCGGGGTGTGAAGGTGCCGGGATACGAGAATGGCAACTTTGTGGGGCCAACCATCTTTAACGATGTCAAGACCGATATGCGTATTTACCAGGAAGAGATTTTCGGTCCTGTCCTGTGTATCGTGCGCGTCAACACCTTGGAAGAGGCGGTGCAGTTCGTCAACCGCAACCCCAATGGGAATGGTGTGTCCATCTTTACTCAGGACGGCGGCCATGCGCGTTACTTTCAAAACCGTATCGATGTGGGGCAAATCGGGATCAATATCCCCATCCCAGTGCCCGTGGCCTGGTTCAGCTTTACCGGTTCGCGCGCGTCCAAGCTGGGCGACTTGGGCCCCAATGGCAAACAGGCCGTTCAGTTCTGGACACAGACTAAAACAGTGACTGCCCGTTGGCAGGCTCATGCCAATACCATGAACACAACCATCAGCATGACGTAATGGTTGAATCTAAATATATAACTTAATGCAATAAGCGAGCTGTTTCTTATTACATATAATAGCCCTGTACCTAGGGCTATTATTATATGAATATTCAACAATTCCGCTTTGTCCGAGAGACCATCCGACGTAACTTCAATCTGACTGAAGCCGCTCGTTCGCTGTATACCTCCCAACCAGGCGTGTCCAAGGCGATCATCGAGTTTGAAGATGAGCTGGGCATCAAGATTTTTGAACGTCATGGAAAACGCATCAAGGGCCTGACCCGACCGGGAGAGGCCGTCGCCGAGGTGATTGACCGCATCATGCGCGAGATCGATAACCTCAAGCGAGTCAGCGATGACTTCGCCCGCCGGGACGAAGGGACATTGGTGATCGCATGTACCCACGCCCAGGCACGTTATTTGCTGCCCAAGGTCATACCCGAGTTCCGTCGCCGCTTTCCCAAGGTGCATATGTCCCTTGCCGAGGGCAGCCCGCCTGTATTGGCTCAGATGGTCATTCATGAGCAGGCCGATGTGGCCATCGCTACCGAGACTCTGGCGCTGACGCCGGGCCTGGTCGCTTTGCCCGTCTATACCTGGGAACACACGGTTGTGGTCACACCGGATCACCCTCTGGCAGACCTGCCCGCCAACAAGCAACTGTCCATCGAGACGCTGGCTCAATATCCCATCGTCACTTATGACCATGCTTTTTCTGGCCGGGGCTCGATTGATGAGGCGTTTGCCAAGCATGGCATTACGCCCGACATTGTGCTTGAGGCGATCGACGCGGACGTGATCAAGACCTACGTGGATGTCGGTTTGGGCATTGGCATTATTGCCGGTATTGCGTTTGATCCACGGCGCGACAAAGGGCTGGTGGGTTTGCCTGCCGGGCACTTGTTTGGCGCTCACCATACCAAGGTGGCGGTAAAGGCGGGGGCATTTTTGCGCGATTATATTTTTGAGTTGCTGGAGATGCTGGCCCCGGAATTGACTCGCGATGTGGTGTTGAGCGCGTTGGACGAGAAGCAGGCCAGCGGCCAGTAAGTCTCATGCGCTGGCTGCATGGGTTCAGGTCAGGGCCACCGTCAATGCACGGTGGCCCTTTTGTCTCGGCCGTCAGGGCGGTGTTGGCCTCCGCCAGTATGTATGGCTAAAGGCTATAAGTAAAAATTGAAACAAGCTATCGACTCGATTGACTATGATAATAAGAATGATTATCATTATCTAACTTTCTTAGCCAATGGAGTTTTCTGTGTCTCAATACGTCAGCGCAGTCGTGGTTGGAGCGGACCGTCTGGGCAATATTCCCGATCTGCTCAAGATCCACAATATTTCCATCAAACACCATATTAGCGGGCGTGATCCGGCTCATCAGAAAAAGACCTTGCAGTTGCCCTCGGGAACCGATCTATTGATTCTTCTGACTGATTTTCTGGGGCATAACGTCATGAAAACGTTCCGCGCAGCGGCCTTGAAATCAGGTATCCGGGTCGTCGCCTGCCGACGCTCGGTATGCAGTATGAAGCAGGCGCTGACTCAGTGCGGCTATTGTGAGGCTTGTCCGCTGGGCAAGTCCAAAAGGCACTAGAGTGGCCGCATGACTGACTGGGGCAAAGAAGGAATCGGTAAAGACTAAAAAGCCACTGTTTGATAACAGTGGCTTTTTTTGTGCTGAGGGCCGATTGACAGGGCCGTTTTATCGAACGCTGCGCAGCCGCGTCTCGGATTGCTGTGTATCGGCAGCAGCCAGGCGGCGTGCACCGTTGTAGCGTTTTTTCCAGTAACTCACCTGCATGTTTTCAACCCGCACGACCGCTCCGGTGCGTGGAGCATGAACAAACTTGTCGTCACCCAGGTAAATTCCAACGTGAGAGAAGCGAGCGCCTCGGGTATTGAAAAAGACCAGGTCGCCTTTACGCAGCTCGTTGCGATTGACTGAAATCCCTTCCTTGGCAATGTCTTTAGACTGACGGGGCAGTTTCAGGCCCAGGGACTTTTCGGCTACATAGGAGACCAGTCCGCTGCAATCAAAACCGGTGTTGGGAGCATCGCCGCCAAAGCTGTACTTCACACCCAGAAAATCGAGTGCGGCGTTGGCGAGACCATGCGTGGAAGAGGAATTCTGCTGGTTGCGGCTTTCGGCGCGCCCTTGGCGGCGATCGCTGCTGTAAGCAATATTGATGTCGTTACGGGCTCGATTGGCCAGATAAGTGCCCAGCGGATCGGACTCGGTCTGGAATTCGTAATCGGCGTAATAACCGTGATCCAGTTCTGCACGATCACTGTTTTGACTGGACTGCTGGGTACCCGTGGTGGCGCATCCTGTCAGAGCCAGGGCACCGGCGAGCAAAAGATATTTGGCGCTGCGATAAGTAATATGCAAAAGTGCGTGTGGATTCAGGTAATGTGGCGGCATGACCAGGGCTTTTTTAAGGACTTGGTGGGCAGCAGCACAACCTTGATGCCTATTTTTGCTGAAATTAGCAGCAATTGATGGGTATCAGGGCTGTAAGTATGGCTAAAAGCACATACCTTGCCGAGGGTGCTGTACGTTAGGTTGTCAGGCAGTGTACCGGAGGAAAATTACACCGTAAAGCGTTGTAGGAGGGTATTTTGCGATTGAATCATACTGTTGCAAACTGCGTCTTAGCGGGATTTTCAGGTGCTGTGCATGAGTCCAGTGCTCTTTTTTGAAGTTGGCTGCAAGTTGCGGGAAGTAGGGCGACGTTTTTGTATTTATAGGATTGAATGATGCGAGTTATGGGACAGACCCTAGGGAAAGCCCTGAATGATGGTGTGCGATTGCGCGAGTTGTGGGCGTGGGCCATGTACGACTTTGCAAACTCTGGCTACACCACCGTCATCCTGACCAGTGTCTATAGCGCCTACTTTGTGGGTGTCGTGGCCCAAGGACGCAGTTGGGCCACGCTGGCCTGGACAGCGGCCTTGTCCATCTCGTATCTGAGCATCATGTTCACCATGCCTGGCCTGGGAGCCAAAGCCGACGCACGTCAGGGCAAGCGACGGCTTTTGTTCAGCAGCACGATAGGGTGTGTTCTGGCTACGCTGATGTTGTATTGGGCAGGGCCCGGTGACATCGTCTGGGCTCTGGTTTTCATTGCACTGTCCAACTATTGCTATTGTATTGGCGAGTCGGTCATTGGGGCCTTCCTGCCCGAAATCGCCAGGCCTGAAGCGCTGGGTCGCGTGTCGGGCTGGGGCTGGGGATTCGGCTACTTTGGCGGCATGTTGGCCCTGGGGCTTTCTTTGGCTTTTCTGACGTGGGCCACCTCACAGGGTTGGACCGCTCAGGAGTATGTGCCGGGGATCGCCTTGATTACGGCCGGCTTGTTTGCCCTGTCCGCCCTGCCATCTTTTCTGTTTCTGCATGAACGTACTGCGCCCAGCGGAGCCAGACCGCAGGGCATGCTGTCCCGTCTGGCGGAACCGGCTCGGGACATACATCATCATTTTCCCGATTTTCGCACCTTGTTGCTTTGTGGGGCTGCGTATCAGGCCGGCATCGCCGTCATCATCACGCTCTCGGCTGTTTACGCTACGGAAGCCATGGGTTTTACCATGGCTCAAACCATGACCCTGATTTTCACGGTCAATATTGCGGCGGCAGTGGGCGCCTTGCTGTTTGGACATATTCAGGACCGGGTAGGTCATCGACGCGCCCTGGCGCTGACGCTGTGCGCCTGGCTGATTATGGTGGCCATTGCCGTTAGCACGAGTTCCCTGGCCGGTTTCTGGGCGGCCGCGGCCGTGGCGGGGCTGTGCATTGGCAGCAGTCAGAGTGCGGGCAGGGCAATGGTGGGTTTGTTGGCGCCCAAGAGCCGTCTGGCCGAATTTTTTGCCTTGTGGACCTTTGCCATCCAGCTGGCAGCGGTATGCGGGCCGCTGTCCTACGGTCTGGTGACCTGGCTGAGCGGCGGCAACCATCGACTTGCGCTGGCCTGCACCGGTCTGTTCTTTTTAAGCGGACTGTTTATCTTGTCGCGTTTGAACTTTCAACGAGGCATTTTGGCCAAGAATCAGGCCGATCTGGCTTGTCAGGATTGAGTAAGTAAGGCGCGTTACGTTTATATAAAATTAAGCTGGGCTAGCCATGCGCGGCCCAAGAAAAACACCAAATCTGGAAAATAAAGGAGCCAAACTATGAGCGGTCCCACGTCTATTGAATCCGTCCTGTCGGAAAGCCGGGTGTTTCCTGTGTTCCCGAATCTGGAACGCGATGCTCGCATCGCTGGCATGGCGGCCTACGAGGAGCTTTGCCAGAAGGCCGAGCAGGATTATCCCGGCTACTGGGCGGATCTGGCCCGTGATCGCCTGGTCTGGACCAAACCTTTCACACAGGTTCTGGACGATAGCAAGCCTCCGTTCTATAAGTGGTTCCACGATGGTGAACTGAATGTCTCGGCCAACTGTCTGGACAAGCATCTGGGTACCCCTACCGAGCACAAGACTGCGCTTATCTTTGAAGCCGATGGCGGCGAAGTTACCAAGGTCACGTTTCGCGAGCTTTATGAACAGGTTTGTCAGTTTGCCAATGGTTTGAAGGCTCTGGGTTACAAAACGGGCGAACGCGCCCTGATTTATATGCCCATGTCGGTACAAGCCATTGTGGCCATGCAGGCATGTGCTCGTTTGGGGATTACGCACTCGGTGGTGTTTGGCGGATTTTCCGCCAAAAGTCTGCACGAGCGTGCCGTGGACGTGGGCGCTACGCTGGTTATCACGGCGGACGAGCAGCGCCGTGGCGGTCGTGCCATTCCCTTGAAAAACGCGGTAGATGAAGCCCTCAGTGCAGGTGATTGCCAGGCGGTGCGTCATGTGATCGTCTACAAGCGCACAGGTGGCCCGGTTGCCTGGCATGAAGGTCGTGACCTGTGGTGGGAAGAGGTCGTCAAGGGACAAAGCGCGGACTGCCCGGCGGTCTCCGTCAATGCCGAGCACCCTTTGTTCGTTCTCTATACCTCTGGCTCTACCGGTAAACCCAAGGGGGTGCAGCATTCTTCCGCAGGTTATTTGTTGGGGGCCATCCTCAGTGTGCAGTGGACATTCGACGCCAAGGACAGTGATGTGTTCTGGTGTACGGCCGATATTGGCTGGGTGACCGGTCACACCTTTATTACCTATGGCCCCTTGGCCGCCGGGCTTACTCAGGTTGTGTTTGAAGGCGTGCCAACTTATCCGGATGCAGGCCGCTTCTGGAATATGATTGAGCGCCACGGTGTGACCGTGTTCTACACGGCGCCGACAGCCATTCGTTCCTTGACCAAGGCCGCGGAAGCAGACGAGGCCATTCATCCCAAACAATACAATCTGGATACCTTGCGCATCATTGGTTCGGTAGGGGAGCCCATCAATCCCGAAGCCTGGATGTGGTATTTCAAGAATGTGGGTCGTGAACGTTGTCCGATTGTGGATACCTGGTGGCAGACAGAAACCGGTGGCCATGTAATCACGCCGCTCCCTGGTGCTACACCGTTGAAACCCGGCTCGTGCGGCCTGCCGTTTCCCGGCATGGACGTGGCGATTGTGGACGAGGTGGGCGAAGAAGCCGAGCGTGGCAATGGCGGTTTTCTGGTCATTCGCAAACCGTGGCCCAACATGATTCGCACGATCTGGGGTGATCCGGACCGTTTCGTGAAAAGTTACTTCCCCCCTGAGTTGAAAGGCTATTACCTGGCCGGTGATGGTGCGCAGCGTGACACCGATGGCTACTTCTGGGTCATGGGTCGAATCGACGACGTGCTGAACGTCTCCGGGCACCGTTTGGGCACGATGGAAGTGGAGTCGGCGTTGGTTGCCCACCCTCTTGTGGCAGAAGCAGCGGTTGTTGGCAAGCCTGACCCGACAACGGGTGAAGCGATTGTGGCGTTTGTGGTGCTCAATGGCGATCTGCCAGCGGGGGCGGAGGCAGACAAGATTGCTGCCGAGTTGCGCAATTGGGTAGGCAAGGAAATCGGTCCTATTGCCAAGCCGCGGGAAATCCGTTTTGGTGAAAACCTGCCCAAGACACGCTCGGGCAAGATCATGCGTCGTTTGCTGCGTTTCGTCGCTAATAACGAGCCGATTACCCAGGATGTGTCCACCCTGGAAAATCCTGCCATCTTGGATCAGTTGTCCGAAGCGCATTAATTTTTCCCCGTTCCTGTTTGACCCTGGTTTTCTCGCAGAACCAGGGTTTTTTTATTCCTCTGGACAATGTGGCGCTTGAAAGACTGAATGGTCCGGAATTGGCCTAGCATTATGCTTGGGCCAAAAATATTGGTCCAAGAATGCAAAAAAGGGGTAAGGCTTGAGCGGGGAACAGCAGACAGACAGAGGCGCTTTGGCGCTGATGGGTTTGGTGGTACTGACCTGGGGCATGAGCTGGGTTGTGATGAAGGCGATGACCGCCTACATTGGGCCAGTGGATCTGATTGCGGCACGCTATGCCGTGGCATTTGTCTTTTTATGGCTGGTACTGCGTCTTAAAGGGGGGCATTTACGGCCTACGCCATGGAAACTGAGTCTGGGCGTGGCTGTTTTTCAGACTACCGGCTTTCAGTTGCTAAGCCAGTTTTCCTTGCAGGCGGGTGGGGCGGGCAAGATGGTGGCTCTGGCCTACACCATGCCAATCTGGATTCTGTTGTTGTCCTGGCCCATGCTGGGACAGCGTCCCCAGATGCGTCATGTAATGGGTATGGTGCCCGCGACTCTGGGCTTGATGCTCCTGATCGCACCTTGGGAAGGAATGGGCGGCCTACTCGGTTCTGTTCTTGCAACCTTGAGTGGCGTGAGCTGGGCCTTGGGGGCGGTTTTTTCCAAGCAGCTCTTTGAGCGCCATCGAGTCGAACTGCTCAATGCCACCGTCTGGCAGTGCCTGCTGGGGATTGTGATTGTTCTGCCCTTGAGCTTCCTGATTCCCCAGCGTTCCGTAGTGATGGAGTGGCAGATGTTCAGCGGCGTACTGTATCTGGGCGTGATCGCAACCGGGGTAGGGTGGCTGCTGTGGATGGCGGTAGTCAGTCGCGTCAGCGCGACTGTGGCCGGAATGTCCAGTCTGGGGGTGCCTGCACTGACTGTCTTGCTGGCCTGGCTGTTGCTGGACGAATTGCCCACACTGTTGGAATTGATGGGGACAGGTCTGATTCTATTGGGGCTGTTTGTGGTGAACTGGCCCAGCCGCTCGCGCAGGTCCAAAAGAACATAAAAAAACCACCCGTTGGGGTGGCTTTTTTCAGCATCAACACGGCTGGCCTTGGAGTTCCCGCCAAGGCCAGGATTGTTTTTACATGCCGTTGTAGACCGGACCTTCGCCCCCTTGCGGTGGCACCCACACAATATTCTGGGTCGGATCTTTGATGTCACAGGTTTTGCAATGGACACAGTTCTGTGCGTTGATTTGCAACTTGTCGTCGCCGGTTTCAGTCTTGATGAATTCGTAAACGCCCGCTGGACAAAAGCGTGCTTCGGGACCGCCATAGCGCGCCAGATTGATCGCAACGGGGACGCTCGGGTCTTTCAGCGTCAGGTGGACCGGTTCATCTTCCTCGTGGTTAGTGTTGGAGATAAACACGGAGCTGAGGCGATCGAAGGTAATCTTGCCATCGGGCTTGGGGTAGTCAATGCGGGCGCATTCGGCCGCAGGCTGTAAACAGGCGTGGTCAGGCTTGTTGTTGCGCAGCGTCCAGGGCATTTTTCCCTTGAGCAGGCCCTGTTCCACAAAGGTCATCACGGAGGCGATTGACCGACCCTTCTTGAACCATTGCTTGAAATTGCGAGCCTTGTTCAGCTCTTCATGCAACCAGGACTGCTTGAACCTCTCGGCGTATTGCGACAGTTCGTCTTGCTTGCGGCCAGCCTGCAAGGCGTCGAAAGCGGCCTCAGCGGCCAGGGAGCCGGACTTGATCGCGGCATGACTACCCTTGATGCGCGAAGCATTGAGAAAGCCTGCATCGCAACCGACCAGTACACCACCGGGGAAACTGAGCTTGGGAAGCGCCAGCAAGCCGCCAGCGGTCAGAGAACGAGCACCATACGCAATCCGCTTGCCGCCTTCAAAGGTGGCGCGCAGCGCAGGGTGCGTCTTGTAGCGCTGAAATTCCTCAAAGGGCGACAGCCAGGGGTTGGCGTAGTCCAGGCCCACGACCATGCCGACCATCACCAGATTGTTATCCAGGTGATAGAGGAAGGAGCCGCCGTAGGTGTCCGAATCCAGAGGCCAGCCAGCCGTATGAATAACCAGACCAGGCTGGGACTGGGATGGGTCCACTTCCCACAATTCTTTAATGCCGATGCCGTAGCTCTGAGCATTGCGGGATTCGTTCAGTTTGAATCGTTCCGTCAGTTCACGGCCAAGATGACCGCGTGAGCCTTCTGCAAAAATGGTGTAGGAGGCCAGTAGTTCCATGCCGGGTTGATAGTGGGGAGTATGTGTCCCATCGCGGGCCACCCCCATATCACCTGTCAGCACTCCCCGTACCGCGCCTTTGTCGTCGTACAGGATATGGGCGGCAGCGAATCCAGGGAAAATATCCACACCCAGGGCCTCAGCCTGTTCTCCCATCCATTGAACGACATTGCCCAGGCGAACGATGTAGTTACCGTGATTTTTAAAGCAGTCAGGCAGCAACCACATGGGAGTGGAACGAGCGCCTTTCTCGGTCAGGAAAAGAAACTTGTCCTCGGTGACTTCTACCGAAATGGGGGCGCCTTGCGCTTTCCAGTCGGGCAGCAGCTCGTCCAGGGCACGCGTATCCATGACGGCGCCTGACAAAATATGGGCTCCCACTTCCGCGCCTTTTTCCAGCACACAGACGCTGATCTCTTGTTCTTTTTCTTGGGCGAGCTGTTTCAGACGTATCGCGGTGGCCAGGCCTGCAGGGCCAGCACCGACGATAATGACGTCGTATTCCATCGATTCACGTTCAGACATTGCTGCTGATCTCCTATTACGGCTTAGCGCTTTGTTCTTGATTGTTGGCGGGTGAAGGTCGTGTACTGTGCGTACGGTCGATTGTATTGTAGTCTGAGCAATTCCGTTTTGAGTTCAGCGGCCAGGAACGGTCATTGGCAGCGTTGGGTTCATCAGTAACTATCAGCAAGGAGAGCATGTAATGACACACGTCGTTGATTCTGGTGCAGGAGCCACCTTTGATATTGCCGTGCGCTGGGGGGATCTGGATGCCATGAATCATGTTAATAATACGGTCTATTTTCGCTACATTGAGGAAGCCCGTGTTCAGTTGATGATGAAGCTGGGCATGGTGCCACCGTCGCCACGTACCGGGGTGCTGGCGCATGCCAGTCTGGACTTCCTGCGCTCGGTCCTGTATCCGGCCACGGTGCGCATCGTGCATAAACTGATCAAGGTCGGTGGTAGCAGCATTGAGTTGGAAGTCATTGTCGGGGATGCAGATCAAGCCGATGTCATGTACGCCCGCGGACGATGTGTGCTGGTGTCCATCAACCCCCAGGGCGGTTCACAACCGTGGACCGAAAAAGAGCGCGAACAGATACATTCAGTTTTTCAGGGTTAAGCTTTACGTATACGGAAAGCATAGTCAAGTCGTAGAATGCCTGATAGCCCGGTAGGGTGCACCGCGGCATTATTGGACAAAGTTTGCTGTTTAGGCCAATTAAAGAGTTATTGGAGAGTCAATTGAATAAAGTCTATCCAAGCGCCAAGGAGGCGTTGCAGGGAGTCGTTGCCGACGGACAGACAGTTGCGGTAGGTGGGTTCGGCCTGTGCGGAATTCCCGAAGCGCTGATTGCTGCGCTGCGCGATAGTGGAGTCAAAGATCTGACCTGCATTAGCAATAATGCCGGGGTGGATGGCTTTGGTCTGGGGCAGTTGCTGGAAACGCGTCAGATCCGCAAGATGATTTCCTCCTATGTGGGCGAGAACAAAGAGTTCGAGCGCCAATACTTGGCCGGTGAGCTCGAGCTGGAGTTCACCCCTCAGGGCACCCTGGCTGAGAAGCTGCGTGCCGGCGGGGCGGGGATTCCCGCTTTTTTCACGGCGACCGGGGTGGGTACCGTGGTGGCAGAGGGTAAGGAAATCCGCGAGTTCAATGGTCAGCAATACGTGATGGAAGAGGCGCTGGTACCTGATGTGTCGCTGGTCAAAGCCTACAAGGCGGACCGCAGCGGCAACCTGGTGTTTCGCAAGACCGCGCGCAACTTCAACCCGAACGTGGCAATGGCGGGAAAAATCACCATTGTCGAGGTCGAGGAAATCGTCGAGACCGGCAGCCTGGACCCGGATGATGTGCATTTGCCCGGCATTTATGTACACCGCATCGTGCTCAATGCCCATCCTGAAAAGCGCATTGAACAGCGTACCGTTCGTTCTTCCTGATGAGTGAGGCAAGATAATAATGGCTTGGAATAGAGATCAAATGGCGGCCCGTGCTGCCCTGGAGCTTCAGGACGGCTTTTACGTCAACCTGGGCATTGGCTTGCCCACGCTGGTTGCCAATCATGTGCCTGAAGGTATTGAGGTCTGGTTGCAGTCGGAAAACGGTTTGCTGGGCATTGGCCCATTCCCGACCGAAGACAAGATTGACGCTGACCTAATCAACGCTGGCAAACAAACCATTACAACCCTGCCCGGTTCGTCCATTTTTTCCTCGGCAGATTCGTTTGCGATGATTCGTGGCGGCAAGATCAATATTGCGATTCTGGGCGCGATGCAGGTGTCGGAAAAAGGCGATCTGGCTAACTGGATGATCCCTGGGAAAATGATCAAGGGTATGGGCGGCGCCATGGACCTGGTAGCCGGAGTGGGCCGTGTGGTGGTTCTGATGGAACACGTGGCCACTAAAAAAGATGGCACCGAAGATCTGAAGATTTTGCCCGCCTGCACCTTGCCCCTGACCGGTGTTGGGGTGGTCGACCTCATCATTACTGATCTGGGAGTGATGGAAGTGACGGAAAATGGTTTAAAGTTGCTTGAGTTGGCACCAGAAGTCAGCCTTGAGTACATTCAGTCCAAGACAGGCGTCCCGCTGGACGTCAGCGCTTTGGCCTGAGCGCTCACTCTGGCTAGAAAAGCTTCGGCGCGAGTCGAAGCTTTTTTTATGCTCGTTCGGTGCGTGAACGCTGTTTATGTAAAGGAAGTTGGTATGGCCCTTACCTCCGTTGTCGCACGCCTGCAGGCGCTGCGCGAACAAATGCAATTTCAGTCCGTACAGGCAAGCATCTGGCCGACATCTGATCCCCATTTGTCTGAATACCTGCCCGATCGGTGGAAAAGCCGTCAGTGGCTCAGTGGTTTTGTTGGTTCGGCCGGCTTGCTGGTCGTGACAGCCGACTGGGCCGGTTTATGGACCGACAGCCGTTACTGGGAGCAGGCCGCCAAGGAGCTGCACGGCAGTGGCATCGAGCTGCAGCGTGCAGGGGAAGCGGGCGTGCCTGAGCCAGCCAACTGGCTGGCCGATCATTTGCCTGCCCGTTCGCGAGTAGCCCTGGACAGTCAGTCGGTATCGGCTCAAAGCCTTCTTGCCTGGCAGAAAACCACTCAAGCGCAGGAGTTCGAGTGGGTGCTGCAAGCCGATCTGCTCAGCCCGATCTGGACTGACCGGCCCGCCGCGCCGTGTGGGCAGGTGGTAGAGCATCAGCCGCCTTTTGCGTGTCGCACTCGCCAGGAAAATCTGACTCGCACCCGGGCTGCCATGCAGGAGCAGGGCGCCCATTGGCACTTGCTCAGTGCGCTGGACGATATTGCCTGGACTTTGAATTTGCGCGGCAGCGATGTGTCCTATAACCCGGTATTCCTGTCGTACTTGCTGATCGGCCCGGACCAGGCTTTTCTTTTTGTGGATAGCAACAAGCTGACGGCAGGCCTACAGGAAGCGTTGGCGGCAGATGGTGTGCAGGTTCAAAACTACACCGAGCTGTCCTCCTTCATGCGCGCCTTGCCGGCATCCATGCCCCTATTGCTGGATATGGCTCGAACCACGGCCTGGGCCGCCCAATTGGCGGCGCATTTGCACGTGATCGAATATATCAACCCGGCTCAATTGCTCAAGTCCTGCAAGACCGATGCTGAACTGGCTCAGGTGCGCCAGACCATGGAAAAAGATGGGGCTGCCCTGTGTGAGTTCTTTGCTTGGTTTGAGCAACAAAGTGAGGTGAACGAGCTGGATGTGGATGCGCATCTCTGTGCCGCCCGAGCCCGCCAGGAAGGGTTTGTCAGCCCCAGTTTTGGCACGATTGCGGCTTTTAACGCCAACGGTGCCATGCCGCACTATCAGGCTACCCAGCAGTCCCATGCCCGCATTGATGGAAATGGCTTGTTGTTGATCGACTCGGGTGGGCAGTATCTGGGTGGTACCACCGACATTACTCGTGTTGTGCCGGTAGGGACTGTCTCAGCGGAGCAGATTCGGGACTTCACGCTGGTTCTAAAAGGCATGGTGTCTTTATCCATGCTGGTGTTTCCCGAAGGCATTGCCGGTCAGCAAATTGATGTGCTGGCCCGTCAGCCTTTGTGGGAGCAGGGCCTGGACTTTGGTCATGGCACCGGTCACGGCGTGGGATACTTCATGAATGTGCATGAAGGCCCGCAGTCCATTTCCTGGCGTGGTCGCATCGGGCCGCATTCGGCCATGCGCGCTGGCATGATTACCTCTAACGAGCCGGGCCTGTACCGCCCCGGCCAGTGGGGCATTCGTATTGAGAACCTGGTGGCGGCAGTGCCTGCCATGCGCACGGAGTATGGCCAGTTTCTGCGTTTTGAAACCCTGACCTTGTGCCCCATTGATACGCGTTGTATAGATGCTGCACTCCTGACGGCTGCCGAGCGTAACTGGCTCAATGAATATCATCAGCAGGTGCGTGAACGTCTCTTGCCGCGTGTGCAGGGTGAGGCACGCCAGTGGCTCGAACAAAGAACGCAGGCGATCTGATCGTCATCGTCTGCGCTTGTCAATAGTTGCACAGGCTAGTGGTATTTCCGCTGTGAAAAGCCACTCGCCTGGTCGCCAAGCATGGGCGCTTGCCGTTATAATCCAAATTTCCCGCTATCGCCTGATTTGACCTCAGGCGCCTTTTATAATGACCACCAAATATGTATTCGTAACGGGAGGCGTTGTGTCCTCCCTGGGCAAAGGTATTGCGGCCGCATCCCTGGCTGCCATCCTGGAGTCTCGCGGTCTGCGCGTGACCATGCTCAAGCTGGACCCCTACATCAACGTAGACCCGGGCACCATGAGCCCCTTCCAGCACGGTGAAGTGTTTGTTACTGAGGATGGTGCGGAAACCGACCTGGACCTGGGCCACTACGAGCGCTTCATTTCCGCTCGCATGCGCAAGGTCAACAACTTCACCACGGGCCAGATTTATGAATCCGTGCTGCGCAAAGAGCGTCGCGGGGACTATCTGGGCAAGACCGTGCAGGTTATCCCGCACATCACCAACGAAATCCAGGACTTCATCATTCGTGGCGCCAAGGCTGCCTACAATGGCGAGGCCGATGTTGCCATCGTCGAGATTGGCGGCACAGTGGGTGATATTGAATCCCAGCCTTTCCTGGAAGCAGCCCGCCAGATGAATCTGCGTCTGGGCCGCAACAACACCGCGTTTGTTCATCTGACACTGGTGCCGTTCATTGCCTCGGCCGGTGAACTGAAAACCAAGCCAACCCAGCACTCCGTGCAAAAACTGCGCGAAATCGGCATTCACCCACACGCCTTGCTGTGCCGTGCCGACCGTGTCATTCCTGATGATGAGCTGGCCAAGATTTCGCTGTTTTCCAACGTACCCATGGATGCCGTGATCTCGGTGTGGGATGCGGATTCCATCTACAAGATTCCGGCCATGCTGCACAAGCAAGGTCTGGACAGCCTGGTGTGTGATGCACTGGCCTTGTCGCCACCACCGGCAGATCTGTCGATGTGGGACCGTTTGGTGCAGGCCCTGGAAAATCCCGAGCATGAAGTGCGCATCGGTATGGTCGGCAAGTACGTGGACCTGACCGAGTCCTACAAGTCGCTCAGTGAAGCCCTGGTTCATGCCGGTATTCATACCCGCACCCGCATCCAGATCGAGTATCTGGATTCGGAAGTCATCGAGAACGAAGGCACCGATTGCCTGAAAGGTCTGGACGCCATTCTCGTGCCAGGCGGTTTTGGCAAACGCGGTACCGAAGGCAAGATCCGCGCGATTCAATACGCTCGCGAAAACGGCGTGCCTTTCCTGGGTATCTGCCTGGGCATGCAATTGGCTGTGGTCGAGTTTGCGCGCAATGTGGGCAATCTGGTGGGCGCGAACTCCACCGAGTTTGATCCCTCGGCGGTGCATCCTGTGGTGGCCTTGATTACCGAGTGGGCAGATCGCGATGGCAAGATCGAGCATCGTGATGGCTCTTCCGATCTGGGCGGTACCATGCGCAAGGGTGCACAACGTTGCCCGGTCAAACCCGGTTCGCGTGCTGAAGCCATTTATGGGCCTGAGGTAAACGAGCGTCACCGTCACCGTTACGAGGTCAACACCTTGTACGTACCGCGTCTGGAAGAGGTGGGTATGGTGATCTCGGCGCGTACGCCTACCGAGAACCTGCCGGAAATCATGGAATTGCCTAACCACCCCTGGTTTATGGGGGTGCAATTCCATCCGGAGTTCACGTCGACTCCGCGTGATGGACACCCGCTGTTTACCAGCTATATCAAAGCGGCCCTGGAACACCAGAAAAAGTCGGCTTGATCGTTTGTTATGATTGAAAAGGCCCGCGTTATGCGGGCTTTTTCATTCCGTATGAGAGGACGAAACGGGCGGTTGGTAGGCCGGGCCGGCTCAGCATGCCGGCGCAACAGGGCGGCTTTGCGCCGTCCACGGGTGCGACCCGGATTAGAAACTGATCGAAATCTCCAAACGATTGGGCTGACAGTCCTGCTGCGCTGCGGTGTCCAGGCTTTCAGGAATGTGGGAGAATGCAGCAATACTGAAACGAGGTCTATTATGGATTTATGCGGTTACGACGTCGGCCTGGATCGGCCCTTTTTCCTGATCGCTGGCCCTTGTGTTATTGAGTCGCGCCAGATGGCGTTCGACACAGCGGGGCAATTGGTTGAGATCACCGCGGCTCTGGGTATTCCCTTTATCTACAAGAGCTCGTTTGACAAAGCCAACCGCAGTTCAGGCAAGTCCTATCGCGGCCCCGGCATGGCGGAAGGCTTGCAGATTCTGGCCGATGTGCGTTCCCACTACAAGGTGCCTGTCCTGACGGATGTGCACGATAAAGATCAGGTCGACGATGTGGCCGCCGTGGTGGATGTGCTGCAAACACCGGCATTTTTGTGTCGTCAGACGGACTTTATCCAAGCCTGCGCCGCGACGCTGAAACCCGTCAACATCAAGAAAGGCCAGTTCCTGGCCCCTCAGGATATGGTGCAGGTAGTGGAAAAGGCGCGTGCGGCTGCACTGGAAATGGGCGGAGATGGCTCCACCATCATGGTCTGTGAACGTGGCGCCTCGTTTGGCTATAACAATCTGGTATCGGACATGCGCTCCTTGGCGATTATGCGTGCCACCGAGTGCCCTGTCGTATTTGATGCCACTCACTCGGTGCAATTGCCGGGCGGGCAGGGGACCTCGTCGGGTGGTCAGCGCGAATTTGTTCCGGTATTGGCACGTGCTGCGGTGGCTGCCGGGGTGTCGGGCGTTTTCATGGAAACCCACCCTAATCCCGACAAGGCCCTGTCCGATGGCCCGAATGCTGTTCCGTTATCACAGATGGCAGACTTGTTGCGGACACTGCAACAGATTGATTCGATTGTTAAAAACAGCGGTGCCTTGCAGCACGGCTATTAAAGGTAGTTGGGAGACACTATGTCCGCATATTTGATTGCTAATGTTGAAGTCAGCAACCCCGAGCAGTACAAGCAATACCAGGAATTTTCCAGCATTGCCATGAAAACCCACAACGTGAAAGTTCTGGTGCGGGGTGGTGAAACGATTGCCCTGGAAGGGAATGCGCCTGTGCGTACTGTGGTGATGGAGTTTGATACTCTGGAACAGGCCCAGGCGTTCCATGATTCCGAGGAATACCGACGCGCCCGCAAAGCCCGTGAAGGTGCTGCCAAAATGACCATGTACGTGGTGCAAGGGCTGTAAAAAGCAGCTTATGTTCTGCTGGAACGCGTGAAAAAGAGAGTGTGGAAACACTCTCTTTTTTTTTGGATGAGCACTTAGCGCCTGCCAGGCCTGAGCGAGGCTGTTGGTGCTGCCTGGCTCTGGGGTGTAAAGGGGGGCGGGGCAGGGTAGGAGCCAGCAAAGGACAGATCTTTGTGATCGGGGAGAGAGCCTTGAACTTGCCCTGAGGCGATGGGGGGCGGCTTATGAAGCGTAGACAGATCAAGCCGGGAGCTTAAAAGCGGGAATCACGCAGGGCGGGCAGCGTCAGTTCGCGTACAAAGCTGGCGGGGGACAATTGTAGCAGGCTGCGCACGATTGTGAGCACGTCATGCACGGGAATAGTCTCACCCAAGTCTCGTTGAGCTGCCGCCTGGAGGGGGACGTCCAGTCCATCCGTGGTGTTCAGGTATCCCAGTTGCAGGCAGGTGACCGCCAACCCTTGATCGCGGTAGCCTTCGCGCAGGCTGTCTGCCAAGCCATTCAAGGCAAATTTTGTGGCCCCGAACGCTACTTCGGGACGACCACTTTGGCGCAGCCCCGACGTTGAGCCCGTCAGAATCAAACGAGGCTGGCTACTGCGCAGCAGATAGGGCAGCAAGTGGCGCAGGGTCAATAAGGCACCCGTCAGGTTGACATCGACCAGGCGACGCAGTGCCTGGTCGGATTGCGACAGGAAATCATATTGCTCGGTGAACGCCGTGTCTTCCCAGATACCCAGGTTATAGATCAGTACGTCCAGTGCATCGGGGCAGGCGGCGGCCAGCGCTGGCGCGGCGTCGGCGTGGGAGAGATCGGCGCTGATCCAATGCTGCTTGGAAAAGGCGTCCGGGGGTAAAGCGCTGCTTGCCGCAGCAGGAGCTCGTCTGGCTACGCCGTGCATCGTATGTCCGTCTTGCGCCAGACCATCCATCAAGGCGCGCCCCAGGCCCATACTGGCGCCCACAATCATGATGTCCATGCACTTTTCCTGTAAGCAGATTCTGCGGTGAGTCGGTTTTCTTCCAGATCGTTATTGTGAACCAGTTGGATTGGGTCGACTGAGATTCAGCGCTCGCTTGTCAGGTTTTTAACTGTCCCGTAAAATCATTGACTAGGCAATTATTGTTTGGTCAATAAAATGGCAAAGGTATCGGAAACAGAACAAAAAAACCCAGGTCGTGTCTTGTCGGTCACCGAATCCATTCTGGCGATGATGGGGCTGTGCTTTGTGGTGATGTTGGTCGCCATTGATCAGACCGTCGTGGGCACGGCTTTGCCTACCATTGTCTCGGAGCTGCATGGCTTTGAGCTGTACGCCTGGGTTGCGACCGCCTACTTGCTCACGTCCGTGATCACCGTGCCGATTTTCGGGCGCCTGGGGGATTTTTATGGACGCCGCCGGTTTGTGCTGGTGTCCATCGTGCTGTTTACGCTGGCCTCTGTGCTTTGTGGCATGGCGCAAAGCATGATGCAACTGGTGCTGGCCCGAGGGTTGCAGGGCGTGGCCGGTGGTATGTTGGTTGGCACTGCCTTTGCCTGTGTCCCGGACCTGTTTCCTGACCCACGGGTGCGCTTGCGTTGGCAGGTCATGCTAAGCGCCTCGTTTGGTATTGCCAATGGCATTGGGCCGTTTCTGGGCGGGGTGCTGACCCAATACTATGGATGGCGCTCGGTGTTCTATGTGAATTTACCGGTGGGTTTGCTCAGTCTGTATTTCGTTTATCGCTACCTGCCGCAGATTCGGCATTTTCGTCAGGACAAGGTCCGTCTGGATTGGCTCGGGGCTGTGTTGCTGATGATCGGCTTGGCGTGCATTCAGTTGCTGGTGGAATTGCTGCCGCTCTATGGGGGCAGTTACCTGATGGTGTTGCTGGGACTATGTAGTCTGGTCGCATTTTCGCTGCTGGTCGCCTGGGAGCGTCGAGTAGCTGAGCCTTTGCTGCCCTTGGTGTTGTTTAGTAGCCCCGCCCAATTGTCTCTGCTGGTGTTATCGGCTGGCCTGGGCTTTATCCTGTTCGGGCTTTTGTTTTATGCCCCCTTATTGTTGCAGGGCGGGTACGGGTTGCGGCCGCAAACTGCGGGCCTCTTGATTACCCCGCTGGTCGTGTTCATTACGGTAGGCAGTATTATCAATGGCCGCACAATTACTCGTTTGCGGCGCCCTGCCATGATGTTGTATCTGGGGCTGGTACTGCTCACCATCGCGTGTCTGGGTATGGTGTTTAACAGGAAAACCGACCCGCATTGGCATTTCGTGCTGTATGCCACGCTTGCCGGTACGGGAGTGGGCTGCATCATGCCCAATCTGACGGTGTTTGCGCAGGAAATTGTCGAGCGCTCCATGTTGGGGATAACGACGGCCATGCTACAGTCCATGCGCATGGTGGGCGGCATGTTGGGAACCGCTGTGATCGGAACGCTGATCAATTACCAGTACGGCGAGGCCATTCGCACTCAGTTGGCCGCCTTGCCCGAAACGGTGGCTCATGCTTTGCAAGACCCGCAGGTACTGATGAGTGTGAGTGAACAGACGCAGTTTCTGGAGCAGGCGGGGGAGCAGGGGCAGATGTATCTGGGTTTGGCCCGCGATGCCCTGGCACATGCCGTCAATATGGGCATGGCGGTGACCTTGCTGCTGATCATCTGGTGTTTCTATTGGGTACGTAAAGTGCCACCGATACGATTTACTCGTCAAGAACAGTCTTGAGCATGATGAACGAATTTCCGCAACTTCAAGCGGCGCAACAATTGGGGCGCACGTATCGCAGTTTGATGGCCGCGTTTGACCAGCAATTGGGCATGCCCTTGCCCCGCTGGCGTATTTTGATTGGCTTGTATCAAGAAAATGGCTGCCTGTCTCAAAAGCAACTGGTACGCTTGTTGCGCATTGATCCGGCCGCGGTAACCCGGCAGCTCAAAAGCATTGAAACCCTGGGTTTGATCGAACGGTTCACCGATGAGCAGGACAATCGTCTCACCAATGTGCGCCTTAGTCAGGCGGGGCGTGAGCTGGTGGAAGCCACATTGCCCCGGCGGCGGCGCCTGGTTGAAGCCATGCTGCAGGACTTTTCCGATCAGGATTTGAACCAGCTGATTACCTTGTTGAGCAACTGGGAGAGCGCCTTGCTCAAAGCGGGCGACAAAGATTTACTTTGAGACGCATCGGTACTTTTTGTATTTACAGAGACGCCGCCTAGTCTCGGAATTTCTGGTGATAATAAACACGTGCCGGTTCCAGCTGCGTAAGGGCCACGGTATGAATCCGGGCTTTTTTCCAGCTTTCGAAACCAGACATGGCACGGCTGTGTCATGGGCAGGTACAATCCTGTTTTAGCAGGAGGGCAGGGGGCGCAGATTGCAAGGTAGCGGTCGCGCTTGCTGATCTTTTCAACTTCCAGGCTAGGCGCCTTTTCCAGTCGATCTTCCGATTGGCCCGGCGCAGTAGGCCCGGCAGCAGGATTGTTTAACTTATCTAGCTTAATGCTACTTCAGGCAGGACTGTCAAAATCATGAGTGCAATCGTAGATATTATTGGCCGCGAGATTCTGGACTCCCGTGGTAATCCAACGGTGGAGTGTGATGTATTGCTCGAGTCGGGTGCAATGGGGCGTGCCTCCGTGCCGTCTGGCGCATCCACGGGTGCTCGCGAAGCGTTGGAGCTGCGTGATGGTGACAAGAGCCGTTACCTGGGTAAAGGCGTCTTGCGTGCTGTCGAAAATCTGAACACAGAAATCTCCGAAGCGTTGATGGGTCTGGATGCGCAGGAACAAACCTTTATCGATCGCACCCTGATCGAACTGGACGGCACCGAAGACAAGAGCCGCCTGGGCGCCAACGCCATGCTGGCTGCCAGTATGGCGGTGGCTCGTGCTGCTGCCGATGACTCAGGCCTGTCCCTGTACCGCTATTTTGGCGGCAGTGGTGCCATGGCCATGCCTGTACCGATGATGAACGTCATCAACGGTGGTGCGCACGCCAACAACACCCTGGACCTGCAAGAGTTCATGATCATGCCCGTGGGCGCCAAGAGCTTTCGCGAATCCTTGCGTATGGGTGCCGAAGTGTTCCATACACTCAAAGGCCTGATCCACGACCAAGGCATGTCCACCGCCGTGGGCGACGAGGGTGGTTTTGCTCCTAACGTGGCCAACCACGAAGCGGCTATCGAGTTGATTCTGCGTGCTATCGAACAAGCAGGCTATGAAGCCGGTACGCAAATTGCACTGGCTCTGGACTGCGCAGCGTCCGAGTTTTACCGTGACGGCAAATACCACCTGGCTGGCGAAGGCGGCGTGTCTCTAAGCTCGCAAGACTTTGCCAATCTGTTGGCTAACTGGTGCGACAAGTACCCCATCATCTCCATCGAAGACGGGATGGCCGAGGACGACTGGGATGGCTGGCGCATTCTGAGCCAGCAACTGGGCGACAAGATCCAGTTGGTGGGTGATGATTTGTTTGTAACCAATACCAAGATCCTGAAAAAGGGTATCGAGATGGGTATTGGCAACTCCATCCTTATCAAGATCAATCAGATCGGCACCTTGACCGAGACTTTCGCCGCCATCGAGATGGCCAAGCGAGCCGGTTATACCGCTGTTATTTCGCACCGTTCCGGCGAAACCGAAGACTCCACTATTGCTGACATCGCCGTGGCAACCAACGCCATGCAGATCAAGACAGGCTCCTTGTCCCGTTCCGATCGCATGTCCAAGTACAACCAGTTGTTGCGTATTGAAGAAGAATTGGCAGAAGTTGCTACCTTCCCAGGTCGCGAAGCGTTCTATAATCTGCGCTAATTCTGTTTGAGGAACCGGGTCGCAAGACCCGGTTCTTATATCACCATGCGCCTTATTGTTCTGCTGCTGCTATGTCTGACCCTGATCACCCATTACGCATTATGGTGGGGCAAGGGCGGCTGGCTGGATGTACGGCAAATGCAGACCAGGCTGGTCGCGCAAAAAGAAACCAATGAAGCCCTGACGGCGCGCAACAACGCCTTGCTGGCCGAGGTTCAGGATTTGCGTTCGGGAACCCACGCTGTCGAAGAGCGTGCCCGCAGCGAGTTTGGCATGATGCGGGAAGGCGAGATTTTTGTGCAGATTGTGCCTCCCGGTGGTTCGTCGGCCACGAATGCCAATCCGCGATAACAAGCAGCGCGCAATGTGCGGCTAGAACGGCTGATCAGCCAGTTCATTTCTGATGATTCTTCTGCTGTGTGTTTGGATCGGTGATCCGGGCTTTCTGGCGCCCTTCGTTGTTGAGACTGGCTGATGCGTCGATTAGTAGCAGGCGGGGGGTGGGGGCGAGGCTGGAGTTCCTCCTGAGTCTGGAGTGGGGGCGGCAGGCTCTGGAGAAAGCGAACCCGTGTCTGGCCCTGGGGCAGCACCATCCCATGACGGCAGACGGGCATTCACGTCCGGTGAGGGCGTTTTCGCGGGCTCCCGTTCTGCTAACCCGCTTGTTTGGGAAACGGGCAAGACACGCGTGTTCTCAAGCTGCTGGGCATAGATGACTCGACCGTCAGCCAGGTCATTCCACTGTACGGCATCAGATTGCATGGGGTGTTTGATTTCCAGGCGTAGCCATACTGCTGTCGACCCCACGGGGTTAGGCATACTCAGGGCAAGCTTGGGTAGCAGACGAAGCAAGGAAAGGGGCCCGGGCTTATGGGCGTAGAGTAGATACAAATGCAGTGTGTTGGCCTGGTAAATGTTGGGGCCGCTATGGCTGCTTTGTTCCGCTTGTTGCGCCTGCCAGCCCTGGGTAATGCTGGTTCGCCCCTCATGCAGCCTGGAAGGTCTGCCATGCAATATAAAAGCCTGTGTTGAGGGAGACAGAATCTGGATTTGCCACTGATCGTGCAGTGGCACTTTGGCAGCGGCCAGTGTTTGGCTGAATGCCACGGCAATGGTGTCAGGCCGGGCATGATGCACGCTGGCTTGGCGGGCTGCTTGTAGCAGGCCGTGCTGCAGACGCACGCGTAAGGAGTACAGCGTCAAGACGTCCAGCACCAGCCAGCTGAGCAGAATCATGGCTAGGAGGGCTCCCAGAATGTGAGAGCCCGCCAGGCCCGATTGGCGATGGGATGAGAGAAAGAAATCAGCCATGATGTTGCCATCATGGCTGATTGTCCTTGAGCCTGATAGAAGCACTTGTACCGGCGTAGTGCTTCGTAGGGATCAGGGCTTAGTGCAGGGTGTCATCACCGGGCTGCGTATCCCCTTTATCGACAAACAGAGAGGCGCAATCAATTGCGTCGTATTGATAGGGCTTGCCGCAAAAATTGCAGGACACATTGATCGTGTCTTGCTCTGCCAGCATCTGTTCGATTTCTGCCTGTCCCAGCATGCGCAGCATATTGCTGACCCGTTGACGGGAACAGGGGCAGTGCCAACGCACGGATTGGGGTTCAAAGACCTGCAGGTCTTCTTCCCAGAACAGACGGTGAATAAGGGTATCGCTGTCCAGCTGCAGCAGTTCCTGCGTCTGGACGGTTGAGCCCAGCGCCAGCGCACGCTCCCAGGTGTCCAGGTTCTGAGCCAGGCTGTGGCCACCTTGTGGCGGGATGCGTTGCAACAAAAGGCCCGCGCATCGGTTTTCATCTGCAGCCAGCCACAGGTGAGTATCCAGTTGCTCGGAGGTACGCATATAGGTTTGCAATACCTCGGCAACAGTCTCGCCTTCCAGAGGGACGACGCCCTGATAAGGGCGGAAGTCCTTGCTGCTTTGGCGTGGCGCCAGCACGACGGTAAAGCGGCCCTGGCCCTGTGGATTCAGCAGGGTTTGCAAGGTGCCCGTTTGGGGGACAGGATGATTTTCGCGCAGGGACACGGTAGCGCGGATGTCCATGTCCGAGGTGCATTCGACGACCAGCAGGGCAATGGGGCCATCGCCTTGAATCTGTAGAATCAAGGAGCCATCGAACTTGAGATTGCCGGCCAGCAGCACCGAGGCCGCAACCAGTTCACCCAGCAGGTCGCGGATGCAGGCAGGATAGTGCTGATGCTCCAGACCCATTTGCCAGGCTTGCTCAAGATGAACAATCTGGGCGCGTGTGCTTTGGTCGGCGAACAGGTATTTTTTTAAAATGTCAGTCATGACTTTGCTGTACTACTAAAAAATGAAGAGGCAGCTTGCCCGATCAGGCAGCAGCCGAGCTAACCCGGCTTGGGCGCGCATTGATCAGACGAGTCTTGCTAAGACGGTCGTGCAGGAACTGCTGGTCTTTGTCGAACCAGGTCCAGATAAAGTTCAGAAACGGCGTAAAGACGATAAGCAGGTCTGTGGAGGCAAAACCTGTGTAGCCAGACAGGAGCTGAACCAGCAATGCCCCGAGCAAGGGCAGGGGCCATAGCAGAATATAACGCAGCACCAGGGTGCACAGGGCAGGAATCTGGCCGTGCTCGTCAACCAGGCGTATATGCCAGGTCTTCATGGGCAAGGTTTGACCCACTTTGCGCCAGCACAGCACAAAGTACACCCCCAGAGCAATGAACAGAACGACCTGACGCACATGCCGCAGATCCAGGCCGCTACGGCTTTGGGTCAAGGTATCGAACAGATAGCCAGTGGTAAAAATGACGCCAAACAGCAGAATGGATTCATACATCATGCAGGCAAAGCGTCGCCAGCGGCCTGGGGTAGTAAAGGAGGGTGTCATGGTGCGTCTTGATGCAGGGAAGACTTCCATTATCGCGTATATCGCCTGCTAACGGAATGCTGCCCGTTCAGGGCTGACCAGCAAGGTGTGCTGGGGTCTGGAACACGGCCTGGTGTCGAGAGAAGCGTTAAAAATGTGAGCGGTAACCATGATATGGGGGGCTTGTCCCCATAAACAAGGGCCAAGCCATTTGCATGGTCCTGGCCCTTGTCGCCTTTTACAAGACTGCTTGACGCTTATTCAGCGCTGGCCGAGTCTTCGCTGGCGTCCGAGGCTGCATCGTTATTGCGATAACTGGCCGGAACCATGTCAAAACAGAACAGGCGGCAATCCAGCGCACCGTTATACAAGGGGTAACGGCGCTTGGGTTTGAGGCGCATATGACGTGGCAGCTCCAGGTCGCTGCTGATCATGTTTACGCTCCAGTTGGCAAAGTTCTGCTTGAGGTTACTGGCCCAGCTGGGCCAGAAGTCCTCGTCCTGATGTTCCAGACGCTCTCCGTAAGGAGGATTGGTCACAATCCAGCCAGCTTCTGTTTCGGGGCGAATCTTCAGGGCATCGCCCTGTTCGAAGCGAATCGTCTCCAAGGTCAGGTGCGAGCGCTCCAGGTTGGAACGGGCGGCATCCAGAACGGTGGGGTTGATGTCGTAGCCAATCAGCGGGGTGTCCAGACGAGGGGCGATCATGGAACGCGCTTCGTCCTTGATGTCACGCCACAGACGCTGATCATGGCAGCGCAGGCGTTCGAAGTGGAATGGACGCCAGATGCCGGGAGGAGCCCCCAGAGCCATCCAGGCGGCTTCGATAAGAATGGTGCCGCTACCGCAGAAGGGGTCGATCAAGGGTTTGCTTGGGTCCCATCCTGACAGGACCAGCAGAC
The DNA here is from genome assembly GCF_049932565.1 of Alcaligenes sp. HNGD-HTN06. Lineage (NCBI taxonomy): Bacteria > Pseudomonadati > Pseudomonadota > Betaproteobacteria > Burkholderiales > Alcaligenaceae > Alcaligenes > Alcaligenes sp. HNGD-HTN06. The sequence goes on along the minus strand of NZ_CP187782.1, from coordinate 2,481,750 downwards.
CGGCTGCCAGGTTTTCACGCAAGGGGGCGTCGCCCTTGTCATGACGCCAGCCGCGTTTGAACAAGGACTCGCCGCTGGTGTCCAGATAGAAAGTGGCCGTGGTCTCGTCCAGGAACAAATGTACCTTGGCGTCGGGGCGCACCGTGTCGATCGAGGGACGGGCACCTTCCAGGTCCCTGAGTCGGTCGCAAATTCCGTCTTTGGCGCGAAGATTGCAGTATTGCAGGCTTTGCATCGGGCTGCGTACGGCCGAGGTATCGACACGCAGTGTGTGTTCGGGGCCAAACCAGCGCTCCCACGGCGTCACACGGGCCAAGGCCAGAATGTCTTCCTCGTTGGTGACAGGAGCATGCGAGACTTCCAGCAAAATGCGCGTCGCCAGTCGTGAGGACAGGTTAGCGCGCATGACGCCAATCCAGTCTGCATCAAAATGACAGCCGGCACGACCGGCCAGAACGTTTTCATAGCCCAGAGCCTGCAGCTCCAAAGCCAGTGCTTCTTCCAGTCCTTGAGGGCAGGGTGCAAACAACCGGTAGCGCTCGCCTTGCAGGGCCTTGACCTGGACACGTTCGTTTTGTTCGATATTGCTATCGGGCAGGCGTTGGCCGGGTTTAGGGGCCTGGGGGCTGTCTACACGCTGAATAGGGGAGACATACTGGGGGAAAGCGTCAGAATCACTGGCCGGACTAAACAGCCCGCTAGGCATATTGCCAGCCGCAGGGCGCTCTGAGGATTCGGAGTTGTCTTTGAAGGTAGGCCGTTCACGCCGTTCACCGGAGAACTCGCGACGCTCACCGGATTGTGGACGGCTGTCGCGGTCGCGGTTGAATGCGGGGCGTTCACGGCGTTCACCGGAGAACTCACGACGCTCACCGGATTGTGGACGGCTGTCGCGGTCGCGGTTGAATGCGGGGCGTTCACGGCGTTCACCGGAGAACTCACGACGTTCACCCGATTGTGGGCGGCTGTCGCGGTCGCGGTTGAATGCGGGGCGTTCACGGCGTTCACCGGAGAACTCACGACGCTCACCGGATTGTGGACGGCTGTCGCGGTCGCGGTTGAATGCGGGGCGTTCACGGCGTTCACCGGAGAACTCACGACGTTCACCCGATTGTGGACGGCTGTCGCGGTCACGGTTGAATGCGGGGCGTTCACGGCGTTCACCGGAAAACTCACGACGTTCACCGGATTGTGGGCGGCTGTCGCGGTCACGGTTGAATGCGGGGCGTTCACGGCGTTCACCGGAAAACTCACGACGTTCACCGGATTGTGGGCGGCTGTCGCGGTCGCGGTTAAATGCGGGGCGTTCACGGCGCTCACCTGAGAACTCACGACGTTCACCGGATTGTGGGCGGCTGTCGCGGTCGCGGTTAAATGCGGGGCGTTCGCGACGCTCACCGGAGAACTCACGACGTTCACCCGATTGTGGACGGCTGTCGCGGTCGCGGTTGAATGCGGGGCGTTCACGGCGCTCACCGGAGAACTCACGACGTTCACCGGATTGTGGGCGGCTGTCGCGGTCGCGGTTAAATGCGGGGCGTTCGCGACGCTCACCGGAGAACTCGCGACGCTCACCCGATTGTGGGCGGCTGTCGCGGTCGCGGTTAAATGCGGGGCGTTCACGGCGCTCGCCGGAGAACTCACGACGTTCACCCGATTGTGGGCGGCTGTCGCGGTCACGGTTGAATGCGGGGCGTTCACGGCGCTCACCGGAGAACTCACGACGTTCACCCGATTGTGGGCGGCTGTCGCGGTCACGGTTAAATGCGGGGCGTTCGCGACGCTCACCGGAGAACTCGCGACGCTCACCCGATTGTGGGCGGCTGTCGCGGTCGCGGTTAAATGCGGGGCGTTCACGGCGCTCGCCGGAGAACTCACGACGTTCACCCGATTGTGGGCGGCTGTCGCGGTCACGGTTGAATGCGGGGCGTTCACGGCGCTCACCGGAGAACTCACGACGTTCACCCGATTGTGGGCGGCTGTCGCGGTCACGGTTAAATGCGGGGCGTTCGCGGCGTTCACCGGAGAACTCACGACGCTCAGCGGATTGTGGGCGGCTGTCGCGGTCGCGGTTGAATGCGGGGCGTTCACGGCGCTCCTGATCGCGCTTTTCTACGTAGGGACGGGCCTCTCGTTGGGCACCGCCCTGGCGGTCCTGCTGCAGGCTGGCTGCTCGGGCGCGTGCACCCGAACGCACGCGGGGTTCCGCGTTGCTGGCTTTCTTTTTGGCGCCTGGGTTCAGGCTTAGTGTCTTGCGTTCAGATTGGTCTGACATGAATAAGGTATTAGAAGGGTTTTATAACCACCAGGATGAGGACCAGCAGCAGAACGATGACCGGAATTTCATTGAACCAGCGGAAGAATACGTGTGAGCGGTTTTGCTGTCCTTGCTGGAACTGCCGCAGATAGCGTCCGCACACACCGTGAAAGGCAAACAGAACCAGAACCAGGGTCAGCTTGGCGTGCATCCATCCCTGTCCTTTGCCTATGCCGTAATACAAAAACAGCCCCAGGCCCGTCAGCAAGGTCAGGACGGCTAGGGGCGCCATGAAGCGATACAGGCGTCGAGCCATGCCCAGCAGCGTTTCATGGGTTTTGGGGTCGTGCTCCTGGGCCAGGTTGACATAAATGCGGGGCAGGTAGAAGAGCCCGGCAAACCAGGAGGTCACAAACAGGATGTGAAAGGTCTTTAGCCAAAGCATCATTTAACCACGCATCTGGCCGTTGCCGTGCAACACCCATTTATAAGTCGTCAGCCCTTCCAGGCCGACTGGACCACGGGCATGAAGACGATTGGTGGAAATGCCGATTTCGGCTCCCAGGCCATACTCGAAGCCGTCGGCAAAACAGGTGGGCAGGTTTACCATGACAGAGCTGGAATCGACTTCACGTTGGAAACGTTCGGCCTGGCTCAGGTTTTCCGTCACAATGGATTCGGTGTGTTCGGAGCTGTACTGAGCGATATGGTCCATGGCTTGATCCATGGAGTCCACAATGCGTACGGCCAGTATGGCCGCGGCAAACTCGGTCTCCCAATCCTCTTCGGTAGCGGGAGCGACATTGGCGACCAGTGCACGGGTCTGCTCACAGCCTCGTAGTTCCACGCCTTTTTCCTGTAGTTGGCGGGCCATTTCCGGCAGGAAAGCCGGTGCAATGCTGCGGTGAACCAACAAGGTCTCCATCGTGCCGCAAATACCATAGCGGTAGGTTTTGGCATTAAAGACAATACGATTGGCTTTTTCCAGATCGGCGAACTCGTCCACGTATACGTGGCAGTTGCCATCCAGATGCTTGATCAGCGGCACGGTTGCTTCGGCGCTCAGGCGTTGGATCAGGCTTTTGCCACCACGCGGCACGATGACGTCTACGTAGTCATTCATGGTCACCAGCAGGCCGACGGCATCGCGGTCGGTCGTGGGCACTACTTGCACGGCGTCTTTGGGCAATCCGGCGCGCTCCAGACTGTTGGAAATAATCTGCGCCAAAGCCTGGTTGGAGTGGAATGCTTCGCTGCCACCGCGCAAAATCGTGGCATTGCCCGATTTCAGGCACAGGGCGGCGGCGTCAATGGTCACGTTGGGGCGCGATTCGTAAATGATGCCGATCACGCCCAATGGCACGCGCATCTGGGCGACGCGCATGCCGTTGGGGCGAGTACGCGAGGCGCTGATCTGTCCGACCGGATCGTCCATGTCGGCAATCTGACGCAGGCCTGTGGTCATGATCTCCAGGGCACGGTCGGACAGGGCCAGACGCTCGATCATGGCCGGGGCAATCTGACGTTCACGTGCCGCTTGCAGGTCCAGCTCGTTGGCCGCCTGCAACTGGGCTTTTTGTTCAATCAGGGCGTCAGCCATGTAGCGCAGGGCGTCAGCCTTGGCTTTGCCGGTGGCGGCGCGCATGCGGCGTGCAGCAAGCTGGGCACGCTTGCCCAAATCTTGCATCATGGAGGACAGATCGCCGACCTGGGTGGCGGCAGAGGACTGGGTGATATCGTTCATAGCCGTGTAACTCTCCGGTTCAAGAGAGCATTATCGCAACAATTAAGACATTAAGGGGTATTGGACGCTTAGCGACGGGGCGCTTGTGTCGCGACCGCGATACGCATGGTCAGGCGGCGCATTTCTTCCCACGGGTCTTGCTGACGTCCGTTGGGGTGCAGGCCTTTAATCAAACGGTCTATATCGTGGGCGTGCAGAACCGAGGCGGGCCAGCTGTGGGGCGGGATGCGATCCAGCGCCTGGCGTACCAGTTTTTCACGCGGACCGAAAATGCGGTATTGACGAAACAGGTTGGATAAATCCATCCCTTGCTGACGCGCTTGCGACAGGCGCGCCAGGGTGCGGACCTCTTCACCCACGGCCCACAAGACCAGAGGCAAGGCCTCGCCTTCTGCCTGCAAGCCATCCAGTATGGTGAGCGCCCGTTGGCTATGGCCCGCCAGCATGGCGTCGCGCAGATCAAACACGCTGTATCGTGCCACATTCAGTACCGCGCTCTCCAGTTCTTGCTGGGTGAGCTGTCCAGGTGGGTAAATCAGGGCCAGTTTCTGGATTTCCTGATGCGCAGCCAACAGATTGCCCTCAACCTTGTCAGCCATCCATTCCAGGCTGTTGCGCTCCAGGCTTTGGTCCTGAGCCTGGAGGCGCTGGGCAATCCAGCCCGCCAGGGAGTGGCGACTGATGGGCTGAATTTCAACCCAGTAGGCCGCTTGTTCCAGAGCTTGACACCATTTGCTGTTGCGCGTGGCCTTGTCCAATCTGGGCAGTTGGATCAGAAAGCTGGTGCCGTCCATCTGGCCACCGCTAATCAGTTCGCACAGTTTTTGCAGGGCGTCGCCCCCCGGTTTGCCGGGTTTGCCACTGGGGATGTTGATATCCACCAGCTTTTGATCGCCAAACAAGGAGATGTTCTGGGCCACCGCAAATAGCTGGGACCAGTCTGCGCGTGCATCCAGCGTAAAGCTGCTGCGTTCTGTAAAACCATCCTGACGGGCACGGGCGCGTACCGCGTCGGCTGCTTCAACCAGCAAGAGGGGCTCGTCGCCAGACACCACATAAAGTGGTTGGAAAGCGGCGGATGGCGTAGCCAGTTCGCGCAGCAAGGTGTCGTGGTCGGCCCTGCGTCCCATACTTACAACGGCGCCTGTTCTCGCGCGGGCAGCAGTTCCATCTCTTCCATCGAGCTGGCCTCGGGCTGACTGCGCAGGAAGTGGTAGGCGCTGGCGACATCGGGAGAGCTCAGGCGGCGCACGATTCGGTTGATCAGTGACTGTTCCATGTCACGGAAAATCATCTCGATCTCGCTGTCTTTGGCCTGAACCGCTTCAGCGTCATAAGGCACCTCTCGAATCACGTTCAAGGTGGTGGGAGGCAGGATGGGGCGGCCCTTGGCGTCCAGCAGTTCAAACACGAAGGTCAGCTGCAGTTCGTACTCTTCCACCTGACCTTTGGCGTTGATGGAGATCTCACGTTGATTACGGTTGAGCGAGAGCTGTTGCAAGAGGGCCTCTGCCTCTTGCGGGCGCTCAACAAAGCGGGTCTGCGGCGAGCTGGCCGATAAAGTGCGGCGCAGGTTCGCGCCAAAAGCGCTGTTGTCCGTAATGTTCGTGTATAGCGTGTCAAACGGCAGCGGAGACACGCCTTTCAGATGGAAACCGCAGGCGGTCAACACCAGGCTGAGCAGGACGATCAGGCCCGCCAGTCCCCAGAACCTGGGTGCAGGAGCAGACATGGAGCTGGAAGAAAACAGGCGGGCTGAGTGCATGATTAACCTACGACGTTAACGAGTTTGCCGGGCACGACGATAATGCGTTTGGCAGGGCGGCCTTCCAAATACTTGAGCACGGCGGCGTGTTGGGCAGCGGCTTGTTCAATGGCGGCTTTTTCTGCTCCCTGAGGCACGACCAGTGAGCCGCGCAGCTTGCCGTTGACTTGCAGCATCAGTTCAATTTCGTCGGCAATCAAGGCCTGTTCATCAACGTCGGGCCAGGCTGCATCGAGCAGATCACCCAGCGTATCAGCCCAACCCAGCTCACGCCACAACTGCCAGGTGATGTGGGGGACAACCGGGTACAGAACACGCAACAGGATGGAGGTGGTCTCGGCCAGCGCACGTTGTGCTGCCGGTGTGTCTTCCCACTGCGTCTGTTCCAGCGTGTTGAGCATTTTCATGCACGCCGAAACAACCGTGTTGTATTGAATGCGCTCGTAATCGTAATTGGCTTGCTTGAGCAGCGAGTGAATTTCCAGGCGTGCGCGCTTGGCAGCGGCGTCCAGATCACTCCAATCGGTAGCTTGGGCGTTGCCGGCGCGCAGCGCATCGGCGTGGTTGTAGCAGAAGGCCCACAGGCGACGCAGGAAGCGGTTGGCGCCATCCACACCCGAATCAGACCACTCCAGCGTCTGTTCTGGCGGGCTGGCGAACATGATGAACAGGCGGGCGGTGTCCGCACCCAGCGTGTCGATCAGGGATTGAGGGTCCACGCCGTTGTTCTTGGACTTGGACATGGTGCCAATGCCGTTGTACTGCACGGGCTGACCATCGCTCTTTAAGCGGGCACCGATAATCGCGCCTTTTTCGTCGTAAACGTTTTCGACAGTTTCAGGCCAGAAGTATTCGATACCCCCTTGTGGGGTGCGGCGGGTGTAGCTGTGGTTCAGCACCATGCCCTGGCACAGTAGGCGGGTGAAGGGCTCGTCAATCTTGACCAGGCCCATGTCGCGCATGACTTTGGTCCAGAAGCGGGCGTACAGCAAGTGCAGCACAGCGTGTTCGATACCACCGATGTACTGATCCATGGGCATCCAGTAATCGGTGCGTGGATCGGTCATGGAATCGTTCAGATTGGGTGTGGTGTAGCGCAGGAAGTACCAGGACGAGTCCACAAAGGTGTCCATGGTATCTGTTTCACGGCGTGCGGGTTTGCCACAAGAAGGGCAAGCGCACTTCAGGAAGGCGTCATGCTTGTTCAGCGGGTTGCCGCTGCCATCGGGAATCAGCTCTTCGGGCAAGACCACGGGCAGATCTTTTTCTGGAACAGGAACCGGTCCGCAATCGTCGCAGTGGATGATCGGGATCGGGGTGCCCCAGTAACGCTGACGGGAAATGCCCCAGTCGCGCAGACGATAGGTGGTTTGTTTTTCGCCCAGTTCCTTGGCGTTCAGGTCTGCGGCAATGGCATCCACGGCCGCGACGTGCGTCAGGCCGTCGTACTTGCCGGAATTGATGGTTTGACCTTGCTGCTTGTCGCCGTACCAGTCTTGCCATTGGGTGGCGTCGTATTCCTTGCCTTCTACCCCAATGACCTGATTGATAGGCAATTGGTACTTCAGGGCGAAGGCGAAGTCGCGCTCGTCGTGAGCAGGCACGCCCATCACGGCACCGTCACCGTAGCTCATCAAGACATAGTTACCGACCCAGACAGGAACGTCCGCGCCCGTCAGGGGGTGCTTGACGCTCAGGCCGGTCGGCAGACCTTCTTTTTCGCGGGTAGCCATGTCGGCTTCCGTGGTGCCGCCTTTCTTGCATTCTTCAATAAAGGCCGTCAGCTCGGGATTGTTGCGGGCAGCCAGGGCAGCCAGCGGGTGCTCAGGAGCAACCGCACAGAAGGTAACGCCCATGATGGTGTCCACGCGGGTGGTGAACACGTACAGACGACCGTCCTGAATCAGTTGGCCTTGCTCGTCACGAATGTCGTGAGGGAACGCAAAGCGTACGCCCTGGCTCTTGCCGATCCAGTTCTCCTGCATCAGGCGTACACGCTCGGGCCATCCGGGCAGGCCGGTTTTCACGGTATCCAGCAGTTCTTCGGCGTAATCGGTAATGCGCAGGTAGTAGCCGGGGATTTCACGCTTTTCAACCAGCGCACCGGAGCGCCAGCCACGGCCTTCAATAACCTGTTCGTTGGCCAGAACGGTTTGGTCCACTGGGTCCCAGTTCACCGTCTGGGTCTTGCGGTAGGCAATGCCTTTTTCCAGCATCTTCAGGAACAGCCACTGGTTCCATTTGTAGTATTCGGGATCGCAGGCACACATTTCGCGCGACCAGTCGATTGCCAGCCCCATCGCCTGCATTTGCTTTTTCATGTAGGCGATATTGTCGTAAGTCCACTTGGCAGGCGGCACTTGTGACTTGATGGCGGCGTTTTCGGCGGGCATGCCAAAAGCATCCCAGCCCATGGGCATGAGAACGTTAAAACCGCGCATGCGTAGCTGGCGCGCCATCATGTCGTTGATGGTGTAGTTGCGCACGTGGCCCATGTGTAGCTTGCCACTGGGGTAGGGCAGCATGGAGCATGCGTAAAACTTGGGTTTGAGCGAGCCATCCGGAGCGGTGGCGTTCTCGACGGCACGATAGGCGTCCCGATCGGTCCAGTTTTGCTGAGCGAGTTGTTCGACCTCGCTGGGGTTGTAACGTTCCTGCATGAGTGGCAATACCGTTTTAGACAGAAGTAAAGGAGTATCCGCCATTATACGGGGCAAATCTCGCTGTGGACGGCTGCAAGGCGGGCAGTGTGCATGAGCGTAATGGCAGACAGGAGGCGGGCCTGTCACAGCAGCCTGTGAAGGGCAAAAAAAACCCCTGCAGGGCAGGGGCTTTTTTGAAAACCAATCCGCTGCAGGAGCGGGCGCGAATTAACGCAGCTTGGTTTCTTTGTACTCGACGTGCTTGCGAACGACGGGGTCAAATTTCTTGATCACCATCTTTTCAGGCATGTTGCGCTTGTTTTTGGTGGTGGTGTAGAAGTGACCCGTACCGGCGGACGATTCGAGTTTGATTTTTTCGCGTATACCTTTTGCCATGATGAGCTCCTGGTTAAATGTTTAAGAAGCGCAGCTTAGTACTTTTCGCCGCGGGAGCGCATTTCGGCCAGAACGGAGTCGATACCGTTCTTGTCGATGGTGCGGATAGCGTTAGCGGAAACGCGCAGGCGAACCCAGCGGTTTTCACTTTCAACCCAGAAACGACGGGATTGCAGGTTTGGCAGGAAGCGACGCTTGGTCTTATTGTTGGCGTGCGAAACATTGTTGCCCGACATTGGGCCTTTTCCGGTCACTTGGCATACGCGTGCCATGGTCATACCCCTTGAGATCTAAATCAGCCTCCGCTAAACGAAAAAAGCCGCGGGCGATTGTAAAATTAGGATCGTGTTAACCCCAGTGCTGGGGTACAAAGAAGATTATTCTAATATGGAAAAATCACTTAGATCAAGTTTTACCGTGCTTTCCTTGCTGCATTGCGGCCAAACAGCCACGATAAGACACCACAGCCGGCCAGGACCGCGGTCAGGGGCAGGGCATCGGGAGATGCCCAACTGCTGACTGCAAAACCGGCCAGGGCGCCACATAGCATTTGCAAGGCTCCCATCAGGGCGGAGGCGGTTCCCAGGCGATGGCCCTGTTCGGACAGGGCCAGGGCGGCGGAGTTGGGGTTTACAAAACCCTGACACGCCATAAAGCCCATTAAGGTCACCATCAACCAGGTCAGGTCCAGCATGCCTAGCAGGGTCAAAATGGCACCCAGCAGGGTAAAGATCACCTGCAGTCCCTGTGCCACGCGCAACAAAGTGGGTGGGCTATACGTATTGAGCAAACGGGCGCTGATTTGAGAGAAAACAATCAGACAGGCGGCATTGGCGCCAAAATAAAAACCGAAATGACGCGGCTCGACAGAAAATAAATCAATAAAGACGCGGGGCGATCCGGCGATATAGGCAAACATGCCCGCAGAACTGAAACCGGCAGCCAGGGAATAAAACATGAAGGGCCGGTCGCGCAGCAAGGCGCTGTAATTATGAGCGATCAATTTAGGTTGCAATGGCAGCACACGCTCGGGAGCGAGCGACTCTTTCATGGTGAAAAAAGTCAGCAGCCAGAGCAAGATGCCACTGCCGGTCATGAAGAAGAAAATGCCTCGCCAGTCACTGAACAGCAGGATCTGGCCGCCGATCAGAGGCGCCAGAATAGGCATCACTCCCATGATAAGCATTAGCATGGACAAGGCGCGGGCGGCTTCCCGGGTTTCAAAGCGATCGCGGATGACCGCGCGTGGGATCGCCATACCGGCCGCGCCCCCAAAGGCCTGGATAATGCGCCAGACAGTAAGCTCATCAATCGTGCTGGCGCGAGCACAGAAAAAAGAGGCCAATGTAAAGAGCAGGACGCCAAGCAGCAGCGGCCGCTTACGCCCGAAGCGGTCTGCCATGGGGCCATAGACCAGTTGCGCCAGGCCCACGCCCAGCAGAAAACCGGCCAGCGTGCGCTCTACCATGCCCGCCGAGGTATTCAGGCCCTGGGCCATCGCCGGGAAGGCGGGCAGGTACATATCAATGGCCAGGGGGCCCAGGGCAGTGAGCAGCCCCATCAAAACGAGCCAGGGAGGAAATGCAGGAGAGTGGTTGCGTGTCATCGGGCCAAGTATTAAGGTGAGGCAGATCCTGGCCGAGAGCCTGAACCCACTACCGTCTGCCGCGCATCAATACAAGCCGATGCAAAGGGTCAAAGGCAGGCAGTTTAGCATGGGGGACGATCAATTTCGGCGTAAGTGCTTTAGGTTTGAAGTACACGGTCCGTGACTTTGGTGCAACGGATTTAGGGTCAAGATGTATTAGGCTACAGGATTGACGGCTTACGGGCGGTGTGTCGACACAGATGACACATCGTCATCTTTGTTTGTTTACATACAAGGAGGCGAAGTTGAGTTCAATTTCATCAATGGTCCAGGCCAAACTCGATCAGCTCAGCATTCCGGTTCGGCTGACCCTGCCTAGCGGGGAGCAGGTGGGCGATGCCAATGCGTCAGTGCATCTGAGCATCAAGGACAATGCGACGCTGGCGCAGTTGGCTGCCGGACAATCGGGTCAGTTGGGCGAGGCCTATGTGGAAGGGCGCATGGATTTTGAAGGCTCCATGCGGGATCTGATGCAACTGGCCGCCGATATTTTGCCCGGTTCGCCTGTTGATGCAGCCCAAGCAGGCTGGCTGACTTCGATCATCAAGCACTTGACCTCCGTGTGGCGTCACACTCAGGAAAAGGACGCCAGGCAGATTCAGTTTCATTATGATTTGTCGGACGACTTCTATGCCTTGTGGCTGGACCCTCGCCGGGTCTATTCCTGCGCTTATTATCGTGAACCGGACATGACACTGGCGCAGGCTCAGGAAGCAAAGCTGGATCTCATTTGCCGCAAGCTGCGTTTGCAGCCCGGCGAGCGCTTTCTGGATGTAGGGGCCGGATGGGGTGGATTGTTGATGTGGGCCGCCGAAAACTACGATGTGGATGTAACAGGCATCACCCTGTCTCGTAACCAGCATGCCTATGTGAACGGGCTGATCGAGCAAAAAGGCCTGTCGGGCCGGGCCCGCATGATGTTGCTCGATTATCGCGAGCTGGATGAACTCAAACCGTATGACAAACTGGCGTCGGTGGGGATGTTCGAGCATGTGGGCCGCGCTCAGCTCAGCGCTTATTTTGACAAGCTGCGGCGTTTGGTAAAGCCAGGGGGGCTGATTCTCAATCATGGCATTACCGCCGGTGGGGTTGACAATAGCCAGCTGGGAGCGGGAATGGGCGACTTTATCGAGAAATATATTTTTCCCGGTGGAGAGCTGACCCATATCAGTCACGTCTTGCGTCACTTGGCCGAGGGAGGTTTGGAGGGGCTGGATATTGAGAATTTGCGCCCTCACTATGCCCGTACCTTATGGGCCTGGAGCGACGCCTTGGAGAAACAGTTGGATAAAGCCAGGGCAACCCTTAATTCCGAGCAGGGGGAAAAGTCCCTGCGTGCCTACCGGGTGTACTTGGCCGGCTGCGCGATGGGGTTTGAGCACGGCTGGATTGCGCTTCATCAGGTTTTGGCTCAGGCACAAAGCGCTGTCAGGGCGCAGGAGCTGGATTACGCGCCGAACTTGATGTACCCATGGCGCCGGGATTATATGTACCAGCGCTAACCTCTTGTTTTAAATGGCAAATGGCAAGGTTTGATGCCTTGTCATTTGTTTTTCTCGTGCACGTAACGACCCTGGCAGCGCTTCGTTCCTGAGATTTTGAATTAATAAGTAACAAAAAAAAATTCATAAAATGGCTAAAACCACGTCAAACAAGGGTTTTGTTGTGTTTTTACCATTGACATATTCGCTGTTTTTTAGGTTTTTATACGGTAAGAATTTGTTTTTGATTGCAAAGGGCCGTAGAATGGCCTCCTTATCAGATTCATCAATTCGATTCAGAACCGCCCGAACAGCGTGTTTTGTTCGCAGCAATCATCGCCCCGCGCGGTGTAACCCCGGCCCAGCCGTGTTGTTTCGGTCAAGGCAGGGAGCGGTAGGAAAAAGGGGCTTGACCCCCTGACCGTTCCGGGTTTTTCGTGAGTGCCTGGCACTCGCTCTTTACGTAGGTATGTATTGGCGATAAGAGCATCGTCTTCCGCACACCCCTTTAGCCTTGGCGCCGACTGATCATGCAGGACGCGTCCACAGTAACTCAAGGAGGAGCATCATGTCTTCATACTTCCCTCACGCCGGTGCCAAGTCGCGCTTGCACCGTTTTCCCCTGATTCAAGCCTCTGTGCTGACCAGCCTTCTGCTGGGGCTGTCCTCTGCCGCGCAGGCGGCAAGTCCGGCAGCCTGCGAGCTGGACCGCGCAGTCCGCTTTGGTGGCATGAATTGGGAATCGAATCTGGTCCTGACTGAAGTTGAGCGTTTTATCGCTGACAAAGGTTATGGCTGCAAGACCGAGGTCGTCTCGGTCGAGACGCTCCCGGCCTTGGCTGCACTGGAGCGAGGCGACCTGGATGTCAACTCGGAAATCTGGCTCAACAGTGTGGCTGACCCCTGGAAACAGGCCGAGGCCAAGGGAAATGTAAAACGTATTGGCGACATCTATATGGGCGGCGAAGCCTGGTTCATCCCACGCTATACCGCTGAGCGCCTGCCCGAACTGAAGTCGGCAGCCGACCTGCCCAAATTCAAGGATGAGTTCAAGGACCCGGAAGAGCCTGGTAAAGGCCGTTTTTATGGCTGCCCGGCAGGCTGGGGATGTGAAGTGGTCAGTGGCAATTTGTTCAATGCCCTGAAGTTGGGGGATACCTACACCTTGTTCTCGCCCGGTACCGGTGCCACCCAGAAGGCTGCGCTGACTTCTGCGTATCAGCGCAAGGAAAACGTGGTGTTCTACTACTGGTACCCCACGCCACTGGTGGGCTCCATGGATCTGGTCAAGCTGGAACTGCCGGCTTACGACGAGAAAAAGCATGGGTGTCTGACCGACCCCAATTGTGCCAATCCAGAGCCTAGTGACTACCCCGAAAACCCGGTATTCACGGCCGTGAATACGGAATTCTCCAAGCAGGCTCCCGAACTGACGGCTTTCCTGGCCAATGTCAGCATGCCCCTGGAGCTGATGAACGAAACCATGGCGCACATGGAAAAAACCGAAGGTGAACCCGAAGATGTGGCGCACTGGTTCTTGAAAGAACACGAGGACACCTGGTCCAAGTGGGTGCCTATGGAAGTGGCTCAGCGCGTAAAAGCCGCTCTTTAGTATTCGTGATGGTGTAGGGCGAGGCCGGCCTTGGTGGCTGCATCCTGTCTGGGTGCAGGAACCGAGCCGTACCTCGCTTTTCTGCCTGGCCCGTCCTGGGTCGGCAGGATCATGGCCGGGCCACAAGCCCGCGCTGCAAGCACGAGTTTTACGGAGTGTTTTTTATGTTTCCTGAGTTGATTGATCCGCGCGCCTTACGTTTGCCCATCGATCAGTTCGTTGGCGATCTGGTGGCCAATTATTCCAGTACCCTGCGGGCCATGACCCAGCCCCTGCTGGATATGCTGGTTTTCATGGAGTCGGTCCTGCGCAGCAGCCCTTGGTGGGCCGTGGTGCTGGTGGTGGTTCTGCTCGGTTGGCTGGCCAGCCGCCGTGTGCTGTTCTCCGTGGCCATGGGGGCCATGTTGTTTGTGATCGGCCTGATTGGCCTGTGGGATGCGGCCATGCAGACCCTGGCGCTCATGATTGTGGCCGTTTTTCTGTCTGTGCTGATAGGCATACCGCTGGGTTTGCTGATGGCCAGCTTCAATTGGCTGCGTCGTATCATGATGCCGGTGCTGGATGTGATGCAAACCATGCCCAGCTTTGTGTATTTGATCCCCGTGGTGATGTTGTTCAATCTGGGCAAGATCGCCGCACTGATTGCCACGATTATTTATGCCATTGCTCCCGTCATTCGCCTGACCGATCTGGGTATACGCCTGGTCGACAGCGAAGTGCTGGAAGCCTCTCGCTCTTTCGGCTCCAATCGTTGGCAGCAGCTCTATGGCGTGCAATTGCCTCTAGCCATGCCCAACATCATGGCCGGCATCAACCAGACAACCATGATGGCCCTGGCCATGGTGGTGATCGCCTCCATGATTGGTGTGCGCGGGCTGGGCTACGAAGTGCTGCAAGGCATTAACCGCCTGCAAGTGGGCCGTGGCCTGATGGCTGGCCTGGGTATTGTGCTGCTGGCCATCCTGTTTGACCGGATTACGCAAGAGTTCGGCCGTCGCTTTCAGACTCGGGAGGCCTCATGAGCAAGATTGAAGTGCGCAATATTTACAAGATCTTCGGCTCTCAACCCGAGCGCTGGCTCGATGAGGCTCGCAAAGGTGTGCGCAAGGACGAACTGCTGGCAAAAAGCGGCCATACCCTGGGCTTGCGTGACATCAGCCTGTCTATTGAGCACGGCAGCATTTACGTCATTATGGGCTTGTCCGGTTCGGGCAAGTCCACCTTGATCCGCCACTTCAACCGGTTGATTGAGCCAACTGCCGGGCAGATTCTGGTGGACGATGTGGATGTGATGAGTCTGGACGGCAAGGCACTGATGCAGTTCCGTCAGCAAAAGATCAGCATGGTCTTTCAGCGCTTTGGCCTGTTTCCGCATCGCACCGTGCTGGAAAATGCGGCCTATGGCCTGCAGGTACAAGGCATGGGGCGCGCGGCTCGCGAAGAAAAAGCCACGTATTGGCTTGAGCAGGTTGGGTTGCAGGGCTTTGAAAGGCAGTATCCGCACCAGTTGTCTGGCGGTATGCAGCAGCGTGTGGGTCTGGCTCGTGCCCTGGCAACCGATGCCGACATCCTTTTGATGGATGAGGCCTTCTCGGCTTTGGACCCCTTGATTCGGCGCGAAATGCAGGATCAGTTGCTGGAGCTGCAGGCTCGTTTGAACAAGACCATTGTGTTCATTACGCATGATCTTGACGAGGCCCTGCGATTGGGGAACCGGATAGCCATTCTGAAAGATGGCGAGCTGATTCAGGAAGGGTCTCCCGAGGACATCCTTCTGTCACCGGCCAGCGATTATGTTCAGGCGTTCCTGCAGGACGTGAACCGCAGCAAAGTGCTCAATGCCGCCCATGCCGTGCGCGATTCCAGCAAGACCCTGACCTTTACCATGCGTACCCGGGCGGTTCATGCGCTTGAGCGTTTGAGCGAGCGCGGCGTGCGTTATGCACCGGTGCTCGATGGCAAACGCTTGGCGGGCGTGCTGATGCGTTCGCGGGCGCAGGAAGCTGTGCAGCAAGGTGCGCGGGATATTTCCGCGTTCGTAGATGAGATGAGTTCGGTACCCGCCACCATGGGACTGGATGAGATTCTCGGTCAATTGTTGCGTAGCAGCGAGCCC
This sequence comes from Alcaligenes sp. HNGD-HTN06, assembly GCF_049932565.1. Taxonomy (NCBI): domain Bacteria; kingdom Pseudomonadati; phylum Pseudomonadota; class Betaproteobacteria; order Burkholderiales; family Alcaligenaceae; genus Alcaligenes; species Alcaligenes sp. HNGD-HTN06. The sequence goes on along the minus strand of NZ_CP187782.1, from coordinate 2,466,089 downwards.
TTGGCGGTTACCGGTGAGAACGACGAGTTTCTGGGTTTGCTCTCGCGCAGCAAGGTAGTGGATCTGGTTAGCCCACTCATTGATGCGGTCGAGGCATCACCCAACACCGTCAAAGACGATACTGCGGCAGTTCTGGAGGCCATTGAGGGCAGCCAAGTGCGTTGACGAACGTGTTGTTGTGCTCGCAGCAAACAAGAAAAGGGCCTGTTTCCTAACAGGCCCTTTTCTTGCTGGGTTCTTCGTGCTGCAGGCAGTACCGGATGGGTTTGTCGGCCCCCACTGGTAGGGGTGCCTGTTCCTCCCAACTCAGGAGCGCCTTTACCCGCCCTTTTATAAGTGCGGCGAGCTCAAGGCGCTAAGCGGCAGCCTCTTGCCTATTGATGGGTGCAAGTCTTGCGCCGCGCGGGATTGTAGAGACGCAATATGTGGCTGTACCAGAACAGCAGCAGCAAGGCGGAGGCTCCCAATCCCAGACTGGCCATGGTCCACAGGCTTGCGGCGCCTAGGGGAGCGCCTGGTGCCAGCCATTGAATGATACTGTCCAATGCTCCGGCGCCTGGGCCAAAACCAAACCACCAGCCTCCACCCAGCCCCAGCACGCTCAAGGCGAAAAACTGCAGCAGCATGGGTACAAAAGCCACTTTGTAAGCGCGCAGCAGATAGGAGATCAGGCACTGGAACGCATCGCAAAAGTGGAAGAAAGGCAGTAGCTGCAGCAAGAGCAGGGCCAGCAGGGCGACATCGGGATCGTCGGTGTAGGCATTGGCCAGGCTGGGTCGCAGCAGCACCAGCAAGGTAATGGTAAGGGCAACCCCGGCCAGTACGATGGCCAGGCTTAACATGCCCACATGGCGGGCACGATGAAACTGTCCCGCGCCAATCGCCTGTGCGCTGACTGAGGCGGCTGCTACGCCCACTGCCATAGGCACCATAAAGCAGACGGCGGCCAGATTGGCCATGATCTGGTGAGCGCCAGACGCAAATACACCTTCACGCGCGACGAGCAAGGCCATGAAGCTGAAGGCGCAGATTTCAATCAGGTAAGAGCCGCCCATGGGCAGACCCAGGCGCAGCAGTTCTTTCTGTGCTGCCCAGGTGGGCAGGCCCAGTTTGAGGCTAAAGGGTTGGTAATAGCGGTCGGCACGTAGCAGCCATAGGCCGGCGGCCAGCATCAGCCAGGACACGACCGTGGTCGCCAGACCTGAGCCTACGGCACCCATTGCCGGCAAACCCAGTTTGCCAAAAATCAGCACCCAGTTGAATAGAGCCTTGAAGGCCACGCTGAACAGGTTGATCAACATGACCGCCTTGGGATGCGAGGTTGCCGTCCCCAGGCAGTAAATTGTCCTGAATACCAGAGCGGCAGGCAAGGCCAGTATCAGGCTGCGCAGATACCAGGTGACCCGCTCATGAACCTCAGGGCTCAGGTCACCTGACCAGCGCAGCCATATATCCGGAAACGCCAGCCCCAAGGTGCCGATCAGGGTGAGCAAAAGAGCCAGCCATACTCCTTGCCCCCACCAGCGGCCCACTTCTGTAAGGCGGCGTGCGCCAAATTGCTGGGCAATGATCGGGATCAGGGCGTGGATGACCCCCATTAAACCGATAAAAACGGTGATGTAAATGGAAACGCCCAGGCCCATGGCCTGCAGGTCTATGGCGCTGCTGTGGCCAACCATCACCGTATCCAGAACGCCAAAAGCGATACCTGCCCAGGAGCCGACCAGCACGGGCCAGGCCTGGCGCAGGATCTGGCCTGCCTGACCCTTCCAGTTGTGATGAAACACGGAGGACATGATGAAAACTTAGTGAGCCTGTATGCGCAGCAGACGAAATGCTTCGTGACGATCTGGCCCGCGTTTGCCTTGCCAGAGCTGGACGGCATTGTCCGGAATAGGGGCCTTGCCGTCCTGCAGATCGCGCAAGGAGAACTGTTCCAGTACCAGGGAGCAGCGATTGTCGAAGTTGATGTTGATGTTGTCAAACACCAGGAAGGAGGCCCGTTGTCCCGAGCCCAGTCCCCAGGAGCGCAGGCATTCGCCGGGCTGCTTGTGTTCACGCAAAGCCGCGGACAATTCGCCAGACACTTCGCGGTAACTACGTACGTAGTCTAACGAAGGCATCCACAGCGTGACCAGCAGGAGCCAGGTCGTAATCAGGCCACCCGCCGACAAGACGGTACCGCGCAGCAAGCCAGGCGGATTGCTTGACAGGCGCCAGCGCACCAGCGCAATCCAGGCAAGCGTGCCGAGCACGGCAATGATCATGACCGGCCAGGAGATGAACGTGTCGTATCCCTGGGTCTGGCGGGCAATATTGTGTGAAATCTGCCGTGGCCAGCCCGTTTGCTGGGCGATCCAGCCCAGCCAGACCGTGGCTGCCGTCAGTGAGAAACACATGATGGCAAACCAGTCCAGGGTGTTGATGACCCCCCGACGCAAGGTGGGCAGCGAGAAGGCAGCCAGAATGGCGCAGGGAACCACCAGCAAGGCATATTCTGGCTCGAAAGCATCGCGCATGAAGAGCAGGCTGAGCAAGGGGACCAGAAAGCTGATGGCGGGCACATAAATGTGGGGCGCCTTGAGCCAACTGCGCCATTGCCACAGCGCCAGCAAGGCCAAAGGCCAGATCGGCCAGAGGAACCACAGCAGATCGCGCAGGTTGTTCAACTGCTCCTTGAAGCCGGCCCACCCCCAGGCGGCCAGATGCCAAAGACGCCATTGCTCGGTCCAATACACGCTGACCCGTTTGGCGGGTATCCACCATGCCATGATGATTGCCAGCGTCAGGACGGCACTGAGGGCCAGCCATTGGCTATGCTGGCGCAAGGGGCCCCGGGGAATAAAGCACAAAACGGTTGCCAGCATGATGGGGCCGGCTCCCAGCCAGCCACGGGTCAGGAAGCAGGCGCCCAGGGACAGGCCCAGCATGATCGCCCCCGATGCCGGGCGGTCGAACATGCGCACCAGGCTGTATAAAGCCAGTGCCTGCAAAGCGATGATGGCCGGCACTTCCGAGGTTTCGTGCATGCGCCAGATGATGCCCACGGTTGCAACGGTCAGCAGCAAGGTGGCATCGGCAATCATGCGTCCATATGCGGTGGAGGACGGCTCGCCTCCGAAGGGCAGACGCAGCGGTTGAGCCTCTGGGCGGCGGGCCAGCCAGTATGCACTGTGCCAGACCGAGGCCGCCAGCATGCCGAACCACAGCAGATTGGGCAGGCGGGATGCCACGATGTTGGCATTCAGCTCGGAGGTGAAGAGTTTGAGCAGGGGGGCAAAGAGCGTGATGAACAGGGCACCCAGCCAGGTGCTCAGTGGGCCGTCCTGGGCATGGGCCAGATCTCCTACCTGGGGCAACAACAGGGCCTGACCGCTGGGGTCAGACAAAGCGGTCAACATGGTCGCCAGCCCGATGACATCGTCTGCTTTCCAGGGGTCACGAAAAAACAGGCCCGCAAGAATATAGATGGTCCCAACAACAAGAAGAACCAGGCGGGGGAGTTTGACGGCAGCGGTGGCGGTCAGGCGGGCAGGGGTGGAGGTGGGTATGAGGCTGGATGACACGTCTAGGGTAAAACAGTCTGTTGATTCGCCCTATCTTAATGCAAAGGGGGCGCCTTGGCCGCGAAATTTGCGGTAAAAAAGGACCCCCACGCAGCGCCTTGGGCTTGCGCTCCACCTCGCGGCCTGAATGCGGCTTGGATTCGCCAGGCACACAGCAGTTCGCAATGAGCTGTTGTGTATCCGGACTCATCCCCGAGGGGGCTATTGACCTTGGGGCGGCCCGGCGGATAAAAAAAGGCAGCCAAAGCTGCCTTTTTGCGCTGAACGCGGTATGCCGAGAAAGAGAGCTTATTCGCCTTTCTTGACGGTACCAGCCGTACGGGCAAAACGGGCGCGGAATTTTTCAACGCGGCCAGTTTCCACGATACGGGTTTGAGCGCCCGTGTAGAAGGGGTGCGACTCGGACGTCACGTCACACTTGAACAGCGGGTAGGTCTTGCCGTCTTTTTCGGTGGTTTCGCGAGTCTGGACGGTGGAACGGGTGATAAAGGAGTTGCCCGTTTGCAGGTCCAGAAACACCACGTCACGGTATTCTGGGTGAATGCCTTCTTTCATGATGATTCCTGTTTTGACAAGTTAGGACCGCCAGCAAGGCACGTATCTACAAAAAATGGCGTAAAGCAGGGCTCACGTCCTCGTCCTGTAAATACCGGCACTAAAAAGCTAGAGGACTGTTTTTTTAACCGGGTTTGTAAAGCGCCCGATTGAATAATGCCTAAAGACTTTTTGCCACGTATCCGATAAAGCCTGAAATTTTAGCATTGAGCAGGCGCTTTTCAAAGAAAACTCGGCAAAAGCGCGGCACAAGTGCAACAAGGCGTGGATTGAACCGCCCCGTGTCTGCCTGGAAAGCACGCAAAACCGTGCCTGGCCGTGCCGCAGAGAAGTGGCAGCTCTATGTGTTCGAACACGGGATGCCTAGTGCTGGTGGCGGGTGCTTCCTATCGTGCGGACGAGGTCGAGTCGAGAAGGTCAGTGGATGGTTGGCAGTTCGCGTCCTGCTGTCAGTCCAGAGAGCGGAGAATGGCACGAACCGGACTCGCATCTGCCTGAATCAGGGCCAGAGGCAAAGCGATGAGCTCGTAGTCGCCCGGAGCAATTTCGTCCAACACCAGATTTTCGAGCACGCGCATAGCATGATGACGTAGGACCTGATGACTTTCCAGTGTCTTGCTGCTGGCCGGATCGACGCTGGGCGTGTCGATGCCCACCAGTTGTATGCCCTGGTCGGCTAATAATTGCAAACTTGAAGGGGCGAAGGCTGTGAAATGATCGCTCCAGGCATCGTACTTGGCCTTGGCGGTGGTACTGACCAGGATGCGCGGCGGGCAATTGCTCAAATGAGGCAGCAGATCGGCTGGCTCGATCAGTGGGCGGCCATGACGGGCGTGGATGACGCGGCAGGGTCCCAGAAATGGCTCCAGCGCCATGTGGCCGGCACTTGGGCCGTGAGGGTCGTAGTGCAGGGGGGCGTCGGCATGCGCCCCCAGATGGGTAGACAAGCGGATTTCCGCCACATTGACCGGGCAGTGGGTGTCCAGGGTGGCTGTCCAGCGTTGCTGGTAGGCGGTGTCACCGGGGAAAACCGGCGATCGATCACTGACAGGCGGGGAAATGTCCCAGATCGTACGCATGCTGTGCTCGCTGCTGCTAAAAGAAGTAAGAGTCAGTGTAGAGGATTCCCGGCCCATCGGCGTGGCGGTGCGCTTGGCTCTAGCCTGATCCGGGCGACAACGTGACAAGGTCCTGTATTGGGCATCGAAATCAGCGCATTACCCAGTCTCACTGCACGGGGTGCCACCATTGTGCGCTGTAAAAAAGCAGCCCGAAATCCGTGTCACGGTTGCGTTTCGGGCTGCGTCCCGCTCAAGGCGGGCACACTGTTTCAGCCTTTATGCTGCCGCTTGCGAAAGGACAGAATCCATAAGCCCACGGCCAGCTCCAGAGCCGCGATAATCCACAAGCCACTTTGGAAGCTGCCGCTGGAGTCTTTGAGGGCGCCCAACATAAAGGGCGCGCCAAAGCCGGCCAGATTGGCGACAGAGTTAATGAAGGCCACCCCGATAGCTGCCGCCGAGCCCGCCAGGACCGCGTTGGGCAATTGCCAGTAAACAGGAATGCATCCCATGGTGCCGGACACGGCAATAATCAGGCTGATAAAGGCCAGGGCAGTGTTATTGCCCAGGAACAGTCCTACCCCCGCCAGACCGATTGCTCCGATGATGACAGGGACGCCGGTGTGCAGACGGGCTTCGCGATGACGGTCGGCACTAAAGCCCAGCGCCAGTTGAAAGACCGCTCCAAAGACATAGACCAGTCCGACCAGCAGGCCAACCTGCAAAGGATCGCTGGGGCCCAGTGAGCGAACCAGGGTGGGCGCGAAAAAGGCCAAGGTGGAGTTGGCAGCCACAATGCCAAAAAACATCAGGGTCAAGGTCCACAGGTCGGGGTTGCCCAAGGCTTTTTTGAAGCTGTGTTCGCGTGGTCCTGCGGCCTTGGCGTCCAGAGCCAGTTCTTGCTTGATCAGATCTTTTTCCCGTTGACTGAGCCAACTGGCTTTTTCGGGGCTGTCGACGATGAACATCACGGCCAGAATGCCAGCAAAAATTGTGGGCAGCCCTTCAAGCAGGAACAACCATTGCCAGCCAGACCAGTCGTTGACCCCGTCCAGGCGGGTCATGATCAGGCCCGCCAGGGGCGCGCCTACGACCGAGGCCACCGCCGAGGCCGAGATGAAGACCGCGAAGGCTTTGGCTCGCCGATGAGCCGGGAACCAGAACGTCAGGAACAGCAGCACGCCAGGCTGAAAGCCGGCCTCGAACGCACCCAGCAAAAAGCGCATCACATAAAAGTAGGCAGCTGTTTTGGTAAACATCATCAGCACACAGATCAGCCCCCAGCCAAAGGCGATACGGGCCAAGGTCTTGCGCGCACCAATGCGCAGCAGCAACCAGTTGCTGGGTACTTCAAAAAAGAAATATCCCAGAAAGAAGATCCCCGCGCCTATGCCGTACACCGTTTCGGAGAACCCGAGTTCGGGCTGCATTTGCAGTTTGGCAAAACCAATATTGAGCCTGTCTATCCAGGCCAGCATCCACAGCAGAAAAATAAAGGGCAAGATCCGCCACATGACCTTCTTGTAGATCTGGTCCAGTTCTTGTTTATCAGCGGACAAGGCGCGCGCGCCGTCCACGAGGGTGCTGCTCGTCATTGAAGTCTCCTGAGGTGGGTACCGCGTGTTAAGGCTAAGTGGGGGGCAGGCGCTGGGCCATCAGCTCGCAGGCAGCAACGATGGGGTTGATGACGGGGACGGCCAGCTTGTTTTGCAGCGCCTGTGCGCTTTGTGCCAGGGGCCCGCCGCCGATGATGACGGCCCGCGCGCCGTCTAGCTCAATACATGCCGCGACGCTGTCGGCCAATTCCTGATACTGACGCTGCGGCGCCTGGGCCAGATCCAGCGGAGCGGTGGGGGTCAGGCGCAGGCCCGAGAATTGTTCGATCCAGCCATAGCGTCTGACCTGATTCAGAATCGATTGCTCCAGCTGTGGCGTGGTGGTGGCGATGCCAAAAGGGGAGCCTACCTGCACGGCTTGCTGCATGGCAGCCTGTCCTATACCGATCACCGGTATGCTCACGCTCTGGCTCAGGGGCTGCAGGCCAGGGTCACCAAAAGCGCCGATGATGACACCGTCCGCGTTCCTGACCTGAGCCAGTACCAGCGGGTGTTCCGCCATGGCGGCAGCCTGCTCCAACTCCTCCTGGGTGGTTAGCATGCCTGGGCCTTGGGGAGCGCTTAGCCCCCGGACCTGGATATCGCTTCGCTGCAGGCTTTGGAAGCACGCCTGGGCGAGCGCCACCATCATGTCCGTCGTGGGGCGGGAGGTGTTGGGATTGATGAGCAGTACGGTATGAGACATAAATACGAGGGCCGCAGCAACACGGCTTATCCAATTGAAATCAGGTATCGAGGGGGCGACCAAAGGTTTCGGGTGCCAATTGCAGAACCGCGGCAAAGGTGATGTACATCCCCGCCATCAGGGAGAACATGCCGGCTACGCCATGAGCTTCCAGTACCCAGCCGCTCAGCGTCGGGATGAAAGCGCCCGCCAGGGTACCCAGGGCCAGAATGAATGCGGTTCCAAAGGCTCGCACACGGGTGGGATAAAGCTCGGGGGCGAAAATCCAGATGGTGGTGTTCAGCAGCAGGACGCAAAACTGGAAAGCTGCGCCAAACAGCAGCACCAGATAAATATTGGTACTTAGAAATCCGAAGGCCAGGCCACTGGCGCAGGCCAGCAAGGCTCCCGTGGTAAAGACACGTTTGCGGGGCAGACGCGACCCCAGCCAGGAGGCGGTCAAGGCACCCAGCAGACTGCCTGATTGCATCAGGATCGTAAAGGTGTAGCTTTTCACCAGCGAGTAGCCTTGTTCGACCAGCAAGGTGGGCATCAGCGTCAGAACCGTCAGTTGTGCCCCGTAGGTCATGCACACGGCGATGCCGGTGACCAGTGTACGCATGGCCAGAGGGCCTTGGAAAATCTCGCCCAAGCGCACACGTTCGACTTTTTGCCCTTGCGGACCGCTGTGCAGATAAGGGTAGGGCTGGGCAACAGGGCGGCCCAGCTTGCCCGAAGCCAGAATGTTCAAAACCTGATTGGCCTCTTCGATCCGGCCTTGCGACACCAGAAAACGCGGCGTTTCAGGTATGTAGCGACGATAGAACAGCACCATAAAAGCGGGCATGACCAGCAGGCCAAATACTCAGCGCCAGCTTTCAGGGCCGGGGAACAGGGTGAAGACCAGCAGGCCGAAAGCGGGGGCGAGCATATTGCCCAGGCCGCCGCCTGCCACGTTGATGGTGCCCACGGCGGTTCCGCGAAAGCGCGAGGAGCAGAACTCGGCCAGCATGGTGACGGCAATCGAGATTTCGCCGCCTAGACCAAAGCCCACAATGACCCGGCCCAGCCCTAACACCCAGTAGCTGGGGGCCAGGGCGCAGATCAGGGCTCCCAGCGTAAACAGCGCCAGATTGATGGTCAGCATGACGCGTCGACCATAGTGGTCGGCGATATAGCCCGAGAGCAAGCGCCCTAGGGCAGCAGCGGCGAAGGTCAGGGTGTTCAGAAAGCCGACGTCACGCGGTGTCAGCCCCCAGTGTTCCTGCAGCAGCGGGCCGACCAGGCCCACGGCATTTTGCTCCAGCACATCAAAGAGCACGCCCAGCAAAATCAGGGCCAGCACTTTGCGGTGCGAATGGGTGACGCCTATGGTTTCCAGCGAGTTTTCCAGTTGCTGCTGAACCGTAGGGTGATCGCTGGCCGTAGAACTGGCCGGTGCCGGCCCGGTGTCGGCTGGCAAGGTTTGCTGCTTGCTAGACATGGTTTCTCCTCGTTTCAGGACGCGTATGGCCCAACATCATTTTTTCACTCATTATGAAAATGAAAAAATATTTTCAAAACTAGGGTAAACGAGAAAGTTTTTGCAAATCTTGCGTAAGTCTAGGGCGGGATGTTGATATAAAAGGATTTTTAATAAAAAAAGGATCATCGCAATTTGCGTATGATCCTTATACGATTCCTGCCATGACATCGCCGGGGGCGGCCACACCTGCCTGGGTGGGCGTGCTGGATAAGTGCCTGTGAGGCGAGGGCGGTAAGCTACAGCTCCAGAAAGCTGTCGTGGAAAGCCTCTACCAGGCCTAAATGACGACGTCCGGCAGGACCGGCTTGATCCATGACCTGGCTCAGGATCAAATGGCAAAGGCCGATCACGGCCACATGGTTATCCAGCACACCGGGCGATTGGACGTCACAGCGCAGGGTCCAGCGACAGGCGCTTTTCTCTGCGCTGAGCTGGTCAGTGATGTGCAGCACATTCGGGTTCAGCTGCGCCATCTGTTCAATAAGCTGGTCCATATTGCGCACCCGACGGCGCAGGGCAAAAATGACCACCACGTCGTCGGCATGTATGCCTGCCAGATGTTCGCCCATGGTCTCACCCGGGCCAGGAATCAGTTGAGCCTCGGGGACGATTTGGAGCAATTGCCAGCGAAAGTAGCTGGCCAGGGCCTGGCTGGAGCGAAATCCCAGCACCCATACCTTGCGCGCATCCAGAATGGACTGAGCCACCTCCTTGAGCAGCGATTCGGGCAGGCGTCGGTATGTGGAGGCCAGATTGTTCTGACTTTGCTGCAAATGCGTCGTCAGTGATCGTTCGGCTTCCGTTTCGGTGGCTGCCAGCAGCAGAGGAGAACCCGCTTTTTTTTCAGATCGGACTTGTTTGCGGGCCGCTTCATAATTGCGATAACCCAGTCGCCGGATGAAGCGGGTGACAGTCGCATTGGATACATGGGCCAGGGACGCCAGTTCGGAGGCCGTGTAGCCCGCCAGATCCCCCGGAAAGTCCAGGGCAAATTCCGCCAGGCGTCGTTCAGATGGGGAGAGATCGTGAAGAATGTCACGTATGCGTCCGACAAAGGACTTCACGGCGGTATCAGACATAAGGTTCCGTACTCAGCGTTGGTGTGTTCTGGATTTTACGGGCAAGCGTGTCAAACGGTGGCAAAAACTGATATGCGCCGTCGGGCAGCAGGCTACAGATCTCCGCGTTCGGCCATGGAGACGGTCTGACTGGGGGTGACAATAATATGGTCCAGCAAGCGGATATCCACCAAGGCCAAGGCCTGACGAATATGGCGGGTCAGACGGATATCGGAGGCGCTGGGGTGCGCAGCGCCCGAGGGATGGTTGTGGGCCAGAATCAAGGCGCAGCTGTGATGGCGCAGGGCTGAGCGCACAATTTCCCGAGGGTAGACCGATGCTTGATTTATCGTCCCCCGGGCGATCTCTTCCGCACAGATCAAGCGAAGCTGGTTGTCCAGGAACAGGGCCAGACAGTGTTCCACTGGCAAATGACCCAGATGGGCCAGACAGTATTCGCGCACTTTGTCGGCATGGTTCAGCACTGGCAGGCCGTTTAGGGATTCCAGGGCGCAGCGGCGTTGCAGCTCGCGGATGACCAATAGTTCCGTGCATTTGGCTGGGCCGATTCCATCCAGTTGGCGCAGGGCTGAAGCATCGGCCGATAATAATCCTTTGAGTCCGTTAAAATGGTCCAGCAACATCTGGCCCAGCTCGACAGCGTTGCGCTCGCGTGTCCCGGTGCGCAGCACAATACCCAGCAGTTCAGCGGTCGTCAGACAGGTGGGGCCGTGCGCCAACATGCGCTCACGGGGCCCTTGGCGGCGTAAAGTGGATGTGGCCATAAGAAACGCTAAAATGCGGTAATTGAATGATTTTCTATAGTGAGCGATCGTGAGTAACTCTGCTAGTTCCGAGCTTGGAATTGTCCGTCAGGATTCCTACCTGACTTTGCACTATCGTATAGAGCTGGCCAGCGGCCCGGCAGCAGGCTCTGTGTTTGCGGATACTTTTACGGGCCGTCCGGCGACCTTGCAGATGGGCAACGGTCAGTGGGCCCCCGGTATGGAAGAGAAGTTGCTGGGGCACCGTGAAGATGAGCGTTTTCAGCTCGACATCGCCCCTGAGGAGGCGTACGGCGCCCGTAATCCTGACCTTTTGCAGCGTATCACCCGCGAAATGCTGGCCAGCAACGCCGCTGAAGGCGTGGAGTTCGTGCCCGGTGATATGGTCGAGTTTGCTGCCCCTAATGGCAGCCGCTACTCGGGCGTGCTCAAGGAAATTGACGACAAGACTGCCTTGTTCGATTTCAACCATCCCTTGGCCGGTGTGGCCTTGCGTCTGGATGTTCATATTTTGGGGATTCTGTAATGAGTCAAGTTGCTCCTGTTCAGAACGCTGAGGTTGTTCTGGCCCAACCCCGCGGATTCTGTGCGGGGGTTGACCGTGCGATTGATATTGTCGAGCGTGCTTTGGAGTTGCACGGCGCGCCTATCTACGTGCGCCACGAAATTGTTCACAACCGGTATGTGGTGGAAGATCTGCGCAGCAAGGGGGCCATCTTCATTAAAGAGCTGGACGAGGCCCCGGCCGGTGCGATCGTCATCTTTTCAGCGCATGGCGTGTCGCGTCAGGTGCGTGACGAGGCCGAGCGGCGTGGCCTGAAAGTGTTCGATGCCACCTGCCCGCTGGTGACCAAGGTGCATATTGAAGTGTCCCGTATGCGGGCCGAAGGTCGCGAGATCATCATGATTGGTCATGTGGGCCATCCCGAGGTCGAAGGCACATTGGGTCAAGCCGACGGAGGGATGTACTTGGTCGAGACGCCGGAAGATGTAGCCAAGCTGAATGTGGCCGACCCCGACAAACTGGCCTTTGTGACGCAAACCACCTTGTCGGTGGATGATGCGGCGGTCGTGGCCCAAGCCTTGCGCGAACGTTTCCCCACCATTGTCGAGCCCAAGAAAAGCGATATCTGTTACGCCACCCAGAACCGCCAGGATGCGGTCAAGATCATGGCGCCGCAGTGTGATCTGGTTCTGGTGGTCGGCAGTACCAATAGCTCGAACTCCAATCGTTTGCGTGAGGTAGCCGAGCGCAAGGGCGCGGAAGCTTATCTGCTGGATAAGCCGGAGATGATTGATCCGGCCTGGCTGGTGGGTAAAAAGCGCGTGGGCGTGACAGCGGGCGCATCGGCACCGGAAGTTCTGGTCAATCAGGTGATTCAGCGCTTGCAGGAATTGGGCGTAGGCAAAGTGCGGGCCCTGGATGGGGTGGAAGAAAATATTGCCTTCCCGCTGCCCCGAGAGCTGTCGCGCAAGATTGAAAGCCTGAACAAATAAAAAAACGAATTTTGCAGGGTGGACAGGAGACAAGATGATTCTATATAGCTACTTTCGCAGTTCCGCCGCGTACCGGGTGCGGATCGGTCTGAATCTCAAAGGTCTGGATTACCAGATCAGGCCGGTTCATCTGCTCAAAGATGGGGGACAGCAGCATCAGCCCGATTATGTGCAGGTCAACCCTGTTCAACTGTTGCCCGCCCTGGATGATGACGGTCTGATCATTACGCAATCTCTGGCCATTCTGGAGTATCTGGACGAGCGTTATCCCGAGCTGCCTTTGTTGCCCAAGGCCTCGGCAGATCGGGCCTGGGCGCGATCCATGGCTCAGACGGTAGCCTGCGATATTCACCCCCTGAACAATCTGCGCGTATTGCAGTACCTGAAAAATGATTTACATGTTCAGGAGGATGCGCGCAACCAGTGGTATCGCCACTGGGTCAGCGTTGGCCTGGAAGGGCTGGAGGCCCTGGTGCTGCGGCATGGCAAAAAGGGTCAGGCCTTCATTTTTGGTGATCTCCCCAGCATCGCCGAGATTTGTCTGATTCCGCAAATGTTTAATGCCCGTCGCTTTGACATCGATCTGACCGCCTTCCCCCGCTTGTTGGCCATAGAAGAGAAATGCCTGGAACTGTCTGCCTTTCAGGAAGCAGCTCCCGACCGTCAACCCGATGCTGCTTGAACGCGCGGTGTGACGGTGATCCGGTCGGGGGCCGACCGGACGTTACCCGCCTGTCAGGCGGGTTTTTCTTGACTTCTTGCTGGGAGCTTCCTGGCAGGAGGGCGTAAAGGACGAAACATGATGATTGGTTTTTGTGGGCTGGGCCGGATGGGCCAGCCTATGGTGAGGCGTCTGTTACAGGCGGGTTATCAGGTTCGGGTTTGGAATCGTTCCCGGGACAAGGTGCTCCCCTTGGTAGAGGCTGGTGCCATTTGTTGCGATACGCCGGCACAGATGGCCGAGCAATGTGAGGCCGTGTTTCTGTGCGTTTTTGATGCGCAGGCGGTATACGATACCGTTCTGGGTGAACAGGGGCTGGCCAGCGTCCAGGGCGCGTTGCGCATCGTAGTGGACCATTCCTCGATTTCACCGCAGGCAAGCCGTGACATGGCAGCCCAGTTGCAGCAACGTTGTGGCGCGCACTGGCTGGACGCCCCCGTGTCAGGCGGTGTCGGTGGCGCCGAACAAGGTACGCTGGCCATTATGGTCGGAGGACAGGCAGCGGCATTGGAGCGGGTTCGTCCTGTGCTGGCCGCTTATTCACAGCGCGTGACCCTGATGGGCGCGGTGGGCGCTGGTCAGGTAACAAAATTATGCAATCAGACCATTGTGGCCACAACTTTGACGGCGATTGCCGAGGCGTTGAGCCTGGCCAATGACAATGGCGTGGACGCTTCCCGAATCAGCGAGGCGCTGGGGGGCGGCTGGGCCGATTCGGTTTTGCTGCAATTGTTCGTGCCCCGCATGACCCGTCCGGACACGCAGGTCAAGGCATCGGTGGACACCATGCTGAAGGATTTGAACACGGTGGCGCAGTTGGCCAGTGTCAGTCATACGAGCATGCCGGTGGCCCATGCTGCCCAACAAACGTACCGTAACGCCCACCGGATGGGACTGGGTAAGGAAGATGTCGCTCGCATTACGCAGGTGAATAGTTACAATTACGGGGAATAAACTACCATCAGTCAAACTTAGTTTCGGTATTATGTCGGCTATTTGAAGTTGGGACTGTAGGTCTACAAAAGGGAAGTCATGAAGAAAAGTACAGGGCTGGTCACACTGGTTGTCGTGCTAGCGGCCGCATATGGCGGTTCGACTTGGTACACCGGCAAGAAAACAGAAGCGCTCGTGGGCGAGAAAGTGGCCCAGTTCAACACCCTGGCTGCCGAGCAAATGCAGCAAATGGGAATGAACGAGACGGTCGTCATGAATGTAGTCGACTACCAGCGTGGCGTGTTTTCCTCTACCGCTCGTTACACCCTCACACTCACGCCAGCCGATGCACAAGAGCAACCCTTGGAGTTGACTTTCGACGACAAGATCAGCCACGGTCCGCTGCCCATGTCCGCCTTGGCAATGGGCAACTTCACCCCTGTTGCGGCCTTGTCGCACAGCACCCTGGTCAAGACCAAAGATACGGAAGGCTGGTTCAAGCTGACGGGCGACAAGACTCCCTTGTGGGCCGACAGTCTGGTGGGCTTTGACGGCGCGGTGGACTCCAATGTTCACTTTGAAGCCATCAAGCATCAAGGCGATGAGATCAAGGTCGAGTTCAGCGGCGGCCAGTTGCGTACCAAAGCCGGTGGCAAGAGCAAGGATATTGTTGTGACCGGCAGCTTCCCCAAGCTGTTTGTCGATGACATCAGCGAAGAGCCCTTGAAGCTGGAAGCCTCCAACTTCATCATGGACTTCAAGCAGACCGGTGACATCAATGTCAATGGTAACCAGGTCGGCAAGCTGAGCGTAGATGACGTCAAGATGCAGTCGGCCGAGACCGAGGGTATTACCTTCAAGCAGATCGCTGTCAATTCGGATGCCGTCACCAAAGACTCCATCAGCGATACCAAGGTGAGCTACCTGTTGACCGACCTGGTGTTTGAGGACAAGGTCAAGCTGGGCTCAGTTGAGCTGGTCATGGGTTTTGATCGCGTGTATGCGCCGGCTATCTCCGCCATCTCCAAACTGATTTCTGACACCAAGGTGCAAGACGATCTGGAGGCGGTTGACGGGCCTACCGCCCAGAAGGTGATGGAGCTGGCGCTGCAAGCGCTGGAGCACAAGCCTGTGCTGCGTATCGAACCCCTGCGTTGGTACACAGAGGCTGGTGAATCCAAGGCCAATCTGCGCATGGAGTTCCAAAAGCCCAATGCGACGCAACAAGAATTGCTGGAAAGCCCCGAGCTGTGGGTTGAGGCAATTCCTGCTGCCCAGCTGGATGTCCTGATCTCCAAGCCTATGCTGCGTGGTCTGGCCGCTGAGATGGACAAGGCAGAGGGCCTGTCCGCCGAGGAGGGCAATGCCGCCATGCTGGATATGGTTCTGGATGCCGCCGTGGCTCCTTATGCCGAGTCCAAGATGCTCAACAATGATGAGAACAGCATTTCGACCACGATCAAGTACAACGGTCAGGATCGTGTGTTCGACATCAACGGTCAGCGCTTTACGTCCGAGCAGTTGTTGGGCCTGGTCCTGATGGGCATGATGTAATTGGTCTGGACCTGGTCCAGTGCAAAGCCCACCGGAGTCCGGTGGGCTTTTTAGTGTGGGGCTGCAAACCGTGGATGTGGCCTTTTTTGTTTCTTGTGTTTAAAACGGAGCGGATTTAATGGCCAGCTTAGCGGATCAGTTGTCCAGATTGGTCTACAGCACGGACCAGGGGCGCGTATGCCCGGACTGTGAACAGCCGAAAAACCAGTGCTGTTGCGAGGAGAAGCGCCGTCAGGAAAAGCTGGCCCAGGAGCAGGGGCCAGTGCGTTTGAGTCTGGAGACCAAAGGGCGCAAAGGAAAAGGCGTGACCGTGGTCACAGGACTGGTGATGCCTGAGGAGCAGCTCAAGGCCTTGGTCAAGGAGCTGAAAAACGCCTGCGGGGCAGGCGGGACACTGAAAGAGGCAGGTCTGGAAATTCAGGGAGACCATCGAGCCCTTGTGCAGGCGCGCCTGGAAGAAAAGGGCTTGACGGTCAAACGGGTAGGCAGACCCTGAGAGCCAATTAGAAGCTGTAACCCAGGCCTACTCCGCCAAAGACGCTGCTTTTTTTCTCCACCAAGGGGCTGTCTTTGGCCTCTTCCCCCAAGGTGTTTACGCCCACCAGTCCTTGCAGGGACCAGCTTTCGCTGAGCTTGTGGGTGTACTGGCCGTACAGCGCATAGGAGCGCAGGCCAGCATCGGGGCGGTAGCGTTGCAACTGACCATTGCTGGCGGCGGCCTCATGCGATTTCACCCCGAAGTAGGTACGCATGGCTTTTTCATTGGACCATTTCAGTTCGGCACCCATCGAGAAACTGCTGTCCTGGTCATTCCACAGGCGGTAGCTCAAGTCCAGAACGGCTGTGGCACCGTAGCCGCTTTTCAGCGCCTGATAGTAACTGCCCTCGATTTTGGCATTGCCCAGACGGTAGGCCGTAAACACCCCTAGGTTGCCGTGACGGTCAATATCGTCCGTGCCGTGCAGGCGGTCAGCATCACCCGATTTACGGGCACGGGCCAAAGATGCATAGGTGCCGATGGTCCAGTTGTCGGTCAGATTGGTTTGCAGGCCCAGGGCAGGCATGCCAGCTTTGGGGGCCAGAAAGAAGTGCCCATTGCGGTGTGACAGCAAGGGATAGAAGCGGCCGCCGTAGCTGTCAGCCCCTTCATACTTGGGTGCAAAACCGACACCCACGCCCACCGTGGTTTGCTGCGCCAGTGCCTGACTGGTTCCTACGGTACACAGAATGGCTAAAAGGCAGGGACGCAGTGCAGAACGAATGAGAGTGGGCATGGCAGATTTCCTTGTGATACGGGTAAAAACAGGCCCGCTTGTGGCGGGCCTCGTTATCGTATCAAGGTTTGGGGCAGCGGCGACAAAATCATGACCGGTCTGTATGGTCTGTTGTTCTGACCCTACATGCCCTCAGGCGCGAATATAAATCCAGTTTTCAGCCTGTAATTGCACCAGCGTCGTGATGGCTCCCTGCGCCAGAACCTGAAAGCGTTCAGGTGCGCGGAGCGACTGATTGCGCAGCGTATTCGGGCACAGGAAGGTCACGGTGTCCAGATCGTGTTCCATGCCCTGGACACAAGCCTGAACGGCCTGTGCGTTGGCAATGATGCGAATCTGGGCCTCGGGCATGTCCTTGAGCAGGTTACGCGCATTGCTGCGGGCCCGCTCCAGGGCGTCGGGGGTGGGGGCATGCAAGAGTACACGGCTTGTCATGAGTCGGTTTTCCTGGTGAATTAGCGAGGGCCGAAAACCCGTTCGCTGATGTCGGGTGAGGCTCCGGTCTGCATTTGGATACGGCCCTGCTCATCTTGCCAGATCATGGCGGGCGTGGCGCGCAGATCCCATCCCATCATCAAATCTTCGTTGCGGGTCAGGTCGGCCTCAATGTCGCTGGGCACGCTGTCCAGGCCTTTGATACCGGCGCTGCGGTCTTTCAGCATGGCCAGGGAATGCTCGTTCAAGGCCTGGGTGGGATTGTCGGCGGCGAGAATGGCAGCCGACTTCAGACTGCTGCTGGGAGCCAGAATACCCACCATCACATGGCGCAACTGCACTTTTCCGGACTCGACCCAGGGGCGGGCCATTTGCCAGAACTGCATGCAGTAAGGGCAGTTGGGATCGGTGAAGACATAGACTATGCGAGGTGCTGTGTCTTCGCCATCCTTGATCCAGCGGGATTTTTCCAGCTTGCCCAGCATGTCCTTGGCAATGACCGGCTGCACCAGCTTGTCCAGACCCGCCGGGCGTACTTCCTCGCCCTTGGCATCGATCATGGTGCCCACCATCATGTGTTGTCCATCGGGCAGCTTGTAAATGGCCAGCGCCTGATTACCACTGTAGGCCCCCCAGGCTTTCAGCCCGCCCGGGGCGTCAAATTCACCCACAACAGACAGCCCCTGTTCTTCCAGGGCTTTCAAGGCAGCCGGAAGCTCAGCCGCGTAAGCGGCGGTGCCGGCGTACAGTAGGCTGGCCAGAGCCAGACGAATCGAAAAAGAGGAAAGCGGCATGGTGTTAATCCTGCAAAACAGTCGGTGAATGTATATATCCAGAAAACATATACTAAGAGCCAAATGGAATAAAAGAATGGGACTAGGTCGCGCAGGGATAGTTCCCCATTCGTGTTCCGAGCGGGCTGTATTTCCGCTGTGGTCTGGACTTAAGTACGCAGCTTCAGGTTGGCCAGCTCCAGCAGGCGGTAGGTTTCATGGACGGGCAGTCCCATGACACCGGTATAGCTGCCACTCAGGTGGCTGACAAACGCTCCGCCCAGACCCTGAATACCATAGGCACCCGCCTTGCCCATCGGTTCCCCGCCCGCGCAATATTCCTGGATTTCCTGCTCACTCAAGGTTTTGAAACTGACTTCACTGATGCTGATGCTTTCAAATTCCACTCCACCTACGCCCAGTGACAAGGCCGTCGTCACTTTGTGGCGGCGGCCCGAGAGTTCGCGCAGGATACGCGCCGCATCGCTCGGATCGGCGGGTTTGCCAAAAATGTCCTCGCCCATGCTCACGGTGGTGTCGGCGCTCAAAATGGCGCGCTCCTGATCCAGCTGGCTGTTTTGCGCGCGCCACTGCAGGGCCCGCTGTAGCTTGTCACGAGCCGTGCGACGTACGTACTCCAGTACGGTTTCTTGTGCCAGACGGGGTTCGTCCTCGCCGGGAGGGCTGGGAACAGCCAGAACCTCATGCGTGATCTGTATGCTGTTGAGCAGGTCGTGGCGGCGAGGACTGGCTGAAGCCAGGTAGATGGGCTGAAAAGGCATAGGAACCAGAAGTAAAAATAGGTTTAGGCGCGATGATAAGGGTGCCCGGTCATCACGGACCAGGCGCGATACAGTTGTTCGGCCAGAAAGATGCGGACCAGCGGATGGGGGAGCGTTAGCGAGGACAGACGCAACATGCCATGGCAGCTCTGCTTTAAGGTCGAATCCAGGCCATCCGGGCCGCCCACCAGAATCGCAATGTCCTGACCACTATTGCGCCAACGCTCCAGCTCCTGGGCCAGTTTGACGGTGGTCAGATCCTTGCCGCGTTCGTCCAGGGCAATGCGCATCGCCTGGGCGGGAATGGCCGCTTCAATACGTTTTGCCTCGGCCTGCATCATCTGGGCAGGCGTTTTGCCGCTGGTACGGGGTTCGGCCTTGATTTCACGGAGTTCTATGGCGCAGTCCTGGGGCATGCGGCGTGCATATTCCTGCCAGCCCTGTTCCACCCAGTCGGGCATACGCTGACCTACCGCGATGACAATGAGTTTCATGAAACGTCGTCAGAAGAAACAAAAAAGAAATGAAGGAAAAAAGGGCCCCCACGCTACGCCTTCGGCTTGCTTCTCCCGACGGGGCGCTTGTTACCTTGGGGCGGCCCGGCGGTAAAAAGCCCTCACGCTGCGCCTTCGGTTTGCGCTCCACCTCGCGGCCAGCAAGCCGCTTGGATTCGCCAGGGGACATTTTTTACCGCAGGCGCCGAGCTTTGGGAGCGGCCCGGCAATAAAAAGGCCGCAAGCTTGGTTGCGGCCTGAGTACCGCCGGGAAAGGGCGGAGGGGGTGCTTAGTCTTCGTCGTCGGCAGCGCTGGCGAAGAAACCAGCCGGTGGGACCTGACGCGATTGCGGCAGCAGCTCCACTTCGACGGGGCGCTCGCCCCACAGTTCTTCCAGGTTGTAGTACTGGCGGATGGCGGGCTGCATGCAATGCACCACGATGTCACCCAAGTCCAGCAGCACCCATTCACCGGTGTCCTCGCCTTCATGCGCCAGGACTTCGACTTTGTTTTGACGTGCTTTATCAGAAACGCTCTGGGCCAGAGCGCGAGTTTGCCGGTTGGACGTACCACTGGCGATGACCACACGATCGAACAGGCCGGTCATGTGGGTTGTGCTAAAGACCTTGATGTCTTGAGCTTTGACGTCCTCGAGGGCATCGATGACGAGTCGTTGAAGTGTTTCTATATTCATAAAAAGAACTATACAGGGCGCGCCTGTGGGTGGGAAAGATAGAGCCGTTTTTTGTCAATGTATTGAGCGACTTTTTCCGGGACCAGGGCTGTGATGTTGTCACCACGCTGCACTCGCTCCCGAATCTGGGTCGCCGAGACATCCATGGGAAGAAAGTCGATCTGATGTAAACGGCGTTGAAGCCGGCTCAGTTCCTGCTGCAAGGCCGCGGGCGTTTCCAAGGGGCTGCCAGGGCGCTGGGCAACAGCCAGTTCGACGTGCTCGAGAATTTCCTGCCAGTCGTTCCAGCTGCAAAAATTATGCAACTGATCGCTGCCTAAAATCCAGAAAAACCGTGTTCCGGCAGGCAACTGGCGCACGGTGTCTATGGTGTAGGTGGGGCCGCCGCGTTCGATCTCTACCGGGTTCACCCGCAAGCCGGAGTGGCCTTGCGCCGCCAGTTCCGCCATGGCCAGACGATCCTGGGCGCTGGCGCCCAGCGCATCGCGTTGCCAGGGCTGGGCGGCAGGCAGAAGCTGTACCTGATCCAGCTGCAATTGCTCAAGCGCGGCGAGCGCCAGCGCGACGTGAGCCTTGTGGATGGGATCAAAACTGCCTCCCAGAAGCCCTACACGCTTTAAATCCATTCGCGCGGCACCAGATATTGCGCCAGGGCCGCTTCCGGCGTGCCCGGTTCGGGCGACCAGTTGTAGCGCCAGTTTGCTTGAGGAGGCATGGACAGCAGGATGGATTCAGTACGTCCTCCCGACTGCAGACCAAAGAGGGTGCCCCGGTCAAACACCAGATTGAACTCGACGTAGCGCCCACGGCGTATGGCCTGGAAGTCCCGGTGCGCTGGTGTATAGGCGTGATCCATGCGGGCACGCACTATGGGTACGTAGGCGTCGGTAAAGGCATTGCCTACCGAGCGCGTCAGTGCGAAGCTGGCCTCAAAGCCGGGCTCGTTCAGGTCATCGTAGAAAATGCCGCCAATACCGCGGGTTTCGTTGCGATGCTTCAGATAGAAATACTCGTCGCACCAGCGCTTGTAGCGCGGATAGTAATCCTCACCATGTGGGGCCAGGGCGTCGTGGCAGACCTGATGGAAATGACGGGCATCGTCCTCGTTCAGGTAGTAGGGCGTCAAGTCCATACCGCCGCCAAACCAGAACACATCGGCCTGGTCCGCTGTCTGGGCCTGAGCCACAAACATACGCACGTTCATGTGCGTGGTGGGCACAAAGGGGTTGCGCGGGTGAATCACCAGCGATACCCCCATGGCCTCCCAGGGGCGACCGGCCAGCTCTGGACGGTGAGCACTGGCCGAGGGGGGCAGGGTATGCCCCTTGACGTGGCTGAACAAAACGGCTGCCCGTTCGAACACGGGGCCGTTCTCCAGCAGGCGGGACAAGCCGCCCCCGCCTTCTGGACGATCCCATTGGTCCGACTCGAAGGGCGTGCCGTCCAATTGCTCTAGGGTGTCCACGATGTGGCTTTGCAACTGACGGAAATAAGCCTGGACGGTATCAATGGGTAAAGACATGGAAAGACCTTGCTGCGTGAATCAGGTTTCGCTGCTGGGCAGGGCGCGCCAGCCAATATCGGTGCGAAATTGTTTGCCGTCAAAATGAGTCTGGGAAATGGCCTGGTAGGCTGCTTCCTGGGCACGACGGATGGAATCGGCCATTGCGGTCACGCAGAGCACACGGCCGCCCGTGGTCACCACGACGCCGTCCTTCATCTGGGTGCCAGCGTGGAAGGTGATGCACTCGTCGGTATCGTTGGCAAACTGGGTGATGACATCGCCCGTGCGGGGTTCTTCGGGGTAGTTGGCCGCGGCCAGAACCACACCAATAGCAGTACGACGATCCCATTCAATCGTGGCTTCGTCCAGTTTGCCGGCCAGAGCCAGCTCGAAGGTTTCGGTCAGATCGCTCTTGATGCGCATCATGATGGGCTGGGTTTCAGGATCGCCCATGCGGCAGTTGAATTCCAGTACCTTGATGGGACGGGTGGCATCCGGGCCATCGCCAATCATGACGCCGGCATACAGGAAGCCGGAGTAGGGCAGGCCTTCCTTGGCCATTCCCTGCATGGTGGGGTGAATGACTTCGCGCATGATGCGGTTGTGCAGCGTGGGGCTGACGATAGGCGCAGGCGAGTACGCGCCCATCCCGCCGGTGTTGGGGCCTTGGTCGCCATCTTTCAAACGCTTGTGGTCCTGGCTGGTCGCCATGGGCAGCACATTTTTGCCGTCACACATCACGATGAAGCTGGCTTCCTCGCCGGTCAGGCATTCTTCCACCACGACGCGGGCACCGGCAGCACCAAAGCGGCCATCACCGAGGATGTCGTCAATCGCACCCAGTGCTTCTTCCAGCGTGGTGGCCACGATTACGCCCTTGCCGGCGGCCAGGCCATCGGCCTTGACCACAATCGGAGCGCCTTGCTGGCGGATGTAATCCTTGGCCGCCTCGGGGTCGGTAAAGGTGGCGTAGGCCGCCGTTGGAATGTTGTGACGCACCATAAAGGCCTTGGCGTAGTCTTTGGAACTTTCCAACTGGGCTGCTGCCTGGGTGGGGCCGAAGATCTTCAGGCCGGCCGCCCGGAAAGCGTCCACGATACCGGCTGCCAGCGGGGCCTCCGGGCCGACGACGGTGAAGGCAATTTTCTCTTGCTTCACAAAGGCAATCAGTTCCTGGATATCGGTGATGGCCAGGTTTTCAATACGTTCGGCACGCGCAGTGCCGCCATTGCCAGGGGCAACGTAGACAGTCTGCACACGTGCAGATTGGGCCAGGCGCCATGCCAAGGCGTGTTCACGGCCGCCGCTGCCGACAACAAGTAGCTTCATAGTGATGAGTCGGGCAGGGCCCGCAAAGAGGAGGTTACAGAAATGGCTTATTCGGCTTCGTCCATGACGGCGGTGGTGTAGACCTCTTGAACATCGTCCAGGCCTTCCAGTGCGTCCAGAAGTTTTTGCATTTTGGCGGCGTCCTCGCCGCTCAGTTCGGTTTCATTCAGCGCCTTCATGACCACGCCTTCGACCTCAGGCGTCAGGCCTGCGGCCTGAAAGGCAGCCTGCACAGCCGGGTAGTCCGAGGGAGCGCACAGCACTTCAATCAGGCCCTCTTCGTCCGTGACGATATCGTCGGCACCGGCCTCCAGGCCGATTTCCATGATGGTGTCCTCCGAGGTGCCCGGGGCGAACAGGAACTGGCCGCAGTGGCGGAATTGAAACACCACCGAGCCGTCCAGACCCAGATTGCCGCCATTTTTGGTAAAGGCGTGACGCACATCCGAGACGGTGCGCTGACGATTGTCGGTCATGCAGTCCACGATCACGGCAGCACCGTTAATGCCATAGCCCTCGTAGCGAATTTCTTCGTAGTTGGCATCATCCGCGCCGCCTGCGCCGCGCTGGATGGCACGCAGGATATTGTCTTTGGGCATATTGGCTGCGGTTGCCTTGTCCCAGGCCATGCGCAAACGTGGGTTGGACTCGGGGTCAGGGCCGCCGGTACGTGCGGCCACGGTGACCTCACGAATGATCTTGGTCCAAAGTTTGCCCCGTTTTGCGTCCTGACGACCCTTACGGTGCTGAATATTCGCCCATTTACTATGTCCGGCCATAAAGTATTACCAATTCAGTAGACTACGTTCAAAGAAAAACAGATCTATTTTAACCTGTCTGGGCGACAAGGCCCGAGCTTGGGTGAAAGTCGCTAGAATCTAGGCACTTGGCATTCTATCTGGAAGAGAACAAACAATCATGGCCGATCCGATTTTGCTTGCTCAAAACAGCCATACTCCCGTCTATCTGCTGCCTGCGCTGGCCAACCGTCACGGTTGCATTACGGGCGCCACCGGGACCGGCAAGACCGTCACCTTGCAAGTGTTGGCCGAAGCCTTCTCCCGGCTGGGAACGCCCGTTTTCCTGGCCGATGCCAAAGGCGACCTGAGCGGCATATCCCAGGCAGCACAAGCCAACCCCAAACTGCAGGAGCGCCTGCAGCGGCTGGGCCTGCCAGAGCCGGTCTGGGGGGCAAACCCGGTCACCTTCTGGGACATCTTTGGCGAGCAGGGCCATCCGGTTCGCGCCACGATCTCCGACATGGGGCCGTTACTGCTCTCCCGGATTCTGGAATTGAACGATACCCAGGAAGGCATTCTGAATATCGTGTTTCGTGTGGCCGACGACGAGGGGCAGCTGATTCTGGATTTGAAAGATTTGCGGGCTTTGCTGCAGGATGTGTCGGATCGAGCGGCCCAACTGCGCAGCCAGTACGGCAATATTGCCGCCGCCAGTGTCGGAGCCATCCAGCGCGCCTTGCTGCGTCTGGAAACCCAGGGGGCGGATCGTTTCTTTGGCGAACCTGCTCTGGATGTCATGGACTGGATTCGTACCGATGCCTCCGGGCGCGGCATGATCAATGTACTGGCTGCCGACAAGCTGATGCAGTCGCCGCGCTTGTACGCGGTGTTTCTGCTCTGGATGCTGGCTGATTTGTACGAGCGCCTGCCGGAGGTGGGGGATCTGGACAAGCCTCGTCTGGTGTTCTTTTTTGATGAAGCCCACTTATTGTTTACCGGCGCGCCAAAGGCCTTGCTGGAGAAAGTCGAGCAGGTGGTGCGCCTGATCCGCTCCAAAGGGGTAGGTATTTATTTCGTGACGCAAAACCCGCTGGATATTCCCGACACGGTATTGGGTCAACTGGGCAATCGGGTTCAACATGCTTTGCGCGCTTTTACCCCACGCGATCAGAAGGCGGTCAAAACGGCGGCGCAAACCATGCGTCCCAATCCCGGCCTGGACATTGAGGCGGCCATTACCGAGCTGGGTGTGGGCGAGGCGCTGGTATCCATGCTCGATGCCAAGGGTATTCCCACGCCTACCGAGCGCGCCTGGCTGGTGGCGCCGGGCAGTCGGATTGGCCCGGCTACGGAGGCTGAGCGACAGATGGTGCGTCAGGCCTCCTTGCTCGGCTTGAAGTATGACCAGGCCATTGACCGGGAATCGGCGTACGAGGTGCTGGCGAAAAAGGCGGCGGATGCGGCTGCCAATGGGGCGGCTGGAGCAACACAAGCCGGTGGCCCAGCAGTCAAGGACGCAGGGCTGATGGGTGTGGTCAATGATTTTCTGTTTGGATCAACCGGGCCACGAGGTGGCAAAAAGGATGGTTTGGTGCAGAGCATGATCAAAACGGAAACCAAACGGGCCGCGACCAAAGTGCTGCGTGGGGTGTTGGGATCTTTGTTCGGGGGGAAGCGTTAATGCCAGTGTCACAGCCTCATTTGATCATCGCTACGGCGCGGTCAACTGAAACCGTTCGGTGGGCGCAGGAGTTTCGCAACGCCTATCCCGATTGGAAGGTTGATGAGTTCGTCCCCGGACAGCCCAGCACGGGTGCGACTTACGCCGTGGTGTGGCAACCGGACCCGATCCTGTTTCAGCAGGAGCCCGACTTACGCGCTACGTTTAATCTGGGCGCGGGCGTGGACGCAGTGACCGGTTCTATTCCGGCTGGCATGCCCTTATATCGCCTTGAAGATGCTGGCATGGCCGAGCAAATGGCGGAATATGCCTTGTACGGTGTTTTGCGTGCTGTGGGTCGTTTCACGCCTTATGAGGAGCAAGCGCGAAAGGGTACGTGGAAGGCGTATCGCCCGATTGATCGCCGCCAGTGGCCGGTCGCGGTGCTGGGATTGGGGGCGATTGGCAGCAAGATAGCCCAGGTGATCGCCAGTCTGGGTTATCCCGTACAGGGTTGGTCCCGTCGGCTGCATGAAGCGGATTTCCCTTGCTATGCCGGTGATCAGGGGCTGAAAGACTGTGTCTCGGCCAGTCGTATTCTGGTCAATGCGTTGCCTTTGACTGCGCAAACCGAAGGTCTGATCAATCGCGATCTTCTGTCGCATCTGCAGCCGGGCGGCTTTTTGATCAATGTGGCTCGTGGTGGGCATCTGGTGGATGCTGACGTGGTGGAAGCACTTCAAAGTGGCCATTTGTCTGGCGCCTTGCTCGATGCGTTTACCCAGGAGCCCTTGCCGGCCGATCATCCCTACTGGGGTATTGCCTCTGTGATGGTTACACCGCATATCTCGGGCATCACCGTGCGTGACCTGGCCTTGGAGCAGATCGGCTCGCGTATCGTGCTGTTGCAGCAAGGCAAGCCTGCTTCAGGGCAAGTCGATCACACGCTGGGGTATTAAGCATTTTCAGTTTCGGTCAGCCTGCCAGCACCGGGGACGCGGGCAGGCCGCTTGCTGTTTCCTGAGCGGGGCAGCATCTTGTCAGAATAAGGCCGTTGCGGCCATGTAAAACCACAAGGAAAGAGGAATGAGTAACGTTCATCGTATTGCCGTGATCGCGGGAGATGGGATCGGCAAGGAAGTCATGCCAGAAGGGCTGCGTATTTTGGAGGTGGTTGCTCGTCGTCACGCCATCAATTTTGATTGGAAGGTGCTGGACTGGAGCTCGGACTATTACCAGAAGCATGGTGTCATGATGCCCTCGGACTGGAAAGCCCAACTAATGGATACCGAGGCCATTTTCTTTGGCGCAATGGGGTGGCCCGATCTGGTGCCGGATCATGTTTCCCTGTGGGAGTCCCTGTTCAAGTTCCGTCGTGAATTTGACCAGTACATCAACTTGCGCCCGGTGCGCTTGATGCCCGGCGTGCGTTCGCCGCTGGCAGGTCGTGAGCCTGGCGATATTGATTTCTTTATCGTGCGCGAGAATACCGAAGGCGAGTACTCCAATAGCGGCGGCATCATGTTTGAAGGCACGCAGCGCGAGGTGGTGATTCAGGAAAGTGTGTTTACCCGTACCGGTACAGACCGTGTCTTGAAGTTCGCTTTTGAACTGGCAAAAAAACGCGGTAAACACGTTACTGCGGCGACCAAATCCAACGGTATTTCGATCTCCATGCCGTGGTGGGATTCTCGCGTGGCCGCCATGGGCGAGCACTACCCTGACGTGAAGTGGGACAAGTATCACATCGATATTCTGTGTGCGCACTTTGTGCAGCACCCGGACTGGTTTGATGTGGTGGTGGCTTCCAACCTGTTTGGCGACATCTTGTCCGATCTGGGCCCGGCATGTACCGGCACCATTGGCATTGCGCCGTCGGCCAACCTGAATCCCGAGCGCGTGTTCCCATCCTTGTTTGAGCCCGTACACGGCTCGGCACCGGATATCTACGGCAAAGGCATTGCCAACCCGGTCGGTCAGATCTGGAGTGGTGCCTTGATGCTGGATTTCCTGGGCTACCCCCAGGCAGCCGCCGAAGTGGTGCAAGCCATCGAGCAGGTTCTGGCCAATGGCCCACGTACGCCGGATCTGGGTGGGCAGGCCAGCACCGCAGAAGTCGGTGCCGCCATTGCCCAGGTTCTGGAGGCGATGGCCTAGACCATTAGCGGGACTTGGGTGGGCGCAAGCCTGCCCAAGTGATGGCGCCAATCATGATGGCACCGCCCAGCAGCGCACGGCTGCTGGGGTATTGAGCAAAAAGCAGTGCCGCAAAGGCGATGGCATAGACAGGCTCCAGGGCGATCACAATCCCGGCGCTGCGGGCATTCAGCACGGTGAGCGCAGAGACCAGCAGGTAGTGCGACAAAGCCGTACAAAACACCCCCAGCAGCGCAATCCATACCCAGTCCATCCAAGTACTGTCGCCCAGCAGTGGCAGGGCGAAGGGCCAGCACATCAGGGCGACAAACAGGTTTTCCCACCAGGCCACTTGTTGTGCCGACAGGTGCTTGGCCGCACGGCGGTTAATCAAGGTGAACATGGCAAAGGTAAAGCCCGAGGCAACCGCCCAGGCCAGGCCAATAGTGGATTGGTCCTGGAAGTCGAAAGATGGGGTAACCAATAACAAGCCCAAGGTGACCAGGGCCAGAATGACCCATTCCGATACGGTAACGCGCTCGCGCAGCACGGCCCATTCACACAAGGTAATGAAGGCCGGGAAGCTGGCAAAGCCCAGGGTGGCAATGGCCACACCGCCCACTTTGACAGCCACAAAAAAAGTGGCCCAGTGAATGGCCAGCATGATGGAGGCCAGGAGCAAGGTACGAAAGTCCGCTGCTTTCATGCCCTGACCCAAACCGCGCCCTTGCGAGCGGATGCTGATAAACAAGGCCAGAACCGCAAAGCTGGCTCGGCCTGCGGTAATCAGCATGGCGCCGACCTGGATCAGTTCACCAAAAATACCGGTCAGTCCGAACAGAATGGCCGCCACATGTATGGCAGCCAGGGCACGTCCATGCGTCATGGAAAGCGATCCCAGAAAAAAGAAGTCAATTTAGGCTATTCTGGTGTTTTATGTCAGCCAGTGATAGGGCGAGCGGGGCAGGCAATCGGTGCAAGGCATTATTCTAAGACATTGCCAAGGGCCCCTCATCAAAGGAGTAAAACAATGACCCAGATGGTCAAGGCGATACGGATTGAACGTAATGGCGGCCCTGAAGTATTGCAGTGGGCTTCGGTAGCCTTGC
This sequence comes from Alcaligenes sp. HNGD-HTN06, assembly GCF_049932565.1. Taxonomy (NCBI): domain Bacteria; kingdom Pseudomonadati; phylum Pseudomonadota; class Betaproteobacteria; order Burkholderiales; family Alcaligenaceae; genus Alcaligenes; species Alcaligenes sp. HNGD-HTN06. The sequence goes on along the minus strand of NZ_CP187782.1, from coordinate 2,437,623 downwards.
CTGCCCCGCAGGAAAAGGAAGTCACCATACGCCAAAAGGCGGTGGGTTTGAATTTTATCGATATTTATTTCCGTAATGGTCTCTATAGCAGCCCGTTGCCACATGGCTTGGGTTTTGAGGCCTCCGGCATTGTTGAGGCGGTCGGGGAAGGGGTGACGCACCTGAAAGTGGGCGATCGTGTTGCTTACGGTCAAAGCCCCTTGGGAGCGTATGCCGAGGCACGTAACGTGCCTGCCGATCGAGTCGTGCGTATTCCTGATGGAATCACGTTTGAGCAGGCTGCAGCCATGATGCTGAAAGGTCTGACCTGCTGGTATTTGCTGCGCCAGACCTATCGCGTGCACGAAGGCCAGACGATTCTGTTTCATGCGGCGGCCGGTGGCGTCGGTTTGTACGCCTGCCAGTGGGCGCGTGCCTTGGGCGTGAAGTTGATTGGTACGGTTTCCAGTCCCGAGAAAGCCGCTTTGGCGAAAGAAAATGGCGCTTGGGAAGTGATTGATTATTCCCACGAAGACGTGGTGCAGCGCGTGCTGGAATTGACCAATGGCCAGAAAGTACCTGTTGTGTATGACGGCGTGGGCAAGGATACCTGGGAGCGCTCGCTGGACTGCTTGCAGCCACGCGGCTTGATGGTCAGTTTTGGCAATGCCTCCGGCCCGGTGACAGGCGTGAATCTGGCGACGCTGGCATCCAAGGGCTCCCTGTATGTGACTCGCCCTGTGCTGGGTGCTTATGTGCCGACACAGGAAACCATGCAGGCTGCTGCCGATGAGATGTTCGAGCTGGTACTGCAAGGCAAGATCAAGCCATTGATTGGTCAGCGCTTCCCGCTGGATCAGGTGGCTCAGGCTCATGAAGCCCTGGCGGGACGCCGCACGACCGGTTCCACGGTCTTGACCCTGGATTGACGCGGGCCAGGATTGTAGTGCGTGGTCGCGTTAAGACAAGCCGTCCGGGTTTTCAGGTGCACAGCCTCGTTTTGTATCGGCTTTATTCTGCTTGCCGCGAGGGCACAAGGCAGCTTGACCGCCCTGTCTTGCTGTAAACCCGACAGCCTTGTCGTGTAAGAAGTGCTAAAAAAAAATGGCCTCCGCTAAGGAGGCCATTGTCATCTGGCAGCGAGGTGGCTGCCGATACTCATCGGTCTGGAATCAGCCTTGCTCGTGATACTGACGCACGCGCTCGACTTCGTTGCGTGAACCCAGAATCACACCAATACGCTGGTGCAGTTCGGTAGGCTGTACGTCCAGAATGCGCTGGGTGCCGTCAATCGACATGCCACCGGCCTGCTCGACCAGGAAGCTCATGGGATTGGCTTCGTACATCAAACGCAGCTTGCCTTTGCGACCGGAGGCGCGCGCATCGCGTGGGTACATGAAGATGCCACCGCGGGTCAGGATACGATGGACGTCTGCCACCATGGAGGCAATCCAGCGCATATTGTAGTTCTTGCCCAGCGGGCCTTCGGGACCCGCCAGGCAGTCGTCGATATAGCGTTTTACCGGGGCTTCCCAGTGACGCATATTGGACATGTTGATGGCAAATTCCGAGGTGTCCTCAGGGATGGTGATGCGCTCGGTGGTCAGCACCCAGGAGCCCATTTCCTTGTCCAGCGTGAAGGCGGCCACGCCATCACCTACCGTCAGCACCAGCATGGTTTGTGGGCCGTAAATAGCATAACCGGCGGCCACCTGACGCACGCCGGGTTGCAGGAAGTCTTGCTCTTCGATCACGCGGTCACGTGCTTCGGGCGGTACGCTCAGCACCGAGAAAATGGTGCCAATGGAGACGTTCACGTCGATGTTGGACGAGCCATCCAGCGGATCGAACAAGAGCAGGTTTTCGCCCTTGGGGTAGTAGTCGGGAATGCGGTGCAGGGTGTCCATTTCCTCGGAGGCCATGGCCGCCAGGTTGCCGCCCCATTCATTGGCTTCCAGCAGGATTTCATTGGACAGTACATCCAGTTTCTTCTGCACCTCGCCCTGGACGTTCTCGGAGTCCAGAGAGCCCAGAACGCCGCCCAGCGCTCCTTTGCTGACGGCATGACCGATGGCCTTGCAGGCGCGAGCGACGGTCTCGAGCAGCAGGCGCACATCGGCGGTGACCGTTTTTTTCTGGCGTTGTTGCTCTACCAGATACTGAGTAAGGTTTTTCTTCAAGACAGACTCCGAGGTCAAAGAGTTAATGCTTTATTTACGATTTCAGCCACATTGCCCGACAGGCCGGGCTCAGCCTGAATGCGCTCCAGCGCTGCTTTGAGCGGGTCGCGGGCTTGGGGTTCAAAGCGGGCCCAGTTATCAAAGACCCGAGCCAGACGGGCAGAGATTTCCGGGTTGAGCTTATCCAGAGCAATCACTTGTTCAGCCCAGAAGGCATAGCCTTCCGGGGTATGTATGGCCTGCATATTATTCATGCAGAACTGAAAAATCAGCGAGCGTGCGCGGTTGGGATTGCGCATCGAGAAAGCTGGATGCAACATCAGAGCCCGTACCTGGGCGACCTGAGTGCTTGGGGCGGTAGCTTGCAGGCTGAACCAGCGATCCAACACCAGAGGATTGTCCTGCCAGCGCTGGAAAAAGTCGTCCAGGCCGTCCTGGCGATCTTCTGGGTCGCCATAGTTCACCAGGGCGCTGAGCGCGCCCAGACGATCAGTCATGTTGGTCGCCTGATCGTACTGGTTGCGCGCCAGTTGCGGGCCAGTGCTCACTCCCGCGACCAGTAAATAATTCAAGGCAAGATTGCGCAAGGAGCGCTGACCGGCTTGCAGCGCGTCGGGGCTGTAGGGAGCTTGCTCCAGGCTCAGGAACTGATAGAGCTCTTGCCAGTAGGGCGTCAGGGCCAGTCCCAGTTCGCGTTGTAGTTGACGGCGGGCCTGAACGATTGCGCGCGGGGTCATGGGCTGGGTCTGTTCCAGCAGTTCGCGCTCGCTGGGCAGGGACAGAATGCGGGCCTTGTAGGCCGGGCTCAGCGCAGGATCTTGCACCAGAGCGTGCCAGGTCTGCACCACGGTGGCCTGTTGTGCCGCCGAAGGAGTGCGTCCGGATGCTGAGGACAGAATCAGGCGGGTTGCCAGCAACTGAGCTGCTTCCCAGCGGGCAAAGGGGTCGGTGTCGTGACGGGCCAGCAAGGCCAGTTCGGCGTCCGGACGGTAATAGTCCACCTTGACTGGAGCCGAGAAGTTGCGCAGCAAGGACAGGACCGGTGCTTCAGGGATGTGCGTAAAGGTCCAGCTTTGCTCGGCCTCGGTAAAGTCCAGGACCAGCGTTTCGCCCTTTTGCCCATCCAGGTGCAGGCTGAGCGGCTGGCCGTGCTGATCGAGCATTCCCAGGGCAAAAGGGATGTGCAAGGGCGGTTTGACCGCGGCCTTGTCCTCGATCCCGGCGGGGGCATTGCTTTGGCGCAGAGTCAGGGTGGCAGTCTGTTTGGCTGCGTCATGAGTCAAGCTGACCTGCACGCGGGGTGTGCCTGCCTGCTGATACCAGCGGCGGAACTGATCCAGGCTTTGGCCTGGCTTGACCTGACGATAGACGCTGTCCATGCAGTCCACGAACTCATCGCAGGTGACGGCCTGCCCATCATGGCGTTTGAAGTACTCCCGAATGCCCGCCTGGAAATTGTCCTCGCCCAGCAGCGTGTGCTGCATACGAATGACTTCAGCGCCTTTCTCGTAAATCGTGGCCGTGTAGAAGTTGCTAATTTCCTGATAGCTCTCGGGTCGGATAGGGTGGGCCATCGGGCCGGCATCCTCGGGGAACTGAGCAGCACGCAGCACACTGACATCATCAATCCGTTTGACAGCGCGGGCGCTGGCCGCTTGGGCGCCGTCCAGGCCTTGAGCCAGCATGTCGGCGGAAAATTCCTGGTCACGGAAAACCGTCAGGCCTTCTTTCAAGGAGAGCTGGAACCAGTCGCGGCAGGTAACGCGGTTGCCGGTCCAGTTGTGAAAATACTCGTGACCAATGACGGCCTCCACGGCGTGGAAGGATGCATCAGTTGTACTTTCGGCATCGGCCAGCACATAGGCGGAATTAAAGATGTTCAGGCCTTTGTTTTCCATGGCGCCCATATTGAAGTCGCGGGCGGCCACGATCATGAAACGGTCCAGATCCAGCGCCAGGCCAAAGCGTTGCTCATCCCATCGTACTGAGTGCTCCAGGCATTGCATGGCCCATTCTGTTTTATCGCCGTCTCCACGATCGCAATAAACCTGCAACAGGGCAGGCTGGCCATTGGCTTTTTTGATTTCGCGCTCGCGTACATCAAAGTCGCCGGCGACCAGGGCAAATAAATAAGAGGGCTTGGGAAAGGGGTCTTCCCATACTGCCTGCTTACGGCCATCGTCCAAGGTGGTGCTTTCAAGCAAATTGCCATTGGAGAGCAAATAGGGGTAGAGCGTGGCATCGCCGCGCAGTACCACTTCATAACGGGACATCACATCAGGGCGATCGGGAAAGAAGGTGATGCGTCGAAAGCCCTGGGCTTCACATTGGGTAAACAGGCTGTTGCCCGACACATACAGGCCCATCAGCATGGTGTTTTCTTGCGGGCGACAACGGCTGACCAGGACCAGATCAAACTCTGCTGCTGGGGGCGACAGGGTCAGGCCCTGATCATTGAGCAGGTAATCCTGAGGGGACACCAAGTTGCCGTCAAGACTGACTTCCAGCAGTTCAATGTCCTCGCCATCTAGTACCAGAGGTTGAATCTGGCCGTCCCGGCTGCGGGCTCGAAAAGCCAGCCGAACCAGGGTTTGCTCGGCCGCCAAGTCAAACTCCAGCCGAACCTGATCTATCTGATAGGGGTAGGGCTGGTAATCGTGGCGGGAGATCGTGGGTAAGGTGTCTGTGCGCATGTAATCCTGGTCCGACAATCGAAAAAGATGGTCTATTGTAATGTTGTTTGAACGCCCACACTGGAGGGGGGAAACAGGCAGTAAACTAAATGCTCGTCGGCGCCTTGGCGCTGTGCTCAAATGGCTTGAACGTGTAAGTGAAAACAAGCAGGGGTGAAATGATGAGCTTACGTTCTGAAGTATTTTCCTGGCGCGCCCTGCGTCTGCTGAGTCTGGCGTTTGCCGCCTTGACCACGGCGTGCGCTGCGCCTAGTTGGTCTGCCAAATTGACACGCTATCAACAGTGGCCCGCGAACGCCAGTGGAGAGACCTATTACATTCAGCCTATACCAGGCGATGGCAATAATCTGGAGTACCAGTCTTTTGCCGATTCGGTACGCGCCTCGATTGGCGTGACCGGGCTGGTGGAGGCCCCGAACCTGAAGTCAGCGCGCTTTGTGGTGAAAATGGATTATGGCAATCCTCAGGAACAAAGCTGGGTGCCGCAATTTGCCGATAGTTTTTATGGCCCGACCGGGTGGGGAATGGGACGTGGCTATTATGCGCCAAATGATGGTTGGGCAGGCGGGTTCTTTTATTCGCCGAATGTCGTGAACGTTCCGGTTACCGTGTATAAGAATTATCTAAATGTAATTATTACAGATAATCGAAACTCGGGCACAGAAGTGTATCGTGCTACGGCCGTGTCTTATAGCCATTCCGACAACCTGGCCCAGCAGATGCCATTTTTGTCCCAGGCCATATTTGATCGCTTCCCTGGTAATAATGGACAGGTGATTGATATCCGCTATCCACTGCCTCGGGATTGAGTCGTCAGCAGTCTGGGATTAAGTCAAAAATTTATAACAATAAAAAAGGGACCGTTTGGAAAACGGTCCCTTTGTTTTGTTTGGTTCCAGAGCTTATTTGATAAGGAACTCTTCACGGCTGCGGCCATTGGCTTCTGCGTCAATGATCCAGCGTGGGGGGCGACCACGGCCCGTCCAGGTGTCCTGGGTGCCGGGGTGACGGTATTTGGGAGGCAGGCTGGTTTTGGGGCCGGTGGAAGCACCAGCACCACGACGAGCAGAGTTTTCCAGAGCTTCAGCGACTTCCTCAATCGTGATCTCGTTATCTTGCATGGATTTGACGATGGATGCGATGACAGGACGACGCTGTTTGACTCGAAGGGATTTCATCTGCTTTTGAAGACGCAGAATCTCTTTTTCTATCTTCTGCTTTGCGGAGCTGTAAGTTTCGACTGACATATAGGATTCCTGTTTCATGTTTGTAGTTATCTGATAAACCCTGCCTGCACGAGCTCATGTTTATCATGCGAAAACAGTGTACTTTGATTTCCTTGAAAATATAAGTGGTTTGAAAAAAAATAAACGTTAATTCAAAAAAACTGTTTAGTCTCTGTAATTGTTTATAGTCATTAGTCAATTCTATGGGGCGTGATTATTTAAACTAATCAGGGGTTATCATGATTTTGAATGGGTTTATACAAAAACCATATAGCTGAATTTTTAATTAAGAAAAATATAAAATAATTTTAATTAGGTATCAGAAAATGTCGTAATTAGAGTTTTTTGTCGCGATTAGGGGAGCTGCCCGATTCAGCGTCGGAAAGCCCGAAAATAGCCGGTTCAGTACGTGGGCATCGCATACGGTGGCACATTCTGTTTTAATGCTCAGATGGACGGAAACCGAATGGATGTCAGTGCGTCTGTCGGTACCCATTTTCGTCCCTTGCAGCCGTGGGCTTGCCAGGGATCTGTCAGTAGGAATAAACGATGAAGCTAGTTGATCCGGCAATCAATGCCCTGGAATGCGCCCGTGGTCTGTTGCTCGAGCCTTGGGGCTTGCATGAAAGCCACCTGTCCGGTGCGCTGGGTGAAATCTTCACCCATCAGGCTGACTATGCCGATTTATATTTTCAGTACACCCGCAGCGAGGGCTGGAGCCTGGACGAGGGCATTGTGAAAAGCGGCAGTTTCTCGATTGAGCAGGGCGTGGGTGTGCGCGCGCTGAGCGGCGAGAAAACCGCGTTTGCCTATTCGGACTCCTTAAGTCCTGAGGCCTTGCTGTCTTCGGCGCGCGTGGTGCGTTCCATTGCCCGTCAGGGGGGCTCGGGAAAAAGCGGGATTTTGGTGCCGGCCGATTCGCAGCGTGCGACGCTTTATACCGGAACGGACCCCATTGCCAGCTTGCCTGCGCCAGAAAAAGTGGCTTTGTTGGGGCGTCTGGACGCCTTGGCTCGGGCAGCCGATTCGCGTGTGGTGCAAGTTATGGCCAGCCTGGGGGCGGAATATGATGTGGTGCTGGTTGCGGGCAGTGATGGTCGTCTGGCCGCCGATGTCCGTCCCCTGGTGCATTTGTCCCTGTCGGTGATTGTCGAACAAAATGGCCGTCGTGAGCGTGGTTCGGCAGCGGGTGGCGGCCGGGTGGATCTGTCGTACTTCTCCGACGACATGCTGCGTGCCTATGTGGACAAGGCCGTGCGCTCGGCCATGACCAATCTGGAGGCCAAGCCTGCGCCTGCCGGTCAGATGACGGTGGTTCTAGGCCCAGGCTGGCCTGGTGTCATGCTGCACGAAGCCGTGGGCCACGGTCTGGAAGGCGACTTCAACCGTCGCGGCAGCAGCCTGTTCTCGGGTCGTATTGGCCAGCGTGTGGCGTCCAAAGGGGTAACCGTCATTGACGACGGCACCCTGGAAAACCGTCGTGGCTCCTTGAATATGGATGATGAAGGCAATGCCACGCAACGTACGGTTCTGATCGAGGACGGTATTTTGAAAGGGTATTTGCAAGATACCCATAATGCGCGCTTGATGGGTGCGGCCATTACCGGCAATGGCCGCCGTGAATCCTATGCCAGCTTGCCTTTGCCGCGCATGACCAACACGTTTATGTTGGGTGGCGATAAAGATCCTCAGGAGATCATCGCTTCGGTCAAGAAAGGCTTATATGCTGTGGACTTTGGTGGTGGGCAGGTTGATATTACGAGCGGTAAGTTTGTTTTTTCCGCTTCGGAGGCCTGGGTCATTGAAAACGGCAAATTGATGTATCCCGTCAAAGGCGCCACCTTGATCGGCAGTGGCCCGGATGCCATGAATCAAATCAGCATGATCGGCAATGATATGCAGCTCGATCCTGGGGTAGGGACCTGCGGTAAAGAAGGTCAAAGTGTCCCTGTTGGGGTAGGGATTCCTACCGTGCGAATGGAAAATCTGACCGTGGGTGGTACCGCCTGATTTAATTTGCCAGCTAATTAAATGGTTATTCGCACCGCTTCTGCTTGAATTAAGCAGGAGCGGTTTTTTGTTTTTATATTGCGCCGCAACAAATCGCTTTTACTTTGTTATTGTTGCCCCGGGGGCCCCGCTGCGTCGGCAGAGATGCAGCGCGACTTTTCAGCAGGTTGCGCGTTCTTGAGCACTTTGGGCTGGCGAAGCCGGATGGCCAGCCAGCATAGCAAGGCGCCCGAGCACACCATGGCTGAGCCTTGCCAGAAGCTTGTCGCCAATGGCGTGCGCAGTAGCAGGCTGGACAAGGCCGCCGAAAATACCGGGATAAAGTAGGAGGCACCGGCGAGCAGGGTGATATTGCCGTGCAAAATGCCGACATTCCAGGCTGCATAGCCAAAACCCATCGCGCTGGCAGCCAACAGCAAATACACCAGAGCCGGTGTCGACACTGTCAGGCTAGGAGCTCCCTGAAACAGATGGTTCATCCACAAGGTGGCCGCGGTCAGCATGAAAAATAAGGTGATGCCATTTTTACCCTGCGCGATGCGTGCGGTCATGGTGCTGTAGCCAGCCCAGATCAGGGCCCCGCTCAGTGCCAGGCCATAGCTCAAGGGGTTGTCCTGCACGTTGAGCCAGACGCTGTTCGGATTCAAGCCTTGCTCACCACCGAGAATCCAGCTGATGCCCAACATGGACAAAAACAGGCCCGGGACGATCAGCCAATTGGCTTTCTGTTGCTTGAATAAAATGGCCGCCACGATGGTGAAGGTCGGCCAGAGATAATTGACCATGCCCACCTCAATGGCTTGCCGGCTGTTATGCGCATAAGCAATCGATAGGGCCAGGCAGAGCTCATAGCAGACAAAGAGGATGCTGCCCCAGAACAGATAAAGGCGCGGAAATTCGCGCAGCCTCACCCATCCAGCTGATAAAAGCAAAAAGACGGAGGCCAAGGTATAAATCAGGGCCGCGCCGCCGGTAGGGCCCAGATAGTCGCTGACGCTGCGGATCAGGCCGACAATCGTGCTCCATAAGATGATGGCCATCAGCCCGATCAGGGTGGCTTTATCAGATTGTTTCATGCGGGTTTCAATGTCTGCCGAGCGTGCCCTGGGCGGCAGGCGGCTTTACTTGCTGGGGACACTTATGGGTTAATGGGCCGGCTTTGTATCCGGATCTGGCTGTCTGTAAGCAGAGCTTGAGCGCCAGGGATGGGTGCTGACAGCGATCCAGGCCGTGTGGGCGGACCGTTTGTAGCAGTGTACTGCAGGCGCGGTGCGCGCTCGTACCCCTTGTGAGGACGGGAGGACAAGGATAACAGGCCATTTTGTCTGCCCCCCTGGAGAGGGCGACAAGTTGGAATACTTACATTTTCTTGAGTTTTGAGTCGAACCTTCTGTTTACGCTCCGTATGATTTTGAGTGTAAATCGGTTTGACTTGAATCTTTTCTGCGCATATCATTTCAACACGAATTAATAGTGCTGAATTATTTTGTTTGGCTAATTAAATGACTACGGATCAACATTACGATTTACGAATTTTGCGGGCTTTGCGCCAGATCACGCGCTCGATTGCCCTGCATTCCCGGCAGCTGTCGGCGTACAGCAATATCACCGCGCCCCAGTTGATCTGCCTGCGCACCATTATTGAGAAGGGGCCCTTGACGGCGACGGCCATCAGTCGCGAAATGCACGTCAGCCCCAGCACCGTAGTGGGGATTCTGGATCGTCTGGAAGACAAGAAGCTGGTGTTGCGTGAGCGTGGTCGGGAAGACCGCCGCATTGTATTTGTCAGTGCCACACCGGAAGGCAAGACCTTGGCCCGTGATACACCATCCCCGTTGCAAAAGAAGTTGTCGGACGCCCTCAAAGAGCTGCCTGAGCTGGAGCAAGCCACCATGACGCTGTCCTTGGAGCGCATTGTTCGCCTGCTTGATGCGGATCCGGATGTCGTGCTGGAGGCCGATGAGACGGCTTCCCCTATTCTAGAGGTCCCGGAAGGGGATGTGCCCCCCGAATCCGGGTTGGTGGTGTGACGGCCCGACCGGATACGGGCAGCGCGACAGGCAGCGTGGGTGCTGCCGGGCCTGCCCCCGCTGTTCCGGCGCTGGTATTGCGTGCGCCCGTGCTGCGTGACGCGGCGGCCATCCATCAGCTGATTGCCGCCTGCCCACCGTTGGATCTGAATTCTGAATATCTCTATTTGCTGCTCAGCGAGCATTTTTCCCGGACCTGCGTTGTTGCGCAGCGGGGGGAACAAATAGACGGTTTCATCTCTGCCTACTTTCTCCCCGACCGTCCCGATGTGCTCTTTGTCTGGCAAGTGGCGGTGCATGAGCGCGCCCGTGGGCAGCGTCTGGGACAGGCCATGCTGGAACACTTAAGACAAGGTCTGAGTGACCGTGACTGGCGCTTTCTGGAAACGACAGTCAGCCCCGGCAACCTGGCCTCGCGTGGCTTGTTTGCAGCGATGGCGCGCCGTTGGGGAGCACCCCTGCAGGAACACGCATTTTTTGATACTGCTTTGTTTGCCGCGCAGGCACACGAGGCAGAACCTCTATTACGAATCGGCCCCTTGGACTCAGGATAAGGGGACTTTACGCAAAAGAACGGTAGAGCCGGTCTGGTTCGCTGATTGTTGTTTGTCGGCTCAAGACACGCCGTTCTATAACCAGGAGAGGAAATATGACTGACTTAAAAATATTCGACCGGATGGAGTCTGAAGTAAGGGGCTACGTCCGGTCCTTTCCGGTCATTTTCAACAAAGCCCGAGGCTCGGTTTTGGAGGACGAGTCAGGCAGGCAATACATCGATTTTTTCAGTGGAGCCGGTACGCTCAATTACGGGCATAACAATCCCCACTTGAAAGAAAAGCTGATTGAGTACCTGAACACCGACGGCTTGGTACATGGTTTGGATATGGCCACCAGCGCCAAGAAGTATTTTCTGGAAGCGGTGGACAAGATACTGCTCAAACCGCGCGGGTGGAATTATCGCCTGCAGTTTACGGGCCCGACGGGCACCAATGCCGTGGAGGCGGCGTTAAAACTGGCGCGACAGGTCAAGGGGCGCCAGAATGTGATTTCCTTTACGCACGGTTTCCACGGCGTCAGCACGGGTTCCCTGGCAGTGACGGCAAATTCCAAGTTCCGCAGTGCGGCAGGTGTGGCCCTGGGCAATACCTCGTTTATGCCGTATGACGGTTACCTGGGGCCGGACGTCAATACGATGGCCTATCTGGAGCGCTTGCTGGAAGACCCCAGCAGCGGCCTGGACCATCCTGCCGCGGTCATCGTGGAAACCGTGCAAGGTGAAGGAGGCGTGAACGTGGCCACACAGCGCTGGTTGCGCGAGTTGCAACGCCTGTGCCGCGAACATGACATGTTGCTGATTGTCGATGACATTCAGGTCGGTTGTGGTCGTACTGGTCGTTTCTTCAGCTTTGAACAGGCCGGCATCAGCCCTGACATCATTACACTGTCCAAATCGTTGTCCGGTTTTGGCTTGCCCATGTCCTTGGTCCTGTTGCGCCCTGAGCTGGATGTGTGGAAGCCCAGCGCCCATAACGGCACCTTCCGTGGCAATAACCTGGCATTTGTGACGGCCGCCCAGGCTCTGGAAAGTTACTGGGCCAATGAGGACTTCGAGACGGAAATCCAGGCCAAGGAGCGACAGGTGCGCGACTGGCTGGAAAATCTGGTGCACAGCTACCCGGATCGGGGCTTGAGTGTGCGGGGACGCGGACTGATTCAAGGTCTGGTCACGCCGCCCGGTGCGGGTCTGGCTAATGAAATTGCGGCCCAGGCCTTCAAGCAGGGTTTGGTCATTGAGACCTCGGGGGCCCACGACGAGGTGTTGAAGCTGCTGCCGGCGCTCACGATCAGCAACGAGGAGCTCAGCCAAGGTCTGGACATCATTGAGCGCAGTGTCGCCCAGTGCCTGTCCAAACGCGGCAGTCAGGCCAAGATTCTGAAGATTGGAGGAGCACGCTGATGCTGGTCAAAAACGTCAAAGATGTGATTGGAACCCGTGACGAGGTGCGCACGGACACCTGGGTCAGTCGCCGTGTCTTGCTCAGGAAAGACGGCATGGGCTTTTCTTTTCACGAAACCGTTATTTTTCCGGGCACTGAGACGCACATCCACTACCAGAATCATTTGGAGGCGGTGTGGTGCATTGAAGGCGACGGTGAAATTGAAACGGTAGCCGACGGCAAGAAGTACGAGTTGGGGCCAGGCGTGGTCTACGCCCTGGATCAGCACGATGAGCACTATCTGCGTGGTGGCAAGGAGCCATTGCGGGTGATATGCGTGTTCAATCCGCCCTTGACCGGTCAGGAAGTTCACGATGAGAAAGGGGTCTATCCCGCTATTGTGGAAGACTGACATCTTAAGGAGAGCATGATGACAGTGACCATGAGCGATCTGTACACATCCCGTACAGAACGAACGGCGGCCATCGTCAGCCGTCAGGAGCCGGTGGTGTATCCGGACCCGGTAGGTAGCCAGCCCTTGAATCGGGCCCAACTGCGCGAATATGAGGACAATGGCTTTTTGCTGTTGCCTGACTTGTTCAATGCGCAGGAAGTGCAGGCGCTGCTGAGTAATGTCCAGGCCATGAGTGCAGACCCCGCCATTTTGTCGCGTGAAGAAGCCGTGGTTGAAAAGGGCAGCCAGGCGGTGCGTTCGATCTTTCGGGTGCATGAGCTGAGCGACCTGATTGCCCGCCTGGTGCGGGACCCGCGGGTGCTGGATGTGGCCCGCCAGATTCTGGGCTCGGAAGTCTATGTGCATCAGTCCCGTGCCAACCTGAAGCCGGGCTTTACCGGCAAGGAGTTCTATTGGCATTCGGACTTCGAGACCTGGCATATTGAAGACGGGATGCCCCAAATGCGCGCCTTGAGTTGTTCGGTGCTGCTTACGGACAATAATGTGTGCAACGGGCCACTGATGCTGGTGCCGGGTTCACACCGTCAGTTCATTTCCTGCACTGGGCAGACGCCGGACAATCACTACAAGGAGTCCTTGCGCAAGCAGGAGTATGGCGTGCCTGACCCGATCAGCTTGCGTTTGCTGGTCGATCAGGGTGGAATCGAAGCCATTACGGCCAAAGCCGGTTCCGTGATCTTTTTTGACTGCAATACCTTGCATGGTTCAGCCAGCAATATTTCGCCTTGGCCACGAGCCAATGTGTTCACGGTCTACAATAGCGTGGAAAATTGTGTGGGTGAGCCCAAGCAGGGTCTGACCCCTCGGCCTGCACATGTAGCCACACGTGGACATTTCCCCGTCCTTAAGCCATTGGATGGGCCGCTGTTGGAGTCTTGAACAAGCGGAGGGTCTGTAGTTTTTGAGACCTTGGCTCGATAAAACGCTCCCTGGATTTATTTCCGGGGGGCGTTTTTTTGTATGGGCAGGTTTTCAGTGGCAGACTCAGGTTCTGACGCTCAGAAAAGCGCAGGTCAGACACTCGAGAGGGCGCCACGATACGGCAGGCCTGACGGGTGCGGGGCCGCCAGGCCCTTGGTTACCACGGTATTGGGATGGACGAGTGCCTCAGCCTTGAGTGCCAGCGGGGGCGTGGTGTAAACGGCTTGAAGTCTCACCTTGCCGCCAGCGTCGCTAAATGAGGAGCATCTCAGTGGCAGAAGTGGCCCACCACTGGGGATTGACTACGCCGCTTGAATGAAATTGCTCAAAAAGGCCTGAGTCCGTGCTTCCTGCGGGTGACAGAACACTTGCTCTGGCGGACCGGATTCCACGATCACGCCTTTGTCAAAGAAACAGACGCGGTCTGACACCTCCTTGGCAAATTGCATTTCGTGGGTCACCAGCAAGATGGTCAGATCCTGTTCCTGGCTCAGCTTCTGAATCACGCCCAGCACTTCGCCGACCAGCTCTGGGTCCAGTGCCGAGGTGGGCTCATCGAACAGCAAAATGTTCGGCTCCATGGCCAGAGCGCGGGCAATGCCCACACGTTGTTGCTGACCGCCCGAGAGCTGACTGGGGAATTTGTCCGCATGGTCGATCAGACCCACCAGATCCAGGTATTTGGTGGCTCGTTCGCGCGCTTGCTCCTTGGACAGGCCCAGTACATGCATGGGGGCTTCGGTCACGTTGCGCATTACGGTCATGTGAGGGAACAGATTGAACTGCTGAAATACCATTCCCATTTCCTTGCGCATTTCGCGCAAATGCTTTTGGCTGGCGGGGACCAACTGGTCGTTGACACGTTCATGCCACAGGGGTTTGCCCGCGACCGTAATGACGCCGTCGTCTATGGTTTCCAGCGTCATCAGGATACGTAGCACCGTTGATTTGCCCGATCCTGAGGGGCCGATAATAGTGACTTTTTCACCCCGCCTGACTTGAAAGTTCAAGGCATCCAGCACGGTGACGTCACCGAATTTTTTGGTGACATGCTCAAATTCAATGATGGGCTTGGAGAGTGTGTCGATCATCGCAGAGGGATTCCTTGCTTGGGCAAACGTTGGTCCAGTGCTCGTATCCCCGCTGAAGCCAGCAGGGTCAGCAGCAGGTACAGGCCGCCCACCATGGACAGGGGAATGATGTAGTTAAAGGTACGGTCACCAATAATCTTGGCCACATTCAGCACTTCCAGCACCGATACAACAGAAAGCACGGGCACGTCTTTCATGATGGATACCAAGTAGTTGCCCATGGCTGGAATGATGCGGGGGATGGCCTGGGGCAGGGTGATGACCATAAAGGTGCGCAATGGGGAAATATCCAGCGCACGGGCAGCTTCAGTCTGCCCGTGGGTGACGGATTCCAGACCGGCCCGATAAACTTCCGACAGATATGCGCTGTACTGCACACCCAGTGCCAGTGCGCCGGTCAGGAAGGCGGGCAGCACGATGCCGTAGTCCGGCAGTACGTAGTACAGGAAAAACAATTGCACCAGCAATGGCGTGTCGCGCAGGAACTCGGTCAACACATAGGCGGGCCAGGAGATCAGGCGCAGACGCACGCTTTTCAGGCCTGCCAGAATCAGTCCTAACACGGCGGCAACACCAAAACCCAGCACGGCGGCCTGGATGGTCACCCATAAACCTTTGAGCAGGATAGGCAGGATAGACAGCGCAAATGCTCCATTGCTGCTGGTGTCCCATTCAATACCAAACAGCATGTTCAGCTCCTTTGCGCGCGCCAGCGGCCGGTTGCGCGCTCCAGCAATTTCATCAGGACGGTCAGTACCAATGCCATGCCAAAGTACATCAGCAAGAGCAGGGTGTAGATGGTGGTGCTGTCTTGGGTGAAGTTGCGTATTTGTTCAGCTCTAAAGCTCAAGTCCCCCAAGCTGATCAGGGAGACCAGGGCCGTATCCTTCAGGTTCTGCACGGCCAGATTTCCGAAACTGGGCATCATCTCTGGAATGGCCTGGGGCAGGCTGATGCGCCACAGGGTTTGGCGTTCTGTAAAGTCCAGGGCCTTGGCGGCTTCCAGTTGAGAATGCGGTACGGCCTGGATAGCGCCGCGCACCACTTCGGCCCCATAAGCGCCAATGTTCAGGCCCAATGCCAGGGTTCCAGCCACGACCGGGTCCAGCCGCCAGTCCAGACCGAGCGACTCGCCCAGAATCGGCAAGGCAAAGTACAGCCAGAATAGCTGTACCAACAAAGAGGTGCCGCGAAACACCTCGATAACGGTGATGGACAAGGAGCGCAGGACCACAGATCGCGATAGCCTGCCTATACCCAGCGCGAAGGCGGCGATGGCCCCCACGACCGTTGAGTACAGGGTGAGCTGTATGGTGACCCAGGCCCCTTCCATCAGGGCCGAGCTGTAACTTAACCAATCCATATCAGATTCCGGACAAGGGCAGGCGGGGCACTCCCGGTGCGAAATGGGCCCTTGCGAGGGGCTACGCAGGCTCGTGCGGCCGCCTTACCCGCAGGTGAAGGATCAGGCTTTACACAGCTGTTCCGTGGATTTTTCAAACGAGTGCTTGGCGTCTTCCTCGGTAAAGCCGTGCTTGTCGAGGATCGCTTTCCATTCCTCGGTTTTCTTGAATTCGGCCAGCTCCTTGTTCACTGCGTCGCGCAGATCTTCGGATTCCTTGGCAAAAGCAAAACCGCCCCAGCTGCGAACCGGAGTGCCGTTGATGACGGGGTCCTTGAATTCGGCGGCCAGTTCCACCTTGCCGCTCCCTTTGGATGCCAGGTCACTGACGGTCTGGCCGGTGGCAGCATAGGCGTCGGCACGACCCGTGGCGACGGTAGAGATGGCATCCGCGTTGTTGGAAATCGTGATCATGCGATCATCGGGTACGCCCAGGGCCTGCATCATTTCCAATTGATCGGCACCGGCCATGATGGCGATCTTGTGATCGGTCTTGGCAAAGTCCTCGTAGGCGTGAATGTTTTTGGGATTGCCCTTGGCCACGAGCAGGCCTTCACCATACGAGCTGTTGGGCTCGGAGAACAGCACGGTATTGCAGCGTTGCGGCAGGATGGCCATTTCAGCGGCCACCATATCAAAGCGCTTGGCTTGCAGGCCGGGAATCAGGGAGCCGAAGTTGGCGGTTTCCCATTTGATTTCCTTGATGCCCAGACGCTCCAGGATGGCTTGCGCCACTTCAGGACCTGCGCCCTGAGCCTTGCCGGACATGTCCATGTAACCGTAAGGAATTTCATTTGCAACGGCGACGCGAATCACGCCGCGCTCTTTGACTTGTTCCAGCGTGACCGCGTGGGCGCTGGAGGCGGCAGCGACGGTGCCCAGCAGGGCCAAGGCCAGCGCGCAGAGGGGCTTGGAGTGTAGTTTCATCATGAGTCCTTTTCTCGCCTTTACCATTTCGTTATGAATGATTTGTTTTACGAAAGATTTGCAGGGAAATCATAGCGCATAAAATCATTCGTACTCAAATTAAATGGATAGAAACTATCGACCAAAAGAACTGATTAGAATTTATATATAAATAAAGAGTTTGGTCTTAGGGAAAATGCGTGGTGTCTTGAGTACGTGTTTTTACTATGCTCCCAAGGATTAAAGAGCGCTTGTCCTCTCAAAAGCGCCTGGCTTGTGCCTACCCCAGATTGATTCATGAATGAGTTCGGCGCGCCTTCGGGCGCGCCGACACCTTTTTGGAAAGTGCGCTTTACGGTGCTTTCAAACCCTGCTGGTGCGGGAAATGCACGGTATCAAGAACACTGTGCGGTCCCAGCAAGAGTGCTCATCCTACGCGGTGCTGCGCCTCTTGTACCGGCAGCTGGCGACTTCTTCAGATCAGAAGTACAGCCGGAAAAAAAGTTGGTGACAGACTTACTTAATGCAAAATCGTGGAGGCTCTATGAGCAGAGAAGAGGGCGGTTTTATAAAACAGCATCTGATTTGGGTGCTGGTTGCGGTGCTGGGGGCCTTTGCCCTGGGAACGGTGGCGCTAAGCCGGGGGGAGAGCATCAATGCTCTATGGATCGTAGTCGCCGCAGTCTGCGTCTATTTGATTGCCTATCGTTACTACAGCCGTTTCATTGCTCGTAAGGTCTTTGAGCTGGACGCCACCCGCATGACGCCTGCCTGGCGTCATAACGATGGTCTGGACTATGTACCGACCAATAAGCATGTGCTCTTTGGTCACCACTTCGCGGCGATTGCTGGCGCGGGCCCCTTGGTCGGGCCGGTGCTGGCTGCGCAAATGGGTTATCTGCCCGGCATGCTCTGGATTCTGGCCGGCGTGGTATTTGCGGGGGCCGTGCAGGACTTTACCGTTCTGTTCATCTCCATGCGCCGCGACGGGCGCTCGCTGGGGGATCTGATCAAGTCCGAACTGGGCACGGTGCCTGGCGTCATTGCGCTGTTTGGCGCCTTCATGATCATGGTTATCATCCTGGCCGTGCTGGCGCTGATTGTGGTCAAGGCCCTGATCAACTCACCGTGGGGCACCTTTACGGTGGCAGCGACGATTCCGCTAGCCATTTTCATGGGGATTTATCTGCGCTTCCTGCGGCCGGGCCGTATTGGCGAGGTCTCGGTGATCGGGCTGATCTTTCTGCTGGCCGCGATTGTGTACGGCCAGGACGTGGCCGCGCACCCCACCTGGGGGCCGTTCTTCACGTTGAATGGCGAAGAGCTGACCTGGGCACTGATTATTTATGGCTTTATTGCCGCTGTGCTGCCCGTTTGGCTGCTGCTGGCTCCGCGTGACTATCTGTCCACCTTCCTGAAAATCGGCACGATTGTGGGGCTGGCCATCGGTATTGTAATTGTGGCGCCCGATCTGAAAATGCCAGCGACCACCAAATTTATTGATGGCACAGGACCGGTCTGGTCCGGCAGCTTGTTCCCCTTCCTGTTCATCACCATTGCTTGCGGTGCCGTGTCCGGTTTCCACGCCTTGATTTCCTCGGGCACCACACCCAAGATGATCGAAAACGAAACCCAGGCGCGCTATATCGGTTACGGCGGCATGCTGATGGAATCCTTTGTGGCCATCATGGCTTTGGTCGCTGCTTGCGTGATCGAACCTGGCATTTACTACGCCATGAACAGCCCGGCTGCCCTGATTGGCACGACTCCTGAACAGGCCGCGCAAGTGGTGTCCAGCTGGGGCTTTCTGATTACGCCGGCCGATCTGACCCAGATGGCCAGCGACGTGGGTGAAAACAGCATTATTTCGCGTGCGGGTGGTGCTCCTACCCTGGCGGTAGGCATGGCCTTCATCTTGCATAATGTCATCGGCGGGCCGGCGATGATGAGTTTCTGGTATCACTTTGCGATTCTGTTCGAGGCCCTGTTCATCCTGACTGCCGTGGATGCCGGCACCCGTGCCGGCCGCTTCATGCTGCAGGATCTGATGGGCACCTTCGTACCGGGCTTGCGCCGTACCGAGTCCTTGGTCGCTAACCTGATTGCCACGTCCTTGTGCGTGGCGGCGTGGGGCTATTTCCTGTATCAGGGGGTGGTTGATCCGTTGGGTGGCATCAATACGTTGTGGCCTTTGTTCGGTATTGCCAACCAGATGCTGGCGGCAGTGGCATTGGTGCTGGGGACGGTGGTGCTCTTTAAGATGAAGAAAGATCGCTACGCCTGGGTGACCGTGGTTCCTACTACCTGGCTGTTGATCTGCACGCTGTTTGCCGGCTTTCAGAAGATGTTTCACCCTGATCCCAAGATCGGCTTTCTGGCGCATGCCAAGGTGTATCAACAAGGTCTGGCCGAACAAACGGTCATGGCTCCTGCCAAATCGCTGGAGCAGATGCAGCAGGTTATTTTCAACGATTATGTGAACTCGACCTTATGCGGTTTGTTCATTTTTGTGGTTGTGAGCATGGTGTTCTTTGGCATACGTTGCGTGTTGAACGCGCGCCGCAGTGCCGTGCCACATTCAGCCGAGACGCTGTATGAGCCTTTGCCGGCTCAGGCAACAGCAGGAGCGTGATATGAAAGGATTATTGACTGGAGCGATAGCGCGCGGAGCCCAGGCAGGGCGGGGGACGGGACGCTACCTGGCCACCACCTTGCGTCTGATGGTCGGTGTACCGGATTACGAGACCTATCTGACGCACATGCGGGTAAATCATCCGGAACAACAGCCGATGGCATACGCCGAGTTCTTCCGCGAACGACAGCAGGCGCGGTATGGAGGTAAAGGACGTATCGCGTGCTGCTAAGTGAGTCGGCTAAGGGTCAGAGCCAGGGTTCTGGCCCTTTCTGCATGACAGTCCGATGACAATAAGCCTAATTGTGTTCAGATGTAAAAATAAGACAAACCAAGGTTCTAAACGATTTATCGTGTTTTTTTGCGTCAGCACGAAACAAATGGGCCAATAAAATTCACTAAACGAAATATACGTTTCGTTTCATGGGTTTTTTTCATGGGTTATTGGTATAAATATTTTGTTGTTATGCGGTTTTTTGGATGAATCTTGCTGGTTTTGTTTGGCGGCGCCTCAGGAACTGTGTTAGGATTTTTCCCATGACTTTCGCAAACCCCGTTTTCTTCTTTTATTTTTATGCTTTTCCGATGCCGCTGGTGGAGGAAAGGACGGGTTGCACCAAACAGAAGTAAGACCTAAATCCTGAAATAAGCCGCCAGCATAGACCGGGCGGCTTTTTTTTCGTTTGCCCCCGGACCTGGCAAACCAACTGGAGTTAAATCGTGTCGCACAATACTGATGATTTACGGATTCGTGAAATTAAGGAGCTCTCTCCCCCATCGCACGTGATGCGCGAGTTTCCGTGTACCTCTGCTGTATCGACGACGGTTCACAAGGCGCGCCGCAGCATCCACAAGATTCTTCACGAACAGGACGATCGTCTGGTGGTCGTGGTGGGCCCGTGTTCCATTCACGATACCGAAGCGGCCATGGACTACGCCCGCCGCCTGACAGAACAGCGCAAGCGTTTTGCGCCCGAGCTGGAAATTGTCATGCGCGTGTACTTTGAAAAGCCTCGTACCACCGTGGGCTGGAAGGGCCTGATTAACGATCCAAACATGGATGGCAGCTTCAATATCAATCAGGGTTTGCGCACTGCTCGTGAATTGCTGCTGGCTGTGAACCAGCTGGATTTGCCAGCGGGCTGCGAGTTTCTGGACATGATTACACCCCAGTACATTGCTGATCTGGTGTCGTGGGGCGCGATTGGTGCGCGCACGACAGAAAGTCAGGTTCACCGAGAACTGTCCTCGGGATTGTCTTGCCCGGTCGGTTTCAAGAACGGCACGGATGGCAATATCCGCATTGCGCTGGATGCCATCAAGGCGGCCTCCCAACCTCACCATTTCCTGTCGGTCACCAAGGGTGGTCACTCCGCCATTGTGTCCACCGTGGGCAATAACGATTGCCATGTGATTCTGCGCGGCGGCAAGGCGCCAAACTATGACGCTGAGCATGTCGAAGCCACCAGCCAGGCCATGATCAAGGCCGGCATGGTGCCGCGTGTGATGATCGATGCCAGCCATGCCAATAGCAACAAGGATTACCGTCGTCAGCCTGACGTGCTGGCCGATGTGGCCGGTCAGATTGCGGGTGGCGATATGCGCATTTGTGGCGTGATGATCGAAAGTCATCTGGTCGGCGGCCGTCAGGACGTCGTCGAAGGCAAGCCGCTGACGTACGGGCAAAGCATTACGGACGGTTGCATTGATTGGGATGACACGGTGGCGGTGCTGGAGAACCTGGCCCAAGCCGTGCGTCAGCGCCGTCAGGCCCGGGTCGCACTTGAAGAAGGGGCACTTAGCCACTCATAATAAGGTTTTGCCTTTTTGGAATGTTCATGAATGCTCCCGCTCATGCCGAAATCGTGCGGCGCCCTTTACCTGAAGGTTTTGTAGAAGCCTTGCAGGCTCAGTTTCAAGAGCGTTGCTCGCTGTCTCACGCCGTGCGTGAGCACCATGGTCGGGATGAATCGCCTTATCCACCCATGCTGCCCGATGTGGTTGTGTTTGCCCGCAGCACTGAAGAAGTGGCCTGGGTGGCCCGTCATTGTCACGAGCATCATGTGCCGCTGATCCCTTACGGGGCTGGCTCCTCGCTGGAAGGACATTTCCTGGCAATTCAAGGTGGCGTCAGCCTGGATTTGTCCGGCATGGACGAGATCGTGGCAATCAACGCCGAAGACTTCACCGCCACGGTGCAAGCTGGCGTGACGCGCATGGCCTTGAACGAGCATATCCGTGATACGGGCTTGTTTTTTCCCATCGATCCCGGTGCGGATGCCAGCTTGGGCGGGATGGCGGCAACCCGTGCGTCGGGTACCAATGCCGTGCGCTACGGGACGATGCGTGAAAACGTCCTGACCCTGAAGGTCGTGACGGCAGACGGCCGCATTATCGATACCGCTAACCGCGCCAAGAAATCCTCGGCCGGTTACGACCTGACCCGTCTATTCATCGGTAGCGAAGGCACGCTGGGCATCATCACCGAAGTGACTGTCCGTCTGTACCCTCAGCCCGAAGCTATTTCTGCCGCCATCTGTAATTTCCCCGATCTGCGCTCTGCCGTGCAGAGCGTGATCGAGGTCATTCAAATGGGTATTCCGATTGCGCGTGTCGAATTCATGGATACCGCAGCCGTACGTGCCACCAATGCCTACAGCAAACTGACACTGAAAGAATCGCCCCTGTTGCTTTTTGAATTCCATGGCAGCCCCAGCGGGGTTCAGGAGCAGGCCCAGGTAGTTCAGGAAATCACCCGTGAAAATGGTGGCATGGATTTTGAGTGGGCCGACAAGGCCGAGGACCGTTCCCGTTTGTGGACGGCTCGACACAATGCCTACTTTGCCGGCTTGCAACTGCGCCCTGGGTGCCGCTCCAGCACCACGGACGTGTGCGTCCCTATCTCTGCGTTGGCAGAGTGCGTGGCCCAGACCGCGGCCGACATGGATCAGGCTCCGTTTCCGTACACCATCGTGGGCCACGTGGGCGATGGCAACTTTCACGTGCTGATGTTGCTCGATGCCGATAGTCAGGAGGAATGGGACGAGTCCGAGCGCCTGAACCGCCGGCTGGTGGAACGGGCGATTGCCATGCAAGGTACCTGTACCGGCGAGCACGGCGTAGGTTTGCACAAGATGGAGTTCATGCTGGCCGAACACGGTCAAGATGCGCTCGACGTGATGGGCAGCATCAAGCGGGCGCTTGACCCGCATAACATCATGAATCCCGGGAAGATGTTACCCGCACGCGCTCAGGCCTGAGCGCGCGCTTGCCCCTGACCAAGCCCAGTCTGTCCAGCCTGGGCTTTTGTGACCGGGGCGGCACAGCTTGTCAGAAACCCCGTGCGGGGACGGCCTGTCCCTGTACTTGCGTCAGGGCAGGCGTACAATGCTTTTTTTAGTTAGTCGGGTGCGCGCCGGTCCGTGGGTTTGCGGGCTGTGGCCCCGCTCATCATCACTGCAATGACTATTTCCACCAAAAAAGGTCGCGTCGTTATCGGAATGTCCGGCGGCGTGGACTCCTCCGTTTCGGCCTGGTTGCTTAAAGAGCAGGGCTATGAGGTCGTCGGCCTGTTCATGAAGAACTGGGAAGACGACGATGACTCCGAATTTTGCTCCTCGCGCCAGGACTGGCTGGACGCGGCCAGTGTGGCTGATCTGGTCGGTGTCGAAATCGAGGCAGTCAACTTTGCTGCGGAATATAAAGATCGCGTGTTTGCGGAGTTCTTGCGAGAGTATTCGGCAGGTCGTACCCCGAATCCCGATGTGCTGTGCAATGCCGAAATCAAGTTCAAGGCTTTTCTGGACCACGCCATGACCTTGGGTGCCGACTGGATTGCCACCGGCCATTACGCCCGTGTGCGTGGCGTGCCCATGGCTGGGGGCGGCACAGACTATCAATTGCTCAAAGGTCTGGATGCCTCCAAGGATCAAAGCTATTTTCTGCACCGCCTGAACCAGGCGCAACTGTCGCGCACTCTGTTCCCGTTGGGCGAGATCAACAAGCAGGAAGTGCGCCGTATTGCTGAGGAATTGAAGCTGCCCAATGCGGCTAAAAAAGACTCAACCGGCATTTGCTTTATCGGCGAGCGTCCTTTTCGCGAGTTCCTGAATCGTTACTTGCCCACTCAGCCCGGTCCGATCAAGACACCGGAAGGGCAGGTGCTGGGCCAGCACGTGGGCCTGGCTTTCCACACCTATGGCCAACGCAAGGGTTTGGGCATTGGTGGCGTCAAGGGCAAGCAGCGCGAAGATGGGACTGCCGACGCCTGGTATGCCGCCCGCAAGGACCTGGCCACGAATACGCTGTATGTCGTGCAGGGTCATGATCATCCCTGGTTGTTACAGTCCGAATTGAAAGCCGAGCAGACCAGCTGGGTTGCAGGTCACCCACCCGCGTTGGGCCCGATTCACGCCAAAACGCGCTATCGTCAGGCCGATGCGGCCTGCACGATTCTGGCTGCCGACGGTGATAGCTTGTCTTTACATTTTGACGAGCCACAATGGGCCGTCACTCCAGGCCAGTCCGTGGTCTTGTATGACGGTGAGCGCTGCCTGGGCGGTGGCATTATTCAGTAAGAGGCGGGCATGGAACCCATTTTAGTCATCAGTTTGCTGGTGCTGGGTGCCGGTATTGGCTTGGCCGCCGGTCTGCTGGGGATTGGCGGGGGCATGATTCTGGTGCCATTCCTGACCTTTCTGCTGCCCCTGTTTGGTGTGCCGCAGGAGTTGGCCGTTCATGCCTCGATCGCCACGGCGATGGCCACCATCTTGTTTACTTCCTTGTCCAGCGTGCGGGCTCACCATAAGCACGGCGCCATCCGTTGGGATGTGGTCAAGGTGATGGTGCCCGGCCTGATAGTGGGAGGGCTGCTGTCGGGCGGTGCGGTGTTCGCCATGATAGACAGCACGGCGCTGGCTATTGTGTTTGCGGCGTTTGTCTTGTATTCGGCCTCCAAAATGGCCCGTAAATCGGCCCCGGTGCAAGGCCGATCCTTGCCGGCTCCTTTCTGGATTGCCGCCATGGGGGCGCTGATCGGTTTTGTGTCCGGTCTGCTGGGTGCTGGCGGGGCATTTCTGTCCGTTCCTTTTATGCTACGCGGCAATGTGCCGGTTCGGCAGGCGGTTGCGACCTCCGCCGCGCTGGGCTTTTTTATCGCCCTTGCCAATAGCGTGGGCTATATCTGGTCCGGTCAGGTGAGCTTTGGCAGTCATCCAGGCATGATTGGTTTTATCTACTGGCCTGCCTTGCTGATTGTCTCGGCCACCAGCATCTGTACCGCCCCCTTGGGTGCCAGTCTGGCCCACAAGATTGACCAGATGACGCTCAAGCGCATTTTTGCCGGCATGCTGACGGTGCTGGCGCTCTACATGATTGCGCAGGCCATTACACAGGCTTGATGAGGCGCTCAGACTGGACTTTGCCATCGCTAAAGTCCAGTGCATCCCGCTCGGTTTCCTCTAGCGGCTCAAAACTTTCCCCTTGTGTCCATCGCATCGCCGACCGTAGGGCGGTAAGTGCCTGCTCGCTTTGGGGCAAAGTACGGCCGTACGCATGAAACTCGTGCGTCATGTCCGGCCACACATCCAGGCGTACCTGGGCTCCCTGCCGGTGTGCCTCACGGGCAAAATCGCGGATCATATCGACCATGATTTCTTTGCCGCCTGCTTGGATATAGAGAGGGGCCAGATGACGCAGATCCTGGGCGATGGGAGAGAGCTGTGCATCGCTCCAGGGCCCCTCTCCTTTCAGCCACTGCCCATACCGCAGTGTCTGGTAGCCCTGCACCATATCGTAGCGATCATGGCCAAACTGACTGGCCCCTCGTCGTCCGGTATCAGTCCAGGGGCTTAGGGCCAGGGCCAGCGCAGGCTGGGGCAAGCCCGCCTGGCGCACTCTCACCAAGGTCATCAGTGCCAGATGGCCGCCCGCTGAGTCGCCACCCAGGACTATGTCTTGGGGGCGCAAGCCTTGGGCGAGCAAATAACGGTAGGCTTGCACCGCATCGTCCTGTTGGGCCGGATGCGGATGCTCCGGGGTCAGGCGATAGTCCAGGGCAAAAATCGTGGTTTGCAGGCGATGAGCGAGCAGACGAATAAAGTGCTGTGACACCGCGGGATAAAAAGCATAGCCGCCGCCATGGAAGTACAAAAGAGTGTGGGTCTTGTCAGCATGCTCGGGAATAAACCAGTGTCCCCTTGGCTCTTGAGCGGTGCTGGCCTGTACCCGTACCGGCAGGTCCGGTTCTGCAATTGTGTACAGACTGTCGAAGTAAGCCCGGCTTTGAGCGATGTTGTCCAGACGAAAGACGTGATTGAACTGCTTTCGATAGAACAGGGTGGCGATCTCAAAGGAGATGGTCCAGCCGTGGACTTGTGGCCTGCCTATGGCCCGTCGGGCCAGAACATCCACCGTGGTGGCCCACAACGTAAGGACGCTGCGGCAACGGTGGGACCAGGAACCTTGCAGAATGATTTTGGGCATGGAGAGGAAGCTGAAGTAGGATACAAGAAGAGCAGTCAGTGTGGCCGGCCTTGCTCGGGCCGGATAGAACGGAAGCGACGTCTCATGACCACTTTGTCTCGTGCCTGCCTGCATCGTCCTCGCCGCCATACCGCGGCCAGCATCCATCTGGGGGTAGAGCGGGACACCCGCGGGCTGGATTTGCTGCCTGAGCAGCGTTTGAATTGTTATCCGGCCTCGCCGCTGGTGGTGTTGTCGTGGATTTTTCATGGCCAGCTGCATAGGGTTCGGATGCTGGCTGAGGGCGGTCCGATGGTTCTGTCAGAGGCTTTGTCCAGTATGGTGCTGGCTGGGCCCTCGCGCACCCCGTCCATGAGTTGGTCTCCGGGCCCCGTGCATGCCATTTCGATTGGGCTTTACCCCGATGCCGTAAGACAGATGTTTGGTATTGAGCCCCATGCCTTGATGGATCAGGTCTTGCCCATGGATAAGGTCTTGCCGGCTGCGGCCTGTCGGATTCTGGAGCAGGTGCAGCCTGGGCAGGGAAGGCTGTTCGAGCAACTGGAAGCAGCCATTTACCGCTGCACGCCTACTGAGCGCCTGGGCAGCAAAGCGGGGTCTGCCAACTTACATGATTGGTTACGAACCTTGGCGATGAGGGCGGCAATGACGCGCCCCGGAACGGGTTTGCGCCAATTGCAAAGACAGATCAAGCGGTGGGCTGGGCAAAGTCAGCGTGAACTGCAACTGTATGTGCGCGTAGAGCGTGCCTTTGACTTGCTGCAGCAGCAGGAAAAGACGGACTGGTCAGCGCTTGCGCTCCAAGCCGGCTACAGTGACCAGTCTCATTTTGGTAGGGAGGTCAAACGGATTACGGGTTATTCGCCAGCCCGTTTTGCCCAGCGTCTACAGACTGACGAGGCCTTCTGGATGTACCGTTTACTGGGCGAGTGCTAAGTCGGCAGACATAAAAAAACCCATTCAGAAGAATGGGCCCTGGTTTGCTGTCGCAACGCTCACTGCGTAGGCGGCAAGGTGCTGGCAAACGAGGGGCGCGTCTGGAGTTTCTCATCCAGGCGTTGCAAATTGCCATACTGCGAGCGCCAGTCCAGCTCCGGAAAGCGCAGGTCCAGATAACCCAGTGCGCAGCCCACGGCAATATCGGCCAGGCTAAAGCTGGTTCCCATGCAAAAGGACTGGTCACCAAGGGTGTTGTTCATGGATTGCAGAGCGGCGGTGATCTTGCTGTTCTGACGATCAATCCACGAGGGCAGACGCAGTGCTTCGGGGCGGCGGTTTTCCACCACGATGGCGACGGCGGCATCCAGCAAGCCATCGGCAATGGCTTCCCAGCATTTGACTGCAGCGCGATCACGTCCGGCTTGAGGAATCAGGCGGCCGACGGGCGAGAGGGTATCCAGATACTCGACGATCACGCGGGAGTCAAACAAATTAGCCTGATCGTCCATGATCAGACAGGGGATTTTGCCCAGGGGATTGTGTTTCAGAATATCGCTGTCATCGGCCCACACATCCTCCAGAATCAGCTCGTAATCGAGCTTTTTTTCCGCCATGACAACACGCACTTTGCGCGCGTATGGACTTGTGAGGGAAGCTAGAAGTTTCATAAAAAGCTATCAAAAGTTGCAGGCTCAAAAAGTATAGCAGGAACCTCCGGGCGAACGCCTCGCTAAGAAGGCATGACCCCATAGCGTGGAACAATGTCTTAAAACTGTGGTTTATTCGTCAAATAGCCTGGTGGCTGGTGGATTCTGTCCCTATGCCGAACACGTGGCATCCGGCTGCCAGTGCGCAATGTTAGAATGCGGGCTGACTTTATTCCCCCTTCTTTTCTGTAGAACGATGCACATAGCCGATACCCTGAGCACTCTGAATGCCTTGTCGCCATTGGACGGGCGTT
Organism: Alcaligenes sp. HNGD-HTN06; assembly: GCF_049932565.1. NCBI lineage: Bacteria > Pseudomonadati > Pseudomonadota > Betaproteobacteria > Burkholderiales > Alcaligenaceae > Alcaligenes > Alcaligenes sp. HNGD-HTN06. The sequence continues at coordinate 2,409,758 of NZ_CP187782.1, read as the reverse complement.
ATGGCAGCCGTACCGCCCCCTTGCGTGGCCTGTTGTCCGAAGCCGCATTTATGTGGCATCGCGTGGAGGTCGAAGTGGCCTGGCTGATCGGCCTGTCCGATGCAGGTTTGCCCGAATTGCCGCCTTTCTCTGCCCAGGCCCGCGAGGTACTCAAGACGCTGGTGCAGAACTTCTCGGAAGAGGATGCCGCTCGCATCAAGGCGATCGAGCGCACTACCAACCACGATGTGAAAGCCGTGGAATACTGGCTTAAAGAAAAAGTGGCCGATCACGCCGAATTGTCCGCGGCGGCCGAGTTCATTCACTTTTCCTGCACCTCTGAAGACATCAACAACACGTCGCATGCCTTGATGCTGACGCGTGCCCGTGAGCAGGTGATCCTGCCTCAGTTGCAAGAAGTGTGCGATGCCATCAAGGCGCAGGCCCGTCTGCATGCGGAACAGCCGTTGCTCTCGCGCACGCATGGCCAGCCTGCCAGCCCCAGCACCATGGGCAAAGAGTTCGCCAACGTGGCTGCCCGTTTGCAGAACGCGATTGCGGCGATTGCCGCCGTTGAGCCTCTGGCCAAATTGAACGGTGCGACGGGCAATTACAATGCGCACTTCTCGGCTTACCCCGACATTGACTGGCCTGCCTTTAGCAAGAGCGTGCTGGGTGGGCTTGGCTTGACGCAAAACGTCTACACCATTCAGATTGAGCCGCACGATTGGATGGCTGCCCTGTTTGATGCCATTGCCCGTGCCAACACCATTTTGCTGGACTTCAACCGTGACGTCTGGGGCTACATTTCCCTGGGCTACTTCAAGCAGCGTTTGAAAGAGGGCGAGATTGGTTCGTCCACCATGCCGCACAAGGTCAACCCGATTGATTTTGAGAACTCGGAAGGCAATCTGGGTCTGGCCAATGCCATGTTGCGTCACCTGTCCGAAAAACTGCCCATCTCCCGCTGGCAGCGCGACCTGACCGACTCCACCGTGCTGCGCAACCTGGGCGTGGCCCTGGGGTATAGCGTGGTCGCCTACGATGCCTGCCTGCGTGGTCTGGGCAAACTGGAGTTGAATGCCGCTGCAGTGGATGCGGATATTGATGCCTGCTGGGAAATCCTGGCCGAACCAGTTCAAACCGTGATGCGCCGCTATGGTCTGCCCCAGCCTTACGAGCAGCTCAAAGCGCTGACACGTGGCCGTGGTATTACTGAGGAAGCATTGCGCGAGTTTATTGGTGGTCTGGAGCTGCCCGCCGATGCCAAGAACTATTTGCTTGAGCTGACTCCACGCAGCTATCTGGGCGTGGCGGTACAGTTGGCCAAGGCTATCTGAATCCAGGCGGCTGTACCTGAAAAATAGGGGGGCAGCTGCCTTCGGCTTTCTTGAGCTAGTGCTTTATGAAGTGTTTTATGTTTCATCACACAGGAGTTCACATGAAGAAATTTGCGTTTCTGACCGCCGCTGCCGCCATGTGCGCGGCGTTTGTCGCGCCTGCCACGGCCCAGTTTGCCAAGCCAGAACAAGCCATTGATTACCGTCAGGCCAGCATGGCCCTGATCGGCTCGCACTTTGGTCGCATGGCTCCTGTAGCCAAAAAAGAAGCACCGTATGATGCGGCTGCGATCGCAAAGAACGTGGAAGTATTGACGGTTTTGGCTGCTTTGCCTTGGAGTGCTTTTGGACCGGGTACGGAAGGCGGCGAGACCAAAGCCGAGGCCTGGAGCGATGCTAAAGGTTTCAAGCAAGCAACCGACGAGTTCACTACTGCGATCGATAAGTTGAAAGTGGCCTCCGATTCGGGTGACTTCGATGCCTTCCGTGTGGCATTCGGCAATGTGGGCAAGTCCTGTAAGACATGCCATGATGCCTACCGCAAAGAAAAATAAGCGGCTGGTTTGCGTGTAAAAAAGCCCTCGAAAGAGGGCTTTTTCTTTTAGGCCTGTGCCTGTGTTTGAAGGGGGCAGTTTGCCTGCTGGCAAGATAAACACAAATCATGATCGGTACTCAGTGTTAGTAAGCTGTTTCGCCGTGGGTACGGATATCCAGACCTTCACGCTCATGGTCGGCGTCGACACGCAGGCCACCGCAAACGGCTTTGGCAATGCTAAAGGCAATCCAGGCAGCCAGGCCCGACCAGACCAGAGTGAGCAGTACGCCTTCGAGCTGAATCCACAACTGCATCCAGATACTGTTACCGGCGGCGGTACCTGGCCCCCCCAGAACGGGAGCGTTGAACAAGCCGGTGAGCAGAGCGCCCACAATCCCTCCCAAGCCGTGAATGCCAAAGACATCCAGCGTATCGTCGGCTCGCAGCCAGCGTTTCAGGCCGTTCACGCCCCACAGGCAAGCCAGGGACGTCATCAATCCAATGGCCAGTGCGCCAAGAGGTGCAACAAAACCGGCAGCCGGGGTAATGCCCACCAAACCGGCAATTGCCCCTGAACACGCACCGAGTAAGGAGGGATGGCCTTTGCTGATCCATTCGCCCAGTACCCAGGCGATGACGCCAATAGCGGCAGCCAACATGGTGTTAAAGAAGGCCAGGGTGGCGTTTTCATTGGCCGCCAGTGCCGAGCCTGCGTTAAAGCCGAACCAGCCCACCCACAGCAAGGCTGCGCCGATAAAGGTCAGTGGCAGGTTGTGAGGCGGCATGGCTTCACGACGATAATTCAGGCGCGGACCAATCAGCCAGGCACCCACCAGTCCCGCAATCCCGGCATTAATATGCACGACCGTACCGCCGGCAAAGTCCAGCGCACCACGGGAGTTGAGCAAGCCGCCGTGCTGGGGGTCGGCAAACCAGACCATATGGCAGATGGGCAGATAGGCCAGTGTGAACCAGATCACGGTAAAGACCAAAATAGCCGACAAGCGGGCTCGTTCGGCCAGACTGCCTACGACCAGTGCGCAAGTCAAACCGGCAAAGGTGGCTTGAAAGGACGCAAACAGCAGCTCAGGCAAAGAACCCGACATGGAGAACTGTTGGTCAGCGGCATTGAATAGGCCATTGAAAAAGACCTTGTCCAGACTGCCGATAAACGGATTGCCTGCCGTAAACGCCAGCGAATAGCCATAGATAAACCAAAGCACCACGCCCAGACTGAATACCAGCAAGGTCTGGGACAACATGGACAAGGCATTTTTTTGACGCACCATGCCTGAGTAAAACAGGGCCAGGCCCGGCGCGGCCATCATCAGTACCAGTAGCGTGGAGACCAGCATCCACGATAGATCAGCGTTGTTCATGAGGGGTTCTCCGGTTACAGGGCTTGCTCATCGCATTCGCCGGTGCGGATGCGGATGACATGGTCCAGCGGCTGGACAAAGATCTTGCCGTCACCGATGCGACCGGTGCGGGCACTGCTTTGGATGGCTTCCAGCACGCTGGGTAACTGCTCGTCGGGAATGGCCAGCTCAATGCGTATCTTGGGCAGAAAGTCGACCGCGTATTCCGCACCGCGGTAGAGCTCGGTGTGGCCTTTCTGGCGACCGAACCCTTTAACCTCGGTCAGCGTCATCCCCTGTATGCCCAGATCGGAAAGGGCCTCGCGTATCTCGTCAACCTTGAAGGGTTTGACGATGGCGGTAATCAGTTTCATAGGTGTTCCTGAAGTAAGCACAGGCAAGCCAGCCAGACGAATGCAAAGGAACACCGAAGGGGGGTAGGAGACGGTTGAGAGGGGGCCGACCAGGATGGGTAATCCTGATGGATGGCTTGAGTGCAACCGGGCATGGCCGGTTTGAGCGACTCTCCGGCTGTCAGCAAGGTGTGTGACAGCGCGAACGCAAGTGGTAGGCAAGCGGACCTGTGTTGTAGGTTGAAGAGCAACACAATTCCGGCAAGGCGAGTAAGCTAGCTAGGCACGTGACCCCGGTCTTGCCTAGTCGGTGGGCAGCGAGATAACAGCAGCGCTCTGTGACGCCTGTCTCCGCTCATCTCACCACCGCAGGAACAACGACTATGGAAAAATAATATATGTTGCGGCGCAACAAGTGCGCATTGTGTACCGATTTTTTTTGAATAGTCTTAACTTTGCAACATTCGGTTTGAAAAAATGCCCCGCCCGCGAACAGGCACGGTAAACCTGTTTGTATCGCGAAAGTGTCTGGTCTGTAGGGGGGAGAGCCTCGCGGCGTCACGATCTTGGTGAACGCGGCGAGCAGGGTCAGCCTGCAACAAGGACTCAGGAGAGGGCGGTTGACAGGGCAGCCAGCGTCTAAGCGCTGCCCGGGTACGGATGTGGCCAGTTCTACAACTCGCAAGAATCAGGAAAGCAGGCCGGGGCCGGGGTGCAAGGGGCTGTTTGCGCCCGATGTGCTCTTTGAGGGGAAGGTAAGTGGTACATGCCGTCGGTTAAATGCCTGCAGGCCTCCTTGCCATAATTTGAATCCCAGGCAGGCGTCCCATTTGTCACGTTGATAGAGCCAGTGGGTCTGACAAACGGTGCAGTGGTAAAGACTTTCCGTGCTTTGTTCGTCGGCGTCGTCGACTCGTCGGATGGGTTTGAGGTAGGGATGTCGTTGGGCGTTAGGTTGCGAGAGTGGAAGGGTTTGGCACATGATGCACATGGTGCCGCGATCTAGCTGGGCCATACAATGCTCCTCAAATAATTTTGCGGTTGATGTAATAGCGTTTGCAATTTGGCAGGCCAATCATCGTGGAGTGATGGCTTGTAATAAATGTCACCACGATTCACTGTACTGCAGAAAATGTAGCAACCATTTCAGGCCGCATCTCAATGTAATGACATGCGACCCGTTGAGGATATGAGCGCAGGGCTCGAACGCAGGCGAAGCAGCTGGCCTCGAGCAAAGGTTTACGGTTTTTTCCGGGCCGGAGGCTCATTGCCCGGGATCTTTTTGGGATCAGGTTCGGGGTTGGGCGTCTTGCCTGGAGGCGTGGTGTCGGGAGCTTTGGTGGGATCAATCGCATTTAGCATGAACATCTCCTGGCTAAAGTGATCTTCCAGCGTATCGGATTTCTGGCGCAGACATCGTAAACAACTATGACGACCTGGAAGGTCTTGCCCGTTTTTTTCGGTTGCAAGTCACGGCAAGTCTGCGTGTCGAGAAAGACGATCAGGCTTCCGTCCCGATAACCCGGCTGTGTAGCGTTGACACATGGCGTGTGAGTTGGCTGATTGGGGGGGGCACCTTGGAGCAGCTCGACACTGGATGGTCTAAGTTGGCCTTTGAGGGTGAGGACGCAAAAAAGCCCGCTCTATGGCGGGCTAATTTACGAGTTTGCGGAGCAATGTGTGATTTGCGGAGCAAACGTTTACAGAGAAATCTTCTGTAAGTCGCAAGATACTTGGTGGGTCGTGACAGACTCGAACTGTCGACCAATGGATTAAGAGTCCAGTGCTCTACCAACTGAGCTAACGACCCCCGTTTCCTGCGAAGAAAAAGATTATAGAACGGAAATTATTCACCACAAGACATGGTTACATAATTTTACGTTTATCCAAGCTTCGGATCGGGCCGACTGAACGTGTCACACATTTTTAACTGACCGGTTTTATACCCTTCCATGAACCAGGCCATGCGCTGTTGCGAACTGCCATGGGTAAAGGAATCGGGCACCACATAGCCTTGAGATTGCTTCTGCAGCGTATCATCGCCTACTGCTTGAGCAGCATCCAGTGCGGAGCGAATGTCCCCCGGCTCCAGAATCTGGCGTTGGGCATCGGCGTGATTGGCCCATATGCCCGCATAGCAGTCGGCCTGCAGTTCCAGGCGCACGGAAGCCTGACGAGCCTGTGAGGCCGAGCCGCTGCGACGGGCTTCATCTACGCGACGCATCATGCCCAGTTGATTCTGAACGTGGTGACCAACCTCGTGCGCAATAACGTAAGCGGGCGCAAAGTTGCCTTTGACCCCCATCGCGTGTTCCATCTCGGTAAAAAAGCCCAGGTCAATATAGAGCTTTTGATCGGCAGGACAGTAAAACGGTCCCATTGCCGATTGGCCTGCACCACAAGCCGTGGGAGTCGATCCACGATACAGAACCAGCACAGGATCGCGGTAGCTGCCATTGGTCTGCTTGGCAAAAATATCGCGCCATACATCCTCGGTTTCACCCAGGATTTTGGCAATAGTCTGTCCCTGCGCATCCGAGGCGGGAACCGGTTGAGATTGTGGGGCAGGAGTCGGGCCCTCGGCCAGGTTCAGCACCACGCTGGGGTCGACCCCGAAGTACATGGCCACCAGGGCCAGAACAATGGTCCCCAAGCCGATCTTGCCGCCGCTCAGGCGTGGCCCATTGGCACGGCGGTCCTCGACATTACGGCTGGAGCGAGACTTATCCAGACGCATCACGCTCTCCTTGAATTTGAAAACGTCAATGTACTCTGATTTCGAGGCTGTGGCCGACTCGTTTTCGATTCTTGTCATCGGTTCCGAGCAGCGGGGCGTTCCTTACCCCCTGATGACAAGTTATTGAATTACCGAGATTAATGGGACTTGTCCAAAGGCTATCCCCGTGCTTGCCCACTGAAAATGTGGATAAGTGGACAAGTGGTTCAGGCGGACACTGGGGTATGCTAGTTTCTTCAGGCCTAACCTACGGGAGACGCAGTATGTTGGGAGGAACCTTATTGGCCTTGCGCGACCATGCACGAGTCCGTGCCATTGGAGCAGTCATTGCTCGATATGGGATTGGCGATGTGATGCATCGGCTGGGCTTATCGGAGCTGTTGCCCGGCAGCAAAACCCCGATGGCGACGGAGATGCCTGAACGTTCGGCACCGGAGCGCCTGCGACGTGCGTTGGAGGAACTGGGGCCTACCTTTATCAAGCTCGGTCAGATATTGGCCACGCGTAATGATTTGTTGCCGCTGGAATGGACCCAGGAGCTGGAAAAGCTACAAGGTCATGCCGCGCCCGTGCCTTGGGAAACCATGAAACCCGAGCTGGAACGGGCTTTGGGGCAAACCGTGGAGCAGGCCTTTGCGAGTTTTGACAGGCAGGTGCTGGCTTCGGCGTCCATGGCGCAGGTGTATCGCGCCTGCCTGCGTGATGGTGCACAGGTCGTGGTGAAGGTACAGCGCCCCGGTCTGGAGCCCTTGATCCAAGCCGACCTGCGTTTGTTGAAACAGATTGCCCGCCTGGTCCAGCAGCAGGGCTTGCTGCCCGAGTATCGTCCTTACGATATTGTGCGAGCCTTGGCGGAGGCGATTGCCGATGAACTGGACTTTACGCGCGAAGCTGCCAATACCGTGGCGGTGCGCGAGAACATGCAGCCCTTCCAAGACATTGTGGTTCCGCGTGTCTATATGGAGTGGACCAGCGCGACCGTCATGGTGCAGGAGTTTGTGCCAGGGGTCTCGCCTATTCAAGAGGCACAGTTGCAGGCCATTGAGACGGATCGTCCTTTGTTGGCCCGCCGTGGTGCACTGGCTTTTCTGCATATGGTCCTGGAGGATGGGCTGTTTCATGCCGACCCACACCCCGGCAATATGATGGCTTTGCCGGGCAATAAGGTCGCCTTTATTGACTTTGGCCTGGTGGGTCATTTAACAGAGCGTCGTCGTCAACAACTGCTGATCTTGCTGCGTGCCATTGTGGATGGGCAGGCAGAGGGAGTGGCCACCACCTTGCTGGATTGGTCGGGAGCAGAAGATTTTGATTGGAGTCGGCTGGAAGAGAGTGCTCAGCGTTATGTAGCCCGACAAAGTAAAGGGCTTCTGTCCATCTCGGTTGCTTTGCTGGATTTCATGGCTCTGGCGCGTGAAAACCATTTGATTTTGCCGCCGGACCTGGCCTTGCTGTTCAAGGCTTTTATTACCGCCGATGGCGTACTGAAACGCCTGGACCCTCAATTTGATGTGGTCGAAGTCGCGCAACCGGTCATCTCGGCCTTGATGCGCAAACAGTACTCGCCTGGCCGGGTGTATGCGGACTTGCAACGCAGCCTGCTGGAGTCTCGTCAATTGGCTATGGACGCCCCCCAGTTGCTGCGCCTGCTGATGCATCGGGTTCGGCAAGGAAAGATTTCAGCGCGCATTCAAGTTGAGGGGATGCCCCGTCTGGCTGCTTCACTGGAAAAGGCGGCAACGCGTTTGGCAATCGCCATAGTAACGGCTGCTTTTGTCTTGATTTTGGGGCCGGTGCTGGTGACGCGCGGCCCCGCCTGGCTGGGGCTGACGATTTTCAGTTGGGCAGGCCTGCTGGCCGCCTTGCTGGGTCTGGTTCTGGTTTTATGGGGGTTTTGGCAGCGGCGTTAAACAACACCGACGCCGATTTCAGGTCTTTTGTGCATAGAGTGCTCAAGCGGCTAGTCACCGCCCAGTTTAAAAGACGGCCAGTAAAAATGCGGCTCAGCCCAAACAGTCCCCGCATTATCCCCAGGTTTATTCACAGTTTCTGGGGATAAGTCGAGCTTACATAAAGTCATCCATGCCACCCCCTGTGGGGGCCAGACCAGTCAGCCAATACACACCCGCGGCGATCAGTGCGGCGATGATCAGAGCGAGCAAACGGGTTTTCCAGGTGTCGGTACTGGCAGGCAGTGGGGCTTGAGCCGGAACAGGCATAGTGCCTTTGACCATGACACTGGTTAATTTCTGACCACGCAGCACGCGATACAGGAAAATGGCCAGGACATGCAAGCCAATGATGGCGAGCATGATGCCTTCGTTGGCTTTGTGCAGGCCTGTCAGTGTCTTGGACCAGTCGCTGCTCAGATAAGCCAGCGGGCCGGCGGTGAAGATGTCGTCATTGGCAAACAATCCAGAAACCGCCTGGAAACCAAAGACGATCAGCATGATCCAGACAGACCAGGCGCCGACAGGATTGTGGCCCGGATAGAGGTTTGGTTTGTCACGCAGGTAGCGCAGGCTGCGGGACGGATTGGGCAGGAAGTGGCTGAAGCGGGAGTAGTAACCGCCGACCAGGCCCCAGATCAGGCGAAAGGCCAACAGCCCCAGCGCCAGCAGACCAAAGCGTACATGCCAGTCCATCCACAGACCGCCAGCCTTGATGGTCACAAAGCAGCCCACAATGCTGATTACCAACAGCCAGTGGAACAGACGGGTGGGTAAGTCCCAGATAAGTAAAGGGCGAGTCGAGGAAGCGTGCATAGGGAAAATCCGCAGAGACAGAGACACCTGATTATAGTCAGTGTTGCTCTGAAATCTGCGTGACCCCGCCGCCTGCTTTAGGGTTTGGGCTGACGACGTTTGCGCAAGCTGATTTTGCGACCGTCGTAGCGATACTCGTCGATGACGCCGGGAGTATCTTGATTGGGGGTTTCCATGATCAAGGTGCGACCATGATTGCGAACCCGTATTTGCGCACTGCAGGAACCAAAGGCAGGCGAGACGTTGTAGCCCTTGGGTGAGACGGTCACCCAGTGGTAGTTGATGGAGCAGCCCCCCAGGCCCTTGTCGACTGAGATCAGCGCGGTTTGCTCGTTTGGCTGTCGGAACGCGTAGGGGATATTGATCAGGCCTTTGAGTTCAGGGGCGATGATCTGAGCGTCCAGTTGCAACTGGGCCTCATAAATATAGTCGCTTTGACTGACATGCAATGTTCCGTAGGGGCTGTCCAGGCTCAATTGCGAAGGCGGTTGCGGCCAGGTCTGGCTTGCCGCGCTATGGGCGACAAACGGTTGCAGGGCTAAGGTCAGCCCAATCACAACATGGCGAATAAAGACCGTAGAGGCGGGCATGATCGATCACGGTTGAGGATGATCCGGGCTAGGCGAGCAACACAAAGCGCCATAGATCATCTGTATTTGTAAGTTTCATAACATTTTATGTATTTACATGCTGCGTAGAATACCGGATCGCAGAACTTTTCGCTATAAGGATAGGCACATAAGGTCAGTCTTGCTTTGTGATCTCCTGGGTAAACAGGCTCGATTAGTCCTGAAAAGCATCGAGTCAAAGACATAAAGAAACAGGCTGAATTGGGCTATGATTGATAAGTTGCCCTGTATGGGGTTCAGCCGCATTTCTTCGTTGCAGCAGAGACTTATTATGCAATCCATCCCGGATGCCGCACTGGTATCAGAATCGGGCTCCACGCTTGCCGCCCCGCAGGCCAAACCCGGCGATTTATTGGACTATGTCAGTTCCAGCCGTTTGCCAACACCTTGGGCTGTTTTTCAGATTCATGTGTTTGTTGAGCGTAGTAACCAAAAAGAACATGTCTTGTTAACCCTGGGCGATGTAGCCGATGGCGAACCCGTCCTGGCCCGTGTCCACTCCGAATGCCTGACGGGCGATGCCTTGTTCAGCTTGCGCTGTGATTGCGGGCCGCAGTTGCAGTTGGCTTTGGAACGGATTGCCACTGCAGGCCGTGGCGCCTTGATGTATCTGCGCCAGGAAGGGCGCGGTATTGGGCTGGTTAACAAGATTCGCGCCTATAACCTGCAGGATCAGGGGGCGGATACGGTCGAGGCCAATGAAAAACTGGGCTTTCCGGCCGATATGCGTCGCTACGATATTTGCAAGGATATGCTGTCCCATGTGGGCATCCAGAAACTACGTTTGATGACCAATAATCCCCGCAAGGTGAAAACCCTGCAGGAAATCGGGATTGATGTGGTCGAGCGTGTGCCACATCAAATTGAAGGCAATCCTTTTAATGCCAGTTATCTGAACACCAAGCGCTTGCGCCTGGGCCACTGGCTGGAAACGGACGAGTAGCGCAGTGCCAGTCTGGGCGCTGGCGCTTTGGCTTCAGCCTGGACGTTCTCGCTTGGAAAAAGGGCCCTTCACAGGCCCTTTTTTTGTGGGCGCCAGCCTACGATGACCTGGGTGGTGCGCCGGAGACGGATCAATAGGCTGGACGCTAGAGACACAAAGCAGGACTGTGACAAAAGGCCAGACGCTATAAAAACAAAGCCAGACGGGACTGGGGTCGCCGTCTGGCAATGGGTCGGGTTAGCCTGAACTTTGGGGGGTGAAACAAGCCCCCGTTTCCGGTCGATGCCCTGTGGCGGTCCTATTGGCTTGGACCGCGTTTGTTTTTAAGCCGTACTCTTTTCCAGCAAGGCGCTGACACTGGCTTTGGCGTTTTCTATAATCTGCTCTCGCAGCTCCGGAGCCTTGCCCAGACCTTCTGCGTACACGATGCGCAGATCTGTCACACCCATGAAGCCAAACATCACACGCAGGTAGCTTTCCTGGTGTTCCATGGCCTGACCCTGCTCCGACTCGGAGTAGATGCCGCCACGGCTCAAGACCAGATAAACCGTTTTGTTACCCGCCAGACCTTCTGGGCCATTGCTGGTGTAGCGGAAGGTGCGACCTGCCTGGGCCAGGCGATCCATCCAGGCTTTGAGCTGGCTGGGAATGGTGAAGTTGTAGAAGGGGGCGCCAATCACAACCACATCCGAGGCCAGGAACTGGCTCAGGTATTGTTCGGTGATCGCGTTCTCGGCGCGCTGACGTTCGGTCAGGGTGGCAGGGTCCAGGCCCAGGCGCATTCCCAGTGAATCAGCCGAGAAGTGAGGAGGAGGGTTCAGGGCCAGATCCACATGCTCCACTTCTACCTGCTCATTTTGCTGGCGCAACTGATCCACCACAAATTGGGAAAGTTCGCGGGAAACGGAGTGGGCGCCGGTGATGCTGGAGTCTACGTGTAGCAGTTTCATAATGTTGGAATCCAAAGCGATGAAGGAATGCTTGTCATTATGTTGGATGACCCTGCCTTTGATAAGCCGGCTTTTCTGAGAAAGATTATTCTACTTTTGTCTGTAATCCTGGAAAACCATCCTGTATGTATGACTTAAATGACATGGTGCTGTTCACCGAAGTGGTGCAACGGGGCGGCTTTAGCGCGGCTGCCCGGCACCTGGGCATGCCCCCGTCGCGTGTATCGCGGCGCCTGAGCCGTCTGGAGGCCGAGGTGGGCGTGCGCTTGTTGCAACGCACGACTCGTAGCCTGTCGCTGACCCCGGCCGGCGAGGTGTTCTTGCGCCATTGTCAGGCCATGCGAGATGAGGCCGAAGCCGCCTATGCGGCCGTCGCGCAGGTGCAGCAGGAGCCACGCGGGCTCTTGCGGATCAGTTGCCCGGTTACCCTGGCACATACGGTGCTGTCGACGGTGTTTGCGCAGTTTCTGGTTCGCTACCCCCAGGTCGAGCTGGAGGTGGAGGTCAGCAATCGCGTGGTGGACCCGGTAGCCGATGGTATCGATGTGGCTTTGCGGGTGCGCAGCACCTTGAGCGACAGCGCCAGCTATATCGTCAAACGTCTGGGGGAGACCGGCTCCATTCTGGTTGCTCAGCCTGCGTTGCTGGCGCTTTTTGAGCCGGTGCGTGGGCCGACAGATCTACTCAAGTTGCCCACAGTCGCGATGTCGGCCCGGCAAGGTCAGAATGAATGGGAGCTGTATGGTCCTGATGGCGCCAGTCTGACGATAACGCATCGGCCCCGTTACATGGCTTCCGATTTGCTCACCTTGCGCGAGGGGGTGGAGCAGGGAATAGGCGTGGGCATTTTGCCCGACTATATGTGTTGCGAGGCCTTGCAGGCCGGGCGTTTGGTGCAGGTTCTGCCCCAGTGGGCGCCATTGCCGGGCATTATTCATGCCGTATTTGCCTCCCGCCGGGGCATGGCCCCGGCGGTACGGCATTTCCTGGATTACCTGGGTGAGCAACTGCCGGTGCATCATCCCCAGATTTGACAGACTTACCGCTTGGGGGGGCTCAAGTGGCAGCTGGGTTGGGCAGGCACAATGGCCCAGTTCAGGTCGATCATGGGACTGCGCTCGGACGACCAACGCTGTTGCGCCAGCCCTTTGATGGGGGCCTGCTCGTATAGCTTGAGCAAGGCTGCCGGTGGCTGTCCGCGGGTTTGCAGGCTGTACACGACGAGGGCCCCACACACCATGTCCCGAGGCAGGGTCAGCCAGGGCGAGGCGGCGGGATCGGCATCAATGAAGACCATTACGTCCTGTCCGGCATGGACCGCAATATTTCCGCCCAGCCACGTGTCGGCAACCACGACTTTCAGAGGGATGCCGGGCATATGTTCGTTCCAGATGGCCTGCATTTGGGCAGATATTTCAGGACCCGGAAAGGTAGAGCGTGAATCCCGGCCTTTGTACCAGGCCAGCGGGCCTCGGGCCAGCGCGTAGCCGGATGCCAGCAAAATCTGCAGCACGATCACAATAATGGCGACCCGCCGCAATTGGACCTTGTCCTTGCCGCGCATGAACCACAAGGCGAAAAAACCGTACAAGACAAAAAAGGTCGTGGCCCAGGAGGCGACCAGACGTGTCCCCAGGACGGCCGAAACCAGAACCGTGCTGACAAACGGTGTCAGACCTACCCACAGCAAAAACTGTTTGTCGCGCTGGGAAATATCGACAGCGTAAGACGGCGTGCCTGGCAGGCCAGGATCAGACGAGCTCCGCTGTTTTTGATCACGGCGATTCCAGATGCCCAGGGCAATCATGGCGACCAGCATGGGGCTGAGCCGACCGAGCTGATCCAGGCAGAAGGAGAGTAATTCCTTGTAGGCTTCCCAGCGGGTGTGGGTCTCCAAGGAGCCGTCCATATAGCGAAACGGCGCGAAGTCATTCTTGAATAACCAGTACAAATGGGGGGAGAGCACCACCACATAGGCGAGCAGAGCCAGACCCAGTCCTGCCCAGGTCTGCCGCTGTCGCCACATACCGCTGCGCAAAAAATACAGGAAAAATGCCGTGAACAAAATAACGGCACTGTACTTGGTGACCGTAGACAGGGCCGCGACGGCACCTAGCCATAACCAGTCAGCCGGTCTCTGGTCTCGCCCCGCCCGATAGAAAAACCAGGTGGCTGCGGTGACGGACCATAGTTGAGCGGTGTTGTGATTGAAAATGGTTCCGCGCAAAGAAAAGTAGATGCTGACCGAGCTGATGAGCAGCACCATAAAAGCGCGCTCGGGGTTCAGAAACTCGCAGGCCAGTTTCCAGATGAACCACAGACCCAGAACAGAAGCGCTCATGCCGGCGGCGAAGCTCAGCCAGGCAGGGCGCCCGACCACACTGGTCAAGGCTGCCATCACCCAGGAGGGTAAGGGGGGGTGTTTCAGGTAACCCAGCTCGAAGCTGGCCGACCAGACCAGCTCTTCCATGCCGTCCAGGTCTGGTGCTTTGTGGCTGATGGCCATCAAAATGGTCCACAGCAACACCATAAACAACAAATACAGCAATACGGAGCGCTGATAGGCGTCGGATCGGGCAGATGCTGGGGTTTGGACAGTCATGCTTGGAGTGCGTAGGTGTAAATCAGCAAGTGTACTGTGTCTACGTTGAAACGCTTCAATTGGACAGGGACGATAATCTGGGCTACGATGCGCTTCGTCATTAGGGAGTAGCCGCTTCGACTTATCGAAGATCAGCGTCAACATACTTGACCTACACAAGGTCATGGCGCTGGTAGCAACTTAGCCTGGCAAGACTTTTGACCATAGACCTTCGCGTTTGGCCGGGGGGGTTTGTGGTCATCTGTCTCTTATCCGGCCAGGAGTTGTTATGGAAGCGTTGTTTATCTCCACGGGTGTGGTTGCCTTGGCAGAAATTGGGGACAAAACCCAGTTACTTGCCTTTATTCTTGCGGCCCGCTACAAACGCCCTTGGCCCATCATTCTCGCCATTTTCATCGCAACCCTTGTCAATCACGGTTTGGCAGGTGCCATTGGAACCTGGGTTCCTGCGCTGTTGGACCCGAACGTATTGCGCTGGGTGCTGGGCATTTCCTTTCTTGCGATGGCCATCTGGATTCTGATTCCCGACAAGATCGATGACGCTGAAGCGACACGGACACGGTTTGGCGTGTTTGGAACGACCTTGATTACTTTTTTTCTGGCCGAGATGGGCGATAAAACCCAGATCGCTACGGTTGCCTTGGCGGCTCAATATCAGCAGTTCTGGTGGGTTGTGCTCGGGACGACCTTGGGCATGATGCTGGCCAATGCGCCTGCTGTTCTGTTTGGCGAGCGCATCGCCCGCCGTTTGCCCACCCAACTGGTGCACCGGATTGCCGCCTGTATCTTTGCTGTGTTGGGCCTGGTAGCCTTGCTGGGCGGAGTAGAAAGCCTGGGTTTCCAGGCCAGCTAGGTCCCTGATGCCCGCTGTCGTGGCCGGCCTGGGGGAACGGGCTGGCGACGAGCGCTTTCCAAGGTGACAACGGGTGCCAGAGCACGGGAATGGGCGGGAACAGGGGCATGGTGAGCCTTTTCCTTGTCACCATGATTCAGAACGCTGATGGCTTCCTGCAGCTCGGCGCCGTTCAGGTTTAATTCCCGGGCGGTTTCACTCAGATCCTGGACCAGCACGGCATTATCGCTGGTAATTTGGTCCACCTGCCGCAAGGCCTGAGTCAGTTGGCCCAGACCGATACTTTGCTCGCCGGTGGCGGCTGAAATCTCGCCCATTAAATGGGCGACCTCGGACACAGAGGTCAGAATTTCCTGCATGGTCTGGCCCGCATGGGCGGCATGGTCTGCACCTTCAGCACTCAAAGCCTGGGTTTGCGTCACCAGTTGCTTGATCTCATCAGCCGCTTGTGCCGCTTGCTGGGCCAGCGAGCGCACTGCTGAGGCAACCACCGCAAAGCCTTTGCCGGCCTCGCCAGCTCGGGCCGATTCAATAGAGGCATTGATCGACAGGATGTTGGTTTGAAAGGCGATGTTGTTGATCATCGCCACGATCGTGCCAATATGTTGCGAGCTCTCCAGGATCTGCTGCATGGACACGGTCACCTTCTGTACCGCCTCGTTGCCGCGACTGGCAATATCAGCGCTGCGGCTGGCCAGCTCATGGCTGGCTTTAGCGTTTTCCGCTGTCTGCAAAACAGTTTGACCAAAGGAGCTCATGCTGGCCGTGGTCTCTTGTATGGACGCGGCCTGCTCGTGCGTGCGGGCCTCCAGCAAGGTGCTGTTGTCGGACAGTTGCCGGGCCACTTGCTGATTGTTTGCACAACTGTTGTCGACATCCGTGCTGATGCTCATCAGGCTTTTGCGCATCAAATCCAGGTTTTGCCCCAGTGTTTCGAGCTTGCTGACCTCGGGCCCACGAGTATTGACGGTCAGGTTGCCTGCGGCAATCTGTTGGGCAATGTGGGTGGCGGTTCTGAATGAGCCCAGAACGCGCCGCATCAAAAGCGCCTGGTAGCCCAGGATCACCAAGGTTCCTGCACCTAGTGCACCGGCCAACAGAAACATGCTGCGCTCAGGCATCTCCGTATTCAGGATCATGGCGATGATGGTGCCGGTAATGCCCAGATTCAACAGGCCTTTACGTAAGAACGCTGCCAGCAGACTGGGGCCACCCAGGAAACGAAGGGCGGCAAAAGGGCGCCGCCAACTGCGGGCGACGATCTGGCCAGCACGCAAGGCTCGCGAACCGAGGCGACCTTGACGCAACTCCTGGTAAAACTGCTCAGCCGTTTGAATATCCTGAGATTTGGCTCGCACGCGCACTGAAGCAAAGCCGGTCAATTCACCTTGTTCAATAATCGGACTGGCATGGGCCATGACCCAGTAAAAACCACCATCTTTACGGCGATTCTTCACGATCCCCACCCACGAGCGCCGTTGCTTGAGCGTATGCCATAAGTCGGCAAAGACTTCGGCAGGCATGTCAGGATGGCGCACGATGTTGTGCGGAGCACCGATGAGTTCTTGCCGACTGAAACCGCTGACTTCCACAAATGCCGGGTTTGCATAAACAATGCGTCCCGCCAGATCTGTCTTGGAAATCAGGTACTGTTCGTCCAGCAACTCGGTCTCGATGCCGGTAACGGGCAGATTCTTGCGCATGGCCTTCCCCCTTGCACTTTTGGATCAGAAACAGACTCCAGATGGAACTGATCAATTTCTTGTTGCGTTTTTTCGTGAATAGTATCATTTGAATCATTTTCTATGTCAAAAAATAAAAAAATGATAATTAAATGAGGTTTTTCACCATAAAACGATATAAATTGAAATAAATGATCCATGTGGGTGCCGGGAAGGGCGTGCGGTCAGGATGGCAGATACTGGGCGTGGAAGGCTTCGCTGAGCAGCTGCAGCAGCAAGGCAATAGGGATGGGCTTGGACAAAGCGGTCGCGTTGCTGGGCAGACCCCCGCGGGCATGGATGTCAGCCGCACTCAAAGCGGAAATGACATAGATCTGGGTGTGTTCGGTTTCACGAGCGTCTGCCAGGGCTTTGAGCATGGCAAACCCATCGAGCTTGGGCAGATTCAAATCCACAATCAGAACATCGGGATGAAAGTTGCCGGCGGCGATCAGACCCTTTAGTCCGTCTTGCTCACAACGTAGTTCGATCGGAAAGGGCAGATGCTCCATAGCCATACGGTAAATCGCCAGCAAATCCGGGTCGTCTTCAACGACCAGCACACGCAAGCACGGCTCACCGCTGCAAGCGGGTGCATCGGGGGAGAGTGGGGGTTCGGCGGCTTGCACCCCGGTGTGCCCCTGTCGCTCTTGCAAGACGGCTTGTACGGACGCACGGTCAATGCGTCGGTGCCCGCCTTGGGTTTTCCAGGCCTTCAGGGTCCCGGCTTCTACCCAAAGTTGTACGGTGCGTACAGACACACCCAGTAAATCAGCAGCCTGCCGAGTGGAGTAAACGGCGTCGTTCATGGAGTCAAATAATTGAAAGCAGGCCAGACCGGGGCAGTCCAGTCAATGCGCCCCGATGTAGCAGTGCAGAGTGTAGAGACGATATTAGTAAGTAGAAAAATACTAATAATGGCAATGATAAGGGGCCTGTTCATGCCAAGTGATAGGCAGAGTATTCGACACACACGCTTCTAATATCTCCGTTTTTCAGATGTTCATGCTTCTTCAGGGAGCCACTTCAATCTGGCGGGTCTGTGAACCTGGACTCGCCTTGCTGATTTTACGCGTAACCCTTGCGCTGTCGTGTTACCGGACGAACCCAGTGTGGGCCGCTGAACACACTTGGAGTGTGACGTCGTGCTTGGGTTCCAGCGCGTAGCTGGCCGCAGGAGAGCAGCCCGAAAGGGTGTTAGCACCCTAGCATTTATTTTGGATGCTAACCTTGATTCTAATCAGTGTTTATGAAATAAATAGGGCGATATTTTGTCCAAGACTGCTGTTTTTCTCAAAGAAATTTTATGCGCCTTATGGTACGGCTGTTTACGTTTCTGAGCAGTAGGACGGGTTCGTCTGGTGCCGATATTTTTAAAAATACAGATACCTTTCCCATCGTCGCGCTTAATTGTCATAAATTAAAGTTATTAGGCGCTTAATCGTTAATTTCACCTTAGCCGACACGAAAGCATCGGCATGTCACTCATCCCATCGAAAAAATGTCTGGCTCCTGGCTTGGACCTGCTTTTTTGCTGCATGGTGATGACAAATGCACTGAGGCAGGCGCAGTGCTTGTTTTGGGACGGAAATAGGGGATTGGATTGTTGCTCACACTATTTGCGAGTTTTTTGATCGGGCAACGCTCGTTTAGCAAAACGGCGGTACCCGTACGGCCCCGGCTTGCTTATACAAGAGTACGCCGCTCTGAACAGATGCTCGATGCCTTGCCCGACGCGGTCATTATGTTTGACTCCTGTGGACATATAGAAGGTAGCAATCGGGCCATGCGCGATTTGCTCGATCAGGCGGATATCAAAAAGGGGGTCTCTGACTTGTTCGATTTTTTTCAGGGACTGGAAAAAAGTTTGCGGGTGGACTTGACCTATCTGTTGCCCGGCATTAGCCGGGTAATTCAACGGATTCAGAATCCTTTTTTTTATCTTCATCAAGACGGGGAAGGGGAGCAGGTACGGGCCTTGGAGTTTCATGCTTACGCCGCGCCTGCGCCGGATAAGGCTACCTTGCTGATGATTCGCGATGTCAGTGCCAAAGTGCAGCAGGAGCGGGAGCGTGCGGACTGTTTTGCGGTGGCAGCCCATGAAATACGCTCTCCCTTGGCCGCCATTAGCGGCTATATCCAGTTGCTGCAGCTGGAAACTCCGCCCACGGCGCGAACCAACAAAATTTACACACAATTACATGAAAAAGTTCGCGGTGTGGATGTGCTGCTTAATGATCTGGCGCGCCTGAACCGTCTGGAGTATGAGGCAGGCGACGGCAAAGAGTGGCGCGAAGCAGATTTACGGGCCGTGTTGCGTTTGAGTCTGCGTGCTTTTCACGATCAGCGCCACCGCCTGCGTCTGGAGCTGCCTTCGCATGGCTTATGGGCTCGTGTGGATATGGTTCCTTTGCAGGTGGGTTTGCGCAATGCCCTGGAGAACGCGCTTAAGTATTCCGCCCCCGATACGATGGTGACCGTGCGTTTGCAAGTTGGAGAACCCGGATGGGCCTGTATTGAAGTGCTGGACCAGGGGCCGGGCATTGACCCACTTTATAAAGAGAAGGTCTTTGACAAGTTCTTTCGTCTACCCGGTCAGCAGGTGCAAGGCAGTGGGCTCGGCCTGTCTATCTTGCGATCAGTGCTGCGGCATCATGGTGGCCGAGTCTATTTCAAGGAGCGCCCCGGTCCCGGGGCTCATTTGGTCATGGAGTTGGTTCTGCTGCCTTCCGCAGCGTATATACCTTAATCTTCTCTAAAATAGGGTTATTTTCATATATTTAAGTTTGATATAAGGTACAATTTGCGCTCTTTTCGATGAAGCGAGGTGATCGCCATTCCAGGTGCACCTCGCTTTACAGTTTTTACGTTGCGGTCATCTCGTTGGTAGGGAGCGCAAAATCCGTTAAAGGAGCACACGATTATGCAAGGCTTGCACTTGACCGCAGACCTTTACCAATGTGCATGCAGCCCCGAGCTGCTGATCGATGCCCAGAAACTGGCTGATTTTTGCCGCCAGCAAACTGTTGATGCTGGGCTGACGATCGTGGGTGAGGAGTGGCAGGCATTTCCCGATTTCGAGGGGCAGCCCGGCGGAGTAACCGGCGTCCTGTTGCTGGCCGAGTCTCATTTGGCCATTCATACCTGGCCCGAGCGGGGTGGCGTGACGCTGGACGTTTATGTCTGCAACTTCATGCAGGACAACTCCGGCAAGGCGACCCGTCTAATTAACGGGATTGAACAGGCTTTCAAGCCAGGCCAAGCACAGCGCAACCGTTTGTGGCGTGGTGAAGCGGATGGCCCGGCTCATGCGGGCGAGCTGCTGACTGAAAACCTGAACAAAGACGCCCTGTATGGCTTTCGCTTTACCGAGCGCCTGCTCGAGCGCCAGACCGCCTTTCAGCGCCTGGAGCTGCTGCGTTCCGAAACCCTGGGTACTACCTTGCGTCTGGATGGCTGCATGATGACGTCCGAGGCCGAGGAATTTTTCTACCATGAGGGCCTGATCCACCCGGCCGCCATGGCACATCCTGAACCCCGTCGCGCCCTGATCGTGGGTGGCGGTGATGGCGGCGCATTGGAAGAGCTGCTGAAATACCCCAGCCTGGAGCATGTCTCTTTGGTGGAGCTGGATGGCGAGGTGATCGAGGTGGCTCGTGAGCACCTGCAGTCCATTCACAAGGGGGCGTTTGACAACCCGCGGGTACGGATTCAGATTGAAGACGGCGCTCAGTTCTTGGCTAATACCCAGGACCGGTTTGATCTGATCTATCTGGATCTGACCGATCCGGAAACACCGGCAGGCCCCTTGTACACAACAGCATTCTTTGAGTCCTGCAAAGGTGCGTTGGCCAGTGGTGGAGCCTTGGTACTGCATCTGGGATCGCCGTTCCATGAAAGCCAGCAGGTCCAAGACCTGAGCCACTCGCTCGCCAGCGTATTTGCTCAGGTTCATGCTTATGGTCTGCATATTCCGCTTTACGGCTCGTACTGGGGGCTGGCGATTGCATCTGACGAACTGAACCCTCGTGCTTTCTCTGCCGAGCAGATCCAGGATCGTCTACAGCAGCGCATGAGCCGCGATAATCAGGATTCGCTGCAGTTTTACAATGCCGATGTGCATGGCGCCTTGTTTGCACTGCCAACGTTCTACCGCCGTCTGGTGCCGGTCAATGAAGTCAAGCTGGAAGAGGTCTGCTAAGACGGTTCTGTACCGTTAGGGTCTGACGACGGGCAAACTCTGCAATGGAAAAAACCCCTGATCGTGTGTCGATCAGGGGATTTTTTTTGTGCCGGCAATACACCTGCGTTGAACCGACCCAAGTCCTTGAACGCTTCGTCACGGGATGGGCACCCTCTGACCGGGCAGGCTGTGCCCGGGTTTTTCTGGGGTGTTTGGCCGGGCTGGCATCCGTGCAAAGCCGTGTATGGGACGCAGACGGTCCTATTCTTTATCGGCGCCACGATAGCGCTGATAGGGCAGTACGTTCCAGGTACGTATGCTGAGCTGCTTGGCAGAGATCACCGCCGGAATATCATCGAGCAGGCTGCGGGCGGAATGCAGCTCCCGCACGACTTCGTGTTTATCCTGGTACATGAATTCGTCCGAGGCTTCCTCCGGCGCCTGCTGCTGTTTTTCTTCCAGGTCGCCGATCAGACGTTCCTGTTGCAGGCGCAGGGCAGCGCGTGCGTCCTCAATCCAGGCGGCCTGCATGCTGCGGTTGTGATCCATGACGGCACTGTATTCGGTGTACACCCCGTTGTAGATATCGGCAGCGTGATGCCGCACATCGTGGTTGGCTATTTCCAGATCGCGCACCGTCAGTTGGGTCGGGTCCAGGGGTTCGCTGCGCTTGGCCCCGCCCAGACGCGTATAGTGCGTGTAGTAGGGAAACATGCTCTGGATCAGCTTGCCCACGGGCTGGATGGCTTCCCCTTGTTCGCATAGCCCTTTGGGTTGAACACCCTGCATGGCGGGCAAGATGGATTCGGGGCGGCAGATCTCTTTGGGCGGCATGATGCCGTGACGCAGCATCTCGCGAATGCCGGTGCCGGAGATGGTCAGTCTGAAGCGCTCGTCATGTGGACAGGTTTCGGAAGTGGCGTGGCAGGCGCAGCGCGTGCAATAGAACACCTCGTGAAACAGACGCACATCAATGCCCATTTCCTGCGGACTGAACTGGTCAAAAATGCTGTGGCTGGCGTACTTGTCGTAGTAGCTGCCAATGCCGGCGTGATCGCGGCCAATCAGCGCATGCGTACACCCATAGTTCTTCATGATCAGGGCATGCAAAATGGTTTCGCGCGGACCGGCAAAAATATAGGTGACGCGCAGCGGCGAGAGGATGGCGCGGTCTTTGGGATAGTAGGTATCCAGCACATTCCGGTAGGCCATCATGCGGAACTCATGGCGCACGTACTCACGCTTGGCCATTTCCACCAATGGCTGCAGGAACAGGCCATCAATCCCTTCCAGCGCATTGCGGTGTATGTATTCATGGCCCCGGTGCAGCGGGTTCGCGCCGGTGATAAATCCGGCCACGGAATTGAATTTCTTGTCTTCGTAGAACAGGCGCCAGGTGTCTTTGGGTTCGCGCCGCAGCTTCTCGAACGGCCCCCAGTCCACACGCTGCAGCAGGTGCAAGGTGCCACCCAGGGACACGTCGCCCATGCGCCGGTAAATGGAGTCCACGCCGGGATGGTTTCTGTCCGTGGTGCCAAACAGTTGCTGGGCGCGTTGCTCTTTGTCGTAGGAGAAGATGTCCTCTACGCTCAGGATGGCTACCGGCTCGTTGTCGCTATTGGTCAGCGCCACTTCAGAGCTGACCGAAAGTCTTTTAATAATGTCGCGGTTGCGATCGCCAATCGGGGCGAAGCTCAGCGGCACAGGCCACACCACACCATTACTCAAACGACCCTCTTTGAGCACGGAGTTGTAGTCGGCCTCGTTCATGAAGCCTTTGTTGGGGGACAGCACACCCGTGGCGATCATCTCTATGGTGATCACCGCCTCCAGATCCACGCGGATGCTGGGCAGGGAGCGCGCACGTTCAATCTCGTTCTTGACGCGATCTTGCGGGACGACCTGGTTGACCAGCGTTCCACCGTGCGGTTGCTGTGGGTAGCGATCAAAATTCAATGTGGAATGGTTCATATTGCCTCCTTTAAGGTGCCCCGCGGTGACGATGAGAGATAGTTTTTTTGTCGGGGCGTTTTCGTTTGCCAGTGATAGATGAGTTGCAGGCCGCGGGACAGGCCCCTGGATTGCAAATGCTCTATTTCTTCTTGGGATGTCGAACGAAAAATCCTCGTCCGAACAGGTGATGCCGCGCTGGTTTGCATGCCGTATGCGCATCGTTGTGTTGCGGTCGTTTGATACGGCATGACGACAAGGAAACAGGCATCGTGCCGGGCTGCTTGGCCGGTGGGGTGATCGTTACCCATGGCTCATGATGCTGCTGCTTGCCCCAGGAGAACCGTCTTGAAAATCAAATTGGGTATAGGTGATAAGCCCTAGCTTTCCATGACCAGATCCCGCCGGAACTGCCTTAGTATTACTCACAATCGCGAGAAAAATCATCGCGTTATACCAAAGTAGGAGACAGTGCAGATGACGCCGGCTTGGGTGGTGTTGGCTTCCTTGATTTACGCTGCGATTTTGTTTGCGATTGCCTGGTTCGGGGATAGAAACCCCTTGTATACCCAGCGCCCCTGGCTGCGGCCCATGGTCTATAGCCTGGCTTTGGCGGTGTACTGTTCCTCGTGGACGTTTTACGGCGCGGTAGGGTCGGCGGTCCGGTACGGCATCGGTTTTCTGCCTATTTATCTGGGCCCGATATTGATGCTGCTGTTTGGCTGGCGAATCATCGAACGTCTGGCGCTGGTCGCCCAATCCCAAAATACCGTGTCCATTGCGGACTTTATGGCCAGTCGTTACGGACGCTCTCAACGTCTGGCGGCGATGGTGGCAGGTATTGCCGTGGTGGCGGCCGTGCCGTACTTGGCCCTGCAGTACAAGGCGGTGGCCCTAAGTCTGAGCGTGCTGGCCGGGACCGAGTTTCATGCAGGCCTGTTGGGCGACCCGGCCCTGTACGTGGCGATCCTGATGGCCCTGTTTTCCATTTTGTTCGGAACGCGGCAAGTCGATGCCACCGAGCACAGACCGGGTCTGATGCTGGCCGTGGCGTTTGAGTCGGTGGTCAAACTGGTGGCTTTGCTCGCGGTAGGCCTGTTTGCGGTGCGCTGGTTTGCCCACACGGAGCTCGATATGGTGGGGGCGGTCAGCACCTTGTTCGAAAACAGTCCACCGGTGGGATTCGTCGGTCAAACCCTGTTGGCATTTGCGGCGATCATTTGCCTGCCCCGGCAGTTCCATGTGGCTATTGTGGAGTGTGGAGACGTGGTGGACATACGGCGCGCACGCTGGCTGTTTGGAGCCTACCTGATCGTGGTCAGTCTTATGGTCTTGCCGATTGCCGCGGCCGGGGTCAGCTTGTTTGGTACTGGAGCCCAGGGGGTGGCGCCGGATAGTTTTGTGCTCGCCTTGCCCTTGTCGCAAAACCAGGTGGGACTGGCCCTGATGGTGTATATCGGTGGTTTCTCGGCGGCGACAGGCATGGTCATTGTGACCAGTGTGGCGCTCTCGACCATGGTGAGCAATGATCTGGTGATGCCCTTGCTGCTGCGTCGTGGCTGGGCGCAGTATCAGCAAAGCACAGTGGCTTCTACGGTTCTTTGGATTCGGCGTGTCGCCATTATGGTGCTGGCCGGCGTGGCTTACGGCTATTACATGCTTAGCGGCAGCGATACGACCTTGGCGGCCTATGGCTTGATGGCGTTTGTGGCGGTCGCCCAGTTCGGGCCTGGCCTGATAGGAGGGCTGTATTGGCGAGGAGCCAGCCGACAGGGCGTGGAGGCGGGGCTTTTGCTGGGCTTTGCCATCTGGGTCTATACCTTGCTGTTGCCTACCTTGGCCGAGGTGGGATGGTTGGCGGATGACTGGCTGCACCAGGGGCCCTGGGGATTGGCCTGGCTACGACCTTATCATCTGTTTGGCGTTGAAGGGTGGGACCCCTTAACCCACGGCACTTTCTGGTCTCTGCTATGCAATATCAGCGCATTCTTGTGGGTGTCCTGGCGCCGGCGGCCGAGCCTGGGCGAGCGCCTGCGCGCCGAGCCTTTCCTGAATCCCTATGCGGAGCGGCAAACCCTGGCAGCTCGTCATGCTTATGGGGATTTGTCGGTGCAGGATCTGCAGGTGTTGGCTGAACGGATTGTTGGTAAAAAAATGGCAAGGCGGGCGTTTGAGACCCAGGCACGGCAAATGAAACAGCCGCTGGAGCCGGGACTGCGGGCAGATAGCGCCTGGGTGCATTTCACGGAACTGTTGTTGGCGGCAGCGGTGGGGGCGGCCTCGGCTCGTCTGGTTTTGACCAGTGCCTTGCGCGGTTCAGGCATGGAGGTGGCCGCTATCATGGCCGTGCTGGATGAGGCCGGTCAGGAGTTGCGTTTTAATCGGGATATCTTGTTGGCGACGCTGGAAAATATTGATCAGGGCGTCAGTGTGGTCGATGCAGATATGCGTCTGGTCGCCTGGAACCAGCGCTACCAGCAGTTATTCGATTACCCGCCCAGTATGTTGTATGTGGGACGGTCCGTGGCCGACCTGATTCGCTTTAATGCCGAACGGGGCAAGGTCGATGGCGTAGAGAGCATCGGGGTGGAACAGGCCATTGCTCGCCGGATTCAGTTTATGCGCGAGGGTTCCTCTTATGTGACCCAACGCATGCTCAATGACCGGCAAGTGATCGAACTGCGAGGCCGGCCCCTGCCCGGCGGCGGCTATGTCACCAGCTATAGCGACATCACCCATTACAAGCGGGTCGAGCGTGAGTTGCGGGAGATGAATGACAGTCTGGAGCAGCGCGTCGCCGTGCGTACGCAAGAGGCGGAAAAAGCTCAGGAGTCCCGAACCCGTTTCTTGACGGCTGTCAGCCACGATGTCCTGCAACCGATTAACGCCGCACGTCTGTTTGCTTCGGCCTTGCGCGATACACACGATCTTGCCGAAATGCCCAATCTGGCCGAGCGCGTCGATACATCTTTGCGTACCGCGGAGGAATTGCTGGAGGGTCTGCTGGATATTTCCCGTCTGGATGCCGGAGCCTTGAAGCCCGATCTGGGGGTGATCAATGTTCAGCACTTGTTGCAGCATCTGGCGGATCAATATGCGCCCATGGCGGCTCGGCGCGGCATTCAATTGCGGATTCACGCCCGTCCTTTGTCGGTGTATAGCGATCATCGCCTGCTGCGGCGGGTGCTGCAGAATTTTCTGGCCAATGCCTTGCGCTACACACAGGAAGGCCGGGTGGTGTTTGGCGTGCGGGTTCGGGGCGAAGAGCTGGAGTTCCAGGTCTGGGATTCAGGCCAGGGCATTCCGCCGCATCATATTCAGCAGATTTATGCGGAGTTCCATCGTTACGAGCAAGCCTTCGACTGGGATGGCCGGGGCCTGGGATTGGGCCTGTCCATTTGCCAGCGTATTGCGGTCTTGCTGGGGCACACGCTGGATGTGCGATCCGAGGTGGGGCGCGGCAGCATGTTCTCCATTCGCGTTCCCTTGAGCCACGCGACGCAAGCCAGCAGTCACCCAAGTAACGATTCCAGCAAGCCTGCCGATGGCTTGCCGTTAAAGGGCTTGCGAGTGCTGTGTCTGGACAATGATCTGGATATTATCGCGGGTATGGAAGTGCTGCTGGGCCGCTGGGGAGCGCAAATCATTACCGCCAATACGGTAGATCGTGCTTTGGAGACCATTTCCTTGAACCCCGATGTCTTGCTGGTGGATTATCACTTGCATGATCGGCTGGACGGTTTGCAGGCACTGCAATTGTTGCGCCTGCATTTGCCTCATGCGCAAGGCGCGTTGTTGACGGCGGATGGGAGTGATGAGCTGAAAGCAGCAGCTCGACAATATGGCTATCTGGTGTTGACCAAGCCGGTAAAGCCCGCTTCGCTGCGAGCTTTTTTGACCGCGCAAATTAAAACGTATTAGCGTCCTGGGATTCGTCCTGGTTCAGGCCAAGATGGCTGGCCATCAAGACGGCCTGGGTGCGATTGGAAGCACCCAGCTTGCGCAAAATGGCCGTCATGTGTGCCTTGATGGTGGCCTCCGAGACATTGAGCTCGTAGGCAATCTGCTTGTTCAGTTGCCCGGTGCTGAGCATTTGCAGTACGCGAAATTGCTGAGGGGTCAGCTCGCGCAACTTCGCGGCGACTTCACGCTCGTCCAGGCTGATGCCGGGGGCGGAAGAACCGATTTCCGGCAGCCAGGTGCCGCCATCCAGAACGACTTGCAGGGCGATACCCAGCGTTTGCGCATCAATGGATTTGGGAATGAAGCCCATGGCGCCGTGATCCATGGCGCGGCGCATGAAGCGGGCCTCTTCATGGGCCGTGACCAGAATGATGGGCAGGCAGGGGTAGGTCGCACGCAAATGGACCAGTGCACTGAAGCCGATTGCCCCAGGTATATCCAGGTCCAGCAAGAGCAAATCGGCGTCAGGATGGTCGTCGACCAGCGGATATAGATTGGAGATGCGATCCGCTTCGTAGATGGCCGTGCCGGGAAACAGACTGGCTACGACACCTCGTAACGCTTCCCGAAATAGCGGGTGATCGTCCGCAATGAGCAGTTCATTCATGTGGGGATTATGCCATGTTCAAGTATCTGCAAGGATGCCCGCCCGGATGAGCTGTGTATCCGTAAAAACAGGGCACCGAAATGCCCTGTTTTTTCTTGCATGCTGACTGAATCAGCGTCAAAGCCTTAGTGAGCGCTGGCGCTGGCAGCCCCAATACCGGTTTGACTGCGTACGGTCAGGGCCTCGAACGCGGCGCGCTCTTTGACTGCGCGTGCGCTGTTATCCAGTGTTGAGAACAGCCAGATCGAGAAGAAGGCCAGCGGGATGGACAAAATGCCTGGGTTGGGGAAAGGGGTGATAGGCTCGGCAAATCCGAAGACATCTACCCAGACGGTGCTGCTCAAAACGACCCATGCGGTGGCGGTGACCAGCCCCAGAAAGCCGCCAATGGTGGCACCACGGGTGGTGCAGCCACGCCAGGCGATCGACAACACCAGAACCGGGAAGTTGGCGCTGGCCGCAATCGCAAAGGCCAACCCCACCATAAAGGCCACGTTTTGGTTTTCAAAAATGATGCCCAGCAAAATGGCCAGTACGCCCAAGACCACGGTGGAGATGCGCGAAATGCGCATCTGGTCTGTCTCGGTGGCTCGTCCCTTGGCAATGACGTTGGCGTACAAGTCATGCGAAATCGCGGCAGCGCCCGCCAGCGCCAGGCCGGCCACCACGGCGACAATGGTGGCGAAAGTGACGGCGGCCAGAAAGCCCAGCAGCAGGTTGCCACCGACAGCATTGGCCAGGTGGACCGCGACCATATTGGTGCCGCCAATCAGGTCGGTCAACATATTGAAGGAACCGTCAGGGCCGGTATGGAAGTACTCGGGGTGTCTGACCAGCAAGGCAATGGCGCCAAAGCCGATGATGAAGGTCAGCAGGTAGAAGTAGCCAATGAAGCTGCTGGCATAAATCACCGATTTACGGGCTTCCTTGGCGTCGGCCACGGTGAAAAAGCGCATCAGGATATGCGGCAGGCCGGCTGTACCAAAGGCCAAGGCAATGCCCAGGGACAGCACGTTAAGTGGGTTGCGACTGACCGCCGCGCCCGGCTCCAGAATGGCATGGCCGGTCGGGTGAGTGGCAACGGCCTTCGCCAGCATGGTATCCACGTCCCAATGGAAAGCAGCCAGCACCAGAACCGTCATCAAAGTGGCGCCAACCAGCATCAGTACGGCCTTGATGATCTGTACCCAGGTCGTGGCGGTCATGCCGCCAAAGGTCACGTAAATCATCATCAGCGAACCGACAATGACCACCGCCACGTTGTAGTCCAGCCCGAACAGCAGCACGATCAGTTTGCCAGCCCCCACCATTTGTGCGATCAGGTACAGGGCAATAATCAGCAAGGATGCGCTGGCCGCCAGAATGCGCATGGGATTTTGGGACAGACGAAACGAGGTCACGTCGGCAAAGTTGTAGCGGCCCAGATTGCGCAGTCGCTCGGCAATCAGAAACATGACGACCGGCCAGCCAAACATAAAGCCGATGGCATAGATCATGCCGTCAAAGCCGCTGACGTACACCATGCCCGCAATCCCCAGAAAAGAGGCGGCGGACAGATAATCCCCGGCAATCGCCAGTCCGTTCTGAAAGCCGGTCAGGCCACCGCCCGCGGTATAAAAGTCTGATGTGGTGCGGGTGCGTCGTGCGGCCCACCAGGTAATGGCCATGGTCCCGGCAATGAAGATCAGGAACATGACAATGGCAGAGGTATTGGCCTGACCGGGCGAGGCGGCCATTGCATGGCTGCTGGCCAAGCTGAACAGGCCCAAGCTCATGAGTAAGGTTCTCATGTCACGTCCCTCATGATTTGCGCCAGCAAGGGGTCATAGACCTTGTTGGAGATGTAGACGAACAGGGACACCAGAACAACCGCGCTGAGCAGCACAATGGCGGCGCTCAGCACGCCAATCGTCATTGTCATGGAGCCGACGGGACGGCTGAAAAGCTCGGGGTCAAAAGCCAGTGTCAGAATAAAGCCGGCGTACACAATCACGGTCAGACCAAAGAAGATCAGGCTCATGCGGTTGCGTTTTCGAAGCAGCTCTTGATAGGCCGGGTGTTGGGTCACTGCCGTGACGGCAGGATGGGCTGAATTCATGGTTGGTGTCTCCTTATGGGGTTTGATGATTCTTGGCATCGAGGCTCTCTACCTACAGGACGTACAGAGAGTGGGCGCGTGAGGGCGCTCTGTGTACAGCATGTATAAAACGAATCAGCTTTTCCCGACAGGCGACTTTGGTCGTAGAGGAGGGGGGCAGGGCGGCGCGTTGGGCGACTTCTTGGGTGCCCCTGCCCGTGTCATTCAAATACTGTCTCGGCCGGTGATGGTGCTTGTTTCGACTCATCCCGATCAAGGGCGTTGCATACGTTCGCGATCTCGGACAACAGCAGATGAGATAGGCTTGCCGCCGCCAGCGCATTGTCAGGCGTCTGTTCAGAACCGGGCTGACAGGGCAGGGGCCAGCGGCTTTTGGGGCGTTCCTTGTAATCCTGGTCGGTGATCAGCACGATGTTTGCGCAGCGTGTTTCCAGGCGAAGCATGAGCGCTGGCATGCCCTCAGCTCGGGGATGCAGGTTGAAAATTATCACGACATCCTGGTGCTGAATGTCCGCCAGGTATTCGCAGACCGTCTGACCGGCGCCCGGGATCAGCCGCACCCCGGGCATGAGCTTGGACAGATGCCAGTAGAAATGCCCTGCCAGAAAGTAGTTTGCCTGCAAGCCCAGTACCCAGATTTGTCGTGCGCCACGGATGGCCTGGCTGGCCTCTTGCAGGACTGAATGGGACAGATGACGATACGTGTTGCTCAGCTTGTTGTAGCCATCTTGCAAATGGGATTGCAGGCTTGCCTCACCCACAGACAGTTGGGGGCTCGGCGAGAGAAGAGTGTCATCGGTTTTTTCCGTGCGAATCTGCCTGCGTGCCGCCTCGTAGTTGGCGTAGTCCAGGCGACGAATGAGGCGCGTGACGGTTGCGTTGGAGACTTGCGCCAGGCTGGCCAGTTCCGAGGCGTTATAACTGGACAGATCACCGGGGAAATCCAGCGCGAACTGGGCCAGACGGCGCTCGGAGGCGGGTAGATCAGTAAGGATGGCGCGGACGCGGTCAAGAAAAGAGAGTGGGCGCTTGTCGGGCATGGTGTGGGGCGAGGCCCTGTTTTGGAGTTGCGAAAAACGAGCCTGCAGGGAACCGCGGGTTGGGTTCGTCTTGTTTGACGGCGTGTCATTGATTCACAAGGTAAGCCGGTAGTTTGTTCTATAGAAAGTCAGCTGATGGCTTTGAAGTAATCCTGTGCGGCAAGCAAGGCATCGCTCAAGGAGCCATGCACAAATTCCGTGCTGATCGCGACCATCAGGTTCGCAGGCAGACCGAAGTCCTCGATCAGGGCGCCGTTGCGGTCGCGCCAGGTCTGGCTGGCAGGGTCCAGAACGACTGGGCTGTAGTGCTCGCGCACCAGATCCAGTACCGTATCGGCTGTGGAGCGGTATGTGAATACCGGCAGGCCCTGAGCTACCGCGTAGCCGATTTCAAAAGCCGTGCCCGTGTCGATCTCCGCGCCCCTGAACGCCGTGATATTGGCCACGACTGCATCGGCCTGATCCAGTAGGCGGATATTGTGGTGATAGATGGCAGAGGCCTCAATCTCTTCCTGATCAACGGGGTGCAGAGGCTGAAAACCAAAGTCTCGCACCAGTTGCTTGTGCAGTTTGGCACGCTCGACAGCGTCGCTGAAAAACACATCAGGACCCGCTAAATAGATACGCTTCATCGTGGCTCCTTGTTGGTTTTGGGAAGGCAGGCAACCAGGGGCCGCGTGGGCCCGGACGCTGATCTGCAGCGGAGGCACAACGAGGCCCTGTGGTGTCGGTCATGATCTACGTGATGATATACGATTCAAACCGTGGGAGCAGAACATCGGCGAGAGGTTTTTCCGGCCACCAGGACTCAATCGGATTCGCTGCGGCGGTACACGCTAAGGGCAAGCCCCAGCCCGGCCAGCATGCCTGCACAGCCTCGGTTTAGCCAGCGCATGGCCTGGCCCGAGAGCAGGCGCATGGCGTGATGTCCTCCCAGGGCGTAGACACTCATTAAGGCAATATCAATCAGGGCGGTGACCAATGCCAGCGTAATGTATTGAATGGCGATCGGGCTTTCAGGCCGGATGAACTGGGGTAAAAAGGCCGAAAAAAACAGCAAGGCTTTGGGGTTGGACAGAGCCACCAGTAAAGAACGCAGGAAGGCGGCCCGACCCGTACGGACTTTCTCTGTGGAGGGTTGCGACGGGACGGCGCTTACAGGGGCATGCCAAAGACCATAGGCCAGATAAAGCAGATAGCCGGCGCCAACCCATTTCACCAACGTGAAAAGCTGCTCGGAAGCCAGCAGCAGGGCGCCCAGCCCCCCGCCTACCGCGGCGATCAGAATCAGATCCGAGAGCGCGGCACCCGCAATTCCGCAGGCGGCAATGCGTTTGCCGCCATGGGCGCCATTGTTCAGGGCGAGCAGCATGGTCGGCCCAGGCATGACGGTGACAGCGGCCACGGCAACGACATACAGAGAGAGACTGGTTAAATCCACAAAGACTCCTTGAAAAGAACCGGGCGACAAAAGTGGGCGGTAAGAGGGGCCACGCGGGAGCAGGGCCGGGTTTTGAATGGATGCAGTCGTTCAGCAGGAGTTAAGCATAAAAAAGGCCAGCCTGAATGGCTGGCCCCCGTTGCATTAGGCCCTCATTCAATCAGGCCTGGCCTGGTTCGAGCGTTGCCGCAGCCGTGAACAGCACGTCGGTAGATGAGTTCAAGGCAGTCTCTACGGAGTCCTGCACCACCCCAATCACAAACCCGACTCCGACCACTTGCATGGCGACATCATTGGAAATTCCGAACATATTACATGCCAGAGGAATCAGCAGCAAAGAGCCACCAGCCACACCGGAGGCGCCGCAAGCGGCAATGGTGGCCACCAGGCTCAACAACAGCGCGGTAGGCAGGTCGGCGGGGATTTCCAGCGTATGTACCGCAGCCAGGGTCAGAACGGTAATGGTGACGGCTGCGCCGGCCATATTGATGGTGGCACCAAGCGGAATAGAGACCGAGTACGTGTCCTTGTGCAAGCCCAAGCGCTCGCACAATGCCATGTTCACCGGAATATTGGCGGCGGAGCTGCGGGTGAAAAAAGCGGTGATCCCGCTTTCACGCAGGCAGGTAAAGACCAGTGGATAGGGGTTGCGACGCAGTTTGGCAAACACGATGATGGGATTGATGATCAGGGCAACAACCAGCATGCAACCCACCAGCACGATCAGCAGCAGGCCGTACTGGCGCAGCGCCTCAAAACCGGACTCTGCAATGGTGACCGCCACCAGCCCAAAAATCCCCAAAGGCGCAAAGCGGATGACCAGACGCACCAAGGAGGAGACGGCATTGGCCATATCAGTGAGCAAATCACGTGAGCCTTGGGAGCCGTGCTTCAAGGCCAGGCCCAGCGCAATGGCCCAGGCCAGGATACCCATGTAGTTGGCGTTGAGCAGGGCATCGACCGGGTTCACGACAATGCTGGTCAGCAGGTCGAGCAAGACTTCAATAATATTGCCGGGCGGGTTCAAGGTAGAGTTGGCCAGATCCAGTTTCAGCGTGACGGGAAACGCGAAGCTGGCGATGACGGCCACCAGAGCGGCCAGAAAAGTTCCCAACACATACAGCACCAGGATAGGACCCATGCGGGTAGAGGACTGGACCTTTTGATTGGCGATGGAGGACATCACCAGCACGAACACCAAAATGGGCGCGACCGACTTCAAGGCAGAGACAAACAACTGACCGAGCAGGGCGATGGAGTGCGCGGCGTCCGGCGCAAAGCGCCCCAGCAAAATACCGGCGATCAAACCGATCACAATTTGCGTTACAAGGCTGCCATGCAGGATAAAGCCTAGTAGGCCTCTGGCTTGATGGGCGGGGTGGGCCATGAAAAGCGACTCCAGACAAAAGGGGAGGGATGAGGTACGTGAAAAACGCCCTGGCGAGGACTCAGCCAGAGCGCGAAAGAGGTTTATTCTAGCACTTTGGGCTATGCAATTTGTAGCCAATGTGGTATGGTTACTAATCCACATGGGGTCGACATGGCTTCGACGTGGGTCAAGAAGCAGATCAGGGCGTGTCGAGCACCAGTACGCTCGTAAATCCACTGGAAAACTACAAACGCCAACGACGAGCGTTTCGCTCTAGCCGCTTAAGGCTGGGCCACTGCACTAATTTGTCTTTGGGTTAGGTAGGGCAACCTACAGCAGTGTTATTTACAAAGAATCGAATCGGGCTGCGCCACGAAGTCCGGTTCTAAAACTTAGTGGATCGCCAAGGAAAGGCCTGTCAATTGGCATAATCCAAGGTTAAAACTTAAAGTTAATTGACTACACATGTAGAACTGTCTGTGGACGGCTTGCGGACGGGGGTTCAATTCCCCCCGACTCCACCAAGAAATCCTGAAAAACCAATGACTTAGCGGTCATTGGTTTTTTCTTTTTGGGGCTGTTTTAGCATGGGCTGGGCACGATCATCAGATGACCTTTTTAATAGCAGATCCAGCAATGGCGGGACTGAATGCTTGTTCGGCCCTGGACTCTGTCCCAATGTCCGCGTCCGGCATCCATCTTCCATAAATTCTGGCGATCATTGTTCAGTCACTGCTGCCCATCTGACTGAGCACCCACAACGGGTGCTCACCCGCCGACAGCATCATGGAAGCATAGGTGTGGCGGGTTTGGTAAGGGCACCTGTAACGCCCATCTGCTTTTTTCAGAATTGATACCCACACTTTCCGAAACTGCTGGTCGCCAGTCCAGCGTGGCCAATTCTACGGCAGCCCTGGTTTTTCAGTGCGCTCGACCCCGTAGACGCCCCGGTGTCGGTCTATATAGGCATTTACTTCTTGAGCTCGCGGTCGAGTGCCGCCTGGTCAATAAAAGCGCTGGCCGACTCCAATAACTTGTTGGTCCGGCGTAGCGCCCTGTTTTCGCGCTCTATGCCTTCCTGCGTTCGCGTTCGCTGCTGGTCATGCCATCACGCCTGCCGCTGTCGATCTCGCTGCGCTTGACCTAATCGAGCAAAGCGGCCGGTACGCAACCGATTTTCGGCGCAATAGACTCAACACCCGCCCACAGCGACGGGTACTCACCACGGTGTGCTCCTTTACCAAGCGCACGACACGCTCACGGACTTCAGGGGGAGCTTGTTCGTGCCCCATTCCCTCGACGCTTGGAGCCTACTCTAAACCTGGGGCGATTCATTTCATGCGATGGAAAAGCCCGTAAGTTTCCAAAGGCTTAAGCGCTCGATAAACCTGCGTTGGGGCCGTTTGGACATGTTCCCGCAGTTTGTCTAGGAGGGCATCAGCGATTAAGAGTGCGTCTGACTGCTCCTATGTCATAACGACTCGTTGCTGATTGATGGTAGGTTGTATCCCAAGTACACATCATTATATAAACATTATGTTATAACGTATCAATTATGGGGCGAAGTTATGTTCTCACAGGGATATAAACGGACATTAAGTAGGTGGACGAGGAAAAAAATTGCGGATAGAAAGTTATTGTTCAGACGAAGCGGCCCAGAGGTGGCTAAAATTCAAAGAATAACGTTTTGAATAAAAACTCTTTCTACGGCTTATGTTGAATGGATTCATGATTTCGATTTGAAGATATGCCAGTCAGTGCACATGCCTTAGCGCCGACACGTTCAATAGAAAAACGATATTTTTCATTAAACGGATAGCAGCATGATATTCGTAATGCGTTGTTATATCGAGAGTTAGGTGAATATAATGCGCCTGGAGTAAGGCAAATATTTTCTTTAAGCATCTCGATATGTAGCTCAACGGTATCTATATTTCCAGGTATTTCTACCCAGAAAACAAATCCACCTTGTGGTTTTGTGGTGCGGGTTCCTGCAGGGAAATAGTTCGCTATTAGCGATTGTGCTTGAGCCATATTTTGTTGGTAGCGTTTACGTAGTTTTCGCAAATGATGATCGTAGCCACCAGATTCTAAAAATAAGGCGATGGTCTCGCACAGTAACCTAGACTCGGTCATTGAAAGCTGGTTTTTAAGACGCTGTACTTCTTGATTGAAGCGTCCAGCGCAGATCCAACCAATTCGGAAGTCTGGGGCTAGGGTTTTAGTGAAACTTGAGCAAAAAATAATCCAGCCATCGGAATCAAATGCCTTAACCGCTGGTAAGGTCTGATCAAAATGAAGTTCACAATACAGCCCATCTTCAATAAGAGGAACCTGATATTTGTTCACTAATTTGGCCAACTGTTGCTTGGATTTGAGAGGCATGCTGCAACCAAGAGGATTGTGCAAATTAGGCATGCAGACAATGGCCTGAATTTTATGGTCCTTCATTAATAACTCTAAAGCTGTAAGGTCTAAGCCGGTCTCAGAATCCGTGGGAACTTCAATTACATTCAATCCTAATGTGGCTAATAAAGGTATTAAATAAAAATAAGTAGGGGACTCTAGGGCAACGCAATCACCAGATTTGGTGGTTGCCAAGAGCGCCAAATGCAATGCATCTATACAACCGTGTGTAATAGTGATTTCGGTGATATCAGTAATAGCACCAACATCGAGCATCCGTCTGGCTATCTGGTGTCGTAAATTTAAGCTACCAGGTGGCAATGCGTACTCACAAATCATATTGTGTTGGCGCCGGACGATCTGACTCATGATTCTACTCAGCTTTTCACTTGGATAAAACTCAGAGTCATGCTTTGGGCAGGCTAGAGAAATATTTGTGAAAGCTGGATTTTGTTGAGTGGCAAAAGTCGTTTCAATTAGCTGCAATACGCCTTGAGTAGGAGGTGCGCTGGCACTTTCTATAGGAAACGTTTGTTTAAGGCGAGGGACTTGTTCACGTACATAAAAACCTGATTGTGGCCGTGCCTGTATCAGTCCTTGGTCTTCTAAATGGCGGTATGCGGCAACAACAGTGTTGGCACTAACTGAGTAAGTTTTTGCGGTTTGCCTTACCGACGGAAGTCTTGAGCCGGCTTTAAAAGTTCCTGAGCTAATCGCCTGGTTTAGCTTATTACTCAACGTCAAATACAGTGATTCATCCATAGAATACTTCCTGTAAATATAGGGTTGTATAGGCACGCTCGGCCATTTTTTTGACTTCCGGTCTATCTATAGTCAACTGTAACCATAACAATAGCCTAGCACTGCTGCTATATCAACTAAAAAATTTAGATTAATCTTAGGTGGATGGATATAAACAAAACTGTTTAGGAAAAATTCATTTTTATTATGTTTATCTAAATAATGATTGGGTAGAAAAGTATTAAGGGCTGGCTATGACTGAGTTGCTAAACTATGTGGGAAATACTCCAATTATAAAAATAGAAAATATATTTAATCCGGATAGAGCTGGTGTTTATGTAAAGTTAGAAGAGTTCAATCCTGGTGGGAGTATTAAATCTAGACCTGGAGTGCATATGGTATTAGATGCACAAGAAAAAAAATTATTAACGAAAGACAAAATAATTCTGGAGCCGACAGGTGGTAATACTGGTTTGGGAATTACTATTGCCGCTATAGCTTTGGGGTATAAAGTTAATTTAGTAATTCCTGATAACTTCAGTAAAGAGAAAATAAAAAATTTAGAAAGTTATGGGGCTAAAATTATATTGTCTGATCACAATACTGGGCCAGGGTCGCATGTTAGGCTGGCGAGAGAAATATTGAATTCTGATAATAATTATATTTCTCTAGATCAGTTCTCTAATCCAGCTAATCCTTTGTCGCTGGAATTGGAACTGGCGGAACTTTAATGGGAGTGGGTAGGTATTTAAAAGGGATTAGTTCGGACACAAAGGTAATAGGTGTTCAACCCAGTGGATGTGATTTTAAAAATAATATTTTTATTCCGCATAAGATTGAAGCTATAGCGGTGGGTTTTATTCCTCCAATAGTAAATTTTAATCTTATTGATCATATGATAAATGTTGATTTCAATGAGGTAATGGAATTGAGGAGTTGGTTAAGTAAAAATAAAGGTATTTTTGTAGGTGTGTCATCAGGAGCAAATATTCTTGCTTCTCTTAAAGAGGCTAAAAAGTATAAAAAAGGAAAGATTATTGTTACTGTTGCCCCTGATAGTGGTAGGAGCTATATAGGCTATGAGTAAATGTAAAAATATGCCTATGCTTGCTATTTCAGATGAGGAGATAATTCTTTCAAAAGTGGTTGGGGTGTTAAGTAGATATAGTATTTATTATTTGAAAAGGAGTGAAATTCTTGATTTATGTTCAATGTTAATTATGGATATGAACGCGTTTCTTGAGAAAAATCCATCTGCAAATAATGATTATAGATTTCTTTTGCTGTCTTATTCGTCATTTGATGCGGTGATTGGATACCGGATATCAAATTATATTTTATTTAATTACGGAAAGGTTATCGAAGCAAAAAAAATATCGGAATATTTTAAGGTTAGAACAGGGATTGAGATACATCCAGCAGCCAGTATAGGTCATAGTTTCGTGATTGATCACGGGGTTGGTACCGTAATTGGAGAAACTTGCGTTATTGGAGATAATTGTTATTTTTTACAGCAAGTTATTTTAGGCTCTTCTCATATTGCATTTAACGAAAAAAAAAGCCGCCACCCTATTGTTGGGAATAATGTTGAAATTGGAGGGTTTGCTCGAATTTTTGGTAAGGTCCGTATTGGCAATAATGTCAAAATTTCACCTCACTCTATAATTAGATCTGATATTCCTGATAACTGTTCAGTAGTAATGGAAAGTAATGAGCAGAAAATAATTTTGAGAAATTAATGAAAAGTCGTTCGTTTTTTTTAACTATTTTTTTTGTTTCATGTCTGGCGACCGGAGGGATATTTGTAAAATTAAGTGATTTGGGGCCTGTTGCAACTGGGTTTTATAGGGTTCTATTTAGCATTCCAATATTGTATCCATTGCTTAAGTTTGAAAAAGGAAATCATTTATCTATAAGAGATAAGTCGTTGATATTTGTTGCTGGTATGTTCCTGGCAGGAGATTTAATTTTATGGAATATTTCTTTTCATTATACAACGGTAGCTAACGCAAACTTATTGGCTAACTTAGTTCCATTTACTATTGTTCCGGCTGCTTATTTTATTTATAAAGAAAAAATTTCTCGTAATTTTTTAATTAGTTTGATGGTTGCATTAATTGGGTTAGTGGTTTTGATAGAAGGGAAGGGGGATTTATCGAACGGTAGCTTATATGGTGATATGTTAGCGTTCGCTACATCTATTTTCTATGCTATTTTTTTGCTTATTGTTTATAAGGTCAGAGAAAAGGCAAGTGCTATTCAGGTAATGTATTACAGTGCATACGGATCTATAGTGGTACTTCTTATAAGTAGCCTTCTCATGGAAGGAGTTTCCTATCCTAATGATTTTGAAGCTTTGTGGCCATTGTTGGGTTTGGCCATATTTTCTCAGATATTAGGGCAAGGCGGTCTTAGCTATGTTTTAGGTGGTATATCTGTCAACTTAGCTGCTGTTCTCGTTCTGATGCAGCCTGTAATTTCAGCGATTTTATCTTATTTTATTTTTTATGAAACATTAACTGCACAAGAAATGTTTGGAATTTTTATTGTATTGACAGGTATTTTTTTAGTAAAAAAAGAAGGTTAAAAGATATTGAAAGGTAAATAATGCGTACAACAATCAAGCGTTATTATGAAAAGCCAGAAGAATTAGAATGTAAGGCTAGAATAGTGGGTATCTATGATTTAGCAATTGAGCTTGATCAAACTATAGCGTACCCGGAGGGTGGGGGGCAAGAAGGTGATCATGGCAAGATTCGATTGATTGAGAACCC
Organism: Alcaligenes sp. HNGD-HTN06; assembly: GCF_049932565.1. Classification (NCBI taxonomy): domain Bacteria; kingdom Pseudomonadati; phylum Pseudomonadota; class Betaproteobacteria; order Burkholderiales; family Alcaligenaceae; genus Alcaligenes; species Alcaligenes sp. HNGD-HTN06. The sequence goes on along the minus strand of NZ_CP187782.1, from coordinate 2,370,421 downwards.
TAATATAGCTATCGAATTTAATGATACTCAAATTTGTGATGCTATACCTATTTTTATTGATGGGTTTTCAGGTATTAAAACTGGTGGAATAATATTGCATAAAGTTGAAAATAGGGATGGGTTAATTAATTTTAACGTTGGTGATGAGGTTTTGTTGAGAATTGATCGTGATCGTAGAAGAAAAATGTCTTTAAACCATAGCGCAGCGCATATTTTGTACTGGGCTATTGATCTATGTCGTCCTGGGGTAGTTGGAAATACGATTGGTTGCCACATTAAAACTGATGGTGCCAGATTAGATTTTTTGGTTGAAGACCGTTTCAATCAAGAGGAAATAAATAAGATTGAAGAGCTTGCTAATGAATTAATCAGAGGGGGATGTTCGATAACGATGAGTTCACGAGAGGACTATCCGGATGCCCGTTATTGGGAATGTAATGGATATGTAATACCGTGTGGCGGGACGCATGTAAAAAATACTAACGAGCTGCCTCTGCTGAAAGTGCAGAGGAAGAATATTGGTAAAGGTAAAGAAAGATTGATTTTAGAGCCTATAAGCCAATCTTCTTAAATGAGTTTTCTTCTCTGGTTTCATATGAATCACTCCAGGAGTCGAGGAGCTGTTTGGTTAAAATACGGCCTTCACCGGCACAGCGCGCTAGAGTGGGTACGGTGATAGAGTTTCTTCAGCGCGCTTGACGATGGCTCCGCTCGACCCCGTAGACGCCCCGGTGTCGGTCTATATAGGCATTTACTTCTTGAGCTCGCGGTCGAGTGCCGCCTGGTCAATAAAAGCGCTGGCCGACTCCAATAACTTGTTGGTCCGGCGTAGCGCCCTGTTTTCGCGCTCCATGCCTTCCTGCGTTCGCGTTCGCTGCTGGTCATGCCATCACGCCTGCCGCTGTCGATCTCGCTGCGCTTGACCTAATCGAGCAAAGCGGCCGGTACGCAACCGATTTTCGGCGCAATAGACTCAACACCCGCCCACAGCGACGGGTACTCACCACGGTGTGCTCCTGTACCAAGCGCACGACACGCTCACGGACTTCAGGGGGAGCTTGTTCGTGCCTCATTCCCTCGAAGCTTGGAGCCTACTCTAAACCTGGGGCGATTCAACAGGGCGAATGAGAGCCTGTTTGTGATGCTCCGTGGTCCAAGCCTCGCATCATTTTTCCCGAACCCGGGATTTACAGCGTCATAATGGCCTCTTTAACGACAATAAAAGAGGAGCACAAGATGGCACGTTGGGTGTTTTATTCCGCAGCAGGTACCTGTGCGCTGGCAACACACATTGCCTTGTATGAGGCAGGTGCGGATGTCGAGGTGGTCAAGCTGGATTTCGCGGCTAATCAGCAGCAAAGCCCGGAGTTTTTGCGTATCAACCCCAAGGGGCGTGTCCCGGCGCTGGTGACTGAACAGGGGACATTGACTGAAACTCCGGCTTTGCTGGCCTTTGTGGCACAACGCTTTCCGCAGGCACAGTTGGCGCCTCTGGACGACCCTTTTGCTTTTGCTCGTTTGCAGGAGCTCAACAGTTATCTGGCATCGACGGTGCATGTCGCCCATGCACACAAGCGCCGGGGTGCCCGCTGGGCCGATGATCCCGCGGCCCACGAGGCCATGCGCCTTAAGGTTCCACAAAATATGACGGCGTGTGCTGCCTTTCTGGAGTCCCTTATTGTTGGACCTTGGGTGATGGGCGAGCAATTTACCGTTTCCGATGGCTATCTTTACACCGTGGGGAGCTGGCTTGAAGGCGATGAGGTGGAGATGAGCAGATTCCCCAGGCTGGTAGCCTATCTTCAGCGGGTTGGCGAGCGTGAGGCTGTGCGCAGAGCCGTGGCCGAGGCGGCGGCCTGAAGGCGTCGTGCTGGATCGAGCGTGCCGCGCACGACCAGACTGGGGCCGATCAGATCAGATCGGGATGGATCCGATCCGTCCTTGATCAGTCCTGTACAGGGCCTAAAGAGCTGCTGGCGGCGTTTTGCAGCGCGGCACCTATATTACGCAAGGTGTCAGATCGGATCGCGGCATGCTGCCAGTACAGGGGGACATCCAGCCAAAGGCCCGGGGCGACCAAGGCCAGTTCCCGGGCTGCCAGAGCGTCGCAAACCATGGAGTCCGGGGCCAGGCACCAGCCCAGCCCCAAGGCTGCTGCCTTCACAAAGCCGGTCGAGGTGGGCAGATAGTGGATGGGGGGGGCAAGCGTCACATCGGTGATCTGACGTATAAAACGCCATTGCAACTCGTCTTTGCGATTAAAGACAATCATGGGGGCTTGAGCCAGTGAGTCTGCCTGTGCCCCTTGACTAAAGTGTCGGCTGACAAAGGCCGCCGAGGCAATGGCCTGATAACGCATGATGCCCAAAGCCTGAACCTCACAGCCTTGCAAGGGTGTGGGCTCGGCAGTGACCGCGCCCAGCACAGAGCCATTTCGTATCAGCTCCAGCGTATGGTCCTGGTCATCAACCCGTACATCAAACAAGTAGCCGTGTGCCTGACTGAGCTGGGCCAGAGCTTGAAGGAACCAGGTGTCCAGTGAATCGCTGTTGACCGCAATAGCGATGGGGCGGTTCGTTCCATTTTTCTCGGGCAGGAAATCGGCGAGGGCCTCTGCTTCCAGAGCCTGCATGGGACGGACACGACGCAGCAGCAGTTCGCCTGCCGGTGTGGGGCGACAAGGCGGTTGGCGCAGGACCAGAACCTGCCCCAGCCTGTCTTCCAGTGCCTTGATCCGTTGTGAGATGGCAGAGCTCGTGATGTGCAGCCTACGTCCAGCTGCCTCGAAACTGCCTTCCTCCAGGACTGCTGTAAAGGCTCTTAGCTGTGGGTGCAGTAAATCCATGACAAGTCCGGAGTGATTAGTTTTTCTTAACTATGTAAAGAATAATTAGCTTTTCTTAATAGCTAAAGGATAGCACTATAAGGCGGTTTTCAAGTTCCGAGAGGGGAGCGGTATGTTTTTCTCTGTTGCAGCGACGGGTTTTTTGAGCGGAGCCGGCCTGATTATCGCTATTGGCTCTCAAAATGCCTTCGTGTTGCGGCAAGGTCTGGAGCGTCGCCATGTGGGTCTGGTGGTCGGTATTTGTGCGCTGGCTGATATTGTCCTGATTCTGGGAGGCGTTGCTGGTATTGGTACCTTGGTGCATGAGTGGCCAGGTCTGTTGCAAGTTCTGCGTTGGGGGGCCGCAGTCTTTCTGGCCTGGTATGGATGGAGGGCCGCCCAGCGGGCCTGGGCGGGCACGGGCAGTTTGCTAGCCGGTCAGGGAAGCGAGCGCAATCGCCGCCGTATAGTGCTAATGTGTCTGGCGTTTACTTTTTTGAATCCCCACGTTTATCTGGATACGATGGTGCTGTTGGGTAGCTTGTCCATGCCCTATCCGGGTCATTTGCAATGGGCGTTTGCCTTGGGCGCCTGTGCCGCCAGCCTGTGCTGGTTCCTGGCCCTGGGCTATGGGGCACGTTTGCTGCAGCCGGTTTTTCGTCAGTCCTTTGCTTGGCGAGTACTGGACGCCTGTATTGCGTTTTTTATGTGGGCCTTGTGCGCTTTATTGCTGTTGCGGCCGTTGTGAGAGTGAGCCAGGTTCTGCCCAGGCCCGATCTTTTTGTGGAATCCAAGAGTGGGGCTGCATCGTGGGACAGCTTTCTGAGATTCGATCGGCCCTGGCAAATGGTGTCCCCCGTCAAACAGACGTGCGGACGAGTCCTGATGCAGACACCTTGCCTCCCACCCTGAGATGGTCGAGAGGGGGGAGATGGCCGAGGTGTCTACCGTTCGCGCCGAGAGGTCGGGATGGGGTTTGCTGCCCTGCATTGCCCGGCCTCTATTCACCCTGGGGAAGCTGGGCTACCACCTTGATCTCGAACTGAAAACCCGATAGCCAGGGCACGCCGAGGCCGGTCAGGGCCGGGTAGGGCGCATCACCCCAGTAATCTGGCAAGACTTTCCACAAGGTGTCCAGATTCTTCTCGGGGTCGACCAGAAAGAGGGTCACGTCCAGCACATGCGCGAAGGTGCAGCCAGCGGCCGCCAATACGGCACGCAGGTTCTCGAAGGCCAGACGCATCTGTTGTTCCAGATCGGGTTCGGGCGTGCCATCTGGATGGCTGCCCACCTGCCCTGATACAAACAAAAAGCCATTGCAGCGCACCGCAGGCGAATAATGAGCACGTTCATACAAGGCGTGGCGCTCAGAAGGAAATACGGCTTGGCGTAAGGGAGTCATTCGGGGTTCCTCTACCGGCTTGAGTGGGTGAAGTTGATCAAGTCATTTACTGTAGGCGTTGGGCGTGGGCGGATAAACCCTGGATGACGAACCACACTGTTTCTATAATCAAAACAATGACCACTACGCTTTGGAGATAATGCGTGGACCGTTTTGAAGCGATGCGCACCTTCGCCAAGGTGGTGGAAACCGGCAGCTTTACCAAAGCGGCTCAGGCCTTGCATATCAGCCGGACACGGGCCACGCATCTGGTGCAGCAACTGGAGGCCCACTTGCGGGTGAGTCTGCTCAATCGCACGACGCGCAAGGTCAGTCTGACCAGCGCAGGCGCCTTGTACGTGGAGCGCGTGCAGCAACTGCTGACTGATCTGGACAATACAGAACGGGATCTGGCGCACGTCTTGGCCTTGCCTGCCGGGCGTTTGCGAGTCGATGTGCCCAGCCCGTTGGCCAGTCGCGTGCTAGTGCCTGCCTTACCGTCTTTTTATCAGCGTTACCCTGATATTCAACTGGATATGGGGGTGGGTGATAAAGCTGTGGATCTACTCGATGAGAGTGTGGATTGCGTGGTTCGAGGTGGCCCGATTCAGGATCAGGCTTTAGTAGCCAGGCGAGTGGGGAGCTTGCGTCTGGCGATATATGCCGCCCCGGCGTACCTGAAGCGGTGTGGGACGCCAGTCCATCCTACCGAACTGGATAGCTCGCAGCATTCGGTGGTGGGCTATCTTTGGGAGCATCAGAACAAACCGTTTCCGTATGCCTTGCGTCGTCACAAGGAAAGCGTAGTTGTGCGGGGATGTAGCGGGTTGGCTGTCAACGATGGCAATGCCTATCTGGCAGCGGGTGAGGCTGGTCTGGGACTGGTTTGTCTGCCCGACTATCTGGCTAATGCAGCTGTGCAGGAAAACCGCTTGGTAGCCTTGTTTGCTGACTGGAGCATGGACCCCATGCCTTTGCATGTGGCGTTTCACCGTAACAAGCATACGAATGTGCGCTTGCGGGCGTTTATTGAGTGGGTTGGGGAACTGCTCGCGCCGCTCTCTTGAAAGTCGCAGCGGCGCATATCCAGGCAGGGGTGCTGTCGCTCCTGGGGTTGCGCCCGAATCGAGTGCGGTTGCTGATGCGTTTTTCCTGAATTGAAGTGGCTTATAAAAAAACCAAGGATGGGTCATCCTTGGTTTTTGGGCGAGTTCTCGCTTAGGAGGCGTCGGTACTGTCTACAGCGGCCAGCGGGGTTTGAGAAAACTCGGGGCGTTCCGTGCCGTGCTTGATCCGATACTCTTTCAGGAACTTGGCGATGCGGTTGATTGCCTCGCGCAAGTCGGGCTCGTGCGGCAAAAAGACCATGCGAAAGTGGTCGGGGTGGGGCCAGTTAAAGCCGGTACCCTGAACCAGCATGACGCGAGTGGCTTCGAGCAGTTGCAGGAAAAATTGACGATCATCCTTGATGGGATAAATTTCGGGGTCCAGACGGGGGAACATATACAAGGCAGCGTGAGGCATGACGCAGCTGACTCCCGGAATGGCCGTAATCAGCTCATAGGCCAGATCGCGCTGACGACGCAGACGGCCGCCTTCGCAAACCAGGTCATTAATGCTCTGGTAGCCGCCCAGCGCAGTCTGGATAGCCCATTGGCCGGGAACGTTGGCACACAGCTTCATATTGGCCAGCATGCTCAGGCCTTCGATATAGTCGGCACCGGCTTTCTTGTCCCCGGAGATCACCAGCCAGCCGGCGCGGTAACCACAGGCGCGGTAACTCTTGGACAGGGAGTTGAAGGTCAGTGTCAGTACGTCGGAGGACAGGCTGGCCATGGCGGTGTGCTTCATGTCGTCGAACAGGACCTTGTCGTAGACTTCGTCCGCCAGCAGCACCAGATTGAACTCGCGTGCAATGTCCACCAGGGCTTGCAAGACCGAATCAGGGTAGAGCACGCCAGTGGGGTTGTTGGGGTTGATGACCACCAGGCCTTTGGTCCGCGGCGTGATTTTGGCGCGGATGTCGTTCAGGTCCGGAATCCAGCCATTGGATTCGTCGCACAGATAATGAACGGGTGTGCCGCCTGACAGGCTGGTGACAGCCGTCCATAAGGGATAGTCGGGCATGGGCAGAAGCAGCTCGTCCCCATCGTCCAGCAGCGCGTTGGTCGCCATGGCGATCAACTCCGAAGCGCCATTGCCCAGGTAAATATCTTCCAGCGTCACGCCCTTGATGCCCTGTTGCTGGGTGTAGTGCATGACGGCTTTGCGCGCGGCAAAAATACCTTTGCTGTCCGAGTAACCCGCCGAGTTGGGCAGGTTACGAATCATATCGAGCTGGATCTCTTCCGGGGCATCAAAACCGAACACCGCCAGATTGCCGATATTCAGTTTGATCAGTTGCTGGCCCTCGTCTTCCATTTGCTTGGCCCGGTCCATGATGGGGCCGCGAATATCGTACAAAACATTCGCCAATTTGCTCGATTTCTTGATGCTGTTCATGATGCTAGTAAACGGATTCCATGTGTGCTGCTGATGATCGGTGGCTGCCCGGAGCAGATCCTTATCCCGATGCCGGTTCAATACCTTGCCTGTTCCGCCGGGGGCGGTGGGGCGGGTGCGGGGCTATGTCTGCAAGATGGCGTGTCATAGTCCGGCCAGCCTTATACCTTACCGCATGCGTGGGCCTGTCTTGTGCGCATCATCCTTAAAATTTGGCATTGTCGAGTTTTGGCGACACTCTGGAGGCAAAAAGTTTCCTGTTGGGGGGGGCAATGCCGAGCTTGGCGAGCCGGGGCGGCCGTGCCAAGGAAAAAGAGGGAGCCTGACGCTGGCACCGTGGAATCGTCTTTGTTATTGGGCTTGTTTTTGATGGAGTCAAACATTAAGATTCGATATCAAACTATTTGATATCGAATTATGAAACTGGACGCCAAATACCAAGCTCTGCTCTCTCATGCCCGGCAGCAAAAGGGCATCAACATTCAGGGTATGGAGCTCTGTTTTCAGCTCTTGTCTTTATCGGCCCGGATTGATCGGGATTGTGCGGCCTTGCTGGCCCCTCACGGTTTGAGCGAAGCGCGTTTCGTGCTGCTGTTTTTATTGGAAAACGCCCCCGAGGGCATGGCCTCCCACCGATTGGCCGAGCGGGCCGGAATTACGCGGGCAACGGTGACAACCCTGGTGGATGGCTTGCTGAAAGCGGGTTTGGTGCAGCGTTTTGCAGCCCAAGCGGATCGACGTTCTGTCATGGTGAAACTCAGTCCCCAAGGTGCTGAGCTGGCGAAACAGCTGGTGGCAACCCACGCCCGCTGGATTGGTCAGTTGTTCAGCCATTTGTCGGCGGCGGAGTGCGTCCAGCTTGGGGCCCTGTTGAGCAAGGCAGCGGGTGGAGAGCAGGCATCATGAACACAGAAAATCGCATTGGCTATGCCAAAGTTGCGGATATACCGGCTGAGGTTCTCCAGGCTTTATCAACAGGAGAAATGTCGGCCGCTACCCTCACCGAGTCCTTGGCTATTGATCAGCGGGTGTTGGCGGCCGTGGTATTTCCTGAACTCGATGAGCACGCGGTCCGGCATATTCAGTCGCTGGCCCAGCTGGGCATACTCAAACGCATGAAAGGCCTGGGCGAGTATCTGTGGCAACGCTACGGCGAACGGGCCTGGAAGCGCTGCCTGAGTCATCGCGCCGATGTGGTGCGAGGTTGGGCCTGTTTTATGGTGGGCGCGCGTGAATCGCTAAGCGTGCCGGAACGTCTGGAGGCGCTGCGTCCCTTGGCGGACGATCCACACTTTGGAGTACGCGAATGGGCCTGGATGGCGGTGCGTCCCCACTTGGTAGCCGAGCTGGACCTATCGATCCGAACCTTGCAACGGTGGGCGCACGAGGACTCAGCGTATTTACGCCGTTTTGCCTGTGAAGCCCTGCGCCCCCGAGGGGTGTGGTGCGCACATATCGCCGTTCTGAAAAAGGAGCCAGAGCGTATGTTGCCCATCCTGCAGGTGTTGCACCGGGATGATAGCGTCTATGTGCAAGACTCGGTCGCCAACTACCTGAACGATGCGGCCAAGGACCAGCCGCAGTGGGCAAGGTCGTTATGCGCTCAATGGCAGACGCAGTCGCCGCAGGATAAGGCTGTGCAGCGCGTGTGCAAACGGGCGCTGCGCAGCGTGTCCTGAAAAGGGAAAGGGTTGCGGTCGGTCTTAAGGGGCGCGCAGGGTAATCAAGGTGATTTCTGATGCGCGTCCCAGGCGTAGCGGAAAGCCGGCCCATAGTCCCGCTCCATAACTGACATACAGTTGCATGCTGCCGACTTGATACAGTCCACCTACATATCCGTCATTGGCCATCTGCACGATCTTGTGCATGCCCAGAATATGACCGCCGTGCGTATGGCCGGACAGTTGCAAGGCCACGCCTGCCGCAGCGCTTGTTTTGGCGGTGTCTGGTCGATGGCCCAGCATAATGATGGGCATGCCAGCCGGAATACCGGCCACGGCAGCACCGACATCCGGCATGGGCTGCCCGTGCACCGCAGCCGACTTGTCGGTAATCCCCGCCAAGGCAAAGGCTGCGCCATTTCGCTGAATAATGCTGTGCTCGTTCAACAGCAAACGTAGCCCCAGACTCTTGAAATGCGCTATCCAGGGCTGGTACTGAGTGTAGTACTCGTGGTTACCGGCAATGACCCAGACTCCCTGAGGGGCTGACAAAGCGTGCAAGGGAGCCACATCGTCCCGACGCGCATCGACAGTGCCATCGACCAGATCCCCGGTAATGGCAACCAGATCTGGATTCAAGGCCTGTGTCTTTTCCACGATCGCCTCAATCCAAGGACCTTGCAGCAGGCGGCTGGCGTGCAGATCCGTTAGTTGAACGATCCGGAAACCATCCAGATCGGGTGGCAAGCCCTTAATGGTCACCTCGACCGTTTTCACCTCGGGTACTTGCACGGCTTGCCACACTGCTAGTGCGGACAAACTCAGCGCCGTGATACCCAGAGCGGCGCGCAGTGTTGGCGAGCGCAGCATTACCAGGCCAAGTGGCTTGTAAAGAACACGCATCAGCAGGCCGGTCAGATCCGTGAACAGGGTCAGGCTGGCGGCCAGCAGGACACTGCCAAATGCCCAGCCCAGGACCATGATAAGGGCGGCAGGGATCTCCGGCGAGGCGCGCGTGCCCCAGAACAGAGCAACCGTATAGTGATGCAGGGTGGCGGCCAGCGCCAACGCGCTGAGCAGATATTTGATCCAGGGCCGAAGTTTCAGAGGTTTGATCAATCGCCAGGCGACGTACAGGGCAAAACAGAGAGCAGCGACTTGAAACACAAGGTTATTCCAAAAAGAAACCGAGGCCGCGCAGACCGCGCGGCTGTAATGAGGGGCCGTACAGAGCGACAGCACGTGCATGATGCCAGAGCTCAGCCTTTCCGGGCCGAATGCTCGCATAAAAAAATGTGGACATGCTTGATTACGTTTCGAGAAATCGATTCGCACATGCCTTGTGCAAAGCCTCTAGGCTCTTTTAAGACTGCCCGCTTGGTCAGGGTAGCGGTCCCGAGTGACAAGTGCCTTGTTCCGTCAGGAGCAAAGATCGTTTGCCAGCCTCTGGCCAGTTATGCGAACGCGTGGGCGTAGCAATGGTCATGCCATGCAGACCGGCTAAGGCCGCTTCTGAAGGACGAGGTTTGTTGTGTGATTCGATTGGAGGACATATGGTGACGAAAAAATCAGCGGCGACGAACAATCAGGACTCCCTGGGTCAGGGAGGGGAGTTGCATCAGGCGGGCCATACCGCCTTGACCAGCAATCATGGCATGCCGATTTCGGATAATCAGAACTCCCTGCGCCTGGGGGCTCGCGGTCCTACTTTGCTGGAAGATTTTGTCCTGCGAGAGAAAATATTTCATTTCGATCACGAACGCATTCCAGAGCGCATCGTGCATGCTCGTGGCACGGGGGCGCATGGCTATTTTGAGTGTACGCAGGCGATTCCGGAGCTGACCCAGGCCTGTGTGTTTCAAAAGGAAGGGCATCGGGTGCCGGTGTTTTGCCGCTTTTCAACCGTAGCGGGTTCCAAGGGATCCAAGGACACGCCGCGTGACGTGCGTGGTTTTGCGGTCAAGTTCTATACCGAACAGGGCAACTGGGATCTGGTCGGCAACAATATGCCCGTGTTCTTTATTCAGGATGCCATCAAGTTTCCGGACCTGATTCATGCCGTCAAGCCCGAGGCTGACCGCGGTTTTCCCCAGGCGGCCTCTGCCCATGACACGTTCTGGGACTTTGTCTCGCTGATGCCCGAATCGTTACATACGGTGATGTGGCTGATGTCGGATCGCGCCTTGCCTCGTTCCTTTCGCATGATGCAGGGTTTTGGCGTACACACCTTCCGTTTCGTGAATGCGCAGGGCAAGTCGCATTTTGTGAAGTTTCACTGGAAACCCAAGCAGGGATTGCAGTCGACCTTGTGGGATGAGGCCGTCAAGATTTCAGGTGCGGATTCGGACTACCTGCGACGTGATTTATACGAAGCCATTCAAAGCGGCGCTTTTCCGGAGTGGGAGCTGGGCGTGCAGGTGTTTGATCAAGAGTGGGCGGACCGGCAGGATTACGATGTGCTGGACGCCACCAAGCTGATCCCCGAGGAGAGTGTACCCGTCAAGATTGTGGGCCGTATGGTGCTCGATCGCTACCCCGACAATTTCTTTGCAGAAACCGAACAGGTTGCTTTCCTGCCTTCCAACGTGATTCCCGGCATCGACTTTACCGACGATCCTTTGTTGCAGGGCCGACTGTTTTCTTACCTGGATACCCAGAAATCTCGACTGGGAACAGTCAACTTCCATCAGATCCCGATTAATGCGCCACGTTGCCCCTTTAGCAATATGCAGCGCGACGGCATGATGCAAATGCAGGTTCCCAAAGGCCGTGCGACCTATGAGCCCAACAGTCTGGATGAGGTCGGTGAGCCGGGTGGACCTCGTGCCCAGGCTCAGGGGTTTCGCAGCTTTCCCAGTACCGTGGAGGACGGGGCGAAACTGCGTGTCCGGGCAGAGTCGTTCGCTGATCATTACAGCCAGGCACGCCTGTTTTACCGTTCCCAGACGGAGGTGGAGCAGGAGCATCTGATTGCGGGCCTGGTCTTTGAGCTGTCCAAGGTCCAGCTCAATCATGTTCGCCTGCGCGTGCTCTCGCATATGCGGACCATTGATGAGGATCTGGCCAAGCGGGCTGCCCAGGGCTTGGGCCTGACGCTGCCGGCAGCGGCCAAACCAGCCCGCCCGCCAGTAGACATGCCACCGTCCAAGGCTTTGTCGATACTGGCTCAAAAGCCACCCGTCGCAGGCCGGATGCTGGGCATTTTGCTGACGGATGGAGCTGACAAGGAATTGCTGCAGATGCTGCTGACCGGTGCGCAGGAGGCGGGAGTGGCGGTCAAGCTGATTGCGCCTCAGGTAGGAGGCGTGACGCTGTCAGACGGGACGGCGCTGGCTGCCGATGAGAAGATTGCTGGGGCACCGTCGGTCCTGTTTGATGCGGTGGCCTTGTTGCTGGGACAGGGACAGGCCTTGAAACTGTGTACCAACAAGGCGGCGGTTGATTTCGTGGCTGATGCTTATGGTCACCTCAAAGCCATCGGTCACGATGGGGGGGCGCAGCCTTTGCTGGATCGGGCAGGCGTGTCGGCAGACAAGGGGGTATTCGTGATCAAGACGGGAGAAGACCTGCTTGGCAAGGTAGCCACGCGTTTCTGGGAGCGCCGTCATCAGGTCGATGGAATGGCCTGATAGCGGGGAAAAGGGGCGCTTTCGAGCGCCCCTTTTCCTATTTTCCTAGTAACGCCAGCTCAGACCCAGCACCGGACCGGACAGGTGTGCATCAAAGATTTGGCCGGATCGGCGGTAGTTCACATCCAGCATCTTGTATCCGGCCGTCAATGAAAAGTTCTCTGACAGATCGTAGTTCAGGGTCAGGGTGGCCTGATAGCTCAGACGTGAGCCCACGTTAAATCCGCCCACGTGAATTTGCGCCTGCGTGGAGAGCTCCGGGTTGAAACGATAAAACGCGCGCAGTCCCACCATGGGGTCTACCCAGTTGAAGCTTTCCTGATGGTGACGGTTTCGGCCCGCGATGCGCAGGTGGGCACGGCTGCGGATGTCCCAGAAGGAAAAGCCGGCCAGTGCGTCCAGGCTGGCTTGCTCGGAATCATAGAAGCGATAGCCGCCTTGCAGGGTTCCCATAAAGAGACGCGTGTCCATCGTTCCTTCTGCCGCACCCACCAAGGGCAGCCCGCCCACCACTTCACTTTCACGGGTGTTCACATAAAGCAGGTCGCTGTTGAGCACATAGCGGTCGCGACGCATCCAGGTATTGAGAAAAGCAGCTGCGCGCAGACTGTGCCATACATCCGAGAACGACTTTTCAATATCCAGTGAAGGGGCGCGTTTGAAGGGAGAGCTCTCTCCAGACAGGCCGGTGATCCAGGCGTAAGGGGTGATCTGCACGGCGTAGCGGGATGAGGGGGGGTTATCGTGCAGAGGTTCTGGTTGCTGGGCGTTCACCTGGGTATGAAGCAGGGCGGCCAGGAGCAAGGCAGCCAATTGTTCATAGCGCAAATGCGTGAGTGTCCGTGTCATTGTTCTGAGGCCCTTTTTAGCGGTAAGCAGTGACGGCGCACTGGCGCCTGCCGTGTTTCTTTCGGTATGCTGGACAAGTCGATCACCAATTTGTGGAGAGCGTGTCATGCATGTGTTTTACCTTAGCAAGCAAGATATTGATAAGTTGTTGCCCTTGGTGCAAGCAGCGTTACAAGCTGATCGTGGTGGACAAGTCGGCTTCACGAATGAGGAGTTGGCCTTGCGTTCAGCGCTGGAAAAGCTGCCTGACCCCAAATTGTCCGAACTCTTGGCCGGCGCGTTGGTGGACCCAGGCCGCAGTGCGGTTGGCCTGGCTGATGAGGATTATCGGGAAAATCTGCTGGCCTTGGAGACGTTTGACAGCACCTATGTCCTGGCTCAGTTAATGAATAACTATGCACGCTTGCCTGGTTTTTTTAACTGTCTGGAGTTTTAGTCCGATGCGCAAAAATGGCCCATTGAAGGGCCATTTTTTTTGGGGAGGCTCTTTATGACCGTGTTGACGCTGTCAGCCTGCGTGACTCCGTTTGCGACCCTGTTTTTGTCGGACCCGTACCACAAGCACCCATGTCGCTTGACGTGGCGCCGTAATCCTGTTTTTGTTACGTCCATGTCCAATGTGTCGACTGTGGAAGCAGTCTGTTCTTTGTTTCATTGGTTGGGCGGCTCGCCGTCTCTGGAGAAAAAGATGTTGTTAAACAAATGTCGTCGTACCTTGGTGGCGTGTGCGCTTGGTCTGGCTTTGGCGCCGGCAGTTTCCCAGGCCTGTACTCGCGCTGTTTTTCTGGGTGACAACGGGCAGGTGATTACGGGCCGTTCCATGGACTGGAAAAGGGATGTCGGGACCAACCTCTGGATCTTTCCGCGTGGTGCCAAGCGTACTGGAGAGGCTGGGCCGGCTTCCATTGAATGGACATCAAAGTATGGCAGTGTGATTGCCTCTGGCTACGATATTGCATCGACCGACGGCGCCAATGAAAAGGGCCTGAACGTCAATCTCTTGTGGTTGCCGGAGTCGCAGTTTCCCACCCCGGCAAAGGGCGACAAGACCTTGAGCTTGTCTTTGTGGGGGCAGTATGTGCTGGATAATTTCGCAACGGTGGCAGAGGCAGTCGCTGCGCTGGAGAAAACCCCCTTTGTTGTGCTGACCGACTCCCTGCCCGACGAGGATCGTCTGGCGACCTTGCATCTGTCGATGTCGGATGCCTCTGGTGACAGCGCAATTATCGAATATATCGATGGCAAGCAGCGCATTCATCACAGTCGCCAATATCAGGTCATGACCAACTCGCCCACCTTTGACAAGCAATTGGCGATCCGGGATTACTGGCAGGACGTGGGAGGGCTTAATTTGTTGCCCGGAACGAGTCGGGCGGCCGATCGCTTTGCACGCGCGTCGTTTTACATCAATGCAGTGCCGCGCAATCTGAGCGATGACAAAGCGGTTGCCAGTGTCTTGAGCGTGATTCGCAATGCCTCGACGCCTTACGGTATGACGGTTCCCGATCAGCCGAATAACTCATCGACCCGCTGGCGCACGGTGTTCGACCACCAACGCAGCTTGTATTATTTTGACTCGGTTTTGTCGCCTGGCGCTTTCTGGCTGGATATGAAGAAGGTGGATTTCTCTGCCGAAACTGGCAAGGTGATGAAGCTGGATCTGGGGCCTGAGCAAAGCACGGTTTACATGGGTGAAGTGCTGGAGCATTTCAAGCCTTCCCAGCCTTTCCGTTTTCTGTCCGTGAAAGCACCTGCTATTTAAGACGGTTGGACACAGACTTCTGTGTCCAGCTGAGTAGGCGGCACTAGAAAAAAGGGGTAGGGCATGTAGGACATGAAAACGAGTCATGTTCAGCTGTTATGCTATGCCCCGTCTTGATTTGTTAAAGCTGTTGTTGAATGACCTACGTAGTAACGCAAGCCTGTATTCAGTGCAAGTACACCGATTGTGTGACGGTGTGCCCCATGGACTGTTTTTTTGAAGGCCCCAATTTTCTTGTTATTCACCCTGATGAGTGCATTGATTGCTCCATCTGTGTGGCAGAGTGCCCAGTGGGGGCGATTGTCAGTGATCAGGATGTCACGCCCGAGCAGCAGGTGTATGTGGAACTGAACCGCAGCTTGAGCGCACATCCAGCCTGGAGGCGCATCACTGAACAAAAAGCGCCGTTGCCAGACCATGAGTATTGGGCAAGCCAGCCCGACAAGTTGGCGCTATTGAAAAAAGACTAATCGGCGTGCGAACGCCCGGGGGAGCGCTGAAAGTACCAGACCGCCAGCGCAGCCATTGCCAGTAGCACAGTACAACTGGCCAGCACGGCGACATAGCCTCGGTCGAAGGCATCGCGAGCCAACTCCGCCAATCCGAAGGCCTGCTCTTGTGGCAGGTTCTCCGTTATCAACAGGGCCTGATCCAGGCTGTCGTAGGCCAGGGGATGAGCGCTCAATGCCTCGGGCAAGATCAGGCTGGCGCTATAAACGAACGACAGCAGGCTGCCCATGAGGGTCACGCCCAAGGCGCCGCCCAGTTCATACGACATTTCTTCGACAGAGGCCACCATCCCGGCACGTGAGGGGGGCACACTTTGCATGATGGTGCTGGAGGCGGCAGTCATGGCCGCGCCTATACCCAGACCCAGCATGACCAGGCTGATTACCTGCAAAAACTGGGCACTGTTGTGCCAGAGCAGGTAAGCCGCCATGCCTGCCGCTGCCAGGCTTAGGGAGCCGATCAGCAGACGCTTGCTGCCAATAACCATCAGCAAACGACCTGCCAGGGGACCGGCCAGGAAGGCGGCCAATGGCAAGGGAATAATGGCCAGACCCGCCCGCAGCGGCGAGAAGCCCAGTACCAGTTGGAGGCGTTGGCTAAAAACGAGCTCCATGCCAATCAGGGCGGCCGAAGCGCTCAGGGCGGACAGAACAGCCGTACTGAGCGTGGCATTTTTGAACAGGGCAAAATCCAGCAAAGGAAAGGGACTGCGATTTTGCTGCCGGACAAACCAGCCCAGAAAGAGGACGCCGACCACCAGGGCTCCCGCTGCCAGTCCCCAATCGGTATAAAGCTTGCCCATTTCCTTGATCGCCAAGGTACTGGCAACCAGCCCCACCATAATCAGCACGGAACCTTTGATATCCCAGGGTCGGGAACTGTCCGGCGTGGAACGCGGCACCAGCAGCCAGCCCATGGGCAGGGCGATCAGTACGATAGGGACGTTGATCAGAAAGACCGAGCCCCACCAGAAGTGCTCCAGCAGAAAGCCCCCCAGGACCGGTCCAAAGGCCGCGCCGCCCGAGGCGATGGAGGACCACACACCAAAGGCCACTGCGCGTTCACGCTCATCGTGAAAAGTGATGCGAATCAATGACAACGTGGCGGGCATCATCATGGCGGCAGCCACGCCCAGAAATGCCCGTGCCGCGATCAGAAAGGTCGGGTTGGGGGAATAGGCCGCTGCTACCGAGGCCACTCCAAACATGGCCAGACCAGACAGAAACAGGCGCTTATGGCCGAGACGATCTCCCAGCGTGCCCATGCCAAGCAGCAGGCCAGAGACGACCAGCGCGTAACTGTTAATGATCCAGAGCTTGTCGGAGGCCGACGCCTGCAGGTCATGGGTCAGCCGGGGAAGGGCGGTGTAGAGCACCGTCATGTCCACCACAATCAACAAGAGTGCCGCCGATACAATGGCCAGAATCAGCCAGCGACGGCCGGGGGACAAGGGAACGGGTGAGAGGTGACGGTGAGTCGGACTGTGCAGCATAACAACGCAAAGGAGTGGCAAAACCCGTATGATCCATCAATATTATCAACCGACAAAGTTGATTAGCATCGATGGAATAGATACATGGACTGGACACTGGAACGTATTCGACACTTTGTGGCCGTAGCAGAGACGGGCTCCATGACGCAGGCGGCCAAAGACCTGGGCAAGGTGCAATCAGCGGTCAGCACCTCTATCGCCTTACTGGAGGCAGACTTGAATCTGGCCCTGTTTGACCGTTCGCGCAGAACCTTGAGCCTGACCGTTCCGGGTGAAATCATGCTGTTGGAGGCCAAAGCGCTGCTGCGTCAGGCCGACGTGCTGAACCGGCGTGCGCTGGATTTGTCGCAGGGGCAATCTGCCCGGCTGGAGATCAGCCTGGATGAGGCCTTGCCCCAGGAGCCCCTGCGCCTATTGCTCAAGGAGCTGGCAGAACGTTGGCCGGGCTTGGAGTTGACGATCTGGAATGGCACCGCCTCTGAAGTGATCGACTACATGAATGAGGGGCGCTCGGATGTAGCGCTTCAATTTGATCGCGGCGCTGACGTGACATCCTTTGCGCAACGGTATATTGGGGCTGTCCCTCAGGCAATCTGCGTGTCGCGAACTCATCTCTTGGCGGGTCAGGACCAGGTCAGCCGCAAAGAGTTGACTGCGCACAGACAGTTGCTGATTCACATTGAAGGCATGGAGCAGACGGTCGTCAGTCCCAGCGTCTGGCGTTCAGACAGCTTTTACGTGATTGCCGATATGGTGGCGGATGGTCTGGGCTGGGCGATATTGCCGCTTAATATTGCCGAGTATGAAAATCTGCGCAACAAACTGGCGCAATTGCATTGCCAGGAGATGATGCTGCCCCCCTTGCCAGTGCGAATGTTGTGGCGGCAGGGGCAATCTTTGCCGCCTGCGGCCCTGTGGATGCAGCAGCGCCTGTCGGAGCTGCTGCCGTAGTTTTGCCTAGCAGGTGGCCGAGTGGCTGGGGTGGGAAAGTTGACCCGTGGCCCAGCGTTGTACGCCGTCCCAGATATCGTTGGCATGATGAACGGTCAGATCCGCCTGCCAGGTACCGATGCTGTCGTCACCTGCGCAATAGCCGTAGGCAGCAATCATGGTTGCCATGCCGGCAGCCCGGCCTGCCTGAATGTCACGTAGATCATCGCCTACATACAGACAGTCTGCAGGTGCGAAGCCGGCCTTGCTGGCGGCATGCAGCAAGGGCTCCGGGTGCGGCTTGGTGTGTTGCGTGGTGTCGCCACCTACTGTGACTGCGCAAGTCTCTTCCAAGCCCAGATGACGAATCAGGGGCAGAGCCAGGTATTCGAGCTTGTTGGTGACAATACCCCAGGTATAGCCAGCTTGTTCTAGCTGGCTGAGCATGGGAGCCACACCGTCGAACAAATAGGTCAGCTCCGTCATGTGATCGTGGTAATCCTGCAAAAACTGTGCCCTCAGTTGCGCATAGTCCGGATGATCGGTGTTGATATCCAGTGCTACCTTGAGCAGACCACGGGCGCCGTGCGAGGCGTAGGGTCGCAGGGCATCGTACGGCAGTTCAGGCAGGCCTCGTTCCTTGCGCATGCGATTGGCGGTAGCCGCCAGATCGGGAGCAGAGTCGGCCAGGGTGCCGTCAAAATCGAATAGAACAAGTTTATTCATAAGGGCTTAGCGTTGGCGGCGGCTGGCCAGCAGGTAATTGACGGAGGTGTCGTCCGACAGACGATAGTGCTCGGTAATCGGGTTGTATTCCAGGCCTTTCAGGGCCAGTGCGTCCAGGCCGCTGCGACGGGCCGAGGAAATCAGTTCGCTGGGCTTGATGAAACCTTCGTAGCTGTGCGTGCCTTTGGGGATCAGGCGCAGCAGGTATTCGGCCCCCACGATGGCAAACAGAAAAGATTTGGGATTGCGGTTAAGGGTCGAGAAAAACACCCAGCCACCGGGTTTGACCAGCTTGGCGCAGGCCGCAATGATGGAGCCGGGGTCTGGGACGTGTTCCAGCATTTCCATGCAGGTGACAACGTCAAAGCGGCCAGGATGCTGATCGGCCATGTCTTCAGCGCTGATCATCTCGTACTTGACCGGCACACCCGACTCCAGGCTGTGCAGACGGGCAATTTTCAAGGAACGCTCAGCCAGATCAATGCCGGTGACTTCGGCGCCCGACTGGGCCAGGCTTTCGGACAGAATCCCGCCTCCACAACCGACATCCAATACCTGTTTTCCAGCCAGGGAGCCGGTGTAGGACAGAATCCAGTCCAGACGCAAAGGGTTGATGGCGTGCAGCGGTTTGAATTCGCTGTCAGGGTCCCACCAGCGAGATGCCAGTGCACTGAATTTATCGATCTCTGCCGGATCGACATTGACGTTAGTGACGGTGGAAGCGGTCATGGCTCATCCAAAAAAATTAAGGCCCCGCAAAAGCGGAGCCTTAATTGTAGCCTTAGCTACAGAAATACGTGGTGCAGCAAGAATTACTTGCGGTTGCCCACGATTTCGATTTCTACGCGACGGTTTTGAGCGCGGCCTTCGCGGGTCTTGTTGGACGCCACGGGGTTAGCTTCGCCCTTGCCTTCGGTGTAGATACGGTCAGCAGGAACGCCCTTGTTGACCAGGTATGCTTTAACAGCATTGGCACGACGCTCGGACAACTTCAGGTTGTAAGCTTCGGTGCCGATCGAGTCAGTGTAACCGGTAGCAATCAGGGTTTCCAGATCGATGGACTGAACAGTGTCAGCCACTTGATCCAGAACCTGGCGACCTTCTGGCTTGATGGTGGATTTATCAAAGTCGAAGAAAGTGTCAGCGTTCAGAGTCACTTTAGTGACGGTAGGAGCGACGACAGGAGCTTCGGGGGCTTGGGCAACGGGCACACCGTCACAACCTGGAATACCCGTAGCAGGGGTCCAGAAGTTGTTGCGCCAGCACAGTTCGTTGGTGCCGTTTTTCCAAACGTCGCCAAACGGGTTGCGCCAGTTGTTAACTTCGCCGGACTCTTGTGCGGAAACTGCACCGGTAGCCGATGCGGCGGCAATGGCGAGTACAAGTGCGATTTTGGAGGGTTTGTTCATATTTCTCCTCGTTGAGCTGATGCTGTTAAGTGACCGCAGCGAACCCCTGCCGCTGATTAACGGAACCAGTATAGCAATCCTTTGCACGGAACAAAGACTTGCTTGCGCTGGGTTTCATGCGTGTTAGGTCGAATCTTAAGACATTTCGGCCACATGCGTGAGGGGGACGGGGAACGATTCGCGAACTTGCGTGGAATTAGGCTTGTTCTTTCCTGTTATTGTTGGTTTTAGGCAACAGGATAAGGGCTGGCCGGATGAGCGGATCGGTGGCCGATACGATTCATGAATGACGGTTTTTTGATGATTCACCGCTTTCAATCGCTGATCGCCGGGCCTGTCGCCGCGCCACGCTGCGTCCCCCTATGTGAAAGTGCTAGAATTTCCTCTTGTCCGTTTACGGCTGGCTTACTGCTTAACCCATATCTATAAAGAATTGACCTATGGATTCCTTTGCCAAGGAGACGCTTCCCGTTTCGCTTGAAGAGGAGATGCGCCGCAGCTACCTCGATTACGCCATGAGCGTGATTGTGGGCCGTGCTCTTCCCGACGTGCGAGATGGTTTGAAGCCCGTGCATCGACGTGTTCTGTTCGCCATGCATGAACTCAATAACGACTGGAATCGTGCCTATAAGAAGTCGGCTCGTATCGTCGGTGACGTGATCGGTAAGTACCACCCGCATGGTGACTCTGCCGTCTATGACACTATCGTGCGTCTGGCGCAGGACTTTTCCATGCGCTACACCCTGGTCGATGGGCAGGGCAACTTCGGTTCCATCGACGGCGATAACGCCGCGGCCATGCGTTACACCGAAATCCGCCTGGCCAAGATTGCTCACGAGTTGCTGGCTGATATTGACCAGGAAACCGTGGATTTCGTGCCCAACTACGATGGCAGCGAAAAAGAGCCGGCCCTGTTGCCTTCCCGCCTGCCCAATCTGCTGGTTAACGGCAGCTCCGGCATTGCCGTGGGCATGGCGACCAATATTCCGCCGCATAACCTGGCCGAAGTGGTCAACGGCTGTCTGTATTGCCTGAGTCATCCCGAGTGCACAGTAGATGAACTGATTGAATACATACCGGCTCCTGACTTTCCGACTGGCGCCATCATCTACGGCATGTCCGGCGTGCGCGAAGGCTACCGTACGGGCCGTGGCCGCGTCATCATGCGCGCCAGCACGCACTTTGAAGACATGGAAAAGGGCAACCGTCAGGCCATCGTGGTCGACGCCATTCCTTATCAGGTCAACAAGAAGTCGCTGCAGGAACGCATTGCCGAACTGGTCAATGAAAAGCGCATCGAGGGTATCTCCGATATTCGCGACGAGTCTGACAAGGACGGGATGCGCCTGGTGATCGAGCTCAAGCGTGGCGAAGTGCCGGAAGTGGTGCTGAACAATCTCTACAAGAATACGCAGCTGCAAGAAACCTTCGGGATGAACATGGTGGCCCTGGTCGATGGCCAGCCCCGTTTGCTCAACCTGAAGCAGTTGGTGGATTACTTCCTGAGCCACCGCCGTGAGGTGGTCACACGTCGTACCGTATTTCAGTTGCGTAAGGCACGCGAGCGCGGCCATGTGCTGGAAGGCCTGGCTGTGGCCCTGGCCAATATTGATGAGTTCATTGCAATCATCAAGGCCGCCCCGACTCCTCCGGTCGCGCGCGTCGAACTGATGGCTCGCTCCTGGGATTCCGGTCTGGTGCGCGAGATGCTGGCGCGAGCCGACACCAGCGCCATTGTGGGTGGCCGGCAGGCTTATCGTCCTGATGATCTGGGCGACGAGTTCGGCATGAGCTCGGACGGCCTGTATCGTCTGAGTGACGTGCAAGCTCAGGAAATCCTGAACATGCGCTTGCAGCGCTTGACGGGCCTGGAGCAGGACAAGATTGTTCAGGAATACCGTGAGGTCATGGACAAGATTTCTGATCTGCTGGACATTTTGTCCAACCCCACCCGTGTGTCCGCCATCATTGGCGACGAGCTGATCGCGGTGCGTGACGAGTTCTCGGCCACCGGCAAGGACGTTCGTCGTTCGCAAATCGAACACAACGCCACCGAGCTGGATACCGAAGACTTGATTACCCCTATGGATATGGTGGTGACGCTCTCGCATACCGGCTATATCAAGAGCCAGCCGCTGTCCGAATACCGGGCACAGCGTCGTGGTGGCCGTGGCAAGCAAGCTACCGCCATGAAAGAGGACGACTGGATCGACAAGCTGTTCATCGCCAACACGCACGATTACCTGCTGTGCTTTTCCAATCGGGGCCGTGTGTACTGGCTCAAGGTCTGGGAAGTGCCTCAAGGTTCGCGCAACTCGCGTGGCCGTCCCATCGTCAATATGTTCCCTCTGGAAGAGGGCGAGAAGATCAACGTGGTGCTGTCCGTCAAGGAATTCAGCGAAGATCAGTTCGTGTTCATGGCGACCTCGCGCGGCACGGTCAAGAAGACCCCGCTGTCCGACTTCTCCAACCCTCGCAAGGCCGGCATCATTGCTGTGGGCCTAGACGAGGGCGACTACCTGATCGGTGCTCAACTGACCGACGGTGTTCATGACGTCATGTTGTTCTCCGATGCAGGCAAGGCGGTCCGCTTTGATGAAGGCGATGTGCGCCCAATGGGCCGTGCGGCTCGCGGTGTGCGCGGCATGACGCTGGAAGAGGGCCAGTCTGTGATCGCCTTGCTGGTGGCCGAAGACGAAACCCAATCCGTGCTGACTGCCACCCAGAACGGTTTCGGCAAGCGCACCCCGATTGGCGAATACACCCGTCACGGCCGTGGCACCAAGGGCATGATTGCCATCCAGACCTCGGCTCGTAACGGCAAGGTTGTGGGTGCCGTGCTGGTCCGTGAAACCGACGAAATCATGCTGATTACCAATGCGGGTGTGCTGGTCCGTACTCGTGTTGCGGAAATTCGCGAGATGGGTCGAGCCACTCAGGGTGTCACCTTGATCAGCGTGGATGACGACAGCGAACTCTCTGGTGTGTATCGCGTGGTGGAGACCGATGACGAGGTGGACGCCGAACTGGCCGATCAGGCTGAGCAGGCGCAGGCTCCAGACAGTCTTGAGCAGGATAATCAATCTGATGCCGCCCAAGACCAGGCGGACTCTTCCGGCGAGGAAAACGAGTAATGCGTGTATGGAATTTTTCGGCGGGCCCCTCGATGCTGCCGTTGGAAGTGCTGGAGCAAGCCGCCGCTGAAATGACGGACTGGCATGGCACGGGCATGTCCATCATGGAGATGAGTCACCGCAGCAAGGACTATATGGGCGTGCGCGACGAGGCGGAAGCCGATTTGCGTGCCCTGTTGTCCGTGCCGGATGACTTTGCGGTGCTGTTTGTTCAGGGCGGGGCGCAGGGCCAGAATGGCCTTCTGCCCTTGAACCTGATCCAGCGCAATGGCAGTGGCAAGGCTGACTACGTGCTGTCGGGCAGCTGGTCAGTCAAGTCCTGCGAGGAGGCTCAGCGCTATGGCGACATTCATGTTGCCGGCACCAGTGGGCAGGCCTGGCAGGATCAAGGCAAAGAGTGGGCTCCCTGGACCTGGTTCCCTGAGCCCTCTCAATGGGATGTGCGCCCCGATGCCGCTTACTTGCACGTCTGTACCAATGAAACCATTGGTGGCGTGGAGTTCAACGATATTCCCAAGCTGGATGTGCCCGTTGTTGCTGACGTGTCCTCCAATATCTTGTCCTGCCCGATTGATTTCTCGCGTGTGTCCGTCGCCTATGCCGGCGCGCAAAAAAATGCAGGCATGTCGGGCATCGCCCTGATGATGATACGCAAGGACTTGCTGGGGCACGCCATGGATCTGTGCCCGTCGGCGTTCAACTACGCCAATATTGAAAAGCAGCAGTCCATGTTCAACACGCCGCCCACCTACTCGATCTATATGGCGGGCCTGATGTTCAAGTGGCTGGAGCGCCAGGGCGGCGTAGCTGCCATGCAGGCGCGTAATGCAGCCAAGGCTCAAGCCCTGTACGGTTTTCTGGATGCCTCCGAGTTCTACACCAACACCGTGCATCCTGCGTATCGCTCACGCATGAATGTTCCGTTCCTGTTGCGTGATCAGTCTTTGGATTCCCTGTTTCTGGAACAGGCCACGGCCGCGGGTTTGACGTCCCTGAAAGGACACAAGAGCGTGGGCGGCATGCGTGCCTCGATCTATAACGCCATGCCGCTGGAGGGCGTGCTGGCACTTATCGAATTCATGACTGATTTTGAACGACGGAATGGCTAATACCTTAACTGAGCGCCTGCTCCCTTGGCGCAATCGTATTGATGAGCTGGATCGCCAGATCCTGGAGTTGCTTAACGAGCGTGCTCGTGCGGCTTTGGAAGTGGGCAAGATCAAGCAGGACTTCAATACCGAGGAAGTCATCCTCAAGCCCGAGCGCGAAGCCCGTATTGTGCGTCGTCTGCAGTCTGAAAACGGTGGGCCTTTTACGTCCGCTGCGGTCGAGGCCGTATGGGGACAGATCATCTCTGCCTGCCGGGGCCTGGAAAGCGTATTGCGCGTGGCCTATCTGGGGCCCCAAGGCTCTTTTTCGGAACAGGCTGCCTATGAGCATTTCGGTCATGCTCTGGACGGCCTGCAATGCGACTCCTTTGATGAGGTGTTTCGCAGTGTGGAGGTCGGTCAGGCGGAGGTAGGCATGGTGCCGGTTGAGAACTCCACCGAAGGCGCCGTGAATCGCACGCTGGATCTGTTGCTGAACTCGCCCCTGCGTGTTTTGGGTGAGCGCTCGATTCGCGTCCACCACAATTTGCTGACCAAAAGCGGCACGATGGAAGGTGTGACGCGCGTCATGGCGCACCCCCAGGCTTTGGCCCAGTGTCAGAACTGGCTGCAAAAGCACTATCCGCAGCTTTTGCGCGAGGCAGCCTCCAGCAATGCCGAGGCCGCCCGCATTGCGTCCAGCGATCCTACCGTGGCCGCGATTGCCGGTAATACCGCCGTCACTGCCTGGAATCTGGGTGTCGTGGAGGCGGGCATTCAGGACGATCCGCATAACCGCACGCGTTTCCTGGCAATTGGCAACATCGAGTCCTTGCCCAGCGGCAATGACAAGACCAGTATCATTCTGGCCGTACCCAACCGTGCAGGCGCCGTTTACGACATGCTCTCTCCCCTGGCCGTGCATGGGGTGTCCATGACCCGCCTGGAGTCGCGTCCTGCCCGGACAGGCCAGTGGGAATATTATTTTTACGTAGATCTCATTGGGCATCGCGACGAGCCTGCCATGGCTGCTGCGCTGGCAGAGCTGAAGAAACAAGTCGCTTTTTTCAAAATTCTGGGCTCATACCCTGTAAACGACTTTTAAGCACCCAAGACACGACGGGTCTGGGCGGGGAAGCGTTCCCGCCCACGGTCAGCTTGCCCTGATAGGGGGGGCGGCTTGTTTTAACAAGGCATGGGACCGGCTGTGTCATTAGGGCATAACGATACAAAATACCGAGCTTGCAGGTCGCCTCGCTCTTTCGTCGATGGTCGCGCAATAGTCTGGCAGTATCTGCATTGACACCCGGTTTTCCAGCGGCATTGCACGTAATACGCCAAGCATGGACGGTCTGGGAGGGAACGTAATTAATCATGATAGCGTCATCAGAAACTATGGCGTCTGCGCCTTTGGTTCCGGTGCTGGCAGTTGTTGGGGTCGGTTTGATCGGCGGCTCCCTGGCATTGGCACTCAAACGCTACGGAGCGGTAGGCAAAGTGCTGGGCGTCGGTCGACAGCTCAAAAGCCTGCGGCGAGCCCAGGAACTGGGCTTGATCGATGAGGTCGCCACGCTGGAGCAGGCCGCTCAACAAGCGGATTTGATCATGTTGGCCACGCCTATCGGTGCAATGGCTTCGGTGTTGAAAACGCTGCGCCCCCATTTGCGTGACAGCACCTTGATTAGCGATGCGGGCAGCACCAAAGCGGATGTGGTTCGCGTGGCGCGTGACGCGCTGGGCGATCGTATTGGACAATTTGTTCCTGGTCATCCGATTGCCGGTGCGGAAACGGTAGGCCCCGAGGCGGCCCGTGCCGATCTGTACGACGGTCGCAACGTTATTCTGACACCTCTGGAAGAGAACCCAGCCAGTGCGCGCGAGCGTTTGATCGCTGTCTGGGAAGCCTGCGGAGCGCGGGTCATGCTGATGGACCCGGCTACGCATGATGAGGTGCTGGCCTCGGTCAGCCATGTGCCGCACTTTCTGTCCTCGGTTTTTATGTGGCAGATTGCCTCCAGCGCCAACTCGGACCAACGCTTTGCCTTGGCCGGGACGGGTTTTCGCGACTTCACCCGTATCGCTGCGGGCTCGGCCGAAGTGTGGCGCGATATTTTTCTGAGCAATCGCCAGGCCGTTCTGGGCCAACTGCAAGAAGTACGTCAGGCCCTGGATCAGGCTGAACAGGCTTTGCAGGATCAGGACGGCCAGGCTTTATACGAATTTTTAGAGCGTGCTGCCTTGGCGCGCCGTTTTTGGGCAAGTAGGAGTGGTTTGCAATGAGCCAGAGCGACAGTCTTGTTTTGAATCCCGTCAGCCGTGCGTGCGGCGAGCTGCAATTGCCGGGGTCCAAGAGCATTTCCAATCGGGCCCTGTTGTTGGCCGCGTTGGCTCAGGGGCAAACGCGACTGGAAGGCTTGCTGCATTCGGACGACACCCGCGTCATGATGGCCGCGTTGCAGCAAATGGGCGTGACCGTACAGGACCTGGGCCAGGGCGTGGTGGTGATCGACGGCGGAGCGCCGTTTGCGCATCGCGACGCCGATCTGTTTTTGGGTAATGCCGGTACGGCGTTCCGCTCCTTGACCGCGGCCTTGGGCCTGATGGGAGGGCGCTTCAATCTGAGCGGCATTGCCCGTATGCATGAGCGTCCTATCGGGGATCTGGTCGATGCGCTGCGCAGTCTGGGTGCAGATGTGCAGTATCTGGGAGCGGAGGGTTATCCACCCCTGGCAATCGGGGAATTGGCCCAGGTGGATCAACAGCGCGTGTCGGTGAACGGCTCGGTGTCCAGTCAGTTCCTGACCGCACTGCTGATGGCTGCGCCTTTGTTGACGGCTCGTACTGCTCAGCCCTTGCGCATCGAGGTCGAAGGGGAGCTGATATCCCAGCCTTATATCCACATAACGCTGGCCATGATGGCGCGTTTTGGTGTGCAGGTCGAGCGGGAGGGCTGGAGCAGCTTTACTGTGCCAGCCGATGCTGCCTATCTCAGCCCCGGCACGTACTCGGTGGAAGGAGACGCGTCATCTGCGTCGTACTTCATCGCGTTGGGGACAATCGGCGGTGGCCCGCTACGTATTCAGGGGGCGGGCAGCGACAGTCTGCAAGGCGATATTCAGTTTGCCGATGTGGCAGAGGCGATGGGCGCCCGTATTGAGCGTCATGCCAATGAGTTGATTGTCTCCGGTCTGTGTGTGGCGCGCGGCGACAAGCTCAAGGCGTTCGATCTGGATTTCAATCACATACCGGACGCGGCCATGACGGCCGCGGCCATGGCCATGTTTGCGGATGGTCCTTGTACCTTGCGCAATATTGCCAGCTGGCGCGTGAAGGAAACGGACCGTATTGACGCGATGCAGGCCGAGCTGCGCAAGCTCGGTGCCCGAGTAGAGTCAGGCCCAGACTGGTTGACCGTGCATCCCATTGCGGCAGATCAATGGCGTTCGGCCCGCATCGCGACGTATGATGATCACCGCATTGCCATGTGTTTTTCACTGGCCAGCTTCGGCCCGGTGGCGGTCACCATTCTGGACCCCGCCTGCGTCAGCAAGACATTTCCCGATTATTTTTCTGTTTTTGAACACTTGGTGCAGGCATGACAGCGCAGAGCATTCCCGTCATTACCATTGATGGCCCGACCGCCTCAGGGAAGGGGACGATTGCTTCCCTGGTCGCGCAGCGCTTGGGCTGGCACACGCTTGACAGTGGTGCCTTGTATCGCTTGACAGCGCTGTCTTGCCTGCGTCGCGGCGTAGATGTGCAGGATCAGGCGCAGGTCCAGCAGGCCGCCCAGAATCTGAATGTCCGTTTTGACTACCCCCAGATTTACATGGACGGTGAGGATGTCACGGACGCCATTCGCCAGGAAGAGGTGGGTAATCTGGCTTCCCGGGTGGCGGCCCTGCCGCTGGTGCGTGAGGCGCTTTTGCAACGTCAGCGGGATTTTCGCGTCGCTCCTGGACTGGTGGGCGATGGACGCGATATGGGCACCGTGGTGTTTCCGGACGCACCCTTAAAGATATTTTTGCT
This sequence comes from Alcaligenes sp. HNGD-HTN06, assembly GCF_049932565.1. Classification (NCBI taxonomy): domain Bacteria; kingdom Pseudomonadati; phylum Pseudomonadota; class Betaproteobacteria; order Burkholderiales; family Alcaligenaceae; genus Alcaligenes; species Alcaligenes sp. HNGD-HTN06. The sequence goes on along the minus strand of NZ_CP187782.1, from coordinate 2,342,495 downwards.
GGCAGACGCGCAGGTGCGTGCCCAAAGACGCTGTAAACAGTTGAGCGAAAAGGGTATTTCTGCTAATCTTACGAGTCTTTTGGCGGACTTGCGTGAGCGCGACGAGCGAGATCGTTCCCGAACTCATGCGCCGCTTGTGCCTGCGCCGGGTGCCCACATCGTGGATTCTTCCCAGCTCAGCATTCAGGAAGTTGTAGATAAAGTGCTCGACCTCTGGTCGGGCATCGCGGTCCCGACAGCCTAATCCCGTGCTGATCGGGCTTTGTTCACTCCACCGGGTTCTGCCTGGTGTGTTTTTTTTAACGGCCATTTTGGCTGACGGATTGATTTAATGTCCACTAACCTTCACACAGACGCAACGGGCGGCGAAAGCTTTGCCGATTTGTTTGCAGAAAGCATTAAAAACCAAGACCTCAAAAGCGGCGAAGTTATCTCCGCCGAGGTTCTGCGTATTGACCACAACTACGTGCTGGTCAATGCTGGCCTGAAGTCCGAGGCACTGATTCCTCTGGAAGAGTTCCTGAACGATCAGGGCGAACTGGAAGTTCAGGCAGGTGACTTCGTTTCCGTGGCTATCGATGCCTTTGAAAACGGCTACGGCGACACCATTCTGTCCCGCGACCGCGCCAAGCGTCTGTCGGCCTGGTTGTCCCTCGAGCAAGCGCTTGAGTCCGGCGAACTGGTCAACGGTACCATCACCGGTAAGGTCAAGGGTGGCCTGACGGTCATGACCAACGGCATCCGTGCATTCTTGCCCGGTTCGCTGGTTGATCTGCGCCCTGTCAAAGACACCACGCCATACGAAGGCAAGACCCTGGAATTCAAGGTCATCAAGCTCGATCGCAAGCGTAACAACGTTGTGTTGTCGCGTCGCGCCGTGCTGGAAGCCTCCATGGGCGAAGAGCGTCAGAAACTGCTGGAAACCCTGTCCGAAGGCGCTATCGTCAAAGGTATCGTCAAGAACATCACCGATTACGGTGCGTTCGTGGATCTGGGCGGCATCGACGGTCTGCTGCACATCACCGACATGGCCTGGCGCCGTGTCCGTCACCCATCCGAAGTTCTGCAGGTGGGTCAGGAAATCGAAGCCAAGGTTCTCAAGTTCGATCAGGAAAAGAGCCGCGTCTCCCTGGGCGTCAAGCAACTGGGCGAAGATCCCTGGATCGGTCTGGCACGTCGCTACCCACAAAACACCCGTCTGTTCGGCAAGGTGACCAACCTGACCGATTACGGTGCATTTGTTGAAGTGGAAGACGGTATCGAAGGTCTGGTTCACGTATCCGAAATGGATTGGACCAACAAGAACGTTGACCCACGCAAGGTTGTGACCTTGGGTGAAGAAGTCGAAGTCATGGTTCTGGAAATCGACGAAGATCGTCGTCGCATCTCCTTGGGCATGAAGCAGTGCCGTGCCAACCCATGGGAAGATTTCGCCATCAACTTCAAGCGCGGCGACAAGGTTCGCGGTGGCATCAAGTCCATCACCGACTTCGGCGTGTTTGTTGGTCTGCCAGGCGGCATCGATGGTCTGGTTCACCTGTCCGACCTGTCCTGGTCCGAGACGGGCGAAGAAGCCGTTCGCAACTTCAAGAAGGGTGACGAAGTTGACGCCGTGGTTCTGGGCATCGACACCGACAAAGAGCGTATCTCCCTGGGTATCAAACAGCTGGAAGGCGATCCGTTCAACAACTTCGTGGCTACCTACGACAAGGGCGCCGTGGTGAGCGGTGTTGTCAAATCGGTCGAGCCTAAGGGTGCTGTTGTAACGCTGTCGCTGGACGTTGAGGGCTACCTGCGTGCCTCCGAGATCTCCTCGGGCCGTGTGGAAGATGCCACCACCGCACTGAAAGAAGGTCAGGAAATCGAAACCATGATCTTGAGCGTGGATCGCAAGACCCGTTCGATTCAGTTGTCCATCAAGGCACGTGATACCGCCGAAACCGCTCAATCCATGGCCCGTCTGACCGAAGCCAGCGCTTCGTCCGGTACGACCAACCTGGGTGCTCTGCTGCGTGCCAAGCTGGACCAGCAGCAACGTGACGACGGTTAATCAGCGTGACAAAGTCTGAGCTGATCGCGTTGTTGGCCAGCCGCTATCCGCAGCTGGCTCTGCGCGATATGGATTTCGCCGTGAAAACGGTTTTGGATTCGATGACCCAGGCTCTGGCCAGTGGTCAGCGGATCGAAATCCGAGGGTTTGGCAGCTTTTCGCTTTCTACCCGCTCGCCGCGGGTAGGGCGCAATCCCAAATCCGGTGAAAAAGTGATGGTGCCTGGTAAACAGGTGCCACACTTTAAGGCCGGCAAGGAATTGCGTGAGCGAGTCGATTCTGTCTTTCTTGAGCAAGAGCACATCGAGGCAGATGACCAGTCCTCTGCCTTCGAGCAGCTCAATGCGAGAGTCCGTCACGGTTAAGACCTACTTGCACACTGATGACACAGGCCCTTTACAGGGCCTGTTTTGCGTGTGCGCTAAATTCCGCTTGCACGTACAATCAGACATTATAAAAACACTGTTGGAGCCCTAAAAATGCGCTATCTAGTCTGGGTATTGCGTCTGCTCGTTTTTGTGATCGTGCTGCTGTTCGCACTAAAAAACACCGAACCGGTGCAAGTCAGCTTTTTTGCCGAGCATATTATTCAAGACGTTCCCTTGATCGTCGTGATGCTGGCCGCGTTTATTTTAGGCTTGGTGTTGGGGCTGCTGCTGATGGTCGGTGCCGTGATGCGTCGCCGTCGCGAGGTCAACCGCCTGCGACGCGAAATGGATCGTCTGCAAGACAGGCTGGAACAGGCACAGCCTTCGCCTGGGAACACGGCGGCCGCTGTTGCGCCTGAGACCGTCGCCCCTCTGGCGCCTTTGTAAGCCCTTGGAGTAAACAGTGGATTTTGAAACCTGGTGGTTGGTTTTTGTACCCCTTCTTTTTGGCTTGGGCTGGGTCGCGGCGCGGGTGGATTTTCGGCAAATGATGTCCGAAACCCGCAGCTTGCCCGACTCGTACTTCAAGGGCTTGAACTTTCTGCTCAATGAAGAGCCGGATCGTGCCATTGATGCGTTTGTGGAAGTAGCCAAGCTGGACCCTGAAACCACCGAACTTCACTTTGCGTTGGGCAGTCTGTTTCGTCGCCGCGGCGAGATGGAGCGCGCCATCCGTGTGCATCAAAGTCTGCTGTCGCGCGCTGACTTGCCGGTGGCCGATCGTGAAAACGCACAATTTCAGATCGCCCAGGATTTCTTGAAGGCCGGTATGCTGGATCGGGCCGAAGCGGCGTTTGAGGCAGTACGTGAGACGCGCTTTGCTATTCCTGCCATGCGCGCCCTGATTCGCATTTACGAGTCCGAGCACGATTGGCCGCGGGCGATTGAGGCCGTGCGTCGTTTGCGGGCGCTGGTCGACGAGCCGGTCCCCCAACTGGTGCATTACCAGTGTGAGCAGGCTGAAGGCGCTTTGCAGGGCAAGCAGCCGGACTTTGACCGGGCTGCAAAAGCCTTGGATGAGGCGGAAAACGCCATCCGAAAATTGGGAACGGGGCAAGGCATGTATGCTTCCCAGGCGCGGGTTGCGGGTTTGCGTGCGCGTCTGGCTCGCATGCAAGGGCAAAACGAGCAGGAGCGGGCTTATCTGGTGTCCATTTTGAGCAGCGCCCCGGAGTATGTGGGCTTGTATGCGACCGAGTTACTGGACAGTTACCGTAAACTGGGACGGGCCGAAGAGGGGGTTGCCATGCTGCGCAGCCACTATCAGCAGCATCCCAGCCTGGATATTTTCAATGTGTTGTTCCGTGTTTTGCGTGAGCAGGAAGGCCACTTGCAGGCATGGGCCTTTGCCCGGGATGCGCTGCGAGCCCATCCATCCTTGCTGGGACTGGACAAGATGCTGGAAGTCGAGCTTCAGGATCAAGGTCAGGACAAAGAAGGAGGCGACGGGGGGCAAGCAGTTGGTGTGGACCAGATCATTGCGGGGGCCGATTTAAGCCTGTTGCGCTCTTTGATCCATCGGCATACTCAGCGCCTGGACCGTTATTCATGCAGTTCTTGCGGCTTTGAGGCGCGCCATTTCTACTGGCAATGTCCCGGTTGTAATTCCTGGGAGACCTATGCTCCTCGACGTCTTGAGGAGCTGAAATGATGAGCTTCCCAGCGCAAGCTGTTGCCGCCAGCCGTGTGCTGGTGGTGGGGGATGTCATGCTGGACCGCTATTGGTTTGGTGACGTGGACCGTATTTCTCCCGAAGCGCCAGTTCCTGTGGTCAAGATGGGACGGGTCGAGGATCGCCTTGGCGGCGCGGCCAACGTTGCCCGCAATATTGCGGCTTTGGGGGCACAGGCCAGCTTGCTGGGTGTAATCGGACAGGACGAGGCTGGCAGGACGGTGCAGGAACTGGCCAAAGCGGACCACGTGCAGGCTCATTGGGTGCAGGACCCGGTCATGCCCACTTCCTTGAAGTTACGCGTTCTGGGTCGGCAGCAGCAATTGCTGCGGGTGGATTTTGAAGAAAGTCCCGCCCTCTCTGCGCTGGATCAGTTGCAGCAAACCATGAGTGATTTGCTGGACCAGCATCAGGTGTTGGTCTTGTCGGACTACGCAAAAGGCGCGTTGGCGCAGGTGGAAAGCTTGATCGCCCTGGCGCGATCGAAGAATATCCCCGTTCTGGTTGATCCCAAGGGCAAAACGTACGAACGCTATCAAGGGGCCACAATCCTGACGCCAAACCGTTCGGAAATGCAAGAAGCGGTAGGTGCCTGGAAAGATGAGGATGATTTGATGCGACGCGCTCAGGACCTGCGTCGCAAACTGAATCTGGAGTGTTTGCTGATTACGCGCTCCGAACAAGGCATGACCTTGTTCACCGAACAAGGACGTGAGCACGTAGAGGCACAGGCCCAAGAGGTGTTTGATGTCTCGGGTGCTGGGGACACGGTATTGGCAACCTTGGCAGTGATGCGTGCCGCTGGCCTGGACTGGTTGCAAGCCATGCGTTGGGCGAATCGCGCGGGAGGTATCGTGGTCGGAAAATTGGGTACGTCGATTGTGACGGCAAAGGAATTGGCATGATTGTAGTGACCGGTGGCGCTGGTTTTATTGGCAGCAATTTGGTGAAAGGCCTTAACCAGCAGGGGATAAGCGACATTCTGGTCGTGGATGACCTGAGCGATGGCGACAAGTTCGTCAATCTGGTTCAGGGTCAGATTGCCGACTACATGGATAAGGATGATTTTCGTGCCCGCTTGGCGCGTGACGAGTTCTCCAATATCGAAGCCGTGCTGCATCAGGGAGCCTGCTCGGACACTACCGAGCGCAATGGCCAGTTCATGATGGACAATAACTACCGGGTAACCCTGGAGATCTTTGAATACTGTCAGGCCAAGCGCATCCCGTTGTTATATGCCTCCTCAGCGGCGGTTTATGGTGCCGGTCCGCTGTATGCCGAAGACCTGAGCAACGAAGCGCCGTTGAATGTCTACGGATACTCCAAGTTCCTGTTCGACCAGGTGTTGCGCCGCCATCTGGACAGCCTGCGCGCACCTGTGGTGGGATTGCGTTACTTTAATGTCTATGGTCCGCAAGAGCAGCATAAAGGCCGGATGGCCTCGGTGGCCTACCATAATATGCTTCAGTACCGCCGCGACGGTCATGTCCTCTTGTTTGGCGGCTGGGACGGGTATGTGAATGGCGGCCAGCAGCGCGACTTCGTTTTTATTGACGATGTCGTGTCGGTGAATCTGCATTTTCTCGGGCAGGACAAGCAGTCGGGTGTCTTCAATTGTGGTTCGGGTCGCGCCCAACCTTTCAATGATGTGGCACAAACGGTCGTCAACACCTTGCGCGAGCACGACGGCTTGCCAGCGCTTGAGCTGGAGGATCTGGTATCGCAGCAGTTTCTGCAGTACATACCCTTCCCGGATGATTTGAAGGGGCGCTATCAAAGCCATACTCAGGCAGACTTGACCCAGTTGCGCGCGGCTGGCTATGACAAACCTTTCCATGATGTGCAGACTGGCGTGGCCGAATACGTGCGTCGTTTATTGCAATCGGGTGCGCTGCGCTAAGCAGGCCAGGATGACGGTGTCCATGCGGACTGCCACGCATGGCTAAAAGCGGTTTGCGGGCCGATTTTTCCTTTCCATTGGCAGCACCATAAAGGCTTCTTTCCAAGGAGCCTTTATTATGTGTATTCCGCTCAATGTATTTCCCGTGTTCCATGGTCGTACGCGCCAGCAGCCCAGTTGGCGCAGTAGCGTGCTGCGTGTGTTAGTTGCGCTGTGGATGTTGGGTCCCTGGGGCCTGGCGGTCGCGCTGGATCTCAATACGGCCAATGCCCAGGAGCTGCAACAAATCAAAGGCATAGGTCCCCGCACGGCTGAACTGATCCTGGAGGAGCGCCAGCGCGGTGGGCCTTTTGACTCCTTGCAGGACTTGGCCGATCGGGTCAAGGGAATAGGCGCAAAAAAAATTATCACGATGGAGCAGTCAGGTCTGAAAGTGGAGACCGGCAAAGCCGCGGGCAAGGCGCTTGCCAATAAGACCGATGCGGATATACGAAGAAAGCCGTAGCTCTGGGCGTAGACTCGTTTTAAGCTAGTAGTTTGTTTAGTCTGCAGGGGCAGCCAGTGTGAGCTGGCTGCTGTTTTGCGCAAGGTAAGAGATTTATTGATGAAAAACTATCCCACCATTGAAGATACCGTCGGTCAGACCCCTCTGGTACGGTTGCAACGCATACCAGGTGAGTTCGGACAGGCGCGCGGTAACGTCTTGTTGGCCAAGCTGGAGGGCAATAACCCGGCAGGTTCGGTGAAAGATCGCGCTGCCCGCTCCATGATTCAGCAGGCCGAGCGCCGCGGTGATATCAAGCCGGGGGACACCTTGATCGAGGCCACCAGCGGCAACACCGGGATTGCCCTTGCCATGATTGCGGCCGTTCGTGGCTACAAGATGATTTTGATCATGCCCGATAATCTGTCGCTGGAGCGTCGTGCCTCCATGACGGCTTACGGGGCCCAGCTGATTCTGACACCCGCCGATCAAGGCGGTATGGAATACGCTCGTGATCTGGCTTTGAAGATGCAGGCCCAGGGGCAGGGCAAGGTGCTGGATCAGTTTGCCAATAAGGATAATCCGGACGCGCACATACACAGTACTGGCCCGGAGATCTGGCAGCAGACAGATGGCCAGGTTACGCACTTTGTCAGTGCCATGGGGACCACAGGCACCATCATGGGAGTCGGCAATTATTTGCGCAGCCAAAATAGCGGCATTGTCGTGGTGGGGGCGCAGCCTGCGCCGGGAGCGCAAATTGCGGGCATTCGTAAGTGGCCGGAGCATTATCTGCCCAAGATCTACGACCCCTCCAAGGTGGATATGTTCGAGGAAATCGGCCAGCAGGAGGCCGAAGTCATGACACGCCGTATGGCGGCCGAAGAGGGGATCTGTGCCGGTATTTCGTCTGGCGGCGCGCTGGTGGCGGCCATGCGCGTGGCCCAGCGCGTGCAAAACGCCACCATCGTTTTTATAGTGTGCGATCGTGGCGACCGCTATTTGTCCACTGGTATCTTCAATTAATTAGGGTTGCCGTAACCCATCTGCCAGGCCAGTTCGGACGCCAGGTCGGCAACCGAGCTGGCATAAAAATAGCTGCGGTTGTAATGGGTAATGGCAAAGAAGTTGGGCGTGCCCAGACGGTATTCAGTGGTATTGCGGGGCTCGTCCACCAGGTTGACTACCCCTAGTTTGGCCTGCTGCCACAGGCCCGTGTTCTGGGCTTGGCCTTTGACACTGGCCCCGGCATGGTGCAGTTGCGCCCAGTTCAGCTTGGGGTAAATGCCGCCATCGACCATCTCTTTATTGGCCGTGCTCAGCGCCACCGGGGCAAAAACTGGCAGTCCAGGCTCCCAGCCATGGGCACGCAGGAAATTGGCGATCGAGGCCATGGCGTCGGCCGGATTGTTGCGCAAATCTATACGGCCATCGCCGTCTCCGTCCACGGCGTAACGTATCAGGCTGCCAGGCATGAATTGGGACATTCCCATCGCGCCGGCAAACGAGCCCTGGGCAATCCGTGCATCCAGTTCACCTTGATGATGCAGTTCGATCAGATCCGCCAGTTGATCCCGAAACAGTTGGCCGCGCTCGGGCCGACTGTTGTCCGGATAAGCGAAGCCTAGTGTAAACAGGGCGTCCAGTACCTTGAAGTCCCCCATGATTTTTCCGTAGACGGTTTCCACGCCCAAAATAGCGACAATAATGGAAGGCGGTACACCGTAGTCCTGGGCGATTCTGTCCAGTGTCAGACGATGCTTCTGCCAGAACTGAACCCCCCCTTGAATGCGTGCCGGATCGACATTGCGCTGCCGGTAGGTGACCCAGCTGCGCTTGATGCGCCCTTTGGTGGGGCGCATTAATTTAGCCGCGGTTTCGTTATATTGAGCCTGCTGCAGCAGATCGATAACCAAATCCTGGGGGATGTTGCGTGCGAATGCTACCTCTTGCGCATAGGCGGCGATATCCTCGTTTAATTGACCGTTTAATTGAAAAAACTGCGTCCGCCCGGAACGGGACTGGCCGGCCTGAATTGACCTCGGTTCGGGCAGAGCCTTGATGGTGATGGCAGCTGTTGCTGGGGATGGGGCTTGAAAGGTCGCGTTGTTGCTGGGTTTGGTGTCCGAAGACGGGGGCTGGGAAGTGGGGGTGGCGCAGCCGGCAGTGCTCAGCGCGATCAGTACTGCTTGCAAAATTCGAGTGGGTCTGAACATAATCCATCCTCATGGAGACACTATATTTTATCCATCCATCATGCCATTTGCATGAGATGGGGAGATGGCATCCGGAAAGTCCGCAGCGACTCGATGCCATAAACGATCAACTGCTCTCGAGCGGTCTGGCATCCTATCTGGCCCAGCGACAAGCCCGGCTGGCGACGGATGAGGATATCTTGCGAGTCCATGACCGCGCCTATTTGCAAAAACTCAAAGAACAGGTGCCGCGTCAGGGCTATTTCAATATAGACCCCGATACCTTGATGAATCCTCATACCCTGGAAGCGGCCTATGCAGCCGCTGGTGCGGGCCTGGACGCCGTCGACGGGGTCATGACCGAGGACGCGACTGGGGCATTTTGTGCCGTTCGCCCTCCCGGGCACCATGCCGAGCGGGCGCGGGCCATGGGGTTTTGCTTTTTCAACAATATCGCTGTTGCCGCGGCGTATGCGATGGAGAAGTATGATCTCAAGCGTGTGTTGATTGTGGATTTCGACGTACACCACGGCAATGGCACCGAGCAGATTTTTGCCGGTGATGAGCGCGTTCTGATGTGCAGTTTCTTTCAGTCGCCATTTTTTCCTGATTCCTTTCAGGACCCGGCAGCGCAAAACATGGTAAATATACCGGTTGAGGCCTACACCAAGTCTGCTCAGATTATCGATCTGTTCAAACAAGTTTGCTTGCCTCGCATCGAGGCATTTGCCCCAGAGATCGTCTTTTTTTCGGCAGGCTTTGACGCTCACCGTGAAGATGAGATGGGGCAGCTCAGTTTGGTTGAGGCCGATTATGCGGAATTGACCGCGATGGTTGTCCGGGCTTGTGCGCCTAGTGCCGGCCATCGTCTGGTCAGCATGCTGGAAGGGGGGTACGATCCCTCGTCCCTGGGACGCAGCGTGGTGGCTCATATCAAGGCACTCGCCGGGCTTTAGGCGAGCGGCCTCGGGCTTTGGAATTCTTCCCGAGCCCTATTTCAACAGAACAATTTTTTAATTAAGACTGCACTGGAGAACATTACATGAAGGTGTTAGTACCCGTGAAACGCGTAGTTGACTATAACGTCAAGGTGCGCGTGAAATCCGACCAAACCGGGGTGGACATTGCCAATGTGAAAATGTCCATGAACCCTTTTGATGAAATCGCCGTCGAAGAGGCCACCCGCCTCAAAGAAAGCGGTGCTGCCACTGAGGTTATCGCCGTCTCTTGCGGTGTGGCGCAAAGCCAGGAAACCTTGCGTACGGCCCTGGCTATCGGTGCTGATCGGGCCACTCTGGTGCAAACCGATGCAGAACTGCAGCCCCTGGCTGTGGCCAAGTTGATCAAAGCCGTCGTGGACAAGGAGCAGCCTCAGCTTGTGATCCTGGGTAAACAGGCCATTGACGACGATGCCAACCAGACCGGCCAGATGCTGGCCGCCTTGCTGGACTGGCCTCAAGCCACCTTTGCCAGCAAAGTGGAGGTGGCGGGCGATAGCGTTTTGGTCACGCGTGAAGTGGACGGTGGTCTGGAAACGCTAAAGCTCAGTCTGCCTGCCGTGATCACGACGGACCTGCGCTTGAACGAGCCTCGTTACGTGACACTTCCCAACATCATGAAGGCCAAGAAAAAGCCTTTGGAGACCCTGACACCCGAAGAGCTGGGTATTGATGTGACGCCCCGGATCAAGACTCTGAAAGTGACCGAGCCCCCAGCGCGGGCCGCTGGCATCATGGTGCCCGATGTGGCTACGCTGGTCGAGAAACTGAAGAACGAAGCGAAGGTGATTTAAATGGCTATCCTTGTTATTGCCGAGCACGACAATCAGCAGCTCAAGGCTGCAACACTCAATGCCCTGGCTGCCGCTCAGAAGATCGGTGGCGATATTCATGTTCTGGTTGCCGGTCATCAGGCCGCCGGTGTTGCTCAGGCGGCTGCCCAAGCCCAGGGGGTCAGCAAAGTGCTGTTGGCCGATGGCCCAGCGCTGGCTGAAGGCCTGGCAGAAAACGTGGCTGCCCAGGTGTTGGGCATCGCCTCCAACTACAGCCATATTCTGTTCCCGGCAACGGCCTCGGGCAAGAATATCGCCCCTCGTGTGGCGGCCAAGCTGGATGTGGGCCAACTGTCGGATATTTTGTCCGTTGAGTCCGCTGATACCTTCACCCGCCCCATTTATGCAGGCAATGCGGTGGCAACCGTTCAGTCCGGCGACGCTGTCAAAGTCATTACGGTGCGTACCACGGCCTTTGATGCAGTGGCCGCTGAAGGTGGCAGTGCTGCTGTCGAGGAATTGACGGCGGTGGCTGACTCGGGACGTTCTGCATTTGTCAGCCGTGAAGTTGCCAAGAGCGATCGCCCTGAACTGGCCGGTGCCGGTGTGGTGGTGTCGGGTGGCCGCGGTTTGGGTAGTGCCGAGAACTTCAAATTGCTGGACGGTCTTGCAGACAAGCTGGGTGCGGCATTGGGGGCATCTCGTGCCGCCGTCGACGCCGGCTATGCCCCTAATGACTGGCAAGTGGGACAGACGGGCAAGATCGTCGCCCCTCAGCTTTATGTGGCAGTCGGTATTTCGGGCGCCATCCAGCACCTGGCTGGCATGAAGGACTCCAAGGTCATTGTGGCGATCAATAAAGACCCTGAGGCGCCGATTTTCGGTGTGGCCGACTACGGTCTGGTTGCAGACCTGTTCGAAGCGGTGCCTGAGTTGGAAAAAGCGCTCTAAGCGCCTATCGGCCTGCTGGATTTTTTTCCAGCAGGCTTTTTTCAGTGCGTATATTCCCAGGGGACTGCTTGCCGTGTCGGTCCTTTTCGTTTCTGTGTAGGAGTGTTCATGACGTATCGTGTACCCACCCAAGACATCCGCTTTGCTCTGACAGAGCTGGCTGATCTGCCTGGTGTGCTGGAATTGCCTGGCTTTGAGGATTTCTCGGCCGAGTTGATCGATGCCATTATTGATGAGAACGCCCGTTTCGTTGAGCAGGAAGTAGCGCCGTTGAACCGCGCCGGAGATCAGAATGGCGCCAAGTGGAATGACGGTGTGGTCACGACGACACCCGGGTTTAAGAAAGCCTTTGAGGAATTTGCAAAAGCCGGTTGGCAAGGACTGCAGCACGAAGCCGAGCTGGGCGGGCAAGGTCTGCCCAAGCTGATCGGTGCTGTGGCGTGTGAAAATATCAACGCTGCCAACCTGGCCTTTTCTTTGTGCCCTTTGCTGACCGATGGGGTGATTGAGGCCGTGTCCATGGTGGGCTCGGACGAGCAAAAAACCCGCTTCCTGCCCGCCTTGCTTGAAGGCCGCTGGACCGGGACCATGAACTTGACTGAGCCCCAGGCCGGTTCCGATCTGGCCCAGGTGGCCAGCCGTGCGGTTCCTCAGGATGATGGTAGCTACCGCATCAGCGGCCAAAAGATTTTCATCACCTACGGTGAACATGATATGGCCGAAAACATCATTCATCTGGTGTTGGCTCGTACCCCGGATGCACCGGCCGGTGTGAAGGGGATTTCGCTATTTATCGTGCCCAAGTTCCTGGTGAACGAAGATGGGTCTTTGGGTGCCCGCAACGACGTCTGGTGTGCCTCGCTGGAGCACAAGCTGGGTATCCATGGCAGTCCGACTGCCGTGCTGCTGTATGGGTCCGGTAAAGGCGAGGTGGGCGAGGGCGCGGTCGGCTACCTGGTGGGCAAGGAAAACGAAGGCCTGAAGTACATGTTCATCATGATGAATGCCGCCCGTTATGCGGTAGGTGTGCAGGGTATTGCCGTGGCCGAGCGCGCCCTACAGCAGGCTATCGGGTATGCCAATGATCGTGTCCAGGGTGCCCCCTTGAGCGGTGGCAAGGCGGTTTCAATTGCCCATCACCCGGATGTCCAGCGCATGTTGATGCAAATGCGTGCGCTGACCGAGGGATCGCGCGCGTTGGCTTATTTTGCCGCTGGCGTCAATGACAAGGCGCGCCATAGCGCGGACGAAAACGCTCGCAAGCGGTATCAGGCCCTCTATGAGTTCCTGGTACCCGTGGTCAAGGGGTTTAGCACCGAGATGTCTCTTGAGGTGACCTCCCTGGGAGTACAGGTGCATGGTGGTATGGGCTTCATCGAGGAAACCGGCGCAGCTCAGCATTACCGTGACTCCCGCATTTTGCCCATCTACGAGGGGACGACCGCCATTCAGGCCAACGACTTTATCGGTCGCAAGGTGTTGCGTGATGCGGGTGCGGTTATTCAGGGCCTGGCCCCTGAACTGGGTGCCACCGTGGCCAAGCTGCGTGAGCGCGCCGCCCAGGATGGCGAACACAAAGCGGCGTTGACACTGATCGCAGATCGGCTGGAAGCCGGGGTGAAAAGTGTGGAGCAGGCTGCCACCTTTACCTTGATGAATGCGCAAAAAGATCTGGCTGCCGTTTTCCTGGGCAGTGTGCCCTTCCTGATGCTGTCCGGTTATGTGTTGACTGGCTGGCAGATGGCCCGTGCCGCGTTAGCGGCCGAGAAGGCATTGAGTGAAGGCAATCAGGACCCATTCCTGCGCCGCAAGCTGTCTACCAGCGTGTTTTTTGCCAGCCACTTGCTGCCGCGCGCGACGGCTCTGGCGCATTCCGTGGCGGATGGGGCGCAGTTGACCCCCTACCTGTCGCCCGAGCTGCTGTAAGCTCTCAAGGCGTGCAGTGCAAGGCCCGTCTAGTCGCTTTGGCTATCGGGCCTTTTTTAGGTATATTGATATGACTTTTAATTATTTGAAGCGCTGTCTTTATACTGACAAAATCATCTGACTAGTCCTGATTATTCAAGTCGGTGATCCCTTGATCGCCACTGCATTTAGAAAGAGGAACATAATGGCTACACTTCGTCTGGGCGACCTGGCCCCTGATTTTGAACAAAAATCCTCCGTTGGCACCATCAAGTTTCACGAGTTCCTGGGTGATAGCTGGGGCGTCTTGTTCTCCCACCCAGCTGACTTCACGCCGGTTTGCACGACCGAATTGGGCTACACCGCCAAGCTGGCCGACGAATTTGCCAAGCGCAACGTGAAGGTGATTGCTGTCTCCGTGGATGATGTGGATTCCCACGGCAAGTGGATTGACGACATCAACGAGACTCAACACACCACGGTGAACTTCCCCATCCTGGCCGATGCTGACCGTAAGGTATCGGATCTATACGACATGATTCACCCCAACGCCAGCACCACGGTGACGGTTCGTTCGGTGTTCATCATTGACCCGGCCAAGAAAGTCCGTCTGATCATTACTTACCCAGCCAGCACGGGCCGTAACTTCAACGAAATCCTGCGCGTAATTGACTCTCTGCAATTGACTGACAGCCACAGCGTGGCCACTCCGGTTAACTGGGAAGATGGCGACGACGTGATTATCGTTCCAAGCCTGAAAGACCCCGAAGTGTTAAAGCAGAAGTTCCCTAAGGGCTACACCGAGATCCGTCCTTACCTGCGTGTGACGCCTCAGCCCAACAAGTAAATATTGCGCTTAGGTTCCGACAAAAAGCCCTCGTGCCATTGCGGCACGAGGGCTTTTTTGTGGGTCTTGCAGGAAGAGTTGCCGCACAGAACGACTGTGTAAAGTGCTGGGTTAGCGTGGCTTGCGAGCCCCGAAAACTCGTGGGAGAGGTATGGCAGGATTGGTAGTGAATGGGCTGTGACTGGCGCCAGGACCAGGTTTCAGCTGCTCAGTGGGGCAGGCGCAACATCACTGCAAGCGCTGATTGCACTAAAGGCTGGTTTTAAGTACAGTACTGTATAAGAAAACAGTAAACGGAGTTAGCCATGTCCCGTCCAAGCCGTCATTACCGTCCTCAAGCCACTCCTCGTTTCCGGGGCCCAGTACGCTCCGCGGCTTCGTCCAGCCCGTTCACCCAGCCTTTGTCGTTCAAGGCCAAGGTGATGGATGTGTGTTTGGTTGCCGTGTGGGGTGCCAGTATTCCCGGCTTGCTGTGGTTGGGCAGCATGGGTGGGTTTTAAGGCCACGCCCGTGTGCTGCTCCAAGGGGCGATCAGGGCACCAGCTGTGTCCAGTCGTTTGACAGGAAGCGGTCGCGGGCCAGTTTTTCGGCCTGTTCCAGTGTCGATGTATCCAGTGTGCTGGTTTTGAGGGCCGTTTTTTTACGAAAAGCATCCAGCATGGCCTTAATCACCGCTTCACGGCTCATGCCCGTTTGACTGCGGATAGGGTCCACCCGTTTTTTGGCACTGGTGGTGCCTTTGTCAGACAGTTTTTCCTTGCCGATGCGCAGGACTTCCAGCATTTTGTCGGCATCAATGTCGTAGGCCATGGTCACATGGTGCAAAACCGCATTGCCACGGCGTGCCTGGGCTGCGCCACCGATTTTTCCGCCTGCGCTGGTGATATCGTTTAGGGGCTGGTACCAGGCATCAATGCCAATGTCGCGCAGGGCCTCAATCACCCAGGAATCCAGAAACTCGTAGGATTCTTGAAACGTCATGCCGGCAACAAACTGCTTGGGCACGCTTAAAGAGTAGGTAATGGTGTTGCCCGGTTCGATGAACATGGCGCCCCCTCCGCTGATGCGCCGTACGACTCGAATGCCATGACGGGTTGCAGCCTCAGCTTCAATTTCATTGCGCAGGGACTGGAATCGTCCGATGACAACCGCAGCTTCTTGCCACTCCCAGATGCGCAGGGTAGGGGCGCGGGTGCCCTCGCTGACTTCCTGGGTAATGATTTCATCCAATGCCATGTGCAGAGCAGCAGGCTGCGGCTCCATATGGATCAGTTCCCAGGGCAATTCGTTCCAACCTGTCATGCCAGGGCCCTCCGCACGACTACGCCAATAGCCTGTGGGTCCAGACCGAACATTTCAACCTCGGCAGGCAGAGCGCGGCTGACGTAAGCGGCAATTTCTTCGGCACTGCTGTTGACGGACAGGCCTTGCAAGGCCTGATTGATCAGACCCAATGCTTCGGGGGGTTCCAGAAAAAAGTCGCCGCTCAGTCGTGCTTGTTCGATCATATTGTCTTTGACATCCAGATCGACCACGACCAGCTTGCCGCCAGGAACTTTGTATTCAGCATGCATAGACGGTGTGTCCTTTGATAGGCGCGGACCCTTTTGGGCAAAAGGGAGGGCTAAGCGAGTAAGCAATCGCTCGTGCTGCGTTTAATACAGGGGCAGGATGCCCAAAGTGTCGTATTTTAGCGTAGTTAAACGCGCAGGGACGCATGGGCACGCTGTCAAAAAATTTGGTCATTCACAATATTTACTGGTAGAATCGTGGGCTAATCATTTTTCATCCTCTGTCAGCGCGATTCTTATAATGTGTGCGGCTGATACGATGGTTTTGGAGTCAATCGTGGATTTGATCGCTATTCTTGAGCAAGAAGAAATCCAGCGCCTGACCGGTGGCAAACTGCCTCCCGAGTTCGGTCCTGGTGACACCGTTGTGGTGAACGTAAACGTGGTTGAAGGTACGCGCAAGCGTGTCCAGGCTTACGAAGGCGTGGTTATTGGCCGTCGCAACCGTGGTCTGAATTCTTCCTTCATCGTTCGCAAGATTTCTTCTGGCGAAGCCGTTGAGCGTACATTCCAGCTGTATTCCCCTCAGATCGCCAGCATCGAAGTCAAGCGTCGTGGCGCTGTTCGTCGTGCTAAACTGTACTATCTGCGCGATCGCTCGGGTAAAGCCGCTCGCATCAAAGAAAAACTCGTTCGTCGTTCGGGCAATTAATTTCCCAGCGAACAGCGATGCAAAGGCACCCAGGCGGGTGCCTTTGTTTTTATGTGGGATCACATACCAGTTCTTATGGATAAGCCTCGTATCAGGCCCGTTATCGTTCCTGGATTCGACCCTCGCAGCCAACCCCTGGTTGCATTAGACCCTTTGCCTGATTTGCCTGCGCAAGCCCAGCAATTGGATTTTCTGCGTAGCGCTTTTTCCCAGCCCATACAGTGGCAGGTCGAGCCTTTATTTCGCAGTTCGTTTTATCCCGAGTTTTTGCCCGGTTCCATGAATGTGCGCTCCGCCGTCTGTATTGGCGTGATGCAGCGACCCGAGGGGCCTACCGTCATTTTTACGCGCCGGGCCATGCACCTGCACAACCATGCCGGGCAGATCAGTTTTCCTGGGGGGCGTATTGAGGCCTCGGACCTGGGGCCGGTGGAAGCCGCCTTGCGTGAAACCCAGGAAGAGATCGGTATTGAGCCGCGCTTTGTGCGTTATCTAGGCCAGCATCCCATTTTTGTCACCAGCACCCAGTTTGCGATGCGTCCTGTTATTGGTGAGCTGCAAGAGGGCTTTCAGGTGCTGCCTGACAGTTCCGAGGTCGCCGAAGTCTTTGAGGTGCCCCTGTCAGTCCTGCTGGACCCGCAGCGTCATCAATTGCATCATGCGGATTTGCCCGACGGGGCGGGTCGCTATTACTTTTCGATTCCGTGGGGGCCTTATTTTATTTGGGGCGCCACCGCGGTCTTGATTCGCAATCTCTACCACCATCTGTCCGCCGCCTGGGTGCAATTGTCTGCCGGCGGGGATACGCGCGCCACAGGTCTGTAGTCAGGCTGGGCGGTCGATCGCTCCGACGCCGAATCCCGCTTTCACAAAACAGCGCGTTTTGCCTCTCCCCCTTGTTCTCTTAGTAGCGGGGTTTGTTTTCGTGTTCGGCCAGCAAGCGCTGGTACAGCGCGTGACGCTCAGGGTGAATGCTGCCCGCCTCGATGGCCGCCAGCACGCCACAGCCTGGCTCATGCCTGTGGGTGCAGTTATAAAAGCGGCAGGATTCCACGGCTTTGCGAAAGTCGGGGAAGCCGTGAGCAATATCTTCTTGCGTCATATGCGACAGGCCAAAGGCCTGGAAGCCGGGGCTGTCGATCAGGTCGCCGCTATTGGGCAGGTGATAGAGACGGGTGCTGGTGGTCGTGTGCCGACCTGCCCCCAAGGCTTGCGAGTATTCCTGGGTCAGTGCGCCTGCATCCGGAACCAGGGCATTGAGCAATGTGGATTTGCCCATGCCACTCTGACCGAGCAGTAGCGTGCGTTTGTTCGCCAGCCAGGGAGCCAGTGCTTCCCGGGTCTGTTCGGGTTCCAAGGCCACCATTTCTAAAATAGGCACCCCCAGCGCGGCAATCGGAGCCAGTTTGCGTCGGGCGCGCTCCAGATGCGTGCCCAGGTCCGCCTTGTTCAAGATAATGACCGGATCAATATCCACGCTCCAGGCGGCAACCAGCGCTCGCCCCAGCAGGTCTTCGGAATAGGCGGGTTCGGGCGCCACCACGATCAGGAGCTGATCGATATTGGCGGCAAATTGCTTGGTACGGAAGTCGTCAGAGCGATACAGCAAATTGCGCCGCTCCTGTACCTGCTCAATGGAGCCTTCGCCTTTGGCCTGCATCATGACATCGACCTGGTCGCCCACCGCAATCCCCGCTTTTTTTCCACGCGGGAAACATTTGATGGTTTGGCCATCGGGCAGCTCGACAAAGTAGTGGCGACCGTGGGCGGCGGTCACCAGACCGCTAATGGTTGTGGATGTCATGCCAGGCTTTTCAGGTGTCGAATGCGATCAATCGCGTTGGGGTGGCTGTCGTAGAAGGCAGAGTGTAGCGGATCAGGTGTCAGCGTTGCAGCATTGTCGTTATAGAGCTTGAGCAAGGCGCTGATCAAGTCCTGGGCACCACTGTGCTGGGCCGCAAAATGGTCGGCCTGATATTCGTCACGGCGTGAGAGCAGGGCGCTCAAAGGACCCATCCAGAAGGTAAAGGTGGGCACCACCATAAAGAACAGGATCAGAGCCAGCGCATCATTGGGGCGGCCTAGTTGAGGGATGACACCCAGGCCGGTGTAAAAGCCCACTTTGCCCCAGGCCCAGCCTGCCAGCAGGAAAAAGACCAGCGATGTCAGCACACTGATCAAGAGGCGGCGTTGTATATGCCGATGCTTGAAGTGGCCCAGTTCATGCGCCAGCACGGCCTCGACTTCTTCGGGCTGGAGTTTGTTGAGCAAGGTGTCAAAAAACACGATACGTTTTTGGCGCCCTAGCCCGGTGAAGTACGCATTGCCGTGGGCGGAGCGGCGCGAGCCATCCATTACGTACAAGCCACTGGTCTGGAAGCCACAACGTTGCGCCAAAGCGTTGATGCGATCCCGCAGGCCGGCATCTTCCAGTGGTTTAAACGTGTTGAAGAGCGGGGCGATAACACGCGGGTACAACCATAGCACCAGTAGATTGAAGGCCAGCCACAAGCCCCAGCCATACCACGGCCAGGAGGGTCCGGCCCAATCCATCAGGCTGAGCAGGGCGGCGCACAGGGGTGTGCCCAGCACCAAGATGATGAGCAGTGTTTTGGCGGTATCCGCAAAAAACAAGGCAGGTGTCATGCGGTTAAAGCCAAAGCGCGCCTCCAGTACGAACTTGCGATACCAGGCAAAGGGCAGGCCGACCAGACCCATAATCGCCAGCACGGCGCCAATCAGGGCAAGCTGCCGCAGCAGTTCGTGGCTGATCCAGTGGCCCAGGGTGATATCCAGCCATTGCAAGCCACCCAGCAAGGTAAAGCCCAGCAACACCAGGGCTTCCACCAAGCGTTCGCTCAAGCCCAGCCGTGTGCGTGCAATGGTGTAACGCGCCGCGCGCTGATGACTATGCAGGCCGATGCGTTCGGAAAACTCGGCAGGCACCTCGTTCTGATGTCGATAAACGTGCCGGATCTGCCGCAGACCGAGATAAAAGCGCAGCAAAACGTCTGCCAGCAGAAAGATAATGAACAACAAAGTCAGCATGGAGGCGGCTATATGTAAAATGGGCGTTTTGAGGAATGATTATATGGCGGTTCACACACAGCGTCTGGTCTGGCTCGATATGGAGATGACAGGACTGGACCCGGACAAAGAGCGCATTATCGAAGTTGCGGTCGTGGTAACAGAAGCAGACTTGACCCTGGTAGCCGAAGGCCCGGTTCTGGTGGTTCATCAAAGCAACACATTGCTCGATGGCATGGACGCCTGGAACAAGGGGACACATGGCCGCAGTGGCCTGATCGACAAGGTCAAAGCGTCGACCCTGACTGAAGCGCAGGCCGAGGATCAGTTGCTGGAGTTTCTGAAAGAGCATGTACCAGCGGGCAAGTCGCCCCTGTGTGGCAACACCATCAGCCAGGACCGTCGTTTCATGTACCGCTACATGCCCCGCCTGGAGGCCTTCTTCCATTATCGCAATCTGGATGTCAGCACCTTGAAAGAGCTGGCTCTGCGTTGGAAACCCGACGTCGTTAAAAGTTTCGTCAAGCAAAGCCGCCACGAAGCCTTGGCCGACATTTACGAGTCCATCGACGAACTTAAACACTACCGCGAGCATTTCATCCGCCTGTAAACACAGCGCGCCGGTCAAGGCGCAAGCGCGTTAAGCGCGTCTGCCAGGGCAGGCAAGGGCATGCGGGCGGGACCAAAACCGAGGGCAGCGATTTATCGCACCTCGGTTTTTTTACGTCTAAGTATTTACCCTTAAAGTATCCGTTTCCGGGTTATATGATACGGTTTTGCGATTGACATCACATTTTTCGTATTAAATAATGAAGTGTATATGGTTTGCGTCAAAACAAAATTTTGTTGAACGCTTTCAGTACTCTTACCGGGGATGGTCATGTATGCACAACTTGTAGAGACAGGCGTCAAGCAGGTCCGGGATATCGAGCAGATGTCCGACGAAGAGCGTCGGTTTCAAGAGCGCATCGATGAGGGTGTCCGCATCGAAGCCAGGGACTGGATGCCCGAAGCCTATCGCAAAACCCTGGTGCGCCAGATTTCTCAGCACGCGCACTCCGAGGTTGTCGGGATGCTGCCCGAAGGCAACTGGATTACCCGCGCTCCTTCGCTCAAGCGTAAAGCGATCTTGATGGCCAAGGTGCAGGACGAGGCCGGTCACGGTCTGTATCTGTATAGCGCTGCCGAAACACTGGGTGTCAGCCGTGACAAGCTGGTCGATGATCTGTTGTCGGGCAAAGCCAAGTACTCCAGTATTTTTAATTACCCCACCCTGAATTGGGCCGACATCGGCATGATCGGCTGGCTGGTTGACGGCTCGGCCATCATTAACCAGATTCCCTTGTGCCGCTGCTCTTACGGTCCTTACGCCCGTGCCATGGTGCGGGTATGCAAGGAAGAGTCTTTCCACCAGCGCCAGGGTTACGATCTTTTGATCCAGATGTGCCTGCATGGCACCCCGGAACAGAAGGCCATGGCGCAGGACTCCATCAACCGTTGGTGGTGGCCCGCGCTAATGATGTTCGGCCCCTCCGATGCAGACTCCACCAACAGCGCCCAGTCCATGCAGTGGAAGATCAAGCTGTTCTCGAATGATGAGTTGCGCCAGAAAATGGTGGATCAGACCGTGCCGCAGGCCGAGTATCTGGGCCTGACCATTCCTGATCCTGATCTGCGCTGGAACGAAGAGCGCGGCCACTACGACTTTGGCGAGATTGACTGGGATGAGTTCTGGGCGGTGATCAAGGGCAATGGCCCCTGTAATCGTGAACGACTCCAGGCCCGGGTGGACGCCCACGAAAACGGCGCGTGGTTCCGTCAGGCACTGGATGCCCATGCCCAGAAGCAAGAAGCCATCCGCAAGGTGGCCTGATCCCTAAGGCCAGGAAACCGTGACGGTTTCTGATCCGATCCGATTCGCAGTCCGCGCAGTAAGAGCGCGGCTGCACAGCAAGGAATTTTCAGTTATGAGCAAGAACGATTGGCCCCTGTGGGAAGTTTTCATTCGCAGCCAGCATGGTTTGGCTCACAAGCATGTAGGCAGCCTGCACGCGCCGGATGCCGAAATGGCCATTAACAATGCGCGTGATGTCTATACCCGCCGTAATGAAGGCGTGAGCATCTGGGTGGTGCGTGCTGCCGATATCGCGGCCTCCAGTCCGGGTGACAAAGGGCCGCTGTTTGAGCCCTCCAACACCAAGGTCTACCGTCACCCTACCTTTTTCCCCATGCCTGACGGCATCAATATGTAGGAATCGGTATGGACAAAGCCCTGTTTTCCTACGCCCTACGCATGGGCGATTCCACCCTGGTGCTGGCTCAGCGTCTGGGTGAGTGGACTGGACATGGCCCGGCTCTGGAAGAAGAGCTGGCCTGTGCCAATACCGCCCTGGACCTGTTGGGTCAGGCCCGCATGTGGCTGACGCTGGCCGGCGAGACCGAAGGCCAAGGCCGCGACGAAGATCGTCTGGCCTATCATCGTGACGCTCACGAGTACACCAACTATCTGTTGGTCGAACGTGAGAACGGTCACTATGGCGATACCTTGGCGCGTCAGTTTCTCTTTGATGCCTGGCACTGTTTCTTGCTGGAGCAGTTGCTGCAATCCACCGATGAGCAAATTCGGGCCATCGCCCAGAAAGCGCACAAGGAAGTGCTGTACCACTTGCGCCGCTCGACCGATCTGATCGTGCGTCTGGGTGATGGTACTGCCGAGAGCCACAAGCGCATGCAAAAAGCGATAGACGATGCCTGGTTCTATCTGGGTGAACTGTTCCTGGATGATGAGGTCACCCAGGAGCTGGCTCAGCGTCAGGCCGTGCCCTTGATGGCCAGCCTGTGGCAGCCCTGCCTGGAGTACATCCGGACCGCCCTGGAGCGCGCTACCTTGCGTTGTCCAGCCGAACAGGATGCCCAGCACAAGGCATACCGTGGCGGTCCGCAAGGCCGTCATACGGAAGCATTAGGGTATCTGCTGGCGGAAATGCAGCATCTGCCACGTATGTACCCCGACGCCACCTGGTGATCGTCATGACACAGACCTGGAGCACCGAGCAAGTCATGCAGATACTGGCCACGGTTCCAGATCCGGAGATCCCCGTGATCTCCTTGCTGGACCTGGGCATTGTGCGTGACGTGAACTGGGAGGAGGGCGTGTGCGTGGTCACCATCACACCGACGTACTCTGGTTGTCCGGCGATGTACGAGATGAGCCACTCGATTGAGCAAGCCTTGCAGCAGGCCGGCATCGAGCAGGTTCGAGTCGATACGAAGTTGTCGCCGGCCTGGACGACCGATTGGATGAGTGAGCAAGGCAAGCTGGCCCTGCGTGATTACGGTATCGCTCCCCCGGCCCAAAGTGCAGTTGATATTTCTGGTTTGCTGCGCCAGCCCGAGGCGCCCGTGGTGGCCTGTCCTCAGTGTGGCTCCACGCATACACGGGTCATCAGCCAGTTTGGCTCGACGCCGTGCAAGGCGCTGTACCGCTGCATCAGCTGTGGCGAACCATTCGATTACTTTAAGGCGCATTAGTCCTATGAGTCAGTTTTATTCTCTTCCTGTGGCATCGGTCTCGCGCAGCACCCGCGATGCTGTGGTGGTAGCTTTTGATGTGCCCGACAATTTGCAGGATGTGTTTCAGTTTCGCCCCGGTCAGTATCTGACCCTGCGCACCCATCTGGACGGCCAGGAACTGCGCCGCTCCTACTCGATCTGTGCCGCTCCGCACGACCGCTTGCTGCGGGTGGCGATCAAGCGCGTCAATGATGGTGCTTTCTCTACCTGGGCCAACAGCCATCTGCAGGCAGGTGCTTCGCTGGAGGTCATGCCTCCTGATGGCAACTTCACCGTAGATTTTGACCCCAGCAACGCGCACCGTTATGTTGCCTTTGCGGTGGGGAGCGGTATCACCCCCATTCTGTCGCTGGTCAAGACCGCGTTGGATACCGAGCCCAATTCCACCTTCACGCTGTTTTTCGGTAACCGCGCCTCTTCGGCCATCATGTTTCGCGAAGAGATCGAGGACCTGAAAAACACCTATATGGAACGTTTCTCCATCGTGTATATCATGAGCCGGGAAACGCAGGATATTGATCTGTTCAACGGTCGCCTGGACGGTGAGAAAGTCCGCCAGCTGATGCAGCAATGGTTCGATCCGGCCAGTGTGGATGTGGCCTTTGTGTGCGGTCCCCAGGACATGAGCGAGCAGGTGGTGGCCGCCTTGCAGGAAAACGGTCTGCAAAAATCCCAGATCAAGTTCGAGCTGTTTGGCGCTCCCAAAGGGCCACGTGCGCTGCGTACGGGTGAGGAGTCGCGCAAGGCACCGGGCAAGGAAGAGTGCGAGCTGACCGTGATTCAGGATGGCATCACACGCAACCTGACCATCAGCAAGAGCAACAGCAGCATTTTGGATGCAGCGCTCGAGCAAGGTCTGGAATTGCCGTATTCCTGTAAAGGTGGTGTTTGCTCCACCTGCCGTTGCAAAGTGGTAGAGGGCGAAGTGGACATGGACGCCAACTTTGCGCTGGAAGATTACGAAGTAGCCCGCGGTTTCGTGCTCAGTTGCCAAAGCTTTCCGGTAACCGACCGGGTAGTGATTGACTTCGATCAGGAAACCTAAGACCGCCAAAAATAGCGGTTTTCCAAGAATCTGGACGCCAGCTTCCCAGCTTGGCGTCCTACTAGTTTCAGGAGCACATTGTATGGCAGCAGATTTTTTCAAAACGCATCAGGCGACGCTGGATCAGGCTTTGAGCAGCATCCTAGCACGCAATTTCTGGAGCGCTTATCCTGAAAATCCCAGCCCGCGCGCTTACGGTGAAACCGCGGCTCAGGAAGGTCAGGCTGCATTTGAAGCCTACCGCGACAAAGCCTTTCCCTTGACGCTGGAAGGCGCCCAAGGAGAAGTGGGTAATGAGCGCTCGCCTTTTGGTTTTGATCTGGGCATCCGTTACCCCAAAGTCCCCGTGGATCAGTTGGTGGCCCAGTCGCAACTGGCGCTGGACAGCTGGCGCGATGCGGGCCCGCAGGCCTGGGTGGGCATTTGTCTGGAAATTCTGCATCGCTTGAACCAGCGCAGCTTCGAGATTGCTCATGCCGTGCAGCACACAACGGGCCAGGGTTTCATGATGGCCTTCCAGGCCGGTGGCCCTCACGCTCAGGAACGTGCGCTGGAAGCCGTGGCCTACGCCTGGCAGGAAATGTCCCGCATCCCCGGTCTGGTTGACTGGATCAAGCCCCAGGGCAAGCATGATCCCATCCAGATGAAGAAACAGTTCAAAGTTGTGCCCCGTGGCATTGGTCTGGTCATTGGTTGCTCCACCTTCCCGACCTGGAATGGTTACCCTGGCCTGTTTGCTTCCTTGGCCACCGGCAACACCGTGATTGTGAAGCCGCATCCTGGCGCGATCCTGCCTCTGGCCATTACCGTGGCTGTCGCGCGCGAAGTGCTGGCCGAGGCCGGTTTCAATCCCAACGTGGTTTTGCTGGCGGCTCACGAGCCTTCGGAAGATACGGCACAGCGATTGGCCATGAACAAGGCCGTCAAGCTGATCGACTTTACCGGCAGTAGCCAAAACGGCAACTGGCTGGAAGCAAATGCGCGCCACGCGTTGGTCTACACCGAAAAAGCCGGTGTGAACCAGGTCATTATTGATTCGGTTGACGATTTCAAGGCGGTTGCCCGCAATCTGGCTTTCTCCTTTGCCCTGTATTCCGGCCAGATGTGTACTGCTCCTCAAAACATCTACGTGCCTCGTGACGGTATCCGCACGGCTGATGGTGTGATGAGTTTTGACGAAGTGGCTCAAGGTCTGGCCCAGGCCGTACAAAAACTGGTGTCCGATCCGGCCCGCGCCGTTGAAATTACCGGTGCCGTGCAAAACGAAGCCTGCGCACAGCGTATCGATCAGGCACGCCAGCTGGGCATGCCTATCCTGGCTGACAGCCAGACACTGGAGCACCCTGCATTTCCCGGTGCCCGCGTACGCACACCTCTGATCTTGCAGGCCCGTGTGGACCAGCCCGAGATTCAGCAAGAATGGTTTGGCCCCATCGTATTTGTGGTGCAAACCGATTCGACCGAGCAAAGCATTGAAGTGGCAGGACGCAACGTGATCGAGCACGGCGCACTGACCTTGTCGGCGTACAGCACCGATGATGCCGTGACTGCCCAGATCCAGCGCATGGCCGAGCGTTCCGGTGTGTCCCTGTCCCTGAACCTGACCGGCGCCGTGTTCATTAATCAGACCGCAGCCTACAGCGACTTCCATGGTACGGGCGCCAACCCGGCTGCCAACGCCTCTCTGTCGGACTCGGCCTATGTGGCTAACCGTTTCCGTGTCGTTCAGACCCGCTGGCATTTCTAAAGGAGGATGGCCAGGTGACTGACCAAAGTATTCAATTTCAACTGGAAAACGGCGTAGCACGCATTACCTTGAATCGTCCCGACAAGCTCAACAGCTTCACGGCCGACATGCACGGTGAGCTGGCTCAGGCTCTGGACAAGGTGGAACAGTGCGCCGATTTGCGTGTGCTGATTCTGACCGGTAATGGACGCGGCTTTTGCGCCGGCCAGGACCTGTCCGAGCGTCAGATGAGTGCTGGCGATGCCCCCGTCGATCTGGGTGCAACCATTGAGAAATTCTACGCACCGCTGGTGCGTCGTCTGCGCGCATTGGCTGCGCCGGTGGTAGTGGGGGTCAACGGCGTGGCTGCGGGTGCTGGAGCGAACCTGGCTCTGGCGGGCGATATTGTGATTGCCGCCCGTTCGGCCAGCTTCATCCAGCCTTTCTGCCGTCTTGGCTTGTTGCCGGACACCGGCGGTACATTCTTCTTGCCGCGTCTGGTGGGCACCGCCCGCGCCATGGGTCTGTCTTTGCTGGGCGACAAGCTCTCGGCCGAACAGGCTGCACAGTGGGGGCTGATCTGGGAATGCGTGGACGATGAGGCTTTCCAGGCTCGTCTGAACGAGCTGGCCGCTCATTTTGCCCAGGCGCCGACCAAAGGTCTGGCTTACGCCAAGAAAGCGATTTATGCCAGTGATGCCCATTCGCTTGATCAACAGTTGGATCTGGAACGCGATTTGATGCGTGAACTGGGTGCCTCCGAAGATTATCGTGAGGGTGTTAATGCATTCCTGGGCAAACGTGCCCCCCAATTTAAAGGAAAGTAATGCAAAGCAACGCAATGGCTGTTGAAGACCCCCAGGCACTGGCTCAGCAGGTC
This sequence comes from Alcaligenes sp. HNGD-HTN06, assembly GCF_049932565.1. Classification (NCBI taxonomy): domain Bacteria; kingdom Pseudomonadati; phylum Pseudomonadota; class Betaproteobacteria; order Burkholderiales; family Alcaligenaceae; genus Alcaligenes; species Alcaligenes sp. HNGD-HTN06. Next base: position 2,315,818 of record NZ_CP187782.1, on the reverse strand, counting down.
AGTGACCATATGTTTGGCAATGACCAGGCATCTCAGGCTTTGGGCCTGAGCCTGGATAGCGTCGCACCGGGCAGGGCGGACATGAGCATGACGGTACGTGCCGACATGCTCAACGGCCACAAGACCTGTCATGGTGGTTTCATTTTTGCGTTGGCCGACAGCACCTTTGCGTTTGCCTGCAATTCCCGCAATGCACCGACCGTTGCGTCGGGTTGCACCATCGATTACCTGGCGCCTGCCTTTGAAGGGGATGTCCTGACTGCTCGTGCGGTTGAGGCTTCCCTGGCAGGCCGCACCGGTGTGTATGACATCGAGGTGGTCAACCAGAACAACAAGCGCATTGCCTTGTTCCGTGGACGCTCGTACCGGCTCAATGGCACGGTATTGGGCGGAATTGAAAAAAAATAATCTTTGACGATACATACCCTGTGGACCCGGGGGGGTCGGAAGTACCACACCAGCGGCAGGGCAGGAGTACACCATGACAGCAATTAAAGAACAGGTTGGCCGCGATGCCATCGAGCATGCAAGTGTTGACGAGATCCGCAACTTGCAGCTGGAACGTCTGAAGTGGACGTTGCGGCATGCTTACGAGAATGTGCCGCACTATCGGCAGAAATTTGATGAAGCGGGCGTGCACCCCGACGATTTGAAGCAGTTGTCGGATATTTCCAAGTTTCCCTTCACGACCAAGCAGGATCTGCGTGACAACTACCCCTTCAAAATGTTTGCGGTTCCTCGCGAACAGGTAGCACGCGTGCACGCGTCCAGTGGCACAACGGGCAAGCCCACCGTGGTTGGCTACACGGCCAAGGACATCTCCACCTGGGCAGACCTGTTTGCCCGTTCCATGTGGGCAGCTGGCGCCCGTCCTGGCGACATTGCCCATGTGGCCTACGGCTATGGTCTGTTCACAGGCGGCCTGGGTGCCCACTACGGTGCTGAGCGTCTGGGATGCACGGTGGTTCCCATGTCCGGTGGTCAGACTGAAAAGCAGGTTCAACTGATTCAGGACTTCCGTCCCGACGTGATTCTGGTCACGCCTTCCTACTTCTGCAATATCGTGGAAGAGATCGAGCGTCAGGGCATGGACCCACGCGATACTTCCTTGCGCATCGGTATTTTTGGCGCTGAACCCTGGACAGGGCAGATGCGTCTGGATATTGAGCAGCGTGCCGGTATCGATGCTGTGGATATTTATGGTCTGTCCGAGGTAATGGGGCCTGGCGTGGCCATGGAATGTGTGGAAAGCAAGGACGGTCCAGTGGTCTGGGAAGACCATTTCTACCCGGAAATCATCAACCCTGAAACCGGCGAGCCCGTGGCCGAGGGTGAGAGCGGAGAACTGGTCTTTACCTCGCTGAGCAAGGAAGCCATGCCGGTCATTCGCTACCGTACTCGTGACCTGACCCAGTTGCTGCCACCTACCTCGCGCAGCATGCGCCGGATCGGCAAGATCACGGGCCGCAGCGACGATATGGTGATTGTGCGTGGTGTGAACCTGTTCCCGACGCAGGTCGAGGAGCTGGTTCTGAAGATGCCCGAGCTGGCTGCCCAGTACCAACTGGTCTTGAGTCGTAATGGCAATATGGACGAGCTGGAAATTCTGGTGGAGGTTCGCCCGGAGTTCAATCACTTAAATGATGCCGAGCGTGAGCAAATGGCCCGCCGCCTGAGCCACTCCATCAAGACCTTTATTGGTGTGAGTGCACGTATTCGCGTGCAGTCCTCGGGTATGGTCGAGCGTACGGTAACGGGTAAAGCCAAGCGCGTGATCGACAAGCGCGCGTTTTAGGCACGATTGCGTCCGGACTCCACAACGGCTCTGCTCTGGCAGGGCCGTTTTTGTATTCGGCGCTCTCACGGTATCATTGCAAGCTAGTAGGCGGCTCACGCCGTTTTCGTATTTTTTTTCTGATCACATCATGCCCCCAATACAGCCAGGTTTGATTGCCGGCATTGGCACCGACCTGATTCGTGTGGAACGGATCGAGCGCGCCCTGGCTCGTCACGGCGATCGTTTTGTAAAACGCATCCTGGGCGAGCAGGAGCAGCAGGTCTATGCCCGCCGTCAGGCGCGCGACCCGGTAAGGGGACTGCGCTATCTGGCAACCCGCTTTGCGGCTAAAGAAGCTTTTTCCAAAGCGGTCGGGTTGGGCATGCGCATGCCCATGGCGTGGTCGCGCATGCAAACCCTGAATGCGCCCGGTGGGCGTCCGATGGTGCGCTTGTCTGCGGACCTGCAAAGCTGGTTTGACGCCCGTTTCGGGGCGGTTCATATTTCCCTGACTGATGAATCCGATATGGCCATGGCCTTTGTGGTGCTGGAAGTCAAAGCGCCGGCCATTTCTTCCTTATCCTTAGCTGAGTCTGATACTAAATGAGTTCTTCCCCACAAGCAGTACTGCCACCGGGCCCGGTCATGGTCGATGTGCAGGGCACGGTTCTGACGGACCACGAGCGCGAGCGCCTGCGCCATCCGCTGGTCGGTGGCGTGATTCTGTTTAGCCGCAACTTTGAAAACCGTGCGCAACTGACCGCCCTGTGCCAGTCGATTCACGAGGCGCGTAACGAGCCCTTGCTGATTGCGGTGGATCACGAGGGGGGGCGGGTGCAGCGTTTCCGCGAGGATGGCTTTACCACGCTGCCCGCCATGAGCCAGTTGGGCCAGCTCTGGACGCGTGATGCCGTCAAGGCGGCGGCTGTTGCTGCCGATACGGGCTATGTGCTGGCTGCCGAGCTGCGCGCCTGTGGTGTGGATATGAGCTTTACGCCGGTGCTGGATCTGGACTGGGGAGTCAGCAAGGTTATTGGCGATCGGTCTTTCCATCGCAATCCGCGGGCAGTGTCCATGTTGGCCGCTGGCTTGATCCGTGGTTTGAACAAGGCCGGTATGGCTGCCTGCGGCAAGCACTTTCCCGGTCATGGCGGCGTAGAGGCGGATTCGCACCACGAGATTCCCGTGGACGACCGTACACTGGAAGAGATTCTGGACGAGGATGCTGCCCCTTACGGTTGGCTTGGCACCTTGCAGTTGCCCTCCGTAATGCCTGCACACGTGATCTATTCCAAAGTAGACCCGCTGCCAGCCGGCTTCTCGCCATACTGGATTCAGCGTGTGCTGCGCAAGGCCCTGGCCTATGACGGCGTCATTTTTTCCGACGACCTGACCATGGAAGGCGCCACCGTTGTGGGCGACATCCTGGCACGCGCTCAAGCGGCCTTGGGGGCGGGCTGCGACATGGTGCTGGTCTGCAATCGTCCTGATCTGGCCGACGACTTGCTCTCGCGCCTGGATTTCACGATTTCCGAGGAATCGCAAAACCGCATTCGTCGTCTCATGCCTAGCACGCCCGCTTTGGATTGGGACGCCTTGCAAGCGGATGAACACTATCAATATGCCCGCGGACTTCAATCTAAAATCCTATCTGTCTGATTTACCGAATTTGCCGGGCGTATACCGGCATCTCGATGAACAGGGCGAGGTACTGTATGTGGGCAAGGCGCGGGATCTCAAGCGTCGTGTCAGCTCGTACTTTCAAAAAACGCTGAGCAGTCCCCGCATTGCCCATATGGTGGCGCGTGTCGCGCGCATCGAGGTGACTGTTACCCGCAGCGAGGCCGAGGCCTTGCTGCTGGAAAATAACCTCATCAAGCGTCTGCGGCCACGCTACAACATTCTTTTCCGGGATGACAAGTCCTACCCCTACCTGATGATCAGCGCGCACCAGGCGCCTCGTATTGCCTATTACCGGGGCAGTACCAGCGGGAAGGGCCATTTCTTTGGCCCTTATCCCAACTCCTGGGCGGTGCGTGAAACCATTCAGATCCTGCAAAAGGTGTTTCGGTTGCGCACCTGTGAGGACAGCGTCTACGCCAATCGCAGTCGCCCCTGTCTGCTGCATCAGATCGGGCGCTGTTCGGCGCCGTGCGTCAATCTGATCTCGCCTGAGCAGTATCAGCGGGATGTGCAGCGCGCCATCAGCTTTCTGGATGGTCACACCACGCAAATCCTGAGTGAGTTGCAAGAGCGCATGATGCAGGCCTCGGACTCGCTGGATTTTGAGCAGGCCGCGATTTTGCGCGACCAGATGAAAGCCTTGTCAGCCGTGTTGCAGCAGCAAAGCATGGAGCAGGTGGGCAAGGAAGATGTCGACGTTATTGTGGTCCTCAATGCCGGGGGCAAGTTCTGTGTGAACCTGGCCATGGTGCGCGGGGGCCGTCATCTGGGAGATCGTGCCTTTTTCCCTACCCAGATCAACGATGACACCCCAAGCGAGGTGCTTGCGGCCTTTATCGCCCAGCACTACCTGGAACGTCGCATGCCACCCGTGCTGGTTTGCTCGCACGCCCTGCCTGATCCTGATCTGATGCCTTTGCTGGCGGAGCAAACCGGTGTGAAGGCGCGCATTGTGGTGCGCCCTCAAGGCGTGCGCAAGATCTGGCTGGAACAGGCAACGAAGAATGCCGGCCTGGCGCTTGCCCGGGTCTTGAGCGAATCGACGGCCCGTGCGGATCGTACCCGGGCTCTGGCTGAAGTATTGCAACTGGACCTGGATGAGGCCCAGCTCGATGCGTTGCACATCGAATGCTTTGACATCAGCCATACGGCTGGGGAGGCCACGCAGGCCTCGTGTGTGGTTTATAAGCACCACGAAATGCAGAACTCCCTTTATCGTCGCTACAACATTGCCGGCATCACCCCCGGTGATGATTACGCAGCCATGCGCCAAGTACTGAACCGACGGTTCTCGCGGGTTGCCGAAGGTCTGGCGCCTTTGCCCGACATTGTCCTGATCGACGGTGGCAAAGGGCAGGTAGAAATCGCTCGGCAGGTCTTTGTCGAATTGGGCCTGGATATTCATGTTCTGGTTGGTGTGGCCAAGGGAGAAAAGCGTAAAGTAGGTCTGGAGACCCTGGTGTTTGCCGATGATCGACCGCCTGTGGCCCTAGGCGTGGAGTCAGCTGCCTTGATGCTGGTTGCCCAGGTGCGTGACGAGGCCCACCGCTTTGCGATTACGGGCATGCGCGCTCAGCGTGCCAAAACGCGCAACGTGTCGCGTCTGGAGGATATTGATGGGATTGGCGCCAAGCGTCGCCAGCGTCTGCTGGCTCGCTTTGGGGGCTTTAGTGGCGTTGCCGATGCCAGTATCGATGAGCTTAGTGCGGTTGATGGAATATCCACGGAGCTGGCCGAACGTATTTATCATGCTTTACGATAGGCGAGAGCCTTTGTTGTTTTAAATTAGGTTGGTACCCAAGCTATGCCTTTAAATCTGCCCATTGCCCTGACGTGGCTTCGTATCGTCCTGATTCCCCTGATCGTTGCCCTGTTTTATTTGCCGGAACACTGGCTGAGCATCGAAACGCGCGATCTGTGGGCAGCGGCTGTCTTTGTCGTTGCCGCTGCGACCGACTGGTTCGACGGCTGGCTGGCGCGACGCTGGAACCAGACGTCCTCGTTTGGCGCCTTTCTGGACCCGGTTGCCGACAAACTGATGGTCAGCGCCGCCTTGCTGGTGTTACTGGATCTGGGGCGAGTGGACGCCTTTATCGCGCTGATTATTATCGGTCGTGAAATTACCATTTCTGCCTTGCGGGAGTGGATGGCCAAGATTGGCGCCAGCGGCAGTGTAGCGGTTCATCGCTTGGGTAAATTCAAAACCGCCGCGCAAATGGTTGCCATTCCCTGCCTGTTGTACTGGTCGCCTGTCATGGGGCTGCCTACACGGATCATCGGGCAAGCTCTTATTATCGTTGCAGCGGTCCTGACGGTCTGGTCCATGTGCTACTACCTGCAAAAAGCCTGGCCTGAGATCAAGAAAAAGCAGCTGTGAGACAAATGACTAACTCATCGACAAGGACGCTGGCCGGGGCGGGACCGGACGGGTCGCAGGACTGGCAGGTCATTGGCGTGATCGGTATCGCGCACGCCAGTTCGCACTTTTTTCAACTTATCTTGCCCACGCTGTACATTTCCCTGGGGCAAGAGTTCGGTTATGACTTTCTGAAGTTGGGAGGTTTGGTCACCGCTTTTTATCTGGTGTCCTGCTTTGGGCAGGCCTCTTCGGGTTTTCTGGTTGACCGGATCGGGGCCTTGCCGGTGCTGAAAGTAGGCCTGTCCTGCTTTGTAGCGGCCGCCTTGTTGATCGGAACGGCCAATGGCTATGGCATGCTGTTGGCGGCTGCCCTGATTGGCGGGGTGGGCAATGCGGTCTTTCACCCGGTGGATTACTCCATTCTCAATCACCGTGTCAGCCCGGCGCGTTTGGGCCATGCCTTCAGTGCTCACGGTTTGACAGGTAACCTGGGCTGGGCCTTGACGCCGGTCTTTATCACCACGCTGACCATTTACTTCAACTGGCGTGTTGCCGTGCTGTCGGCGGCCGCTCTGATTGCGGCTGTTTTGGTGCTTGTTCTGGTAAACCGGGATGCACTGGCTGGACGCACCGCCTCCGGGTCGATGCCGGCGCGTCCACCAAACAAGGAGTCGGTCTGGACCACGCTGTCTACGTTGTTGTCCCGTTCCTCTTTATGGGGCGCGTTCCTGTTCTTTGCCTTTGCCACGGCGGCCATGGCAGTCGTGCAGAATTACACCATCCCCATGCTGCACACCACCTACGGTATCGATAAGGTCGTGGCGGGTACGGCCTTGTCCGGTTTTATGCTGGCGTCTGCCGCAGGCATGTTTGTGGGCGGTTTTATTGCTTCTACCACGCCACGCTCTGAGCTGATTGTATTTGTGTCCCTGTGCGTGTCGGGTGGGCTGCTTTTGGTGCTGGGCGCAGGCTGGGTGATGCCATCGATGGCTCTGTTTTTTGTGGGGGCAGCCGGGTTTTGCTCGGGTATTGCTTCGCCTTCGCGCGATATGCTGATACGGCGCGTTACGCCCAAGGGGGCGACTGGGGCTGTATACGGCCTGGTGTATTCGGGCATGGACGTGGGCTCGTCCTTGGCGCCGGTGGGTTTTGGATTGATGCTGGATGTGGGTCTGACGCAGGCCCCTTGGTATGGGGCGGCCATCGGATACTGGACTGCGGCGGGCCTGGCCGTCTATGTGGCGTCCACCGTCACCCGATCGACTAAAGCGAAAGCCTGACGGTATCCTTTGCCGCTTGGCTCGAGACCGCTTGATAACAAACCCCAAAAACGTATCGCATTTTGGGGTTTCTTTTTTGTTAGAAAGTAGGGGGCGCCCCCTGGAAGGTGCACAGGTCAGCGGGAGGTGCGCCTGCCAGTTGCAACCTTACTGACGTGCCAGCCGTGGCTCTTGCACGCTATCTGCATGGCTGCTGCGCCAGGGATTGATGTCGAGCCCCCCACGCCGCGTGTAACGGGCATACACCAGCAAACGTTCGGGTTGGCAGCTTTGCCAGATATCGCTGTAAAGACGCTCCACACAATGCTCATGAAATTCCGTGTGGCGGCGTAGCGAAACGATATAGCGTAAAAGAGAGGCGGGGTCGATTTGAGGGCCCGTATAACGCACTTGGACGCTGCCCCAGTCCGGCTGGCCCGTAACGGGACAGTTGGATTTGAGTAAATCCGAAACCAGCGACTCGGTCACGAGCGGGGCGTCAGGCAAGCAGGCCAATAAACCGCTTTGTGGCGTGTAGTCCTGGATGCTGATATCGAGCTCATCAATGCTCCGACCTTCCAGTTGGGCGATGGTCTGACCGCTCAGAGCGCTCAAGGGCCATAGTGTCACCTGGACAGGGGCGCCGGCTATGGCGCTCAGATCCTGCTCCATGCGTCCAGCGAGACTGTCGCTGTCCTGCACGACTTCATCATTAAATGAGTTCAGATAGAGCTTGAAGGATTTGGACTCGATAATGCGCGGGCTGTTCCAGGGGATGACAAAGCGGGCCAGGGCGACCACGGGTTTGCCCTTGGGGTTGAGCCAGGAGACCTCGTAACCGTTCCAGATATCAGCGCCATACCATTGTTCAGGTAGCTCAAGGGCCTGACGATTAAGCGAGCGCTCGATACCAAACAGGACGTTGGGATCGTAACGTGTGGGATAAACCACATCGTGTCCGAGCGGCGAATCTTTAAGTGGGGAGGTGTTGCTCATGGGCAGGTGCTGCAGAAATAAAACAGGAAACCGGTGCAGCGAACACGCATTCACCGGAAGGCATACAGGCGATTATCCCACATTGTGAAATCCTTGTCTCAGTATGCAAAAAACGACTGTCGCGGTGCACTGTTTTTTATTTCATAAGCAGATAATGCATTTCATATCTCGAAATTAATTATTTATGTATATGATTTAAAACAAAAAAATAATTACTCTTATATAAGATAGAAAACATGGTTGCGGTGCAACATTTGGGTAGACTGTAGTCATCCTGTTCAATCTAGTTCACTGTTAAATCCATCTTAGGAGTTCACCATGAATGCACGAGAAACTGAGATCCGTAATTTGCAAAAACGCTGGGCTGAAGACCCGCGCTGGCAAGGTATCAAGCGTGGTTACACCGCTGAGGAAGTGATTCGTTTGCGTGGCTCTCTGGTTGAGGAGCACACTTTGGCACGGCGTGGCGCAGAGCGTCTGTGGCAGTCCATTAATCAGGAACCCTTTGTGAACGCATTGGGTGCACTGACGGGTAACCAGGCCATGCAACAGGTCAAGGCCGGCTTGAAAGCGATTTACTTGTCGGGCTGGCAGGTGGCGGGCGACGCCAACAGCGCTGGTGAAATGTACCCCGACCAATCGCTGTACCCCGTGAATTCGGTGCCCTCGGTGGTGCGTCGCATCAATAACTCTCTGGCCCGTTGCGATCAGATTCAGTGGATGGAGGGTGTGAACCCGGGCGATGAGGGTTACATCGATTACTTCGCTCCTATTGTGGCCGACGCTGAAGCGGGTTTTGGCGGCGTGCTCAATGCCTTTGAGCTGATGAAGGCCATGATTGTGGCGGGTGCGGCAGGTGTTCACTTTGAGGATCAACTGGCATCGGCCAAGAAATGCGGCCACTTGGGTGGCAAGGTATTGGTGCCCACGCGTGAAGCGGTGTCCAAGCTGGTCGCGGCCCGTCTGGCGGCAGACGTCCTGGACGTTCCCACCATTCTGGTTGCTCGTACCGATGCGGACGCAGCAGACCTGATCACCAGCGATGTGGATGAATACGATCGCCCCTTCATTCTGGAAGAACGCACAGTGGAAGGTTTCTACCGTACTCGTGCCGGTCTGGATCAAGCTATTGCCCGTGGACTGGCTTACGCTCCTTACGCAGACCTGGTCTGGTGCGAAACTTCTACGCCGGATCTGGAATACGCTCGCCGCTTTGCGGAAGCTATCCACCGTCAGTTCCCTGGCAAGCTGCTGTCCTACAACTGCTCGCCATCGTTCAACTGGAAAAAGAACCTGGACGATGCCACGATCGCCAAATTCCAGCGCGAGCTGGGTGCCATGGGTTACAAGTTCCAGTTCATCACGCTGGCTGGGTTCCACGCACTGAACTACGGCATGTTCGAACTGGCCCACGGCTACGCCCGCAACCAGATGAGCGCTTTCGTTCAACTGCAGGAAAAAGAGTTCGCGGCTGCACCATTGGGCTTTACCGCTGTGAAGCACCAGCGTGAAGTGGGGACGGGTTACTTTGATGCTGTCACTCAGACAGTGGAAGCCGGTAAGTCCTCGACTACGGCTCTGGCCGGCTCTACCGAAGCCGAACAGTTTGCCGCTTCCGAGGCATAAGCAGGACGGGAAAGGGTAGATAGCCCCTTTTCCGATAGCAGGCAGCCCACCGCACGCTCCAGTCGGTGGGCTGCTTTTTTTTGCCCATGTCATTTTGCTTAAAAGCTACATATTTCAAATATAAAATTTGTGGGCGGTGCGCTTAAGAAAGTGGGGGATTGGATGACTCATTGTCTGTCAGAGACTGTGCGGGGAAGCCGGTCTGAAAAGGCTTGCCGAGCGATTGTCCGTTTAAGATTGAGGACTCAATAGTCAGTGAATTGATTGGTATTCTCAAAGTACGCTACTTTTGTCATGAAAGTCTTGATAATCAAGGCGTTTTCCTAGTGCAAGACATGGTAGACTTTGGCCGCGCAAGCGATTTATGAAGGGACCTGAAAAGTGAGCTTTGCGTCCAGGCGCGCATAAAAAAAAGGCTGCCAATGAGCAGCCTTGAAAGCATTGAACAGTTAGCGCCGCGTTGGGGGGGTAACGGCCTGAACAAGATGCATAGGGACAACGATAAAGGATCGAAGCAAAGTCGTATTGATTTAAATCAAGAATGAAGAAATATCAGTGGCTTATAGTCCATCCATGCGCGCATATTCGATTTTTTCTCTCCCCAAGCCGCTCACTGACGAGCAGCGATCACATCGGCGTCATACATTGGCCCGTCTAGGCCTGTCGTGGCTGGCAGCCATGCAGGTGATGATGTTTGCGTTTCCAGGCTACATGCGTTCCTTCAGCACCCGAGCTGAGGATATTGAATCCCTGTCGCAGGTCATTGTGCTCATGAACTGGGCCGGGCTGTGTCTGACCATGCCGGTGGTGCTGTACTGTTCCTGGCCGATTCTAAAAGGCGCGTTCAAAAGCCTGTCTGAGGGTCGCGTCGGTATGGATGTACCCGTGGCGCTGGGGATTGTGGGCGCGTTCCTGCCCAGTGTGTACAACACCTGGATGCAGCAAGGCGAGGTGTATTACGACTCGGTCACGATGTTCGTGGCCTTTTTGTTGACGGCCCGCTATCTGGAGCTTTGCGCACGCCAGTCGGTGACCCAGTCCGCGTCCCACGATCTGATAGAACGTTTTCGCCAGACAGTGACAGGGCATGCGAATACCTTGGCATTCTGGTTTGTCAGTATTCAACTGGTGCTGGCTGCTGCATTCGGTCTGGTCTGGTACTGGATAGACCCCTCGCACGTTGTGCCTGTGGTGGTCGCCATGTTGGTCATGAGCTGTCCCTGTGCCATGTCCATGTCCGTGCCGTCGGCCGTCGCCTCGGCACATGCCAGTTTGCTGGCCCGACCCGCTCAGAATGAATTTGAAGTTGTGCAGTTGACCCAGCAAACCGGTCGCATCGCCCGTCAAAATCTCTATGGTTCCATTGCCTGGCATTTGCTGATGACACCGCTGGCTGCCATGGGCATTGTGGCTCCCTGGCTGGCGGCTGTCAGCATGCTGGTATCGTCGTTGGCCGTAGCGGCCAACTCCTGGCGTATCTACCGCAGCCGCACCCGCATGGTGCCTGCCCAGTGGACAGGCCCGGCGGCAAGGCAGGGCTGATATGTTTGGCTCTTTGCTGGTCCTGATCCCCATCTCCATCTTTCTGGTCGTTGTCATTGGTATTTCATTCTGGTGGGCTATTTTTGCCGGTCAGTTTGAGGATACCGGCAATGCGGCGGACTCCATCTTGCTCGATGATGACTCCACAGCGAGTCCTGCAGGGACAGAGCGCCCACCAGATACCTGACCTCCCGGTTTTAGTCCTGCAAATGGTCGGCGACACACAGTCTGCGGGGCGGAAACACGTGTGAGTGCGTGCTTTCCGAAGTTTTTTGATAAGCATCAAGTAGCGGATTACCGACTTGCTGGATCATGTATCTTGTTGTCGCTTGTATTAACAATGTTTGTTTAGGGGAAGCAAATGGGCACTTCCGATGCAGTCGGAAATAACGCCGAAGTCTTCAATTACGGGATTGTCAGGCAATTCGCCATCATGACCGTATTTTGGGGCGTCATCGGCATGGCAATAGGTCTTTTTATTGCCTTGCAGTTGATTTGGCCAGAACTCAATTTCGACACACCGTGGCTTAGTTTTGGGCGTCTGCGCCCATTGCATACGAACGCTGTGATTTTCGCCTTTGGTGGGACGGGCTTGTTTGCCACTTCCTACTATGTGGTACAGCGTACCTGTCAGGCCCGTTTGTTTTGCGACAAGCTGGCTGCCTTTACCTTCTGGGGTTGGCAAGCCGTGCTGGTGGCAGCGGTCATCACCCTGCCTATGGGGTACACCAGCTCCAAAGAGTACGCCGAACTGGAGTGGCCCATCGACATCCTGATCACGCTGGTCTGGGTGGCGTATGCCATTGTGTTCTTTGGCACGATCGTCAAGCGCCGGGTGCGTCACATTTATGTGGCCAACTGGTTTTTCGGTTCTTACATCGTCACGATCGCTGTTCTGCACATTTTCAACAACCTGGAGTTGCCCGTCAGCTTCATGAAGTCCTACTCGGCTTACGCCGGTGTGCAGGATGCCATGGTTCAGTGGTGGTACGGCCATAATGCCGTGGGCTTTTTCCTGACCACGTCCTTTCTGGGCATGATGTACTACTTCATCCCCAAACAGGCTAACCGTCCCATTTATTCTTACCGTCTGTCCATCGTTCACTTCTGGGCGCTGGGCTTTACCTACATGTGGGCCGGTCCTCACCACCTGCTGTATACCTCCCTGCCAGATTGGACACAGTCCCTGGGCATGGCGTTTTCCCTGATTTTGCTGGCTCCCTCCTGGGGCGGCATGATCAACGGCATCATGACCTTGTCGGGCGCCTGGCACAAGCTGCGTACCGACGCGATTCTGAAATTCATGGTGGTGGCTTTGTCCTTCTACGGCATGTCCACGTTTGAAGGTTCCATGATGGCAATCCGTACGGTGAACGCGCTGTCGCATTACACCGACTGGACCGTGGGCCACGTGCACTCCGGCGCGCTGGGCTGGGTTGCCATGATTACCTTCGGCTCTCTGTATTACCTGATTCCGCGCCTGTACGGTCGCACTGAAATGGCTCGTCCTCGTTTGATCGACCTGCACTTCTGGCTGGCGACTCTGGGCGTGGTGCTGTATATCGCCGCCATGTGGATTGCTGGCGTGATGCAGGGCCTGATGTGGCGTGCAACCGGTGTGGACGGCACCTTGACCTACAGCTTTGTGGAAGTGGTGAAGGCAACCTACCCCTTCTACGCGATCCGGGCCTTGGGCGGCGCCTTCTTTGTGGCTGGTATCTTGCTGATGTCCTGGAACGTGTTCCTGACCGTTCGTGCAGGTCAGAAAAATATCAATCCCGTTGTGCCTCTGAAAAATCCGGATGCCCGTGACCCAGCGCTGGTGGGCCCAACCACCTTGCTGGCCTAAGGAGTAAATCATGGCTAATGACACTAATAAGCGCTTTTCGCACGCCACGATCGAGAGAAATACCGGGCTGCTGATCATCCTGAGTATTTTGGTGATTTCCTTCGCGGGTCTGGTGCAGATCGTTCCTTTGTTCTTTCAACACTCGACGACGCAGCCCACTGAAGGGATTGAGCCCTACGAGCCTTTGCGACTGATGGGGCGTGACATCTACATCCGTGAAGGGTGTGTGGGCTGTCACTCGCAGCAAATCCGCATGCTGCAATCCGAAGTGCAGCGTTACGGCCCCTATTCGCTGGCAGGGGAGTCCGTCTACGACCACCCCTTCCTGTGGGGTTCCAAACGTACCGGTCCTGATCTGGCTCGCGTCGGTCAGCGCTACAGCGATGAGTGGCACCGCATCCACCTGCGCAATCCACGCAATGTAGTTAAAGAGTCCAATATGCCTGCCTACCCATGGCTGCAGAAAAACTCGGTGGAAGGTGCAAATATCCAGGACCGCATGAAGGTGCTGCGCACCTTGGGCGTGCCCTACACGCAAGAACAAATTGATGCCGCTCCCGAGCAGCTGGTAGGCAAGACCGAAGAAGACGCGGTTGTCGCCTATCTGCAGGGCCTGGGCGTGGCCAGTCGCGACGCAGCTGCCAAGGCTGTGGAGCAGGGGAGCTTCTAAATGGTAGCCATCATCAACGGTGTCATGACTGTTTTGGCGATGGCGACCTTCCTTGGAATTTGCTGGTGGGCGTTCTCTCGGGGACGCCGCCAGGCCAACGAAGAAGCCGCGCTTCTGCCTTTCGCCTTGCCCGACGAGGGAAGCAACGATAAAAACCCTGGGGGTTCCGAATGAGTGACTTTTTTAATAATGGCTGGAGCCTCTGGATTTCCGGCATTGCCTTGCTTGGCATCATATTTTGTTTGTGGTTGCTGTTTACCCAGCGTGCATTTCTGGGCAAAACAGTCGATGTAGAAGAGACCGGTCACGTCTGGGACGGTGATCTGACAGAGCTCAATACACCGGTGCCTCGCTGGTGGACCGTGATGTACATCGGTCTGTGTGTGTTTGCTCTGGGTTATCTGGTGCTGTATCCCGGCCTGGGCAGTTTCAAGGGCACGTTGGGCTTTACCGCGGGTCAGCAGGTCAAACAGCAACAGGCCGAGATCAATGCTCGCCTGGAGCCGGTTTATGCCCGTTACCGTGACATGCCCATCGAAGAGATCGCTCGCGATCAGGAAGCCCGGGAAATCGGCCAGCGCCTGTTTCTGAACAACTGTGCTCAATGCCACGGATCGGATGCCCAAGGTTCCCCCAGCTTTCCCAACCTGGCCAACAAAGCCTGGTTGTGGGGCGGTGAACCCGAGCAGATTCTGCACACCATTACGGAAGGCCGTACCGGCATGATGCCGCCACAAGCCCAGTTCACTCCCGCTGAAGCCTCGGATGTGGCCCAGTACGTGCGCTCCTTGTCTGGCCTGGCAGCAGATCCTTTGCGGCTGGTCGCTGGCAAACGCGTGTATGACAGTGCATGTTTTGCCTGTCACGGCGCTGATGGCAAGGGCAACACCTTGTTGGGCGCCCCTGACCTGACTGATGACTACTGGCTGTATGGCAGTTCCGAAGCCACGATTGTGCAGACAGTCTTGCAGGGCCGCACCAACCAGATGCCGGCACAAAAGGGCACACTGACTCCCGAGCAGATTCGTTTGTTGGCCGGTTGGGTCTGGGGTTTGTCCAATAATGCCGAGCCTGCCCAGGCCAACTAATGTGTTTTAAATTGATCTGACGCCTTCAGGACTTGCAATGAGTAGCGATTCTTCCCAACCCGGCGCTGATAACGCGCAGGGAAATGTGCCCAAGTGGCAACCTCCACGTAACACCAAGGGAGCGGGTGGAACCTCTCCGCAAGTCGAGAAGGCGCTGGTCGATGTACGCAGTAAAATCTATCCACGATCCGTCAAGGGCGTTTTCGCCCGCTGGCGGATCTGGATGGTGTATTTCACGCAGATCATTTTCTATGGTCTGCCCTGGTTGGAATGGCATGGGCGTCAGGCTGTGCTGTTTGACCTGCTGGAGCGCAAGTTCTACATTTTTGGCATGATTCTGTGGCCTCAGGATGTGATCTACCTGACGGTGCTGCTCCTGATATCGGCCTTTTCCCTGTTTCTTTTCACCGCCATGGCAGGCCGCCTGTTCTGTGGCTACGCCTGTCCGCAAACGGTCTACACTGAAATTTTCATGTGGGTCGAGCGCAAGGTGGAAGGGGATCGCCTGGCACGTATCCGCTTGGATGAGCAAGCCTGGAATGCCAGAAAATTACGTCTCAAAGCAACCAAGCACTTTTTGTGGATTGTGATTGCTTTGTGGACCGGCTTTACCTTCATCGGCTATTTTGCGCCTATCCGCGAGCTCGGTGGCGAGCTGATCAATCTGTCTCTGGGACCCTGGCAGTGGTTCTGGCTGTTGTTCTACGCCTTTGCCACCTGGGGTAACGCGGGTTTCATGCGTGAGGCGGTCTGCAAGTACATGTGCCCCTATGCACGCTTTCAAAGCGCCATGGTGGACAGCGATACCTTTGTGGTGACCTACGACTTCGTGCGGGGTGAAACCCGCGGCGGACGATCTCGCAAGATTGACCACAAAGAAGCCGGCATGGGTGACTGTGTGGACTGCAGCCTTTGTGTCCAGGTCTGTCCGACCGGCATTGATATCCGGGACGGGCTGCAATACATGTGCATTGGCTGTGGTGCCTGTGTGGACGTCTGTGATCAGGTGATGGACAAGATGGGGTACGAGAAGGGCCTGATCCGCTATACCTCCGAGCGGGCCATCAAAGAGCGCATGACCCAGTCTCAGGTACGCCGTCGGATGCTGCGCCCGCGTGTGGTGTCGTACATTCTGATTCTGGCCGTAATCTGTGGCGCCTTTGTCTATACCCTGGCCACGCGCACGCCGATGCGGGTTGACGTCATTCGTGATCGCGGTGCCCTGGGCCGTGAAGTGCCGGGGGGCATGATTGAGAACGTGTTCCGTCTGCAGGTGATCAATACCTCGGAAGAGGCTATGGAGCTGCAGTTATCCGTTACCGGGCTGGAAGGGGCGCGCATTCACTTGACCGAGAATGGCCAGGATCATATCCGGGTGGCGCCTGCTGGCAATAGACTGCTGCCTGTCGTGGTGCAAGTCCCAATTAGTAGTGCCAAGCCGGGCCTGTATGATATTTCCATTCAGGCGGTGGGCGAGCACGAGGATGGCCGCAAGACGTACGTGACCGAACGCAGTAGTTTTTACATTCCTCAGTAATTTTATAAAGAGCAAAACATGGACGAATCAAAGGACAGTGGACCCTGGTGGCGTGAGCCGTGGCCCTGGTTGTTGATGGCGGGGCCGGCTCTGGCTATCGTGGGCTGCGTCATTACGATTGTGCTGGCCTTCCAGAATTTCAGTAATCAAGGCATTACCGATGGCGGGGTCAAGCAGGGTCTGGTTGTCAGCAAGGTAGAGTCTGCCCCCGAGCAGCACTAAATGTAGTCGTTTCACCGTTACGCTAGGGTTGAGAGAAGTATGTTTCCGTTCAAGAAGGGGGTACGAATGACCATCCGATCGTTGATGTGGATACTGTGGCCTTCATTCCTGGTTGCCGGGGTGCTCAGTGCAATCGTGTTTGCTTTGGTGGACCCGTTGGACATCGTTGTGCTTGGACATCTGCAAGTAGATCGACTGGCCTTTTATACGGTGGCGTTTTTCCTGTTCTGGCTGGCTGCCGCAGTGGCCTGTGCGCTTAGTTTGTACATGTCCTCCGGTTCGCCTGCGGCATTGGCTGAACCGGCAGATAGTCTGGACTGACCCAAGCTCTGGTCTGGCCATAAAAAAAGCACATGCTAAACAGCATGTGCTTTTTTTTGGGCTTGTTGTCTGGGAACGCGTGCAGGTCGCGCAAGCCTGTCAGGGGCGGCTTACCTGCTTTGCAGTGGAGCCGTCCGGCTTAATCGCATTCGGTGCCGGCCAGCGTGCGCAGGGCAGCCAGATCGAGCAGGTGAACTTCACGTTGGGAAATTTTCAGCAGGCCTTCACGCGCAAAGCGTGAGAACAGGCGGCTGACCGTTTCCAGTGTCAAGCCCAGGAAATTGCCAATTTCTTCGCGGCTCATGCGCAAAATGAATTCGTAGGGGGAGTAGCCAAGCAGCGACAAGCGCTGGGACAGGTTCAGCAAGAAAGCAGCCAGACGCTGCTCGGAACGCAGTCCGGCGAGCGTCAACATCAACTGATGGGCGCGGTTGATTTCCTTGCTCATCAGGCGACGGAATTGTTGCTGCAAGATGGGCAACTGGGCAGAGAGGCGGTCCAGATCATCCAGACGAATGACGCAGACTTCGCTGTCTTCCAAAGCGATGGCATGGGACACATGGCGATTTTCAACCAGGCTGTCCATGCCCAGGATTTCCCCTGGTAACAAAAAGCCCGTAATCTGGATGTGGCCGGTGGAATCTTCCAATTGCATCTTGATTGAGCCAGAGCGCAACCCATAGATTCCTTCGACCGAGTCGGCCAGCCGGAACAGCACGCCGCCTTTCGGGATGCGGATGCGCTCCTTGACCAGTTCGTCCAGCCGCTCCATTTCGTGCTTAGGCATCCCAAGAGGTAGACATACCTCATTGAGCATACAGCTGGAGCAGCGTATGGAGTCAGCAGTAACCGAGATACGTTTTTGCATAAGGAATAATGTCAGATGGCGAAACGCTAAATCTTTGAGTCAAATCAAGTGTAATTGTAGCTTTTTATTGGTTGTTATTCCCGCTAATCCTTAATATGTTTAGTTCTTAAGGCTCGCGGTGCGCAGTAAGCCGCTAGGGACGCCGTGTATGGCGCACTCAGTCTGCCTTTGCCGGGTTGTTGTTTAAAAGCGATCCAAACACTTGAATACTTGGTTTTTGTCCTTATCTTCAATTCATCCTGTTATTTGTTGCGAGATCTGGGCAAACAGTATTGAGTAACTGTTTGCTTTAGCTTATCGCATATTTTCTCAAGTGAAAATTCTATGCGAATCGATAAATTGACAACGAAGTTTCAACAGGCTCTGGCCGATGCGCAGAGCCTGGCTGTTCGCGAAGATAACCCTTACCTCGAACCGGCTCACGTGCTGGTTGCCTTGTTGGCGGATGCGGACTCGGGCACGGGCAGCTTGCTGGCCCGTGCGGGGGTGGCCATTCCCCGTCTGGAAAATGAACTCAATCGTCTGATTTCCAACTTGCCCAAGGTGCAAGGGGCGGAGGGGCAGCAGCAGCTCAGTTCCGCCTTGCAGGCTGCCTTGGCCAAAACCGACAAGGAAGCCGCGCAGCGGGGCGATACCTATATCGCCAGCGAGCTGTTCTTGTTGGCCCTGGCCGATGATAAAGGCGAGACCGGTCGCGCCCTGCGCGATGCCGGTCTGCAGCGCCGTGCGCTTGAAGCGGCCATCGAGGCCGTGCGCGGTGGCAGCAATGTGAATGACGCTGAAGGGGACAGCAACCGGGAAGCGCTGGAAAAGTATACGACTGACCTGACCGAGCGGGCCCGCCTGGGCAAGCTGGACCCGGTGATTGGTCGTGACGACGAAATTCGTCGCACCATCCAGATTCTGCAGCGTCGTACCAAGAACAATCCGGTACTGATTGGTGAGCCCGGGGTGGGCAAGACGGCGATTGTGGAAGGTCTGGCCCAGCGTATCGTGAACAATGAAGTGCCCGAGACCCTGAAGGGCAAGCGTGTCCTGGTGCTGGACCTGGCTGCCTTGCTGGCTGGTGCCAAATATCGTGGTGAGTTTGAGGAACGCCTGAAAGCGGTCTTGAAAGAGCTGTCCAAGGATGATGGCAAAACCATTGTCTTCATTGACGAGCTGCACACCATGGTGGGCGCGGGCAAGGCGGAAGGCGCCATGGACGCGGGCAATATGCTCAAGCCTGCTCTGTCACGGGGCGAGCTGCATTGCATTGGCGCCACGACCTTGAACGAGTACCGCCAGTACATCGAGAAAGACGCCGCCCTGGAGCGTCGCTTCCAGAAAGTGCTGGTCAACGAACCCGATATGGAGTCCACCATTGCGATCCTGCGCGGTTTGCAGGAGCGCTACGAACTGCACCACGGTGTGGCGATTACTGACCCGGCCATTGTGGCGGCGGCCGAGCTGTCGCAGCGTTACATTACGGATCGCTTCCTGCCCGATAAGGCTATCGACCTGATTGACGAGGCGGCAGCCCGCATTCGTATGGAGATCGACTCCAAACCCGAGGTCATGGACAAGCTGGATCGCCGCATTATTCAGTTGAAGATCGAACGCGAAGCAGTTATCAAGGATACAGACGAGGCGTCTCAACGTCGCTTGCAGGCCATCAACGATGAGATGGAAAAGCTGCAGCGCGAGTACAACGACTACGAGGAGGTCTGGAAAGCTGAAAAAGCAGCGGTCCAGGGTTCGCAAGTCGTTAAAGAGGAAATCGAGAAGGTGCGTGCCGAAATGGCCGAGCTGCAACGCAAGGGTCAGTTCGACAAATTGGCCGAGCTGCAATATGGCAAGCTGCCCGAGCTGGAAGAGCGCCTGAAAGCGGCTGAAGCCAATATGGACAAGGCCGATCAGGACAAGCCGCGCCTGTTGCGTACGCAGGTCGGTGCCGAGGAAATCGCGGAAGTGGTTTCGCGTGCAACCGGTATTCCTGTGTCCAAGATGATGCAGGGCGAGCGTGAAAAGCTCTTGCAGATGGAAGACTACCTGCATAAGCGTGTGGTCGGTCAGGGTGAAGCAGTACGGTTGGTGTCGGATGCCATCCGTCGCTCGCGTGCGGGTCTGTCTGATCCGTCCCGCCCATATGGTTCCTTCCTGTTCCTGGGGCCAACTGGTGTGGGTAAGACCGAGTTGACCAAGGCATTGGCCAACTTCCTCTTTGACTCCGAGGATCACATGATTCGTATCGATATGAGCGAATTCATGGAGAAACACTCGGTGGCCCGCTTGATCGGTGCGCCTCCTGGCTACGTGGGCTATGAGGAGGGCGGTTACCTGACCGAGGCCGTGCGTCGCAAACCTTATTCGGTGATTTTGCTGGACGAGGTAGAGAAAGCACACCCCGACGTCTTTAACGTGCTCTTGCAGGTGCTGGACGATGGTCGTTTGACCGATGGCCAGGGCCGTACGGTGGACTTCCGCAACACGGTGATCATCATGACTTCGAACCTGGGTTCGCAGCATATTCAGCGTTTGTCGGGTGAGCCGTACGATGTGATCAAGGAAGTGGTGTGGGAGGAAGTGAAACAGCATTTCCGTCCTGAATTCCTGAACCGCATTGACGAGGTGGTCGTGTTCCACGGTCTGGAGGCAGAGCACATTGAGTCTATTGCGCGCATCCAGCTCGAGCGTTTGGATCAGCGTTTGGCTCAGCGTGACATGCATCTGGAAGTCAGTGATGCTGCCTTGGCGCAATTGGCCAAGGCCGGATTTGACCCCGTGTTTGGCGCACGTCCGTTGAAGCGTGCTATTCAACAGCACATTGAAAATCCGGTGGCACGCCTGATTCTGGAAGGCCGATTTGGTCCTAAAGATGTGGTGCCTGTGGACTGGAAGGATGGCGAGTTCACATTTACGCGCAGCATCCAGTAAAGCAGCATGTGGCTGTGCTGGTAGGAATCAGGTTGTAACACCGCCAGCCAGAGTGCAAAAGAAAAGCGCCTTAGGTAACTAAGGCGCTTTTTCCTTGGGTGCCCCGTTCGCAGATACACTGGTGAGAACAGATTGAGCGGATCCCTGAAAGAGGGGGGCGGTCGCCATCCTCGTATCGGCTCTGGGGGCCGAACCGACGAACGGACACTTGCATAATCGCTGTTCAAGCTCGGGGAAGCTGTTTGGGTGCCAACTTCTTTACTGTGCGCGTGTCCGGAGGGACTTGTTCGATCAAGCGGACTTTGGAGCAGCCGCCGGGGGAGGCGTCAGGTCCAGTTCATCCTTGCCATAGAACTTCACGCCGATCTCGATGCGCGGGCGGCCCTGGGATCGACGGTGGCGGTTGGTGTCCCGCAGCGAATACACACAGCCGCAGTATTCCTGTTGATAGAAGTTCTCGCGCTTGCTGATTTCCAGCATGCGTTGCGAGCCGCCGCCTTTGCGCCAGTTATAAGTCCAGTACTTCATCTCCGGGTAACGGGCTGCGGCCCGTTCGCCGCAATCGTTGATCTGGTTCATGTCTTTCCAGCGCGAAATACCCAAGACGCTGGAAATAACGTCGTAGCCATGCTCATGGGCGTACAGGGCCGTGCGCTCAAAACGCATGTCAAAGCAGACCGTGCAGCGCTCGCCACGCTCAGGCGCGTGTTCCAGGCCACGTACGCGTTCAAACCAGTTGTCCACGTCGTAGTCGGCGTCAATGAACTCGATGCCGTGCTGCTGGGCAAAGCGGATATTTTCCTGTTTGCGCAACTCGTACTCGCGCACGGGGTGAATATTGGGGTTGTAGAAGAAAACGGTGTATTCGATCCCTGAGGCGTGCAGTGCCTCCATGACCTCGCCTGAACAGGGGGCACAGCAAGAATGCAACAGCAGTTTCTCGCGTTTTTCCGGCAGGGTTAAAACGGGGCGATTGAGCTGAGTGGACATGAATCTGAATCCGGGAAAAACGGCGTGCCGAGTTGGCCGCACAATAAATCGATGTGCCTATTGTAGATTCTTGGCAATATTTAGTGAAATCAATCTGTTGCCTTAGTACCCCAGTACTTCGTCCCAGAGTCGGGTGACCGCTTGTCGCTCCCGAGTCAGCTCGGTGAGGGGGACACGCGCTTTTTCCGCTCCCTCCAGGCGCAGGGCGTGCTGGCGGCGGCGCAACGCGCGATAGGCATCGGCCACGTCCTGGGCGTGGTCCACGGCAATCAGACCAGCTTGCGCAGCTATGCCCAGCAAGGCGATATTGCCCAGATTTTCCAGCAGCCTGGGGTGTTCACGGCTATAGCACAGCACCAGATACTGGGTGATGAACTCCACGTCCACCATGCCACCACGGTCGTGCTTGAGGTCAAATAGTTCGCTGCGATTAGGGTGCCCGGCACTGATCTTGTCACGCATATCCAGAATGTCCGCGCGCAATTTACGACGGTCGCGCTCCATCAGCAAGATGGAGCGGCGGATTTCGTCAAACCGTTGTTTGATCTGCGTATCGCCCGTGACAAAGCGGGCGCGAGTGATGGCTTGATGCTCCCACGACCAGGCGCTGCGGGTTTGGTATTGTTCAAAGGCATCCACGCTGACGGCCAGCAAACCAGCATCGCCATCCGGGCGCAATCGCAGGTCAATATCATAGAGCCGACCGGAGGAGGTCATCGCTGACAACCAACTGGTCATGCGGCGCGCCAGCTTGATGTAGCGCTCTACATTGTCCTGGCTGGGGTCGTCGTACAAAAACACCAGATCCAGGTCCGAGGCGTAGCCGATTTCCTTGCCGCCCAGCTTGCCATAGGCAATAACCGCGAAACGTGGCGGGGTGTCGTGTTCAGGGCCCAGGCTGCGGGGGCGCGTCAGGGGCCAGGTGCGTTCCAATGTCTCCGCCAGCATCATATCGGCCAGGGCTGAGAGCTGGTCAGCCAGCGCCTCAACCGTCAGCACGCCCTCCAGATCCTGGGCCAGCAACTGGAAGGTGATCTGATGCTGCCAGTCCCGCATCATGTTCATTTGCTGTTCCACATCGGCCTGCCCGTCGGGCAGTCGGCAGGCGTCCAGGTCCCGACGCATTTGCTCGGACAGCGCGGGAAAGTCGGGAATTTCCATCAGTGAATGCCATTCGATCAGGCTATCGAGCAGCAGGGGGTATTGCGCCAGATATTGGGCGGCCCACGGACTGGCAGAGACGATCCGGGCGACACGGGCCAGGGTGTCGGGGTACTCGGCCAGCAAGGCCAGATAGGCGCTGCGCTGGGCAATCAGCTCGATGAGATTAAATAGCCGGGTGGCGGTCACTTCCGGGTGTTCCGAGCGGTAGGCGTAGTCCTCGGCCAAGGGAATCAGACGCTGCACGCGGTCCAGGCTGGCATTGGGCAGGCTGCGCAGACGGTGGCTGTTCAGCAGCGCCTGACGCAACTGTTCAATGCGCTGCTGCAAGGCCTGATCTTGCTGGGCGCTGATTTCCGCGACCGGGGGGGCGGCCGCAGCGGGCTCGGCGCTTGCTTCTTCGCCCATGCCTGCCAGGCGAAAAGCGTTGCGGAAGGTATGCGAGACAAATTTTCTGTGCTGGCCCAGCTGCGCATCAAACTCGGCTAGGCTCAGCCCCAGCGTGGCAGCCAGCTCGCTGCGCAACGCATCGTCCTGCGGCAGCAAATGAGTCTGCTCGTCCTCCCGATACTGCAAGCGGTGTTCGACCCGTCGCAAGAAGGTGTAGGCCGCCAGCAGTTGGTCGCAGACTTCCTGATCGAGCAGGCCAGCCGCGCATTGGCCTTCCAAGGCCTTGTGCAGACTGGGTGTTTGCAAGGAAGGCTGTCGGCCACCACGTATCAGCTGATTGAGCTGGACCACGAATTCGATCTCCCGAATACCGCCATCGCCCAGCTTGATGTTGTGCCAGGTTTCCACGCCATTGCGATTCAGGGCCCGGCGTGTCCAGTCCTGGCGAATTCGTTCCCGCAAGCCGCGCAGGGCAGACAAGGCATCAAAATCGAAGTACTTGCGGTAAACAAAGGGCGTACGCAAGGCCTCGAAGTGATGGATATCGGCCGCACAGCGGCTGCCTTCAAACGCCTGTGCCTTGATGGGCCGTGCTTTGATCCAGGCGTAGCGTTCCCATTCCCGTCCCTGGTTGACCAGATAATTCTCCAGCGCCTGCATACTCCAGGCCAGTGGTCCGGAGTCGCCATCCGGTCGCAGACGCAGGTCGGTGCGAAACACCTGTCCAAAAGCATCGGTATCGGACAGCACGGGCATCATGCGCTGGGTGACCTTGCCGTAGAACTCATGATGACTCAGCGGGCGGCGACCCTCGGTTTCGCCGTCTTCGTCGTAGAGCATGATCAGATCAATATCCGAGGAGACGTTTAATTCCCCCCCGCCCAGCTTGCCCATACCCAGAATAATCATTTCCTGGGGCAGGCCAGTGTGCGGATTTTTTGGGGTGCCGTGCATCTCGGCCAGTTGCCTTGCCACGGTTTCATAGGCCTGCGCCACTGCCAGATCGGCCAGGCTGCTCATGGCCAGCATGACTTCTTCAAGCGGAGCCAGGCCATTGATATCCCGGATCATCAGCACCAGAAAGACGCGTTCCCGCAGTTGACGCAAGGCCTGGCGCACTTGTGCCAGGCGATCATTGTCGGGCTCTGGCAGTAAAGTCCGATACCATTGAGCAATGAGAGCGGGGGTGACAGGGTGCTGGGCCTGCTCTTGCAGCCAGGTGCCAAATTGTGGCTGAGCGTTTACTTTTCGACGCAAGGGGCCGGACCATTGCATCACGGGCTTCAATATAATGGACTGGCTCATACGATAAGCGGTTTTTCGGAGAAGGGAAGACGGCAAGTGGGATCACTTGTCTGACTGGGCCGGAAATGGCCGCATTTAACTATACTCGGGAATTGAATGCATGGTAGTTCGAGGGCTTGTGCGACTGGCGCTATTGCTCTATTTTGCGCTGATGCTGGGCCTGGTTGGCGTGCGCTACCTGCTCGTTCCCCAACTGGATAATCTGCGTCCGTATCTGGAGCAGAAAATCACCGAGCAAACCGGCCTGCACGTCCAGATGCACGAGTTAAAAGGCAGCTGGCAGGGCTGGAACCCGCATCTGTCCATAACCCAGCTGTCCGTGACCGAACCGGGCCAGGCGCCTATGTTGCAGTTGCCCAGCTTGCAGGCCGTCATCAGCTGGAAGTCGCTCTTTAGCGGCTCGCTGCAGCTGCGCCAGCTCGATGTGCAGGGTTTGACCATACCCATACGGCGCGATTCCCAGGGCCAGATTCTGGTGATGGGACAAAGGCTGGATATGAACGACGATAGCGTCGATACCAGCCCCCAGGCCTGGCAAGGTCCGGTTCGTTGGCTGCTGCAACAGCGGGGCGTTCGTATCCAGGGTACTTCCTTGCAATGGCAGGATGATTTGCGGGGCGCACCGGCCTTGAATCTGCCGTCCATTGAACTGCAGATCGGCTATCGCCAGGGCTGGCATGAGGTCAGTCTGGCCACGGCCTTGCCGACCAATCTGGGCGAGTCCGTCGCCCTGGCCTTGCGGGTGCAAGGCCAGCGTCGTTTGCCCGAGCATGTGGACGTGATGGGCTTGCCCTGGGAAATGACGGTGCAGGCCAAGGCAGTGGATACGCCGGCCTTGCGTCCCTGGTTGGACATCCCTGCGGCTCTGGACAGGGCTTGGGTGGATCTGCATGCCCAAGCCAGCCAAGCCGACGCGGCCCCGTCCATTCAGATGCAACTGTTGGCTCAACTGCGTGATCTTGCCGTGCGCACCGAGCATGAGGAGCGGGTCCAGCTGGAGCATGCCGTTGTGGAGCTGGAAGGCAGCCTGAGCGATATGCAGGCCTTGGTCCAGGGCAAAGCCAGTGACGATGTGCAGTGGGCGGTGACGATGGATGGCTTGGGCTTGCGGATACCAGACCTGTTTGCTCAGCATGTGGGTGTGGATCAGCTAAAAGCGCAGGGCACAGCACATCGCGATGAGCTGGCCAGACTGGGCCTGAATACGATGATGGTAAATGTGCGCAATGCGGATCTGGATGCGCAACTGTCCGGCAACTGGCGTGAGGACGGCCAGTTTGAGGCCGGTGTGGCGGATTGGACAGGGCAATTCCAGTACCTGAATCTGGCCGCTTTAGTGAACTATCTGCCCTTGACGGTGAATCCTCTGGCGCGTGAATGGATGCAGGCGGGGCTGGTGCAAGGCGCTGTCACCCAGGGCACGATTCGGCTACGGGGCGGGCTGGATACCTTTCCCTACGGTCTGAATCCGGAGGATGGTCAGTTTGAAGTGGCCGGTGCGCTGGATAAGGGGATTGTGGATTATCAGCCGGCCCGCCCCCAGCGTCTGGCCTGGCCTCGGCTGGAAGGCGTGCAGGGCAGCATTCGCATGCATAACGACAATCTGGATATTCTGGCGCAGCAGGCTCGCATGCCTATTGCCCAGCAGCAGGATATCGTCATGCGTGATATTCAGACCCACATTCGCTCCCTGGAGCAAGACAGTGTCTTGACCCTGGAAGGGGTGTCGCAGGCGCCGGCCGGCAGTTATCTGGCCTTGGTGCATCAGTCTCCCTTGAATGATCTGTTAGATGGGTTGCTGGCTGACAGCCGGGTGATGGGAGACTGGACGGTGCCCATCACATTGCAGATTCCTTTGGACAATGCCGACGATGCGCAGGTCCAGGGCCTGATCCAGATGAAGGATGGCAAGTTTCAGTTCATGCCCGAGGCTCCCCCTTTGACGGCATTGAAAGGGGAGCTGGCCTTTAATGAGAAGGGGGTCAGCGCCCAGACCTTGACGGGCAGGCTGCTGGGAGGAGATGCGCAGATCCAGGGAATACTGGAGCCAGGTAGGCCTGGCCTGCGCCTGAGCGGCACCCTGACCTCGCAAGGCCTGGAGCAGTATCTGGGGTTGAAAGGCTTGCAGCGTCTGCAGGGTCAGACAGCCTATAGCGTGCTGATGAAACTGGATGCCAAGGGAGCGTTTTCCTTGGGGGCAGAGTCCGACCTGAAGGGGCTGGCATTGAATTTGCCCGAACCTTTTCAGAAGCCGGCTGAACGGGCAGCCCAATTGAAAGCGGACTGGAGCAGTGATTCTGCCGCCAAAATGGATCGCTTGCAGATCATTCTGAGAGACAGGCAGACCTTTTTGCTCAATTTGCTCCACGCTCAAGGCTCGCGCCAGGGCAGCTACTTCCACAGTGGCAGCATGGGAACGCCAGAATGGGTGACATGGCCTCGACGTGGTCTGGAACTGCGTAGTCGCTACGATCGCATGGATCTGGATGCGTGGGAACAGGTGGTTCAGGAGTTTGGCCAGAATCTGGATGGCAGTCCCGTGGCCCCTTCCGCTCGTCCTTTGCTGCCCTTGCTGGAACGGGTGCAGCTGAATGCAGACCAGGCATGGTTACGGGGACAGAGGCTGGATCAGCTGGAGCTGCAAAGCAACGAGGATGCCGCAGGCAGGGTGTCCCTGCGCTTGAAGGCCCGGCAGGCCCAGGGGCAGGTGCAGGCGCAGCATCGTGATGGTCGTTATACCGGTTTGTTTAACGCCCATTTTTCCCATTTGCATATTGATGGTCAGCGGCCCGATTGGGCGTGGCCCGATGCCGATGTGCCGACGGAAGATGATTTGAGCCTGCCGGCTATCTCGCTGAAGGTGGATGACCTGCAGATTCAGGGCATACGGTTTGGCACCTTGCAAGCCATGGGTAAGCCGGCGGGCGCCGGGGCCACGTGGCGGCTGGAGAATTTTTCGCTTAGCGCTCAGGGCATGCATTTGCAGGGCTCGGGTTCCCTGGCCTTGCGCGGGCCCCAGCGCGGTCTGGAGCTGATTGCCAATAGTCAGGTGGCTAATCTGGGTGAGTTTGTGGATGTGAGTGGCTTGCTGACCGAGTCGATCAAGAATGGGGACGGGACCATACAGGCCGCCTTGTTCTGGAGCGATTTCCCCTGGTCGCGCGACAAGCGCAATATCAGCGGCCAGTTTAACGTGGACCTGAAAAAAGGGCGCTTTATCAGTTTGAACTCACGCTCGGCAAAACTGTTGGAGTTGCTCAGCTTGCAGTCCATCTCGCGCCTGAGCCGGCTTGACCTGGATTTGTTCGGGGCGGTGAAAGACGGTTTTGCTTTTGATAGTCTCACCGGACGCATGAATCTGTCTCAGGGCAAGCTGGAGTTGGACAATTACCAGATTAAGGGGCCAGCCGGGGAGATCAAGCTGAAAGGCTGGATCGACATCAAGGATGAAACCCTGGATCTGATTGCGGTGGTCAGCCCGAATCTGGACATGAGCGGGGCAGCAATTGCGGCGTACTTTGCTGTCAATCCGATGGTGGGGGTAGGGGCCATGCTGACCCAGTGGTTGATGCAGGTGCCGATGAGCAGTCACTTGTCCGTCACTTATGCAGTGAGCGGCAAGGTAGATGATCCCCAGCTCAAAGAGCTGGACGCCCCGGCTGTGAATACGGCTGGAAAAGACAAGCAGCCCCGGATTGAGCCTTGATTGCCACGATCGGCTTTCCAGGCGCCTGGCATGATGCCCGGTAAGCCTGGCGATGGTTTTTGGGGGCCGTTTCCCTTGTGTGAGCTGGTTTTTGTAGGGCAGGCCGATGCGCGTGAGAAGACTGAAGCAATGTGGAGCCTTGCTGTTTTTGGCAGGATGGGTTTTCAAGGGGGCGGCAGCCAGTCCTCACTCTGTCGTGCAGACTGCGCAAATGCTCGAACAATCCTTAGGCGCTCGTGTCGGTTTGGCGGTGCTCGATACGGCGGACGGGCATGTATGGCAGTACCGGGCCAATGAACGATTTCCCATGGCCAGCACCAGCAAGCTAGTGATCTGTGCGGCTTTGCTGGCCGGAGGGCCAGGCACCATGAAGGCGGCCTGGCGGGTCAGGCAGGAGGCTGTCCTGTCTTATGCCCCCACTACCAAAGATCGGGTGGGTGAGCAGATACCGGCGGATCAATTATGTGCGATCACGATGCGCAACAGCGACAACACGGCTGCCAATGGGGTCCTGGAGATTCTTGGCGGGCCCGCGGCCGTCACTTCTTTCCTGCGTAGCGTGGGCGATACGGTGACGCGTCTGGATCGCAATGAGCCCAGCTTGAATGAAGCCGCGCCCGGCGACCCGCGTGACACGACCAGCCCTTATGCCATGGTGCAGACCTTGCATCGTCTGGCCCTGGGCGATGCACTGAAAGCAGCGGGCCGCGATCAGCTGATTGGCTGGCTACGTCGTAACGAAGTGGGTGGACCCTTGTTGCGGGCTGGCGTCCCTGAACGCTGGGCGGTGGCGGACCGAACCGGGGCAGCGGCTTACGGCACACGCGGTGTCGTGGCGGTGATGTGGCCCCCTGAACGCGCGCCGCTGGTGGCTGCCGTCTACATTACGGAAACCCAGGCTTCTATGGATGAGCGCAACGCGGCCATCGCCACGATTGGCAAGGCTATTGCAGCGGCGGTGGAACAGAAAGCGCAGCCCTGATCACCGGGCAGGCACCGGCGGCGGGATGCCTAACCCGCCTGACGCTCCAGCATTTCATCCAATGTTGCGTAATAGCTCATGGACGCATGGCGCAGGTTCGTGCGTACATGCTCGCGCGCCTGTTCCGGGTTCTTGTCCAGAAAGGATTGCAGGATGCCACGGGTTGCCTGCATGGATAGCTCCCGATAGCGTGTATCGCGCAAGGTGGCCAGACGCACGGCTTCCACGTGATCGCTCAGACGCAGAATCATGGTGCTCAAGTGCGGGTTGGGGCACAGGGTGATCCAGCCTTCCCGAAACGCATCGTTGGCAATCATGTATTGCATGGGGTCTGCCGCGGCATGGGCTTTTTCGGCTGCATTGGCGGCCTTGTTCATCAGGGCTAGCCCCTCCAGACTGGCTTGCAGGCAGGCAGCGGCAGCCGCTTCAGGCTCCAGCAACATCCGTATTTCAAAAATCTGCGCAATATCAGCCGGGGTGAAGCGCCGCAGCATGAAGCCGCGCGAGGTGCCTTCCAACAGCCCTTCGTTGGTCAGTTGCAGCAAGGCTTCGCGCACAGGCATGCGTGAGACCTGCAGCTCAGCTGCAATTTCGTGGTCGACCAGGCGATCGTCATAGCGGATGTCACCACTGCGCATGCGGCTGCGCAGGTGTTTGTAGACCTGCTGGCGTATGTTCAGTTTGGGGGCGGCAGGCTGGTTTTTACTCATTGGATTTGGGCAAGACGGTGAACAGGCAGTCGACGTGCCGTCCCTGTGCACAGCAGTGTTTCTCCTGCACCTGGACGTGCTGATCGTAAATCAGTTGGCCGACGGCTGTAAGCATACCAACGATAGGCCGGCACAGGGGCCGATCATGGGCGCCAAATCCTTTGGCAAAGGGGCTGTTTGTCACGCGGACCTGTAAACCGCCTGCGCGCTGCGTTTGAATATCCCAATTTCCCCAGCCCAGTTGTGCCGAGATGTGGGCAATGCTGTCGAGCAAAGCCTGCGGGTCGTGATGGATAGCTTCCCAGTAGGCCTTGGCGGACAAACCGCCTTGCTCCCTGACAGCCTGTCCCAAGGCGTCCAGCGCCTGTGTGCGAGCGGGCTCATCCAGCCGGCGAAACAGCCCCATCAACACGTCGGCACGCAGCATCACGTAGCGCCGATCGGCATCCAAAATCTGGCCCTGAGCCGTATCCCAGTTCAATCTGTCTCTAAATTTAGTCATTTTTCATAAAAAGTATATTGTTTTGTTTTCTGATAATAGATTGATATTAAAGAAAATAAATTATAGGGAAAACCATTATCCATTTAATTTAAGAATAAACTATATACTTTTTGAGAGGCGGATTGACGCTGGAATGAAGTCATAACAAAAGGGGACAAATGGTGAAAGCGTTGCGAAAAAGCGTGATGGGCCTGGCCTTGGGAGCGGCCTTGATGATGGGGTGGGGAGCGGCCAGCCAGGCAGCGGGAAGCGAGTTGAAAATTGCGTTCCCCGTGGATATTCCCTCCTGGGATCCGACTTCGGTCACTTTTCCTGCTGGTCAGTCGATTTACAAGGCCGTGTTTGACTCCCCCCTGTTTGTGGGTGACGACTTGCAGGTGGCACCACGCCTGATTGAGTCCTGGGAATGGGTGGATGAGCAAGGCCAGGCCTTGAAGGTGAAGCTGCGCGACAAGGTGAAATTTCATGACGGCAGCGACATGACGGCCGAAGATTTGAAGTTCACCTTTGATCGTGCGATCAACAAGAAAACCCTGGCACTGAATGGCATGCTGCCCACCTTGAAGTCGGTGGAGGTGACCGGCCCGCTGGAAGCGATTATCCATTTCAGCTCGCCCACCCCAACGGCTCCCAAAGGTTTGGCCTTTTTGTCGGCCTATATCCTGCCCAAAGCCTATTTCGAAAAGGTCGGGGAGGAGCAATTCCTGAAGCGTCCGATTGGCGCAGGCCCGTACAAGCTGAGCGATTATCAGCGGGGTTCCCGCATCACGCTGGAAGCCTTTGAGGACTACTGGCAAGGCGCGCCCGACTTGAAGCAGGTCGTGTTTGAAATTGTGCCGGACTCTTCAGCGCGCGTCGCAGCGGTTGAGTCGGGTCGGGCAGATGTCTCGGTTCAGATTCCGGTGCGCGAAATCAGCCGTCTGGAAAAGAATCCCAAGCTGGAAGCCAAGGTCTACCCCTATAGCGAGATCTACATTTTGCAAATGCCCAGCTATGTAGACAGCTTCAAGGATGTGCATGTGCGTCGTGCCATGAACATGGCAATCGACAAGGCCGGCCTGTCCCGTGCCTTCTACAAAAATGTCGCCCAGCCCTTGTCGGTTCTGGCCACCAAGGGCTCGCCCGGAGATGTACCTGATCTGAACATTCCTTTCGACAAGAAAGCGGCGGTTGAGGAACTGGCCAAAGCGGGCTACAGCACGCAAAACCCGTTGACCATTACCTTGTATTCCACCAATAACACCTTCCCCTCGGATTATGACCTTGCCCGTGCGGTGGCGCAGATGTGGAGCCAGATTGGCGTGCAGACCACCGTGGAGGAAATTACCGTGGCCAAGTATTTGGAGCTGAGCCATTCGTCCAAATTGACGGGGGTGATGCTCTATAGCTGGGCCAATGCCACCGGTGATCCGGAAATTTTTACCGGCCGTATTCTGGACCCGCGTCTGCGGTTTTCCACCTGGAAGGAGGAGCGTCTGGCAGGCACGCTTGATGAGCTGAATCGCCAGATGGACGAGGAAAAACGCGTAGCGGGCTATCAGGCCTTGAACCGCGAAGCGGCCCAACAAGCATGGAGCCTACCGGTCCTGCAGTCCATTTCCACCATTGCCTACAAGAAGGGCCTGAAGCTCAATACCTATCAGACCGGCTACATTCTGCCGCAAGAGTATTCCTGGCAGTAAACCGTTCATGCACCCCGCAGCCTCAGGCGGTGGGGTGACCTACCGGGCTCCCCCCGGACGTATTTTCTCCTGCGGTTCTTTTCATGAAAAACGTTTGCTTCCTGATGGCGCGCAAGCTCGTCTTCGTGCTGGTGACGGCGTTTGTGCTGTCCATGATTGTGTTCTTCATGCTGCGCGTCATTCCAGCAGATTCGCTGGGCATGATGCTGCCGCCTTCGGCGACCGAGGCCGATGCGCAGGCGCTGCGTGTCGAGCTGGGCATGGATGGCTCGGCCTTGCACCAGTACCAGGTTTGGTTGAGCGGTGTGTTTCGCGGCAATCTGGGTAACTCCATCTTCTTTCATCAGCCGGTGACTGGCTTGCTGGCCCAGGCTTTGCCACCCACTTTGGAGCTGGTCGGTGTCAGCTTGCTGATGGCCTTGTTGATCTCGATTCCCGGCGGCATTGTGTTGTATCTGCTGGATAAGAAGAAGATCGAGTTCGTGGCCGATTTTGTGCTGGTCTTGCTCTTGTCCGTCCCCTCTTTTCTGTGGGGCATCATTTTGATCGTGGTGTTTGGCGTGCTGTTTCCGGTGCTGCCTTTTATGGGGCGCATGGAAGGCACGCCCGTGGTGGACGGCGGCACGGGTTTTCTTTTGCTTGATCTGCTGTTGCGGGGGCAATGGCAAGCCTGGTGGGATGCCTTTTCCCATCTGCTCTTGCCGGCCTTGGCGTTGGCGCTGGCATTTAGCCCCATTGTGATTCGCGTGCTGCGCTCCAGCCTGATCGAGACGGCTACCAGCCAGTACGTGAACGTTGCGCGTTTGCGCGGTGTACCGGAGTGGCGGGTGTTGCTGGGGCATATGCTCAAGAATGCGGCGCTGCCCACTTTGACCTTGATTGGGGTGCAGTTTGGTTTTCTGTTTGGCGGCACCTTGCTGATCGAAGTCATTTTCTCTTTCCCCGGCATCGGCAATCTGATGGTGCAAGCCATCAAGAACCATGACCTTCCCCTGATTCAGGGGGTGGCCCTGGTGTTCTGTCTGATGGTGCTGGTCGTCAACTTCTGTGTCGATGGTTTGTACAGCGTTATGAATCCACGTTTGAGGTCTGCATGAGCACGCATTCACCTTCTTTCTGGCAGGCGCGGCTGCGGCCGGTGCTGGCCCATCCCAAGGTGCTGATTGGCGGCGTCCTGGTTCTGATCTTCTCGCTGGTGGCCTTGTTTGCCCCTCTGTTGGCGCCTAATGATCCCAATGCCCAGGATCTGCTGGCCACACTCTTGCCCCCGGCCTGGCAGGAAGGCGGGTTGGCTCAGTACCCCTTGGGCACGGATGGCCTGGGGCGTTGCATTTTGTCCCGGCTGATTTATGGCAGTCGCGTGGCCTTTCAGGTTGCCGTGACGGCAGCAGCGGGCACGATGATTCTGGGTACGGTGCTGGCGATCTTGGCCGGCTACCTGGGCGGCTGGTTCGATCGGGGTGTCAGTTCCCTGGTCGTGTTGTGGATGGCTTTTCCGCCCGTGGTGTTTTCCATGATGCTGATGGTCGGTCTGGGAACCGGTTTGTTCAATGTGATTCTGGCTGTGGTGCTGGTGGACTGGACCCGTTTTTATCGCGTGGTCCGGGCCGAGGTTCTGGTGGTGCGCCAGCGTGACTATGTGTATGCGGCACATCTGCTGGGTTTTTCGCACCTGCGTATCATGCTGCGCGAAGTGCTGCCCAGCGTGGCGCCCTTGATCGTGACCCTGTTCAGTCTGCAGATGGGGGTGGCCATTGTGGTCGAAGCTATTCTGAGCTTTGTCGGGCTCTCTGTTCCTTCGGATGTGGTGGCCTGGGGAGTGATGCTGGCCGATGGCCGTGACCAGATTTATCAGGCGGGCTGGGGACTGATGGCGCCTGTGATCGGCATTGTGTTTGCAGTGCTGGGTTTTAATTTGCTGAGTGATGGCTTGCGTACCACGCTCGATCCTCGGCTCAAGCAACGGGGAGCACACTGATGAGCGTGCCGGTGATTGAATTCAAGCAAGTCAGTGTCTCGGTGCCGGTACAGGGGCAGTCGGTAGAGCTGTTGCGCAAGGTGTCGTTTGCGGTGCAGGCGGGTCGTACCTTGGGGCTGGTCGGAGAGTCTGGTGCAGGCAAGAGCATGATAGGGCGGGTGATCTCGGGCATGTTGCCCAGCAATCTGCGTTTGTCCTCGGGGCAGGTCCGTTTTCAGGGCTCGGTGGTGACGGGCGCACAAATGCGCCGCCTGCTGGGTCGCAAAGTGGCCTTTGTCCCGCAGGAACCCTTGTCCTCGTTAAATCCGGTGCTGACCATACGTCAGCAAATGTTCGAGCACCTGGCTCGACTGGGTATTCCTCGTGCATCGCGTGAACAATACTGCCTGGAGCGTCTGCATGAAGTGGGGCTGCCTGATCCGCCGTCCATGCTGGGACGCTATGCCCATGAGCTTTCTGGAGGGCAGTGTCAGCGTATCTTGATTGCCATGGCCTTTTCCGGCGACCCCGAACTGATTGTGGCCGACGAACCCACTACAGCCCTGGATGTGATTACCCAAGCGCAAATTATCCGGATTTTGCGTGAGGTTCAGCAGCGTCACCAAACTGCCGTAATCTTGATTACGCATGACTTGCGCATGGCCGCCCATGTCTGTGACGAGGTCGCCGTGTTGTACGCCGGAGATGTGGTTGAGCAAGGTCCTGCCGCCGATGTTCTGGACATGCCCTTGCATCCGTATTCCTGGGCCTTGAAAAATGCGACGCCGGCCTTGAATGGCCCCTTGTATGCCTTGCCTTCTTTGGCTGACATCATGCCGGGTTTGAAAGACATGCGGGATTTGCCCGGCTGTCGTTTTGCGCGGCGTTGTCCTACTCGAAATGCAAGCTGTGAACAACGTCCGCCCGCGTTGGCACCGGTCAAGCCAGGCCACTGGGTAAGTTGTGCGGGTCCCTGCATGACGGGTGATGTGGCGGCACAAGGCCAGTTGCATGTCTTGCCGCAAGCGCCGTCTGAAGAGTTGGCCCCATTGGTGGAGTTTCAGAATGTGGAGCGCAGCTACCGAGTGACGCGCAATGGTCGCCGCAGCCTGATGTATGCCTTGCGGCCCCTGTCCTTGAGCGTACGTCCCGGCGAGATGGTCGGTGTGGTGGGCGAAAGTGGCAGTGGCAAGAGTACCGTCGCCCGTTTGATGGTGGGTTTGCTGCAGCCCAGCGGTGGGCAAGTGCTGGTGCAGGGCCAGTCCCGGGAGCAGTTTGCCAAAGGCCAGGGCGCGTCCTTGTCGCAGACGATTCAGATGGTGTTTCAGGACCCTGATTCGGCTCTCAATCCACGTCGCAGCGTTCAGCAGCTGGTTACGCAGGTTCTGGAGTTGCAGCCGGGCATGACACCGGAGCAGCGCCGCCTGAAAGCGGACGAGTTGATGAAGCAGGTCGGCCTTGCCCAGGATGCCGGTCTGCGTTTCCCCGCGGAGCTGTCCGGCGGACAAAAGCAACGGGTGAACATCGCCCGCGCCTTGTGTGTGCAGCCGCGTTTGCTGGTGGCCGATGAGATTGTGTCGGGACTCGATGTATCGGTGCAGGCTTTGATTCTGAATCTTCTGTTGCGTCTGAATAAAGAACTGGGCGTGGCGGTGGTGTTCATTTCTCACGATCTGTCCGTGATTCGCTATCTGTGTACACGGGTGCTGGTAATGAAAAACGGCGAAGTGGTGGAGCAGGGCAATACCGCAGAGGTATTTGCCGATCCGCAGCACCCCTATACCCGCGTTTTACTGGGCAGCGTGCCGCCAGACGACTCCAGCCAGATCTGGCCCGCGCCCCTGGTCGGCCTGCGCCAGATGCCTGGTGAGATCGCGCCCGCTCTCGTACCCGCCATGGCGGTCTGAATCCCGTTTTACTCGTATTTACAGGAAGCACTATGAGTTATGCCAATAACGAGGCCGCCTTGTCGGGCCTGACCCAGGATCATCAAGTCCATCGGGATGCCTATCTGGACGAGGACGTTTTTCAACTTGAAATGGAACGGCTGTTCAGCCGTGCCTGGCTCTATGTGGGCCATGAAAGTCAGGTGCCCAAGACGGGCGACTATGTTTCGGTGACCCTGGCGCAAAGCCCTGTCATCATGCTGCGTCATAGCGATGGCTCGGTGCGGGTGGTGATGAATCGTTGCGCCCACAAAGGCGCCAGACTGGTCAGCGAATCCAGCGGTAATGTGGGCAAGATGCTGCGTTGTCCCTATCACGCCTGGACCTATAAGCTGGATGGCTCGTTGCTGGCCGTACCGCTGAAAAATGCCTATGAAAACACGGAGTTTTCACAGTGTCCGGCCGCTGGCGGCCTGTCCACGCCGGGGGCGGTGGAAAGCTATCGCGGCTTTGTGTTTGCCCGTCTCAGCAAGGAAGGGTTCAGCCTGCAAGAGTATTTCGGTGATGTGCTGCAGGCCTTGGACAATATGGCGGATCGTTCTCCGGAAGGGGAGTTGCAGGTGGCGGGCGGTTCGATTCGAACCGTCATCAACTGCAACTGGAAGATGTACATGGAGAACATCAACGACACGGTGCATCCCATCTCTACCCATGAGTCCGCCTCCAGCTCGGCAGCCAAGGTGGGTGAAGTCTTCAAGGAGGAAGACCCTACCGCGCTGGAGCAATTGCTGCCCTTTGGCTCGGGCTATGACTTCTATTCCCGTATGGGTGTGGAAACGTATCCGAATGGGCACAGCATTCTGGGCACCAAGTTCAGCATTCATACCGATTACTCGGGCATTCCGGGCTATGAGGCCATGATGAAAAAGGCCTGGGGCGAGGAAAAAGCAGGTCGGGTGCTGGGCTTCAATCCGCAGAATGTGGTGTTTTATCCCAGCATGGCGGCCAAGGGGTCGCCGCAGATCATCCGTGTGCTGCGGCCTTTGGCAGTGGACCGGACCTTGCTGGAAGTGTGGGTGTTTCAACCCAAAGGGGCACCGCGTGAAATGCTGGATCGTGGTCTGAGCTATAGCCGTCTGGTCTATTCGCCCATGAGTGTGGTGGCGCACGATGATGTGCATTTGTTCGAGAGCCAGCAAGCCAGCCTGAAAGCCCAAGGCAATCCGTGGGTGAATCTGCTGCGTCAATACGATGCGCAGGAACGCGAGCAGGACAAGGGCAGTTTCGACGATGCCAATAACGAATGGGTCATACGTAACCAATACCGTGCCTGGAAACAAGGCATGAAGCAGCAGGAGCAGGAATGATGGGGATAGCGCATGAGCAGGGCCCACGGATTGGCCAAGTGCAGGCTGCCCAGCAAGGTCAGCAACAGCAACAAGTGCATCCGCAGCAAAGCCAGGAGCAAGGTCGGCGTCTGGACCAAACGACGAACCTGCAACAAAGCCTGCAGAACTTCGTATGGCAAGAGAACGCCTTGCTGGATGAAGGACGTTTTGATGAATGGTACGAGCTGTTTGCGCAAGATGGCTTGTACTGGATTCCGGGTGAATCCGGGCAGGAAAGCCCCGACGGACGCATGTGCATTGCTTTGGAAAACCGCATGTTGATGCGCTTGCGTATCGACCGCCTGTCGCATCATCGTGCCTTTTCCTTGCAGCCCGGCGTGCGTGGTCTGCGCGTGATTCAAAACCCGCGTGTTCAATCTGAACATCCTGACGAGGATGGCTGCTATTGCGTGCGCACCAATCTGATTTATTCGGAGTATCAGAAGCAAAAAACCGAGATTCTGCCGGCTACTGCCTCCTACCGTTTGCGCGCCGTCGATCAGGACTGGGAGATCGTGGAGAAGCGAGTGGACTTGTTGAGTGTGGATGGTTATTTGCCCACCATTCAGCTCTTCATTTAGGCGGCTTATGCACATGACTGACACGACACCCCGCTATCGCAGCCTGTCTTGTGAGGACATGGACGACAGCATGGCTTACCGCCTGCTGACGTCCCTGATCGTGCCGCGCCCGATTGCCTGGGTTTGTAGTTTGGAGGAGTCGGGCAGTGTGAATCTGGCCCCCTTCAGCTCCTTTAACTACGTGGCGCACAGCCCGCCGATGCTGGCGATCAATATCAACCGCAATGAGGACGGCAGCCTGAAGGATACGGCCCGTAATTTGCAGGCGAATAAGGAATGTGTGGTGCAGTTATGCCGCCAGTCTGATCTGGCTGCGGTTCATGCCAGTGCGGCAGCCTTGCCCCCCGGTCAGAGCGAGGTAAAGGAGTTGGGCATGAATCTCGTGCCCAGCCAGCATGTGTGTGTGCCCCGTCTGGATGGGGCAGCCGTGCAGATGGAGTGCAAGCTGGATCAGGTGGTGGATTTGGGGCGAGGTGTGAACCAGCTGCATATTCTGGAAGTGCTGGCTTTCCATGTGGATTCATCCTTGATGGACGAAAAGGGGAAAGTGGATCTGGAGGTGTATCGGCCTTTGGCTCGGTGGGCTGGGCCGTATTATTGCGAGCGGGGAGGGATTTTTCAGCCTTGACTTCAATGATGGGCCGTTGTGAGCCTTCTGCGGTTCGTTTTTGGTGGACAACCAGAGCCGGTCCACAGCAGCGTACGTTGCGGGGCTGAGGCCTTTACCAAATGTGCGACGGATCCTACCCCTTTGGGATAGCCATAAAAAAAACCGCCTTGTGGGCGGTTTTTTTGACTACTGAGCAAGGCGCAAAACTTAATAAACGCCTTGATGACGCATGGCACTGGCGACTTTGACAAAGCCGGCAATATTGGCGCCGTTAACGTAGTTGATGAAGTCATTTTCTTGACCATAGTTCACACAATTTTCGTGGATGTCACGCATGATGGAGTGCAGCTTTGCGTCAACTTGTTCACGTGTCCAGTTCAGGCGCTGGGCGTTTTGACTCATTTCCAGACCAGAGACGGCAACCCCGCCGGCATTGCTGGCTTTGCCGGGAGCGTACAGAATCTTGGCGTGAATAAAGGCATCGACCGCATCCAGCGTGCTGGGCATATTGGCACCTTCTGCCACGCAACGCACACCATTTTTGATCAGGATTTCAGCATCTTTGCCGTCGAGCTCGTTTTGAGTCGCGCAAGGCAGGGCGATGTCGACCGGCACATGCCAGGGGCGTTTGCCTTCTTCAAAAAGCAGGCCATGTTCTTTGGCGTAATCCACCAGACGACCACGCTGAACGTTCTTGACGTGCATCAGGGCAGCCAGTTTTTCGCGGGTAAAGCCGTCCATGTCCACCACGCAGCCTTGCGAGTCGGAAACGGTAACCACTTTCGCGCCCAGATCCAGACATTTTTCAATGGCGTACTGAGCCACATTGCCCGAACCGGACACTGACACGGTCATGCCGTCAAAGGACAAGCCTTTGCGAGCCAACATTTCCTGTGCGAAGTAGACGGTGCCATAACCGGTAGCCTCGGGACGAATCAAGCTGCCGCCAAAGCACAAATCCTTGCCGGTGAACACACTGGCCGCGCTGTTGGACAGTTTTTTCATCATGCCGGCCATAAAACCCACTTCACGCGCGCCTACACCGATATCACCGGCTGGAACGTCGGTGTCCGGACCCAGGTGACGGTACAACTCAACGATCAGGGCCTGGCAAAAGCGCATCACTTCGCCGTCTGATTTGCCCTTGGGGTCGAAGTCCGAGCCGCCTTTGCCGCCGCCCATGGGCAAGGTGGTCAACGCGTTTTTGAATGTTTGTTCAAAAGCCAGGAACTTCAGAATGGACAAGTTCACCGAAGGGTGAAAGCGCATGCCGCCCTTGAAAGGACCGATGGCATTGTTGTGCTGAATACGGAAACCGCGATTGACCTGAACCTGGCCACGATCATCTACCCAGGAAATACGGAACTGGATAGCGCGCTCGGGTTCGACCAGACGCTCGAGCAGACCATGATCGGCGTACTGGGGGTTTTTCTCGATGAAGGGCCACAAGCTGGTCATCACTTCCCGTACGGCCTGCATGAATTCAGGCTGATGAGGGTCGCGGGACTGTACTCTGGCTAGGAACTGTTCTAGAGAGATAGATTTCATTGCAAGCGAACTCTGTTTGCAATACTGAGATTTCGAGTGGAACTCAGCAGATTGAAAGAATGGATGCACGGGAATGCACCCGATCATACGCCCATCGCAAGCAAGCCTCTCGTATAGAGAGGCTTGCGCAGGATGTTCGATTTACTTCTTCATCATGTCGAAGAATTCGGAGTTGGTCTTGGTAGCCCGGATTTTGTCCAGGATAAACTCCATGGCTTCAATTTCATCCATCCCATGGATGAATTTGCGCAGAACCCAGACCTTTTGTAGAAGGTCGGGCTTGATCAGCAATTCTTCACGACGTGTGCCTGATTTGTTCAGGTTGATGGCAGGGTAAATGCGTTTCTCGGCCAGACGGCGCTCCAGATGGATTTCGGAGTTGCCGGTACCTTTAAATTCTTCATAGATGACTTCGTCCATACGGCTGCCGGTCTCGATCAGGGCAGTACCGATAATGGTCAGGGAGCCACCTTCTTCCAGATTACGGGCAGCGCCAAAAAAGCGTTTGGGGCGCTGCAGGGCATTGGCGTCCACACCACCGGTCAATACCTTGCCGGAAGCAGGAACCACGGTGTTGTAGGCGCGCGCCAGACGGGTAATGGAATCGAGCAGGATCACCACGTCTTTTTTCAATTCAACCAGGCGCTTGGCCTTTTCAATGACCATCTCGGCCACTTGCACGTGACGCGTGGCCGGCTCATCAAAGGTCGAGGCCACGACTTCGCCGCGCACGGTGCGCTGCATTTCGGTCACTTCTTCCGGGCGCTCGTCCACCAGCAGGACAATCATGGTGGCCTCGGGGTAATTGGTGGTGATGGCATGAGCGATGTGCTGCATCATCACGGTTTTACCCGACTTGGGACTGGCCACGATCAGGGCGCGCTGGCCTTTGCCGATAGGCGAGAAGATATCCAGGATACGACCTGTGATGTTTTCCTCGCTTTTGATGTCGCGCTCCAGCCGCATGGGCTGGTCCGGATGCAGCGGCGTCAGGTTTTCAAACATGATGCGGTGTTTGATGGCCTCGGGCTGCATGCCGTTGACTTTGTCCACCTTGACCAGGGCAAAGTAGCGCTCGCCATCTTTGGGGGTACGCACTTCGCCTTCGATGGAGTCACCCGTGTGCAGATTGAAACGGCGAATCTGCGAGGGAGAAATGTAGATATCGTCTGTGCTGGCCAGATAAGAGGTCTCGGGCGAACGCAGGAAACCGAAACCATCAGGCAGGACTTCAAGCACCCCGTCACCGAAAATCTGCTCGCCTTTTTTGGCGTGCTTTTTCATGATGGCAAACATCAGCTCTTGCTTGCGCAAGCGGTTCGCGTTGTCGATTTCCAGAGTGGCAGCCATTTCTAGCAGCTGCGAGACGTGCAGAGCTTTTAATTCGTTCAGGTGCATGGGTGTGGGGAAGGGCTTTCAGCAGCAGACCGCAGGCCAGCATAGGGCCTGCGTGCGGTTAATCAGAGATTACAGGGAGCTGTCGAGAAACGCGCTAAGTTGGGACTTGGAAAGTGCGCCGACTTTTGTCTCGGCCACTTTGCCGTCTTTAAACAGCATGAGCGTTGGAATACCGCGAACACCGTATTGAGCGGGGGTGTCGGGATTTTCATCGACGTTGAGCTTAGCGATGATAACACGACCTTTGTACAGTTCGGCCGCCTCATCGAGCAAAGGAGCAATCATTTTACAAGGACCGCACCATGCAGCCCAGTAATCGACCAGAACGGGAAGGTCGGCTTTGAGGACGTCAGACTCAAAAGAGGCGTCCGTAATGTGTTTGATGGAGTCGCTCATGGCTAGATACAAAAAAAGAGAGATAACGAAAAACTATACGGGTGGCGTGACCTGAGCACAATGTATTCTACGGCCATTTGCCACGGTCTTGTTGCCAATTTTTGACAGGATACCACTGCGTCTGCCTGATAATGTGCATTCGCCGCGCAGTGCGCGTCAATAAAGCGTTTGCCCATTGGCGCCTAAGCACTCGTAAAATAGCGTTTTTCTGTACGATCTACCGGGAATCAAGTTGTCTACTACACGTTACGACGAATCTTCTATACGGGTGCTCAAAGGGCTGGAACCGGTCCGCCAGCGCCCGGCCATGTATACCCGCACGGACAATCCCCTGCACATTGTGCAGGAGGTCATCGATAACGCGGCCGATGAAGCGCTGGCCGGTTTTGCACGCACCTTGACGGTTACCTTGCTGGAGGATGGCGGCATACAGGTCGAGGATGACGGGCGGGGGATTCCCGTTGGTCTGCATCCTGAAGAGAACGCGCCGGTGGTGGAGCTGGTGTTTACCCGGCTGCATGCGGGGGGCAAGTTCGACAAGCTGAACGGGGGCGCCTACGCGTTCTCCGGGGGGTTGCATGGGGTGGGCGTATCGGTGACCAACGCCTTGTCGCGCCGTCTGGAGGTGCTCGTCTGGCGGGATGGTCAAGCCAATGAGATTGTGTTTGCCAATGGCGAGTTGCAGCAGCCCCTGACCCAGACGGGGACGGTGGGCAAGCGCAAGACCGGAACCCGGGTGCGCGTCTGGCCCGATCCCAAATACTTCGACTCCGCTCAGATACCCCTGGCCCAGCTGACTCATATCCTGCACAGTAAAGCAGTGTTGCTGGAGGGGGTGACGGTAGAGCTGGTGCAGCAAAAGACCGGCCAGCGTCAGCAGTGGCGCTATGAGGACGGATTGCGCGGCTATCTTCAGGAAGAAATGCAGGGCGTGGAGCTGTTGGTGCCCTTGTTCGAGGGCCGCCAGTATGCGCCGCAGGATGACGATAATTTCTCCCCGGGTGAAGGAGCCCACTGGGTGGTGGCCTGGACGCTGGAGTCCCAGATTGTGCGTGAGTCTTATGTCAATCTGATCCCCACCCCGGCGGGAGGCACGCACGAATCGGGCTTGCGTGATGGCCTCTACCAGGCGGTGCGTAGTTTTGCCGAACTGCACAGTCTGATTCCCAAGGGCGTCAAGCTGCAGGCCGAGGACGTGTTTGCCCGGGCCAGCTTTGTGCTCTCGGCCAAGGTGCTGGACCCGCAATTTCAGGGGCAAATCAAGGAAAAGCTCAATAGTCGTGACGCCGTGCGTCTGGTCAGTGGTTATGTGCGCAACGCACTGGAACTGCATTTGCATGCGAATGTGGACCAGGGTCGCAAATTGGCTGAAGTGGCGGTGCGTCAGGCCCAGGCCCGTACCCGCTCGGCTCAGAAAGTGGAAAAACGCAAAAGTTCGGGCGTGGCGGTCTTGCCGGGCAAGCTGACGGATTGCGAGTCCCACGATCTGGACAATTCGGAGCTGTTTCTGGTCGAGGGTGATTCGGCCGGCGGTTCCGCCAAAATGGGCCGCGACAAGGAGTTTCAAGCCATTTTGCCGCTGCGCGGCAAAGTGCTCAATGCCTGGGAAGTGGACCGGGACCGGCTGTTTGCCAATCAGGAAATTCACGATATTTCCGTGGCCATCGGCGTGGACCCGCACGATGCCCAGTCCGAGCCGGATTTGTCCGGTTTGCGCTATGGTCGCATCTGCATTCTGTCTGATGCGGACGTGGACGGCTCGCACATTCAGGTGCTCTTGCTGACTTTGTTCTTTCGCCACTTCCCCAAGCTGATCGAGGCTGGTCACGTTTATGTGGCGCGTCCGCCCCTGTTCCGCGTCGACGTGCCTGCCGCCGGCAAGCGTGCGGCCCGCAAGATTTACTGTCTGGATCAGGGCGAGCTGGATGCGGTTTTGGAAAAGCTGCGTAACGAGGGCATACGTAACGAGTCCTGGAGCATCAGCCGCTTTAAAGGGCTGGGTGAAATGAGCGCGGAGCAATTGTGGGATACCACCATGAATCCCGATACCCGTCGTTTGTTGCCCGTGCATTGGGGAGAAGACGGCTTGAGCGGCACGCAAGCCATGTTCACCATGCTGATGGGCAAGGGCGAGGCCTCTGCCCGCCGTGCATGGTTGGAAGAAAAAGGCAATTTGGCCGATCTGGACGTCTGAGCCCGACTTAAGAGTTATTTATGGACAGCAATCAATTGGATTTTGAACCGGCGGGATCGGACGATGGCATCACGCTGGCAACTTACGCGGAACAGGCTTACCTGGATTACGCCGTTTCAGTGGTACGCGGACGTGCGTTGCCCGACCTGACCGATGGCCAGAAGCCGGTACAACGCCGCATTCTGTACGCGATGGATGCCATGGGCCTGGGCCCAACGGCCAAGCCCGTGAAATCGGCCCGTGTGGTGGGGGATGTGCTGGGTAAGTATCACCCGCACGGTGACCAGGCCGCCTATGACGCCATGGTGCGTATGGCGCAGGATTTTGTGCTGCGTTATCCCCTGGTGGATGGGCAAGGCAACTTTGGCTCGCGCGACGGTGACAATGCTGCGGCCATGCGTTATACGGAAGCACGCTTGACCCCGTTTTCCCGTCTGCTGCTGGATGAGCTGGACGAAGGGACGGTGGACTTCATTCCCAACTATGACGGCAGTCAGAAAGAGCCGGTGACCTTGCCGGCACGCTTGCCCATCATGCTGCTTAACGGTGCATCGGGCATTGCCGTGGGGATGGCTACGGAGATTCCGTCTCACAATCTGCGTGAAGTTGCGCAAGCCTGCGTCAGCCTGTTGCGCAATCCGAATTTGAGCGATCAGGAAATCCACGAGATCGTCCCCGGCCCGGACTTTGCCGGTGGTGGTCAGATCAT
This sequence comes from Alcaligenes sp. HNGD-HTN06, assembly GCF_049932565.1. Lineage (NCBI taxonomy): Bacteria > Pseudomonadati > Pseudomonadota > Betaproteobacteria > Burkholderiales > Alcaligenaceae > Alcaligenes > Alcaligenes sp. HNGD-HTN06. The sequence goes on along the minus strand of NZ_CP187782.1, from coordinate 2,271,010 downwards.
TTCTGCCGCTGCTGATATTGCCGCGGTGTATGCACAAGGTCGTGGCTCGATCAAGGCCCGAGCCCGCTGGGTGTTTGAGGAACTGGCTCGGGGGCAATGGCAGCTGGTTGTCACGGAATTGCCACCCGGCAGCTCTTCTCAGCAGATTCTCGAGGAGATTGAGGAGCGCACCAACCCCAAGGTCAAGGCCGGCAAGAAATCGCTGAGCACCGAGCAGCAGCAAACCAAGGCCTTGATGCTGAACATGTTCGATGCCGTGCGCGACGAGTCGGGCAAGCAGGCGGCGGTGCGTCTTGTGTTCGAGCCCAAATCCCGCACCATTGACCGGGACGAGTTCGTGACCACCTTGCTGGCGCAAACCAGCCTGGAGCGCAACGTCTCCATCAATCTGGTCTGCATTGATACGGATGGCCGCCCCGGCCAGCGCTCTTTGCGTCAGATCCTGCTTAACTGGCTGGAGTTTCGTCGTCATACGATGGAGCGTCGTACCCGCTACCGTCTGGACAAAGTCACTGACCGGATTCATGTCCTGCAAGGGCGCATGGTGGTCTATCTGAATGTCGATGAGGTCATTCAAACCATTCGTGAGTCTGATGAACCACGCGTTGCGCTGATGGAGCGCTTTGATCTGAGCGAGCGTCAGGCGGACGACATTCTGGAAATGCGCTTGCGTCAGCTGGCGCGTCTGGAAGGCTTCAAGATCGAAAAAGAGTTGCAAGAGCGTCTGGATGAACAGCAGTCCTTGCAAAAGCTTCTGGATGATCCCAAGGCCTTGAAGCGCTTGATGATTCGTGAAATCGAGGCGGACGTCAAAACCTACGGCGATGATCGTCGTACCTTGATTGAAGCGGCCGAGCGCGCCGTGCTTGAGACCAAAGTGGTTGATGAACCGGTGACGGTCATCGTGTCGCGCAAAGGGTGGTTGCGTTCGCGTCAGGGACACGGCCATGATGCCACGCAGTTCAGTTTCAAGACCGGCGATGGCTTGCGCGATGCACTGGAATGCCGCAGCACTACGGATCTGGTTGCCATCGGCACGGATGGACGGGTCTATACTGTGCCCGTTTCCAGCCTGCCTTCGGCTCGAGGCGATGGGCAGCCCATTACCTCCATGATTGATGTGAGCCCCAGTGCGCCGATCGAGCACATTTTGGGGGCCGCGCCGGAGCAGAACTATGTGCTGGCAGCCTGCGATGGCTACGGCTTTGTTGCCTCACAGGGCGATATGAACACCCGACAGCGGGCGGGCAAGCAGTTTGTTACGCTTGAAGAGGGTAAAAAACTGCTCAAACCCCTGGCCTTGCGCCCCGACGATCTCTATGTGGGGCTGCTTAGCGAACAGGGACGTTTCCTGGTCGTGGACATCAAGGAGCTGAAAGTCCTGTCCAAGGGGGGGCGTGGCACGGTGCTGATCAAGCTGAACGAGGGAGACACGCTGAGTCAATGGGTAGCCTTTGGGGAAACCGGTCTGGCGGTCAGTGGAGTGCATCGCAAGCGTGCGTCCACCATTGTGATGGACCTGGATATGCTGGCCATGTATCTGGGCAAGCGCGCCGGCAAGGGCAAGACCCTGTCGCTCAAATTGAACGAGCCCGTGCTGCATCGGCCCGACCTGGCCTGAGTGTATATTGCCGCCGGAGGTTGGTCCTCCGCCTGATGGATTTCTTTGTAGAGTGTTGGATATGAGTTTCAAAGTCACGGTTCAGCCCAGCGGGCACAGTTTTGATGTACAGCCTGGCCAGTCGGTGCTGGATGGCGCGCTGAATGCAGGGATTGTCCTGCCCTATAGCTGCCGCAATGGCACATGTTCATCTTGCCGCGGCAAGGTTATTGACGGGCAGTACGATGCCGGTCGGGCGCCCGAGCAATTGCTCAGCCAGGAGGATCTTGCTGCTGGCTATACTCTGTTTTGTCAGGCCAAGCCCAGCAGTGACCTGTTGATCGAGTCTCATGAGATTCGCATGGCGAGCGATATCCAGATCCGGAAGATGCCCTCGCGCGTAGTGAGCCTGGAAAAAGTGCGGGATGATGTCATGATCGTCCGTCTGCAAATGCCGTCCTCCGAACCATTTCGCTACTATCCGGGCCAGTATCTGGAGTTCATTCTGAAAGACGGCAGCCGTCGCAGTTACTCGATGGCGACGCCGCCTCGGGAAGATAATCAGGTCGAACTGCACATCCGTCACATGCCCGGTGGCGTGTTTACCGATCACGTCTTTGGTGCCGGCGCCACCGCCATGAAAGAGCGCGAGATTCTGCGTGTGGAAGCACCTTTGGGTTCTTTCTTCCTACGAGAAGACAGTGCAGCACCGATGGTTTTCCTGGCCAGCGGCACGGGTTTTGCCCCTATCAAGGCGTTGATCGAACGCCTGATTCAAACCGGGAGCCAGCGTGAGGTGGCTCTGTATTGGGGCGGTCGTCGGCCCAAGGATCTGTACCAGTCCGAATTGGCCGAGAAATGGGCCAGCGAATTGCCCAATTTGCGTTTCATTCCGGTGATCTCCGACGCCCAGCCAGAAGATGGCTGGACAGGCCGCACGGGCTTTGTGCATCAGGCGGTACTGGCTGATTTGCCGGATCTGTCGGGCTGGCAGGTGTACGCCTGTGGCGCGCCGGGCATGGTTGAAGCGGCCCGCAAGGACTTCGTGGAGCAGGCTCACCTGAATCCGGATAATTATTTTGCAGATGCCTTTACATCCTTGGCAGACGTCAAGTAAGCGTCTTGAACACTAGCTCAACAAGCGGACAGTACACATGAAAGTAGCAGTTCTGGGCAGCGGCATTATTGGGGTATCAACTGCCTGGTGGCTCAGCCAGCACGGTTGCGAGGTGGTGGTTGTGGACCGGGGAACGGGCCCGGCACAGGAAACCTCGCGAGCCAATGGCGGGCAGATCTCGGTCTCGTACGCCGAGCCGTGGGCCAACCCGAAAATGCCGCTCAAACTGCTGAAATGGTTGCTGCAGGATGACGCACCTTTGCTATTCCGTCCGCGTTTGGACCTGCGCCAATGGCGCTGGTGCCTGTCTTTCTTGCGCGAGTGCTTGCCCGGACGGGTTGCGCCCAATGTGCGCGCCTTGGTGGCCATGGCAGAATATAGCCGCAGCACGCTCAAGCAGTTGCGCCCTGATCTGGATTTTGATTATCGCCATCAGGAAAAAGGCATCATCACGTTTTACCGGGATGCCCAAAGTCTGGACGATTCCCAGCAAATGGCCGATGTCATGCGCGATATGGGCGTAGATCGCCGTATCATGAGCGTGGACGAGCTGGTGCAGCTTGAGCCCGCACTGGCATCGGCCCGTGGTCAGATTGTGGGGGGCGACTACACCAAGGACGATGAGTCCGGCGATGCCAACCAGTTTGCCTGCGGTTTGGCCGCCATGGCCGGGCGCGCCGGGGTGGAATTTCGCTTTTCCACCCAGATCACCCGTTTGTTGACCGCCAAAGGGCGAGTGCTTGGGGTGGAGGTCATCGGGACGGATGGCGGCTATGAGTCTATCCAGGCCGATGCCTTTGTGGTGGCCATGGGCAGTTTCAGTCCATCGGTCTTGCAGCCCTTGGGCATTGCCTGCCCCGTCTACCCGGCCAAAGGCTATTCGGCCACCTTTCCGGTGCTGGTTCCGCAGGGAGCGCCCACCGTGAGCCTGACCGATAAGGACAACAAGCTGGTATTTTCCCGTTTGGGTGACCGCCTGCGAGTTGCCGGAACCGCCGAGCTGTCGGGCTATTCGCGCAGCTTGAACCCGGCACGTTGTCAGGCTTTGTTAATGCACGTGGCTGATCTGTTCCCAAGTGCATTGGATTTTGATAATGTTTCTTTCTGGTCAGGACTGCGTCCTGCCACAGCCTCAAATGTTCCGCTGATAGGCCGCTCCTCCATCCCCAACCTGTACCTGAATACGGGGCATGGCACCTTGGGATGGACGATGGGCATAGGCTCTGGTCGAGCCCTGGCTGACCTTATCATGGGGCACAAACCCGAACCTGAATTTCCTTTTTTATCATGAAGGATGTATGAAAAATCTACGCGGATTACTGTTGAAACGTGGTGTTATGGCTTTGGCGATGGCAGCGGGTGGCTCAGCCGCTTTGCTGTTTGGGTCCAATGCCCTGGCAGCCGTTGACATTCAGGTCTGGACCGCTTTGAACGCGCACAATCAGGGCGAGTTTGAAAGTTTGGTTCGGGATTTCAATCGCAGCCAGAAAGACGTCAAAGTGACGGTCAAGGCGCATGAAACCGAAGCGGCGCTCGAGCAGCTCATGAGCGCTGGCAAGGATCTGCCCAATCTGGTGCAGCTTGGCGAGATGTCCGGTCTGGATGAGGTGGCCGATCGCCCCTACATCCTGCCCATGCACACCTTGCTGGCACGGGAAAAGATGGACAACGTGTCCTGGTTCCTGGCCTCGAACTCATTTGTGCGCAATGGCCGTGGTCAATTGCAGGGGTTCCCTTACATGGCCGAAATCCCCGTCATGTACTACAACATCAATGCCTTTGATAAGGCCAAGGTCGAGCCCGCGGTTCCCAGCCGGGTCTGGCTGGACTTGCAAGGCCAGTTGGTGCAGTTGGCCAATAATGGTTCGCGCCGTTGCCCGCTGACCTCGGATCAGTCGGTGTCTATCAATCTTGAGAATCTGGCTGCGGTCAACAATCAGATCTACGGTCTGGCTCCCGGCCCCAAAGTCAAAGGCAAGGTCGGCTTTGATTTTGATCTGATGTATATCCGTCACCTGTCCATGATGATCAGCTGGGTCAAGTCGGAATTGCTGGTTAAGCCGGGCACCCTGCCAGAGTCGCCCCAGCGTTTTGCAAAAGGCGAATGTGCAGTCATGCTGTCCAACTCTGGTCATATTGGCGAGTACAGCAATACTCGCGGACTAAAATATGCCGTGACGGGTTTGCCGTACTACCCCGAAGTGACTCAAACGCCCGGTAAACCCTTCGTAACGGGCTCGGCCTTGTGGGCTGTTAAAGGTCATAATGCTGAACAGAATCAGGCCTCGGCCCGTTTCATCAACTGGCTGGCTCAGCCCGAGAATGCGGCACGCTGGTATCAGAACACAGGCTTTCTGCCTGTGAGCCGCGAAGCGTTTAACGCGACGGGCAGTGACTACTACAAGGACAAGGGCGACTGGATGCACCTGGTTGGCGCGTACAGCAGCGGCACCTCGGGTACGGCCAAAGGCAATTTCCGTAATTACCGCCAGATCCGCGCCGTGTTCAATCAAAGTCTGGATAGCGCGCTGGATGGTCATCAGCCGGCCTTGACGGCCTTGCGTACGGCTGCTACCGAAGCCAACCGTCTGGTGGCTCAGAAAGGACGCTGATTTATCTGTCCGTACAAGCCGATCTGGCGGCTTGAGCGAGCATCACCGAAGATAAACCCCATGCCCCTGACGGGACATGGGGTTTTTTCTATGGATGTCTGTGATGCGCGTCTTTGCCCGTTTTATCGTGTTGTTGCTATGTTGCCTTGGGATGTCTGCCTGTCAGACTGGACGGGGGAGCGATGGCCGCTTGGCCGACCCGGCTACGCGTGTGTTCAATTTCGACTGGCGTTTGTCAGGCGACCCGCAAGCCGGCCCCATGCAGGTTTTTGATAATGGCACGCGTATCTGGCTGCATTTTGCGCCGGGCCAGAGATTGCCTGCTGTGTTTGGATGGCATGACGGTCAGGAGACTTTGCTGACATTGAACGTGTCCGGTCAATTTCACGTCATTGATGCATTGTGGACGGAACTGGTGTTTCGCGCTGGGCGGGCGCAAGCCAGGGCAAGTCTGAGACCGTCGCAGACAACAGACGACGCCTCGCATCGTCAGCATGATGGGGCTGCTGCTTTGTCGTCGCCGGCCCCTTCGGACAGGCAGTCACGGCAGAACGCTGCCCTGGGGAAGCCCGGCCTGTCTGGTGATACGTCTCTGGGAGTAGCGGCTCCTTCCGTCACGGATGGACGTGCTCAGTCCGAGAGCAGGTCTGGGACGTCCTTGCGATCTGAGTCATCTGCGCGCCTGGAGATGCTGCCAGAGGCTCCACTGAAGCGCCCAATGCCGCCAGAGCGCCCGGCAGACAGTCTTGTAGCAGCATCTGCTGCAGAGGGGGAAACATCCCCGGCAACCCCGCCCTCTGATCTTGATGGGGGAAAGTGGGCGCGTATAGAGGGGGAGGGGCAGGCAGCGACTCCTCGCGTGAAAGGACAGAACCAGCAGGCTGTGGAGGGGCCATGGGAGGAAAAAACACAGTCTGTTTTTGAACTGCGCCTGAAAGATAAAACGCTACGACAAGCGCTGATTCGTTGGGCCAGGCAGGCCAAATGGGTGTTTACGCCTGAGCATTGGGCCTTGGAGGTGGATTTTCCTATCAAGACGGCCGCCCGATTTGAAGGAGATTTTGAGACGGCGGTGGCCCAGTTGCTGGATGCGGCTAAGCTGAATGCGCATCCTTTACAGGCCTGCTTTTACTCCAATCGGGTCTTGCGGGTGCTGAGCTGGCCCCAAACCTGCAAACCTCAGCGACGGGGGGAGGGGCAATCATGAAGTGCGTCGTTTTGCCACTGGTGTTGCTCATGGCAGGCTGCGTCTTGCAAACAGGCGGACGCCAGGCTGAGCAGGCCTGGTTTGATGAGGCGTTTGTGCTGGATTCAGCAGAGCAACGGTCGGAAAGTGTCACACAGTCTGTCGACAAACCTTGGCTGTTGGGAGACGCAGTTCCCTTGAGAAAAAAGCCTGTTATGCCGGCTGTCCTGCGTCCCGGACAGACTTTCAGCTTTTCTTTGGAGGAACCTTTACCCAGCCTGGATGAGCTAGCCCGCCGCCTTTCAGCCCTGTCTGATCTATCGGTCACGATCAGTCCTGAAGCCCGTTTGCCCCTGGCACACTTTTTACCGCGCCTGAACGTGAACGAGGAAGCTCTTGAGCCAGCGCCGCGTGGGGGTTTGGTCTTTGAGCAATTGCGCTTGTCTGATTTACTGGATCAAATCGCCGCAGTCTACAGTCTGAGCTGGCGGCTCCATGCCGGTCGCATCGAACTGTATCGTATAGAAACCCGTCGTTTTGATCTGCCTGTCGCCGCCACAGAGCAGCATGTCCGTTCCGCTCAAGCCGCTGATAGGGGCGGCGTGGGTGATACGGTGCTTGACCGAGGTCAGGATGAGGGAAGAGGCCGTTCGGCTGCCGCGTATCTGCAGGACATGACGGAAATGTTCTTGTCCCGGGCCGGAAAGGTCAGAGTTCTGGGGCATCCTCCTCATGCCTTGCTGGTGACAGACACGCCGGCCCGTCTGAGTGCCTTGGGCTTGGCCCTGAAGCAACAGCCCGAGTTATGGCACCGGGATGGAATGTTGCCCGGTAAAACACAGCTCAAGGGGGGGCGATGATCTCCGCCACCTTGCCGCGCGAATACTGGTTTGGCTTGCAATGGACTGAGACTGAGCAGAGGCCGTTTGGTGGCCCGCCGGGTCGCTCTCGATGGATATGTCGTATGGGAGCGGAACGGCCCGCACTGGGCTGGGTGTGGGGCAAACAACTGCGTCACCGGCGTCGTGGCTCGGTACTCCGCCTGGCGCGGACGGGGCCGACGCGCTCGGGATTGAGAGGCATCCAAGCCCACTCTGCGGCCGCCTGCCTGGCGGTTCATCACCCTCAGGAAACGGTGCTCCTGTTATGGGCCGTAGCCCCTGGACTGCTGTGGTTCCTGGTGCTGGAACAAGGTAAGGTGGTGGAGGGCAGTGACTGCGTGCTGTCTCAGCTCGGGCAAGTGCATGCCTTGCGGCAAGCGATGCGGACACGGTATCCCAGGCTGCGTGAATTGCGGCAACCTGATGATGTATGGATATGCCTGGAGCAGGGCAGTCGTACCCATACACGCATGCTGCGTCAATCTATCACCAGGATCGGAGATACAAAAAAAACGTTTATCCGCCTGTTCACGCTGTCTCTGTTCTTGATGATGGGAGTGGCTAGCGTGCTGTCGGTGGGTTTACGGGACCAGAACAGCAGAGGAGGGTCCCCTGACAGCCCGGGTTTTGAGATAAGCATTGAGCCAAGTCTCCACCTTCAGTTCACCCCTCGTCTTGACCCAGCCAAGAGCCTGGTGTCCGCTTCTGGCCCAGACTTAGACGATGATCCAAATCCAAATCCAAATTTAAACTCAGGTTCAGACTCAAGCTCCAGTGTAGAGTCAGATCAGGAGCCGGACCCGGCCGCTGCCTCGACTGGGGTCTTGGCTTCCGTTACCTCCCCTGGCTTGCTCACGGTTTCAGCTCCTTTGCCAGCTCCCACTTCAGCCTTACGGGCTCCCTCCCGGCAAAGTGCGACTGCAGGTTTGGAACTCACTTCAGGGCAGGATGCGGGCCGTGCCTTCGCCCTTCTTCAGCAGGCGGCCCAACCCGAGGAGCGGTCTGCAGCGAATTTGTCGATAAGGGACACGTCTCACCAAGGGCGAGGCTGGCAATTGCGGCACATAGACCGTCGTGCGTCGTTCGATGCCTGGGAGTGTCACAGTGTGTGGGCCTGTCTGCGACAGGAAACAGAAAAGAAAGTGGGCCATGCTCGCCCTTCCAGGGTCGCAGAAAGCGCGCCTCAATCATTCAGGCCTGAGTCCTGGGCAAGTTTGAAAGCGATCTACGGTCGCGATACGCGCTTGCTGGCCGAGGTGCAGATCGGTCAGCGTGTGCTGTTGTTTCAGCAGGGGCAGGTATGGCCCGTGGGACGAGAGCGTGATCGGCAAATCCGCTTGTTGTCACTGGACAGTCGTTGTATCGAGCTTGAATTCGAGCCTGAAGCAGGACAGAGTTTGTCTCCAACCTCAACGCCAGCCCCTGTCCCTCCTCCAGCACAGGCCCAAAGCCGGGTACAAGGCCAGACTCCATCAAACGCTCACACCCAGCCACACGCGGTAGACCAGAGCCAAACCCAGGTTCGGGAGCACGGTCAAACCCAAGCACAGGAGCAAACTCAGGCACGGGGGGCAGGCCACGCTCCCTTACGGCATCAAGCTGGAAATTATCGCAATGCGCAAGCCAATACACACAGTCAGCCCCGGCAGGCGATGCAGTCATTCCGATCTGGCAAGCTATGTCTGGCGGCAGGGAGTGGGTAAAGCCCGCAGCAGTCTTCGCTACCAGGTGCGTGGCGCCATAAGAAAAAACCCCGACGTGACATGTGTCACATCGGGGCTGGAGGGAGCGGGCTGATGGCCCTGTCAGGGCTTGGCCTGGGGCACTCCTAGTCGCGTGTACCGCTCCAGGCGGCAATCGCGGCACGCTCTTCGTCAGTCATTTGAGTCATATTGCCCAAAGGCATGTACTTGGAGTGCACCACGGTTTTCACCTGTTCTGCGTGCAACACGGTGTTGTCGATGGTATCGAGCAGCATGCCGGCAGGGGCGGCGGTAAAGCCAAAGTCTGCATTGGGCTTGACCGCGTGACACTGTACACATCGGGCATCCATGATTTCCTGGACGCGAGCGACCGTGATCGTTTCGGCGGCCTCACCGGCTGCTGGAGCGCTGGCAACCTCACCTTTGAGATTGGCAGGGGCAGCCAGGTAGCCCACGATCAGCAGGAGAACCACACCGGCAGCCGGGTAGGCTGGCTTTTTGATGCCGGCATGCATCAGCACAAAGTACTGACGGATCAGGGCGCCGGCAAAGATGAACAGCACCATGATGATCCACGCGTTGGGGTTGTTATACGTGAACGAGTAGTGGTTGCTCAGCATCAGCAACAGGACAGGCAGCGTGAAGTAGGTATTGTGTACCGAACGCTGTTTGCCGCGCTTGCCATCCAGAGGGTTGGGCGCCTGACCGGCTTTCAGTGCCTTGACCATGCGGCGCTGGCCGGGAATGATCCAGAAGAACACGTTGGCCGACATGCTGGTGGCCATCACGGCGCCAGTCAGCAAGAAGGCAGCACGACCCGAGAAGATGTGGGCGCTCAGGTAAGCCACCACGACCATCATGATGGCCACAGCCACGCTCAGCAGGCCGTCGCGGTTCATGTTGGGACTGATCAGTCGGCACAGACCGTTATAGACCACCCAGCCCAGCACCAGGAAAGCAATGGCCATCACATTAGCCTGCGTGCCCGACATTTGGGCCGCCCATTCCCAGGGACTGTTGGGGTTGACCAGATAGAACTCGGGTTTGGTCAGGTAAAGCAGGGCGAACAGGAAGAAGCCGGACAACCAGGTGGTGTAGGACTTCCAGAAAGACCAGTGCAGGTCATCGGGCAGTTCGGCCGGGTTGGTTAGGTATTTCTGGTTGTGATAGAAGCCGCCGCCGTGGACTGCCCACATCTCGCCAAACACACCGCGTTTCTTGCTTTCTTCGCCTTTAGGCGGTTTCAGGCCGTTGTCCAGCATCACAAAGTAGATGGACTCGCCGATCCAGGCGACAGCCGCAATCACGTGCAACCAGCGCAGCAGCAGGTTGCCGTACTCAAGTAGGTAAGCGTACATAAAGATCTCGTATCAGAGTGGTTTCGTATAGAAGCGAAAAGTCGACTTGGATACGCGATCAGCTGCCGCGATAGGTAGACCAGGACCAGGGGGTCACGACCAGGGGAACGTGGTAGTTGGCGTTGGCATCGGCGATACCGAACCGAATGCCGACCTGATCCACAAAGCGGGGTTCAGGCAATGCCACACCACTGGCGGCAAAGTAGTCACCGGCATGAAACACCAGTTCAAATACGCCCGTGTGCATGGCCTGGCCTTGCAGCAAGGGCTCATCACAGCGACCGTCGCTGTTGGTGTGAGTGGTTTTGATCAGAGTGCGTTGATCGTTTTCAATGGCATACAGATCGACGCGCACGCCGCTGGCTGGGCGACCTTGAGTCGTGTCAAGGACATGGGTAGATAGCTTTCCCATAAATGTCTCCGGTTTATGGTGATCAAAAAAGGTCCAGCGAGCCCAGTTTTGAGAACCGGCCGGGGGCCAACGGTGCAAGGATCAGTGCGCTGGGTTGAGGCCCCGAAACTGTCGCTCTGTTTGAGGAATCAGATTGTCGACAATTTATGTTGACGATTTTGTCGGGGTACCGAATAATTGTCAATAGTCAATAACGAGAAATTCTATGCTTCAGATACGGCGGCAAGAGGGGACGACGAATGAATCCCAAGCGCCAAGCGCCTCCTCGCTGCTCGAGGGTGGCCTGGCAGATACCGAGGTCGGGCGTGTATATAGCCAGATCTTCGATGCGGTTGTCGATCGTCGTCTTTTGCCTGGCACCAAACTGACCGAAGCCACGCTATGCACGATCTTCGAGTGTTCGCGGGCGACCGTGCGTGCCGCCCTGGCTGCCTTGGAGCACGACAAGATTGTGGTCATCGAGCCCAATCGCGGTGCGTTTGTCTGGAAGCCCACGGCCAAGCAAACGTGCGACGTCTTCGAGCTGCGGCGCGACCTGGAGTCGCTGATCCTGAAAAAACTGCTCGCTTATCCCGATGTGTCCGAGCGTTTGGCCGGTCTGTACGACATGGTGGAGCGAGAGCAGCACGCGTTTGAGCACGGCGATCGCATCAGCTGGTTGCGCCTGTCCAATGCCTTTCACGTGATGCTGGCGCGCTGCGCCGGCAACGATGAACTGACCGAGCTGATGCACACCTTGTGTGCGCGCACCACGCTCATCATCGCCTATCACGACACGCCGGGCGAACAGGCCTGCTCGTTTCATGAGCATAAAGAGATTTTGGACAAGCTTAGCCAGGGAGATGCCCAAGGCGCGCATCTGGCTATGCATCATCACTTAAGTGATTGTGAACATCGCATGAGCGAAGCGGGTGATGGCAGTGTTGCCGATCCTTGGCTGGCCCTCAGCGTAAAACGCTAAACGGAGACGGTATGTCCTTGAGTAAGTACCCTCGTGACCTGGTCGGTTACGGCAAAAACGTGCCCCATGCACAATGGCCTGATCGGGCGCGCATCGCGGTGCAGTTTGTCTTGAACTATGAAGAAGGGGGGGAGAACTGCGTCCTGCACGGTGACCCGGGCTCTGAGCAGTTTCTGTCCGAGATCATCGGCGCAGCAGCCTACCCGGACCGTCACTTGTCCATGGAGTCCATTTATGAATACGGCTCGCGGGCGGGTGTCTGGCGGATTCTGAAAGAGTTTGAAAAGCGCGGCCTGCCCATGACCATCTTTGGTGTGGGCATGGCGCTGGAGCGTCACCCCGAGCTGGCACAGGAATTTGTGCGCCTGGGGCATGAAATTGCTTGTCATGGCTACCGCTGGATTCACTACCAGAACGTGTCTGAAGAAGTCGAGCGCGAGCATATGCGCCAGTGCGTAAAAGTGCTGACGGACTTGCTGGGCCATCATCCCGAGGGCTGGTATACCGGTCGGGACAGCCCCAACACCTTGCGTCTGGTGGCCGAAGAGGGTCAGTTCTTGTACAGCTCCGATTATTACGGTGATGACCTGCCGTTCTGGACCGAAGTTCAGCTCAGCGACAATACGGTCAAGCCCCAGTTGATTGTGCCCTATACGCTGGACAGCAATGACATGCGTTTTGCTGCCCCTCAGGGGTTCAATACGGGCGACCATTTCTTCTCCTACCTGAAAGACGCATTTGACGTGCTCTACGAAGAAGGTGAAGACGCTCCCAAGATGCTGTCCATCGGTTTGCACTGCCGTCTGATCGGCCGCCCTGGGCGCTTTCGCGCCTTGCAGCGCTTCCTGGATTATGTGCAGTCGCACGAGCGTGTCTGGGTTTGCCGCCGTGTGGATATTGCCCGTCATTGGGCCGAGCACCATCCCTATCCGTCCAAGGCTTGACCGGGGCAGGGCCAGGGTTTGTGTCTCCTGGCCCATCAAGATGGCATCCTGAATTTGAGCAGGGTGCATGGACATTCCGACTCGCAAGGGTCGGAATTGTTGTTTCTACCCGCTGAAAACAGTACTATTTGTCGCTTACGCAGCCGCTCGTACAGGGAGTGTGGCGTCCTGGCTTCTCACTGCTTTGCCGGGGCGGCAGGTGTTGTGCCAGCGCAGCGCGCGCATGGGCTGCAAGGCTGATCGTCTTATAATAGGCAGTTAAATTTTCCATCGCGTTGCATGTAATGAAAACCTCAGAAATTCGTCAGAAGTTTCTTTCTTTTTTTGAATCCAAGGGACACCACATCGTTTCCTCGGCTTCGCTGGTGCCAGGCAATGATCCTACCTTGCTGTTCACAAACGCAGGGATGGTGCAGTTCAAAGATGTGTTCACGGGCAAGGAAACCCGCCCCTACAACCGTGCGACCAGCTCTCAGCGTTGTGTTCGTGCCGGTGGCAAGCATAACGACCTGGAAAACGTGGGCTACACCGCTCGTCACCACACCTTTTTTGAAATGTTGGGCAACTTCAGCTTTGGCGACTACTTCAAGCAAGACGCCATTCGCTATGCCTGGGAACTGCTGACGACGGTTTACAAACTGCCTGCCGAAAAACTCTGGGTCACCGTCTATCAGGAAGACGATGAGGCCTATGATATCTGGGCCTCGGAAATTGGGGTGCCCAAAGAGCGCATCATCCGCATTGGCGACAAGGGTGGCGTGCGCTACAACTCGGACAACTTCTGGCAGATGGCCGATACCGGTCCCTGTGGGCCGTGCTCTGAAATCTTCTACGACCACGGTCCTGATGTTTGGGGCGGCCCTCCCGGTTCGCCCGAGGAAGACGGCGACCGCTACATCGAGGTGTGGAACCTGGTGTTCATGCAGTTCGAACGTTCCGCTGACGGCACCATGACGCCGCTACCCAAGCCTTGTGTGGATACGGGCATGGGTCTGGAGCGTATTTCGGCTGTGCTGCAGCACGTGCATTCCAACTACGAAATCGACCTGTTCCAATCCCTGATTCAGGCCGCCGCACGCGAAACCAAGACCAGTGACCTGAGCAACAACTCGCTCAAGGTGATTGCCGATCATATCCGCGCCTGCAGCTTTCTGATTATTGACGGGGTCATTCCCAGCAATGAAGGTCGCGGCTATGTGTTGCGCCGTATTATTCGACGCGCTCTGCGTCACGGTCACAAGCTGGGTCAGAAGGGCCTGTTCTTCTATCGCCTGGTGCAAGACCTGGGCTTGGTCATGGGCGAAGCCTATCCCGAGCTGATTAGCCAGCGTGAGCGTATCGAACAGGTGCTGCGCCAAGAGGAAGAGCGTTTCAGCGAAACGCTGGAAAATGGCATGCGCATTCTGGAAGGTGCCTTGGTCAACCTGCCAGCGGATGCCAAGCTGGACGGTCAGACGCTGTTTACCTTGTACGACACCTATGGTTTCCCTGTGGACCTGACCGCCGATATCTGCCGCGAGCGTGGCATTGAGGTCGATCTGGACGGTTTTGAAGTCGCCATGGAAAACCAGCGCCAGATGGCACGCGCTTCGGGCAAGTTCAAAACAGCCGAAGGCTTGAGCTACTCCGGGGTGCAAACTCGTTTTGATGGTTACACCACCCTGGAAGGCAGTGGCACGGTCACTGCCTTGTATGTGGATGGCACCTCCGTGCAGTCCGTGACCCCGGGCCAGCAAGCGGTAGTGGTTCTGGATGCCACCCCTTTCTACGCCGAGTCCGGTGGTCAGGTAGGTGACGCAGGTATCCTGAGCGATGCCGCGGGTTTGTTCTTTGAGGTGCAAGATACCCAAAAGATTTCCAATCAGGTTTTCGGGCACCAAGGCGTGTTGAACGCAGGCACCCTGACAGTGGGCCAGACCGTTCAAGCCCAGGTGGATACCGAGCGCCGCGAGCGTGTGATTCGTAACCACTCGGCCACGCATTTGATGCACAAGGCTTTGCGTCAGGTGCTGGGCGGTCACGTTCAGCAACGTGGTTCCCTGGTAGATGCTGAAAAAACCCGTTTTGACTTTGCGCACGATGCCGCCATGACGGCCGAGCAAATCGCGCAAGTCGAAGCGATTGTGAACGAGCAGGTTCTGGCGAACCAGGCCGTGCAAGCCCAACTGATGTCCTTTGACGACGCCGTCAGTGGCGGTGCCATGGCTTTGTTTGGTGAAAAGTACGGCGACGAAGTGCGCGTGCTGGATATCGGTTTCTCGCGTGAACTGTGCGGTGGCACTCACGTTCAACGCACGGGCGACATCGGCTTGTTCAAGATTGTCTCGGAAGGTGGTGTCGCCGCTGGCGTGCGCCGTGTCGAGGCCATTACCGGCACCAACAGCCTGCATTGGGTGCAAGCGCGGGAGCGCTTGCTGAGCGAGGCTTCCGCCAGCCTGCGTACTCAGCCAGAAGGTCTGCTAACCCGTATCAACGCCTTGCAAGGTCAGATCAAGGATTTGGAGCGCGAGCGCGAGCAAATGCAATCCAAGCTGGCGGCTTCGGCTGGTCAGGATCTGTTGGCTCAGGCCGTACCCTTGAATGACAGCAGCCGCTTGCTGGTGGCCACGCTGCAAGGCGTGGAAGCCAAAGCCTTGCGCGAAATGGCCGATCAGTTGAAGAACAAGCTGCAGTCTGCCGTGATCCTGCTGTCTATCGTGGCGGACGGAAAGGTCAGCCTGGTGGCAGGCGTAACGCCTGACCTGACCTCCAAGGTCAAGGCGGGTGACCTGGTGGGCTTTGTAGCCTCGCAGTTGGGCGGGAAGGGTGGTGGTCGTCCTGATATGGCCATGGGCGGCGGTACCGATGCCAGCGTCTTGCCACAGGCCAATGCCTCGGTGCAGGCCTGGGTCCAAAGCAAGTTGGGTGCGTAATGGCGATGTGCGAGACTGGCGCTTTGCCCAACAGCGATCTGCAGGTGGATGCAAGCGGGCTGAAATGCCCCTTGCCCATCCTGCGTGCCAAGAAAGCTTTGGCGCAACTGGAGTCCGGGCAAGTGTTGCAAGTTATCACCACCGACCAGCACGCCATTCAGGATTTTCAGGCTTTTTGTCGCCAAACTGGCAACGAATTGTTGGCTCAAGACCAGCAAGCCGAAAAAACTCTGCATTTTTTACGCCGTCGTTAAGCTGACGGCGGTAGAATACTGTTTTGTCTGTTGCGTATCTAGCACTGAATCTGCTATCTTAGCGTGTTACTTTTGGCATGCTTGCCAGAATAGTGCTAGAATTTTTTGTTTACCTTACACAATAAAGGGATTATCAATGGTGGTAATTCGCTTGGCCCGTGGTGGCTCCAAAAAGCGTCCTTTTTACAACGTAGTAGCCGCCGAGGCGAGCCAACGCCGTGATGGTCGCTTCATCGAACGTCTGGGTTTTTACAACCCCGTTGCTGGCGAAGGTCAGGAAAACCTGCGTCTGCAAATGGACCGCGTTAAGCACTTCACCGACAACGGTGCACAGGTTTCGCCCGCTGTGGCTCGCCTGTTGAAAGAATACTCGGCTAAGGTTGCTTCGGCTGCCTAAGTTGATTCACCTGTTTTTTGGTAGTGTTTAGTGTGAAGCAAGACGCGATTCCTGCTGACCTTGTTGAGTTGGGACGCATTGTTTCCGCTTATGGCGTGCGTGGCTGGGTTAAGATCCAGCCGCATTCCATGCAGACCAAAGCACTGCTAAATGCAAAAACATGGTGGTTAAAAACGCCCCGGCCTGGATCTCAGGCGGGCGTTTTTGCGTCTGCATCGCCAAGACAGATCCAAACAGCCAAGCAGCATGGGGCAACCATCGTGGCGCAGTTTGAAGGTCTGGATAATCGAGAGGTGGCCCAAGCCCTTAAAGGGCATACGGTTTGGGTATCCCGTGCCGCTTTTCCCCCGGCGGACGACGATGAGTTTTATTGGGTTGATCTGATCGGCTGCCGCTTTTTTGGCGAGCAGGAGGGCCAGGCGCACCTTCTGGGCCAGGTGGCAGAAGTGCTGGATAATGGCGCTCATTCGATTTTGGTCGTGCATCGGGGCTGCTGGGACGCCAACGGCGTCTTTGCGCCTGAGAAAGACGAGCAGGGCCGACCACTGGAAGAGCTGGTGCCCTTTGTGCAAGCCATTGTGCATACGGTCGATTTGCCTGCTCGCGAACTGCATAGTCACTGGGCGATTTGACCCTTCCCTGCCTAGCGATTGCGATACTACGGCCCGCTGGGCTCTGTATCGTCATGCTCCAGCCACTTTTTCTCTTGCCGAGCCCTCATGCGATTTGATGCCCTGACCCTGTTCCCGGACATGTTTGATGTGGTCAGCGAGGCTGGTGTCACCGGCCGCGCACACAAGCAGGGCATCTGGCAGATGCGGACCTGGAATCCGCGTGACTACACCACGGACGTGCATCGTACCGTGGACGATCGCCCTTATGGCGGCGGCCCGGGCATGGTCATGCTGGCTGATCCCTTGAATGATGCGCTGGATCAGGCTTTGGCTGATCGTGGCGATAGTCCGGAAGTTATCTTGCTGAGTCCTACAGGGCGACGCTTTGATCAGGCTGTGGCGCAGGAACTGGCTCAAGGTCCCGGCGCAGTTCTGGTTTGTGGTCGCTATGAGGGTATCGATCAACGTTTTATTGATGCACGGGTTACCCAGGAGCTGTCTTTGGGGGACTTTGTGTTGTCAGGCGGCGAGATTGCTTCCCTGGCAATCATCGATAGCGTGGTCCGCCTCTTGCCGGGAGTGCTGAACGACGCTGATTCGGCGCGCCAGGATTCCTTTCATGCGGGCAACAGCGGTTTGCTGGATAGTCCACATTACACACGCCCCGAGGTTTACCGCGGCCAAGCGGTGCCTGAGGTGTTGATGTCTGGTCACCATGGTCGTATCCGGGCTTGGCGACGAGAGCAATCCCTGCGTTTGACCGTGACGCGCCGTCCTGAGCTGATTGAGCTGGCTCGCCAGCGTGGCGAACTTAGCAAGGCGGATGAACGGTTTTTGGCTTCTTTGGCGGCACAACAGCCTGATTGAACCAGCTTGCGCTTGCTGAGCTATCAGCAGGTCGAACAAGCGGGGCTGGGCTTGCCGGCAGGCTCGCCCACGTCGCTATGCCCAACGACTTTTTTGACGCTCTGCCCCTCGGAGCAGGCTTTGTGTCATCTGTGATTTGCGAGAGCGGCTCCTTGCCACGGGCTGGGCCCCTTGTGTCAGGGTGGATCGCTATGCTCGGTGACGGACGTGTTGTGATGGCGGTGTAGCGCAGGCAAGAGAGGCTGCCGGCTTTTTAAGAGGCAAGAACGCTCCGCTCGTGGTGCTGAATCGGCGCGCTGCCCTCGTAAGTGATCTGTAGGCTAAGCCCTTGATGGCAATAAAAAGGCCCTGCACGAGTGCAGGGCCGTTGCCTGTTGCCTGGGTTTACGTCGCGGTATCAGCCCAGACGATCAAACTGCTGCTTCACCTTGGCCAGCGTTTCACCGAACTGAGCCACGCGCTGGCGCTCCTGTTCGACCACAGCGGCAGGGGCGCGCTCCACAAAGCTGGCGTTGCCCAGTTTGGCTCCGGCCTTGTTGATCTCCCCTTGGAGGCGCTCGATTTCCTTGGAAAGACGGATACGCTCCGCTTCCACGTCGATCTCTACATGCAGCATGAGCTGAGTGGTGCCAATCACTTGTACGGGTGCGCCTGCGTCTGTGGGCAACTGGTCCACAATTTCCACGCTTTCCAGTTTGCCCAAGGCAGCCAGGTAAGGGCTGTTGGCTTTCAGGGTGGCGGCGTCACCTTGTGCAATCAGCGGTACACGCTGGGCGGGCGAGATGTTCATTTCGCCTCGCAGGGCGCGAATGGCGTCGACCTGGGCTTTCAGCTCTGCGACCTGTGCCTGTGCCTGTTCATCAATGGCGGCAGGGTTGGCAATCGGGTAAGGCTGAACCGAAATGCTGGTGGTTTCATCGGCAGCGCGCTTGCCAGCCACCACCGAGACTTTCTGCCACAGCTCTTCCGTGATGAAAGGGATGATGGGGTGCGCAACGCGTAGCACCACTTCCAGCACGCGGATCAGGGTGCGACGGGTGCCCAGCTGCTGTTCGGGTGTGCCATTTTGAATCTGAGTCTTGGCCAGCTCCAGGTACCAGTCACAGTACTCGTCCCACACAAAGTGGTAGATGGCGTTGGCGATGTTGTCGAAACGGTAGTCGGCAAATCCGCGTTCGGCGTCCTGCTCGAGGCCTTGCAGCAAGCTGATGATCCAGCGATCGGCAAAGCTCAATTCGGCTGGAGCATCCGTGTGGAGCTCATGGCCTTCGGTGTTCATCAGCACAAAGCGGGTGGCATTCCACAGCTTGTTGCAGAAGTTGCGGTAACCTTCGCAGCGCTTCATGTCGAAGTTGATGTTGCGGCCCAGCGTGGCATAGGCGGCCATGGTAAAGCGCAACGCGTCCGTACCGAAGGCGGGGATGCCATCGGGATAGTCTTTCTTGGTGCGCTTGCTAATGCTTTGCGCCTGCTTGGGGTTCATCAGGCCAAAGGTGCGCTTGTGCAGGAGGCTTTCCAGATCTATGCCGTCGATCAAATCCACCGGGTCAATGGTATTGCCCTTGGATTTGCTCATTTTCTTGCCTTCCATGTCGCAGACCAGCCCATGCACGTAGACGGTCTTGAAAGGAACGCGGCCGGTCAGGTGCATGCTCATCATGACCATGCGGGCCACCCAGAAGAAAATAATGTCGAAACCGGTTACCAGCACGCTGGAGGGTAGGTAGCGCGCCAGGTCAGGCGTTTCTTCGGGCCAGCCCAGGTCGGTAAAGGGCACCAGGGCGGAGGAGAACCAGGTGTCCAGTACATCTTCGTCGCGGCGCAAGGGGCCTGTCACGCCAGCGGCGCGGGCTTGTTCCAGAGCGTCCTCTTCGGAGCGGGCGACAAACAGGCTGCCGTCTTCGGCGTACCAGGCGGGAATCTGGTGACCCCACCACAGCTGACGGGAAATGCACCAGTCCTGAATATTGTTCAGCCACTGGTTGTAGGTGTTGGACCAGTTGTCAGGGTAGAAGCGCACACGGCCATCGGCCACCACGTCCAGGGCAACCTGGGTGATGCTTTTGCCGGGGTGCAGCGAGTCTTCCGGAGCGGGCTTGCTCATGGCTACAAACCACTGGTCGGTCAGCATGGGTTCGATGACCGTATTGGTGCGGTCGCCCCGCGGCACCATCAGTTTGTGAGGCTTGACGGCCTGCAGCAGTCCCTGGGCTTCCAGATCGGCCACGATTTGCTTGCGCGCGGCAAAGCGCTCCAGGCCTTGATAGGCTTCGGGGGCAGTATCCGCAATGTGGGCATCCAGAGTCAGGATGCTGATCATTTCCAGGCCGTGGCGCTGGCCAACGGCGTAGTCATTGAAGTCGTGGGCAGGAGTTACCTTCACCACGCCGGTACCAAAGGCCGGGTCCACGTAGTCGTCCGCAATGATCGGGATGGAGCGGCCAACCAGAGGCAGGGTAACGGTTTGGCCGATCAGGCCGATATAGCGCTCGTCCTCAGGGTGCACCATCAGGGCGACGTCGCCCAGCATCGTTTCAGGGCGGGTGGTGGCCACCGTCAGATGGGTCAATTCCCCCTGGGGGGTAGTCAGCGGATAACGGATTTCCCACAGGTGGCCGTCCTCTTCCTCGCTCACCACTTCCAGGTCGGATACGGCGGTACCCAGCACGGGGTCCCAGTTCACCAGGCGCTTGCCCCGGTAAATCAGCCCCTGTTCGTACAAGCGCACGAAGGTCTCCAGCACGCCACGGGACAGTTTGTCATCCATGGTGAAGTATTCGCGGCTCCAGTCGCAGGAAGCACCCAGGCGACGAAACTGGCCAGTGATGGTATTGCCGGACTTTTCCTTCCATTCCCAGACTTTTTCCAGGAATTTCTCGCGGCCCAGGTCGTGGCGGCTGATGTTTTGGGCATCAAGCTGGCGCTCCACAATGATCTGGGTGGCAATCCCGGCGTGATCGGTACCAGGAATGTAGACCGTATCGTCGCCTTTCATGCGGTGGTAGCGCGTCAGGCCATCCATGATGGTCTGGTTAAAAGCGTGACCCATGTGCAGCGTCCCGGTGACGTTCGGCGGCGGGGACTGAATCACAAAAGGTTCTGACTGATGATCGCCCAAGGGCTGGACGTGTTGGCCACCCTTGAAAAGGTCGGCTTGTTCCCAGCGCGCGTACCAGCGCGTTTCGATTTCCTGGGGTTCAAAGCTCTTGGATAGCTGCTCGTCGGAGGTCGTTGCGGATGAGTTGGTCATGGTGATGCGGTCTGTCCCCCTCGTATGGCACGGTAGGTGCCGCAGAAGGCGGAACTAATCCTGGGTAAAAAACGAATGTAAGATGCACTATTTTAAGATGTGGCCGTGCGTCTTTGGCGTGGTAAAATGCCGGGTTGCCGTAAATCTGATGAAAGTGCTTGTTTTCATTAAAAAATTTAGCGCGAACCGTCGGATCTGCATTTTGCTTTACGCAGCAAAGACTACACTATATTGTTCTTATTTGGATTTTCACATGGCTATTGAACGCACTCTGTCCATTATCAAGCCCGACGCTGTTGCTAAAAACGTGATCGGTCAGATTATTTCCCGCTTTGAAGGCGCTGGCCTGAAAGTGATCGCTGGTCGCCTGGTTCACTTGTCCCGTGGCGAAGCCGAGCGTTTTTACGGCGTCCACGCCGAGCGTCCTTTCTTCAAGGATCTGGTTGACTTCATGGTTTCCGGTCCTGTGTTCGTGCAGGTTCTGGAAGGCGAAGGCGCCATTGCCAAGAACCGTGAGCTGATGGGTGCCACCGACCCCAAGAAAGCTGAGCCCGGCACCATCCGCGCTGATTTCGCTGAAAGCATTGACGCCAATGCCGTGCATGGTTCCGACGCGCCGGAAACCGCTGCGGTTGAAATCGCTTTCTTCTTTCCAGAGTGCAACGTTTACAGCCGTTAATAGGCTGAACCGCGCAGTACTGGCGGCACTCTGATCAGGAATTGCCCGGCCCGCCGCAACGGTGGTGCGCCGGGCACCTCTCAGAAAAGAGACTTGTTTGCGCTTGTGCAACAAGATAAATGCCAGACGGCGTGAAGGTATTATTTTTTTATGTCATCGCTCGAACCTATCAATCTTCTGGGCCTGGGCCCGGAGCAACTTGTTGAACTGGTCGCCCAATGGGGTGGCAAGCCTTTCCGAGCGCGCCAATTGCAGCGCTGGATACACCAGCGGCAACAGGACGACTTTGGGCAGATGACCGACCTGGCGCGCGAGTTCCGCGAGCAATTGACGGCTCATTGCCTTGTCACCGCGCCCAGCATGTCGCACGAACATATTTCTGCCGACGGCACCCGCAAGTGGCTGTTTGATGTCGGTAGCAACAACGCGGTTGAGGCGGTTTTCATTCCCGAGGACGATCGGGGCACGCTTTGTATTTCCAGTCAGGCAGGTTGTACCGTTGCCTGCCCGTTCTGTTCGACCGGATATCAGGGCTTTAATCGCAATCTGACCACTGCGGAGATCATTGGTCAGTTGTGGTATGCCCGTCGGGCCTTGCTTAGTGCGCCGGAAACCGCTCGTATTGGCGATGCCGCGCAAACCAGTACCCGGGTGATCAGCAATGTGGTCATGATGGGCATGGGGGAGCCTTTGCTCAATTACGATCAGGTGCTCGGTGCCTTGCGCCTGATGCTCGATGATAACGCCTACGGTCTGTCTCGCCGCCGCGTCACGGTTTCCACATCCGGCGTAGTGCCGATGATGGACCGTCTGGCTCAGGATTGCCCGGTTGCCCTGGCGGTGTCCCTGCATGCGCCCAATGACGCGCTGCGCGATCGGCTGGTGCCGTTGAACAAGAAGTATCCGCTGGCTGAGCTGCTCGATGCCTGTAACCGGTATCTGGAGCATGCCCCGCGTGACTTCATCACGTTTGAATACATCATGCTGGACGGTATCAATGATACGGATCAGCATGCGCAGGAATTGTTGGATATTGCGCGTATTGTGCGCTGTAAATTTAACTTGATCCCATTCAACCCTTTTCCGCAGTCCGGTCTGAAACGTTCTTCGGCAGCGCGCGTCAAGCAGTTTGCCCAGAGGCTGATGGATGGTGGGGTGGTAACGACTGTGCGCAAGACCCGCGGCGATGATATCGCCGCCGCGTGTGGGCAGTTGGCGGGCGATATACGAGATCGCACCCGCATCGAACAGCGATTGCCTGATCGGGCGGTCATTCAAATCAAACAGGAACGTGCATGAGCGAGACTCTGGACTCCTCCCATCAATCGGCTCCGGATGCGGGCTCAGGGGTAGGCCCTACACTGCGGGAGTTGCGTCTGGCGCGATCCTGTACGCTTAACGAAGCTTCCACCCGTTTGAAGTTTTCCGTGCGTCAGCTTGAGGCTCTGGAGGCCCAGGAGTGGGATCAGCTCCCCGGTGGCCAGCCGTTGCGGGGGATGGTGCGCAACTATGCGCGTTTTCTGCAGGCTGACGTGTCGGCGGTGTTGGTCATGCTGGAAGCCCAGGTCAGTGACACGGCGGCACCCAAGCCCGTGCCGCGCAGTCCCTCCGGTTCAGGACTGGGCAAAGCCGACTTGAGTCTGTATGCCGATTCGCGCGGCGGTTTTGGCTGGGTCTGGATTCTGATTATTGTTGTGTTGTTGTTGGTAGCGGGCTTTTATGCCATTGACCGGGGCTGGGTTCCCCAGGAATGGCTGGTATTTGATTGGCTCAAGGACTTGAAGAAATGACGCAGGGTCCCGAAACTTCCTCTGCTTGCCAGCCTCTGCCGGTTGGCGCCCAGCCCAAACGGGTGACGCGTACCGTGGATGTGCGCTGGGGTAATCATGTCGTTAAACTGGGGGGCTCGGCACCGGTTGTGGTCCAGTCCATGACCAACACCGATACGGTCGATGCGATTGCGACGGCGATTCAGGTGAAGGAGTTGGCCCGAGCGGGCTCCGAGATGGTGCGTATCACCGTCAATACCCCCGAGGCAGCCCGTGAGGTGCCCGCCATTCGTGAACAGCTGGATCGCATGGGGGTGAATGTCCCCCTGGTCGGCGACTTTCACTACAACGGCCACAAATTGCTGGCGGATTATCCCGAGTGTGCCCAGGCCCTGTCCAAGTACCGAATCAATCCGGGCAATATGGGCGGCGGCAAGCGCCGTGATGATAATTTCGCCAAGATGATTGATATTGCCTGCCGGTATGACAAGGCCGTGCGCATTGGCGTGAACTGGGGCAGCCTGGATCATGAGCTGATGGCCCGCATGATGGATGAGAACAATCAGCGCGCTCAGCCCTGGACCGCCCAGGCGGTCATGCGTGATGCCCTGGTCATCTCTGCCATCAGCAACGCCCAGCGTGCTGAGGAGCTGGGCTTGTCGGGTAACCGGATCGTACTGTCTTGCAAGGTCAGCCATGTACAGGACCTGATTACGGTCTACCAGGATTTGTCGGCACGCTGCGATTACGCGCTGCATTTGGGCTTGACTGAAGCCGGGATGGGCAGCAAGGGAATTGTGGCTTCGACCGCGGCCCTGGCCGTGTTGTTGCAGCAAGGCATTGGTGACACCATTCGTATTTCCCTGACGCCTGAGCCGGGCGGTGATCGTGCCCGTGAGGTGGTGGTGGCTCAGGAAATTCTGCAGACCATGGGCTTGCGTGCCTTCACGCCTATGGTCGTGGCCTGCCCGGGTTGTGGTCGCACCAGCAGTACGGTGTTCCAGGAACTGGCCAACGATATTCAACGTTATTTGCGTGACCAGATGCCTGTCTGGAAGGATCAGTACCCCGGCGTGGAAACCATGAACGTCGCGGTCATGGGCTGTGTGGTCAATGGTCCGGGCGAGAGCCGGCACGCGGACATAGGCATCAGTTTGCCGGGAACCGGGGAAGTGCCCTCGGCGCCGGTCTATGTGGATGGTGAGCGGGTGGTGACCCTGAAGGGTGATACTATCGCTCAAGAATTTCAGACCATTGTCCAGAATTACGTTGAGCGACGCTACGGCAGGGCGCCAACGGTTTGATCAACACGCTTGTCAGTCTATGGCGAGCAAACCATTAGAATTATGACGCAGCAGTTTCAAAAGCTCCGCGCCCTGACGGGCATGAAAGACACCCTACCGGGTGAAAGCGCACAGTGGGAGGCCCTGGAGGCTCTGGTGCGGGAATGGCTGGCCAGTTACGGCTATCGCAATATGCGTACTCCCGTGCTGGAACATACCCAGTTGTTTGCCCGTGGCATTGGCGAAGTGACCGATATTGTCGAAAAGGAAATGTATTCCTTTACCGACTCGCTCAATGGCGACAAGCTCACCATGCGTCCCGAGTTTACGGCTGGCATGGTGCGTGCCTCGATTGAGCACAACCTTCTGTATGACCGGCCCCATCGCGTTTACGCCATGGGCCCCGTGTTTCGCCATGAGCGCCCGCAGCGTGGTCGCTATCGTCAGTTCCACCAGATCGACGTGGAAGCGCTTGGTTTGCCTGGTCCAGACGTGGATGCCGAATTGATCGTCATGCTGGCCCGTTTGTGGAAGAAGCTGGGGCTTACCGACATTCGTCTGGAGCTCAATTCACTGGGGCAGGCTGAAGAGCGTGCCGCTCACCGCGCCGCCCTGATCGAACACCTGGAAGCTCACAAGGACGTGCTGGACGAGGAAGCCCAGCGGCGCATGTACACCAATCCCTTGCGGGTCTTGGACACCAAAAATCCGGCCATGCAGGATATGGCTAATGCGGCTCCGCGTCTGTTCGACTTTCTGGGCGAGGAGTCCCGCGCCCACTTCAAGGGTGTGTGTGACCGCCTGGATGATGCCGGTATTGGCTACACCTTGAACCCGCGTCTGGTGCGGGGTCTGGATTACTACAATCTAACGGTGTTCGAGTGGGTAACCGATCGCTTGGGTGCGCAAGGCACGGTGTGCGGCGGGGGACGCTACGACGGTCTGATCGAGCTGATGGGCGGCAAGCCTGCGCCCGCCGTCGGTTTCGCGATTGGCATGGAGCGTTTATTGGATTTGTGCTCCCAAGAGGGTGAGCAGGAGCAGGCCCCTGAGTGCCAGGTTTACATGGTTCACCAAGGTGAGGCTGCCCAGCGCAAGGCCTCGCTTTTGGCCGAGCAGCTGCGTGATGCCGGCCTGCAGGTGATTGTTCACGCCGGCTCCAGCGGCTTTAAGTCCCAGTTCAAGCGGGCCGATGCCAGTGGTGCACAGGCCGCCGTGATATTGGGTGAGGACGAACTTCAAAAAGAACAGGCCAGTGTGAAATGGTTGCGTGCTGCGGATGGCGCCCAGCAGCAACAGTCTGTTGATTTCTCTGAACTCGCCAGTGTTTTGTCAGCAAGGATTTGAGCATGGCCTACGATCTTGAAGAACAGGAAAAACTGGATGCCATGCGGGCATGGTGGGACCGCTGGGGCACCTTGTGCATTGTGCTGGCGTTTGCCGCGTTGGCTGCCGTAGCAGGCTGGCGTGGCTGGCAGTGGTATCAAGGCCATCAGGCCGGGCAGGCCATGGGCTATTTCGAGGCCCTGGAAAGCGCCACGACCCAGACCGGTGAAGAGGCCGAGACGCGCATTCTGGCCGCTAGCACGACCTTGCGTAACGATTTCCCCAAGTCCGGCTACACCTCTCGAGGTGTGTTGCTGGCTGCCCATGCTTTGCAGCAGCGAGGCAATCTGACACCGGCTCGTGAGCAGCTGGAGTGGATGGTCAAGACCAACCACGACCCCGCTCTGACGCCTTTGGCCCGTCTGCGTTTGGCCGGTATCTTGCTGGAGCAGAAAGAGTATGACGAGGCCCTGGCTCAGCTGAACAATCCTCCTGCCAGCTTTGCCGGTCTGTTTGCGGATCGAAAAGGCGATATTTTGGCCGCTCAGGGACAGAATGAAGCAGCACGCGAGGCTTGGAAACAGGCTGTCGAGCTGCTCAAGCAAGACCCCATTTCGCAGTTGGTACAGATCAAACTTGATGCCCTGGCAGGAGCTTAATTCATGTCTCTTCCTACTATTCGTAAATCCTCGTCTTCTGCCATGCGTGCCTTGCGTCTCAGTGCCTTGGCACTCAGTCTGACCGCATTGGCTGGCTGCTCCATGTTCTCCAGCAAGGACCCGCGCTTTGAGCCGGCTCCCCTGACAGAGTACACCCCGGGTGTGGCGGCCAAGATCAGCTGGAGCACCTCGATTGGCAGCGGTGCGGATTCGGGCTTTGCGCCACAGGTGGCCGGCTCCTCGGTTTACGCGGCGACCGTCTCCGGTCAGGTCAGTAAAGTGGATCTGGACACGGGGCGTGTGCAATGGTCGGCCAATGCGGGCAAGAAGTTGACCGCCGGTGCTGGCTCGGATGGAGTGGTGACGGCAGTTGCCTCGGTAGACGGTAATGTCATTGCATTTGACGACTCGGGCAAGGAATTGTGGCGCAGCCGTAGCAGCAGTGCTGTGAATGTGCCGCCTGCCGTCGGGGCCGGCGTGGTGGTGGTGCGTACCAGCGATTATCGTTTGCAAGCCTTTGATGCCAGCACAGGCGATCTGCGCTGGAGTCTGCAGCGTCCAGGGCCGGCACTGTCGTTGAAGACCAGCATGCAAATGCGC
The DNA here is from genome assembly GCF_049932565.1 of Alcaligenes sp. HNGD-HTN06. Classification (NCBI taxonomy): domain Bacteria; kingdom Pseudomonadati; phylum Pseudomonadota; class Betaproteobacteria; order Burkholderiales; family Alcaligenaceae; genus Alcaligenes; species Alcaligenes sp. HNGD-HTN06. The sequence continues at coordinate 2,243,626 of NZ_CP187782.1, read as the reverse complement.
ATTATTGATGGCCTGTTGTTGGCCGGCATGCCCAATGGTCGCTTGATGGCGATTGACGTGGCTCAAGGTCGTCTGGTCTGGGAGGGCAGCATTTCCGTGTCCCGCGGCGCCACCGACCTGGAACGCATTAACGACGTTGTGGGCGCTCCGCAAGTGGTCGATCCTTTGCTGTGTGGCGCAACCTATCAGGGTCGGGTGGCGTGCTTTGACGTGTCCCAGGGCGGTCGCCTGGTGTGGGACAGGGAATTTTCGGCCGGTACCGGTATCGCAGCGGACAATCAGATGTTGTATGCCGCCAATAGCCGCGATCAGATTGACGCGTTTGCCCTGACAGACGGGCAAACCATCTGGACGCAAAAGGCATTGCGAAACCGTGGTCTGGCTCCTTTGGCCGTCTTGCCCCAGGCGCTTGCCGCCGGTGACAAGGAAGGCTATGTTCACTTTCTATCGCGACTGGACGGCACCTTGCTGGGCCGGGTCAGTGTCGGCGGTGGTGCCATTGTGTCGCCTTTGGTCGGAACCCCGCGTGGGGTTCTGGTCCAGACGGGCAATGGTAATTTGGTCTTGGTTGGAATCAATTGAAAAGCGTTTCTTTTAAGCCCGTTGTGGCTTTGGTCGGTCGAGCCAACGTTGGCAAGTCCACTTTGTTCAATCGCCTGACGCGTTCGCGCGCGGCGCTGGTGGCCAACTTCCCTGGCCTGACTCGCGACCGTCATTACGGCGAAGGCCGGGTTGGCAGCCGTCCCTATATCGTGGTCGATACGGGCGGTTTCGAGCCGGTGGCTAAAACCGGCATGCTGCTGGAGATGGCTCGCCAGACCCAGCAAGCCATTGCCGAAGCCGACGTCGTTGTCTTCCTGGTCGATGCCCGCGAGGGCGTCAATGCGTTGGACCTGGAAATTGCGCAGTTACTGCGCAAGCTGGGTCAGAAAGTGCTGCTGGCTGTCAATAAGGCCGAGGGCATGCGCTATGAGGCTGGCGGTGTCGAGTTTCACGAGCTGGGCCTGGGCCAGCCTTACCTGATTTCGGCCTCTCACGGCGACGGGGTGGAAGAGCTGATCAATCTGGCCCTGGAGCAGGTACCCAGTCCTGAGCCTGATCAGGATGGGCAGGACGACGAGCAATTCCAGCACCGTATCAAGCTGGCGATTGTGGGCCGACCCAATGTGGGCAAATCCACCCTGATCAATACCCTGGTCGGTGAAGAGCGTGTGATTGCCTTTGACCAGCCCGGAACGACTCGCGATGCCATCGAAATCGAGTTCGAACGCAACGGGGTGGAGTACACCCTGATCGACACGGCCGGACTGCGCAAGCGCGGCAAGGTGTTCGAGGCGGTGGAAAAGTTTTCGGTGATCAAGACCTTGCAGGCAATTGAGGCCTGCAACGTAGTCTTGCTGATGATTGACGCACATACGGAAATTTCCGACCAGGACGCCAGTATTGCCGGCTTCGTTGTGGAAACCGGGCGTGCGCTGGTGGTGGGCATCAATAAGTGGGACGGGCTGGACGAGTATCAGCGCGAGTGGATCAAGCGCGAGTTCGATCGCAAGCTGCGCTTTTTGAACTTTGCCAAGATGCACACCTTGTCGGCGTTGAAAGGGCAGGGCATCAATCCCTTGCTCAAATCGGTCAATGAGGCCCATGCCGCCGCTTTCTCGAAATTGTCTACACCCAAGCTCACCCGTGTGATGCAAGAAGCGGTGGAACAGCAACAGCCGCCGCGTAAAGGCATTTTCCGTCCCAAGTTGCGGTATGCTCACCAAGGGGGCATGAACCCTCCGATCGTGGTGATTCACGGCAACGCCCTGGACGCAATTTCGGACAGTTATCGCCGCTATCTGGAAAGCCGTTTTCGCGAGGCCTTCAAGCTGGAAGGCACCCCTTTGCGAATCGAATTCAAATCATCTAAGAACCCTTATTTGAAGGATGCGTAATGAGCCGTTTGTGGAGTGATCATGTCGCTGGACTTTCTCCCTATGTTCCGGGTGAGCAGGTCAAGCTGGATAACCTCTTGAAGCTGAACACAAACGAGCATCCTTACGGTCCGTCGCCCAAAGCGCTGGAAGCGATTCGTCAGGCGGCGACCGATAATTTGCGTCTTTACCCGTCCTACAGCGCCCAGGAGCTGCGTGACGCGGTGGCTCACAATCACGGCGTCAACGCCAATAACGTTTTCCTGGGCAACGGCTCGGACGAAGTGCTGGCCCATGTGTTCAGCGCCTTGTTCCTGCGCGGCGTGCGTCCGGTCCTGTTGCCGGATATCACCTACAGCTTTTACACCACGTATTGTTCGTACTTTGGCGTGCCGGCTGACATCGTGCCGCTGCGCGAGGATTTCACGCTGAATGTGCAGGATTATGTGCGCAAGCGCAGCCTGCCGCCCGCCGGCATTATTTTTGCCAATCCGAATGCGCCGACCGGGATTCCTTTGTCGCTGGAAGACATTGAAGCGATTCTTTCCGCTAACCCTGACACGACGGTAGTGGTGGATGAGGCTTATGTGGACTTTGGCGGTACGTCCTCGGTTGGTCTGCTGGAAAAATACGACAATCTGGTGGTCATCCAGACCATGTCCAAGTCGCGGGCGCTGGCCGGTCTGCGCGTGGGTTACGCCTTGGCCAGCGCGGACATCATTCAAGCCCTGGAGCGTGTGAAAGACAGTTTCAACTCCTACCCCATGGACACCATCGCTCAAGTGGGTGCCGTGGCTTCCCTGAAGGATACGGCGTATTTTGAACGCCAGTGTCAGGCAGTCATTGATGCCCGTGAACAGTTGCGCGCCGACCTGCAGCAGCTCGGTTTTGAGGTTTTGCCCTCCAAAGCGAACTTTTTGATGGCTACGCACCCTAAGCATTCAGCTGCTGGTATTCAGCAGGCCTTGCGTGAGCATGGAATTCTGGTTCGCTATTTCCGTCAGCCACGCATTGAGCAGTATTTACGTATTACGGTAGGATCGCCCGAACAATGTGCCCGACTGTGCAACAGTTTGCGGCAGATTCTCGGGCAGAGCGCCTGATATACACCTATAGATAAAAAACTCCAGTCTGGAACGTGCGGATTCAGGGAAAACCCGGTAAAGTAGTGGGATTCGCTTCCATTTCTGGAAAAACAACATAACCGGAGCCTCACCAATGAGCAATAAAGGGCAAATTCTACAAGACCCGTTTTTGAACGCGCTGCGCAAGGAGCATATCCCTGTGTCGATCTACCTGGTCAACGGCATCAAGCTGCAAGGTCAGATCGAGTCCTTCGATCAGTATGTCGTACTGCTGCGCAATACAGTCACTCAAATGGTGTATAAGCACGCGATCTCTACTGTCGTTCCTGCACGCCCCGTCACTTTGGCTGCGGATGAGCAGGCTGAATAAGTCCTCGCCCAGTTCGTTGTACTCTGAAAGACCCGTCTCGCGGAGCCCGCGAGCGGGTCTTTGTTTCTGGAGCAAGCGTTGAAGGCACTGGTCATTAGTGTGGACATGGGCGAGCTGGATTACAAAGCCCATGCTGAAGAGTTTTTGATGTTGGCAGAAGGTGCCGGTGCCCAGATCGCTGAGCTGCTGGTGGTACGTCGTTCCCGTCCGGATCCGGCCTATTACATCGGAACCGGCAAGCTGGAAGAGGCCGTCGCGCTGGCCAAGGCCACGGGAGCCGAAGTCGTCTTGTTCGATCATGCCCTCAGTCCGGCCCAGCAGCGCAACCTGGAGCGCAAGCTGGAGTTGCGCGTGGTCGACCGGGTCGCCCTGATTCTGGATATTTTTGCCTTGCGGGCGCAAAGTCACGAAGGGAAATTGCAGGTCGAGCTGGCCCAGTTGCAGCATCTGACTTCTCGGCTGACGCGCATGTGGACTCACCTGGAGCGTCAGAAAGGCGGGATCGGGATGCGGGGTCCGGGCGAATCGCAGCTGGAAATGGACCGTCGCATGATTGGCGACAAGGTTCGTACCTTGCGCGAGCGTCTGGCCAAGGTGCAGCGTCAACGCAGCACGCAGCGTCGTGCCCGCACCCGTAGCGGCACCTTGTCAGTGTCGCTGGTGGGCTATACCAATACAGGCAAATCCACACTGTTCAATGCCTTGACCCGGGCGGATGCGTACGCGGCGGATCAATTGTTTGCCACGCTTGATACCACCACACGTCGTATCTGGATTGAAGGGGCCGGGCAGGTTGTGATTTCGGATACGGTAGGTTTCATCCGTGATCTGCCACCGACCTTGATTGCGGCCTTCCGGGCCACGCTGGAAGAGACTGTCCATGCGGATTTGCTGCTGCATGTGGTTGATGCGGCCAACCCGCAACGCGATGAACAAATCGCTGAAGTTCATAAGGTTCTGGAAGACATCGGGGCCCATGAAATACCGCGCATTCTGGTCTACAACAAAATTGACCAGGCCGGCTACGAGCCACGGGTAGAGCGGGACGAACATGGTACTATTGCCCGAGTCTTTGTTAGCGCTTTAGAGCGCATCGGATTGGATGGGTTGCGTACGGCAATCGTCGAATCAGGTCATTTCGCGGAAAACAATGCGTCTGAACAATAAAATATTCAATCTCAATGATCCCGGTTGGGGACGAGACAGTGGCAAAAACGGTTCCGAGCCACCTCGCCGCCCCGAGAAACAAGATGGCCCGCCTGACCTCGACGAGGTGTGGCGTGACTTCAACAGTCGCCTGGGATCTTTATTTGGCAAAAAGGGACGTCGCTCCCCTCCCGGCGGCACGCCGCCCGGTAGTGGCACTGGCCCGTCCCTTCCCAAGGGTTCCCCCAAGCTGTTCGTCATCGGCGGTGTGGTGGCAGTTGGCTTGTGGTTGGCCAGTGGCTTTACCATCGTGCAGGAAGGGCAGGTGGCCGTAGTGACGCGTTTTGGCGCGTATACGAAAACCTTGAATCCCGGTTTGCAGTGGCGCTGGCCCGCGCCGATCGAAGATTACCAGATCGTTAATATTTCCCAGTTGCGCACCTTTGAGGTGGGCTACCGTGGCAGCTCCCGCAATAAAGTCCTGCCTGAGTCACTGATGCTCACGACCGACGAGAACATCGTCGACATGCAGTACGTGGTTCAGTATCGACTGCTGCCCAACGGCGCGCCCGATTATCTGTTCAATACCAACAACCCGGATGAGTCGGTGCGTCAGGCGGCAGAAACCGCCATGCGTGAAGTCGTGGGCAAGCAGCCCATGGACTCGGTGCTGTATTCCGGCCGTACGCAGATTGCCTCGGATGTGCAGCAGTTGGCCCAGTCCATTCTGGATCGCTACCGCACCGGCATTCAGATCAGCACGGTTGCCATTCAGAACGTACAGCCGCCCGAGCAGGTTCAGGCCGCTTTTGACGATGCCGTCAAGGCTGGTCAGGACCGCGAGCGTCAGATCAATGAAGGTCAGGCTTATGCCAACAAGGTCCTGCCGGAAGCGGCTGGTCAAGTGGCACGCATGATGCAGGAATCCGAGGGCTACAAGGCTCGGGTGATCGGCGATGCCAAGGGTGATACCGCTCGTTTCGGCAGTGTTGAGGCTGAATACGTGAAGGCGCCGGGTGTGACCCGCGATCGTCTGTACCTGTCCACGATCCAGGAAATTCTGGAGCGTACCAGCAAGGTATTGGTTGATACCCGTAGCGATAACAACATGATCTATCTGCCTTTGGACAAGATTGTGCGTCAGGTGGGCAGTCGTACTGATATGGAGCCTTCCGCTCCCGTTGCGTCGGCTGCTTCGCAAGGACAGACCTCCCGCCCGGCCGCCCCGGCCGCGGCTTCCAAGGCGCCAGCACCCGCCAATCCAGCCAGTCTGGATACCTCGCTGGGCTCTTTGGTCAGTCCTTATTCCCCATACGCACGCTAGGAGAGCTTGATGCAACGTTTATTTCCTGCTCTGGTGGCCTTGGCGGTAATTGTCGGTCTGCTGCTGTCTTCGGTCTTTATCGTGCGTGAGCGCGATGCGGCCCTGGTTTTTGCCTTGGGTGAAGTGCGCACCACCATTACAAGCCCCGGCCTGTATTTCAAGTTGCCACCGCCGTTTGAAAACGTGGTGTTCCTGGACAAGCGTCTGCAGACCATTGAAACCAAGGATCCCGAGCGTATTCAGACTTCTGAAAAGAAGAACCTGCTGATCGACTCTTACGTTAAATGGCGTATTTCCGATCCGCGTCTGTTTTACGTGACCTTTGGCGCAACCGATCGTGGTGCGGTCGAGCGCTTGCAGGCGCAGATTCGTGATGCGCTGAACGCTGCGGTGAACGTGCGCACCGTGAAAGAGGTGGTCTCCACCGAGCGTGATGCCATCATGCGTGAAGTGTTGACGTCTGTTGAGGCCCGCGCACGTCCTTTGGGCGTGGAAGTGGTGGACGTGCGTTTGCGTCGTATTGATTTCGCTCCCGAGATTTCGGAATCTGTGTACCGCCGTATGGAAGCGGAACGGACCCAGGAAGCCAATCGTCTGCGTGCGACCGGTGCTGCGGAAGGTGAGCGTATTCGTGCCGAGGCAGACCGTCAGCGTGAAGAGCTGCTGGCCGATGCCTACGCCAAGGCCCAGGCCGTCCGTGGTCAAGGTGATGGTGAAGCAGCTGCCATTTACTCCGAGACGTATGGCAAGAACCCCGAGTTCTACCGCTTCTATCGCAGTCTGGAAGCCTATCGCAGTGCCTTCAGCCAGCAAAGCGATACATTGGTCATCAGTCCCGATTCTGATTTCTTCAAGTATTGGGGCAAGCAAGGATCAGCCGCAGCACCTGCGAACTGATCAGCGCTATAGAACTCAGGGCCGCGGGGTGTTCCACCCGCGGCCCTGATCGTTTATACTAGCGTGTAAGTTACTAACACCACTTCGCATGCGACTTAGGCGGCTTACAGGCCCCAAGTCGCTTTTTGTTTGGCTGGAACTTTCGTTTATAAGTAGTCCGAGGCACGAGTATGTCCAATTGGTTGTTGCCAGAGAGCCTGGCTGATATCTTGCCTGCAGAGGCGCGTCGCATCGAGGAACTGCGCCGCGATTTGCTAGACTTGTATCGTACTTACGGGTTCGAACTGGTCGCTCCGCCCTTGGTGGAGTATCTGGAATCCCTGCAAGCGGTATCTGGCACAGATCTGAATCTGCGTACCAGCAAAGTCGTCGACCAAATCTCGGGTCGTACCATGGGGGTGCGTGCCGACATGACGCCTCAGGTGGCCCGCATCGATGCCCACCTGCTCAACCGCGAGGGCGTGACCCGGCTTTGCTACTGCGGCTCGGTCTTGCATGCGCGTCCGGCGGGCTTGCTGTCGGATCGTGAGTTGCTGCAGATTGGCGCGGAAATTTTTGGCCATGCCGGTATTGAGTCTGACCTGGAAGTGGTGCAGTTGGCCTTGGAAAGTGTGGGCCGGGCAGGGGTTCATCATCCTCGCCTGGACTTGAATTACCCCGATCTGGGGCGCTTTCTGATCGAGCGCGATCCTATTTTGAAAAGCCGCGTGGCGGAAGTGTGTGAACTGCTCAATGCCAAAGATGTTTCTGGCTTGCGGGCCCTGGGTCGGGATTCGGGCTGTCTGCCTGAAACGACCCGCTATCTGCTGGCCTTGACCTCCTTGTATGGCGATGGCAGCGTGCTGGAGCGCGCTCGCAGTGTCTTGCCCGATGAGCCCGAGGTGCGGGAAGCCTTGGGCAGCCTGCGCAGCTTTATTGATGCTTTGCCCGACCACGAGATTACGGTGGACCTGGCCGATATTGGCAGTGGGTATGCCTACCATTCGGGTTTGATTTTCTCGGTCTATGCCGAAGGTTGGCATGACGCTTTGGTTAAGGGCGGACGCTTTGACGGTATTGGGCGCATGTATGGTCGTGCCCGTCCCGCAACCGGCTTCAGCCTGGATTTACGCAAACTCTCGGCCGGGCTGGCGCCGGCCCAGGCGGCCCGTGCCGTACGCGCTCCCTGGGGGAGCGATGCCGCCCTGATTGCGGCGGTAAAGCAGTTGCGTCAACGCGGTGAAATTGTGATTCAGATGCTGCCCGGTCAGCAACTGAGTCTGGATGAATTCGTGATCGACCGCGAGTTGTTCTCGTCGGACGGTCAGTGGCAGGTTAGGGCGCTGTAAGCCAGACGGCTTGTGGCGTTGGTGATTGTTATCGGTCCGGCACCGTGCCGGCCTCCTTTATTCTGATACTAGACATGAGCAAAAACCTTGTGGTGATTGGCACCCAGTGGGGTGACGAAGGCAAAGGCAAGATCGTCGACTGGCTGGCCGAGTCCGCGCATGGCGTGGTTCGTTTCCAGGGTGGGCATAACGCTGGCCATACATTGTGGATTAATGGCAAAAAGACGATTTTGCGCTTGATTCCTTCGGGCATCATGCACGGGCACGTCACTTGCTACATTGGCAATGGCGTGGTGCTCTCGCCCGAAGCCCTGTTGACCGAGATCGCCGAGCTGGAAGCAGCCGGTCTGGATGTGCGTTCGCGCCTGCAGATCTCGCCTGCCTGCCCGCTGATTTTGCCCTATCACATTGCTGTGGATCAGGCGCGCGAAAAGCGTAAGGGTGACGGCAAGATTGGTACAACCGGTCGTGGTATTGGCCCAGCCTATGAAGACAAGGTGGCCCGTCGCGCTCTGCGTGTGCAGGATTTGTATGATCCTGAGATTTTTGACGAAAAACTGTCCGAAGCGCTGGATTACCACAACTTTGTGCTGACTCAGTATCTGGGCGCGGAAGCGGTATCGGCTGAGCTGGTGCGTGATCAGGCCATGAAGCATGCCGAGCAGCTCGCTCCGATGGTGGCGGACGTCTCCAACAATCTGTATCAGGCCAAGAAGGCTGGGCAGAAGCTGTTGTTTGAAGGCGCTCAAGGCGCACTGTTGGATATTGACCACGGTACTTACCCCTTCGTTACCAGCAGCAACTGCCTGTCCGGTGCGGCTTCTGCCGGTTCGGGCGTCGGCCCCCAGGAACTGAGCTATGTACTGGGTATTGCCAAGTCCTACACCACGCGCGTGGGTTCGGGCCCATTCCCGACGGAATTGCTGGATGACACTGGCATGCGTCTGGCAACGGTTGGCAAGGAGTTTGGTTCGGTTACCGGTCGTCCACGTCGTTGCGGCTGGTTTGATGCCGCCGCCATGAAACGCTCGGTAATGATCAACGGTATTTCCGGTCTGTGCATCACCAAGCTGGACGTGCTGGACGGCGTGGAGCAGATCAAGATTGGTGTGGGTTACCGCTACAAAGGCGAGTTCCTGGACGTCTTGCCCTACGGCGCACATGCAGTGGCCGAAGCCGAGCCGGTTCTGGAAGAAATGCCCGGCTGGACCGAGTCCACCGTAGGCGTGACCGATTACGACAAGCTGCCTATCAATGCACGTCGCTATCTGGAACGCATTGCCGAGCTGTGCGATGTGCCGATCGATATGGTTTCCACGGGGCCAGATCGCAACGAAACCATCGTATTGCGCGATCCGTTTACCAAATAAGCAATTTATCGCGTTATAATGCCTTGCACCGTTGTACGGTGCGTACAAAGCGGCCTAAAAGGCCGCTTTGTCGTTCTGGACGCTGCGCGGCCTACCAGACTCTTGTTTTGCAGGTATCAACGCGCAGTAAGTGCATTTAATCTGGAATACATATGAGTCTGCCCCCAAATAGCGATACTGATGAATGGGTCTCCTGGGAACAATACAATCGTCTGATTGAGCAATTGGCCCTGATCATTCACGAATCAGGTTGGAAATTCGACAAAATTGTCTGCCTGGCCCGCGGTGGTATGAGGGTGGGGGACGTTATTTCGCGTATCTATGATGTACCTTTGGGTATCCTGGCAACCAGCAGCTATCGTGAAGCGGCGGGCACTGAGCAGGGCGAACTGGATATTGCGCAATACATCACCATTACTCGTGGCACCTTGGATGGCAATGTGCTGCTGGTCGATGATATGGTCGATACAGGCAAGACTTTTATGCGTGTGCGCGATCACTTGCGTGCACAATTTCCGGCGATCACCGAGTTGAAAACCGCCGTTTTGTGGTGGAAAGGCCACGCCCAGGTCGACCCGGACTATTACGTGTCCAAGTTGCCCACAAATCCCTGGATTCATCAGCCTTTTGAGGACTACGATAGCATTCGCCCTCATCAGCTGGACGCCTGGATTCGCAAGGGTACTGGCCAGGCTTGATCGCCGGCATTCAGATACTTGGTGGATAGCCCATTTGCGCCTTGCTTGGTGTATGCCTGCAATCGTGCTACCATAATGGGCTATCTGTTACGCTAACTCTTTTTACAAAGGTCAGGGATTACATGTCCATTGTTCGCCTGAAAGAAAACGAACCCTTTGAAGTTGCTCTGCGCCGCTTCAAACGCACTATTGAAAAAACCGGTCTGTTGACCGAACTGCGTTCGCGCGAATTCTACGAAAAGCCAACGGCCGAGCGCAAGCGCAAGCACGCTGCCGCCGTGAAGCGTCATTACAAACGCATCCGCAGCCAGCAACTGCCCCCACGCTTGTATTGATCCCTGAATCTTTTGTTCAGGAACTGCTCGCCCGTGTCGATGTCGTAGATGTCGTCGGGCGGTACGTGCAGTTGCGTAAAGGCGGGGCCAACTTGCTTGGCCTATGCCCTTTTCACAACGAAAAATCCCCTTCATTTACAGTCAGTCCGACCAAGCAGTTTTATCATTGCTTTGGTTGCGGCGCTCACGGATCGGCAATCTCGTTCCTGATGGAACACACAGGGGCTTCATTCCCTGAAGCGGTACGCAGCTTGGCTGCCTCCGTCGGGATGACCGTGCCCGAAGCAGATCGTACCCCGCGCCAACGAGCGGCCGATGCCCGTCGAAAAGACGAACTATCGCGCCAGCATCATATTCTTGAAACGGCACAGGGGCATTACCTCCGTCAACTGAAACAGTCACCCATTGCCATCGATTATCTGAAGCGTCGTGGCCTGGATGGGGAGACGGCTGCCCGTTTCGGCCTGGGCTGGACCGGTACCGAGCGACGTGGGCTGTCGGCTGTGTTTCCACAGTACGAAGACAAGCAACTGGTTGAGTCCGGTCTGGTGATCGAGTCCGAGGATGGTCGTCGCTATGACCGCTTTCGTTCGCGCATCATGTTTCCGATTCGCAGCACCAAGGGCCATATCATTGGCTTTGGTGGCCGTCTGATTGAAAAAGGCGAACCTAAATACCTTAATTCTCCGGAAACCACGCTGTTCTCCAAAGGCCACGAACTGTATGGCCTGTGGGAAGGGCGCCAGGGCATACGCAAAGAAGGCTTTGTTCTGATTGTGGAAGGGTATATGGACGTGGTTGCCTTGTCGCAGCACGGCCTGCACAATGCCGTCGCGACCTTGGGTACGGCAACCACGGAACATCACATCACCAAGCTGATGCGCGCCAGTGACAGACTGGTGTTTTGCTTTGACGGCGACCGTGCGGGTCGCAAGGCCGCCTGGCGTGCCTTAACTACCTGTCTGCCTCTGGTTCGTGATGATGTCTCGATCCGATTCATGTTTCTGGCGGATAATCACGACCCCGATTCCTTTGTTCGTGAATTTGGCGCGGAGGCGTTTCGCGAACAAGCCCAGCAAGCCGCCGCTTTATCGCGCTTTTTCCTGGATGAGCTGGCGGCCCATCATCGCATGGACGAGGCAGAAGGCCGCGCTGCTTGCGTCCACGAAGCCTTGCCTTTGTTGCTGGAGCTGGCTGACAGCACCTTGAAGGTGCAGATTCAGCATGAGTTCGCCCGCATGGTGATGCTGACCCCGGACGAGCTGGCGCAGCGTCTCAGTACGGTAGAGCCGGTGCGCCGACCGGCGCTTGATGCACCGGCAGCCCAGGACGGTCTGGTGGCCCGGCCGCCTGTACCTGCGCAGTCCGCACCGGACGGGATGGAACCGTTTGAGGATGGTTTTGACGGTTCGTTTGCTGACAGCCTGCCCATGGATGGCTGGCACGATGATGCCGACTGGCAACCCCAGCCGGATTATCAGCAGCGTCCTGCTCCAGCGCGAGGCAAGGACAGAAATGCTCGCCCACGCCCGGATCGCGCTCCGCTGGGCGGTAGCCGTGCGGTGACTCCGATGGCCAAGCGATTGCTGCGCTTGCTGATCGGACATCCTACTCTGGTGGGTGAACTGGGTGATCAACAGCTTGAAATTTTGGCTCAAAGCCCCCATTTGCGTCTTGTGCAGGAGTTGATTGCGTTAAGCAATATCAGCTCGGCGCGTCATGCAGGTGCGTTGCTGGAGGCGGTGGACCCCGAGTCTGATCTGGCACCCGTGCTGGAAGCGCTGGCCACCGAGCTGTTGGGCGAAGAGGAATTGCCCGACCCGCAAGGCGAATGGCGTGATGCGCTCTATCGCATTGAACTCGATGCGATCAAGGCAGAGCAATCGGCTTTGGTGGCCACAGGCCTGAAAGAGCCTGAACAGCGTCAGCGTTATCAAGAATTGACACGCCGTATTGCTTTGTTGAATGCTGCTTATACTCGGCAAGTGAAGTAAAATATTGGGTTATGTGTTGTGTTTGTGGCCGGCCAGGGGGTTAAAACTGGTACGCGAGCAAATGTGGCGGGTAGCGGATTGTGAACCACCTTATGCCTTGAGCCCGGAGCCAGGGATTACATTTATTTAGGGTTCGCTAGCGCAGCACGTCCAGGAGCAAGCCGGTTGTGAACACGCTCATTATCAGGCTCTTGCCTGTACGACTCGGTGGCTACATATTTAGTGCCACAGGGGTAAATGGCGTCTATGGAAGAAAATATGACTCAAACGACTGGTAAAACCTCGACGACGGTCTCTCGGTCTGCTAAGAAAACTTTGGCCGCGACAGCAAAATCAGGGGCATCAAGCTCGGTAGAGCTCGATGAGCTTCACGAAAGTGGAGAGCCAGGCGCAGCGCCTGCCAAAAAGGCAGCTAAAAAGGCGGCTGCTAAAAAGACGGTAGCCAAAAAAGCGGTTGCCAAGAAAACAGCGGTCAAGGCCGCTACCGGCGGTCGCCGTGGACGTCCTGCAAAAAACGCAAATAACGACGGCATCGATTTTGTCGATGACGACGAAATGGGCGAAGAAGAGGTCATTCCTGATCTCAAACCGGTTGCCAAGCGTGGAGCCAAGCGCGCCAAGGCCGAAAAAGACGTGTTCGGTGTGCGCGGCCAGTTGAGCCCGGAAGAACAGGAAGCGCGTCGCAATCGCCTCAAGGCACTGATCAAGCTGGGCAAGGACCGGGGTTACCTGACTTACAGCGAGATCAATGACCACCTGCCCGACGATCTGGTGGATGTCGAAGCCATTGACGGCATTATCGGCACCTTCAGTGACATGGGTATTTCGGTTTACGACCAGGCTCCCGACGCGGATACCTTGCTCATGAGCGATAACGCGCCCATGGCATCCAGCGACGATGATGTCGAGGACGAAGCCGAAGCTGCACTAACCACCGTGGATTCCGACTTCGGTCGCACCACAGACCCGGTGCGCATGTACATGCGCGAGATGGGGTCGGTGGAGTTGCTGACGCGCGAGGGCGAGATTGAAATCGCCAAGCGTATCGAAGACGGCCTGAAGCACATGGTGATGGCTATTGCCGCTTGTCCTACCACCGTTAACGAAATTCTGGCCTACGTTCAGCGTGTACGTGAAGGCGTCATGCAGATCGACGAAGTGGTTGACGGTCTGGTGGATGATGATGGCGAAGAGTACGCCGGCTCCGGTGTCACTGCCGACGACGAGGACGAAGGTCCAGCCGGCGGCATGAGCAGCAAGCAGATTGAATATCTGCGCAACAAGTCGCTCAAGAAGTTCGACATCATCGGCGAGTGGTTTGACAAGATGCGCGTCTCTTTTGAGACCGAAGGCTACAAGAGCCCGGGCTATGTGCAGGCTCAGGAAACCATTCTGAACGAATTCATGGGCATTCGCTTTACTGCCAAAATGGTGGAGAAGCTGGCCGATACCATGCGTGAACAGGTTGCGATCGTGCGTCAGCATGAGCGTGAAATCCTGACCATCTGTGTGGATCGGGCGGACATGCCACGCGCCCACTTCATCAAGGCGTTCCCCGGCAACGAAACCAATCTGGACTGGGTGGTGCAGGAAGTGGCTGCCGGCCATCCCTACAGCGCCATTCTGGAACGTCACATCCCTGCGATTCAGGAAATCCAGCAAAAGCTGATCGACCTGCAAACCAGTGTTGTGTTGCCGCTGAAGGATCTGAAAGAGGTCAACAAGCGCATGACCACGGGCGAAGCCAAGGCACGCAAAGCCAAGCGCGAAATGACCGAGGCCAACCTGCGTCTGGTGATCTCCATTGCCAAGAAGTACACCAACCGTGGCCTGCAGTTCCTGGATCTGATTCAGGAAGGCAATATCGGTTTGATGAAGGCAGTGGACAAGTTCGAGTACCGTCGTGGCTACAAATTCTCCACGTATGCAACGTGGTGGATTCGTCAGGCCATTACGCGTTCGATTGCCGACCAGGCCCGTACGATTCGTATTCCGGTTCACATGATCGAGACGATCAACAAGATGAACCGTATCAATCGTCAGATCCTGCAGGAAACCGGCGTTGAGCCTGATCCGGCAACCTTGGCCCAGAAGATGGACATGCCTGAAGACAAGGTTCGCAAGATTTTGAAGATCGCCAAAGAGCCTATCTCCATGGAAACGCCGATCGGTGACGACGACGATTCTCATTTGGGCGACTTCATTGAGGACAACAACACCGTTTCGCCGTCGGATTCCGCCTTGCACGGTTCGATGCGCGATGTGGTCAAAGACGTCCTGGATTCCTTGACGCCCCGCGAAGCCAAGGTGCTGCGCATGCGTTTCGGTATTGAGATGAGCACCGACCAGACGCTGGAAGAGGTGGGCAAGCAGTTTGACGTTACGCGCGAGCGTATTCGTCAAATAGAGGCCAAGGCCTTGCGCAAGCTGCGTCATCCTAGTCGTGCAGACAAACTGAAGAGCTTCCTGGAAAGCCAGTAAGTTGTGAGCAAGTCTGTATAGAGCTTAAAAAAAACCCGGTCTGCGAAGACCGGGTTTTTTTGTGCTCCTAGTGCTCCTAGTGCTCCTAGTGCTCCTAGTGCTCCTAGTGCTCCTAGTGCTCCTAGTGCTCCGCCCAGCCTGACGAGGTGCGTTTTCAAGGCTTGGACGCGGCCTTCGATCGGGGCGGGGAGGGCGTCTTTTTTGACGGACTAAATGGTTTTATTGCTCCTTGCCATGGGGGCAACAGAGAGCAGGGAGAGTCTGGCTGTTTCGGGAGATCAGGCCGGGTCCAGGTCCAGCTTGAAGACACAGCCTTTGCCATCAGGTCCGCTTTGCACGCTTAAGCTCCAGCCCTGTGCCAGCGCCAGTTGGCGGGCCAAGGCCAGACCTATTCCTCGGTGGCCTTCTTCTCGGGTGCCTGTCGGCAACTGTTTACCTTGGCTGAAATGGCGCTCGAAAATAAGAATCCGATCTTGCTCGGCAATCCCGGGGCCGTCATCCTGCAAGGCCAGTACGCTGGGCGAAATCCAGCGTAGTTGCAGCTTGCAGGGCGCGGCGTGATCGATGGCATTGCGCATCAGGATGCGCAACAACATGGACAAGGCGTAGGGGTCCAGGGTGTAGAGCAGAGTGTCGGGCAACTGGTTGCTCCATCGCACATTGCTGCTGTTGGCATCCAGCAAGGCGACGGCTTGCCAGGTTTGTTGGGCCAGCTCGCGGATATCGACCTCGCGTACATGGCGTTCGGCCGTATAGGCCAGACTTTCCGCCGCGTCCAGACTGGCGCTAATGGCATCGGCCTGAACCATCATGCGTTTCAACCGTTGCTGTGATGGCCCCTCAGGCAGTTGCAGCAGCAAGAGCTCGCAATCACTGCGTATGCCGGTCAGTCCGGTCCGCAGTTCATGGCCCAGATTGGCGGCAAACTCTCGTTCGTGGTTAAGCAGTTCCTCAACGTGCTCCTGCATACGGTTAAAGGCCCGGATCAGGCGGCCCGCTTCGTCATCCTGATGCTCTGGCAGGCCAGAGCGGCCCGGCGCCCAGTTTTCCAGATGACGGGACAGTGTCAGCATGGGCGCGACTGCATGGCGGGCAACACGGCGACCAAGCAGGAAAACCAACAGGATCGTGGCGGAGCCGATCAGGGAAAGAATCAGGCCGAACTCCCGTACCCGGTCCTCGTGCGGGGTGGCCCGGTACACCAGATAAAGCTGGCCTTGCTCCTTGTCCTGCCGCAGTACGTGCCAGGTGTCGCTGCCTATATGAAATTCGTAGAGCCCCGGTTCGGGCACGCGAGCGAACTGGGGCAGATTGTCCTTGGGTTGCTCGGGTACAAACCAGTAGGTATCCAGTTCGGCTCCCAGTGCCTCGCTGCGGCCATAGCCACTGTCGGGCAGCCAAGAGGGGTTGCGCGCGTAAGAGACCAACATGGCGTTGACCATCCCGTCTTCCATGCGGGCAAACGCGATATAAGCCAAGCCTCCCATAATGACGACGAGCAGAGCAGCAATCAGGGTCAGGGCCCACGATACGCGCTGGGTCAGGGTGCTCATGAAACGGCTACGGCGCAGTGCTTGGGCCATGGTTTAACTCTCCTGTTGCAAACGCCAGCCCATGCCCGGCAAGGTTTCGATGGTGCCTGCACCGGCTTCCGACAGGGCCCGTCGCAGAAGATGGATTTGGCTGCGCAATGCTTCAGGCGAAGGGGCACCCTGTGGCCAGAGTGTTTTTTCCAGTGCGCGACGCGTCAAAATGGCCTGCGGATCACGCAACAAGGCCTCCAGCAGCTGGCGGGCCTTGAAGTTCAGGTGTAGTTCTTGCCCGTTCACGCTGACCAATGCGGAATCCAGGTTGTATTCCAGACTCCCCCAACGCAGGGAGCCATGTTGGACCTGTGGCGGCCCCCGTCGCAACAAGGCCCGCAAGCGTGCCTCGACCTCGGCTAGCGCGAAGGGTTTGATCAGGTAATCGTCTGCGCCCAGGTCAAAGGCGGTCAACTTGCTCTCCAACTGGCTGCGGGCGGTCAGAACCAGAGTGGGGATGGGGCTATGCCGGGATTGGCGCAAGGCCTGAAGCACCCCAAAACCGTCCAGGCCCGGCAAGCCCAGGTCCAGCACCAGGGCATCGAAATCCTGTTCCTCCAGCAGTGCGAGGGCGCCATTGCCATCGTAGGCGGCATCCACCACAAAGCCTTTCAACTCCAGGTAGGTATAGAGATTTTCGGCAATCGTTGTATCGTTTTCAACAATCAGGACACGCATGACAGCTTGTTCCACAGAGTAAGGCCGGTTCTTGGTGAGCTTACTGCACCTAAGGCTGTTCAGGGTAGACGCAGCAAGACAGGTACCCAGCCATTGATCTGCAGCCATTGGGCCAGCGCGAAAACGGGCCAGATCAGGAAATAGGGTAGCGCATCACGCAATGTTCGTGCCAGGCCGCCTAAAGAGACTTGCAGTTCAGCAGGGCTGTTCCACAGACTCAGGCGTGGGGCCAGACGAGGGACGCGCTCACAGTAATCCAGATAGGCCTGACCAAACACCTTTTGCAGCAGGACCTGCTCTTCGTCAATCACATTATTGAATACGGCGTAGACGAACAGGGCCAGTACAGGGCCCAGTAGCAGGCTGCCCGACAGGGCTCCCATACCCATGACCGCGCATAGTGAAAACAGGTATAAAGGGTTGCGACTGATGGAATAGGGGCCCTGGCTGATCAGGCTGGAACCTTTGTGTCCGCCCAGATACAGCATGCACCAGCAACGGCCCAGTACGGCAATCAGGACCAGGCCCAGCCCGCTCATGCGTGTGAACTGGAACACCAGTGAGTCGGCCTGCCAGGTGGGCGCAAAGAACGGCAAAATGAGGACCATAAGACCGCCAAACACCCCCAAGGTGCGACGGCGCTGCACCTGAACGCTGGCCAGGTGTTCCCACGCCTGTTCGACGGTGGCGCGTTGGCTATGTGAAGCGGACCAGCGCTTGGGGTTCACAATCAGGGGATAGAAAGCCAGGCTGCCCAGCAACCAGACAATGGCCAGCGAGGCAAATACCTGTGGTAGGTCAAGACGCTCCTGGTCGGCTTCCAGCAGGCCCAGCAAAAATGCACACACTAGTCCCGCCAGCAGACCGCCCCAGCGCAGGCGGGACTGGTTCAAGGCCCAGCCTGCAAAGTACAAATGCAGCAGGCCGGCTCCCACCGCAACGACCGCCCCCACACCCAGCAGGGGTTTGAGCTCGGGCACCCACAAGTACATGATGTGCAGCCCGTAGGAATCAGCCGTACGCTGCAGCAGTAGCATCAACAAGGGAACCGCCAGAAACAGACTGGTGCCCAACAGCATGATGCGCTTGCCCGGCAAGGCGTCCTGTCCACGCAAACGCAACAGTTTCCAGGCGGCAAATGACAGGCCAGCAGCCGCAATCAAGCCGGTCAACAGGCCTTGTGCTTCTTTCATTTCATGGGCCATATGGCCAGGCTGACGGCTGACGGCCAGTAACGGGTTGAGCGGTGACCAGTCCTGAGTCAGGCTGGCCAGCCAGAGAAACAAGAAAGTGACTCCTAGAACCTGGGTTAAGAGGTAAAACAAAGCGTTACGCTGTACCTGGATAGAGGTGCCGGACATAAAGAAATCTCGCCAAGAATAAGAGGGAACCGGAACTGGTTCTCTGCTGACGGGCTCAATGTATCGTTGGCAGCGTAAAATCCGCGTGAAATTGCGCCAGGCCCCAGCGGGCCGATGAGAGCGAAGCAGCGTTCCCGGGTTCGGTCAGCGGTCGATGACCGAGCCCGGGCATGCGTGCCTGTCTGTGTTAGTGATCGCGCTCATGGACCCGGCGACCGGCACTGTAGCTGGCTTGAATGCAGCGGTCATCGCCCAGCAGGGCCAGTACGAATAGCTGTTCTTCCAGCGAGTTCAGCAAGGCGCTGCGGCGCGCCATCAAGGCGGTGGCCTTGGGGTCCAGGACAATAAAGTCGGCCTCGGCGCCGGGTGCCAGCGTCCCGATTTGCCCTTGCATGTCCAGGGCGCGGGCGGCGCCTTCGGTGGCCATGTAAAACATAGACGTCGCCGTCAGGTGGTAGTTGTTCAGACGCGCTACTTTGTGCGCCTCGTTCATGGTGCGCAGCATGGAGAACGAGGTGCCGCCGCCGACATCGGTGGCTAGCGTGTGCAGAACCTTGCTTTGACGGATGGATTGAAAGTCGAACAGGCCCGAGGCCAGAAACAGGTTCGAGGTTGGGCAATGGGCCGCGACACTGCCAGTATCATGCATGCGTGCCCGATCCTGTTCATCCAGCCAGATGCTGTGACCGTAGATAGCGCGAGGGCGTAGCAGGCCAAAGCTGTCATACACATCCAGGTAGCTGCGGTTCGTGGGAAAGAGCTCACTCACCCATTTGATCTCGTCTTTATTTTCGGCCACATGGGTTTGTAAAAACACGTCAGGGTAAGCACGGGCCAGCTCGCCACAGGCTGCTAATTGTTCCGGGCTAGAGGTGGGCGCAAAACGGGGGGTCAGGGCGTAAAGCTGGCGGCCTTTGCCATGCCAGCGTTGAATCAGGTCTTCCGAATCGCGCGCGCCGGACTCGGCCGTATCTTGCAAATAATCCGGGCAGTTGCGGTCCATCATCACTTTGCCCGCAATCATGCGCAGATTGCGCTCGTGGCTTTCCTCGAAAAATGCATCCACCGACTGGGGGTGGACACTGCCGTAGACCAGGGCAGTCGTCGTGCCATTGCGCAGCAGCTCATCCAGAAAAACGCCGGCCACTTCGCGAGCATGTGCGCTGTCACCGAAACGGCCTTCTGTCGGAAACGTGTAGGTTTCCAGCCAGGGCAGCAGGCCGCTGGCCGGAGAGGCGATGATATCCGTTTGTGGAAAGTGCAGGTGTGTGTCGATCATGCCCGGCATGATGATTTTCCCGCTCAGATCAAGCGTTTGCGTACCGGCAGGCAACGTGTCCGACAGCTCGGACCAGTCGCCGCAGGCCTGAATCCGGCCTTGTTCATTGACCAGCAACAGACCGTCGCTATGGTAGCGTACTGCCTCGGCAGGGTCTTCCAGCGTGGCGGGGTCCGCTACAAAGTACAGCAGTTGGGCGCGGTAGGCGCAGGCAGGGTGTAAAGAGGTAGTCATAGTGTCCTTGAAGTCGGGGTCGCCTCAGCGACTGAGCCGGCCCATTGCGTAGGCGTGGGCCAGCAATTCCGCGGCGACGGCCACGGCAATAATCGACGGGGCCTTGCCGTTGATGCCGGGCATGCCGATGGGGCAGACCAGGTCCTGAATCCGGGATTCGGGCATGCCGCGTTGTTGCAGACGGCGCTCGAACTGACGGCGTTTGGTCATGGAGCCGATCAAGCCCACATAGGCGGTATCGGGGCGGCGCAAGATCTTTTGGCACAGCGCCAGATCCAGGCCGTGATTATGCGTCATCACCAGAAAATAGCTATTGGCAGGAGCCTGTTCGATCAGGGCATCGGGGATATCCGTCACTTCCAGGCTGACGTTGTCGGGAACCTGGGCGGGAAAGAGTTCGGGGCGTTCGTCAATCCACAGAACCCGGCAGGGCAGGGTGCCCAGGATCTGCACCAGCGCCTCGCCAACATGCCCTGCTCCAAACAGCAAAATGGTCAGAGGAGCGGGGGGCAGGTCTTCCAGCCAGACGCCTTGCGAGCCGTCGTAATCCAGTCGGGACTCGTCGACGAGAGACGGGCACTGGATATCCACCAGCTTGCTGCCATCTGGCCGTAACCGAGAGCGGCGACTGACGGCCTGCCCGGCGCGTAGGGTTCCGTCCAGCGCCTCCAGCCAGTCCAGATCTGCCGTGTCCAAGGTTTCGTACAACAAGGTAACGACACCGCCACAGCATTGGCCCAGACTGGGGCCCAGCGGCAGGCGACTCATGCTCCAGGTCGGTCCGCCCGGCTGGCCGAGCAAGACACGAGCCTGCTCGGCGGCCACCCATTCCAGATGCCCGCCACCAATGGTCAGCCATTGTTCCGTCTGGCTGAACAGCATGACGGTCCCTGTCGTGCGCGGCGTGGAGCCTTTGGCCAGCGCCACCGAACACAGCACCAGCCGCTCGCCCGCTTTTAGACGGGCGAGGGCAAGAGAGGGCCAGTTACTCATTTCGCAGCGCGAATCGCCGTAACTGCCCGCAACACGGCTTCCGCCGTTGCGGGTGCGTTCAGCTCAGGTTCGATTTGGTTATTGCCCACGCTGGCCACGGCGTCGCGAATGGCATTGAAGACACAAAATGGCAGCAGCAAAGGCGGTTCACCCACGGCTTTGGAGCGATGAATCGAGTCCATGGCATTGCAACCGTCGAACAGCTTGACGCGAAAGTCGGTGGGACAGTCGCTGATGGCCGGGATTTTGTACGTCGACGGGGCATGCGTGGTGAGCTTGCCTTGGGCATTCCATACCAGCTCTTCAGTCGTCAGCCAGCCCATGCCTTGGATAAAAGCACCTTCAACCTGCCCGATATCCAGGGCGGGGTTGATGGATCGGCCCACATCGTGCAGAACATCGGCCCGCAAAAGGCGAGACTCCCCCGTCAGTGTGTCGATCAGCACTTCCGCGACCGCCGCTCCGTAGGAGAAATAGTAGAATGGGTTGCCCTTCATGACCTTGGAGTTCCAGTGCAGGCCAGGGGTGGCGTAAAAGCCGTCGGACCACAGCTGGACACGGGCTTGGTAGGCGTGCTCAACCAGTTGGAAGAAGGGCATGGTCTGCTCACCGATCTGGACTTGACCACGCTCGAACTTCACGCTGGATTCTTCTACCGAGAACAATTGGGCAGCCACTGTCGTCAGACGCTGGCGAATCTGATGGGCGGCATCTTGGGCGGCTTTACCGTTCAGGTCTGTACCCGTGGATGCGGCCGTGGCCGAGGTATTGGCCACCTTGGTCGTATCGGTTGCCGTAACGCGGATATGCTCCAGATTCAGGCCCAGCTCATGGGCGACCACCTGAGCCACCTTGGTGTTTAGCCCCTGCCCCATTTCTGTGCCACCGTGGTTAACCAGTACGGTGCCGTCGCGATAGACGTGAACGAGCGCACCCGCTTGGTTAAAGGCAGGCACATTAAAGGAAATGCCGAATTTCACTGGCGTCAATGCCAGACCCTTTTTCAGGATCGGGCTGCTGGCATTGAATGCACGGACTTGTTTACGACGCTCACGGTACTGACTGCTTGCTTCCAGCTCGGCCACCAGCTCGTGAATCACATTGTCGACCACGGTCTGATCGTAGGGCGTGACATTGCGCTCTTTCTTGCCGTAAAAGTTGATGCGGCGCACATCCAGTGGATCTTTGCCCAGACGGCGGGCGATCGCGTCCAGCGCCACTTCCATTACCAAGGCACCCTGCGGGCCGCCAAAACCGCGAAAAGCGGTATTTGACTGCGTATTGGTGCGGCCGCACAGTGCGCTCATCTCGACATCGGACAAGTAATAGGCGTTGTCAAAGTGACAAATTGCGCGGGTGGCTACCGGGCCGGACAGGTCGGCGGAAAAGCCTGAGTTGGCGGTCATGTCCAGGCGTGCACCCAGCAGGCGACCGTCCTCATCGTAACCAATGTCGTACTCGTAATAGAATCCGTGACGCTTGCCGGTAATCATGAAGTCGTCGTCGCGGTCCAGGCGCAGCTTGATGGGACGTTGCAGTTTGACGGCGGCCACACTGGCCACGCAGGCGTATAGCGCAGACTGGGACTCCTTGCCACCGAAACCGCCGCCCATGCGTCGACACTCCACATGGACCTTGTGAGCGCCAATACCCAGACAGTGGGCAACCAGTTGCTGCATTTCCGATGGGTGCTGGGTGGAGCACCAGATATGCACGGCACCGTATTCCTTGGGTATGGCGTAGGAAATCTGGCCTTCCAGATAAAACTGTTCCTGCCCATTGCATTGAAAGCTGCCCTGCAGGCGATGGGGTGCAGCTTCCAGAGCCTTTTTGGCATCGCCTTGCTTCAGGTTCATGACGGGAAGCACGCCGGCCTGAGCCGCTTTGGCTTCCTGAGGTGTCAGAATGGCTGGCAGATCCTCATAGGTGATCTGGCCCAGACGGGCTGCACGACGTGCCTGATCATGAGACTTGGCAATAACGGCGAAAACCGGCTGCCCGAAGTAATGCACCACGCCATCAGCCAAAATGGGATCGTCATGCAGAATCGGGCCACAATTATTGGCGGCCGGGATGTCGGCAACCGTCAGAACCGCAATGACTCCCGGCGCGCGGCGCACGGCGTCCAGGTCCACGCTCAGCAAACGGGCATGGGCCCGTTCGGACAGCCCCAGAGCAATATGCGCGGTACCTTGCAGCTCGGGCAGATCGTCCGTGTAGTCCGCGGTGCCGCTGACATGCAGCTCGGCCGATTCGTGCAGGAAGGACACGCCCACCCGCTGGGCGCTTGCAGTATTCAGGTGGTCGATAGAGTCAATTTTCATCACAAAGTCTCCAGGCTGGCTTGAGCTCGGTGAAAGACGTTTAGCTGGGCGGGACTCAAAGCGTGTTCAGGGTGGGTTTCCAGAAAGAAGCGGTACAGCAAATTGGCGGCACTCTGCTGGCGATACTCGCTGCTGGCACGCATGTCGCTCAGGGCCTGATAGTCTTGTTGCAGCGCCTGCATGGCCGCTTGTACGTTTTGCTCGCTCCACGCCTGGCCTTGCAATACTTGCTCGGCCTGACTGGCCCGCTTGGGTGTCGCGGCCATGCCGCCAAAGGCAATACGGGCCTGTTTGACGGTCTTGCCGTCCAGCTCTATCGCAAAGGCAGCGCAGACAGCGGAAATGTCCTGGTCAAAACGCTTGGACAGCTTGTAGGTGCGAAATTGCCACTGGGCCTTGTGACGGGGGACCAGCAGGCCTTGCACGAATTCGCCCGGTTCCATGGCGGTCTTCTGGTAGGCCAGATACAGGTCCTCCAAAGGCATGACGCGTTCGACGGCGCCTTTGCGCAGCACGACGCGAGCACGCAGCGCAATCAAGGCTGGCATGGAGTCGCCAATGGGCGAACCGTTGGCCACATTGCCTCCCAGCGTGCCGGCGTTGCGAATCGGAAAGGAGGCAAAGCGTTGGCGCAGCTCTGTCAACTCAGGGTGGTCCTCGATCAGGGCGTCAAACGCGTCGTTCAGCAGCACGCCCGCACCAATGTAAAGATCGTCCTCGATGGGTTTCAGTTCACGCAGCTCGGCCACCTGGCCGATGTAGATCAGATGTGGCAAGTCGCGGAATTGCTTGGTCACCCACAGGCCAATATCAGTACTGCCGGCCAGAATACGGGCGTGAGGATACTGCTCGCGCAACTGGGCCAGTTGATCCAGTGTGCGGGGGGCGTGGAAGGTCTGGCCTTGGTACTCGTAGGCCAGCATGTCCTTGTGGCGGATGGTACGCAGGGTGTCTTCAAGGGCTGCGCGGTCCAGACTGACAGCGGGGTAACTGTGCATGGCCTTGGCGGCATCAATAATGGGACGGTAGCCCGTGCAGCGGCACAGATTGCCCGAAAGCACATCGTCGATTTGCGCCCGGGAGACGGGACCATCCTCAGGCGAGTGGCCCATGTACAGGCCCCACAGCGACATGATGAAACCGGGCGTGCAAAAGCCGCATTGGGCGCCATGCCAGTCCACCATGGCCTGTTGTACGGGGTGCAGCGTGCCGTCTTGCTGGCGCAGATCCTCAACGGTATAGAGCACTTTGCCGTCCAGGGTCGGCAGCAACTGGATACAGGCGTTGACAGCACGCAATTGCAATTGATTGTTCTGGTCCAGTTCGCCAATCATGACCGTGCAAGCGCCGCAGTCACCCTCGGCACAGCCTTCTTTGGTGCCGGTGCAGTGCTGATCCTCACGGATGTACTGTAAAACGGTTCGCGTGGTGGGGGCGTGAGCCACTTCCTGTACCTGGCCGCGATAAATAAAACGAATTGGTCTTGTCTCCATGATCTCACTCGACTGGTTTTTTACGGATCGAAGATAGCATTTGCTTAGGACGCGAACATTTGCCTGGAATGATGTTCACTATATAGGCGTATGAGTGTCTATACGGATCAACGGCGCGGGCCAGCGCTTGTATTATTTTGATCATGCCAAAATTACGAGAACAACTAGACCTGCATTTGCTGCGGGTATTGCAGTCGCTGCTCAAAGAGCACAGCGTCTCGCGTACGGCCATCCGCTTGGGCATGTCCCAGCCGGCCGTCAGCAATGCCTTGCGGCGCTTGCGTGAAATCACGGGCGACCCGATTTTATTGCGCGGTAAAAAGGGGATGGTGCCTACCGAGCGCGGCCCCTTTTTGCTGGCACATGCCACGGAAGCCCTCCAAGCAATCGAGCGAATTTCTGCCGCCGCAGAGCCTATGGATCCCAGCCAGTCTACCCGGGTTTTCAATCTGGGGGCGCCAGACTATCTGGACGGGGCTTTTATCCCGGATATCGCGGAGCGGGTACGTCGCCAGGCTCCACAGGCCCGTCTGGTGGTCCATACCATCAACCCGGATCTGGATTACGTGCAGGCCCTGGAGGAGGGCGAGCTGGATGTGGTGATCGGCAATTGGCTGGAGCCCCCGGAAAAGCTGCATCTGGCGCGTCTGTTTGATGATGAGGTGGTCTGCATGCTGGGCCGCCATCATCCACTGGCCCAGCGTGGCCTTTCCTTGCAGCATTATCTGGAAATGCCGCACCTGGCTCCCTCGGCCCATGTCACGGACAAGCGTGGCTTTATTGACGGCTGTCTGGCCGAGCAGGGGATCAGTCGGCAGGTACAGATGGTGGTACCGTATTTCGGCTTGGTGCCCGGTATTTTGAGTCGTACCGATATGGTGTTTACCACCAATCGTCAATTTGCCGAGTACTATGCTCGTATTTTGCCGATTACGGTCTTGCCCTGTCCGATCCATTTTCCGCTGATGCGTTTCTATCAGCTGTGGCATCCGCGCACCCACAATGCGGCCGAGCTGCTGTGGTTTCGGCGTTGCATTGCCCAGGCTGCCGGTCGGCTGGACGGCTTATCCGAGGGAACAGCATGAGCTTGAACATAGATTTGAATTGCGACATGGGCGAGAGCTTTGGGGCGTGGGTCATGGGCCAGGATGAGCAGGTCATTCCCTGGGTCAGTTCCATCAATATCGCCTGCGGCTTTCATGCTGGGGACCCGGGCACCATGCGCAAGACGGTCGCCCTGGCCCTGAAGCACGGTGTCAAGCTGGGCGCCCATCCCGGTTTACCAGATCTGGCGGGTTTTGGCCGCCGGGTGATGGCAGTGACGGCTGAGCAGGTCTATGACCTGGTCGTGGTGCAGGTGGGAGCGCTGGCCGCGGTGGCCCGCACCCAGGGAGCCCACTTACATCATGTCAAGGCGCATGGCGCGCTTTACAATATGGCCGCCAAGGACGTTCAACTGGCCCGCGCCATCGCTCAGGCGGTGGCCGATATTGATCGTAGCCTGATCCTGTACGCCCTGGCGGGCAGTGTCCAGGTGCAGGCCGGGCGCGATGCCGGCCTGCAGGTGGCACAGGAAGTGTTCGCCGATCGCAGCTATCAGGATGATGGCAGCCTGACTCCGCGGCAACAGCCTGGCGCTATGATTACCGATGCGGAGCAGTCGGTACGTCAAGTGATGCAGATGATCGAGCAAGGGACAGTGACCAGCCTGTCCGGCAAGACCGTGTCATTGTCAGCGGACACCTTGTGTTTGCATGGCGATCAGGCAGGAGCTGCCGAGTTTGCTCAGCGTTTGCATCAAGCCTTTGCGCAAAGCGGCATCCGCGTACAGGCAGTCTGATTACGCTTTGTGTTCGGGCAGGTTGCGACGAGCTGTGTCGGTACTGGCCAGCTCTTCCAGCTCTTTTTCGCTCATGGTGTTGTACATCTCCAAAGACGCTCCTTTCAAGCTGGACACAGGCGTCTCCCCGCGCTTAGCGGACAAGGCTGCTCCAGCGGCTTTTTGTTGAGCTTGAGATAAAGCAGGCATAACGCACCTCCATAAAAAAGAGTCACGTCTGTAGTGTGCCAAATGGCAAAGACGGCAAGGCAAGCAAATGTGAGGCTTGTTTGCCGTCTTGAACAGAGGCTGAGGGAAAAGCCCACTCAGGACACTTTTCGTTTCTGAATCAGATAGATAGCCATGCCGAAAATCAGACCCCAAAAGGCGCTGCCGATATTGAGCAGGCTCATGCCCGAGGCGGTGGACAAAAAGGTGACCAGGGCCGCATCACGGGTATCCGGGGCTTCCAGCGCCATGTGAATGCTATTGCCTATGGTGCCCAGCAAAGCCAGCCCGGCAATGGCCGCGATCAGTTCCGTGGGGAAAGCGGCAAACAGGCTGACCACGGTGGCGCCGAAAATACCGGCGGCAATATAAAAAATACCGGCCCAGACACTGGCGCGGTAGCGCTGGCCTGGGTCGGCATCGACTTCCGGCGTCATGCACAGGGCCGCACTGATGGCGGCCAGATTGTAGGCGTAGCCGCCAAAGGGGCCGAAGATCAGCCCCACAATCCCCGTCCAGCTGATGACGGTGGAGTTGGGGGCATCATAGTTATGGGCCTTCAAGACGGCCACGCCCGGAATGTTTTGCGAGCTCATGGTTACGATGAAAAACGGTATGCCCACCCCGATCAGGGCCGTCCAGGAAAACTCCGGCCAGACCAGTACGGGCGTAGCGGGCGTCCAGCTCAAAATCTCCATTTTCAACAGGCCCTGCAGCGCGGCGATGGTGACACCGGCCACCAGAGCCAGAGGGACCGCATAGCGTGCTGACCACAGGCGCACCGTCAAAAATACAATGAACATGCCCAGACACAGTAGCCATTGGGTCTGCATGGCGCCAAACAAATCCAGACCAAAGCGCAGCAGGATTCCGCCCAGCATGGCGCCGGCAATGCTGCGTGGCATGTAGTGCATCAACTTTTGAAAGCTGCCGCTAAGGCCGCAAATGGCGGTTAGCAAGGAGGAAAACAGAAAAATTCCCACGGCCTGGGACATGGGCAGCCCCACCAGTCCGGTGGCCAATAAGGCCGCGCCGGGCGTGGACCAGGCCGTCAGAATGGGAATTTTGTAGCGCAAAGACAGGCCTGCCGACAGCAGGCCCAAACCAATACCCAAGGACCACATCCAGGAGCCCAGTTCGGCTGTACTGGCCCCGGCCGCCTGTGCCGCCTGAAAAACAATGGCCGCGGAACTGGTGTAGCCCACCAGCACGGCGATCAGTCCCGCCGACAGGTGAGAGATCTGAAACCAACTTAATAAGCGATGCAGATATCCGGTGCGGGACAGAGGTGTGGAGGTCATGGATGTGTGTTGAGGGTAAGGGGGCTTAAGAGGATGGGCTCTGGCCTACGTAACGGCTGGGGGTCTCGCCCACAATGGATTTGAAAACACTGATAAAGGCACTGATCGAGGTGTAACCCAACTCCCTGGCAGTGCTTTTGACAGACATGCCTGAACCCAGTTTTTGCAAGGCCAGCATGATCATGAATTGTTGACGCCAGCGCCCAAAGCTCATCCCTGTGTGTTTTAGCATATGTCGGGCCAGGGTGCGCTCGCTCATAGCCAGTTCTTGAGCCCAGTCGGCCATGGTGGGGCGTGAATCAGGCTGCTTGAGCATGTGCTGGGCAATTGTTTGCAACACCCTGTCTTCCGGCACGGGAACGTGCAGTTGGCGGGTGGGCATCTGGTTCAAGGTCTCCAGCAGCACCAGAGCCAGTCTATGGGTTTGGCTGCCCAGCTCGTAGTCAGCCTTGAGCTCGCTCAGGTGAATAATCAGTTCCCGCACCAGGGGACTTAACTGCAGGGTGCAGCAGTGCTCGGGCAGTTGATCCAGGCCGGGCTCAATATACAGAAAATGGATCAGGGCCTGATCGTCAACATGAGCGCGGTGCCGGATGCCCACCGGCACCCAGACCGCGCACAGGGGCGGCACCATCCAGTAGCCCTGGTCGGTCTGCAGGGTCACCGAGCCATATTGCGTCATGATCAGTTGGCCATTGGGATGGGTATGCAGGGGATTTTCGGTTGTGCTGCCCATCGCCATCTTGATGCTGAAAACAGGCCCTCCCTGCGGGTCAGCGCTAAAACTCATGGTTTGTCTGTTTAGAGGTATAAATTGTCATAATATCCTGTTTGCGTCGAAGCGGTAAAACGATAGACTAGGGTTTTTACCTACTGGTCGTTTTTCATGTCCCATTCTCGCTTTTCCTGGTTTGCCCACCCCATGCTGGTATTAGTGGGGGTGTTGCTGATTGCGGGCAATCTGCGGGCTCCGATTACGGGTATAGCGCCCTTGCTGGACCTGATTCAGACAGATTTGTCTTTGTCGTCCACGCAGGCCGGCCTGCTCACTGCCATGCCTTTGTTCATCTTTGCTGTGATTTCATTGCTGGCAGCGGGCATGGCTCGGGTGGTGGGCCTGTCTCGTTCTTTGTTTATCGCTTCGGTGCTGATCGCCGCCGGTGTGGTGTTGCGCATTCTGGGTGGGGTAGGCGAGCTGTTTGCGGGTATTGGTCTGCTGGCGGTCGGCATTGCGTTGGGCAATGTGCTGTTGCCGTCGCTGGTCAAACGCCATTTCCCCATGCGCATCAGCCTTGTCACGTCTTTGTATGTCTTGTTCATGGGCTTGGTAGCGGCGTTCAATTCCGCTCTGGCGGTGCCCATGGCCGAGTGGACGGGCCAAAGCTGGCGTTGGTCGTCCCTGATTGTGGTGGGAATCATGGCCTTGGCCAGCGTGGCAGTGTGGGCAACGCAACTGGGTGCAGACCGACGTGCCGCACAAGATGCCCCCGCGCCGTCGGCGTCCGGCGCTCCGGTATGGCGCTTGCCGCTAGCCTGGTATATCACGCTGTATATGGGCTTGAATTCCTTGGCCTACTACATGGTGGCCAGCTGGTTGCCCGTGATGTTGGTGAGTTATGGTTTTGAACCCGATCATGCCGGCCAGATCCATGGTTTGATGCAACTGGCCTCCGCCGTGCCGGCTTTGCTCTTGATGCCGCTACTCAGTCGTTTGCATGATCAACGTGTGGTGGCTTTGGCAGGTGCCGTGCTTCAGACGCTGACCTTTGTGGGATTTCTTGTCCTGCCGTCCTGGTCATCGCTGTGGGCAGTCTTGTTTGGCTTTGGTAGCGGTAGTGTCTTCTTGATTGCCTTGTCCTTGATCGGGGTGCGTTCCACCTCTACCTCGCAGGCCGCCTCCTTGTCGGGCATGGCGCAGTGCATGGGCTATTTGCTGGCCGCCTTTGGACCTCCTGCCATGGGGGGCTTGCATGACATGTTTAACGGCTGGGGTTGGGCTTTGGGTTTGTGCATTCTGGTCAGCTTCGGTATGGCCTATGCGGGTTGGCTGGCTGCTCGTCCAGCAGTGCCCCGCACGTTCTGATGCTGTCAGGGGCGTCACGCAGCTCAGTGTTAGGGAGAGATGAAAAAGCAGCCCCTTGGCAGATGCGTGCGGTCCAGGGGGCCATCTACTCAGTCCTTGATGCGCAGCGAAAGGGTATGCAAGGCCAAACCACCTAGCGCCAGCAGTGCGCCTACCCAGGCGGTGGAGGTCCAGCCCCAGCCAGCTGCAATGGTCAGACCGCCCAACCAGGCTCCCAGTGCGTTGGCGAGATTGAAAGCAGAGTGGTTCAGGGCCGCTGCCAAGGTCTGGGCGTCCCCGGCTACATCCATCAGGCGAATTTGCAAGGCAGGCCCCAAGGCGACCATCGTGCCGATCAGCAGGATGTTCAGTGAGCCCAGAACAGGGTGATGGGCGGTCATCATAAATAAAAGCAGGACGCCGCTGGCCCAGACCAACACCAGTTGGATACTACGATCCAGATGGCGATCGGCATAGCGGGCACCCAGCAGATTCCCCAGCACCATGCCCAGACCGAACAGGGCCAGCACCATGGGGATGGCACTCAGAGACAAGCCGGCCAAGTCCATTAATGTGGATTTGACGTAACTGAACACCGAGAACATACCGCCAAAACCAACGGCCCCTATGCCCAGTGTCAACCAGACCTGCTTGCGTTTTAAGGCACCCAGTTCCCGTAAAGGACTGGCCAGGGTATTGGCAGGGACAAACGGGACAAAACGCAGGATCAGCGCCATGGTCAGCACGGCAATCACGCTGACGAAAATGAATGCTGCCTGCCAGCTCAGCCATTGACCCAGCGCCGTAGCGATGGGTACGCCCAGCAAGGTGGCCACCGTCAGGCCCAACATTACGTAGGCGACAGCCTGGGCCCGGCGATGGGGGGCGACCAGGCGGGCAGCGACCAGGGCGGCGACACCAAAGTAGGTGCCATGGGGGAAGCCGGCCAGGAAGCGGGTGACCCATACCGTGCCATAAGAGGGGGCAATTGCCGTCAGGAAGTTGCCCACTGCGTAAGCGGCCATCAAGGCAATCAACAGGCGGCGCCAGGGCCAGCGCGCGCCCAGTACGGCCAGTACCGGAGCGCCGATCACCACGCCCAGGGCATAAGCACTGATTAAATGGCCGGCGGTCGGGATGTTGATGCCCAGATCCCGGGCCACATCAGGCAAGAGCCCCATGATGACGAATTCGCCAGTCCCGATGGAAAAGCCACCGACGGCTAAAGCCAGGATGGCCCGTAAAACGTGTTGTGCGGATAAGGAAGGATGTGAGGAGGACAAGATAAGGCCTGAAAAACAAGAGGGAGGGAGGGTAGGTCCCTGACCGGGTATTGTCGCGTACTCCCGGGTACGGACTCAAGATTTTCCGCGGCTCAATAGCTGTCTACCAAGGTCGGAAGTAGATACGTTTTTCTAATTTTTAATTATCTCTACGTCCTAGCACAAATTAATTTAAGGATCTATAGCGTCTGCCTTAAACAACGTATGCTGATTTTTTTATTTTTTTTATATAGAATCACGGTATTGGGTTTTTTGTATCCAATCATTTTCCTGTGGTAGCTTTCCCCTGATTTTGCAAGAAATCGGGGGTTTTTTTTATGCTATTTATTTTCAATTTCAATCATTAGTTCATTGATTATTCAAGCGCAAAGCGGCCTGCAACAGCGTTCTCACGTTTTGGCCCTAGAAAGGGGCGCTGCCCCAGTATGAATGACAGAGTCTGCGGATGCTTACGCCAGACTCTTTTTTTTTCGTTCTTTTTATGTTGCTCAGTAGAAAATAAAAAACAATATGTCCGGTCATATTAAAAGCTGGTAAAAGGAGTAAAGGATTTAACGAATTAAAGCGTGTCGCTGGCTGAGTTGATTCTCTGTTTAAGCTGGTCAGCCTGTTTTTCGGTATAAGGTCGAATTTTTTCTTTGTTATTTCTTTTATCTTATTTAAGGCATGAATAAATTTTATATCTCATTGAGATGTGTTTTTTAACCATGCTGCATGAGAGAGCAATTAATTCGCTGGCACGCATGCTCGCTTTTGTTTGAAAGGTGGGCATGGCCCCCCTGCGCTGGGAGGCCTATGAGCACGTCAAGGCGCTCATGGGGAGGCTTGTCTGCTGTGGAGGTTCGCGCAGCATGGCGCTCTCCTTGTGGACCTGGGGCCAGCCATCGGTAAAAAGCGCGGCTGGAGCGGGGTAGCGGATAGGGTGATGGGCGTTCGGGCCCCGGTCCGGCCTGCTCAGAGGCGACGGCTGCGTTAGAATCGATCAGGCCGCACAGCCAAGGAGGTGATCATGAAAGTTGCATTGGGCCAGATGGCCGTATCCAAAGATTCCCAGGAGAACCTGACTACCTGTCTGGGGCTGATCGAACAGGCATTGCGCTCTGAGGCGCAGTTGCTGGTGTTGCCGGAAGGGGTTCTGGCGAGAAATGTGGCCGACCCGGAGCTGGTGCTGAAATCGGCCCAAACACTGGACGGTGAGTTTGTCAGCCGACTGCGGGCCGCGACCCGTGATACTGACCTTACGGTGGTGTTTTGTATTCATACCCCTGCCAGTGAGGGCAAGGTCTGGAATACGCTGGTGGTCTTGCGTGATGGCCTGGTCGTGGCGCATTACAACAAGCTGCATTTGTATGATGCGTTTTCGGTGCAAGAGTCGCGCTATGTGCAGCCGGGTACCGAGATCCCCGCTTTGATCGAGGTGGCCGGTTTCAAGGTGGGTTTGATGACTTGTTATGATCTGCGCTTTCCCGAGCTGGCCCGACGCTTGTGCATCGAGGGGGCGCAGGTGTTGCTGGCACCTTCGGCGTGGCTCAAAGGGCCCTTGAAAGAGCATCACTGGCGAGTGCTGACGACAGCTCGTGCTTTGGAAAATACAGCCTATATGGTGGCTGTCGGTGAATGTGGTGAACGCAATATTGGTCAAAGTCTGGTGGTAGACCCATTGGGTGTGATCGTGGCGCAGGCGGCGGAGACGCCAACCTTGTTGCTGGTGGATCTTGATCGGGAGCGTCTGGCTTACGCCCGCCGTATTTTGCCTGTTCTGGAAAACCGTCGCTTTGCACCGCCTGAACTGGCTTGACGAGCGGGGCCTTAGCCCGCCTTGCGAAAAGTCAGATTGACCCGGCCTGAGCCCCACAGGGGATGGGCCGGGCCTTCCAGCCTGCGTATGCCATGAAAATTCAATCTGGAAGGCCCCCACCAGATCAGCACATCACCGTCACGCAGCCGCAGGGTACGCACCGGGGCGCTGCGTGTTGCGCCACCCCATAAGAACAAGGCCTCACGCCCCAAGGACACCGAGACAATCGGGTGCTGCAAGTCGCGCTCGTTTCTGTCCTGATGCAAGGACATATGCGCGTGCTCGTCGTAGTAGTTGATCAGGCAGGTATCTGGCTGCAAAGGGCCCTGGCCTGACTCCTGGGCAATGTGCGTCAGCAAGTCCTTGAAGACCGGAGGCATGGCGGGCCAGCCCAAACCGCTTTGCGGGTCGGTGGGACTGTAGCGATAGCCGTGCTCGTCCGATATCCATCCCAAGTTTCCACAGCTACTTTGTGCGGCTGACATGCGATGTCCTGATGGAACCTGCATATGTCGCCAGGGGGCACTGTGCAGCAGTTCTTGAACCGCCCGCGCCAAAGCGGCGGCATAGGGCAGGGCCAGACCCGGCAGGGCGATCAGGCCGGTATCCAGAGTCAGGACGTTGCCGGGATCGGGATCAAAGAGTGAGAGCGTGGGCATGCGGGAGTAAGCGAACCAATCAGGGACCAGAGTATAGTAATCGGGATTGCATTTTTGCGACTTCCCAATAGAGGTGTCTATGGTCGAGCTGCTGATTCCACAACGCCAGCACAGTATTGGTGCATTTGAGGTGGGGCGCGTTTTGCCCTTTCGCCAACGGCGTATGGTGGGGCCCTTTATCTTCTTTGATCGCATGGGGCCGCAGGCGTTGACGGCACCGGTAGGGACGGAGAATGATGTGCTCCCACACCCGCATATCGGCCTGTCTACCGTGACCTATTTGTTTGAAGGGGCCATGACGCACCGCGACAGTCTGGGCGTGGAGCAGGACATTACACCGGGTGCGCTCAATTGGATGACCGCGGGTTCAGGCATCAGCCATTCCGAGCGCTTTGAACCCATGCGCGCGCAAGGGGGTCGCATGGATGGTATCCAGGCCTGGGTGGCCTTGCCGGAACACAAGGAAGAACAGAATCCGGACTTTGTGCATTATGAGGCCGAGCAGCTACCTCTGATTAAGGATACGGGCCTGGAAGGTCGCCTGATTGCCGGCTCGGCGTTGGGTTTGTGCAGTCCCGCCAGTGTGGCCTCGCCTTTGTTCTACATGGAGTTGCGCGTGCAGGCCGGGCAGTCTGTCCCTTTGCCAACCGGCCACGACGAGCGCGCCATTTATATCTGTGCGGGTGGGTTGGAAATAGGTAGTCAGCGTTATCCAGCTGGCCAGATGCTGGTCTTTGCCAAAGGTGACAGCCCCCGTATCCTTGCCGAGCAGAGCAGCCACTTGATGCTGCTGGGCGGCGAGCCTTTGGGACCACGCCATATCTGGTGGAACTTCGTGTCCTCGCGCAAAGACCGCATCGAGCAGGCCAAGGACGACTGGCTCAATGGCCGCATCTGCCTGCCGCCACTGGACGATGAGCAGTTCATCCCTTTGCCTGCGGTGTAGGCTCAGGTTGACTGTGACGGTGCAGGCCTTGCACCTGGAAAATGGCGTGCAGCTAAAACAGTCGCTGTGGGGGCGCCAAATCGTACACACAAAAAAAAGCCCTGGAAA
The DNA here is from genome assembly GCF_049932565.1 of Alcaligenes sp. HNGD-HTN06. Lineage (NCBI taxonomy): Bacteria > Pseudomonadati > Pseudomonadota > Betaproteobacteria > Burkholderiales > Alcaligenaceae > Alcaligenes > Alcaligenes sp. HNGD-HTN06. The sequence continues at coordinate 2,208,533 of NZ_CP187782.1, read as the reverse complement.
GAATCCAGGGCTTTGAAGGCTTGCTCATCAGGCTGGTGGATTTGCCTGTATCTGCTCCATGAGCAGACTGGTTTTTTGATTGACGAACAAGCCTGGCAAACGGAATAGTACCGCTTGCGCAGAATGTTTAGGAAGGCAATTGTACGGATTGCCAACAAATGAAACAAAAAAGACCAGTTCGATAGCAGGGCTATTGCAAGGTGGTGTGCGGTGCCACTGATAGCCAGCGATCATGCCTGCTGATCCATCAATCACGGGCAGGAATGTTCAGGCCCCGTTGCACTGCCGGGCGGGCCTGGAATTGCTGCAGGACACGGGCCACGTTCTTGAATTGCTCGTACTCCACCAACTCGCCTGCGCCGTAAAAACCGATCAGGTTGGCAATCCAGGGGAACAGGGCAATATCGGCGATGGAGTAGCGGTTGCCCACCATCCAGTCCTTACCGTCCAGATGCGTGTCGATCACGCCCAGCAGCCGCTTGGACTCGTTGACATAGCGGTCACGGGGGCGCTTGTCTTCATAGTCCTTGCCGGCAAATTTGTGAAAGAAGCCGAGCTGACCAAACATGGGGCCGACGCCGCCCATCTGGAACATCAACCATTGCAGGGTTTCATAGCGTTGGACCGGGTCCGCAGAGAGCAACTGGCCGGTTTTTTCTGCCAGATAGATCAGGATGGCACCGGACTCGAACAAGGCCAGCGGTTTATTGCCAGGGCCATTGGGGTCCAGAATCGCCGGAATCTTGTTATTGCTGCTAAGTGAAATGAATTCCGGGCTGAGCTGATCGTTGCGCTCAAAGCTGACCAGATGTGGCTCGTAAGGCAGGCCAATTTCTTCCAGCATGATGGAAACCTTGACGCCATTGGGGGTGGGCAAGGAATACAGTTGCAGGCGCTCGGGGTGCTGTGCCGGCCATTTGCGGGTGATGGGGAAGGCGGAGAGATCGATAGTCATGAGGTCCTTCACAATGGGGTGTAGAGGAAGCCTTGATAGTAGCAAGCGGTACGGCGACATACCGTCGCAGCCCGCCACCCAGTAAGGGATTTGTGCCGCTTAGCGGCTGCGCGGGCGCAAGGGGTCCAGCAAGGATTTCAGGCCGTTGTGGTCCAGCTCGTGCATCAGGGCCAGTAGCTGCCCCAGCCGCCCGGAAGGAAAGCCTTCCCGGGCAAACCAGTTCAGGTAATGCCCCGGCAGGTCGGCCAGCAAGCGACCTTTGTATTTCCCGTAAGGCATGGTGGTGTTCAACAGAGCAAGCAGGTCGTCGCTGGATTCAAGCATGGGGGCTTAACGGAGATGGTCGGCAAAGAAAGCGAGTGTACGCTCTTGAGCCAGTTGGTAGGACGCTGGGTGAAAATCGGGGCGATGATCGCAGCCAAAACCATGTCCGGCAGGCTCGTACACGTAAATGGCCACGTCCTTTTGCGCGTCTTTAATGGTCTGAATGGCGCTGGCAGGGATGGAATGATCCAGAGCGCCAAAGTGCATTTGCACCGGGATCTTGGGCTGTTCCAGGGCGTTCTGGGCAATCTGTGAACCATACCAGCAACTGGCGGCTTGCAGACCCTGCAAGCGGCAGGCGGCCAGCCAGCTCAAGGACCCTCCCCAGCAATAGCCCACAATACCCACCTTGCAGGAGCCCAAGGCATCGACGCAGGCCTGAATATCCAGCAGGGTTTTGTCGAGCGCAATGCGATTGCGCAGCGCCAGACCCGCTTGCACGTCCTCGGCGGTGTAGCCCAGTTGTACATTTTTCTCTTGTCGGTCGAACAGGGCGGGTGACAGTACGCGGTAGCCTTGCTCGGCAAAGCGCTCGCAGGTGTCACGGATATGTTGATTTACACCAAAAATCTCCTGCAGCACGATCAAGCCGCGTTCGGCCTGTTCATCGCCGGCGGCATAGGCCTCGAAACGGTGCTGGTCTGCGCTAGTCAAGCTAAGCATGCTCATGGCGGGTCCTTTAGCTATAAAACAATAATTCTCTCTTATAACAGTCGCCCATGCAGGGACGCCAGCCTAGGGACGTTTACAATCCACCCGGAATGGCGAGTAGCTTGACCACTTGCCCAAGCCCCTTCTACTTCAATGGAATAATGATGCGTGACGTGCTAATGGACAGTCTGTTCTGGACGATTGTGATGCCCTGGTTCTTGTTTCTAGGGCTGTTTCTTGTTCCCAAGCAACCTTCCTGGTTGCGAAGCTACGCCTTTCCTGGCGTGTTTGTGGCAGTAGGCCTGGGGCTGCTGGCTGCCGTGGCAGTGGGCGTTGGCATTTTCAGTATTGTGCTGGGTTTGATTGCCTTTGCCGTGTGTTACGAAAAGCAGAAAGCCAGCGCCTGAGTCCGGGGCAATGGCCTGAAAGAAACCATCGCAGGCAGTAGGCCGCGATGGTTTTTTTGCGCGTCAGCCATCCACCGGCTCGGTCGGCGTATCCAGCGTCAGCAGGTAAAAGGCGGCATCGAGCCAGCGCCCAAATTTGAAGCCCACTTCCTTGAACGTGCCCGAATGGGTAAAGCCCAGACGCTTATGCAAGTGGATACTGCCCGCATTGCTGGCATCAATACAGCCCACCAGCGTATGCACATTGGCCAGACGGGCACGGCGGATCAGCTCTTGCATCAGAATTTTGCCCAGGCCTTTGCCGCGATGCGCCGGGTGTACATACACGCTGTGTTCCATGGTGTATTTGTAGGCGGGAAAGGCGCGGAAGCTGCCCCAGGTAGCAAAGCCCATCAGCGTGCCCGCATCGTCCATGACGCCCACCACGGGAAAGCCGTTGGCGCGTTTGGTGGCAAACCAGCTCACCATGGCGTCGGGTGGGCGCGGCACATAGTCGTAAAGCGCGGTGGAGTTCACGATAGCGTCGTTCAGGATCGCCAAAATAGCGGCTGCATGCTGCTCTTCATCGCAGTCTATAAAACGCAGCCCGCTGTCACTGTCTTTCATGGATCTCTTCCTGTTCTGAGCAAGCCAAGCCGTCATCACCGATGGTGACGGGGGTGGGGCGCCAGCCTGGCTGTGTGGAGTGCTAAAGCTCATGAGCGGTAGCTCTGGCCTATCGTGTGGCGTATTTTATTCCACTATGTTGGGTTGCCAGTGGGAAATTCCTGCTAAGAACGTATCGCAGTGTGCTTTATTTTGAGGTCGTTGATGTTGACCTCCAGATGCATGCCTGAAGAAAAGAAAAACGCGCAGCGTGGGCTGCGCGTTTTGGCACTCTTGTGGCGTGGGTAAAGGCTGATCCGCTGGTCGAACCCTCCACGCCCAGCCATCAATCGTAGCGAGCGGCGATATTGCGTTCGCCGATTGCCAGACCTGTGGTCATGCCCAAGCCGGTGTGCATGACCGTCACTAGTGTGCTGCCATCGGCCTGCAAGACGGAAAACGGAGCCGGTCCTTTTGCACCGTACACCCCCTGCCAGCGTTGAAGCACCTGAACCGGGCATCCCAGCACCGTTTCAGCCAGAGCCAGCAGGTACTGGTCTGTTTCTTCCTGGTTGAAGGGACTGGCTTGCTGGCCGTAGTCGTGCGAATCCCCAATGATCAGGTCGCCCTGAGGGGTTGGGCTCATCAGCAAATGAATGCCTTGCTCCAAGAGCACGCCGTGGCGTTGCTGTACCTGCTCGCGCAGTGTGGCTGCCAGAGGCAGGTCGCTGAAGGCACCATAGTGCAGGCAGGACAAACCTGTCAGCAAGGGTCGGTCCAAGGCCCAGCCCGCGTCTTGTGCACGCACTTTCAGCATTTGCAGACGGGTCACCGAGGGTTTGACGGTCTCCAGCAGTTCGCGATGCAGGCTGCTGTAGTCATGGCCTGGGCACACAAAAATGCTGTTGGCCGTGAAGTCGCCCACGCTGCTGTGTACCTGACCCGCTTGGGCATAATGCACATGTGCTTGGGTATACACATCGACGCCCATGGCCTGCAGGCTGCTGGTAATGGCGGGCAGGGCGTCGCGCGAGTAAATCTGCAAATCGTCCAGACCTTGCAGCGCACCGTGGTGATGCCCCAAGCGGCCTTCAAACAAGGCGGCCAGTTCCTTGCCGCTCAACATCTGGCATGCCACACCTTCATCCTTTGCACGGCCTTGAGCGAAGTCTTCCAGCAGTTCCAGTTCCAGATGATTGCGCGCCAGTACCAGCGAACCATTGCTGCGCACATGAAAGCCCGCTTGCGCGGCCAGTTCTAGCCACAGTCCGCGGCTTTGGCGAGCCAGTTCCATCATGATGCCCGGAGCCTGGCCGGTGACCAGGACCTGACCGAAATTACGTATGGTGGCGCCTTGGGCCTGATGACTGCGCTCAAGCACAGCCACCCGTAGCTTGCGGCGGGCAGCCGCCCAGGCATGTGCCATGCCCAGGATGCCGCCCCCCACCACGATCACGTCGTAGTGTTGTGTGCTCATTACTTCTTGGCTTCCGATTTACCGTCGTAACGCTTGGTCCATTCGTCGATGATGCGCTCGCGGTTTTCAGCAGCCCATACGAAGTTGTTGTCGATCAGACGCTGGTTCAGGTCTGCAGGCAGATGGGGGTTGGCGGTCGCGATGGAAGGAATGGCCAGAACCGCGAAGTTGCTCTTGTACAGATGGTTGGCGGCTTCGCTGGCAGAAAAGTCAGCCAGTTTCTGCGCGGCTTCCAGGTTCTTGGTGCCTTTCATGATAGCCGCGGCCTCAATTTCCCAGCCCAGACCTTCTTTGGGGAACACCAGCTCCAGGGGAGCGCCTTCTTCTTTCAGGCGGGCGCCGCGGTAGTCAAAGGACACGCCAATCGCATACTCGCCGGAAGCAGCCATATTGCAAGGCTTGGAACCCGAGTGGGTGTAGGCGCCAATGTTCTTGTGCAGGCCGTCCATGAAGGCCCAGCCTTTATCTTCACCAAACAGCTGCAACCAGGCGCTGACGTCCAGGAAGCCGGTGCCCGAGGAGGCGGGGTTGGGCATCACGATCTTGCCGGCATAGACCGGCTTGGTCAGATCTTCCCAGGAGGTCGGCATGGGCAGCTTGTTTTTTTCCAGCTCGACGGTGTTCACACACAAGGCAGCGGCAAACCCGTCCATGCCGACCCAGCTGGGCGGATTGTTCTGGTCGCGCATTTTGGCGTCAATTTTTTCCAAACCCTTGGGGGCGTAAGGCTGCAGCATGTCCTGGCTGGCCATCAGGCCCAGGGAGGAGCCGGCCAGACCCCAGACCGCGTCAGCTTTCGGGTTGTTCTTTTCAGCGAGCAACTTGGCGGTGATGATGCCGGTGGAGTCGCGGACCCACTGGATCTTGATATCGGGGTTCTCTTTTTCAAAAGCGGCCTGGTAGGCTTTGAGCTGATCGGCTTCCAGCGCGGTATACACCGTCAGGGTGGTGGCAGCGTGTGCCAAAGAGGCGGTGCCCATCAAAGCGGCGGCCAAGGAGCTCAGAACAATGGTTTTCATGAAGGAATGTCCTTGTGACAGCAAAAGGGGGAGGGGTTAGAGAGAGTCGCTGGGGTGTTCGCCCTGGGCCATGCGCTCATTGATCTGTTCAATCACGGCAGGCAGTTGGGCAACGGTATCAATCAGATAATGAGGCTGGGCGTGGGCAAACGTGGCAGCAGCGCGATCACGCAGGGTCTGGCGGCTCGTTTCATCCAAGGCCAGAAATTCCAGCTCGGTCAGACCGGCGGCGTTGCCCGAGAGCAGCAAACCCACCGTCCACATGCCGGCATTGCGGCCTTCCTCAATTCCGACCGCCGTATCGTCAATTTTGACGCAGGCGCTGACATTGCGGATTTCCAGACGGATGACGTTTTCCAAGGCCATGGCGGGCCAGGGGCGCGCCTGTGGCACTTCATCGAAGGCCACGTGGTAGTCCACCAGCACTTGCTGGCGATGGGCGTGTTGCAACAGATTGTCCAGAACCAGACGCGGGTAGCCGGAGCACGAGCCAATCTTCAGGCCTTGGCGACGCGCCCAAGTCAAGGTTTCACGCGCACCCGGGATGGCCGCGGAGAACTCGCCCACGCGTTCGTTTTGCATGGGCAGGAACGTGTTGTAGATGCGGTCCACATCGTTATCATCAGGCTGGCGATCGTGCAGGGCCACGAACTGGGCATGCACTTCGGGCAGTTCCAGCATGGCTTTGATGTGGTCCCATTTGCCAATGCCCATGGCGCTGCGAGCCTGGTCCAGGTTCAGGGTCAGATCAAAGCATTTGAAGGCTTCAACCAGAATTTGAGTGGGAGCAAAGGAGCCAAAGTCCACCAGCGTGCCGGCCCAGTCGAAAATCAGGGCTTCAAGGTGCATGGCCTGGGAGGTGGATGTATCAAGTGGCGTATTTGCGCAAGTAGGGGAGGGCATTGCGGTCCTATCGGGTTGGAGAAAGAGAGGGAGAGCGCCAGGCCTGGCTGCGGCGCAAGGCGGCACGGCTCAGTACATGAACCAGCAGGCAGACAAAACCGGAGCTCAGCATGATGACCGTACACATGGCCGCTGCCGGGCCAATAAAGCCGGCGTCATCCATATTCATGACGGCGACCGAGGCCAGCACGGTTTGCGGGCTGTAAAGAAATACGACGGCAGACACGGTGGTCATGGCCGAGACAAACAAATAGCGCGCCACGGACAGCAAGGCAGGAAGACACAGGGGCAAGGTCACCCCCATCAAGGTGGACAGGCGTGGCGCTTTCAAGGAGGCCGCGGCCGCCTCCAGCTCCGCGGGAATCGCCTTCAGGGCGGTCACGAAGTTCAGGTGGGCGCTGGTGTACAGGTGAATGACGCTGCACAGGACCAACAAGGTCATGGAGCCATACAAGCCGGCCAGGGGGTTGTTGGGATGGTTGAAAAAGAAGATGTAACCCAAACCCAGGACCAGTCCGGGAATGGCCATGGGGGCCAGCGCCAGCATCTGCAACAGGCTGTACAGACCTTTGTCGGTCCGGCCGCGGGCGGGGAGTTTTTCCAGCACCCAGGCACCCAGGAAAATCAGGGCCGAGCCGATCACGGCGGTGAACAAGGCCATGGTCAGGCTGTTGCGCCAGGCCAGCCAGCCGCCGCCATCCATATTGTTGAAGTCGTAGGACTTCAGGGACAGGCTCAGGTTGTAAGGCCAGAACTTGATCAGGGAGGCCCAGACGGCCATGCCCACGATGGTCAGGATCGCCAGGGAAATCAGCACCATGACCCCCATGAAATAGCGGTCGCGGCGGCGGTGTGGCTGGGGCGAATAGGCGCTTAAAGACCCTTGTGCCTGACCGCGAGCACGGGCACGCAGGTGGCGGTCCAGAAAGAAGGTCAGGACGGCCGGGATCAACAGCAGCACCCCAATGGCAGCGCCTTTGGAGAACTGTAATTGGCCGACCACGGCCTTATAGGCTTCCATAGCCAGTACGTTGTAGGAGCCCCCCACGACCTTAGGTACCCCAAAGTCGGTGACCGTCAACGTAAAGACCAGGCAGGCGGCGGAGAAGACGGCATAGCGGCTGGCAGGCAGCGTCACGGTCATAAAGCGACGCCAGGCGTTGGCGCCCATGGCGCGCGCCGCGTCATACAGGCGGGCATCGGCCAGAGCCAGACCGGTACTTAAAATCATCAAGGCATGGGGGAAGGTATAAAAAGCCTCCCCCAGCACAATGCCCCAGAAGCCGTAGATCGTCTCGCCGCCTATCCAGTGACGCAGCAGTCCCTGATTGCCGAACAAATAGATCAAGGACAGGCCCGGCATCAGCGAGGGCGCCAGCAAGGGCAGCAGTCCCAAAGCCCGGAACAGACCGGCACCCCGGATGCAACAGCGCTGCAGGGCAAAGGCAAAGGCGTAGGCAGCGGGAATGACAATGGTCAGGGTGGTGAGGCCAACCAGAATCGAGCGACCCACCATGTGCATGAAGCCTGGGGCGCTGATGATGGACCAGAACTGGCCCAGCCCGACCAACTGACCCTCGCTGTCCTGAACGGCTCGCAGCAGGATAAACAGCATGGGCAGGGCCAAAAACAGCACCAGCAGGGCAAACAGGGCAATCAAGAGGGCGCGTCGTGCTGCCGCGCCTATCCAGGCAGGCAAGACGCGACGAGTCAGCGGGGGATTCTTCACGCGTGTGTCGGCAAGGGGTAGCCCGTACAGGCTGGTCGAGGGCAGGGCGGCCGTGCCAGCTGGCGGCACGGCAGTATTAGTGGTGGGCATGCAAGGCCTCGCTGGGAAGCTGGATACGACAGCGTCGTGCAGCCAGTGGGTCAAGCAGGCGGTCTCCCTGCTCCGGATTGACGATGGCCTGCACAGTCAAGCCGTCCATGCCCTCCGGACGCAGCGTCAGTTTGTAGTGGCGACCCAGGAAGATGCCATCCACAATGTCTGCCAGAAACGTATTGGTGACCGAAGTGGGGCTGTTGTTGTCCAGAACGCGGATGTTCTCGGGACGTATGAACAGTCGTCCGGCACTGGTTGGTGCCTCCTGGCTCAGATCCAGACGGACCCGCTCGACCAGCACCGAGCAATCATGCAAAGGCGTGAACGGCAGCCAGTTGGCCTCGCCCACGAAACCGGCGACAAATGGGTCTGCCGGGGCGCGATACAGAGCCTGGGGACGATCAAATTGAACCAGGCGGCCTTTATCCATCACGGCAATGCGGTCGGCCATGACCATGGCCTCTTCCTGGTCGTGCGTCACCATCAAGGTGGTAATGGACAGCTGTTTTTGCAACGCACGCAGCTCGCTGCGCAGGCGTTCGCGCACCTGCGCATCCAGGGCGGACATGGGCTCGTCCAGCAAAAGCAGCGAGGGTGAAGGAGCCAGGGCGCGGGCCAAGGCCACGCGCTGTTGCTGGCCGCCGGACAATTGGGCCGGGTATTTGTTTTCCGAACCGGACAAACCCACCAGATCCAGCATTTCCGAGACCCGCTGACGCACTTGTGTGGCCAGGTTTTTGCGGGGCGACAGCCCATAAGCAATGTTTTGAGCCACGGTCAGGTTGGGAAACAGGGCGTAGGACTGAAACAGGATGCCGTAGTCGCGTTGTTGGGGGGGCAGTTGAGTGATGTCACGTCCAGCCATAACGATGCTGCCCCGGTCTGCCTGTTGCAGGCCTGCAATGCATCGCAGCAAGGTGGTTTTGCCGCAGCCCGAGGGGCCCAGCAAACAGACCAGTTCACCGGCCTGGATATCCAGGCTGACCTGGTCCAGGGCAGTAAAGGAGCCGAACTGCTTGTGCAGTCCTTGTATGGTTAAAAAAGCAGGCTTGGCGCTCATCCCGAGGTTCCGACTTGTCATGAATGTCATGAACGTCAGTATGGGAGTCCTATATGGCGGCCCGATGACAGTACAACGAATTTCTGTAATACGAGAATCGGATAATTTGGGTTTTGAGTTTTCCCAAGGAGAGCGGCAGCATGCTGGCTCTGGAACTAAAGTCCTTTCACGCGACGGCCCATTGTGGCTCGATTACCAAGGCGGCCCAGTTGCTGGGTATCAGCCAGCCCACGGTCACCTCGCATCTGCGGCAACTGGAGAGCCGCTACGGGGTGGAGCTGTTTTATCGGCAGGGCAAAGGAGTCTATTTAAGCCAGCAAGGGGAACGCCTGCTGCCGCAAGTTGAACAATTAATGCAGCAGGCCGCGCAGATTGATTTCAGTCTGCGAGACTTGCGTGATTTGAAAAGCGGCATATTGCGGGTAGGGGCGACCGGACCGTATTACATCATGGCGGTATTACGGAATTTTCATCAGGCCTACCCAGGTGTGAAAATGCGTTTGAGTATCGACAACTCTCATCGGGTGCTGAGTGCCTTGCACGATTACCAACTGGATGTGATCGCTTCGTCGGCGCTGGTGGATGACTCACGTCTGGTGCGTCTGGTGCTGGCCTCCGATCCTTTAGTGGCCGTGCTGCGCAAGGATCATCCGCTGGCAAGCCGCCAACGCCTGCGGATTGTGGATCTGTGCCGCTACCCTATGTTGATGCGCGAGTCTGGGTCCATGACCCGGGAGCTTTGCTACCAGGTCTTTGGACAGGCGGGGCAGGAGCCCACACACATTCTGGAAATAGGCAGCCGGGAGGCCATTGGGTGGGGAGTGGTGTGCGGCATGGGCGCCAGCTTGCTGCCTTTGCGTGAAGTGCCGGCGCACCCGGACATCATCAGCTTGCCCTTGAGCGATGTCTCGGCGCACTTGAGCGAGTTTGTGTATTGCCTCAAAGAACGCGCGCAGGGTCATGCCATACGCGCGTTTCTGGAGCAGGTGCAGGCCCAGTTGCCCGCACCGGGAGGCTAAGTTCAGTTCAGTTCAGCCAAGCCTTTCTCGAAGGCCTGACGGGCCTTCTGAACGGCATCACGCTGATCCTGAACCGCCTGGCGCTGGCTGGCAATCTGGTCCTCTTGCTGGGCCAGCTGTGCGCTAAAGCGTTCGCCCAAGGTGCTCTGTGCGCTGACCGCGGCCAGATTGGCGCGGATGCGCTCCTGCTCTGCAATCGTCTCATTCAGGCGCTCGACCGCCAGGTTCTGCGCCTGCTGGGCCTGGCTCAGTTGCCGACGCAACTCAATCAGCTTGTCCATCTTGGCCTGCAGGGCCTGGTCCTGGCCGTTGCCTCGCCATTGCACCAGCAGGGTTTCGTCGATGTCTTCCAGACGCAGTTCCGTCTGGTCCTGCAGGCTGAGCTGAGCCGTGACGGTGATGGTTTTACCTTTGGGTACCTTCACTTTCAGGCGGTGTTCCTGGGCTGTGTCGCTATCGTGGGCATCGGATTTGAAGGACCAGCCATCCTGACGCGGTAACTGGATCAGGACGGTCCTATCTTCGTTCGCGGGACCCGTGATCTCGAAACGGAAGTTTTGAAAGCGGGTCCATTCCGATCGAGCCACGCCATCGCTGACGCGCGTGTTGCTCAGGCGATATTCCTCTGTCTGTTCTTCACGGATCTGCACTTTGCTGTCCTGGGCAAAGTAGATCAGGCGTTGCTCTCCAGTTGGCAGCCCGGCCAGCTCCGCATCCCCCACATGACCGTCTTGCTGGTCAAAGACGGTGATGATGCCCGGTGGCAGGCTATTGGCCTGCTGATTGTTGACCCAAATGGCGGCCGTGGGATGATCGCCCGCCTGACCACTGCGATATACCGACAGAGCCTCAGCCTGCAAGGACGTGTCCATAAATGGGACGGCGACTGTCTGGCCGGTGGGAACATTCACTGTCTCGGGCAAGCTAAAGCGTACCTGGGTTTGACCTTCCTGAGCTTGAGCGTCGCTGTTGGCACCACCCGCGGCCCATTGTTTGGAAAGGACGCTGTCTGCCATGTAGGCTGCTTCAGCGATGGGGGCAGGGGCAGGGGGGGCCATGCGGGCACGCATGGCATTAGCCATGGCCGGATGAGCTTGATTCGCGCGCACGCTTGCCTGGGTGTCCGCTTTCGGGGCGATGGCGCTGCCCACGGCAACGGGCAGTTCGGGGCGCTCGTTCCAGTAGCGCTCCAGCAGGCGTTGACGCAGCATCACTGGTGAACCCGAGCTTAAGGTGACCTTGACGTTTTTCCAGTCCTCGCCAGTGGTGTTTTCGAAAATGGCCCAGGCCTGCAGTCGGGCTTTGCCCTCTTGCATCATCAGTCGGTAGGAGCTTTTCCAGACTGGGGCAGGAATCAGATAGGACAGACGCGCGGTCTTGGTGTCGGTCTTGTTCAGGACCAATTGAATGTCACGCGATTGCTGATTGTTTTGTCCGGCCAAGACCTGCGCGGCTTGCTGCAATTGTTGCTGCACGGTTTTATCCAGCACTTCCAGGCTGGTGTCGGGACCCAGCTCCAATGTCTGAATCTGGCCTTGCTCCGTGAGCACGCTCAGGATGGCCTGGGAGGAGCGCTCGTTAGTGGCCGCAATGGTCTGTACACCCAGAACGGCACCGCGCACCTGGCGACCTTGCGAGCTGGCGCTCAGTTGTTGCCCTCGCAGGGCCTGCGCCAAGGCGGCGGGCGAGCCCAGATCCTTGGCCGAGAAGGGCAAACTGTCAAAGCTCTCTTTCAACGGGGCCAGACCGGACAGGGTCAGCGATTCAATGCGGCTTTTGCCGTCTACGGCCATCAGGGTTTTTAAAATATCATCGACCTGGTTCAGAGGCACGCGCAGTTGGGCGGTTCCTGTGTCGGTAATCGGGATCTGTCGTTCGATCTCGGCCATACCGGCGCTGGATAAGGTGATCGCTTCGATCTGCTGGGCCCAGGCTGCACTGGCTGTTGAGCCCATCCAGACCAGCATCAAAGCACCGGTCAACGAGCGCAGGCGTGGAGCACGCGCCGCGTGGGGCATAAATTGGTTCATGGCGCTTCCTTATTCATCCATAAGCGAAACAAAGGGTTGAAGCGCATTATGCCTAGCCTTGCTGGGCTCTGTCTGTCATTCGGGTAACAAAAAATGCCATGCTTCGATTTCCCGCAGCCTGGAGCAAAAAATGCTTACGTCATCAAAAGCGCACACGCCTCTGCTAGGATTTGGTCAGCGAGACTGTGGGACACGCACTTTTCATTAATCGGGTGAAGGATCATTATGATGTGGACGTCGTGGGGCAATGCCTGGGCGGGAATGGGAGTTGCTCTGGTTTTGGCCGTCTGTTTTTATTGGCCCGCCCGGCGCCTGTCCTGGAGTCTGCCCATCGAACTGGAGTCCGGCTTGAGTACACGCCCACGTCGACTACACCGGCAATGGGGGTGGGTGTGCCAGGCCCTGGCTTTGGGGCTGATGCTTTGGGCAGGGTGGCGCTGGCAACTGACTCCGGCCGCAGTGGCTGCCTGTGTCTGGATCGCCGTTACCGCTTTACTGGCCTGGATTGATGCGGAAACCGGCTACCTGCCCGATCGCCTGACCTTGCCTTTGTTGTGGCTGGGCCTGCTGGTCAATCTGGATCACACCTTTACCACGTTGCCCTTGGCGGTGCTGGGTGCAGCGCTGGGTTATGGTCTGCTGTGGCTTTTGAATCATGGTTTCCTGCTGCTGACCGGACGTGCCGGCATGGGGTACGGCGACTTCAAGCTGCTGGCGGCCCTAGGGGCCTGGCTGGGGGCAAGTGCCCTGCCCGGCATTCTCTTGTCTGCCTCTGTCCTGGGTTTGCTGGCCGTGCTGATCTTGCGCTTGGGTGGTCGGCTGGCGGCAGGGCAGGCCATTCATTTTGGGCCTTATCTGGTCCTGGGGGGCTGGATCATGCTGTTTTCTCTGCCTCGCCTTTTTTAAGAAGCAGGGGCATTCGCTCAGCTAAACAAGATTTGATGGTTTGCCCATGCCCGCCGCAGGGGCCGGAAGTGTCCACCGACAGGTCGTGTTGACCCTTTTGTGAGTGCGGCGCATCTCGCTTGGCATCCTGGGTACTCGCTCCCGGCCGATAGGTGATAGTTGGGGCTGGCAGGGCAGTCGTGGTAAAACGTCCCGGGCCAGTCGGGCTGGCAGCCATTGTGCCCAAGCGGTCAGCAGACGCACAAGGCGGTTCTATGGACATTATCCCGCTGATAAAGCGGACGGGAACCTGGGGATGAAGGGATGATTATTGTTGTTGGTGCTGGTGTGGCGGGTTTGGCAGCGGCGCGCCGTCTGAGTATGCAAGGTCAGGCTGTGACGCTGGTGGCTCCGCCAGAGCGGCAGCCTTCGTGGGGTGAAACCTTGTCTGAACGCGGTGCCCAGGTCTTGACCCGTCTGGGATGGGAAAGCTGCCTGGATGAGACGGTGGCTCTGCGTTCTCAGGGGCGTTTTTCGGTATGGGGAAATGAAGGGCTGCGCACCGTGCAGGACGAGGATGGTCAGGGGTACCTGCTGGACAAGGCACGTTTGGAGCAGGTGCTGCTTGAACGATTGCAGAAAGAAGAGAAACTCAGCTTGCGTCGCACACGAGTTCTGAGCCTGGAACACCAGCCTCACGGGCTTACTGTCAGATTGGCGGATGGCACGAGCCTGGAAGCCGCTGCCTTGATCGATTGCAGCGGTCGCGCGGCAGTATCTTGCGGGTCGGTTGCCAAGCGTCAACGACTGGACAGGCTGGTCGCGGCCTGGCGTGTTTTTGATCTACCGCAGGGAGCGGAGCCTCTGGCGGCTTCATTGGTCGAAGCGGCGGAGTTGGGATGGTGGTATTTGTCTCCCATGCCCGGCCATCGTTTGACGGTGGCCTTGTTCTCGGATGCGGATCTCTTGCCTGACGCTTTGAGTCATGATGGGTCGACGTGGGCCGGTTTACTGGCTTGCGCCGATGCAGCGCGCGTGCGTATGGAAAGTCTGGGCTTGATCGATCAAATGGCCGACTGTGCTCCTACCGTCAGCGCAGCTGCCAGCGCCACCGTGTCTCACTTTGTTGAAGGCCGTCTCCTTCGCGCTGGCGATGCGGGCGCCGCCATGGACCCCTTGGCGGCCAATGGTCTGGCTACGGCTCTGTGGAGCGGCTCGCAATCGGCACAGGCGGCTCTGGCCCTGACGCAAGGAAACCCTGAGCCGGCACGATCGTATGAAAAAGACTATTTGCTGGGTCTGGTGCGTCACCTGAATGCTCAACATGCCCTGTACGGTAGGGAGCAGCGTTATGCGGCGCAGCCATTCTGGCAACGCCGTCATCGCCCTTTGGAGTAGTCAGCAAAAGGGTGGGCCAGCCGAGCAAAAGGTGATGGGCCTGTGCATGTCAAAAAGCCGAAGCAGAATAAAGCATCTGTTTCGGCTTTTTTGTCGCTGGATCTTCGGGGTCAAGGAGATCGGTGTCTCCCCCTGACGGTTGTGCCCGTTGGCAAGGGGGTATACATCAGATCTGTCGATCAGGGCAGGTTCGCCTCCGTGCGAGGCCATGAACTTTCTGGGGCTTTTCAAACTGGTCTTTTGCGCTGCTGGTTTCACGGTTTCAGCTCAGACTGAGTGGTAGCTCGATAGGACGGCGTACGCGTTTACTCAAAAGAATGAACATATAGCCGCTATTCGTATTTTGTAATGGGCATGTTATGTGCTTGGGCCGCACGAACTGGTTTTCCTGGTTTCAGGTAGTGTAAGTGACTGTTGATCCAAACTTTTTTCTTCTTGGCCTGATTTTTCTTGTGGCTTTTCTGCTGCTCGCTTTGGGCCCGGCGCTAAGCTTGTCCGCCCCTGGGGAAGCGCTGCCCAGATATCAAGGTAAGTTGCCCGATTTTTAGTACTTATCTGATCGCGGTGCTTGCGTTTGGTGTTCAGCTTGACTGCTGTACTTCAGGGGGGGGAGGTCGGGGTGGGGGCCTCGTGCGCTCCTGTAAGGGGCTCGAAGATCTTAGCGTTTGGGTGCGGACACAGCAAAAAGCCGATCATCTTTTGATGATCGGCTTTTTGAGGAATTTGTGGTGCCCAGGAGAGGACTCGAACCTCCACACCCGAAGGCACATGGACCTGAACCATGCGCGTCTACCAATTCCGCCACCTGGGCTTTGATAAGGGCTGCTGCCCGTCTCAAGCATTAAATTATAGGATGAATCTTTTGGTAAATGCAAGCATTTTCATTGGGCACGGTTTATTTTGATTTTTGGTTGATTGTCATTCTCATTATCATTAATATGTGTCGAGTGATATAGCATAAGAGTGTGACTATGAAATTCAACACAATGGATGTCGAGCGCATGTTGCAGGATATGGGGCAGGGTCGAAAGTACTCTGCCCGAGCTATGCAGCTCATGCTGATGGCCTTGCTCAAGGAAGGCAGCACTCATGGGTATCAACTAATCCGTCGTTTTGCGCAGATCAGCCAGAACAGTTATGTGCCCAGCGCCGGCGCGGTGTATCCGGCCTTGGCCTTTTGTGCGACTCAAGGTTGGGTTCTGATTGAGGAGCAAGGGCGCCGCAAGATGTACAGCCTGACTCCGGAGGGGCTGGCGTATCTTGAGGCGCAGAAAGAGAAGTGTGACTACCTACTGCAGTCCTTGACCTACCGCGGGCGCAAGCGGGTATGGATACGGCAGATGCTGGCTGAACAGAGTAGTGACGAGGATTTAAAGGCCGCGCAGGAACAGACGGGTTGGCTGCCCGAATTTGTCCAGGTACGCCATAGTCTTAAACAGGCCATGTTTGAACAATCGACAGCCAGTCTGGCACGACAGGCTGACGTGGTGGCAATTCTGGAGAAAGCCATCGCCGAAATACGCAATTTGCCCAAGGAGTCTTAAGCATGCAGTCCGAACAATTAACGCAAAAAGTGGCCCATCCCCTGAAGTTGCGATTGCTCACCGTCAAGCATCGCCGTGAGCTGGGACCTCACATGCTGCGCATTACCCTGACGGGTGCTGACCTAGAGGGGTTTTACTCGCCGGGGTTTGATGATCACGTCAAACTGATTTTTCCGGATCCAGCCACCCATTCCCTGCGTCTGCCCCAAATGGGTGAGCGCGGTATGGTCTTTGCGGCGGGGCAGGAAAAACCTCCCATCCGTGATTACACGCCGCGCGACTACCGCGCGGCGGAACAGGAGATGGATATTGATTTTGTGCTCCACGGTGACGGCCCGGCGTGCCGATGGGCCATGCAAGCCAAGGAAGGTGATAAGCTGGGGGTCGCGGGACCCCGTGGCTCCTTTCTGCTCAGCAAGGAACTGGATTGGCAAGTCCTGATCGGTGACGAAACTGCCATACCTGCGATGGCACGACGCATCCATGAACTGCCTGCCACGGTGAACGTGCAGGTGTATGTCTTGGCGCGCAATTTATTGACGGTAGGGACGCTAGCGGCGCCCGATCACGTTACGGTGAACTGGATTCCATCACTGGCCGGGTTGCCGGGCATTCTGGACGCGCTGCGGGCTGCGGCGCAGCCCAGCGGCACCGGCTATGTATGGGTGGCGGCAGAATACGCAGTTGCCCAAGGGCTGCGTGAATACTGGGTGCAGGAGCGTGGCCTGGATAAGAACGCGATTCGGGCCAGCAGTTACTGGCGCCAAGGCGATCAGGGCGATCAGGCCCCTCGTCTGGATTAAGCGGCTTGTTGCTGAGGGTAGGGTTGGGCGCGCAAGCGGCCACCCACGTGCAGCACTGGCTGCAGGTCTGTGTCCAGCGTTGTCTCGGGATGCGCCAGGCGATGCTGGTCAATCAGGCGTGCGATCGCATCCATGTTCAGCAGCAATGTGCTGTCGATATCAGGCTGAAAACGGGTCCAATAGCCGCCTCGACAACTGGAGCCCAGCCAGCGAGGCTCATAATCTCCGACAGTATCCGCATGCTGTTCGCGGACAACGGCCAGCCGCGAACAGCCAGGACGAAGCACAATGCGGTAGCTTTGCTGTTCTAGGGTGAGGTGATAGCAGTACGGTGCAGACATAGTTTCTCCTGTTTAGCTCTTGGAAGCGGCTTCCGGGTGAGCAAGTTGGATTAAAGAACCCGTTGAGCGCCTGCTAGGTCAGGCATAAAAAAACCCGCTGGCAGCGGGTTGTTGTCATAACGATCCCTTTGGTTGCCAGATGGCCATATCTTGAATCCACCTTGTGCGGGTACACAGGTTGGCATGGGTTACCCCAACTCTTGATATTGCAATAAGCATAAAAGCGATTTTCATGAAGCGCAAGAGGCCGACAAACTTCTGTCCATCATAAAAAAACAGAAATAGTTTGCGCGAATTGAAAATTGTGTTATAGTTATCTTCTGTCTTGCAATGAAGTGTTTAAAAACAAGTGTTGCAGTCAGAGCCCAGGTGGCGGAATTGGTAGACGCGCATGGTTCAGGTCCATGTGCCTTCGGGTGTGGAGGTTCGAGTCCTCTCCTGGGCACCAAAATTCCTCAAAAAGCCGATCGTCGAAAGATGGTCGGCTTTTTGTATTGTGGTTTGGGAAATCGGGGTCGTATAGATATCCAGGCGCAGTTCAATTTGGCTCTTTTCATGCCCCCGACGGAGCCAGCCTGTCCGACCGGTAAGGGACTGTGCGGTTGGGTTCGCGTTCAAGCGTAAACGGCGCTTACAAGGCTGGTTCTTCTGCCTGCAAAGATTGCTTTGTATTAGGCAGCTCAGGTCGATGCGCTGTTTGATGGCTTTTATTCTCCAGGCAGGATGGTTAGTGCACTCTTCTCCCTGGCCTTGTTCAGGTGCAGTTGAGCTGGCGTTTGAATCCAGTTCTTTCAACCATCGCCGTTGTTCATTCGATCTTGCTTCGTCCACGTGCTGTCAGCCAGCCATCGATCTGATGGGCAAACAAGCCTATTTGCCTAGCTAGCAATTTGGTCAGTTACTCAGTCAGTCGAGTGGTAGTAGTAGCTTGATCTGTCAGTTAGCCTGCTTGCCGTCCTCGTTCCTTGTCTTGTTCTTTGAAGGAGGAGTGCGTACACCCCTGTACTGAATGGCTAATCGTCACTTGCCGTATTTATAAGATGTATTTAATATATATCTTTATGGGCGGTGGCGATTTCATCAACTGCCTCACCTCATGTTAAAGGGATGAAAAATGCAAGTGGGAATGTTGAAATTGGCGGGTCTGCGACACCCTGAGTGTGCTGACAAAGTGGCGAATGCCTTGGCAGCGGTTCAGGGTGTGCAAGCGGCAGACGCTTCGTTTGAGAATGCGAAGGCATCGGTGCGTTTTGATGAAACCCAGGTGTCGTTGGAAGATCTGCATGCCGCGGTTGAACAGGCGGGCTATCAGATTGCCAAGCCAGCGCATGGAGAGGATGGCGCATGTTGTGGCGGCTGCGGCGGTTAATAGCGGCGACTTTATGAAATGGAAAACCGATTGTTCAAACGCAGTCGGTTTTTTTTGTCCCAAAAATCAGGCGGGGTTTTTGAGGCAGGGGCCGTGGCAGGCAGAAAAAGATCCCCTTGTTTCTCCCGCATGGGATTGGTGATGTGTTCATAGGCCTGTAAAGAAAGCCACCGATCATGCAGTGTTGATTTCTTATTCGGAAGTGCCCGTGCTTAATCAATCATGCGCCTGTATTGCCGTTACGGCAGTCCTTGGGCTTGAAGCCTTGCTCGCTGCGTACCTTCTCAAGTCCAGTCTGGGACAAGAAAATAAGAAGGCTTGCTGGGCGCCCAGCGAATGGCTTGTCAACGCGCAAGAGCCCGGCAAAGGGTGTGGCTTGGGACGTACACGTGGAGTGGGGGCTGCGGGCCTGACCTTTCATGGGGCCTTGCCTCGGTGCCCAAGCGCCTTGCTGTATGGGCGCACAAAACAAAAAGCCGATCATCGAAAGATGATCGGCTTTTTGAGGAATTTGGTGCCCAGAAGAGGACTCGAACCTCCACACCCGAAGGCACATGGACCTGAACCATGCGCGTCTACCAATTCCGCCACCTGGGCAATATCGTTGTATGCTTATGACTGTGCCAAAAGCCTTCAACGTTTTTGCTGCGTAAGCAGCAAAGAAAAAGGATTATAGGCATACTTTATTAATAATGGAAGTGTCCTTTTGAATAAAAAACATCAAGACAGTACTGAGGACCGTATTCAAACAACGGGCCGTTATGAATTGCCGCCTGACTTCGACCCGGATACCCCGACGCGGGAAGCGATCCTGGCGGGGCTGCGCGAAGATGCAGACGGCCTGACCATGCAGGCTCTGGCACAAAAGCTGGGCCTGGGCAAAGAGATTACGGTGGGTTTTGAGCGGCGTGTGCGCGCAATGGAGCGCGATGGACAACTGCTGATCTCCCCCGAAGGCAAGATTCGCAAAAACAGCCAGACTGGTTTTATCGCGGGCAAGGTGTTGGGTCATCGCGACGGCTTTGGTTTCTTGCAGCGTGACGACGGGCAGCCTGATCTGTTCTTGTCCCCACGAGAAATGGCCAAGGTGTTGCACGGCGACCACGTTATGGTGCGCATCGTCGGAGAGTACCGCGGCAAGCCAGACGCCTCGATCGTAGAAGTGACGGCGCGTCACACCAGCAAGCTGGTGGGACGTTTCCTGCGCGAGCGTGGCACGTTTATCGTGGTGCCTGAAGATCAGCGCATCAAGCATGACATTCTGATTCCAAGCGGGGAGCAGGGCGAGGCCGAGCCCGGTCAGGTCGTCACCGTAGCGATTACCCAACAGCCGGAGCGGCATCGTCAGCCTTTGGGGCGTGTGATTGAGGTGCTGGGGGAAATTGACGATCCTGGCATGGAAATCGAGATTGCCGTGCGCAAGTTTGAGGTGCCGGTCGATTTTTCCGACAAGGCGCTCAAGCAAGCCGCCCGCATTCCTGCCAAGGTCAAGCCTTCGGAATATAAAGGCCGTGTCGACTTGCGCGATGTGCCATTCATTACGATTGATGGGGAAGACGCCCGCGACTTTGATGATGCGGTGTATTGCGAACGTGTCGATATCGGAACCGGTAAACGGCCCCGCTGGGCGTGGCGTTTGCTGGTGGCAATTGCAGATGTCAGCCATTATGTGCGTTCGGGTGACGCGCTGGATGAGGATGCGCTGGAGCGGGGTACCAGTGTGTATTTTCCGCGCCGCGTGATTCCTATGCTGCCCGAAAGTCTGTCCAACGGAATCTGTTCGCTTAATCCATCGGTAGACCGTCTGGTCATGGTCTGCGATATGGTCGTGTTGGCGGATGGCGCCAAGTCCGGCACCGTTTCAGCCTATCAGTTTTATGAAGCGGTCATCCACTCGCATGCGCGCACCACCTATTCTGATATCTGGAGCGCCCTGCAGCAGCCCACAGGCCCGGCGGCCAATCAGATCCAGCATGTGCTGGAGCCCGTGCAGAATCTGTATGCCCTGTATCGTGTGCTGGCCGAGCAACGTGCTGCGCGGGGGGCGATTGATTTCGATACTGTCGAAACCAAGATCGTGTGCAATCCTTTGGGCCGTATCGAGCGTATTGAGCCCCTGGTTCGCAACGATGCTCACAAACTGATTGAAGAATGCATGCTGGCAGCCAATACCTGCGCAGCTGATTTCATTGCTCGTAGCCGTCGCAACGGTCTGTACCGTGTGCACGAAGGCCCCACGCCGCCCAAGCTGGAAGCCTTGCGCGAGTATCTGCGCAGTTTGGGTTTGACCCTGGAAGGGGGCGATGAACCCAGCTCGGCCGATTACGCCAAAGTCGTGGCGGCAGCGCGTGGCCGCTCGGACTTTGCCATCATTCAGACCATGTGTTTGCGCTCGATGCAGCAGGCCATTTACAGCCCGGAGAAAACGGGACATTTTGGGCTTGCCTATTCGCAGTATGCCCACTTCACCTCGCCGATTCGTCGCTATCCCGATTTGCTGGTGCATCGCGTCATCAAGGGTATTTTGAAGGGCGAGCGCTATGTTCCGGCTATTGATGAGGACCCGGGGGATGCGGCGCTGCCCGCCAGTAAACGGGATTTTGCGCGGTGGGAAAAACTGGGGGCGTTGTTGTCGGCTCGCGAGCGTCGCGCTGACGAGGCTTCCAAAGATGTGGAAGCCTGGCTCAAATGCTGGTTTGTAAAAGAGCATGTGGGCGAGGAGTACTCCGGCAAGATCAGCGGTGTCACCAGTTTTGGCCTCTTCGTCACCCTGGATACTCTGTATGTAGAGGGTCTGGTCCATGTCTCTGAACTGGGCGCGGATTATTTCCAGTACAACGAAACTTTGAATGAGCTGCGTGGCGAGCGCACGGGCTTGCGTTATCGCCTGACCGATGCCGTGCAAGTACAGGTAGCCCGCGTTGACCTGGAGGCGCGTCGCATCGAGTTTCGTCTGGTCAAGGGAGTCGGGTATAAGGCTGTGAAGGCAGCGGCTGAAGCGTCTGATCCTTCCGAGCGTCCCATCAAGAAAGCTGCTCCGACCAAGCCTTTGGCGTTAAAGGGCACTACTGCGTCCCAACGGCGTGCCTCCCAAAAGCAGGCCGAGCGGGATGAAAAGCGCAGCGCGGAAAAGACGGCCAAAGCGGCCAAATCCACGCGTAGCCCAAGAGGCCGGCGCCGATAGGCGTACAATATCAAGCCGGGCTTTTGCCCGGCTTTCTTTATTTGCTTTGATTTATTTCCTCCAAGGATTGTTATGGCTCAGCAGGTTTTGGCCGGTTTTCATGCCGTTATTGCCCGGGTTCGTTATAGCGCCGCTACGGTGCGGGAGGTGTATGTGGATCAGACCCGGCGCGACAAGCGGATGTTGGCCTTTATCGAACAGGTTGAGCAGGCGGGTCTGAAAGTCATGGCAGTGCCCGTCGAGCGTCTTGATGGTCTGGCCAAAGGCACTCGCCACCAAGGTGTGGTGGCCTTGGCTCTCGAGCAGGAATTGGCGGTTGATGTCAACGAATTGCTGGATGATCTTGAAGAGGCTGGCCAGGTTCCGTTCCTGTTGATTTTGGATGGGGTTACTGACCCTCACAATCTGGGCGCCTGCCTGCGCAGTGCAAATGCCGCGGGTGCGCATGCCGTGATTGCGCCTCGCGATCGTGCCGTGGGCCTGAATGCCACCGTGTCGCGTGTCGCGTGTGGGGCGGCAGAGTCCACTCCCTACATTACCGTGACCAATCTTGCTCGTACCATGCGCATGCTGCGCGAGCGTGACGTCTGGCTGGTGGGGACCAGCGACCAGGCAAGTCATACCTTTCATCAGGTAGATGCGCGTCGGCCTATGGCCTGGGTGATGGGGGCCGAGGGAGAGGGTATGCGTCGGCTGACCCGTGAGACTTGCGATGAGCTGGTCTCCATTCCCATGATGGGGGCTGTGGAGAGCCTGAACGTCAGTGTTGCCAGCGCGGTTTGCTTGTACGAGACGTTACGCCAACGTAGCCAGGCTTAATTTCTTTTAAGTCTTGTTACTTACTTAATTACTTATTTGTATAAAAGACAGCCGCTTTCAGCGGCTGCTTCACCAGATAATAAGTGATTGGCTATCAGCCGGGCACAAGCCCACCAAGGTTGATGGGATGTACTTGCATTTTGGGCTTTGAAATGATCATGGACGAAAACGGCTTTATTACCTCCACCCTGCATTCTGACCGTCGCTTGGGCACGCAGTACGGCGCTATTCATCAGCCATTGCACCCATCGACCGAGTTTGGCTTTCAGGATGCACGTGAGTTGGCCGCGGTCTTTCAAGGCAAATCGGGCTTCACCTATTCTCGTCAGGGCACACCCACAACGGCGGCCTTGGAAGCCAAGATTACACGCATGGAAAAAGGCGTGGGCAGCGTGAGTTTCGCCACTGGAATGGCAGCGCTGACGGCGACCCTGTTTACTTTGTTGCGTCAGGGCGATCACCTGATTGCCAGCAAATATTTGTTTGGCAATACCAATAGTCTGTTGGGCACCTTGCGGGATCTGGGTGTGCAGACCACGCTGGTGGATGCGACGGATCTGGCGCAAGTTCAGGCAGCACGACAGCCCAACACCCGTATGGTTTTTTTGGAAACGATTGCCAACCCAGGCACTCAGGTGGCCGATCTGCAAGGGGTGGGGCAATGGTGCCAGGACGAGGGCCTCTTGTACGTGGTGGATGCCACTTTGTCCTCGCCGTATTTGTTGCCGGGTCGGGAGTTCAAGGCCTCGTTGGTGATCAATTCCCTGTCCAAGCACATCGGCGGTCATGGCAATGCCTTGGGTGGCATGGTGACCGACACGGGCTTGTTTGACTGGACCACCTATCCCAACATTGCCCAGGTCTATCGCAACGGCAATCCCCAGAACTGGGGGCTGGTGCAGATCCGTAAGAAGGGATTGCGTGATATGGGTGGCACCTTGTCGTCTGACGTGGCCCATCGTCTGGCTGTGGGTTCGGAAACACTGCCTTTGCGCATGGAACGCATTTGCGCTAACGCCCTGGCGCTGGCGCGTCATCTGAAGGCTCACCCCAAGGTAAAACACGTGCGTTATCCTGGCCTGGAAGACCATCCTCAGCATGAGCGCACCGCCCACTTGTTCGGCAATCGCTTTGGAGGCCTGATGAGCGTGGTGCTGGAAGACAAAATCGAAATCTTCGATTTTCTGAATCGTCTGAAGGTTTTTGTGCTGGCTACCCATCTGGGCGATAACCGCAGTCTGGTATTGCCGGTTGCGCACACCATCTATTATGAAATGGGGGCCGAGCAGCGCGCCTTGATGGGCATTGCTGATAACCAGTTGCGTATCTCCGTTGGCATCGAGGAAATTGTCGATCTGACCACGGACTTTGATCAAGCGTTGGCTCAGTCCTGAATACATGCTCTGTCTAGTCCTGGTTCAGCCTAGGCTGTATCAGGGCAAGATGCTGCATCGCCTGTTGCAGCTCTCCCGGCTCCAGATTGGCATAGCCAAATAGCAGATGGCGCGGTTTGGTGCCGTCTGCTTCCTGGCTGGCGGCCTGGGCCAGAGGGTAAAGCCGTATGCCATAGTGAAGCGCGGTCGAGGCCAGGTGATCGGCGTTCGGGCTTTGCGATGGCAAACGAAAGGCCAGATGCATGCCGGCATTCTGCCCGCTGATCACACCTGTATTTCCCCATATGTGCTTCAGGCCCTGGAGCAGGATATTGCGCTGGTCCAGATAGCGGCGGCGCAAGTGCTGCAGGTGACGTGGGTAGTCGTACTCATCAAAGAAGCGTGCCAGTACAGCTTGTGTTAACCAGGGGGAGCCGTTGTTGAGCAGCGCCTTGCGGGCGATAAAGTCTTGGCTTAGCTGGGGCGGACAGACCATGTAGGCCAAACGCAAGCCGGGACCCAGGGTTTTGGAAAATGAGCCCAGGTAAATGACCTGTCCCGGGCTCATGGCCTTGAGCGCTGCGGGCAAGGCCGGCCCGTAACAGAAGTCTCCGTCGTAATCATCCTCGATGATCAATGCGCCACTGGTGCTGGCCCAGGCCAGCAGTTCCTGACGCCGCCGCACCGTCAGTGTATGTCCCAAAGGGTATTGGTGCGATGGCGTCACAAAGGCCAGTTGGACGGGCCTGTCGGGCAGGTGGCCGGTGCATAAACCCTGCTCATCCACCGGCACTGGAATGCCTTGTGCCCGATGCCGTTCCAGCAGATGCCTGAACCCGTTATAGCCGGGTGATTCATGCACCGCACAACTATGCTCATCCAGGAAATGCGCCGTAATCAGGCTGAGTGACTCCTGAGTTCCTGCGGTGATGATGATGTGTTCCGGGTCGGCCAGTATTCCCTTGCTGGCCGCCAGATAATCCGCAATCTGCAGACGTAAACCCCATAGCCCTTCCGGTGGCGGGTACTCCGCCATGGCTGAGCCGGCGTAGCGCAGCAACTGATTGGACAGATGAATAAACTGACGCAGTGGAAAAGCATGGGCAGAAGGCCGTCCGACCTTGAAATCGAAGCGAACTGGCAGACTGGGGGCGGGCACATGAACCCCGCTGGCCTGGGCGGTGCTGGTGCGCAGACTGCGTGAGCAATGCGCCGTTTGCAACACAAAATCCGGTGCCAGACGACTGCGTCCATGACGGGTAGGGGTGGCCACGAAAAACCCCCGGCTAGGTTCGCTATGAATCAGATTGGAATCAATCAGCAGGTCATAGGCACCCATCACGGTATTTTTGGACACTTGAAGCAAAGACGCCATCCGCTGAATCGAAGGCAGGCGACTACCTTCTTGCAAGCGCCCTGAGCAAATCAGGCTTTCGATTTGACGGGCAATTTGTCGTTTGTAGGGCGGGCTATGAGTATGGGAGAGCGTAATCGGTAAAGAAAACATGGTGGGACTGGAAAGGAATCAAAACCATCGAGAGCGAGCCAGGCTGGGCCACTATAGGTAACCCCTCTCTCTTTTAACTTGAGTTGGCTCAATGTGATGTTTCGTTCGTGATAAATTTGTCCGCTTTGTTGATCTGTCACCTTACCCATCGTCAGCGATTTTTTTATCTCGGTAAGAGTATTTAATTTACTGTAATTGCGATATAAAAAAACCGTCACCATTCTTTGGTCCGTATCCATACCTTCTCATCAAAAAATAACAATCGTTATAGTTTGAATGGCCTTGCCCCTTGGCAAGTCACATGTTGGAGGTAATGGAATGTATAGAAAAATGATGACCCTGGCCTTCCTGTCTGCCACCGTCAGCACGGCACTGGCGGAACCGACGCAAGAGCAAGTGCGGGTGGACAAGCTGTTTCAGGAGAACTGTGCGGTCTGTCACGCAGCCGACCGGGGTGGATACATTGCGCCGGGTCTGCACAGGGATCGTCTCGTTCAAAGTGAGATTGCCTTGCGCGGCACCATCATGACCGGAATCCCGGATACCTTGATGCCGCCTTTCGTGGGGCGTTTGCCCGATGAGGATATCCGTGCCCTGGCCAGGCTGATCAAAAATGAGCCTGTGGTGGAACGTCACTGGGGGATGGACCAGATCCGCGCCAGCGTGAAGGTGTTGGTCGATGAGTCCACCTTACCCGACAAGCCCAATTACGAGATCGACTCTGTCTACGATCTGATGGTCATCATGGCTCGTGGACGCTACGGTCGGGGTGACGGCGCCAATCAGGCCCGTGCGGTTTTCATCAATGGCCAGAACAACCAGAAAGTGGGCGAAATTGCGACGGTGGGAGCACCCCACATCATGGAGTTCAGCCCCAGTCATGAGCGCTGGGCCTATCTGAAAAGTGATGATGGCCATGTCTATAAAATCGACCTGTACACCTTGCAGATTGTGCGACAGGCCAAGATTGGTCTGACGGGCACCGGGATAGCACTGTCCAAGGATGGTAAGTGGCTGGCGCTGAGCTCATTCGTGCCCAACAGCATGGTTATCTTGAAAGCCGACACCCTGGAGCCCGTGAAATATCTCGCGCTGGAAGGCGAGGACCCCGATGGCAATTTCATTAAATCCGCTGGCGGTCCGATCATCGGTAGTCGCATCAATAACAAATTTGCACTGACGCTGCGGCAAGCAGGACAGATCTGGATCATCGACCCGGACAAGCCCGACATGCCCGTGACCAAACTGGCCAAGGTGGGGCGCATGTTGCACGATACTTTCCTCACCCCGGATGGGCGCTATTCCATGGTTGCCTCTTACGATGACAACAAGTATGTGGCCATCGACTTGAAAGACGACAAAGTGGTGCGCGATATTCCGGCTGGCTGCCAGCCTCATGCCGGTTCGGGAGCGGTAACGGAAGTCAATGGGCGTATGCTGGCTTTCGGCACCAATATGGGCAGTTGCAAACTGGGCTCTGTGGTCACCGTCTGGGATACCAAAGACTTTTCGGTGGTGAAACAAATTCCGGTGGCGGGCGCCACCGAATCGCCGGCTGCTCACCCCAATGCCCCGTATGTCGCGGTCGACATTATTGACAAAGACAAGCGTGCCGCCTGGATTCAGCTGATCGACAAAAACACCTTGTCCGTCGTGAAAACCCTGGACGTGGGCGGTCACGCCTTCTTTCCCAATTACAACCGTACGGGTGATTACCTGTACGTCAGCTCTGGCTATTGGGGTGATCGTCTGAAGATCTATGACAGCCGCAGTCTGGAGCTGGTGGCCGAGCACAAGATGGAAAGCCCCTCCGGTGTGTTCTCGCGTGCCCGCACCCGTTGGCTCACCATCGGGCAGCCTGAAACCCAAAAATTCTAAGCAAAGGAACATCATGAAACAGCTTTTGATGGGTCTGGCCCTGGCTGGACTGATGGCAGTCAATGCAGCCAGGGCGGCGGACGAGCCGGCCGGATTGCAAGGTTCACATGGGCAGTCACAATTGTCGGCTCAGGCCTCTGCCATGCTGCCCCTGTGTGCATCATGTCATGGGCTAGAGGGAATCAGTACAGTGGGCTTGTATCCCAACCTGGCTGGGCAAAAAGAGGAATATCTGGTCAAACAGTTGCAGCAGTTCAAAACGCGAGAGCGCAATGACCCCATCATGAGTCCGATGGCTGAGCCCTTAAGCCCTGAAATGGTCAATGAGCTGGCTGCTTACTTTGCCAGTCTGAAGTAGCAATGAACCGGGCGTCAGTGTTCACTGACGCCTGAAGGATGTGATGCCATGAATGTGTTTCCCTTGTTCTTCAATCTGACTGGCAAGGTCGTCGTCGTGGTCGGTGGGGGGACGGTCGCCGAGCGCAAGGTTCGTCTTTTGCTGCGTGCTGGGGCACGAGTTACCGTTGTAGCGCCCGAGCAAACCCCATGGTTACGGGCCAGCGCCCAAGCTGGTGCCTTGACCAGTCTGTTCAGCTCTTTTGTGGCGGATCATATTCGTCATGCCTGGCTGGTCATCGCAGCCACCGGTCGGCGCGAGATAAACCGTAGCGTGGCGCAGGCAGCCGAAGCCTTGCATTTGCCCTGCAATGTGGTCGATGACGGTGAGCTTTCGACTGTGCAGGTGCCGGCCATGGTGGACCGCTCGCCCTTGATGATTGCGATTTCGTTTGCCGGCTCGGCTCCTGTTCTGGCTCGACGGGTCCGTGAATGGATAGAAAGCGAGCTTCCCGAATCGCTAGGGCAACTGGCGGGGCTGCTGGCTCGCCGTCGAGCAGAGATCAAACAGGCTTTTCCCGAGCCCCATACGCGCCGTCAGTTTTTTGATTCTGTTCTGGATAGTCCTATTCCCGATCTGTTTGCCCAGGGTAAGCCTGAGCAGGCACAGACGGCTTTTGAGACGGCATTAAAGGAGGAGGTGCCTCCTCAGACTATTGTGGTCACCATACTGCCGATTGCAGATTTGGACGCAGTGGATTTGTTAACCCTTCGTGCGTTGCGCAAATTGAACCAGGCGGACTGGGTTTTATATTTGCCGCTTATCTTGCCCGCAATTCTCGAAAAGGCCCGTCGCGATGCGCGCCTGATGCCTTTGGATCAGGGGGGCGTGGTTTTGCAGGAAACCTTGTTGAATCGGGATTTCTGGGCGCCGCTGTGCCGTTCCTGGTCACCCGGAGAGCGTATTGTGATCACCTGGAAAGCATCGTGGCCTGTGCAGCCTTTGCTTGATCTGTTGCGTCACCATGGCGTGCAGGGCGAACTGGCTTAAACAATCTGCGTATTACGGCTGCGGTTGGGGGCAGATGCTGCATTATGTTCAGCTACTTGACTCAGGCACGATGTGTGTTTATTCGTGTCTGCGTTCTGGGCTTTGACTGACCTGCCATTGGTAATGGCTCACCATACAAAACGCACAGGCTGGTACCTGCATTATTGATTGCTGGGGCCGATGCAGCATTTGTCGATGTTTTATTCAAGCAGCTGCCATTGTGTCTTTGTAGAAGTTGGCGTGCAGATCTAGCGGGGATGTCCTTATAAATCTTGCTCAGGATCTGTTGTGAGTGTGAATTTGAATGTGAATGGGAGCGTGGGTGTGGGTGGGCGCTGCTTCGTCGGCAGTGCCCAACCTTGCGCAATAAAGAGGGGCGACCTTAGCGAGTGATTTCCTGGTCATTCAGATAGCAGCCCGGATCTTCAGCCCATACATTGCCGGTGCTCTTTTCTGCGCGGGTGCGGGTATTGCCATTACAGATGTCGAGATACGCGCAGCTCGCGCAGCGCCCTTGTACCTGCCGTGGCTTCTGGCGTAGTCCCCTTAGCAGGGGTTCCTGCTGGTCTGACCAAATCTCTGAGAAAGGGCGTTGCAGTACATTGCCCAAACTATAGTGCCACCACATGGTGTCGGGATGCACATTGCCGCGGTTATCGATATTGGCGATGCCCTGGCCAGAGGAATTGCCTCCCCATTGCCGCAACATGTCGATAATTTTCTGCGTATGTTCGGGGTAGTGCCGTCGTACCCAATGTAAAAAGAAAACACCATCAGCATCGTTATTGCCCGAGGTAAATTCCTTGGGGGTGCCAGCTTGCTGATAGGTCAGGCAGGTGGTGAACAGTTGTTCCATTGCCCATCGGGTGAGCGCGTGGTGACTGGCCAGGGAGCGGTTGCCCAGACCCCTGCCCGCGTAGTTCAAATGAGAGAGATAAAAACGGTCAATCTGCTCTTGTTCCATCACCTGTAGCAGACCATTCAAATCAAGTGCGTTTTCTTGGGTTAATGTAAAGCGCAGGCCGACTTTCAGATGCTTTTCACGACATAGACGCAAACCTTGCAACGATGCCGCGTAGGCTCCTTTCTCGCCCCGAATGTTGTCATGTCTGGCTTGCAAGCCATCCAGCGAGATACCCACATAGTCAAAGCCGCAGTCGGCTATCCGATCAATAGTCTGCTCTGTGATCAACGTGCCATTGGATGACAGTCCAACGTACATACCCAAGGCTTTTGCTCGTTGGGCCAGGTCATAAATATCGGGTCGTAGCAAGGGTTCGCCACCCGATAGAATTAATGCGCGTACGCCGAACTGATGCAAATCATCCATGACCCGGCACGCCTGTTCATGGCTCAACTCCCCAGGAAAATGCTTGTTGGTCGAGGCTGAGTAACAATGGCTGCAATGCAGATTGCAACGCCGGATCAGATTCCAGATGACCACCGGGGCCTTGCTTTTACGCATAGGGGGAACCGGGGAGTGCAACGCAGCAACAAAACGGGATAGGCGAAACATGCTTAAGGCCTCCGCAGACGCAAGCCAGTTTTCTTAAGAATGGCCGTGGAAAATAAAATATCGTGATCGTTCAAAACTCCCGGAAAGTCCTGCCTGATTTGTGTACTGATGTGTAGTGCCTGGGCGCGCACCGTGTCATGGTCTTTGCCATGCAACATGGCAAACAGGTTATAGGGCCACTCGGGTAGGCGTCGGGGTCGACGGTAGCAGTGGCTGATGCCCGCTTGTGTAGCCAGCCATGTGCCTACCGTGTCCAGTTTGTCGTCTGCAATGTTCCAGACGCACATTCCATTGGCTACATAGCCCAAGGCATAGTGATTGGGGACGGCTGCAATACGCCGGATCAAGCCGTGGTCCAGCATGTTTTGAAACTGTGTCATGACATAGGTTTCGGACACCCGCAGCTCTTGGGCTAGTTTTAGATAAGGTTGGGGTTCTATCGCCAAGCCTTGTTCAGACGCATGAATCAAAGCGATGTAAGGCTGAGTTAAGCGCCGCATGTCAAAGCTCCAGTTTCAGGCTAAGAAGGTATTCCCGCTCTTTCGGGAATGCGAAAACCGGCAAGCCTGTTTCCACCTCGATGATCCTCAGGCAGGACTCGATCTCCAGCATGCTGGCGGCGGCAAGCACGAACCACATATTCAAGGCGTGAGTGCGACGGTAGTTATGCGCTACCTCCGGGTGGCGGTTCACCGCTTTGACGGTGCTTTCCCAGCGCTTTTCCGGCACGGCCATTGCGGCCAGGCAATAAGCCCCTCCCAGGGCTTCGATCTGAAAGAGAGGGCCAAAGCGGGTCAGGACGCCGGATCGGTGTAAGTGCTGCACGCGTGCGATTAGTTCGGACTCCTTCAAACCAAAATCAGGAGCCAGTTGCGCAAAAGGACGGGAGCAGATGGGGAATCCCTCCTGCAAGCGATTCAGGATAGGTCGATCGGCAGCGTCCAATTCGACCGGTGTGTGGCGTAAGGGGAGATTCGTATTAGTCATGATGAGGCTGGTTAAGCAATGCGCCCCGTTGTTTGAAGCAACGTTTGGAGAACAGAACTTCCTGGGGCAACAGGCTCAAGCCCAAATCGTCGTTCAACTGTGCATGTTGGCTCAGCACCTGCCCACGTTCTTTACCGTGAATCATGCAAAACAGATTGTGATTCCAATAGGGTGGAAAGGGCTGGCGCCGATAGCACAACGTGATGCCGCTTTGCTTGGCCAGTTTTTCGCCCACGGCGTCGATATGCTGCGTGTCTACTGTCCAGACGCACATGGCATTGGCCTGATAGCCCAGCTTGCGATGGTGTAGAACCACACCAAACCGCCTGAAAATCCCTTGCGCCAGAAAGTGGCGTAGATGCAGCAGTACTTGCGCCTCGCTTATTTGCGCGTACTGAGCCCAGGGTTTGAACGGTTCGGCCTGAATCTCCACGCCTTTTAATGCGCATTCAAGCAGCTTGCGTTCAACGCTGCCCAAGGCAGGCAGACCGCTGCCGGGCGCTATAGGGTTGTTTACTTTGGTGTGATGAAGCAGGCTGAAACCCAGATCAATGTGATAGGCCTTGAGCATGGGCAGAGACAGGGGCCGTAAGCCCGTGTGGCACGCGATGTGATCGAGCGTTGCGCGCCGTTCTGCTTCATCTGAACAGGTCAGCACAAACCAGAGATTGATGGCGTGCTCCCGTTCGTAATTATGGTTGACGGCCGGTAGCGTGCTGATCCAGTTTGCCACGCCATCCAGCTCTCGGTCTGGAACTTGCATGCCGACCAACGTGCTGCTTATGCAGGCGGGGTTCAGAACCGGTCCAATGCGGCTGATGATGCCTTGGTCGCGCCAGCCTCGGAGGTAGTCCATCACTGCTGGTTCGCTCAGGCCCAGTAGCAGTCCCAGTTTGCGAAAAGGACGTGGCTCCAGGGGGAAACCGTGTTGCCAGGCATTGAGTAGTTGGAAAGCGGAAGGGGAGAGTTCAGAAACCAATGCGACTGCTCCGATGCGTAAAAAACACGCCACTGGGCTGATGAATACTCAGGCTGCTCAGGTGTTTGAAACTGCGGGTGTCGTATACGTTGACCCGGTTGTCATCGCGTGCCGAGATCCAAACCGCCTCGCCTCGAGGCGTAAACTCCATATGCAGCACAGCCTTGCCCACTTCCAGGGTCCGGATCACGCTGGATGTCGCGACGTCAATGACCTGCACCTTGTCGTTGTCTGGAAAGGCGAAGTTCACCCAAACCTGGCGACCATCAGGCTGGGCCATCACAAATACGGCCTGGCCCAGGACCGGAATGCTGGCCTTTTCTTGCCAGTCCAAGGTACTGGCAACCAGCACCTCGTGGCGCCCTATGGCAGGCAGGAATACATTCTGGCCTGCCAGTGCCCAGCCACGCAGATGCGGCATCTTGTATACCGGCAAGGCCGATTCGCCCCGACCATAGCCAGCCAGGATCTTTCGGACACCTTGTTCAGGGTTCCATAAGTCCAGCAACGCCAAGGCGTCTTCGCCAAACAGCCCGGCAATGTAGTACCGTCCGTCTGGGGTCACCATGGCATCGTAGGGCTGGCGGCCGGCCGGAAAGCGACGGGTGATAGGCCTGAGGGGATTGGACAGGTCGGTCAACCAGATCTCGCCTGCCTCGAACAGAGAGTAGACGAACTGCTGATTGGGCAAATCTGCCAGACCCACCACTTTGGCGCGCTTGCCGGGGGCGTAGGTAGAGGGGACCTCGCTGAGCAAAGTGAGGGTATCGGCATCGAAAACCCGGATGCCGCCTGGCTCGTAGTTCTGTACCACAATCAGTCTGCCGTCTTGCGAGATGGCGCCACCGATGGCATTGCCAGACTGAATGATGCGTCGCACCAGAACTTGCCCAAGCAGATCAACCTTGCTCAGGCCGCCATCACGACCAAACACATAGCCGTAGCGCCCGTCGCGGGAATAGGTGATGTGAGCATGGGACAGATCGCCCAGACCTTCGATGCGCGCCAGACGGCTTTGCTGGCTGGTTTCAATCACGACGACGCTGCCAGTGGCGCGCTCGACAACCAGTCCCAGATCGTGAGTGCCTCGTAGTGGTGGGGTCGAGCAGCCGCTTAGCACAAGCAGCAGGCCAAGCGTTATCAAAGCTTTCATGGTTTCTTGTCCGGGGTTCGAAGCAGAAAATCGGCCAGCCACAGGCTTTCCGAGGGGTGGAGAAAGCGATTCCAGCCGGGCATGGCCGTCCCTGGACGGCCGTGCATGATCGTCAGCGCGATCTGCGCCGCGCTTTGGCCTTGCAGGGCGTCACTCGTCAAGGCTGGGCCCAGCCCGCCGTTGAGCTTCAGACCATGGCACGAACCACATTCCTGATGCAGCAAGCTACGGAGTGATGCTTGACGTTCCGGGCTGAGGGGCGGCTCATGGGCGGCGAGCTGCTTTGGCAAAAGAAATACGAACAACGCAGCCGGCCATAGCTTTATCAGGAAGCGGGCGATATCAGGGCGCCGGCAGCAATGCCTGGCGCTCACGTCAATGCTCCGAATGGCTCAACGTGCCTTGTGTCCTGAGCGGGTGCTCGGGGCCGGGGGTAATCGGGATGCAAACGCACAACGTCTCCGATGATCAGCAGGGCAGGTGGACTGAATGTCTCTGCCAGTTGCGGCAAGGTTTGCAATGTGCCTAAACCCCAGCGCTGATTTTTAAGCGTGGCATCCTGAGCCAGGGCGATAGGAGTGTCCGCGTCGCGTCCATGCTGAATCAAGGCCTGGGCGATATGGCCGCAATTAGCCATGGCCATGTAGAACACCAGCGTACAGGAGGGGTCGGACAAGGACGCCCAGTCCAGTTCCAGACCCCGGTTATCACGCAGGTGACCGGTGACCACACGCATGCTGCTGGCCAGACCGCGATGGGTCAGGGGAATACCCAGGGAGGCAGCCGCGCCGATGGCAGCCGTAATACCCGGCACAACCTCTACCTGAACACCATGCTGATGCAGATAAAGCTGCTCCTCGCCACCTCGCCCAAAGACGAAGGGATCGCCACCTTTGAGGCGAACGACATGCTGGTGTGTTTTGCTCAGCGACAAAAGCAAGGCATTGATGTCGTCTTGCATACCGGCTCTGCAGGCTGCCACTTTTCCAACATCGTGCAAACTGGCTTCCGGGTTGACGCAGCTCATGATCGCGCGGCTGACCAGACGGTCGTGGACGACGGCATCGGCCTGTTGCAGCAGGTATAAAGCCCGCACTGTGAGAAGTTCAGGGTCACCCGGACCCGCTCCAACCAGATAAACCTTGCCGTGCATCGCTGCGCTCCTTGCTGTCGCTAAATATGAAATACAGGGGAACAATGCAGAAAATTGTAGGAGGCGTGCAGGACCTGGCATGGGTATGGTTCATGCTCAGGGAATGGGTGCGGAAAGTGACCTTTCTGACCACCATTGCGATGCTGCTGATGAGCAAGGACGATGCCGTCAGGCGAGCTTGGTCGATGCGCACCGAGCAGGGGGACGCAGATAGGCGTGCAAGTGCTTGAAAGATTATTCAAAAACGCAAGTATCAGCCCGCTAATTTTGTGCCGGGCGATGCCCAAATAACATATTTGCGGCAGGCTGTTAAGTTTCTCGCAGCAAAATAGGGAAAGTCCTGCAACTTGTATCAACAGTGAGCAATGATGCGGGTTACAGAGGTTTTTTTGCTTGACACGGGTATTAAACGAAGGCTTAATACGCGGTAGCCAACCGGGGCACTTGTGCGCCCGGTAGCCATGACAGACAGGGCGCTTAGATGTCCGGTCGTTTGTCACTATTAAGTCTGACCGCCACAAACTGGTTCCCGCTGGGGGCCCGTAAAATAATTTTCAGGGGTATTTTCTCAATGAATAAAACCGAGCTTATCGAATTCATTTCCACCAAAGCCGATCTGTCCAAAGCTGACGCTGGTCGTGCACTGGATGCGTTTATCGATGCCGTGACCACCACGCTGAAAGAAAAAGATACGGTTACTCTGGTTGGTTTTGGCACCTTTGCTGTGTCGGAACGCGCTGCCCGTTCGGGTCGTAACCCACGTACCGGTGAAACTATCGAGATCGAAGGCGCCAACGTGCCCAAGTTCCGTCCCGGTAAGGCTCTGAAAGACGCTGTGAATTAATTTATAAATTAATTGGCGCAAAAGGCTTGCAAAAAAAATTCTTTGGTCCTATAATTCTTTTTCTTCACAAGAAGAACGGCATCACAGAAATGGGTGCTTAGCTCAGCTGGTAGAGCGGCGCCCTTACAAGGCGTAGGTCGGGGGTTCGAACCCCTCAGCACCCACCATTTCTTTTGCTAGTCGAATCAAGCACTTAGGTAAAACTAAGTGCTTTTTTTGTGCCTGTTTTATTGGCCTTATACGTGCGTTCGCTCTTGATTGAACAGGCAGACCAGACCGGGAAAAAGGCCTTCAGATGCTGCCAACAGGCGGTAAAGTGGCTGTAAGCGTTCGTAAACGTACTCCTAGGTTCGCCTTTCAGGTTTGATCGAGCCTTAGCGGCTTGGTACAGGGAACAGGCAGTAAGACGGGGTCATGGGTGGTGGCAACCAGCACAGAGTTGCGCTTTACGGTCCGCTTCCGGTCATCCGTGCGCATTTGCGATCAGTGTCTGGGCCGTCTGGCTATTTACTTTGTAACGGTGCTATCTATATTTGTGAATCTCGGCCATAGTGTGTCCAGGGACATTTTTACCCTGATTATTTAGGACATACATTGAAAACAGAAATTGGTATCGTGAAGTGGTTCAATAACGAAAAAGGCTTCGGCTTCATCATGCCGGAGAGTGGCGGTAAAGACCTCTTCGCACACCACAGTGAAATTCAGGGCTCTGGGTTTAAATCTCTTGAAGAAAACCAACGCGTTTCCTTCGTTGCAGGCGTAGGCCAAAAAGGCCCTTGCGCTACCCAGATCCAAATCATCTGATCTCCTGCTAGCCTTGTCAGGCTAGTGTAGCGTTGATCGATAAGACCGGACCCCATGAAGCATGGGGTCCGGTTTTTTTATTGGGTGCTTGACGCTCAGATCTTCGGTCCTGGCTCCTTGGGACGGGTCGAGCGGTTCTCTTATTTGTTGACGCTCAGTCCGGTGGCCTTCACCTGTTTTACGCCTTCGGTTTTTTCAGCCACTGCAACTGCTTTCTTGTACTCGCTGTCGTTGGAGACGGTTCCGCTTAGTGTTGCAACTCCGTCGTTCATCTCAACAGCAATGTTTTTGTCTTTGAGTGCATGATCGGCATGGAGTGCCGCTTTAATTTTTTGACTGATTTCGGCGTCACCGTGTTTGTCCCCCGCCCCAGC
Organism: Alcaligenes sp. HNGD-HTN06; assembly: GCF_049932565.1. Taxonomy (NCBI): domain Bacteria; kingdom Pseudomonadati; phylum Pseudomonadota; class Betaproteobacteria; order Burkholderiales; family Alcaligenaceae; genus Alcaligenes; species Alcaligenes sp. HNGD-HTN06. Next base: position 2,171,983 of record NZ_CP187782.1, on the reverse strand, counting down.
GCGGTGGGTGCTCACCTCTTTGGCATTTGCTTCCCCTGGTGTTTTGGGGTCTTTGCTTGCATGCCCGGTTGTTGCGGAAAGATCCGGGTGAGAGGGTTTGCTGTCCGCGATGACGACCGTGCTAAATCCTAAGCTGAGCGTAGAAGCAAGTAGCAAGTTAGAAAGAGTTCTGGAGTTCATTTTTTCACCTTTTTTGGTTAGCTTTCAGAGTGCACCGTTAAACAGGGGGCGCACGTCAGAACAGAGGGACCTGCTTGGATGCGATGGGATAGGGCGTTTGTATCTAACTATCGTGCTCAACGATCGGGGCGGCCATTTGGGTTCGGCTGCCCGGCGAGACAGACGGGCTCGATATGTTGTGGGCGACGCTTGTGTAATCGACGTAGGACGCCACCACGTCTGGATTTTTTCATAGTCCGGCGGGCCAACCATTTCTTTACGGTTCAAAACGTAACGAAGCGAAGACCTGGTATGAGCAGTGGCTCGAAGTACAGAAAGAGTTGCGCATCCGCCTTGTCTACGGCCGGCTCTTTCCCTTGTCAGTGCAGTCTTCTTGGCCCCTCTATCTGCCCGCTATATCTAACCAAAGAATCGGTATTTAGCGGTGTGAAACACCCTTGCTAGACTCGTTCTCATTGCTTGGACATGGTGTCAGGGGGGATGGGGAATGAAGCGGTTTCAACAGAAGTGGAAAGGCGTGCGGGCAGGAGCCTTGCTGGCACTGGTGCTGGCGGCGGCAAGTGCGGTGGCAGCCGAAGTCAGTATTCTGAATGTCTCGTACGACCCGACACGTGAGCTCTACGCTGAGTTCAACAAGGCTTTCCAGGCCCACTACAAGTCACAAACGGGTGAGCAGGTGGTCATACGCAGCTCTCATGGCGGCTCCAGCAAGCAGGCGCGTACCGTGATTGACGGGGTGCCTGCGGATGTGGTGACACTGGGGATCTCTTCCGATATCGATCAGATCGCGCAGTCTGGTTTGCTGGACAAAGGCTGGCAGGCGCGTTTGCCGGACAACAGCACCCCTTATACCTCTACGATTGTCTTGCTGGTGCGCAAGGGCAATCCTAAAGGCATTCACGACTGGAACGACTTGATTCGCCCGGACGTCAAAGTGGTGACGCCCAATCCTAAAACCTCGGCGGGCGCGCGCTGGAATTACCTGGCTGCCTGGCTGTATGCCTTAAAGCAAGCCAATGGGGATGAAGAGCAGGCGCGTGATTTTGTGGCCAAGCTGTACCGTAATGTCAGCGTGCTGGACTCCGGCGCGCGTGGCTCGACCACGACCTTCGTCGAGCGGGGTATCGGTGATGTATTGATTGCCTGGGAGAACGAGGCGCTGTTGTCCGTCAAGGATCTGGGGCCCGATCGTTTTGATATTGTGGTGCCCTCCAGCAGCATCCTGGCTGAGCCGCCTGTGGCGCTGGTCGATGCCAATGCCGCCAAGCATGGTACGGAAAAAGTGGCCCAAGCCTATCTGGAGTATTTGTATAGCCCGGAAGGTCAGGAAATCGCTGCACGTCATTTTTACCGTCCTCGACTGGAGTCGGTGGCCGCCAAGTACCGCGATCAGTTTCCAGCGTTGAAGCTGTACAAGGTCGATGATGAGCTGGGCGGCTGGACTCAGGTTCAGGCCAAACACTTTGCGGACGGTGGTGTGTTCGACAGCATCTATTTGAGCAAATAACCCCACTCTTACTGAGGACCGTTCGATGTCACAGGCTCGTCTTTGGGGATTTCTGCCCGCTGGCCGCAAGCAGCGGGCTTTGCCAGGCTTTGGCTTGACCATGGGTTTGTCCATCAGCTATTTAAGTCTGATTGTGCTCATACCGTTGTCGGCTGTTTTGCTCAAGACCACCTCTATGGGCTGGTCGGCCTTTTGGGAGACCATCAGCGCCGCGCGTGTCCTGGCCTCGTTGAAGTTGACTTTTGGCATGGCGGCCTTGGCCGCTGTGATCAACGGCGTATTTGGTTTGATTCTGGCCTGGGTGCTGGTTCGATATCGTTTCCCAGGTCGCCGTCTTGTGGATGCCTTGATTGACTTGCCCTTTGCATTGCCGACGTCGGTGGCTGGGATTTCTCTGGCGGCGATTTATGCACCTACCGGCTGGATCGGGGCATGGGCGCAACCCTATGTCGGGCAAATTGCGTTCACTCCCTGGGGGGTATTGATCGCCCTGGTGTTTATTGGCCTGCCGTTTGTAGTGCGCACCGTTCAGCCAGTTCTGGAGGAATTGGAGCAAGAGCAGGAGGAGGTCAGTGCTTGTTTGGGAGCCGATCGCTTTCAGACGGTCAGTAAAGTGATTCTGCCCGCCATTTTGCCGGCCTGCCTGACCGGTGTGGCCCTGGCGTTTGCCCGCGCAGTAGGGGAGTACGGCTCGGTTATTTTCATAGCCGGGAATGTGCCGATGGTCTCTGAAATTACGCCTTTACTCATCGTGATCAAGCTGGAACAGTTTGATTACGCTGGCGCCTCGGCGCTGGCGGTTCTGATGATGGTCTTGTCATTCATTATCTTGCTGGCAATCAATCGTTTGCAGTGGTATTTGCAAGCCCGTCATTCTGGGCAGGCGCGTGGCAAAGCGGCCAGGGTGGCTGCGCCTTTTGCCTTGGAGGGCGCCCGATGAGCAGCCTGGCGATGGAACCCGCTGTACCTGTGGTGTCGGTGCCAAGGGCACGCCTGCGGGCAGCGCAGGATGAGGGGCCGGTCGTCAAGGCGGTACTGATCGGCCTTGCCTTGCTGTTTTTTGTTCTGTTTTTGCTGCTGCCCTTAATCCTGGTATTCATGACAGCGTTCAGCCGGGGTGTCTTGCCGTATCTGTCGGCACTGAGTCAGAGCGATACCTTGCATGCGGCCAGTTTGACCGTGCTCGTGGCTGTTATCGCCGTCCCCTTGAATATCGCATTTGGTTTGGCGGCTTCCTGGGCTATTGCCCGTTTTGAGTTTCGTGGTAAAAGCCTGTTGACCACCTTGATTGACCTGCCCTTTTCGGTCTCGCCAGTGATCGCGGGTTTGATGTTCCTATTGATTTTTGGTCGTCAGGGCCCGTTTTGGGACTGGCTCGATGCCAATAACATCCGTATTGTGTTCGCCTTGCCGGGGCTGGTTCTGGCAACCCTGTTTGTTACCTTCCCGTTTGTGGCGCGCGAGCTGATCCCGCTCATGCAAATGCAGGGTAGCGACGAAGAGCAGGCCGCGCGGGTGTTGGGAGCCAACGGGCGACAGATGTTCTGGCGCGTGACCTTGCCCAAGATCAAATGGGGTCTGCTGTATGGGATGATTTTGTGCAATGCCCGTGCAATGGGCGAGTTCGGGGCAGTGTCGGTATTGTCTGGTCATATACGTGGCCAGACCAATACCCTGCCTTTGCATGTAGAGATTGAGTACAACGACTATCACACCGTGGGCGCTTTTGCCGCCGCTTCGGTGCTGGCAGTTTTGGCTTTGCTGACGCTGGCGCTTAAATTGTGGGCCGAGCGCAAAATGGTTCAAGACGGTCATCGTGGATGACCGCATTCGGAGTTCATTATGAGTATCGAAGTTCGTCATCTATCTAAACAGTTTGGTGCGTTTACGGCACTGGGTGATGTGACATTGGATTTTCCAGCGGGCGAGCTGGTGGCTTTGCTGGGGCCTTCGGGTTGCGGCAAGACGACGTTGCTGCGGATTGTGTCAGGTCTGGAACATGCGGATGCGGGTCAGGTGCTCATCAATGGCAAGGATGTGGCTTCGGTTGGCACCCGCGATCGTCAAGTCGGTTTTGTGTTTCAACATTACGCCTTGTTCCGCCACATGACCGTATTTGAGAACGTGGCCTTTGGTTTGCGCATCAAACCCCGCAAACAGCGCCTGCCCGAAGCACAGATTCGTCAGCGTGTGCACGAGCTACTGGAGCTGGTGCAGCTGGACTGGCTGGCAGATCGTTATCCTGCCGCTTTGTCGGGTGGTCAGCGACAGCGTATCGCCTTGGCGCGCGCTTTGGCTGTAGAGCCTGGAGTCTTGTTGCTTGATGAGCCATTTGGCGCTCTGGATGCCAAGGTGCGTAAAGAGTTACGTTCCTGGCTGCGTCGTTTGCATGATGACTTGCATATCAGCACCTTGTTTGTGACTCACGACCAGGAGGAGGCCATCGAAGTGGCTGACCGTATCGTGGTGCTGAACAAAGGGCGGGTCGAACAAGAGGGCGCTCCGCAAGAGGTGTATAACCATCCGGCCAGCCCCTTTGTATACGAGTTTCTGGGGGCGGCAAATCGCCTGCCTGGTCAGTTCCGGCAGGGACGGTTTGTGGCTGATCCTCAACTGGGTCAGTTCGAGTCCAGCCAGGCCTTGAACGGGCAGGGCGCCGGGCAGGGCGAAGCGGTGGGCTATGTGCGTCCGCATGATCTGGACCTGCAGCGCAAACTGGATGGCCAAGGTATTGTGGTGGCGGTGCAGCGTATTATTCCCTTGGGGGCAACGGTGCGGGTGGAGCTGGCTCTGAACGAAGGAGAACGGGCCTGGGAGGCGGAGTTCGATCATCAGCGCTGGTCTCAGCTGGACTTGTCACCCGGCGAGCGCGCCTTGGCCTTGCCGCGCAAATTCAGTGCTTTTCCTTTGGAAACCCCGTCCGACGTCCGTCCGTCTTAATCTTTCGCAAACGAGGCGTAACAGGCTGACCGTAAGTCGGCCTGTTTGCGTTAGTATCAGGAAAATTTCTTGCAAAGCAGGCTGAACACAGGATATTTTCCTATTTTCCAGTATTGAGAATCATTCCTGTTTCTGTTAAGATTCGATACTTCACTGGGCATCCTGTCCGGTCCCCTCATGGTCCATGCGGGTTGCAGAATGTGTAGAACGGATTATGACCGGAATTGCTTCTCAAACGAATAATCGCTCGATGCTGGCCTTGAAGGCAACCGGGCTGGCATTAGCACTGGGATTGCACGTGGGGGTTCTGGCTACCATCTTGTGGACGGAAAGCCCCAAGATGGTGGGTGAACCTGCTCCGATTGATGTGGTGGGAGTGACCTTGTTGGAGGTAACGGAAGCGCCGGTCCAGCAAGAGCAGGTCAGTGCTCCGCCCGAACAGGTGGTGGCCGAACCTGAGCCAGAACCTGAGGTGGAGCCCGATCCTGAGCCTGAACCAATCGTGGAGCCCGAGCCAGAGCCAGAGCCGATTGTGGAAAAACCGCCGGTGCCAGAGCCTCCCAAGCCTAAACCGAAACCCAAGCCAAAGCCCAAGCCCAAGCCGCAGCCCAAACCGGAAGTACCGCCAGCAGAAACGCCACAGCCTGCCCAACCGGCAGCACCCGCTGCCCAGGCTGGACCGGCCACGGATAATGCGGCTCAAGCCGCGGCACGTTCTGCACAGGGCGATCGTCCCAAACTGATTGGCCGTGTGGATTATTTGGGTCGTCGACCCGTGCCCGTGTACCCGCGGGCTTCGGAACGCCGTCGCGAGCAGGGCCGCGTAGTGGTGCGTGTCGTGATTTCAACCCAAGGAACCGTGCTGGAAGCCAAGGTGCAAAGCTCCTCAGGCTATGAGCGTCTGGATGAGTCTGCACTGAAGGCTGTACGCACAGCGCGTTTTAAACCGTATACGGAAAATGGTGTGGCCTATCGTGCCATGGCCGATATTCCTTTCGACTTTGTTTACTAGGATAGATCAATGATGCAGGAACTATTTCAAAGCGTATGGGTAAGCCTGGCACAAGTTGCAGGGCCTGTTGCCGATCAGGCTGCCGCCAGTGTTGCTGCTGCTGAGGAAGCGACCGGGGTGCTGCACTTTATCCAGCAAAGCGATGTGGTCGGCAAGACCCTGTTTGTGATTCTGGCCTTGATGTCGATTGCCAGCTGGTATCTGATTATCGTCAAGGGCATCTTGTCTTTCCGTCTGAAACGCCGCTCGCAAAGTTTCATGCGCGAGTTCTGGTCGGCCAGCTCGCTTGAGCAGGTTGAAAACGAGATCGCTACCCACGGTGCACGTGATCCGTTCAGCCATCTGGCCAGTCACGCCATTCACGCTCAAAAGCATCACGTCAAGTACGGGGCGATGCGGCTGGAGGAGAAAGGTTCAACGGGTGCGTTTGTGTCGCGCATCATGCGCAAGGTGATGGACGAGGAAACCGCCAAACTCGAAAACGGCCTGACATTGTTGGCTTCGGTCGGTTCCACCGCTCCGTTCGTAGGCCTGTTTGGCACGGTGTGGGGGGTGTACCACGCGCTCATCAATATCGGTCTGTCCGATGGCGTCACCTTGAACAAGATTGCTGGCCCTGTGGGCGAGGCATTGGTGATGACTGGCCTGGGTCTGGCCGTAGCCATTCCTGCCGTGCTGGCCTATAACGCGTTTGTGCGCACCAACCGCGTTTACTTGTCCCAGCTGGACGCTTTTGCGCATGATCTGTTTACCTTCCTGACGACCGGTCAGCCGGTGCAGGATACGCAACCTGTTCTGCGCCGTGTCCCCAGTTCGGGTGGCGGTGCAGCATCGAGCTCGGCAGCCGCTGCCAAGCGGGAGCATTAATCATGGCCTTTGGCAGCTTTGATAATCGTAATTCGGGCTCTGCGTTGTCTGAAATCAATATGGTGCCGCTGATCGATGTGATGCTGGTGCTGCTGGTGATCTTTCTGATCACCGCTCCTTTGCTGTCGCACTCCATCAAGATACAGTTGCCCCAGGCAAGCTCCGAGCCGATTCAGCAAGATCCCAAGACGATTGATCTGGCTATTGATGCGGCAGGGCAGATTTTTGTCAATGAGCAACTGGTGGCCCTGGAAGATTTGGCGGCTACTTTGGCTCCCTATTCCAAGGAGCAGCCGCAGCCGGAACTGCGTATCCGTGCCGATACCGATACTCGCTATGAAACACTGGCCCAGGTCATGAGCCGCTCCAAGGCTTCTGGCCTGACCCGATTGGGATTCATCACCCGTCCAGGCCCAACGACCCAGGCTCCTGTACAAGAGGGTGACGCACAGAAAGGTCCATCAACGGGCGAGACCACGGGCAAGCCGGCACCGGCTCCGTAACGCTGCGCGTAATCCCTCATGTTGTTTTTTCTGGCCCCTCGCTTTGCATCCGCGACGCGAGGGGCCAGTTTCGTAATAAAATCCCCACAATGCGTGTACTAGTTATTGAAGACGACGCCATACTGGGCGCCGCACTGCAGGAGTTTCTCAGCGATCAGGGCTATGCGGTTGACTGGCTTCAGGAAGGTGAAAGCGCCTTGAAGGAGCTGTCCGCCCAAGTCTACGATTTGCTGCTCCTGGACTTGAACCTGCCAGGCATCAGTGGCCTGGAGGTATTGCGGCAGTTGCGCCAGCAGGGCAATGCGATACCCGTTCTGATTCTGACCGCGCGCGACGGCGTGGATAATCGCGTGGGCGGTTTGGATGCCGGTGCGGATGATTACCTGATCAAGCCCTTTGATCTGTCCGAGCTGGCTGCCCGGGTACGTGTCTTTGGCCGCCGCCGCAGCGGGCAGGTGCAGCCTGTTATTGATGTCGGGCCCTTGAGTTTTGATACGATTGGCCGCGAGCTGCGCTGCGCGGGGCAACGCGTGAACCTGTCGGTGCGTGAGCTGTCCGTCCTGGAAATGCTGATGATGCGGGCCGGTCGTGTGGTCACCAAGCAGCAGATTATTAATTCCTTGTCTGCTTGGGATGCCGATTTCAGCGACAATGCGGTCGAAGTTTATGTGTATCGTCTGCGCAAACGCCTGGAAGGCACCGGGGCAGTGATACAGACTGTGCGCGGCTTTGGCTATCTGCTCGATGTGGAGAGCGTGGCCGGAGCATAACGGCAGCCCGTGCCCGCTGCCAGACACTTTAGGTCAACCATGCCCGATCAGCATCTTTCTTCAGCGGAAAAAACCTCCTTGTTGCGATCATGGCTGGAACGCTTTCTTGCTCCCGGCTCTTTGGCCCGCAAATTGATGGGCCGGCTTTTTCCTCCGATTTCCATTCTTGTTGTACTGGATCTGAGCGTTACCTGGGTGCTGACACGTCGTATGAGCCTGGAGGATTGGCTGCTGCGCGATATTTTCTGGACCATGGCCTTGAGCCAGGTCTTGCTGGTCAGTTTGATCGCCTGGGTGCTGTTATCCGGTATTCGCTCTCAGCTTGCCTCGATTGATGATTTGTCACAACAAATACGCAATCGGGCCGATGATGATTTTGAACGCCTGGATGCGAGCGCCTTGCCGGCGGAAATCGTGCCCTTGGTGGAGCACTTTAACGAGTTGCTGGAGCGTCAGCGTGATACCCTGCAGGCGCAAAAGCGCTTTATTGGTCATGCTGCGCATCAGTTGCGTACTCCCCTGACCGGTTTGCAGCTGGAATCGGAGCTGATGTTGGCCAAGCCCTTACCGGACGATATTCGCCAGCGCGCCGAGCGCATCAAAAGTGTGTCGGATCGTATGATTCGCCTCGGTCAGCAGTTGCTGGTGCTGGCCCGCACGGATGCCGATACCAATATCAAAGACAGTTTTGTGCGCCTGGATCTGTGTGAGTGGACGCGTGAGGAGGGCGGTGACTGGTTTTTGCAGGCCCGTCAGCATGGTGCAGAGATCCATTTGCTGGCGCCTGAAAAGCCGGTTTGGATTGACGCGGCTCCCGTACTGCTGCGCGAGCTGCTGTCCAACCTGATGGATAATGCGTTGCGCTATGGTCAAGGAACGGACCGCATTGTTCTGCGCGTGGCCAGCAACCCGCCGTCCTTGTCCGTCGAGGACCATGGTCCGGGTATTGAGGCCAGCGAGCAACAACGTGTCTTTGAAGCCTTTTACCGTTCACCCGGCACGCAGGCCGGAGGCTCCGGTCTGGGCTTGGCCATTGTGCAGGAAATTGCCCGTGCGCATGGGGCCTGGTGGAGTTTGATGAGCCGCCCTGATTTTCCCGGTACCCGTATTACCATTGTTTTTCCTGGCCCGCGTATTGGTGCGCGTCTGACCCGGCACGATACTTTGATTGGAAATTAAGCCTTGAACACAGCAACAGAAAACCCCAGAAAAGCGGCTCGGGCGGCCTTGTTAGTGGGCGCGTTAGGCGTGGTATATGGGGATATCGGGACCAGCCCGCTCTACACCATGAAAGTGGCCTTGAGTGCCTACAGTCAGCCTGGTGCCGAGCAGGTGTATGGCGTGCTGTCCTTGCTGTTCTGGCTGCTGACCGTGGTGGTTTCCATCAAGTACGTGACGGTGGTGCTGCGACTGGATAATAAAGGCGAAGGCGGCACCCTGGCTTTGATGGAGTTGGCTGCCCGTGGTATTCATGGGCCCAAGCGCCAGCTCATTGTGGTTTTGGGGCTGATTGGCGCCGCTTTGTTCTATGGGGACAGCATCATCACGCCGGCCATTTCCGTGATGTCTGCATTGGAAGGCATTGGCATGGTCTCGCATGTGCTTGACCCCTGGGTGGTGCCACTGGCCCTGGGGGTTTTGCTGGCACTGTTCCTGATCCAGTCGCATGGAACGGGAACCATGGGCAAGTTGTTTGGCCCCATCATGCTGATCTGGTTTCTGGTTCTGGGTGGCTTGGGCTTGTGGCGTGTGATCGAACATCCGCAAGTGCTGATGGCCTTGGACCCGCGTTGGGCGGTGGCTTTTATTGCCCAGGCGCCCTGGCAAACGTTTCTACTGCTTGGCGCTTTGGTTCTGGCTTTGACCGGAGCGGAGGCCTTGTATGCCGACATGGGCCATTTTGGTCGTCCTTTGATTCGTAAAGCCTGGTTCCTGGTGGTGATGCCTTGTCTGGTTTTGTGCTATTTCGGCCAGGGCGCCTTGCTGATATCCGACCCGACCGCGATTCGTAATCCTTTCTTTTATCTGGCACCGAACTGGGCGCTGGTACCCATGGTGATGCTGGCAACGGTCGCAACCGTGATCGCTTCTCAGTCCGTGATTTCGGGGGCGTTTTCCGTAACCCGGCAGGCAGTGCAGCTTGGTTTCTGGCCTCGTATGGTCATTCAACATACTTCGGCCAAAGAAGAGGGACAGATTTACCTGCCTCGGGTGAATTTGCTGTTATGCGTGGCGGTGATGGTGCTGGTGCTGAGCTTTGGTTCCTCGGACCGTCTGGCTCATGCTTACGGTTTTGCGGTAACGGGCACCATGCTGATGACCAGTTTGCTGGCCTTGATGCTGTTGCCGCGTCGCGCCCACGGACTCAAGCGCTGGGCCTGGCTGGGGCTTTTGGGTATTTTCCTGGTACTGGACGTGCTGTTGTTCTCGGCCAATGCGCTTAAATTGCTGGAAGGGGGGTGGCTGCCCTTGCTGGTGGGGGCGGTTCTGCTTGGCTTGATGTTGACATGGAGGCAGGGGCGCGCTGCGTTGCACGAGCGTTTGCTGGAAAACAAACAACCTTTGAAGGAGTTTTTGCTCAACCTGGAGGAATATGCTCCAACCCGTGTACCGGGCACAGCAGTGTTTATGAGCACCATCCCAGATTCGGTTCCCCCAGCCTTATTGCATAATCTGAAACATAATAAAGTGCTTCATGAGCAAGTCCTGTTTTTGACGGTGAGCAGTGCGGGCGTACCCTATGTGCCCTTTGGTGAGCGCTATACGCTGCAACGTCTGAGCCGGGGAAGCTGGCAGGCTGTTGCCTCATGGGGCTTTAAGCAAGAGCCTAATGTACCTCAGTTGCTCGAGCAGATTACCCTGGAGCATCCAGAGCTCAATCTGGAACCTATGCAAACGTCTTACTTCTTGTCCCGTCAGACCGTGATGATCCAATCGCGACAGCCTTGGTATCTGGGATGGCGTCGACGCTTGTTTGCGTTCATGGCTCGCAATGCCAGCCGCAGCACGCGCTTTTTCAAGATTCCACCCAATCGAGTGGTGGAGATGGGCATGCAGGTCGAGTTGTAAACCGAGAGTATCGTTCAAAACGAAGAATGGGCCTGGTAAGGCCCATTCTTTTTAACAGCCAGCCTGCGCAGGCAAAAGTGTGTCCGCGAAGGTTTATTGAGCGGGCACCACCGTTGTGGTCTCGCGCAGGATACCGCCACCTTCCACGCTGCCGCGTACAGTGGTGTCCTGACCGCGCATGGCTTTCAGGCAGTCTTGCTGCCGATCAGCGGGCAGACGATGGCACCGTGCCTGACGATTGGCCTCCAGATTGTGATCCTGTTTGTCCAGCTTATGCTGACGCTCGGCCTGCAAGGCAGCACCAGCTTCACGACGGCAGGTGGTCCGCTGCTCACCGGTAAATTGCTCGCAGCGCTGGATGTCGTGGCGATAGTCTTTGGTCGGGGTTTGAGCCCAGGCAGCAGAGGACAGTAAACCTAGACTGAGCAAGCCTGCACTCAGGATTCGGGATGGGCGTGTATGTAGACTCATCAATCTCACTCCTTTACTTGCTAAGGGAATCACCGGCTTGGCGAGCGCTGTCACGAGTAGGTATGAGCAGGCCGCAAAGCCCCAAAAGCAGCTGCGTATAGGGCAATCCCTGACACGCAGTAAACACCTATCAGTATAAGTGGAGCAGTTGCAAGTGAGGGTAATAAAACTTTTCCAACTCCTTACTGGCGGGTTTGCTCCTGGGGCTCAGGTTGTGGCGGAAGGAGGTCTGCGGGCAGGGGGGCTTTGTGCGGCATGTCCAGATAGCCGGGCTCATCGGGCCCGTATTCGGCCAGACGTTGACGATATTCACGTTTGATGGCGGCACGCATCAAAAAAATGGCGGTGACCGGGGAGGTAATGATCAGGAGCACGCTGATGATGAGTGGATGCAAAATAGGACGGCTCATCAAATGGCTCGCGCTGATCGCCACAGCCAGTACCATGAAAAATGTTCCTAGCGTATTTCCCATTGTTGGGGCGTGAATACGCGAGTACACATGCTTGAAACGCAGCAGGCCCGCCGAGCCGATCAAGGCCACAATGCCGCTTAGCACCAGTAAGAGGGCGACTGGAATGGCAAGCCACCAGGGCAACAATGTGTCTGTCATGGTTCGATGACCTCGGCGCGCAGCAAAAACTTCGCCATCGCGGCGGAGCCTACAAAGCCAAACAGGGCAATCAGCAAGGCAATGTCAAAGTACAGGGTTGAATCAAAGCGGATTCCCAGGGCCAGCAAGGCCAGCATGCCGTTGATGTACATGGTGTCCAGTGCCAGTACGCGGTCAGCGGCGGATGGGCCTTTGAGCAGACGGATGACGGCACAACACATGCCCAGAACAAAGCAGCCCAGGGCAAACTGACAGGCCCAGTAAACAATATCGATCATTGGAAAATCTCCAGCAGCGGGGTTTCATAGCGCTTCTGAATCGTGTCTAACCATACCTGCTCGTCCTGAAGGTCCAGAATGTGCAAGGTCAGGATGCGGGTCTTCTCATCAAACCCTGACCAGACCGTGCCAGGCGTGTAGGTAATGATGCAGGCCAGAGCAGCCAGAGCATGCGGATCGGTCAATCGCAGGGGGATGGCCAGAAAACCGGGACGCGGCGCCTTGCTGCCTTTAAGGACCAGTTTGCCCACGGCGATATTGGACAGCACGATGTCCCAGGCAACTTGTCCAATCAGCTTTAAGGCCAGAAATGGGTGACGGATGCTGGCCTTGACGGGCCGGAACGGGATGGCTGCCAGACTCAGGGCAGTAGCCAGAAACAGGCCCAGCACCAGATAGCCTGGCGATAGCGAGTCGTTCAGCAGCAGCCACAGGCCCAGCAACAGCAAGGGCAGGAACAGGTGTTTGGTATAGCGTCTCATCACAGTCCCTCCGCCTGAACGGAGCGCACAGGGTTTTGTCGCAGGACTGAACCAATATAAATACGTGGTTCATCCAGTTGCTGAGCAGTCTGTTCCAGGTACGTGGTGATGGGGCCGGCATACCAGCTCAGAATCCCGCAGGCGACAATAATGCTGGCAATTGGCGCTGCCTCGATCAATTTCAGACGAGGGATGGTCAGTGAGCTATTGCTCCAGAACAGACGAATGCCCACCCGCACCATGGCGATCAAACCGGCCACTCCTGAAATCAGGACCGCGGCGGTCAGAATCCAGGCGTTCAGGGGTTCCGGTGATTGGCCCGAAGCCTTGAGTGCGGCCGTCAGCAAGGACAGCTTGGCTACAAAACCGGACAGGGGAGGCAGGCCGACAATCAGCAAGGCGCAGGCAATAAAGGACATGCCTAGAAAAACCATCACGCCGGGGATGGCGACGCCGACCACATCATCGCTATGGTCTTCGGATTCAGGGTCATCCAGATCAAAGACTTCCTGGCTGACAGCCAGTAGATCGGCGCCAAAGGGTTTGGTGCGGCTGACCAGTTCCAGCAACAGGAAAAACGCGCCCAGCGCCAGCACGCTGCTGAGCATGTAGTACAGGGCGGGACCTGTCAGAATCACGCCGGGCATGCCCAGTGCCGCCAGCAAGGTGCCCGAGGACACGATGATGCAATAGCTGGCCAGGCGTTCGGGTTGTTGGGCCGCTATGACACCGATAGCCCCAAACGCCAGGGTGGCAATTCCGGCAGGGAACATCCATGCTACGCCGAAGGCCGCAGGAGCACCCGTGGGCAGGAGCAAGGAGCCGATACGCAGCAAGGCGTATATGCCTACCTTGGTCATGATGGCAAACATGGCGGCGACCGGTGCGCAGGCATTGCCATAGGCGTTGGGTAACCACAGGTTCAGAGGCCAGGCGGCCGCCTTGATCAGGAAGGCAATGCCCAGGATGGCCAGGGCTGCCTCAAATACCAGGCGGTCCGAATCCGGCATGGAGCCGGCGCGCAAGGCCAGGTCTGCCATGTTCAAGGTGCCCGTGACGCCATACACCAGCGCAATGGCGATCAGTAGCAGGAACGAGGAAATCAGATTGACGGCGATGTAGTGCAGGCCGGCACTGACACGCGCCGCGCCTGATCCGTGCAACATCAGCCCATACGATGCCGCCAGCAACACCTCGAAGAACACAAACAGGTTAAACAGATCCCCCGTCAGGAAGGCACCGTTCAGCCCCATCAGCAGTAGCTGGAACAAAGAATGGAAATGGACCCCTACGCGATCCCAACGTGCCAGCGAATAGAACCAGCAGCAAAACGCCAGTACATTGGTGAGCACCAGCAAAAAGGCTGCCAGCCGGTCTACGACCAGCACAATCCCGAAGGGGGCGGGCCAGTCACCGAGCAGGTACACCCCGACCGATTGCGGCCAAATGGGTGCCAGCGTCCCATCGGCCAGCAAGAGCAGATAGACGGCACACAACAACTGGGCCAGCAAGGAGGCAAAGGCGATCAGCAGTTTGTAGTGACGGCGCTTGTCGCGCAGCATCACCATCAGGGCCGCGGCCATCATGGGGATGGCGACGGGCAATACGGGCAGGTGTTGATTGAGCAGACTCACAGGTCGTCTTCCTCGCGGCCATCAACGTGGTCGGTGCCGCTCAGGCCGCGGTTGGCCAAAATAACAACCAGAAACAAGGCCGTGGTGGCAAAGCCGATCACAATAGCCGTCAGTACCAGGGCTTGCGGCAAGGGATCGGCATAGCTGGCACCCAGCTCACTGCTGTTAATAACGGGCGCGGCACTGATGGTGAGTCGTCCCATGCTGAAAATGAACAGGTTGACGGCGTAAGAGACCAGGGCCAGTCCCATGATGACCTGAAAGGTACGCGGGCGAAGCAAGAGCCACACGCCCGAGCCCGCCAGGACACCAATCGCAATTGAAAGCACGATTTCCATTATTTATTCTCCATCCCGGATGCAGCGTTCGAGGCGGATTGCAGCGACGGCAGTTTGCGATAAAAACGTAATGACTGGTGGGCCAGCGCGATCAGAATCAGGATGGTTGAACCAATCACCAGCATGAATACGCCAATATCGAAGATCAGCGCACTGGAGGTATGTACCTCGCCGATCAGGGGCAGGTGCAGATCCCAGCTTTGGGCAGACAAAAAGGGCTTGTTAAAGACCCAGACCAGCATGGCGGCTACGCCAGCAGTCAGCAGACCCAGACCAATCCAGGTTTGAGGCTGAATCAAGGGGCGCGATTCCATCCATACCACGCCACTGACCATGTATTGCAAGATGATGCCAGTAGCCATAATCAAGCCGCCCACAAAGCCGCCGCCGGGCAGGTTGTGACCCCGCAGCAGGAAATACAGGGCAATCAGGGTGGAGATGGGCAGCAGCAATCGCAGCAACACGGCTGGAATCTGCATGATGCCCTCGGGCAGAGGTGTTTTGGGGTCGGGCTCAACAAAAACGGCTTCACGGCTGTCTTTGACGTTCTGACGACGGGCCAGCGGCTGAGCGATGGCCTCGATGGGGGGCCGGAAGCGTCGCAGCAGCGCAAAGACGGTCAGCGCCACAATACCCAATACGACGATTTCGCCAAAGGTATCAAAGCCTCGGAAATCAACCAAAATCACATTGACCACATTTGCGCCACCGCCCAGGGGCAGGGCCTTCTCGATAAAGAAGGGCGAAATTCCACTGGGGTGGGGGCGGGTCATCATGGCGTAGGCCAGGGCGGCGATCCCACCGCCGGCCAGAATGGCAATGATCAAGTCGCGACTGCGGCGCAACAGGGCACGTCCACTGTTGTCCTGAGCGCCCGGCATGTCGCTGACACGTTGTGGCAGCCAGCGCAGGCCCAGCAGGATCAGCACGACAGTGACGACTTCCACGGCCAATTGCGTCAAGGCCAGGTCGGGCGCCGAGAGCCAGGCAAAGGTCAGGCTGGTCACCAGACCGGCGCCGCCTGAAAGGAGCAGGGAAGCCGGGCGATGGAATTTGGCCTGACGCGCCGCGCCGATGGCGCAGGCGATGCCGACCACCCACATCAGGGCGAAGAACGGATCAATCGGGGTGAAGATAGTGGATTTGAACCAGTTGCCGCGAGCCAGCGGCAGGGCCGCCACACTGATCGTCACGACGATAATCAACAAGATCTGGCGCTGCAGACGCGGCGAATACAGTTTGCCCACCGCCCAGTTGGCTGCCACTTCCAGGTACTCCATGGCCAGCTCGAAAAAGCGGCGGCCATCGGCGCGTGTCAGCAGCGGGGTGCGCCCTTGGCGGTTCTTATAGAAGCGGTTGATGATAAGGACCAAAATCACGCCCATGACCGTTGCCACCAGACTCATGACCAAGGGCAGATTGAACCCATGCCACAGGGCCAGGTCGTACTGAGGCATTTCACTGCCCAAAATAGCGCTGGCAGCAGTATGCAGGAAGGGCCCGAAGGTCAGGCTTGGCATAATGCCCACCAGAAGGCAGGTCAGCACCAGAATGGCGCTGGGTATGAGCATCCGGCGGGGTGGCTCATGGGGCTCGCGGGGCAGATCCTTGGCGACGGGGCCAAAAAATACCTGTGCAATGAAGCGCAAGGAGTACGCCACGCTAAAGGAGCCGGCAATGACGGCTACCACCGGCAAAGCGTATTCCCAGGTATTGCCGTTGCTGGCCAAAACAGTTTCGGCAAAGAACATTTCTTTGGAAATGAAACCGTTCAGCAGTGGGACCCCGGCCATGGAAGCGGCTGCAACGGTTGCCAGTGTGGCTGTCAGGGGCATGGCATGGCGCAGCCCGGACAAGCGGTTCAGGTTTCGGGTACCAGTTTCGTGATCCACAATGCCGGCCGCCATGAACAAAGAGGCCTTGAAGGTGGCATGGTTCATCATGTGAAAGACCGCAGCAACCAGGGCAAGGGGGCTGCTCAGGCCAAGCAGCAAGGTAATCAGGCCCAGGTGACTGATGGTGGAGTAGGCCAGAACCCCTTTCATGTCACGCTGGAACATGGCCACGTAAGCTCCCAGTGTCAGGGAGCACAAGCCGGCACCGCCAATAATGACTGCCCATTCCGTGGTGCCCGACAGCACCGGCCACAGACGGGCCAGTAAGAATACGCCGGCTTTGACCATGGTGGCCGAGTGCAAATACGCCGAGACGGGAGTGGGGGCTGCCATGGCGTGAGGCAACCAGATATGAAAGGGAAACTGGGCGCTTTTGCTCAGGGCGCCCAGAGCAATCAGGATCAGCATCCCGGTATACCAGGGATGATTGCGAATCTGCTCGCCCGACTCCAGTACCACGCTCAGATCGTAGCTGCCTGCGGCCTGGCCGAGCATGAGCACGCCTGCCAGCAAACAGAAGCCTCCGGTGCCGGTGATGATGAGCGACATGCGGGCGCCCCGGCGCGCGTCCATGCGGTGATACCAATAGGCAATCAGCATGAACGAGGACAGGCTGGTCAGCTCCCAGAACACGACCATCTGGATAAGGTTGCCCGACAGCACGACACCCAGCATGGAACCCATGAAGGCCTGCAAAAAGGAAAAAAAGCGTCGTACCGGGTCCTGGGCTGACAGGTAATAGTGCGCATACAGGGCAATCAGTGCCCCCATGGCCGTGATGATGATGCTAAAGAGCCAGGCATAACCATCCATGCGCAACTTGAAGGTCAGGCCGTGGGCTGGAATCCAGGAACGGGAGGACTCGAGCACCTCTCCGCGAGCGATGTCCGGATAGGCGTAGAGGGTCAGTAGGGCGCAGGTAACGGCGACAGCGCCGGCAAGAGATGCTTGGAGTTTGCGAGAGTTCGCGGGCATCAGGGAAGATAGCAAGCTGCCGATAAACGGCAGTGCTAGGATCACGAGCAAATACATCTGGCTCCAACAGGCGGTAATTTAGGCGGCTAGCGCTTAATAATACGATATATGAAGCTAATTTCAGCCCAACAGTCATAAAAAAAGCGTTTTTTTAGTTCTTGTGGCCTTGATGCAGGTCAAGCGTGTACCCGCGATTTTCTCTCACAATGAATGCTTGACTAGAAGAAATCGGTCTTTTGCAGGAGGACCCTCTATGCCGCAAACCTTGGAAGCATCGGACGCCAGCGCCCCGACCACACAGGATATCGAGATCTCGGAAGCCTTGATTCGGCGCTTTGATCGTTCCGGACCGCGCTATACCTCCTACCCTACCGCAGACCGTTTTTTTCAGGATTTCCCCGCACAGCCCTACATTCATGAGCTGTCGCGGCGCGCCTTAAGCAGCAGCAATCCCCCCTTGTCGGTTTACGTGCATATCCCGTTCTGCCAGTCGCTCTGCTATTTCTGTGCCTGCAACAAGATCATCACTCAAGATCGCAGCAAGAGCGAGCAGTATCTGGATTACCTGCTGCGCGAGATCGATATGGTCACCCAGTATATGGGGGAGGACAGGCGCACCGAGCAACTTCACCTGGGCGGCGGCTCGCCCACGTTCCTGGACAATGAACAACTCACCCGGCTGATGACCAAGCTCAAGGAGCAGTTCATGTTCACGGCCGATGCTGAGCTGGGCATCGAGATCGATCCACGCACCCTGTCCGACGACACACTCCAGAACTTGGCGGCTCTGGGCTTTAACCGTACCAGCTTTGGGGTTCAGGACTTTGACCCTAATGTGCAAAAAGCCATTAACCGTATCCAGCCTTTCGACATGGTCGAACGTGCCATCGAGCAAGGCCGGGCCGCTGGCTTCCAGTCCATCAATACGGATCTGATTTACGGTCTGCCCTTGCAGACCCTGGAGAGCTTTGCATCCACCATTGATTTACTGGTGCAACTGAGGCCGGATCGGATTGCCTTGTACAACTATGCGCATCTTCCCACTCGCTTTAAGGCTCAGCGTTTAATTAACGAAGAACAGTTGCCCGATGCCGACCAGCGTCTGCAACTGTTCCTGATGTCCTCGCAGCGCCTGCTGGATGCGGGTTATGTCTATATCGGTCTGGATCATTTTGCACTGCCCAACGACGAGTTGAATCTGGCCCGCCTGGATGGCAGCTTGCACCGCAATTTCCAGGGTTACACCACGCGGTCAGCCTGTGATTTGGTGTCCTTTGGCGTTTCGTCCATTGGGCAAGTGGGGACGATGCATGTGCAAAATGCCCGCAGTCTGCGTAATTACTACGCCGAAATTGACCAGGGGCGTTTGCCCATCGAGCGTGGGATTGTGATGCAGCAGGACGATCGCCTGCGCGCCGAAGTCATCATGCACTTGATGTGCAGCATGCCCGTACCGATTGCGCGTCTGGAAGCGCGTTACGGCATCGATTTTGCCAGTTACTTCTCCGCTGAGCTGCAAGAGCTCAGCAGCTATGCGCAAGCGGGCTTGCTGACCGTCGACTCTCAGTCCATTCAGGTCTTGCCCAAGGGCCGTTTGTTTGTGCGCGCCTACAGCATGGTGTTTGACAAGTACTTGAGCCAGGAAAGCGGCGCACGCTATTCCCGCCTGATTTAACACCGTGGCCGTTGTCAAAGACGGCCACCTTTTTATTGCCCTGTTTCTGGTCCCGACGTGGCCGGCAGGTTCTTGCATCAACCTAAGGTATTTACATCGTGCTAAAGACGGATTTACGTCTCATGTCCCTGAAGGGAAAACTGCTTTTGCCTATTGTCCAAGGCGGCATGGGAGTCGGTATATCGGCGTCCCGACTGGCCGGCACTGTGGCTGCACTGGGCGGGCTGGGAACCATCTCCAGCGTGGATTTACGGCGTCATCACGAAGACCTGATGGACAGCACTCAGGGTGAAGTCGAAAAAGGTGTGGTCGATGCGGCCAATTTGCAGGCGCTGGATCGTGAAATCAATCTTGCCCGAGAGCGCTCGGGCGGCAATGGCGGCATCGCCGTCAACATCATGAAGGCGGTTTCGCAGTATCCCGAGTATGTGCGCCAGTCGTGCGAGAGCGGTGCGGATGCCGTGGTAGTGGGTGCCGGTCTGCCGCTGGACTTGCCCGAACTGGTGCAGGACCATCCCAAGGTCGCGCTCATCCCCATTCTGTCCGACGTGCGCGGCGTCACCTTGCTTGTAAAGAAATGGCTGCGTCGCAAGCGATTGCCCGATGCCGTTGTTCTGGAGAATCCCCGGTATGCGGCTGGCCATCTGGGCGCAGCCGATGATCAGTCTCTGAATAAACCGGAATATGCGTTTCAGCGCGTGCTGGAGGGATGTCGTGCCTTATTCCGAGAGTTGGGCCTGGAGTCCGAGCGCATCCCTTTGATCGCTGCCGGTGGGATTCACCGTCCTGAACAGTTGCGCCAGCTTATGGGTTGGGGGGCGGATGGCGTGCAAATGGGGACGGCGTTTGCGGTGACCGAGGAAGGCGATGCCCACGAGAATTTCAAGCGTGTTTTGCTGGATGCGGAAGCCAAGGACATCGTGACCTTCATGAGCGTGGCCGGATTGCCGGCTCGTGCCGTGCGTACACCGTGGCTGGACGCTTATTTGCACAAAGAGAAAAAACTGCAATCGGTGGCTCGCGAACGGCCGTGCACCGAAGGCTTTGACTGCCTGGCTCATTGCGGTTTGCGCGACGGTGTGCAGCGTCATGGACAGTTTTGCATTGACCGTCAATTGGCGTATGCCTTGAAAGGCGATGTACAGCGGGGTCTGTTCTTTCGCAGTTCAGAGGCCTTGCCTTTCGGCAAGGCCATGAAGTCTGTGCGCGAACTGATGGACTATATGTTGAATGGTCGCAGCAAAACACCGGGTGTGGTCCCTGCAGTCTAAGGACCGGGGCTGGGCGAACTGTCTGGGGTGCGAACTGAAGCAGGACGCTCTCCAGACTAAGGCGCGCAAGCGGTGTCTTAGCCCTTGAGCTCGCGTATCAGGCCTTCTTCAGCCGCATCGATGGTATGGACAGCTTCCCGTCGTTGTGTCTCCAATGCCAGACGACGGGCAATCTCATAGCACTCCTCGATGTGCTGGTTGCCGACCTTGCGCAGTACGACAAAGCTGATAGAGGCAGAAATGGCACTGCCTATCAGCGGGACATATTTGGCACCATATTTACCGGCCAGCTTTTTTGCTCCCAGACGCACCAGAATATTGATGATGCGATCAGTGCTCAGAACGCGGCCCACCAGGCCCAAGCCCATGCTTGTTCCACCGACCACCACCAGCTTCTTCAGCTCGGGGCTCAGGGCGTCCACATCGCTGGCCGTCAGTCCAAAGCGGGCATTAATAATGGGGATGACCTTCATTAAAATGGCCACGTCGGTACCTACGTCCACGCCGGGAACAGGGACAACGGCAGCGGCGGCTGAAAGCAGGGCGCGTCGACTGATCAGTTTGCGACATTCCTCTCGGGTCTTATCCAGTTCCTGCAGGGTCATGGTGCTCATGTGTCTTTCCTGAAATCGAAGCGCTTGGGTCTTCACAAGCCTCACTCTATATGGGGTTAGTGGGCTGGTTTTCCAGTGCTGCTGTCTGTTCGTATGGCATTTATCGTAGTTGATGTCGCCAGTTTGAGGAAAAAAGGGGGTGTTTGGTCGCATTTGAAAATTTTACTTTCAAATGCCATGTTTGCCCCTTCAAAGCCATTGCGCCGTGATTTAAAGTCCGGCGTTTTTTTTTGTTGCACTTGGTGGCATTCTTTAAGCATGCATGTAAGAGTTTATACACGCTCAGCGTAGCGGATTTCCATTAAACTGGCGCCGAAAATAGCATATCCATAGGGGAAGAACGATGCATCGCCAGTCTTTGCTGGGCTTGATGTTCTTGCTGGGCGTCAGTAGCGCCCAAGCCATTACGATTAGCAGTTTTTCGCCCCAAGGGGCGACGTCCGATTTACGGGATGTCAAAGTTACCTTTGCCAAGCCCGCTGTTCATTTTGGCGATTCACAACTGCCGGCACCTGTCCAGGTCCAGTGTGATGATCCTTCCGTTGCGGGGCAGGGCCGCTGGCTGGATTCCCGTCGCTGGATTTATGAGTTTGATGAGCGACCAGGACCTGGCTTGACTTGTACCGCCGTGGTGTCCAAGAGCTTTCGCAGCATTAATAATGAAGCGATTAGCGGACCGGCTCAATATCGTTTCAATTCCGGTGGCGCCATTTTGGAATCCAGCCGCCCGTATTACAGCATTATTGATGAAGACCAGGTATTTTTATTTAATTTCAATGCGCCCGTTAATAGTGCTTCTTTAGTCAAGCACGGGTATTGCCGGGTTGAGGGCATTGGCGAGCGCATTGGCTTAAAGGCCATTGAAGGTGCGCAGCGTGATGCCCTGGCTCGTTCTGCCTTCTATGTGGATGAGGTGGATGAGCGTTATCAGGCCGTGCAATGCGCGCGTCCTTTGCCCGCCGATGCCAGCGTGTCGGTTGTGCTCGAGCCGGGCATCACGACAGCGATTGCCAATCGCAAGGGCGTGCCTAATACCGACCGCTATACCTTCGATTTTTCAGTGCGGCCACATTTCACGGCTTCGCTTTCTTGTCTGCGCGAACGCGCTGAGGCGCCCTGCACGCCTGTTGGCAGTGTGGCTGTACAGTTCTCGGCACCGGTTGCCTATGAGCACCTGCAGCAGATTCGTCTACAAGCCGGCGACAAGGTATGGGAGCCTGTGTCCGACCAGGATGAGGCCTGGCAAGACCGTGGTCCCGGCCAGAATGTACGATTTGAGGGGCCTTTTCCGGAAAATGCCCAGCTGACCATCCAGGTTCCAGACTCCTTGACGGACGATGCCGGGCGGCCCTTGCAAAATCCCGAGGTCTTGAGCAACGGCATGAAGACGACGACGTATCCGCCGCTGGTCAAGTTTGTGGTGGAGCCTTTTGGGATTGTCGAGCGCTTTGGTCATGCTGATCGCGATGGCTCGGATGACGCTGACCCACCCGCCATTGGTTTGAACTTGCGTAATGTGGAAGCGAATCTGACCACTCAGCAGATGCTGGTGTCGGCCGGGCAGGTGGGGGCGATGGCGGTCAAGGACGATAAGGAGGTCCTGGCCTGGTATTCCCGGCTGCGGCAGCTTAACTATTCCTGGTCGGTGGCAGCGGACACGCTGAAGAGCATGATGGGCAGCGATTTTCGCGTAACCGCTCCCATCGATCAAAACGGTTATCTGGATCTGCGCGCTCAGCCTCTGCTTCAGGGCAAGGATCTTAAAAAGCTTGATTTGCCCGGCATGGACCAGAAAAACGAGCGTCCTTTTGAACTGATTGGCGTGCCGCTGAAAGAGCCCGGTTTCCACGTTCTGGAAGTGGCCTCGCCGCGCTTGGGCGCCTCCTTGCTGGAGTCGGCGGGCACCATGTATGTGCGTAGTTCGGTGCTGGTCACCAATCTGGGGGTACACATCAAGCAAGGTGGTGATGACCTGCTGGTTTGGGTCACTACCCTGGATGATGCCAAAGTCGTGCCCGGCGCCAAAATCCGTGTCATGAATTGCCGCGGCGAAGAGCTGGTGCAGGGCGAAACAGGGCAGGACGGGGTTTTTCATCACCCCCATCCTGTCTCCAGCCCGGATTATTGCAATGAGACTGGCCTGTCCGGCCTGTTTGTGACGGCTCGCATCGATAAAGATAACCCCATGGCCAGGGGCAAAGACGAGTTCAGTTTCGCGCTGAGCGAATGGAACGCCGGTATCGAGCCATGGCGCTTTAATGTGCCCTATAACTGGGGCGGTCGCGATGAGCCGGTTGCGCATAGCGTGATGGATCGCAGCCTGTTTCGTGCCGGTGAAGTCGCGCACATGAAACATTACCTGCGTGAGCGGGTACGCGATGGCTTCAAGGCTCCAGTTCGTTATCCCGAGACGATGATCGTCGAACATGAAGGCAGCGGCAAACGGATTGAGTTGCCACTGAAATGGCAAAAAACGGCGGCCGGTAGCGTATTTGCATTGACCGACTGGACGATCCCCAAGGATGCGGAGCTGGGTGTCTACCGACTGCGAACCGAAGGCGAGAACCAGTACTTCAATTTTGGTGATTTCCGTGTTGAGCAATTCAAGCTGCCTGTGCTGGGCGGTAGTATCAAGTTAAGTGATGGTCAGGATCGTCCCTATCTGATCAGTCCTGAGCAGATGCAGGCTGATCTGCAGCTGCGTTATCTGTCTGGTGGCCCGGCGGATTTCCTGCCTGTACAACTGTCGGCGGTGGTGCGCAGTCAGTCGCCCGCGTTCAGCACTTACAGTGACTACAGCTTTGCGCCGCCTGAAAAAGCGGATCAGTCGGCGATGTCAGAGGCTCGCGTTTTCTTGAACAAACAACGCTTCCAGCTCGATGCCCAAGGCGGGTTGCGTGCCAAGCTGGATCAGTTGCCTGTAGTGGATCAGCCTTCCGAGTTTTTGGTGGAGGCGACGTTTTCCGATCCCAATGGCGAGATTCAAACCCTGACCCAGACGATTGCGGTATGGCCTGCCGATGTGGTGGCGGGCTTGCGTGCAGGCACTTGGTTGGCGGCGGGTTCATCCACCCAGCTCTCGGCTATTGCCTTAAGCCCTGACGGCAAGCCCTTGAAGAATGTGCCAGTCCGTATTGAGGCCGCCAATGTGCAGCGCTTCTCGATTCGTAAGCGTATGGTGGGCGGGTTTTACAGCTACGACAACCAGGAGCAGCGCCAAGACCTGGGTACGGTCTGCGAGGGACGCAGCGACGAACAGGGGTTGGTGCAGTGCGATGTAAAACTGGAGAAGGGCGGCCAGGTGGAGCTGCGTGCCATTGCGCGTGATGACAAGGGCCGTGAGTCGGTGGCCGCCAGCACGGTCTGGGTCAGCGGTTCGGGCTCGTTGTGGTTTGGTGGTCAGAATGATGACCGGATAGATGTCATTCCTGCGAAAAAGACCTGGGCGCCGGGCGAAAAGGCGCAGTTCCAGGTGCGAATGCCATTCCGTGAGGCCACCGCCCTGGTGTCGGTGGAGCGCGAGGGTGTGTTGCAGGCCCAGGTTGTCCAGCTCGAAGGCGACAATCCGACCGTCAGCGTGGAGATCAAACCCGAATGGGGGCCGAATGTCTACGTTTCCGTGCTGGTGCTGCGGGGGCGTCTGCGTGATGTTCCCTGGTACTCCTTTTTCAGCTGGGGCTGGAGCCAGCCTCTGACCTGGTACAAGGCCTACTCGGAAGGGGGGGGCGAGTTTGTGGCCCCGACTACCACGGTAGATTTGTCCAAGCCCAGCTATCGCTTTGGTCTGGCCGGTATCGAAGTGAGTAGCCAGCAAGATGCGCTGGATGTGAAAGTCAGCACGGATCGCAATCAGTACGCCATCCGTGAGCAGGCCCAGGTGGATATTCAGGTTCTCAAACCGGATGGTTCACCCGCAGCCGGTGCTTCCGTGGCCCTGGCGGCCGTGGATCAGGCCTTGCTGGAACTGAGCCCTAACACGAGTTGGGACCTGCTCACGGCCATGCGTGCTTTGCGGGGTTACAACGTGCAGACCGCTACAGCACAGTCCGAGATTGTGGGACGTCGACATTATGGCCGCAAGGCGGTGGCAGCAGGCGGTGGCGGCGGCAAGAGCCCCACCCGCGAGTTGCTCGACACCTTGTTGCTATGGAAGGGCAATGTGGAGCTGGATACTCAAGGACGCGCGACCGTGACGGTCCCCCTCAAAGACTCCTTGACCCAGTACCGCATCGTGGCCGTTGCCGATTTGGCTGGTGAGCGTTTTGGCAGTGGCTCCGCCCAGATCGTCACCACGCAGGATCTGCAGATCATTCCTGGTTTGCCCGCGATTGCTCGCGAAGGCGATCAGTACCAGGCTCAGCTTACGCTGCGAAACAGCAGCCCGCGTGCCATGACGGTCAACGTGCAGGCACAGTACCGTGGCAAGGGCTTGCCATCAGCCGCCTTGCCTGAGCAAACCGTTGAACTGGCTTCCGGTTCGGCCAAAGTGGTCTCCTGGCCCATAACGGTCCCTGCCTCCAGTGGCTCGGCTGATTCGCATCAGTTGGAATGGACACTGGATGCGCAGGAAGTGCTGCAGGCGGCGGGCAAGAGCAAACCTGCCAAGGACAGCCTCTCCATCAAGCAGGAAGTCTTTACGGCCACGCCGGTAACGGTTCAGCAAGGAACGCTGGTGTCCGTGTCCATGGAGCAGCCATTGAACATGTCGGTGCAAGTGCCGGCCGGCGCCCTGAAAAATGAGCAGGGCGGGGTGCAGGGCGGCCTGCAAATGTTGTTCCGTTCCTCCTTGGGGGGCGGAATGGAAGGGGTGCGGGCCTGGTTTGAACGCTATCCTTATACCTGCTTTGAACAGCAAGCCTCCCGCTTCATGGGCCTGCGTGCTGAAGGCGCATGGGCTGGTCTGATGCAGCGTCTGCCTTCCTATCTAGACCAGGATGGCTTGCTGCGTTATTTCCCCAGCAATTACGGTTGGGGTAGCCGTGTACTGACCAGCTACATTCTGGATATCAGCTACATGGCTCAGTCCATGGGGCTGAACTATCCCATTCCTGACGGCTTTCGCAACGAGATGCTGCAAGGACTGGAGAACGTGGTCAATGGCCG
The DNA here is from genome assembly GCF_049932565.1 of Alcaligenes sp. HNGD-HTN06. Classification (NCBI taxonomy): domain Bacteria; kingdom Pseudomonadati; phylum Pseudomonadota; class Betaproteobacteria; order Burkholderiales; family Alcaligenaceae; genus Alcaligenes; species Alcaligenes sp. HNGD-HTN06. The sequence continues at coordinate 2,145,788 of NZ_CP187782.1, read as the reverse complement.
AATCCCGTCCATGCAGACCGTTTCTCGCCAGGAGCGGGATATCGAAGTCATTCGTGCGGTTGCCGTATTGGCGAAGTACGGCCGTGCGCGCGTCACAATGCTCGATTCGGTCGAGTTGAATTTGCAAAGCTGGCCGACCGATATTCTGCTGGCATGGGTGGATCTGACCCAGCGCCTGCCCGGGATCAAGCAAGCTGCGCAAAGCCGTAAAGAAGCACTGGGGCTGATTCAGGCACGTCTGATCAGCCGCGGAACCCGTCTGGTGTTTGGCGACGATGCACTCAATGGCAGTCCCTGGGCCATGACCAGCCGGGTGACCAATCAGGCTCGCCTGATGCTCTTGGTCAATGAGATGCCTGACTGGACTGAGGACATGCCTCGTCTGGCCCAAGGTCTGTTGGCCGAGCAACAGCGTGGTGCCTGGCGCATGACGACGGAGAACCTCTTGGGCAGCCTGGCCATCGAGCAATTCAGCCGTCATCACGAGCAGGCCCCGACAGGACAGTCCATGGTGATTCTGGGCTCCGAAACGGCCCAGGTGGTGGACTGGGATATGCTGACACCCGACGGCCAGGGCGTACGCTCCACCAAAATGGATGTCCCTTGGCGTGGCGAGCAGGCAGACAACTTGAGCGTTGAGCAACTAGGCGAGGGCAAGGCCTGGATTGACGTTCGCTCTCTGGCCGCTGTGCCGGTGACCAAGCCTGTGGCGGCCGGTTTGAGCATAGAGCGTCAGGTGCAGGCTGTGGAGCAGGCCAAACCAGGCGTGTGGAGCCGTGGCGACATCATGCGGGTGACGATCAAGGTCAAGGCGCAAGGCCAGGCCAGTTGGGTGGTCGTGTCTGACCCGGTTCCTGCCGGCGCGACCATTCTGGGCAGTGGGCTGGGTCGGGATTCGGCCATGGCCACGGCTGGTCAGACGCAGTCCGGTCAATGGCCCAGCTTTATCGAGCGCCGCTTCGATGGTTACCGGGCGTATTACGAGCGTTTTGAGGAAGGCACGACGGAAGTCAGTTACACACTGCGCCTGAACACGGTGGGCCAGTTTGTATTGCCGGCCACGCGGGCCGAGGCTTTGTACGAGCCCGATGTTTTTGCTCTCTGGCCTAATGAGCACGTTTTGGACGTTGTGGATGCGCCAAGCCATTAAAGCAGGGTTGCTGTTGTCGGGACTGGCCCTATGGGCCAGCTCCGGACAGGCCACACCCAGCTATGAAGACGTTCGTCAGTCCTTCCGATCGTCTGATGTGCAGGTCCTGGATCGCCAGGGCCAGCTCATCCAGCGGGTGCGACTGGACTTTCATCAACGGCGCGGCGACTGGGTGGCGCTGGAGCAGATTTCCCCGGCTTTGCAATTGGCGGTCTTGATGTCCGAAGATCGCCGTTTTGAATCGCATGGCGGGGTGGACTGGCTTTCAGTGGGTTCTGCGGCCTGGGACGGTGTGTTTGCGGGACGGAGCCGAGGCGCGTCCACCATTACCATGCAGTTGGCCGGGCTGTTGGATCATACGCTGCTTGGCGGACGGGGCGGGCGTTCGGTGTGGCAAAAACTGGATCAGGTAGTTGCCGCTCAATCATTGGAAGATACCTGGACCAAACCGCAAATTCTGGAGGCTTACCTCAATCAGGTAGCCTTTCGGGGCGAGCTTGTCGGGGTGGATGCGATGGCACGCACCCTGTTTCAAAAGCAGGCCGCTGCGCTGGATGCACGCGAGTCAGCGATTGCTGCCGTTTTGCTGCGAGGCCCCAATGCCTCGGCCTTGACGGTCGAGCGTCGGGCCTGCTTGACCTTGCAGGCAATGGGACGCGCCCAGCAGTGCCAAGCATTAAGTCATCTGGTGCCTGTGGCCTTGCGTCGAGCCGGGCAGGCACCACTGGGGCAGACGCAACTGGCGCCGCATTTCGCCCGCTGGGTTCTGGAGCAAAGTCCACAGACCGAAGCAGGGGATCGCTTGCACACTACCCTGGATTCGCGTCTTCAACGGCAGGTTCAAGCCAGTGTGCGACGACATCTGCTGGATCTGCGCACCGCCCGTGTGCAGGATGCGGCCGTAGTGGTGCTGGATAATCATCAGGGGCAGGTGCTGGCCTATGTGGGCTCCAGCGGCGACCTGTCCGAAGCCGCGCAGGTCGATCATGCCCGGTCTTTGCGTCAGGCAGGTTCCACGCTCAAACCTTTTCTATATGAGCTGGCCATCGAGAAGCGTCTGCTGACGGCCGTTTCCTTGCTGCAGGACTCACCCTTGAATCTGCCAACCGGCAATGGTCTGTATATTCCACAAAACTACGATAAGCAGTTTATTGGCTGGGTTAGTGCGCGCAATGCTTTGGCTTCGTCCCTGAATATCCCTGCCGTACGCGTTCTGACCTTGCTGGGGCCGGCCAGTCTGGTGGAGCGTTTGCGCGAACTGGGGCTTAATTTGCGGCAGGACGGTGATTTTTATGGTTACAGCCTGGCCCTGGGCAGTGCTGATGTCACCTTGCTGGAGCTGACCAACGCGTACCGTGCTCTGGCTAATCTGGGCCAGGCTCAGGCGGTAAACGTGCGTATGGATCAGTCCATGGCAGCGTTTCGTCCCGTCATGGACCCTGGAGCCAGTTGGATTGTGGGTGATATGTTGTCTGACCGTCAGGCCCGTGTGCTGACCTTCGGCTTGGACAGTGCCTTGAGTACCCCGTTCTGGAGCGCGGTCAAGACCGGAACCAGTAAAGATATGCGTGATAACTGGGCTCTGGGCTGGACGGAGCACTACACAGTGGGCGTCTGGGTTGGCAACAGTGCAGGACAAAGTATGCAAGATGTATCCGGCGTCAGTGGGGCCGCACCGATCTGGCACGAGGTCATCTCTGTCCTGAACCAGTACAGACCCGGTCGTCAAACGGTCCGGCCAGAGCAGGTGCAGCTTCGACAAATCGTGTTTGTGCCGGCTTTGGAGCCCAGTCGTGAAGAGTTTTTTGTAGAGGGCACGCAGACCGATCGTATTCAGTTGAACGATGCAAATCTGGCCTATGCCGGTCCGGCCCGTATCCAGGAGCCCGTCGACGGTACGATCTTGGCCTTGGACCCGGATATTCCGCCGCAAAACCAGCAACTGCGCTTGCTGGCGCAGGGGCAAATCAACGAAGCGTTGGAATGGTGGGTCCAGGGCGTGAAAGCGGGCGGTGGGGCCCAAGTGCGTATTCCCCTGGTACCCGGTACGCTGCGCATTGAACTGAAAACCGAACAAGGTCGGTTGATGGACCAAGTCAGTGTACAAATTAGAGGTGCACAAATGACAAGCTTTAACAAAGATTAACCGCTTGCTCTTTTGCATGACTGATACACTGCTATCCTTATTGATACTTCGTAAAGAGAGGGGGGAACTTCACTATGATGACTTTACGCACACTGGCTCGAATTTTGGCGCCCGTTGGTCTGCTCGCCTTGGCTGCTTGTCAAACCGTACAAGAAAAGCCGAGTGACGCTGCCGGTACGTCCAGCGCGGCAACGCAGGCTCCCTCTACGTCAGCGCAACAAGCACCCGCTCAGGCCGGGGCCGAGCAACAGGCAGCGCCTGTGCAGATCTTTTTGGCTGATACACAGGAACAAGCAGGTTGGGCTCGCGTCGATGTGCAGCCCAATGGTGTGCTGTTCGTGAATCCACGCGCCGTTGTGGTGCGTGAGGATTTGGTGGGCGTGCAGGCCGGCACCAACGACAGCAAAGAGGGTTTGCTGGCGCTGGATCTGACGCCTGAAGCGGCTCAGCGTTTGCTGCAAGTGACGACCCAGTTCCCCAAAAAGCGTCTGGCTTTGGTCGTGGGTGACACCATGTTGGCGGCACCTGCGTATGGTTCGCCCGTTAAAGACGGCCGCCTGATTTTCATGGTAGGCACGGAAGCCAATGCGCTGGCGGCGGCTCGCGCCATAGCCGGCCCGCAGGCGACCCAAAACAACGGCAAGAAGTAAGCGCGATTGTTTGATTTGAATGCTGCTCTGGCCCTGGGTTCACCCAAGTCCGGCTGTTTGAAAAACGCGGTGGGCGCCAGCCCGCTGCTCTTGTTCCTGACAGGAAAGTCGGTATGGTGAACCCACCAGGCAGTCTTGCTTTCTACATTCTTTCTTTCCGGGTTCTGATCGCCCTGCACGGGGCGGCGCTTGTGTTCATCATGTTGATGGGCACGGGGGCGATCTCATCAGTTTTTGTTCCCGCCTTCTTACGCCTGCCCTTGTTTGTCTTTTTAATGGGGGTGGTGTCAGCCTTTCTGGCCTTGTGTTGGAGCCAGTGGACCTTGGTCTGGCACAGTTCCAGGACAGGGCGCCGTTGGGCCTGGATACCCGGATTCTGTTCTGCCTTCTTTCTGGCCCTGAGCTTGGCGCTGTTTGTGATTGGCGTCTGGGGCACCTTGGGTTTGGCCGACTTTGCCTATCAACATAGTGAATGGCTGACAGGCCAGTAAAGCGGACCGGTTTTTAGCGTACCCAATAGTGATCCGGCAGCATCCTTGAACGATGCCATGCCAGCAGGCTGGGCTTTCGCATGTCGGGTCCTGCCATCTGCTGCGTAGATTGGCGTTGTATTTTCTGCAATAGCCCCAATTCCTCCTCGCTTTTTTCAGCTTTGCGGTTTTAAAATATGCGCATTGCGTATATTTCATAAGCGAGAGCTGATATGGCCGTCTCCCAACAAGTTTTTTTGCGTGATGCAATGCGTCGCCTGAACCTGACTCGTGACGTTTTTGCGGCACGTATTGGGGTGAAGCGTCGTGCTCTTGATACCTGGCTGCTGCCGGAAGGCTCCTTGGAGTCCCGGGCCATGCCCGAAGTGGTGCAGCGCTTTGTCACGGAAATCGTGGAAAACGAAGCGTTGTTGAGCAAGTATGCGCAAAGCGCACAGTCCGGCCCCTTGCGTGATCGCATTGCCACCGGCGGCAAACATCAGCTCTTGTCTGTAGACCAGTTCACCCGTGAAACCGTGGAAGAGCTGTGCAGTCTGGCCGACATCATGCAGCCTATCGCCCGCCGTCAGAAAGTATCGCGCGTGCTGGAAGGCGCTGTGCTGGGTAACCTGTTTTTTGAAGCCTCGACTCGTACCCGCGTCAGCTTCGGCTCGGCCTTTTGCCGCCTCGGTGGTTCTGTGTGTGACACGACCGGCTTCACCTTTTCCTCCATGGCCAAAGGCGAATCCATTTACGACACCAGCCGCGTCATGAGCGGTTACGTGGACGCCATGGTGATTCGTCATCCCGAACAGGGTTCGGTTGCTGAATTTGCGCGCGCCACCAACATCCCGGTGGTGAATGGTGGTGACGGGGCGGGTGAACACCCCAGCCAGGCCTTGCTGGATTTGTATACCATCAGCACGGAGTTCTCCCGTCTGGGCAAATTGTTGGACGGCGCACATATCGCCCTGGTGGGTGACTTGAAATATGGCCGTACCGTGCATTCGCTCATCAAGCTGCTGGGCATGTACCGCGGCCTGAAATTTACATTGATTGCGCCTCCTGGCCTGGAGATGCCCGAACATATTGTCGAGCAGGTGGCCAAGCAAGGTAAGCATGTGATCGAGCAGACCAGTTCCTTGGAAAAAGGCTTGCCCGGTGTGGACGTGATTTACGCCACGCGTGTACAAAAAGAGCGGTTTGAGGAAGGGCAGGACGGCAGCTTTACGGCCGACTTTCAAGTTAACAAGGCGATTATTGATCGCTGCTGCGGCCCGGATGTGATTGTGATGCACCCGCTGCCACGCGATAGCCGCGAAGGGGCCCATGATTTGAGCGTGGATCTGAACCACGACCCTCGTCTGGCTATTTTCCGCCAGGCTGACAATGGGATTCCTGTCCGCATGGCTATCTTTGCCGTTTTGTTGGGTGTGGAAACGCTGGTGCAGCACTCGATGCGGGATGTGACCTGGAATCCTCCCTCCCACGTCGGTCCTGATGATGCGGTTTTCCACGGTATGTACTAAGTGGAGCAGGCGTCAGCGCTAAATACACATGAATAGAAAAACCGGGGCTCTGAATCAGAGCCCCGGTTTTTTGTCTTTGATAAAAGTGCTTTTTAAGTCTGCTGGGTGAGCAGGCTTAGAGCGATATGCCAGGCCGAATCGCCGCCAGGAGGCGAAGAGTCAGCCCGGCAAATCCACCTTTACTTGGACGTAGGCATGGCAAATTCCGCACCCTTGGAGATGCTTTCAGGCCAGCGCTGCATGATGGATTTCTGGCGGGTGTAAAAGCGCACGCCTTCTTCACCGTAGGCGTGCATATCGCCAAACAGGCTCTTCTTCCAGCCACCAAAGCCGTGCCAGGCCATAGGGACAGGAATAGGGACGTTGATACCAACCATGCCCACATGGATGCGGCGGCCAAATTCACGGGCCACGTTACCGTCGCTGGTAAAGCAAGCCACACCGTTGCCGAACTGGTGCTTGTTGATCAGCTCAATGGCGCTGGCCAGATCCGGTACGCGTACGCAGCACAGAACAGGGCCAAAGATCTCGTCCTGATACACGCTCATGTCGGGGGTGACGTGATCGAACAGGGTGCCGCCCATCCAGAAACCGTCCTCGCATCCTTCACCGGCTTTGGCGCCGTCAAAGTTACGGCCATCCACCAGCAGCTTGGCGCCTTCTTGTACCCCCTTGTCGATGCAGCCACGGATGCGTTCGCGCGCTTGAGGGGTCACGATGGGGCCCATTTCGGCGGCAGCATTGGTGCCGTTCAGAATCTTCAGACTGCGAGTACGTTCTTCCAGCTTGGGCAGGATGCGTTCGGCAGAGTCACCCACCAGCACGGCCACCGAGATGGCCATGCAACGCTCGCCAGCCGAGCCGTAGGCGGCGCCGATCAGGGCGTCCACGGTCAGGTCGATGTCGGCGTCAGGCATGACGACCAGGTGGTTCTTGGCGCCGCCCAGCGCCTGAACACGTTTTCCGCCCGTTGCGCCCATTTCATAAATACGATTGGCAATCGGGGTGGAACCTACAAAGGATACTGCCTGAACATCCGGGTGATTGACCAGGGCCTCAACCGCGTCTTTATCACCCTGCACCACGTTGAATACGCCGTCGGGCAGGCCGGCTTGCTTGAGCAGCTCGGCGATGAACAGGCTGGGGCTGGGGTCAATGGGACTGGGTTTGAGTACGAACGTGTTACCGGCCGCGATAGCGACAGGAAACATCCACATGGGAACCATGACGGGAAAGTTGAAGGGAGTGATGCCCGCCACGACTCCCAGAGGCTGGCGCAGGGTCCAGTTATCGATATTGGTGCTGACCTGTTCGGTGAAATCACCTTTGAGCAGTTGGGGGATACCGCAAGCAAATTCCACAATCTCAATGCCTCGGGTGAGCTCGCCCATAGCATCGGATAAGACCTTGCCGTGCTCAGCAGTGATCATGGCAGCCAGTTTTTCCTTGTTCTCATTGAGCAAGGCCAAAAAATTGAACAACACACGGGCGCGGCGCAGCGGCGGCGTGTCGGCCCAGGCTGGGAAAGCGGCCTGGGCACTGGCCACGGCGTTGTCGATATCCTGCTGGTTACCCAGTTTGACCTTGGCGCTGACCTGGCCGGTAGCCGGGTTGTATACCGCTTGAGTGCGTGTGCCGGCGCCAGCGTGCTGGCCACCTCCGATGTAGTGAGCAATTTCGGGGGTGTTTAACTCTGTCATGGTGATGCTCCTGCTGGGATGAATGGAAACAAGGGGCGGCAAGTTCGTCAGGTGACTTGCCGCCAGAGTACCAGTTATCTAGTGAGACACGGCGGCAATGCCGACGGCGGTTTCAGCCCGGACCTGCTGGGCGTCAAACCCGGCGCGGTCCTGGCTGGCGCGGCGGCTGCTGTCCAGCTTCGATACCAGGTAGATCATGAAAAATGCCAAAGGCATGGAAATCAGGGTGGGGAAGTCGTAAGGAAATACGGCTTCGGAAAAGCCTAGAATGCGCACCCAGACGGCGGGCGAGAGAATCACCAGCCCCAGGGCCACAAGCAGGCCGCTTAAACCGCCATAAATGACGCCGCGAGTCGTCACCCCGCGCCAGTACATGGACATCAGCAAGACCGGGAAATTGGCCGAGGCCGCGATACTGAAAGCCAGGGCAACCAGGAAGGCGACATTCTGATCGCGGAACAACAGTCCCAGGAAAATGGCGACAAGGCCAATGCCAATGGAAGCCAGACGATTGACGCGCATGGCCTGGGAGGGGGTGACCTCGTCACGACGGATCACCTTGGCGTACAAGTCATGCGCAATGGCCGAGGCACCGGCCAGGGTCAAGCCACTGACCACGGCCAGAATCGTGGCAAAGGAGACCGCGGCCAGCAAACCGAACAGGAGGTTGCCGCCCAGGGCCGTAGCCAGATGCATGATAGGCATGTTCGAGCCGCCCAGCACCATGCCGCCCACCTTGCCGTCCACGTAGAATTCGGGGTGATTCGGCAGGATGGCCATGGCAGCCAGGCCCAGAAAACAGATCACCACAAAGAACACACCCATCAGGCCAGTCGCCACAAAGACGGATTTGCGAGCGGCTCGCGCATCGGGCACGGTGAAAAAGCGCATCATGATGTGCGGCAGACCGGCAATGCCAAACACCAGCGAGACGGCCAGTGACAGGCCGGAGAAGGGATCGGCCATGAGTTTCCAGGGGCCTTTCATGGCAGTACCAGCCTGGTGATGGTCGGCCGCAGCGCTGACCAGAGCGGAAAAGTCGAAGTTGAAGTAATACAGGGCCAGGGCCGCCATCAGAAAGCCATTACCCATCATCAGGACGGCCTTGATGATTTGTACCCAGGTGGTAGCCACCATGCCGCCAACGACCACATATACCATCATCAGCAGACCCACCGCTACCACGGCATAGGTGTAATCAATACCAAAAAGCAGTTGTACCAGTTGCCCGGCACCGACCATTTGGACGATCAGGTAAAACAGCACGACGGTCAGCGAGCTGATGGCGGTAAAGATGCGGGTGCTGCGTTCATCCAGACGGTACGAGACAATATCGCTCAGGGTGTAGCGGCCCAGGTTGCGCAAACGCTCGGCAATCAAAAACATGATGATCGGCCAGCCCATAAAGGCGCAGACGGCGTACAGCAAGGAGTCAAAGCCGTTGGTAAACGCCAGGGACGAAATGCCCAGCAGGGTCGCTGCGGACATATAGTCACCCACAATGGCCAGACCGTTTTGTGTGCCGGTAATGCCTCCGCCCGCCGTGTAAAAGTCCGAGCTGGAGCGCGTGCGCGACGATGCCCAGTACGTGATGCCCAAGGTCACCACGACAAAGGCCCCAAAGATCAAAATGGCTTGAGTATTCATGGGTTCACCTTGGCCAGTACGCGCTCGCACAAGGGGTCAAAGCGGGTGTTGGCGATGTGGATATACACGCCAGTCAATAACCAGGACACAACAATCAGTCCTATTCCGTACACCATGCCTGCGTTGACGGCTCCTCCACCGCCCAGGTCATGGGTCAACACAGTCGGCCAGAAAATGGCCATCACAATAAACAGGCCCGTCAGTCCCAGGCAGATGCCGGCGCAGGCAAATGCCAGACGCCGACGCTGCGACTTGAGTTGTTCATATTCCTGTAGTCCGGACAGTGCCCGGCTTAACTCTTGATGCGACAGCATGGTTTTGTCTCCGTATTGTTGTGATTACTGCCCATGTCCGCCTGGCCGATGTTATTTGCTCGGCTTCACTTTATGAGCTTTCTTGTTAACGAACTCGCCCAGGCGCTCTTGTACGTCCCGCCCGGTCTGTACGACCGCTGCCATCAAGCCCTCGGCAAAGAGACCATCGGTGGCAGACATATCGGCAATGCGGCTGATCGAGCTGACGATGGCGTAGTTCGATAAGAGGGCATTGCCCGCAATGCGCTGGGCCAGTTCCAGGCTCAGCTCATAGGCTGTTTTGGGATTGGCTTCGTTGTTGCACACGTAATGCGCCAGCCCCAGACGCTCTCCTTCCACGGCATCGAGCACACGACCTGTCAGCATCAGTTCGATCATGCGGTTCGGAGAGATGATTTTTGCCGTTCGCACGGTGGCACCACCGCCAGTAAAGATGCCGCGTGTACCCTCGGGCAGGGCAAAAAAGGTACTGCTGTCGGCAACGCGGATGTGCGCGGCACTGGCCAGTTCCAGCCCACCTCCGACCACTGCGCCTTGCAGGCAGGCAATGACGGGAATGCCGCCGTGCTCAATCTTGTCAAAGGCCCGGTGCCAGCTTTGGCAGACACGCAGAAAGTCCACCGCGCTCCGTTCTTTATCGTGGTGCTCTTTCAGGTCCAGGCCTGCGCAAAAGTGATCGCCTTCGGCCTTCATCAGAATTACCCGGATATGCTCGGGAATATTGGAAAAGTAGGCGTCAATTTCAGCGATGGCCTCTTCATCCAGGGCATTGCGCTTGTGCGCTTTGTTCAGCGTGACAATTCCGATGTTGTCCAACTCGGTGGTGAGCAGGAAAGGGGCGGCCATAAAAAACTCCTTGTGTTACGTAAATGCGAGGGCAGTGGTGCAAGTCAGCGGGGATCGGTTTGATCGGTCAGCATCTTGCGCAGCGCCATTTTTTGAATTTTTCCAGTTGCTGTCATGGGCATCTGGTCGATGAAAATGACTTTGTCGGGTACGGACCAGCGGGTGACGCGATCCTGGTAGCGCTTGAGCAGGTGGATCTCGTCCAGCTCAGCGCCTTCGCGGGGCACTACGAACAGGACTGGTCGTTCGCCCCATTTGTCGTCGGCCTGGGCGATACAGGCAGCCAGCTCAACCAAGGGTTCTTCCATGGCGATGTTTTCGATCTCGATCGAAGAGATCCATTCGCCACCGGACTTGATCACATCCTTGCTACGGTCGGTAATGTAGACATAGCCGTCGGCGTCGATGGAGCCTACGTCGCCAGTGCGGAACCAGCCGTTTTCGCTGGCCAGATCGGGCTTGCCGTAATAGCGGTCCATGATCCAGTTGCCCTGGATCAGCAGGTGGCCGCTGCTCTTGCCGTCGCGTGGCAAGGTATTGCCTTGGTCGTCAACGGTCTTCAGGCGTGCACCGAACAGGGCACGGCCTTGAGAGGCTAGAACGTGCTGTTTCTGCGCCTCGGGCAAGGTGCGGTGCTTGGGCAGTAGTTGGCAGACGGTGCCCAGCGGCGAGGTCTCAGTCATGCCCCAGGCATGGCGTACCGTAATGCCGTATTGAGCCCAGCTGGCAATCATATTGGGCGGGCAGGCCGAACCGCCAATCAAAATGCGACTCAAGGTGCTAAATGTCTTGCCTTGAGCGTTGGCGTAATCCAGCACGGTTTTCCAGATGGTGGGTACACCAGCGGACAGCGTCACGCCGGCGCGCTCACACAGGGAATAAATGCGCTCACCTTGCAGATTGGCGCCAGGCAGTACCAGTTTGGCGCCGGACATCAGCGCAGAGTAGGGCAGGCCCCAGGCATTGACGTGAAACATGGGCACCAGCGGCATGACAGCGTCGGCGCTGGCAATGCACAGCGCATTGGGGTGCGCTGAGGCATAGGCATGCAAAAGGGTGGAACGATGGGAATAGAGCGCGCCCTTGGGGTCGCCGGTGGTGCCGGAGGTGTAGCACAGGCCGCTGGCGGTGTGCTCGTCAAAGACCGGCCATTCAAAGCCCGTCGTATCGTTGCCCAGCCAATCTTCATACTGGTCGGCCAGGTCACCTTGTGCCTTGCTACCCATGCGTACCCAGTGTCGGACGCTGGGACACTGGGTGCGCAGATCGCTGACCAGGTCCTCAAAATGTTCGTCATAAAACATCACCGCGTCTTGGGCATCATTGATGATGAAGGCAATTTGCTCGCGCGTCAGGCGGGGGTTGACGGTATGGCAGACCAGACCGATACCCGAGGTGGCATAGTAAATTTCCAGGTGACGATAGGTGTTCCATGCTAATGTCGCCACGCGCTCGCCCGCTTGTACCCCATGCTGTCGCAGTCCCTGGGCCAAATCCTGAACCCGCTGGGCAAAGTCAAAATAGCGGTAGCGATGCAGCTCGCCATTGTCCAGGGCGGTGACGATTTCCTGCTCCGGGTTATTCTCTACGGCATGGGTGAGAATTGAACTGATGAGCAAGGGCATGTGCATCATATTTCCAGTGCCTAACATGGTGATGTCTCCTTGTATTATGACTATCAGCATAGGATGGTTTCGCCCCTTGCCCAATAGCGAATACTGCCGTTGAATATGCAAAAAGTGACAATCTTTGAAGGGTCATGGAAAGATGAATGCTTTGCCCGGCACGCTACCGGTTCCTGTCGATGCTGCGCACACTGCCACGGTGGCGCTGGATCTGGTGCAGGACTGGTTTCACAGTTTGCGCACCAGCTATTCGGAACAGGTGCTGGATCATTGCCTGAAGCAGTCAGGCATCGTGAAGGATTTTATTGATCGCCCTGGCGCTCGTCTGACGCGGGATCAACTGGTGCGCTTGTATCAGGTCAGCGCCCGTAAAACAGGCGATGAGATGATGGGGTTCTGGACCCGGCCTATACGGGCGGGAGCCTTGAAATACATCGTGCGCACGGTGCGGGATGCGCCGTCCATCAATGTGGCTTTGTACCGCTTTACCCAGTTCTGGAACCTGTTGCTGGACGATTTCAGCCTGAATCTGATCCGCACCGATACAGACCTGGGTATTGAGCTGGTGCCCCGCTATGGGGATGCCTGTGTGCATCGTTTCGGACATGCCCTGATGCTTAAGCTCACGCACGGCATCGTGTCCTGGCTGATGGGGCGTGAGGTGCCCGTGCAACAAGTGGCTTTTGCGTTTGCGCGGCCAGCGTTCGCGGCGGATTACTCCGTCTTGTTTCCTGCTTCAGTGAGTTTTGATGTGCCGTGCTCGCACATTGTGTTTGGCGCGGAACTCGGTCAGGTGCGTCCGCAGCGCACTCAGGTGGAGGCCAGGGCCTTTCTGGAGCGGGCCCCGCGCGACTGGATTTTCACCTCGTATCATGAGCATGCCCTGCGATTGAAAGTACGGGAGATTTTGCACACCGATCTGGGTTTGACCCTGCAGGACGTGTCGGGGAAACTGCATATTTCGGCGCGTACCCTGATCCGCAGACTCCAGGAAGAAGGTCTGTCCTTTCAAGGGATTAAGGATGAATTGCGCCGGGATCTGGCGATTTTCAAATTGCTGCGCAAAGATATGTCGCTGGCTGAAATTGCGTATGCATTGAAGTTCAGTTCGCCAGCGACCTTTCACCGGGCTTTCCGTCATTGGACGGGGATGACGCCCGGTGTGTATCGTGCCGCTCAGCAGGAGCTAAGCTGAAGTGGGGGCCAGCAGTCCAGGAAGGACGTGGGCTTACTTGCGTTCACCGCCCAGCACCTCGACCAGGTCGCTGATCATTTTAGCCAGTTCGGACGTCATCAGCGTCATGTCCGCATCGAAGATTTCTTCGTCGTTGACGGCAGTCACATCCTGCTTTTCCGTCAGGATATCGAGCGGTGCGACACGTTTGATGTCCAGCGCGTCGGTCAGTACAAAGCTGATGCGATCCGCCCAGGTCATGGCCAGTCGGGTGCATTGCTTGCCCGCTTCGACGTGCTTGCGCACTTCGTCGATATCGGCACTTTGCTTGACGTAGCGCACGGCCGCACCGCTATCGCCCGTCGAACGTAGCTCGGTGTCCTGGTCAATGGTGAAATTGGCCAGCTGTTCTTCTTCCACCAGCCAGGAGGTCATGGCGGCGCCGGGGGATTGTTCGGTGTAAAGCGGCTGCACAGGGAACGGTTCCACGCTTTTGGCCAGCAGCCCCAGCACTTCATCACTTTTAGCCGTAGCCGCCGCATCAATGGCCAGCCAGTGGTTGCGGGTGTCCAGCCAGACCCGGGTGTCGCGCGAGACCGCAAAAGCACGCGGCATCAGATCTACGATGACCTGTTCCTTGATTTCCTTCATCTGCTTGCGGCCGGGCTTGTAGCCTTGCTGCTCCTCAATATCACGCGCCTTCTCGCGCGCGACCTGATTGATGACTGTGGTGGGCAGCAGTTTCTTTTCGGCGCGCAGGGCGATCAGATACTGACCGTTGACCTCATGCACCAGGGCATTGTTTTCACGGGGACTAACCCAGCCCAGGCTCAAGGGTTCCTGGCTGGAGCCTGGCGTAAAGCTGTGTTTGGCCAGAGCTTCTTCCAGCTCTGCGGCGGAACATGTCCAGTCGGGGGAGAGGCGATAGATGCGTAGATTCTTAAACCACATGGAGACGAAGATAAATAAACGTAGAAAAGGAGCGGGCATACAGCCCGAGGCAATGTTCGATTGTACGCGCAGATGTTCTTGTGCCGCCCGGCCATTTACGCACCCTTGCATTTGCCAGTCCATCTGGCCTTTTTGCGACACGCCAGGCTATCCGCCTGCAGACAGGGCTAACGATTGATATCGTTATGGCGCGTCTCTCGCACAAAAGGCGCACCAATGGCGACGGTGAGCAGGCACACCAGAATCGGGTACCACAGGCCGTCATAAATATTGCCGGTAAGCGCAATCAGGGCAAAAGACAGGGTCGGTAAGAAGCCGCCGAACCAGCCGTTGCCGATGTGATAGGGCAGACTCATGGAGGTGTAGCGGATACGAATCGGGAACATCTCCACCAGCATGGCGGCGATAGGGCCGTAGACTGCCGTGACCAGCGCTACCAGATAAGTCAGCAAGACCACCAGCATGAGCTTGTTAACCTGTTCGGGATCGGCCCTGTCCGGGTATCCGTACTGACGCATGGTGTCGGTCAGTTCGTTTTTCAGCTCCTGCGAGTGCCGGGCAAAATCGGCCCGGCTCAGATGCCCACCCTCAAAGCCATCAATCACATGATCGCCAATTCGGACCTGGGCCACCTGGCCGGGGGCGCCCTTGACGTTGTTGTAGCTGACCGCATGGCTGGCCATATACGACTTCACAATGTCGCAAGAACTGGTGAAGGTATGGCTGCCCACTGGATTGAACTGGAAGGAGCAACGGGTCGGATCGGTGATGACCGTAACCGGGGCGTTGCGTTGGGCCTGCACCAGAGCAGGGTTGGCAAAATAAGCCAGCCCTTGAAACACGGGGTAGTAGGTGAGTGCAGCCAGCAGACAGCCCGTCAGAATAATGGGTTTGCGTCCGACCTGATCGGATAGCCAGCCAAAAAAGATGAACAGGGGAGTGGCCAGCAAGAGGGAGATGACCATCAGGGTTTGTGCCAGCGTGGCCTGCAGTCCCAGCATTTGCGTAATGAAGAACAAAGCGTAGAACTGCCCCGTATACCAGACCACGCCCTGGCCTGCCGTCAGCCCGAACAAGGCCAGCAGAGCGATGCGCAGATTGGCCCAACGGCCAAAGGACTCGGTAATGGGCGAGGTCGACAACGTGCCTTCTTCCTTGATGTGCTGAAAGGCGGGCGACTCTTTCAGGTTCATCCGTATCCACACGGAAATGGCCAGCAGCAGCACGGAAATCAAAAATGGAATACGCCAGCCCCAGACGACAAAAGCTTCTTCGCCGACCAGACTGCGTATGCCCATGATGACCAGCAGCGACAGCAATAAACCGACTGAAGCCGTGGTCTGAATCCAGCTGGTATAAAAGCCGCGCCGGTGCTGGGGAGCGTACTCGGCCACATAGGTTGCAGCGCCGCCGTACTCACCTCCCATGGCCAGACCCTGCAGTAGACGAAGGACGATCAGCATGATGGGGGCGGCGATCCCGATAGCCTCATAGCTGGGTAGGACGCCCACCAAAAAAGTGGACAGGCCCATCAGTAAAATGGTGATCAGAAAAGTGTACTTTCGTCCGACACGATCGCCGATGCGGCCAAAGATCAGGGCGCCAAAGGGGCGCACTGCAAAGCCCGCCGCAAAAGCCAGCAAGGCAAAGATAAAGCCGGCCGTCGGGTTGACGGCAGAAAAAAAGTGCTGGGCCAAAATGGCCGCCATGGAGCCATACAGATAGAAGTCGTACCACTCGAACATGGTCCCCAGGGCCGAGGCAAAAATAACCTTGCGTCCCTGGGTGTCGAGTTTGTTCTTGGTTTTGGGGGAGGCGACACTGGTGATTGTCTGGGGCATGCGTTCAGGCTCTCCAAGGCAAAGACAGTGGGAAACTGACACGCAAGCGCAGGCCACTGGGTTGGCCTCCCGTCAGTGGCATGAAGTCGATGGAGGCGCCATGAATGTCAGCAATCTCCCGCACGATGGCCAAGCCCAGACCACTGCCGTCGGCCTGGTTGCCCATGATGCGATAAAACCGGTCAAAGATTCGTGACTGATGCTCCGCGGGAATACCGGGCCCATTGTCTTCAATCTCCAGCCAGCCTTTGCCGGCTGCCTGACCCGTACGCAGGGTGATCCAGCCACCGGCCGGTGTGTAGATCAGGGCGTTGTCCAGCAGATTGTTGATCAGCTCGTCAAGTAACACCGGATCGGCCTGCAAAAGGATGGCCTTGGGGTGGTTTTCCAAGCCGAGGTCCAGCCCTAGACTCAGGGCGTCCGGCACCCGTTGGCCTACATGCAGTTCAGTCAAGGTGTTCAGGTCCAGGCTCTGCTTGGTGGGGGCATAAAGGGCATCGCTGCTTTCGGCGCGCGCCAGCGCCAGCATTTGCGTGACCAGCCGCGTGGCGCGCTCTGTGCCGCGGACCAGCTGTTGCAGGCTGGCTTCCGTTTGTTGGGGGTCACGCTCTCGCAGGGCCAGTTCGGCTTGTGTGCGTATGCCCGCCAGAGGAGTTTTCAACTGATGGGCTGCGTTGGCAACAAACTGTCGTTGAGTGGCGGAGAACTGGGCCTGCTGAGCCAAAAGACCGTTCATGGCATCGATCAGCGGCACAATTTCGGCCGGAGCCTGTTCCTGGTCCACAGGCGACAGGTCGCCCGGCGCCCGGGCTCGCAGGCGCGCCTGCAGCAGGTTCAGGGGCTCCAGCCCATGCGTCAGCCCCAGTCCAGCCAGCATGGCTGCCAGCGGCACAAGAATGAATTGCGGAGTCAGCATTCCGATCAGGATTTCCCGGTGTAGCACCGCTCTATGTTCATTCGTTTCAGCGGCAACCGCCAGAAAAGGCGTGTTGTTTTTGTCCTTGCCCCCCCAGACATAGGCCAGACGCAGACTCTGATCGTCCAGAACCACATCCCGGTAACGCAGCAGGTCGGTGTCATAGCTCCAGCTGTCGGGAACTGGCAAATGGGCATTGCCGGCCAACGGGGCTCCATTGGCATCGCGGATTTGCCAGAGGGTGGGCGTGGGACTTTCCTGCCGCAAAATGGTTTGCGCGCCGTGCGACAGCTCAATAGGCTGGTTCAGGTCCTGGCGGCTGATTTCCACCCGCAGCAGGTCCAGATGATCGCGCAAGGTGCGGTCATAGGGCGAGTTAGCAATATGCTGGGCGATGAAATAGGTAATGACAATGCCCACGGTCCACAGCAGAAACAAGGGCCCGAAAATCCAGATCATGATCTTGTGGATGAGCGGACGTGGCGCCCCGCGCCTTTTTCGAGCGGGCGCGACAGTGGCACGTGATGGGGGCGACGCGGGCTGCATGGACGATCCCTTCGCTTAGGCTGGAGCGTCTTCTCGCAGTTTTTCCGGTTCCAGACAGTATCCCAGGCCCCGCACAGTCAAGATGCGCACGCCGCTGGGCTCCAGCTTTTTGCGCAGGCGGTGAATGTAGACCTCAATGGCATTAGGGGTGACTTCCTCCCCCCACTCACAGAGCAGATCCACGAACTGGTTCTTGCTGATCATGCGCCCGCTGCGCGACAGGAAAATCTCCAGCAAACTGGTTTCGCGGGCTGACAGCTCCAGGGGTTGATTGTCAATATACGCCATACGGCCCTTCAGGTCGAAGCTCAGCCGTTTGTGATGCAGCAAGGCGCTGCTGGTGCCGGTACTGCGCCGCGTCAGGGCGCGTACCCGCGCTTCCAGCTCCGTCAGGGCAAAGGGCTTGGACATATAGTCGTCTGCGCCCAGGTCCAGGCCGCGCACGCGCTGCTCCACCGTGTCGCTGGCAGTCAGTATCAGCACGGGAAGCGTGTCCTGCCGCTGGCGGATGGACTGCAATACGGACAGGCCAGGCTTTTTGGGCAAGTCCAGGTCCAGAATCAACAGGTCAAAACTTTGAAGCTGCAAGGCCGAGTCGGCGCTATCGCCATCGTGCACGACATCGACCGCATAGCCTTCGTAGCGTAAGGAGCGAGAAAGTCCATCCGCGAGAATACTGTCGTCTTCAGCTATGAGTATGCGCATGACCCTACACAAACAAATGATTGAATGGCTGGCTGGCATTGTGGCACAAGGCTGTCAGGCCGGTCAGTAGGGGATAACGAGGCTGCAGGCCTAATTTATTTGAATATCTGTGTATATATACAGTATAATTTGATGCAATAATGAGGTTTGAATTTTAATTGTCGTGCCCGTCCGTTGGGGCGCCATTCCACAGTCAAGGATTTTTCATGGACGATAAAAACAGCAAAGCAGTGGCCTCGGAACGTTCCAAGGCGTTGGCCGCCGCTCTGTCGCAAATCGAAAAGCAGTTCGGCAAGGGTTCGATCATGCGCTATGGCGACGACACCGTCGAGCACGACATCCAGGTGGTTTCCACGGGCTCGCTGGGTTTGGACATTGCTTTGGGCGTTGGTGGTCTGCCTCGTGGTCGCGTTATCGAGATTTATGGGCCGGAGTCCTCGGGTAAGACCACCTTGACCTTGCAAGTGATTGCCGAAATGCAAAAGCTCAAGGGAACGTGCGCGTTTATTGACGCTGAGCACGCGCTGGATGTGCAGTATGCTCAAAAGCTGGGCGTTAATCTGGCTGATCTGCTGATCTCTCAGCCCGACACGGGTGAGCAGGCCCTGGAAATTACCGAAGCCCTGGTACGTTCGGGCTCGGTGGACCTGATTGTCATAGACTCGGTCGCGGCGCTGACCCCCAAGGCTGAAATCGAAGGCGATATGGGCGATTCCCTCCCTGGTCTGCAAGCCCGCCTGATGAGTCAGGCCCTGCGCAAGTTGACCGCCACCATCAAGCGTGCCAATTGTACGGTTATCTTCATTAATCAGATCCGCATGAAGATCGGTGTCATGTTCGGCAACCCCGAAACCACCACGGGCGGTAACGCATTGAAGTTTTACTCGTCCGTGCGTCTGGATATTCGTCGCATCGGCTCGATCAAGCGCGGTGACGAAATGGTGGGTAACGAAACCCGCGTTAAAGTGGTCAAGAACAAGGTCGCGCCTCCGTTCAAACAGACCGAGTTCGACATCATGTACGGTAGCGGTATTTCGCGTGAAGGCGAGATTATCGATCTGGGCGTACAAGCTGGTGTGGTCGACAAGGCGGGCGCCTGGTACAGCTACGACGGCAACCGGATTGGCCAGGGCAAGGACAATGTTCGGGAATTCCTGAAAGAGCGTCCGGAGCTGGCGCGTGAAATCGAAAACAAGGTTCGCGAGAAACTGGGCGTAGCCTTGATGAGCACCACGGTCAGCCGTGCCGAAGCTGCGCCTGTTGCTGACGCGCCCGAGGGTGATCGTTGATCTCTCCTCCTGAGTTCGATGAGGAACCCTTTGAGACCGATCCGGAAGAAATCCGGGAACGGAAGCAGGCTCAAAGGGAGCGTATCGCTGCGCTTTCTGCCCGATCTACAAACTCGGGCAGAAATGGCGAGCCTGCCAGCGTTGGCGATGATGCGTCGGCTGTAGAAAAGAAAGCGACCTCCAAACGGGCGGGGCTTTCGCTTAAGGCCAGAGCCTTGAATTTTCTGTCCAGACGTGAGTATTCACGTTTGGAGTTGGGCCGGCGCTTGGCGCCCCATGCTGATAGTGCAGAAGAAGTGGAAGCCCTGCTTGACGCACTGGTCGAGCAAAAGTGGCTGTCTGACGAACGTTTTGCGCACAGCGTCGTCAATCGTCGCGCCTCGCGGGTGGGCACCCGGGTCATTTTGCAAGAGCTTCGCCAGCATGGCGTCGATGTGCATCAGACTGAAATTATTAAAGAAGAATTGATGGCAACTGAACTGGAGCGTGCCAAACAGGTGTGGGGCAAGAAGTTCAGCGCCCCCCCGGATGACCCTCGCAGTTACGCAAAGCAGTATCGTTTCATGGCCAGCCGTGGCTTTTCGGGTCGTATCTTGCAGCAGATCCTGGGCGACTGGGAAGACGATCTAGCCTGAGCAAGCTGACTCTTTTGCGTTGCTCGCGCACTTGGTGATTGCGGGGCGCAGTTGCCGGTAATCCGATCCATTTGCCTACGTTGAACCCTCTCGGCTTGGGGCATGTCTGACTGCCGCCCCTTGCCTGAATTTTCAATCTGACCCGCGGGGTTTATCCTTTTGCCGCAAGGAGTCAATGAGTCACGCTTGAGCAGCCACAATCCCTTGCAGGCTTTTAAAGCAGGTCGCGCGTGCCTGTGCCAGGAAGGCTTGCACATAGTTCGCTTGCACATCTTCACTTCTGACGCTTGCGTAAAGCGTTCGCCACACACCATGCTCCCCCAGGCGACAGGTGCGAATTGAGGCCGGGTTCAAGAACTCCGTCAAGGCCCAATTGGGCAGAGCCGCCACTCCGCGCTGACTGGCCACCAATTGCACGATCATAGGGGTTAGTTCGGCTTGCCGAAGCGCAGCAGGCTCTACATCGGCTGGTGTCAGAAATTGCGTAAAAATATCGAGACGGTGGCGCTCTACCGGATAGGTAATCAGAACTTGATCTGCCAGTTGAGACGGTTCTATATAGCGATATTGCGACAAGGGGTGCTGTCTGGAAACCGCTAGAACCAGCTCGTAGCGGAAAAGAGGCTCGTAATGCACAGCCGGATCGGCCTGAGGATCTGATGTAATCACCACGTCCAGGTCCCCGCGCATCAAGGCGGGCAAGGGGGCAAAAGAAAAAGCTGCGCTCAAATCCAGTGTGACATCGGGCCACTCTTGTCTGAAGGCATCCAATGCCGGCATCAACCATTGAAAGCAGGAGTGGCAGTCGATGGCGACATGCAGGCGCCCCGTTTGCCCGGCGGCAAGACGCTGCAGGTCACGCTCGGTAGCGCGTACACGCGGCAAGATGTCATCAGCCAACATCAGGATACGCAAGGCGGCCGTGGTCAGACGGGCGGGGCGGGTGCGACGGTTCAGCAGTGGCACGTGCAGTCGGGACTCCAGATCGCGTAACTGGTGCGAGAGAGCAGACTGGGTGACATTCAGGCGCTCGGCGGCCTCTTGCAAGCTTCCGCTGTCACGGATGGCGCTTAGGGTTTCCAGGTGACGGATTTCAAGCATGTTGAGAAAAACTCATATTCCACACAGCGTATCTGATTTTCTTACTAATTATACAGAGGCAATGATTCGCTCCTGCTTGATAAGGGCATCTCTATTGATGCACAGCGTGTTGATGATGACAGTTGTTCATGATCTGGGTGTGGGTGCCCCAGCATCGGGCTAGGGCAGGCTTGGGAACCACTTTAGTCGGCCAAGCCGAGCGGAAGCGTTCAGGTTCCGCGCTCCCCAGCGGGGAAACGGAAATGCCTGGTTGCACTGGACAGGGGGGGTAAAACGGCACACCTGACCAAGTTCACAGGAACGGTGAGGCAGGGTGGATGGGCTTGTCCGGCAAAGGGTCGTTTTTTTCATGCGAATTTGGTATACCGTAGGATGCACCGCGCATGAAACCTGCGTTTGGCCCGCCTGGAATGCGCTTACAGATTATGTAAGTGGCTGATACGGAACATACGAGGTGCGTTATACTTGATCAGTTTCAATCTTGCCGCCTCGTTCATATCAATGCCTTTGCCTCCGCCGTCCGTTGCCCGTGAACCATTGCATACGCGTACCATCACGGTACAGTCGTTCGCACGGGAAGATGGCCTTTGGGATCTGGAGGCGTCGTTGCTGGATATCAAGTCCTATGACTTTCCCATCCGTAACGGTCAGACCCACAAGGCGGGCGATCCTGTTCACCTGATGCATCTGCGTGTCACCATCGACAGCAGCTTTGCCATTGTGGATGCCGTGGCGGTCTATGACGCAGCTCCCTACCAGGACAACTGTTCGTCCATTTCAGATGCCTATCGCAAATTGGTCGGTCTGAATTTGCTCAAGCAATTTCGTCAGGGTGTCAAAGAGCGTTTCGGACGCTCGGCAGGCTGTACGCACATGAGCGAGTTGGCGCTGGTCCTGCCCACCGCAGCCGTGCAGACCATGGCCGGTCGGCGTCGCAGTAGCGGGGAATCAGAAATTTATCGTACCGACAAGCAGCCTTTCCATCTGGATGGCTGCCATGCCTTGCGCTTGAGCGGTCCCGTGGTTGAGGAGTTTTACCCCGTCTGGTATCGACCCAAAGTGACGGATGGGGTGGAGTAGTTTTTTGTTTTAGTCAGGTTTCAGGCTCAGGCCTGGAGTTCCTGCCTTCTTTTTTTATTGTGTTTTTAGACTGACAGGTATCACATGAAAATTCACGAATATCAGGGCAAAGCACTGCTTAAGCAGTTTGGCGTTGCCGTGCCACGCGGAATTCCTGCCTTCTCCGTCGATGAAGCGGTTGCAGCTGCGCAGGAGCTGGGTGGCTCTGTGTGGGTTGTCAAAGCCCAGATTCACGCCGGTGGCCGTGGCAAGGGCGGTGGCGTCAAACTGGCTCGTTCGATTGACGAAGTGCGTCAACTGGCCTCGGAAATCCTGGGCATGCAGCTGATCACTCACCAGACCGGTCCTGAAGGCCAGAAGGTGGGTCGCCTGCTGATCGAGGAAGGCGCGGACATCAAGAAAGAGTACTACGTCGGTATCGTGACCGACCGTGCTACCCAGCGTGTAGCCGTGATGGCATCCAGCGAAGGCGGCATGGAAATTGAAGAAGTGGCCGAGCGCAACCCCGACGCCATTCTGAAAGAGTTCGTGGACCCTGCTGTCGGTTTGACCAATGAGCAGGCTACCAAGCTGGCCCGCGGTATTGGCGTGCCTGACGCTTCGATCGACAAGGCGGTTGCCGAATTCCAGAAGCTGTACAAGTGCTACACCGAAACGGACGCGGAACTGGCTGAGATCAACCCTCTGATCCTGACCGGCTCGGGCGACATCATTGCGTTGGACGCCAAGTTCAACTTCGATAGCAACGCTTTGTTCCGTCACCCCGATATCGTGGCGTTCCGTGATCTGGCTGAAGAAGATCCTGCTGAGGTTGAAGCCAGCAAATACGATCTGGCCTACATCCAGCTGGACGGCAATATCGGCTGCCTGGTCAACGGCGCCGGTCTGGCCATGGCGACCATGGACACCATCAAGCTGTTTGGCGGCGAGCCTGCCAACTTCCTGGACGTGGGCGGTGGCGCTACGGCCGAAAAAGTTACTGAAGCCTTCAAGATCATGTTGGCCAACAAGGGCGTCAAAGCCATTCTGGTTAACATCTTCGGCGGCATCATGCGCTGCGACGTGATCGCTGAAGGCGTAATCGCTGCGTGCAAGGCCGTCAACCTGAACGTGCCTCTGGTGGTACGCATGAAGGGTACCAACGAAGAGCTGGGCAAGAAGATGCTGGCCGATTCCGGTCTGCCCATCATCAGTGCTGACACCATGGCCGAAGCGGCGACTGCTGTTGTCGCTGCCGCCAAGTAAGAAAAGGTTGAGGATTAGCAAATGTCGATTCTGATCAATAAAGACACCAAAGTCATCACGCAAGGGATCACCGGCAAGACCGGCCAGTTCCACACCCGCATGTGCCGTGAATACGGTAACGGCATGGAAGCCTTTGTGGCTGGCGTGAACCCCAAGCGTGCTGGCGAGGATTTCGAAGGCGTACCTATCTACGCCTCCGTGTCCGACGCCAAGGCTGAAACTGGCGCGACTGTGTCGGTTATTTACGTTCCACCTGCAGGCGCTGCAGCAGCTATCTGGGAAGCGGTTGAAGCTGACCTGGATCTGGTTATCTGCATTACCGAAGGCATCCCTGTTCGCGACATGCTGGAAGTTCGCAACCGCATGCGCGCTGAAAACCGCAAAACGTTGCTGTTGGGCCCGAACTGCCCCGGTCTGATCACTCCTGATGAGATCAAGATCGGTATCATGCCCGGCCACATTCACCGCAAGGGCCGCATCGGTGTGGTTAGCCGCTCCGGCACGCTGACCTACGAAGCTGTTGCTCAAGTCACTGAACTGGGCCTGGGTCAATCCTCGGCTGTGGGTATCGGTGGCGATCCAATCAACGGCCTGAAGCACATCGATGTGCTCAAGATGTTCAACGACGATCCTGATACCGATGCCGTTATCATGATTGGCGAGATCGGCGGTCCAGACGAAGTCAACGCGGCTTTGTGGGCCAAAGACAACATGACCAAGCCTGTGGTTGGCTTTATCGCTGGTGTGACAGCGCCTCCCGGAAAACGCATGGGTCACGCGGGTGCCCTGATCTCCGGTGGTGCCGACACGGCCGACGCCAAGCTGGAAGTGATGGAAGCTTGCGGTATTCGTACCACACGCAACCCATCCGAAATGGGCAAGTTGCTCAAATCGGTGCTGTAAACAAGTAGTACGGGGGCCCGCCAAGGCGGGCTCCTTGTCCGGCTACCTGGCAGTCCGACACGATTGGCCAGCCGGTTTCGTCAAGAAAAACACCACAACCCGGCGCATTCCTTCCCGAATCTGGCCAGCCTGTTCATGCTGAATTGAATGACGTAAAAAGAAGCCCCCTGCGACACTGGCGCTCAGCCTTGTGCGTGATGGGGCATTGTTGTCTTGGGACAGCCCGGCGACAGAAAAAGAAGAAGTGTCCAGCGGCTGGAAAGAGAGTTCATCTTTAGCGACACGGGAACACCATGATCGAATTTCTCCAGACCCTGCATTGGGGTTCATTGTTTCAGATTGTACTGATTGATATTTTGCTGGGCGGTGATAATGCCGTCGTGATCGCGCTGGCCTGTCGTAACCTGCCCAAGCAGCAGCGCATGCAGGGAATCTTGTGGGGGACGGTAGGGGCGATTATATTGCGCGTCGTCCTGATCTTTTTTGCGTTGACCCTGCTGGATCTGCCTTTCCTGAAGTTGGTGGGCGGCGTGTTGCTCTTGTGGATCGGTATCAAGCTCTTGCTGCCCGATGATGACGAGCATGGCAATATTCAAGGCGGTGGCACTGTTTGGGCTGCCGTCAAAACCATCATCATCGCGGACTTCGTGATGAGTCTGGACAATGTGATTGCCATTGCCGGGGCGGCGCAGAATGCGCATTTGGACCACCAGTTGGGCTATGTGATTTTTGGCTTGCTGCTCAGCGTTCCCATTATTGTCTGGGGCAGTACCCTGGTGCTCAAGCTGATCGACCGCTTTCCTGTCGTGGTGACCCTGGGCGGCGCCTTGTTGGGCTGGATTGCCGGTGGCATGCTGGTCACGGACAAGATTGTGGAAAATCAATTTGGCCTCCAGCCACAGCCTGTTAAACTCGGGGTCGAGATTGTTTGTGCCTTATTAGTGGTGGCGCTGGGCAAATGGCTGGCGCGCCGTAAAGGTTCTACCAAGGAAACATAGTTCTATGGCAATTTTTAAATCCTCTGACGCCAAAGGTCAGGAAAGCGGCCTGTCCCTGCTACAGGGCTTAGGAATCCTGGCCATTATCGGTATTGTTGCAGCCGCCATCGTGCGCTACTTTGCTGCATGACCGCTGTGGTTTCTACTCCAGAAGAATTGGTCATTGCCACGCGTGCCAGTCAACTGGCCTTGTGGCAAGCCATGCATGTGCGCGACCGTTTGCAAACGCTGTATCCGCAGTGCAAGGTGTCCTTGTTGGAAATGACAACACGTGGTGATCAGATCCTGGATCGCACCTTGTCCAAAGTGGGCGGCAAGGGCTTGTTTGTCAAAGAACTGGAAACGGCCTTGCTGGATGGCCGTGCTCACCTGGCCGTGCACTCCCTGAAGGATGTGCCGGTGGTATTGCCCGAGTCCTTTGATCTGCCCATCATCATGGAACGGGACGATCCACGCGATGCTTTTGTTTCCAATACGTATCCCAATCTTGCGGCTTTACCTGCTGGTGCCATCGTAGGCACCTCCAGCTTGCGCCGCGAGTCCCAGATTCGTGAGCGTTATCCACATCTGGACATTCGCCCCTTGCGTGGCAATGTTCAGACACGTTTGTCCAAGCTGGATCGGGGCGATTACGACGCCATCATTCTGGCGTCGGCCGGTTTGCGCCGTCTGGAACTGGCCGAGCGTATCCGCGATTACATTTCCATTGAAGACAGCCTGCCGGCCGCTGGGCAGGGCGCCCTGGGTATCGAGATTCTGAAAACTCGCAGCGATGTGGCCCAATGGCTGGCGCCCTTGGCGCATTCCACCAGCCATGTGTGCGCGCTGGCTGAACGTGCTGTATCCCGCGCTTTGGGTGGTTCCTGTCAGGTTCCTTTGGCTGCGTATGCCACGCTGGATGGCGACGAACTGACTCTGAGTGGCCTGGTGGCCGAGCCGGATGGTTCCACGGTTTACCGCGCGCAGATTCATGGTCCAGCTAACAATGCGGAAGAACTGGGACTGTCGCTGGCCGAGGATCTGAAACGACAAGGTGCTCAAGCCATTCTGGATCGCTTGCTGACGGAGCAGCCTGCAGAGGGCGAGTAAAGCGGCATGAACCTGCCCTGCGCATTATTGACCCGACCCGCGGGACGGAACGAAACCCTGTCGGCCGCCCTGGCCGCGCAGGGTTTTTCTTCTTTGGTTTTGCCCGCCTTGAGCCTGGAGCCGCAAGACCTCTCCGAAACGCAATGGCAAGACCCCAAGGATTTTGACCTGGTGCTTTTTGTAAGCAGCAGTGCGGTCAAGTTCTACTTTGCCGCCTTGCAGGCGCGCGGTCAAAACTGGCCTGACAAGGTCTTGCTGGCTGCCGTTGGTTTTGCTACTGCTGCCTGTCTGCGTGCCCAGCCCGGCGTGTCCCCGGAAGCCGTGCTTCACCCTGAAGGCGTTGATTCCTTGCAGGATTCAGAGGCCTTGTGGGCGGTTCTGGAGCCCCGACTCGCACAACTCGAGCGGGTTCTGATTGTGCGTGGCCATAGCGGTCGTGAATGGTTGGGGCAGCAGTTGGAGAACCACGGCATTCAGGTTCAGCGTCTGGCCATTTACCAGCGTAGCCCTGCCAAGTGGAGCGTGCAGCAGGGCCGTCAAATTCGTGACAGCTTGCAGGCAGGCCGCCTGGCTGTTTTGCTCAGCAGCTCCCAAAGTGCCGACGCCGTATTTGCCAACGTGCAAAGCCTGGGCTTGACGGATGTGTGGTCGCAGTGTGCTTACGTGGTCATTCATCCGCGTATTGAAGAACATTTACAGTCCTTATTGCTGCAGGCTGGAATCACAGCGCCACCAATGGTAAAAAGGTGTACGCCAGACGATGATGACATTGTCGCTGCCATGATGGCGGTGCTCTCGCGCGATTAGCCTCACACGGATTACAATCTTGCCATGAACGATAAAACAGAGAACGCATCCGCAAGCGAACCGGGGACTCCCATTTCCAGCCCAGCCAGTACAGCGGCGCCTCGTCCGTATTCTGAACCTCAAGACAGCACGAGGGCACCTGGCAAGCGTAAAAGCGCGGCGGGTCCGGCCTATGCCTTGACAGCTGTTGTTGTGGTGCTGGCCGCTGCCGGTCTTTGGTACCAGAATTCATTGCTGGACAAGCACAAGGCTGAGCTGCAGGCTCAACTGGCGACCAATATCAATTCCACGGAACAAGCGCGTCAGACGGCCCAGCAGGCTCTGGCATTGGCACAGCGGCAGGCTGACAAGCTTGAGCAGCTGGAAAAATCCTTCAAGGATTCCACCGAACAGTTTCATGATCTGAGCCAGGCTTTCCAGACCATGACCGATAGCGGCTCTGAGCTGGTTCTGCTTAACGACATCGATCATCTGGCCACTATTGCCCAGCAGCAACTGATGCTCGGTGGCAATGTGGCCAATGCCATCGTTTCTCTGGAAGCCGCCCAGGCCCAGTTGGCGCGTGCCAATCGGGTGGGTCTGGCTTCTTTGCAGCAAACCCTGAATGGTGATCTGGAGCGCCTGCGTGCGGCAGCGACTGTCGATGTGGCCTCGCTGTCGCGTCAACTCGATACTCTCTCGCGCTACGTGTCGGAAGCTCCCTTGCTGGTACCGGATGATGTGGCGGGGGGAGCTCATACGCAAGCGCTGGACTTGTCCTCTGATGCCGTTGCTCCGGCGCCCGAGTTGCCCGCAGATGCCCCCTGGTGGGAGCGCGGCTGGAACACGGTTGAACAGTGGGGCAGCAGTGCGTGGCGATCGCTCAGCCATGATCTGGGACAATTTGTCTCCATCCGACGCGTGGACGATGCTGCCGCTTTGTTGATGTCACCCGATCAGGCTGCCCGCTTGCGTGAGAACTTGCGTCTACGTGTCATGGCGGCTCAACTGGCCATGATGATGAATCAGTCTGCTGTATGGCAAACAGAGCTCAATGCTGTGGCTACCGCGTTGGAAAAGCGCTTTGACACGCAGTCTGTTCAGGTTCAGCAAGCCTTGCGCCTGACACGGCAGTTGCAAGACACCCGCATTGGGGCGCGCTTGCCGACGGTCAATAATACGCTGGCGGCGATTGAAAGCCTGCGTCAGGCCCAGGCGGGTCGCCTTCAGGACAGTGTGCCCGACTCGGCCACTGAACAGAACGATGCAGATTCCGCTCTGCCTGACCCCTCTCAATCCGCGCAGCCCGACAGCAAGGAGCCCACTGACCCTGTCGCTGAGCCGGTTGAGTCTGGCTCTGCGGCTTCATCCCAGACGGAACCGCCCGTTCAGGCGCAGGGGTAAACTATGCGTACCTGGTTTTGGACACTTATCCTATTTATCGCCGCGGTTGCCCTGGCGCTGGTCTTGCGTGAGCATGCCGGTAATGTCTATCTGGTGACTCCGCATTATCTGGCCCGTGCTTCATTGACCTACGTGGTTCTGTGCATACTGGGCTTGTTCATTGTGCTGTATGTACTGTTGCGTTTGCTGGCCTGGTTTGGTGATGGCCCGGAGCGTTTTCGCTTGTGGCGGGGACGCCGTGCACAGCGACGTGACCAGACCTTGCTGGAAACAGGCTGGATCAGTATTTTGGAAGGTCGTTACGAGCAAGCTGAAAAAGACCTGATGAAGCTGATGAGCAAGACCCGCTCGCAGTCAAGCAAAGTCGTGGCCGGTTTGGCAGCGGCGCGTGCCGCACATTATCAGGGGCAAATTGCTCAGCGTGATCAGGCGCTGGCCGCCGCCCGTGCTGCCGCTGGCAATGATGTGCGTTTGAAAGAAGCCAGTGCCGTAGCCTCGGCTGAACTGTATCTGGATCAGCACCGCACGCAAGAAGCGATCGAGCTGCTTCAGGATTTGCAGGATGCCAGCTCCCGCCATTTGCATGCCACTCGTTTGTTGTTGCGTGCTTATCGGCAAGAAGGCAATGCCGAACGTGTGTATGAGTTGACTCGCTTGCTGATGCGCCGCAGTGGCATTGAACGCCAAGAGGCGCTAGGTCACATTGAATTTGCGGCTGCCGCTCGATTGTGCGCCGGCGGGGCAGAGCAGTTCAAGGCCTTGTGGTCCGATCTGAAGTCTGAAGAGAAAACCTTGCCGGGTGTGGCCCTGGAGGCTGCCTTGATTCAGGAGCGCGACGGCAATTATGAAGAAGCCGGTCGTATCCTGGAGCCAGCAATCGCAGCTAGCTTTGACAGTCGTCTGCTCGAAGCCTATGCCCAATGTCCGCCGGAGTTTGTGGGGCGTCGCTTGGCCAAGGCCGAGGAATGGCTGCGTAGCCAGCCCAATAATCCGGTTCTGTTGTCCACGCTGGGTCATTTGTGCCTGACCAGCCAGTTGTGGGGGCAGGGTGAGCATTACTTGTTGCGCAGTCTGAAAATTCAGGGCGATCTGCGCAATCATGCCTTGTTGGGTAATCTGTACGATAGCCTGGGGCGTCACGACGAGGCTGTTTCGTACTGGCGCAAGGCCGCGTCCATGGCGGGGACCCTACCGGTTCTAGCCGTCAGCACCGCCTTGCCAGCGGCCGATACCCGTCATGACCCCAGCCATACCGATGCTGACAGCCTGCCCTCGCAGGACGAGGGCCTGCCGCATTACACCTACGCAGCCAGCGTCGTGGCCGAGGATTTACCCGATCAGGGTCGGCCTTTGCCGGTGGTTGCAGAGCCTGTTGTGCCTGCTGCAAAACCGGAACAAGACAGCCTGAGCTCTTCCGCTGATTTGGATGATTACTTTGATACGGCTCCCATTCCCGGGGTCGATCTCTCTCAAACTTCGGATCGTCCTCGACGATCCAATGATTAATTTCTTTTATTTTTAAAGGTTTGCACGAATGAGCCTCGCCCACGTACCAGCTGGCAAAAAACTGCCCGACGAGATCAACGTAGTCATCGAAATTCCCATGAACTCGGACCCCGTCAAATACGAAGTTGACGAAAACGGCGTGGTGTTTGTGGATCGCTTCATGCTGACCGCCATGCACTACCCCTGCAATTATGGTTACGTTCCGCAGACCATTTCGGATGATGGCGACCCGGTTGACGTGCTGGTGATTGCTCCTTTCCCCATCCAGATCGGTGCGGTTATTCCATGCCGCCCTATCGGCGTGCTGCACATGGATGATGAAGGCGGTGGTGATGCCAAACTACTGGCTGTGCCAACCGACAAGCTGTACCCCCTGTACCGCAACGTGAAGTCGCCTGAAGATCTGCAGCCTGAAGAGCTGGAGCGCATCAAGCACTTTTTCGAGCACTACAAAGACATCGAAAAAGGCAAATGGGTCAAGGTCAAGGGCTGGGACGGCATCGAAGCTGCCAAGAAAGAACTGGTAGACGGCGCCAAGCGTTTTGCTGACGGCCAGGCAAAATGAGTACCGTCATCCCCACGCCAGCGGTTGCGGCGCTGAACGTACAGGACAGTGAGCAGGTTTTTCCTGTACGCCGCATTTATTGCGTCGGCCGCAATTATGTCGAGCATGCACAGGAAATGGGTTTTACCGGGCGCGAAGATCCTTTCTTCTTCTGCAAACCGGCCGACTCCATCTTGAATGTGCTGCCCGGCCAAGTCTGCGACATGCCTTATCCTTCCCGCACCCAGGATCTGCATCACGAGATCGAGCTCGTCGTGGCTTTGTCCAAGGGCGGGCGTGATCTGACGGTGGAGCAGGCTGCTGAATGTGTGTGGGGATACGCGGTGGGTCTGGACATGACCCGTCGGGATTTGCAGACGCAAGCCAAGAAAGCCGGTCGTCCCTGGGAAGTGGGCAAAGCCTTTGACCACTCCGCACCGACGGGCCCGCTGGTGCCTCGTAGCCGTATTGGCGATCTATCCCAAGGGGCCATTACCTTGGACGTCAACGGTGAGCGACGCCAGACTGGCGATTTGAATCAGCTGATCTGGAATGTCGCTGAGTCCATCGCTTATCTGTCAGGTCTGTTCGAGCTGTTCCCGGGTGATATCATTTTCACGGGAACCCCGGCCGGTGTCGGCTCGGTGGAACGTGGTGATGTGATGCACGGGGTGATCGAGGGTCTGGGCAGCATAGACGTTCGTCTGGTCTGATCTATATGAGTTTGAAGAAAAACCCGCCATCAGGCGGGTTTTTTTATGACTGTCAGCCCTGGGGCCCCTTGTCTTTCCGGTCTGACGAAGAAGCAGCAGACGAGCAGGAGCAAAGGAAACGTGCTGAGTGATCGGATGCTGACACGAATAACGAGGTCTTGCGCGCTGCTGGCGTATAGAGGCTGGCGAGACAAAGCCGTCCCGCTCGGCTTTTCCGAATAGTACGGCCCCCTGACGGCAGGCAGACTGTGAACTGACTTTTGGGAGATTCCAATGAGACAGTTCACCAGACGACAGCGCGGGCAGGGCATGGTCGAGTACCTGATTATTGTGGCTTTGGTTGCCGTGGCAGCCATCGCCGTTTATCAGTCATTTGGTCAGGTCATTCGCAACCAGACCGCAGCCATGGCCAAGGAGCTGGCCGGCGAGGACGGCTCCGAGCAGACACAACAAGCGCAATCTGCTGCATCAGCGGCGGCCGCTCAAGGCGCTGCCAAGAGCCTGAAATCCTTTACAGGCAACGCGCAATGAGACGCCCCATCCATCCGCAACAAGGTGCGGCACTGGCCTGGGGCCTGATCGCGCTGGCGCTCCTGTCTGTTGCATGGGGCGGCTACTTTCATGTGAACCAGATCGCGGAGCAACAAGGACGCTTGTCCCTGGTGCTGGATGCGGCGGCCTATGGGGCGGCAACCGAACAGGCGCGCACCTTGAATCTACTGGCCTATATCAATCGGGCGCAGTTGGGACATCAGCTTGCCCTCGGGCACCTGCTGACGCTGGCAACCTGGGACAGGGCAGCACAAACACAGTCCGGACAGGTGCGTCGGGCCAATCCGCCTGCACACTTGGTCGCGATGATGTTTGGTTCTGCGCATGGCCTGGCGTACACCCGGGCACGTTCGGCCGGAGATAATCAGGACGCTTTGCAGCAGGCTTTTCAAGCACATCAACATGTGATTTATGAGGTGTTGGCGCAAGCTCAGGAACAGTTGGTGCAGGGCTTGCCACAACGACGACAAGCCATTATTCAAGCCACTCTGGACGGCAGCCTGCCAGATTGGCCGGAGCAGGTGATTCGTTGGCACACCGAACAGGACGATTGGCCTCAGTTCCTCCTGCTGCAGTCAGGGCAAGGACAATGGGATAGCGGTCTGAGGCATCTGATTTCTTTGTACGGCTTTCTGGCTCCGCGTGATTACGAGGCCCGCTCCTACCCTGGCGTCGATCGGCGTTGTCCTTTGTGGCAGCATCGATTGCGTCGCGCTGGCCGCACCGCGCTTGATCATCTGGGCCGTTGGCATTCCAACGATACGCAGTCCATGCATATGGTGCGCTCCAATCGTTGGATAGGCTGTTACTTTCGCGAATATGCCATGGCATGGGCCTTACAGACGCCAGCGGGTGCGTCCGGGATTGATGCGCCGCAGGACTTTTCAGGACAAAGTTTTTGGAAGTGGGCGCTGGAGCAGGGTAACAGTTCCTTGTTGTCGGCTAAGAGCAATACCGTGGCGCAGTCCTGGGCGCGGCGCGATGCCCGCCCCTGGAGTCAACGTCCGTGGGTAAAGGGGTATGCGCTGGCTGATTCCAGACGGAATGAGGGGCCAGATCTGGTATTGACCTTGCAGGCTCGTGGTCATCTGGGGCAGACCATTTATACCCGGGCAGCCGCCCAGTCTTTTTTCTCTTTGCCTCCGGGTAGCACAGATGCTGGGGCAGGCCCAAAGCCCAGCCTGTTTATGCCTTTCTGGCAGGCGCGACTAAAGGACGCAGGGAGGCGGCGATCATGAGCGAGCGGCAACAAGGGATGGCGTTACTGGAGGCCTGCTTGCTGGGCATGGTGCTGGCCCTGATGGTGATGGCAGGGCGTTGGCTGATGCAGCAACAGTACCGCTTGCAGCAGATGCAGCAAGCCACGCATCTGAGCCTGTTCCTGCATGACGCCCAAGGAGCGCCGGTTTCTCTGAGCTCTTCTCCGAGTCCCAGCACGGTGACTGCCGGTTTTCTGGAGCTCCCTACATCGCCCGCGCCGTCTTTGCAGCAGGAGCTTTTGAGCCTGTCAGATGGTTTCTGGGCGGTGGAGTCACGATTTTCCCTTCCGTGGCCACAGTGGCTGCGTTCCTTGACCCGCCTAACACAACTCCAACGGCAGTCTCACTTGTGGGCTGCTGCGGGGCAGGCGGCCTCCACACAAGAAGCGCGACGGCGGCTTGAAAGCAGCAGAACGGCCTGGGCACAGGCGATGGAATCTAGCAGGCGAGCGGCGCAGGACACAATACGGGTTGCGGGTCCCTTGGATGCCGCGTGGGGGCGGGCAGACGTTGACCTGGACTGGTTGGGACCCTGGCAGGATTTTTCACCCGATCACCGAGGCAGGGAGTGAGCATGAGACGGGTATATGCCTTGTTTTTATTACTTTTGTGGATGCTGAGCCCCCTGCCTGTCAAAACACAGACCGTGTCTGGCCCTGTTCCGGATGCAAGGATTCATTGGGATCAAGGGCAGATCACGCAGACCGCACTTGGGCCCATACAGAGCTGGGGACTGACAGCCGATCTGGAGGCACACGTCTTGTCAGACAGTCTTGAGCCGTTCTGCGGTAGCCACTATGGCGCAATCCGCCTGCAAGCGCAGTGGATCATTCTGCGCGCTCGTGATGGCAGAAACTGTGTGCTGTGGGTGGACGATATAGCGGCACCCACTCTGTCAGGCTTGTTAAGTGTTTCCGAGCCGGCTCAGACGGTTGTTCCCTCATATATTCAGGCAGTAGCACCCGTAGCTGGCACCGTTTTGTGGCAACACGAACAACCGGGAGAGGCGCAAAGCTGGCTGCTGCTGGCTGAGCCAGGCTGGCAAGCGGAGTTGCGCCGCAACAAGTGGGGTGCGGAAACGGATGGACGTTACTGGCGAAGAGGTCCCGCCGAACTAGATGTAATGGAACTGGAACACGAGCAGCAAGCCTATTTGCTCGTGATCTGCCGTGCCTGTGAGAAGGAGGCGTCATGATTCGGGCAAAATTTCTTTGGCTATGCCGTCATCCCAGCGTCGGCTTTGGCCTCCTGGCTTTATTGGCTGGCCTGATGGCGGCGGGGGCCAGCAGCCGTTACCTGGAGCGGCAGGAGCAGGCTTTGCGACAGGCTGCGCAGCGTGCCCATCTGGACAGGGTGGTAGCGGCCTCCAGCCTGCCTGCGGGAACGGTGCTGCAAGCGGAGCATCTGGCGGCGCGAGCCTTTCCTGCCGACTTGGTGCCCAGCGATAGCTGGGACGCAGCACAGTTTGAGAACTTGTTGGGACGGGTACTCAGCCAGCCATTACGGGCAGGTGATCTGATTAGCAATGCGCATGTGCAGGAGGCCAGCGGCCCTTTCTCTCAGCAGCTCTTATCCGGCAGGCGTGCCTTGACGGTGCCGGTCGATGCGATCAGCTCGGTGTCGGGCCTGATCCGGCCAGGAGACTTGATTGATATCTATGTCAGTTTCGAGGACAGACAAAGGCGGGTGACGGCTCCTTTGCTGCAGTCGGTACTGGTTCTGGCGACTGGGCAAAAGTCGGGTGAGGCTTCTGCAACGATGCGCACGGATAAGGATGTCTACAACACCTTGACGCTGGATGTTGGCCCCGACGATGCCTTGAAGTTGCTGGCGGCCAGGCAGCATGGGCGTATCAGTGCTTTGTTGCGTAACCCCGAGGACCACACTCCCCATCAGGCGGCAGTCCGGGGAGAGCTGGCTGATATTTTGGGGCTGGGACAGAGTGTGGTGGCCAGGCCGCCCGTGCAGGTGCTGTATGGCAACAGGCCGGGAGGGCAGCAGGTTCAGGCAGAAGCAGAGCGTCTGGGCTGGCTTGATATGCCTGACAGCTTTTCATTGGGACCGCAGCCATGAGCATGAATCGATCGGGGTCTAGGCGCTTGGTGTTGGGAATGCTTGTTGCCGCCTTGCTGCTCGTCAGCGTGCAAAGTGCAGCTCGGGATCTGGGGCTGCAAGTCGGTGAGCTGATGGTGCTGCCTGATACGCAGGTTGAGCGGGTGGCGGTAGGAGATGGCGATATTGTCCATGCGGTCACGACCGAGTCCGGTGAGCTGATTCTGTTCGCACGCAAGACGGGCAGCACGGTAGTGCAGGTCTGGTCTCTGGCAGGAAAAAGCCAGTCTTATCAGATTGAGGTGCTACCCGAAAATCACAGGCAGACTTTGGCGGAGTTACGAAGTTTGTTGGAGCGTATTCCAGAGCTTCGCATCAGTGAACTAGGCGGCAAGCTGGTGCTGGAAGGAGAGGGACTGAGTGATCAGGACAAGCAGCGTATTCAGGCCTTGAGCCAGGAGCATCCCCAATTATTGGATTTCACGCAGCAAGATGGTTGGGAGCCCATGGTTTTGCTTGATGTGCAGGTGGTCGAGGTGCCGCGCAACAGTTTGCGCGAATTGGGTGTACGCTGGCAGGGGCAGTCCCAAGGTGGCTTGAGCATGGGCGGTGCCTGGGACGCAGCGACGCATCAGTTTTTGGATCGTCCTGGCGAAGCGGTGCTTCCCTTGGCTTTTCCTGCCAGTCAGGGGGCCGCCTTTTTTGGCGTCGGGGCCTTGATGTCCGCACGCGTCCAGGCCATGGCGCAGGAGGGCCACGCGTTGGTGCTGGCCCAACCGCAGCTTTTGGCGCGCAGCGGTTCACAGGCCGAATTTCTGGCAGGGGGCGAGCTGCCTTATACCACCACCGACGACAAAGGAAACAGCAGGACCAGCTTCAAGCCCTACGGTGTATCGCTGCGCATCGTTCCGCGCGTCGAGCGAGGGGGGCTGGTCCGATCACAGATCGAGGTGGAAGTCAGTTCCGTGGATGCCAGT
The DNA here is from genome assembly GCF_049932565.1 of Alcaligenes sp. HNGD-HTN06. Taxonomy (NCBI): domain Bacteria; kingdom Pseudomonadati; phylum Pseudomonadota; class Betaproteobacteria; order Burkholderiales; family Alcaligenaceae; genus Alcaligenes; species Alcaligenes sp. HNGD-HTN06. The sequence continues at coordinate 2,109,445 of NZ_CP187782.1, read as the reverse complement.
CTGTCCCAGCCTGCCGGGCCATCCTTGAAAACCCGGCGGGCGTCGACCGAGTTCAACGTACGTTCGGGTCAAACACTGGTCTTGGCCGGGTTCATATCGCGGGAAGAGTCCATGCATATGGATCGCTTGCCGGGACTGGCTAGTCTGCCGGTATTGGGAGCCCTGTTTCGTTCTGAACGGTTTGCCCGGCAGGAAACAGAGCTGGCGGTATTTGTGACCCCCACTTTGGTGGCGGCCGAACATCCTGATTTGCTGGCCCGGCAGGCGAATGCCGCTCAGTGGCTGGAGCAGGGCTTCCCTGATGCACCGCGGTTGAATACGCCTGTTCGTGCCCTGTCCGAGGGGAGCCGCCAAGGTCGATGGTCGCAATGGGTAGAGCCACAGAGCGAGGTGTTTCGTGTTGAACCTTGAACTTGAGTCGGAGTTGGGGACAACTCGTTCCTGCACCCTTCGTTTGCCAGCGCTCATAGGCCGCGACCCGGCCTGTGACGTAGTCCTGCCCTCCTGGCGTATCGCGCGTCAGCATGCCAGCCTGCTGAATCGGGCGGGAGCGGTGTATATCCAGGATCATGGCTCCTTGACAGGGGTGCAGCTCAACGGCAAAAGGGTGTACGACGATGGGCCGTTGCGTGTCGGTGACGTGCTCACTGCCGGGGGGTTCAAACTGCGCATTGCTGGCTTGGGGTCGCCACCACGACCTGGCTCTGCGCCCCCCATGACTGAGCCAGAAACGCGGGTGTCGGCGATGGCCGTAGCAACTGCTGCTTCCATACCTGTATCAGTGTCTGCTCCGTCCAAAGCGGATCAGACATCCGCTAAGGAGCAGATTGAACATGTGCAGGGGCAGGGGGCGCCACTTTTATCAAACAGCGAGCTGTTCAGGCAAGAGCAGCAGCGCTTGCACCAGGCTTTGTTATCGGCCTTGGACCTGGAGCGTCGCGATCTGTCTCGCGTAACGGACAAGCAGCTTGAACAGGAGGCGTTTGATTGTCTGGGCCGTCTGATTCAGACGCAATGTGCGCTACCGCCCCATGAGCAGGCCCGATTGCAGGCCAGTGTATGCGCGGAGGCGGTGGGTCTGGGGCCCTTGGAGCCTTTGCTGGCTGACCCGGCTGTTTCGGAGATTATGGTCAATCGTTATGACCGGGTGTTTGTGGAAAAGGCCGGACGGCTGCAGGCTCATCCCATGGTGTTCAGTAGCGATGCAGCCTTGCGCGCCGTCATCGACCGAATTCTGGCGCCGCTGGGACGACGCCTGGATATCAGTTCTCCGGCCGTGGATGGGCGACTGGCAGATGGGTCCCGTTTCCATGCGGTCCTGTCGCCCATCGCCGTCAAGGGAACCTGCGTGACCATACGCAAATTTCCCAAGCGCCGCCTCGGTCTGGAGGATTTGTTGCAGATGGGTAGTCTGTCTTCAGAGATGGGCGCATTTCTGCGGCAGGCAGTGCAACGGCGTTGCAATATTCTGGTGTCCGGTGGAACAGGGACCGGTAAGACCACACTGCTCAATGTTCTCAGTACCTGTATTGATGAGGGTGAGCGCCTGGTGACGCTGGAGGATGCGGCCGAGCTGCAGCTGCAGCATAGCAATTGGGTTGCGCTGGAAGCCCGCCCCGCCAATGCAGAGGGTCAGGGACAGGTAGATATACGAAGTTTGCTGCGCCAGGCCTTGCGGATGAGGCCTGACCGGATCGTGGTGGGGGAGTGCCGTGGAGCGGAGGCCTTCGACATGTTGTCAGCCATGAATACCGGGCATGAAGGCTCAATGGGAACCTTGCACGCGAACACGCCTCGGGATGCCTTGTCGCGTCTGGAAGGCATGGTGTTGATGGCTGGTCTGGACTTGCCCTTGCAGGTGGTGCGTGAACATATCGCCCGGGCCTTGCATATTATCGTGCAACTGAGCCGCTTGCCCGATGGCAGGCGCCTGGTTCATGAAATTGTGGAGCTTACCGGCATCGAGGCGCAGCGTATCCAGTTACAGACCTTGTACTGCTATCGCCCTGAACTGGGCTTTGCAGCCAGTGGCCTCAGGTCCGAACATCTCTTTCAGTCAGGGGAGCAAGCATGAGGCTTTTGAGTATCTTGCTGGCAGTTTGTGGCGCTGGCCTGCTGGCCTATGTGTGCTTGCGTTTGGGGCACCGGCTGCTCATGCATTACAGACAGCAGTTGCTCGGACAGTCTGAACGTAGTTTGCAGTCACATTTTGTTTTTGTGCGCAGTCACTATCTTGGGGGCCTGGCCTGGGGACTCTTGCCCGTGAGCTTATTGCTGGCGTGGTGGCTGATTCAGTCGTTCTGGCTGGCAGTCGCTGTAACAGTGTTTGTTGCGGCGACACCATTGGTGGTGTTGCGTTGGATGGAACGAAGACGGCTGGAGCTGCTTCGACGGCAGTTGCCGGATTTTGTCTTGTCATTGGCCTTGAGCTTGCAGGCAGGACTGGCCTTGCAAGCTGCCATGCAGCAACTGTCGCAGTCTTTGCCGGCCCCGTTGGGGCCAGAGCTACGCTTGCTCTTGCGCCAGCAGCGGGTAGGTTTAAGTCCTCGGGAGTCCTATGGAAATCTCTTGCTGCGCGTCCCGGTGTCCGAGCTCGCGATGGTGACCAGCGCACTGCAAATGGGGCAAAGCACGGGCGCAGGTTTGGGCGAGCGTCTGAAGATACTGGCCCAGACGATTCGGGCACGCGTGAACATCGAGGACAAAATCCTTGCGCTGACTGCCCAGGCGCGCTTGCAAGCGCGAATCATGTTTTGTCTGCCAGCTTTTGTGGCTGGTGCCTTGTACATGTTGGATTCCCATGCATTCAGGCAAGCCTGGTTCAATATCATCGGTCTTTGGGTAAGTGCCATCATCGGCGCCATGTTGCTTGTTGGGCTTTGGTGGATGCATAGGATCTTGCAAGGAGACGGGGAATGACACTTTCCCTGATCTGGCTGTTGTCTGCTGCAAGTGCGGTCCTGTTGGTAATGGGTTGTTTATGGGCCTGGCGCAAGCGCTACCTGTTTTTTCTGCAAGGGGGAAGCAGTTTGGGGCAGGCTGCATGGCAGGCCTGGCAAGCCCCGTTTGCCCAGGGGGTGAGCCTGTGTTTGTCCCTGCCCTTTGTACATGAGTGGTCGGAGCGATCGTGGGGAGCCTATACCCGTCAGATGCAAGCTTACCTGGGTCAGCGAGTGGCCATACTCATTTTGCTGGTGACCGTGATAGGGGCCTGGTACGTGAGTTGGGGTGGCGCCCTGATGGATATTCTGGGAATGGCTGCGGCCGGTTTGCTGCTGAGTGTGCTGCAGGCAGCCTCACGAGGTAGAGCGCTTCAGCGCCGACATCATGTTCGCTGCCGACGGGATCTGCCGTTTTTCCTGGATTTGTTGGTGCTGGCGGTAGAGTCGGGTCTGGGCTTGCAACAAGCCTGGGCACGTGCCTTGGAGGCCACCCCGCAGGGCAGTTTGTCGATCAGTTTGCACAAGGTGCAGGGAGAGCTTCGGGCAGGCAGACGTTTGCCCCAGGCCATGCGCAAGATTGCCTCGACATTCAGAGTGGTGGAGCTGGAGGAATTGGCCTTGTCTTTGGAACTGGCGCAAGACACAGGCCTGTCTCTGGCCTTGTTGCTGCGATCGCAGGCGGAAAAGCTGCGCGCCCATCTGCAGCTTGAAGCCGAGCAACGAGCGCTCAAGCTACCGGTGTACTTATTGGCCCCTTTAGTGGTGTGCATTTTTCCCTGCACATTTCTGGTGATCGCCATGAGCCTGCTCGGGCCCTGGTTGGCAGGAGGGGCAGGATGACGAGCCTTCCGGGCGCAATGCTGCAGCCTATTTATTTGCTGGAAGCCCGCACTTTTTGGACGCGTTGGCGAGGTTTGAAAGCGCTACCACAGACGAATGGCTGTGTGGCGGCGGTCTGGCTGCGCCCCTGCTTTGCGGTGCATCTGTGGGGAATGACCCAGCCCTTGGATATTTGCTTTCTGGACGATCGCGATCAACCCTTAAGATTCTGTCCTTCGGTATCGCCTGGGAGGGTGTGCTGGCTCATGCGGGCCAGATCGGTGTTGGAGGCTCCAGCCGGCTCACTGTCAAGGCCAGAACAATTTGCCCCCTGGGCCGCTGCTATGCAACAGCTGCGGCGGTCAGGGGGCGGGGTATGGATGAATCGACCTTAGATGCGGTGTTGGTCGCGGATTGAGTCACCAAACACGCTGCGGTAAGCCGGGTAGAAGCTGGCGTACAGGATAGCCGCCATTGCCAGATTGATAGGTGTCAGCACCAAAGTGGCTGTGCCCGGGCTTAAACCGGCACCCAGCAGCAGCTCGCCCAGTGTCTGGATGGTGAAGAAGGCGGCAGCCCAGCACAGGCCGTAGAGCAGAAAGGCGGCTTTGTTACGCCAGCAAGCTACCATGGAAAAAAACAGGGCTTGCTTGACCGGGATGGCGTGCCAGCCTACCAGGGCAGGAGCGTGCCAGAACAAGGCCGATAAACCCAGGTACAGGATAAAGAACAGGAAGATAGGTTTGCGAAACGCCGCCATGATGGCTTCAGGGCTGGCCTCGCGGTTATCCATCAACTGCGACAATTCACTGACAAAGGGGAAGGTCGCAATAAAACCCACGGCCAGACAGGCCAACAGGTAAATAAAGCCCAGCTTGATGAGTCGGTTGCGCACGGGCACCGGCTTTAAGGGTTCGGTCCACATGCCCAGACGCATCACTTCCCCGGCATCAATGCGGCGGCAGGCATTCTGGATAATGAAGGTCATGGTGGGGACCAGCACGATCAGCACCATCTGCCCGAAGATGGGAAAGATATTGCTCAGGTTGATCAGGATGGAAGTAATCAAACTCCAGAAAAACAGGGCGGCCGGTTGCAGCTTGAACAAACGCAACCCTTCCTGAATCCAGTACCACCCGTAGAGAAAGGGAAGTTTGGCAGCTTGCATATCAGTATCCGTGTTTATCGAGGAAGCGTCGGCACAGCCTGTTCGCGACGCTGGCGCAGTACGCGCTCAAAGTGCCGTGGATCGTGCGGCTTGAGGGTTTGAGCGGGGCGGGGCAGATAAAAGTCGTACAGGCGCGAGATCCAGAAGCGCAGTGCGGCAGCCTGGATCAGTATAGGCCAGGCGGCATGCTCAGCTTCGGTAAAAGGACGCACCTGCGCGTAGGCCTGCAGCCAGGCCTGGGTCTTTTCCTGATTCAGGGCTCCGCTGAGCCGATCGATACACCAGTCATTGACAGCGACGGCCACATCAAACAACCAGGTATCGCAGCCGGCAAAGTAAAAGTCGATGATGCCCCCCATTTGCGGAGCGTCCGATGTACCCGCAAACAATACATTGTCGCGAAACAGATCGCAGTGGGCCGGCCCCTTGGGCAAGGAGCGGTAGGTGTCGCTGTCGGCAAATTCAGCCTGCTCCTGCAGGACGGCCAGGATCAGCTCAGCCTGGCTGTCGTCCAGAAAAGGCAGCACCTGCGGCACGGTGGTTTTCCACCAGCTCAGCCCCCGCAGATTGGGTTGCTCCAGCGGGAAATCCTGAGCCGCCAGGTGGGCCTGGGCCTGGGTGCGGGCGATCTGGCGACAGTGCTCAACGGTGGGCTCGGGCTCGTAGCCTCCCCGCAGGCGCGTGACGATCGAACAGGGCTTGCCGTGCATGACGCAAATGCGTTTGCCGTCGCGGCGGGTCATGGGCTGGGGCACCGGCACACCTTTGGCGGCCAGGTGGTGCATGAGTTCGATGTAAAAAGGCAGTTGTTCCTGGGTCAGAACTTCAAACAAGGTCAGAACATACTCACCCTGGGTCGTGCTCAGAAAGTAATTGGTGTTTTCAATGCCGGCGGTAATGCCGCGTAAGGAAACAAACTCGCCAATTGTGTAGTGTTCCAGCAGTTCGCGGGCGTCAAGTTCGCTGACAGAAGTAAAAACAGCCATGCTTTCAGTGAGGGTCCGGTTGTTGGCGCACTATCGGGCGCGCAAGTATGTCAAACGGCCGATTTTAGACCAGTGCGCCGCCTTTTTGGAGTCTTGCGACAATTTACCGCGCTTTATCTTCATCCTGTGCCGGTCTGAAACCATTAAAATGAACGTTTCTTCTTCGTATCAGGCCTGAAGTCAGGCCATCTGTTCCCTTGCTTATGACTAATTTTGTGATGCCGGACAGCCAGATGTGGCGTTTGAGTGTGGCGCCCATGATTGACGTGACCGATCGCCACAGCCGCTTTTTTCATCGTCTGTTAGCGCCACGCGCTTTGCTGTTTACGGAGATGATCACGACCGGCGCCTTGACTCATGGCGATCAGGCGCGCCATCTGGACTTTGATCAGGCGGAGCATCCAGTTGCCCTGCAATTGGGTGGCAGTGACCGGGACGCCCTGGTCACCAGCGCCCTGGCCGGTGAGAAGTGGGGTTACGACGAAATCAATCTGAATTGTGGCTGTCCGTCGGAGCGAGTCCAGAAAGGGGCTTTTGGTGCCTGTTTGATGAGCGAGCCGCGCCTGGTGGCCGATTGCGTCAAAGCGATGCAAGATGCGGTATCGGTGCCTGTTACCGTTAAGCACCGGCTGGGTCTGGATTACAACGAGTCCTACGATTTTGTACGCGACTTTGTCGGGATTTTGTTTGAAGCCGGCTGCCGTGTCTTTACCGTGCATGCCCGCAATGCGGTATTGAAAGGTCTGTCGCCCAAAGATAATCGGGAAATTCCACCGTTGCGCTACGACATGGCGCTGCAATTGAAAAAAGACTTTCCCCTGGCCTTGTTTATCTTGAACGGAGGCATCCAGGAGCCTGATCAGGCGGTGGCCTTGCAAGAGCAGTTCGATGGGGTGATGCTGGGGCGGGCGGCCTGGCATACGCCCGCCGTCTTAAGCGAGATACATCGTCGTTTGTGGCCCGAACATCCCCTGATGGACGAAAACACCGTGGTCGAGCGCATGATTGATTACGCCCGGCATCATGTTCAAGTCGGTGTGCCCTTGCGTATCGTGATCAAAAGCATGCTCGGCTGGCCGCATGGCAAAAAAGGCGCACGTCAGTGGCGCCGTACCTTGTCGGACCACACGTGGCTGTCCAAAAACGATCCAGGCCTGCTTGCGCAGGCCTGGGAGCAATTGCAGAGTCGCCAGTAAAACGGGCCCGAATCGGATGGATCAGGATGCGCTGGCAGCCTCGGAATCGGTCGGCCAGTCGCGGATATACGCCTTGAGCATATTGTTCTCGAACTGCTGAGCGTGAACAATGGCGCGCGCCATGTCAAAGAAGGAAATCACACCCATCAGCACCGGGCCATCCATGACGGGCATGTAGCGTGCGTGGTTGTTCAGCATCAGGCGTTGGACTTCGTCGGCACTGGTATTAGGAGTCACGCTGACGGGGGCGTCATCCATGATGCTGCGTACGGTAAAGCCTGGGGCCTTATTGCCATGGGCGTGCCAGTGGCGAATGATCTCGCGAAAGGTCAACATACCCACCAACTGACCGTGCTCCATGATCACCAGCGAACCAATATCGAGCTCGCTCATGCTCTGCACCGCTTTTTCGACGGTCATTTCGGGGGTGCCTGTATAAAGCGTGTCTCCCTTGACACGCAGGATTTCACTGACTTTTAGCATACTGGGTCTCCTGACCGGGATCGGCGTTTGGTATGGCTGGTTGCTCTGTCAGAATGCCTTGCGGCGACTCGAACAGTGCTTCCAGATTAGAGAGTCGCTGATCGAAAAACTGAGAAAGGTAGTTGAATACATATTCTAGCGGACCCTCGTGCGTATGGGCGCGGTCCAGCAAAAATGCGGTGATAAGTTGATTCAGACTGACCAGCCGCAGATCGCAGCTCAATACCCATTGCTCGTCATTGTTCAGTTGGGTATCGGCAATCAGGCCCATGGACTTGAGCTGGCATAAAACGTTGTAGAGCTCGTCGGGGTCTCGTTCCAGTGTGTGGCTGAGCTCTCTGACGCTTAGGCCTTCCGGGTTCTGGCGGTTCAGCCAGAGTTGATGGAGCAGATTGACGGCGTCGGTAAAGGCGATGCCGGGCACATTTGTTTTGACCCAGTTGCGGCCTCGCCAGTCGGGCAAGATGGCGACCATGGAAGCTCCGAGCAGGACGATCAGCCAGGAGATATAGATCCACAGCAAGAAGATCGGCAAGATCGCAAAGGCGCCGTAAATAATCGTATAGGTGGGAAAGCGGGTCAGATAAAAGGCGAAGCCGGCTTTCATCAGCTCCAGCAGGGCCGCTGTCACGACCCCGCCGATCAGCGCATCGCGCCACCATACGCGCCGGTTGGGTACGTACATGAACAGTGCAGTCAGCCCCAGCGCCGTGAACAAAAAGGGCACGTAGGCCAGGGCGAAAGACACAATACCGGACAAGTCCCCGATATACCCCATGGACTCGCGCGCCAGAATGGTGGTTGCCCACAAGCTGGCACCGGTCAGAATCGGGCCTAGGGAAATAATGGCCCAGTACACCAACAGGCGCTGGCCCAGCGGACGTTGAACATGGACCTGAAAAATATTGTTGAACGTCTCATCAATGGTCATGATGAGCATGATGGAGGTGACGATCAAAAACAAGCTGCCTACTGCCGTCAGACCCGAGGCCTTGGCGGCGAACTGGTTCAGATACAGCATGACGTTCTCTGAAACCACCTCGGGCATCAGATTGCGCGTCAGAAACCCTTCGAGGGCATGTTCAAATTCCTGAAACAGGGGGAACGCCGTGAACAGGGCCAGCACCACGGTCAATAAAGGCACAATAGCCAAAATCGTGGTGTAGGTGAGGCTGGAGGCCACCTTCATCAGATCTTTTTCTGCTACCCGCTTGATCGCAAAGCGCAGCACATTCAAAAAGTGGTGTCTGGCAGTGGGTGGCGGGGGCTTCTGCCCGACAGCAGGGTCTGTTGTGTCTGGGTTCAAGTCTGTGGGTTCAGCTTGCTCAGAGGGCATAGGAGGATTCTCGTCGTTTTTCATAGCGGTTTGATGCGGCGGACGCTGCTTTTCGACAGGGTTCAGGTGATAATAACAGCATGCATGAACCTTTAAACCCCATACTTCATCGAGTGGCGGCCCTGGCCTTGGTCGCCTTGATTGTTTTGTGTCTGGCTTGGGAGCTGCATTTTGCGCCCCTGAAACCGGGCGGCTCCTGGCTGGCGCTGAAAGTCATCCCTCTGGTGTTGCCGTTGCGCAGCGTGCTCAAGGGCAATTTATATACGCTGCAATGGACGTCCATGATGATTCTTCTGTATTTCGCAGAAGGGGTCATGCGTGCCTGGTCCGATCCGGTCGCAGAGGTTTTACCCTGGGCGGTGGCAGAAATTGTCTTGTCCCTGATCTATTATTTCTGCGCCATTTTTTATCTCTGGCCTGCCAAAAAAGCGGCCAAGCAGCGCAGCAAAGCCGAAAAAGCCGAGGCTGCCAAAGCCGCCAAATCAGCCTGAGGGGGGCGTATGTCCAGTGCGTTCGATGGTCTGACCATCAGTCATCATTTTGCCGATCTGCCGTCGGCTTTCCATACGGCAGTGCCGCCGCAACCTTTGGCAAATGCCCGTTTGCTCCATGTCAATCAGGCGCTGGCGGCGCAACTGGGTCTGGATGTGTCACGCCTGGGCGAGCCAGAGTTTCTCGATGTCGTCAGTGGCCAGTCTCCCTTGCCCGGGGGGCTGACCGTATCGGCCGTCTATAGCGGGCACCAGTTCGGTGTGTGGGCAGGGCAGCTTGGTGATGGCCGGGCGCATCTGCTGGGACAGATTGATACGCCCGAAGGCCCTCAGGAGCTGCAATTGAAAGGCGCGGGCAAAACGCCATATTCCCGTATGGGTGACGGTCGTGCCGTGCTGCGCTCCAGTGTGCGTGAGTATCTGGCCAGTGAGGCGATGGCGGGTCTGGGCATTGCCACCAGTCGCGCGTTGGCGCTGGTCACTTCCGATACGCCTGTCTATCGTGAAAGCGTGGAAACGGGCGCGATTGTCACCCGCGTCGCCCCGAGTTTTGTGCGGTTTGGCTCATTTGAGCATTGGGCGAACGACGCCGAGCGCTTGCGTGAGCTGCTGGACTATGTGCTGCGCGATTTCTATCCCGAACTGCGCCAGGACGGCGATTCGGAGCAGGAGCGCGTCTGCCGCTTCTTGCAGGAGGTCACGCGCCGCAGTGCCGAGATGGTGGCGGACTGGCAAACCGTCGGCTTTTGCCACGGAGTCATGAATACCGACAATATGTCCATCCTGGGCCTGACCATTGATTACGGCCCGTACGGCTTCATGGACCGATTTCGTGTGAATCACGTCTGCAATCACAGCGACAATCAAGGCCGTTATGCCTGGAATGCGCAGCCTGCGATTGTGCATTGGAACTTGTATCGCCTGGCCAGTGCCTTGATGGTGCTGGGCCTGGATGTGGAAGTGGTGAAAGAGCGTTTACAGACGTTCGAAGCCAGTTTCCTGAATCGCTATCACGCCAACTTGCAGGCCAAGTTCGGCCTGCGTACCTGGCGGGCGGACGATGCCCAACTGGTCGATGACTGGTGGCGTTTGCTGCATAACAGCGGGGCGGATTTCACCTTGTCCTTCCGTGCTCTGGCACAAGCCAGCAAGGCCCCTGAGGCCTTTCTGAGCCTGTTTGATGGCTCAGAAGATCAGGCTCGGGCCTGGTGGCAAGCCTATAGCCAACGTCTGACTCTGGACGGCTCCGACACGCCTGAGCAGCGCGAGGCCATGAATCGCGTCAATCCCTTGTATGTCTTGCGTAACCACTTGGCCGAGCAGGCCATTCAGGCGGCTGCCAAGGACGATGCCAGCGAAATTGACACCTTGCTGATGTTGCTGCGAGATCCTTACACCGAGCGGGCCGGTTTTGAGGCCTATGCCATGCCGCCGCCTGAAGGCAGTGCGGAACTGGCCGTCAGTTGTTCTTCCTAAAAGACCGGGCGCGGTCCAGGGCATGTCCGGATTCGGGAACAATGCCATAATCGTGCCTGACTTTTAATTTTCCATTTCTTTGCGTTCACTTTCTTTATGTCCGGCAATACTCTAGGTAAAAGCTTCCGCGTCACGAATTACGGCGAATCCCATGGTCCAGCGATTGGCGCAGTGATCGATGGCTGCCCTCCGGGTCTGGAGCTGTCTGAACAGGACATTCAGTTTGAGCTGGATCGCCGTCGTCCAGGCACATCGCGCCATGTAACCCAACGCCGCGAACCTGATCAGGTGGAAATTCTGTCCGGCATTTACGAAGGCCGCACAACCGGCACGCCCATTAGTCTGCTGATTCGCAATTCCGATGCGCGCAGCAAAGATTACGGCAATCTGCTCGATACTTTCCGTCCCGGTCATGCCGATTACACCTACTGGAAAAAGTTCGACAACCGTGACCCGCGTGGAGGGGGGCGTTCTTCGGCTCGCTTGACCGCGCCTACTGTGGCTGCGGGGGCGATTGCCAAGAAATGGCTGGCCGAACACGTCGGCGTCAAGATTCGCGGCTATATGAGCCAACTGGGCCCCATCGCCATTCCGTTCAAAAGCTGGGACATGGTCGAGCAAAATCCCTTCTATGCCCCCGATCTGGATGTGGTGCCGCAGTTGGAAGCTTATATGGACGAGCTGCGCAAAGAAGGTGAGTCCATTGGGGCCCGCATTGAAGTGGTGGCCGAAGGGGTGCCTGCCGGTTGGGGAGAGCCGATTTATGACCGTCTGGACGCTGATATTGCTCACGCCATGATGGGCTTGAATGCGGTTAAAGGTGTCTCCATCGGGGCCGGATTTGATTGCATCACCCAAAAAGGTTCAGAGCATGGTGATGCGCTGTACCCGGATGGATTCAAGACAAATCAGGCCGGGGGCGTGCTGGGTGGTATTTCTTCAGGGCAGGCCATTACCGTCTCGCTGGCGATCAAGCCGACCGCCAGCATTCGTACCCTGCGCCCCTCCATTAATCGGGCCGGAGAAGCGGTCGAGGTTCAAACCCTGGGTCGTCATGATCCCTGCGTGGGTATTCGTGCCACACCGATTGCCGAGGCTTTGCTGGCCATTGTGCTGATGGATCATTGCTTGCGTCACCGCTCGCAATGCGGAGTCTGATGTAAGGGTTTGCGCCGGAGGCCGGCACGTCATTTTCTAGTCAGGTTGGTTTGCAGGAGCTGATCATGAAAGGTATTGTGAACGGAAAACGCGTCTTGGCGGTCGGTTTGATACTGGCTAGCGCGGGTTGTGCGTCGGTCCAGACCACGCAAAGCGGGGCAGTGGGGGTCGAACGCAAACAGTTCATCTCCAATCTGGTCTCTGAGGCCGAGCTGAATCAGGCTGCCGCCCAGAACTATGCGCAGGTCCTGTCGCAAGCACGCCAGCAAAAGGCGCTGGATACGGACGCTGCCCAGACTCAGCGGGTGAAAGCGATCGCTCAACGTTTGATTGGACAGGTTGGCGCGTTCCGTGCCGATGCTCCTGCCTGGAACTGGGAGGTGCATGTCATCAATGCGGACGAGGTCAATGCCTGGTGCATGCCCGGAGGCAAGATTGCGGTCTACAGTGGTTTGCTCAAGCGCATCGCCCCTAGCGACGCTGAATTGGCAGCGGTGATCGGTCATGAAATCGCGCACGCTTTGCGAGAGCACTCACGCGAGCAGGTGTCCCAGAAAATGGCGACTTCCTTGGGGCTGACAGTCTTGTCCGCCCTGACAGGGGTACAAGCGGTCAATGATCTGGGCGGCACGCTGAGTGAAGTGATGTTCGAATTGCCCAATAGTCGCACGCATGAATCCGAGGCAGACTTGATCGGTGTTGAATTGGCAGCTCGTGCAGGGTATGACCCACGGGCTGCCGTGACGCTATGGCAGAAAATGGGGTCTTTGGAGCAGAGCCGAGCCCAGCCCGAGTTCTTGTCGACTCACCCGGCGTCCTCAACTCGCATTGCAGATTTGCAGGCGATCTCGGAGCGGGTCATGCCCTTGTATCAGCAGGCGGCCAAGCCGTGACGGGGTGACCGCGTTCGGACCACAACCCAAACCGGTACCGGTTTGGGTTTTTTTATGGAACGCGGTTTACTTGCCCATGCTTGGCGTTCGCCACACCCGGGTTGCCCAGCGAGGTGGCATGCATGTCCAGACAGAAAGAGCCGTCCTTGATTGGTGAAGTGTGTCAATACACCCGCTCGACCAACACTTTGCCCAGGCTGCTTTTGTCCAGCGCCAGTTTGGTCTGAATGAGGCCTAGGGTGACAGCGTTTAGTCGGGGAGGCGAGTGGTGCTTATCACTCTTTAGCCAAGCCCTGGCTGTGAATCACGGGAGTTGACTGCGCGAAGCAGAATATGGCTTGAGTGTCTGCCTTGGATTCGGGGAAAGCGTCCTATCGTGGTAGTTCCAATACTAGGATGGTGATTGGTCTTGTCCCAGTTACTGCGCCTGTCATAATAAGTGCAAATTTTAGTGCGCCCCGTGTGCTGCGGGACGCAATCACAACTGAATCGCGAGAGTGCAATGGCAAAAACCTTATACGATAAGTTGTTCGACGAACACGTCGTACATCAGGACACGGATGGCACCTGTTTGATCTACATTGATCGCCACTTGCTGCATGAAGTGACCAGCCCGCAAGCCTTCGAGGGTCTGACTCTGGCCGGACGCAAGCCTTGGCGCGTCAGTGCCAATCTGGCGGTGGCAGATCATAACGTCCCCACCACCTCGCGTCAGAATGGCATTGAAGATCCCATTTCGCGTTTGCAGGTCGATACCCTGGACGCCAACTGCGAAGAGTTTGGCATTACCGAATTTCGCATGAATGATGTGCGTCAGGGCATTGTGCATATTGTCGGTCCTGAGCAGGGGGCTACCTTGCCCGGCATGACGGTGGTGTGTGGCGACTCTCACACCAGTACGCACGGTGCCGTGGGCGCTCTGGCCTTCGGTATTGGCACCTCTGAAGTTGAGCATACGCTGGCCACCCAGACCTTGCTGATGAAAAAAAGCAAAAGCATGCTGATTCAGGTGGATGGCAAGCTGCCCTTTGGCTGCACGGCCAAAGACCTGATCCTGTATGTCATTGGGCAGATCGGCACTGCCGGGGGAACGGGCTACGCCATTGAGTTCGGTGGCTCGGCCATTCGTGCCCTGTCCATGGAAGGACGCATGACCGTGTGCAATATGGCGATTGAGGCCGGGGCTCGTTCAGGGATGGTTGCCGTCGATGAGCAAACCATTGAGTACCTGCGTGGTCGACCTTATTCGCCCAAAGGCGCGTTGTGGGATCAGGCCGTTGCGTACTGGAAAACCTTGCATACTGACCAAGGGGCGCAGTTTGATCGCGTGGTTCAGATTGATGCCAGTCAGATTACCCCTCAGCTGACCTGGGGAACCTCGCCTGAAATGGTACTGCCCATCGACAGCCGGGTGCCGGACCCCGATAAAGAAAAAGATGAAGTCACCCGTAATGGTATGGAGCGTGCCCTGGAGTACATGGGCCTGACGCCTAATATGCCCCTGACTGATATCCGTATCGATCGCGTGTTTATCGGCTCCTGTACCAACGCCCGCATTGAAGATTTGCGCGCCGCAGCCGCCGTGGCCAAAGGGCGCAAAGTGGCTTCCAATGTGAAGCAGGCCATGATCGTCCCCGGCTCTGGCCTGGTCAAGCGTCAGGCTGAACAGGAAGGGCTGGACAAGATTTTTCTGAATGCCGGTTTTGAGTGGCGCGAACCAGGCTGCTCCATGTGTTTGGCCATGAACGCCGACCGCCTGGAGCCGGGCGAACGCTGTGCCTCAACCTCCAACCGTAACTTTGAAGGACGTCAGGGGCAGGGTGGACGAACCCATCTGGTCAGCCCGGCCATGGCCGCAGCGGCCGCCATTGCGGGCCATTTTGTCGACGTGCGTTCGTTCAACTGAGGAAATCCACACCATGCAAGCATTTACTACTCATGAAGGTCTGGTCGCTCCCTTGGATCGGGAAAACGTGGATACGGACCTGATCATCCCCAAGCAGTTCCTCAAATCCATCAAGCGCACCGGCTTTGGCCCCAATCTGTTTGATGAGCTGCGTTATCTGGACCACGGCGAGCCTGGCATGGACAATTCCCGCCGTCCGCTGAACCCGGATTTTGTGTTGAACCAGGACCGTTACCAGGGCGCCTCCGTGCTGCTGGCCCGCAAGAATTTCGGTTGTGGCTCCAGTCGCGAACATGCCCCCTGGGCCCTGATGCAATATGGCTTTCGCGCCATTATCGCGCCGTCCTTTGCCGATATTTTCTTTAACAACAGCTTCAAGAATGGGCTGTTGCCCATTGTATTGAACGAGCTGGATGTAGCCCGTCTGTTCGATGAGGTCAAAGCCTTTCCTGGCTACAAATTGCGTATTGACCTGGCTGAACAGCGCGTCATTACGCCCGAAGGTCGTGAGCTGCCGTTCACCATTGATGCATCGCGCAAGCACAGCCTCTTGAATGGACTGGATGAAATCGGCCTGACTTTGCAAAAGGCGGACATGATTCGTCAGTACGAGGCCGAGCGTTTGGCCCGTCATCCCTGGCTGGTGGGCCAGCCAGGGGCCTGATGCCAGGCGCAAGATCGTCCCGCTAGGATTTTGTTGGGATGTTCCGGCGATCGGGCCGGAACCTTTCCCTTCCACTCTCTCATTTTTACGTCCCATTGATCATGACTCATAAAATTGCAGTATTGCCCGGTGACGGCATCGGTCCCGAGATTACCGAACAGGCTCAGCGTGTGCTGGGCGCTCTGGGCCTGGATCTGGAGATGACCGTGGCCCCGGTGGGCGGCGCCGCTTACGATTTGCACGGTCACCCCCTGCCACCCGAAACCTTGAGCCTGGCTCAACGCTCCGACGCCGTGCTGTTCGGTGCCGTGGGTGACTGGAAATATGACTCGCTGGAGCGCCACCTGCGCCCCGAACAGGCCATTTTGGGCCTGCGTCGTGCTATGGGCCTGTTCGCCAATCTGCGTCCCGCCATCCTGTACCCGCAACTGGCCAACGCTTCCACCTTGAAACCAGAAGTCGTGTCGGGTCTGGATATCCTGATCGTGCGTGAACTGACGGGCGATATCTACTTCGGCCAGCCGCGTGGCGTGCGTACCGTGGAAGAGGGTAACTTCGCAGGCGAGCGTCAGGGTTTCGACACCATGCACTACGCCGAAAGCGAAGTGCGCCGTATTGCCCACGTGGGTTTCCAGGCCGCACAAAAACGGCAGAAACGTTTGTGCAGCGTGGACAAGTCCAATGTGCTGGAAACATCCCAGTTCTGGCGCGACATCATGATTGATGTGGCCCGTGAGTATCCGGACGTCGAATTGAGCCACATGTACGTGGACAACGCTGCCATGCAATTGGTGCGTGCGCCAAAAGAATTCGACGTGATTGTCACAGGCAACCTGTTTGGCGATATCCTATCGGATGAAGCCGCCATGCTTACGGGCTCGATCGGTATGTTGCCCTCGGCTTCTCTGAATGCCTCCCAGCAAGGCTTGTACGAACCCAGCCATGGCTCGGCCCCCGATATTGCCGGCCAGAACAAAGCCAATCCCCTGGCCACCATTTTGTCTGCCGCCATGTTGCTGCGCTATTCGCTCAATGCAGAAGATCAGGCCAAACGCATTGAGGCGGCGGTTGCCAGCGTGCTGGAGCAGGGCCTGCGTACCGGCGACATCTACGAAGACGGTTGTCAATTGCTGAGCACCAGCGCGATGGGGGATGCAGTGCTCAAGGCTTTGCGATAGTATCTTTTATCGTTTTATTTTTTTATATATCCAGGTGGTATTACCATGACTCAAGCGGTAGGTTTGGTCGGCTGGCGTGGGATGGTGGGCTCCGTGCTCATGCAGCGCATGCGCGACGAAGGTGATTTTTCCCTTTTTCAGCCGGTGTTTTTCTCGACTAGCAATGCTGGCGGCGCAGCTCCCTCGTGGGCTGATGGCGCTGGCCCATTGCAGGATGCTCACGATATTGACGCTTTGAAAAAGCTGCCCATTATTGTGACCGCCCAAGGTGGAGATTACACAAGCCAGATCTACCCCAAGCTGCGTGCCGCCGGCTGGAACGGTTTGTGGATTGACGCGGCCAGCACGCTGCGCATGGATGAAAACTCCGTGATCGTGCTGGACCCCATCAACCGTCCTGTTATTGACGCGGCGCTGGCCAAAGGTGGCAAGCAGTTCATTGGCGGCAACTGTACGGTCAGCTGCATGTTGATGGGCCTGGGGGGGCTGTTCAACCAGAATCTGGTTGAGTGGATGACCAGCATGACCTACCAGGCTGCCTCGGGCGGTGGCGCTCAGCACATGCGTGAGCTGCTGACGCAGTTTGGCCTGATCAACCAGTCCGTTGCCAGCTTGCTGGACGATCCTGCTTCGGCCATTCTGGATATTGATCGCGGTGTCTTGCAGACTCAGCGCGATCCCAATCTGCCTCAGAAAAACTTTGGTGTTCCACTGGGCGGCAGCCTGATTCCCTGGATCGACTCCGACCTGGGCAACGGCATGACGCGTGAAGAGTGGAAGGGCGGCGTGGAAACCAACAAGATCCTGGGCCGCGGTGCACAGGACAAGCACATTCCTATCGACGGCCTGTGTGTACGTATTGGTGCCATGCGCTGTCACAGTCAGGCACTGACCATCAAACTGACCCGTGATGTGCCCCTGGACGAGATCACGGACATCCTGGCGGAGGGCTCCAAGTGGGCCAAGGTCGTGCCCAACGAGCGTCAGGCCACGATAGAAGCGCTGACGCCGGTTGCCGTGACTGGCACGCTGGACATCCCGGTAGGTCGTCTGCGCAAGCTGAACATGGGCCCCGAGTACTTGAGCGCCTTCACGGTGGGCGACCAGTTGCTGTGGGGTGCTGCCGAGCCATTGCGCCGCATGTTGCGTATTGCCCTGGGCGAGCTCTGATCATGGCTGGCCGTCTGCATCCTGTACGTACGCTGGGTTCGGCCCTGCTTGTGGCCGGGATGCTGGCGGCCGCGCCGGTGTGCGCGCTGGAGCTCGGTCATAGTCGTCTGGTGTCCACGCCCAATCAGCTTTTCACGCTGGATGTGGGTATTCGCCAGATCAATCCCGAAGAAAGTCTGTCATTGAAAGTGGCGCCCGCACCTTTGTCGGCCTGGCAACAGGCTGGCTTGACACCGCCCGTTGACCTGGACTCTCTCAGAGCATTCATCGAGCGTGACGAGCAGGGGCAGGTGCGACGTATCCGGCTGTCCTCCGCGCAGATGTTCTCGGGTTCTGTTGCGGATGTGCTGTTGCAGATTCAAAGCGACAGCGGGCAGTTCTTGCATCAGGTCAGTGTTCTGGCTCCCGCCCCACTGACTGTCCGGCCGGTGGCCCAGGCTCAGGTGGCTCGTTCGGCCTCTGTGGCGGTGCAGGTTTCAGCTGCGTCGAACTCATCGGATACGAAAGGCGCGAATGCGGTGCGCGTCCGCTCGGGCGATACCTTGCATGCTTTGGCCCGTCACCACGCCGTGGCCGGTGTCAGCGCTTACCAGTGGATGCGGGCGGTGCAGCAGCACAACCCCGATGCCTTCATCGATCAGAACATGCATCGTCTGAAGGCCGGCAAGACTCTGCAGATTCCGGATGCGGCGGCCATGTTGGCGATAAACGATGCCCAGGCCCGCCGTTTCTACGTGGATCAGGCCCAGGCGTTGCGCTTGGCAGCGCAAGCTGGAGGCGATCAGGGCGATGCGTCCCAAGGTCGGATGCAGACCGAGAGTGGCGAGTCCGCTGCAAATGGGGCAGGTCAGGATCGTCTGCTTCTGTCGGCCGATTCTCAAGCCCGTGATGACAAGCAGCAATTGCAGCACGAATTACGTGAGACCGGGGATCGTGTTTCGCAGTTGGAAGAAAATGTCTCGACGCTGGGCCGTGCCTTGCAGTCCCAAGGCGAGGCGGCCAAAGACTTGATTCTGGACTCTGCTAACGAGCTGGGTCTGGGCCAGTCCGGCAGTGAGACGACCCACCCATCTTCTCAATCTGGCGCTTCTGGCGCCGCTTCTTCTGCCGCGGTGGCAGGAGCGATTTCCGTGCCTCCCGAGCCCGAGCAGGGCAAGATGGCCGGTGCAGTTAACAAGGCAAAAAAGACCGTGTCCTGGATACAAGAACATATGTTGGCCGTCATGGCCGTGGTACTGGCGTTGATCGTGGTCCTGGTGACCTGGGTCTTGCGCCGGGCCAATACCGAAAATCGTCATGGTGATGATTCGCCTGCGCCTGTCAGCGAGGCAATGGTTCGGGAGAAGCTGGAAAAAATCAATCTGGACCTGGATCAGCCGCCTTCGGACGAGCCTCCTGTACGTCAGTAAGGCAAAAAACCCACCATGAAACGTATTGCACTGGGTGTCTGCTATGAGGGGACGCCCTGGCTAGGCTGGCAAAGTCAGGCCGGTGGCAACACCGTTCAAGATGTTCTGGAGCAGGCACTGGGCCGTTTTACGGCCCAGCCCGTTTCTACGATCTGCGCCGGGCGCACGGATACGGGCGTTCATGCGCTCAATCAAGTGGTTCATCTGGACACGACAGTCGAGCGTAGTCTGGAGTCCTGGGTGCGCGGGCTTAACGCGTTGTTGCCGGACTCGGTAGCGGTGCAATGGGCGCGCGAAGTGCCGGAAGACTTCCATGCGCGCTTTTCCGCGCAAGGACGTCACTATATCTACCTGCTGCGCCAACACCGGGTACGCTCCCCTTTGTTGCAGGGGCGGGTTGCCTGGGTGTTTCGTCCTTTGGAGCTGTCCCTGATGCAGCAAGCTGCCCAGCACTTGGTGGGTGAGCACGACTTCAGTGCGTTTCGCTCCTCGCAGTGCCAGGCTGCCAGTCCCGTAAGGACCATGACCCAGATTCAGATTCAGCAGCAGGGTGATTTTTTTCTATTTCGCTTTAGCGCCAATGCGTTTTTGCATCACATGATCCGTAATCTGATGGGCATGCTGGTCTATATCGGACAAGGCCGCCAGCCTCCCTCCTGGGTGCTGCATCTCCTGGCCCAGCGTGATCGCCGCTTGTCGGCTCCGACTTTTGAGGCCAGTGGCCTGTATCTGGCCGGGGTGGATTATCCGGCTCACTTTGATCTCCCCACATCGGACCCCGATGACTTGCTCTATGAATTGAGCGGACTGCGTTTTGCCAAGGCAGCTGAAAATAAATGATGATCTAGCGCATTTCTAAAGGGTTTATCCCCGGTATCCGAATCGGCTTCACCTGTTTCAATCGTATAAAATGTGAAGCCATTTTCTTTCTTACATTCTTATCTGTATAAGGCCGACCACCTTCGGGCATCCGCCACAAGCGAGTCCTGAAGGCGACCATATCCTGAGCAAGGCCATGAAATTCTTTTTACGATTGTCTAGTTTGATCGACCGACTGAACACGGTCGTTGGTAAATCCGTAACCTGGCTGACCCTCATTGTGGTGTTGGTCAGTGCGATCAATGCCGTGGTGCGCAAGGTCTACGGCATTAGCTCCAACCAGTGGCTGGAATTGCAATGGTATTTGTTCGGTGCAATTTTCCTGCTGGCGGCGGGCTATACCTTCTTTGTCAATGAGCATGTACGGGTGGATGCCGTGGCAGAACGCTTCCCACCTCGTGTTCAAGTCTGGATCGACATTTTTGGCGTCATCTTTTTTCTTTTGCCCGCCACGCTGTTGATTTTCTGGCTCTCCATTCCATTTTTTGAGCAGTCTTATGTGTTGAACGAGCAGTCCTCCAATACGGGTGGGCTGGCGCGTTGGCCAGTCAAGCTCTTGATTCCGGTCGGATTCGCCTTGCTGGCACTGGCCGGTATTTCGCATCTGATCAAATGCATCGGCTTTTTGCGGGGTGCTTGTCCCAACCCCTTGCTTAAAAACGGCGGGTTAAGTGCTGAGGAAGAGCTGGCCAAGGAGATCCTGGAGATAGCCCGGGCAAATGACGCAACGATTTCTGTTTCTAAGGGCCAGTAACAATGGAATTTCTGGTTGATAATCTGGCTCCGATCATGTTTTTTAACCTGATCGTGTTTTTGCTGTTGGGTTTCCCCGTGACGTTTACCTTGTCGGCGATCGGGGTGTTGTATGGTCTGGTCGCCATTGAGCTGGACATGATGCAGCCGGCCTTGTTCCAGGCCTTGCCGCAACGGGTATTTGGAATCGTCGAGAACGACACCTTGTTGGCCGTTCCCTTCTTTACCTTGATGGGCCTGATACTGGAACGATCGGGAATGGCGGAAGATCTGCTTGATACCATCGGGCAGTTGTTCGGCCCCTTGCGCGGCGGACTGGCCATTGCGGTGGTACTGGTCGGTGCCATGCTGGCCGCCACCACAGGCGTGGTGTCGGCTTCGGTGATTTCCATGGGCTTGATTTCCTTGCCCATCATGCTGCGCTATGGCTATGACCGCAAACTTGCTACCGGCGTGATCGCTGCTTCGGGCACGCTGTCGCAGATCATTCCTCCCTCAATTGTGTTGATTATTCTGGCTGACCAGCTGGGTCGATCCATAGGCGACATGTATCGCGGTGCGATGCTGCCTGGCTTACTGCTGGTGGTGATTTATATTCTGTACATTGTGGTGATGTCGTACATCAAGCCCAAGTCGGCGCCAGCCCTGCCGCCCGAGGCCCGTGTGTACATGGAGCCTGATGGCAGTCGTGGCCTGACTTCCCTGGTAGTCCTGACGATCGTGGCGTCTGCTGTGGCCTATTTTGGTTCTCAGCACTACTTTGCCACGCATCCCAATATTCCGATGGACGAGCATATTGTTGTGCTGATGCTGCTGTGGGGCATGACGGCCTGGTTGATCGCGCTGGCCAATAAGCTGCTCAAGCTCAAGATGCTCTCCAGGATCGCCGAGCGCGTGGTCTTCGTGATGGTGCCGCCCCTGTTTCTGATCTTTCTGGTGCTGGGCACAATCTTTATTGGCGTGGCGACACCGACCGAGGGCGGGGCAATGGGGGCTGTAGGGGCCATCATCATGGCCGTATCGCGTGGGCGTTTGTCCTGGAAGCTGTTGCGTCAGGCGATGGAGTCCACCACCCGTCTGTCCTGCTTTGTGGTCTTCATTCTGGTGGGCTCTACGGTGTTCAGCCTGAGCTTTCGCGGCATCAATGGCGATTTGTGGGTGGAGCACCTGCTGATCGACATGCCTGGCGGAGAGTGGGGCTTTCTGATCATTGTCAGCATTCTGACCTTTCTGCTGGCCTTCTTTCTGGACTTTTTTGAGCTGGCCTTTATTATTGTGCCGTTGCTCGGGCCGATTGCCGACAAGATGGGGATTGACCTGATCTGGTTCGGTGTCTTGCTGGCGGTCAATATGCAGACTTCCTTCATGCACCCGCCTTTTGGCTTTGCGCTGTTTTTCCTGCGTTCGGTCGCTCCGAAAGAGGATTACACCGACAAGGTAACGGGCGAGCGGGTCAAGCGAGTGGCAACGACCGATATTTACTGGGGATCGGTGCCCTTTATTATCATCCAGTTATTGATGGTCGCCGCTGTGCTGGTCTTTCCCGGGCTGGTCACGCATTACAAAGACGGCGAAGTTCTGTTGGAGGACTCGCAGATCCAGTTTGGTACCGAGTCGACCTACGGCTCTGATAGCTATGGCTTTGGTATGGATGACGCCGCCAGCAGTTTCCAATAAAGTCGTTCCATCTTTCAAACGGGGGCATCGGGCCCCCGTTTTTTATTCGAGGATCAATGATGTACAGCCGTACCCGAGTCAAGATTTGTGGCTTTACCCGAGCGCAGGATATTGATGCTGCCGTCCAATTGGGCGCGGATGCGGTGGGGTTTGTGTTTTATCCGAAAAGTGCCCGCATGCTCAGCACCCAGCAGGCTGTCGCCTTGCGCGCCCATGTCCCGGCATTCGTGCAGGCGGTAAGTCTGTTTGTGAACGCCCCCGAAGGCTTTGTGCGGGAGATTCTGGAGCAGGTGCAACCGGACCTGCTGCAATTTCATGGGGAAGAAAGTCCGCAAGAATGCCGGCGCTATGCTCATCCGTATATCAAGGCTTTCCGTGTCGGGGCGCCCGGCCTGGACACGGTAGACAGCCTGTTTGAGCAGTGCATGAAGTATCCCGATGCGCGAGCCTGGTTGATGGACGGCTATCACGATGCTTATGGCGGCACGGGTACGGCCTTCGATCCGGCCTTGATCCAGGGCCTGCAACTGCGTCTGCGCTCCCAGGAAGGCCTGCCGCCCCTGGTTCTGGCTGGAGGCATGCGTATCGATAATGTGGCCGATCGAGTCGCATTGCATCGACCTTATGCGATTGATGTGAGCAGCGGTGTTGAGCTGGAGCCCGGCGTCAAATGCCCTGCCAAGATGGGTCAATTCATGCAGATGTTGAGCGAGGCTTCCCTGAACTAGGGAATCTTTACGCGCGATGGCTGTCTGTTCTTGTTGGCCCGACCCGCTTAAGGCGGGTCTGTTTTTATCTGGTCTTGTCAGGATTTATGGTTATGCAAAGCATACAGCTCGGTCCTTTTACCTTTGCCACGTCCTTGTTTGCGTTCTTGGTCGCGGCCTTCTTGGGGCTGTTTCTGGCGGCCTGGCTGGACAGACGCCGACAGACCCGGGCGGAATCAGTCTTATGGCGCGCCGTTCTTCTGGGGGTCTTGGTCGGCCGCCTGGGCTTTCTCATTCAGCAATGGGAGTTCTATCAAAACGACCCCTTGAGCTGGCTGGATGTGCGCGATGGCGGTTTGATGATTCCGGCTGCAGTGACGGCGGGCTGGTTCTACGTGCTGTGGCGTGTGCTGCGTGACAAGGCGGTCTTGCCAGCGGTGGCCGGTGGCCTGGCTATTGGTGTCGCTGCGTTTTCGCTGGTTATGGTCGCAACGGGCCGAGGTGGCCTTGAACCATCCATCCCCTTGCCCGAGATAGACTTGATTCCCCTGCAGGCGGACTTCAGTACGCCGGACAATCTGGATCAGTACAAGGGGAAGGTAACCGTCGTGAATCTCTGGGCCAGCTGGTGCCCGCCGTGCCGCCGCGAGATGCCAGCATTCCAGCAAGTGCAAGCCAGCCGAAGCGATGTGAATATTGTGTTCGCCAACCAGGGCGAGGAGCTGACGGCGATCCAGCACTATCTGAATGAGGAAAACCTGGAATTGGGCAATATGTGGCGCGATCCGCATATGCAGCTGGGGCAGGCCGTGCGCAGCCGGGGTTTGCCAACGACCTTGTTTCTGGATAAGCAGGGTCGTCTGGTGGATGTGCGGGCCGGAGAATTGTCGGCAGCGACCTTGAATGACAAGATCAATACCTTGCAGTGAGCGGGGGGCGCATTGTCCATGGCGTTCTCAATGAGCTACGGCGCGCTAGAGAGCAAGTGAGGGCGGCGACGAACAGCTTTTGGCTGAGAAGACCTGCGGCTGGTTGCGTTTCAGTGCCCTGGCACGCAATGGCCCAGTGTTCCTGAAACTGGGCCATCATCGCTTACGTATCAGGCTTTTTGCAGAGACATCTTTTCTTCTGGTGTTGTCGGGCGCTGTGCGTATCGATTCGCAATGAAGGCGCAGGCCATCAATTGAATCTGATGAAAGATCATGATGGGTAGCAGAGCGGGGCCAATCGCAGCGCCGGTAAACAGCACTTGGGCCATGGGCACACCGGTTGCCAGACTTTTTTTGGAGCCGCCGAACACAATCGTGATTTCGTCTTCCTTGCTAAAGCCCAGCTTGCGGGCCATCCAGGTCGTCAGAAACAAGATAATGGCCAGTAACACCACGCAGACCACGGTCAGAATAGCCAGGGACTTGGGTGGAACAGCTTGCCACAGACCGCCGATTACCGACGCGCTAAAAGCCGTGTAGACCACCAGCAGGATGGAAGACTGATCCACACTGCGCAGCCATTTGCGGTTGCGATCCATCCACTTGCCAATCAGGGGGCGCATCAGATGGCCCACGACAAAAGGCAGCAACAATTGCAGGCTGATCTTCTTGATGGCGTCCACCGTCGAGCTGGCCGAGCCGCCGTCCGCGTCCAGCAAGAGCTTGAGCAGCACGGGAGTGAGCACAATGCCGATCAGGCTGGAGGCCGAGGCACTGCAAATGGCGGCTGGTACGTTGCCGCGAGCAATCGAGGTAAAGGCAATGGCCGATTGCACGGTGCCGGGCAAGGCGCACATATACAAAATGCCGACAAATAAGGGCATGCCCAGCAAAGGCAACAAAATGGGCTTGGAGATCAGGCCCAAAAGAGGGAACATCACAAAGGTGCAGGCAAAGACCAACAGGTGCAAACGCCAGTGGGTTGCGCCGGCAATGATGGCCTCGCGAGACAGCTTGGCGCCATGCATGAAAAACAGCAGGGCAATGGCCAGACCGGTAATCACATCAAAAATCACGGCGCCCTGACCATAGGCGGGAAAGAAGCTGGCCAGCGCCACAACGCCGATCAGGATCAGAGTGAAGTTGTCAAAAAGCAGTCGCAGTTGAGAGAGCATGGGTTTGTGAGAGGCTTGAAAGGCTTGCGTTATGAAAGGCCTCACTTTACCGTAGACTTTTTTGGGTGTTTATCGCTAAACGGATATGGATTATCGACAAACGGACATTCTGCAACCCGCCGAGCGGATTCCAGAGAGTTTGCAGCAGCTGCGGTATCTGCCCAGACCACTCTATGGTCAGGAACGTACCTTGCCCAATCAGGCCATTGCGCGCCCGCATCGTCATCCTTGGGTGCAATTCTCTTATGCGCTGACCGGTGTGATTGAGGTGCGCACGGCCAGTGGGCGCTTCATGGCACCGCCCCAGCAGGCGGTCTGGGTGCCAGCAGGCGTCGAGCATGGGGTACGCAGTTCACCCGATGCCCAGATTCGCAGTCTTTATATTGATGTCAGCGCCTTGCCGCAGGCACCCCTTGCGTGTCGGGTGGTGGCGGTGGACCGCTTATTGCGGGAATTGATTCGCGAGTTTAGTTTATTGCCGGTCCTGTATGAGCGAGAGGGGGCGCAAGGGCGTTTGGTACAGGTCCTGCTCGATCGCCTGTTGGCCGCCCCTGAAAGCGGTCTGATTCTGCCCTGGCCATCGGACTCACGCTTGTTGCAGGTCTGTGAGCAGCTTCAGGCTCAGCCAGCGGTCGATTGGAGTTTGCACGAGCTGGCTGAGCAGCAAGGTTTGTCAGAAAAAACGCTAAGCCGTCTATTCCGGCAACAAACTGGTTTGACTTTTCGGGTGTGGCGCCAGCGCCTGCGCGTCATGAGCGCCTTGCCCTTGTTAGAGCGCCACGAGCGCGTGACTGATGTAGCCTTGGCCTGTGGCTACGAAAGCATGTCGGCTTTTGTGGCGGCATTTAGAGACTTGATGGGTCAAACGCCAGGCGAGTTTTTCCGTCGCCCCTTGGGCCCGCTGGATGAGTAAGTCCGCACAAAATGACAGAGCAGGCGGTGGGCGTCGGGCGTGTCCTGGATCGGGTCGGCCAGTGCCTGTGGGTCGATGCCTTGTGCTCTCCAGAAGTCGGCCTTGCGCAAGACACAGTAGCGCAGCAAGCCGGCGAAAAATTCGGGGTGAAACTGGACCGACCATTGCGATGGGCCATAACGCAGGATTTGATGAGGGTCCTGCGCGGAACGACCCAGCACTTCTACGTGATCGGGCAGGCTCAGCACACTTTGTTGATGGGTGAGCAAGGCAGGAAATTGCATGGGCAGGTCTGCCAGCAGTTCATGGTGTTGCGCCTGCTCTGAGAGCTGGACAGGTAAATAGCCCACCTCAGCGCCTTTTGGAGCGTAATCGACGCGTCCACCCAAGGCATGAGCCATCAGTTGATGACCGTAACAAATGCCCAGCAGAGGCATTTGAGTCTGATAACGCTCACGAATCCAGGCGGCCAGGTTCTCGCTCCAGTCAAGACGATCAGTGACCATGTTCCAGGAACCGCTGATCACCACAGGGTCCGGGCAGTCTGCAGCGGGCAAGGCTTTATCCTGATGCACACGCCAGGTACGGATGTTGACCGGCAGTGTTTGCAGTGCACGTTTGAACCAGGCGTTCTGATTGCCAAAGCGCTGCTCAACATCCGGCGGAGGTGAACCGGCCTGAAGAAAATGGACGTCCATCATGCTTGCCCTCGAAACAGGCTCCACGTGACCATGCCCAAGCCCAGCATCAGTAAAGAACCGATGACATGCACGGCAATGCCGCCCAGTGCCCACAGATAGCGCTGCTGCATCATTAAGGTCATGATCTCGGCAGAGAAGGTGGAAAAGGTAGTCAGGCCACCCAGAAAGCCGGTCATGACAAACATGCGCCAGCCTTCGTGACCCAGTCCCCACTGGTTGAAACAGGCCATGGCGATGCCCATCAAATAGCCGCCGATCAAGTTGGCCAGCAAGGTGCCTGGTGGCAAGGTGGGGAACAGGGTGTTGAGTGCCTGACTGAGGAACCAGCGTGCCAGCGCGCCCAGGGCGCCGCCGGCGGCAATATAAAGCATGGCTACGGGCATGAAAGGCCTTCGGGTAGGGGGGGCAAACTGTCAGCGAGCAGTCAGCCGATCGCGATATATACCTTAGATAGCGTGTCATTATGCTCTTGTACAGCTGAAAAGGCGACCTTGCCCAAAGCGCTGTGTCCAGCTAATGTAAGAGCGCAATTATCAGACGGACCACCGTGAATTTCGGTTAGACCGCCCTTTTTTGGAGACTTTGTGGTGAGTATTTACGATCAGGATTTGCCCCAGACAGACGCCAACTATCGTGTTTTGTCGCCGCTGGATTTCATCGAGCGCAGTGCTTTTGTCTACCCTGACTACCCGGCTCTGGTTTACGGGCCCGCCCAAGACGGTATCAAGATGAGCTGGTCGCAACTGTATGCCCGCACCCGTCAGTTGGGCAGCGCGTTGTCCAAGGCCGGCATCGGCAAGGGCGATACCGTGGCCGTGATGCTTCCCAACACGCCTCCCATGGTGCAGGCACATTTCGGCGTACCCATGTGTGGTGCCGTTTTGAATACGCTCAATACCCGTCTGGATGCCAGTACCATCGCCTATATGCTCGATCATGGTGAAGCACGGGCCGTGCTGGTCGACAGCGAGTTTGCCGCCGTCATGAAGGAAGCCTTGAGCCTGCGTGAGAGCAAAGCGCCCATCCTGGTCATTGATGTGGTGGACCCCTATTTCGACCAAGGGGCCGAAGGGATCGGTTCGCAAACTTATGAAGCGTTTGTGGATGGTGGAGATCCAGATTACGATTGGCAACTGCCGGCCAACGAGTGGGACGCGATTGCCCTGAATTACACCAGTGGCACAACGGGCAAGCCAAAAGGCGTGGTCTATCATCATCGGGGGGCGTATCTGGGGGCGCTGTCCAACGTGCTGGAGTGGGACATGCCCAAGCATGCCGTTTACTTGTGGACCTTGCCCATGTTCCATTGCAATGGCTGGACTTTCCCTTGGGTGATCGCGGCTCGTGCCGGTGTGAATGTCTGTTTGCGTAAAGTGGAAGCGCAGGCCATGGTCGACAATATGGTCGATTACGGTGTTACCCATTACTGTGGCGCGCCCATCGTGCACTCCTTGCTGGTCAATGCCGATGAAACCCTGAAGTCTCGTTTGCCCAAAGGCGTGTCCGCCATGGTGGCGGGTGCGGCTCCACCGGCCACCATGATCGAGGGCATGGAGCGCATGGGTTTTGCGCTGACCCATGTGTATGGGCTGACCGAAACCTACGGTCCGGCGTCCGTCTGTGCGCAGCACGCTCCCTGGAATGAGCTGGGCATCCAGGAGCGCGCGCAGCGCAACGCCCGACAGGGGGTGCGTTATCACCTGCAAGGGGCGGTCAAGGTTCTGGACCCGCAAACCATGCAGCCGGTTCCGGCAGACGGTCAGACCATGGGTGAGATCATGTTCCGCGGCAATATCACCATGAAGGGGTATCTGAAAAACCCCGAGGCTACCCAGGAATCCCTGGGAGCGGGGTGGTTTCATACTGGCGATCTGGCGGTGTGTGAACCCGATGGCTATGTGCGCATCAAGGATCGTAGCAAGGACATCATCATTTCCGGGGGCGAGAATATTTCCTCCATTGAAATTGAGGATGTCATGTACCGGCATCCGGCGGTGCAGGCGGCGGCCGTCGTTGCCCAGCCCGACGAGCGCTGGGGCGAAGCGCCGCATGTCTATGTCGAACTGCGCCCTGGCGCCCAGGTCACGGTCGAGGAGTTGCGCGCGCATTGCCGGCAACACCTGGCTGGCTTTAAAATACCGCGATATTTCAGTTTTATGGAATTGCCCAAAACGGCAACCGGTAAAATACAGAAATTCGCGCTGCGTCAGCAGGCCAAGCAAGTCGCTTCGGACTGAGGCCGGCGTTATTTAAAAAGCACACAGGTCGCTTCGGGCGGCCTGTAGGCACTTATGGAACAGGACGGTTAGGAATGCCATCTTTTGACGTTGTATCCGAGGTCAACACGCACGAGCTGCGTAACGCAGTCGAACAGGCCAGCCGCGAGCTGGCCACCCGTTTTGACTTCAAAGGTACGGATGCCAAATTTGAACTTGAGGATGAAACCACGATTTTGCAGTCGGCTCCCAGCGTTTTTCAGCTCGAGCAGATGATGCAGATTCTGCGTGGCCGTATTGCCGCCCGTGGCATTGATGTGCGCTGTCTGGAAACCGAGAAGGTGCTGGAGAATGTGGCAGGTGCGCGTCAGAAAGTGAAGGTGCGTCAGGGGCTGGATCAGCCTACGTCCAAGAAGCTGATTGCCGCCATCAAGAATGCCAAACTTAAGGTGGAGACCCAGATTCAAGGCGAGAAGCTGCGCGTTACCGGCAAAAAGCGGGATGATTTGCAGGCGGCCATCGCTTTGTTGAAGCAGACCGATGTGGAACTGCCCTTGCAGTACGATAACTTCCGCGATTAAACCGAGTGAAATGGCACGGTGGTGATGTTGGGCCGCCGTGTAGCTGTTATGACCTTACAGATTGAGTTAATGCGTTTGCACGACCTGGACCAGGTGCTGGACGTTCAGGCCGATGTGTATGACGCAGATATTCTGGAAGACCGCCACTTTTATCAGAACCGTCTGGATCTGTCCCCCGAGAGCTGTTGGGTAGCACGTGACCGGGACGGTCAATTGCAGGGGTATCTGGTGTCTTATCCCTGGGCAGGGCTGTTACCTCCCTCGCTGGGAGACACGCTTGAAGAGTTGCCTTCGCTGGCCGATCAATGGTTCATTCACGATTGTGCCGTGCGACGCCATGGACAGGGCCGTGGCATTGCAGGGGCGCTGCTGCGTACCGGCCGGCAGTATGCGCGGCAACGGGGGTTGCGTCGGGGTAGTTTGGTGTCGTTGGGGCCGTCGGTCGACTATTGGCTCAAACGGGGGTATCAGCCTGTACAGGGCATGGAGCCCGCGGTCCTGGAAAACAAGCTGCGGCAATATGGGCAGCAAGCACGCTTTATGCATTGCTTGCTGCCTTTGGACTGAGCGGCCTGGAGGAGCCGGTCGGGCGGTGAAGCCCGTGGGGGCACCTTAGGTATTGGCCAGTTGCAGGGCGGTTTGCAGCAGGACATTGGCTCCCGCCTGCGCCCATTCCGGGGAAATCGCTTCCGATTCGTTATGGGAGACGCCGCCGACACAAGGACAAAAGATCATGGCGGTGGGCGCCACACGGGCAATCCAGGTGGCGTCGTGTCCGGCGCCCGACGTGATATCCATGTGTGGATAGTTCATGTCCTCAGCAGCCTGGCGAATGATTCCCGTCATGTCAGCATCAAATTCGACAGGATCGTAGTGGCCTATTTTTTCAATGGAGAAGGCCACGCCATGGGCATGACTGATCTCGCGGATTTTGTCCCTGACCAAAGTGCAGATCCGGTCGAATTTATGTTTGTCTGCCGCCCGTATATCGATGGTGAAGATGACTTTGGCGGGCAGAACGTTGCGGGAGTTGGGATAGACCTTGATCTGCCCCACGGAGCCGGCTGCATTGGGCTGATGGGCCATGGCAATGTGGTCGACCGCATCGATAATGCGTGCCATCGCCAAACCGGCGTTAGCGCGCATGGTCATGGGAGTGGAGCCGGTGTGAGCTGAACGTCCCGTCAAGGTCACCTCCAGCCAGGATTGGCCCTGACAGTGCGTGACCACCCCCACCGTTTTGTGCTGAGCCTCCAGAATGGGGCCCTGCTCGATGTGGTATTCCAGATAGGCGTGCATCGTGCGTTTGCCCACAGGTTCTGACCCTAGCCAGCCCAGACGCGTCAGTTCCTGGCCAAGCGTGATGCCCGCCTGGTCTTTCAGGCCATGTGCATACTCCAAGGAATAGACCCCTGCAAAGACGGCTGAGGCGAGCATGGAGGGGGCGAAGCGGGAGCCTTCCTCGTTGGTCCAGTTGCTGATGACGATCGGGCGTTGAGTACGGATGCCATGATCATTAAGGGTGCGTACTACTTCCAGACCGCTTAATACGCCCAGGACGCCATCGTATTTCCCGCCCGTCGGTTGGGTATCCAGATGAGAACCAATATAGATGCCAGCTGCCTGCGGGTCGCTGCCGGGCCGACTCGCAAAGAGGGTACCCATTTGATCGACCGTAACGGACAGACCGGCCTGTTGACACCACTCTACGAACAGCTTGCGTCCTTTATCGTCTTCGTCGGTCAGGGCTTGTCGATTGCAGCCTCCAGCAATGCCTGGGCCGGTTTCGGCCATTTTTTCCAGTGAGTCCCACAGTCTGTCAATATTGATGCGGACTGTTTCGGTGTTGGCGCTCAAGGCGGTGCTCATGATCAGGCCTCGCTGTTTTCAAGGGTTTGCAGGGCCGATTCCCAGTATCGGATGCCAGGGTCGGTTTCCAGCTGACCCAGCTCATTGAACAGTTCGGTGCTGAGATAGCGCTCGCCGGTATCGGGAGCCATAGCCAGGATGACACTGCCAGGTGCCGCAGATTGAGCCAGTCGCATTGCTGTCGCAATGGTGGCGCCCGCCGAAATGCCCACCAGAATTCCTTCCTTGGCGGCCATGAGCCGGGCGGTTTCCAGAGCTTGTTGCCCAGTGATCGTTACCAGCGAATCGATGACATCGCGATCGAGCAAGCTGGGGACAAAATCCGGCGTCCAGCCCTGGATCTGATGGACTTCCCAGTGACCTTTAGCCAGGATCTGGGCGTTCTCGGGCTCGGCCACGACAATGTTGATGTCTGGTCGAGCCAGCTTCAGCATTTGCCCCACGCCGGTCAGCGTTCCGCTGGTTCCAAAACCCGTCACCAGATAGTCCAGTCGTTTGCCGGCGAAGTTACTGAGAATCTCGGAGGCGGTCGTCATGCGGTGATAACTGGGATTGGCTGGGTTTTCAAATTGCCGGGGCCGGAACCAGCCATTTTCTCGGGCCAGCTCATCCGCGATTTTATTGCCGCCGCTGCTGCCCAGATGCCCCGGAATCAGAATGACCTCGCCGCCCAGCGCCCGAATCAGTTTGCGGCGTTCCATTGAATAGTTATCCCCCATGACGGCGATGAACTTGTAGCAGCGTGCGGCGGCCACCATGGCAAGCGCGATCCCGACATTGCCCGAGGTGCATTCGATGATGGTGTCTCCGGGCTTGAGCTCACCCTTGGCCTCCGCGTCCAGGATGACCGACAGGGCCAGCCGGTCCTTCACCGACCCACCCGGGTTGAACGATTCGAGTTTGACGAAAAGCTCAACCCCTTCGGGGGCGGTGTTGTTGAGTTTGACGATGGGCGTGTTGCCGATCGTGTCCAGAATGGAATGATGGATTGTCATAGGGATGAGAGGGTTTATTGTGTTTCTTGACGGCTGAATAATTTGAAGGGGAACTTCAAATTCTGCGTGGAGGCATAGCTGCTCAGGAAAATCATGAAAATCCCGGCAATTTGGAAACCGTTCAGGCTTTGATCGTAGAACTGATAGTCAATGAAGATGGCGACGGCCGGGTAGATGAACGTCATGATGGCAATGGTGCTGGCCGGCAGTTTTTTATAGGACGAGTACATCAAGACATAGGTCAAGCAGGTGTGCACCAGGCCGAGCGTGACCAGACAGGCCCATTGAGTCGGGGTGATCGTTCCCACAGTCTGTAGTTCGGCAAAGGGGAAAAGCACGAAAATTCCTACCACCAGCTGTATCAGGGTGACGATAAACGGCGAAATCTGAGACAGGAACTTGACGAGGACGGCGGACAAGGCCCATAACACGGCAGCGGAAAGAGCCAGCAGTGTTCCCCATAGTTGGGTGAAGGACAGCGAGTCGTAGGTCTGGGCAAGATCGGCGACCAGCGCTACCCCTACAAACGCAATAAGCATCCAGAACAGTTTGGATTTTTCGGTCTTTTCCTTGAAGATGACCGACCAGATGATCAAAAAGAAAAAGGGCTGGGTGTGGTAGATCGTGGTGGAGGTCGAAATGGAGGCGACCTTGAAGGACTCGAACAGCAAAGCCCAGTTAAAGACCAGGAATATGCCGCTGGCAATAATGAGCATCAGGTTTCGGGCCGTAAGCTGGCTATCGCTGAATTTCTTGCTCGCCAGGCAGTAGATCAGCAGAAAAACCGAGCCCAGCAGGCATCGATAAAAGACGACGTTGTAGGCATTTTGACCCGATTCGATAACGAACAGGCCCACTGTGCCCATCATGATCATGGCGAGCAAGAGCTCTATCAGGCCTTTGTTTTTGTCATTGCTAGGCAAAATTTTCTCCCGTTTTTTTCTGTGTGAAAGGGCAGATGGCCGGACGCGGTACCTGCGGTTCTGAAAGTTGGTATTGTTTCCACTCCAGATTCTCGACGGTGCCGTAGGAACCGAGTTCCACCGGTCTGAAACCCTGGTTGTAGTCGGCGACGCGGTCCCTGATCCGTGTACGGGTGGCTTGGCCATCGGGTGTTTGCCCATTGGCAACCAGATCAAAGTTTCGGCGTGCATTGATCACGAATACAAGATGAGAGCCCAGGTTTCGGTTTTGCAGTTGAATGTGCTCCGGAGAGCTCATATTGATAAAGTATTCAATCCCGCAGAAACAAAAGCTCCAGCTGGCGTCATCGGGGTTGGGTGAGACGCTGTCCGGCCAAGGGGAGGGATCATGGCGATGCGCGTGATTGAGTGCTTCCCAACCATGGGCCAGCAGGCTGTGGCCATCGTGAAAATCCGGCGAGAAAACCACGAGCAAGGGATTGAACAGCCGCTCGCTTTCAGGGGTGGTGATGATGAACTCGGAATACGACTTCAGGCCCTGAATAAAATCCTCATACTCGTTGCCGGGTGATCCTTTATGACAGAACACCAGATAGAGGGACTGGATTTTCCATGCTTTCAGACTGAAGATGCAGGGGAAATCGGGATTTTGTATTTTTTGCTCGATTTCATTCCATGCTGTGTTTTCCCACGCCTGCATTGACGGCAGCTTCTCGTGCAGATCCTGCTGTGAAATCAACATTCTCTCCTCCCGGGGCGGTGTGACAGCAAGACTAGTTCAGTAAGTCAGTGACGAGGGTTTCAATATTGTTTAGCCACGGCTGGTTGTCGTCGTCCTGCGCGCTGAACTCGGCCAGCTCCAGACCTTTGACCTGATCAATCGGCAGGGCACGGAAAATGGCGCGCAATTGCTCCAGGGTGATTCCACCCTTGACTTTGTATTCGGCGGGCACGTTGCCGGGTTCTAGCACATCCCAATCCACGTGAATCCAGATTGGCGAGTCCCCAATCAGCGGAAGAATCGTCTCGGGCTTTACGTGGGCGGGTGGGATGACGCGAACGCGGTGCTGCTCCAGCAGGATCTGCTCGGCAGCGTCGATATCATGGGCGCCGACGATAATCACGTTCTCGGGAGGGATGGTGGCATCCAGCTCGGCGTCCCAGACTCCACAGACGGCGCTGACCACCATGCCACCCAGATATCCCGAATCGCTGCTGGTAGGGGTGTTGAAGTCGCCGTGGCCATCAAACCAAAGCAGCTTGATATCAGGATATTTTTTTACGACTTCAGGAATGGTGGCCAGGCTGGTGGGACAGGTGCTGGTGGTCAGGATGACCCGCTTGTTCTTGCTGAGCTCCTGGCTGAGGGCAGCGGCCATTTTTTCCAAGTGTGGACGGGCTTTATCCAGACTTTCGGGCCATTTGTCTTTTTCAGCCGGGCTGAGTTGACCGACTGTAATTTCTTTTTTGCCCAGTAAGGCCGCAAGATGCTGTGCTGTATAGCGGGAGCCTGCCAAGGTATTGTCGGTGCGGTCCGCAACACGGCCTTGCGAGCATAACAAGCTGATATCCATGAGGATCTATTCCGAAAAATCGTTGAAATGACTTTTCGATAGTATTTAGGCTTGTTATTACTGTCAATATTGTCCTGTGTCAAAAAAACAGGCCATATAAACACTTGATTTTTCTAGACTGATGGAAAAAATTTTAGCGTTATCAAGTGCGTTAATTATTGTTAATGAGCTAATAATTTACGGTGTTTTCTCAGGATTCGACTTTCTTAATACTTGCTTAGCCGATTTTTGAGTTTCTATATATTTTTTTTGTATTGCCAGCGCCCGAAAAGTAGGTTTTATCGTGCCTGCCAGGACAGGCAGGCACCGGATTTTTCCCGAGTAGCGTTGAGGCCGGTCTGTCAGGGGCGGAGTCGGTAGCCGGTCTTGAATATCCAGGCCGCTACGCCTAGAAAAAGGCTTAAAAACAGCAGTGTCATGCCCAGGCTGAGCCAGACATTGACGTCGGCCAGATCAAAAAAACTCCAGCGAAAACCGCTGATCAGGTACAGGACCGGGTTGAGCAAGGTCAGCTTTTGCCAAAATGGGGGCAGCATGTCGATGGCGTAGAAGGTGCCGCCCAAAAAGGTAAGGGGAGTCAGGATCAGCATGGGCACAAATTGCAGCTTTTCAAAGTTGTCGGCCCATATGCCGATAATAAAGCCCAGCAGGCTGAAGGTCAGGGCGGTGAGCACCAGAAAGGCCAGCATCCAGACCGGATGGGCAATCTCATAAGGGACGAAGAGCCGCGCGGTGATCAGGATGATGGCGGCCAGAAACAGCGATTTGGTGGCCGCAGCGCCGACAAAGGCTAGGGTAATCTCAAAATGGGAGATGGGGGCCGACAGGATCTCGTAAATATTGCGGGTAAAGCGCGGAAAGTAAATGCCGAAGGCTGCGTTCGAGACGCTGTGGGTCAGCACGGACAGCATGGTGAGCCCGGGCACGATAAATGCGCCATAAGAGATGCCGCCAATCTCATTGATGCGATGGCCAATGGCCGCACCAAACACCACAAAATACAAGGCAGTCGAGATCACGGGCGCCACAATGCTTTGCAGCAGGGTGCGACGGGTGCGTGACATTTCGTAGCGATAAATAGCCAGGATGGCGTACCAGTTCATGACTGTGCCCCTACAAACTCAACGTAAATATCTTCCAGACTGCGCTCCCGGGTGTGGATGTCGGTAATTCGCAAGCCGGCCTGTCCCACTGCCGCCAACAGGGCGCTCAAATCATGGTCCTGCTCGCGATTGGCCAAGGGGTATAACAAACTCATGCCATCAGCGGCCGCTTGCAGACCCAGGCCGGCCAAGGAGGCGGGCAGGGCGACCAACTGCTCAGCCAGATTCAGGAGCAGTGTTTTGCCGCCCAGGCGACGCATCAACTTGTCTTTGGTTTCCACCAATTGCAGCGATCCTTTATTGATAAAACCGATACGGTCGGCCATCTCCTGCGCTTCTTCAATGTAATGCGTAGTCAAAATAATGGTGACGCCCTGGCTGCGCAGTCGTTTGACCAGGGCCCACATGCCTTGGCGCAAAGCCACATCCACGCCAGCGGTGGGTTCATCCAGAAAGAGGATTTCAGGTTCGTGCGAGAGCGCCTTGGCGATCAGGACGCGCCGTTTCATGCCGCCCGACAAGGTAATCAGGGGACTGTCTTTTTTGTCCCACAAGGACAAGTCTTTCAGAATCTGCTCAATCAGAGCCGGATCGGGCGCTTTGCCAAACAGGCCCCGGCTAAAGTTGACCGTATTCCAGACCGTCTCGAACGAGTCCGCGCTAAGCTCTTGTGGCACCAGGCCAATTTTCTGGCGGGCGCGTTTGTAGTCGCTCACATTGTCGGCGCCATCGACCTGCACGGTGCCGCTGCTGCGATTGACCAATCCGCAGATAATGCTGATGAGGGTGGTTTTGCCCGCACCGTTGGCGCCGAGCAAGGCAAAAATCTCGCCTCGCCAGATATCCAGATCCAATGAGTGCAGGGCTTGATGCCCGTTCGCGTATTGTTTGCTCAGGCCTCGGACACGCAAAATAGCGTGAGAATCGGGAGTGTTGCGCATAGACAGTAAAATGCCCCTTTTGCTGGGCTGAGAGGGTTTGAATAACGCAATGGATATGACGATGCCAACTAGCTTACCACCGCAAACGCAGAGTGAGGTTTTGAGTGATGCCCAGGCCATGGCTTTGGCCCTGGAGCAGGCGCGGCAGGCAGCGAGCCTGGGAGAGGTGCCGGTCGGTGCAGTCTTGCTGGATGCAGACGGCAGACTTTTGTCCGTGGGTGCCAATCGCACTGTCTGCGATCATGATCCCACCCAGCATGCCGAGATCGTGGCTCTGCGGGCGGCAACGCGTAAAGTGGGTAATTACCGCCTGCCCGGAGCGAGCTTGTTCGTGACCCTGGAACCTTGCATGATGTGCCTGGGCGCTTTGATGCATGCGCGCCTGTCACGGGTGGTGTGGGCGGCGGCTGATCCCAAGACCGGGGTATGCGGCAGCGTGGAGTCCTTGCATTTGCATCCCACACTTAATCATCACACCCGGGTGACAGGTGGGCTGATGGCCGACGAGGCCGCTCAGGCTTTGCGCGACTTCTTTCGCCAACGGCGCGAGCAAAAGAGGTTGCAAAAGCAGGGTCAGCAAGGCCAATCCTTGGTGGATGGCGCACCGTAGTCTGGCTAAAATAACAAACACTTTATTATCAAGGTTAATCATGAGCAGCCCCGAGCACGACCCTCACCATCATCACCACGAGCATGGCCAATGCCAGTGTGGGCAGCCGGACAGCTCGGGCATCTACCTGTTTTCGCCCTCTGGGCACCTCATGGAACCCCAACGGCTGGAGCTGGCCAGTCAACGACTGAAGCAACAGGGTTTTGCCGTGGATATCGACCCCGATGCCCTGGCCGTCCACGAACGCTTTGCCGGCACGGACGCTCAGCGTCTGGCCGCCGTGCAGCGCTCCTTGCAGCAGCCTCAGCCCATTGTGATGGCCACGCGAGGTGGCTACGGCCTGAGCCGCATATTGGGTCAGATCGATTGGCGTGCGGTGGCTGATAGTGGCAAGCGTTTTGTGGGCATGTCGGATTTCACGGCCTTCAATTTAGCGCTGCTTGCCCAGACCGGCGCCATCAGCTACACCGGGCCTACTGCGATTGCGGATTTTGGCGGAGAGGAAACGGATGAACTGACCACCGAGCTCTTTGGTGAGTTGATGCGTGGCGAGTTGGAGTTGTTCAGTTTTGAGTCCGAGGATTCGGATGCGGTCGACGGTCACGGTGTGCTGTGGGGCGGCAATCTGGCCCTGGTTTGCTCCTTGCTGGGCACCCCGTATTTCCCGCAGGTGGATGGCGGAATCCTGTTTCTCGAAGATGTGGGCGAAGCTCCGTACCGGGTCGAGCGCATGTTGACACAGCTTTGGCATGCCGGCGTGCTGAACCGTCAAATGGCGGTGGTGTTGGGTCGTTTCACTGCCTACAAGACAGGAGCTTCGGATAACGGCTTCGAGATGGAGTCGGTGGTG
Source organism: Alcaligenes sp. HNGD-HTN06 (assembly GCF_049932565.1). Lineage (NCBI taxonomy): Bacteria > Pseudomonadati > Pseudomonadota > Betaproteobacteria > Burkholderiales > Alcaligenaceae > Alcaligenes > Alcaligenes sp. HNGD-HTN06. Next base: position 2,070,774 of record NZ_CP187782.1, on the reverse strand, counting down.
CGCTGGTTGCGTGAAACCGTCAAGGTTCCGGTCGTAACGGGACTACCTTATGGCCATGTGGAGGTCAAGGTTAGTCTGCCTATTGGGCAGGAAGTGGGTCTGGCCACCGAGGATGGCATGGCTTATCTGGTCCTCGATGAGCACGAGCACTAACGGATTTCGCGCCTGCTTGATACACTACTGGGTTGAACTCAACCTTTTTCAAAGTACGTTTACGTGATCTCCACCGCTAATTTAACGATCCAGTTTGGTGCCAAGCCTTTATTTGAAAACGTCAGTGTCAAACTGGGCGGAGGCAACCGCTACGGCCTGATTGGTGCCAATGGATCGGGCAAGTCTACCTTCATGAAAATCATTGGCGGCGACCTGGAGCCAAGTGGGGGTAATGTATCGCTGGACCCCGGCGTGCGTCTGGGTAAGTTGCGTCAGGACCAGTTTGCCTACGAAGACCAGCGGGTGCTGGATGTCGTCATGATGGGCCACACCGAAATGTGGAACACCATGCAAGAGCGTGATGCCATCTACGACAATCCGGAAGCCACTGAAGAAGACTATATGAAGGCCGCCGAGCTGGAGGCCCGTTTTGCCGAGTACGACGGCTATACCGCCGAGAGCCGGGCCGGTGAATTGCTGATGGGCCTGGAAATTCCGGTCGAACAGCATCAACTGCCCATGAGCGAAATTGCGCCGGGCTGGAAACTGCGCGTGCTGCTGGCTCAGGCCCTGTTCTCCAATCCCGATATCCTGCTGCTGGACGAACCGACCAACAACCTGGATATCAACACCATCCGCTGGCTGGAAGATGTGCTTAACGGCTATCAGAGCACCATGATTATCATTAGCCACGATCGTCACTTCCTGAACCAGGTCTGCACCCACATGGCCGACCTGGACTACGGCGAGCTGCGTGTCTATCCCGGCAACTACGACGATTACATGCTGGCTTCGGTGCAGTCGCGCGAGCGTGTGCTGGCAGCCAATTCCAAGGCCAAGGAACGCATAGGGGAACTGCAGGACTTTGTGCGTCGTTTTGCGGCCAACAAGTCCAAATCCCGCCAGGCTACCTCGCGTCTGAAGCAGATTGGTCGTCTCAAGGCGGACACGATCGAGGTCAAGCCCTCATCGCGCCAAAACCCGTTTATTCGTTTTGAGCAGAAAAAAGTCTTGCACCGCCTGGCGGTGACGGTCGAGGGTTTGAGCAAATCCTATGACCATCCCGTCATCAAGAATTTTTCTGCCATGATTGAAGCGGGCGAGAAAATCGCGATTGTGGGTGCGAACGGCGTGGGTAAGACGACCCTGTTGCGCTTGTTGGCCGGCGATCTGGCCCCCGACAGTGGTTCGGTGGTCTGGTCCGAAAATGCCGATATCGGTTATATGGCGCAGGACGTCTCGGATGAGTTCGATACGGACGACAATGTATTTGACTGGATCAGTCAGTTCCGTCAGGCCGGCGACGATGATCAGTCTTTGCGCTCCGTACTGGGCCGCATGCTATTTTCAGCCGACGACATCATCAAGCCTGTGAAAGTACTGTCCGGTGGCGAGAAAAACCGCATGACCTTCTCCCGCCTGATGTTGGGCCGTCACAATGTCATGTTGCTGGATGAACCGACTAACCACCTGGACATGGAATCGATCGAATCCTTGCAGATGGCCCTGGAAAAGTTTGAAGGCACCCTGATTTTCGTGTCCCATGACCGTGAGTTCGTCTCCGGTGTGGCAACCCGCATTATCGAAGTGATGCCCGAAGGCCGTCTGGTGGATTACCGCGGCGGCTATGAAGACTACCTGGCCAGTCGCGAACAGGACTGAGGGTAGGGGTGGCGGTCTTTACCCTGCGTGAGCCCACCAGCTTCGAACAGGACATCAAAAAAAGCCGTTTTCTGGCTTTGGCTGCGCCTGTCGACAGTGCCAGCCAGGCCTTGGCCTTCTTTCAGGCCAGGGGTGTGCCCGATGCCACGCATAATTGCTGGGCCTACAAGATCGGGTCTGAATACCGCTTTAACGATGATGGCGAACCCGGCGGCACAGCCGGGCGTCCCATTTTGCAAGCGATAGAAGGCCAGGATTGCGACCGCGTCGCGGTGCTGGTCATTCGCTGGTTTGGGGGCGTCAAGCTGGGCACGGGTGGCCTGGTGCGTGCCTATGGCGGCGTCGCCGCTCAATGTTTGCGTCTTGCTGACAAGCAGGAACTGATTCCCATGGCCGCCTTGCGCTGCCGCTGTTCATTTGCCGATCTGGCCCTGGTGCAATCCCGTTTCGACAGTTTTGGCGTTCAGGTTCAGGACGAGCAGTTCGATGCAGAAGGCGTGCGCTGGCTATTGAATCTGCCGCTCGGGCATCAAGCAGACTTTCAGCAAGCCTTTATCAATATGACGCGCGGCCAAGGTGAATGCGAGCCTGTCGAACAGGCATAAATGATCGCTTTACGGCAGACTGGCTCTGGTCTGTTGTCGCTAGAGCGTCTGCTGCGGTTTTCTGGACGAAAAGGTATCTTTTCCAGACGATTGTCTCTCTGTGCCGTCCAGTCTGTGGCCATACTACCTCTCTGTGACTCCTTTTACGTCCTTATCCGGCCAGTGGGTTCGATTGGGTCCAGTCTGCATTGGGGGTACGTCATGACTTATGAAATCCATGCCAGCCAGTGGCTTAACACCTCGGCACCTTTAAGCCTGGCGTCCTTGCGGGGCCGGGTAGTGGTCGTCACCGCCTTTCAGCTGCTTTGCCCTGGTTGCGTCATCAACAGCCTGCCACAAGCCAGAAAACTTGATACTCTGTTTTCGCGTGATGATCTGCGCATCATCGGTTTGCATAGCGTGTTCGAGCACCACGATGTGATGGGGCCTGCCGCTTTGCAGGCTTTTGTTCACGAGTACCGTTTGAATTTTCCCATCGCCATTGACCAGCCCTCAGACACCGGCCCCTTGCCGCGTACCATGAAGGCATGGGGTTTGGGGGGGACGCCCTCAACGATCATCTTTGATCGAGACGGCAAGCTGGCGTTGAAAGAGCTGGGGCATCTGGATGATTTACGTCTGGGGGCCTTTGTCGGTCAGCTGATTGCCCGAAATACTCATGTGCAGGATAAGAAAGGGGAGGAGGCACAAGCGGTCGCGGACAAGAATGGTTCTGCATCTTGCGGGCCGACGTGTACCTACTGAGTTTTTTGCTGAAAAGGGTTTGTCATGAAGATTGCGGTGTTTGATACCTATGTGGTGCGCCCTGATGGGCGTCGCATGCACTTTGATATTTTGGTCAATGACGACGCCAAGGATATGGACAAGGTGTTAAGTTATGGCCAGCGTTATCTGGCGGCCAAAGGGGTGAATGTGGAGACTTTCACCTCGCGTGAATGCCGTTTTTGCCATACGGAAATCGCTTCGGCGCCGGTAGAGAACGAAATCAAACGGCGGGGCTTTGCCATCATTGAGCTGGAGAACTGCGAGTAGGCTTGCTGCAGACAAAAAAACGCCAGACTGCATGTCTGGCGTTTTTCTTGTTGGGAAGCCGATCAGGCTTGATCAGGCTCCTGGTTTTGCTGGGCGGCAATTTCAGCGTGGACCTTTTCCATGTCCACCGCCTTGACTTGTTCGACCAGGTCGTCCAGCTGGGCCGCCGATAGGGCGCCGGCCTGCGAGAACAGCAGAACGCGCTCGCGAAACACCATCAAGGTGGGAATGGAGCGGATACGCAGGCCCGCGGCCAGCTCCTGCTCTTCCTCGGTGTTGACTTTGGCAAACGTGACATCCGGGTGCTTGGCCGCTGCCGCGTCAAAGACGGGGGCAAATTGGCGGCATGGACCGCACCAGGGCGCCCAGAAGTCGATAATCAGTGGCTTGCCGTCTTCCACGGCGGCCTGGAATGTTTCTTCGTTCAGTTCGACGATGCTCATGGGGGAGCCTCCGCAATAAAAAAGCGGCTGATGGTGTTCAGCCGCTTCGTTAAACATGCAATCAGTGTACTCGTTTTCCAGACAGCCCTAAAGCGCCACACGAATTTGCTGTAAGGTTTTTCATTCCGTAGCGATTGCGTACTTGATCACAAACAAAATGGCAACAATCAGCGTGGCCAGGTGAATACTGCGCCACCGGCCCGTGCTCAGCTTCAGGATCACATAGCTGATAAAGCCAAAGGCCAGACCATTGGCAATGGAGTAGGTGAACGGCATGGTCAAGGCGGCCAGCGCAGCAGGCACAGCCTCGGTCATGTCATCCCATTTCACTTCGGTAATTTCGCGCATCATCAAGCACGCTACGTACAGCAAGGCGGGGGCGGTGGCGTAACCGGGAACGGTCGCGGCCAGCGGCGAGAAGAACAGCGCCAGCAGGAACAGTACGCCAATGGTCAAGGCCGTCAGGCCCGTGCGGCCGCCGGCCTGCACGCCTGAGGCGCTCTCGACATACGCGGTGGTGCTGCTGGTGCCGAGCATGGAGCCGGCCACAATGGCGGTACTGTCAGCGAGCAGGGCGCGGCCCAGACGGTTGGGTTTGCCTTCTTCGATCAGACGGGCACGTTTGGCAACCCCGATCATGGTGCCGGTAGCGTCAAATACCTCAACCAGAACCAGCACCAGAATCACGTGAACAAAACCCGTGTGCAGGGCGCCCATGATGTCCAACTGCATGAAGGTGGGCATGAGCGACGGAGGCGCGGAGACCACGCCGCCAAACTCGCTATGACCAGTCAGCATGGACAGAATGGTCACAGCCAGAATACCGATCAGGATCGCACCGCGTACCTTCAGTGCATCCAGGGCAGCAATGATAAAGAAGCCCAGAATCGCGTACAGGGCCGCGGGCTGGGTCAGATCACCCAGACCAATCTTGGTCGCGGGGTGGGCGACGACGATGCCCGAGTTCATCAGGGCGATCAGGCCCAGGAACATGCCGATACCGGCGGCAATCGCGCTTTGCAGGGATTTCGGGATGCCCCGGATCAGCCATGACCGGATGCCAGTCACCGTCAGGATCAGGAAGATGACACCCGAGATAAACACGGCGCCCAGTGCCTGTTGCCAGCTATAGCCCAGGGTTGCGACCACAGTGAACGCAAAAAAGGCGTTCAGGCCCATGCCCGGTGCCATGCCGATGGGCCAGTTCGCGACAAAGGCCATAATGAAGGTGCCCAGAGCGGCGGCTAGGCAGGTCGCTACAAAGATGGCATTGTGATCCATCCCGGTGGACGACAGGATGTCTGGGTTCACAAAAATGATGTAGGACATGGTCAGGAAGGTAGTAATACCTGCCAGGACCTCGGTGCGAACGTTGGTGCCGTGCTCAGCGAGTTTGAAGAGACGTTCAAACATGGGCAGCCTCCTTGTGATTATTAGGCGATCGGAGCGTGAGTGTATCGATGCGGGATTTTAACCACGAGTGTGCCACTGCGTCCCCCCCTTTTATGCGATGTATCGGCACAACCCCGATACTATCGGCTGGTTTCAAGGAAGGGATAAATTCCTGTTTTCCCCAATACAGCAGGCTAAAATAAGTGCCATGAATATTCTTGGATTTGAAAGTTCCTGCGATGAAACCGGCGTGGCGCTGGTCAGTACGGAACAGGGCCTGTTGGCCCATGCCTTGCACAGCCAGATTGCCATGCATCGTGAATACGGTGGTGTGGTGCCTGAGCTGGCCTCTCGCGATCATATCCGCCGCGTCCTGCCCTTGACCCGTCAGGTCCTGGCCTCCTGTCAGATGCAACTCGATCAGGTCGATGCCATTGCCTACACCGCCGGTCCCGGGCTGGCGGGCGCCTTGTTGGTCGGGGCCAGTGTGGCGCAGTCGATTGCCTGGTCACTGAAAAAACCCACCATTGCCATCCATCACCTGGAAGGCCATTTGCTCTCGCCGCTTCTGGCAGAACCGCGACCGGAATTTCCGTTCGTGGCCTTGCTGGTGTCGGGCGGGCATACGCAACTGATGCGCGTCGACGGGGTGGGGCAGTATGAGCTGCTGGGCGAAACGCTGGACGACGCGGCTGGTGAAGCCTTTGATAAAAGCGCCAAGCTGATGGGTTTGGGCTATCCCGGTGGGCCAGCCTTGTCGCGCCTGGCCGAGCAAGGCGATGCCACGGTGTACGAGCTGCCGCGGCCCATGTTGCACAGCAAAGAGCTGGACTTCAGCTTTAGTGGCCTGAAAACTGCCGTGCTGACTCGTTTGCGCAAGCTGGAGGCGCAGGAGGGAGGGGTAACGCAACAGCAACGTGCAGATCTGGCTGCCGGCACCGAAGCGGCCATCGTGGATGTATTGGCGGCCAAGGCGATCAAGGCCTTGAAGCAAACTGGTCTGAAGCGCTTGGTGGTGGCCGGAGGGGTGGGCGCCAACCGTCATTTGCGCGGCTATTTGCAAAAGGCCGTGGCGCGTCTGAAGGGCGAGGTATTTTTTCCGCCCTTGGAGTTTTGTACCGATAACGGGGCCATGATTGCTTTTGCGGCGGCGATGCGGGTCAAGCATGGCCTGGCCCGCCTGGACGATAGTCAGCATGGCTTTGCCATCCGACCTCGCTGGGATCTGGCCTGCGTCAATCAGTCCGTGTCCCAGCTTAAGCCCTGAAGATTACTTCTTTTTGGCGCCGATCTTGCTTTCTTTGCCGGTCATCAGGCGACGGATGTTTTCCTGGTGACGCCACAGTAAAAAGGCACTGATCAGGACCAGAGCGGTGGCAATGGAAGTATTCATGGGCCAGACGACCTTGGCGCCGAGCAGGTAATACAAAGGGGCGAAGATCGCGCTGACCAGGGCGGCCAGCGAAGAGTAGCGGCTGACATAGGCGATGATCAGCCAGGTGAGGGCGGTGGCCAGCGCCAGCCAGGGCAGCAGCGCTAAAATGACCCCCAGTGCGGTGGCCACACCTTTGCCGCCTTTGAATCCCAGAAAGACCGGGTACAGGTGACCTAGAAAGGCACAAAAGGCACTGATTCCCAGCAAGGCAGGCGCCCAGCCCCAATTGCTGATGGCTTGTTGGGTCAGAAAGACAGCCAGCCAGCCCTTGAACGCGTCGCCCAGCAAGGTCAGAATGGCTGCTTTTTTATTGCCGCTACGTAGTACATTAGTGGCTCCCGGATTTTTCGAACCAAAGGTGCGCGGGTCCTGCAAGCCCATGATCTTGCTCACGATGACGGCAAACGGCAAGGAGCCGAGCAAATAGGACAAGAGAGCGACCAGCGGGGCGGCCACGGCAAAAGAAACGGCGTTCATGAGGATCGAGCTCCACAATTATTGTTGCGCGGATTCTACCGGCCTTGCAGCAAAATACCAAAGGCAGCGGGTACAATTTGTTGCCCCTGTTAGATTTTTAACGGAAAAGTAAAGCATGCGTATTCTGGTCTCCAATGATGATGGCTACACGGCAGCCGGTATCGAGGCTTTGTATGAAGCTTTGCAAGGACTGGGCGAGCTCACTGTCATTGCACCCGAGACCAATTGCAGCGGTGCCAGCAATTCCCTGACGTTGAATCGTCCCTTGTCGCTGCGCCAGGCCAACAATGGTTTTTATTTTGTCAATGGTACACCGTCCGATTGTGTCCACGTGGCCCTGACCGGCTTGCTGGATTTTCGTCCTGATCTGATTGTGTCCGGCATCAATAATGGCGCCAATATGGGTGATGACACCTTGTATTCGGGTACGGTTGCCGCAGCGATGGAAGGCCATCTGTTCGGTATTCCCGCCATCGCTTTTTCCCTGATCGAGCGCGGCTGGAAGAATCTGGACAGTGCTGCCCGCGTGGCGCGCGATTTGGTCGAGCGCTGCCAGCAGCGTCCTTTGGCGGCCAATACCTTGCTGAACGTGAATATTCCGTGTCTGCCTTATGAGGCGCTCAAGGGCATGCAGGTGACCCGTCTTGGCAAGCGGCATCCCTCGGAGCCGGTAGTCAAGAGTCAGACGCCCTATGGAGAGCCGGTCTATTGGATTGGTCGCGTTGGCGGGGTATCCGATAGTGAGCAGGGAACAGATTTTGGTGCTGTCGAGCAAGGGGCCGTTTCTATTACTCCCTTGCGTGCCGACTTGACTCATCACGAGCAGCTGGCGGGTTTGCGGGACTGGGTGCAATGACAAGTAAGCCAGGCAAGCGCTATCCTTTTGCGGACGGAACACGCAACCGGTTTGGAAAATCCAGCCTGGGCAGTGGTCTGTCGGCCACCAACAGCAATACCCGTATTGTGCAGCGCGGTCAGTTACAACCCGCACCGACGGTGGTGTTGTCTGCACAAGTGTCAACAAGTGTCAATCTGGGTTTGAACTCGGAACGCTCGCGTGGCATGATGATCGAGCGCTTGCGCCGACAGGGTATCACTGATGAACGGGTGCTGGCCGCCATGCAGGCGGTGCCGCGCCATCAGTTTGTCGATCAGGGTCTGGCCAGTCGGGCCTACGAAGATGACGCCCTGCCTATCGGCTTTGCGCAGACCATCTCTCAGCCGTGGGTCGTGGCCCACATGATCAGCCTGGTATGCGACCATAAAATACCGAGTAAAGTGCTGGAAGTGGGGGCCGGGTGTGGTTATCAGGCCGCTGTTTTGGCACAATTAGTAAAAGAAGTGTATGCCGTAGAACGCATCAAAGGCCTGTGCGATCTGGCGCGTGACCACATGCGCCAACTGGGCCTGTCGCAACGGGCACGCATAATGTTTGGTGACGGAATGCAAGGTTACCCGGCGGCGGCGCCATATGATGCTATTGTTGTGGCGGCAGCCGGCCCGGTCATTCCGAGAAGCCTGCTGGAACAATTAACAGTGGGGGGGCGACTGATCGCTCCCGAAGGTACGACACAACAGCGCCTGGTTTTGGTGGAACGCACCGGACAGGCTGCTTGGCGTCGTGAAGAACTTGATGCGGTTCGCTTCGTGCCGATGCGAGCCGGAACCCAGATTTAGTCAGATATTCTCAGGAGATTTATATGCAGCATGCAGTCAGGTTACCGTTAACCGCTGCTTCCACCGGTACACAGTGGTTCTTGACGCCCCGTCAGTGCCTGGTGGCGGCTGTGGTCACCAGTACCCTGCTGGCTGGTTGTGCAAGCCGTACCGAGCGCGCCCCAGTCACTGACCTGAGTTCTTCTTCAGCAGCGGGCAGTGTCAGCACGGCTTCGGGTACGTACGTCGTACGCCCCGGCGATACGCTCTACAAGATTGCACAAGCGCACGGCATGGACGTGAACTCGCTGATACAGTTGAACCAGATTACCGATCCATCCATGCTGCGTGTGGGCCAAACCCTGCGTCTGGATGGAAGTACGTCGATGGCGGCGACCACTACACGTCCTGCCAGCAGCGGCAGCACCCAGACCTCGCCGGTCAGTCCTGCCACCCCTGTCAAGACGGAAACGCCGGTGTCGGCCCCTCGCGCCAGTGATGCGGCGCTCATTGCCTGGGGCTGGCCAGCCAGTGGCAAGATTATCCAGGGTTTCAATGCCTCCACCAAAGGGATTGATATTGAAGGCAAGGTGGGGGACCCGGTTGTAGCGGCGGCTGACGGCAAGATCATGTATGCCGGTAACGGCGTGCGTGGCCTGGGTTCCATGGTCCTGGTCGGCCACAGCAATGGCTTTATTACCGCCTACGCTCATAACAGCGTCCTGCATGTAAAAACAGGTCAGCAAGTGAAGAAGGGTCAGCGTATTGCCGATCTGGGCCAGTCGGACACGACCTCGCCTCGTCTGCACTTTGAGATTCGACGCTCCGGTACGCCGGTTAACCCGATGTCTTATCTGCCTGCGCGATAAACTCGGTAGTGTGTCTGAAAAAAGCGGCTTCTGGCCGCTTTTTTTGTCTGACGTGTTTGGAGTGGAGCGCCGGGCCTGAATGATCCCAAGACGGATCTTGAGGGGGAAGCCAACAGCCTTCTGTGGTATCTATGTGCCGCATAGGTAGTGACCTTGCGGAACCGCCATGGTCGGATTGTGCTTGTTTTTACCCGTTGAGCCGGATGCTCATTGTAAAATCATCGATTCGCCATCGCTAGCGGCGGTGCAACTGCGCCTATCTGCCTGGCAGGACGCTTATTTGGGTTTTTATCGAATGTCTGACGTATTGTTAATTGAGTCGCTGGATCTGGAAGGCCGCGGCGTCGCCCACAAAGAGGGCAAAGTGGTGTTTGTGGAAGGCGCGCTGCCAGGCGAGAAAGTGTTGGCCGAGACGGTGCGCTCCAAAGACTCGTATGACAAGGCCCGCATGACCGCTTTGCTGCAGGCTTCGTCCCAGCGTGCCGAGCCTCCCTGTCCCAATTTCGGGGTTTGTGGCGGTTGCGCCATGCAACATCTGGAGCCCTCGGCCCAGGTGGCGGTTAAGCAGCGTGTGCTGGAGGATTCATTGGCGCACATCGGCAAGGTCAAGCCGGGCCGGGTGCTGGCGCCCTTGCATGGCCCCTACTGGGGCTACCGCTACCGTGCGCGCTTCTCCATGCGTTATGTGCCCAAAAAGGGAGGAGTGCTGGTAGGCTTTCGTGAGAAGAATGGCCGTTATGTTGTGGACATGACTGAATGCCGCGTGTTGCCTCCCAAGGTATCGGCTCTGCTCGAGCCCTTGCGCACTTGCCTGGCAGGCCTGTCGCGCCCGGACCGATTGCCACAGATTGAGCTGGCCATGGGCGACCGGGTCATTACCCTGACCCTGCGTCATATGGAGCCGCTGACCAGCGAGGATATCCAGCGTTTGCAGGATTTCGGGCAAGAGCACGACATTAGCTGGTGGTTGCAGCCCAAGGGCCCGGAAACGGCGCACCCCTTGTTGCGCGAAGATGCGGACAAGCTGGCCTATGCCTTACCCGAGTTTGACTTGCGCATGCCGTATCGTCCTACGGACTTTACGCAGGTGAACCACGACATTAACCGTAGCCTGATCTCGCGTGCCTTGACCCTGCTGGACGTCAAGCCCGAGCACCGTGTGGCCGACTTGTTCTGTGGTCTGGGTAACTTCAGCCTGCCCCTGGCACGTCGTGCTGCCGAAGTGGTCGGCATTGAGGGCAGCAGCACCTTGACCGAACGTGCTGGTGAAGCGGCCTTGGTTCACGGCTTGCAGGCCAAGGCTACATTCACAACGCTGAACCTGTTTGAAGTGGATGTGCAATGGCTACGTGATCTGGGCCATTTTGATCGTATGTTGATTGACCCGCCGCGTGACGGTGCCTTCGCGGTGGCCACCGCTTTGGCGCAACTGGAAAAGCACGAACGTCCCGAGCGTCTGGTTTATGTGTCCTGTAGCCCTGGTACCTTGGCCCGTGACGCTGGTGTGCTGGTTCATCAAGGTGGCTACACATTGGAATCGGCGGGCGTGGTGAATATGTTCCCGCATACGGCGCACGTTGAGTCGATTGCTGTTTTTACGCGTTAAGCACGCCCTGGACAGACTTGTTATAGAGCGCCTCGCAAAGTGGACAGAGTTCCAGTTTGCGGGGCGTTTTTTTTCCTCACGCCAGCCCCGCCACTCAATCGCCTACGCTGCTGCTTTCAAGCCCAAAAACGTGGGCTGAACGGCGTTTAAAGGCGGATCGAAGGTTGACTCAAGGCCGTATGCACTGTTCGGTCGGGCGCTCGGAGTGGACTTCCTGTTTTTGCCATGCCAGCGGGTAGCACGCTGTTCTGCATTCGGGCGCGTAGGGGCCACGCAGCTTGATCCGTGCTGTGATCCGGAGTGAGCCCGTTTCTGCTGTTACAGGTCTGGGGAAGGCGTGGCCGCTTTGCTGGCGTGGGCAGCCAAGCCATCGTGTATCAGTTCCATCATCATTTTGAATACCTGCTCGGAGTGCAAATGCACAAAGCGCGGCAGAACCCGGCGCAGCATGGGGATGTCTTCAGCAGGCCACTGTTGAAGTTCGTCCAGTTCTTGGCTTGTCACGGGACGGATCAAACCACTTAGCTCACCTTGAATCAAGCCGTAAAGGGCGGCATACCAGCCTACACAGGCGGCGGGGATCTCGGCATCACTCAACCCTGCATCGCGCAAAGCGCCATACACCTGCTCAAGGACCAGGTAGTCGGCACTGCCGGTATTCAGAAAACGCTGCATTTGTTGAAAAGTCTGCGGATAATTCAACGCCAGAGTCCGATATTGTCGGGCCAGATCATAGAGTCGTTCGTCCCAGGGCTGGTGACGGTCTACGGGTTGAATGCGACCACTTAAGTAATCCGCCATTGCACGCAGCAGCCCTTCTTTGGACTTGAAGTGATAGAGCACGGCCATGGGGTCGCAGCCTACCCGTTCCCCCAATTTCCGCAGTGAAAAGCCATGATCCCCAGCTTCTTCGATCAAGTTGACGGCCGCCAGCACCAGCTCGTTCTTATTGAGTTTGCGTGTTCGGGTCGTGGTGAGAGGGGATGCGTGCGCCAATAGTGTTCCTTTAGTGCGAGAAAAGAGTAACGGGTCAATTTGCCAAGTTTAACTCTACAGAGTAGAATAAATTCAATTCTACAGCGTAGAAGAAGATCGTTCCATTCCGTTTTTGCAACGGGATGTTGATAACGAGACAGAACGGAACGCCGCGTTGACGGGGCGTCACCGGAGCATTCCGCTCTGTGATCCAGGCGGCCAAAGGGCCGTAACAGACACAGGACATTTATGCTTATTTCCAAACCCACGCTTTTAAACGATGTTTCTCATGCACAGAGCTTGTTGACCAGTAATCCTCGATTGTGGAACTGGCGGCAAGGCCATCTGAACGACGCGGTCGCGCCTGCTACCTACTACGAGGCGTCTCTTGCACCCTGGACCTGCTTTGAACCCCTGCAAGCTGACACGCACTGCGATGTGCTGGTGGTCGGTGGCGGCCTGCTGGGGGCCTCGACCGCCTTGCACCTGGCCCGCTCCGGTCTGGATGTGGTGCTGGTGGAAAAAGACAGTATTGGCTCGGCGGCCTCAGGCCGCAACGGCGGGCAACTGACACCGGGTCTGGCTCGATGGGAAGCGGCGGACATGATCGCGCATCTGCCCTTGGATGAAGCTCGTCGCTTGTGGCGCTTTGCCTCGCACGAAGCCATGGATCTACTGGATCAGATCGCTCAGGATTACGAACTGGATTTTGATCGTCGCCGCGGCCATTTGACGGCTGCCGTTCATGCCGGCCATATGGGTGCTCTGGTAGAGGGGGCGGATGCCCGCCGCTATCTGGGTGATACCAGTGTGGAAATTGTGGGTAGTTACGAGCTGGAGCAGGAAATCCGCTCGCCGCTGTATCACGGTGCCGTGGTGGATACCTTGGGTGGTCAACTGCACCCCTTGGCGCTGCTGCGCGGACTGGTGTATGGCCTGGTTCAGCATGGCGGTCGAGTTTACGAAGGCAGCCCGGTCCAGGAGATCGAGCAGACGGAAAAGGGCGCCTTGGCCATCACCCCCGGTGGCACGATTCTGGCGCGTCAGGCCTTGGTGCTGGCCGTGCATGACACGACTTCGCAGTTCTTGCCCACGCAGTCCAATACCACTGTTCCGTTCTATACCTATGTAGGTGTGACTGAACCCCTGGAGTGTCCAGTCAGCGAGCTGCTGCCAACCGACCGTGCGGTGTATGACACACAATTCCAGATCGACTACTACCGAGCCGTGCGTCAAAACCGTTTGCTGTTTGGCGGGCAGGGCACCGGTACCAGTTGGTCTCCTGACCGTATCAATGACTACTTGCTGGATCGTATCCAGACGGTTTTCCCGCAGCTGGAGCAGGTGCAGTTGGACTTTTCCTGGAGCGGGATCAGTGACTTTACTCTGAACGGTGCCACGGACTCGCGCAAGACCGAGGATGCGGTTCCCGTGTACATGGTGCATGGCTGGAGTGGTCACGGCGTGGCGCAAACCGTGCGTATTGGTAAAGCCATTAGTGACGACGTCATGGGTCGCAACGAGGACTTTGCCATGCTGACGGATATTACCCACCGCAGCATCCCTTTGGGCCATCACTTATCGGGTCTGGCCATCCCCGTGGTCAAGGCCGCGATAGGCATGATGAGCGCGGTTAATCCCGGTCGCCTGGTGTCGTTCTAAGTACGCTTTCAAGTCCCTGCTCAGCGGCGTTGACTAGGGCAAGCCCTTACTTGTTTTCGATCCTGATTGCTTTACATTGTGATTTCCTATTTGTATTGGCTTCAATATTTTAGGTTCATAATAATTTTCAGTATCATAAAAATAAGGGACAGATATGCAGAAAGGGCTTGTTCGTACCGGGCTTGTGGCCGCTGGTTTGATCTTGGGTTGGGCGGGGGCACCGACCCACGCGCAAGTGCAGTCGGTAGAGGTGATGCGGGACAGTTATGGCGTGCCGCACGTCTTTGCCGACAGCCACTATGGCTTGTATTACGGCTATGGTTATGCGGTCGCCCAAGACCGTCTGTTCCAGATGGACATGGCGCGTCGCTCCTTTGTCGGCACAACCGCCGCCGTCTTAGGCCCTGGTGAGCAAGATGCCTACGTCAAGTACGACATGCAGGTGCGGCAGAACTTCACCCCGGCTTCCATACAGCGGCAGATCGCGGCCTTGTCCAAGGATGAGCGCGATATTTTTCGTGGCTATGCCGATGGCTATAACGCCTATCTGGAGCAGGTGCGGCGTCGCCCTGAGTTGCTGCCCAAAGAATATGTGGATTTTGATTTCCAGCCCGAGCCGCTGACCGACTTTGATGTGGTCATGATCTGGGTGGGCTCCATGGCCAATCGCTTCTCCGACACGAATCTGGAAGTGACGGCACTGGCCATGCGTCAGTCTCTGGAGAAACAGCACGGCCCGGAACGAGGCCGTGCCTTGTTTGATGAGCTGCTGTGGATCAATGACACAACAGCTCCCACTACGGTTCCGGCCCCCGCTGCCGAGCACAAGCCGCAGGCACAAGCAGGGACGCAGGATCTGGCTCATGTTTCCTCGCCAGTACTGGCTACCGAGCTAGAGCGCCAGGACAAGCACTGGGGCGGCCGTGGCCCGGACTTCGCGCCCAAGGCCAGCAACCTGTGGAGCACTCGCCCCGAGCGAGTGCAGGAGGGCTCGACCGTACTGATCAACGGCCCACAGTTTGGCTGGTACAACCCGGCCTACACCTATGGCATTGGCTTGCATGGCGCCGGCTTCGATGTGGTGGGTAATACGCCTTTTGCCTATCCGATCGTACTGTTTGGCACCAATAGCGAGATTGCCTGGGGGGCGACTGCTGGCCCGCAAGATGTGGTGGACATATATCAGGAAAAATTGAACCCCTCGCGTGCCGATCAGTACTGGTTCAACAATGCCTGGCGCACGATGGAGCAGCGCAAGGAACGTATCCAGGTACGCGGTCAGGCTGATCGGGAAATGACGATCTGGCGCACCGTGCACGGCCCTGTGATGCAGTTTGATTACGATCAGGGCGCGGCGTACAGCAAGAAACGCAGCTGGGATGGCTATGAGGTGCAGTCCTTGCTGGCCTGGTTGAACGTGGCCAAGGCCCGCAACTGGACGGAGTTTCTGGATCAAGCCAGCAAGATGGCGATTTCGATCAACTGGTACTACGCCGACAAGCACGGCAATATTGGTTATGTCTCGCCGGCCTTCCTGCCCCAGCGTCCTGCCGATCAGGACATCCGTGTCCCTGCCAAGGGGGATGGCAGCATGGAGTGGCTGGGCATCAAGAGTTTCGACGCGATTCCCAAAGCCTACAATCCACCCCAGGGCTATCTGGTCAACTGGAACAACAAGCCTGCGCCGGACAAAACCAATACGGATACTTACTATTGGACCTATGGCGACCGCATGAATGAACTGGTCAGTCAGTACCAGCAGAAAGACCTCTTCAGTGTGCAGGAGATCTGGGAGTTCAATCAAAAAGCCTCCTATAGCGATGTGAACTGGCGCTACTTCCGCCCACATCTGGAAAAGCTGGCGCAACAGCTGCCGGCCGACGATAGCAGCAAGGCGGCGCTGACGATGTTGCTCGCTTGGGATGGAATGGAACAGGATCAGGGAGGGCAAAATGCCGGACCGGCGCGGGTGCTCTTCAAGACCTGGCTGGAAGAAATGTACAAGCAGGTCTTGATGCCGGTGGTGCCTGAATCGCATCGCGCCATGTATAGCCAGACTGGTTTTGCCACGCAGCAAGGTCCCAACCCCGGTTCCATCAACTTGAGCATGGGCACCAAGGTCTTGTTGCGTGCCTTGGCGCTGGAAGCCCATCCCGATCCCAAGCGTGTGAATGTCTTTGGTGAGCGCTCTTCTGAAGAAATCATGCTGGAGGCTTTGCGACATGCGCAGGCTCGCTTGAGCCAGGAGCAGGGCGCTCAGATGGCGCGCTGGACCATGCCGACCTCCGTGCATCGTTTCAGCGACAAGAACTTCACGGGAACCCCGCAGACGATGCCTGGCAATACCTTGGCCTTTACCGGCTATCAGAATCGAGGCACGGAAAATAACCGCGTGGTGTTTGATGCCAAGGGCGTGGAGTTCTGCGACGCCATGCCGCCCGGCCAAAGCGGTTTCACCGACCGCAATGGAGTGCGCAGCCCGCATTATGAGGATCAGCTGAAGTTGTACGAGAACTTCGAGTGCAAGACGATGGATGTGACGCATGCGGACATTCGTCGTAATGCGCAAAGCAGCACGATGCTGTTGATTCAGCCTCAGCCTTAACGTTGAGTGCGGCACCTGCGCTTTGAGGCGGTGCCGCTTTTTTTGATCGTTGCTGGAGGGCTTAGCTGGCCAGGAGATGTAGCCCGAAGTTGTAAATTAGTAAAAATAGCCTGTCAGTATCAGGAGCGAAGCTGAGTATGAAGTCCAAGCTGCAAATCCGGGCAGGATCGGAAGTGGGTTGAAGCGATATAAATGTATTGACTCAGGTTGATCTGACAGACTCTGGCAGGTCTATTGGGCAGAAAACGACCCGGAGCGGAAATAGGTGGTGAGCCCCGAACTCAGCGAGGAGCTGTCAGCGCAATTTGAGCGGCGCCCATCGCGACAAGATCCTCCAATTCGTGAACTGTCCGTATCTCGCACTTTTTTAGCATGCTTGGGATCGCCGAGGCTTCGATTTGGGTTTGCGCCTCTGCCCAATACCCAACAAGTTTGAGGGTGCCCCCGCCGACTGAAAGACGATGTGGGTTCAATAGATTGATGATTCCCCCAAGTGCACGCCCAAGAGCGCGTCCTCCTTCCGCAATCACTTCTAATGCCGCCAGATGACCTCGTTGGCTTAACAGTGCTAACTGGTTTGCGTCAACGTTAAGTCTATTGGCCATGTAGCGTCCACCAGCGATGTCGTCGAGTCTTTCCCACTGTGAGCCAGATGCCTGCACTGGCCAATATCCAAGTTCGCCAGCCCACCCCCTTGCACCGCGGAATACTTTGCCGTTGAGCATAAGACCACAACCAATGGCAGTACCCACCATAACGGTGACGGCTGTCTTGTCACTAGCCAAGTCAATTACAGTAGCGTGTAGTGCTGCATTCGCATCGTTTACCAAGGAAACCTGGTCGACTTTTTGGCAAAGCAGAGTATTTGCTCTCCACCCAGCAAGTTTCGGCAAGACATCACAGGCAACCACAGTATCGTTCTCGACGACGCCAGGTACAGCGATGCCAATCACAACGCCTGGTTCGACGTATTGCCCAATAAAATCCTTTAAGATATTCCTTAGATCAGCAGCACCGAAATCGGGTCCGGTTTCGAACCGCAGGACGTGATCCCGATACCTCAGTAGTAGCTTTGTCCCACCAAGATCAACTCCTACAGCGGACTGGAAGACCTGATTCATCATGTTTTACCTCAGTAGAGTTGTGTCCGCTTTTGGCTGAGAGCAGCAGTTCCAGTCCTAAGCCTAACGCAACTGACAAAACACGTCAGACCAAATCTGAGTCAACACCTGTAAAAAAAGCCGCTCCTGGAACAGGAGCGGCTTTTTCTGCTTTCAGGCGAAGCGTTTATCAACCTGCTACACGATCCAGAATGCGCTGTGCCTCGATGCGGACACGCTCGGGGGCGGTGCCACCGATGTGTTTGCGCGAAGCGACCGAGCCTTCCAGTGTCAGCACGCCAAAAATGTCCGACTCGATACGGCTGTCGAATTTCTGCAGCTGTTCCAGGTTCAGATCAGCCAGATCGCAGCCCAGTTGTTCGCACTCGCGTACGGCCAGGGCCACGGTTTCGTGGGCGTCACGGAACGGCAGGCCTTTCTTGACCAGGTAGTCGGCCAGATCGGTAGCGGTGGCAAAGCCTTGCAGGGCGGCGGCGCGCATCGCTTCTGGCTTGACCTTGATGCCGGAGATCAGGTCGACAAAAATGGTCAGGGTGTCGCGAATGGTATCAGCCGAATCGAACAGACCTTCCTTGTCTTCCTGGTTGTCCTTGTTGTAGGCCAGCGGTTGGCCTTTCATCAAGGTCAGCAAGGCGATCAGGTGACCATTGACGCGACCCGTCTTGCCACGGGCCAGCTCGGGAACGTCGGGGTTTTTCTTTTGCGGCATGATGGAGCTGCCGGTGCAAAAGCGGTCGGCCAGATCGATAAATCCCACGCGTGGGCTCATCCACAGCACCAGCTCCTCGGAGAAGCGGGAGATGTGCGTCATGATCAGGGCAGCAGCGGCGCAGAATTCGATGGCGAAGTCGCGGTCCGACACAGCATCCAGCGAGTTGCGGCACACATCGTCAAAGTTCAGCAGCTTGGCAACCATTTCGCGGTCGATGGGGTAGCTGGTACCGGCCAGGGCGGCAGCGCCCAAAGGCAGACGGTTCACGCGTTTGCGGCAGTCTTGCAGACGCTCGGCATCGCGCTGGAACATTTCGGCGTAAGCCAGCAAATGGTGGCCAAAAGTAACGGGCTGGGCC
Organism: Alcaligenes sp. HNGD-HTN06; assembly: GCF_049932565.1. Lineage (NCBI taxonomy): Bacteria > Pseudomonadati > Pseudomonadota > Betaproteobacteria > Burkholderiales > Alcaligenaceae > Alcaligenes > Alcaligenes sp. HNGD-HTN06. The sequence continues at coordinate 2,052,011 of NZ_CP187782.1, read as the reverse complement.
ACTTGCAGGTGGGTAAAGCCGGGCAAAATTGTATCTGCCTGGGCCAGGGCCAGCTCGGCCAGCTTGCGCTGCATCTGGGCCAGCAGGTCCAGGGCAATGTCGATTTCATTGCGCAGCCACAGGCGAATGTCGGTTGCCACCTGGTCATTGCGCGAACGGCCCGTGTGCAGGCGTTTGCCGGCATCGCCAATCAGCTCGACCAGGCGCTTTTCAATGTTCAGGTGCACGTCTTCCAGATCCAGCAACCACTGGAACTGGCCTTGGGCGATTTCGTCCAGAATCTGGCTCATGCCGCGCTCAATGTCGGCTTTGTCCTGCTCGGTGATCACACCGACAGCAGCCAGCATGCTGGCGTGGGCCAGGGAACCCTGAATATCAAAGCGGGCCATGCGCTTGTCAAAGTCCACGGACGCTGTGTAGCGTTTGACAAGATCAGAGACGGGCTCGGAAAAACGAGCCGACCAGGCCATGGCTTTATTGGCAAACTGGTCTTGGGAAGAGGGGGGGGTGTGTGTTGACATAGAGGGCAATTATAGTGGATCGGACGGACGAACGCAGGTCATCCAGTCCCGCAGGAAACAGACGCTGTGCAGTATATTAGAGAGTTTTCAGACTCTAGGAAACCAGGCAGACCTTTTTGGGGCTGGCTGGATAAGGAACACGACATGGAGCAAGAACGCACCTTTGCCGATTTGTTGGGCTGGCAATGGATCGAGGCGTATTTACCGCAGGATCGCTGGGTACAGATCCTGGCCGGCCTGGCCATGCTGACCGTGCTGGTCTGGATTGTCAGCTGGTTGACCACGTCGGTGCTTTCCCGTCTGGTACGGCGTTTGTTGAAAGTGGCAGGCAAGGATGATTGGGCGCGGGCTTTGGTTAAAAAGCGCTTCGTGCGCAATGTGGGGTATGCCGTGCCCTTGTTGGTGGTCAGCTCCAACCTGACGTTGCTGCCATTGACCAAGACCTTGCTGGAGGTGGTCGAGCGCGTGGCTCTGCTGGGCTTTCTGGTCTTTTTCATCATGGCAATTGTCAGTTTGCTGGGGGCCTGGCAAGAGGTCTATGCCAACTCCAGCAAAGGGCGCACCAAATCCATCAAGGGATACGTGGAGGTTGCCAAGATCGCGGTCTGGGCGGTGGGCATCATCGTCATGATCTCCATTATTCTGGACCAATCCCCTGTGCTGCTGCTCTCCGGTCTGGGCGCGCTGTCGGCGGTATTGCTGCTGGTTTTCAAAGACACTTTGCTGTCGCTGGTGGCCAGTACGCAAATGAGCACCAATGACATGCTGCGCATTGGTGACTGGATCGAGATGAAACAGGCCGGTGCGGATGGCTTTGTGATTGATATCGCTTTGCATACCGTCAAGGTGCAGAACTGGGACAAGACGGTCACTACCATTCCGACCTACAAGCTGTTTTCCGAAAGTTATCGCAACTGGCGCCAGATGTTCGAGTCTGGTGGGCGACGGATCAAGCGCACCTTGAGTATTGATGCGTCCAGCGTGCGGTTCTTGACCCCTTCCGAAGTGGACAGCCTGTCGCGTTTTGCCTTGCTGCGCGATTATCTGAACGAGAAAAAAGAAGATCTGGAGCGCTCCAACCAGGAGCTCAGCCGTGCGGGCATGGATGCGGTCAACTATCGCCGCTTGACCAATCTGGGTACGTTTCGCGCCTACTGCATGGCCTATATCAAGCGCCATGCTGAAATCCATCAGGACATGATTCAGATGGTGCGCATGATGGAGCCGACTGCCGAGGGTATTCCTGTCGAGGTGTATTGCTTTACCAATAAAACGGCCTGGGTGGACCATGAGCGTATCCAGGGCGATATTTTTGATCACTTTCTGGCGGTGCTGCCTGAAATCGGTTTGCGTCTGTTCCAGTCGCCTACTGGCCGGGATCTCAGTCTGGGCCTGAGCCTGGCAGCAGAAAGTCACCGCTCCTTGCGGGACAGTGGCAAAGAATCTCTTTCAATTTGACGTGTGAGTAACCATGAAACAAATTACGGCCATTATCAAACCTTTCAAGCTGGATGAAGTACGTGAGGCTCTGGCAGAGCTGGATGTGAACGGCTTGACCGTGACCGAGGTCAAGGGCTTTGGCCGTCAGAAAGGCCACACCGAGCTGTATCGCGGGGCTGAATACGTGGTGGACTTTCTGCCTAAGATTCGTGTGGATATTGTGGTGGCGGCAGATCGCTGTGATGCCATCATCGAAGCCATTATCAAAGCGGCTCATACCGGCAAGATTGGCGATGGCAAAATTTTTGTGACGCCGGTCGAACAGGCTATCCGTATTCGTACCTCGGAAAGCGGCCGCGATGCCCTCTAACAGGCACCCGTGTCCCGGTATCTCGGGCTCTGAGCGCAGCACGATAAGGACGGACTGATGCGATACGCACCCTTGGGTTCCGCTTCGCGCGTCTCGCGCGTGGGACAAGGCAGCTGGTATGTCGAGCAGTCGGATCGGGCGCAAAGTATTGCGGCCTTTCGGGCGGGCCTGGATGCAGGAATGAACCATATCGACACGGCAGAAATGTATGGGGATGGTCAGGCAGAAAGCCTGATCGGGCAGGCCTTGCAAGGTCGTCGCCATGAGGCGTTTCTGGTGTCTAAGGTTTTGCCCTTCAATGCCAGTAGGCAGGGCGTGATCCGCGCTTGCGAGGCCAGCCTAAAGCGTCTGGGCACCGATTATCTGGATCTGTACTTATTGCATTGGCCGGGCCAGATTCCTTTGGAAGAAACCTGCGCAGCCTTTGACAAGCTGGTGCAGCAAGGCAAGATCAAGCAATGGGGCGTCAGCAATTTTGACGTGCCGGAACTGGAAGCGCTGTACGACATCGTGGGCCCGGGCGAGATCGCCTGCAATCAGGTTTTGTATCACCTGAATGAGCGTGCGATTGAACACGCGGTCATGCCCTGGTGTCAGGAGCATCAAGTTAGCGTGGTGGCGTACAGTCCCTTCGGTCATGATGATTTTCCGGAGCCGGATTCTGAAGGCGGGGCCTTGTTGGCCGAGATTGCCACCCAATATCAGGCCACCGCGCGTCAAGTAGCTTTGGCCTTTTTGCTGCGTGACCCCCATGTGTTTGTGATTCCCAAGGCATCACGTGCGGCTCATGCCCAGCAAAATGCGGCTGCTGGGGATCTGATATTGCAGCCCGAGCATATTCAGGCACTGGATGCCCAGTTTCCACGCGGGCCCAAGCCGCCTTATTTGCCGATGATTTGAACGCAAGAAGAACGGCCCCAAAGCCAGGGTTCCATCCAGGGCTTTGGGGCCGTTTTCCATGAGCCGTCGCTTTGCGGTTGTCGCTTTGCTTAACTGGCGAAGTAGGGCTGACGCTTGTTCTTGAAGTACAACCAGGCCAGAGCCAGCATCACCACGGCGGAAATCGGTAAAGTCCAGGTGTTGACGCCATACCAGCCATACACGGCCAGCACACGGCCCGAGGTGAAGGAGGACAAGGCCACACAGGTAAAGATGATGAAATCATTCAGGGCCTGCACCCGGCTACGCTCTTCAGGGCGGTAGCAATCCACCACCATATTGGTAGCGCCGATAAAGCCGAAGTTCCAGCCCAGCCCCAGCAAAATCAAACTGACCCAAAAGTGCGGTACGGTCATGCCCAGTAAAGCCACCATGCTGGCCAGACCCAGCAAAAGCACACCCACAAAGGTGACCGGGATCTTGCCAAAGCGCTTGATCAGATGGCCGGTGAAAAAACTGGGGCCGAACATGGCCAGAATATGCCATTGAATGCCCAGCGTGGATTCTTTAAGGCTGTGGCCATGCATGACCATAGCCAAGGGCGAGGCCGTCATCAGAAAGTTCATCAGCACATAAGAGGCGACCCCGGCGATCAGGGCAATGATGAAGTAGCTATTGGAGGCAATCTCGCGCAAGGGGCGGCCGGTATAGGGCACTTTCTGCCGCTGGTGGCGTGTACCGGGTGCCAGACGCAAGCTGAAGGCGAAAGGCAACACCAGAGCTGCCAAGGCGGCTTGTGCCAGGAAGGCAGCGGCAAAAGGATGGTCAGGCCAGATGTCTTGCGTATGGATAATGGTCTGGGTGGCGATAATGGCGCCGAGCAGCCCACCGGCCATCACCCAGGAGATTGCTTTGGGTCGGAAGATCTCGCTGGCCTCGTCGGCGGCGGCGAAACGATAACTTTGCACGTAGGAGGCATAGAATCCGGCCAGCAGTGTGCCCATGCAGAACATGGCAAAGGACAGGCCATAGATTCCTGCAGCGGCCAGCAGACCCGCTGCGACACCCAGCAAGGCGCCAATCAGGTAGCCGCCCTGGCGTCCCAGGCGGCGCATCAGATAGGCGGCCGGCAAAATACCGACTGCCAAGCCCAGATTGAAAATACCCACCGGCAAGGTTGCCAGATCGGGGCTGCTGGCCATTTTCTGGCCGACCAGACTGCTCAAGGCCACCACCAATGCCGGATTTGCTCCCCCCAGCGCTTGCATTCCAGACAGAATAAAGGCGTTGCGGCGGCTTTGATCGACTTGCGTGGACATGGTTAGGCTCGTTATATAACTCAGTATTATTAACTAATGTCGAAATATGACTAAGCCAGTGTAGCACCGTGATCCCAGAAGGCGGGCATGAAGGACTCGGCCACCAAAAGGGGCTGACCGTGGCGCCAGAAAACCGAGCAGCGTGACAGAATCAGCGGCGCGTGGGGTACCGGCTCCTTATCCTGTTTGCAGGCACGCTCAACACTGCGGAAAAAGCTCATGCCGCGATGTAAACGGCAACTGAGAAAGGCCGAGCGTTGTATCTGGGCATCGTTATAAAGCATGTCGGCCAGCGGGCGGCTGCGCAGCCGTCGTATGCCTTGCCAGACACTGTGGGAGGCAGCCAAGGGCGTGAAACTGCGGGCGACCACGCAGCGGATTCCGTCCACGCTCATGGACACTTCCCGTACCCAGGCCAGCGTGCCCGGCGGCTTTCGGATCAAAGCGGCCTCTTGCGGGTTCAGGCGGCAGGCGTATTCGCGCACGACGTCCAGATGGACCAGGCCCAGCCGACGCAGGCCCGCGGTCAGGGCGCCCGGACGATGAAGCCAGTACTTTTGAGCAGGGCTTGCGCTGGGATGGACCTGCGCATGCCAAGGTTTTTTTATGCTGGAGGGAAATTTCATGTCCTGTATTATCGCCAAAGCCATAAAATAGCGCTCATGGAAAAAGAACGTATCTCAAAATTGATGGCCCAGCGCGGCATGTGTTCACGCCGTGAGGCGGACGCTTTTATCGAGCGCGGCTGGGTCCGTGTGGACGGTCAAATCGTCTCTGAATTGGGGAGCAAAGCCTACCCCAATCAGAAAATCACACTGGAAAAGCAGGCGCGTCAGCGTCAGACTCAACGTGCCACCATCTTGCTGCACAAGCCCGTGGGTTATGTGTCGGGACAGGCCGAGGCCGGTTACCGCAATGCGGTGTCGCTGATCAGTGCCGCCAACCAATACAAGGGCGGCCGTGGCAGTCAACGCTTTGACCCGGCGCATTTGCGCGGTCTGGCGCCTGCAGGCCGTCTGGACATTGACTCCACCGGTTTGCTGATCCTGACACAGGACGGTCGTATTGCGCGCCAGATTATTGGCGAAGACTCGGTCATCGACAAGGAATATCTGGTGCGAGTGACCGGCAAGCTCAGCGAACGGGGGCTGGAGCTGCTGAACTTTGGTTTGAGCCTGGATGGCAAGCCTTTGCTGCCTGCCCAAGTGTCCTGGCAAAACGATGATCAGCTGCGTTTCATCTTGCGCGAAGGCAAGAAACGCCAGATTCGCCGCATGTGTGAACTGGTTGGCCTGAAAGTGGTGGGCCTGAAGCGCGTGCGTATTGGCGAACTGGTGCTGGGTGATCTGCCTATGGGCCAGTGGCGCTACATGAAAGAGTCCGAGCGTCTGGCCTAAAGGCAAACGGGGCGGTTTACAGCCCCGAATGACGAAGTTGAAAGCTGGCCTTGTCATCCTGGGCCAGCGTTTTTGTTAACCAAGGCATGCTTTGTTCCAGAGCGTTGAGCAGCGTCCAGGGAGGATTGCTGATGAACAGGCCACTGCCATGCAAACCCAAACCATTTTTGGCCGGAGTACGAACCGTCAGGCTCACATGCAGCCAAGGTGTCTCCAGTTGCTCCAGCTTGCGTTGCAAGGCCTGTACTTCGGGGCGTTGCACAATCGGATACCACACGACCATGCAGGCCTGGGCAAAACGCTTGAGGGCGTTTCTGACGCTGTTCAAGACTTGCTGATAGTCGGACTTGGCCTCGTACGAAGGGTCCATTACCACGATGGCGCGTCGTGATGGCGGCGGCAGTAGCCGTCCCAGCTGTTCAAAGCCATTTTCCTGATAGAGGCGCACCCGGCGGTTTCCTTGAGGAAACAGTCGCGCCACGTTCGTGCTCAAAACGTCAAATTCAGTCGGGTGCAACTCGAAGCCATGAAAGCTGTCTTGCGCACGCAGATGCATCAGGGCCAGCCAGGGAGAACCGGGATAATAGCGGGCGGTTCCGTCCGGATTCAGGTCGGCAATGGCGTCAATATAGTGCTCCACCAGCTCCGGGTACTCATCTTGCTGCAAGACGCGGTCCAGGCCGTCGTAGAACTCGCCTTTGGTTTGCGCCCAGTCGTGTTCCAGATCATAGATACCAGCACCGCAGTGGGTGTCGATGATGCTGAACGCGCTGTCTTTGTGAGCGTAATAATTGAAAATATGCAGCAAGGTGGCGTGTTTGAGTACATCCGCGTGGTTGCCGGCGTGAAAAGCGTGACGATAGCTGAACAAAAGAAATCCTGGTGTTGCGGTTGAGTTAAAGCGTGTCGGGGCGGATCGTGGTGACCTTATCGGTGAAGATGGCATTGCATCCCCAGTCCAGCAGTTCGCGCACTCGCTCGGCGTCGTTCACGGTCCAGACGGCGACGGTATAGCCTTTGCTACGGACCGCCTGCACCAGGGCCTGGCTGACAAAGCGGTCGTTCAGATTCAGCCCCATACAGCCCAGACGCTCCAGACGCTCCGGCCAATCAGCAGGAACTTCCTCTTCAATCAGTAGGGCTCGGGGCAAGGTAGGTGCGGCTTGCTGCGCCGCCTCCAGAGCGACTTCGGAAAAAGAGGACAGCAGCGGAGGCAGGCTGGCCTGAGCCCATAAAGCCTGGGCAGCCAGGGCGACCTGACGTCCGGTTTCCGCCTCGTGTCCCGTGGTGGGCTTGATTTCGATATTGCTGTGAACCTGATTGGCCAGGGTAAAGGCGGCAATCGAACCTAGAGTGGGTATGGGCTCTCCAGCATAGGCCGAGGAATGCCAGGCGCCAAAGTCCAGGGCGGACAGTTCGGCCAGTGTCAGTCGGGAGGCCAAGCCTTGTCCATTCGACGTGCGCTCCAGCGTGTCGTCGTGCAGCAGCACGGGAACCCCATCACGGCTCAGTTTGACGTCGTACTCCATCATGCGAAAACCGTTCTGTGTACCGACCCGAATGGCGGCCAGGGTATTTTCCGGCGCAATCTTGCCTGCACCACGGTGGGCGATCAAAGCGGGGTAGGGCCAGTGATGATTCATTGAAGGCATGGCGGACTCGCTAGCGGCGTGATAAAAAGCCAATGTACTATTTTAACCGGGGCTGTACACTGTACGGTTAAGGTTTTGGATTTACAATCCGATCCTAGGCCACATCAAGTACTCATAACGCCCTATTTTGAGCGCTGTTGGGTACTTCGTGAAGCCACAGTTTAAGCCAAACACACTTGATCCAAACACGGTATATTTTCAGGCCGAGCCGGGCTCTCTCTCCGGTCTGATGCGCCGCCCGCAGCACCTTGCTGCAAGCGAAAGTAGGTGATGATTAATGTTCGAGATTATCCGTAAGAACCAACGCGTCATGCAGCTGGTGTTGTTAGTGCTGATTCTGCCGTCTTTTGTACTGATTGGCGTCAGCGGCTACTCCAGCTATGTTTCTGGCGATAGCGATATTGTCAAAGTTGGCGATAGCGCTATTACCAGCCAGGAATTTGATCGTGCGCGCCGCATGCAGCTCGATGATATGCAGCGCAACAATCCTTCCGGTTTTGATCTGGCCCAGGCCGACAGCATAGAGAGCCGTCGTGCTTTGCTGGAGTCTTTGATCGATCAGCGAGTACAAATTGAAGTGGCTACTGCTGACCGCTTCAACGTGTCTGACATTGCGCTGCGCGATTACATTGCCTCCATGCCGGAGTTTCAGGAAAATGGCGTCTTTTCGCCGGCTCTGTATAGCCAGGTATTGGCCTCGGCCGGTATCAATACCCGCGATTTCGAACAAAGCCAGCGTGGCCAGTTGGCCCTGCAACGTGTTCTCGGCCCAGTGGCAGCCAGCGCCTCCATGCTGCCCAGCGTGATGAACAAGCTGGAGATCGCGCTGACGGAAGAGCGTGGCGTGCGTGTTCGCAGCTTCCTGACTCGTGACTTTGAATCCAAGGTGCAGATCAGTGATGCCGACTTGCAAGCCTGGTATGACGCGAACAAGCAATCGTTGGAACTGCCCGAGCAAGTCAAGGTGGAATATCTGCTGCTCAATGAAGCGGCGGCCTCCAAGGATTTGCCCACCCCGACCGATGAGCAGCTCAAGCAATACTACGAGCAAAACAAGGCGCGTTATGTGCAGGCCGGTCGGGTCAATATCAGTCATATTCTGGTGACCTTGCCGGCTGGCGCCTCTGACAGCGAACGCGAAGCGGGCCAGACCAAGGCGCGCGAGCTGGCTGAAAAGGCACAGGCCGATAAAGAGAGTTTTGCCGATTTGGCCCGCGCCCATTCCCAGGACGAGGGTAGCGCCCGTGAAGGCGGGGAACTGGGGTGGATCAGCAAAGGTTCCTGGCCCAGCGTGCTGGAGAACGCCGTGTTCGCCTTGAAAAAAGGCGATGTGTCGGGTGTAATCGAAGGGCCTAATGGTTTTCATATCTTCAAGAGCAATGAGGTTCAGCCAGAACAAGGTGAGTCCTTTGAGCAAGCCCGTAGCAAGGTGCAGGATGAAGTGCGCAAACAGCTGGCCTCGGAGCGCTTTGCCGATATGGCCAGCAAGCTGACCAATCTGGTATACGAAAATGAAGACAATCTGGAAGCGGCCGCCAATGCACTGGGGCTGACCCTGAAACAGGCCCAAGGCGTCAGCCGTCAGGGTTTGATTCCGGCTTCCCAGGTTGACGGTGAATTGGCTGCGGCCGACAGTCCCGATGCGGCCGTGCTCGATGACAGTCGCGTGCGGCAGGCCTTGTTCAACGCTGAAGCCATGGCCTCGCGCAAGAATGCGGGTGTCGTGGAAGTCTCGCCAGACACGTTGATCGCGCTGCGCGTTGTGGATGTGAAGCAAGCGCATGTGCCGGCACTGGATAAGGTGCGCGGTATTGCCGAAGAAAACCTGCGTCGTGAAAAAGCTGCTGCATTGGCCGTTCAGGCCGGTGAGGACTACTTGAAAGAGCTGCAGGCGGGGGCAGCGCCTGAGAGTTTCTCGGCCCAGTTTGCCGTGAGCCGTGCCGAGTTCCCGGAGATGGATGAGGCCTTGTTGAACAAGGTGCTGGCCAATCCGGTGGACAAGCTGCCCGCCTATGTGGGTGATCGTCAGCCCCAGGGCTACACGGTGGTGCAGATTTTGAGCCATCAGCCAGGCAAGGCGGGCAATCCTGGCCTGGACATGCTGACTGCACAACTGACACAAGCCATGGCTCGTACCGAGACGCAGGCTGTGTTGCAGGCCATGCGTGTTGAGGAAAAGGTTCAGCTTCTGCCCGAGGCGGAAAAAGAGTTGAGCGCTAGCGGCGATAACGAATAAGGCGACGCGCATCACACGACACAACCCTGGAGCCCGTGGGCTCCAGGGGCATTTTCAAAGAGTATGAGCATGACTCACACGGATATTTCGATGGTACGGCGGCGCCTTATAGGCGCCGCAACTGTTTGGGGCTTGACCGCTCCGTGGTGGGCCCACGCGGCGCCGCCTGCGGGCACATTCATCGAACGTACGCTGCACCACCCAGTGCCGGGCGGAGTGGCCGTGCTGGACTTGGGAACGGCCGCCACGATGCCGGTAGCGAACTTTAACGGCCAGCGTGTCCTGGTGATTCAGGATGCTGACCGGCATTGGAAAGCCATTGTGGGCCTGGACCTGAAAACACGGCCTGGTCAACACAGCCTCGTGGTGCAAGGCCAGCTTGCGGTGGGGTTCCAGGTGGGCAGCAAACGGTATCGTGAGCAGCGTATCACCCTTAAGAACAAGTCCCATGTGAATCCGGACCCGCAACAGCAGGCCCGTTTCGAGCGTGAGTACAAAGAGCAGATGCAGGCTTATGCCAGTTTCCGCGAAGAGGGACCCAGCAATGTGGTTTTTGAAAAACCAGTGCCGGGGCGTCTGACCAGTCCTTTCGGTCTACGCCGTTTCTTCAACGGTGAAGAGCGCAACCCCCATTCCGGCCTGGACTTCGCAGCGCCGACCGGCACGGCGGTCAAGGTGCCGGCAGACGGAATCGTGACCATCGTGGCGGATTACTTCTTCAACGGCAAAACTGTATTTGTGGATCATGGTCAGGGCCTGATCACCATGTTCTGCCACTTGTCGACCTTTGATGTACGAGTGGGCGACCGCGTCAGCAGGGGTGATGTGGTGGCACGTTCGGGTGCGACGGGCCGTGCAACGGGCCCTCACTTGCACTGGAATGTCAGTCTGAACAATGCTCGGGTAGATCCAGCGATCTTTATTGGTGCTTTTCAGGCCTAGACAGGCGCAACAAGGTTTTTCATGATGATCGGTTCGGCGTATCGACGTGGTTTGCGCGACAGCGCCTCCATTGCTCTGGGCTATGTGCCCGTCGCCATTTCGTTTGGTTTGGCTGCCGTGCATGCGGGTCTGTCGCCGTGGTTGGCGGTGTTGGTGTCTCTGGTCGTGTACGCCGGCGCCAGCCAGTTTATATTGATCAGCCTGCTGCTTGCTGGTGCCGCCTATCCCAGTATTTTGGGGATTGTGCTGGTAATGAACCTGCGTCATGTGTTTTATGGCCCCAGCCTGATGGGTTTTTTTACCGGTCCCAGGACGGTCTCCAGCCTGTTTTTGGCTCCTGGCCTGACCGATGAGGTGTTTGCGGCCTCTGCGGCCGGCATAGCGCGTCAACCACCCCTGGAACAGGAGTCCTGGTATTGCGGTTTGCAACTGGGATCGTATCTGTCCTGGGTGCTGGGTACGGCGGTAGGCGCGTATTTTGCCAGCGACTTGTTGGGGCAGTCACCGGTTTTGGAAAAAACCTTGGGCTTTGTTCTGCCAGCGCTGTTTTTTGCCTTGCTGCTGGAAATCCGCCGCTCGGCACCCATGGCCGTGCTGCTGGCTGCGGCGTTGGGAGCCTTGCTTGCCATGACTTTGCTGCCCTCGTACTTGGCCATTATTGTGGGCATGCTGGCCGGGGGTTTGATGGCTTTGCGCCGCGCGTAGGGGGTGGAGATGGACTGGAGTTTCCTGCTCATGGTTGTGCTGGCTGGACTGGGCACATTTTTGATTCGCTATCTACCTTTGCGCCTTGGAGGACGTCAGCACAAAGCTGATCCCAGTCGTATTTCGATCTGGCCCCGTTTGTTCGGTGCGATTGGTCCTGCGGGCGTGGTGTCCTTATTGGTCGTGTCCTTGATATCCTTGCTGCGTCCCGATCAGTTGGCCCTGGATTTGCCCCCTTTGCTGGCCGGCCTGGCCGGCGTCCTGCTGGGCCGTCGCTGGCCAGGGGGGATTGCGGGATCAACATTGCTGGGCGTGGTGGCCTATGGCTTGTGTACGGCCTATGTCGGGGTCTGAATGCTGTGGCCCGCGCTTGTCTTTTTCACGGTAGGCCGATATCTACGCGCTGACTGAGGCGGCAAGCCAACAAAAAGCCTACTGTTGTCAGTAGGCTTTTTTGTTTTAAGGGCAGACCTTGCTTGGGCGGATGGGCTTAGCCTTTGACACGCACAATCTTTTGAACCTGAGGAACGTGTCGAATCGCCCGGATAACGCGGGCCAGATGAGTACGACTGTCCACCTGAACGGTCAGATGCAGTACGGAAGTGGCTGCCGACTCGTCGGGCATGGAGATGTGCAAGATGTTGGAGTCGGCATCGGTAATTTCAGCCGCCAGACGCCCCAGAACGCCCCGTTCATTAATGGTGGTGACATCCAGTCGGGTGGACAGATGGCGGGCGGTATTACTGTCCCACATCACCGGCACCCAACGCTCCGGCTCCTTGGCCTGGGCGCGCTGTGCCACCGCGCATTCCGCCATGTGCACTACCAGGCCATGGCCCAGGCGAATCCCCCCAATAATGGCGTCACCAGGCAAAGGCCCACAGCAGGGGGCCAGTTGCACGGCTTGACCTTCGTTGCCATGAATCAGAATAGGGGCCGAGGTGTTGGCACTGATTTCGTCAAATTCAGCAGCTGTTGTTTCCAGCAAAGGGTTTTCCGGGGCAAAGCGCCGGGCTACCACGGCGGCCAGACGTTTGCCCAAACCGATATCGGCCAGAATTTCTTCACGGGATGCGGCACCCGATCCCTTGGCCAGTTTGTCCCAGTTGGGATCGTCGTCTGTGGCGTGAGGCAAACCTAGCTGGTCGAAGGCCTGATCGAGCAGGCGACGGCCAAAGGCGACGGATTCCTCGTATTTGACGGTGCGCAGGTAGTGGCGAATCTCCGAACGGGCGCGGCCCGAACGGACGTAGTTCAACCATTGGGCACTGGGTCGGGCAGCCGGGGAGGTAATGATCTCCACCGAGTCACCGCTTTTCAGCTCAGTGCGCAAGGGGGCGAACTCGCCATTGATCTTGCACGCCACGGCGTGATTGCCAATATCCGTATGGATGCTGTAGGCAAAGTCGACTGGCGTCGCGCCGCGTGGCAGAGAAATAATCTTGCCTTTAGGCGTGTGAACGTAAACGGCATCGGGAAACAGGTCAACCTTGACGTGTTCCAGAAACTCCGTGGAGTCACCCGTCTGGCTTTGAATATCCAGCAAGGACTGCAGCCAGCGGTGTGTGCGCTTTTGCAGATCGTTCAGGGTGACGTCATCTTCTTTGTACAGCCAGTGAGAGGCGACACCTTCCTCGGCCACATGGTCCATTTCACGCGTGCGGAACTGGAACTCGACGGGGGTGCCGTAGGGGCCAATCAAGGTTGTGTGCAGGGACTGATAGCCATTTACTTTAGGGATGGCAATGTAGTCCTTGAATTTCCCTGGCACGGGGCGATAGAGCTGGTGCAGGGTGCCCAAAGACAGGTAGCACTCGGGCAAGGTATGCACAATGACGCGAAAGCCGTAAATGTCCAGCACATCCGAAAAGGATTTCTTCTGCTCGACCATCTTGCAGAAAATGCTGTAGAGCGACTTTTCGCGGCCGGAAATTTCGGCATCAATCCCGGCAGCCGGCAAGGCAATCTTGACGGCTTCGGTGATCTTGCTCAAGACTTCTCGGCGGTTGCCACGCGCAGCCAGCAAGGCTTTGTGCAGCACTTTATAGCGGTTGGGATAGATGGCCTTGAAGCAGCGGTCTTGCAGCTCGCGAAACAGGGCATTCAAGCCCAGACGATGTGCAATCGGAGCATAAATGTCCAGGGTTTCCTGGGCCACACGGCGGCGCTTTTCGGGCTTGACCGCGTCCAGCGTACGCATATTGTGCAAGCGGTCAGCCAGCTTGATCAGGATGACGCGTACATCGCGCGACATGGCCAGCAGCATCTTGCGAAAGCTGTCAGCTTGCTGTTGCGTTTTGGTGGCAAACTCCAGCCGTTCCAGTTTGGACAGGCCATCCACGATCTCGGCTACATCTGTACCAAACTTCTCGGCCAGTTCCTGCTTGGTGACATCCTGATCTTCGATCACGTCGTGCAGCAGGGCTGACATCAGGGCATCGGTATCCAGCTTCCAGCCGGCACAGATTTCCGTAACCGCAATCGGGTGCGAGATATAGGGTTCACCACTGGCGCGAAACTGCCCCAGATGCGCCTGGTCGGAGAAGCGGTAGGCTTCGCGTACCCGTTCCACATCTTTGGGGTCCAGGTACTGCGAGATGATCTTGGTAAGGGGAGCCAGCGAGGCAATCGGCGGGTTGGCGCTGTCTGGCACGGCCGATGCCTGGGCCGCGGGCGTCTTCTCTTTAGGCTTGCGCCGCCCTAGCCGTGAACCTTTTTTAAGGACGGCCAACAGCCCAGACGATGCGCCCCGTAAACCAGAAAATGCCATACTGTGCTCCGCCCGTGTCGATCAGGTAGGAACTTTACGCAGCATTTCCAGACCGGTCGCGCCCGAGGCAATTTCTCGCAAGGCGGTAACCGTAGGCTTGTTCTTGCTCTCCAGGCGTGGTTCGTGGCCTTGGGCCAGTTCACGCGCACGGTAAGCTGCGGCCAAAGTGAGCTTGAAACGATTAGGGACCTGCTCCAGGCAGTCCTCGATAGTGATGCGAGCCATAGTAGACCTGTTATCAAAAAGAAATAAGAAGGAGATCAGCCCTGGTTCAGCAGGGCATTTGCGCCTAATTGTTGAAAGAGTTGGCGATGCCGTACTGACTGAGTGGCAGTGCGCAAACGACTGGCCTGCACAATACTCAATAGCTGCTGTAATGCCGTATCAAAATCCTCATTGATAATAGCATATTGACAGTCGTGAACATGGGCGATTTCGTGCTCGGCCGCCTCCAGGCGACGGGCGATCGTCTCTTCGCTGTCCTGGCCGCGTTTGCGTAAACGCGCCTGCAAGGTGGGTAAGGAGGGCGGCAGGATGAAAATGCCTACGGCCTCAGGAAAATGGGCTCGGGCCAGACGAGCGCCTTGCCAATCGATTTCCAGCAACACATCACGGCCTTCTTGCAAGGCTTTCTGAATGGGTTCGCGCGGGGTGCCATAGTAGTTGTCATGGACTTTAGCCCATTCCAGCATGGCGTTGTCAGCACACATCTGCTCAAAACGTGGTTTATCCACGAAGAAATAGTGCTCGCCGTGACTCTCTCCGGGACGCGGCGCGCGCGTGGTGGCCGAGATGGACAGCATGATGTTGGAATCGTTGGTCAACAGGGCGTTGACCAGACTGGATTTGCCGGCCCCGCTAGGGGCGACAACCATAAAAACGGTGCCAGGATAGCTCGTGGACATGGAGAGCGGACTCAAATAGTGGTGTTTTTATAAAAAAATTAATGGCTGTCTGGGTCGGTCTGCCCAAACTCATTCAGGACAGCCTGCACACTGGCCGTGTCGGCGCACAGAAAGACGACCGTATCGTTGGGGTTCATGGAAAACAGCACGGCTTCCACTTCCTGCGGGGCGTCCGTTGCCTGAGCAATGGCCATGACATGCACATCGCCTCCGGCCTCGAATTGTTCGGGAGGCACAATGGTGGCAACCGCATCCAGATCAGGTTCGCTGACGGCCAGATAGGCCCAGACCTTGTGTTCCTCTTCCAAGGTGATCTCAAGCACATAGGCCGAGTCGGTCTGCTCGATGATTTGGCTTTGAATTTGCATAATGAAGTGAGTGTGTCAGCTAAAAGACAGGATGGCGGTAACGGGGGCGTGATCCGAAGGTTGCTCATTGGCGCGTGGCTCACGGTCAATCTCGCAGGCCAGACAGCGCGCCTTCAGTTCATCAGACAGCAGGGCATGGTCAATACGCAGCCCGGCATCACGGCGAAACGCAAAACGGCGATAGTCCCACCAGGTGAACGGGCTACCCTCTTGCTCAAACAGACGGTAGGCATCATGTAGTCCCAGGGCCAGCAAGCGCTCGAACGCCGCGCGCTCGGGCGGGGAGACCAGCACATCCACCCCCCATTTCACGGGATCGTAGACATCCTGGTCGGCCGGGGCAATATTATAGTCGCCCAAAATAGCCAGTCGGGGGTACTGCTGCAATTCTTTTTCCAGCCAGTCGTGCAAGGCGGCGAACCATTCCAGCTTGTAGCTGTATTTGTCGCTGTCCAGCGATTGCCCGTTCGGGCAATAGGCGCTGACGACACGGACCGGGCCATCCGGCGAGGGGTAGGTGGCAGCCAGCAGCCGTTGCTGGGGGTCCTCGTAATTGGGCAGATTGCGTTGTACGTCCGTGCCTGGCTCGCGGGAAATCAAGGCCACGCCGTTATACGTCTTCTGACCAGCCCAATGCGCGTGATAGCCCATTTCCTGAAAGGCCTCCAAAGGAAAACGTTCGTCCGGCAGTTTCAATTCCTGAAGACAAAGTACATCAACGGGGTTGGCTGCCAGCCAGTCCAGCACTTGGGGAAGACGAACGTTCAGAGAATTGACGTTCCAGGTGGTTAATTTCATGGTGTTCGACAATCGACTTGAATCGGTGAAAACCGTTTGCAGACGGTCTTATGGTTATGGGTGAGGCAGAGGCGGCCAGCAAGGCGGACAAAGCCGCTCGATGACCTGGAGCATGCGCGAATGCCGCCATCATATCAGCGCAGGCCAAAGGCTGGTTTTAAAGCCAGCAGGCTTGCGGGGGTGAATCAAATACGGATGGCGGATGTTTGTACTAGGTCGTAGTAAAAAGCAGACACGTGAGGCCAGGAGTTTCACTGTTCATTATTTGCATGTAACAGCTCCAAAGACAGGGTTCAAGACCTCGCGGGTCTTGCATGCGCAGTGATGTTTTTAGGGCACGAAAAAGCGGGCTTTTTGCGCAGATCACGCGCGTGCTTGTGTTAAATTGCAGGCCAAGTTGGATTGGTGGGCCAAGTGGGATGAAAATGCTTGGCCGCAGCGCAGAGTGTGCCGATTTGCAGCCCAGGAAAAGTGAATAAAAAAATCGCCCTAAAGGCGACTTTTTCTGTGTGCATCAAACCGGAACTTAAGCCAGTTTTGTCGGTCTTGACTGCAAGCAAGATGGAGGCGTGTGCTGGAATCGAACCAACCTGAACGGATTTGCAGTCCGTCACATAGCCAATCTGTCACCACGCCTTTTGTTTTGTCCTGGGACATGTAAAATTATGCCCAAGGACGTAGGGAAAAGCAAGTGTCAAATGACGGGACGTGAAAATCGGTACGATCTGCAGCACAAAAGCGACTGGCGTCCCTCCCTTTTTTTGCCGCCCCCTGCGGCACTCCCTTGTATTAAGGACATGGCATGCAATATCAATTCCCCATTGTGATCATCGATGAGGATTTTCGTTCTGAAAATGCGTCTGGTCTGAGCATTCGTGTATTAGCAGATGCGATCGAGGCCGAGGGCTTCGAGGTGTTGGGAACCACCAGTTATGGCGATCTGAGTCAGTTTGCCCAGCAGCAAAGTCGTGCCAGTGCGTTTATTTTGTCCATCGATGATGAGGAGTTCACGCAAGATGGAGACAGTGCGCCTGCGCTGGTCAATCTGCGGGCCTTTATCCGTGCTGTTCGCCGACGCAATACCGATGTGCCCATTTATGTCTATGGCGAGACCAAAACCGCTCGTCATATGCCAAACGATATTTTGCGCGAGCTGCAAGGCGTCATTCACATGTTTGAGGACACGCCCGAGTTCGTGGCGCGTCACATCGTGCGGGAGGCGCGCAGTTACGTGGAAGGGGTCAAACCCCCCTTTTTGAAAGCCTTGCTCGATTACGCCGAGGACGGCTCCTATTCCTGGCACTGCCCCGGTCACTCCGGTGGCGTGGCCTTTCTGAAAAGCCCGGTGGGGCAGATTTTTCACCAGTTCTTTGGTGAAAACATGCTGCGGGCCGACGTCTGCAATGCCGTCGAGGAACTGGGCCAATTGCTCGATCACAACGGTGCCATTGGTGCCAGCGAACGCAATGCGGCGCGCATCTTCAATGCTGACCATTGCTTTTTCGTGACCAACGGCACGAGCACCAGCAACAAGATTGTCTGGCACCATGCTGTGGCACCGGGTGATGTGGTGGTCGTCGACCGCAACTGCCACAAGTCCATCCTGCACAGCATTGTGATGACCGGTGCCATTCCGGTGTTTTTGCGTCCGACTCGTAATCACTTCGGGATTATCGGCCCCATTGCGCGTAGCGAATTTGATATCGAAACCATTCGCGAGAAGATCCGCAACCATCCGTTGCTGTCTCATCTGGATGCCGATACGGTGAAACCGCGTGTGCTGACGCTGACTCAGTCCACCTACGACGGCATCATCTATGACACTCAGGTCATCAAAAATGCGGTGGATGGTTATGTGGAAGTGCTGCACTTTGACGAAGCCTGGATTCCGCACGCGGCGTTTCATCCTTTCTATGGTCAGTTTCATGCCATGGGCAAGAACCGCCCGCGTCCTCAAGAGACGATGGTGTTCTCCACCCAGTCCACGCACAAATTACTGGCTGGTCTGAGTCAGGCCAGCCATGTGCTGGCTCAGGATTCGGTTACCCGTAGCCTGGACCGCCACTTGTTCAATGAAGCCTATCTGATGCATACCAGCACCAGCCCGCAGTACGCGATCATCGCGTCCTGCGATGTGGCGGCCGCCATGATGGAGCCGCCCGGCGGTCGCGTGCTGGTCGAGGAGAGCATTATCGAGGCACTGGATTTTCGCCGCGCCATGCGCAAGGTGGAATCCCAGTTCGATGAGGACGATTGGTGGTTCAAAGTCTGGGGCCCGCCGACTTTGGCCGAAGATGGGGTGGGCCAGCCCGAGAACTGGATCATCACGGACGATCCCGAGCATAGCGAATGGCACGGTTTTGGTCCCCTGGCAGACGGCTTCAATATGCTGGACCCGATCAAGGCAACGATTGTCACACCCGGCCTGGATCTGAAGGGGGCATTCGGGGAAACCGGCATTCCCGCCTCCATCGTGACCAAGTTCCTGGCGCAGCGCGGCGTGATCGTGGAGAAGATTGGGCTCTACAGCTTTTTCATCATGTTCACGATTGGCATTACCAAAGGCCGCTGGAATTCCCTGGTGACTGCCCTGCAGCAATTCAAGGATGACTATGACCGCAACTTGCCAGTCTGGCGTGTCCTGCCGCAGTTTGCGCGCCAGTACCCGTGCTACGAGGAAATGGGCTTGCGCGACTTGTGTCAGCATGTGCATCAGCTTTACGCCAAGCACGACATTGCCCGCCTGATGACCGATATGTACCTGTCTGATGTGGTGCCGGTCATGCGTCCGGCGGATGCCTTTGCCTGCATTGCGCAGCGCCGCACAGAGCGCGTGGAGATCGATCAATTGGAAGGTCGTGTCACCACGAACCTGATTACACCGTACCCACCGGGTATTCCATTGCTGATCCCCGGTGAAGCGTTCAACAAAACGATTGTGGACTTCCTGAAGTTCTCGCGTGAACTGCATCGTCAGTGCCCGGGTTTTGGGACTGATATTCATGGTTTCGTGGAAGAGGTGGATGCCACTGGTCAGAAACGCTACTACGTGGACTGCGTGGCACAGTAAATAAAGCAGTGTGCAATCCAAGGCCGCAGAGGGAACCCGGCCTTGGGCTAGAGCCGTTAAGTGAGCGGGCCAGGTGATGGGCCTTCAAGATTCTGGGCAATTTCCAGACTTGAAATGTCGGTCGTCAGGCCCGTTTTTTTACGGCTTGGCTATCTGTGAGCCCTTGTGACACGCTCTTGTTGCAGTGTCTTGTCACACGCTTTGAGCTATTCGTAAAGCACATTCGAGCAGCCGTGAGGTCAGGGCTTGTGGGTCACGGTCTGCCCGCAAGATCGCCACCACCCGACGTTGTAGGCTGGGGAGCTCGATGGGGTATTTATGCAGTTGATGCTCGTGCAGCAAGGTGTCGGGAATACGGCTGGGCAAAATACAGTCGCCCAGTCCGGACGCCACCAGTCGCAACATGGCGTCTATAGTCTCGACCTCAGCCACAAACTCGGGATGCAGCCCGCTGCTGTGAATCATGCGGCGCAGGGCATAGTGGGGCGGAAAACCAATCAGGCGCAAGTCCTGATGACGGAGGTCCGTGCTGGGCACGGCCTCGTGTCTGGCAGAGATGCGGCACATATGATCGTCAAACAAAGAATGGGAAATCAGCCCTCCGCAGTCTACGGCCGAATCGTAGACAAATCCTACGTCGGCTTTGCCGCTTTCGACCAAGGCCACCACTTCTGGTGAGCTGCGCCCCAACAGAGACAAGTTCACGCCAGGGTGGGTGCTCATGAAAGCGGCTGCAACATCCGACATGAAGTAGTAGCTTAGGGTATGCACCGTCGCCAGCCGTACCGTGCCCGAATGGATGCCATGTTCCTGGCGCACGGCGTGGATAGCGCTGTCAATGCGGCTGTATGCCGGTTCAATTGCCTGGCGCAGTAGCTCGCCCGCATCGTTCAGGCTGACGCCGCGTCCGGTGCGGATAAATAGCGTCTGGCCCAGGCTTTGCTCCAGTGCGCTCAGTTGTTTGCTCAGACTCGATTGGCTCAGTCCTAAATCTTCAGCCGCTTTGCTGACGGAGCCTAATTGTGCAATACGCAGAAAACTGCGCAAGGATCGATCCAGGTGGTCGGTGGGGTGTGAATCGCGCATGTCGTGGTCTCTTTATTGTTGTAATCCAACTTGTGAAGCGAGAGGGGAGGGCCGGGCCTTGTTCGGTTCCTGCCAGCAAGGCAGGGCGAAGAAGTCGATGTCCTTTTTGTTTATGAAAAGCTCGGTTTTAATTTCTTTTATTTTTGCTCAACGTCGTCTAATTTGATCTGATAATGCATTTATAACGCGTGTGGAATTGATTTGCGGTCTAATCATTGATATAATAAAGAAATCGGGGTGCTAAGGGCAGCGCCCCCTGTCGATATTGAGCAGGAGTTATTCGTGAGCAAATCGAAACCAGTACGTCGTAAGCAAGCCTTTGAGGTCGAGCCCTTGAATTGGGTGGCTCCCAAGAAAGCTGTCGTGGAAGCCGATCAGAAGTCCAAGGCGGACACTTCCAGTGAGCAGAATCAGGACAGTTGAGTTCTGACTGAGAGCTTAAAAAGCGCAAGCCCGGTTGCTTGCGCTTTTTTATGCCTGCCCGGTCTGTCACGGCACGCTAAGGCCAAGGGCGATGCGCTGCAGTGGGGGGCAGGTGGCCTTGCTCCAGCAGTTGCAGGCTCACTTGTTCGAAATGATTCCAACTTGCCAAGGCCAGTTGGGAACCGGTGCTGACTCGTCGCACACCTATGGCGGCCAGATCGGGCACGGTCAGGCCGGGGTGGATCAGCAGAACATTGACCGGGGTAGGGGCCAGTGCCCGAACAAGACGGGCGATGTCGTCCAGCACTCGCAAACCGGGGGCGTAAACCACGTCAGCCCCGGCCGCCGCAAAGGCCTGTAGTCTTGCTATGGTCTCCTCCAGGCTGAGCGCACCGATCAATAGGCCTTCACAGCGGCCCACCAGCATGACATCCTCACCACTCTCGCGAATCGCTTGTTTGGCGGCTCGCATCCGGGCAACGGCCAGATCCAGGTCATACAGGCCCTGCGTCTGCCGATCTTCAATGGACAAACCGGCGATGCCGGTTTCAATGGCCAGACTGACGTTAGTGGCCACGTGTTCGGGCTCATCGGCAAAGCCATTTTCAAAGTCGGCGTTGATGGGCAGGCTGGTACAGGCGCTCAGCTCGCGCAAGTGGCCGAGCAGGGCGTCGCGCCCCACTTCAAAGTCTTCCAATCCTCTGGACCAGGCAAACGCGGCGCTGCTGCTTGCAAGGGCTTGAGCGCCCATGCGCTCGAGCCGGCGGGCACTGCCTATGTCCCAGGGATTGGGCAGAATCAGTAGGCCATTTTCATGCAAGGCCCGAAAATGGCGACGTTTTTCCTG
The DNA here is from genome assembly GCF_049932565.1 of Alcaligenes sp. HNGD-HTN06. Classification (NCBI taxonomy): domain Bacteria; kingdom Pseudomonadati; phylum Pseudomonadota; class Betaproteobacteria; order Burkholderiales; family Alcaligenaceae; genus Alcaligenes; species Alcaligenes sp. HNGD-HTN06. The sequence continues at coordinate 2,030,283 of NZ_CP187782.1, read as the reverse complement.
TGTGCTGACGCTCATGCAAGCCTCCTGAGAATCAAAAACGCAAACCGGAGTTTGCGTTTAGATGCTTGGTCGCGTGTTATTTTTTCTTGGCTTTTTTGCGGATGACCAACACGGGAATTTCCGAATACGTCAATACGTGCTGGGTTTCGCTGCCCAGCAACAGACGTTTATAGCCTTTGCGTCCGTGCGAGGACATGACGATCAAGTCGGCCTTTTGTTTTTCGGCAGTGGCGATGATTGCATCGGCTACCAGTTCTGATTTCACCACCAGGCCTTTGACAGACACGCCAATATCTTTACCGGCCTGCTTGACTGCGGCCAGTTCGGATTGTGCGTGTTCCACCCAGGATGCTTCGATGCGGCTATCGAGTTTTTGATCCAGAATCGGGCCTCCTTCCAGGTAACTTTGGCGGTACCGGGGAATGACGCGCAAAGCCAGCAGTTTGGCGCCGGTGGCTTTAGCCAGGTTCAATGCATGGGTGACAGCATGGGCGGACAGTTCTGAGCCGTCGGTGCAGACCAGGATACGCTCGTACATGAGGGGCAATCCTTTAAAAAGAGTTATCAAGAACGTGTCTTGTGGGTAAGGTATAAAACCATACTGCGAATTAAGGTCTTTGTGTCTGCTTTATAGTTTTCCATGGCAGCCGTGTATATTCGAGTGAACGTTTTTGTCAGCTTGGCTTTTTTTATGCAGGTCATCTTATCCCAATGGGATGGAGGGAGATTCATATGAAAGAAGTGGTGGTGGTCCAGGCATGTCGTACCGCGATTGGGGATTTTGGGGGGGGCTTGAAAAATGTGTCCCCCATTGAAATGGGGGCCACCGTATTGCGGGCGGTGCTGGACAGAAGCGGTGTATCAGCGGCAGACGTTCAGCATGTGGTGATGGGGCAAGTCATTCAGACCGAGCCGCGTGACATGTATTTGTCGCGTGTGGCGTCCGTGCAAGCCGGCGTGGGACATGGAACGCCGGCCATGAATGTAAATCGGCTGTGTGGCTCCGGTCTGCAGGCGATTGTCTCGGCCGCACAAGGCATTCTGGTGGGTGATGCCAAGGTTGCTTTGGCAGGCGGAGCAGAAAGTATGAGCCGAGCCCCGTACATGGCCAGCGCTCATCGCTGGGGCGCGCGCATGGGTGATTCGGTCATGATGGACATGATGACGGGGGCGTTAACCGATCCTTTTGATCGCGTTCACATGGGGATCACGGCCGAGAACGTCGCCCGTCAATATGGCGTCACCCGTGCCGAGCAGGATGAGCTCGCCCTGGAGTCGCACCAGCGTGCGCGGCGGGCGATTGAACAGGGCTACTTCAAAGAGCAGATCGTGCCGATCATCCAGAAAAGCCGCAAAGGCGAGATTGTGTTTGATCAGGATGAGCACGTGCGTCTGGATGCCACCATGGACAATTTCACGGGTTTGAAGCCAGTGTTCCTGCCCGAGGGAGGCAGTGTGACGGCCGGCAACGCTTCGGGCCTGAATGACGGAGCGGCCGCCGTTTTGCTGATGTGCGCCGATGAAGCTCGCCAACGCGGCCTCAAACCCTTGGCCCGGCTGGTGTCATGGGGACACGCCGGTGTGGACCCTAGCATTATGGGCATTGGACCTGTGCCAGCCAGCCGTTTGGCGCTGGAACGTGCGGGCTTGAGCGTGTCTGATCTGGATGTGGTTGAGTCCAATGAAGCCTTTGCCGCCCAGGCATGCGCGGTATTGCGCGAGTTGGGGCTGGATCCGGCGCGAGTCAATCCCAACGGCAGTGGTATCAGCCTGGGTCACCCGATTGGGGCGACAGGTGCCGCCATTACGGTCAAGGCCTTGCATGAGCTGCAGCGTGTGCAGGGCCGCTATGCCCTGGTCACCATGTGCATTGGGGGCGGGCAGGGGATTGCCGCTATTTTTGAGCGTCCCTGAGCTTGCGCAGGTCGGTTGTCCCGGCCTTGATGAGAGGATGGAAAACCCCGGGGAGCGGATCAAACCGCTCTCCGGTTTTTTTTTGTTCAGGCGTATACATCCTGACAAAACCGGTCTAATCACGTCCCCTCTTGTGGGCCCCTAAGCACCCAGTCAATAACACGGAATTGCGTTGAAATCACGTCTAGGACTGGCTGGTCGAGCAGCCAGTCTTCGCGGCTTCTGATCGGGATAATGGCAGATTCGAATTCAAGGCGGTCGAGCCCGCTACGCCTTGACCACCCTGGGTCTGGAATGGCGGTCAGGATACGGTCGTCATGGTGGGGCGCGTCTGAATCTGCTCTTTGCTCTGCGGTGATCGCTGTTATGATGGCGCCTTGCTAAAAAACGCCGGAAGTGGCGCAATGCCGCCTTCCGGCGATGTTTTCTGTGTCTGCAGGTTCGGACCAGGGCGTGGCCCCGCGCTGAGCACTCGGTCTGAGCGGGCGGGCCTGACTGATTTGCAAGGAAGAGTTTCATGGCAGGTGAGCAGGGGGATGACAGCCCCACATTGTCGGAAAGCGAAGGGATTCGTTATCTGCACTTTGGCACGGAGTGGATTCAAGGCGCGATGCGCATTCGCAAGCCCGCGGAGCTGGTCTTGGCTTATACGCAGCAAATGATGGCCTGGTTGCTGTTCATGGAAGACCCCAAACCTGAGCACAAGCTGGCCATTCTGGGTCTGGGAGCCGGGTCCTTGCTGCGTTTCTGTTTGAAGCAGACGGCGTGCCAGGTTCAGACCGTCGAGTGGAATCCCTCGGTCATTGGCATGTGTCATGCTTTCTTTCGCTTGCCTCGCAGCGCGCGCTCGCTGATCGATCAGGCCGATGCCGGCGTATGGGTACAAGACAGCGCGCAACATGGTCAATATCGGGCCTTGATGGTGGATTTGTATGATGCCGATGCGCAAGGTCCTGTGCGAGACAGTCTGGAGTTTTATCAGGACTGCCGTGCCGTTCTGGAAGACGAGGGCATCATGACCGTCAATCTTTTTGGCGCGCATCCCAGCTTCAAACACAATATTGACAACATTCGCGCCGCTTTTAATGGCAAAGTACTGCTCTTGCCCGAAATGGATGAGGGCAATCAGGTCGTTCTGGCCTTTAAAGGCAGCACCCTGGAGATGACCGCGGGCGAACTGCTCAGTCGTGCCGAGCAGGTGCAGGCTGATTATGGTTTGCCGGCTACGCGCTGGGCGCGCGAGCTGCTCTCGTTTCGACGCCAGATGCAGGGCCAATAAGGCCTTGGGGCAGGGATTACCTCAGGGGGAAAATTCCGGCTGTTCGCGTTAGACTTAAAACCTAAAATTTTCGTTTTTTTGCATCTAAGGAGTATTGGATGAAACTGATCAGATCGGTGCATCAGGTGGCGGCCGCTTTGGCTTGTGTTGGATTGATGTCGGGCGCTGCCGTTCAAGCGCAATCTGTATCGGTGTCGTCAATTGTGGAACATCCGGCCCTGGACGCCATTAAGGATGGGGTACACAAAGCGCTGACCGATGCCGGGTACACCGAAGCCTCCGGCTTCAAATGGCAGTTTCAGACCGCGCAGGGCAACCCTGCGATTGCCGCCCAGATCGCCCGCAAGTTTGTCGGCGACAAGGCAGATGTGATCGTGGCCATTTCGACGCCGTCCGCGCAGGCGGTGGTGTCGGCAACCAAAACCATTCCTGTGGTGTATTCCGCGGTGACCGATCCCGTGGTCGCGCATCTGGTGCCCAGCATGGCGCCCTCGGGCACCAACGTGACAGGTGTGTCCGATGCCCTGGCCCTGGAAGCCCAGGTTGATCTGATTAAGAAAGTTGTGCCCGATGCCAAGCGCGTGGGCATGGTCTACAACCCTGGCGAAGCCAATTCCGCCGTGGTTGTTAAAGAAATGAAAGAGCTGTTGCCCAAACACGGCATGACGCTGGTTGAAGCCACTGCTCCTCGTACCGTGGACGTGGGTGCAGCGGCGCGCAGTCTGGTGGGCAAGGTCGATGTGATCTACACCAATACTGACAATAACGTCGTGTCGGCTTACGAGTCCTTGGTCAAAGTGGGCGTTGATGCCAAGGTGCCTCTGATTGCATCGGACACCGACAGCGTGGCCCGCGGTGCCATTGCGGCCCTGGGTGTGAATTATTACGATCTGGGTCTGCAAACCGGTCAGCAGGTCATTCGTATTCTTAAAGGCGAAAAACCGGGCGACATGGCTTCCGAGACCAGCACCAAACTGGAGCTCTACGTCAATCCGGGCGCGGCCAAGCGTCAAGGTGTTTCGCTCAACGAGGACTTCGTGAAGTCCGCCACAAAAATCGTCGAATAAACCTGAGCTGACTGCTTCTTGCAGGTGGGTTGCCACAAGCTGCCCGCCTGTTTCTTTTGTATCCTAGACGTCCAACAATATGTCTATCTATTCAATGTGGGGGGCCCTGGAAATTGGTCTGATTTTCGGACTGGTTGCTCTGGGGGTTCTGATCTCTTTTCGCATCCTGCGATTTCCTGACCTGACGGTCGATGGCAGTTTTCCTTTGGGTGGGGCAGTAGCCGCCATCCTTATCAGCCAGGGCAATGACCCGTTTATAGCCACCGTGGTCGCAACCTTTGCCGGTGCCATCGCGGGCACCATCACTGGCTGGTTGAACGTGCGTCTGAAAATCATGGATCTGCTGGCCAGTATCCTGATGATGATTGCCTTGTACTCCATCAACCTGCGTATCATGGGACGCCCCAATGTGCCCTTGATCATGGAGCCAACGGTCTTTACGATTCTGCAGCCCGACGCCATCGCCGACTATATTGCGCGTCCGTTGTTGTTGATTGGCCTGGTTCTGGTGGCCAAGCTGGCACTGGACTGGTTTTTCGGCACGCAAACGGGTCTGGCGATGCGGGCTACCGGAGCCAACGCCCGCATGGCGCGTGCGCAGGGTGTGGCAACCGGCAATATGCTTTTGCTGGGCATGGCCATCTCCAACGCTCTGGTGGCCTTGGCGGGAGCCCTGTTTGCTCAGTCGCAGGGCGGGGCCGATATTTCCATGGGGATCGGGACCATCGTCATTGGTTTGGCTGCCGTGATTGTGGGCGAAAGCATCCTGCCTGCCCGCAAGCTGTTTTATGCGACGCTGGCCGTGGTGCTCGGTGCGATTCTGTACCGCTTCTTCATTGCCTTGGCGCTGAACGCGGATGTGATCGGTCTGAAAGCGCAGGATCTGAACCTGGTGACTGCCTTGTTGGTGACGGTGGCGCTGGTGATTCCGTTGCTCAAGAAAAAGCGTGCTCGTAAACAGAAGGGGGCCCAGTAATGTTGGAAGCAAAAAACCTGTGCCTGACCTTTAATCCAGGCACGCCTATTGAAACCCGTGCCTTGCGCGGCCTGTCTCTGACGATTCCTGAAGGCCAGTTTGTAACCGTGATCGGTTCCAACGGCGCGGGCAAGTCCACCTTCTTGAATGCCATATCGGGCGATCAGTCCGTGGATGAAGGCCAAATCCTGATCGATAATGTGGATGTCACACGCCGTCCCGTCTGGGAGCGCGCCAACTGGGTGGCCCGGGTGTTTCAGGACCCCATGGCGGGCACCTGTGAAGACTTGACGATCGAAGAGAATATGGCGCTGGCCACCTGTCGGGGCAGTCGTCGCGGTTTAAGCCGTGCAGTGCGGCACTCCATGCGCGCCGAGTTTGCAGCGCGTCTGGAAACCTTGGGCCTGGGGTTGGAAAACCGTCTGACGGATCGTATCGGTCTGTTGTCGGGCGGTCAGCGCCAGGCGGTCAGCTTGCTGATGGCCGCCTTGCGCCCCTCCAAAATTTTGCTGCTCGATGAACATACCGCCGCTCTGGACCCGCGTACAGCCGACTTTGTTTTGCAGCTGACCAACCGCATTGTGCGTGAGGGCGGGCTGACCACCATGATGGTCACGCACAGTATGCGTCAGGCGCTGGATGTCGGCGATCGGACGGTAATGCTGCATCAGGGCAAGGTGGTGCTGGATGTCAGCGGTGAACAGCGCAAGGGTCTGGATGTGCGTGATTTGCTGGAGATGTTCGAGAAGGTGCGGGGTGAAACTCTGGCCGACGATAGTTTGTTGCTCGGTTAGAAAGCACTATTCCGGATCTGGAAAACCGCGTCAACTCTAGGGGGTTAAACGCGGTTTTTTTATATTCATCAAACCCTAGGTATATGATAATACGTGTTCTTTTGAGGTGGGCCGACGACGGGACGGGGATCAGGTGGGAGCGGGCTACTCGTAGGCGCCAAATGATTGCATGATCGGAATGAGTCTCATCGCAAATTTTGCTGTTTGATTTAGGCTTTTTCGACATATACTTGCTGCTTGTCCAAACCATACAATCCAGTCAGTTTAAGCGTTAAACTCCCATGCAACGCTTAGCTCAGGAGTTCTTCATGTCATTTAAAAGCTTGCTGGGTCGACAGCCATTTCGCATTGCTGTCTTCTCTTCCCTGGTTCTTCTGGCCGCCTGCGGCAACAAAGAGCCTCAAGCTCCGGCCGGCGGGATGAAGGTCCCGGTCAGCGTGATTACCGTCCAACCGACCTCTACCGAGTTGTTCTCCGAGCTGCCTGGACGAGTCGAAGCGATCAAAGATGCACAAATCCGTGCCCGTGTGTCCGGCATTGTTGAAGAGATCAACTTTGAGCAAGGCGCTGAGGTCAAGCAGGACCAGCTTTTGTTTACCATTGATCCCGCCCCTTACCGTGCGGTGCGCAATCAGGCGGCGGCCCAGTTGAAAAATGCTCAGGCTGATGCGCAAAGCGCCCGTCAACTGGCACAGCGGTATGAGCGCCTGATCAAGGAAAACGCGGTTTCGCGTCAGGATTACGATAACGCCAAGGCACGGGCCATGCAGGCTGAGGCCTCCATTGCCGCCGCCCAGGCGGCCCTGGAAAGCGCCACTATCGATTTGGGATATACCAAGGTTGTCTCTCCTGTTGCCGGACGCATTGGCAGAGCGCTGATTACCGAAGGCGCTTTGGTGTCAGCGACCAATGCCACGCACATGGCAACGGTACAGCAACTGGATCGTGTGTATATAGACGTGACCCGTTCGACCGCCGAACTTAGCCAGCTGCGTCGAGCCATGGCCGATGGGAGCCTGAAGTCGGCCGGCGAGGGCCAGGCCAAAGCCAAGGCGGTGCTGGAAGATGGCTCGCTGTACGACCAGGACGGCGTGCTGCTGTTTAGTGGTGTCAGTGTGGACCCGTCCACCTCCCAGGTTACGCTGCGGGCCGTGTTCCCCAACCCCGATGAAATTCTCCTGCCAGGTATGTATGTTCGCCTGCGTCTGGAGCAAGGGGTTATTCCCGATGCCTTGCTGGTGCCTGCCCAGGCAGTGCAGTACACCTCGGATGGCTCATCCAATCTTTACGTGGTTCGTGACGGAAAAGCTCAGTCCGTACCCGTGGTGCTCGGACCTGAGCACGATGGCCAGTATGTCGTGAACAAAGGCCTGCAGGCCGGTGACCAGATCATTGTTGAGGGTTTCCAGAAGATTCGCCCCGGTGCCCCGGTCCAGACCATTCCCTGGAAGGGGGATAAGCCCGCCGCGGCGCCAGCCTCTGATGCGACTCCCGCACAGCAGCCGGCCGCAGCGGCTGAGCCAAACGAAGCCAAGTCTAGCGAGTAAGCGACATGCCTCAGTTTTTTATTGAAAGGCCCATTTTTGCATGGGTCGTTGCCTTGGCGATCACGCTATTTGGCTTATTGGCATTGCCCAATATGCCCGTGGCGCAGTATCCCGATGTGGCACCGCCTTCGGTCACGATCCGGGCGACCTACCCGGGGGCGACGGCCGAGGATGTGGCCAGCACAGTAGCCAGTGTGATTGAAGACCAGTTGAACGGCGCCAAGGGGCTGCTGTACTACGAGTCTGTCAGTGACTCCTATGGCTCCACTGAGATTACCGCCACCTTCCGTCCCGGCACCAATCCTGATCTGGCGCAGGTGGACGTGCAGAACCGGGTCAGCAACATTACCGCGTCCTTGCCGACGGCAGTGATGGAGCAGGGCCTGCACGTCGAGCAGTCCAGTACCGGCTTTTTGCTGGTGGCCACCTTGTCCTCGACAGACGGCAGCCTGGATCAGACCGCGCTGGCCGACTACATCGAGCGCAACATCAAAAACACGATTTCCCGTGTGCCTGGTGTGGCCCGATTCCAGTTGTTTGCCTCTGGTCGAGCCATGCGGGTCTGGCTTGATCCGGCCAAGCTGGTCGGCTATCAGATGACCCCTTCGGACGTCACCACGGCCATCCGCCAGCAGAATATGCTGGTGTCTGCCGGTATCTTGGGGGGGCCTCCTAATCTGGAAAGTCAGCGTGTGGCAGCGCCCATCACGGTCAATGGCCAGCTCCAGACCGTGGAAGAGTTTGAGAACATCATCTTGCGCTCCCAGCCGGATGGTTCGACGGTGCGTATCAAAGATGTGGCGCGGGTCGAAGTGGGGGCGGACAACTACCAGTTTGGGGCGCGCCTGAACAGCAAACCTACAGCGGCCTTTGCGATTTCCCTGCTGCCCGAGGCCAACGCCCTGGATACCGCGGCGGCCATCAAGGCCGAGATGGAAAAGCTCTCCGAGTTTTTCCCGGATAATATTCGCTACGATATTCCTTACGACACCTCGCCTTACGTGGACAAGTCCATCACGCAAGTGGTCTACACCCTGCTGGAAGCCATGGTGCTGGTGTTTATCGTGATGTACGTGTTTTTGCAGAACGTACGTTACACCGTCATCCCGGCCTTGGTGGTGCCCGTGGCCATTCTGGGTGCCTTTGCGGTGATGCAGGTGCTGGGCATGTCGGTAAACGTGCTGACCATGTTCGCGATGGTGCTGGCCATTGGTATTTTGGTCGACGACGCCATCGTGGTGGTGGAGAACGTCGAACGTATCATGGTCGAGGACGGGCTCTCGCCTAAAGAAGCGACCAAGAAAGCCATGCCGCAAATCAGTGGCGCCATTGTAGGTATTACGCTGGTCTTGTCGGCGGTGTTCCTGCCCCTGGCTTTCATGGCCGGTTCGGTCGGCGTCATTTACCGTCAGTTCTCGGTAGCCATGGCCGTGTCCATCGCGTTTTCCGGTTTCCTGGCCTTGACCTTCACGCCTGCGCTGTGCGCGACCTTGCTGAAACCGATTCCGAAAGGTCATCACGAAACCAAGCGTGGCTTTTTTGGCTGGTTCAACCGTGTCTTCATGCGTACGACCAACGGCTATGAAAGCTTTGTAGGCAAGACCTTGCGCCGTGGCGGCCGGATGATGTTTATCTATCTGCTTATGGTGTTGGTGCTCGGCTTCCTGTATGTGCGCATGCCCACTGCATTCCTGCCCGAAGAAGACCAGGGCTACGTGATTGCCAATATTGAGCTGCCCGCCGGCTCGACCGCCAACCGCACCATTGAAACCATCGCCAAGGTCGAGGACTACTTCAAAGAGCAGCCTCAGGTCGAGAACATCATTGCCGTGCAGGGTTTCAGTTTTAACGGTAGCGGCTTGAACTCGGCCATTGCCTTTGTGCCCTTGAAGGACTTTAACGAGCGCAAGGGAGAGGAAAACTCGGCACAGGCCATTTCCGGCCGGGCCATGGGTCAACTGCTGTTCGGTTTGCCTGACTCCATGGTGATCGCCATTGTGCCGCCGGCCATTTCTGCCCTGGGTAATTCCTCGGGTATCGATATGCGGCTGGAAGATCGGGCAGGCATGGGCCACGACGCACTGATGGCGGCAGCCGATCAGTTGTTAAGCCTGGCCAAGCAAAGCCCTGTTTTTGATCCACAAAGTGTGCGTATCACCGGCCTGAGTCCGGGCAAGCAAATTCGTCTGGAGATTGACCGGGACAAGGCCGCGGCCTTGGGGGTGAACTTTAGCGAAGTCTCGTCCCTGATCAGCGGTGCGCTGGGTTCGTCCTTTGTGGGTAAATTCACGAACCAGGGTCGGGTGCAAAACGTCTGGCTGCAGGCTGATGCTCCCTACCGCATGACCATCGATGATGTGCTCAAACTCAACGCGCGCAATAGCGAAGGCAAGATGGTTCCGCTGTCCGCTTTTGTCAGCCAGACAACTGAGCAGGGTCCTGTGCAGATCGTACGCTACAACAGTTACGAGTCGGTGCGTATTGGTGGCGGTCCTGCACCCGGCTACACCTCCGGCGAAGCCATGATCGAGATGGAAAACCTGATGAAGCAGCTGCCTAGCGGCTTTGGGGTGGACTGGACCGGTCTGTCATACCAGGAGCGTCAGGCAGCGGGTCAGTCGACAATTTTGATGGGGCTGGCTGTGTTGGTGGTGTTCATGCTGCTGGCGGCCTTGTATGAAAGCTGGGCCATTCCACTGTCGGTGATGCTGGCGGTGCCGTTGGGCATGCTGGGGTCGGTGTTGCTGGTCTCTGGTCTGGGCATGCCGAATGATGTGTACTTCCAGGTAGGTATCGTGACGGTGATCGGGCTATCAGCCAAGAACGCGATTCTGATTGTGGAGTTTGCCAAGGATGCGTATGCCCGGGGCGCGACACTGATCGACGCCACCCTGGAAGCAGCCCGTCTGCGTTTTCGTCCTATTTTGATGACCTCCTTTGCCTTTGTGCTGGGGGTGGTGCCACTGGCGACTTCCAGCGGTGCGGGCGCAGCTAGCCAGAACGCCGTGGGTCTGGGTGTGCTCGGTGGCATGTTGGCCGCCACGCCTTTGGCTGTCTTGATGGTGCCGACCTTCTTCGTCGTTATCCTCAAGCTCTTTAAAACCAAGCCTCGCTTGTTTGGCGAAGCCGCCAAACTGCACGAGGAAGAACTGGCCAAGCAAGCTGCGCAGCAGCCCGGTTCGCAAGGAGGACAGCACTGATGTCTAGCATGTTTTTACGTAGTCCCCTGGTGCTGGCTGTAGCCTTTGCCTTGTCGGCATGCTCCTTGGCGCCAAAGTATGAGCGTCCGGCGGCGCCGGTGCCCGCTCAGTTTCCCCTGGCCCAGCAGGGCCAGACGGAGGCGGTGCAGGCCGCCGATCTGGGCTGGCGTGAGTTCTTCACCGATCCACGCTTGCATGTCCTGATTGAGCGCGCTCTGGAGAACAACCGCGACTTGCGCATTGCGACTCAACGTATCGAAGAGGCGCGCGCCCAATATGGCGTGGCGCGCAGCGATCAACTGCCCAGCATTGGCGTTCAGGCAGCTCAGCAGGCCACTCACACGCCCGCAGAGCTGCGTCCTGCTGGCCCGACCTCGGCTCCGGTGACCCGCACGTTCCAGGCTGGAGTGGGCATCACTGCGTTTGAGCTGGACTTTTTCGGTCGTGTGCGTGATCTGGCCCGTGCCGCTCGCGAACAGTATTTTGCGACTGAGCAGGCCCAACGCACGGCCCATATCGCGCTGGTGGCGGGAACGGCGGAGGCCTACTTCAAGGTACGCACGGCTGAAGAGCTGCATGCCTTGATGAGCAACACCTTGCGCAGTCGTCAAGAGACTTTGCGTTTGGTGCAGTCGTCCTACGATGCCGGCACGGTGTCTGCTTTGGACCTGAATCAGGCCAAGGTGCAATACAACACTGTGCGGTCCGATATGCAGGCGGTCGAACGGGATCGTCAACGTGCTTTGAATGCCTTGCAAGTCCTGCTGGGTGGTGAGATCCCGGATGATCTGCCCGCTGGCTTGCCCTTCACCCGTGCGCAGTTGATGCCCCGTTTGCCGGTGGGCTTGCCGGCGCAGTTGCTGGAGCGTCGTCCTGACATTCTGGCCGCCGAGCACGTGCTGCGCGGTTCGAACTACAGCATTGGTGCGGCGCGCGCGGCTTTTTTCCCGCGTTTGAGTCTGACCGGTTTGTTAGGCTTCATGAGCCCGGAGCTGGGTGGTTTGTTCAGCTCAGACAACCGGTACTGGCAGTTCCAGCCGCAAATTACCATGCCCTTGCTCTCGGGCAGCACCTGGGCCAATCTGGATCTGGCCCAGGCGCGTCGTGATATTGCGATCAGCCAGTACGAGAAAACCATTCAGGATGCGTTCCGTGAGGTGGCCGATGCACTGGCGGGCGAGGCGACCTATGGGCAGCAGATTGATGCCTTGCAGGAAGTCGATCAGGCTGCCAGCGAGACCTTGCGTCTGGCCAAATTGCGCTACGAGGTGGGGATAGACAGCTTTTTGCAGGTGCAAACGGCCGAAGTCAGCCTGTATGGAACCCGTCAGGCTTATATCCAGACGGGTCTGGCCTCGCTGATGAACCGGGTGGAGTTGTATAAGGCCTTGGGCGGTGGATGGTCTGCCGAAACCGTCCAGCCTGACACAAAGATCCAGGCAGCCGGGACAGCACCGGAGTAAACAGGCGATAATGTGTCTGGTCATTCATCCCTGAAACTACGGAGGTCCTTGGGGAATGTTAGAACTGGGCGTCAATATCGATCATGTGGCGACGCTGCGCCAGCAGCGTCTGACCACCTACCCTGATCCTATTCAGGCCGCTTTGCGAGCAGAAGAAGCCGGAGCGGACCTGATTACCTTACACCTGCGTGAAGATCGGCGTCATATTCAGGATGCCGATGTCGAGGCCCTGCGCCCTGTGTTGCGCACCCGGATGAATCTGGAGTGCGCCATCACTACCGAAATGCTGGACATCGCTTGCCGTATCAAGCCGGATGATGTCTGCCTGGTTCCCGAGCACCGAGCCGAACTGACCACCGAAGGGGGGCTGGATGTACTGGGGCATCTGGATCAGGTCAGGGCAGCGGTTGAGCAGTTGCAGGCTGCGGGCATCCGTGTTTCGCTTTTCATTGACGCTGATCCCGCGCAAATTCGTGCTGCCAGTCAAGTGGGCGCCACGGTGATCGAGCTGCATACCGGCGCCTATGCGGATGCTCAAACGCCCGAGCAGGCTGCCAGCGAGCTGGAACGCATTCGTGCGGGTATCGCGCAAGGCGTCTCGCAAGGTTTGCGTGTGAATGCGGGTCATGGCCTGCATTACGGCAATGTCCAGGCCATCGCGGCGTTACCAGGTCTGGCTGAGCTCAATATTGGTCACGCCATTGTTGCGCAGGCTGTCTTTGATGGTTGGGAAAAAGCCGTGCGCGACATGAAAGCCTTGCTGGTACAAGCGGGCGCTCCTGCTCACGCCTGACCGAGCCCTGCCAGCCGGGCAGGGCATTCTTTACTGATTCTGGAAGCACTATGAGTACCATTGATTCCTTGTTGTCCCGACGTTCCATCAAGCTGGTGCAAGGCCCCGGCCCGAGCGAACAGGAGTTGGACCTGATTTTGCGCGCTGCCGTTTGCGCTCCCGATCATGGCCGTTTGCAGCCCTGGCGCTTTTGCCTGATTCGTGGTGAAAATGTACAGGCTTTGGGCGAGTTGGCGATTGCGGCTAACGAACGCGCGGGCACACCCTTGACCGAGCAGAAGGCGGCCAGCGTACGTGCCTGGTTGGCAAAAGTCCCTTTGCTGATTGCCGTGGCTAGCCACATCGATCATGGCGAGGAAAAAATTCCTGAGCTGGAGCGTGTTCTGGCAACGGGTGCTGCGGTTAGCAATATGCTGCATGCGGCTCACCAACTGGGTTTTGGAGCGTTCTGGAGCACGGGCCTGGGGACCTACGGTGAGGAAGTTCCTGAAGCCTTGGGCTTTGACTCCCTGGATTATCAGTTCCTGGGCTTTGTGTCGGTGGGTACGCCCATTCACACGCTAGGTCCTGCGCAACGTCCCGAGCCGCAGCAATTTGTGACGGAGTGGCGCGCGGCCTGAGCCCGAAGTCGGTGCGGCTGAGCAGCCCATCCAAGACACAAGAAGCAAAAGCCTGAACTCTCCTTGAGCTCAGGCTTTTTTGTGTTTGTGCGGGTGAAGGTGGCAAGTCGGCACAAGCGGTCAGAGTCCACGCTGTTTCAGCGGCGTAGATCGGCTTGGGGGAAGCCGCTTACCACCCGCCGGGGCCGATGTCTCAAAGCGGGCCTGCAGCGGATGCACGATTACTTCGGGGCGGCACGGCAGTCTTATCTGGCGTACTCGGGTTACAACAGCCGCCCTCCAGCCCATCCAGGATCGGACAGTCGGGATGCTGATCGCCCTGACATTGCTCGGCCAGGACACGCAGTTTGGCAGCCATATCCAGCAGCAAGGCCGCCCGGCTTTCCAGGTCCTGAATATGGGCTTGAGCCAACTGCTTGACCTCAGAGCTGGGGCGCTGCTGATTGCGCCACAGACTGGTCAGTTGTTGAATATCGGCCAGATTAAAACCCAGTTCTTTGGCGCGGACGATAAAGTGCAAGGTGTCCAGGTCCTGAGCCTGATAGATACGATAGCCGTTCGGAGCACGGACACTATTTACCAGGCCCAGATCCTCATAGTGCCGGATCATCTTGGGTGTCAGGCCGGTGAGGCGGGCCGCTTCACTAATCAGCATGGGCTTTCCTCTGGCAGTGCAAAAGGACTGCGTTATGATTAAACGGTTCAATTCTGCACATTGTAGAACGGGCTGTCGGACCGGTCATCTGGGCCCTGATAGCCTTGTTACACACTCAAGGAGCGGTTTATGAAGGAAATTCAGTGTGATGTTGCCGTGATCGGAGCGGGAACAGCGGGCATGACAGCGTATCGTACGGCTAAACGAGCTGGTAAACGAGTGCTGATGATCGAGTCTGGCCCGTATGGCACGATGTGTGCCCGGGTTGGCTGCATGCCCTCCAAACTGCTGATTGCGGCTGCGGATGCCGCCCATCATGCTCGTCACACCGCGCCTTTTGGGGTTCATGTGGATGGCGCAATCCGTATCGATGGAAAAGAGGTAATGGATCGCGTGCGTCGCGAGCGTGACCGTTTTGTGGGTTTTGTAGTGGAGGATGTGAACGGCTTTGATGAGAAGGACAAGATACGCGGCCACGCCCGTTTCTTGTCGGAGCACGTGCTGCAGGTGGATGAGCACACCCGCATCACGGCAGGGAGTGTGATTGTCGCTACGGGTTCCACGCCAGTGCGCCCGAAAGAGCTGGAGCCTTTGGGCGCCTTGCTGATCAGTAACGAGGACGTTTTTGATTGGACTGATTTGCCGCGCAGCGTGCTGGTAGTAGGGACGGGCGTGATCGGATTGGAGCTGGGGCAGGCTCTGGCTCGGCTGGGCGTTAATGTATCGATCATCAACCGCAGTCAGAGTCTGGCGGGACTGTCCGATCCGACAGTGCGCGAGGCTGGGCGGGCTATTTTCAGTCAGGAGCTCGATATCCGCGCGGACGTGACCGTGCTGGGTAGCGAAGTGGTCAATGGCAAGGCACGGGTGCATCTGAAGGTGGACGGTCAGGAACGTGTCGAAGATTATGATTATGTATTGGGAGCGGCCGGCCGCCGTCCTCAACTGGATGATCTGGGCCTGGAAAATACGCCTGCGCAATGGGACGACAAAGGCCGGGTGGTCTATGACATGACCAGCCTGCAGATCAAAGGAACCTCTATTTACCTTGCGGGTGATGTCAACCAGCGTGCACCTATCCTGCATGAAGCGGCTGACGATGGTCGCCTGGCGGCTTTGCAGGCCCTGAGCGAGGGGCAGGACGAGCCGATGGCTCGCCGGGCCCGTATGGCGGTCGTATTCAGCGATCCGCAGGTGGCCGTGGTGGGGACTCCCTTTAAATCACTTCCGCAAGGGGCCGTGACCGGTAGTGTGAACTTTGGTAATCAGGGACGGGCGCGGGTCATGCTGGTCAACCGTGGCTTGCTGCATGTGTATGCAGACCAGGACGGGGCATTTCTTGGGGCTGAGATGGTGGGGCCTCAAGCAGAGCATATTGCCCATTTATTAGCCTGGTCATTGCAGATGGGGCTGACGCTGGACCAGATGCTGGCCATGCCTTTCTATCATCCCGTACTGGAAGAGGGCTTGCGTACAGCCTTGCGCCAGGCACAGTCTGCGTTGCGAGGCCAATAACTCAGGGGTTGGCGGGTCGGCCAGCAGTGGTTTGCCGGCCTGTCAGGCAGAGAGCGTGGGCATGTCTGCGTTTGTTCACCAGGTCGTGCCCGTAGTGGAATCGCCAGAAAGACGAAGCCCCCTCTTGAAGGGGGCTTTTTCAAGGTAGCAGACTTCGCACACCCTCTGCCAGAACCTGTACCGACTCCGTATCCGGTGCCAGATAGCGCGCCCTGCCTTGCTGATCGAAGATATATACGCCACGGCTGTGCGAGACTTCGTAGTTCTCCGGCGCCTTGGGGGCTGGTTTTTCGATCTGGTATGCCACCCGATAACGCCGGGCGAGGTCTGCAATCTGCTTTTCTGAACCGGTCAGTCCCGTCGTGTGCTTGCCATCAAAGGCGGCCACGTAGCGGGCCAGTGCATCCGGGGTGTCGCGGTGCGGGTCCACGCTGACAAATAGGATGCGCACCTGCTCAGCCTTGTCTCCCAGAGCGTCCATGACGGCACCTAACTGGGCCAGGGTAGTGGGACAGACATCGGGGCAACTGGCATAACCAAAAAACATCATGACGACTTTATCTTTGAAGTCATCCTGAGTGAGTGTTTTGGGACCAGCGGCTTGTAGGGAAAAGCGCAGATCGGGCAGGAAGCCCCGTACGGGATGCAGATTGGCAGCAGTCGCGCTGCCAAGCAGGAGCAAGCTCAGCGCCAGTGTCAGACCATATTGCTTAAACAAGACAAGAATGGGGTTTACTGGGCTGGGCCGCATCCGGCTGGCTGTCATGAGCGTCCTCTGGGTTTAGGCGGGCTCGGGTGTGAGCCCGCTGTGACGGAGCAGGGCGGTGATGGAAGGGTCTCGACCTCGGAAAGCACGGAAGGAGTCGGCAGCGGGACGCTCGCCCCCCACGGACAAAATCTCGCGCCAGAAGCGATGGCCGGTATTGCTATCGAGGGTATCACGCGCCCCATCCGAATGGGTATAGGCTTTTTCCTCAAAGGCCGAGTAGGCATCGGCAGACAGGACTTCGGCCCATTTGTAACTGTAGTAACCCGCGCCATAGCCACCCGCAAACAAGTGCGAGAACTGATGCGGGAAGCGGTGCCACTCTGGCGGAAACAGCACGGCCACTTCCTGACGTACCTGATCCAGAATCTCCATGACGGCATCGATGTCCAGACCGCTGTCGCGCGAATGGATCAACATGTCGAATAGGGAAAACTCGAGCTGACGCACCATTTGCATGCCGCTTTGGAAGTTGCGGGCTTGATTGAGCTTGTTGTAGAGCGCGCGCGGCAGATGCTCGCCCGTTTCCACGTGGGCGGTCAGCATCTGGACGACAGGCCACTCCCAACAAAAGTTTTCCATAAACTGCGAAGGCAGTTCGATGGCGTCCCATTCCACGGCGGAGAAGGCCGACGCTGCTGGATCGTCCACGCGTGAGAGCAAGGCATGCAAGGCGTGGCCCGACTCGTGAAACAGGGTGATTACATCATCATGCGTCAGCAGGGCCGGGCGACCTGCCTGGGGTTCGGCAAAATTGCACACCAGATAGGCGATCGGCAGACACAGTTGCTCACCCAGGCGGCGGCGACTGCGTTCGCTATCGACCCAGGCCCCCCCTTGTTTGCCTTGACGGGCGTGCAGGTCCATATACAGGTAGCCCAAGGTTTTGCCATCCGAGGCAAGAACTTCAAATGGACGCACGGCAGGATGCCATACGGGGACGTCGCTGGCGCGCAAGGTCACATCAAACAGGCGCTGAATGACCTTGAACAGGCCGTTGAGAACAGCAGGCTCGGTAAAGTACTGTTTGACCTCATCTTCCGAGTAGGCGTAGCGCTGTTCACGCAGGCGCTCAGAGCAAAAGGGGACATCCCAGGCTTGCAGATTGTCCAGACCCAGCTCTTTCTGGGCAAAGGCCTGCAACTCGTCCAGATCTTGACGCGCGTAGGGGCGTGCTTTGGCCGCCAGGTCGCGCAAAAAGCCCATCACCTGTTCGGGAGTGTCGGCCATGCGGGTTTCCAGACGCATATGGGCGTAGCTGGCAAAACCGAGCAGGCTGGCTTCCTGAGCACGCAGCCTCAGCAGGGTTTCGATGGCCTGGGAGTTATCGAATTGCGCATCCCCCTGATCGGAGGCAATGGTGGTGTAGGCCCGGTACATCCGCTCGCGCAAGGCCTGATTGCGGGCGTACTGCATGACGGGCAGGTAACACGGCATTTTCAGTGTCAGACGCCAGCCTTGCTGATCGTTCTCTTGAGCGGCGCGTTGGGCTGCGGCCAGCACATCGTCCGGGATGCCGTCCAGCTCAGCCTGATCGGTGACCAGGTAATGCCACTGATCAATGGCATCCAGTACGTGCTCGGAGAACTGCTGCGAGGTTTGCGCCAGTTCCTCGGAAATGCGGGCGTAGTCCTCACGAGCCTGACCTTCCAGTTGTACGCCGCTCAGGCGGAAATCGCGCAGGGCCAGGGTAATGATGCGTTGGCGCTGAGGTGTCAGGGCCGCAAAGGCCGGGCTGTCTGCCAGGGCCTGATAGCGTAGAAATAAAGGTCGGTTCAAGCCCACCCAGGTCGAGAACTCGCTCATGCGCGGCAGGCACTGGTTGTAGACGGCCCGCAGTTCAGGCGTGTTGATAACCGAATTCAGGTGACCGGCTACCGACCAGGCGCGATACAAAGTCTCGGTGGCGTCCGTGATGGGCTCGACGATGTTGTCCCAGCTGGGTTCGCTATCGTCGTTGGAGACTGTCTCTACGGCTTGGCGGGCCAGGGCCAGCAGTTGGTCCACCGCCTGCTCGATGTGTTCGGGCTGGATGGCGGGATAGTCAATAAGGCTGTCGATAGGAACCAGTAAGGGATTTGTCGTCATAAACCGTTGAATAAATTAAAGACTGATGGTGGCCGAGCGTTCGGCCGCTTCCAAGGTGTTGACCAGCAGCATGGCAATGGTCATGGGGCCGACGCCACCGGGCACGGGCGTAATGGCCGAGGCCACTTCGCTGGCACTGGCAAAGTCCACGTCACCGCACAGCTTGCCGTCGGGACCGCGGTTGATGCCCACGTCGATCACCACGGCACCGGGCTTGACCATATCACCGGTAATGATGCCGGGGCGGCCTACAGCCGCGACCAGCACATCGGCGCGGCGGGTCTGAGCGGCCAGATCACGTGTCTTGGAGTTGCACAGGGTGACCGTAGCGCCCGCCGCCAGCAAGAGCATGGCCATGGGTTTGCCCACGATATTGCTGGCGCCAACAACGACGGCCTCTGCACCGCGCAAGGCCACGTTTTCCGACTCCAGCATTTTCATCACGCCATAGGGCGTGCAGGGAGCAAATAGAGGTTTGCCGGTCATGAGCATGCCCGCGTTGCTGACGTGAAAGCCGTCCACGTCCTTGTGGGGAGCAATGGTTTCGATCACTTTATGCTCGTCCAGATGGGCGGGCAGGGGCAGCTGGACCAAAATGCCGTGTACCGAGCTGTCCTGATTCAGGCGCTTAATCAGTGCGAGCAGTTCCGTTTCGCTGGTATCTGCAGGCAGGCGGATGATGTCGGACTTCAGGCCGGCGGCTTCACATGCCAGGCCCTTGTTGCGCACATAGACTTGCGAGGCGGGATCTTCCCCGACCAGCACCACGGTCAGGCCTGCCTGGATGCCGTGAGTCTGCTTGAGTTTGGCAACACGTTCTGCAACGTCCGCCTTGATGGCGGTGGACAGCTTTTTTCCATCAATAATACGAGCACTCATTTACACGTCCTCGGACTTGGTGAGGGCGATTTTCATGAGGTCGGCAACCGTAGTGACTTCCAGTTTTTCCATGATATTGGCGCGATGCGCTTCGACAGTTTTAATGCTGATGTTCAAGTCCCCGGCAATTTGCTTGTTCAGGCGACCGGCAACAATGCGCTCCAGCACTTGTTGCTCGCGCGCTGTCAGGCGGCCCAGGACTTCTTGTTGATCTTTTTGCGCCTGCGCCTGCGAGGCGCGAGCGGTAGCCTGTTCAATCATGCGGCTTACGATGGTGCGCAGATCGGCTTCGTTAAAGGGTTTTTCCAGAAAGTCGACCGCGCCTTTCTTCATGGTGCTCACGGCCATGGGGACATCACCGTGACCGGTAATGAACACGATCGGGATAGTGGATTTGCGGGCAATCAGCGCTTCCTGGAGCTCCAGGCCGCTCATGCCGGGCATGCGCACGTCCACGATCAGCACGGCCACCTGGGCCGGGTCGTACGCACCCAGAAACTCTTCGCCCGATGCAAAGCAGCGGACCCGGTAGCCGTTGGCTTCCAGTAGCCAGCGCAAGGAGTCCCGTACGGCTTCGTCGTCATCGACTACGTAGATGGTGCATGGCATTTGCGGGCTGGTCATTCGGGTATCTCCAGTTTGTTATCAAGGGTGTCCGCTACATCGGGCGCTGCACAAGGTAGACTGAAACGAAAGATCGTTCCACCCTCGGGATTGCCGACTGCCCACAGGCGGCCGTGATGCGATTCAATAATTGTGCGGCAGATGTTCAGGCCCATCCCAAGGCCTTCGGACTTGGTACTGTAAAACGGTTCAAAGAGGCGCTCGGGATCTTTCAGGCCATGACCACGGTCGATGACAGCCATCTCCAAAAGCGATTCTTGTTGGGTAATCACCAATTGAAGCACATGATGCTCGCTGTGTTCCATGGCTTCGATCCCATTTTTGAGCAGGTTCAATAATACCTGTTCTATGAGAATGGGGTCGGCAATGACGTCTGGAACGGGATCGGGGATGCTCAGTTCGATTTCGATCTGGCGTTTGCGGGCGTCAATTTCTGCAAAGCCCACGGCATTTTCCACAATGCGCATGACTTTGACGCGCGTGCGGCGCGGCTCGCTGCGTTTGACGAACTCGCGGATGCGGCTGATGATCTTGCCGGCCCGTTCGGCCTGCTGGGCCGCTTTTTCCAAGGCAGCCAGCAAGGTCTCGGGCTGGTAGCGGCCTGACTTGAGCATGGCAACCGCGCCCATGCTGTAGTTGTTGATGGCCGTCAGCGGCTGATTCAATTCGTGGGCCAGCGAGGAGGCCATCTCGCCCATCGTGGTCAGACGGCTGGTCAGCTGAACTTTTTCCTGTTGAATGCGCGAAGCCTCTTCGTGTTTGCGTCGGTCGGTAATATCGCGTGCCACTTGCAAACGCACACGGCGGCCATCGGTCCAGGCCAGCATACGATGGTGGACCTCGAACCAGCGGGCCGCTGATTCAGAATAAATTTCCACGGTCTCGTCCGTGAAGCGACCGAGACGCCCTCCCAGCAGTTCGGCATGGCCGTTGGACTGGGCGCCAAAGAAGCGTCGATAAGTGCGATTGGCAAACAGCAGCTCCAGGCCCTCGGAGGTATCGGCGACCACGGAAATGGCATCATCCAGACCCTCCAGTACGGTCATGAAGCGTTCGTGAGCGGCGGTCAGGGCTTCACGGATACGTTTGGGTTCGGTAATGTCGGTCATGGAAGTCATCCAGCCGATCTGCTCTCCGTTGGGGGCGCGCAAAGGCGAGACGTACATGCGGGCGGTAAAACGCGATCCGTCCCGTCGCTGGGCTTCCACTTCCAGTCCGCTGCTGGGGGTTCGTCCGGACAAGAGCAAATCCAGCGTTTCCTGGTGCTGCTGATGACGACCGGGCAACCAGTAGGGGAAAGGGGCGGTGCGACCGACCAGATCGGCCTCGTTCCAGCCAATCATTCTGCAAAACGCAGGGTTGACATAGGCAATGCGGCCTTGCATGTCAAAGACGCGCATCCCCGTGGACATGGAATTTTCCATGGCGCGTCGAAACCCGGTCTCGGCTGTCTGGGCGGCCTCGGCGTGGGTGCGAAAGCGGGTATAGCGCCACAAGGCCAGCAGGCTGACCACAATGACCAATGACAGGGCCAGAATCACCATCATCAAACGCTGCTGACGCGTTTCCTGATCGATGGTCACAAACATGACGCTGTCGTTTTGCAGACGTTGCAGCCAGAGAAATACCCCCATGACACAGAGGTAAAGAAACAGCACGACAACCGGCGTCAGCCAATAGAATCCACGCCGGTTCTGCTTGGCCTGATCGTAGAAGGTTGAAGGGATCAGAGACTTTTTAGGATGAGTGGCCATAACTGCACGAAAAGAAGTATGGCTGGATTGTAATGTAGGGCTATTTTTTTTAGTGATATTTCGTATTATGAAAACACATACCATAAAATGAAATTTTGCTTGAGCGTTTCTAGGTTCTTTCCTAGAATGGGTTGGTGCAGGCGTACCCCGCCTTGAACGCTCACAGTCCGCAATACCCGCTTCGGTCAGGATCGCTTTACTTCTCAGGAGATGGGCGGCTCAGCGTCGAGCAAGACCGGACTACTACCACATATATGGAGACACTATATGTCCTCAACCCAAGACAATAGTTCGGCTCAGGTCAGTCAAGACCAGGCCCTAGAAACAAAAGAGTGGCTTGACGCCCTGGAAGCGGTGGTGGACCGTGAAGGCCCGGCCCGCGCTCACGAGCTTATTGAAAAGCTGATTGATCTGGCCCGTCGTTCTGGCGCCCATATTCCGTTCTCGCCCAACACGGCGTATGTGAACACGATTCCTCCCGGTCTGGAACCTGCGCACCCTGGCAACCTCGCTCTGGAAGAGCGCATTCGTTCCTACATTCGCTGGAACGCCATGGCCATGGTGGTGCGTGCCAACCGCGAAACCCCTCCTGATGGGGGTGGTCTGGGCGGTCACATTGCGTCCTTTGCCTCCTTGGCGACCATGATTGGTTGCGGTCAGAACCATTTCTGGCACGCCGAGACCGAAGATCACGGCGGCGACATGGTGTTTTTCCAGGGCCATTCCTCGCCCGGTATCTACGCCCGCGCTTTCATGGAAGGCCGGATTAGCGAAGATCAGTTGAACAACTTCCGTCAGGAAGTGGACGGCAAAGGCTTGCCGTCTTACCCGCATCCCAAGTTGATGCCCGAATTCTGGCAGTTCCCCACGGTATCCATGGGTCTGGGCCCATTGATGGCCATTTACCAGGCCCGTTTCCTGAAGTATCTGCATGCCCGCGGCATTGCCGATACCAGTGGCCGTAAAGTCTGGGTGTTCCTGGGCGACGGCGAGATGGACGAACCTGAATCCCTGGGTGCAATTGGTCTGGCTGCCCGTGAAAAGCTGGACAACCTGATTTTCATCGTGAACTGCAACCTGCAGCGACTGGACGGCCCTGTGCGTGGCAACGGCAAGATCATCCAGGAACTGGAAGGAACCTTCCGGGGCGCTGGCTGGAACGTGCTCAAGCTGATCTGGGGCGGTTACTGGGACCCGTTGCTGGCGCGCGACAAGGAAGGCATCTTGCGCAAGGTCATGGAAGAAACCGTGGACGGCGAGTACCAGGCGTACAAAGCCAACGACGGTGCCTATGTTCGTGAGCACTTCTTTGGCAAGCATCCTAAGCTGCTGGAGATGGTCAGCCGCATGAGCGATGAGGACATCTGGCGCCTGAACCGCGGCGGTCATGATCCTCACAAGGTGTATGCGGCGTTTGACGCTGCCACCAAGCACGAAGGTCAGCCTACCGTTATTCTGGCCAAGACGATCAAGGGCTATGGCATGGGCCACGTTGGCCAGGCCAAGAACCCTTCGCACCAGCAAAAGAGCCTGGATCTGGACGCTGTGCGCGAGTTCCGCGACCGTTTCAATATTCCGGTACCCGATGACAAGCTCGAAGAACTGCCGTACTTCAAGCCTGCTGACGACTCGCCTGAAATGCAGTATTTGCACGCTCGTCGCAAGGCCTTGGGCGGCTACCTGCCCAAGCGTCGCACCAAGGCTGATGAACAGTTGACCGTGCCGACCCTGGAGGCGTTCAAACCTATGCTGGAGCCCACCGCCGAAGGCCGTGAGATCTCCACGACGCAAGCATTTGTCCGTTTCCTGAATACCTTGCTGCGCGACAAGCAGGTCGGTCCGCGTGCGGTGCCCATCCTGGCTGACGAATCGCGTACCTTTGGTATGGAAGGTCTGTTCCGTCAAATCGGCATTTATGCGCCGGAAGGCCAGAAGTACACCCCGGTCGATAAAGATCAGGTCATGTACTACCGCGAAACGGCCAATGGTCAGTTGTTGCAGGAAGGGATTAACGAGCAGGGTGCATTCAGCTCCTGGATTGCGGCTGCCACGTCGTACTCCAACAACAACCGCATCATGATCCCGTTCTTCATCTACTACTCGATGTTCGGCTTCCAGCGCTTTGGCGATCTGGCCTGGGCAGCGGGTGATATGAAAGCCCGTGGTTTCGTGCTGGGCGGTACCGCCGGTCGCACCACGTTGAATGGCGAAGGTCTGCAGCACGAAGATGGCCACAGCCATATTCAGTCCTCGCTGATTCCCAACTGCGTGTCTTACGACCCGACCTTCGCGCACGAAGTGGCGGTGATCATGCAGCACGGTCTGAAGCGCATGGTTCAGGATCAGGAAGACGTGTACTACTACGTCACCTTGATGAACGAGAACTACGCCCAGCCCGGTCTGGTCGAGGGTGACGAAGAAGGCATCCTGCGTGGCATGTACAAATTCAAATCGGTCGCTGAGGACGCCAAGCTGCGCGTTCAGCTGATGGGTTCGGGCACGATTTTGCGTGAAGTGATTGCAGCACAAGAGCTGCTGGAAAAAGACTGGGGCATTGGCTCTGATGTGTGGAGCGTGACCAGCTTTACCGAATTGCGCCGCAATGGTCTGGACTGCGAGCGTGAAGCTTTGCTCAACCCTGAAGGCAAGGACCTGCCCGTACCGTACGTGACGGCCCAACTGGCCAAAACCGATGGCCCCATCGTGGTCTCGACCGACTACGTCAAGGCTTTTGGCGACCAGATTCGTCCTTTCGTGCCCAAAGATCGTACCTTCAAGGTGCTGGGTACCGATGGTTTCGGTCGTTCCGACTACCGCTTCAAGTTGCGTGAGCACTTTGAGGTTGACCGTCACTTTGTGGTGTTGGCCGCGTTGCGCGCACTGGCTGAAGAGGGCAAGGTTCCGTTCAGCAAAGCGTCCGAGGCCATTGCCAAGTACGGCATCAATCCTTCCAAGGCCAACCCGCAGCACGCATAAGGGACTGAACCATGAGCAATATCATTCAAGTCAAAATCCCGGATATCGGTGCTGACGACGCAGTCGAAGTGATCGAAATCCTGGTCAAGGAAGGCGAGACCATCGAGGTCGAGCAAAGCCTGATTACCGTGGAGTCCGACAAGGCTTCCATGGAGATTCCCTCGTCCGACGCGGGCGTGGTCAAGTCGATCAAGGTCAAGCTGGGCGACAAGGTTAAGGAAGGCAGTCTGGTCCTGGAACTGGAAGCCGCCGAAGGCGCGCAGGCCGCGCCTGCTGCTGAGTCTGCCAAGGCCGACGCTGCTCCTGCTGCTCAAGCTGAAGCGGCGCCTGCCGCTGCCGCGGCAGCTCCCGCCGGTGGCGAGCAGCAAGTGACCGTGCAGGTTCCTGATATCGGCGACGCTCGCGATGTGGACGTCATTGAAATCATGGTGCAGGTGGGTGACACCGTTGAGGTGGATCAAAGCCTGATTACCGTGGAGTCGGACAAGGCCTCCATGGAAGTGCCGTCTTCCCACGCTGGCGTGGTGACCGCCATCAAGGTCAAGCTGGGTGACAAGGTCAGCCAGGGCAGCGACATCCTGGAGTTGACGGTGCAAGGTAACGCCGCAGCGCCTGCGCCAGCCAAAGCCGAGGCCGCCCCCGCTCCCAAGGCCGAAGCGGCACCCGCTGCAGCAGCTTCTGCTGCCAGCTCTTCGGTGGTGGTGGGTGCGGGTGCTCCCGCCCCAGAGCGTGTTTCGCCTACTGCAGCGTTTGCGGATGCCGAAGTTTCCTTGCGCAATCTTCCCCATGCGTCGCCCAGCGTTCGCAAGTTCGCTCGCGAACTGGGCGTGGATCTGGCCAAGGTCCATGGCTCCGGCGACAAAGGCCGGATTACGGCGGACGACGTGCGCGGCTTTGTCAAGCAGGTCATGGCGGGCGGTGCCGCTTCGGTTACCGCTGCCGGTACTGCTGCCCAGGTCGGTGGTCTGGACGTGTTGGCCTGGCCCAAGGTGGACTTTGCCAAATTTGGTCCTGTCGAAACCCAAGCCCTGTCGCGCATCAAGAAAATCTCGGGTGCCAACCTGCATCGCAACTGGGTCATGATTCCGCATGTCACCAATAACGATCTGGCTGACATCACGTCGCTGGAAGCGTTGCGCAAAGAGCTGAACGAGGAATACAAGAAGTCCGGCGCTCGCGTCACCATGCTGGCTTTCGTCATCAAGGCTGCCGTGGCTGCCCTGAAGAAATTCCCCGAGTTCAATGCGTCGCTGGACGGCGACAATCTGGTGCTCAAGCAGTACTACCACATCGGCTTTGCCGCTGATACGCCTAACGGTCTGGTTGTGCCTGTCATCCGTGATGCCGACAAGAAAGGCATTCTGGATATCGCGCGTGAAACAGGCGAACTGGCCGCCGCGGCCCGTGACGGCAAGTTGAGCGCAGCTCAGATGCAGGGCGGTTGCTTCACCATTTCTTCGCTGGGCGGTATTGGCGGCACGGACTTCACACCCATCATCAATGCGCCAGAAGTGGCCATTCTGGGTCTGTCGCGCTCCTCCATACAGCCAGTCTGGAATGGCAAGGAGTTCGAGCCACGCTTGATGTTGCCGCTGTCCCTGTCCTACGACCACCGTGTTATTGATGGTGCCTCTGCCGCCCGTTTCAATGCCTTCCTGGCAACGATGCTGGCTGACTTCCGTCGCATCGCATTGTAAGGAGTTGTCATGAGTCTGATTGATCTGACGGTCCCGGATATCGGTGACTCCGGCGAGGTGGATGTTATCGAAGTGCTGGTGCAGGTCGGTGATACGGTCGAAGTCGAGCAAAGCTTGATCACCGTGGAGTCCGACAAGGCCTCCATGGAAATTCCTGCCGCTCAGGCAGGGGTGATCAAGGAATTGCTGGTCAAAGTGGGTGACAAGGTCTCCCAGGGGTCGGCCATTGCCAAGATCGAAGTAGCGGAGGGCCAGGCGGCCCCCGCTGCAGCACCCGCCAAACAGGAAACACCTAAAGCAGCGGCTCCTGCCGCTGCCGCTCCGGCCGCGGCACCTGCTCCGCAGGCTGCCAGCCATCAGGGTGCTGCGGATGATTCCGTGGATGTGGTCGTTCTGGGCGCGGGCCCGGGCGGTTACAACGCGGCTTTCCGTGCCGCTGACCTGGGCCTGAAAGTGGCTCTGGTCGAACGCTACAGCACCCTGGGTGGTGTGTGTCTGAACGTGGGTTGTATTCCTTCCAAGGCCTTGCTGCATACCGTAGCGGTCTACGAGGAAGCCAAGTCCCTGGCAACACACGGCATCAAGTTCGGTGAAGCGCAAATCGACATCGACGCGCTGCGCGACTACAAGAACAAGGTGATCGGCAAGCTGACCGGTGGTCTGGCCGGTATGGCCAAGGGCCGCAAGGTGCAGGTTGTGGTCGGTAACGGCCAGTTCCTGGACCCCAATCACATCGAAGTGACCGCCAACGACGGCACCAAGAAAGTGATCAAGTTCGCTTCGGCCATTATTGCGGCCGGTAGCCAGTCGGTAAAACTGCCGTTCCTGCCCGACGATCCACGCGTAGTGGACTCCACCGGCGCGCTGGAACTGAAGTCTGTGCCCAAGCGCATGCTGATCGTGGGTGGTGGCATCATCGGTCTGGAAATGGGTACGGTGTACTCGGCGCTGGGCGCACGCCTGGACGTGGTGGAAATGCAGACTGGCCTGATGCCGGGCGCAGACCGCGACGTGGTCAAGGTGTGGGAGAAGATGAACAAGCACCGCTTCGACCACATGATGCTGGAAACCAGCACGGTGGCTGCCGAAGCTCGTGATGATGGCATCTGGGTGACATTTGAAGGCAAGAATGCGCCAGCCGAGCCGCAGCGTTACGATCTGGTTCTGCAAGCCGTGGGCCGCTCGCCCAATGGCAAGAAAATTGGTGCTGAGAAAGCGGGCGTACATGTCACCGACCGTGGCTTCATTCCGGTTGACAAGCAACAGCGCACCAACGTGCCACATATCTACGCCATTGGCGATATCGTGGGGCAGCCCATGCTGGCACACAAGGCCGAGCATGAAGCGCACGTGGCCGCTGAAGTCATCGCCGGCGAGAAATCCTTCTTTGATGCTCGTGTGATTCCTTCGGTGGCCTACACCGATCCGGAAATCGCCTGGGTGGGTCTGACCGAAGATCAGGCGAAAAAAGACGGTATCAAGGTCGAGAAGGGCGTGTTCCCCTGGGCTGCGTCTGGTCGTGCCATTGCCAACAACCGCGATGAAGGCTTTACCAAGGTTCTGTTCGATGCGGAAACCCACCGTATCGTGGGTGGCGGCATTGTCGGTACCAATGCAGGCGAGCTGATCGGTGAACTGGTGCTGGCCATCGAAATGGGGGTGGACCCGGTCGATCTGGCCAAATCCATTCACCCGCACCCCACCTTGTGCGAGTCGGTCAGCAAGGCTGCGGCCGTCGCTGAAGGGACGTGCACGGACTTGCCGCCAACACGTCGCAAGTAATACCAGTATTCGCCTGATAGTTAAGGCGTATTGGCTCACGGCAGGTGCTATCATCAGCGCCTGCCGTTTTTATTTTGTAATTGGTGTTGTCCATGACTCATCCTGTTCTGAAAGCCGACTCTTCGCTAAGCGACTGGCTGTCCTATTTGGAAACCTTGCATCCGTCGACCATCGACCTGGGTCTGGGCCGGATTCGCGAGGTTGCCCAACGTCTGAACATCAAATTGGATGGTGTGGTCATCACCGTGGGTGGTACCAATGGCAAAGGGTCGACCTGTGCCATGCTGGAAGCGATTCTGCTGGCCGCGGCCTACAAAGGAGGGGTGTACGCCTCCCCGCATCTGGTGCGTTATAACGAGCGCATCCGCTTAAATGGCGAGATGGCGGAGGACGCGCAGATCACGGCGCAGTTTGCTCGTATCAACGAAGCCCGTGGTGATCTGACGCTCACCTATTTTGAGTTTTCCACGCTGGCTGCCTTGATGCTGTTCCAGGAGCAGCGTGTGGACGTGGCGGTGCTGGAAGTCGGTCTGGGCGGGCGTTTGGACGCCGTCAATATCGTGGATGCCGACTGTTCGATCATTACCAGCATTGATATTGATCACGCAGAATACCTGGGCAATACCCGCGAGCAGGTGGCTTGGGAAAAAGCCCATATTTTCCGTCCCGGTCGTCCCGCCATTTGCGCCGATCCAGTGCCACCACAGACCATGCTGGATTACGCCCAGGAGATTGGCGCCGAACTCTGGTTGTTTGGCAAGGATTTCAACTACTCCGGCGACCGCCAGCAATGGGCGTATGGCGGGCGTAGTCAACGACGGGCTGCCTTGGCCTATCCGGCCCTGCGTGGCGCCAATCAGCTGCTCAATGCGTCTGCCGCCCTGGCGGCGCTGGAGTCCTTGCATCCTCGTTTGGCCGTCCCTGCCCAGGCGGTGCGTGCGGGCTTGCTGCGTGCGCATATGCCGGGACGTTTCCAGATTCAGCCAGGTCAGCCTTGTGTCATTTTCGATGTGGCGCATAATCCGCATGCTGCTGCCGCTCTGGCGCAGAACCTGGACAATATGCCTCCTTACCCCAAGACAATTGCCGTTGTGGGTATGTACAAGGACAAGGATGTGGATGGCGTCATCGCACGTCTGGCAAGCCGTATTGACCACTGGATGTGCGCCAGCCTGGAAGGGCCGCGCAGCCTGTCGGGTCACGAGTTGGCGGAGCATGTGCGTACCGTTCTGGCCAGCGATCAGATGCCTGCTGATGTGTTGGCACCTGAAGCGGAAAGCAGCGGGCATCGACCCGGTGTGCGCCCTGTTGCGCGTGCTTCGGTCAGTAAAGCGTCAGCGGTCGTATCCAGTTACAACAGTCCCCGGCTCGCTTACGAGGCGGCATTAAAAGAGGCCGGTGACAATGATAGAATTGTCGTGTTTGGCTCGTTTGCGACAGTAGGGCCGATTCTTGAAGCCGCAAACGAGCGCACATCTTCCTGATTATCGGCAAGACTGCTTATTTCATAGGTCTAGGGCTCATGGGTTTATTTTCACGTAACGATACTTCCTCATCGTCGGGTCGCCGCTCCAGTGCTTCCAGCGATTCACAATTATCGGAACTGCGTGGACGGGCTCGTCGCCGTCTGATCGGTGCGCTGGCGCTGGTGCTGGCCGTGGTGGTGCTGGTGCCCATGCTGACTGCTGACAAAACTCCGCCCGAGCCGGAACAGTCGCTGGCGCTGGGCCCGATTACTCAGCCCGCAGGGCAGGGTACGACGCAGACTCGCTCTGGCGAGCTGGTGGTGCAGGAAAACACGCCCACCCCGGTGATTGAGCAGCCCGACGAACCCTTGGTCGCCGACCCTGCTACCAGTAGCGATGGTGGACTGGCCGTGGTCGATCCCGGCTTGCAAACCGATCCGGCCCAGACTGGCACGCCTGCTGTGCCAGCGCCTGAGACTAGCCCTCCAGAGCCCGTCAAGCCCGTGGAAAAACCCAAGCCTGTTGAAAAACCCAAGCCAGCTCCCGCCCCGGCTCAAAACGGTCGTACGGATGATGGTTCGTATGCCTTGGCTCTGCTGGAGGGGCGTGTACCCAACAAGCCTGCGCCTGCCGCTAAACCGGCCGCGCAACAAGGCAACTTCATTTTGCAGATTGTCGCTTACTCCAATCAGAACGATGCCCAGTCGCGCCGTGATCAACTGGTATCGGCCGGTGTGACCAATGCCTATGTGGAGACAGCGCAAAGCGGTGGCAAACCAACCTATCGTTTGCGCGTGGGGCCATTCCCTACGCGCGAAGCGGCTCAGGCGGCCCAGGCGCGCTTGCGTTCGCTCGGTTATGAGAACAGCTTTATCTCGGCTAAGTGAGCAGCTTCGACTATATCGTCCTTGGAATTGTGGGTGTGTCAGGCCTGCTGGGCCTGATACGCGGATTGATCAAGGAAGTGCTTTCGCTCAGCGCCTATTTGCTGGCTTTCATGGCCGCAATCTGGTGGGGGCCACGCACATCAGGCTGGATACAAGTCTGGGTAGAAAACGGCTTATTACGTACGGCTTTGGCTTACGGAGCCGTTTTTTTTATGGTCTTGCTGCTGGTGGGGCTGTTGAACATGCTGCTGGCCAGCTTGATCGAGCAAACGGGGCTGACGCCTGCCGACCATGGTTTGGGCGGCCTGTTTGGCGTGGCCCGTGGCGTGCTGCTGGTGCTGATATTGGTCATCCTGGCCGGGCATACCGATTTACCTAAAGAGCCGTGGTGGGAGCAGGCCAAGCTGGCTGAACCTGCAATCCGCGCGGTGCAGTCGATTAAGGCCATGCTGCCGCCGTCTTTGGCAGAATGGCTACCTTATTGAGAACACACTAACGGGAACCAATCATGTGTGGAGTTGTAGGGGTTGTTGCGCGCAGCCCTGTAAATCAGTTGATCTATGACAGTTTGCTCTTGCTGCAGCACCGTGGGCAGGATGCCGCGGGGCTGGCGACCTGGCACGACCAGTTCTTCAGCATGCACAAGGCATTTGGCCTGGTGCGGGACGTATTCCGTACTCGCAACATGCGCTCCTTGCCCGGCAATAGTGGTATTGGCCATGTGCGCTACCCCACGGCCGGCTCCAGCCAGAGCGTGGAGGAGGCGCAACCTTTTTACGTGAACGCCCCCTTTGGTCTGAGCTTTGTGCATAACGGCAATCTGACCAATTGGCGTGAGCTGCGTGAAGAACTGTTCACCATTGATCGTCGCCACATCAACACCAACTCGGACTCCGAGGTTCTGCTGAATGTGTATGCGCACGAGTTGCAGCGTGCCGCTACCGGCCCTGAACTCTCTCAGGACGAAGTGTTTGAGGCCGTGGCTGCCGTGCATCGTCGTGCCCGGGGCGCCTATGCGGTGGTGTCGCAAATCGCGAACTTCGGTCTGGTTGCCTTTCGTGACCCGAACGGGATTCGTCCCTTGTGCCTGGGTCGCAACGTGACCCCGAAGGGTGAAGAATGGATGATCGCCTCCGAGTCCGTAGCCCTGACGGGTTGCGGTTTCGAGCTCGTCCGTGATGTGGAGCCCGGCGAGGCCATCATCGTGGATCTGGACGGTAATCTCAGCAGCCGTCAGTGCGCCGAGAACCCACGCCTGAATCCCTGTGTCTTTGAATACGTGTATTTTGCTCGTCCTGACTCCACGGTCGACGGCGTATCGGTTTATGACGCCCGCTTGTTAATGGGTGAGTACCTGGCCGAGAATGTCGCCAAGAACCTGCGTCTGGCCGATATTGATGTCGTCATGCCTATCCCTGACTCGGCCCGTCCATCGGCCATGCAGTTGGCGGCTCACTTGAACCTGAACTACCGCGAAGGGTTTATCAAAAACCGTTACGTGGGCCGTACCTTCATCATGCCCGGTCAGGAAGTGCGCAAGAAGTCGGTGCGTCAGAAACTGAGCGCCATTCCCATGGAGTTCCGTGGCAAGAATGTGCTGTTGGTGGATGACTCCATCGTGCGTGGCACAACCAGCCGTCAGATCGTGGATATGGCCCGTGCCGCGGGCGCAAACAAGGTGTTTTTTGCGTCGGCCGCGCCACCGGTTCGCTTCCCGAACGTTTACGGCATTGATATGCCTACGGTTTCTGAGCTGATCGCCACTGGTCGCGATGTGGACCAGGTTGCCAAGGAAATTGGGGTGGACGGACTGGTCTATCAGGACCTGCACGACCTGGAGCAATCACTGCGTGATCTGAATCCCCGCTTTGCTGGATTTGAGTCTTCCTGCTTTAGTGGCGACTACGTAACTGGCGATGTGGATGAGGCATATTTGAATCTGTTGGCGGAAGGTCGTAAAAGTGGCCGTGATGTTCCGGATGTGACCGATTAAGCGGATGCCCGCTCGTTGGAGAAAAGCCCGCTCTAAAGCGGGCTTTTTCTATTCCCTGTTCCGGATGCCTTGCGTGTAGGGTGATGTAAATTTTTCTTGTTCGCCAGTAGTGCGCCTGCTTCTTTGGCTTGGTGTTATGTGCTTGGCGTCACGGGCCCCTAATAGGCCTATTTTCGCTTTTGGGGATTGCTAGGCTCTGACAGGGGTATGGAATCGAGCGCAGCACTTTGCGCGTTCATAGGAGTGCTACGGTTATCCACCCGATGTGCCGATTGACACCGTAGCCGTGGTGCGTAGAGCTGAACTGGGCTGTGCTTTGCTGTGCTTGTGTCAAGGGCAATGCGCTTTGAAAAAAGCCCTGCAAGACTGCAGGGCTTTTCAGGAGGGCTGGCTGTATCAAGCACGGCGTCGCGTGAGCAGGGTCAGCAGCAAGCCCAGCCCCAATAGCACAAACAGTCCCAGGCCCCAGTAGGCATATTCAATGCCCAGCAGGTCTTGACGGGCATCCATGCAGGAGGCGTAAATGCCAAACAGCCAGGGCAGGCTGCTTTCCAGGCCGGACTGGGTGATGAAACGGTCCGCAAAGGTCTGGTCGCAGCTGAATAAATGCTGTGCGACCGAAACCTGATACCAGGCCGCCAGCACACCGCCCACGCTCGTCGCCAACCCTAGCAGGCTGAACAAGGTGGCGCTGCCCGAATGGCCGAGCTGACGCAGGACGCCGGCCACCAGGCTACATAGACCCAGCACAATGAAAATCAGACGTTGCAGTACGCACCAGGCGCAAGGCGGGATGCTAAAGACGTGCTGCGATAGCAGGGCGATACCCACACCTGCGAAGGCGAGCAGGGCAATCAGATAAAAGGGTGCAGCGGACTGGCGGAAAGAGGCGGCCATGGTATCAAGATGCATTTAAAGAATGGAAGGTGGATGCTTCGTGCAGCAAACCCAGGAAAAGTTCATGGAAACCGGCCCAGGTAATCTGCACGCCCAGGCACAACAGGATGAAGGCGGATAGACGCATCACGACAGCCGTGCCATTTTTACCCAGTTTGTATAAAAACTGGGAGGCAAAGCGCAGGGCCAGAAACACGATGACGCTGGCTGCGGCAATCGCCGGTAAGGCCCCCGCGAGCTTGCTCATGGTGCCGGTGACCGAGTTGTCGTGCAAGGTCGCGCCGACCGTGAGCGCCGCCGATAGCGAGCCAGGGCCGCACAGCATGGGAAAAGTCAGTGGATAGAAGGCTTTGGAGCGAATCTGCTCCCAGGAATAGGACTCGGCCATGTTCTGGGCATGGGCCGCGTCAAAGTCCGAGGCATTGATCAGGCGCCAGGCGGTGCCGATCACCAGCAGGCCCCCGCCAATGCGAATGATAGGCAGGGAAATGCCAAAAAAGTTCAGCACGATATTGCCAGCGACCATTGCAATGGCCAGCATGATGAAGATGTTGACGGCCACTTTTTTGGCCAGGCGGGCACGATCGGGCACGCTGGCGCCTTCGGTCAGCGTCAGAAAAATAGGAGCGGCCGCAGGCGGGTTGAGCATGGGCAAGAGCGTGGCCAATGCAAACAGGAAGCTGCGGCTGACATCGGCGAATACGGAGGAGAGTTCCATTAAAGGGGGCGGGCTTATTGAGAAAGGGCTAAACGGACATCGCGCTCCAGGCGCAATTGATGACGGTTGTGTTCGAGGGCGGCGCCACTGAGGATAAAGACGTCTTCGACGCGATCACCCAAGGTCATGACCTTGGCCGAGCGCAGACGTACGTCGTGGCGCTCGAATACCTGGGCGAGACTGTACAACAAACCGCGCCGGTCCGTGGCGCTAAGCGTCAAAATCCAGTCTTGTCCCTGCTCGTCCTGACGCAGGTCCACGGTAGGCTGGATAGGAAACACACGGGCCCGGCGAGAACGAATGTCGCGGTAGGGGTCATGAGCGGGCTCTGAGGGCAGCACTTCCTGCTCCAGTGCCTGACAGAGCTCGGTTTCGATCAGCAACGGGTCGCGTCGCAGCGCATGGTCGTAGGCGGGCAGCATGACAACAAAGCTGTCCAGCGCCCACCCATGCCGGGTGGTGTAGATACGGGCATCCTGAATGCTGACGGACTGGCTGTCAAAGTAGCGGCAGATGCGCAGAAACAGGCCGCTGGCATCCTTGGTATAGACCAGCACTTGCAGGGCGTCGGTTTGTCCGGCCGGCCGTATGCGCACAATGGGCGTCTGGCTGTGCGACTGGTGGTAGAGCTGAATGGTATGCCAGGCGATTTCGCTGGCGTCGTGGCGCAGGAAATAGGGTTTGTCCAGCCACTGCCAGAATTCCTCGCGAGCCTCGTCCAGCAAGCCCGCCAGACGGATTTCCCCTGCGGCATCGCGCTTGCGCTGATCCAGGACGGAAACCCCGTCCTTAGCCTGTCTCCCCAGCGCTGCCAGCGTCAGGTTGTACAGGTCCTCCAGCAGTTTGCCTTTCCAGGAGTTCCAGACGGTCGGACTGGTGGCGCGGATGTCGGCGACGGTCAGCAGGTACAGCGCGGTCAGGCGTCGTTCCGTTCCCACGGTCTGCAGGAACTGGAAGATGACATTCGGGTCGCTCAGATCGCGTTTCTGGGCGACCTGAGACATGGTCAGATGTTCCCGCACCAGAAACACCACCAGTTCCGCGTCCATGGGTATCAGATTGTGATCCAGGCAAAACGCCAGTGCGTCCTGTGCGCCCAGTTCGGAGTGATTGCCACCACGGCCTTTGGCGATGTCATGGAACAGGGCGGCAATGTAGAGCAGCCAATGACGGTCAAAGCCGCTCATCAACTGATTGGCCATGGACAACTCTTCGCTGTGCTCGGCCATGGTGAAGCGGCGCAGATTGCGTATGACCTTCAGCGTGTGCTCGTCCACGGTGTAGGCGTGAAAGAGGTCATGCTGCATTTGTCCGACCACGCGCCGGAAAACCGGCAGGTAGCGGGGAAGCAGATTCAGTAGATTCATCAGCCGCAGGGTATGCACAATCCCCTTGTTCTGTTGCAGGATCTCCAGAAACAGGCGTCGATTTTTGGGCTCGGCCCGAAACTTGGCGTCGATCAGCCGCCGTGCATGCCACAGGGCCCGCAAGGTGTCGGCCTTCAGGCCGCGCAGATTGGGCTGCTGCTGCAAATGCAGCATGGCCACAAAGATCAGCGACGGGTCCTGCTCGAAGCCGTCGGGCTGGCGCAGCTCAAGCTGGCCGTGATGAATCTGGAACTGGCTGTCCAGAATGATCGGGTCCTGATCGGTTTGTGGAAATAAATGTTCCTCAATGCTGCGCATCAGGATCAGATTGAGCTGGCTGACAATTTTGGCGGCCCAGTAGTAGCGCTGCATCAGCAATTCACTGGCGCGGCGGGTGGCGGTGGGCTGGAAACCGTAGATTTCTGCCAGACGCGGCTGAAGATCAAACAGCAGCCTGTCTTCGGCGCGGCCCGTTAACAGATGAAGCTCAATGCGCAGGCGCTTGAAGGCTTGCTCGACGCGTTGCAGGGCGTTCAGTTCGGATTCGGTCAGTAATTCTGACTGGGCCACAGCCGCCCAAGTGCGTCCCAAGCCGGCGGCCCGGGCCATCCACAGCAGTACCTGCAAATCGCGCAGGGCACCTGGAGACTCTTTGCAATTGGGCTCCAGCGAATAGGGGGTGTCCTGCAGATGGGCATGACGTTGCTGCTGCTCGGCCTGCTTGGCCAAGAAGAAGGCCTGCGGGTCCATCTGGCTTTGTAGCTGCCGTTGGGCGTGGCGCAGCAGGAGTGATGAACCCGCCAGCCAGCGACTCTCCAGCAAGGCGGTTTCCGTTGTGATGTCCTGGCTGGCCTGTTCCAGACATTGAGCGGGCGTGGCCACATTGTGGCTGGGTGCCAGCCCGATGTCCCACAGAGCGGCAACCAGAGCCTGAATGCGATCAATATCCTGCGCATTAGGTTCGCGCTGCAGGAGGATCAGCAGGTCTACGTCCGAATGCGGGTACAGTTCGCCGCGCCCATACCCGCCCAGAGCCGCGAGGCTGGCCTGGCGGGGCAGGGGATAATGCTCCAGCAACTCACGCAGGCCCTGATCGCAAATCCTGCACAGGCTCTTGAGCAAGCGGTCGCAATGCAGATCCTGTCTGAAGCGCTCGTAGGCCCGAGCCCGGCGGCCAGCAATTCTGTCGCGAAGCTGGGCCAGGAAAGACATGGTTCAGGCCTTGTTGATGATGGCTGGAGGGGCCGGCATGCCGGGCGAGACTGTCAGCACTTCGTAACCGGTGTCGGTCACCAGGACTGCGTGCTCCCATTGGGCTGACAGGCTGTGGTCGCGGGTCACCACCGTCCATTGGTCGGCCAGGGTGCGCAGTTCACGACGACCGGCGTTGATCATGGGCTCAATGGTGAAAATCATGCCCGGTTCCAGTTTTACACCGGTGCCGGGCTTGCCGTAATGCAGCACTTGCGGGTCCTGGTGGAATTTCTGGCCCACGCCGTGTCCGCAGTATTCGCGTACGACGGAAAAGCCCTGCTTTTCGGCGTGCTGTTGAATGGCGTGACCAATATCGCCCAGCGTGGCGCCCGGCTTGACCTGGTCAATGCCCAGCCACATGCATTCGTAGGTGGTCTCGGTCAGGCGGCGGGCCAGGATGCTGGGTTCGCCCACGTAGTACATGCGGCTGGTATCGCCAAACCAGCCGTCCTGGATGATGGTGACGTCCATATTGAGAATGTCGCCATTTTTCAACACTTTATCGCCAGGAATGCCGTGGCAGATCACGTGGTTGACGGAGGTGCAGATAGAACCGGGAAAAGGCGGGTAACCGGGAGGCGCGTAGCCAACTGTGGCGGATTTGACTCCCAGCTCATTGATCCGCTCCATGCACAGACGGTCCAGTTCGCCCGTGGTGACACCTGCTTTGACAAAGGGGGTCAGGTAGTCAAGGATGGATGCCGCCGTCTGGCAAGCGGCGCGCATTTTTTCGAGATCAGTGGGGTCTGTGACGAGAATACTCATAGCAACTTGAACAGGTCTATTGAAAAATAGTAGAATTATAGGCTTTTGTGAATTTTGCAGTTGTGCGCTGGGTCGGTTTAGCCCCGCTTTGGCTCATTCGGACGGTTTGGTCAATCCGAATAAGTGGCTTAAAGAAGAGCCGGAAGGGAGCCCGAACAACGGGTTTCAAACAACGGCGTGCAACAACAGGGCTTGCAAACAACAGCTTACCCGGCAACGGGTGCCAAGCGACAGCCGCCAGGCAAAGCGGGCCACAGGTTGATCCTTCAGGCTTGCTGGCTTGTAGACGCTGGCAGGACCAGGAAAATACGGCCGGACAAGTGCTTGGATCAAACTCAGGCTTTATCCAGTCTGCCCGGACTAGCCGGAACTGAGATAAACGTGCTGCTGTTTTAAAAAGAAGCGTGTTGTGTAGCACAGGCATGATTCACAACGAATATATGGTCAGCCAGCGTTGCCAGGCCTTGCAAGAGCAACCTGGGCAACGCCCGGTTCTTGTTCGGGCGGTGCTGGCTAGGCAATCCTCTAGGATACACCTGCAAACCCGGTGCTGTATGCAGGCGGTGGCCAGAAAAGTTACAGATTTGGGCCTGGGTGGCGGACGTGTGGTCCGTTACAAGGTGCAAATCCGTTGTAGTGCAGGCGTATGCCCATGTTGGGCTGCGTTTTTATGTTTTAAGTTGTAAATCGCGTGATTGCCCGTCTCGGGGTGTCTGGAATGCAGCCTAGGCTGCGGCCCTTACCGGATACCGGGCAGTTACAAGACCAAACCCTTGGAGAACTTTATGTCTTTGATGCGTGAAATGCTGGAAGCCGGTGTGCACTTTGGCCACCAAACCCGTTACTGGAATCCCAAGATGGCTCCGTTCATCTTCGGTCAGCGTAACAACATCCACATCATCAACCTGGAAAAAACGGTTGTTCAGTACGAAGAAGCAACCAAATTCTTGCGTCAACTGGCCGCTCGTGGCGGCAACGTGCTGTTCGTAGGCACCAAGCGTGCTGCTCGCGAACTGGTGGCTGCTGAGGCCGAGCGTTGCGGTATGCCTTACGTTGACAGCCGCTGGTTGGGTGGCATGATGACCAACTTCAAAACGGTCAAGACTTCCATCAAGCGTCTGAAAGAAATGGAAGGTCAGATGGCTGAAGGCCGTCTGGAAACCATGAGCAAGAAAGAAGCCTTGATGTTCGAACGCGAACTGGAAAAGCTGAACAAGGCCATCGGCGGTATCAAGGACATGAACAACCTGCCTGACGCCCTGTTCGTGATCGACGTCGGCTACCACAAGATTGCCGTGGCTGAAGCCCGCACGCTGGGTATCCCCGTTGTGGCCGTGGTTGATACCAACCACTCCCCAGAAGGTCTGGATTACGTGATTCCTGGTAACGATGACTCGGCCAAGGCAATCGCTCTGTACGCCCGTGGCATGGCTGACGCCGTGCTGGCTGGCCGCGAGCAGAACCTGAACGGTCTGGTTGAAGAAATTGCCGCTGACGAAGAGTTCGTTGAAGTTCAGGCTGACTCTCAGGAGTAACAGGCTCACGGCTGCCTGTCAGACGCCATAAGTTGTCATGGCAGGCAGTTACAGTGACCTTTCGTATCGCCCCGGCTTGGCCGGGGCACGTTCTACAGAATTGGAGAAAACCGTGGCTCAAATCACCGCATCGATGGTTAAAGAATTGCGCGAGAAAACCGACGCGCCCATGATGGAATGCAAAAAAGCACTGACTGAAGCCGACGGCGATATGGCTCGTGCTGAAGAAATCCTGCGCGTGAAGCTGGGCAGCAAGGCAAGCAAGGCAGCTACCCGCGTTACCGCTGAAGGCCTGGTGTCGGTCTACATCGCTGAAGATGGCAAGACCGGTTCCGTGGTTGAAGTGAACTGCGAAACGGACTTTGTCGCCAAGAACGATGATTTCATCGGCTTTATCAACGATATCGCTCAGTTGGTTGCCAAGAATAATCCTGCTGATCTGGCCGCTCTGGCTGAATTGCCACTGGCTGACAGCAACGTTGAAACCGTGCGCGCCGCTCTGGTGGGCAAAATCGGTGAGAACATCTCGATCCGTCGCTTCCAACGCTACGAAACAGCTGGTCAGCTGGCCAGCTACGTTCACGGTGGCAAGATCGGCGTGCTGGTGGATTTCGCCGGTGGCGACGAAGAAGTGGGCAAGGATCTGGCCATGCACATCGCGGCAACTCGCCCCAAAGCCATGGACGCGTCGGGTGTTGACGCTGCCGAAATCGAAGCTGAGCGCTCTGTGGCAGCTCAGAAAGCAGCTGAATCCGGCAAGCCTGCTGATATCGTTACCAAGATGGTCGATGGCGCTGTAGCCAAGTTCCTGAAGGAAGTGACGCTGCTGAGCCAGCCTTTCGTCAAGAACGACAAGCAAAGCGTGCAGCAAATGCTGGACGAGAAAAAAGCATCGATCGCTGGCTTTACCCTGTACGTAGTGGGTGAAGGCATTGAGAAGCGTGTTGAGGATTTTGCCGCTGAGGTAGCAGCCGCTGCCGGCCAAGCCTAATCCAGCTTGTTTTTTCAGGGCAGGCACCGTAGTGGCGGTGCCTGCCCTGCTGCTTTACACTCTCTTCTGTCTTCGTCACTTGGAATCCCACCCATGACTACCCCTCATTACAAACGTGTTCTGTTGAAGCTCTCCGGCGAAGCGCTGATGGGCGAGGACTCGTTCGGTATTAATCGCAGCACAATCATTCGTATGACGGAGGAGATCGCCCAGGTTGCCCAGTTGGGGGTACAACTGGCTATCGTGATTGGCGGGGGCAATATCTTTCGCGGCATCGCTCCGGGTGCCCAGGGCATGGATCGTGCGACAGCCGATTACATGGGCATGATGGCCACCGTCATGAATGCCCTGGCCTTGCAAGATGCCTTAAAGCACCGTGGCCTGGATGCCCGGGTGCAATCCGCCCTGAATATTGAACAGGTCGTAGAGCCTTACATTCGTCCCAAGGCGCTGCGTTATCTGGAAGAAAACAAAGTTGTTATTTTTGCGGCTGGTACGGGCAACCCGTTCTTCACCACGGACACGGCAGCGGCTCTGCGCGGCGCCGAAGTGGGAGCGGAAATCGTACTGAAAGCCACCAAAGTCGATGGCATCTACAGTGCCGATCCCAATAAAGATCCAGGCGCGACTCGTTATTCGCGTATCAGCTTTGACGAAGCGATCGTGCGTCGTCTGGAAGTGATGGACGCCACGGCCTTTGCGCTGTGTCGCGACCAAAAACTGCCCATTAAAGTGTTTTCGATCAACAAGCCCGGTGCGTTGACTCGCGCGGTCTCTGGCGAGGACGAGGGCACCCTGGTTCACGTTTAAAGTTATAGGAATTTAGTCCATGAGTCTTTCCGAGATCAAAGCATCGACCGACAATCGTATGGGCAAGTCCATCGAGTCTCTCAAGACGGGCCTGGCCAAGATCCGCACAGGCCGCGCCACTGCGGGCTTGCTGGATCACGTGCAAGTGGAGTACTACGGCTCTATGGTTCCCGTCAGCCAGGTGGGCAATATCACGGTGGTGGATGCCCGCACGCTGAATGTGCAAGTGTGGGAAAAGCATATGGCCGGCCCGATTGAAAAAGCCATTCGCGACAGCGACCTGGGATTGAACCCGATTTCCATGGGCGAGAGCATTCGTGTTCCCATGCCTGCCTTGACCGAAGAGCGTCGTCGCGATCTGGCCAAAGTGGTGCGTAGCGAAGGTGAAGATGCCAAGGTCGCCATCCGTAATCTGCGCCGTGATGCCAATGACACGCTCAAAAAGCAAGTCAAGGACAAGGAAATCTCCGAGGACGAGGAACGTCGTGCCCAGGACGAGGTCCAGAAGCTGACCGACAAGTATGTTGCCGAGGTCGACAAGTTGATCGCCCAGAAAGAAGCCGAGATCATGACGGTCTAACGGCTTTTGCACAGGTGGCTAGGTGATTTCATTCAGTTCTACCCAAACGATTCCGGAACACGGTCAGGTTCCTGGCCACCTGGCGATTGTCATGGACGGCAATGGACGATGGGCGACCCGTCGTCTGTTGCCTCGCACGGCAGGGCACTTGCGGGGTGTGCAAACTGTCCGGCGTGTTGTTGAAGCCTGTGGCGAGCTTGGCGTGCGCTATCTGACCCTGTTTGCGTTCAGTTCCGAAAACTGGCGACGCCCTGCGGAAGAGGTGTCCCTGTTGATGGGCCTGTTTGTCAAGATGCTGCAAAAAGAAGTGGCAACACTGAAAAAAAACGGCGTCCGACTTCATGTTATTGGCGAATTGTCTGCGTTTAGTGAAGAGTTGCGCGGCCTGATTGCCGACGCTCAAGAGCAGACTCGCGATAACGACACCTTACATTTGACGATTGCCGCCAACTACGGCGGTCGTTGGGATATTTTGCAGGCGACGCAAAAAGCATTGGCTGCCAATCCCCAGCTGGTCGATCATCCCGAACAACTGGATGAGGCCCTGTTCAGTCCCTACCTGGCGATGTCCTACGCTCCTGAGCCAGATCTGTTTATCCGCACGGGGGGCGAGCGCCGTATTTCGAATTTTCTGATCTGGCAGATGGCCTATACCGAGCTGTATTTCACAGACGTGTACTGGCCGGATTTTGACCGGGCGCAGCTTGAACAGGCCTTTGAGTGGTATCGTGGGCGCGAGCGGCGCTTTGGGCGCACCAGTGCCCAGGTGCAGGGTACCCTCGCGCCTTGACGGAGCCTAGTCTATGTTGAAACAACGAGTCATTACCGCCCTGGTCCTGCTGGTCATTCTGGGCGCGGCCATGCTCGCTCCCGTACGCTGGCCTTTGCTGGCGATTTTTGTGCTGATGAGCACCTTGGCCTGCTGGGAGTGGGAGCGTTTGAGCCTGTCTCAGGCGCAGCAGCGCTGGGCCTGGCCGCTGGCCTTGCTCAA
Organism: Alcaligenes sp. HNGD-HTN06; assembly: GCF_049932565.1. Classification (NCBI taxonomy): domain Bacteria; kingdom Pseudomonadati; phylum Pseudomonadota; class Betaproteobacteria; order Burkholderiales; family Alcaligenaceae; genus Alcaligenes; species Alcaligenes sp. HNGD-HTN06. The sequence goes on along the minus strand of NZ_CP187782.1, from coordinate 1,987,640 downwards.
TGGTGCCCTGATGCTGTGGCTCAGTGTGTACTGGTATGAAACCGGTCCGCAGGGGCAGGCTGCTGACCTGGTGTACCGGGGGCTTGTACCAATAATGGCGGCCTTGTGGGTGGTGGGTGCCACTGGGCTGGTGCTGCAAGGTCAGGCCACACAACGTGCTCAAGGTGTTTTGCTCAGTGTGATGGGCGTACTGGCGCCCCTGGTCGCCTGGGCCAGTCTGTATTTGTTTCTGCATACGCAGGGCATGGTCTATGTGCTCTCCCTATTGGTCCTGATCTGGGTGGCGGACATCGCCGCTTACTTTGCGGGCCGTGCCTTTGGCAAAGCCAAGCTGGCTCCGCGTGTCAGTCCCGGCAAGACCTGGGCCGGGGCAGTGGGTGGTATGGTTGCCGCTTCCGCCTGGATGCTGATCAGCGCCAATTGGCCCGGGAGTTTTGGTGCTGATGTGATGCAGCGCTGGGGCTGGGTGGCCACGGCGGTATTGGGTGTTGCCCTGGCCGCCCTTTCCATCGTGGGTGACTTGTTCGAGTCTTTGCTCAAGCGCCGTGCTGCAGTCAAGGATTCCAGCCAATTGTTGCCTGGCCATGGTGGCGTATACGATCGTATCGATGCCTTGTTGCCGGTTGCTCCTGTGGCCTTGTTGTTAAGTGGGGCGTGGCTCTTTTAGTCCGGTGTGACTTGGACGAGTATGCGTCAAGGAAGAACTCATGAGTTTCCAGCAAGTATGTGTGTTAGGGGCCACTGGCTCTATTGGTGTCAGCACACTTGATGTGATTGCTCGTCATCCTGATCGGATGGCGGTATATGCCTTGAGTGGCCATAGTCGCATGGAGCTGCTCGCCCAACAGGCTCAGGACAGTGCGGCTCGCGTTGTTCTGGTGCCGGACGAGGCGGCTCGCAGCCGTTTTCTGGATGCATGGCAGGGTGGTGCTTTGCCGGAAATCCGGGTAGGCGCACAGGCGCTGGCCGACACGGCTGCCGACCCCCAGGTAACTACCGTCATGGCGGCCATTATTGGCGCGGCTGGTTTGCCTTCGGCCTTGGCCGCCGCGCGTGCCGGTAAGCGGGTATTGCTGGCTAATAAAGAGGCCTTGGTCGCCGCAGGACGTATTTTCATGCAAGCTGTGCAAGAGGGCGGGGCACAGTTGATGCCCATCGACTCCGAGCACAGTGCCATTTACCAATGTCTGGCGGGCGAACTGCCTGCCGAGCCTGGCCAGCCGGTTGCCGGCTTGCGTCGTTTGTTGGTGACGGCTTCGGGTGGGCCCTTTCGCTCGCGCGCACTCTCTGAGCTGGAGACGGTTACACCGGAGCAGGCATGTGCTCATCCCAACTGGAGCATGGGTCGCAAGATTTCGGTGGATTCGGCCACCATGCTCAACAAGGGTCTGGAGGTCATCGAGGCGCATTGGCTGTTTTCTGTGCCCGTTGACCAGATTGATGTGGTGGTGCATCCGCAAAGCGTGATTCACTCCATGGTCGAGTATATAGACGGGTCCGTCATGGCGCAGTTGGGGCAGCCTGATATGCGTACGGCGATTGCCTATGGTCTGGGCTTTCCGGAGCGCTTGTACAGTGGCGTGGGTCTGCTCGATCTGGCCACGATGGGACGCCTGGACTTTGAACAGCCCGATTTTCAACGTTTTCCCTGCTTGAAGCTGGCGTATGAGGCCTTGCGCGACAGTCAAGCCGCCTGTGTGACCCTGAATGCGGCCAATGAAATTGCCGTGGACCGTTTCCTGGAAAGACAGATTGGCTATACTCAAATTCCGGCGGTGATCGAGCACTGTCTGGACAAGCTCAATGGCCGGGCCAGTCAGGCTTTGGATGCCCTGGATGGGGTTCTGGCACTGGATAGCGAGACACGGTCACTGGCGCTGGACTATTGTCGATTTTCAGCGCGTATTTAACAGGAATTAACATGCTCTTCACCGTTCTGGCTTTCCTGGTGGCCCTGGGCGTGCTGGTGACCTTTCACGAGCTGGGTCATTACTGGGTGGCTCGTCGTTGTGGAGTCCGTGTCGAGCGCTTTTCCATTGGTTTTGGCAAGGTGTTGTACCGTCGTTTCGACAGGAACGGCACTGAATGGGCCGTATCGGCGCTGCCCTTAGGTGGCTATGTGGCCATGCAGAACGATCCACCTGCTCACGCGACGCAGGCGCAGATCAACGAATCCTTCAATCACAAACCCTTGCGTCAGCGGGCCGCCATTGTGCTGGCCGGTCCCCTGGCGAACCTGATCCTGGCCGTGGTGATCTACGCCGTGGTCGGTTTGTTGGGCACGCAAGAGCCCATTGCGCAAATCGGCCCCGTGCCTGCAGGGACGCCTGCTGCACAGGCCGGCTTTCAGGCGGGAGACCGTTTGGTGTCGGTCGATGGCAAGCCTGTTGATTCCTGGTTGCAGGCGCGTTGGGCATTCATGGATGCCTTGTCTTCCGGCGGCGAGCTGGAAGTGGGGGTGAAAGACCAACTGGGGCGGGAACAAAATCGTTACCTGACTTTGCCGGCCGGCGAGATTTTGCCGGATGGACAGGACCTGATGGCCCAGGCAGGCCTGGTTCTGCGTCCGGCTCGTTCGATTGTGCAGGAAGTGTTCAAGGAAAGTGCGGCCGAGCAGGGCGGGTTGAAAGAAGGGGATGTCATCGTCCGCCTGGGTGATCTGGCCGAGCCCGGCATCACCCCGTTTGTCCAAAAAGTGCAACAATCGGCCGGCCAGACCCTGGAGCTGGATGTACTGCGTGCGGGTGAGCTTGAGCGTTTGCTGGTCACGCCCGCGAGCGATTCGCAAGGGCTGGGACGCATTGGTGCGCAGGTGGCGGCAGACATGCCCATGACACTGGTACGTTATGGCCCTATCGAGAGCGTGGAGCGCGGATTTACCCGTACGGCTCAGACATTCTGGTTCTCTTTGAAGATGATTGGGCGCATGATTACCGGGGAAGTCTCTGTACGGAATGTCAGCGGGCCGGTTACTATTGCCGATTATGCGGGTCAGACCGCCAGAATAGGCTTGATCGCCTACCTGAATTTCCTGGCGCTGATCAGTATTAGCATTGGTTTACTGAATTTATTGCCCGTACCTATGCTGGATGGCGGGCATCTACTGTACTATGCCATCGAAGCCGTACGCGGCAAGCCCGCTTCGGAGCGCATGATGCTGCTGGGTCAGCGCCTGGGTTTGGCCTTGTTGGCCGTACTGATGAGTATTGCTTTTTTTAATGACATCACCCGCCTTTTCAGTTGAGAGCGGGTGGCATACAATTTCCAACCATTTGACCGACCAAGGATTGTCCAGGATGTCGTTTAGCCGGAAACCTACTTTTGCGTTGCGTGTTCTGCCCGTATTGGTGGCAAGTTTGCTTGCTCCCGCCTTGGCGAATGCATTTGCACCGTTTGTCGTGCGCGATATTCAAGTCAACGGTATCCAGCGGGTCGATCCCGGCGCCGTGTTCGCGTCTTTGCCTGTCAAGGTTGGTGAGTCCTTCTCGGAAGAGCAGGCCGCAGATGCCATTCAGCGTCTGTACGCCACAGGCTTTTTTAGTGATGTGCAAATTGACACGGGCACCAATGTGCTGATCGTCAATGTCAAAGAGCGCCCAACCATCGCCTCCATATCTTTTAACGGCATGCGCGAGTTCGATGCCAAGAATATTACCAACTCCCTGGCTCAGGTAGGCTTTGGAGAGGGGCGGGTTTTTGACCGTTCCATGCTGGAACGGGCCGAGTTTGAGCTGAAACAGCAGTACTTGTCCAAGGGCAAGTACGGGGTGGAAATTACCCCTATCATCACGCCGTTGCCGCGTAACCGTGTCGGCGTCAGCTTTGACATCTTTGAAGGCGGTCTGGCCAAGATCAAGGAAATTCGCATTGTCGGTACCGAGGCGTTCTCGCAAAGCGATTTGCTCGACCAGATGGAGCTGACCACCTCGGGCATGATGACCTGGTACACGGGCACCGACAAGTATTCCCGCGAGAAGCTGGAAGGTGACATGGAACGCATCCGTTCCTACTACCTGAATCGAGGCTTTCTGGAGTATTCCGCCGAGCCGCCTCAGGTGTCGATTTCGCCCGATCGCAAAGACATTTACATCACCCTGACGATTCATGAAGGCAAGCCGTACACGCTGAGCAGCGTGAAGCTGGCCGGTGACTTGCTGGGTCTGGATGATCAGATTCAACCACTGGTTCAGCAAAAAGAGGGGGAGGTGTTCTCCTCGGAGAAAACCAGCGGTACGGTGAAAGCCATTACCGAATACCTGGGTGGCCTGGGCTATGCGTTCGCCAACGCCAACCCCAATCCGGTCCTGGATCGCGAAAATCATACGGCTGACCTGACCTTCTATGTTGATCCGGGCCGTCGCGTGTATGTGCGCCGTATCGAGGTGGGCGGCAACGTCCGCACGCGTGACGAGGTCGTGCGCCGTGAGATGCGTCAGCAGGAGGCTGCCTGGTACGATTCGGACGCCATCAAGTTCTCCCGTGATCGCGTGGATCGTCTGGGCTACTTCAATGAAGTGGATGTTAATACCAAGCCTGTGCCCGGTTCGCCGGATCAGGTGGACGTCCAGGTGGACGTCAAGGAAAAACCCACGGGTCTGGTCAACCTGGGTGTCGGGTATGGCTCCACCGATAAGCTGATGCTCTCGGCCGGGATCAGCCAGGACAATATTTTCGGTAGTGGCAATAGCTTGTCCTTGCAGGTCAATACCAGCAAGGTGAACCGCACAGCGGTAATCAGCCATACCAATCCGTATTGGACAACAGACGGCATCAGCAAAACTACCTCGATTTACTATCGGCGTACTACGCCCTACCAGTCCAATGACGGCTGGGGCGACTACCAGAACACCGCCATCGGTGCCGGTTTGAACTTTGGTGTGCCCATCTCGGAATACGACCGTATTTTCATGGGCGTCAATTTCGAGCAGAACAAACTATCGCGTCTGAGCCCTCAGTACACTCCGCTTGCCTACCAGGATTATGTGCAGGAGTATGGTGAGCGTACCAACACCTTCATTTTCAATCTGGGTTGGTCCAAAGATACCCGTGACAGCGCGATTGCTCCCAAGAAGGGAAGCCTGACCAGCTTGTCGGCCGATATGGGTACGCTGGATTTGCGCTACTACATGCTGCGCGCCAGCCATCAGCACTACATTCCATTGGGTCGCGCATACACGCTGGCCTTGAATGGAGCGATTGACTATGGTCGCAGCATTGGCAGCAAGACTTTCCCGGTTATCAAGAACGTTTACGCCGGTGGTATCGGTTCGGTACGTGGTTACGAGGGTGCGTCCCTGGGCCCACGAGACACCCTGACCGGTGACTATCTGGGTGGTTCGCGCCGTATGGTGGCCAATGCTCAGCTGTACCTGCCGTTCCCAGGCGCATCACGTGACCGCACCTTGCGTTGGTTCGTTTTTGCCGATGCTGGCAAGGTCGACAACACGAGCGGTGGTTGTGCAATGGGTCGCCCTGATCGTCGATCTGAAGATCCCTGCGGCTGGAAGTACGCCGCCGGTCTGGGCTTGTCGTGGGAATCCCCGCTGGGTCCTTTGCAGCTGTCCTACGGTCGCGCCTTGCGCGCCAAGGAAGGCGACGATAAACAAGCCTTCCAGTTCCAGATTGGTACCGCTTTCTGATGTTCGTGTTTAGTGGCACAATTGCACTATTCTGCAGCCTAATTTGCAAGGTAGATTTTTCATGAAGTCAAACATCGCATTAAAACTTACAAACATCGCCCGCAGCTTGTCGCGTGGCAATAAAGCGCTCGTTCTGGCTGCCGCGCTGGGTGTTGGCGCCATGACCGCTGCACCTGTTGTTCAGGCACAGACAAAAATCGGTTTTGTCAGCACAGAGCGCATTTTGCGCGACTCCAAGCCAGCCAAAGCGGCCCAGACCAAGATCGAGGCAGAATTCAAGCGCCGTGACGAAGAGCTGGAGCGCATGGCCAACAACCTGCGTTCGCAAGCTCAGAAATTCGACAAGGACGCTCCTGTGCTGTCCGAGTCTGATCGCGTCAAGCGTCAGCGCCAGCTGGCTGATCTGGATTCCGACCTGCAGCGCAAACGCCGTGAGTTCCAGGAAGACTTCAATCGTCGCCGCAACGAAGAATTCTCGGCCATTGTTGAGCAGGCTGATGCCGCCATCAAACGTATTGCTGACTCCCAGGGCTACGACCTGATCATTCAGGACGCCGTAACGGTTAGCCCACGTGTGGACATCACCGAGGAAGTTCTGAAAGCATTGGGCGGTTGATGCACTATGCCGGTATTGCTGAACGTTGATCAGGCTGTACAGCTGTCTGAACTTATAGACGCCATCAACAAGACCGGACTGGATTGCAAGCTGCCAGAAGGCGTGAAAGAGCCTATGCCCCGGATTCGGGGCCTAGGCTCTTTGCTTTCTGCGGGCCCGGAAGAAATCAGCTTTCTATCCAATCCCAAGATGCAGGATCTGCTGCAGCAGACTGCCGCCGCGGTGGTGATTTTGACGCCGCAAGTCTACGAAGGTCTGGACGTTGAGCCCTCCTTTATCCCGGTTCTGTGCTCTCAGCCGTATTTGATGTATGCGCTGCTCGCACAGCGTTTTGATCAAGTGCGGATGGCTCAGTTGCCCACGGGTATTCACCCCAGCGCTGTGATTGATCCCAGTGCTGCATTGGCCGATGGTGTGTCGATCGGTCCATTTTGTGTGGTGGAGGCAGGCGTCAAGATCGGACGGGGCACCCGCTTGGGTGCGCATTGCGTGATCGGCGCAGGCTCTACCTTGGGGCAGGACTGTTTGCTGCATGCGCGCGTGACCCTGTATCACGAGGTGCATATTGGTGATCGCGCCATTTTGCACTCGGGTGTGGTGCTTGGTGCAGACGGCTTTGGTTTTGCTCCGGACCCCGTCAAGGGTCAGGGCGCCTGGGCCAAGATTGCGCAGATCGGTCACGTGCGGATTGGTGACGATGTTGAAATCGGAGCCAACACCACGGTGGACCGAGGAGCGTTGGACGATACGGTGCTGGCCAATGGGGTCAAGCTGGACAATCAGATCATGATCGGGCACAACGTGCAGGTAGGTGAACATACGGCCATGGCGGCCTGTGTGGGGGTGGCCGGCTCAACCCGGATCGGGGCGCGGTGCACGATTGCCGGGGCGGCCATGCTGTCCGGGCATCTGGTCTTGGGTGATGATGTGCACATCTCGGGCGGTACCGCCGTTACTTCCAGCATCAGCAAGCCCGGACGTTACACCGGAGTTTATCCCTTTGCGGGGCATCAGGACTGGCAGAAAAATGCTGCCGTGCTGGGGCAATTGAGCGGTTTGCGCCGTCGCCTGCGTTCCTTGGAACGGCAGCAGGCGGATGGAACAAATGAATCATCTGAACATATCAATAAAAATTAAGCAGGACAGGACATGGAACTCGACATTCGACAAATTATGGATCGCCTTCCTCATCGTTACCCGATGTTGCTGGTGGATCGCGTTTTGGAACTGGTGCCTGGCAAGAGCATCGTCGCCATCAAGAACGTGTCGATGAATGAACCCTTTTTTACTGGCCACTTTCCGCACATGCCGGTTATGCCTGGGGTCTTGATCATTGAAGCCATGGCCCAGGCCGCCGCCTTGTTCTCGTTTACTGATCCTGAAGATCCGTACGCGAAAGTGGACAACAAGCTGGCTTACTATCTGGTCGGCGTGGATGGTGCGCGTTTTCGCAAACCCGTGATGCCGGGCGATCAACTGCGCCTGGAAGTGACGGCTGACCGCATCAGCCGCGCGTTGTGCAAGTACACGGGTCGCGCATTGGTGGACGGCCAAGTGGTCGCCGAAGCCAAAATCATGTGTGCTATCCGACAATTGGAAGAATAGTTTATGCGTATTCATGAAACGGCCATTATCGAAGCGGGCGCTCAGCTTGCCGATGATGTCGAGGTCGGGCCCTACAGCATCATTGGGCCCAATGTCACGATAGGGGCGGGCACCAAAGTAGGCCCGCACTGCGTGATAGATGGCGTGACCACGATCGGTCGCAACAACCATTTCTACCGTTTCTGCTCCATCGGGGGCATGCCGCAGGACAAGAAGTACGCCGGGGAACCCACTCGTCTGGAAATCGGCGATGGCAATATGGTTCGTGAATACGTCACCATTAACACCGGCACGGTGCAGGACGTGGGAGTGACCCGTGTCGGCAACGACAACTGGATCATGGCCTACACCCATATTGCGCACGATTGCCAGATCGGCAGTCATACGATTATTGCCAATAGTGTTCAGTTGGGCGGCCATGTGCATATTGGCGACTGGGCCATTCTGGGCGGCTTGACCGCCGTGCATCAGTTCGGTCGCATCGGTGCGCACAGCATGATTGGTGGCACCAGCTCGGTCCGTCAGGACATTCCTCCTTACGTGATCGGTGCAGGTGATCCATTCCGTCCAGTCGGTGTCAATAGCGAAGGCCTGGGTCGTCGTCACTTTTCTGCCGAAGCGATTTCGGCCGTCAAGGAAAGCTACAAGCTGCTGTACCGTCGTAAATTGACCGTCGAGCAGGCCGTTGAGCAGATGCAGGCCTTGCAGCAGGCGCAGCCCGACTGCCGGGCAGCGGTTCAGGTCATGATCGATTTTCTGAACGATTCCAGTCGGGGTATTTGCCGACCATGAGCAGCGCCTCCAGCCCAGTAGCGGCACGTTCAGGCGGGTCGGGGCAGACAGGGGTCAAGCAGGATTTGCGCATTGGGATGGTGGCGGGTGAGCCCTCTGGCGATTTGCTGGCGGCTCGCATCATTCAAGGCTTGCGCCAAGGCCATCCCGACTTGTGGGTAGAGGGCATAGGCGGACCCGAAATGGCGACGCAGCAATTTCATCAGTTTTATCCCATGGATGCCTTGACGGTATTCGGTTATGTCGAGGCGCTGAAACGCATTCCCGGGCTGGTTTCTACCTACCTGGGCATGCGCAATCAGTGGTTGCGGCAACGCCCTGATGTGTTTGTAGGCATCGATGCCCCCGACTTCAACTTGCGTCTGGAACATCGTCTGCGTCAGGCCGGGGTTCCAACGGTGCATTTTGTGGGGCCCTCCATCTGGGCCTGGCGCTATGAGCGCATCCATAAAATCCGCGAAGCCGTGTCTCACATGTTGGTGCTGTTTCCTTTCGAGACCGAGATCTACGAGAAGGAAGGCATTCCCGTGACCTATGTGGGTCACCCCTTGGCGGCGAATATTCCCTTGCAGCCGGACAAGGCCGACGCGCGTCGGCGGCTGGGCTTGCCCGAGACAGGGCGTATATTGGGCGTCTTGCCTGGCAGCCGGTCTTCCGAGGTCAAGATGCTGTCACCCCGTTTTTTGCAGGCGGTGCAGATCTTGCAGGACCAGGAGCCGGATTTGATGATTCTGGTGCCCATGGTCAATCCTAAGCGCCGTCAGGAATTTGAGGAAGCACTGGCCCAACACCCCGTCCGTAACTTGCACATTATTGATGCCAATACAGCCGGTATTCGTCAGCCTGATTCGGAAGGCGTGGTTCGCCCACCCGCCTGGACGGTGATGGAAGCCAGTGACGCTGTGCTGGTGGCCAGTGGTACTGCCAGTCTGGAAACCGCCTTGTACAAGCGGCCTATGGTTATTTCATATGTGCTCAGCCCCATGATGGAGCGCATCATACGGTGGAAGTCTGGTCAGGACCGGCCTTATGTGCCTTGGGTGGGTTTGCCTAATGTGCTGGCTCGGGATTTTGTCGTACCTGAACTGCTGCAAGAAGACGCCGAGCCCAGGAAGCTGGCGCAAGAGTGCTGGAAAGCCTTGAGCGATCAGAGCTATGTGGCACATATCGAGCAAGTCTTTACCGAAATGCATTTGACCTTGCGTCGGGATACGCCCGCGTTGGCGGCCGAGGTCATTGTGAATATGGCGCGTGCATGAAGCAGCTGGATTTATTAGTCAGTAATGCCTCGGCGGGTTTGGTGGCGGGGCTGGATGAGGCAGGGCGTGGCCCTCTGGCAGGTCCCGTCTTTGCCGCTGCCGTGATTCTGGACCCGAGCAATCCCATTGAAGGCCTGAATGATTCCAAGAAGCTGACCGCCAAACGGCGTGAAGCCTTGGCGGTGTTGATCAAGGAAAGGGCGTTGGCCTGGGAAATTGCCAGCGCTAGTGTGGCGGAAATTGACGACATCAATATCTTGCACGCGGCCATGTTGGCGATGCAGCGAGCCTGCAATGGCCTGAGTGTCAAACCCGAACAGGCCTTGGTGGACGGCAATCGCATTCCCACTGGCCTGTGTTGCCCGGCAGAAGCCATCATCAAAGGTGACGCCAGCCATGCTGCCATTGCGGCTGCATCAATTTTGGCGAAAACAGCGCGGGATGCAGTCTGTCTGGAATTGCACCGAGACTATCCCGAATACGGTTTTGACCAGCACAAAGGCTATGGGACGGCCTTTCATCTGCAACGTTTGTCCCAGCACGGGCCGTGTCCCGAGCATCGTCGAAGTTTCGCGCCGGTACGCGCATCTCTAGTTAGGTAAGTTGAAGAAAATGAGGCTGATTGAATCCAAAGATAATGCGCTTTTCAAACGAGTGCAGCGCCTGGCTCACGATAAACGCGAGCTGGATGGGGGCGATCAGCTGATTTGGTTGGAAGGCATCCATCTCTGCCAGATGTGGCTGGAGCGCCGTGGCTTGCCGGAACTGGCGGTGTTTGAAATGGATCGCCATTCGGACGAGCTGTTGGAACTGGCTCGTTTTTTACCGGGTCATCTCAGTGTGACGTTCAATGCCACGCTGATGAATGCGGTGTCCCAGGTAGGCCAGGGGCAAGGCGTGGGCTTTATTGTGCGTGTGCCGCGCGGGCAGGCGTGGACAGCGCCTGCTGGAAGTGCAGTCTTGCTCGATCAGGTGCAGGACCCCGGCAATGTGGGCACCGTACTGCGAACCGCCGTGGCGGTGGGCATGGAGGCGGTCTACTTGACGCCGGGCTGCGCCAGTGTCTGGTCCCAGAAGGTGCTGCGTAGCGCACAAGGCGCGCATTTTTCTATTCAGATTCATGAGCAGGTCGAGGGCCTGGAACTGCTTGAGAAAGCCGGCTTGCCGGTTTTGGTGACCTCTCTGGGGCCTGACACTCAAGACCTGTATGAATCTGCCTTGCCTGCACACGCAATATGGGTGTTTGGCAACGAGGGGCAGGGCGTCAGTCCTGCTTTGCTGGCCAAAGCCAGCCAGCGTTTGTTCATCCCCCAGGCGCCCGGGGTGGAGTCCCTGAATGTGGCCATTGCCACGGCGCTGTGTTTGTACGAACAGCGTCGCCAGCATAGAAAGTAATAGCGCTGCTGTGGGTAGGTGGCAGCGGCATGCTGCCTGCGTGGCCTGGGCAAGACGTGGGCTGAATTTGTCGTGGCACGGGTCGGACAGACAGCCTTGCAATCCCCCTCTCCACGACCTTGACGATGTCGCGTGTGGCGTGTCTTGAGGGGCTAAACAAGCGGTGATGACTCTGCCGTCCAGCGTAATGGGCGTGCTCGCGCCTGAGAGCCGGGGCGAAGGCAGATCAGGGAGGTACATTCTGCCGTACATACGGCTGGTGCTGCGTGATAAGTGGGCCGGAGAAGGGTTAAATAAAAAAAGCCCGAGTTCGGTGAAACACCGACTCAGGCCTTACGCTCATTGCCGCTCCGCTTTGTTGCACTGCGGGCAAACACTGGCGTCGACTTCAGTAAGAACGGCGGTCCAAACCGACATCATCCAGAATCTTGGTGGAGATTTCCTCAATCGATTTGGTCGTGGTCGACAACCAGGGGATGCCTTCCATGCGCATCAGGCGTTCTGCCTCGGCGACTTCCATGCGGCACTGCTCAATCGAGGCGTACTTGCTGTCGGGACGACGTTCATTGCGCACTTCGGACAGGCGGTCCGGATGAATGGATAAACCAAAGATCTTTTTTCGGTAGGGGGCCAGGGTGGCTGGCAGGGTGCCGCGCTGAAAGTCTTCCGGAATCAGCGGGTAATTGGCGGCCTTGACAGCGTACTGCATGGCCAAGTACAAGCTGGTCGGGGTTTTGCCGCAGCGTGACACGCCCACCAGAATCACATCGGCTTGTTCCAGGCCATTCACATACTGGCCATCGTCGTGGGCCAGGCTGAAGTTGATGGCTTCAATGCGGCTGTTATAGCGCTTGGACATGCCGCCCGAGTGCGAACGGCCTACGGAACGGCTGGATTTCACGCCCAGGGCACGCTCAATGTGTCGTACAAAGGCACCAAACAAATCCAGGAAAGTGCAGTTGGCCGCGCCAATGATGTGGGCCATCTTGGGGTCGACCAAGGTGCTGAACACCAGGGGCTGCTGACCCTGGTCCTGGGCACACTGATTGATGCGGTCTGCGACAGACTGGGCTTTCTCGATGGTGTCGATGAAGGGAATCCGGACGGCCTGAAATTCGAATTGAGCGAATTGCGACAGGACGGAGTTGCTGAAAGTTTCGGCGGTAATGCCCGTGCTGTCGGAAACGACAAAGACGGTACGCTCAATAGGAGAAGAAGACATGGAATAAGTCGTGCACAAAGCTCGGGAAACGGTACAATTTGCAAGATTACCATTTACCGCTCGAATCGGGGTATGGAAAGGCAGGTTTGCTTAAGACAGATTGCACAGACACCGCTGTGACGGTCCCTGTCTTAAGCAAACACGCTTTTTTTTCTATTCAAGGTGACTTATGTCTTACGTAATTGGTTTCGACAAGCTCCGCATGACGGACGTCGACACAGTAGGCGGTAAAAACGCCTCGCTGGGTGAAATGATCAGCCAACTGGCCGATGCCGGTGTGCGCGTGCCAGGTGGTTTTGCCACCACAGCCGAAGCATTCCGCGTTTTCCTGAAAAACAACGATCTGGACAAGCGCATTCAGCAGCGTCTGGACGCTTTGGATGCCGACGACGTTCGTGAACTGGCTGCGGCCGGTGCCGAAATCCGTCAGTGGATCATCGACACGCCGTTCCCGGCCGAGTTTGAAAAAGCTGTACGTGAGGCGTTTGCCGAGCTGGACGCTGACGGCAAGGGTTCCTTTGCCGTGCGTTCGTCCGCCACCGCCGAAGACTTGCCTGATGCTTCCTTTGCCGGTCAGCAGGAAACCTACCTGAACGTGGTGGGCATCGACGAGGTGTTGAGCAAGATTCACCACGTGTTTGCTTCCCTGTACAACGACCGCGCTATTTCTTACCGCGTCCACAAGGGCTACGCCCACGCTGAAGTAGCGCTGTCCGCGGGTATTCAGCGTATGGTGCGCTCGGACAAGGGCAGCGCCGGTGTGATGTTCACCCTGGACACCGAATCGGGCTTCAAGGACGTCGTTTTCCTGACCTCCTCCTATGGTCTGGGCGAAACCGTGGTTCAAGGTTCGGTCAATCCGGACGAGTTCTACGTGTACAAGCCAACCCTGGCTTCCGGTCACTACCCCATCATCAGCCGTCGTATCGGCTCCAAGCTGATCAAGATGGAATTTGACGAAAGTCGTACCACCGATCACGCTGTGCGTACCGTGGACGTACCTGTGTCCGAGCGCAATCGTTACTCCCTGAGCGACGAAGAAGTGATCGAACTGGCCCGTTACGCCACCATCATTGAAAAACACTACCAGCGTCCTATGGACATTGAGTGGGGCCGTGATGGCATCGATGGCAAGATCTACATCCTGCAAGCCCGTCCCGAGACTGTGAAGTCCCAGCAAGGCAGCAACGATGTGCAAGAGCGTTACCGCCTGAAAGCCACGGGCGAGGTGCTGGTCACTGGCCGCGCCATTGGCCAGAAGATCGGCTCGGGTAAAGTCCGCATCGTGGCTGACGCCTCCGAGATGGATCTGGTCAAACCCGGCGACGTGCTGGTGACTGACATGACGGACCCCAACTGGGAACCCATCATGAAGCTGGCGTCGGCTATTGTCACCAACCGTGGCGGCCGTACCTGCCACGCTGCGATTATTGCTCGCGAACTGGGCATCCCCGCCGTGGTCGGTTGCAACAACGCCACCGACGTGCTGAAAGAAGGTCAGGAAGTGACGGTGTCGTGTGCGGAAGGCGACGAAGGCCGTATTTACGACGGTCTGCTGGAAACCGAGATCGAAGAAGTCAGCTGGGGCCAGATGCCCGAGATCGGTCTGAAAATCATGATGAACGTGGGTAACCCACAACTGGCTTTCGATTTCTCGCAAATCCCCAACGATGGTGTGGGTCTGGCTCGTCTGGAATTCATCATCAACAACAACATCGCCATTCACCCCAAGGCGGTTCTGGACTACCCCAATGTGGATAGCGACCTGAAAAAGGCGGTGGAATCGGCTGCTCGTGGCTACGCCAGCCCACGTGCTTTCTTCGTGGAGAAACTGGCTGAAGGTATCGCGACCCTGGCCGCTTCCTTCTACCCCAAGCCCGTCATTGTGCGTTTGTCGGACTTCAAGTCCAACGAATACCGCAAGCTGGTGGGTGGTTCGCGCTACGAGCCCGAGGAAGAGAATCCCATGCTGGGCTTCCGCGGTGTGGCTCGCTACCTGTCCGAAGACTTCGCAGAATGCTTCAAGATGGAATGCGAAGCCCTGAAGAAAGTGCGTGACGAAATGGGTCTGACCAACGTCGAGATCATGGTGCCATTTGTGCGTACCCTGGGTCAGGCAGAGCGTGTGGTTGATCTGCTGGCTTCCCACGGTCTGGCTCGTGGCGAAAACGGTCTGCGCCTGATCATGATGTGCGAAGTACCTTCCAACGCCATTTTGGCCGACAAGTTCCTGCAATACTTTGACGGATTCTCCATCGGTTCCAACGATATGACTCAGTTGACTTTGGGTCTGGATCGCGACTCCGGTATGGAACTGCTGGCTGCCGACTTCGACGAGCGCGACGAGGCGGTGAAGTTCATGCTGAGCCGTGCCATCAAGGCATGTCTGGCCCAGAACAAATACGTTGGTATTTGCGGCCAAGGCCCCAGCGACCATCCTGATCTGGCCAAGTGGCTGAGCGAAGAGGGCATTATTTCGCTGTCGCTGAACCCTGACACGGTTGTGGACACCTGGCAGCGTCTGGCCAAGGCTTAAGTCCTGATTCCTGCCAGCGTCTGCCTGGCAGGGTGCTGGCGGAAGCCAGTGGCTAAGCGCCACAACAACACCCCGGTGTGCAATAGGCAGGCCGGGGTGTTGTTGCATCTTGGGGCAGGGTTATCTTGGTTGCGGCACCCGGCCGATCTGGGATTTGCTTGCTGGTGGCTGGACCTCTGTGCGTCACTTCACTTTTGCCTTAGCCGCTCCTTCGATATTGCGAAACGTCTCTGTAGGCCGCTACGGTTTTTCAACGCACCGTTCGCGAACACGGACACGGTCAGGCCTAGGAGGGGCAGTTCCTTATCGATCGGACAGGGTAGAGGGAAGGAGGGGTGTAAGCCCCTTTGCTAGGCTGCCTTCGCGCAGAGGGCGGGCTCGGTGTGTGGGGTGCGTGTGCCGGGTTGGCGGCGCAAAGACGCTGCGGGCGGCGCAGCGTAGTCGGGTAGGTTTCCAGGAAGCCAGTGTCTTAACTGGCTGGGTCAAGCTGATAAACGTATAGGAACATATCCAGAATGTGTTCGGTTTCGTTTTGAATGCGTTCTTCGCTCCAGGGCTCCATGGCTCCCATGAGCAGCAGCACAATCTCGCTTTCACTCAGGCAGCGAAAGTGTTCCACCATTAAGGTCGGGTCCAGCTTGCGCAGGGTGCCGCGCTCGATGTGGCGGGCAAAAAAACGCTTCACACCATCCCAGATCTGGTCGTCCAGCATGTCCATGAAGCGCTTGCCAATATCGCTATGGCCACCTACCGAAACCACAATACGTAGCAGTTGAGCCGTTTGCTTCGAGTACAGGTTGCTCAACATGGGAAGCAGGAAACGCCGCAACTCCTCGCGAATATCACCTTCATAGTCCAGCTTGGTCAGGACCTGCTCGGTAAATCTCTGGGCTCCCGTCAGCAGGACAGCCAGCAAGAGGTCTTCTTTGGAGGGGAAGTAATTGTAGAGCGTGCCCTTGGAACCGCCTGCCAATGCGGCGATTTGGGACATGGACGTAGCCTCAAAACCATTCTCACGAAAAACCTCGGAAGCGACTTCCAGGATTTTGTCGCGGCGTTCGCGCCCCTTTCGAGTCGCACGTTGGGATTTTCGGGGAACATCGTCATGCATAGTGGCAGGCAGAAAGGAAGTGAACAGGACAAAGTCAGCATCATACCGTATCAATGGCTGTTGTGCTGCTGCCCTATTTCGATCGTTAAGGGAAGGCAAGACTAACGTCCCGATTTTACGCCATGCACCACGCAAAGACGTATTTCTTTGCGTCAGTCTTTGATCTGCTACCCATTCAGGCCTCTAAAAACAGCACGGGTCCTTGGCGGTCCACAAGCTCGTCTGGCTGAGTGACCCAGATCGTGTTTGCGTATCGCTATAGTCCTTATCTGTTTTGATTTAAAGTATAAGGCGACGGTTCTGATACTCTCTTTGCTTGAGGTAAGTCCCAAGGAGTTTTGGATGTCTACTACGCAGCCGTATCAAGTGGTAATCGTTGGGGGTGGGGCAGGTGGGCTGGAGCTGGCCGCCAAGCTGGGGCGTCAGTTCGGGCGCCAACATATCTTTTTGGTCGATAAAGACAGCGACCATATCTGGAAGCCGTCCTTGCATGAGGTTGCTGCGGGCACCTTGGATATTCATCGCGAGGGCCTGTCGTATTTCATGCTGGCGCGCGATTGTGGCTTTACCTTTATTCAAGGTGAGATGACCGGCATAGACCGTGCCCGACGCACGATCACGCTGGCCCCGGTTCTGGGGCCCGATCATGACGAGGTCTTTCCCGAGCGCAGCCTGAGCTACGGCACCTTGGTGATGGCTGTGGGTAGCAAATCGAATTTTTTCAATACGCCGGGCACCCATGAGCATGCGCTGGCGCTGGACTCGACACATCAGGCCGAGCGTTTTCGTTTGAAGTTGCTCAATGAACTGATCAGTGTGACCCGTCGCGCGCAGCGAGAACCGGGGGCGCCACTCTATATCAATATTGTGGGGGGCGGGGCAACCGGGGTGGAACTGGCCGCTGAGCTGCTCGAGGCTCGTGCGGATTTGAGTATTTACAGTATTCCAGGCAGCAGTTCTGACCGCGAGGTGTGCATTACCCTGTTGGAAGGTGCCGATCGTATTCTTTCAGCCTTGCCGCCCAAACTGTCTGCCACCGCGCAAAGTTTGCTGGCGCAGCGTGGCGTGGCCGTGCGTACCTCGGTCAGGGTCAGCCGAGTGGCCGCTGATTACATTGAGGACGCGCAAGGGGGGCAATATCCCAATGATCTCTGCGTCTGGGCGGCTGGAATTGAAGCCCCCGCCTTTTTGGCGCAGTTGGGTCTGCCCGTTAACCGAATCAATCAACTGGTGCTCGATGCCTGCCTGGCCACGCCGGACCCTTACATCTGGGCCTTGGGAGACTGCGCACAGGTGCCATGGGACAAAGAGGGTCAGTTTTTGCCTGCCCGTGCCCAGGTCGCTCACCAGCAAGCCAGCTATTTGCGCAAGCGGCTGGCGGCACGCATTCAGGGCAGGCCGGTTGATGAAGCGCCCTTTGTCTACAAGGATTATGGTTCGCTGGTATCGGTGGGCCACAGTCGCGGTGTCGGCAGCCTGATGGGGGTGCTGTCCGGCAAAAGCTGGTTTGTGGAAGGGCTGCTGGCGCGCATCATGTACATGAGCCTGCACCTGATGCATTACATGGCGATTTTGGGGTTTGCACGTACCGCAACCCTGGCTTTGGGCCGCTTGCTCAGCAAACGGGCCGCCCCTCGTGTTAAATTACATTGAGATTTAGAACAAAACGGGCTTTTCAGCCCGTTTTATTCATTTGTCTTACGGCGGGTGTCGTGTTTCATCAAGCGTTCTTGTTCGCGCTTCCAGTCTTTGTCGCGGGAGACATCACGTTTATCGTGCAGTTTTTTACCGCGCCCTAGACCGAAGTCCAGCTTGATACGACCTTTTTTGTAGTGGAGGTTCAGGGGAACCAGGGCGTAACCGCGCTGCTCAACCTTGCCGATCAGTTTACTGATCTCCTCGGCTTTGAGCAGCAGTTTACGGGTACGAGTCGCGTCGGGCCGGATATGGGTTGAGGCGGTGGGCAAGGCACTGACGTGCATGCCCAAAATAAACAACTCGCCCTCGCGCACGATGACATAGCTTTCTTTGAGCTGGACATGCCCAGCCCGGATCGCCTTGACCTCCCAGCCTTCCAGGACCAGACCGGCCTCAAAGCGCTCTTCGATAAAGTATTCGTGGGTAGCCTTGCGATTATCAACAATACTCATGAATTAATTGCCAACCATAGATTGTAAAATCAGAACATTCTATCTATTAACCAGACCTGATGCATACAGTAAAACGCTCCGTCCTTCTTCCTTATAGCTGCGAACAGATGTTTGACCTGGTTGCAGAGGTGGAAAAATACCCTGAGTTCATGCCTTGGTGTGGTGGCGCCAGTGTCAGCCAGCGCGACGAAAAGGGGATGGAAGCCTCAGTCACCATCAGCATCGCGGGTATTCGCCAGACCTTCACCACCCGTAACGAGCACGACTATCCTAACCGCATTGTGCTGCGCCTGGTCAAAGGGCCGTTTTCTGCCCTGACGGGGGACTGGCAGTTTACGCCCTTGGGGGAAGACGGGTGCAAGATCGTGTTCACCATGGAGTACGAATTTTCAAGTCGCGCCCTGGAGATGGTGGTCGGTCCCATTTTCAACCGTGTTGCCAACAGTTTCATCGACTCCTTCACCCGTCGCGCACAAGAGGTGTACGGTGACTGAATTATCCGTTAGCGTTGTGGTGGCAACCCAGGCCCAGGTCTGGAAAGCCGCCTTGTGCTTGCCGGCTGGCAGTTGTGTGCGTGACGCTTTGCTACAGGCCGGTATTGCGCAAGGATTGCGTGAATGTGGCTTGCCGCCCCTGGATGAGGCGTCGGGCCTGGAGGGCTTGAAGGTCGGCGTCTATGGCCAGCGCTGTCAGCTCGATCAGGTGTTGCGTGATCAGGATCGCGTTGAGATCTACCGTGAACTGGTCTTTGACCCCATGGACTCCCGCCGCCGCCGCTATGCGCACAAGCTGGCGGCTCGCGCTGCTGCCCGACCCCGCCGCAAGCCCGTCCGCGCCTAGTTCTTCTGCGCCTGCGCGTCAGGCCGCTACTTTCGGCTAGACTGTCGCCTCCTGCCGTCCACTGCCCCCTATGAAACGGCTGATTGTCATCAGCACGACAACTAAAGGGGGCAGCTCGCATTATGGTGGGTAAAAATAAGGAGACGGACATGATACTGACAGACGATCAGAACGCGTTTGCGCAAGCGGCTCGCGAGTTTGCGCAAGGTGAGCTGGCACCCCATGCGGCGCATTGGGACGAGGAACAGATTTTCCCGATCGAGGCCTTCCGTAAAGCGGGTGAATTGGGTTTTTGCGGCTTGTATGCTCCGGAGTCCATCGGCGGCCTGGGGCTGGGGCGTCTGGAGTCCAGCCTGGTGTTTGAGGAAATGGCGGCGGTTGATCCCTCGACCACGGCATTTCTGACGATCCACAATATGGTGACCTGGATGGTTGGCACCTGGGGCACGGATGAGGTCAAGTCCCAATGGGGCGAACTGCTCAGCAGCGGACAGAAACTGGGCTCATATTGCTTGACAGAGCCTGGTTCGGGTTCGGATGCGGCCTCGCTGCGTACCCGTGCCGAGCGTGACGGCAATGACTATCTGATCAGTGGCAGCAAGGCCTTTATTTCCGGAGCGGGCGATACCGATGTGCTGGTGGTGATGGCCCGTACCGGAGGCGGTGGTCCCAAAGGCATTTCGGCTTTTGTGGTTCCTGCGGATGCGGCGGGTATTACCTATGGTCGCAAAGAACTGAAAATGGGCTGGAACAGTCAGTCCACGCGCGGCATTACCTTTGAGCGCGTGCGCGTTCCTGCCTCGGCCATGCTGGGCCAGGAAGGCGAGGGCTTCAAACTGGCCATGAAGGGCCTGGACGGTGGGCGCATCAATATCGCCTGCTGCTCGGTAGGCGCCGCCCAAGGCGCTTACGATGCGGCCCGTCAGTACATGCAGGAGCGCCGCCAGTTCGGCAAGCCGCTGGATCAGTTTCAGGCGCTGCAGTTCAAATTGTCCGATATCCTGACCAGCGTTGTGGCTGCCCGCCAAATGGTGCGGCTGGCGGCCTCTCATCTGGACGCCGGTAGCAGCCAGGCCAGTACCTACTGCGCCATGGCCAAACGTATGGCCACCGATCTGGGTTTTCAGGCCTGCGTGGATGCGCAACAGCTGTTTGGCGGTTATGGTTACCTGAAGGATTATCCTGTCGAGCGTCTGGTGCGCGATACGCGGGTGCACCAGATACTGGAAGGCACCAACGAGATCATGCGTGTCATCATTGCACGACAAATCATTGATCTTGGAGCTGATATTCGATGACGGATTCTGTTTTGTTTGATCGCCTGCCCGGCCAGAACGGGAAGGCGATCGGTGTTGCTACGCTGAACCGCCCGCAAGCCCTGAATGGACTTAATCTGGAAATGTGCCAGCTGCTGTTCAAGCAGTTTCAGAAATGGGCGCAGGACGCCAGTATTGCCATGATCGTCTTGCGCGGTGCCGGAGAAAAGGCGCTGTGCGCAGGGGGCGATCTGCATTCGCTGTACGCCTCGATGCAAAAGAACCAGGGGGGCTCGGCCTGGAATAATGAGTACGCCCGCGAATTTTTCGATGTGGAGTACCGCCTGGACTATCTGATCCATACCTTCCCCAAGCCGATTTTGTGCTGGGGTGACGGTATCGTGATGGGTGGGGGCGTGGGCCTGTTCAACGGCGCCAGCCATCGTGTGGTGACAGATACCACGCGTTTTGCCATGCCCGAGATCTCCATTGGTCTGTTCCCGGATGTGGGCGGTACCTGGATGCTGTCGCATCTGCCTGCGGGGATCGGCCATTTCCTGGCCCTGAGCGGCGCGCAAATCAACGCCTCGGACTGCCTGTTCCTGGGCTTGGCGGATGCGTACTTGCCACGAGCGCATTTCGACGCCTTGCTCAAGGCCCTGCAAGCCACGGATTGGTCTGATGAACGCGCTGCTCGTGACAGCAGCCTGCATCAGGTCCTGCGCACTCTGGCAGAGGGCGCTCGCCCCGATAGCGGCCCACTGGAGCAAAATTACGCCATGCTGCGTGATGTCTGCGCCAGCCGTGAATTTGAACGCATGACACAGGCTCTGCAGCAGTGGCAGGATAGTGCCGACCCCTGGCTGTCGCGTGCTGCACAAACCTTCGCCAAAGGGGCTCCTGGTTCGGCTCGCTTGTCCTTTGAGTTACTGGAGCGCGTGCACCACCTGTCCTTGGCCGATGTTTTCCGTCTGGAATACATCGTCTCGCTCCAGTGTGGCGTGCAAGGCGATTTCCAGGAAGGCATACGCGCACTGCTGATTGACAAGGACAAACAGCCACGCTGGAATCCGGCGTCGCTGGAACAGGCCGATGCCCGCTGGGTGGAACGCTTTTTTGTTCCGGCGTGGCCTGCAGACAGGACTCATCCCTTGGCTGACCTGTAATTCAGGCAGACCGCTGCGGCGCCTGACGGCGCCGTTTTCATAATGACGAGGAGACAAAATGAGTAACACGATTGCATTTATCGGGCTGGGCCATATGGGCAAACCCATGGCGCTGAATCTGCTCAAAGCCGGTCATCGTTTGAAAGTCTTTGACCTGAATGCGGAAGCCATGAAGGAATTGCAGGCGGCGGGGGCGCAGGTGGGCGAGTCAGCCGCGCAAATCGCCAAAGAGGCACAGATGGTCTTTACCATGCTGCCCGCTGGTCGCCATGTTCGTCAGGTTTACGAGGGCGAGAACGGCTTGCTGCAGGCGGTGGCCCCGGGCACGGTGCTGGTCGATTGCAGCACGATTGATGCGCAAACCAGCCAGGATCTGGCGACCAAGGCAGCCAAGCTGGGCTTGTTGATGCTGGATGCGCCTGTCTCCGGTGGTACGGGTGGCGCAATTGCCGGTACCTTGACCTTTATGGTTGGGGGTGAGGATCAGGCGCTGGAAAAGGCGCGTCCTTATCTGGATGCGATGGGCAAGAACATTTTCCACGCCGGTAAAGCCGGTGCGGGTCAGGTTGCCAAGATTTGCAACAATATGCTGTTGGGAATTTTGATGGCGGGTACCGCTGAAGCCTTGGCGCTGGGCGTTGCCCATGGTCTGGACCCTGCCGTGTTGTCGTCCATCATGGCGCGCAGCTCGGGGCGCAACTGGGCCACCGAACTGTACAACCCATGGCCCGGTGTCATGCCGGATGTGCCGGCCTCGCGTGACTATCAGGGGGGCTTTGCCACCGGTCTGATGCTCAAGGACCTGGGTCTGGCTGCGGATGCCGCCGTGAGCCAAAATAGCGCGACGCCGTTAGGCGAACTGGCCCGTAACCTGTTCGCCTTGCATGCGGCCCAGGGTCAGAATGCCGGACTGGATTTTTCCAGCATTCTTAATTTGTACCGTCAGAAGCGCTAAGTTCTGGGAGAGCGTAGGGCAGGGGCTGCAATTCCAGTGCCTGTCCTTGCTCCAGTTGAAACTGGCCTTGCTCCAGGTCCGCCAGTACCACTTCCATCAAGACATACAGACGCTGCTGCTGGGCCTGCCAGGCACGATTAATGATACGGGCGGCAACGATCGGCTCGGCCCCTCCCTCGGAAGGGACTAAGAATACGTCTGCTGATTCCTGGCCCGCAGGGGGCGCATCCAGCCGGTCCGTGCGGGCGGCCATCATGCGACGCTTGATGGTGCCCCGATAGTGGCTGCGCGCCACGACCTCCTGGCCGGGATAACAGCCTTTTTTGAAGTTGATCCCGTCGATCAGGTCCAGGTTCAGGGTCTGGGGAATGAACAGGTCCTGCGTAGCGGCGCTGACCCAGGGCAAGCCCGCCAAAATATCTGCTGTTTCCCAACGGCCTTCAGAAGCCTGCGCGTTCGCATCTTGCTGCGAAGAAATCCGCCAGTGCCGATTCATGCCCTCCAGCGTGCCGGGGGCTTGAATCAGGGTGTCGCCACCCTCGCGCTGCAAATTCCAGACGGCTTGGGCGGCAGATTGATCGGCCACACCATAAACCTGCAACTCGGCCAGGCTGATGGTGACCTTGCTGCGCAGCACGAACATGCGCAGGCGCTTGATCAGCGCTTCGCTGAGATCACGACGCACCAGAGCAAATACGGTGTCGGTCGCTTCGCGCCAGAGCACCAGGGTCGCCAGGCTGCGCCCTTTGGCGGTGCAGTAGGCGGCCAGACAGGCACGATCGGCAGCCAGATGTTCCAGGTCATTGCTGACTTGGGCATGAAGAAAGGAGACGGCATCCGCTCCCTGAAACTGGAGGACGCACAAATCGGGCAAGGTGAACGAGAGAGGGGCAGACATTCCGGTCATGGCTGAGCGAAAGAATAAATTTAAACATCAATGATACCGTGGGTAGGGCCTGTTCCAGGCTCATATCCCCGCTGACAACAGGGCATGTGCGTGTTCGCGTGTTAAGGGGGCGATCGGCGCACGTCATTTCCATGCCGCCTTGTGACACATCGTCAAGAACAGGCCGCCCCATTCTGTTTACAATAGCGCTCGCATGAAAAAAAACGTCAAAATCTTCTCTGCCCTGTTGGGCCTTGTGGTGGTTGCCGCCTGTGTTCTCGCGGGTGGCGCCTGGTATTGGGCCAAGAAGCTGCCCGTGAACATGAGTGCTGAACGCATTGATTATGTGGTCCCTGCCGGTTCTGGGCCGCGTGCGATTGCGCGCAGCATGCAGCAGGCTGGCATTGATATCCAGGAGGACGCCTTCGTCTGGATGGCGCGCCTGACGGGTCTGGATACCTCGCTGCAGGCCGGCGCCTATGAGGCGGTGCGTGGTGATACCCCCTGGACAGTGATGGAGCGGATGTCCAGCGGCAATATGCTGCAGACCCGCCTGACCATTCCGGAGGGGTGGACCTATCAGCGCATTCGTGACACGCTGGCGAACAACCCGCAGGTTCGACAGACCTTGGGCGAGGTCAGCGATGCCGATTTGTTAAGCCGCCTGGGTGTTGAAGTCGGACATCCCGAAGGTTTGTTTTACCCCGATACCTATGTCTTTGTTCCGGGTACGGCTGACGTGGATATCTTGCGACGCGGTTTTCTGGCCCAGCAGGAGCTCTTGGAGCAGTTATGGGCCGACCGTGATCCTGATTTGCCGTTGAAAACGCCTTATGAGGCGCTGATCATGGCCTCCATTGTGGAACGTGAGACGGGTCACAGCCAGGATCGGGCGCGAGTGGCGGGGGTGTTCATGAACCGCTTGCGCGTGGGTATGCCTTTGCAGACGGATCCGACGGTGATTTATGGAATGGGTTCAGCCTATGAGGGTCGTATCCGCAAGCGTGATTTGACAACCGATACGCCCTGGAATACTTACACTCGTGCGGGTCTGCCGCCCACTCCGATCGCCAGTCCGGGCAAGGCCTCCTTATTGGCGACTTTGCATCCGGAAAAGCACGATTTTTACTATTTTGTGTCGCGGGGTGACGGTACCAGCGAGTTCTCGGCCAATCTGGCGGCGCATAACCGGGCCGTGGCCAAGTACATTCTCAAGCGTTAGCGCCAGAGTGCAAGACAGGCCGGCGCTCGATGAAGGAAGGCCGGCCATGGTAGATCCTGTCCGACCGGGGCCGAGCTGGCGGCCTCTTACGCCAGCAAGCCGTGGCGCTGGGTAAATCCGCGCCAGAGGTCATGGACCTTGTTTGCCAGCTCTGGCAAGCCGGCATCGTTTCGGATCAGGTAGTCTTGCGGGGCACGCGCGATCCCCCATTCCGAGGAGTGCTGGCTGATGACCGGGTTGCCAGGGCGTTCAATATGCCATATCTCCCCGCCATTTTGACGGATGAAGTCGGCTTCGTTTTCGTAGCGAATATCTTTAATCAGCAGGCAGCGTGCCTGGCTCATATCCGGTAGCTGGTGGCTCGGTGCACGCAGGGGCAAGGCCTGACGGCGTTGCTCGAAGTCGGGATACTGCGACAGGACCCGGCTGCGCAGGTGTTCAACGGCCTGACGTGGACTGAGTCCCCAAAAGCTGTCCACACGGTCGGCTTGCTCGCCGTCCAACTGTTCGGCCGACAAGCCGTAAAGAGCGGGCAAAGCCAGGGCCCAGACCGAATAGTCCTGCGGTTTGCGAACCAGGGCGGCGCCTGGCCCGAACTTCAGCAGATGTTGGGCGCGGCGCAACCAGTGATCGGGATCGCGTTCGCGCATCCAGTCTGTTCCCAGCAACTGAAAGCACTGCCGCGGGGAGCGCTGCCATAGCGCGATAGGGACTTCTTTCAGGCTGTCGTCAGTCCAGGCCTGGGCGGGACTCAGGCCAAACAGCACCTCGCAGCCCATTTTGACAGGGTCGGCCAAGGCATAGGCAGCCAGTAAAGGGGTGTGGGCCAGCAAAAGATTGGCCACGGTATCTTTGCCTGAACGCGCTTTGGCGGCCAGCCCGATCAATAAGCTCACTTCATCATCCTTGGTAGTGGAGCAGGCATTTTACCGGTTCATATTACAATGTGCGCTGAGCCGTTCAGGCAAGGGAGACCATCTTGTCTTTCTGGCGTGAATCAGGCCTGTTGATGTGCAACCTTGAGGCAATACGGTGTCTGATAGTTTGACTTTTCTACCCTGGCAAATCGAGACGGCTCAGGCCTGGCTGGGTAATCGAGAGCGTTTTGCCCATGCCTGGCTGATCCATGGTCTGCCCGGTATCGGCAAGACGCAGTTCGCCCGGGCGGCTGGAGCCAGTTTATTGTGCGAGCAGCCTGTTCAGGGACTGGCTTGCGGCCACTGTCAGGCCTGTCAGTGGGTGCGTGGGGGCAATCACCCGGATTTGCGTCTGTTGCGTCCTGATGCGATTGCCTTGGAGGAGCAGGGACCCGACATGCAGGAGGGCGATCTGGCCAAGGACGCGGCAGCCCGTAAAAATCCGTCTCGGGAAATCCGGGTGGAGCAGTTGCGACAGTTGCAGCACTGGTTCAATACGGCCACGCATCGGGGAGGCTGGCGCGTCGCGGTCGTGTATCCGGCTCAGGCCTTGAATCTGGTGTCTGCCAATGCCTTGCTGAAGGTGTTGGAGGAACCGGCCGATCGTACTGTTTTTTTGCTGGTGGCCGATGCCCCCGATCGACTGCTGCCAACGCTTGTCTCACGCTGTCGCCGCTTGCCTTTGCCGGTACCGGATGCTCAGCAATCGGTGCAATGGCTGCAGCAGCAGGGGCTAGAGCACGCATCTGATTGGTTGGCAGCCTGGGGGGGAGCTCCCTTAAAGGCGTTCAGCGCCAGTGAGGCGATGCAGGCGCCGTGTCCGGACTGGCTCAGTGCCTGGATCGAGGGTGTCTTGAAAGCTGGCCGTGAAGCGGACTTGTCGCTGGCCGATACGCTGGAAAAACTTCCGGTTCAGGAATGGGTCGATCATTGGCAACGTTTGTTCGTTGATATTCAGTTAAGTGGTTTTGCCCAGTCGGCGCGTTACTATCCCTCGTTGCAAAAACAGATTGATGCGCTGGCGGCTCAGGCCAATTCGGCGGCCCTTACCGAAGCGCTCAAATGGCTGGCCCAGCAAAAGGCGCTGGGCAATCATCCGCTCAATGCTAAATTGTTGGTTCATCATGCCTTGGACCGTTTGCACCAGGCATGTCGTCGTGTTTAAGAAAAGTACCTCTCATCATGTTTGTTGATTCGCATTGCCATCTTAACTTTCCCGAACTTGCTGAAAATCTGGACGCCATTCTGGATAAGATGCGTCAGAACCAGGTGGGCTGTGCGCTAGTGGTCAGCGTCGATATGGACGACTGGCCCGGTTTGATGGAGTTGGTCCGTCCGCATACCCATTTGTTTGCCTCGGTCGGTGTACATCCGGACTACGAAAAGGTGACCGAGCCCACCGTGCAGGAGCTGGTGACGCTGGCTCAGGACCCGAAAGTCGTGGCTATCGGAGAGACGGGCCTGGATTACTATCGTTTGCAAGAGCCGTTGGAGTGGCAGCGCGAGCGCTTCCGTACCCATATACGGGCCAGTCGTGAATCGGGCCTGCCCTTGATTATTCATACGCGTTCAGCCAGTGAGGACACGATTGCGATCATGCGCCAGGAGCAGGCTCAGCTTGCGGGGGGCGTCATGCATTGCTTTACGGAAACCTGGGAAGTGGCGCAGGCGGCCCTGGACCTGAATTTCTACATTTCCTTCTCGGGCATCGTCACCTTCAAAAATGCCACCCAGCTCCAAGACGTGGCGCAACGGGTGCCGCTGGACCGCTTGCTGATTGAAACCGATTCGCCCTTTCTGGCTCCAGTTCCGTATCGAGGTAAAACCAATAATCCTGCTCTGGTCATTCATGTGGCCGAGAAGATTGCAGAATTGCGGGGTATTTCCGTCAAGGAGGTGGAAGAAGCCAGCACAGAGAATTTTTTCAGATTATTCAATAAGGTACGGCTCTAAGTTAATCTGAATTAGAGTTTCGTTTACTACTCTGCGGGATTGAGTAGAGCATAGCCAGCAGAACGTGGGATGCCTGTTGATTCTTAGGTAATGTGTCAAATAGTCAGGCTAAGTGATTGATTTTAAATAAGTAGTGCCTGTGTTTTCAGGATGGGGTGAACGCGGATAAGCCCTCGCTCCGGACGGAGCAATAGGCGGCGATATTGACAAACAAGGCAGCGCGGTCATGCTAGTCACGCACGGCTTTGACGGGCGTCTAGTGTCTGAGGCATTTCCAGATTTTTAAGACTATATTGATGTTTATTATCAATTGCTTAGCGGATTTATATGATCCTTTTTCTGAGAAAATACCTACTGCCAAGAGGGAACGGCTTGAGATTCGAAAGAGCTTTTTTTTCCGCTTCAATACCTCATCAAGCACCTTAAGAAAAGGACTTAAGTTAATGATTTTTAATAAAAAAGTAATAAGAAGGCCTGTTCTTTCCATGATGCTGCCTCTGGCCCTGCTGATGTCCACCTCTGTGCAGGCGCAGGAGCCTGAGTTGGAAAGCCGGAACTGGTATTTGGCGCTGGAAAATGATCGCCCCAACATCATTGAGCAGGAATTCATCAAAGGGGCGAACCCTAATGCGGTGGACTCCAAGGGCAATCCCTCTTTGATGCTGGCGATCCGCAACAAGTCCTGGAAAGTGGTGGATACCTTGCTGGCCAATCGCCAAACCAATGTGAACATCGAGAACGAGGCCCGTGAAACCCCCATGATGTATCTGGCCCTGATGGGGGAAACCGACCGTTTACGTGATTTGCAGGCACGAGGAGGGCAAGTGAACCGAGTGGGTTGGTCGCCCTTGCACTACGCAGCCTCTAAAGGTCATGAAGACACGGTACGCTACCTGCTGTCGCAAAAAGCGATTGTGAATGCGCCCGCACCCGACGGTACCAGTCCCTTGATGATGGCGGCCTTATCGGGCAAACGTGCGGTGGTGGATCTGTTATTGGCGGCCGGTGCAGACCCAGGCATGCAAAATGCCCAGGGTTTGAGCGCTGCAGACTGGGCGCGTTCAGCCAACCACGATCAATTGGCCGCCTATCTCGAACAGACGCTTGCCCGCAAGGCCGGCTCGACTCCTCCTCCCGCAGGATCATCTTCGGGAGAGAGTGTACAGACCTATGGTGTGCCCGAACGCGTGGAGCAGCCCGATCTTAATCGGGTCCAGACTGTCACGGTCGAGCCTGCCGCTTCGCCTGCGGCGGACAGTACAAGTTCTGCTCCCGCCGCTTCCAGTGGTACCAGTCGTTACTTTGATCTGGATCGTTTCGACAAGCCCGTTCAGCCTTAAGCCTTGGGCAATAAAAAAGGAGCCTTCAAGGCTCCTTTTTGCTGAGACGGCGAACTTGTAAGGCTTGCTGGTGCTGATCCCACCGTTTTCTGTTGTACCTGTGCGTGTCGATTTGCTTTGTAAAAGCGATCAGGCCACCCGGCACTTCTGGCCGTGTCGGTTACGCGCTTGTTTGATGTGCTCTGCTTGGCTGGGAGGCCTGGACAAAACGGTGGAAACCCTGCAGATACGTGCTCAGCAGGTTCAGGGTGTGCTCATCGTGTAACGTGCCCGCTGCGTCAAAGGAGTTCTGTGCGCGAGACACCATCAAAGAGCCCCCGCTGTAGAGGGACACGCCCAACATTTTCAGTGTGGGCAGCCAGGCCGCCTGGGATGAAATCGTGCCAAATCCCCCCATGGAGGCACCGATCAACCCCGTTAAACGTTCTGAGAAAATGGCGTTCCTATCAGTGCGTGACAGCCAGTCAATGCCGTTCTTGAACACGCCGGGTATGCCATTGTTGTATTCGGGGGTGACCAGAAGGAGCGCGTCTGCATTCAGAATTTTTGCTTTCAAGCTCAGTACCGCCTCTGGAATGCCGTTGCTGCTTTCGAGATCACCGTCATACAGGGGGATGCCGTGCAAGGTTGCCACTTCAACCGTCATGCCCTGAGGGGCCTGGGCTTGGGCTGCATGAGCCAAGGCGGTATTGAAAGAGCCCTGGCGCAGGCTCCCAGAGAGGGCCAGCACACGACAAGGCCTATCTGAACTTACGACGTCCCTGGTCTCACGCAGCGCTTCGCTGAGTTGATCAATGACCTGAATCCATTCGGGCGCATCCTGCAGGCGTTTTTCCCGAATGAAATCCGCCTGGGAGGCATCCCAAAAAGGGGCATCCGCCAGCAGGACGTCGTTGGGCAAGGGGCGGTGTTCGTTCAGAAAGCGGGCAATCGCCTCAGGTGAGTTCGGCAAACCCAATTGGGCAAACAGGTCGTGAAAGCGGAACAAATTATCAGACATGATGGCGGGACCAGGTAAAGAGGGAACAGGGCGCTGGCAGCAGGCTGGGTTTCGGATCGGCAGGGCAGCGATGCCGGGCTTGGGGTAGCGTGCAACAGCGTGTGGGCTAGGACAGGCGACCAGAGGAAGGCCGCCTGTCTGCTCAGTCAAGCGGTTTGGCTAGTTGGCGGGCAGATAGTCGGGGCGCAATATGCCTTTCAATTGGGAGTAAGGCAGCAAGAACTCAGGCTGACCGAAGGAATAGGGGGCGATCTCATAGGGGTTGTACTTCACCAGTAGCCCCTGGTCCGTCAGCGCAATATTCTGAGCGGGCTGGAAAGGCCACATTCTGTCCCAGCCGGCGCGATCCTCGCGCGCTTCGCTCAGGCCGGAGAGCCAGTTCTGATGGGCTTGACGTACCAGTTCCTGGAAAGGTTTGATCTTGCCTGGGGCGATAATACGATCCAGGGGCAGGGCCATTTTCAGGCGATTGTCCCAGTTGATGAACTGCGTGGCCGTAATACCGTGAGCGGCACCGGTCATGTAAATGCCTGAACTTAGCTCTACAACGGTCAGATCGCGGTTGCGGTAGCGCGTACGGGCTGACAGATGAATTTCATCGCGATGATTGGCCGTGGCCCAGTAGTAGTTCTCGAACTCTTTCAAACCACGATAACCGGGATGGCGGTCGGTGATGACGGTCATGTGTGCCAGGCTTTCATCGACCAGCCCGGTTAGCTCAGGATTACCGGGGAAAATCAGGGATTTGACTTCCAGGCGCGGGCATTCGCCGGTACAGCCAGGCTTGATGTGCTTGTAGTTCAGGGATTGGGTAAAGACACCGTCTTTTTCCGTCTGATCCTGGGTTTGCGTGGGGATCAGGGAAATATTGGAGCTTGGCGTGCTGGAGCACGCCGACAGAGCCAGGGTTGTCAGGCCAATAAGCAGCAGCTGATAAGGGCGCTGTAAGGTCATGGAGTCGTAGTCCTATCGAATGGTTTTGGAGTCTTGGCCAAAAAGGATTTGACGGGCTTTCTCATCATGGACGGGAGAGCCTGGGTTGATTGTCTCGACCAGTGCGTAGGCACGACCCGTAGCTGGTCGTTCGGCAATACGCTGGAACCAACGCTTCAAATGGGGAAAGTCGTCCAGGTTCTGGCCTTGGCGCTCATGCGAGACAATCCAGGGGTAACTGGCCATGTCCGCAATGGAATAGTCTCCGGCGATAAAGTCGCGCTGCGCCAGATGCTTGTTGAGCACGCCATAGAGGCGACCTGTCTCACGCACATAACGATCTATCGCATACTCGATTTTTACCGGGGCATACACATTGAAATGATGGTTCTGACCGGCCATGGGGCCCAGCCCTGCCATTTGCCAGTAGAGCCACTGCAAGGTTTCGGTGCGGATGCGCAAGTCTGCGGACAGGAATTGTCCGGTTTTTTCGGCCAGATACTGCAAGATGGCGCCTGACTCAAACAAGGAGATGGGCGCGCCGCCGTCTTGCGGAGCGTGGTCGACAATGGCGGGAATGCGATTATTGGGGGCGATACGCAGGAACTCGGGTTTGAACTGGTCGCCCTGAGCAATATTGACGGGGTACAGGGTGTAAGGCAGACCGGACTCTTCCAGAAACATCGTGATTTTATGTCCGTTGGGAGTGGTCCAGTAATACAGGTCGATCATGGGTTCTCCTGGCTGAATGAAGATGCGGGCCTGTTTGCCGCAAGCAGGCCGGATGACGGGGCCGGCAGCGCTGGGCTACTATTGTTTGCCTGAATACGGTTTATAGGAAGTCAAAGACTGTTATGAGCAAAATCTATCATAATCCGCGCTGCAGCACTTCGCGCAATGCCCTGGTCCTGATGCGAGAAAAAGGACGGGAGCCCGAGATCATTGAATACCTGAAAACCCCCTTGTCGCGCAGCGAACTCAAAGCGCTGATTGCGGCCACGGGTCTGACGGTGCGTGAGGCCATGCGTAGCAAAGAAGCGATTTACAGCGAGTTGAATCTGGACAATCCGGATTTAAGCGACGAGGAGTTGCTCGCTGCCCTGGAAGCCAACCCCATTTTGCTGAATCGTCCCATTGTGGTGACGGAAAAAGGGACGCGTCTGGCGCGTCCCCTGGAAGTGGTGCAGGAAATCCTGTAACTGGATTTCCTGCAACGGCGGGCAGGTCTGGATCAGGGCGCGATGGCCTCCAGGGCGATACGGATGGTGACCTCATCACCGACATGGGGCACATTGGCAGCCATGCCAAAGTCGCTGCGCTTGATCTCGATCTTGCCATCCGCACCCAGGGCGGGTTTATTCAACATCGGGTGCTTGGGCATGGTCAGGAACGACTCAATGTTCATGGTAACGGGCTTGGTAATGCCCTTGATGGTCAGATCGCCTTTGGCGGACACAGGCTTGTCGCCGTCGAATTGAATTTCCTTGGATACGAACGTGGCTTCAGGAAACTGGGCCGTATCAAAGTAATCCTTGCCTTGAATGTGTTCATCGAACAGGGGAAAGCCGGTGCTGACCGAACGGGTGTCGACTTTCATGTCGATGCTGCCGGTTTTGGCTTGCTGATCCAGGGTAACCGTGCCTTGTGCTTTGTCGAAACGCTGGTTTTGAGTGCTCAGGCCCAGGTGCTTGTAGCTGAAGTGTACAAAGGTGTGGCTGGGCTCAACCTGATAGCTCACCGGCGCGGCTTGAGCGGCAAAGACAAGGAGGAAGCTGGCGGACAGAGCAATCACTGGTTTGATCATGAGGGTGTAATCCTTGCTGATGCGGGTAGAAAAGAGGAATGAGGGCTGATGCGTCGGTTTACCGGGCATCAATCTTGAAATTGACGGTGATCTCGTTGGCCACGATGTCGTAACTGGACCAGGAGCCTTCACCGATCGAGAAGTCGCCACGCTTAATGTCAAAAGCGCCGCTGAACGTAGCTTTATCGCCTTCGGGTGCCATGGTTGCCATGACAGTAACGGGCTGTTCACGGCCTTTGATCTGCAGCGTGCCTTGCACTTCATATTGCTGGGCGCTGACGGCACGGAAACGCTTGGAGCTGAAAACGGCCTGGGGATGCGCGTCAATGTCGAACCAGCGTACGTCCTGCAATTCGTCATCGGCTTCTTCCGAACCGGTATCCACGCTATCCAGTGCCACTTTCAACACCACCTTGGACTGATCCAGGGCGTCGGGGTTGAAGTTCAGCTCGCCTTCAAACTTGCGAAATTGGCCATCCAGCTTCACGCCCATTTGCGAATACTGAAAGCCGATTTCGCTATTTTGGACATCCAGCGTCTGGTAGTTCTTGGCATTGGCCGCCAGACTGAGACTGAGACCCAAGGAGCCGGCCAGAAGGGACACGAAGACAGATTTTTTCATGATTTGGCTTTGCCTAAAGTAAAGGTGATGCGGCCGAGCAAGCCGTCACGGTCAATGAACTGATGCTTGAGGGCCGCCAGAACGTGCAGGCTGACCATGGCAATCAGGGCGTAATTCAAAAAGATGTGTACTTGGACCAGCAACTCTCCCAAAGGTTTGTCTTTGGAGACCAGATCGGGCAGGGGGATCACGCCAAACCAGACCGTCTGGAATCCTTTGGCCGAGCTCATCAGCCAGCCGGTCAGAGGGATGGCCAGCATCAACAGATACAGGAGGGCATGGCCGCTATGCGCCAGCGCCCGGCTCCAGAAAGACATGCTGGCGGGCAAGGCAGGGGGGCGGTGCAACAAACGCCAGATCAGGCGCAGCACCAGCAGTAGCAGCAGGGTGATGCCAGCCCACTTGTGCCAGGAATAGACTTGCAGTTTCAGGGGGGACAGCGGCAAGGTTTTCATGGTGTAGCCCACGATGACCAAGGCAGTCAGCGCCAATGCCATGATCCAGTGCAAGATGCGGGCGATACGGGTGTAACGGGGCTGATCCTCTGGGACAGAAGTGTTGCTCATTGATAATGCCTTTCATTTACGAAGCCTGGAAACTTTAACCTGTTTGTAAGCTTCCTAAAAGACCAGATTTTGCAATGCAGTAATGCAAATTTGAGGGTAGTCGCGCTGCGACCTTGCTATCGGCGTCTTTTCTTGTCAGCGTGTGACAAGGCTGTTAGGGTGGTGCGAGCGCGGGATACACTCGATTTTTCAGCTCGCGAGCAAGGAAGTATCTATGTGGAAGACAGCGTTGGTCGTTGGGGCAGCCGCCTTGTTGGCAGGGTGTCAGGACTCCAGGCAGGCCAATGAGGAAAATTTCAGCACAGCTATCCAGTCTTATCTGGATAGCCGGGATGGTTTATGTGTCGGTGTGCCGGGACGAAGTTATCCTTACCAGGCTGAGCATGACTCGCCCCTGATCGTGGAGGATCGGGCTCGTCTGGCGGCCTTGGCCTCGGTGGGGCTCGTGCGTCAGGTGGGGACAGAGCAGGCACCGCGCTACGAATTGACGCCTCAGGCCGATACCTATTTGCGACGTGCAGGCTCCGAGCCGTCCCAGGGTGAGCGTGATGCCTTTTGTACGGGCCGTCTGGTTCTCAAACGCATCAACTACTTCACAGAGCCGGCCAGTGCAGGCGGATTTACCGTCAGCCAAGTTAACTATGTTTATCATCTGGCTGATGCCGCGCTGTGGATTACGGATGGAGCCGTTCTGGATGCCTACGAGGACCTGCGTGCACTGACAGCACCAGAAGTTCAAGGGCAGGCACGGTTGATTCTGACCAATAAGGGTTGGGTACACCAAAATCTCTTTCGTTAAGTCAGGCGGTCTGGCTGCCGTCTGTCTTGCGTGGGGGGCGGCGCGCCGGACTTGAACAACCAAGACCTGGGGAGGGCACCGATGGCAGTACCGCAAAACAAACAGGAGTTACTGCAGGCTATCTCTAGTAGCTATCAACAACTCAGGGCAGAGTTGCTGACGGTTCCTGAGGAGCGATGCCGCGAGCGCAGCCTGCAAGGGCATGTCAAAGGAACACAGATGAGCGTGTCGGATCTGGTGGCTTATTTAATCGGTTGGAACGAACTGGTATTGAAGTGGAGTCACGCCAAAGCCCGGGGGGAAGCGGTCGATTTTCCCGAACGTGGTTTCAAATGGAACGAGCTGGGGGCCTTGGCACAGAAGTTCTACGCGGATTATGCCGATCTTTCTTATTCGGAACTGCTTACCCGTCTCCAGGATGTCTATGGCCGGATTGTGGAGCTGGTCGGACACTGTACCGACCAGGCCTTGTACGGTGCCCCTTGGTACAAGACCTACTCACAGGGGCGCATGATTCAGTTCAATACGGCCTCGCCGTATGCCAATGCGCGAAATCGGCTGCGCCAATGGAAGAAAGCAAATTCGCTGGCCTGAGCCGGCCATATTGCACGCAGCTCCCTGGGGGCTTATCATAAAATGCAATTAACGGAAAAAACAGGCACGCCATGAAAAAAAGGTCTACACGCGAAGAAGGGCAGTTTGACCTGCCACTATTGGGCGTAAAAGCCGCCGACATTTCGGCGGAAGCCTTGTTTGATACTTGGCTGCAGCATCAGCGTCCCCCCATGGCAGCCAGTACGCAACGAGTGTATCGAACCTTATGGCGGCGCTTTTTGCAGGCCCTTCATGAGCATCAAAAACAGTACACGCAGATTCAGCCCACGGATATTCGTGACTTTTTGAGCAATCTGGACGATGTGCGCCGACCTCAGCGCGAACGCTATCAACAAGTCATCGCCCGCGCCTACGAGGAACTGTGTCGTCAGGATGGTCGCTCCGAAAACCCCGCTCTGGCGCCAGCCATCAACGATCCCTTCAAGGAAAGCTGGCGGCAAGCGCCCGACAATCAGGCCACTCAATTTCTGTCGGTCGAACAATGTCGGGCGACGATCAAGTCATTGCGTCATCGGCGCCGCGTTCTGGAGCTGGCCACTGATATGACGGTCGCCACCCGGTGGCGCGAATATCGGGACATGACGATTGTGGCGGTGATGCTGGCGACGGGTCTGCGTCCGGTGGAGTTGGAACAGCTGCATCCCTCGGCCATCAGAGCCACCCAAGTGGGGGTTGACCCCCTTTCTGACGGGCAGGCCGATGAGGACGAGGGCATGGCCCTCTGGCGCGATGGCTCCCTGCTCATCAGTCTCTCGGGCGTGGCAAAGCGCGATGTCAGGGTGCCCGTATGGTGTGATGAGATGTTGCGTAGCTGGTTGATCTTCAGTGGCCTTCAAGACGCTGGAGCCTGGGTGAAAGAGAGTCGCGTCTTTCCGGGCAGCCGTCAGATCAGCGCGGCTCGTCCCCAGGCGCAGATGAATCCGGCCACCCTGGCGCGTATCGTCAGTAAATGGGGCATCAAGCAGATGGATTTGTTGATGACGCCACAACGCTTGCGCAACACCTTTGGTGCTGGCCTGATTGAACGCGGCTTTTCTCTGCCTGAAATTGAAGAGGTGATGGGTTACGCCCCGGGCGCGGCCAGCGCCTGGCGTCTGCAGGCTGCCTGGCTGGCTTGGTTGCAGGCGCAAAAAGTGGTGGCGACCTCATTAACGAGGCCCAGTACGCAATCAGACTGAAGGGCTAGTCATGGTTTGTTCGCTTCCAAGGGGCATAATTTCAAATCCATTAAGCCGGTTTTTTGACCAAGGAGTTTGAATTGACATCCACACCTGTTTTTCGTCGGGCGCTTGCAACCGATCTTGAGGCGATCGTCACCATGTTGGCCGACGACATTCTGGGCCAAAAACGCGAAGATACACGCTTGCCCCTAGCCCGGTCCTACCTGGATGCCTTTGCCGCCATAGAGGCAGATCCCAATCAGTATCTGGTCGTGGTGGAACTGGATGGTCGTGTGGTGGGTACGTTGCAGATCAGCTATATGCCGGGACTCTCTCACCAAGGCGCATGGCGGGGCGAGATCGAGTCTGTTCGTATTGCCAGCTCGGCCCGTGGTTCCGGCCTGGGCCGTTTGATGATCCAGTGGGCCGTCGAGCAGTGCCGTCAGCGCCAATGTCGTATTGTGCAGCTGACTTCCGATATGGCCCGAACGGATGCACATCGGTTTTATGAACAGCTGGGCTTTACGGCCAGCCACAAGGGTTTCAAGCTGACTCTGTAAACCTGTCTTGTTGAGGCAGTTTGCCAGGGAGCGCGGTGCGAACAAGAACGATAAAGACCGCTCAGACAGCAAGGAGTTTTTTCGAATTCAAGAACAAGCGCTCGAGCCTGTCTGTAGGCAGAATAAGGCGCAGCCGAGGTGTTATGGCTTTTTGACGCTGAACCATTTCATTGAATATGGTTTTTATCTATTCTTCGTTTAAAAAATATGTTCTCGTGTGTGCGCAAAAAAATCCGGCGTGACGCTGCCTGATGATGAACCCGGCGTTATTTCTAAAGGGCCTGATAATAAGGAATCAATGAAACTGAGTATTCTGGTTTGATTGACGTTTGACTCTTGCTCGATCTATCTTTCCTGTTGCTGCTTTCTATTCTTAATCACCATAAAGTCAAAGACGGAATGGATTGACGCTGCAGTACATGTCTTAGACAGGGAGAGAGTCCGATGAGTGTCAAAGCGAAAACAAGGGAGATCGCCATTGAGCCCGGCCCGACCGGCGTGTTTCTGGGCTACAAGTCCGCTGGTGTCAGCGCCAATGACAAGCGCTATCGCAGCACGATCAAGTCTTATCCGGAAGGCAAAAAAGACGATTGGTCGGGTTTGTATGTGGCGGAGGATAGACTCACGGCAGAAGGGTATTTACCGGACGCTTTACCGCCGGATGGTACCGGCGAAGCCTATATCAATCTGATTTATATAGAGACCTCAACCGTTAACAATTTCGCAGGTAAGGGGGAAAAAACCCATTTTGTTGATATTGCCGGTAATGAAATCGCAGACCCTGAAATTCCGCAATCAGAGAAATCAAAATTGGTCAGGGAAGCATTAAGTGAAATTGGTATAAAAATTCCAGATGACAAACCGCTGATTCAGAGTCTGGGACTGCAAGGTTTCATCTATCGAGGGCCGCATACCGCCAGTGAAGAGGAAATTATCATCCCTTTCCATTTTATTAATGGTATACGGGCGATTTCATTGGCTAATTTTCAGACTTTCAAATTCAGAGATCATATGCCGGTAGGAAGTCCGGTACTGAACCCTGCACTTGGCATTCGCAACCCCGATGCCTCCATGCGATCCAATGCGGCTCTACCCTTAGCGCCTTGAGAAAACAGCCCCAGAAATAACCGGTTCCCGTCTTATCCAACCTTCCCGCCCCCAGACTCCTTGATGATGTCAAGTGGCACTGTTGTCTAGCACATCCGCTTTGCGGGAGCTGCAGCCAAGCTGCGGGTGTAAACGGCTGAGCGTTTACCAAGTGTTTATTGAATCGTCTCAAACGGTGAAACAGCAACAATAAGATTTGGACGGTCATTAAACGTGACATTTCTACACTAGGTTCATCAGTAGCAGATCGCCGTTTTTCCGGTGATCCGACTCAGGGAGCACGTAGAGATGTTGGACAAGCAGCTAGGCGTACGGGCCATCAATGAAACACTCACTCATGGGCACATGCCGCGTGACGGTGAGACATTTGCGTCGCTTCAGGCTGAAGTCGGAAAGCGTGTGGACATGCATGCCGCCACGCCGGTGGACTGGTCACTGGTCGCCTCTCTGGCAACTCAGGTACTGGATAAAGAGGGCAAGGATTTGAGTGCCGGGGTGTGGTTGTGCGCAGCCTGGTTGCATGAGTACGGTACGCGTGGTCTGGCAGCTGGACTGCAGGTGATCCGCGATCTGCATACGGTGTACTGGGACGTCATGAGTCCGCCTGCGGCACGCATTCGTGGCCGGCGCAATCAGGTGCAATGGCTGCTGGACGAATGTGACGCAGTATTGTCCGAGCCCGATTGGGACACAGAGGGACTGGATTCGCAGCAACGCGACGAGGTTCTTGCCCTGTGTGATGAGCTGGATGCGTTCTGGCAGGCTAAAGACGATGAACCGCCGGCGTGGTGGCGTTTAGGCAAGCGTCTGGGAGAGTTGTTGCCGACCGCCCAGAGCGAGGCCCCTGATGCACAGACTTCGTCTGAAACGCCTGTTCCTGATTTCCCGCGTTCTGAACCGGCTCAGGACGAGCCTGCGGTAGCGACCCAGACGGCCGCCCCGGTACGTGTAGCCACAGAAGTCGCTCAGCCTGTGCACTCTGAGGTGGCGCCTGATTCCGTGAGCGACAAGGCCCTTGCCATCGCTGCTGCAACGCTAAGCGACGTGGTCGCGGCCGAGCGCTATGTAGAGCAAAGCGTCGCGACGATCCAGGAGTCTTTGCTGACTCTGGACGATGCACTATTGGCTACGGCCTGGCTGCTGCGGTTGAACCGGCAAAGCGCCTGGCTGTTTCTGGATACCTTGCCGCATGCCCAGGAAGGGGTGACGCGTGTTGCTCCGCCGCCTGTCGCGGACTTGGCAGTGCTGGAGCGCCTGAGCGAAGCTCAGGACCCGGCGGCGATATTGCGCTTTGCAGAGTCGCGCCTGGGACGCATGCGTTTCTGGCTGGATTTGAACCGCCTGTCCTATCAGGCGGCGCAGGCTTTGCCTCAGGGACAGCCCGGTGCGCAAACCATTCTGATCGAAACGCAAGCGATCTTGCAGCGTTTACCGGGGCTGGAGCGCTTGGCTTTTAGCGATGGGCGTCCCTTTGCCGATGAGCAGACGCGTGCGTGGCTGACCGCGTCCGGGACGCGGGTGACTGAGCCTGCACCGGCCGCTGGCCATGCCGAACCGCCTACAGAGACGGCGCGGGACGGTGAAGGATTGGATGTGTTTGGCCTGACCTCTCTGGTCATGGCGGCTGGAGCCGAGGCCGAAGCTGCGCGACGCTTGCTGGATGGAGCGTTGGCGCGGTTAAAGACGGGTGGCGAGCAACTGATGCGCGCCCGATGAAAGAACAGACCCCGATTTTCTAAACAGGAGAAACCGACATGGCTGCTGATGGTTCCGTCGCCCCCAAAGAGCGCGTCAATATTGTGTACAAACCCGCCACGGGTGATGCCCAGGAGCAGGTGGAGCTGCCGTTTCGCCAGTTAGTGCTGGGCGACTTTACCTTGCGCGAAGACAGTACGCCCCTGGATGCGCGTACGCCGGTCAGCGTGGACAAGGATACGTTCAACGACGTGCTCAAGGCCCAGAATCTGTCGCTGACCTTGCTGGTGCAGGACAAGCTCAATGAGCAGGCCGGGCCGGACGATCAACTGACTGTGGACCTGCGGTTTGAGTCCATGCGCGACTTTCAGCCCGATGCGCTGGTCGATCAGGTGCCCGAACTGCGCCAGTTGATTGCCTTGCGCGACGCACTCAAGGCATTGAAAGGGCCACTGGGCAATCTGCCTGATTTTCGCAAGCGTCTGCAGGGACTGGTACAGGACGAAGGCACGCGTCAGCGTCTGCTGGCTGAGTTGGGCGTACAGGACAAGCAAGGGGAATAAACATGACTGCAAACACACCGGAACAGCAGGCTCAGACTGCGCAAGGCGCCCAGGAAGGCGGTTCGCTGCTCGATGAGCTGATTGAATCGACTCGCCTGCGTCCTGATGATGAGGCCTATGCCATTACCCGCCAGGGGCTGGAAGCCTTTGTAGCCGAGCTGCTTGAGCCAGGTCGCCAAAGCGAGAAGATCAGCCAGGGCCTGATCGATGAAATGATCGCCAATCTGGATCGCAAACTGTGCCGTCAGGTGGACCAGATTTTGCACCATGCCGATTTTCAACGTCTGGAGTCGGCCTGGACAGGGCTGAAATTTCTGGTCGATCGCACGGATTTTCGTGAGAACAACAAGCTGGCCATTCTGAATGTGTCCAAGCAGGCACTGCTGGAAGACTTTGAGGATGCCACCGATATCACCCGCTCGGGCTTGTATACCGCTGTCTACACGGCGGAATTCGGACAGTTCGGTGGTCAGCCGTTTGGTTCGATCATCGGCAATTACGAATTTGGTCCCGGCACCCAGGACATCAAGCTGCTGCAGTCCTTGGCCAGCGTGTCGGCCATGGCGCACGCGCCCTTCATTGCATCGGCCGGACCGCAGTTTTTTGGCGTGGATAATTACTCGGCACTGCCCAATCTGAAAGATCTGAGTGCGGTTTTTGAAGGCCCGCAATTTACCAAGTGGAATTCATTTCGTCAGTCCGATGACGCCCGCTTCGTGGGCCTGACCTTGCCGCATTTTCTGCTGCGCGTGCCTTATGGCGAGGACACGGTACCGGCCAAGACCTTCAATTACAACGAAGATGTGTCGGGCGGCAATCAGAACTTTCTGTGGGGCAATGCGGCCTTTGCGTTTGCAGACCGACTGGCCGACAGCTTTGCACGTTATCGCTGGTGCGCCAACATCATCGGTCCGCAAGGCGGCGGGGCGGTCGAGGATCTGCCTATTTACAACTACGAGGCCATGGGCGAGACCCAGACCAAGATCCCGACCGAAGTGCTGATCTCCGAACGACGCGAATTCGAGTTGGCCGAACAAGGCTTTATCGCCCTGACCATGCGCAAGAACACGGACAATGCGGCCTTCTTTTCGGCCAATTCCTCGCAAAAGCCCAAGTTCTTTGGCAACAACAAAGAAGGCAAGGTGGCCGAGACCAACTACAAGCTGGGCACGCAACTGCCTTACATCTATGTGGTGAGCCGTCTGGCGCACTACATCAAGGTGATCCAGCGCGAGAACATCGGCACCTGGAAAGAGCGCAATGACCTGGAAGCCGAACTGAACGAGTGGATTCGTCAGTACGTGGCCGATATGGATAACCCGAGCGCGGGTGTACGCAGCCGTCGGCCTTTGCGACAGGCCGAGGTGACCGTTTCGGATGTGGAAGGCGATCCAGGCTGGTACCGCGTGGGCTTGAAAGTGCGTCCGCACTTCAAGTACATGGGCGCATCGTTCACCTTGTCGCTGGTGGGCAAGCTGGACAAAAACTGAGTTTGAGGGCGGGCGATCCTGCTGACACAGGATCGCCGCCTTGAGGCACCGGCGCGACGCCAGCCAGACGTCGTGGTGTACCCGGTATTGGCAACTACTGCTTAAGTCATCACACAGTCAGTTAACAACAGGAGTAATTTACCATGCCTATGCCATGCTATCTCACGCTTGAAGGCGAAACCCAGGGCAAGATCGAAGGGTCCTGCGAAGTTCAGGGTCACAGCGGCAAGATTCTGATCCAGGCCGTCGATCATCGTATTGAACTGCCCAAGAGCCCCCAGACGGGCCTGCCCTCGGGCAAGCGCCAGCACCTGGGTATTACCTTGACCAAGGAAATCGACAAGTCCTCGCCCAAGATCTTCCAGGCACAGTGCTCGGGCGAACAACTGAGCAAAGTCGAGCTGGAGTTTTACCGTATTAGCCCCAAGGGCACGGAAGAAAAGTACTACACGATTCGCCTGGAAAAGGCCGTCGTCACCAGCTCGCGCACCTGGGTCCCTAACTGCCTGGCTCCCGAGAACCGCCAGTTCGGCCACATGGAAGACATCGCCCTGACCTACGAAAAAATCGTCTGGACCTGGGAGCCGGACGGCATCGAGGCCGAAGACTCCTGGCTCACACCAAAGTAAGAGGGAAAAGGGATGCGCGAGTTGCGTCTGCTGGAGCGCATTGCTGCGCTGGAGACGGGACAGATCCAGACCCAGGCCACGCGTGCCCAGGTGCTGGTGGTCTCGATACGCGAGCATCTGCAGCGCATCCTCAATACCCGGCGCGGCAGCGTGCCACTGGACCCGGAGTTCGGGGTGCCGGATTTCACCAATCTGGCCGGCTCCTTTAGCAGCGGGTCCACGCGCGAGATCATCGACAGTATCACCCGCATGATCGAACGCTACGAGCCGCGCCTGAAAGCGCCCAAAGTGCAGGTCAGCGAGCAGGGCAGTGAAGTGCTGTCCTTGAGCTTTTCGCTCGAAGGTCTGGTGCAGGTAGACGACCACGAGCTGCCAATACGGCTGGCTACGTCAATCTCCTCGTCTGGCCGGGTGTCGTTGCAAGCGCAATGACAAACGTGTTGGCCATTGCGTGTGCTCCAGGGAAATGGGAATGTTGAATCGATACTACGAACAGGAACTGCATAATCTGCGCTCCTTGGCCGCGGAGTTTGGGCGTCGCAATCCCGCTCTGGCCCCCTTGCTGGGCAGTGCGGCCGCGGTCGATGCGGATGTAGAGCGTCTGCTCGAAGGTGTGGCCTTCATGACGGGGCTTGTGCGCCAGCGTCTGGACGACGATTTTCCTGAGTTTGTGCAAAGTCTGGCGCAACTGATGTTTCCGCAGTTCCTGCGGCCGGTGCCGTGCATGACCATCATGCAGTACAGTCCGCGCAGCGTGACCGGTGAAACCTTGCAGGTGCCGGTCGGTACGACTTTTTCCTCTTCCGGCGAGCGCGGTGAACGCGCGGTATTCAATGCGATTTATCCGGTCGCTGTTGAGCCTTTGCGTCTGGAACACGCCTATTGGGATGCAGGTCAGCGCGCCAGTCAGGTGCCGGCGCTGGTGCTGGAACTGGCTCTGACAGGCTTGGATGCCGCTCAATGGGAAGGGAACTCGTTACGGCTGTGGCTGGGCGGCAGCGAGACGGTGGCCAGCGGCTTGTTTCGAATTCTTATGCGTGACACGCGCGCCATCTATGTCGGCTCGCCCCAAGGCAGCATGGTGCGGCTGGAGCCGGCGTGTCTGCGTCCGTTTGGCTTTGACCCCGCCTATCCTTTATTACCCTGGCCGGCAGGCGCGCATCCGGCCTGGCGCATTTTGCATGAATATTTTGCCCTGCCTGAAAAGCTGCGTTTTCTGGAACTAAAGGGACTGGAGCGCTGGCGTGCCCGCCAGGGGACGCGGCTGGTGTTGCGTTTTGAGTTTGACCGTCTGCCCGACTGGGCTCCTGAGGTCAGTGTGGACAATTTTGTCTTACATGCGAGCCCGGCCGTCAACTTGTACCCCCTGGATGGCCAGCCCTTGTACGTGGATCACCGGCAGCCGGAATATCGTATCCGGCCAGTCACGGGGCGTCAGGGTGCTCAGATTTACAGTGTGGACCGGGTGGACCTGCGCAGTGCGGATGGGCTGGAACAAGGCTATCAGCCGGCCAGCGACTGTGTGCCGGGCGCCCAGTCCTATCACATTCGCGTACGTGCCTCGGCACTGGGCTCGGGTTGTGAGCATTATTTAAGCTTGCCAGGCGCTGGGCTGGCGCAAGACGGTGAGCAGGTCCTGTCCTTGCGCCTGAGCTGCACAGACGGCAGCGGGCCGGATGATCTGCGCCTGGGCGAGATATGCGAGGCGACCGACCGGTCGCCGGTGCGAGTGACCTTCTCCAACATCACCGGGGTCACCTCCTATCGCGAACCCTATCTGGCGCAGGATTTGCTCTGGCGCGTGCTCTCGCACATGCAGGCCAATCAGATGGCGCTGTCCAGCGCCGAGAGTCTGCGCAAATTGCTGTTGCTGTATCTGCCCGAGCAACGCGGGGAGTCCGGGCAGCGGGCCGCCGGATTGCGCCAGATCGAATCTATTCAGCAGGTGCAGGTGCAAAGCCAGCGGCGCATGGTGCGCGGCATGCCTGTGCAGGGCAGTACGGTTCGCATCGAGTGCGCAGGAGATCATTTCTCAGGTCCCGGCAGCCTGTATCTGTTCG
The DNA here is from genome assembly GCF_049932565.1 of Alcaligenes sp. HNGD-HTN06. NCBI lineage: Bacteria > Pseudomonadati > Pseudomonadota > Betaproteobacteria > Burkholderiales > Alcaligenaceae > Alcaligenes > Alcaligenes sp. HNGD-HTN06. The sequence continues at coordinate 1,943,177 of NZ_CP187782.1, read as the reverse complement.
GTTCTGTCTTGAACGAATTTTTGTCCGGCTGCGCCACGATGAATACCTTCATCGCCTTGACGCTGCATGACACGGTCCATGGGGAGACGCTGCAATGGCCAGCGCAAATCGGTCAGCAACGCCTGTTGTAGAGGCTGGGCTGCTGCAGGATTTGCAGACCCAGGCCCCCCAATACAGCTTTTTCCAGGCGGCGCGTTTGCTGCGCCAGCATCTGGGCGACGATGCGGCCTTGCGCGAGCGCGTGCGTATTCGGCCGGCATTGACATTGGCATTCCCCGAGTCGGATCTGGCCAAGGTCGAATGCGGTGTCGATGGCCGTTTTCATATTGAAGCCAATTTCTTTGGCTTGTATGGGGTGACCTCGCCGCTGCCCACGTTTTATACCGAGGACCTGATTCAAGAGGCGATGCAGGGATATTCGGCCCGCCGCGACTTTATCGACATTGTGCATGCGGCGCTTTATCCGCTGCTGTATCAGGCTTGGGAAAAGTATCGCATCTGGCTGGCTGTGCACGAGCGTCGTGACGGCCAGCGCCTGCGCCAGCTATATGCCCTGGTAGGGCTGCGTGAGACGCCTGAGCGCCAGGATGATGCACAGGCGCTCCTGCCTTTTGCCGGCAATCTGGGCATGAAGTCACGTTCCGCCTTGGGTTTGCAAAGCCTGTTGGCAGGTTTGTTGGGGGGCTTGCCGGTGCGGGTCCACCCCTGTGCACCGCGCTTTGTCCGCATTGCCCCGGTCTATCGCAGCCGCTTGGGCGGACAGGCCTGTAGTTTGGGTGAGGACAGTGTGCTGGGCGAACAGGTGCTCGATTGCGCCGGCAATGCCGATATCGAAATTGGCCCTTTGCAGGCCGAGTTGTTTCACGACTTATTGCCGGGTGCGCCCTTGTTTGATCGGGTCAGCCGCACCGTGGCCTGGTATTTACAGGCTCCGCTGCAGTGTGAGCTGCAGTTGTGGCTGGAGCCGCAGCAGCGCCAGGGGGCCTGTCTGGGCCGGGGTTGGCAGCGGCTGGGATGCAATACATGGCTGGGCCAAGGCCGTAGCCGCGTACTGGCCGAGCGGCCGGTGCGTTTCGGCTTGAATCTTTTTACTGCGGAGAACGATGATCATGATGCTCGTTGACTTAAAGCCTTTGTTTGCCAGGCTCAATCCCTTGTGCACAGCGGCCGTGGAGTCTGCCGCAGGCCTGACCCTGGCACGGGGGCATTATGAAATCAGCATTGAGCACCTGTTGCATCGCCTGCTGAGCGAGACGGGCAGCGATCTGGCTCACATTCTGGCCCAGAGCCAGATTGATAGCCTGCGACTGGCCGCCCAATTGGAGGATGCACTGGCACGCTTCAAAAGCGGCAATCCGGGTCGCCCGGTTTTCTCGCCCATGCTGACGGAGTGCTTGCAAGACAGCTGGCTGGTCGCCTCGGTCAATCTGGGGGGCCGCCATGTGCGTAGTGGTGCCGTGTTGCTGGCCTTGTTGATGCGGCTGGGTTATTACGCCGCAGGTACACCGTGGGGCGAGAGTTTGCGCGCCCTCTCCAGTGAGCAATTGCACAAGCAGTTTGCCGCCTGGACCGGGACGTCGGCTGAGCAGGCTTACGAGCCGCTCGACGCGTCCAAGGGGGCACCGCCCACGGCGACCTCGGCCGCTGATAGCGCACTGGCGCGGTTTTGCGAAGATTACACCGCCAAGGCGGCGCGCGGTGAGATAGATCCGGTATTCGGGCGTGACGATGAGATCCGCCAGATGATCGACATTCTGGCGCGTCGTCGCAAGAACAACCCCATTTGCGTGGGTGAACCCGGCGTGGGCAAGACAGCGGTGGTCGAGGGGCTGGCCTTGCGCATCGAGCAAGGCGATGTGCCGGAGTTTTTACGCGGTACCCGCTTGCTGGGCCTGGACCTGGGGCTGCTGGAGGCCGGGGCGAGCGTCAAGGGGGAGTTTGAGCAACGGCTACGTGGTGTGATTGATGCCATCAAGGCCTCACCGCAGCCCATTATCTTGTTTGTCGACGAGGCGCATATGCTGATTGGCGCCGGTGGCGCCAGCGGTGGCAGCGATGCCGCCAATCTGCTCAAACCGGCCTTGGCGCGTGGTGAGCTGCGCACCATTGCCGCGACCACCTGGGCCGAGTACAAGAAGTATTTCGAGCGCGATCCGGCCCTGACGCGACGGTTTCAATTGATTCGACTGGACGAGCCTGACAGTGCCACGGCGGTGCAGATACTGCGTGGGCTCAAGAGCCGCTACGAGGCGGTGCATGGTGTGAGCGTGCGCGACGATGCCTTGCAGGCCGCAGCCACCTTGTCGGAGCGCTACATCACGGGTCGACAGTTGCCGGACAAGGCTGTGGATTTATTGGATACGGCAGCAGCCCGCGTGCGTATCAGTCTAGGAGTCAAGCCTGCCGGGGTGGAGCGGATAGAACGTCGTCTGGCGGGTTTGGCCCGCGAGCGTGAGGCCCTGGAACGCGATCAGGCGCACGGTCATCGTATCGAGGCGGCGCGTCTTGAGCAGATCGATGCACACGTGCAGCAGGACCAACAGGATCTGGATGCGCTGGTCGAACGCTGGCAGGCCGAACGGGCAGCTGCCGAGCAGGTCCTGGATTTGCGGCAGCGTCTGGCCCGCTTGCAGGCAGACCCCGACAAGGCCGGACCTGAACACGGTGATGCGGCGGTGGAGCCGGACTTGTCGCCCGAGGATTTGACCCAGGCGTTGAGCCAGGCACGCGAGCAATTGTGCCGCCTGCAGGGCGATGCCCCTCTCTTGTTTACGGAGGTCGGGCCCGATACGGTCGCGCAGGTGGTCTCGGACTGGACCGGCGTGCCACTGGGCAAGATGCAGCGCGATGGGGCCAGTGCCGTGCTGGGACTGGCGGGGCAGTTGTGTCAGCGCATCCGGGGTCAGGATGAGGCCCTCGCGCAGATAGCCCAGGTGCTTAAGGCGGCGCAGTCCGGCTTGCGCGATCCGCGCCAGCCGCTGGGCGTGTTTTTGTTGGTCGGTCCTTCGGGGGTGGGCAAGACAGAAACAGCGTTGGCGGTGGCCGATGAGATGTTCGGCGGTGAGCAGGCGCTGACCACCATCAATATGAGCGAATTTCAGGAAAAACACACTGTCAGCCGGCTGGTCGGCTCACCTCCCGGCTACGTGGGCTATGGCGAAGGCGGCGTGCTGACCGAAGCTGTCAGAAAACGGCCCTACAGTGTGGTGCTGCTGGACGAGGTGGAAAAGGCTCATCTGGATGTGGTCAATCTGTTTTATCAGGTGTTTGACAAAGGCTCGCTGGCCGATGGCGAAGGTCGGCTGATCGACTTTTCCAATACGGTCATTTTCCTGACCAGCAATCTGGCCACCGACATCGTGACGGCCGCCCGGGCCGAGTCCCCCCCGCCGCAGACTGATGAACTGGCCGAGCGTATCCGCCCGACACTGTCGCAGCATTTCAAGCCGGCTCTGCTGGCGCGCATGACGGTGGTGCCCTACGGCACGCTGTCGGATGAGGCTTTGGCGCAGATTGTGCAGATAAAACTGGCTCGCATCGTGCAGCGCTTGCAAGTTAGCAATGGGTTGAGTCTGGAATTTACCCCCGCGGTTGCTCAGGCCATTGCGGCGCGTTGTACCGAGGTAGACAGTGGCGCGCGCAATATCGACTTTATTTTGCGCAAGAGCCTGTTGCCGGCGCTGTCTGACCGGGTGTTGGCCTGGATGGCCGACGGTGATGGCTCGACCGCCTTGAGTGTAGATGTGGGTCCGCAGGCATCGCAGCCCTGGGTGATACGGATGGGGAGCTAAGGCATGCTCAATGACTACGATACCGAACAGGCCTTGGCCAGCTTCCGTTGTGGCCTGGCCGATCCTGACCTTTTTCTGGTGACGCGCTGGTCCGGCGAGGAGGCCGTGTCGCGGCCTTATCGTTTCGAGATCGAGCTGGCCTCCGCACGCGACGATATCGATCTGGAAGAACTGCTGGGAGCGCGTGCTACCTTGAGCGTGCTTGATGCGCAGGAGCGTTGGCTGCCCTGGCACGGCATTATTACCGAATTGCGGCAGACGCATCGTGATGATGGCTTTGCCCATTATCGAGCCGTGCTTGAGCCGCAAACGGCGCTGCTGCGCATGTTTCGCCTGTCGCGAGTTTATATGGAAGCCGATGCACAGGCAGGCGGTAAACCTGATCTGGGCACCATCATTCGCATGGTACTGGCGCAGTGCGGCCTGAGCCGGCAAGGCGAGCCAGCCCAGGATGCCGGCGCGCAGTATTGCCTGCGTTTGTCCTCCGACCTGTTGATGGCGACGCGCACTGCGTTTATTTGTCAGTTCGAGGAGAGCAGCCTGGACTTTCTCTCGCGGCGACTGGAGCACGAGGGCGTTTACTACTGGTTCGAACAGGGCGCAGACCATGAAATTCTGGTGTTTGGTCATGAGCGCACGGACCAGCCTCGGCAGGCTGTCCCCCTGTATTGGCGACCGGCCGGTGCCTTGAGCGGTGAACAGAATCGGATTGGGGTTTCGCGTTTCGATCATGCGCTGAGTGTGTCGCCGCGCTCGGTGGTGCTGCGGGATTTCTCGGTTAGCCAGCCTTCATTGAATCTGACCATGAAAGCGGCTATCGACCCGCAGGGGCAGCCGCCACAAGACAGGTTCGATGGCGTGGGAAGTGTGGAGATCTATGGGGCCCACTTCAGCAAGCAGGACGATGGCGAGCGCATGGCGAGCTTGCGTGCCGAAGAAATTGCCTGCCAGCGTAGTCGTTTTCAGGGTGTGGCTTTGGCGCCGGGAGTACGGGCCGGTTATCCCGTGCAGTTGCATGAGCATTTCCGCCACGATTTCAACCAGCGCTACTTTGTGATTGCGCTGCGCCACGAGGGGCGCCAGCCCTTGCCGCGCCAAAGTGGTGCGGCGGGGCATGAGCAGGTTTTTTATCAGGCTTCCTTGACGGTGCTGCCCGAGGTGCGTCAATTTCGCCCGGCGCGCGTCACTCCCAAGCCCCGTGTGGTTGGCTTCTTGAGCGCGATCGTCGTGGCCGAAGGCCAGGGCGAATATGCCCAGATCAACGAGCACGGTTGTTACCGCATACGCTTTTTGTTTGCCCCTGTTGATGCGAATCGCCCCGATGGTGGCAACTCCGCCTGGGTGCGCATGGCCACGCCGTATGCGGGCAGCCAGCATGGCATGAATTTTCCTTTGCTCAAGGGAACGGAGGTGCTGGTGTCGTTTCTGGGCGGCGACCCGGACCGGCCGGTGATTGTTTCGGCCATTCCAAACGAAGAAAATCCTAGCATTCGCAATCAGGATACGGCGACTCAGCCGGGCTTGCGCACGGCCGGTCAGAATGCTCTGGAGTTCGAGGACAGACTGGGCGCCCAGCATACGCGTTTGTCCTCGCCTACGCTGGGGAGCACTTTCCATCTGGGCGCGGACCCGGCCAGCCCCCATCGCTCGGGCGTGCGTCTGAGTACACAGGGGCATATGGGCCTGCTGGGACGCTCGTTCATTCAACAAGTGCCTGGTGTTTACCACCTGGAAGTGGGCAACAAGGGCAATGTTGATACCGATCCCGAACCGCGCGAACGCCTGAAGCAGGCACAGAATCAGGCCATGGCCGACTTTCTGGAAGAGGAGGCCAGCTTGCCGACGGCCACCGCGCCCGTGCAGATGAAAGCCCTGGAGGCCAAACGGGCGCTGTTGGCGCAGATGTTGGCCCAACTGCAAAAGAATGCGCAGGCCACGGCAGGCGGGCAGCCTGATCTGGATGGGGCCTTAAAGCAGTTGCAAGCCCTGCTGGCCAAACTAGATAGCGCTTTGGACAGGCTCGAGCAAGGCAAGTCCGTATCTGAGGAACCCAAAAAAGAAGGGGAGGCAGCGGGCGAGGATACCGGAGACAAGAAGGATACGACGGAGGCAAAGAAGGAAAAAACGTCCAGCGAAAAGTTCAAAGAACTGATGGATGAGATCAATCAATCGGCCAAGAAGGTCAAGGAAGGGACCGATGGCTGGGTTGATCTGTCCTACCTCAAGGCACCGGAAAAGGTGCTGGATATTTCGCTGCTGAATGTCAATCCCATCAAGATATCCACGTCGCTGGGCGCGGAAGTCAGTGCCTCAGCCTCGCTCAAAAGCAGCATTACCGTGGGCTATAGCGTGGGGATCAAGTATAGCGGCTCCAAGGAGCTGGATCTGCGCGACTACACCAAAGTCGAGTTGAGCGATCAGAGCCGCATTACCAAAGGCGATGAGAAGAAGATCATCCTGGGGGCCGAGAAACGGGTGGTGCGCAGTCAAAGCACCAAGGTGGTGGATATGGAGGGCACCTATGGCAAGCAGTCCATTACGGTGGCCAATGCCTACTCGCTGACCAGCCGCACAATCAAGTATGTCGTGGGAACCGGAGGAATCGATACGCTGATCGCTGGCAATGCCACCGTAACTGGAGCGCCCACGTCTTTGCTGTCCTGGGAAGTCCTGATCTCCAAGATCAAGATCAGCAAGGCTCAGGTCGTGATTAAAGCGGGTAATGCGGGTGTGATTCTGGAATCCATGTCCATGACGGGGCAGCTCAAGGTGAAAGACACGGTGGTTTACATGAAGGCTCCCATGATTGATGTGGCCGGCCAGAACGTACGCATCAATGGCACGGCCTCGGTCAATATCAAGGCCAACGGCATTGTGAAGCTCAATTAGGAACATTGCCCCTATGGATATCGACAAACCCGATGATGTGCTGCTGATGCAGGCCTACCATGCCCAGGCAGGTCAAGCGCGCTGGGTGGTGACCTTGGGCTATGTCTGGCAAGCGGGCGGATGCCTGCCCGAAGCCCAGGCCTGGCCGTGGTTGCTGGCGCATTTTCCGGATGAGGCCTTTGATGCGGGTTTGAAAAAGACACGGGGCAGTTATGGCGTAGCGGGACAGGCCTGGGCGCCCCCTGGGCAGCACACGACGGCCATGGCGGTCCAGGTCCAATTGGGCCACTTGCAAAAAACCCTCCATGTGCATGGCACGCGTCGCTGGCAACACACGCTGGCAGGTTGGCGTGCTAGTGCTGCCGAGCCGTTTCAGTCGCTGCCCTTGACCTTGCGCCAGGCGTATGGTGGCGCAGGCTACAACGAAAACCCATACGGTTGCGGGTGGTTGAAAGACCCGGAGCAGGCGCAGGGTGTCTTGCTGCCTCATACCGAACATCCGGATACGCCGGTGCTTTCGCCGGCTGACCGATGGGGGCCGGCGATATTGACGCGTCTGCCCGCTGGCGCTGGCTCACGCATGCGTTGGGTGGGGACGGTGGATGAACGCTGGGAGAAAGAGCGCTTTCCCTGGCTGCCTGATGATACTGATCCGCGATTGTTCGATGCTTTTCCTCAGGATCAGGTACGGGATGGTTACTGGCAAGGCACGGAGTCCTGGCGTGTGCAGGGGATGCATCCGCAACGACCGGAAGTGTCGGGCCGCCTGCCAGGCCTGCGCCCCCGTTTGCTGCTGCGCAGAAAAGGGAGTGAACGGATTGAGGAGGCGGTCCTTGATCTGGATACGGTGTGGCTGTTTCCTCAAGATGAACGTGTCCTGATGCTGTATCGGGCCAGCATCCCGGTCCAGCGTGCCGATGCGGCCGATGTTGCCGCTGCGGCAGTCTTTACCGAGTACGCGCACGAGCCGGCTGGCAGCCTGCCTGATCTGCAGGCACGTTGGACAGCGCTGCATGCAGCCGCTGGTGCGCAGGGTATGGCGCACGAAACACCGCAGGACAAAGAGATGGAGCCGTTGAGCGACCTGCCGCAGATGGCCGACGCGTCGCAGGCGGACCCGCAGATCCTGGCCCAGTTGCAGGACAGCCTGGAGCAAGGTCGAGCGCAGGGCAATGCCTGGATTGCGGATATGGAAGAACGTCTGGCTCCGTATAGCCCGGTTTCCTTGCCGCGCATTGCGCCTTTGGCCGCTCTGGTTCTGAGCGAAAAGGCCGAGGATAGCGATCCGCTGCAAAGCATCGAACATGCCTTGCAACAGGGACAGGACCAGTTGTTGGCGCAGGTCAAGGACGTGGCCACGCGTCTGGAGCTGGATGAAAAGCCCTTGCTGGCGCTGGCGCAATTACCTCGCGCCCCCTCGACCTCCGGACCGGTGGACATGCTGGCCGAGATACAGGCTGCCAAGGCCGGTTGGGCCGATGTGCCGCCTTCCGCCTTTGATGCCTTGGAGGAGCAAGGGACTAGCCTGCACGCTGAGTTGGCCGAAATGGATCAGCGTCTGGACAGTCTGGCTGCCGAGCTGGCCGTGTTGCAGGCTGGGTTGGCTGCTCAAGGAGCACCGCAGCAGTTTATCGACACGCTGGAGCAATTTCATGCCCACCGACAGGCGGGCCATAGCCTGCGCGGGTGTCATCTGATGGGGCTGGATCTGCGGGGTGTGGAGCTCGACGGGGCCGATCTGAGCGGCGCCGTGTTGGAAGCATGCATTCTGGCGGGCAAAAGGATCGATGCATTGAATCTGACCGGTGCTCGTTTACAGAACTGTGATTTGCAGGGCGTTGTTCTGAGCGCGGCCCGACTGGCTGCTGGGCAATGGGAAAACTGCTCGCTGGAAGGTGGCGGCTTTGCCCAGGCACAGGCCGAGCGCCTGGGAATGACGAGTTGCCGTCTGGCAGGCAGTAATTGGCATGCCGCACAGTTGGATGGCGCTGATCTGTCGCAATGCACGCTGGATCGGGCGTGTTTCTCGCAAGCGGTATTACGGGGCGCCACTTTTTCCGGCGCGCAGGGCCACGCTGTGGACTGGGTGGGCGCGCAGATGGCCGATGTGCGCTTGGACAGTGGCTGCATCTTGCGTGAGGCCGATATGCGGTCTGCCGATATGCGGGGGGCCAGTATGCAGGACAGTGACTTGGGCGGCAGCCGCTTCGACCAGGCTGATCTGAGCGATGCTTTTTTACAGATCTGCGATTTACGCGCTGCGACGGGCTGGCAGGTGCAAGCTGCACGAAGCATTTTCAAAGAAGTGAATTGGACAGGAGCGCGCTGGCCCGGCGCCAATTTTCTGGATGCGGCGTTTGATTACGCCTTGATTGACCAAACCGATTGGCGTGGAGCCAATCTGTATGGAGCGCAACTGGGCAGTGCCACAGTGCGTAGCGTGGACTTGGAAGGGGCGCTGCTAGGCCATTTGCCTGACTGGGCCCGACACACACAAGGAGGTAAATCACGATGAGTTTGAGTGCAGAGCAGTTGCTGGCCCTGATCGAACTGGGCCCAATTCGAGATCTGGATTTGTCCGGCGGTCAATATAGTGGTTTGAAATTCGACGGTTTGCGGGCGGACGGATTGAACCTGCGCGGTGCCGATCTGAGCGCCTGTGATTTATCGGATGCGGTGCTGGTCGACTGCCAGTTCCAGGGGGCGCGCTTGAGCGGGGCCGCACTGAGCCGGGCGCACTTTGAGCGCTGCGATTTCAGCGGCGCGGATTTGAGCGCGGCCTCTTTGGACGATGGCTGGTGGCTGCAGTGCAATTTGAGCCAGGTGCAGGCTAGTCAGGCACTCATGCACGGCGTGACCTGGCAACACTGCGATCTGAGGGGCTTGCGCCTGCCCGAGCAAATCGGGCCGGCCTTATGGATGGATTGTGAGGCGGCTGGCTTGCAGGCGGTGGCCGCGCAGTGGTTTCAGGTTCAGGTGCGTCGCACCAGTCTGGCGCACGCGCATCTGGCACAAGGCCGTTTCGAACAATGTGCGTTTGAGCATTGTGATCTGGAGCGAGCCGACCTGTCGCAGATTGTGGCTCCGTTTCTGTCGCTGGCTTACAGCACGCTGGATGGAGCCTGCCTGGACGGGGCCCGTCTGGAGGGGGCCATATTCAATTATGCACGCTTGCCGCAGGCCAGTGCGCGCGGAGCCCGTCTGGCACAGGCCAGACTGGGGCATACGCATGCGCAGGGGCTCTGCCTGTCGGGCGCCTGTCTGGAATATGCCGATGTGAGCTATGCGCGTTTGCAAGGGGCTGATCTGAGCAGCGCGCAGGCCAAAGGCATGCGCGTACACGGAGCCGATCTGCATCAGGTGTGCTGGGATGGCTGTGACAAGCAAGATCTGCAGGGTGACGATATCCCACGCCTGCAGGCCGAGCGCTGGCGTGCCGACGCGCGCTGGACTTTGTCGGCTCTATAAAAAGGAGATGCAGATGTCTTGTCTGAGTTCAGGTTCTGAGCAGCCGTCCATCGCGCAGGAGCCCTCGCAGGTCGCTCAGTGGCAAACCGTGCCGGCCAAAGTCTATGTCCAGGCCGGCCAGCGCTGGGGCGTGCTTGGCACGATGGGCAGTTGCTTTGCACCGCTGGCAGCCTCCTGCCTGTTGCAGCCACAAGTAGGCGATCTGGTCTTGCTGACGTTCGATGGGCGGCAGGCCTACATCCTGGCGGTGTTGGAGCGCTCCGGTCACACGGCGCAGCTGCATCTGCCCGCTGATACCGTGGTGCGCAGTGCTGGCAGCGTCCGTGTCCAGACTGGCGGCGGTTTGCATTTTCAAGCGGCGCAGGCCGTAGTGCTGCAAGGGGCGGATGTGGCGCTACAGGCGGAACAGTATCTGTTACAGGCCCGGAACGTGCATCTGGCCGGACAGTCCCTGCACAGCTATTTTGCACAGCGGCAGGAGTATAGCGGCCAGCGTCAGCAGGTCGATGGCCAGAGCCAGCTACATGCTGGTCAGCGCGTTACGCGTGTGGCGGGACACGATGACTATGCGGCTGCCTCTCAGCGGCTGGTCATCGAGCGGGATTGGCGTGTGCGGGCCCGCAGCGCTGAGCTGCGTGGCGCCCAACGTGTGGTCGTGGACGGCCAGCAGGTGCATCTGGGCTAGGCCCGGTATTGCCAAGGAGATTTTTATTTATGTTCATGCTCAACAATGGCGGGGCGCAGGCCAATGCAATTCCCGATGTGTGCAAGGTGCCGACTCCGGCCGGTCCCGTGCCTACGCCTTTTCCCAATCTGGCGACGACGCAGATGGCCCAGCCCTCGGGCTTGGTGCGCAATGTGCTGGTGGTCAATATGCCGGCTTTGAATCAGGCCAGCAAAATCATGATGAGCAGCGGTGATGAGGTTGGCACCGTCGGCGGCGTAGCCAGCAATCGAATCAAAGGTGAAGTGCAGTTCATGAACGGCAGCATGACGGTGATGGTGGGTGGCAAACCGGCTGTGCGGATGGGCTGCATGACGGGCCACAACGGCATGCCGGTCAATGCGGTCGGGACGGTGATCAGCCCTAGTCAAAGTACCGTGATGGTGGGGAGCTGAGGATGAGGCACAGTCATAGTGTTCGTATGGGTCGCCGCGCCGCGCTGGTCTTGCTGGCCGCACTGGTGTTGACCGGCTGCGGCATGTTCAAGACCAAGTCCAAGGACGAGGCCTTGAAGGATCTGCAGTGGGAGTACGAGCGTGATGCGCTGGTGCTGGAGGTCAATGCCGACCCACAGTTGAACACCTGGGGAGGGCAGGCGCATACGGTGCTGATGGTGGTGGCGCAGATGGTCGAACCCTCAGTGTTTGAGCCGTATTCAAGCAGCCCCGATCAGCTCTCCAGTCTGTTGATGGCCGATAGCGCGCCGACGGGTTTGCTCAGTCTGGATCGTATTTTTATCGAGCCGGGCGTCAAGCGGCGCATCCGGCTGGCACGCATGGACAAGGCCCGTTACGTCGCCGTCGCGCTGGGCTATCAGCACCTGGACCCCGCCCGCAGCACCCGTCTTTATCAGTTTGGCGCCAAGCTTGACGGCCATGGCCTGATGTTCCGTGAGTACGAGGCCCGGCCCGAGCCGTTGCGCATTCGTCTGCGGCTGGGCCCGCAAGCCATCATCGAGAGTCAGACTGATACTGTCATTCCGCCCCCGGCCACCTTGCCGGCAGCGGGCCCCTGGCCCGTCGGTCACCAACACCCATAGAGATTTCATGAGCGTTCATCCTTTGCAACCGATCTTCTGGCACCAGGGTCTGTTTTTGCAGCCCCAGCATTTCCAGCATAACGACAATCTGTTCTACCAGCGTCTGGCTTTATTCATGGCCCAGACTCAGCCGTACCCATGGGGTGTGCTGCAACTGGAGTTGGACGAGGCGGCATTCCAGACGCTGGATTTCAGGGTGCTGGCCTTAACAGCGCGGCTGCGCGACGGCAGTTTCATTCAGTATCCCGGCAATGCCGTGATTGAGTCGCGCGGTTTTGAACTGGCGGATCTGGCCACTGGCCGTACGGTGTACCTTGGACTGCGGCGCATGATGCCTGGCCAGGCCAATGTGAGTGTGGTTGACGATCCGGGCCAGGCTCAGACGGTGAGCACGCGCATGGTGGCGGCTGCCGATCCGGTCACGGTGGCGGATGATTACGCGCATGGCCCTGAGGGGCAACTGGACTTGATGAATTACGTCTTGCGCGTGTTCTGGGACGAGGAATTGCCTCAGCTGGGTCATTATGAACTGCTGGCTGTGGCGCGGCTGGAGCAGGACGGCGATCAGGCGCGTTTGCAGCGCCAGTACATCCCCCCCAGCCTGAATTTGTCGGCCAGTCCCTGGCTGATCGAGACGATACGACGCATCCGCGACGAGCTGACCGGACGCGCACGGCAGTTGGAAGTCTTTAAACCTGGCGGCTTGGGCAGGACGGAGGATTTGGACGGTAACCACCTGAGCTTGCTGGTGGCTTTGCAGGTGCTCAATCGTTATGGCCCCATGCTCAATCATGTGCTGGAGGCTCCGCAGACGCATCCCTGGCAGGTCTACGGCTTGTTGCGGCAGTTGGTCGGCGAGCTGTCCACGTTCTCGGAACGCTACGACATGATGGGCGAGACCCGGGATGGCAAGGTGCTGGCCCCGCCGTATCAGCACGAAGATCTGGCAGCGGGGTTTCACGCCATGAGCACCCTGATCAGCGCCTTGCTCAATGAAATTGTTGCGGCTCCTGAATTGCTGATCCGTTTGCAGCCTGTTGGCGCCAGCGCAGGCTTGTACGAGGCTGAGCTGCCGGACGCGTTTTTTGCCGCTCGGCAACGCTATCACCTGGTGGCCTATGCCGGAGTCGAGCAGCAAGAGCGTTTGCAATCGCTGGCGGGCGACTTCAAGCTGTGTGCTCCCGATCAGGTTGAATTGCTGGTGACCCATTCGCTGGGAGGGGTCGAGCTGCTCAAACTGGCCGAACCGCCACGCGGCATTCCTCGTCGTCCGGGAGCCTTGTACTGCTACATCGATCCCATGTCGCCGGGCTGGGCGGCACTGGAGCAGACACGCGCAGTGTCCTTGGTTGCGCTAGGCGCGCCCGAGAACCTGCAGATTGAACTGATTGTCAGCAAATGGTGAGCGCGATGCCCATGATACAGGACAGTAGCCTGGCTTCTTTCTTTTTGACGGTCATGCGTCAGGCGCGTACTCACTTTTCTCAGGAAGCCGATGCAGCCCAAAGCGGTGCGGCGTTGATCGAGGCGCTGGATCAGGCCTGCGCGCGCGCCCGTGAGCGCGGCTATGAACAGGCCGAGGTCGGTGCCGCCCTGTTTGCGATTGTGGCCTGGATTGACGAGGCGGCCATGACCAGTCCCTGGCCCGGGGCCGGACACTGGCGTTTGACGCCGTTGCAGCGTCATTACTTTGCCACCACGCGCGCTGGCAGCGAGTTTTATCAACGGTTGCAGTCCCTGCCCGAGAATGCCACGCAGGTGCGTGAGGTGTACGGCCTGGTGCTGGTTGCCGGATTTCAGGGTGAATATGCGGCGCGCGCGCCCGGTGAGTTTGAGTCCTGGCGAGTGCAGTTGCTCGAGCAGATACGTCATGAGCAGGGCATGCCGGGTTTTGCGGCGGGACAGGCGCTGTTTCCGCAGTCGGGTACCGGACAGGCCACGCCCCCGCGGCCAGCCGGGCGATTGACGGGGCGGCCCAGTGGATACACGGTGACGCTGCTGCTGGCACCGTTGCTGCTGGTGCTGGTGCTGTATCTGTATCTGGATCACTCACTGGCCAATCTGGCCAGCGCTTTGTTGATGGACCATTGATATGTTGAAACGAAGTTTGCGTGTGCTGGGCTTCTTGGCGCTGCTGCTCGTGCTGACGGGGCTGGCCTGGTTGTATGTGATGCACAAGGGCTGGCCGCTGTGGGCCTTGCCAACGCTGGTGCTGGTCGCACTATTGCTGATCTGGCTGGCCGCGGGGCTGCGTCGGCGCTGGCTGGCGTGGCGTTTGCGCCGGCGTCTGGCGCGCGACATGCCGCGTGTGGAGGGCAGCCAGCATGCCGCGTTTGACGCCCAATGGGGAGCCGGCTTGCAGGTGCTGCGTCAGGCACGACTGGGGGGACGGCGTTCATCGTTGTATGCCTTGCCCTGGATGCTGAGCCTGGATGTTGGACCTTGCCAGACTCAGGACGATTATGCCCGGCTCGCGGTGCAATCGCTGCCCGCAGCGGGGCCAGGCCTGGATCAGGGCGTGGGCTGGTTTTTCATGAAAGCCAGTGTCATGGTGTGGGCTGGGCCGGTGCTCGGCGCGGATGAGCACACGGCCCAAGAAGCGGCATGGTCGCGTCTGTTGCACCAACTGATGCGCACGCGCCGACGCGAGCCGCTTAACGGCTTGGTTTTCAATATCGACTTGTCCTGGCTATTGCAGGCCAATCAGGAACAGTTGCAGGCGGCGGGCAAGCAGATGCGGGCTCGCCATGATGCCTTGGCGCGTGTTTTTCAGGCGCGCATTCCTGTCTGGCTGATGTTGCAAGGGGGCGAGAAGGTTCCCGGTCTGTCTGCCTGGCTGCAGCAATTGCCGCCCGAGGTCTACGATCAGGCGCTGGGCTATATGGTGGGCGGACAAGGGGCCGAGCAGGGCTCGCTGCAGTTTCTGGCGCAGGCGTTCGAGTCCGTGGGGCGACGAATGGCGCAATTGCGGATTGTACTCGGTCAGCATGGAGTGCAGCCTGCGCCGGTGTTTGAATTGCCCGAACGTATCGCGGCACAACAAGCCATCCTGCAAGACTTGCTGGCCCCGGCTTTCGAGGCCACGCCGTATTCGGCCACCCCTTTATTGCGTGGCCTGTACTGGCAGGTGCGCACTCCGCATCAAACTCGTGAAGGCATTGCCTTTGCCCGCGACGTGCTCGATCGCATCCTGCCGTCTTGCCGGTATGGCTGGCAAGTCTTCGACCGCTGGTCGCCCTGGCGCCGTGTGTTGCGTCATTCTCTGGTTCTGGCCTGGCTGCTCTTGTGTGGTGCGCTGGCAGGCGGCTTGTTTTACTCCAGTGAACGTGCCCGCTCGAGTTTGCAAGCCTTTGCGGCCCAACCGTTGCAGCAGCTCGAAACACGCATGCAAAAGGGTGCGCTGGACGAAGATGTGCAGTCGCTCAATATCTGGCGCAGTGCCATTGGCAGGCTGGACAGCGCCAATCACGGCATCCAGGCCTGGTTGCCGTTTCAGGGCCATGTGCGCCAGGTACAGCAGTTTTACCAGCAACGTTTTGTGGATGCGTTCCGGCGCGAAATCCTGCAGGCGTTTCTGGACCCATTGATTGTGCAGGATCTGCCACGCGTCAGTCGTAGCGGCAGCGAGACAGAAGTGGCTGCCTGGAGTCAGTATTTGGTGCGTCGCATCAATCTGGTGGCCGGCCAGTTACGCGGCAGCCCGCTTGAAGGTCGGCCTTTGCCGGGCATGGAGCTGGCGACCTTGTATGGTGACTCGGCCTCCCGGCAAGTCGGTCTGCAGACGGGTGTGCTGCTTGGTCAACAATATGTGGATTATCTGCGCTGGTCCCCCGAGCGGGTTCAACTGCAAGGGGAGCTGGATGCGTTGCAGGCTGCGCTGCGCCAGTTGGGCTTGCGTGCTCGCTCGCCCTCCTGGTTGCTGGCCTGGGCGGATTTTCAAAACAGCATCCGTCCGATTACGCTGGCGGATTTCTGGAGTGTCCGGCCCGATGCTAGGGCGCCTGTGATCGCTGCCGGTTTGACGCAGACCGGTACGGCAGCGATCTCGGGCTTTGTCCAGGAGCTGGCCGAAGCCTCGGGTGAGCGCAGTTTCTGGATGGGGCAAAGTGATGTGCTGGAACAGGGTTTCCGGCAACTGTCCTACGACGCCTGGTATCGCTTCATTGTGCGCTTTAACGATGCCCGTTTTTATTTGCAGACCGAATCGGATTGGGATGGCGCCATCAGCAGTCTGTTTTCAGTGGCTGATCCCTATGCCCGTCTTTTTGAAGCGGTCGATGGGCTGTTTCAGCAGGTGCCTGCCGGAGAACGCCCGGCTTGGGTGGCTAGTATGCTGACGTTGCAGCAACTGCGTCTGGCCGCCCGTCAGGCCCCCGCCCAGGAGGGTCTGGCAGGCTGGCTGGATCAGGCTCAACGCGTCAATGCACTGGGGCATGTGGGGCTGCGCTCGGTGCAGCAGGGGGAGTCGTTGACACAAAGCATGCAGGGCGTCAGCGCCAGTCTGGCGGGCATTGCGCCGTTGCGTGCCTATCAGACTCAACTTGCCGATGCGATCAAGCGCTTGTTGCAGGGGCCGGGCAGCGCGCAGGAACTGGCACGCCAGACCTGGGGGTTTGGACAGGACCCGCAAGTGCAAGAGTCGTTGCTGCACGATGCCCAACACAGCCTGGATGACTTGCGCACCCAGTTGCAGCGCGATACAGCCCGTGAGGATGCCGTGTGGACTCTGATGCGTGGTCCGCTGGCCTTGGTGCTGGATTACACCGCCCGGCGCACCGCCTGCGGTTTGCAGGATCAATGGGCCGCTTCGGTCTTGAGTGTGGTACAGGGTGTGCGCAGTCCCGTCCTGGCCTATGAACTGTTGTACGGTGATCGTGGCACCGTGCCTCAGTTCTTGCAGGGTGATTTGCGCTACTTTGTGAGCCGTGATGCGCAAAGTTACGGACCGCGCAGTGCGCTGGGGCAGAGCATGCCGCTTAGTGGGCAGTTCTATGCCTACGCGAACGCCGTTCAGGCGCGGCAGGTGGCGCATGCCGAAACGCGCCTGCACGATGAACAGGCGGCGCGTGTGCGCGGTAGCCAGATCGAAACCTTGCAGCAGGAGCTGGCTGAGCTGGATAAACAGGCCAAAGCGGTTCAGTCCTTGGCCGCTGCCGTTGTGATCGATGCCGAGCCGCCGCTGCTCAACACCGGGGCGCGTCAATTGCCTCAACGCACCCGCCTGAGTTTGCAATGTGCCAGCGGTGTGACGCGGCTGGATAACTTCAACTTCCCCTCCAGGGCTACCTTTGCATGGGCACAGGGGCAGTGTGGTGATGCAGTGCTGCAGATTCAGTTTCCAGGCTTTGTGCTGGAGCGGGTCTATCCGGGCGCAGAAGGCTTTATCGACTTTTTGCACGAGTTCAGCAGTGGTGAGCACCGTTTCCAGGCCAGCGACTTCCCGCAGCAAGAAGAGCGTCTGATCGATGCCGGCGTACAGTGGCTGGTCTTGAACTGGCGTTTGCAGGGGCAACGTAATCTGGTGGATAACGTGAACCAGTTGCATCGCATTCAGGCCCGACAGGCTCAGATCAACGAGCAATTGCTGACCCTGCGCGAGGCGCAGTCCGGCGTGAGCAGTCCGATGGCGCAACCGAGCTGGACGCAGGATCTGGTGCCCGAGCGCATTGTGACCCAGTGCTGGCGTTCGCCAGTAACGGTGTTTCAGGAGGAGGGACCATTGCCGCCCGATTCGGCCCCGACTGCACCGGCACCGCAAAAGCAGGCTGTTCAGCCCGCTTCAAAACGGGCCGCCAAACCTGCGCCCGAGCAAGTGGCGGCCTCATTAGCGACGCCGGCTCAGGAGCGGTCGCAGCAGGGCTGGCGTGTTCAGGTGGGGGTGTTTGCCGATCCCCGCGCTGCCGTGGAGCAATTGGATGCGCTGGGGATTGACGCGGTGCAGATTCCCTTGCCTCGTCCGGGACGCAAAGATCTGTACCGGGTGCAAAGCCCGGTTTATGACAGCCGCGAACAAGCCCGCATCGTGGCCGGGCAGATTGCCCAGGCCTTGCGGGTCAACCCGGAATTAGTGCCTGGCGATCGTTAAGCCAGTGCTGGTAGGCCAGCAGCCCATGCTGGTCCATGCTTTCCCGGGCCTGCTGCCAGTGTTGGCTGGCCAGGTCCGGGCATTGGCGCTGTAGCCAGATATCGCCGCGCAGACACTGTATTTCTGGAAGCATCAGCACGGATCCGTGTTGTTCGCTGATCTGTTCGGCTTCGGCCAATACGGCAAACGCGGCGTCGTCGCGCGCCAGGCTAAGCAGGGCGCGAGCCAGCATGCACAGTTGTCCTTCCACAGCAACAGGCATATCCATGCGTATACGTTCGATCGCGGCCTGCATGGGCTCAATCAGGTCCGCGTTGCGGGTCTGTAGCACAGCGGGTAGTAATTGATGCATCTGCGCCAGTGCAATCCAGACCGTATCGGGCTTGGCCGGTGACTGCGTTCCAGTCAACGCCAAACTCTCCTGAGCCATTTCCTGCAGATTTCCGGCCAGGTAGTAAATACGCATCAGATGTAGCCGGGAGGCAATGGCGCCCGCCAAAGGATGATGGTGGTAGCTGGCCAGGGTGACGGCGTGGCGGGCATTTTGCAAACCAGTGGAAAAATGGCCTTGTAAGGCCTGACACAATCCCAACGAGGCATAGGCCAGCGCCTGCGAGGGCTTCTGGGATGGCAGGGCCTGGGCATCCTGGGGTTCGGCCGACATGCCGATCAACGGCAGGGCCCGCACCAGCAACGTTTCTGCCTGTACCGGATCGCCCCGCCACAGGCGATGCTGGGCCAATGCGTACCAGGCCCAGCCTTGCCAAGCCTCGTTGAGTTGATCCTGGGACAAGCGCAGTACTTTTTCGGCAATCGGCAAGGAACCGTCCAATTGTCCGCGATTGTGACGGGTCAACCATTCGCCCCACAGGCTGGCCAGCAAGGTCAGGGGCTCTTCAGGGTCCCTGAGCTCGTTGACCTGCTCGAAGGCTTCTACCGAACGGGGAGAGCCCGGGCCCGTGGCCGCGGTGCTTAAGGAGGCTTTAGTCAGGTGCAGTGCAAAACTGGTTTGTGAATGCACGGTGGGATCGGCGATGAAGCGCCGGCTGCGTAAAGCCTGTGACAGGTAGCGCTCGGCTTCCTGTAACTGGCCGTGTTCGAGTGCGTGCTCGATGGCGCGTTGCCACCACTGGACCGTATCCTGGTAGCGAACTTGCCCCAGTAGGGTGGCAATAGCCGATGGCGCGTGATTATGCTCGACCATATGCTCGGCCAGCCGCCGTCCGAGTCGTTCGCGCTCGGGACGGATAATGAGCTGGCGCAGACAGTTGCCCAGTATATCGGGGCAGCGCCAGCGGGATTGCTCGGTGGACATCAACCATTCATGCTGCTCCAGGATCTGCAAAGCGGTACGGATGGTCGATTGGGGTTGCTCCAGCAAACGGCTGGCAAGGCGCTCGTCAATATCGGGCAGCAGGGCTGCCAAGTAGGCCAGTTCGCGTTGTAGCGGCGTCAGGCGGCGCAAATGGGCGGCGCACTGGTCCAGCAAGCGCGGCACCAGGGTCAGGTCCTGACCGAGCTGATATAAGTGCAGCAGTTCGCGTGCCAGCATGGGGCTGCCTTCACTGTGCTCGATGATGTGCGTGCGAATATCGCGAGGCAGCTTGATCGAGCGGCTGCGCTGACTGATCAGTTCATTCATGTCCTGGTGGGCGAGTGCGCCAATCCGCAAGGGCAGGACAGGCCAGGACTCGGGCAAGGCCTGGCGAGAGGTGGCCACGATGCGCAGCCGCTCCTCGCCTGCCAGCAGACGCTGCAACAATTGTAGGCTGGCGGCATCACACCAGTGCAAGTCCTCCCAGGTCAGCAACAAGGTCTGGTTCCGACAAAGCGCGTGCAACAGGGCCAGCAAGACGTGTTGCGTTTGTTCACGCACTACGCTCTGGCCGAGTGTGGACGGTTCAATCAAGGTCTGATGCAGAATATCGGCCTGCGCAACGCTCAGGTCGTACTGGGCCATCAATCGTTGATGTAGCTGCGCGTCCTGCTCGCCGTTACGGGTGTCGGCGGTATTCGGTGTGACATATCGCAGCTCTTTTTGTAGCCAGCGCAATACCGGTGCGTAAGGGCTGCGTACATCATTTTCCTGGGTCTGCAGCGCCACGACGGCACCTTCCACATTGCGCACATAGTCCTGCAGCGAACGCAGCAGCTTGGTCTTGCCCATTCCGGTATGACCATGCAGCAACAGCATGCGTGGCGCCGCGCTAAGACGACCGCTCCAGTATTGAAGCAGAATATCGAACTCGCGCAGTCGTCCGTGAATGCGGCCGGTATCGGTGGCGGTTTCGCT
Source organism: Alcaligenes sp. HNGD-HTN06 (assembly GCF_049932565.1). Taxonomy (NCBI): domain Bacteria; kingdom Pseudomonadati; phylum Pseudomonadota; class Betaproteobacteria; order Burkholderiales; family Alcaligenaceae; genus Alcaligenes; species Alcaligenes sp. HNGD-HTN06. The sequence goes on along the minus strand of NZ_CP187782.1, from coordinate 1,922,888 downwards.
CAGGCGTAACTGGTATGAGGATGGTTCTTTGCCTGATGGCAAGGCCTCCAGAGACCAGGACGACAGGCGTGCAGCCGCCTGACTGCTGAGCAAGACCGCCCCATTGTCTGCTTGCCAGGCCAGGGAAATGACGGATTGGCAGAGCAAATGGTGTGCGTTGATGGGCGTGGTCGGATCAATGGGCAGTACATCAGCATGAACGGCCAGGCCAAGACTGACTTGGGCTGGCCGGCTGAGACCGGCCAGCGTGCGCGCCAGGGTCAGGGCAGGGGCCACGGGACGCTCATTGATGGCGGGGTAACCGAAATGCGCCAGCAAGGTGGCGTTATGTTCCTGTTCTATCCAGGCCCCGTGTTCGCGAGCACAGCGCACCACACGCTCATGCGTTTCGCGCAGGAGAAAGGTTCTGGTTTCGTAATCCGTCTCCATGGGATCGTCGCCGCTGTCCGGGTTGGGGCGCCAGCCAATCGCAATGGCTACCGTAGCCATGGCCCGAAAGTGGTAGCCTTCGGGATCGGACGGCCCATGTAAGGCGGGCGCTGCGTTAACACCGGTGCCCAGCAAAGCGCGCGTCTGTGCGTCAGGTTGTACACCCAGACGCTGCTGGAGCACATCACAGCATTGCTGATAGGCCAGCATGGCCGCGTCATGATCATTGTCCTGCACCAAAAGTCGGATAAGTAAACGGTGGCAGGATTCATCCTCAGGCCACAGATTGACCCAGGTTTTGGCATACGCCAGGGCTGCCTGCTGCTGTTCGCTGGCCATCAATGCCTTGATCAGATGGTGTCGGCATTGCGCCAGCTCGATGTCCAGGCGTGCATTCCAGTTGTTGTGCCAGCTCATCAAACTGTCACTACCGGGCAATTTAAGGCCCTCCAGAAATGGACCTTGGTACAGGCTTAGTTTGTTGCGCGCTTCGTCCAGCTCGGTCGCCGTGGAACTGCCTATGTACAGAACGTCACTCCAGACGGTATCGGACTCCAGTGTCAGGCTTGCCGTGGAGCTGAGCAGCACCTTGGACAGGGGGGCCAATGCCTGACGCAACACATACAAGGCATGGCGCACCCGAGCGCGCCCCTGCTCGGGGTCGCTCTCGGGCCAGAGCATATCGGCCAGCTTGACTCGTGCTATTGCCTGGCCCTGTGCCAGCATCAAAAGAGCGAGCAGCAGCTTGACCTTGTCATAACTTAACAGGTGACTGCGGTCCTGCCCGTCGATCAATAAACGAAAGGTTCCCAAACAATAGAGTTCAATTCGGTTGGGACCCTGTCTCGAGATCCCCGTTTGCATTCCCATCTTGTTTTCCATCCCTGCCGACTGCACCCTGCGTTAGTAAATGTTAGAGTGATGCAACAAAAGGCTTCATTCTGGTTTGCAGGCGTTTATTTTTGGTTTAACCGGGAAGGAAACCTGATCCCCAATACCGCTATGAGGGACCCATCAAGCTTGGCCGCGCGAACACAAGGCATGCAGCGGGCCGCGTCGGCTTGTAACAAAACTAATTAGGCCTCTGATTTATTACGCGGCTGTGGCAAAACATAGATCACATGGGGGGCGATAATTGGCTGTTAATGGCTTTGTGAGGATTACGGCGGCTCAAACGCGACATCACATAGCGCTGAAAAAACGACTATTGGCGGGCCGGTCTGCGTAGCAGGATCGACGGAGCAGGGTACAGGTCCCGATAGAATGGTGTTGCTCCGGCCGTGCTCAGATTCGCCAGAACTGTCGCGCATGGCTGGTCTTGCGCTTTGCACGCAAGGCTCAGGGCGGTTGCCCTTGTCGGCTTGGGTCTGTGCCCCAACCTTATGGTGCTTTCCTTGTCGGGATTTGACGTGTACTCAGAACGGCTGGGGCACCGGAAGTCATTGTTTCTCTCTGTACTGGGCACAGACCGTTCCCTCCATGTGGGATTGTTCAATGCTAGTTACGAGCAAATCACTACACGCCGTATGCAGTGGGTGTCCGCTTCCCTCTAGAAGGCAAACAACCCAGATACTTTTGACCTTGCGTTTAAAAGAAGGGGCTTGCCGTACACAGTTGCGTATTAAAACGACTATGGCGATTGTGGAGGCTTAATGGATATGGGCTGAGTCGTTGAGTGCTTAGCCAGGCGTTCCGTCATAGCCTTGCAACATGGCTATGAGTGAAAAAGAGTGCAGATTCTCTTAGAGTTTTTTTATCGAGCATGCTTTGGAAAAGAGAAAAATTTTAAGCCTGAGCTTGCAGAATGTGTGTTAAAAACGCATGGCTTTTGGAATTATGCCAAGCTGATCGTTTAATACAATTTGTATCTCTTTATATAAAATGACACACATCATAAAATTAATTATTTCGTTTTTAACCCTGATAAGTCTTGGTGGCTGTGCTGCTGAAATAGGCTCCGCGTTAGGTATTCAGCTTATAGAAAAACCGATGGTAAGGGGGGAGAGCATAGAAAAATATCGTGATGCTTTTGGTCGTAGCGGGGAAGTTGAAACCGTTTTGAATGGAGAGCCTGCCTATAAGTGGAATCTTTCCTACTACCAACGAGTCACCGTGGAGGCAGATACTTACGCATACCATAACTTGGATCGACCAGGAATGACGACAGGTATTATTTATGAGGACAGAGACATACTCCGTCCCTGTCAGTTAACGATGTCCTACGATCCAAAGACGCGTTTGGTGACGGATTTTGAACTCACCAATCCCGCAAAATGTGGAGAAGTCCGACGTGCATTGCGGAACCTATAACAACAAAAAATATTAATGCTCATAGAAATCAAGAATCAAAAAATCAGAATGTAAATAGTAATAAATAGCGGTTTATTTTTATAATTAAAATATATGTTAAAGACAATTTTATCTTTCGTGTTTCTGGTGTTGCTGATAGTGGATACACCAGCTGTTTTTGCCGCTGACGTCAAAGGTTCTAGCGATCATCCGCTTTTGAGTCGATTCCCAGGGGCAGAGATTCGCAACTATTTGAGAAAAAACTACGATGCCGCCGTGTTGCCTGCGGGAATCATTAAGGACAAGAAAGCACCGGGGCAATTGCTTGAATTGGAGGGCAAGGTCACTCGCATCGCTTACCGGATTCCGGGCGAGCATTCAGCATTGGAGGTTCTGCGAAATTACGAGAAAGCGCTGCAGCAAGGCGGGTTTGAAACGCTGTTTGCCTGCCATGGCCCAGAGACGTGTGGTCCGGATATGATGCCCTTTATTTCCCTTGAAGGACGCGTTCGACCTACTGCATTTGGCGATGCGGTCTTTGGTAGTTCCAGTGAGCGTGTTTTGCTCACCCGTCGTAGTGATGAGGCAGGAGAGGTCCACGTTTTTCTGCATGTGGTGGATGATGTGTCCAATAACAGGACCTATCTCTATCAGGAAATCGTAGAAGGTGCCCAATTGGAACTGGATCAAATTAAAGTGCTACAAGCGGACGAGTTGCAACAATCACTCGAACGCCAAGGGTATGTCACGGTTCCAGGCATTTACTTCGATAGCGCTAAAGCAGAGATAAAACCAGAATCGGATACGGCCTTATCAGAAATGGCTAAATTGCTCTCTAGCCATCCAGACCTAAAAGTATATGTGGTGGGCCATACGGATAATCAAGGTTCGCTTGATGCCAATCTGACCTTGTCGCAGAGTAGAGCTCAGGCAGTTGTTCAGGCTTTACATACTTCATATGGTGTTAAGGCGGAAAACTTGCTGGCTAAAGGGGTCGCATCTTTTTCTCCGGTAGCAAGCAATGCAGACGAAAAAGGGCGCGCGCGCAATAGACGAGTTGAGTTGGTAGTGCAGTAACACTATCTCAGGCGCAAGCAACGAGATGACCAGAACCAGTGTGCTGGCTGCGGGCTCGGGCGATCAGGGATAGGGCTTGCGTTCGTTCCGTCGTCCTACACCGCTCTGTATCTGTGGCGGGTTGATCTTGAGCGGCTGTGCTTGGGCGTGCTTGTGGTGGCTACACTCATGCCACAAAACACATCGAGCCCAGCCCTAGGGGCAATCAATCCGATATAAGGGAACTGAAAGCGCGCATTGCCCAGGATTGGGTGTAGACCTTATGGGTGCAGGTGGCCGGTGCACCGAAGCAACGACAGGCGGCCGGATTTTGACTGTATTGAATGCTTTTTTGCTTGAAAATCAGTTGCTTGAAGGTCCTGCGAGACTGCTGTGTGGGACAAATAAAGACCTCTTGTTTAGTTCGCTGGTAATTATCGCATAATGTCGCTTTATGTTAAGTCCACCTGTTTATTAGTATTTTTTATACAGTAATTTAAGCAGAAAACTCGTTGCTTTTTCAACGAGGTTTTTAAAATGCTTACGTTCACAACTGTTGCCACTAAAGGTGGTGTTGGCAAAACTACATTAACTGCCAATTTAGGTGGATTGCTTGCTGATTTCGGATATCGCGTTCTTTTAATTGATGCGGATATTCAGCCATCTCTGACTCGCTATTACAAACTGGCTCATCAAGCCCCTTATGGCTTAACGCAAATGGTGATGTCGGGAGCACTCACCACGGACTGCATTAGTCACGTCGAGTTTCCTCCTGCTGAATTTGAGAGTGATCGTTCAAGTTTGAATGTGCAGGGCGGTTTCTTGCATATTGTGTGCTCCGACACTCAGCGTGACGACAGCCCCCTTCAAATCTGGTTATCTAATCAGCTTGATCGCCTGGTGCGTATCCGGATGGCCCTGAGTAACCCGGATATCCGTGCTCAGTACGACGTTTGCATCATCGACACCCAAGGGGCAGTGGGCCACCTACAAGACGCAGCCGTCAATGCGGCGGATGTGCTTCTCGCTCCTGTAGCCCCTGATGTTCTGTCGGCCCGTGAGTTTGTTGACGGTACGATCAAACTGGTCGCCCGTCACGAATCTGCCTCCAACCTGGGCTACAAAGTGCCCGCAATCCAGTGCGTGATTAACCGTAGCGAGAACACGGTCGACAGTCGCACCATGTCCAGCCTAATCCGCAATCAGTTCATTGAAATGAGCGGGCGTGTGACCGTGCTGGCCACCCAGATTCCCCAAGCGGTCGCCTACAAAAAAGCCGCTACTGCTCAAGTCCCGGCTCACTGGATTGATCCGGTTAGAGCGGGCGATCACATGCACAGTTTGCTGTGGGAATTGATCCCCAACCTGAGCAATAAATTCACTCCCAATCACCGCAATGAGTTAGCTCCCGCGCTAGCGGCATTGCATGTCCCTATCTCTGAGTCAGACGAGCCAGACAGCCCGCTCACGACTAATTCGTAGAGCGTGCCATGTCTAAAACTCCGGAATTGCTGACCGCCAGTCAGCGTGCCGCGCAGTTGCGCATGAACGCTGAGTTGAGCTCAACACTAAGAGAGACCAGTCCCGTGTCCTCAAAAAAATCGAATTACGAAGATATCGCCAAACGTTCCCTGATGGGCACGCCGCCACCGCTGAACGCCATGGGTGCGATGACGCCCATGGATGTGGTCGATGGCAGTATTTCAAATTTGGCGGTTACCGATATTGATCGGTACGAATTTGACCCGCGTACCGAAATCAACCCACTCTATGACGAGATCAAGGCGTCGATTCGGGCCAATGGGATCCTGAACCATATCAGCGTTACCAGGCGTCCTGGTCAGCCGCGTTATATGGTCTACGGTGGCGGGAATACACGGCTGCGTATTGCGAAAGAGCTGTACGAAGAGGGTGACCAACGCTTTGCGCGGCTGACGGTCATCGTCAAGGTCTGGAAAGGGGACGCGCCGACCATTGCGGCGCACCTGGCTGAAAACGAGCAGCGTGGCGAGATTTCGTTCTGGGAGAAAGCTCAGGGCGTGCTGTCGTTTAAGGAGCATTTCGAGGAAGAATCGGGCAAATCGCTTTCAACCACGGAACTGAACAGGGAGTTGCGCCAGGCCAGCGGCCTGAATTTCGGCATGAGTATGCTGCAAAACTTCCTTTTTGCGGTTGAGTATCTGACCCCGATCGGGCGCTGGCTACAAACGCGCGATGTGAACCTGCTATTGAAACCGCAGATCTCACAGTGGCTGAAGCTGGCTGACAAGTTTGGCCAGCAAGCAGTCGCTGAAACAGCGCTACAGACAATCTTGCACAAGTACGCCGCTGTGATGAGCCAACAATCTGTCACGGCAGATCAGAGTGCTCAGCAGGTTGTAGACGTCTCGCAGTTGCTTGATGAGGTCAACGCAGCCATCGCTGACACCTTGGGTGTAGCCCCTGAGAAACTGCTGGCCATGGCCCAGGCTCTAGAGGCGAACCCGCGCCTGGAGGTTGAGACCCTGAGGCTGATCGAAGCCACTCCCACGGCGCCAGTGGACCCCAAGCCGTTAGCAATTCAACCACCTACTCAGCCTCCACTCGGTCGAATGTTGGCCAGTGTGCCTACGCCTAAGAGTAAGCCCGACAGTTCTGGCGGTGCCTTTTTGCCAGCTTCCCCATCGGTCTCCCAGAACGTGGTCTTGAGCGGAGAGGGGGAAGGGTTCGATCCACAGCCGATATTTACGGTGTTAGGCGAGTTTCAGAGCCTGATCGACATGTCGGATGTGCTTTTTAAAAGCGATCAGCCCCACCACATCTTTGGCTTTTACCTGGACTTTCCTTCACAAGGTATTGGGTATGTCGATGGGATTGAGCTGGAACCAGAATTGGTTATTTACCGCAGAGCCTTGTGGAAAATCCTGGTCAGCCTCACCGGTCAGCTTGATCGTCGATTTACGCAGCTCATTCCACACGAAGCCGATGGCTTCACCATTGCTTGGAAACAGCTTTGGGAGCAGGGCGAGGAACAGTTTCAGGAAGGAGCACAGGAATTACTGGGCGAGGCATTTGACCATGTCTCGCTCCAAACCGTGAGCCTGGTATTGCGGCATGAGCAATTGGGGCCGTTGGTCACACGTCTGCTCTCAGAAATGGAACGGGTTCGGACCCGTTACCCAGAGCGTCAACTGGACGGGTTTGTGCCCTTGTTCATGCCGGATGTGATGGAGGAGATTTCATGAACAAAATTCCCATTCAATGTCCTGTTCTACGGCGCATGTTGCTGGCCCACATTATTGAGCAAATCGATGGCGGGCACATGGACTCTCTACTGCGTGCGGGCTACTCACCCGAGTTTCTCGATGATTTGCGTTACCGAACCACTCGGGACATCACGAATCTGGCCAACTCTCCGCAGGAAATGTGGTTCTCACTGTCTGAACAAGTCATCAGCAAGGGGTTACATCTGCTCGATATGCGGCGTGAGCACGCCAAGTTACGCGAATACTTTGTGATTCATGGCGCTTCGCGTCGGATGGTGTGTGCGTATTTCAAGCTGTCCCACGAGGAGTACCGGGACTTGCGCGCACAGCTCAGGCCGGGAGGGGAGCCTGGCGGCCGTACGGCCCTGCCTCCAGTCGCTGTGCGTGATGCCATCCATCGAGCCTGGTTCGATATTCAGCAATCGATGTCTGAGCAACCCTGCCGAGACCGAATCTACGCCTTACACCAACAGTTTCCTGAGCTGCGAATCAGTGTCCTCCAGCAAACCATTGTCGAGTTTGCTGAAGATGATGAGCTTGGTTTGGAAATAAAACCGACGACACCACCACTGCAAGGATAAAGCCACATGGATGAAATTATGACTATGCCAAGCACTTCTACAACTGCGCCGCGTCCTTCGACTCTGCCTGCGTCAGAACGTAATTGTGATGGCCAGACACAGGGAGGGTGGGCCTTACCGTCCTCTCATGTCGATGGCTCCCAGAATCATAAAGACGCACCAAGGGAAGACTTTTTAGCGCAAGCGGCGCTGTTGAATTTGATGGGGCAAACGCCAATCAGCTTCCATCGCCTATATGTCGATATCACGGGCAATGTCATCACGGGATTATGGCTTTCGTCTGTGCTGGAACGGGTTGCTCAAGCAATGCCCGAGGAGTTCCAGGAGGATGATTATGTGTTTCGCCTATCGGCGACTCAATGTCATCAGGTCACCGGGATTACTGCCTCTCAGCAGCGGACATGCCGACGCGACTTGATTGCACTGGGCATGTTAAGTGAACAGTCGGGGCCAGGGCGTGTGCCGGAATACCGCTTGCATCTGAATGTTGTTGCGGATGCCATTCTCCAAGCATCCGCTTCATTGGCTAACTCGCTCGAAGAGGTTCATCAACAACAAGGCTCATCGTCGTCACAACCCGTTCTTTCCAAGCGATACGGATGAGATGGCTATGGGTGCCGCATTAAACACCGATACAACGACGGCGTCTCTAATTGATGAGGCTATACAGTTGCTCACCAGCCAAGGGTTTGTGCAGTACTACCCAAACCTGGCTGAAGCGCTGGGTAATTTCAAAGCTGCTTTGTTTCTGGGGCACGCGCTCTATTGGGCTCGGCATACTGCCGTTCACTATAAAAATCGTGATGGCTGGTTCTTTCTGACGGCAAAACAGTGTACGCAAGCAACGGGATTGAGTACCCGAGAGCAGGAGAGCGCTCGTCTCTTACTTGTTCAACATTCGCTGATTCAGGAAAAGCTGGCTGGTAGACCGGCCAAGCTCCATTACCGTATCAACCTGGATCGTCTTGCTTCTTGCTTGGGGATCTCGGTTGTTGATCAGAAAGCAAGCTGGGCGCAGCTCGCACCATTGCTGAAACGTTACGTGAGCTTTTATCGGCCCTTGGCGGATATTGCGGGCAATGTGGCCTCTGGCTTGTACCTCTCGTATCTGCTGATTCAGCAACGGCATGTTCTCACTTACAGCCGAAGCATCGAGGGTGAATTTACGCTGTCTCAACAGGCGATTCGTAACGCCCTCTGCTTGACCAGCAAAACACAACGCAATGCCCGTGATCGCCTGAAACAGATGGGTCTACTCCAGGAAGCAGGCAATCGTATACGCATTAACCTGCTGGCTTTATGCCCTTTATTACATGGACAGGAGCAGTTCCCCCTCAAGTCTGAGCCTACCGATCAGCCACCCATTGCTGATGCTCCGAAACTGACATCGGTATCTAAACCTGTTCCTGTGAATGGGCAGAAGCCTGCGCCATCACGATCAAGCAAATTATTTGGAGCTGGCACACAGTCACAAAGGCCACTGTTTGATTTGGATAGTGCTGGCGCAGCACGGGCGAATGCAACCGTCCAGCACGCGTTGCGTGACCCTGCCAGCATGAATCCTGGACGTCTCTTTGCTCAGACCTCAGTGAGTCCTGGTGCAGCTTGTGAACAACTCACAAAAACAAGCGATCTCACAACTGGCCCTGTTGCCCAAACCGCGAAACTTGCTGCCCAAACCGCAAAACTAACTTGCCCAAAACGCGAAACTAAGCTGCCCAAACCGCGAAACAACAATACAACAATATCTCTTCAAACAACTACAAGACCCGCTATTACCACGGCGTCTGGAGGGGATAAATCTAAAGCACTGGCCGAGATAGCGGGGTGTCGTCGTGATGATTTGAATGTTCAAAACGACGAGGTTGATATCAGCTTACCCAGTGTGCTTGGCAAGCAATGGCATGAGGCTGTGCGCAAGGTGCTGTCCATTGCCAAGCCAGAGCATCGTCAGAGTTTGCTTGATGAGTTGGAAGGTCAGTTGCGCAATCCAGGGAAGCAAATCACGAATCCTCCAGGCTATTTGCATTCGCTGCGTGTCGGCTTGGAATCCGGTCGTGTGCAACTGGCATATGCGCAAAGCATTGCGAGCCAGCGTGAACAAAATCGACATGCTCAAGATGCCGTCCAAGAGCACATCAAGGCTCTCAATACAAACCTGACGACAACTCTGCCTCCAATGACGAAAGAGGAGGCCTTTGCTCAGTTGCGCCAGCAGGTGCAGACCATGAGGAAGCTGCCATGACCGCCGGACTCATCCGTACCCCATTCGGTAGGACATTTTGTCTTAATCCCCAACAGTTGGGAGGTAAGACATTCTGTCTCAATCCCCACCGGGTGGGAGGTAAGACGTTTTGTCTCAATGCCCAACGGTTGGGAGGTGGGACATTCTGTCTCAATGCCTTAAACAGATTCAGGAGATCGTTTCTATGACTAACGAACAATTGTTTGTCCATCTTTTGCATCGCATCTGCAAATACAGCGATGCCTTAGTTTTACATACTGTCTTGCAAGACCATGGAGATAAACGCCAAGTCAAAACTTCAGCAGTGAAGATGGCTTTGGATTCATTGAGGGGGCAAGTGTCACCCAAGCAGGTGCAGCGATCATTAAAAAGATTGGAGTCCATGGGACTTATTAACGTGATGCCTCAGCCTAATTACCGCACCTTGGTCACAGTCAACAGTGACGCCTTGTTGGAATTCCTCAATCAAGACCCTTTGAGCGGCATGTTGCCTGGATTCCGTGCCAATACGTTCCCATTTCTGGATGCTGTCAACGTAACACCGCTGGCAGATTTCAAGGGGTCGACGATCTGATGATGTCCGTCACCTTCTATTCATTTTTCTTCTCAGTGACTACCTATGCCTACTTCGACTGATAAGCAGCCACGACTCAAATCTAGTGACAAGCCCGCTGTAGTTCCCGCACCCAAGTCTCTTATTGGGTTCTCTACGGAGGAGAACTCCCCCTTCGCCGATGGATATTCGATCACCGGTGAGGAAGCCTTGCTGGCCGCGTATATGGCAGGGCCGATGCGTGAGGATGATCCACTTTATGAGCGGTATATCGAACTGGAAGATCGTAAAGATCAACTGGCACGTATGCAGGCCAAGTTCCAGACGCGCAAGGGTTCGGACCCTGACGTCAAACCAGCCGAGTTCTTCGCTATGGATGACTTGGGCTCTCTGGTCGATTCGGAAGACGATCTGATGACCCTGCATACCAAGGAGGCATTCAGGCTGTTTATGGGGCGTGTTCGTGAGCCTGGCTCGGATGTGGCCCCTATCGTAGGTGGTCGTCGTGTCGCCAGTTCTTTGCGCAGCTTATGGCTGTTGACGGGTAATGACAATCCCTACGCTGACTGGTCTTTGCTGCGTCATGAGCAATCCATGGAAGAAGTGAATGAGCGGCTGCAAGAGGAGATCAAGGCTGCCGAGACTTTGCTGTCCAGTCAGCAGCAACGAGGGTTGAGTTATTCCGTGCTGAAGTCTGCTCAACCGCAGTCTTTGCAATTGGGGTTCCGATCCCCCTATGGCTACAGCATCAGCCGCTTGATTGTTGATTATGACTACTTCATCCGTTTGCAGAAAACACTGGGTCGCAAGACGCTCTTAAGCGACCAGCAGATGCGACGCTCAATCACGGAAATGACACGCTTTATCCGTCGCGTATTCAATGAGGTCGCCAGGTTCTCACGTTGGCTCATGCAGCCAGACATCAATGCGCTGTCCCGATTGGACTTCATCACGGAGCATGCCTCAGAAGAGGGCAAGCAGCGTGTGGAATTCGTGCGCGAAGTATTCGGCATGGTCCCTGCCGACGTGTTTACCGCCAAGCTGCAACCACGACATTCTCGGCGACGATACACATTAACTGAGAAGGAAAGGAGCCTGTTGCAGTCAGTAGGTGTGCAACTGGCCGAAGCTGAAGCACAGCGCGAAGCCAATCAGTTTCAAGATGCCGATTCGGATTTGGTGTGAAGAAAGGATTCTGTGAGGAAAGGGCGAAAGGATGACGAAGCGAACTCGAAGTCTACGTGTCAATGTGGTTGAGTGGGCAAGGAAGACCTTGGGGAACGAAACGTGTCAGAGCGTGATTGACACAAAGCCCTTTACGGGTAGGGGCACCGCCCAGTCGCTGCGCCACCATCTCATGCAAGTTGACCAGGTTGAGGCAGACATGGTTGCTCTCTGTGCTGCCACAAAGAAAGTGGCTGGCTATTCCATGTATCTGGCCGAGCACCGTCGTAAAGCGGACGGCTATATGGCGCTGCGTTGGCGAGAGATTGGCACAAGAAAGCATCTGTCATGGGAGGAGGCGCACTCAAGATATGCGGTCCTACCGACCGTGCTGCGGCAGTGGTACGAACAGGCCAATGCTCAGGCACAAGAATTCAATTCGCAACACCTCAAATTGCGTGGACTCGTACGTGAACTGAAGTTACTGAGTCAGCAGCGCAAAGTGCCCACTTTTGCCAGGCCAATTCCGAGCCGAAGTGGGACGTGATCTAGCTAATGCAGGGCGGTCTGACCATACGGTCAAGTCGATTGTTTTTCACCGAAAGGAGTTGATATGCAGAACTTGTTTATTGGTAAGGGCAACCTGGGCGACTCACCCACCTTGAAACGTATTCCTCGTAAGAACAATTCGGGCGAAGAGTTTAGTGTGTGCAGTATGCGTGTGTACTTTGGACGTTATGGGGTAGACCAGGCCACTGGCGAAGTTGGGCAGATTGGGGGTTTCTGGCGCGAGGTCGAGATCTATGGCAGCAAGGCCGAGGCGTGCGCGCAGTTTTTGCGCAAGGGGGCCCGAGTGCTGGTTATTGGCGAGGAGCGGGACTTCTTTGCCAAAGATGAGACCACGAATGCCGAGGTACAAGTCATCAAAATCGTTGCTGAGGATGTAGCCCTGCAGCTCACTCGCATTGAGTCGATCACCTACAAACAAGCAAACCGGCCTGCGGCAGCGCGTGATCAAGATGTGCCGACGGATGAGGATGTTCCAGCGTAATTAACAAGATAGGGGGCAATGTTCATAGATATGGAGGTGTTATGAAAGTAAGGTGCTGCCGTTGAATATTGTCCCAATCTCGCTTAAGGCCCCTGAGTTACTTATTCAAGCTGTTTTTGATGGGCGCAGGCTTGGGCTACAACTGTTCAATATTTCAGGAATGGCCGCCCGGTTGTCTAAAGCTGGGGCATGGTGGTGTCCTGGACGGCGGATGTGGGTATTGGAGCAGGGCAGTGCTGACCATGCCTTAGCTTGGTTGCAGGCGCACTATCTGCGTGAGCATGTTGATTTTGACGGGGCTGCTGTGCTATTAAAGGCGGCTATAAGGGCCCCCGAGCCTGATTACTTTACCCAACTGCTCGACGTCCAAATTTTTGAGCTGGCCAGAGGCGAGCTCAACCATGGCCAACATGCCGTCAGCTTTTCTTACGATGGGCTGTGCGTGCGTGCCATGCGTGCGCTACAGGGGAGATTTCATAAGCCCGCTGCGGCGTGGCAAGTACGCGGTGAAGTGGCGCACATCCAGCACGTGCTCCGTGACCTGGCAGGCGTGGCGCCTGAGTATACGTTCGTGCATGAGCAGCCCGTCGTACTCGAAGAACTGGTTTCATCAAGCGCGGATGAATCGCCCATCCAGGTACCTGCTGCGACTCCTGAGCAAGGGGAAAGCGGCCCCGCCCAAGATGTGGATGGAGCGGGTTTTTTGTCTGCCGACCTGGAGCAAAGCAACGCGGTCGACATCGATGAAGCAGTGCTGGCTGCGATCGCTGTGGGCGCAGGTTTACGGGAGTATCAAGTCGATGGCGTCCGTCACCTAGCAGGTCAGACAGGAGCGTGCTTGGGCGACGATATGGGCTTGGGTAAGACACGGCAGACTGTTGTAGGTGCTCGTCTAGCTGCGGGGCAGGGTAGAGTGCTTATAGTCTGTCCCGCCTCTTTGCGTATCAACTGGGAACGCGAGATCCACGCAGTGTATCCCGATGCTGTAGTCGGCTTTGCCGGGGATGATCGGATCTCAACCTTGTACGGTTGTCAGTGGGTCATTGCGAATTACGAACGATTGGGTGGCCTGGTGCGCGAGGTCGAGCTTGAGTTTGGGGCCATGGCTATTGATGAAGCGCATTATCTTAAGGAGCATAAATCCGGGCGTACGCGCAATGCTTTTGTGATGGCCACGCGTATTCCGAAACGCTATGTGGTAACCGGTACACCTCTTCTGAATCGTGAAATTGAGCTGCACACGCTCTTGCGACTTACCGGCCACCCGCTTGGCCGTATGGAACTGAAAGAGTTCCGCAAAGAGTTCACCGGCTCCCGTGATCGTCGAGCGGCCTTAGCCCGCGCCTTGGGCGGGTGGATGCTACGCAGGCGTAAGGATGTACTCGACCTGGGCGCCAAGACCCATTCAGTCCGTTACATCTCGCCTAGTGAAGGCCTGGCGGCCTATAAGGAGATCTACGATGATATGAGCCTGATGGCCATGCCCAAAATCACTAAGCTGCGCCTGTATGTCGATCAGAATAAAAAGACTGTTTATAATCAATTAGTTATATTGATTTTTTATCTATTTTTACGATTGTACTCACCAATGTACCCACCACTTGGCTACGGTGTAGGCTTGTCAGGGGTTCATACCTCCGCCAGTCGCTTCATGGTGTCGGGAAACTTCTCGACCAGACGGATCAGCAGGGCAGCTTGGGCGTTGGGCTTGGCACGACCCTGTTCCCAGTTCTCCAGAGTACGTGGGTTGGTGCGCAGGTAGCGTGCAAACACAGGGCGCGATAGGTTCAGGCGCTCGCGCAGCGCCGTCAATTCGGCTGCGGTTACCTCCGGTGCGGGGTTGATTTCTACCTCGTGCGTACGCAGTGTTTGCTTACCGGCGCGTGCGTTCGCCAGGGCGTCGAAGCCCTCAGTGATTTCTGAAAACAGGTTCCGCTTTTTCATCGCCTCGCCTCCAATTCTACTTTCAACATACCCTTGAGCGCCTTCTTCTCGTCGGGATTCAAATCGGCCATTTCGTCCTTGTCGTACAGGGTGAAAAGCCAAAACTGCGAGCCGCCGTCCCACCAGTAATAGATCACTCGCAAACCACCGCGTTTGCCCTTGCCTCGGCGCGGGTCACCGTGCCGCAGCTTGCGCAGGCCGCCCGTACCCTCTATGACGTCGCCCGCCTCTGGGTTTTTCATCATGGCTACTTGCAGACTACGAAATTGCTCGTCGTCCAGGTAATCGGCCCGGTAACGGGTGAAGGCGGGCAGTTCGACGAAGACGGCTTTCATCAGTCAAATTATACGCAAGTTGCGGATAGATTCAATGGTGGCAATGGTCGCTATGCCCGTGCCGAATAGGATTTGAGCGAGTCTTTCTCGAAGCGGATGGTTGTCATGGTATCGCTGTTACCTGCCGGTCAGCCCCGGCAAATGAGTATTTTGCTGTCGTATATCCCAGGTGCTTCACAACCCTCTCTCATGGGCGTTCTGAATGAGAAATTCGATAATTTCGGTCTTGCTCATGCGTTCCCTTTTGGCAAGTTGGTCGAGCTGTGTCCTGGCGGCATCCGACAGAGAGAGATTGGTTTGTCGCTTGCCTTGGCGATTGGCCTGCGTTTGCTTGGCCTTGAATCGCCTCTTGATTTGCTCAAGATGATGAAGCTTCTCTTCGTGACTGAAAGTGGTGCCATCTAGAAACTCCAAAATATTTTCAAGGCTAGAGAACTCTGTAGCCCGCAAGGCTACCGATCTGTGATGCTCCTGATACCACATCCAAGCAATTTCACATTTCTGCCTTTCTTTCCCCGCGCTCGCGTACCAAGATAGCGACTTATCTTGAAGTTGTTGTTTGACCCAAGATTCGTTCAAATATTTTAGGTTATCTAGCTTTTCTATCTTCTCGATATTCTCATAATCAAACCATGCTACTAGGCGTTCCCTTGGCGTCAGGTGAACAGGAAATATCGGTTTCCCCTTATACGTATGCTCCGCCTTTCGAAGTAGCCAAGTCGCCTGCCGTCCCCTTTTCTCGATCCAGTCGAATACATGCTCGGGAAGGAGAGTGCGGTTCCGCTCATTATCGATTGTGGCGGTAAGGTTATTTCGCTTTATATAGTGCGCGATTTGAGCGCGAGTATTGCGTGTGCCGAAACTGTCGCGGTGGAAGCCTGCTCCTTTCGATCGGAGATAAAGCCATAGCCAAATGGTCTCGCGACGCCCCAAGGGCCAGTGTGGAAACAAACCTTGCAACTCATCTTTGATGATGACAGCCATACCTATATTCTTACTAATATTGATAGTTATTATCTATTTGGAACTACTGAGAAACTAGCTCTGAGCTATGACGTCGCTACATAGGAACTATACGCGAACTATCTTTCCACTACATAGCGAAAATTTTACGTAATCCCCTATGGAAACGAAGGGAAAACGACGCATCATAGTCTGCAATGCGTGTGTGAACAACACCAGTCTAGGTCTGTGCCTTCCGATTTTTTACCTCACGTCCGATGCTGGGACGTTTCTGTGGTGCGGCAGCACGCTTCGCTTAGCCTCGTCAAAGAGTCGTAGTGGATGTAAGGCTGGTCGAATTTGCAGCGTGGTTGCTCAAGTGTGGAAAGGTAATTACGGCCAGATAACATCAGAGCAATATTTGCCGTTCAAGACGCCAGTCCGTCAGCCATGCGGGTGCCAAGAAAGGGATGTTTCACACCCATTTCTCAACCAGATATTGTTGGTTTAGTAATAGAGTTAGAAGCTGATGAGGTAATCGGGCATCCAAATGCCTGTATTGCTATGAATGCTGTTTTAAATAAAAAAACATTGAACACCCATTACCTATGACATAAACGCCAAAGGTAATGAGAATGAAATCGCATCGCTATAACCCTGAGTATCAAGCAATAAACTTCAATACGACTCTGAAAGCCTTGGAGGTTCATCCGAGACTTTTTGTTGTTCGCTGTGATTTACGGTTTCCTGAAGTCGAAACACTGGCACAGACTGACTCGCGTGTGATTACACGATTTTTCGCGTCACTGAAAGCCAAAATCAGGGCTGATCTAAAACGGAAAGAGAAGGCTTGGCGAAGGAAACTATCCTGTAACCTGAATTACGTTTGGGTGCGGGAGTACGGCGACGTCAATAGGAAGAAGCATTATCACATTCTGCTATTTCTTAACAAAGATGTATACCACTCGTTGGGAGACTATCTGGCCATAGCCGGTAATTTATCTTCCATGATAAGACAGGCTTGGCTCAGCGCAACAAACTTGAATCACCCGGATTTTTTCCCGTTGGTTGAGTTTGGACGAACCTTTTATCTTGATAAGAATAGTGCCGATATCAGATTTCAGATTCAAGGTGTGCTTGTAATCGCGGACTATCTGGCAAAGAACCTGACCAAGCGCTATGGGGATGGAGAGAGATCAATCGGGAGCAGCTTGTAGTTTTTTATTCTGTTGGGTCATGTTGTGGAAGAGATGTTGGCCCCTTCGGTCGACGTCGACTTCCTGCCTTTTAACAAGACAGGAGAACAACATGACCACACCTGCTGCCATTGCAAGCGCTCAGCCCACACCCATTCCCATATCGCTGCTCGAAGATCAATTCGTCGATATGGGGTTCATAGCTCGCTATACTGGGCTGACTGATAAATGGTTCTACCAGCTGATTAAAGAGGGGAAATTTCCCAAACCAGTGAAATTTGGAAGGAGGTCCAGGTGGTTGAAAAGTGAATTGGAAACCTGGATACAGGAACGCATCCAGGAATCTCGGGCCGCTTGATCGGATCTTTTCAGCCGTAACCGACGTCATCACGTACGTCACTCATATGGGGTTCAAGGATTAGCCTTGCCCACACAGTCCTTCCATTTCTCCCGCAAACAGGCGTTCTCTGCCTTGAGCCTCTGATACCGCAGGTAATGCTGGTAGCCGTAATGCACGAACACGGCGAAGCCTACGGTGGCAAGCAAGTTTTTGATCATCGATGCTCTCCTTTATCGTTGGGTGAATTGGCGTTCGGTGCGATACCGCGTCATCAGGCTGATGCCACTTCCGCTTCCGCAGCAATCCTTTCCAGCTTTGCGTTCAACGACGGTTTTTGTATGGGCTTGGAGTCTTCTACCGGCCGGCCTGAATAGAACTCCTCCATCACATCCAGCGCCTCATCTGGATCATCCTCGAACGCGCCATTGCCAAATCCAGCCCGAGCGACGGCATCCAAGGCCTTCTGGTCGTAAGCAAGGGCTTGGCGTTGCGCATAGGTCTGTTGCGCGTGGGTGAGCGCTTCGTCCAGCGTCATTCCTTCTCGTACGGTCAGATCGACGTAGTAGATCGGCGTACCACGTGATTGGGCAGTGCTTTTCCCACGCAGACGTAGCTCCAGGGGCATGCAGGCCAGCAGGTCGCCGGAAATGGCCTTGAAGTAATGCAGACGTGCCGCCAAGGTACGGATGCTGTTGTAGCCGGTGGTGCGAAAGATGAAGGTGCCCAGTTCATCGTCGTCACCTAACTTCACGTTGAGTCGTCCGTAAGGCTTGCAGGCACCGCCTTTGGCCATTTCGCAGCCATCGGTGCCTGGGCATGGCAGGGTGTGGATGCCAGTCGTGGTAACTCGTCGGCATGTTTCGCCGTTCCCGACACACATCGGACGTCCGTTGTTACGGTCGAAGAGTGAATACTCTGCACGCAGGTTCAGATCAGGGTCATTGAAAAGCAGGGTCACGGGAATCGAGCGCAGCTTTCCGTTGGGGCTGTTCTTACGCAAGGTTTCATCGAAGGGGTGAAGAACCCAACCGTCTTTGGTTTGTACCTGGCTGGTGATGGTGAATTGGTCGTCCTTTTCAGGTAAACGCTTGCCGTTACGTTCAACGACGCGACCGATGGAGATGCGCCCCAGTACGGGCGGCGTGATGGATAGTCCTTTGATCATGGTGATCTCCAAAAAAACGAACGCCCGCTGGTCAACCAACGGGCATGTGTAAACGGATAACGCGGATGCGAAAAAGATGATGGGCGTTTATATGGCACCATGCTCAGCCAGTGACACGCACCCTTCAGTCGCTACAACGATGTGATCGAGCACCTTTACATCGACCAGTGCCAAGGCGTCTCTCAGCGTCTTGGTGAGGTCGACGTCAGCAATGCTTGGGGTGGGATCGCCTGACGGATGGCTATGAGCCATGATGAGCGCGGCTGCGTTGTGCTCCAAAGCCAGTTTGACGACTTCCCGCGGGTAAACGCTGGCCGTACTGATGGTGCCCCGGAACAACTCATGAAACCCGATGATCCTGAACCTGGAATCGAGCAGAAGTACCGCGAAGACTTCATGCTGATAGTCGTGCATGAGCTCGCGAACGTGGTCTTTGACGACGTGTGGTGCCGTCAACGACCGGCCTTTGCTTAACCGTTTGCGAGAGAGCTGTTTGGCCATCGTCAGGATGTCGTCTTCCGTGACAAGTGCAGACTCCATGAGGTAGCTGCCCGGCTCTGAGCTTGCTTTCAGTTTGTGATACCGCATGCTGTGTCCTTCATAACAAAAAGGCCGCCCCGAAGGACGGCCAGATGAAGATAATGGGATGGGGTGTAGGTAGTTTGTTTCTGCGCCAATGCGTCATGCCTGGATCAAGAAACGACGGCTTCCAGCGCGGGTGAGGCTGTATTGCGCCAAGAGTTCCGGCGAATCGGCCAGAAGGCGCTTGGTGTCCAAGGCAGTGCTGTCCTTGCTACGCTTCCAGCTGACTGAGCCAGTTTCAAACGTGGCGTGACTGGCATTACCCATGGCCTGCAGGATCTTCTGTTTGTACTGTTCCTCCAGCTTCTTGTATTTATCCAACTGGAAACGCGCATCCTGGAGATCAGTGAAGAGTGCAGACATTTGACTGTCCTGGCTGAAATCCAGACGGTCCCCGTTATCGCGAGGATAGAGGCATTGCAACGCAGTGGCCGCTGAATCTGAACCATCGACAGGGGGCGGCGTGTCGCTGGTTACGTAATGCCAAAACCGCTCTTGAAGCATCATGAGCTTGGCGATCAGATCATCATCACGCTGAATCCGGTGGACTTGTAGCTGTTGTCCGCAAATCAATACGGCGACATCTGCTGCGTGTTTGCCCGTCACGGCTAACTGATGCTGCACTTGCATTTGAACGTACTCGGGAACGCCATCCTTCCAGAGACGTGCGCCGAATTCCCCGGCTGTCTTGCACTCCAGAATCTGCACATCGCCCGCACCGATCACTTCACGGTCAATATTGGCAAGCATCCAAGGCCGCTCGGGATGCTGTAGCACCGCATTAACCTTACGTACTCGGCGACCGGTCTGCTTGGTGTAGGACGCGGCGACGATGGGTTCCAGCAACGTACCCCAATAGACGGGAGACGTCGTATCGTCGGGATCGGGTTGGGGTAGATCAGCATCCCGACCTGTTTTCTCCATCCACAGCTGTAGCTGGCTCTTGTAGGGGTTCAGACCGACGGCGGCAGCAGCGTCCGAACTGCCGATGCCATGTTTGCGCACTTCCAGCCATTCATCGCGGGAGAGCGTATTGGTTTTGATCAGACGCAGAGCAGGGCGAAGCTGCGGCTGAATTTGAACAGCGGTATTCATGAGTGAACTCCATAAAAAGCATAAGGCCCGGCGCTCTCCAGCTGCCGGGCCTTATGCCGTGATCGTGAAAAGGGTATGTTTCATGCCAGCATCGCAAGAGTGCGATCCAGCGCTTTTTGCTTCAGGGCTGCGCCTTGGCCGAACCAGGCAGAATCCAGTCGGTAGTCGGTATTGCGCGCGCGTCGCTCATGGTCAACGAACTCCGTCACGGAATTGAGCAGACCGAGCGCTGTTCCTTTGGAAGAGCCTAGCTCTGCACCCCGACCCCGACCGTTATAGATCTCCATGGCTTTGGACATGGCCCGTTCATTAGGCTGTGCAGCGGCATCTTGGCGTGGATCGGTAAACAGTTGCCGGAAGAACGCTTCCGCTTCGGAGTTCTTGACCGGGCGTTCACTGAGCATCTTCATGCGATACATGAACGTGTCCCAACTGGATACCGAGATGCCTAATTGACGCTTGACGGCCTCTGCATCGAAGGTGGTGCTGTGAGGCACCTTTACGGCGCCACGGCTGTCATCGATGGCGA
This sequence comes from Alcaligenes sp. HNGD-HTN06, assembly GCF_049932565.1. NCBI lineage: Bacteria > Pseudomonadati > Pseudomonadota > Betaproteobacteria > Burkholderiales > Alcaligenaceae > Alcaligenes > Alcaligenes sp. HNGD-HTN06. Next base: position 1,902,147 of record NZ_CP187782.1, on the reverse strand, counting down.
CAGCCAGCGTGTTGTTGCAGACGACCCGCACGGCGGTGAACTGAGCTGTGGTCGCCAAGGTGCCATCGCAAGCCGTAGCCAGCAGCACATACGCGTTGGTGACATCGTTCGCCTGAATCGTGGCCGAGTGGCCTGTACGTGCCAACGCCCAGACCTTCTTGCCGCCCTTCAGGACACCGGCTGTTTCCAGTTGAAAGCCGGAGACTTCCGTGAGATCTCGGTAGAACTCCAGAATCTCGCGGGGCTGCACGACCTGATAGCGCTGACTGACAACAGACAGAGGAGCTTGCGTGTCGGAACGGTACAGGACCTTGCTTTGAGGAAAGGTGACGAGGCGACTCTGGTGGTCATCGACGGTATCCATGAACTGAACGGGCGCTTCTTTGATGTCCCAATCCATTCCGGCTTGTTTTTGCCAGACTTCAAGGGGTTGGTTGGCAGAGAGTTGATTACCCAAACCGTGCCAGGGCGTTTGGCCGACATAGGCCATTTGTTCAATGAGGTGAGCCATGATGGTTCTCCAGAAGAAGGGTTATGGGGTCGGGAAGGAATGGCCGCAGTGCAGACACAGGTAGTTGTTCAATACCGTGTCATCGATAACTTGGCCTAAGGCAGCACCGCTGGCACAACCTATCGCTCCACCGGCCAGGGCACCAAGCACGGAGGCGGTGATGCTGTTCAGAGAGGAAGTTTGGGCAGTTGCTCTCAGGCCGATGGCAGCAGCGGCAGCGGCGCCCTTGGCAGCGCCAGAGAACGAATTGGCGATACCGAAGCACGTACCGAAGGCGCCACCGAGCTTCTTGGCCCGATTCTTGGTCTGGGTTTTGGGAGAGCCGCAGCGCGGGCAGAAGATGATGCCTCGAGAGGGATGCGGAGCCTGCTGCTCACCCGGGGGCGGGGTAGCGAAGGTTTTAGACATTGAAACTCCTTGATGAAGAGGAAGACGGCATAAGCAGGCAGCAGTTGCTGCCTGCGTTCATCAAGGTGATATGTGAGTGAAAAAATCTGCGATCCGAACCAGGGCGTTTTTCGAGCTGTAATGCGCTTGCTGAGTCTAGCTTTACCCAGGCCTGGCAACGCCACAGCCTTGTGACTAAAAGCGGTGGTTATAAAAATAGGGTTCAGGTGCGTATCAAAAAAATACGATGGACGTCTGCTGATATGGTCAATATACTGACGTCGATATTTACGTAGTAATACCTGGACCCATTTAGTCACAATGTCTTTAGAAAAGCTTGCAGAGCTCACCCAGCCACAACGTGACCGGCTCGCGTTTGTGGAGTTGCGCGTACGCTTTATGGGGGAAATACGTCGTCAGGACGTGGTTCTGCGTTTTGGGATCCAGTCTGCTGCTGCCTCCCGAGATCTAGCGCTGTACCGCGACTTGGCGCCCGGCAACCTTAATTACGACCCCAGGGGGAAGTCTTATGTCTTGGGTCCGGAATTCCGACCGATATTTGACTCTCCGCCCGAACGGGTGTTGTCGTGGCTGACTCAGGGATTCGGCGATGGCGAGCCGACGAGACTCAAGGCGTGGGTGGCGAGCGAAAGCCAGTCACGGCTCACTCAACCAGACCTGGATGTCTTGGCAAGCTTGACCCGAGCGATTCACCAGGAGTGTCCGCTTGGCATCGAATACCACTCCATCTCCAGTGGCCTGACCGAGCGGGAAATCGTTCCGTTCGCGCTGATCGACAACGGGTTGCGGTGGCACGTCCGTGCCTTCGACCGGAAGTCGCAGGAGTTCCGGGATTTCGTCATCACTCGGATCAAGCGCCCGGTCCTTATGAAGGGTGCAGATGTGCAGCCCCATGAGCGCAGTGATCAGGACATCCAATGGACCCGGATTGTTGAGCTGGAGATCGTGCCGCACCCGGACCGGCCTCGCCCTGAAATTACGGAGATGGATTACGGCATGGTTCGCGGGTCACTGCGAATGAAGCTGCGTGCTGCCACCGCTGGATACATATTGCGGCAGTGGAGTGTGGACTGCTCTCCGGACCACAGTCTGCGCGGTTATGAGTTCAGGCTCTGGCTTAAAGATCACCTGGCGCTGTACGGCGTCAAGAACGCTGTGTTGGCGCCCGGGTACCGCTCGCCCGACCAAAACAAGGGAGAGCAATAACGTGGCCTACGACCCAAAACGCGCCGATGCTACTGGTGTACCTTGTCTGGCACAGGAATGACCATGAAAGAAGAAAAAAATAATCCGGGTTTGGATAAGGACAGTCTTCCCCGTGTCGGCATGCTCGCCACCGTTCGCAACCGCCGTGGCGTTATCTCCGCCGTCGAACCTTTCAGTGACAGCAAAAGCTCAGCCCTTCTGCATTTGGTCACTATCGAGTTCAGTGATGCCGATGGTGATGCCGAAGAGTCGCTGTTGTGGGAGCGTGAACGTTCCCCGGTGGTGCTGGAACCCAACGCACTGCCCAGACTAGATCGCGAAGCCCCCATGCAGCAGGACGAGTTTCTGGCCCTGCAGCGCGCCGCTCGCTGGAGTGCGCTCACTCCCTTCTTGTCAGCCAGCAATCCGGCTGAGCGCTCCGACCCGGTACCGACTGCTCCTGTTTACGGTGCCGTGAGTGTTGATGATTTCCAGTTAGTGCCGCTGGCTCGAGCCATGCGTATGCCGCGTGTGTCGCTGTTACTGGCTGATGACGTGGGTTTGGGTAAAACCATTGAAGCCGGGTTGATCCTTGCCGAGCTGATTCGCAAGCGTCGCATTCGGCGCGTGCTGATCATTACCCCGGCATCGCTGCGCACCCAGTGGCAGCAGGAGATGGAAGAGAAGTTCTCTCTCGGCTTCGACATTGTCGACAAGGCTGCCACCCACAAGCTGCAAAAGGAAATGGGGCTGGACGCCAACCCCTGGCGGGCACTGCCGCGGATCATCACGTCCTACCACTATCTGCGTCAGCCGGATGTGCTGGAACAATTCATTGCCAACTGTGAATCGATCAAGCAGCGGGGCGGGGCACAGCTGCCCTGGGATTTGCTGATTGTCGATGAAGCGCACAACCTGATGCCGTCCAACTTTGGTGAAGACAGCGACCTGGCCAAGATGCTGCGGCTGCTGACGCCGTATTTCGAGCACCGACTGTTCCTCACAGCGACCCCGCATAACGGGCATACCCGGTGCTTCTCCGGGCTGTTGGAACAACTGGACCCGGTACGATTCACCCAAACCCCGGACTTCACCGACAAAGAACGCAAGATGATCGGCGATGTGCTGATCCGCCGACTAAAAAGTGAGATCAACGATCAGGACCGTCAGGCAGGCCGCGCGCCGCGATTTGCCAAGCGTTACCTTGAACCGCTGCCGCTGTATATGTTTAGGCCGGAGCAGGAGCTGGCGGTTGCCGTGCGTAAGTTCTGTACGCAACTGAAAGGCATCATCCGTACAGCGCCGGAAGCGCGCATGGTGCTCAATTTTGCCATTGAGATTCTGCGCAAACGGTTGCTGTCGTGCCCGGTAGCCTTTGCCGACAGCTGGCTGCGCTTCAAGGAGGGCTTGGCCACGAAGGAGGCACTGCAGGCCGCCGAAGTCGCAGCAGCCCGCCGCGCCAGTGAGGAAGACATCGACGATGACCAGGAGCGCGAGAGCCGCAGCCGACATGCCGCTCAGGTGGTCGGCGCCTGGATGCATCCCTATGTCGAGCTACTGCAGCCAGAAATTGAGGCGATCGATGCAGCTCTCACGTCACTGGGGTTGGATAAGCAGCCTGTTATCGAAGCCAAGCCGAAATCGGATGCACGCTTTGAGCGTTTGCGTGAACTGATTGGCAAGGAGTTGCGTAATGCCGAGCAGTGGAAAGGTGATGAGCGCCTGATCATCTTCACCGAGTACAAAACCACCCTCGATTACCTGGTCAATCGCCTGAATGACGAATACAGCACCGAGCCCGGCAGCATTTGTCAGCTCTACGGTGGCATGCATGAGGATGAGCGCGAGGCCGTCAAGCGCGCCTTTAACGACCCGGATTCCCCGGTGCGTATTCTGGTGGCCACCGATGCAGCCTCCGAAGGTCTCAACCTGCAGCACACTGCCCGCCTGCTGATGCACTACGAGATACCCTGGAACCCGTCGCGTCTTGAACAGCGTAATGGTCGTATCGACCGTCACGGCCAGTCACGCGACGTCACCATTTTCCACTTCACCAGCGAAGACGACAGCGACCTGCAGTTTGTTGCCCGCGTACTGGGCAAGGTCAACGATATCCGCGAGGATCTGGGATCGGTCGGTGAACTCTTTGATGCCGCCTTCCAGCGCCGCATGATGGAGATGAATGAAGACCAGGATGTGCTGGGTGATCTGGACCTGCAGATCAATAACCGACGCAGCGCCACGGAAGATGCCCAGGTGCACACCGAAGAGCGTGGCGAAGAGGAAAAGCAGCGTCTGCAACAACTGATGGACGATCTGGATTTAAGCCCCGACACCCTCAAGGCAACCCTGGCTATCGCCATGGGACTGGGTGCGACCCGCGAGGTACTGGAGGGGCCGGATGCGTTGGGTCGGATGCGGCTTCGCACGCCGCTACCCAGCCGCTGGCAGGCCGTGGTCGATGACAGTCTGCGGCTGCCCTCACAAAAGGGTGTCAGCGGCGCCATGCCTTGGCTGGTGTTCGATAACCGTTTTTTCATTCACAACGTCAATGGCCGGCCGGTATTTCGCCCCTCTCCCGACACGGTATTGCTGCATCTGGGGCATCCGTTGCTGCGTCAGTCACTCAATGCCTTTGCGCGTCTGCGCTTCCCCGGTGGCCAGACTGACTTCCAGCCGCCCAGCCGCTGGTTGGTGAGTCGGGGAGAGGTCCCCGCCGGCGCCCAGGCGCTGGTGCTGTTCACGGTTGAGGAAATGGCCGTCAACGATCTGCGTGAAACTTTTCACCACTGGACGCGAACTCTGGCACTTCCAGTGCAAAACAGCGCACTGGGTCAGCCGTTACCCTACAACGGGCCTCACTGTGGCCAACTTGGCAGACAAAGCGCAGGTGATATGGCCGCTGCCCGTGATCTTTGGGATGACATCGAAGACGACATCAGAACCTTGCTGGCCTGCTATCGCCGCGAGTTGACTCAGACCCTGCGCACCCAGCTGAAATCTGCCTATGACCAGGCCAAGAGCCATGAAAAAGAGGCCTTTGAGCAACGCATCCGTGAAGTCGCAGCCCTGCAGAAAGTGCAGAGTATCGACAAGCTCAAGCGCGAAATTGAAGCCCAACGTGCCACTCACATTCAATACAGCCTGCTGGACGATGCCGACGCCCTGGCTGAAAAGCGCCTGCGCGATCTGGAGGATGAACTCAAACGTCGGCAGAACCAGTTTGGCGACCTGCAGGAGCGCCTGAGTCAAGAGAAAACCCGCATTCTTGAACAGGTGCTGCCACGCCGCTTTGCCCTGCGTGGCGAAGCCCAGGTATTCCCGGTCACCATTGAAATTCGCTTTCCGGAGGTGGGTGCATGAGTCTGCATGCAGAAGGATGGGCACAGCTGCGGCATGGCGGCCTGTTGATATCTCCGGCCAAACTGGATGAGTTCTTTCCAGATCCGGCCGCGGCCATGTCCGATTACCAGGCTGAAAAGCTCCGTCGCGCCCTCACGGCCTTTGATGGCAGCAGCGAGAGTCTGGGCAACCTGCTGGATTACATCCTGCAGGATCTTTCTGGTCTGCCTGCCGAAGAGTGGCAAAAAGCCCAGGCTGTCGACAGCCGCTGGGTGGTACGCAGCTTCACTGGTGTTCAGATCAAACCCCGACGCCTGTGGCTGGGGCCTAACGGCGAAACCCTGGCTCTGTTCACCCCCGACGATAGCGGTTCGCGGCAATTTGCCAGCCGCCTGGGTGTCGGGCGCTCAAAGCAGTTGCTTGGCCGGGTGGTGGAATGGCTGCGTCGTACCGGGCAGGCATTGGCGCTGGTTACCAATGGCCGGCAGTGGCGATTGGTACACGCCGGCACCGATTACGAGGCCTGGTGTGAATGGGATATCGAACTGTGGTTCAGTGAGGGGCAGCCGGCAGCGCAAACGCTGATCTGGCGCACGCTGCTCAACCGCAGCACCCTGCTGGCAGAGCAAGGTCAGAACCGCTTGTTGCAGGCCATCAGCGCCTCACGCAAGGGCCAGGCGGAACTGTCCAATGTGCTGGGCGAGCGTGTTCGTCAGGGCGTCGAGGAGCTGATTACCGCCTCCCACGTCGCTATCGAGCAGGCTCAGCAGCAGGGGCAGGCCCACGACTACAAGGATCTGTACGTCGCCGGCTCGCGCATCATCATGCGCTGCATTATTACCCTGTTCGCCGAAGCCCGTGGGCTGATGCCGGTCGACAACCCCATCTATCAGCAGGCCTACAGCCTGGAAGGGCTGCGTCATCAGTTGGATCGGCGTGCCGGTGGCCGCGGCAACGAGCGCTTGAGTCAGGGCCGTAGTGCTTGGCCGCGCCTGATTGGCTTGTTCAATCTGATCCACGAAGGCTCGGCCCATGAACGCCTTAGCGTCCCGCAATACGGCGGCGCGCTGTTTGAGCCGGGCAACCCTGCCAGTGACGACGGCATTTCCTGCGCGCTGGCGCTGCTGGAAAGCAGTCAGAACCTGGTCAGCGACCTGCAGGTGCACAAACTGCTGCGCCTGCTGACCCGCACCAAGATGAAAGTGCGTCAGGGCCGCAGCAGCCGCTGGGTGGATGCGCCGGTGGATTTCTCCACCCTGTCCTCGGAATACATCGGCATTCTCTATGAGGGCCTGCTTGATTTTGAATTGAAGCAAGCCGCTGATAACGACCCGGTCATCTTCCTGGCGGTCGGCAACCAGCCGGCGCTGACCCTGTCACAGCTGGAAGCCATGGATGACAAGGCGATCAAGCAGCTGTTTGAGGCGCTGAAGAAAAAAGACTCCACCGGTGACGACAGTGAGGAGGAGGCGGATGAGGGCGCCGAAGAATCCGCTGACCTCGATGACAGCAGCGATGAAGAGGCAGACGCCGTCGAAGACGACTCAGAGGAAGACACCAACACCAGTGACGACAGCGAAGAGCTGACCCTCAGCGAAGATCATCTGCTGCGCGCCAACACCTGGCTACAGCATGCCGCGCAGATTGCCGGGCTGGTGAAAAAGCCCCGTGGCCGCAAAGCCAATACCGCTGCCGACGAAGCCCAGCAGGCGCTGGAAAGGGCCGCCAAGCAGCTCTGCGCCCGCATTGTGGCGCCCGGCCAGTTTTTTCTGGTGCGCTGGGGTGGCACCCGCAAGGGCGCGGGCACCTTCTATACCCGTCCGCAACTGGCCGCACCCACCGTGCGCCGTACCCTGCAGCCGCTGGCCTACGACGCCGTGCAAACCGAGACCGACCCGCGCACCGGCCTGGACAACGTGGTGGAGTGGGCACCGAAAACCCCGGAACAGATATTGGCCCTAAAGGTGTGCGATCCGGCCATGGGCTCTGGCTCCTTCCTCGCTGGTGCCCTGCGCTACCTCACCGAAGCGCTCACCCAGTCGCTGTTCCATCACAAACTGATCGAGCGCAGCGAAGACGGCGGTGTGCCGCGCATGGCCGACGGCAAGCTGGCTGAACTGCTCAGCGACGAGATGACCAAGCTCAACCCCAAGGATGATGGTTTTGAAGAGGCCCTGCGCGCCCAGCTCAAGCGTCACATTGTGGAGCGATGCCTGTACGGTGTGGACCTTGATCCGCTGGCGGTGGAACTGGGGCGTATGGCGCTGTGGGTCGAAACCATGGATCGCGACCTGCCCTTTGGTTTCCTCGACCACAAGCTCAAGGTCGGTAACGCCCTGGTTGGTACCTGGTTCGATACCTACCGCGATTACCCGGCCATGGCCTGGCAGCGCGAGGGCGGTGACAAGGATTACCAGAAGAACAAGCCGGACAACCTGATCAACCACTGGTACGAGGACGCTAAAGGAAAGCGCAAGGGCGACGTCTTTACCGATGCGATCAAGGCGCGAGCCAAAGCCGTGCCTGAACAATTACAGGCGCTGCTCAGCGGCCAGCTGACACTGGAAGGCGGGCTGGACGCGGCCAACGTGCACGACGAGCTGCTCAAGGTATTCCGCAAGCTGCACCGCCTGCCGGTGCATGAAAGCGAAAAGCGCGCCGAGATATACCAGCAGGAGGTGCTGAACAACCCGCACTACCACGCGCTGAAAGCGCGCATGGACCTGTGGTGCGCGCTGTGGTTCTGGACGGGTGAGCAGATCGAGCTGGCCCCCTTGCCGCGAGACTTTGCCAACCCTGGTGAACAGGCACTGGCCATTGCCGCCGAGGTGGCGCGCCGCCAGCGTTTCTTCCACTGGGAGCTGGAATTCCCGGATGTATTCACCGCCACTCAGGACGGTTTTGATGCGCTGCTGGGCAACCCGCCGTGGGAAATCCAGAAGCCCAACTCCAAGGAGTTCTTCTCCAATCACGACCCGCTGTACCGCGCCTATGGCAAGCAGGATGCCCTGGGCAAACAGTTGGACTACTTCGGCGCCTGGCCGCAACTGGAACACGACTGGATTGCCTACAACGCCAACCTCAAGGGCCTGTCGAACTGGGCTAAATACGTTGGTCAACCGTTTGGCGACAGGCTCAACCAGAAGGATGGAAAGCAGTGGCACGACCTCAACCTGGGGGGACGAGGCAAGAATAGCTTTGACGCCTCGCTGGCCCTGCACAAGAAGTGGCAGCAGCAGCGTAGGAAAAACAAGGGCTTCGCTGATACCGCACACCCGTTCATCCACCAAGGCTCGGCAGACCTGAACACCTACAAGATGTTCCTGGAGCTGAGTCACGCCCTGCTACGCACCCAGGGGCGGCTGGGTATGATCGTGCCCAGCGGTATCTATACCGACAAGGGCACCACCGACCTGCGTGAGCTGTTCCTGGCCCAGTGCGACTGGCAATGGCTGTTTGGCTTTGAAAACCGCGAAGGCATTTTCGATATTCACCGATCCTTTAAATTCTGCCCGCTGATTGTGCAAAAGGGCGGGCAAACCCAGGCCATCCGCGCCGCCTTTATGCACCGCAACGTGGACGACTGGGAGCAGGCCGAGCGCCATGTGCTGGCCTATCCGCGGGCGCGGGTGGAGGAGTTTTCACCGTATTCCAAGGCCATTCTTGAGATCCGCAGCGAGCAGGATTTGCGCGTGCTGCAAAAGATCTACGCCAACGGCGTGCTGCTGGGCGACCAGAGTGAAAACGGCTGGGGCATCAAGTACGCCACCGAATTTCACATGACCAACGACTCCAAGCTGTTCCCGCCGCGGCCCAAATGGGAGGAGAAGGGCTACCGCCCCGACGAGTATGGCCACTGGCTGAAAGGTCCCTGGCAGGATTACAACGGCCCGCAGCACATTCTGGATCGTCAGCCGGGGCTGGTGTTGTCGCGAGATGGGCGGCAAGCGCTGCAGGTGGACGAGATCGAGGATGTGGCGTTGCCGCTCTATGAAGGGCGGATGATTGGGCAGTTCGATTTCAGTGAGAAGGGGTGGGTGAGTGGTAAGGGGCGCTCGGCCGTATGGCGGGATATTCCGTTTGAGGAGAAGGTAATTGAGCCGCAATATATGGCTGCGCTCGACGATGTTGCCGGATCACCTAAATGCAATATGAATCCCAAAATCGCGTACATGCGTATTGGGTCTGCTACAAACTCAAGAACAGCTATTTCCAGTTTTCTGGATATTTATCCTGCTGGCGATAGCGTGTTCTTTTATAGGCCGCATAAGCGATCGTATCTGACATCTGTTGCCGTAAGTACAAATCTGAACTCTTTGGCGTACGACTACCACCTACGCAATAGAGTTGGAGGCTTAAACCTCAGCGAGTTCATCATGGATGAGACATCCGTGGTCTCGCCATCCAGTATTAGAGCCAATAACAAATTAATCGCGCATATCACTAGTCTGCTTTTTTGTTCACCATCTCAAGCCATGGCACTTTGCGCCTTGGTTGCAGAAGAGCCCCAATTAGATGCGACAATTAAACGGAAATCATGGCGGAAAGGTTGGGCTACTTCTAACAGTGAACGCTTGCGTGTACGAGCAATTTTGGATGCCATCTACGGCCATCTCTATAACTTGTCTGTGCGGGAAATGTCTTTCCTTCTCAGGGGCTGCGATGTGCCTGTTGGTGGCCACGGAGACTCAAAGTACTCAGGAATCATTGACCCCAAAGGCTTCTGGCGTATCGACAAGGATAAAGACCCGGAATTGCGCCATACCGTCCTTTCGCTGATCGCCTTCCACGACCTGCAGCAAAAAGGCCTCGACGCCTTCCTCGCTCAGAATGATGGGGAAGGCTGGATGATCCCCGAACAGCTGCGCCTGGCCGATTATGGTCTGGGCCATGATGAGCGTGCGCAGGAATACCAGCCGGTGGCCTCGCGCCTTGGACCGCGCTTCTACGATTGGCAACTCAACGAGGATGTGGAGCGCTCCTGGCAGGAATGCGCCGCCCATGCCGAGCTGATCCGCCGCATTGTGCCGCTGCCCGAGCCCGAGCCCGCCGACGGCGTTGCCGAAGAGCAGGCGACTTATAAAACAGAATCACCGCAGGGAGCACTGTTCTGATGCTGAACCCCATTACCTATACCGAAGATGTGGTCAGCGATTTTCTGCGCTACCAGCTCAGCACCTATGCCTTTGCCGATGAGGGGCTGTATCGGCAGATGCGCGACCTGCTCAATCTGGAGCACACCCGCAATACGCCGCTGATGAAGGGGCCGTTTATTTCACTGTCGCGCACCTTTATGAAGGGTGCCAGCCTGGAGCAACTGGTCAAGGAAGGCGTGCTGCATCCGCATATTCGCCAGCTGTCCCCGTACCCTGGAGCCTACCTGCACCAGGAGAAAGCCTTCCGTTCCATCAAGGATGGTCGTACCACCCTGGTAGCGACCGGTACCGGTTCGGGCAAGACAGAATCTTTCCTGCTGCCGATCATCAGCCGCTGCCTGCAGTTGCGTGATGAAGGTGTTGAGGCGGGTGTCACAGCGGTGATCGTCTACCCCATGAACGCCCTGGCCGAAGACCAGTTGCAGCGCATGCGCGAGCTGCTGGTGGGCACAGGCGTTACCTTTGGCATGTATGTGGGCAAGACCCCGCGTACCGAAGCGGACGTGAATGGTGTACGGCTCGATCCTGGCAGCACGGTGGTGGATTACCGCAGCAAGTTGCAGCAGATGCAGCAGCAGAAGATCGACGTCGCCCTGCATCCCGCGGAGGAGCGGGTAAGCCGCGAAGCCATGCGCACCAACGGCCAGCAGCCGCGCATTCTGCTGACCAACGTCAAACAGCTGGAACTGCTGCTGACCCGGCAGCAGGACCTGGAACTGTTCGATAACGCCCGTCTGGAGTTCATGGTCTTCGACGAAGCGCACACCTTTACCGGCGCCGGTGGTGCCGAAACCGCCTGCCTGATCCGCCGACTGCGCGCCTATTGCGGCAAGGATGAAAACAGCACCACCTGCATCGCCACCTCGGCCACCATTGCCGATCCGCGTCGCGGCATCGAGGCTGGCCGCGAGTTTGCCAGCCGCTTTTTTGGCATTGATGGCCAAAGTGTCGAGCTGATTGGAGAGGCCTACGAAGAGGACATCTGGGGCGAGCCGCGCAGCGTGAGTGCGCCGTTCAATGGCGATCAGGCCATGCAGCTGAAAACCGTGCTGGAAATGCTTGGCACCCTGGACAAGGCCGAGGTTGATGCTGCTGACCTGCAAGCCTTCCGCATCTGGTTCCAAACCACCAGTGGCATGCGCATGGCCGGCGATAACTGGCGTGAAGCGCTGAACCAGTGGCTCAGCCACAACGAGGTGGTCTACCAAATTGCCGAGGCCCTGCGCAGGCCGCGAGCGGTAGCCAGTCTGTTGGAAGATTTGAACGCAGCCCTGGGTCGCCCGATTACCGAAGAGGAAATTTTGATCTGGCTGGCGCTGGGCGCGGCGGCACGAAATGGCGACCGGCCTTTGCTGCGCCCGGTGGTGCACGGCTTCGTGCGCGGGGTTAGCGGTGCGGTGGTGACCTTCGAGGAAGGCCAAGGTCAGCCTGCCAGGTTGTGGCTGTCTGCCGAAGATGCCATCAGCGACGATGCAGGCCGTGACACAGAGTTGAAGCCCTTCCCGCTATCCAGCTGCACCACCTGCGGCCAGCATTATTTCGAGCACGGATTGGAAGACTTCAACTTCACCAGCAGCGAACCGGGTGGCGGCTCCGCTGAAGGCAAGAACCGCGCTTGGCGGGCAACCGACATTACCCTGGGTGGGGTGCGTGCGGTTTCGTTGGACCACCAGGTGGGTTCGGATGGGGAGGAGGAGCCTTCGCGCACCGAAGTGCTGTTTGTCTGCCGCTACTGCGGCACCACCCACGACCGGCAGTTGCCGGAGTGCGTCGGCTGCGGCCGTAACAAGGTGCTGAAGGCGCTGCATTTTGTGCAACAAAAAGAAGACCACATTGGTCGCCTGACCCGCTGTGTGTCCTGTGGCGCCCACGGCCGCCGGGTGACCGGCAGTTACCGTGAGCCGGCGCGTCCGGTGCGTGCCACCGGTGTGGCCGACGTGCATGTACTAGCGCAAAGCATGATTCACCGGGCCGAGCGCAAGCGTCTGCTGGTATTTGCAGACAATCGACAGGATGCGGCCTTTCAGGCCGGGTGGATGCAGGACCGTTCGCGCCGCTATCGTCTGCGGGAGTTGATCTACAAGAAACTGAGTGCCGGTGCGGTGTCGGTCAGTGATCTGGTGCTGTGGCTGGATCAGTACCTGGATGCCGACGACGAGTTGTCGCGCGCCTTGATTCCTGAAGTCTGGCGGGTGGAGAGCAAGTCGGAAACCAGTCTGGCGCACGCCGAGGAACGCAAATGGTTCCTGCGTGCCCAGGTGCTACGCGAGCTGACATTGGGTGCACGACAAAGCACCGGTTTGGAACCTCTGGGCCGACTGAAAATTCATTACCGAGGGCTGGATGAGACTCATCCGGTGATTCAGAAGTGGGCAGCAAGCCTGGGGTGCACGGCGCAGGACCTGCGTGAAGGCATTGCCTCGCTGCTGGATGCCGCCCGCTCCCGGCGTATGCTGTTCGATCCCATTACCCGTATGTTTTCCAAGTTCTGGCTGGATGGCGAGAAAGAGGTGTTGCGCGGTTATCTGCCTATCATGCGCGGTGTGCCTGAGGCGCTGGTATTCGAACGGGATGGCCAGCACGACAAGGGCCGCATCAAGCAATGGTTCAGCAACTACGACAGCTCAGCCAAGCAGGCGGCTGGCGCTTGGGGCGTGCCGCATGACCAAATCCAGGCGTTTTTGCACGACGTATGGCGCCTGTGTAGCGATGAGCTTGAGCTGCTCACCCAGGTCCAGCTTAAGGGTGCCCGTGGCAAGAACCTGCCGGGCTGTCACGGCTCCACCCAGGTGCACGTGGACAACCTGATGTTGGTGCCCTCCACCGGCATGTACCGCTGCCAGACCTGCCGTCGGCTGCATGCCCGGGTCAACCCGGGGATGACCTGTATGGCCTGGCGTTGTAACGGCAAGCTGGTGTTCGAGGAGGAAAACCCGGACAACTACGACTTGCTCTTGCTGGATCAAGAATTTTCCATGCTGCGCGCCCGCGAGCATTCGGCACAGATTCCCGGCCCTGAACGTGAGCGCATCGAGAATGCTTTCAAGGGTGAAAGTGAGCGCATCAATACGCTGGTGTGTACACCCACGCTGGAAATGGGCGTGAATATCGGTGCGCTGGATGCGGTGCTGATGCGCAACGTACCGCCATTGCCGGCCAACTACTGGCAGCGTGCCGGCCGGGCTGGGCGCCAGTTCCGCATGGCGCTGGATCTGACCTACGCCCGAACGACCAGCCATGACCGTGCCTACTTCAACGAGCCATTGAAAATGCTCGAAGGGTTGGTGGAGCCCCCCAGCTTCAACCTGCGCAACCCGGTTATGGTGGCCAAGCATGTCAACGCGACAGTGCTGACCACCCTGCTGCAGATGCTGCGCTCCAACAGCTTGCCAGACACGCAAGAAAGGAATCTGGAGCAGGCGCTGGGTACTTGTTTGCCAGGCCAGATCCGGCCTTATCTGTTTACTGCCGAAGGCATGGTGCGTGAGGCGCCCTTATCGGTTGCGCCACTGGCAGAACAAATCGCGGCGCATCAACCGGCTTTGCTGAGTGCCGTATTGAAAGCTTTCCAGCAGGGCTGGCCGGCTAGCGACAGCGAAGTGGTCAGCCGTGAACAGCTAGAATCTGTCATCGGAGGTTTTGCCGATCAGTTGCAAGCGGTGATCGATCGCCTGTTCCAGCGCTTGCAGTGGGCGCTCGCCCAGCTGGAGCGGCTGCGTAAGGTCGCCGCAGGCAAGGGTGCGCTGGATGCTGACGAAGAGGCGCTGCGTGCCCGTTGCGAGCGTCTGGTGAAAAAACTCAAGGGTGAGGCGCGCCGCAACCGCAATCAGGCTGAAGGCATCGACGATACCAACACCTACGGCGTGCTGGCGGCTGAAGGCTTCCTGCCGGGTTACGGCCTAGATACCGGCGCGGTCACCCTGACCCATGTGGCACCCCGCCACAGCAGTGACATCAGCGATTGGGAACTCCGTCGCAACACGGCGCTGGCCGTGCGCGAGTACGTGCCCGGCAACTTGATCTATGCCAACGCTCACAAGTTTGTGCCGCGGCATTTTCATCTGATTCCGGAAGAACCGCTGACCTTTGCCGTGGATGTCGCCAGTGAATCTGTTCAGGAGACAGGCCCGACATCCAAGGCGGGCAGCGAAGCCAGCTCGATGTCGATAGCGCAAATTCCGGGTGTCGCTATCTGCGATGTGGATGCACCGCACCACTCTTATATTTCCGATGATGAAGATTACCGCTTCCAGATGGCGACGGCAGTATTTGCCCAGGATCAGGGGCGGCATTCCGGGGGTAGTCTTTACGAGTGGGGTAAATCCCAGCTGCAACTTAAACACGGTATGCACATGCGTCTGGTCAACGTCGGCGCTGCCTCCCAGGTGCGCTCTGGTGCCTTGTTGGGCTATCCCTTGTGTCTGGTCTGTGGTGCCAGTCGCTCAGCTATGAGCAGTCAGCAGGAGCTCGACAAGTTTAACGAGCACCATGTTGAACGATGCGGGCGGCCTATTCAGAACATCGCGTTCTACGCCGAAGTGGTAGCTGACGCGCTGGTACTGCAGGACTGTTTCTCCCAGGAAACTGCCTACAGCGTCATGGAGTCGTTGCGACAGGGGGCGGCAGAAGTGCTGGACATGGAGATCTCCGACCTGCAGGTGCAGGTGATTGGCAAGCCTGGCAGCGAAACGGTCGATGCATTGCTGTATGACCCTATGCCGGGTGGTTCTGGCCTGCTGGAGCAGTTGCTAGCCCACTGGCCGGATGTGGTGGCAGCAGCCCGCCGACTGGCCGAGGAGTGTCCATCTGCCTGCGAGTCATCCTGTGTGGATTGTTTGCAGCATTTCCGCAACTCCTTCTACCACGACAAGCTAAACCGCCATACGGCATTGGAAGCATTCAATGACTGGGGCGATAGCTTGAGTCTCAGTCACGAGCTGGCGCCGGTTTTGCCGGATGAGACCCTGACCCAGCAACCGGGCAATCCCCCTGAACAGCAGTTGGTAGCGCTGCTCAAAGCCGCCGGTATGCCGGCATTCGAAACGGAACGCCCGATACTGCTTTCCGGCGGTATCACCACTCGTCCGGATGTGTATTTCCATGAACCCAACGACCAGTACGAAGGTGTCTGCATTTACCTGGACGGTATGAGTGAGCATCTGCATGGCAACGCGCAGACAGTTGCCAAGGACCGACAGATCCGTCAGGAACTGCTGAACACTGACTACGAAGTCATCGAGATCCAGTTCCAGGAGCTGTACGACAAAACGGTGATGCGTGAGCATATGCGCCGGATTGCTCGCGCCGTGCTTGGCAGGGCCAGAGCCAAGGAGCTGGCTGACGATGATGCATGGTTTGATCAGGCCGGGAAGGTAACTACTGAGCCTAATGCGGTAAAAAGCAATGTGCTGCCCTTCAGAACGGTCAGCCCCTCTGATTCTGCCTTTGAGCCCTACGCTAATTGCGTACCTCTGATAGGGCTGCAGGCTGCCGCAGGCGCCTGGAGTCATGAGCAGGAAAGCCTGGTGGCACTGGCTGACTATGCTGAGGAGTGGGTGAGCATTGATAACCACAAGCTGGAGCCGGGGATGTTCCTGGCTCAGGTCGTGGGGCGTTCCATGGAGCCGCTGGTACCTGATGGTAGCTACTGCCTGTTCCGGCCAGTCCCCGCCGGTAGCCGGCAGGGGCGAAAGTTATTGGTTTGGCACGCAGGGGTAACCGATGCCGACACTGGGGGCGAGTACACGTTGAAGGTGTACAGCAGTGAAAAAGTTGCCCACGCTGACGGAGAATGGCAGCACGACCGCATTACGCTGAAACCCTTGAATCCTGTTTATCAGCCACTGTTCCTGGAGCCTAAAGATGAAGGGTCTGTTCGAGTGATTGCTGAGTTTGTAAAGGTGGTGGGATGAGTGTGGAGCACCGTGCAACCTGGTTCGTCGGGGCCAGTTACGGCGGTACTGATGACCAGATGCCGCGATTTCTTGCAGATGGAATTTGGGAGAATGGCTATGACGACAAACTCCTCGATGTAGTGCGTTCCATGCGCCCGGGAGAGCGGATCGCCATCAAGTCGTCTTATACGCGAAAACACGGTCTGCCTTTCGATAGCCGAGGTCGAGCGGTTTCGGTTATGGGCATCAAGGCGGTCGGCACCATCACTGAAAATCTGAACGACGGGAAGAGGGTGAAGGTGGACTGGGCCAAGGTCGAGCCGGTACGAGAATGGTACTTCTACACTCACCGAGGGACCGTCTGGCGTGTGCTTCCCGGCGAATGGATGAATGATGCGCTGATTGCATTTGCGTTTGACGGCCAGCCGCAGGATGTGGATCGCTTTCGCAACGAGCCCTTTTGGCGGGAGCGTTACGGCACGACGTTGCCAGAAAAGCAGCGCTTCGAGTGGACGGACTTCTACGAGGCAGTGGCCGAAAAGCTGCTGGCCCACGCAGACGATCGAACTTCGCTCATCGAGGGCATCCACGAGATCGCGTCCCGGGTGCCGGGGCTGACCTATCTCCAGGATAAGTTTCCCGATGGAACCAGTGGTTCGCTGCGGGACATTTGCCCATTCACCACGATGGGCACCTTTAACCGATCCATGACCGATGCCAACCGCAAGATCATCGCGGGTGAACTTGCCAAGTTGCTGGGTGTGACGGTGCCGGTCCCGCCTTCATTCGAAGGCATTCCCGTTCTTAACAACCAACGTTCCTGGTTTTTTGCCTATGCCGACAAGCGTGGTGCGGGCGACATCGACGCGCTATGGAAGGTATTCGTTGCCGCGAGCAAGATGGTCGATGGCGACCAGTTGGACACTCGCGATGCCTTCATCCGGGCTTATGACGAGGCAACCCAAGTATGGGGTGTCGCATGGAACCTTTCGACAGGTCTCTACTGGGCGCATCCGTGGGAATTCCTGACCCTGGATAGCCAGTCGCGCCACTACATCAACAAGCGGCTCGGCCTGAATGTCGCCATCAGTGGTCAGCAAGGCCCATGTGATGGTCAGGCCTATTTGAAGCTGCTGGACGATTTGCGTTCGCGCTTCGGCGAAGACGGCTATCCGGTCCACAGTTTCCCTGACTTGTCGCTTGCGTCCTGGATGTACAAAGACACGGTTGACGAGCCTGTGCCGGCTGGCGATATCGGTACCAATGCCGGAGCAGAACAGGAAACTGAAGGTGAAGTTCGCGAAGCCTTTCAGGTGGCAGCGCCAATCGTTCCCTACTCGGTGGAGGACATCCTCAAGGACGGCTGTTTCCTGGAGCGGGCCGAGATTGACCGCTTGCTCGATCGTCTGCGCACAAAAAAGAACCTCATCCTTCAGGGGCCTCCGGGCACGGGCAAGACCTGGCTAGCCAAACGGCTCGCGTTCGCGCTCATGGGCCAGAAGGACGACAGCAAGGTCCGCGCAGTGCAGTTCCACCCCAACCTGTCCTACGAGGACTTTGTTCGAGGATGGCGCCCCACTGGCGAAGGCAAGTTGTCGCTGGCGGACGGCGTCTTCATGGAAGCCATTAAGGCCGCATCAAAGGACCCTTCGTCGAAGTTTGTCGTGGTGATCGAGGAGATCAACCGTGGAAACCCAGCGCAGATCTTCGGCGAGTTGCTGACGCTGCTTGAGGCCGGCAAGCGGACGCCCAACGAAGCGCTGGAACTCTGTTATCCGGATGCGGACGGCAAACGACGTCCCGTCCATATTCCCGAGAATCTCTATGTGGTCGGCACCATGAATATCGCCGACCGATCGCTTGCACTGGTCGATCTGGCATTGCGTCGCCGCTTTGCTTTCGTTGGGCTGGAGCCAAGACTGGGCCAGGTTTGGCGGGAGTGGGTGGTCAAGGAGTGTGCTGTCGATCCGGGCTTAGTCGCGGACATCGAGCGCCGTATCACCGAGCTGAACGACCAGATCGCGGCGGATGCGCGCCTTGGCAAGCAATTCCGAATTGGTCACAGCTATGTGACACCTGCACATCGACTGGAGGCGGGAGACACGAAGAAGTGGTTCCAGCAGGTCGTGGAGACGGAGGTCGGCCCGTTGCTGGATGAGTACTGGTTCGATGCGCCCGACGAAGCACAAAAGGCGATTGCACGGCTGACGCAGGGCTGGTGATGACCGCCGTCGCAGAACAGGTGGAAAGTGCATCCATGAGCGCTGAGGGGTTCATCGGACGCATTCCGGTGCGCAACCTCTGGCTGCTGATGCTCTACGCCTCTGACCTGTTCCGCACTCGCGG
Organism: Alcaligenes sp. HNGD-HTN06; assembly: GCF_049932565.1. Classification (NCBI taxonomy): domain Bacteria; kingdom Pseudomonadati; phylum Pseudomonadota; class Betaproteobacteria; order Burkholderiales; family Alcaligenaceae; genus Alcaligenes; species Alcaligenes sp. HNGD-HTN06. The sequence goes on along the minus strand of NZ_CP187782.1, from coordinate 1,883,305 downwards.
CATCGGCAAGATCGGCTTGGAAGACAGCCCGGACGATCTACCGGATCTAGTTGCGGAGATCCTTGCCCACGCGGTTGAGGTGCGGCAGCGTCGCCGCTTGAGTCTTGGATATCGACCTCGTGACGCAGTCATCAATCGCGTGCGTGGCCGGATCGACGTCTTGACCACCGAACGCCATCAGTTGATGGATAGAGGCCTGGTGGCGTGCCGGTTTGACGAACTCACCATCGACACCCCACGCAATCGTTTCGTCCGAGCAGCTTTGGAATCCATCTCCAGAATCGTTCAGAGGAAGGACGTTGCTCATCGGTGCCGCGCACTTGCGGGTGGCATGAAGGCAATGGGTGTATCAGGCGACGCTCCGACCCGTGCCCAAATGAGCACCGATCGTTTTGGCCGTAACGATGCGGACGACCGCTTCATGGTTGCGGCCGCAAAGCTGGCGTTCGATCTGGCGCTGCCTACGGAGGCGTCTGGTGCGAATGTGCTTTCTCTGCCAGACCGCGAGGCAACTTGGGTGCGCCGTTTATTCGAGCGAGCTGTCGGCGGCTTCTACGAAGTCGTATTGAGCCCGCAGGGCTGGCGTGTGCGTTGCGGCGGGACACTGTCCTGGCAGATCGAGCAGAAGACGGCGGGAATCGACAAGATTCTGCCGACGATGCGAACGGATATCGTGCTCGAAAACCCGTCGACCGGGCGGCGGATTGTCATCGATACCAAGTTCACCTCGATCGTGACGAGCGGTTGGTACCGTGAGGAAACCCTGCGCAGCGGATACGTGTACCAGATCTATGCCTATCTGCGCTCCCAGGTTGGGTGCGGCGATGCGCTTGCAGATCGCGCGAGCGGATTAATGTTGCATCCTGCGATCGGCCAGATGGTGGACGAGACAGTGCTGATCCAGGGGCACGCCATTCGGTTCGCCACTGTGGATTTGACGGCAACTCCTGCGGTCATTCGAGCGCAGCTGCTGCGACTCTGCGCGCCAGACCGCGCGATGCAGATCATGGATTTTCCCTTCGAGAAAACTCGTACGGGCTAACCGCCTTTTCCCTGTTCGCATCCAGAAAATCCGCCCACCACTGCATCATCAGCCGCCTTTCCTCCAAGTGCTCGGCCTTATGAATATACGCAGCCCGGACGGAGTTCCGTTCCTGGTGGCTCATTTGCCGTTCAACTGCGTCTCTCGACCACAAGCCCGATTCGATCAGAGCGCTACATGCCACGGTTCGAAAACCATAGCCGCACACCTCAGACTTGGTGTCATAGACCATGGTCCGAAGCGCCTTGTTGATGGTGTTCTCACTCATGGCTGTTTGGGAATTATTGTCGCTCGTAAAAATCAGTTCTTTATCACCCGACCAATTATAAATGCGTCTCATTAATATTATTGCTTTTATACCCGACGGGGCGGCAGGGGACATGCACTTCTTGGCGTACATAAGCCTCACATCAACGGCGCCAGTTTTCTGGCCAGTAGTTCCAACGCCTCCCTTCGTTCATTGAAGTAGTCGTGACGGTTGTAGATACCCTCCACGCCCTTCAGTGTGTGGTTAAGGCATCGCTCGGCCACATGGCCAGGCACCCCTAATGAGGCCAACAGGCTGCGGCACGTGCGTCGCAGGTCATGGACGGTGAAGTGTTCAAGATCACCCATCTTGTTCTCAGGCTGTACTGCTCTTCCTGGCTCTCTCCCAAACAGTTTGGATATCGCCCGATTTAAAGTGTCCGAGCCCATGTGGGGCATTTTGCTTGCTCGTCTGTTAGGGAAGACATAAGCGGAACCAAAAGCGCGCACCTTGAGTTCGTTCAGCCATTGGATAGCCAGGTCTGGCAGGGGGATGTCAATGGCTACACGGGATTTGCTGCGCTCCTGAGGCAGATACCAAACCTTTTCATCCAGATCGAACTCGCTCCACCTTGCTTCAGTTAGCTCGGCTTTTCTGACTCCGAGCAAGACCAAGAGCGCACAGGCCAAGTAGTTGTCCCGGGTGAAGCTATCTGATTCTTCCCGGAATATCTTGAAGATGAAGGCCAGCTCTTCGGTGGTGAGCGCTCTGTCTCTGCTTTTTTCTATGCCGCCCGCATCGTCTACGGCGAAGGCGCTGGCCGGGTTGCTGGCAATCAAATCCAGCTTGACGGCATGGTTAAACAGTTGCTTGCAGTACATCAACGCATCGTTGGCGGTGCTCGGTCTATTGCTTTCCGCTATGTTTCTCAAGACCTGCCTGATGTCGCGGCCCGTGACAGCATCTGGCTTCATTTGCCCAATGACAGGTGAAATTTCTTTGGTGTAGACCCGAAAGGGGATGTGGTGGTGCTTCAGACGCTTGACGTTGCCTTCGTGCCAGTCGTTGAACAGGTCATCAACACATTTGATGTCGCTATAGCTGGCTCTTTTCTTTTCAACAAGAGGGTCCAGACCCTCACGAAGCTGCTTCATCTGTAAAGCAGCGGCTAGCCGTGCATCAGCAAGAGACAGGTCATCCACGTTACCCAGCGTCATTTGCTTGCGCTTAGCGTTGGTCGTGAAGCGCAGCGCCCAATAGGAGCGTCCCCGGGCTGGTACTACAAGGTATAGGCCGTTGCCATCAGCAAAATGTCCGGGTGGTCCTTTGAGCTTTGCACTAACTGACTTGCTTGTAAGTACTGCCATAACGTCTTCCTCTAAATGTACTCACCACTGGCCGCAGAGAATTTCTGCTTATTGAGCATTATACTCACCATTGTACTCACCACTTGGTGCTTGATTCTGGTGAGTGCAGGTAGACCTTGGTTGACTAGGAAATACGTTATCTAATTGATTTTTATAATAAAAATTGAGCTTGGTTGACCCCGGTTTACATCACTCAATATTCTGCGCCTGTGCCTGGAAACGCTCAAAACACCATTCCTGATTGAAACGGTTGAAGGTCTGCAGGCTGAAGATAAGATCATCATCTTTTGCGAGTACATGAGCACAGTCAACGCCATGCATGACGCCTTCACGGCGGCCGGCATTAAGGCCGTGCGTCTGGTTGGGGCTGACTCTGCGACCAAGCGGCAGAAGGCAATCGATATGTTCCAGGATGACCCCGAGGTCAGGGTGTTCATCGGCACCACGATGGCAGCGGGTGTTGGGATTACTCTGACTGCTGCTAACTACGTGGCCTTTGCTTCTATGCCCTGGACCCCGGCGCTTATGCGCCAAGCCGAGGATAGGGCGTATCGAATGGGCCAGCAGCGGGATGTGATGGTTATCGTCCCGCTTATACCCGACACGATTGATGAGGCTGTGTGGAAGATTCTGGAGGGCAAGCGTGAGACAGAAATTGATGTTGTAGAAGCTGTAACGACGCTGCAAACGAGTGATGCCGCAGTGATCATGCTTATTGAATCGCTCCGATAATCAAGGAGGGCAAATGGTTCAAGTCGGGTGATAGCCGACGGATCTGAAAGCAACTCCTGCAAAGCAGCTATCGGGCTTTTCACATCGTACTTCCAATTTGGGGCGGTTCCGGCTACTAGGATTTGGCTGCAATCGGCCACAAATCGACGTTTAAGTGTGGCTACGGTGAACGTCCAGGCGTCGACCCACTATCTAACCAGTCACTCGATTATCGAAGGGAAATGCTCCTTGGCCGGTAAGGCATTGCCTTAGGCAAAGGGAGCCTTGTAGACTGCAGCAACATTCAGTGTCGAACAGCCTGAGGGGCGCTATAGGAGGACTGGGCCGGTGATTAATCAGATAGACATAGCAAGCTTTGGTAGCTTCCAAGGTCTGGAGTGGAAACAGACCGTTCGGGACAGCGGCAAAAACGTCAAGTTCTTCCAGCGTCTGAACATCCTCTACGGACGCAACTACTCTGGCAAGACGACTCTCTCTCGTGTTTTTCGTGCTCTGGAAACGCGCAAACTACCCTTGAACTATATTGACTCATCCTTCATCGTGACTGGTGAGCAAGGTGCCGTCACCGATGCGGAACTGCTGACCCACAACTATGACGTGCGGGTCTACAACCGCGACTTCGTGACCGACAACCTGAGCTTCCTGGTCAGTCAGGAGATCGGAGGCGTTATTAAGACCTTCGCCATCGTCGGTGAGCAGAACAAAGAGATTGACGACGCCATTGCTGCTCTCGAGGCCAAGCTTGGTAGTGTGGAGGGCAAGGCTGGACTGCGCTTTGATCTGGAGGCCAAGAAGAGAGAGCGCGATCGCACCAAGACAGCCCACAGCACGGCTTTGAAGGGCTTGGAACAGAAGCTGCGCTCACATGCTGCTGAGAAAATCAAGAAGAACCCCCTGTACCGCGTGCCCGTCTACACCATCGACCACATCAAACGCGACATTGCTTCCACCAGTAAGCCCGGCTTCATCGCACTGACCCCTGAGGAGCAAGCAAGCAAACTCATCTTGCTCAAGCAGGAAGCCTTACCTGACATTCAAGGCACTCTGGCCATCACCCTCAAGCTGGAGTCGCTGAGGGCCACTGCTGAACCTCTTCTGTCCAAGATGATAACGCCTACCAAAGCGATTGAAGAACTGCTCAAGGACAGCGCTTTGCAGCTATGGGTCAAACAAGGTATCGGACACCACCGGGACAAACGGGATACCTGTGCTTTCTGCCAACAAGACTTGCCGCACGACATTTGGCAAGTGCTGGACGAGCACTTCAGCAAAGAGTCGGGCGACTTAGAAACTGCCTTGGATGCTGCTATAGCGTCGGTTATGGACGAGATAAAATCCATTGCTGGGCTCATTACCTTCACAGGTGCTCAGTTTTATGCGGATGAGCGTACTACGTTTGAAGCGAGCAGCAAGGCACTGTCGGAAGCGCTTGATGTCTACAAAAAAGATTTGGAATTCCTGAAGAAGTCGCTTGAGGCTCGAAAAAACAATCTGTTCCAGCTCGTGCTTCTGAAGCCCCCTTCGCACGACGCCAAAGAGATCGAGAAGCATGTTCAGGACATTAATGCGCTGATCGTCACGAGCAACGGCAAGACAAGGACCCTGGAAAAAGACAAGACTGCTGCCAGAGATGCGCTTCGCTTGATCGACGTGTTCGCGTTTATTGATGCGATCACCTATAGCAAGGAGATTGCCCGCATAGCTACCCTCAAGACCAGCGCCGACACGGCAGGCATGGCCTATACGGACGCGGAAAAAGAGATCCGTGACGCGGAAGCAGAAGTCCAAAATTTCCGAGCCAAGCAAAAGGATGAGCGGAAGGGGGCCGAGCGAGTCAACTCTCTGCTCAACAACTTCTTCGGCCATGATGGTATCAAGCTTGAGGCCCGCGACGGCGCAGACAACGCCACTGTCAAGTTTGAAATCACGCGAAACGGCAAAGCCGCGTACAACCTCAGCGAAGGCGAGTGCAGCCTGATCGCCTTCTGCTATTTTATTGCCAAGCTAGAAGAACCTGAGAGCAAAGGCAAAGAACTGATCATCTACATTGATGATCCAATTTCTAGTCTAGACGGAAATCATATCTTCTTCATGTTCAGCTTAATTGAGAGTTTGATTGCCAAGCCGATCAAGAATACTGATGGTTCAAACGCCTACCGCTACAAGCAGCTTTTTATATCCACCCATAATCTGGACTTCTTAAAGTACCTCAAGCGCCTGTCTATTCCGAAGAAGAAAATCCCTGCTGGTGAAGGCAGGACGAAAAGTGTCGATGACCACGAGCATTTCATGATCGAGCGCAACGGCGCTTCAAGCAACATCTTGCTCATGCCGTCTTATCTCAAAGACTACATAACTGAGTTTCACTACCTCTTTCATCAAATCTACAAATGCAAAGATCAAGCTGCCGCAGCAGATAGCCATGAACCATTTTTCGGCTTTGGCAACAACCTGCGGAAATTTCTCGAAGCCTTTCTGTTCTTCAAGTACCCCTATCATGATGATAAAAACGACGCCTTTGAACGGATTAAGAAATTCTTTGGGGAAGAGGAAGATGCAGCAGTTGCACTGGTTAATCGGCTTAATAACGAGTTTTCCCACCTGGAGGCGGTCCCAGATAGAGGTTTTAAGCCCGTGGAGATTCCTGAGATCGCCAAGGTAGCTAACTATGTCTTGGATAAGATTTACACTGCCGACAAGGTGCAATACAACGCTCTGTTGAAGAGCATTGGCGAGCCTGAGCGAGTAGGCTAAAGGATCGCTCCCAATAGCCGATTGCCTGAGCGAAGCGCCAAATAAATCATTCCATGCCGCATGGCCGTAACGGGTCGAAAGCTGACTTAGTTAACGAGGTTTTGCGGAGTTATATGCCTAGATTTTTTGAACAGGTCTTCCCTTGAGGGCCTATGATTTACGCCGGCTCTAGGAGAATTCAGTCTTCATAATATCCCGCACGGTCCTGTTTATCCCGCAGGCCTTGCGATCTAAATTATCTTGTGAATCGGATGACCGCTATGGGCGAAGCTAAGAGGAAGAAAATGTCTGGAGAGATCGATTATTGGTATCACGGAACTGAAGAGTATTTCTTGGAGTGGGCTACGCCGCCCACAACTCCCAAGTACAAGCCCGAACTACATCCGCATCCATTCATTTCATTAACGAAGGACATGCAACTGGCTCGAGGCGCTGGCGAAATTTGCGGAGGCCTATGCAGAGCTAAGCTCGTAGACTCGGCAAAGGTGCTCGATCTTCGTCAGAAATCTGATGTTACTAAAGAGCACTGGACGCGTCTCATTAAGAAAGATATTGCGAGACACCATGTCCTCATGCAGAGCTTTGAGACCTGGATTGACGCATGTTCTACGGGAGAAATTCTTCGCCTGCATACAAAAAATCAGGAACTAGGAAGTCGCCTTGGACATCTCCAAAAAATAGCGAATGATAGTTCGGTAATCCCCCCACAAAAGCGATGCAGTCAGAAGTAGAATTTTCTCATTGAGGAGTTCTACAACATGAAGCGATCAAGATTCACAGATAGCCAGATCATAGAGGCCATCAAGCGAGTGGAGTCTGGCTTGGCGGTGCCGGAGCTATGCCGGGAGCTGGGCATCAGCTCAGCGACGTTCTACAAGTGGCGCTCGAAGTACGGCGGCATGGACGTGTCGCTGATGGCGCGCATGAAGGAGCTGGAAGCCGAGAATGCGCGGCTACGCAAGATGTATGTCGAGGAGAAGCTCAAGGCCGAGATTGTGACGGAGGCACTCGAAAAAAAGTGGTAAAGCCATCTCGTCGCCGCGAGATGGCCCAACGTGCCGTACAAGACCGAGGCCTATCCGTGCGTTTGGCCTGCGCGGCGTTTGGTATCAGTCAGACCTGCTATCGGTATGTCGCCAAGACCGACGTCGAGAACGAGGAGATCGCCCATTGGTTGCTGCGTCTGACCGACAACCATCGCAGCTGGGGCTTTGGACTATGTTTCCTGTACCTGCGCAATGTGCGAGGATTTGGCTGGAACCACAAGCGTGTATATCGGATCTACCGCGAGCTTGAACTGAACCTGCGGATCAAACCCCGAAAACGTCTGGTTAGGCAGGCTCCTGAGCGGTTAACGATACCGTCGCATATCAACCAGGTCTGGTCGATGGACTTCATGCACGATCAACTTGCGGACGGGCGCAGCATCCGCGTACTCAACGTAATCGACGATTTCAACCGCGAGGCGTTGGGTATCGAAGTGGACTTCTCGCTGCCCTCTGAACGGGTGATCCGCACACTAAAGCAGATCATCGGATGGCGAGGCAAGCCTTCAGCCATTCGCTGTGATAACGGTCCGGAGTACCTGAGCACAGCCATCGTAGAATGGGCGGGCGCATGGGACATCAAGCTCGAATACATCCAGCCGGGCAAGCCGCAACAAAACGCCTACGTTGAGCGGTTCAACAGAACCGTTCGATACGAATGGTTGTCCCAGTATCACTGGGACGATCTGGATCACGTTCAGCGCGTCGCCACGCAGTGGATGTGGTCATACAATCATGAGCGCCCAAATATGGCCTTGGGCGGAGTTACCCCAAAACAGCGGTTGGCCATGGCCGCATAGCATGCCTACTTCTGGCAATTGCTAAAAATGGGGGGATTACCGTTCCACTTCCATAAAAGAAAGAGCGCATGCGCACCAGGAGGTGCAGAACTTTACGCGCCTATGGATCAACGAGGTCATAACACCAGCGAAGGAGCTCGGTTACCATGCAGTTATTTGCGCAGAAGTCGATCGCTATCGTGCTGGTGGCGCGAAGGGTTGCCTAAACCTCTATGTGTTCGCTCCTGCGGCTATTACTCCTCCAGATTGGGTGTCCGTTCCAGACGAAGCATTGATGTTGCCTTATATAGAAAAGTTGAAGGCATTAGGTCTTGGCTAATTTGATGCATAACCTGTCAGTCGGGCGGACCTGCGCGAAAAGCCCGCAGGCCGCTCACTTCTAATTTGAGAGACCGCTTTCACCGGTCACCACCGACTGCTTCTGGCCGGAAATAGCCTGTCATGAATTGCTGCTTTCGACCCTTCTCTGCCGTTCGGCGATGGCATGCCGCTTTGTCTCTTTTTGGCACCGAAGCGGTCATGCGTGTCATCGATCAAGGCCGAGTTAGCTGGAATTCTGACGCCTGCTAGCCTTTTATTTTCAACTTACGAATCATATTTTTTTGCTTTTCAGAAATGCTGAAAAGATGAATTCCTAATTCACGGCCTTTATCTGGAAAAATCATCGCGAACATTTTTTCATCGTCGACGCCATGGGCAGCTACGGCCGCACCGGCAAAAACAGCATTGTCGGTGACACGCCTCAAAATATTGAATTCAATTTTTGGATTCCGACGCTGCCATTGGAGATGGCCAGATATAGTGATTGAATCTAATCGAAAAGGTACTCCTTCGCCAACATTTGCGTAGACCTCGTCTGCGCGCACATCCAATGTGTGCGTGTGTGGCCATGCGGGACCTAAAAATAAGTCACCTTGCTCGTGCAACCCGTAGGGAAACGTATGAAGGATAGTCTGTGCAGGCTCCAGATTGTAAAGGATCTCTGTGGATTTCAGCAAAAGTGCGTGTCGGTATGCACCAAACGTCGGATACGCCTGGTGTGCAGACCCGTTATGGGCATAAATTCGATCCTCCTCATTAATGGTAAAAGACGTCGGAGCCCCGGGACCACCTGTAATGGATAATTTGCACTGCGGCCAACACAAGAGGCTACTCGAAAGATGACTCAGAAATTCTCTAGGTGTACCAACGCCAGGGAAATCTGGAAAATCATTTTCAATTCGATTTTCCCAAGGTTGCAGTGTGTAGAGATCGACGCTATGCGAAGCGGCCTTCTTACGAGCGCCGTTCGTATATCCAGAAGTTGAAAATATCGCCTTATGCGTCACCTTAGGCATGTCGTTTAGTTTGAGGATCAACTGCTCTACAGCACCAACATCAAGCGGTTTACCCTCGTGCTTTACCTCCGACGCTTTAAACGCCGATATTTCTCCGTTTTCGTCGACGATTGTGACTGTGATGTCAACGTCCCGCTCCTTCTCTGCGGCCTCATCCAAAACCATGTCACCGATTGTGACTTCAACTGCGTCCGGATCGTAGCGAAGACAACACAGGCCGACTAAGTACTGTACTAACATGGGATTGAGCATGATGAGGGACCTTTCGAGATAGGAGCTATGCATTATCACCCAAGCCAACTTTTTCTCGATCAAGGAAGTACTACCGATTGAAGCGAGTTATCGATCCCGGCCGCGTTCTGGTCAGCAGGTGCCCTCTCCACTGCACGGGGATGCTGCACTATTAACAGTCCGATGGCCGGTTACCGAAGCAGAGACAACGCCTAAGCATCCGAATGATGACGAATCTGAACGGCGGAAGGTGGCCGAACAGCGACAATCTGGATAGATGCGCTGTCCAATTGTAAGCAAACCTCACGTTTCTGTCTGCTCTGCCATTTCCAACGCATCGTCGACTTCGATGCCAAGGTATCGCACTGTGCTCTCCAACTTGGTATGTCCAAGAGATAGTTGGACGGCCCGAAGGTTCTTCGTTCGCCGGTAGATAAGCTTCGCCTTGGTTCGACGCATAGTGTGCGTGCCATATGTCACAGGGTCTAAACCGATCGATTTGACCCAACCGGCAACGATGCGTGCATACTGCCGCGTAGACAGGTGCGGCGATTCATTAATCTCGAATTGCACAGGTCGATGTGTCTTGCGCTGCATGACGATAGCTCGTGGGTAGATGATCTTCCCTTGTGAAATGTCGAAAACGCGCAAGCTGACCAAATCGCAGCCACGTAATTTGCTGTCGATGGCTAGGTTGAATAGCGCCAGATCCCGCACTTTTTCAGATAGCTGGAGCCGTATGCGGATCGCGCAGATTTCTTTCAGGTTCAGCGGAGCCTTTTGGCCAACAAGCCTCCCTTGTTCCAAGGAAAGAACGGTTTTGCTTCATTTAGATCCAATTTCATGGGATTCTCCTTCGATGAAAGGAACCCCCATTTTTGCCAACGAACAGTATGCTTTCGACCGGTTGAATCCAAGGCCGGTAGCGGACGCTCTGGGGCTGTTGAGGCCAAATCAGTAGGCGCCTCCAAACCAAGCCTGAGTTAGCGTATATCAGTCGTGCTATTGACTTTATCATTGCTCATTGATAACTTTGCTACGTGAATCGCCATAAGGCACCCCACAGCGGCGTCTCAACTCTTGAAAGACGCACGTACTGATCCTCTTAGGCAGTACCAGAGTACATCTTCTTCTTTGCTACCCGGACAGGGAACCCGCTTTCCCTGTCCAGGCCATTCGGCTCTTGGGTGGGTGCGTGTTCCTCCAGTCCATTTTTCTGGAGTTCACCATCATGACGACCGCTTCCGCTCAAACTTCCAACCACTTCAATCTTCACGTTAACGGTCTCGGTTATCTGAACCGCGTACGCTGGGTTGAAACCAAAGGTTCTGGCCGCAAGGCACAACCCTTTCTTGCTTGCTCGATTTCCGCCGTGCGTGGAAATACTGATGAACCTGACTACACCTACTTTGACCTTCGGGTCTCTGGGAGCGAAGCCATTGAAATGGTGGAAAAGCTCATGGGTGATGTTGAGGCGAAACGTAAGGTTTTCGTATCGTTTCGTGTGGGTGATATCTACACACACGTCTACATGCGCAACCTTCGCGATGAGAAGGGACGTACAACTGGCGAGCAAGAGCCTGCCGCACTTATCAAGGGACGTCTGTTGTTGATCAACAGTGTCACTGTTGATGGCGTTAATATTTTCCGACGTGAATTGCAAGAAGAGTCCAGTATGGATAACATTCCTTTTCAGGAGGATGCTCCTTTGCAGAACTCCTCGACCGATGATGAATCTTCTCAGGATGTGCCTGAGCAAGACCAGTCTGAAAATAAAGCACCACAGGAGAGCGCTCAAGGTACAGCAACGCCAAAGTTCAACAGCACTCCGGTGCCCGTGAACCAAGGCGCTGCGGCATATCAAGCAGGATATGGAGCAAGTAGTGCGCTTCGATACGCTGCAAGTTATGCCCATCAGAGCGTTGCTTAATTTTTAATGCCTCATCAAAACCCTCGTTACTGTTCCCACTGGGGGCTGTGCGAGGGTTTTCTTCTCCTTGATGCTGCAAAAATTAGCGACTAAACTAATTCGGTTTTGCGAGTGTTTTCAGGTTTCACTTGAATAACCTGGTCGCCTTCGGGCACGACACGTCAACCCCTGAAACGTGAACGCTCTGTATAGAGTTGGGGTACATCTGACACGAGTACGTCCGTTGAATTGCACGTTCAAACTGGAACCTCACGTGCTCTAAAGTACTATCCGATCGCAAGTTGGATGGCCACCATTCAAGCCCCCCTGTACCCGTCCGGCGTAAGCTGAACGGGTACTTTCATTTCACACCCCACCGGGAGATCTCTTCCGGCTGGATGTGGTCTCCCTGTTTTTCTGAAGGAGATCACGATGATCCGTATAGATGGAGCGCAGCTGCGCGTAAAGCGGATTCGGCAAAGTCGAAATGGTGCGTTCTGCGTTGCAGACCTTTCAACTGCTTTTGGTGAGTTCAAGGTCAAAGACCCACTCCTGGATCAGTTTGAGGAAGGTGAGTACCAGGCAACTGTGTGGATTAGTGAAATCTATCTGTCGCAATACATCGCGTTTGGCAAAGGGGTGACAGAAATTCGTGCGCGTTTGCACGATTTACAAGTTGAGAGCCAGGCCGAATTATCGACTGCTCATGAGCAAGCTGAGCCTGACCCCATTGACGAGCAACGACCTATACGGGTTGCAGCATCTAAAAAGTCAGTACCCCCGCCATCTACCGCAAAAGACTTTAGCCACTTTAATAAGGGTGGGAAGCCCCAGTCAGGGTCTTTGGATTCTGTGCCACTGGAGTCTACGCAGGGAGAGCATGATGGGTTGCTTGACGCAGAAATGCTTCGTGCCATTGCCAACCGAGAGCCCATCAAACTTGATGCGACTGTAGAACGTGCGCTGCTACGACGGCAAGCAGCTGAACTTGGCCAACGTCATGGTTACCGTTTCGATGCGAAGCAACAAATCTGGTTTGCCCAGTAAACCCTCATTTCTAAACCGCCCAAAGGTGGCGGTTTGACTTATGTTCTTGATGCGATCGAGACCATGAGCCAGACCGCACAGTGCATTGGTGCATCGTTGAATCTGGGAGGCGGCGTCCCCATGCGCCCGCAGCTTTTGCGCTAAGCCGGAGCTGGTGATAGCAAAATCAGCCACGTAACTTGCGCGCCGTTTCATTTGTCACCAGGACCTCCATTTCGGTGATGCACACCTTGGATCCACCAAGGGGAGTGAGGGGGTATGAATTTTAATTTGTTATGTAAGCCCGGAACCTAGATGGGTTCCCTTGCGAGCCAGGACAATCAGGCCAGGCCTGCAAGGGAAATCATCTAAGCAAACCAACGATGGTTTCAATCAGGTGCGTTCAACCCTGTAAACGCGCCAAGGCAGTAAGTGCTGCCTGGGTAACTCGCTTTATTCACTCACGCAGATTTAACCTGCGCTTCTTACTAACCCCGTGGGGACACCGTGTCCCCTGGGGCTTGGTCGTCCCCATTTTTTGGAAGACGATCATGGCTCAACTGCATTTTTTCCCTATCACGACGGCTCAGCGCAAGAGTCTGCATTCCCTCTTTAATGACTGGCTTTCCCAGGCGAATGAAGAGGGATTTGAGCAGTTTCTGGCTGTTCGACATGAGTTGGCACCCGCACAGGTGTGCTCGTTCGTACGTCTGGTCCAAGGTTGCTCTGTTCGACAAGATTTGGCCCAACGCTTGCCAGGTGATCTCAAGCAGCGTCTGCAAGCACTTCATTGGCTGCGATTCGGCGCTACAGCGGTAGCCGCTTGATTCTTTAACTGACCCTTGGGGGCTTTGACCCTCGCGGGTTGATAGCCCTCTTGATTTTTTAAGGGGTACTATATGTCAATGAGTCCATCTGACTTGTTCCTGCTGCGGCAGGGCCTGGTTGATGCCGGTATGAAGCAAGAGGTTGCCGAAAAGGTGGCCATCGCAATGGAGGGTGCTATGGCACTCACACTTGATCAAGTGCTGGAGAAGTGGACAGCCAAGGTTGAACACGACATTGCCGCGCTTCGCACTGAACTGAAGCACGACATTGAGGTGACCAGAAAAGACATCGAGGTGACCAAGCGGGATATGACCATCCGTCTTGGCTTGATGCTGGCTGGTTTTGCCGGTCTGATCTTAAGCGGCATGAAGATGTTCATGCCCTAGCGTTTAGCACGCGACCATTTCAGCACACCTCTGTGTGCCCAATGAGGAGTGCGCTCTTCCAAATTAGCGAATGTATGCCAGGTCTTTCATAGGCTTGGTGACATTCGCTTTTCTTTTGTTTTTCCATTTTCAACCCTGCGGGCACAGACCCGCATGGGTATGGCCTGCGCATTTTTAGTGAGGCCGACTATGACTGAACAGACTCAACCAGTGTGCAGGGATTCCTTCGATCTCTCGCCTCTTGCCGATGTGCTGCCACGCTTTGAGCTCGGTGTGGTTGTGGCTACGCCAGGTGTTACCAAGCTGGATCAAGAAGGCTCGATCAACGCTTGTGAGTACCTGGCTCGTCACGCTATTGGTGATTGGGGCGATCTGTGCCACGAAGATTGGCGATTTAACCAGCGGTCTCTAGCGTGTGGAGGGCGACTGATGTCGTCGTATCGCGTCAATGACCATCTCAAAATCTGGATCGTTACAGAATCGGATCGATCCTGCACCACGCTGACATTGCCATCGGAGTACTGATCCTCTAACCCATGCAAACCCATCTGAATGGGTTTGCATTATCGCTATCACTTTCCCGGCGGGACGATCCGTCTGGGTCTCTCGTCGTGTATTTTTCGGAGACCCATATGATCGTTGTTCGTTATTTCACCTTACCGCTCTACACAACTGACAGAAACCGTACCGATGATCGACTGATCTGGACCGGGCCAGAACCTGTTCCAGCCATTGGCGAAACTGTGATGGTCAGGTTTAACAATATTGGTAAATGCAGAATCGTTTGCTTTGCCTCACAAGGTCCATACCTTGGCCTGCTTGTTTACCCCCTTCAACCACCCAGTTGGTGGATATCTCAGAATGGCGAGCCTTCACCTGAAACAGCAGGCCTGGTGTTTGGACGTGAGATCTCGCTCATTGATGCTCAGGAGGTGTGAAATGGCGCTTTTGTTCACCCGCTTGGCTCGCAACTTCGTCAAAGCCGGGTACTACCCGACCGATGACGAGACTTTGCAGCGGATTCAACACTTCCTCATGCCAGCATCAAGACCTATGCGCTTGCTTGACCCATGTTGCGGGGAAGGGGCGGCACTGGCTGACATTCGTCTTGGCCTTCAGGAGCGTGCTGGTGAAGATTCAGTAAGCATTGAGGCTCTGGGTGTTGAGTTTGATAAGGAACGGGCCTGGCACGCGAAAACCCTCTTAGATAGGGTTATTCACGCGGACCTTCATGACGTCGTGGTTAAGGCTCGCAGTATTGGCCTACTGTTTCTGAATCCTCCTTACGGGTTTGGGATCAGTGATGCAGCGAACCTGGCCAACGCTGATTCTGACAAGGCCGAGCGTCTGGAGCGCACATTCTTAAAGAAAACGGCATCATTCCTGGTTGAGGGTGGGGTGCTTATCTACATCATTCCGTATTACGCCTTAGATGCTGAGATTCGGACATTTTTGGCCCGTAATTTCGACAATTTGCGGTTTTTTATGGCCCCCGAACAGCAATTCAAACAATGTGTGATCTTCGGGACCAAAATCCGAAGCACACATCCACGTAAAAGCGTTCTTGATTGGCTTGCGCAGGCTCAGGCCGGAGAGTTCGTAGATCAAGTATTGCCAGAGGTCTGGGATGATGAGCCCTACCAGGTGCCAGCAGCTGATGCGGAGCTTGACTTTCATGCGGTGCGAATCGATGCCGCTCAATTGAAAGACGAGCTCAATACATGGAAGGCGAGTCTATTGTGGCAAGGCTTTGATGTTCATTTCTCTCAGGTGCGGACCAGTCACAGAAGACCGCTTCGTACGATGACTCAATGGCACCTGGCGCTTGCGCTGGCGGCCGGCCAGGTGACTGGCTGCATTGAATCGAAAGACGGCCGGATTTTTCTGATAAAGGGGGATACCTTTAAGAAGAAAGAACGTATCCAGAACCTGGAGGTGGATGAGAAAGGGAATGTCTCAGAGACCATCACGATGCTGGATAAGTTTGTGCCTACGATCAATGCAATTGAATTTACTGCCGATCATCGGCTTGGTCAGATAGTGAAGATCAGCTGATGCTTTACCCCTCAGTGCCAATGGTTGGCGCTATTCACCCTTCATTAGAAGGGTTCCTCAAGGGGCCTGGTCCAGGCCATTTGGGGAAACCTTCTCATCAAGCCTAAAGAGGTTTCTATAGGTGCGTTCAACCCTGTAAACGCATCAAGGTGGTCTTTGACTGCCTGGGTAGTTTTTCTTATCTGCTGCCGTCATGCATGGCATGTCAGTAGCCTCGTCTTATCCCTTGGGGACATCCGTCCTCAAGGGGCCGGATGTCTCCAGCTTTTTGGAGATACCCATGTCTTCTTTCAATACGTCGATTTTACCCATCGCGCCGTCTGTATACGCTCAGGCAGCGCCTGAACCCGCGCATTTGCATGTTGCTGATGCGCATGGGCACTACGTGTTGGCGACTCCAGGGCAGATATTGGAGGCCGCACGTGAGGCGATTGTGTCTTTAGTGCCTTCGGGAGCTCCCATGTCAACCCCGAGCATTGCGGAACGCTATGCTGTCGCTCGTTTGGCTGGCCTAGAACATGAGGTTTTCGCTGTCTTCTTTTTAGACAACCAACTTCGCTTGATCCAGTATCGAGAAATGTTCCACGGCACCCTGAGTCAAACGGCTGTCTATCCTCGTGAGGTCGTTAAAGAGGTGGTCAGGAGCAACGCTGGCGCGATCATTTTGGCTCACAACCATCCAAGCGGAAGGTTAGAGCCTAGCCAGGTAGATCTACAACTCACTCAGCGGCTGAAAAACGCATTGGAGCTGATCGACGTAAGGGTTTTGGACCATTTGATCGTCGGGCCTTCAGCAGACACAACTAGCTATTCGTTCGCTGAGCACGGCGACCTGTAACTTGAGTCATTTCTTGTTTGTTTAGCCCGCATTTGGGCGTTTTTAACCTGTACCCATGGGGTCGCTGCGGCCCTTATGGGGCGTTGCGACTCATTTTCTGGAGTTTGTCATGAGTCGTCATTACTTTGAAACCACGTACAAGGATCATCCCGTCACTGTGCTCTTGGGCTGGGATAGACCTTTAGGTCATTATTTTCTGGTAATCGAAAAGCGGGCGGATTTTGTTGATCCGGACGTGACCGCGTTCGATGATCAGTATCTGTATAGCAATCTTTATGAATCAAACCCATTTGGTTTGAGCCTGGAGCACTTTAAAGCGGTGTTGCACCGGCTCAAAATCACTGTGCCAGCAAATATGTTCACTGAGGTCGAACGCGATTCCTGGAACAACGTGGGGAATCGAGACATCACCCATCAAGCTAACGGCTCATTTGCCGTGCGCTCGGTTTGACCATCTCTCTAAACGGCGCGGCCTGGCCTCTTCCTCCTTTTTGCGAGGAAGGGGCCAGTCGCATAACTATGGAGCTCGGTGATGTACCAAGTAGAGGAGTTTCCTGAAGTCTGGGCAGATGCCTGCATCCGAGAGTTGGACGGTCGCTTTTTGTTCGTTTCGCTGTATGGACGCGATGGATCGCTGATGCAATTCATGGCTGCGATGCAGTTGGGCAATAAGGAAGGCGGTATACAACGCTTTCACTTGCGCGGCGATGATGGCCAACGCCACTTAGTGGAGGTTGGCGGTGTGGATCGCTTAGGCAAACACACCGGCAGGTTGCCTAAGCAAAACCTGTTTGGTCCTCTGGGGCAACTGTGGGTATTTGACAAGAATCTACAGGAGCCAGACCGTGCGAATCGAATCGGTTGGGCTCTTCACTACTCAGCAGAGAGCGACCTGGCCAGCCTTAACGAGGCTCAGGAGCATGATCTTGATGATCGTGCCTGGCAACTGATCAAAAGCTTGTCGCCGGTGGCCCTTCTGGACCATTGGCGTGCAGAGGTTTTGGCGTGGTGCCGTTATAAGCACGCTGTGCAGATAATGGGCAGCGATCTGTATCCCACGCTTGGCCCTGTCAAGGCAGTTCGGGTGAGCCTAAGTGAGCATTTTCTTGATTTCATCTCTGATGGGGTCAGGGTAGGGCGCCTACGTTTGCAGTTGTAGTTTTTCTAAGCTGATTGGCTGATTACCGGATCCAGCCTTTTCTACATTTTTTTCTAACCCATGCGGGGAGCAGCCCCGCTGGCTCCCCGTATCCCTTTTGTGGAGAGCCAGTAT
This sequence comes from Alcaligenes sp. HNGD-HTN06, assembly GCF_049932565.1. Classification (NCBI taxonomy): domain Bacteria; kingdom Pseudomonadati; phylum Pseudomonadota; class Betaproteobacteria; order Burkholderiales; family Alcaligenaceae; genus Alcaligenes; species Alcaligenes sp. HNGD-HTN06. Next base: position 1,865,434 of record NZ_CP187782.1, on the reverse strand, counting down.
GGGCGCTATACATCCCCAGCTAGATACCCCAGAGCAAGATGCCGATGAGCTGCATATGCCTCTGGCCAATTTTATTGATCAGTTTGGTGAGGGCTTGTTGGAGCAAGTCCGTCGCCAGAACCCGCCTATTTACGATCCGGACCTGGACACTCAAACTCCCGTTTGGCGTGCGCGGCAACACGTTCTGGACAATCTGACTCGTCAGCCATTTGAAGCCCAGGCGCATGCTGTACACGCCGTTGTGAAGCTGTTGTTGGATCACAATGAACCGGCAGCGGTACTCAATGCGGATATGGGCACGGGCAAAACCATGATGGCCATATGTGTTGCGGCTTTAATGCAGAGTACACATCCACGTACCCTGATCGTTTCGCCGCCTCACCTGGTCTATAAGTGGCGACGTGAGATTCTGGCCACCGTGCCTGGCGCCAAGGTTTGGATTCTGAATGGGCCAGGTACGCTACGCAAACTGTTGGCGCTACGAAATGCCCTCGGTTTGAAAACCAGCAAGCCAGAGTTCTTTGTGCTTGGGCGTGTGCGTATGCGCATGGGGTTTCACTGGAAACCGGCATTTTTGACTCGCCAGGTATTGCAAGATGGTCAACGGTTTAGGTTTGCTTGCTGCCCTGATTGCATGGAACCCATCGAACGTGAGAATGCGGATGGTGAAATGATGCCGCTCTCCGTTGAGGCGGCCGCACTCATGCTTGCTGATAGACGCTGCAAATGCAGCCACTGCGATAGCACGCTTTGGACGTTGATTCGTGCAGGTAAGCGTATCGACTCCATGCACGATCTGGTGTTGGGTGCTTTGAAGCAAATGCCGACGATCGGAGATAAAACCGCTCGCAAGTTGCTCTCGATTTTTGGAGAGGATCTGCTTGGGGGAATGCTCGACGATAACGTCTATGAGTTTCTCAACCTCATGGATGAGTCTGGCGAGCTTGTTTTCTCCGATCGGCAGGCCATGCGTATGGAGCGATCCCTCGCGTCCTTTGAGTTCAGTATAGGGGAGGGGGGCTATCAAGCCACTGAGTTCATCAAACGCTACTTGCCTCGTGGGTATTTCGGTCTTTTGGTTGTAGATGAAGGCCATGAATACAAAAATGAGGGCTCAGCCCAAGGCCAGGCCATGGGCGTGCTGGCCAGCCAATGCCAAAAAACACTGCTGCTCACTGGGACACTGATGGGGGGCTATGCCGATGACTTGTTTCATCTTTTGTGGAGAATAAATCCGACACAGATGATTCAAGATGGCTTCAAACCTGCTCGTAATGGGTCAATGGGAAGCGCAGCTATGGCGTTCATGCGTGAGCATGGCGTGCTCAAAGACGTGTACAAGGAAAGCACTGGCCCATCGCATCGCACCGCTAAAGGTAAGCAGATGACGGTACGGACCAGTAAAGCTCCTGGCTTTGGTCCGGTTGGCATTATGCGGTATGTAGTGCCGATCACCGTTTTCTTGAAGTTGCGCGACATTGGCCAGAACGTCTTGCCTGACTATGACGAGCACTTCATTAACGTACCAATGAGCCAGGCACAGGATGAGGCCTATCAGCGCATGGCAAAGCACCTGGTGTACGAGCTCAAGAAGGCGTTGGCCCAGAAGGACAATAGCTTGCTTGGGGTTGTGATGAATACGCTACTGGCTTGGCCAGAGTGCTGCTTTCGCCTAGAAACCGTCCGGCACCCTCGAAGTAAGGCAGTCTTGTTTTCTCAAGGGCCTGTTTTTCAGGAGTCTGAGCTTACCCCCAAAGAGCAACAGCTTTTGGATCTATGCAAACAGGAGAAGGCCCAAGGAAGAAAGGTGCTGGTGTACTCGATTTACTCGGGTACACGTGACACCACAGCGCGTCTCAAGGCACATTTGGAGATGCACGGCTTCAAAGTTGCGGTGTTGCGTGCCTCTGTTGACGCAGCTCGCCGTGAAGACTGGGTCGGAGACCAGGTGGAGCGGGGTATTGACGTCCTTGTCACCAATCCTGAGCTGGTCAAGACTGGCCTGGATCTGCTGGAGTTTCCTACGCTTGTGTTTATGCAGTCTGGTTTTAACGTCTACACGTTAATGCAGGCGGCTAGGCGGTCATGGCGGATTGGCCAGAAGCATCCAGTCAAGGTCGTGTTCTTAGGCTACTCGGGCTCCAGTCAGGTGGAGTGTTTAAGGCTGATGGCCAAGAAGATCGCTGTTACGCAGTCAACGTCAGGGGATATGCCTGATTGTGGCTTGGATGTTCTGAATGATGCCGGTGACAGTATCGAAGTGCAGTTAGCAAAGCAGTTATTGGCCAACGCTTAGCCTTGACATCACTCCTACTTTGCCCCTCTATGTGAGGGGCATTTTTTTGTCGACAGACGATATGTATTTTTAGAAGGAATATTGGCTATAGTGGCTAGCATTAGGAAAGCGTTTTGCTCGACCAATCAATTGTTTATCTATTTATTGAAAATTGGAGAGATTCGAATGTCGTTTAACAAAGGAGTGGATCAAGCTCAGGAGATCGTTAAGGCGCTAGCCGAAATCCAGAAGCCATTGAAGATTTTTGCCATACTCAAACTTGCTGATGAGTTCTACACAAAGAGCGAGCGTGAGGCACTTTTAAGCAAGTACGAAGCTTTGATAAAGGCGGATCAGGCTGCATACGAAAGTATACAAACTGCTCAGCCTCAGGATGGGCTTGGACACGAAGAGCGAGTTGCAAAATATGGTAAGCAGAAGGCGAAAGAGCTATTGTCACCAGTCACCGCAGCAATGAATATACGGAAGGAAACGACTCAGAAGATTAGAGAATTTGGAGCTAAACACCCGCTCATCACCCAACTTTTCGGAGTGCGCGGTGGATTTTGAAGCAATTTTTAGTAAAGCAGATTTGACTTGGCATTACCCATCATGCTTTGTCCTGACTTGAGGTTACAGTGAAGGACTGAGTTCGGCCAGGAGCGGCCCATCAAGTTCAAAAGCAGCCTGTAAAGCTCTGCCCGCTAGTAACCAGAAGATTGCCTGCTGGACTAAAAATTACCCTATATTACAATCCGTAGTCGGCCTTGTGTGCCCGGGCCTAATTTGCGGAACCTGGATTCCAAGTCATGGATTGAGTCATACGCCATCCAATCTATACCTTGGCGAGCGTGCTATTTGAGACGACCAAAAAGGTCATGCTATATCTAATCTAGCCCCTCCATTAAGCCAACAAGAAATAACATGTCAGATAAAGTCTCCACTTAATTGAGAAGTGTAAAAATGGATATAAGTTCAGCGAAGGTTTTAAAAGTCATTGTTCACAGGGTTGGAAACAAAATTAGGGATGAAGGACTCAATTTATCGAAAATAGAGTGTCAACGATCCAGTACACTAGACGACCTCCTGTTAAGAAATCTCTTGGCCCCGGTCGTACGGAATGGTCAAGAGTATTATTTGGCTCATGAATCAGATATCTCCCTAAACATCATCAATCACTATGCTGCCAGTGTGTTTTCCCACCGGGAAAAGTTCAAGGAAAGTAGCGAGGCGATAGCAAAGCATCTATATAGCTGCTCCAGTCACCCAAATATAGGGGGTGGGGAATTTATTGTGATTCTTTTTGACGACATCAGAATCGACGGGCACGTACTCCAGGCTCTAGGTTTTTTCAGAGTTGAAACGAAGGATGATTATCTAGATGTTGGGGAGGAAGAAGGTGTCATCCGGGTGATCGAGCGAAGCGGTATATCTCTCGATAAGATTCAGAAAGGCGCAATTGTCCTCTCAGGCAGTCTCAAGGTGCTTGTGATTGACAATCTCAGTCAAAAGACGAAGTACTGGATTGAAAACTTCCTAAAAGCCTCTCCCGCCCAAACACCCAAAAAATGTGCGCAAGTGGCTGGAGCGTTGCTTAAGGCCATTTCCAACAAGGTAGAGACACCGAGTAATGCGTTGGAGTTCGCTCGACAAGTAGAGGATCTACTCACCGAGAGAGAATCTTTGTCGTTGACAGATCTTCGGCGGATTTCAAAGAATTACATTGATGATGAAAGCATAGATAAGCTTCTCGTCGGTACCCGTCTCAGATATGGCATCACTCTAGATACTGACCTACCGATCGAGAGCAAGCGTCTAGCTAAATACACAAAAGAAGTTGTCACAAAGGCACGCATAGCGGAAGGAGTCAGTCTATTGGTATCAAACCCAGATGCAAAGATATCATCAATTGACGTGAAATCTACCAAGAGTGGATTTCGAGTTGTTGTGGACATTCAAGTAAAAGGGGCGTAGCGATGGCTGGGGAGAAATCAAAAAAATCGGGAGAGATCGGCGAGACATTAGCCAGCGCGCTACTTGAGCGGATCGGCTGGAAACATTTAATCCACAATATCTCGATTAGCTGCAACACGCCAACTCATGTCAACGACAAAGGGAATCAACGTCAAAGTCACGGCGAGGATCAAATTTATCTTTACAACAATCCTTTTCATGACGATAGGACTGACTTTGTTCATGTTTCCAACAAAAACATCATCGGTAGCTATCCAAAGGAGGGGACACTAAGGGCGCAATTCAAGGCGCACCTTAAGGAGTTAGAGCAGACAATTGAATGCGCCAAGTACAACCAGACGTTGCGCGAGATTGCCACAAACTTCAAGGCTAAAAAAAATCGATATCACGCAGGTCTTCTTATCTGGCTTCATAATGATCATGAAGACATCGAAAAGAGCATTCTGAGTGATCTGGCGCCGTCCCGACTTGATTTAAATACTGATGCACCATTTTATGTGGTTGACAACGGCCGGGCAACATTTCTTCTGAAGGTGGTGGACGATTTGCGTAGGCGTTCTACGGATGGTGATTATCAGTTTTTCTATCCGCGCATCGGAACATCAATAACAGTTGATGAGATGAGAACAGGAAAAGAGCTTCCGCTTGAACTGCTGGCTGCAGATATCATCCCCGCTGTTTTGATGGTAGATGGGACAAAAGAGTTAATCATCTATGCCAACGAGAGCTTCGATTCCACCTCATACAAGAATTTGATGGCATATGGGTTGAGCTTTGCGTCAGGATTGATAACCAGCATCAAAATCGGTATGCCAAACTACAATCCGGCACGTGATGATGAGGTAGCTGCTCAGGCGCGACTCGCTTTTCATAGCCGTCCAGAGAAAATCTCCCCTTTCTCATTCAATCGCTCGATTCTTGATCTTCTTCAGGAGGCACCGCAATGAAGCAGGTTCTGGATTCTAACTACCTAATTCCATTGGGGGCCGAACTTAGGGTGCTACTCAATAGTGAGCACATCTCATATGGAGAAGTTAATTCGGTATTAAAGGCAAAGGGAATATTCTCCGGGAGCAACGATAAGTCGATTACAGTGCCTCTTTTAGCGGCCACACTACTAACGCCATCAGGCTATTCCGCTTTAATTGAGGCATCGGTGGATCGTGACTCAAAACCTAAAGTTAAAGTATCCGCTCTCGACTTGGTCGCCTCAGGTGTGGATTGGATTACGCCACTCAAGCAGCTCTTTGACTCTGATTTCAATCCCTTCGTAGGCATTGCGAATATCGAAGTAATCGATACGCCAGGAGTTATTGTCGAGGGCAAGGATAAGGTTCGGATTCCTTTTTCTATCGTTCGCAAAGATTTCAGCAAGGACTGGACGCAGCGAGAACTACGCTTTGATGGAGAAGTAGCTATCGAACTTCAAGGAGGGAGTTTGAAGCTAGATTTTTCTTCAACCCATTCCTCCAAGGAAACGGAGATTGCGAGTAGGCGGATGACCGCTCGCATGTCCAAGGTGCTCAAAGAATCTGGCATCACAAAGAGCGAAATTGAGCGACGGATCACATTTGACAGCTTCACGAACGTTGAGAGGGTCCGGTTCTTTAAAAGGTTGACTGGGGGGTATGGGCGTTTCATCGCTAAGGGTAGCGTAAACGAAATGGAAATTAATCGCGATGCATCAGGCCCTCCGCTGCCCAATGATCCCCAAGTCTCATGGATGAATCAAACGGTTAAGCGCCTAAAAATCGATGGCGAAAAACTGAATGACATCTTCCTTATCTCCGATGAAAAGTATTATCCCTATTACCACGTTCAACGAATGGATGTCACCTTTGGATACGCTTCAGCCGCAAATTCTGGTGAATTCAGAGTGAGCTTCTTTTTCAGCACTCCTTCGAGAGTTGAGTCTGCGAAGGATGATGCAGAGCTTACTTTTGAGGTACTAAGGGTCACTTACGATCACACAGTTAATTCTGACTCTAAAAAAGAGCTTAATTCTCAGATTTCACGTCACGTTAGAGGTCTAGTTGAGACCCAATTTGAGCGTATTGTCACAGAAAGAATGTAAGGTCTTTAACTGTAAATACTTAGCTGGCAGGTCTAGACTGATTAAGCCTTGAAAACGTAATTGCCCGTTACGGTTCGGCCACGCCAACCAAGAAGACGTTTTGAGCATGCTAAAAGACTCTATCTCTACATGGCGAAGAGGCTATTCTTGCGTAAGGGGGCAAGAGCCAATAGCGTCGACGGATGGGGCTCCCAGGTGGATTTCTGCCAGGCCTTAGATTTTGTTGAGTGTTCACAACTATGAATGCTTATATGCTGTCTTGGCGGATTAGGCTTGACGCAGCGGTAGGTCTTCCCTGGTTGCGTAACCTAGCATTTATGGCTACGCATGCTATAGAAGTCCGGCGCCGCCGTTTCCATAAGAACAGTGTTGAAATGAGACATCCATCGAGCGCATGTGCATCGGTCAATCTGGCTCCAGGTCTAGTATGATGCCTGCCTTTTAAGATTGGGTTCAGTCACTGTTAACTGCAAAGTCTTCCCTGGAGCGACCTTCCGATTCGATCTGCTTGATCCACATTGGTGTGCGCCCTCTACCAGTCCAGGTATGGCCATCTGGATGCTGATATCTGATTTTTGATGCCGCTTTGGTTCGTGATGGCTTGTGATGAAACGCCTGAACGATATCTTCAGGGCGCAGGTCGTGCTCCTTCATTGATCGAAGAATATCGCTGATTACTTTAGATCTTATTTTTTGTTTAATTTTATTGGCATCACGTTGCAGTCGAGTAATTTCTTTTTTTATTTCGGAGACGGAGTTAAATTCTTTTCTCATGTAGTCCTCATTGTTTTCTCTCAACTGACTAAACTGAAAGGTGGCTTTTCTAAAACGGAGATTGACCAAATATACACGACCTAGCTATTTTTGATTTGCTGGAGTTAGAGCAACGACATCACAACAATGAATGACATTCCGATCATGATGGTTTTCTGTACGCCACTTACAAGCTCAACCTTTTCGATTGAACCAGTTGAGTAGTTACGAAAAAGCGCCGTAATAAACGACATCAAGATAAGGATAACAAACGCAGTGGATGTCGCAAAAATGATGAGTCGCAAGTTACCCATGCTGACGCCAGATCCAGATGCAAATCCTTGCTCCAGGCTTTCGGTTAAAGGCAGGCAGCCTTCACCTTCACGGATGCACGGATCGACGGGTGGCCTGTAGGTGCCACCTTGATCAGGGTTGGGTTGAATGATGTCGTCTACTGGATCGCCGTTATTACCCGTAGGCGGGCCATTTCGTATACGGTCAGCCATTTTGCAGATGGTCGTCCCATTGATATCCGCAAAGCCGTTACAACTGCCTGAGTTGATCATTTTCTGGCAATTCCCGATTCCGAGCTGGACGCATGCCAGTACCATATCACCATCGATTTCTCGGCCATCGAAGGTTCCCAGCCCAGCAAGAGTCTTGGGCGCCCGTGCTTGCATAGCTTCAGTGGTGAGCTTGGACCAGGCATCAACTTGACTTTGCAGATCCCAGGTTTTGAAGTCCTCCGGCGATGTTTCCGCATATTTTCGGATGTTTTTCTTATTCATCTGCAGGATTCCAGTGCAGCAGGAGCCATTGTAGACATCAAGCTGGCCGCTGGACTCAAACATGGCCAAGCGGCCAACGGCATCTGCATTTGCCTTAAGCCATGGGCTCGCATTTGGCGAGTTGCGAATAGCATCAGCCACTTGTGTTGCAGTGACAAGTGCGGCTGCAATTGCCACTGCCGAGACCGCATTTACAAGCCAGGCTGGTAACAACTGCTTGAAGATCCTCATTGATGCCCCCGTTATTGGATACGCAGAGTTCGATCGCAGGCAGCCACATGTTTACCGTACTGAATAGTGCGGAAGTATGCAGTCATAGTGTTGGCATCAAAGGCGATCTGAGACTGATTGATTTCACCTGGTTTTTCTGCTGGCTCGGGGTAGAGGTGGCAGTATTCAGGGAAGTCTTGTGACGCGGATTGGGTGGTATTCATCTGAGTCACTCGCATAGGGCAAATCGAGTACATATCCTCGATGCCACGGCCATTGGCCGGTGGGATGCAGCCGTTGGAGAAGCCTGAGTCAAAAATCGAAAAAACAAATTGCTCATTTCCTGCTGAAAAGGCTTTCAGTAAGATAAAAGATGGGCTTTTGGTGTTCGGTTTAATGCCGGGGCCTGTGGATTCTATTTCCTTGTCCCAAATTGAGCGGGCCAGGCTGATTTCCGCACGTGAAGCGTGGGGCATTTCCATATTTCCAGTATTGAACCCAACTAGTGTCATAGGGGACCATTTGAGATTGGCTGGAAAAGATACTGGTTTTGCTGCTGATTGCGCATTTGCAATACCAGAAAAGGATAGCGATACTAAAAAATATAAGCCCGCTAGTTTTAAAAACTTCATTTTTTATATCCCTTAATGTGTGGTTATTCCAGAAGCATCTAATTCTGCAATAAATTGCTCGGGAGGTGTTGCGCCAACTAACCGCTTTCCGTTCCCCAATATAACTGTAGGTGTGTTAGCGATATTGTTTGCTTCTCCGAACTTTAAAATCTCCACGAGCCCAGTAATGTCGCAGTCTTCACGACCGTCTATGTTTCGTCCATTCATGACCATGTTCCAGGCAGTGTTTCGATCTGGCGAGCACCAGGCTTTGCGGGCGATGGGGGCTGATTGCGGGTCAATAACAGGAAAGACAAATCGATAGACCGTTACGTTTTCAAGCTGATCGACGAATTTTGTGAACACGCGGCAGATAGGGCAAAGCGGATCCTCAAAGACGGCCATCTTGCGTTGTCCGTTGCCATGAACTTCCACAATAGCTTGGCTTAGCGGTAGTGATTCCCATGGAATCGTGTTGAGCTTCTCCAGGGCTGGTGCGGTCACATCGCGGCGGTCTTTCATGTCCATGAGGGCCCCCCCGACAAATGCGTACCGTCCGGTCGAGTCGCTATAGAAAATCTCGTTGCCACTGACGACCTGGTACATGCCGGGAATAGGTGTAGTGGAGATGCTATCGATCGGTACAGACCCTTGAGTGTGCTGCTCGATGGCAGCTTGTACGTCAGGCGGTACTTCCTGAGCCCACGATGCTGTGGCCAGGCCCAGACCAAGGCTTGCGCTGGCAACGAGTCGCATCAGCAGAGGAGAACGAGAAGAGGTAGGCGCGGTCATTGTTTGGCAAGTTCCTGGTTTTCAGTAATCAAAGGCGCGTACGCCACGGGCTACGCGGCAATGTTCTACCGCGTCACGAAGAAGTTGGGATACGTGCTGTGGGCTGGTAATAGCGCTCAAGTGGACTGTTGGCGTGGAGACGTCGGTGGTTTGCAAAATGACACGGCCACGGCCAAATAATGCTTGAAGGAGAGTGCCTGAAACGGCTATGTCTTTGACCCGATATAACTCCAGGGTTTCAACATGCTTGACGATGATTCCGCTGTATTCAAGCAAGCGCTGGTTCGTTAGCTCATATCGATGATTGGCAACTTTAAGATAACGGTATATCGCCCATAGGACAGGAATGACTGGCCAGCAAAACAGGATGGCGACAATGAACCAGCCGAGATTGACCAGCTGGCCTTCTGTGCCCGCCCAAATAAGTTCTGTCTCTCGCGTAGAAGCAGGAGGCGCAATGTGGCTGGCAGCAGCCTGCGATAGTGGAGGAGGGGTGTCGAATGGGTCCATGTGGCCACTGTAGGGCCGCATGAGGTGTGTGTCTGTTCAAACCCTTGGGCACATAACCAAGGGTTTCGACTTGACAAGCCTTTAAATCAATTCTAGGCCGATTCGCTGTTGGCGCTTAGTCGAGCGGCGTCCGGCGATGTGAATGTACTTTCACAGGATCCGCAGATAATCTTCAACTTTGGTTTACCCCAGACGCTTGTGCCGCATGGGCAGACGTACTTCCATCGGTTTGAATTGCCGGTGGGCTTTACGGGCATACTCCCGTCGCCCTGGGCGGCGTTGCTCGTGGAGGTGGCACTGGATGCTAAGGCTTGAGTGAGTGCTGGAAGCGCGATGTATGGAGGGGCTCCTCCTCCTACTGAGCTGTCCAAGCGCTCAGCGGCGCTACGAGGTGCGTCGGCATGTGAAAAGCGATCGTACCAGGTCAGACAAAATGACTGGGTGAGCAGATCGGCGCATGCTTTCACAAATTTGCCATCCTCAATCGCATAATCAGCCATGAGTTGGCCAGTGCGAGCGCCACCAGGTTGGCCAGTCGAAGAGGGCATCAGTCCAATCGCTTCCATCTTCGAGGCCCACTCATCATTGTGATACCTGCCACGCCCAGGCTTGCCGAAATGGAATTGCCAGAGATGGCACATTTCATGTACCAAAGTTTGCATGGTTTCGATCAAGGGCACGACGGCAAAGTAGGCCGGGTTCATCGCTATTTCGTCTGTATAGGTGCCTTGAGCATCTACAAATCGCTGGCTTGAAAAATAGCCCATTGAGCGTTTCTCACGCTGCAATGTAATCAGGCAGTTAGGCAGCTTGCCGTCGAACAGGGCGTCATTGAAATGATCGTAGGCCTGCTGCAGCTCGGTATATGTTTGGTGGGTCGGTACCGTTCTCTTGTTCATAGGGGTCTTGAAATATGTATTTGTATTGCACAATACACTATATTTAGCGTCTAAGTATTGGCCAAATTTGAGGTTGGAGACAGTTAACCTAGTCACTGCATGAGATTTCGTGCTCCTGAAACTGCAGTTTTTTAAAGCCTATATGGAATGAAATGAGTACATCCAACATTGAGGCCCTGGCCAGCATTTGGGCACGGATTGCTGAGGAAACGGAATTCCCAACCGACTACGAAGGGACGGCCACGCCTGCGGCACACCAAGCCAGCGTAGCAATACAGGAACGGATTCGGGATCATATCGTCGCGACCAACGACATGCGGTTGTTCGGCCTGCTGCACTTGCTGGGGCAGGCGTCGCTGTGCATGGAGCAGGTGCTATGGCCGGAGGAATACGAGCGGATGGCCCGCGAGGTTGAAGAAGCTCTGGGTAAAGTCAGTGATCCCAATGCCAGGTTGTACACCCATGAGGAAGTAATGCAGGTGATGCAAGAGCGGAACCAACAGGCACGAAGCAAGCTCCGTTGATGGGGTGATGTAATTGATGGCTGTTTCGGCTTGAGCGGGGGACGCTGGGCTATCGATCACGAACTCAAGGGGCCTTGTCTTGGCGTTGCATACAACTGTCGAAGCATGTTGCATGTAACGGGTGATGGCCGTACTATAAGTGCATAGTTATGGAGGTCAAGATGGCAAATGTAAACGCGAGAGTTCAGAAGCACCGGGATTCCCTCCGGCAAGCAGGATTGCGCCCAGTGCAGCTTTGGGTGCCTGATACACGTCGGCCTGATTTTGCGGCGGAATGCCGCCGCCAGGCGCAGCGGGTAGCCAAGGCAGACAAGACCGATGTGGATACAGAACATTTTATGGATGAGGCTATGGCTGACCTGGATGGTTGGACAGAATGAGACGTGGGGATCTAGTTACTGTTGCAATGCAAGGGGATTTTGGAAAGCCTCGGCCTGCGTTAGTGATCCAGGCGGATTTATTTGCTGCCCATTCCTCGGTCACTGTACTTCCAGTGACCAGCACAATTGTGAATGCGCCCTTATTGCGCATTAGCATTCAGCCAGACCCAGAAAATGGTCTACAAAAACCATCACAAATCATGATCGATAAGGCATTGACCGTTAAACGAGATAAGATTGGCCAAGCCTTTGGATCTATTAGTGCTGATACACTGGTGGAAATTGAACGGTGCCTTGCTGTTTTCTTGGGAATCGCTAAGTAATACGGAGTGTGAGGAGGGCGGAGGTATATGAAATATGCTTTGAAGCTAGCTCGACATGGAAGTATTTTTCTTGCCAAGGTGGCATGGATAGGAGTGATACTCGCAGTTGATTTCTTTCTGTTGTTGATTAATTCAAGTAGCAGGGAGAATCGGAACAATATGGCTGCACCGGAAGTCCCCGATCCGTTGGATCGGATGGATCCTAGCTGGGAGTTCTACTGGGGAGATCGTGAGTGACTGAGTAATTCCTCGGAGACTTTTTCGGCCAAAAGCTGTCGTCTGGTTCGTAACGGCGAACGGCTGAGTCTGAAAGCGGCCCCTTAAGCGCCGGGCTCCTCTCTCACTAGGATGTCGGCTATGCTTTTTGTACCGTATCGACTAGCCCCCCCTAACTCCTCACTGTCCGAGACAGCGGTATTCTGCACGTCGGTGCTATTCGCATCCACCATGATTCGCCGAACCGTAGCAACAGCGGGTAAAGACTCGCATACAAGTCTTCCTGCAAGTTCCTCGGACCGTGTCGGCCAGGTATTGACATGCAGCGTCATGGGCAGATCGGGAATCGGCGTAGGATCCCAGAGAACTCTCCGATGCACAAGGCGATCGTCGACGAACCATCGGATCTCGTCAGGGGCCCACTCGATTGCGTAGGTGTGGAACGCTTCAGAGGCGTCGAACCCGAGCTTGATGGCAAAAGGTGTGCCCCGGTAACCGTAGTCGAACTTTGCGCCGTCGCAGCCCGGGTTGAAGAAGACATTGGCCAGCATCAGGTCTGGACGATTACCGGCGATTTCCACATCGATCTCTTGGCGCGGAAGGTCTCTGTGGAGGAAAAAGCCCGAGACTAGGCCAGGAATGTTGGTCGCTCTCAAAGTTGCTTCAAAGCGTCCATACAGGAACCGCCCTTGGCTGGAAACAGCGCCTGCGCTTAGCTCACGAACACCAAGCGACGCATTTGCGACCACCAAATCTAAACCACCAGAAGGCAGAACTCGCACGCTATCAGGTCTAAAGAGTGCAAGGTTTCCAGGGAACGTATCGTCGCGCAGCAGCCAACGAGACATGTCTAGTTCGCTCAAATGGTCGTCAAACCGAGCGCGAGCTGCCTCCCACCACGGCTTAGGCTCGCATTGCTCCACGTCGATACCGTGCCAGTGGTGCGATAGCGGAACAACCCACGGCGAAACATCATGCTTCAGCCGCTTGCCTCTTGCTTGTCTTTCACCTGCGGATGGAGGAAGGCGAAGACGACGAAAGCCTCGCTCCGCAGCGTAAGGATAGCTGGCACTGGGTGGCGGCAAGCGCAAGTACTCGCACAGTTCTACCCAGCCCTCGGGGAAGGCGGGCTGGTGCAAGACGCTCTCAGGGGGCAGCGGTAAGATCTTCGGGATTTTACCGACGAAGATGAACTTTGCCCCCGGATACCTTTCCTTGAGCTGCGCGATGTGAGGTTCAAGCGCCGCGACATTCACGTAGGCATCAAAAACGCGTCCGCTCTGACCTCGAAGCAAGCGATCTCTCTCCATAGGTGGAAGTTCGTCCAAGTCGCTGCAGCAACGATAGCCCAGCATAGACAAGGCCATAGCCAGGGAGGATAGGCCAATGCTCTGAGAGCCAAAGGCAAACACCGGTGTTTCCGTGGGACGCTGATGGAACGTCCCAGGCGCTGTATCGGAAAGAACCCCAATCTGGCTTAAGACGGGGAGAATTGAGTAGGAGTTCGTGGACAGCAGATCGACGCGCTGAGGAATGACAGAGCGGCACAGAGCGCGAACGTCTATTACTGAGAATTGCTGGTTGATCCAAAGGTCGACTGGTCCACGACACGGCAGGCGTGCAAGAAGCCGCTGAGCGCCACGCTTTGACAGTACATAGCCCGAGAGATACCAAAGCCCACGCTCTGGCCGAAAGACGCTGCGCGAGAGTGCAACCTTGGGAGCACCGTGCTTCACTTCTTTGAACGATAAGTAAAGCACGTCAAAGTCAGGATCGGTCCCGTCGCTCTCTCGCATCTCCTGCCACGCAGTATCGACAAGGCGGCCAAAGCTCTGTTCGAACCACACGTCGTCCTCTAGCACCAGCGTGTATTGTGCCTTAGAACAGGCTATCTTCTTCCAAATGTCAATGTGAGATTGAGCCACCGCAATTTCTGCATTGCTCATTCGGATCTCGCGAGTCAGATCGAACGTGTCCGGTAGAACTTGTGGGTACGGGTCGACGGATAATTGATCCGCAAGCGTGTAGTAGGGCTCAATCTCTACACCAGCAAGTGTCGCCGCCGGTAGGGCCCGCGCGTCGCAGGCTGCGTGCCGGATAAGTCGCTTTGACAGTGGCTGCCTCGTGCAATCCACGATGCGGTCTAGCTCTCGGAAAACAGCCACCAATCGCTGCGGCTGCCGATCTAGGTTAATCACATAGATATCGCTGATCCTGCCCGAGTAGGCTCCGTCCACGGGGCCGAACGCGTTGGCCGTTTGTTTCGGAAACAGCACGCGCAAGCGCAAGAACATGGCGTGCAATAGGTGACGGATGCCCCTCAGCGGCTTGAAGAGGTTCATGGTGCCCCCTCCCCATCAAAGGCAAACCGTTTCCCGTTTGATCTTCGCCAGTTTCTTCCGTCGGCACGATAGCTCAGCGGCCACTTAGATATGCCGATCGAGTCCCAGGTCCGAAGTACGGTCAGCTGGTGATCATCAAGGCATTGCGCACACATTTCAAAGATGATGCGTGACAGGTTGCCCGGGCCGGTAGTTGATTGAATCTCCAGCAGCTCATCCTCGGCTGCGCAGTCCAAGCGCAGGGTTGCACGCTCAAGTGCTCGACTGATAATTGGGTCTCCCTCGCAAGCGATCAACGGGTTGTTATTGACGTAGAAAATCAACCCGTCCCAGTTGGTGTCCGCTTGCAGGAAGACCTCGCACTGAACCATCGAGTCTGTAGTAATGTCGTAACAAAGTGGCTGAACCTTAACGCCGCTCCCGACGAATAGCTCCGAGATGTCGTTGGCGATGCACTCGTCATCGGCATCGACGTACATTCCTCCATTGATGACGAGATAGCACAATCGGAAGTAGTCCGCCTGCATCGCGGGGTGGTAGCAGCGCATGAACGCCCGCAGATGCTCCCTTTCCAGCGATTGTTCAATGAAGCGAGCCGCGCTGCGCGCATCGAAGATACGGTATTCGAATCCGCATGATCCCCACTTCGACCAAGAATTCATGCACTCCAGCACGTCAGCAGGCAGCGCCTGCAAGTCATGCCAGTATTGCACGATTCGCCTGGGAATTGATGGCCTCTGATTGTCTGGAGCCGTTGATGGTGGTGGTGCTTGAACAAGCCGTCGAAAGAAGTCTGATCGTTGCCGGTGATGACTGGGGCTATCGTCTTCGAGGTGCATGGGTTCTCATGGCCTTTTTTCGTCGTATAAGAGTTTTAATAGCAAGTTAGATTTTCTCGGGTGACAAAAAAATCTTGCGCAATCAACGATGTGGTGTCGTTGAGAAATGCGCGGGTTATCGCCTGTTGCTGCCACGGTGCATGCCGCGCGAGCGTTTATATGGCCCGGATCTCGCTGACGAAACCGAGGCACGCTCGTAGGGCGTGCGTGAACCGACCAACCAACGTTCGCTATCGCTGCACAGCAGGTGGCTGTGGACATTACGAATGGCAGCAGTGGGTTGGTATCAAGCTTTCAGTTCAGCTATCGACCCACTATAGACAATCGCTCACGCTAGAGATAAGCCACCAATACTATGCAGGTCAGCCGGAATGAGCTTTTAGGGTAGCTTGCTACCTCACATCAATAGCACGAGCGATAATTGAACCACCCATTGCGCCCCAGGTGAGGAGCACGAACTGCACAAGGCCGTCAGCACTAACTTTTTCCGCCCAGCAGGATGCCTTTTGGCATTGAAAAGCAGTCTCAAAAAAATAGTGAATTGCAAAATATCCAGCTAACGCACCTAACAAAGCTAATCCACCTGAATATAACAATCCGCGATTTTTGGAAGAAAAGCGTCCAACACAAATGATGATGGTTGTTCCAATAAACCAAATAATATACGCAATTATGATTGGAGTCGTAAACATATAAACCTCTAATAACGGTTAGAAGAAATGCATCAAGCATGTCTAGCTGACATAGCACTGTATGAAGCTTCCGTTCATTAGGCGAGTCATTTGTTACTGTATCTAAAAAATCTTGTTCTTGGTTTTGGAGACTACGGTAGATCCATGATCGAGGAGCTGTTCTTGGCCGAAAGCAGATGTTCTGAAATCCACCAGACTTGATCAGCTATTGCCTGCTAGATCAAGCCATAGTAAGAGTATTTAAGTTCTGTTTGCAATCTAGTGTATTTGTACACTCTAATAAAAAATCTATTTTTAAACTTTTTATATTACCGATAATTTGTCTGAGTCAAGTCAGAGCAGATAAAAATAAAGTGGAGCTCTAGGAATCATAACGTCTTCCTAGAACTATAAGTAAGTTGTGTTTGCTTGGTGTGACTAAGCAATTAGATTTTACTTCTTTCCACCAAAAATCTTCCCTAACAATGGAAGCCGTCCCGAGTTGGCTGCTCCGTTTCCTCCTTCACTTACCATTTTATCGATACCACCCGCCACTTTGAGCCCAGCCCAGGCCATCATTGACGACCAAATGACTGGCAGCCCGACATACAACGACAATAAGATAGTGTTCAGCACCATTCGTTTGTAGCCCGCTGGAATGGCTCCTTTACCTATCATCATGGCTTCTTGGACAAATATATTGCCCAGAGCACCAGGGTACATGGCATTGATTAGGTGGCCATCGATCCAGGTGGCGATGTACCACATCGATGCCCACATTTTGATGGTAAGAATGGCCATAGCTCCTAAGAACAATACCCGAAGACTGAAACCGCTGACCAAAGTGGCCAAGGGAAGAAAAGCGTAGATACCCATGAGGACCAATGCCTGAATCATGGGTAACGAGGTCACCAATGGCATCCAAGCCATGCTGGCCATGAAAGCTGCGCCTCCTACACCGAGGGTACTCCCAGCGCCCGTTATCGTTCGACCCGCGATTGTGGCAGCATCATAAGGGGTGCCCATCATTTGATCGAAATCGACAAAGACTGGATTGGCTGCGGTTGACGCCAGTCTAGCCACTTCATCCTTCTGTTTATCGAATGACGTAAACGTGAGAACACTAGCCGCTCTCGACGCGAAGGCTCGAACACCTGGGCTTCCGTCTATCAGCTTCTCTCGTAACTGATTCTCCCACCATTGCTTGCAGGTTGGGCGTCCAAACTCTGGGTTTACCGCGCCGGTGACTTGTGGATCCACGTCGCTTGATGGGTCGTAGTATTCGGTATCACGGGAGTAATCGATAGCAAAACCGGTGACCGGAGCACGGCTGCGCATGGAGGCGTAATACCCAGGCTCAGTTCTGAAAAACTGGCTGCCCATCCAATCCACATCAGTAGGTCCATAGTCGGTATTTGACTCTGCCAGGATTGACGCGCCTGTTGCACTCATTCTGCTGCGATCGCTGCGCAAATACTGACTGCGTGCCGGGATAAAGCATTCGCTATAAAACCGTTGCACATCACCGAGCAACGCGGGGTCTTCGATTGTGGCATTCTTGGCCATATCCTCCAGAACCCGCATATCAGAGCCGGAGTTATTCATGCCATTGCGAAAGGCATTGTTGATCCCAGAGCTGATGGACATAATGGAATACCACCATAGGGGCACGTTACTCAGCCCGCTGGCCTGGCTCATGCTTCCATCAATAGCATCGCGTAGTGCCGTATCGTAGGTGCTGCCACTGGCTCCAGGCGTTGCCTCTACAGGGTTCGGGTTATCAATCGAAGGAGGAGGCACGTACGACAAGCGCGCATACGTGAGGCTTGTGATGGGCGAAGTGAAAAAACAGACCGACATCACAAACAACATGACGATGAGCTGCGTTTGTACGCTTTTGATGACCCCCATAACGCCGATGTCTTGCATTCCCCGCTGGCCAGCTTCGCGCCAGGCATTGAGGATTACCACTAGAAAGGGGATGACGACCAAGCCGGTGCCGGTCACGATCTCGCCAAAAATATTGGCAAAAGCCCACCCGTAGAAAGTGGTAAAGAGTTCGAGGTAACTGTCTAGTTGCATGGCTTATTCCCCAGCTAAGCCGCGATGAGCGCTGTCACCCAGCGCCAGATGCGGTCAAGGCCAATCGGAATCAAAACTAAGTACAGCGTGGCAAATGCCGCCACCTTGCGGCGGCTGGCCAGCACGGCGTCATATTCGAATCCTTGAACAATATGTCTGGCTTGGAGCCAGCGCACGACGGCTGGCCAGCGCCAAATAATGAGTAGTGCTGCCAGACATTGCGCGATTGCTCCAATATCTCGTACTGACGATGTCCCCTCAAGAAGGCTCAGAAGTTTATGTTCCTGTCCGATAAACGACTGCGCTAGTGCGCCGAGCAGCCCAATGAGCAGGAGAAATCCGGCCAAACCGTTGGCGAGCCATATCAGTGCTCGCCACAGCCAGCTGCGTTTTTTGGTGAGAGAGACTTGTGTCATAGTCCAGGCACCCGTCCACCCACTGCTGGGGCAGGATCAACAGGGTTGCCACCCGGTACGTTCAGTGATTGTGTGTCAATGGCGGACTGGGTGTTGATGATCGACAATGCCGTCTGGGACGTTAGATCCTTGCGGATCCGAGCCTCATACATCAAGTCGTCAATGTAGCCACTTAAGCGATCGACCGAAGCCTGGGTGTTTTGGATGGCATCTCCTGCGGCCGTAACCTCCGGTAAGGTCAGACCTGTCATCAACACGCTACGCGCCACCAATGCTTTATTGATCACCCGGTGCATCGCCATTTCCTGAGCAATGCGGTTCACAGCGATGCTGCGGGTGTCAGGCGGCATCGCCCGTAATGAGTCGAGCAACTGGGGAGACACGGCAAAGCCAGGAGCTGAAATTTCTGCGAGATCGGCATACGTGGCCGAGTTCGATGGGTTGGCCATTGCTTCTAGCTTAGGCTGGACGAAATCGACTTCAGCTTCATATTTGGGCCCCAGTCCGCTGGAGGTCACGACCGTGGTTGGGGCGGGGCAGTGATGCTGGCCGCAGGTATAGACCTTCTGATCCCCCAGGACTTCGGTTGTCCATTGGGCAAGTTCTGCCGGCGATTTAAACGCACGAACCAGACGAGAGTTCTTCTCGGCTGGAGAATTACTGTAGTCCGTGGTTTCCGATGCGGTGATTGGTTTGTTGAGGGTAGCGTTATAGCCTGCCACAGAGAGATCTCGCACCGGCTCAATGGGTCGGCCTCCTACACCCCCGGCATTCTGGCCAAACACCCATGGCACTCCAGCTTTATTTGCCTCTTCATTTTTCTCAATGTCGATTTTCGCCTGGTAAATGTCACCTTGCGCAGAGGCCTTGATTTTCCAGCCTTCACCTTTGGCCATCTTGATCCAATCCTCATAGGGGTTCTGCCCCGCTTTGACCATGGCCTCCATCTCTTCGCAGGATTTAAGGCTGGCCCCGAGCAGGAGATCCACCTTTTGCGAATAGTTTTGAAAAATCTGATACAGGCCTGGCTGTGCGCGTTGCAAGACGTACAAGGGGAGGGCAGCGATACCAGATTGAATCGCCCCAGTCACCGTCTGGCCCAGGTTGTTGAGGTTGTTCATGATGTTGGCCCAAGATAGGCCTATATCAAACTTGCCACATGAATAGTTCAGTCGAGCATTTCCTCCAAAGCCTAAGTTGTGAGCGACCTGGCCGCGATAATTTGCAGAGCCGCCGGGCGAGCCGCCTCCCATTCGGTAATACAGCGAAGCGCCGCGTACGGGTTGCGCGTAGGCGTCGGGCATCACGCTCATGGAGGTCAACGCAAGAGCCAGTATCATGGCTGCTGGTTTCAAGCGCAGTGTGAACGGGCGTTGTGGTTGTTGCATAGATATTCTCGTCCTTCGCTTAAGGGATGCTGTATAAAAACTCACCACGGATGCGGCAGCAGTCATAGTGGTTCCACATATTCCACATATAGCCATCGGCACCATCGGTTTTGTAATCGCCAAAGCTGGCCAGGCTCATCGAGTCATCTGCACCAAAGGTCATGCAGGACCGCTGAGCGCTCGGATAGATCATCTGCCAGGTAGTGGGCTTAGAGGTGGGGAAGTACTTGTAGCCACTACCGGGTTGCAGACGCTTGTAAATGTGGGGCTGTGCCGATTGCGAGATGATGCTTCCGACACGCGTGGCCAGCACGGCGGAGGCCTTTACTGGGTGTGACTGCACAAGCTCGCCGTTACGTGGGTATATAGGCCCCCAGGTAGTGGAAAGGGGCGAGGTGCTTACTTCCCCTGTACCAGGCACCCATGATTGGGGGTAGAGCATCTCTAGCGGCCAAAACCCTCGCCAGCTCATCGCGTCCATGTCTGACTGAAAATGCAGATTGAACACCGACGCTGAGCCTGGGCAGAACATCTCAGATAGTCCACCGGAGGCACCCAGGCGTTGAGCGATCTGCACCATGTCTCTGATAGGCCCAAAATCTGCACCCACCATATCAACGCCGGACAAACCAATGGCTTGGGTGCTGACGTTTCCACCAAAAACATTGCTCAAATTTCCAATCGATGAGCTCAACTCGCCAAGTTTTGCCGGAAATGCAGAGACGGAGGAAATGATGTCTGCTGGTGCATTGGCCATGGCACGGGCTGCTTCAATAAACTCGTTGCCCAGTTGCTGAGGAACTTGTCTCCAAGACTGCGCGATACGAGGCAGCTCTGTGCGAGTGAAGGCCAACAATTCGCTATAGCCTGGAAACTGGAATGAACTGCCAAAGCTGGGGATGTAGCCGCCGGCGATACTGGCAATCAAGCCTGCCGGGTTGCCGATGGCATCCGCACTCTTATAGGTAGTCACCTCGGTGCCTTCGCGCTGTGTTCCTGCTGAGGCATCGATTGGGGCGCCGACTGCGGCTGATCCCACTGAGGATATAGCCGTCGCCAATGGCTTACCCACCTCAGCCCAAGGGTGAGCCAGAGGATCGTTGTAGGTGCTGATCACGACATCGGGCACATAATGTGCAACCCGAACCGACGTCCGGATGAAGCAGCCAATGAGCGGGATGCAGACCAGCCAGACGCAAATGCCTTTGACCTGATAGGACGTGCAACTGGGGAGTGCTGCGACCGTATTGGTGACGACGCCCGCCGTGGTTGTGGCAGCTGTTGCTTGAACAGGCCGCAGCGCGGTTGCCAGTACCAGCAAACTAATCGCAAGCATGTGCCTAAAGCGCAAAGTAGTGATAGACATGAGCGCCCCTTAATTTTGGCTGTCACGCCAGGCCATAAGCGCCTGGTCAACGTCGACATACCCAAAGACCACATAGCGCTGGTTGATAACCACGGCCGGTAAGCGGTCAATCTGATAACGCTGTGCGCGTGCCAGGCCGTTAACCGCACTGGCGACCATGGGTTGGATCATTTGTCGTAAGCGGGCTTCATTGTTAGCCACCCATAGGCGCGCTTCTGCTTCGTCTTGTGGCATACCTTCATTCATCTGAGCTTCGAGATTATTCATTGCATCCAAGCGGTAGATGGACAAGGCATAGTGTGGTGAAGTGCTTGGTGTTACCGGCATGGCAGTGTTGGCAAACACCTCTACGGTCATGACCCCTGCGTACAGGTCTTGGTCAGGCTGTTGCGCAGTCGCTGGTGTGACGACGGCAAGCAGTGCAGTCAGAAGCGCGATGCAAGCCGTGAGACGAGAAACTCCTTTGCTAAGTGAGCGTATCTTGATCATGCGCGACTCCGCGCCAGCTCTTGTGCCACCATTTGAGCAGCCCCCATTTCGTTGATTCCATGCTTTTCCATCAGGCGACGTCGGTGTGCTTTCTCATGGCCCTCAGTCATGGCCAATGCAATCGGGAGAGCTGGAGGGACGTTGCGAAAGAGCATCTGGCCGGTCGCGGAAATCAGAACCCCTTCCGTGTATTTCGGCGGCTCTTTTTGGGCGGATTCCATCATGGCTCGCTGCTCGTTGGTGAGCGACCGAAATCGCACCACTTCTTCAATCTCTGCTTTGTCCATGGTCAGTAGCATCCAGTACTCACACATCGAGAGCACGCGCTCCATAGAGTCGGGAAAGTCTTTCAGGTTGTGTGTGGCAAGCCAGAACCAGGTATTGAATTTGCGCCACATTTTGGTGCCCTTGGCTATCTTGGGGCCAAGCAGCTCATTGGTTGTGATCAAGTGGCCCTCGTCCGTAAGGAACACCATCGGGCGACCAGAGTGTTGGTTCAGCTCGGCACGGGACTGTACTGAGTCGATGAGGCTTGTGTACGCAACTGCCAAGGCATCTTCATAGCCGTCTTGAGTGAGCGTACCCATCTCGACCAGAGTGACGTCTGCATCTGGCCAGTCCTGTCCCTCACGATTGAATAATTTGCCTCGCAGCGCCTGGGTGAAGGTCATCATGGACTGACCCATTTCTTCGGCGCGTGCACGCCGCGCCGGTGACATGGTCTGGTCCTTATTCATGTGCATCAGCTGCAGGGCCACATCTTGTGTCAACGGGTGCTTGGCTCCCCGTTCTTTGCAACTGATCGCGGCCATGATGATGGCGCGTGATACCAAGTACCGGTCGGCTCGACTCATCTGTGCGACTTCGTCCGCTTCACCGCCTGTGATCATCAGGATCGCGGCAATCAGCATCTCGCCCAGCAAGTCTCTTTTATCCAGCTCGTCGTCCTGCTCTTCGTCCTCTTCCCTGGCCTGGAACGTTTCATGAAAAGACACGTCGGCAGCCGACGGCCCATCATCTTGGCCAAGCAGGGCATTGAGCAGTTCGTCATCGGGCAGGCCTGCGTTGCTTCGTGCCTGCTGCTCGGCCGCCACAAAACTCTCCATCACTTCACTATCATCTAGTAGTTGGTACGCATGAACGAACGGTGGCAAGGACACTTTTGCACTACTGTTCAGTTCAACTTTGTAGGTCGATAGCCCTCGGTCTTTAAAAAAATCCACCAAAAGACCGAAGGAGTTCCCGGCATCGACAATCACCAGCCGTGGCCGATGAATGGCCATCGTCATCATGGCGATGTAGTTCAAGGTGGCCGATTTACCGGCTCCGGTCGGTCCCAGCACCAGCATATGCGCGTTCTTTTTACGATCGCGTTTGTTGAGCGGATCCACAAACAAGGGTTCCCCGCCACGATTCCAGAACCACATGCCGGGGTGAGGTGTGCCACGGGCACGGCCATACAATGGCAACAGACGCGCAATATGGGAGGCGAAGGTCAAGCGGGATCGACGAAGTACCTGATTATCGAAGGCGGGGTCATAGTTAAAGGGCAGCGCCCGCATGAATGTGTCCAGCGGGACCAGGTCATGCTGATTACTGATGAACTTCAGGCCCGATGGGATCAACAGCGCATTAATCGTGTTGATGTTGCTATCGAGTTCATCTGTGCTGGTGGCAGTCGCGTACAGGGTCACCATCATTGGAAACAGGTGGTTGCCCCGAACTATTTCATTCAAAACGTTGGTGCATTCCCGGTAGGTTTCGATGGCCTGCGCAGTCTTGGCGCGTGAGGCATCCCGGATCCGCTCAATTTGTGACTCTACGACGTGTTGCGGCGCGATGGTAATGGACACTGAGAGCATCGAACCGGGAGGTAGCCGATCAAAACGTGCAAATCGTTCCTTGCCATTGGCCAACTCGGCCGTGAAGTGTCCGATTTCTGGCTGCTTGCGCATATTTTGCAAAGTCAGCGCTTTGACCGGTACGCCATCAAACTCAAATAACCCTTGCTCCAGGTCCGAACGGGGCTCATTGATACTCAACAGCTCAGACAAGTCCCATCCAAAAATGGGCGTGTCCTCGTCATCGGTTAACGGGGTGTCGCCGGGATAGGGTAATTCACGCATCATTTGCGTGCCAGGCGCCCAGGGTAGATCGCGGTTAAAAAACGGCAGTAGCCACTCATAGAGGTCTTTTCCGGTGCAGCGGCGAACGGCTACACCGGCTTCGGAAAACGTGGCCATGATGGTGTTGGCCACCGACTCGATTTGCTGCACCGGCGTTTGTGGATCATCGGCTGCACCGCCAAATCGACGATACAGGCAACAACGAACACGGCGGATTTGCCCGCGCCAGACTTGACCGGTGACAAGCGTATCGGTGAACAGACCATTGGGTTGCGAGACATTCGACAGGTGCGAGCGCACTTCATCCAATACCGCCTGGGTAAAAGGCGAGTTAAGGATCTCCTGGCCCAGGCCATCGTCCTTGTGTTGCTCCAGGATATAGTCGGTAAAAGTGTCATTAAGATGATCCAGGTTACGGTCATCATTGACAAAAAACTGAGCAATCCACGGTGCGCCGTTGACCGATGGCATGGCTTGCAAGGCCTCCTGAATCTTCTGGGCGTGTTCATTCAGGATTTCGATAGGCATGGCCTCGGTCGCAATGGGCGAGAGTTCAAACATTGCCCCGAGGGTATTGCCATCACGCAACACAAAAATGCGCTCATCGGGGGCATAGCTGATATAGGGCAGCATGTCGGTAAACGACGGTGGCCGCAGGGCCATGCGTCGACGATCTGCAACGGTCTGGCCAGGAGACGATGCCTGTGCGGTGACTTGAGGAGCGCGCTTACTGCCTGGTTGCGCTGCACGTTGACGCGTGAATCCGAGCAAGCTGGCCACATTAGCGATCATCTGCGCCTCCCTTCTTCTTGGCGCTGGATTTTGCCTCAAAGTAGTCACCTCGCCACTGCAGTAAATCTTGGGTGACCTCACCAGGTAGCGCATACTGTGTCTGGTCGTACATCGGGAAGACGGTCACGTAGCCTGGAACCGGATACTGGCCCTTGGCCAGATGCGGAAACACCACCATTACCAGGTCAGGATTTGGCAGCCGAGCGAATCGCTGGTTCATGGAATCAACAGCTGACCAATATCGCTGGGTTAACTCATCACCTGGATTAATCGGTCTAGCCTGAGTGCGCTCACGCATCCGCTCCTGGGGGGTAATGCGCGACTGACGAGTCGCTTCGTTTCGATAATCAGTACCCCGGTAGACGTCCAGCACCGTTGGCGAATCCTTAGTGACCTCATTAAGTGGGGATTCGCGATCCATCATGACGGTGCAACCGCTGAACATGGCGGTGGTGATTAGAGTCAGCGCCAGGCGTTGGGCAGTTTTATTCCAGACCATAATGTGCTCCACGAGAAAGCTGCTGCGTCCCTTGCTGGCGGTACACCAGCTTGCGGGCGTTGGGCATCTTGTCAATTTGCAGTTCTTTATCCAGGTGAATAACTATTTGCTTGCCAGCCGGGGTTACAACGGCGTCGAAGCTATTCTTCAAACGGGAGGTCATCCATGCGACGATCTCATTGGTTGCGCCAGAGGCCGCTTGCCCCATGGCGTAGCCACTGCGTGAGCCGGTGATTTGAGAGGTGGTATTGCCCGTGCCCAGATTGTTGGAGACGGTGCGCTGGGCATCGGAGTAAGCTTGTGCGGCGACATCCAGCCCCTTGAGCATGGCCAGGTCGGCCAGATAGGCCGGGGCATTGGTGACGAATTTGCCAGGAATGCAGGGATTGCCGTGTACGTCAGAGATGTAGCCCAGGTCCTGGGTGCTACCGCCGCCATTGACGTTGGCATTCCCCCCGCCTTTGGAGCGCTCAGAGATGGTGCGAACCGTGCCGTCATTAAAGACAAAGGTGACCGAGCGCACTTTTCCTTCTGAGCACGACAGCGCCATATCGCCGATTGCCACACCGGTGACGATCATCCCCTCAATGTCTGCTGGTAATTCAAAGCCATTGGCTGCCAGGTTGTCGCGGCCGACAATCGCTTTAAACTGCATCGGGTCAGTGACACGGCCATCAATGGGCACACGTCCGATGAGACTGGTCATCGATACTGCGCCGACCAGTGTCGAGTTCTCGGGAACAGTAAAGTACGGAATCGGTTCAGGCTTGGCGGCTTGTGGTGCTGACCGTGTTTGTGTGGCGGTGGTCCTGGACACAGGGCCCATGGAGCTATTGGCATAGGCCTGATTGCCACTGGTGCGGACATAGCGCGTAATGGCTGGTCCGTCATTGCCATTGCGGCCCTGCTCGGACTGCGTTACCGCGCTATACCCCATGGGAGGTAAAACACGGTATGGCCCTGATGAGGTAACAGTCGGAGTGGGCGATTCTGTTCCCAGGGAAAATGATTGTTGTGGGACCAGGGGAGTCGTTCGCGTCTGAGCAGCCCGATTGGCTGCTTCGGTCTCAGAGCGGGCCGGTGACAGTTGAAAGGCGCGTGAAAACGTATCGACTGCTTCGGAGCCACGCTTCAAGGTGAGGTTGACTGCGTTTTTGGCGCCCGTCTCGTCGCCGGTTGGGTCGATCGAGTCCGTACGGGGTCCGTCAAGATTGAGCGTGTCGCGTTGCTCTTGTTCGATGCGACGCGAGACCGTGGCATTAGCACCGCCCACGCGCTTATTCTCGGCGATGAGTTGATTGTTCATCTCGATCACGCGTGCCACATCACGCCGCAACTGTTCATTGCTGGCGGTGACGGTGCGTAGGGTTTCGGCGGCGTTGTCGTTGTCCGCTCCTTGCGCGGTATGCAGTGTGGCACTTTCAGGTGTAGGAATGGAGGTCAATACCGAGTTGGTAGATTCTCCTGAACCCGTAAATTGCCTGTATATCACCACGCTGACTATTAAGACGGCGACACCACCGAGGATGGGGATCAGTTTGTTGCTGGACGTGCTGCTCATGCTGTTGTTCCTTTATTACCGGCAGGCTTCAAATCGGCGCTGGCACACCAGATAAATGGCGGTGGTGTCCGTCTCGGAACCGGCTGGGCCAATTCGACCGTGCTGCGCGGTGGCTGCAATCCATTGGCCGCGCACTTGCTCAAGTGGAATCTCCAAGGGGTTATGTGACCGGTTCTTGATGAGAACGGCTGTCACATAGAGCTGGCCAGAACGCCACTGACCAACGGGGGTGGATACAACATGGACGCCACGTATTAGGTTGGCAATTGGCTCAGCAGTGACTTCGACCTGCTGCACACCTGAGAACGGGGTGGCAAGCCGCTTTGGGGCATAAAGCTGGCGTGCGGCGTAGCGGGTGAGCTGGACCATATCTGTCGGTGCTGATTCCGCCATTTGCTGGCTCAATGTGTGTTCATTGGCCATGCTGGTCGCTTGCGCTGCCGCTTGGGAAGCGGGACCATCACCTCCGATCTCCTCTGAACCAGGCGATGAGGAAGCAACGACAAAAACCTGAAGTTCGCTACGGGCACTGGCTGTTGTGCTGTCGGCAACCAGATCGAAGGGAATTTGCTGCCCAGAGTCAATGAGCTCAGCAATGATTCGCACGGGTGTGAACTGCTGGAGGGCCGTGATGTACATCGTGCGATCAATGACTTCGATTCTGGCAATCTTGGACATATCCGATGGCACATGCAGGGCGGCAGGCGCAGGCAAGGTAATCATGCGTTCGATGCCCACAGGCAGTGGCGCACGTACCGGAGCTCGATTAAACACGGCTCGCTCGACGCCATGCGGTTTGTTTTGTGGCGGTTTGCGGATGGTCGTGCCGCTTTCGTCCTGATTATCCTTGGCCTGTTGAATGGCCGCATCCACAGTGCTCACCACCATAGCTTGGTCACCCATCACATTGACGCCAGCGGTTTGATACTCAGCGTTAGAGGGTGAGGAGCCAAGATTGGGAATCTCTCCCAGATCGGGCGCGTTATTCACTGCTGCGTTTGTTGCAGAACCCACATTGACACTTGAGTTGACGCTGTCAGGGGCTGGAGCAATAAGATCTGCTGGTACGCTCTCCAAGTTTGGCCCCAAGTCTCGCACTTGTGCCTGTGCGTACTGGGCCAGCCCCAAAAGAGCGCAGGCCAGAGCTGTTTTGCGAATGCTAAGAATGGCTTTCATGGATGACAATCTCACTCGCTTTGAGGTTGGACGGGTCGCACCTGGATAGGTGTCGGAGCGGGGTCGGTCACGTTGGTTGCCGGGTCGGTGATCGTGCCGGGCAATGTGGCGGGCACGATTTCTGACTCAGTTGGCAGCTCGGGACTTTGGTTGTTCTTCTGTACTGCGGCGACTTCGTCAGGATTCAGGCGGGCAGGGCGGTTGTTGCCATAGCAGTCAATGGCCAGCTTCCAGGGGTTTTTCTCGGGGTCAACGTCATATCGCACGACACGCATCGGATACCGTATGTAGATGTCTTTGATTTGTTGACCGCGAAATGTCTCTTGCAATTGCATGTCGAGCAGTACTGTCCAGGTGTTGGTGCCTTGCGAAATGACTCGTCTGGGTGAAAACCCAAACCCTGGAATCTCGGTCATGATGCGTGTGCGTGATCGCAACTCACCGGCTCTATCTCTTGTGTTCATGTCGTTCTCTAGCTGAGCGCGACAAGACGGGGTGATGTAGGCCTGGTAGTAGTAGATTTGCTTGCCGTAGTCCTTGTACCCGTCGGCTTGCCAGCGGTTGACCTGCTGCCAGATGTAGTAGGCAAAGCCATACACATTGACGTCAGGGACCGGCGACTGGCCGTCGGTCACGGTGACGACATCCCCGCCTTGAATGTTGGGGTGCAAATTGACGTCGATTCGATGCGGTGTGCGGGCAGCAAAGTACATACCCACAGCCCCAAGAGCGGCGACAACTAAAACAAGTGCGCCCAGTCTTTTATTTGTCGCCTGAACAGTGGCCAGGGCGTTTAAATATTTTGAACTCATACGTTGTTGCTCGCTTTATCCGCTATCGGTGTCACACCTTGAGCAGCGCAAGAAGAGGGGATGGCCGTTTCGCCCGTAGAAACAACGTTCTGACGGGACGGTTTAGGGTTGAATGAAGTGGACAAGCTAAAGGGCAAGGTCCGGCCCAAGCTCCAATAACCGTTGTGGCGGATGAATTTGGCTTTCACCCACCCACGAGAGGCCATCCAGTGGTGCATAGCCTGGTTGTAATAGCCGTCAGGACGGTTGCGCTTAAGTCCCGCCAGGTATTTAGAGGCAAACCACAAAATGACTAATGGTCCAAATAGCATGATGGCCAAAAGTGTTTGCCAGAAGCCGGTTATGGCCAGCAGTACCAAGCCCAGCAGCAGACACACCACGACGGAGATCAGACCGATGATTTGTGCTTCATCGACCGTCATACCGTTCAGAATGGCTGGTTGAACATTCACGCGATCGGTTATCGGCGTAGCGATGCCCTGGGTAACTTGCTCATCTAGCTGTTCAAGGTGTGGGGCAGAGGGCTTGCGAGCCATATCGACTTTTCCCCTTTACCCGAGCGTGGCGATGGCATACGTTGCCATGGCAACGAGTGCAATGGCCAACACGCCACCAGTAATTACGTACTCTTTCAGGTCACTGATATCAGCTTGACCGCGGGTGTATTGGTTCCACTTCGTGATCGCACCCATGACGACTTTCAGGAAAAAGTAGCCGACAAAGATCATGGCCAGAATAGTGATGCCCTGTTTCCAGTAAGCGCCCATCGCTCCAAGCCAATCGCCATCGGCAACTTGAGCCCCGTCAATGCCAGAACCCGGTGTGGGCATTGTGGGCAAAGCCGCCCTGGCAGGTGACGAAAGTAACGCTACAGCAGGGATCAAAGTGGCTTGCGCGAAGTGACGCTTGGCTTTTTGCCACCCCGCTCGGGGTGCCGCCAACAGAGCGTTCAGTGTGGTCATAGCTAAACTCCGTATGGTTTGATGTGTTAAGAAGTCCTGTGAGCGTCAAACCAACACCCACAGGATTAAGGACAACAGCACAACTAATTTGACGCAGGCCCAGACCACCTCTTCCTGCTTGAGTTGGCCCTCCCGGTAGTTATCCAGGGCGGTCATCACTAGCCAGGCAAAGAACAGAACCACAATCGCAACCGTGATGATCGTCAGCACGACTTTCATGGCGTTTGGGTCAACACCCGAGCCCGCTGCAAACGCCTCTCTCATGCTCGAACCCAGCTGTGCATTGTTCATGCCCATAAGGAGATCTCCTGAAGCTGCGTCATTGGCGGTAGTCGCCTCGCAGTGGCTCGACCGGGCGCGGCTGCATAGGGGCATTAAGGTGTTGTTGAATTCCCCGACGCATCACGTCCAGATCATTGATCAACCACTCATATCGAAAATTGACACGTTGAGATGGAGGGGCATCACGAGAGGCCGCGGCCACCATCTGCTGTACGACGGCCAGCTCGTTTTCAATTCGTGCCAGACTTTCGCGCTCACTATCGGCATCACCAGCCTGAACGGTGGCGCATGCGACGAGCATGAGCGCGGCTGCCCAGGCGCGATGAGTCTTACGTTCTGAGGGGCCAGATTGCTGTGGTTTCATTTCTGTCGTTTCTCCAATGTCGTGATGTGAGCGAGAGGCGCTACATATACTTTTTGAGGGAAGCCACTGTGGTGCTGAGCGTTGCAGCAACCAGCGCGGTGAAAATCAGAACCATGTAAGCGGGGTTGAAGCCACCGAAGGGCCAAGTCAAATACAGTCCGAATCCGCCAGTCAGCGCCCAGGCGGTGTATCGCTTAGCGTGGTGATATACAAAGGAGGACTCACGGCCGCCGCTCCACCGGCGCAAGTCACGCCGTACCAGGCCATCGACCGCACCCACTAGGCACGCAAGAACGAAGGCTGGCAGCGCATAAAGGGCAATCGAAAGTCGAAGCGCTACATCCATGGCGACATACATGGAAAGCACGAGTACCGTGCTGATAAATTGGCTGGCATCAGCGCCAATCGTTTTCAGCCTGGAGGAGAGGCTGTTGCCGTTTGCCTTTATTTCTTGTGCACGACGAAGGGCCTGTTGACGCTGCATGGAGGGGTCATGGCTATTGGCATACCACTGCAAGATTCCGAACTTCTCGTAAGGCCATGAGATGTAGCCGAGCATCTTGTTTGAGAAGGCCACTGTATTGGGAATAATCAGGCTCTTCGGGGCAGCCTCGATATAGCTCAGGTCCTGCTCCACGATAGAGCGAGCATGGCCCGTGCCTTGGTCCTTCCAAATCGTATGAATGCCGGCCAGTTCTATGAACAATCCCAGCACACATGCTGAGACAGAGACCATAAGCAAACCCATGACCATCTCAAATGTCATCAAAATGGGGCCGCGAGTGGTGGGCTTAACAGGGCGGCTGGTCGAGTTGGTACTCATCCGTGCCCCCTTGTGATCAGGCCCATCGTGTCAGTGTTTATCGCGCTGTTGCTTTGAGTGTCGTCATCGGGGTCAGGATCCTGCACCGCCAGATCAGTGGCGATCATGCCCGTGCCATCGGCGATTGGCTGGCTATTGAGCCAGTTTTCAGTGAACCAGTCGGTTTCACTGGCCCATTGCTCGGAAGTCCGGTAGCGGGCCTTCATTTGTGCGGCGACGTTTTGCAAAGACTGCGGTACAAATTCGTCGTTTCTTGCATCAGCCAACGGGATTCGGATCTTGAAGCGTCGATTGCCTTCAAGTAGCGCAAAGGCTTGGCCTTGCGGTAGTTCCAGCACATCGGCTGGTTCAATCATAGGGACCTTGGTTTTGGTCCAGATATCATCGTTGCGACTGATGAAATCGACGCCGGTGCCTTGGGCGGCGGTGTCTGTGACGCCTGACATTGGCGTGAGATGGACCACCTCGACTTCGGGAACCTGGTCCGTCAGCAGCTTGGCCGTAGTGACACTACGCACGCGCAGCATGACCAGGTGGTTAAAGTTGTCCAGGATCTGGCCCGCTTTGGCCTTATCTCCGACTTTTGCCTCAATATCAAATGCTGACTGTGTGTACGCGGTGATCCGAAAGCCCGAGCCCCCCAGCTTGTTCACCATGGGCACAAATTCAGGGCCTGCAATCTCATTGACCTCGTCAAAGTGCGCACAAATGGTCGGCAACACGATTTTGCCGTCTGGGGCATGAGGGTCCAGTCCGGTCTTGTATAGTTTGCCGCCCACGCTGACCAAGTCGGCCAGCATGGAATTACCGACCGCAGAGCTGACCACGGAATCAGAGAGGGCATCTAAGCCTACGTAGACCACGCCTCCCTGCCGGATGACGCTCATCCAGTCGAAGATGGGACGCTTATCGGTTTGGTCGTAATAGTCAGGTGAGATCAGTTTGCCTACTGCGCCGGTGGTCAACTTCTCCAGGAATGGCCCCAAGGACGCGATGATCTTTTCGTAGAAACTACGTTCATAGCTAAAGGCGGCTGCCAGTCCTGCGAGGACCGTATCGTTGATCTTGGCCTCTTTGATGAGCAAAAACATTGCTACAAATTCGGGCTGTCGATCGGCCAAGGCTCTTGGCCCCGGCGGCGCGGTTTTGCGATCCTGCAGCGCGAGCTCAAGGCTGGCCAGTCTTACTTCCCAGTCGATCAGACGGCCTTGGCGGGCTTGTTGGCCAAACACCATGCGGGCATAGTCCATGAACAGACCATCAATGCCGGTCACATCTTTGAGCAAGGCTTCATAGGTCGGGACACGACCCAGCGCAACTTGGGCCTGAGCCACAATATTGGTAAAACGCCAGGAGAACTCTTTAAAAGCGGCGGAGTTTCCGCTGCTGGGCAAGGCGTTGGTGGCACGAGTGGCGACTTCGGTGATACGGGAGAAGTTGCCGATGCCGTTGTACCTGGCTGAGATCTCGGGGTAGCCAAGATGGAACATGTAGAACTGGTCCAGGCGGCCTGCACGAGCGCATTCGGCATACATACGCAGC
Organism: Alcaligenes sp. HNGD-HTN06; assembly: GCF_049932565.1. Taxonomy (NCBI): domain Bacteria; kingdom Pseudomonadati; phylum Pseudomonadota; class Betaproteobacteria; order Burkholderiales; family Alcaligenaceae; genus Alcaligenes; species Alcaligenes sp. HNGD-HTN06. The sequence goes on along the minus strand of NZ_CP187782.1, from coordinate 1,832,573 downwards.
ATCAGATCGGCATCCCCCTTGGGATCGATCACGATAGTGACGTGCCCAGCATGAATGTCCTGGGTGGCAAATAACTCCAGCAACCTGGTCTTGCCCACGCGCGTGGTGCCCATGACCAGCATGTGTCCATTGCGAGAAGATTGGCGAATCTTGACGGGGGCTTCGTCCATGCTGCCCACGCCATGCACGATGGGTGAGCCACCTAAGTCTGGATGAGGCTGCAATGGGTTGAGCCAATGATCAATGCCCGCAATTCCTGCAATGGCTCGCACAATGGGTTTGACGGGGCCTTTGCCTTGCGCTTGTTCGATGGCTTTTGAACCCAGGCTGCGTAGAGCCAGCTCTTTGCCCGATGGACGCACAAAACGCTTGGCCTGCGGTTGCAAGGCCTCACGTTTACGTTGTGTGTGCGCTTGCGACCACTCGAACCCTTCGCCCAGGTAAAACTCGCCCGGTGCCACGGGAATTTTGGCGGGAGCAATTTTCGTGACTTTGTAGTATTTCAGGTGATGGTGATAACGCTTGATCCGCATCGCCTGCTTAAAGCGGACCCCGCCAAAGTAGCCCGATCCTGCTGCTGCAACGTAGCCCAAAGAAGGGGGCATCATCAGCGCCCAAGGCGCCAGGGCAGCCGTGGCCGTGACGGACCAGGCCGTTGCCGCACTCCAAATTTCGACAGGTGGACGCAGTAACGCTTCCAAGACGGCGTTATTTTTCATGCGCTTCACCTCGTTCAAAACCTTCTGAGAAGATGATCTGTCGCGCTTGACCGTCCAAGCCAATCAGCACGGGATAGACAGTCACATGCGCTGCGGCAAGACGGCTCTGTGTCCAGTGGCCGGGATCAGGGACGATTGGCAATGCGTTGGCTTGTCGCTGGATGTCTTTAAAGCGTTTTTCACTGGCTGCGGATACCACAATGACAGTGGCCTGCAGAGAAAGCAGGCGTTCCAAATGGAGCTTGAGCCATTCTTCTGAGCCTTTGTCGTCACCCACAATAGCTAATGTTTGGGTCATCCATTTTGGGTTAAATACTGGAACAGCCGATGGCTTAAGCACGCCAGGTTGTAGCAAGTTCGACGTCAGCGGAAACTGGATGCCGGCACCAACACCAGGTTGGTCTGCACCTGAAATTAAGGCCGAATAATAGGAAACAGCCGGAACCGAATCGTCCAGGACGACCGGTGCAGTCTGAGCGTTGACCGAGCTGGAGATCAGTGTGGTCGCTGCAAAGAAGGCGAGGGCGAGATTACGGTGCATATCGCCTCCAACCGGTTGAAGTGGCCAGTTCCGACGCATCTAAGCCCAGGTTGGCTAATTTGTTGAAAACGCCACGGCTATAGCGATTCCCGCGGCTGATTCGTTCTTGCGTATTTCTGGAGCCCGTGTGATAGAGAGCGACCGCCAAACGCCAGGAACTGTTGCGGTCAAAGTGTTCACGCAGAATTTGTGCACCTACATCGAGATTGGGGTAGGGATCCAGAGCACGTTCAAAGCTTTGGAGCTTGTCGTTGTGGTAGCCCCAGTTCACCTGCATCGCACCGCAATCCACATTGCGGATACCTCTGACATCCACATACTTGCGCAAGGCCTTGAGGGTGGCCTCATAGGAGCCATAGCGCTTAGCAGCACCTCTGACGCACAGAGTCCAAGGGTAGGGCAGCGTCTGCCGACCAAATTTCATTTGCGACTCTTGCAGTGCCACGCCGTAAAGCAGCCACGGATCTATGTTCCAGCGCTGTCCCGCCCAGTCATAAGCGCGGGGTGGCAACAAGGATGCCGTCACGATCGGCGCACCAGGACGGGTGCGTGTGCGAGGCATCTGACGAACATAGCCGTGGGGGATAGTCGTCTGCTCCTGGGGTGTGATCTTGGGCTCAATGCGCACAGCCGTATCTGACCAATATGGCCACCATTGCGGGTCCAGGCCTTCAGGCTGCGCCAGCTCCGATTGCGCAGGTGCAGCCATTGCCCACGAGCGCGTCATGACGCCACTGGCCGTCAGTGCCGTGAGGGCGCCAAGAAACTGTCGGCGGTGCATGGGGGTACCCATCACTTCGCAGAGCCCTGTGCTGGCACACTTTGAGTCAGAGGTGTGTAGCCCGGAGCGGGGGTCTCGATGATGGCCGTGCGCGGCACGTTCAATGTGTCAGCCGCACCTACCGTGGCGGGAACGGGTGGGATTTGACTGAAATTGACAACTGGCTCATTTGGGTAAAGGCGTGCCATCGCTTCGGTGAAAGCACGATTCCATGCCAATGAGCGCTCCACGTCGGCATGAAAGGCGCGGGCGAACATTTCGGCATACTTACGGCGCTCTGCTTCCGAGGTCGCGTGAATGCCCAGCGCTTCGATAGGCGAGAGGTTTTCCACCGAGAATGCTTTGCGAGGGCCTTCCAGCAAGGTTTTGGCGCGCAACATTTCTTCGTCGGTTAAGCCCCAAATATTGGCGCGCAGGCGATCTACGGCATCCAGCGCAATCGGATTACGTCCTTGTGACTGCGTAGCATTGGCGACTTCTTCGGTACGCTGCTGAGCGGTGGCCTGGGTTTGCGAATGCGCCATCGCAGGGAAAAACAGGGGCAGGCTGATGGCTGCTGCTTTGATTTTCATAAGGCGCGGCATCACTGGCCCTCCACAGTTAATTTGGTGGTTTTTCCGTTTACGAGAAAAGAGGCGCTGCGCTCGGATGCGCTTGCGCTTTGCAGCGTGACGCCGTTGACGGTGTCACCTGGTCGCATCACTAAGGTTTGGTTGTCGCCTGCGCGTGTACTGGCGACGACAACGGAGGGTTTGCCATCCCACATATCGACTGAGACCAGACGAACGCTTGGCTTCGGTGCGGCCTTGGCTCGACGAGTGACCGGCTTTTTCACGGGGGCAGGTTCAACAACTGGCACCGCCTCTGGTTCTGGTTCAGGTGTAGGTGCAGGTGTGGACAGAGCAATCAACTGTTCGTTTTGTTGTAAGAGCTCATTGAGTAACTGCCTGATTTCGTTGACATCACGTTGCAGGGACGAGATTTGCACCTCAAATGTTGGTGTTTCTTGAACGGCGTACGAGGCTTGCGATGTTTCAAGGTTCGATGGGAACGACTCTCCGAGATCAATGGAAAGTTCTTGGAATTCCGTTGACTCTGCCGTGTCTATCGGATCTGTTCCCATGGGCATGTCAGAAGCTTTCTCTACATTGCCTAGTTCACTGGTGGTGGGAGCAGGGGAGGGCTCAGAACCCTTTTCCTCATCCTCAACAGGGGCGACCTGGTCTTCGATTTCAGCCAGTGAAGGTTCGGCTGCCGACAAGGCGGCTGTTTGCTCAACCACAGGTTGGTTAAACAGGTATTTCCAGCTCAAGAAAAGGACAGCAAAAAGCACCAACGCCAGGATTAGCTTCCACGGATAGCCTGTCTTTTTCTTGAGCGTTGGAGCATCGGTAAGCGCTGCGGATGCCAATGGGGATGGCGTAACGCTGGCTGCTTGCGGTTGATTTTCTTGTTCAGCAAAGAAATCGGTGACTGCTTCATTGTTTTGCGTCTCGGTCAGGGGATCCACTACAGACGAAAACACGGGCTCCACGTTCTGTTTTTCAACGCTTGCCGTTGGTTCTTTGCGAGAGAACAAAATTTGCATGACTGTTCGCAAGACACCTGGCTTGTTTGGGGTAGCGTCCTCCAACTCACGACGGGAGTCATAGTCGTGCTGATCCAGCTTTTCTTGGCGTTCACGCTCAAGCTGCTGGTCTTGCTCCATTCGTTCATGTTCCAAGCGCTCGAGCCGTTCACGCTCTAGCTGCTCGGCTTGCTCCCGGCGGCGAAGATCGTCTTGCTGCTGTTGCCATTGTTGATCTTGTTGGTTCATGGCTGCACCCCGCTGATGCGCTCGGTCAGGGGCAACCACGGCTTTTTAGGGTCAACTGTGACGGGGTAGGTTTGGGCGTGGAGCCAATTCTGTGTCAGTTCGACGCCTGACAGAGTCGGCTGTGCCGCTAGACTGATCCACAGTCTGCGACGGATGGGGTCCTCGTCCCAGCGCCAGGTCTCACCTACGAGTGCATTTAGGACATCACGCACTCGATACGTGCCCAGCGACCGCTGGGACTCTGGAAGGGGTAAGCGAAGAAACTGCGCGGCTTCTAGCGACAGCTTGGAGCGATCAAGCTGCCAGCCAGTCCGTTTGAGGGTGTACTCAATCGCACCATCAATGGTGGCTACGTCTTGACGTGGGTAAGTCAGTGCCACAAACACAGACAGGGGATCAGAAACGCTATGCCCTGGTGTGCTGGCTTGTGTGCTGTATTGTCCTATTCGCACCTGTGTGCCGTTGTCGTAGGTATCCCCGACCTGGGCTTGGGCCTGCAACGCCAAAACAGCCAGTGGCGCGGCAACAGCGAGTCTAGCTGTCCAGCTCATGAAGTACTCCATCCGATTGAGAATGGCGTTCAGTGTTGCAAAGGCACCCCAAGGTGTCGCTCGTTAACCCAAGGTCACGTAACACGGGGTTTCAGCTTGACGAAAACAGTTATGTGCGTTATCCGCGCGGCCTGCTATATGCGTTTTTGAGTAAGTGAAGAAAGGGTATTCAAGTTAAAATGTTTTGCATTGCACAATACAACTAGAACAAGAATGTGTTGACGGACTGCCGGGGCGTCAATCCGCTACTGGGAAAAGGTTGCTACGGGTCAAGGGCCTTATCCAAAGGGCCGCCGTCCACCTAAAAATCCGGTGGCCGTCGGGAAAGGCTTTACAGGTAGGGGAAAAGGGGGCTTACGGGTTACGCAGCGCTTCACCCAGGGGCTGGGTGAAGCGCTGCAAATGGCCTCGGCCAGCATAGCGGGCTGTGACTTATCAGAACTTAACGTTGCGCGCAAGCGAGAACCCTAGGTTACGTCGCACCCGGTATCGCGTTGAGTGATAGCAAACCGCTTTGTAGAGTGGCCGCTATGACTATCCTCGCCCACCTCGCTGAAAACGAGCATCCATACCCCGATCCTGGGTTCCCCCATTTTGGGCGTGATGCGCACGACCGTGCTCATGCGATTTACCGCATTGTCGAGCTCCTGACTGAGCTCGGATTGGCTGAATGGGTCCCCCATTTTTCAGCCTGGCTATCGCGTTATGACGGATTAGAAATTTATGCCGAGGATGAAGATGATCCTCATCTGTGTGTGAGAGAGATTTTGAAGAATCATTGTCAGAACCTGGCGCAAGAAAGCAGCCAGGCCGTAGATCTCGCAGGGCGCAAAGAGAGCATTGTTGAAGATATTTTGCAGCAGCCATTTGTCCATTATCGGGCCCACTGGGGCAAAAATATGCTGCCTGATCCTGATTCAATTCAATGGAATCCACTGCAGATGAGCTGGTTCCATTTCCTGCAGCTGGGCGATCCGCAACATCCCACTGAGTCACTGCATATTTTGCTCACATTGCGACATCCTCGTCCGACTCTGGAGACGTTGCGAGCCCATTTGCTTGAACGTTAGAGCATGACTCACCGCCGAACCCCGCCTTGGATCTCGAAGTTCTCCACTTTTATTCCGCGACGCGCCTCCAGTACGACTAAGCCCGCACCGGTTCCGCCACCTCCAAGCCCCCCACCAGTTCCAGTTGCCCAACGTGTAGCAGGGCGGGAGGAAGGGTGGTTGCGTGTTCTTGAGTCTGATGACTTGATCCGTCTGCTGAAAGCTCAAAAAGCGGTTCATCAAATGTTCCTGCAGTCTCGCGTAGCAGATCCTGTTTTTCGACGAGATTTCATCCCAGCTATCCGACGATATGCAGAATACGTCCAGCTTATGCCTGCCTCAGAAGCACACCATCACGCCCACGCTGGTGGTTTGTTGGCCCATACGCTGGAGATGGTATTGGCAGCCATGACCTGGCGAAACGCGCATTTTTTACCTACGAATGCTCCCGTTGAGCAGATTGACGCCGAGCGTGATCAGTGGACCTATGTGGTCTTCTACGCGGCACTGCTTCATGACATTGCCAAACCGATGACAGACCTACGGATCTTATGGCGAGGCGGGGCGATGGATGAACCGTTGCGATGGAAACCGCTGGCTGGCTCCTTGTTCGAAGTGGGGCAGGGGCGTCTGGATCTGGAGTATCGGGTCGAGTTTGAGCCAAAAGCCAGCCGGGACTACCAGGCCCATAATCGCCTGGCACTGACCCTGCTTCATCAGATTGCACCAAAATCTGCCTTAACTTTTTTGTCTCAAACGCCTCACGCCTTTGATGCGCTGACTCATTATTTGTCTGGCCATAAGGATGGATTATTGGCTGACATTATCAAACGCGCTGACCAGGCCTCCACCAGCAACGCATTGATGAAGGGCAGTAAGGCTCGTTTTGCGACAGCTAATGCAGTACCGCTGGTGGATTTACTCATGCAAGCGCTCAAAAGCATGTTGCAGTCTGGAACGGAATTGCCGCTCAATCGTACTGGAGCTGCCGGATGGGTGTATGACGGCTCTGTGTGGTTTGTGGCTAAGCGTTTGGCCGATGCCACGCGGGCCTGGATTAAAAAGCATGAGCCTGACGAGTCTGTACCTGGAGAGGCCAAGAACGATAGGCTGTTTGACACATGGCAGGAATATGGAATCTTGCAAGTCAGTCCTCATTCTGGCCAAGCTATTTGGCACGTTGAAATCAACGGGCAAACGCCGGCAACAGAAGAGGGCACAGAAGCCCATCAATATCGACACAGACTAAGTGTGCTGCGCTTTCCACTGTCAAAGCTCTATGATGATCCAAACTTATACCCACCGGCGATGTCCGGAGAGATCCATGTCCGGGCCAAGCGTGGCGATGATGAGTTTGAAACAGAGGCTGATCCAGCTGCGGTTGATTGTGAGCACAGCGCTGACACAACAGTCATTCAAGCCAAAGCTGCTCCAGAACACATTGATGAAGGAATATTGCCGCAAAAGGTGGCCACAACGGCCAAAACTGCTTCAGCTCGTTCCCAAACTGCAGCACCCAAGCGTAATCTCGTACCAGCAATGGAGTTTAGAAAGCCCAAAAATGCGTCAACTGGCGCAGCCAAGCGGCAAACACCGAAAAATGGCGCAACGCAAAGCGGCAACCAGCCCAAACCTGTGCCAACCTCAAGCAATACTCACCAAACTGCTTCAATTCAGGTATACGACGACGAGACGGTGATTTTGCCAGCCGAACTCGCCGTAGATGGCTTTGATGTTGACGATGATTTTCTGGATGAAGCTGATACAGCATCCAACATTATTCATCGCAGCCCACCGCAAGCGTCGCATAAGCCCACGCCTGTGAACTCAGCGCCGACAGCAACGGTTAGCAGCGCACGCCCAGGCAAAAAATCACATCAACATGAAGCAACAGCCATAGCTGCAGCAAAGGCTAAAAGTGTTGTGCCAGCCTCTGTTGAGCACACACCTGGAGCATTACCAGCCTTACCGACGCCTAAAGCGTCGGTTATTGAGCCAGAGCTTGCTCCAAAGACACAGGCAAAATCTCAACGTATGTTCAGCCAGGCAAGCACCACGCCGGTCGTGTTGACGCCTAGCTTGCCAGAACTGCCGCATGAAGCTCCTGTGAAGGAACCTAGCGAAGCGGCGATGGCGTTTATACAGTGGCTGCAGCAAGGCTTGGCCAGCCGTGAGATTAAGTACAACGAATCTGGGGCCCCCGTGCATTTTGTAGAAGAAGGCATGGCACTGATTTCACCCAAGATTTTCAAGCTCTACGCGGCTCAAACAGGGCCTGAAGAACAGGCCGACGCCATGGGGATGCAGATTCAGCGAGAAGTTATCAAAGCTGGGTGGCATCGGATGCGGCAAATAGAAGGTGGTGGCAAGGTCAACATCTTGCGCTACCAGATCATTGGCAAAGGCAATGTGCCGGTCGCCTCGTTGGCGGCGGTGGTGTTGATGGACCCGGACCGGTTTGTTTTACCCGTGCCGCCCGTCAATCCAGTATTGAAGTTGGATCGTTGAATGAAGGGGATGTTTGACACAGGATAAAGTGCTGTGCTACCGTCCGATCAGTCGTGCAATTCAACGTTTCGACGGGGTTTCGGTTTAGATTACTGTGAGGTGCCTAACTTCACATAATGCAAAAGACTGCTGAACAGGCTCGTTTTCCTCCCTAGAGGACGGCTGGAAAACATCGCATAATGTATATTATGTAAAGTCGCGAATCGATCAATGTTTCTGGTTGAGGCGCAGTTCCGTTTCGGTCTCCCCTCCGTTTATCTTGCGCCGATTATTTTTACGCCCAAGGTAGTTAAGTTTTCCCTGGCGTGGTTATAGTGGATTGCTAAGTAAAACGGAGCAAAAACACGATGGGCCATGTACTACAGTTTGCTGAACGCGACCCCAGCTTAAGTGATGAGTTGGCCAAGGCGCAGATCGAAACACTGCGCGAAGCCTTGTTGCTCAAACAGTACGAACGGCTGGAAAAAGCCGATCAAACCTTGCTGATTGTGGTGGCCGGCATGGACGGTGTGGGGAAAGGATCTGCCATCAACACCCTGAACACCTGGTTGGACCCGCGTCATGTGCATACCTTGGCGTTCGGCAAACTCAGTGAAGAAGAAGCCATGCGTCCCCTTATGTGGCGTTATTGGAATCGCTTGCCGGCACGGGGTCAGACCGGACTGGTGTTTGGCTCCTGGTATGCACCCCTGATGAAAGAGCTGGCGCGTAAAACGCCCGATCCGGCCAGGATTGCGTTATATACCCACTTGATTAACCGGTTTGAGGCGCAATTGGCCTATCAGGGTGTGCAGGTGCTCAAGTTGTGGTTCCACCTGTCTGCCCAGGCGCAGCTGGATCGTTGTGCCATGCTGATGGCTGACCCCAATACGGCATGGCGCGTTAGCAAGGCTGACCTGAAAGTTCACAAACACTTCAAGACCTTGCGTAACGCCGCCACGCAGACCATCAATCTGACTCATCGTAACTATGCGCCTTGGGTGGTCATCCCCAGTGCGGACAAGAATCTGCGTGATGTGTCCTTGGCAAAAGTGGTATTGCAAGCGATGGACAAGCCTATTGTCCCGCGTCAGGTCAGAGAGCCGCATGCCTTCCCGTTTCGCTTGAATGTTCCGGCCGCTTCCTTGCTGTCCCCTCCCCCTGTAGAGCCTGTGCTCGATTACGACACGGAACTCCTGCATTGGCAGGGGCGTCTGTCGACCGCGGTACGCAGCAAGGCGTTTCGTAATCATTCTCTGGTACTGGTGTTTGAAGGGCGCGATGCCGCTGGCAAAGGCGGCACGATTCGTCGTCTGACCGAAGCGCTGGATGTTCGCATTTACGATATTCATCCTATTTCCGCTCCCAATGCGGTGGAACGGGCACGGCCATATTTATGGCGCTTCTGGCGTAAGTTGCCGCGGCTGGGCGAGGTCGCGATTTTTGATCGCTCTTGGTATGGCCGAGTTCTGGTGGAACGGGTGGAAAAGCTGATTTCCCGGGCCGCCTGGCAACGCTCATATGAAGAAATCAACGAATTTGAGGCGCAATTGCTTGCCAATGGCACGGCCGTGATCAAGTTTTGGTTGGATATTGATAAAGATGAGCAACTCAAGCGCTTCAAGGCCCGTGAGCAAACGCCCTTCAAGAATTACAAGATCACGCCAGAAGATTGGCGCAATCGGGAAAACTGGGCGGCTTATCAACGGGCGGCTGAAGATATGTTTGCTCAGACTGACACTCATATGGCGCCTTGGCATATTGTGCCCAGTAAAGATAAAAAAGCCGCTCGCATCCAGGTATTGCGCACCGTGGTCGAGACTCTGGAATCTTTGGACGAACATATGATCAGCCTGAATGAGCCGGCTTTGGCCGATCAGGTCAGTGAGCAGGTATAAAACAGCGGGCTGCTAATGATCCGCCCCAAATGCAGTCATCCTGCATTTGGGGCGGATTTGTGTGGGAATGGTGGGCGGCCCTGGGAACACGCACACCGGATCGTGATGATGTGTCTTGACGCTACGCTCACAGGCTCGTCAGCACCGCGTTCATTTAGCGCTGTTTGGCCTGGTCCCGCAGTGCGGACGCCGCTTAGAGATCCTGGCTGGCGGCAAGACGAAGTATTTTGTGCCAACGTCGGAGATCGGCGGCATTGGTGGGACGGATATGCCAAGGCTGTACGGGGTTGCGCAGTAGCAGCGTCAAGCCCCTGCCCTGCACTTCAATGGTGTCAATATCCGCAAAAATAAAGGCGCGGCTCCCCTGCCCGGTCTGAATATGGCCCCGCTTTTGCAGGGCATCCAGTCGTAAGGAACCATCAGCGAATGCCAGCTCCACAATGCGTTGGCCATGCTGTTTTTTTCCGTGAATAGCCAGGTGATGACGACGCCAGAGGATGAATGGTGTCAGCAGTATGGCCACTGCCACCAGTAGACTGAGGATAGCGGCCATTACACCCGCGCTGGCGTTCACCCGATTGAAAAGCTGCACGCCGCCCTGCATCAGCCCCGCAAGAATGCCGATTAGCAGCAGGACGAGGATAATGGGCATGGCGACGACCGGTCTTTGGACTTAGCGGGCTTGAACGGTCACCGTGGCCGCCGCCTGACGCGCATTTTCACGAGCAGTTTCCAGGTCGTCATGTGCCGCCAGAGCGACACCCATGCGTCGTTTCTCGAAGCTTTCGGGTTTGCCGAACAAGCGGATATCGGTTTGCGGAATGCGCAACGCCTGAGCTACGTTCAGGAAATCGACCTCTTTGGCGTCTACCCCTCCGTAAATCACTGCGCTGGCACCGGGCATACGCAAGGCGGTGTTGACAGGCAGGCCCAGAATGGCACGTGCGTGCAGCTCAAACTCCGACTGCCATTGAGTTGCCATGGTCACCATGCCGGTGTCGTGGGGACGCGGGCTAACTTCGCTGAACCAGACCTGATCGCCTTTGACGAAAAGCTCGACACCAAACAGACCTTGACCGCCCAGGTTCTGAGTGACCGCCTGGGCAATCTCGCGCGCGCTTTGCAACGCTTGGGGACTCATGGGCTGCGGCTGCCAGCTTTCCACGTAATCGCCATCCACTTGTTGGTGACCGATGGGATCGCAGAACTGGGTTTCAATCTGACCATCGGCGCCGACAGCGCGCACGGTCAGCAAGGTAATTTCGTAATCAAAATCGATGAAGCCCTCCACGATGACGCGGCACTGGCTGACGCGGCCACCAGCCATCGCGTAGTCCCAGGCTTGGGCAACGTCCTCGGGGCCGCTGATTTTGCTTTGGCCTTTGCCTGAACTACTCATCAACGGTTTGACTACGCAGGGGTAGCCGATTTTGCTGTCAATGGCCGCTTGGAGTTCTTGCAGTGATTCACAGAACTGATAGGGGCTGGTGGGCACACCCAGAGTTTCCGCGGCAAGACGACGAATACCTTCGCGATCCATGGTGAGTCTGGCGGCACGAGCGGTAGGGATGACACGGACCAGACCTTGCGCTTCCAATTCTTCCAGCACGCCCGTGGCAATTGCCTCGATTTCCGGTACCACTAAGGTGGGCTTTTCTTTTTCGATCAGGGCGCGCAGTTGGTCGGGGTCACTCATGGTGATCGTGCGCGCGTGATGGGCGACCTGTTGCCCCGGCGCATTCTCGTAGCGGTCGACAGCGACGGTTTCCACCCCAAGACGTTGCAGCGCAATCAGCACCTCTTTGCCCAGCTCTCCCGAGCCCAGGAGCATGATTTTGTCCGACGACGACGATAAGGGGGTGCCCAACAGGCTCATGGTGCATGCTCCGCAGAAAATGAGAAAGTCAAAAGCGCTATTGTAATGCAGGCCGTGCCTGCTTTTTAAAAGGGGGGACGGCTTTGTCCGCCCTGCCGGCACACACACCGGCAAGGCGGACTTTGTTGACCGAGACCGCAGGATGCGCGGCCTCTATTCCACCATTAACTGAGCCATCATGCCCAGGTCCTCATGCTCCAGGATGTGGCAGTGGAACATTCGCAGGCCCGGTAGCTCCTGTCGGAATGCCAGACGCACAGTTTCTCTGGGACGCAGATTGACAGTATCTTTCCAGGCGCGGAACGCCTCTGGAACCGACTGCATCCCGGTTTGTCGGGCGAGGACCTGAAACTGGGTCCCATGCAGATGGAAGGGATGGTCCATGTGAGAGTCGTTGATCACGTCCCAGTACTGCCATTGCCCGGTCGGACAGCGCAGGTCTATGCGGTTCATGTCATAAACCTGATCGTTGATGCGGAACATGGAACGCAAAGCTGCCATTCCAGGCATCATGGCATCGCCGTCCATGGTGCTGGCGATATTCATTGCGCCCATGTTCTGATGGTGCTGGTTCGATGTCGCCCCTGAGCCGTGTTCTGACGACATGGGCATGTCATGATCCATGGGCATCAATTCGCTAAAGACCACTTTCGTGGTGTTGGAGGCACCGGGCACAAGGGGAATGGCCCGTAACTGCTGTGGAAGGACGAGTTCCTCCTGGCGTATTGTCAGGTGTGCGAGGGTCAATGTTGTGGGCTGCTCCTGGACCATCATTTTTTGTCTGTCGTAGTACAGGGCTTGCAGGGTGCTCTCCAGATTTCGATCAGTCTGAATGAAAAACTCGACCCGTTCGGCTGGTGCAAGGAGAATGGAGTCGACCGCCTCCAAGGGCTGCTCCAGCAGGCCGCCGTCCGTGCCCACCTGAATCAGGCGAGCGCCGGGAATATGCAAGTTCAAATAACGGGCTGAGCAGGTATTCCATACGCGGATGCGCTCTCGGGAGCGGGTTTGTATCACTGGCTGGCGCTGGCCATTCAGTAAGACAAACTGCCCCTCCCTACCGTTCATCCAGTCCAGGCCCGTATTGGGCGGAATATGGCCCGTGTTGTCCAGTCGTATGTCGCTGATAGCCCAATGTTGCTCCGCGAACTCTCTGAGTGAGTCAGCGTGCGAGCGTACGATAATGGTTCCGCCCAGTCCGTGTGCGACCTGCTCTCCGCTTTTGCCATGTGGGTGTGGGTGGTACCAATAGGTTCCGGCACTTCCCTCTGGCAAGGTAAAACGGTAGTGACGCCGTTGTCCGGGTAAAACGGTGTCTTGAGGATTGCCGTCCTGATCAGAGGGAACTGGCAAGCCATGCCAATGCAGGGTGGTTGCCTGATCCAAACGGTTTTCAAATTCAATTTCTACTTGATCGCCCTCATACAGTTCAATCAAGGGCCCTGGCATTTGCCCGTTATACAGCCAAAGTTCTGTGTTTTGGCCATCCGCCAATACTCGTCGATGAGCGGCGGCGGTAATGTTGGCCTGAAACAGACCAGGTTTATCGCTGCGGTTTTGAAGCACAGGCAAGGCCTGCAGGGCCTGGCCGGCTGGCATTTTCTCTACAGGCATCAAGCCCGTACGGGTGGTCACGCCCTGTTCGGCCATCCCGTGTGACATGGGGTTGTGATGCCCCATCCTGCTTTGTGCCCAGCTCCGTAACGGCAAGCTGCCCAACAGGCTTGCGGTCACGCTCAGTTTAAAAAAATCGCGTCTTTTCATGGGTTTGCCCCAGTAGATCATCACTGTTCATGGGCCGTCCGCCTTTCCCTAGCAAAGAGCATGGAGGTGCGGATCGGCAATGGAATGGAGGAGATCAGGACGCGCGTGGAGGCGGTTGTGCGGGGCCAAACAGCCGCGAGAGATAGTGTTGATGCAAAGGTGCTGGCGGAAAAGCTGCCTGTGCTACAGTCGCGGCCGGCAAGCTCACCTGACTAGCCAGACAGGCACAGCAGCTTATTTTGAGTGGGGTGTTGCAATGATGGGGGGCACGATGAGGTGATTGGCCCAAAACGGAGGATTGCGCGTGAGCAACAGGATGCCCTGCATCGTGAATCCTTGCTGCCTGTGCGTCTCGGCCAATACTCAAACCCATACCCAACAGCAGCACCAGCAGGCCGGTCAATAAGAGCCAGCCGACGGTTTTGCGAGGAGAAATGGGCGTGTGCAACATGCGATAAAGCTTAGCATGGGCCTTGCGGCTCTCGTTGCTCTTAAAACAGTCCGTTACACCGCGTGCTGCTGCGATCGAAGACTGGCCACCCGGCGGATTAATCCAGATTCTACAGCGTTCAAAGGACTGCCATGATGGCAAGGCCCTGCCTCGGCTTGTTCAGGTGTTACAGCGCCATCCGATCTGTTTTCTAGCGTTCACTGCGTGACGAGCCAGGACTATTTATTTTTCAGGATCACTCTTGATCAGGCGCCGCTTCAAGCGCAGCGATCTGACGGGTTGTGACTGTGCCTGTTTCAGTTCCTGGCTGAGCAACTGGGATTTCTTGCGTAACTCGTCATTTTCGCGCTCTAGCAAAGCGGTACGAGTGCGCAGCATCTGCACCTGTCCTTGTAGTTCTTTGGCCAGACTATGGCTGATATCCAGAGCAGCTTGCAGGGCACGGCGTTCGCCCTGCTCCTGTCCCAATTCCTGACGCAGCTTTTGCAGGAGGTCTTGTTGCTGGTTCAGTTCTTGCTCGTGAGCCTGACGCAAGGCTTTATTCGTTTGCTCGGCCTCTTCGATGTGCTGACGCAATCGTGTCTGAATCGAGCGTTCCTTGTCGATCTCCAACAAGGCTCGGCGTTCGTTAGCCTGTGCTCGCTCCTCGGTCAATTCAATGGCTTTTTGCAGTCGTTCCAGGTCCAGGGTGAACTGTTCGCTTTGACGACGAAGCTCTTGCTGCAGGCCTTGTTTCTCGATTTCCAGCTCATTTTGACGCTGGTTTGCGTGCAGCAAGTCTTGTTTCAAAGCCGCCTGTTCCTGCCCTGCTCTTTGCAAATTGTCGTGATACTGCGCTATCTGTGCCTGGGCGCGTTTTAGATCGCCCTGCCCTGCCTCCAGTTCGCTTTGCGCTTGCCGAGTCTGTGCCTGGGCCTGGGCAACCCGCTCGTCAGCCTGGATTTGGTAATGCTCCATCTGCTGTTTTGAGTGGCTCAAGGCCTCTTGCCAGATACGAGCCAATAGCTCCCCCGTCAGCGCTTGCAACTCTTCCGGCATATCGGCCACGTCCAGGCGAACCCGGCTTTTGTCGCGCAACTCCTCCCAGAACGTCTGTAGCGCCTGAGCGGGTGCGCTCATGCTGCCCTTGCGGACCAGCTGATACAGCTTGTTGGCGGTGGGTGTGACGCCATAGCGAAAAAAAAGCAATGCCGCCACTTCTTTGTACAAGGTCTGCGTATGGCTGAAGCGATCCCGTAATTCAGCGACGTCAGCCAGAATTTGCGACTCATTAGGCTGCTTGGGCTCCATTTTCATACTCTCATTAATTATTTAGTTAATAATACAACGTAATATATAAAATTATCAACTAAATGGATTTATAAATTTGACATTATCTCTATAATGTCAAATTATTAAGTGTCTTAGGTCCTTGACGGCTGCGATACGGCCTTGGGCCGCGCCCACCTCCCTTTTTTCTCCTTCTTTCCCTGTTTGCATGGAAATAATCCCCTCCTCGTCGTCCACCGAATTGGGTTCGGACGATATTGCGCAACTACTGGCTCGGTTTGACGGGCGGCAAGGTGTTAACCGCTCTATGAGTGGACGGGCCCAGATTGAAGCTCAAACCGATATCGAAGCGCTACGAGCCTGGCTGGCGCGCTATATCGATAGCCCACGCACCTACGCGAACTACCGTAAAGAGGCCGAACGTCTTTTGTTATGGGCGGTACTTGAGCGTCGCAAGGATTTGTCCTCTCTGAGTCTGGAAGACATTCTGGCCTATCGCCTGTTTCTGGCAGATCCGCAGCCCGCTCATCGCTGGGTGGCGCAAGGTCGCGCGCGCCCTGCCCGTCATCATGCAGCCTGGCGCCCCTTCGCAGGCCCCTTGTCTGAAAGCAGTCGCAATCAGGCTTTGTTGATTCTGAACTCCTTGTTCAGTTGGCTGGTCCAGGCTGGTTATCTGGCGGGAAATCCCCTGGCTCTGTCTCATCAAGGCCGACGTCAGAAGAAAGCGTTTGCGCCACAGCAACGCTATTTGAGTCGGCAGCAGTGGCGTTGGGTACAGGACTATATTCAATCCTTGCCCGAGGACACCCCCAGCGAACATCGCCATAAAGCCCGCGTGCGCTGGCTTTTTTCCATTTTGTATGGCGGCGCCTTGCGTATCTCTGAATTGATCCAGGCCCGTATGGCTGATGTTCAACAGCGGCCAGATGCCCCGTCATCCGCGCAGTGGTGGCTGCAGATTCATGGCAAGGGAGACAAGTGGCGGCGCGTGCCCTTGACGCAAGAGCTGTATGAAGAGTTGATGCGTTATCGACAAGCGCATGATTTGCAGGGGCCTCCCCAGGCCTTGGAGCCATATCCTTTGCTGATGTCATCGGGGGCGAGTGATAAACACTTGAGCCGTGCGATGGCGCATGTGTTGGTCAAACAGGTTTTTCAAGGCAGTGCCGATCGTTTACGGAGTTTGTACCCCGATCAGGAGTCCCAGGCCCGTGTGCTTGAGCAGGCTTCGGCACACTGGTTGCGCCACTCGGCGGGCTCTCATTTGGCGGATCAGGGGGTGGATTTACGGATCATCCGTGACACCCTGGGCCACGAATCCATCGCCACCACCAATATCTATCTACATGCGGATGACGATCAACGCCACCGCGCGCTAGAGCAATCACATCGTCTGGGCTGGGACTGAAGGCTTGGCTCAGAGCGGGAGCGATGGCTGCGCTTATGTCGGTCCTTGCGCTTGCTTCTGTGTCGATGCTGGATAAGCACTATCGTGTTTGCCTGCTGCCGGGCGGCGTTCAATGTGCTACTGTTAAGCGGGTTTGAATGCGCCGGGCGCCTGAACAAAAGGCGTCCGGCTTTTCTTTATGGAGTGCGTAATGACTTACACCGTGTATCTGTCCGGCGAAATTCACACCGACTGGCGCGAGCAGATTGCTCAAGGAGCCAACGCCGCTGGACTGGATATCCTCTTTACCAGCCCTGTCACGGACCACGATGCCAGCGATGCGGCGGGCGATCACTTGGGCCCTGCCAGCGAAGGGTTCTGGCGTGACCACAAATCCTCCAAGATTAATGCCATCCGTACCCGAGCCTTGATTGAACAGGCGGATTTGGTGGTGGTGCGCTTTGGGGATAAATACAAACAGTGGAATGCCGCTTTTGATGCTGGATTCTGTGCCGCCTTGGGCAAGCCCTATGTCACCTTGCATGCCGAAGATATCATTCACCCCTTGAAAGAGGTGGATGCCAGTGCACAAGCCTGGGCAAGTACTCCTGAGCAAGTGGTCGAAATTTTGCGCTACACGCTGAAGGCCTGATGCTCGGTCCGCTCATTGTGTGTCATCGACAGCACCACTGAGTCATCGTCCTGCCGCCCATCTCGGGCGGCATTTTTTCGGGTTTGCAGGCAGTAAAACCCGCTGCTCTACTGACAACGGGTTCATGAGCCTCAGGGGCGCTGAGGCCTGAACGGTTATTCCTGCAGCTTCACCCGGCGTAAACGCAGGGCATTGCTGACCACAAAAACACTGGACAGGGCCATGGCCCCCGCAGCGAACATCGGTGAGAGCAAGGTGCCATTTACGGGGTACAGAACGCCGGCGGCGACTGGAATCAGGGCGACATTGTAGGCAAATGCCCAGAACAGGTTCTGACGAATATTACGCATGGTGGCGTGAGACAGGGAGATGGCGGTGACCACGCCCTGCATATCGCCCGACATCAAGACCACATCCGCCGCTTCAATGGCGATATCGGTGCCGGTGCCAATCGCAATTCCCACGTCGGCTGCGGCCAAGGCAGGAGCATCGTTAATGCCATCGCCCACATAGGCCAGGTGCTGATGAGCTTGACGCAAGGTCTGAACCGCCTGCACTTTACCGTCTGGCATCACTTCGGCGACCACCTCGTCAATGTTCAGACGACGGGCGATCGCATGGGCCGTGTGGCGGTTGTCGCCGGTAATCATGACCACCTTGATGCCGCGGGCATGTAACTGTTCAATCGCGCGTGGTGTGGTCTCCTTGATCGGATCTGCCACAGCCAGTAACGCGATCACCTGCTTGTTGCGGGCCGCGTACATGGGTGTCTTACCTTCTTGGGCCAGGATCTGAGCCTGTTCGCTGAAGTCGGACACGTCAGCACCCAGCTGCGTCATCAAGCGGTCGGCGCCGACGTGCCATTGATCAGTACCAATCTGAGCTCTCACCCCTAGACCGGTCAGGGATTCAAATTGTTCGGCTGCAGGAAGGCTCAGTTGTCTGCTTCGGGCGGCGCTGACAATAGCCTGGGCAATTGGGTGTTCAGAGTAATTCTCAAGGGCCGCAATGGCTGCCAGATCCTGAGCCTCATCCTCTCCAGAGACGCAAATAAAATTGCTCAGCTCAGGCGCGCCTTTGGTCAGCGTGCCGGTTTTATCTACGGCGACCACTTTCACATCACGCAAGGCTTGCAGCGAGTCCCCTTTACGAAAGAGCACGCCGGCTTGCGCAGCACGTCCTGTTCCCACCATGATTGAGGTGGGCGTTGCCAGGCCCATCGCGCAAGGACACGCGATAATCAACACAGCAACCGCGTTGACCAGCGCAAAGCTTAGGGCCGGCGACGGACCAATAATCAGCCAGACAATCGCCGTCAAGACTGCCAGCGCCATGACAGCAGGGACAAACCACAGGGTAATTTTATCGACCACTGCTTGAATAGGCAGTTTGGCGCCTTGAGCCTGTTCAACCATGGACACAATATTAGCGAGTACCGTGTCCTGGCCTACGGCGGTCGCCTTAAATTCCAGCGAGCCCTTTTGGTTGACGGTTCCCCCGATGAGCGCGTCGCCTTGAGACTTGGATACGGCTATGGGCTCTCCTGTCACCATGGATTCATCCACATAGCTTTGGCCAGCGACTACGTCACCATCGACGGGAATGCGCTCGCCGGGTCTGACCAGCACAATATCGCCTGTGAGCAGATCGGCCAGCGGCAACTCCAGTTCTTGGCCCTGGCGACGGACTCGGGCTGTTGGCGGCTGCAGGCTTAACAAGCGTTGAATGGCTTCGGAAGTGCGACCCTTGGCGCGCGCTTCCATCATGCGGCCTAACAGGATCAAGGCCACAATGACGGCGGCAGCTTCAAAGTACACATAGACCGATTCGGCAGGCAGCCAGTGTGGTGCGAAGGTGGCCACCAGCGAGAATGTGTACGCGGCCAAGGTACCAACCGCCACCAGCGAATTCATATCCGGGCTGCCTCGCAGCAAAACAGGAATGCCTTTGGTATAAAACTCACGACCGGGAAACAGTAAAACCAGCGTGGTGAGGACAAACTGGATCAGCCAGCTGTTTTGTGTCCCGATCGTGCCTGCAACCCAATGATGAAAGGCGGGCACCATATGTCCGCCCATCTCTAAAATAAAGACCGGCAAGGCCAGCACCGTGGCCAGCCAGAAGCGCTTGCGCAAGGTCTCGTAGCTTTGCTCGGCACGCTCAAACTGATCGTTGCTGGCAGCAGCCTGAGCCAGACGAGCGGGATAGCCGGCTTTGCCCAGCGCCTGAATCAGCTCGGCAGGCTTGACGCCCTGGACGAGCTGCACATGGGCTTTGCCCGTGGCCAGATTGACCGAGGCTTTGTGAACGCCTGGCACTTTCAACAGAGCTTTTTCCACCCGGCCTACGCAGGAGGCGCAGCTCATGTCCTGGACGTCCAGAACCATCTCCTGGAGAGTCACTTGATAGCCACCCTTTTCCACTGCCTGCATAATAGCGTCGGTGGGGGCAGAGCCCTGAAACTGGATGGTGGCTTTGTTGGTGGCCAGGTTCACTTGAACCGACTGCACGCCAGGGACCTTGCCAATTATTTTTTCCACTCGGCTCACGCAGGAAGCGCAAGTCATGCCTTCAACATCCAATGTCAGATGCGAGTTCTTATTTGAAGCGCTTGTTGTCATCGAAATCACCCTTCAATGAATCATGAATGAAGTCACTTTAGGGCTTGACCCGATGGTAAGGTCAACTCGTTACGAAAAAAACGCCTCCTTGGAGGCGTTTTAAGGGGGAAGTCAGGACTGCTCAGTGCTGAGCACATTCAATAAGCGACGAAGCCGCCGTTATTGTTGTTCCAGTCTTTTGCTTCGGCGCTAACCTGATCACGGCTCAGCTGCGAGCGGGTGTCAATACGGGGATAGTCGACCATGGAACCTGTGCTGATAAAGCCTTGTTCCTGGGCTGCTGCCAATTCCTGCACGACTTGCTGTCGGCTCAATGGGGCATCGTTCGACTGAATCGTGGGGTAATTCAGGTTCTCCCCGGTGGCGTCGTTATTGATGGCTGCCATGGCGGTGCTGCTCAACGCAGTGGCGCCCAAAATCAGGCTGGCAACGGTGGCACGTGTGATGTTTTTCATTATTTACTCCAAGTCTATGGTGTGTTTTTCGGTCGTTCGCCTTGTCTTCAATGCGAATCGTTAGATGGAGTATGAGCCTTTCTAAACCTAGTAAAAACCCTTAATATTGCAAACGTATTTCCATTCATGGAACAATTCAAATGAGTACCATTATCGCTGGTCCCTTATTAAACGACATCGCGATTTTCGTGGAAGTGGCCCGTGCCCGCCACTTTAGCCGCGCTGCCCAGGCCCTGGGCATGCCTGTCTCCACCGTGTCACGTCGTATTCGTGAATTGGAAAAAGAAGTGGGTGTGGCCTTGCTCAAACGCAGCACCCGCAATGTAGATGTCACCGAGGCTGGGCAAGTGTATTTCGAGCGTTGTCTGGCGATCGTCGAGCAAGCCCGTCTGGCTCATGAGCAATTGCTGGACGTGGCGCAAACACCTAAAGGACGCTTGCGAGTTTCCATGCCGGCCAGTTTCAGCATTGTGCTGATGCCGGCCATTATTCGTGGCTTTAATCAGCAGTATCCTGATATCGAACTGGAGTTTGATCTGACCATCCGGCCCATTGACTTGCAATCGGATAATTACGATTGCGTCATTCGGGTGGGCGCCCAGCCCGACTCCAGTGCCGTGGCCACATTGCTCGGGCAAATTCGTCTGGGTCTGTACGCCACCCGCAACTATCTGGACCGCAAGGGTCGCCCCAAGCATCCCTCGGAATTGACCGGGCACACCTGCATCTGTGCGCGTCCTTCCGGTCCAGATCGGCTCTGGTCCTTGCGAGGTCCCAATCAGGAACGGTACGACGCCATCGTGGACGGCTCGATTACCGTCAATAACGCGATCATGATGCGCAAGCTGGCGGTGCATGATTTGGGAATTACCGCCTCTTCTTTGCTGGAGCGCCGTCTTGACCCCGATTGTGCCCAGCTCGAGCGTGTCTTGCCCGATTGGGAGTTTGCCCCCTTCCCTGTTCTGGCCCTGTTGCCGTCGCGTCTGATGCCTCAGAAAACCCGGGTGTTTCTGAATTATTTGCGCAGTGAGCTGGACAGATTGATGTCTCACGCGGAGCTGGATGTGGCGGCCGCCGGGCAGGCGTATCCATAAAAAATAAGGGCTATAGCCTGGAATCGGTGTTGGCCATGGTCTAACTATGCTATTTATAGGCCTCTGGTCCATGAGGACTGCGGTGATGACAGGGGGACGCATGAGAGGAACATTGCAAAGCTTGCTGACCGGGCTGGCGATGAGCCTGATCTTGGGCAGTGGCAGTGTCGGGGCACAAACCGTTTTGCTGGAAGCCGTAGAGCAAGGTGACAGCGCCAAAGTGCGCGAAATTCTATCGGACAAGCGGGCGCGGACGACGGTGAACATTGCCGACGATCAGGGGCAGAGCCCTTTGCTGCGCGCTACATGGTTAAACCATATCGATATTGCCCGACAACTGATTCGTGCGGGGGCCGATGTGAATCAGGCCGACGCTATCCATGACAGCCCCTATCTGCTTGCTGGTGCACAAGGCCGGCTGGAGATTTTGCGTATGACCCTGGAAAACGGGGCGGATTTGCGCAGTGTGAATCGTTATGGGGGGACGGCGCTGATTCCGGCGGCTGAGCATGGGTATGTAGAGGTCGTTCGTCTTTTGCTCAAGGCTGGTGTGGACCCGAATCATGTCAATTATTTGGGCTGGACAGCTTTGCATGAAGCCATTGTGCTCTCTGACGGAGGGCCGGCGCATCAAGAGGTATTGCGACTGTTGATCCAGGCCGGGGCCGATGTGAATCTGCCCGATCGTCAGGGCGTGCGTCCCCTGAGTCTGGCGCGTCAGCGCAGCCAGACCGAAATGGCCGAAATCTTGGAGCAGGCCGGCGCCAGACCCTAAGTTCGGCATGGTTGCCGCTTATTTTTCTTCCAATCACAACACGCATTTTATGTCTTCTTTTCAGACCGCCCCGTCCGCCACGTCGACGGGCGCACAGGCCAGCCCCGGTTTGTGGCTGGCTTTCGTCATTTTGGTGGGCCTGAACCTGCGCCCGTTTTTTACTTCCAGTGGCACCCTGGCCCGTCAGGTAGCCCAAGGATTGGACATGCCCTTGGGCAGTCTGGCATGGCTGACCTTATTGCCTATGATGGTGATGGGCCTGGGCGCGTTTTGCATGCCCTCGCTGCGGCGGGTTCTGGCCCTGCGCCATGTCCTGATCACCTCTTTGTGGTTGCTGTGCCTGGGCTGCGCGTTGCGCTGGTTTGTGCCCAATGGTGCCAGCCTGATCGCAACGGCACTGCTTTGTGGTTTGGGTGTGTCTTTGCTGCAGGCGGGGATGCCCGGTCTGATCAAGGAGCAGTTCCCGCGTCATATTGCGCAGGTAACGGGGGTGTATTCAGCGACCCTGATGGGTGGCGGTGCGCTGGGCGCGCAGATTACCCCTTGGGTAAGTTCCCTGACCGATAGCTGGCGTATTGCCCTGGCCTTTTGGGCCCTGCCCATCAGTGTCGCTTTGTGGATTGCCTGGAAAGTCGTGCCCCGGCAGGCTCCTGGCGCGCAGCTGTCTCCCCCCTCCTTGTCCTTGCTGGCCCGACCCCGCACCTGGACGCTGATCGTGTGCTTTGGTCTGATTAATGGCGGCTATGCCTCCTTGGTGACCTGGCTGGCCACCTTTTATCAAGATCGGGGCTGGACGGCAGAGAGCAGCGGTAGCTTGGTGGCGGTGCTCTCGGTTGCACAGGCCTTTGCCGCCTTTGGCCTGCCTACGCTGGCCGCCAGGAACAAGGATCGGCGCCGGTGGGTATGGCTGGCGCTGGCTTGCCAGGTGGCCGGCTTTCTGGCTTTTGCCTTTGTTCCTGATCTGGCACCGTATACCTGGGCGATTGTGATCGGTATTGGTTTAGGGGGCTGCTTTTCCCTGCTGCTGCTGGTGGCTCTGGATCATTTTCCCGACGCTGCCCGTGCCGGTACCTTAAGCGCGTTAATGCAAGGTGGGGGTTTCCCGATCGCCGCTCTGTTTCCTATGATCAGCGTGCAGCTGCGCGAGTTGAGCAATGGCTTTCAGGCCGGTTGGATACTGCATGCAGCCATGGCTTTGTTGGTGGCGGTAATGGCCTGGCGTTTTCAGCCGGCTCACTATGCCGAGAAGATGAAGCAACAGGGGCATCAGTCCTGACTCTGACATAGCGATCAGCCGGGCCACGCAGCCTAAAACATACGGCCCTTCACAGACGGCCGTATCTGGGCGCAGTGGCCTTGATTCCTGCTATTGGGGGGCACCCGCCATGATCCAGTCGACCACGGCTTGGATGTCCTTATCCGAGATGACCGGGTTGGCCGGCATGGGCAAGGGGCCGTACACCCCTTTGCTGCCTTGCCGTATATGTTGGACAAGTATTTCAGCGTTGGCCGGATCGTCTTTACGCTTGGCTGCAATATCCCGGTAGGCCGGTCCCACCACCTTTCGCTCGACGGTATGACAGGACAGACAGGCGTTTCTTGTCAGTATGTCTTTGACTGCCTCCAAACCAGCATCAGCCGCCGAGGCGTTGAACGCGGTACTTAGTAAAGCCGTACAGACCAGCCACTGCTTGAAGGCCATAAGAGGTTCTCCTGAGTAAAACGAAGTTGGAAAGGAAGGGGGCATGATGCCTCTACGCTTTTTTTCCGTGCATAAGACGCACAGGGTGGCATTCATAGGGTGATCATACGGTTATGATAGAACCGTCTTTTACAAATAGCGGTTGCGCTTGATGCGAATCAAGCGAGCCAGTCCGCTTATTCTGTAATGTCCTAGTAGAAGTTATTGCTTCATATTTAAACAGTTCACACACCACAAGAGGTCTTCATGCTTAATGTTCTCGTTCCTGTCGATGGATCTGATGCTTCCACGCGCGCTCTGAAAACAGCGGTTGACATACTAACGGGCAAGCCGGAAGCCACTTTGCACGTGCTGGCCGTTCCTACCCCTATCGTTTCTGGCAACGTCAAACGATTTTTTTCGGAAGACGTGTTGCAAGCCTACTACCAGGATGAAGGAAGCAATGCCTTGCTGCCCGCTCGTGCCGTGCTCGCCAATTCGCCCTTGAATGTTAAGGAAAGTATTATTGCCGGCAACGCCGCCCAGACCATCAAAGAGTATGTGGACAATAACAATATTGACCATATCGTCATGGGTACCCGTGGCTTGAGCGCCCTGCCCGGCCTGGTATTGGGTTCGGTCACGACCAAGGTGTTGAGCCTGGTGAAAGTGCCGGTGACCTTGATCAAATAAGTTGAACTGAGCGTTTGCTTTGTGAAGGCCGTCCTTGAGACGGCCTTTCTATTGGGCGCCGCCTGGGCTGGCGTTTTTTGAACGGATGTAGGCCATCGACAATATGCGGCGTGCCTCTGTCGCCAACAGGGCGGCCCCTTTACTGAGCTCCGGGCAGGGATCAGCGGAACCGTGTCGTGCCTGGTTCACGGCTTGGCTTGAATCCGCAGGAGCTGGCCGTTCTGGTCATCGGTCAGCACGTAGACTGCACCGTCTGGTCCGATCCGAACATCCCGGATGCGCTGCTGCAGATCTTCAAGCAGTCGTTCTTCACCGACAAGGTAGCCGTCTTCCTCGTCAAACTGCAGGCGAATCAGCGCCTGCTCTTTCAGGGCCCCCACAAACAGACTGTATTGCCAGCCCGGGACCTCTTGCCTGTCATAAAAAGCCATGCCGCTGATGGCCGGTGAAACAGACCAATAGTGCAACGGTTCGGTAAAGCCTTCAAGTGGGGTCGCGCTGGCGTTTGGAACAGGCTTTCCGTCGTAGCCCAGGCCTTCGGTACGCAAGGGCCAGCCATAATTTGCCCCGGCCTGAATGACGTTTAGTTCATCCCCGCCTTGTGGACCATGTTCGGCCACCCACAATTCATTCGTCCAGGGGTTCCAGGCCAGGCCTTGGGGGTTGCGGTGTCCATAACTCCAGATTTCCCCTCTGGCGCCGCGCTGACTACGAAAAGGATTGTCCCTTGGCACCATGCCATCAGGGCGGATGCGAATAACCTTGCCCTGCAAGTGATCCAGTTGCTGGGCGGTGGGAGGCTGATTGTTCTCACCCAAAGCGATATACAAGTCCCGACCACCCGGATCGAAAGCCATGCGCACACCGTAGTGTTGCCCGGTCGACAGGGCGGGCTCTTGACGGAATATGGGACGAAAGGCGTCCAGCCGTGTCAGGTCGGAAGACAGGACCCCAAAACCCACGGTGGTGGCTGAGTGCTGTTTGTCGCGACGCTCGGCGTACGCCAGATAAACACGACGGCTACGAAAAAAATCTGGTGCCAGGGCGACATCCAGCAGCCCCCCCTGCCCTTGGGCGTGGACTTTAGGCACGCCGCTGATAGGGGCGGACAGGCCGTTCTCCTTGGTCCAGACGCGCAGTGTACCGGGACGCTCCGTAATCAGAATGCCTGCGTCATTTGGCAAAAAAGCCATGCCCCAGGGGTGTTCCAGTCCGCTGACCACTGTCTCTACCGAGACCGCTGGCCCTTCGATTGCCGGAACGGGGTCAGATTGTGCGCGGCCCGCTAGGGGGGCCAGGGCTGCTAGCAGTCCCAGTGTGGTGGCGACTATTGCCAAAGACAAGCTGAAATTCTTCGTTATACGCATAAGGCAGTGAAAGGCAGACAGGTGGGATCAACACTCCCCTAGTCTTTCATAGGGACAAAAACCGCTTTGTTACATATTCGTCCCCTGACGGGGACGAATATGCTCAAGCCCAAGCCAGGCAGGTGCTTAGCCTGGGTGGGTCATGTCCAGCGGCACAATCCACTGGTCGTACTGCTCCTGGGTCAGGTAGCCCGATTTCAGGGCGGATTCGCGCAGTGTCAGCCCTTCTTTGTGGGCCGTTTTTGCAATCGCAGCGGCTTTGTCGTAGCCGATATGGCGGTTCAAGGCCGTCACGAGCATCAGATTCTGATCCAGATTGTGCTGGATTTTCTCCATGACCGGCTCCAGACCCTGAGCGCAATGCTCGTCAAAGGCCAGGCATGCATCGCTGATCAGAGCAATGCTTTCCAGCACATTGTGAACCATCACCGGCTTGTAGACGTTCAATTGGAAGTTGCCCTGACTGCCCGCAAAACCCACAGCCGCGTCGTTACCGTAGACCTGAACGGCCACCATGGTCAGTGCTTCGCACTGAGTGGGGTTGACCTTGCCGGGCATGATGGAGGAGCCGGGCTCGTTCTCGGGGATTTGCAGCTCGCCAATTCCGCAACGAGGGCCACTGGCCAGCCAGCGCACGTCATTGGCCATTTTCATCAAGGCGCCGGCCAGGGTGCGCAGGGACGCCGACAGGTTCACCAGCGCGTCGTGGGCCGACAGAGCAAAAAACTTGTTTTCGGCAGCCTGGAATGGCAGACCGGTGATTCTGGCAATATGGGCTGCGGTGCGTTCGCCAAACTGGGGATGAGCGTTCAGGCCAGTTCCCACGGCGGTTCCACCAATAGCCAGCTGGTAAATACCGTCCAGGGCCTTATCCACCGTTTGCAGGCCAAAATCGATCTGCGCAACCCATGCCCCAATTTCCTGGCCGAGCGTAATGGGTGTGGCATCCTGCAAGTGGGTGCGGCCGGTTTTTACAATAGTATTAAACTGCCTGGCCTTGGCCGCCAGCGTGTCGCGCAACTGGCCCACGTCTTTGCGCAAACGGCGCTGACATTCCAGACCCACAGCGATGTACATGGCCGTGGGGAAGGTATCGTTGGAAGATTGGCCGCGGTTCACGTGGTCATTGGGGTGGACGGGTTTTTTGCTGCCCTTCTCGCCACCGGCCAGCTCAATGGCGCGGTTGGAGATGACCTCGTTGACGTTCATATTGCTTTGGGTGCCCGAGCCGGTCTGGAACACCACCAGCGGGAACTCAGAGTCCCATTTGCCTGCGATGACTTCATCGGCCGCCTGCACGATCAGGCGGGCCAGATCCTCGGGAAGCTCGCCCAGCTCCTGATTGGCCAGCGCTGTCGATTTCTTCAGGATGCCCAGCGACTCGATCATGCTGCGACCCCACTGGAAGCGGTCACGGCCAATCGGAAAGTTCTGGATGGAGCGCTGTGTCTGCGCGCCCCAATAGTGTTCGGCCGGAACCTCAATGGTCCCCATGGAATCCTGTTCAATACGTGTCGTACTCATCATGGCTCCTGAAAAAATTAGGATGACAGCTTAGTGTGAAAAAGGGGTGTTCACGGCTGGCGCAAAAAGCGCGCAGCCCACACACAGGCAATATCGACCATGCGGTTGGAGAATCCCCATTCGTTGTCAAACCAGACCAGCATATTGACCAGCCCGTCCCCATTGGTTCGGGTTTGCGAACCGTCCACCACACCAGAGTGCGGGTTGTGATTGAAGTCGATCGAAGCATGGGCCTGATCGGAGTAGTCCAAAATACCCGGTAAGCGTTGCGCCGCCTGCTGAAACAAGCGGTTGATTTCGTCCCGACTGGTGTCGCGCTCCAGGTTGACCATCAGATCAATCGCAGACACGTTCAGAATTGGCACGCGAATGGACTTGGCCTGTACCTTGCCCTTGAGCTGTGGCAAGAGACGCTCCACCCCAGTTGCCAGGCCCGTAGAGACCGGAATCATGGACTGCAGAGCCGAGCGGGTACGGGCCAGATCGCTGCTGTGGTAGCCATCAATCATGGGCTGATCGTTCATCACCGAATGCAGCGTACTTAAAAAAGCGTGACGAATGCCGAACGTTTTATCCAGCTCGGCCAAGACCGGAATGATGGCATTGGTGGTGCATGAAGCGTTGGAGACAATACGCTCATCGCCCTGCAACTGCTCATGGTTAATGCCCAGCACAGCGGTGAAATCGACGTCATGAGCGCTGTTGCCCGGATTGGAGAGCAGCACACGCGGGCATCCAGCATCCAGAAACTGCTGCAGCCCCGCACGGCTGCCAAAAGCGCCACTGCATTCGATCAGCATATCCAGCTCCAGGGCGGCCCAATCAATCGCTTTGGGGTCGGTTTCGTGCAGCACTCGTATGGCGGTGCCGGCCACAATCAGCTCGTGCTCATTGTGCTCTACCGGCGCCGGAAAGACGCCGTGGGTCGAGTCAAAACGGGTCAGGTAGGCCATGGTGGCAATCGTAGCTGGCTCGTTGATGACGACGACTTCAAATTCCTGGCGTCGTGGAGATTCGTAAATGGCACGCAGCAGGCAACGGCCGATGCGGCCATAGCCATTGATCGCGATGCGGATGGGACGAGGTAGCGGCATGATCGGAGAAACTCAGAAAGTAATGGAAAATCCGCCGTCTACAACCACAATATGGCCATTGACATAGGAGGCAGCCGGTGAGGCCAGAAACACAGCGGCAGCGCGGATTTCATCCGGCCTGGCCCACCGCCCCAGGGGGTTGCGGCCAACTACCAGCGGGCCTTTGACCGGGTCCTGGGCCAGAGCCGCATTGCTCTCGGTGGCAAAGGTGCCGGGGGCGATGCCGTTGCTGGTAATGCCCTGCCCGCCAAATTCTACCGCCAGCGCTCGCACCATCCCTGCCAGTCCCTGCTTGGCAACGGGGTAAATGGCGTCGCCTGGTCGAGCCAGGGGGCCAGCGATGGAGGTCAAGGTAACAATACGACCTTGTCGGGCTTGGGCTTGCAGCATGGCCTGGGCGGCGTACTTTGATAGTTTCAGCGTCGCCAGCAGG
Source organism: Alcaligenes sp. HNGD-HTN06 (assembly GCF_049932565.1). NCBI lineage: Bacteria > Pseudomonadati > Pseudomonadota > Betaproteobacteria > Burkholderiales > Alcaligenaceae > Alcaligenes > Alcaligenes sp. HNGD-HTN06. The sequence goes on along the minus strand of NZ_CP187782.1, from coordinate 1,803,595 downwards.
TCTACCTGCAGCAAATGCTCAATATCGTCCCAGGCCGCCTCCTGCAAGCTGCTGCGCAATCGCACGCCGACATTGTTCACCAGAATATCGGGCGTGCCGACGCGCTGACATAGGGCCTGGTAAGAGTCAGGCAAGGCGTCCAGATCGGCCAGATCCTGTTCCCAGGTATCGACCTGGGCACCGGCGGTTTTCAATTCCTCGGCAATCGGCAGGAGCTTGCTGGCGTGACGGCCATGCAGAATCACATGGGCGCCGTGAGCGGCGTAGGCACGGGCGATGTCCAGGCCCAGGCCGGCGGACGAGCCGGTAACCAGAGCGCAGCGACCGGCCAGGGAAAAATTGGCTTGATAGGAGCGTAAATCAATCATTATTTACAGCGTATGGCGTGCTTGGCCACGATGGAAAGCCGCAATGTTGTCGATCAGCTGGTTTGCCAAAGCCTGCATGGCTTCCTGACTGGCCCAGCCTATGTGCGGGGTCAAAATGTAATTGGGTAAGTCTAACAAGCGCATCAGGGTATGGTCAGCGGGTGGCGGCTCGGGCGTGCAAACATCAATCCCTGCGCCTCCCAGCCAGCCTTGTCGCAAGGCGTGTTCCAGCGCCTGATTGTCAATCAGCCCGCCACGGGCAGTATTGATCAGCAAGGGACGGCGGGGGGCCATGCGTTCGAATTCGGCCATACCCAGCATGTTCTGCGTGTCAGCGGTCAAGGGGCAATGCAACGAGAGAATGTCGGCTTGTTCTAGCACTTGCTCAAAGGGCAAGCGGTCATCGGCATTGCTAACGATGGTCTGACCACGGCGCTGCGCAAAGATGACTTTCATCCCCAATGCTCGGCCCATGGTGGCGACGGCCTGACCCAAAGAGCCTGAGCCAATCACACCCAGGGTGGAGCCGGCCAGATCGCGGATGGGATAGTCGAAATAACAAAACTGCTGGGCTTCTTGCCAGCGTCCTTCCTTGACGGACTGGCGGTAGGCGCAGATATTACGACGCAAGGCAAAGATCAGTGCAAAAACGTGTTCTGGGACACTGCGTACGGCATAGTCGCGGATATTGCTGACCACAATCTGACGTTCGTGGGCGGCATCAAGGTCAATGTTGTCGCTACCCGTGGCGGCCAGTGCGATCATTTTCAAGTGGGGCGCGGCCTGCATATGCTCGCGTCGCAGCGCCACTTTATTGCTGATGACAATGTCGGCATCAGCAATACGTTCGGCCACTTGATCGGGAGCCGTACGTCCGTACACTTGCAGTTCATGCTTAAAGGGAACCTGCGGCAGCTTGACGCTGTCAGACAGTGTTTCCCTATCCAGAAAAACGATACGAGTCAAAGAAGTCATGCCTGTCCTTGTCCTGAGCGGTAGCGGTACGTTGCGGCCCTATTATCAGCGGGTTCTTGCCTTTGCTTGGGATCATCATCCGATATAGTAATGGGATTGATGCAGGCTTGTCCCTGGTCTCCTTCCATAACCCTGTTTTATAGGTTCGTGCTTATGCTCTTGTCCCTCTTGCTTTCTTTGGGCGCGCATGCCCTGGTACCGGAGAACGTCGCCAGCGTCACTCCTCCCCTGTACGACATTCGGGATTTTTTTCAGAACCCCAAACGCAGCGGTTTCCGGATTTCTGATCAAGGGCGCATGATCGGCTTTATGGAGCCGGTCAAGATCGACGGACAACCCGCTCGTCAGAATATTTTTGTGCAAGAGCTGGAAGGCAGTGAACCGGTCGGCGAGCCTCGTCGCGTGACCGCCGAGCATCAACGCGATATTGCCGAGTACTTCTGGAAAGGCGACGAGACCGTAATTTACGCCAAGGATGTCAATGGCGACGAGAACTATCACGTTCTGGCCGTCAATGTGAATACGGGCAAGATCACGGACTTGACGCCTTTGAAAGGGGTGCGAGCGGGCGTGCAAGATGATTTGCCCGATGATCCGGACCATATTCTGGTCTCGCACAATGGTCGCAACCCGGAAGTCTTTGATGTCTACAAGGTCAACGTGCTGACCGGTGAAAGCACGCTGGCGGCCGAGAATCCGGGAGATGTGCTGGGCTGGAGCACGGACCATCAGGGCCGCGTACGCCTGGCCATGGCCATTTCCGGTGTGGATTCCGAACTGCGTTATCGTGACAGCGAATCCGAGCCCTTCCGCAGCATTTTGCAAACAGATTTCCGCACCGAAGTCAGCCCCCTCTTTTTTCACGCCGATAACCAGCGCTTTTATGCCCTGAGCAATCGTGGGCGTGACACCTTGGCATTGGTCTTGATTGACCCTGCCAGACCCGACGTGGAAGAGAATGTTTATGAGCTGCCCGATTATGACCTGATGGGGGCCGGGTATTCACGCCTGCGTCAGGTGCTGACGTCGGTGGATTACTATACCGACAAGCCCGGTCAGCATTTCTTTGATGAGCAAAGCGAGAAAATTCACGCCGCGATCGCCCGTCAATTGCCGGGCTATGAAATCAGCGTGCAGTCCATGACACGCGACGAGAAGAAAATGATTGTGGCCAGCTACAGCGACCGCAACCCTGGCTCGCGCTATTTGTACGATGTGGACAGCAACAGCCTGCACAAGCTGGCCGTCATCAATAGTGCTTTGCCGGAAAGTGATATGGCGGTGATGCGGCCCATCGAATTTACGGCCCGCGATGGCATGAAGATTCATGGCTACTTGAGCCTGCCTTTGGGTGTGCCCAGCCGCGACCTGCCGGTGGTCATCAATCCGCACGGGGGGCCTTGGACGCGGGACTATTGGGGCTTTAACCCCGAAGTCCAGTTCCTGGCCAACCGTGGCTACGCTGTTTTGCAGATCAACTTCCGTAGTTCGACCGGTTATGGTCGCAAGTTCTGGGAAGCGGGCTTCAAACAATGGGGGTTGAGCATGCAGGACGACATTAGCGATGGCGTTCAGTGGCTGATCGATCAAAAGATTGCTGACCCCAAACGCATTGCTATTTACGGTGCCAGCTACGGTGGTTACGCGACCTTGGCCGGTATTGTCAAAACCCCTGACTTGTACGCAGCGGCAGTGGACTATGTAGGCGTGTCCAATCTTCTGACCTTCATGAACACCATTCCGCCCTACTGGAAACCGATGCTGGTGAAGATGCATGCGATGGTGGGTGATCCCGTCAAAGACAAGGAGCTGCTGGAAGCCAATTCGCCTGTTTTGCATGCCGACAGGATCCGCACCCCGTTATTTATTGCCCAGGGCGCCCACGACCCACGGGTGAACAAGGCAGAAAGTGATCAAATGGTAGAGGCCTTGAAGGCTCGCGGCGTGGATGTGGAGTATATGGTCAAGGACAACGAAGGCCACGGCTTTCACAATGACGAGAACAAGTTCGAGTTTTACGAACGCATGGAGCGCTTCCTGGCCCGCCACCTTCAAGCTCGATAGTTTTGGAGTGGCGCGATGAGCTCGCGCCATTTGTTTACCGCACTTTTGGAAAGAGAACGTATGAAACTGTATTACATGACAGGCGCTTGTCCTTTGGTGACCCGCATCGCACTGGAGTGGATCGGCACACCGTTTGAAGCTCAGCGCGTCAGCCGCGACGAGCTGCAGCAAGAGGCATTCTTGAAGCTGAACCCTAACGGGGCCGTGCCGGTTCTGGTCGATGGTGATTTGGTCCTGACGCAAAGCATCGCTATTCTGGAGTACCTGAACGAAAAATTTCCTCAGGCCAATCTGCTGGGCAACACCATCGAACAACGCTTTGAGGCCCGCCGCTGGTTGGCGTTCCTGAATGCCGAAATCCACCGCAACGTAGGTGTCATGTTTGGTACGCATCGCTATGCAGATCAGGAATCGACACAGGCCGAAATCAAAGCCAAGACGGCTGTCCTGCTGACCAAGCAGCTTGGTGTGATCGACAAGCACCTGGAAGGCAAAGAAACCCTGTCGGGTTCCTTGTCTGTGGCTGATGCTTATCTGTACGTGGTGCTGCGCTGGGCGGGTCTGATGAAGCTGGACCTGTCAGGCATGAAGAACCTGAACGCTTTCTTTGCTCGCATGGAGCAGAACGAAGGTGTGAAGGCGGCGCTGCGTGGTGAAGGCTTGTTGAAGGATTAAGTTGTATAGCAGCTAGCGATTCAGGCGTTCAGGGGATACGGCCGTGCTTTACTCCCCTGACACTGTGGGCAGGAATGTCGACGGCTTTTAGCGTTGGTGCCGCCATCCTTGTCCCTGCTGACTCTCCGAATAAAAAACCTGAATCCAGCTCAAGCTGAGATTCAGGTTTTTTTTACAGCCCGTCAATTAAAGCGATACTTCAAATGCGCGGTGCGGTACGGCGCTGAGGCTATGAGGGCTGGCTGTTTACGCGCCCAAGTACGCCTTGCGAATATCCGGATTGGCCAACAGATTGGCCCCGGTATCCTGCATCACCACCTTCCCGGTTTCCAGCACATAGCCACGGTCTGCGACTTGCAGGGCCTTGTTGGCGTTCTGCTCGACCAGGAACACCGTCACGCCTTCATCACGAATGGTGCGGATGATGTCAAAGATCTGCGCGATGATCAGCGGAGCCAGCCCCAGCGTCGGTTCATCCAGCAAGAGCAAAGAGGGTTTGCTCATCAGGGCACGACCAATAGCCAGCATTTGCTGTTCACCACCGGACATGGTCCCGGCACGCTGGGAGGCGCGCTCTTTGAGACGGGGAAACAGTTTGTAGACATGCTCTTCCCCTTCTTCGATCTCGCTGCGGTTCAGAAAGAAACCGCCCATCTTCAGGTTTTCCGACACGGTCAGGTCCGGAAAGACGCGGCGGCCTTCCGGGGAAATGGCGATGCCTTTGCGCATGATGCGGTGCGTGTCAGCGTGCGTGATGTCCTCTCCCATGAAGCTGATGCTGCCCGAGCTGGCTCGGGGCGAACCGCATACCGTCATGAGCAAGGTGGTTTTGCCTGCGCCGTTCGCGCCAATCAGGGTGACGATCTCGCCCTGATTGACGTCCACGCTGACTTGGTCCAGCGCCTGAATCGCGCCGTAATGGGTAGATACGGAGTCCAGCTTGAGCACTTATTCTTCCCCCAGATAGGCTTTGATGACGCGCGGATCATTGCGCACTTCTTCAGGTAGGCCGGTGGCAATGGGTTTGCCATACTCCATCACCAGAATCCGGTCCGATACGCCCATAACCAGGCTCATATCGTGCTCGATCAGCAAGACGGCCACGCCAAATTCGCGACGCAATTGGTCGATCAGAGCCTGCAGGTCACGTTTTTCCTGGGGGTTCAGGCCGGCAGCCGGTTCGTCCAGCATCAACAGGCGCGGCTGGGTAATCATGCAACGCGCGATTTCCAGGCGGCGCTGGTGACCGTAGGCCAGGTTGCCGGCCTCGCGATTGGCCAGGTCAGTCAGCCCCATGAAATCCAGCCATTGCACGGCACGTTCTTTGGCCTGCTTCTCGGACTGTTTGTATCGTGACAGATTCAGCAGCCCCGACAGGAACCCGGCCTTGAGCTGGCTGTGCTGGGCAACGAGTAGGTTCTCCAGCACGGTCAGCTTCTTGAACAGACGCACGTTCTGGAAAGTGCGCACCAGCCCTTTCTGAGCCACTTTGTGGCTGGGCAGGCCGTGAATGGGCTGACCTTCCAGAGTGACCGAGCCGGAGGTGGGATTGTAAAAACCGCCTACGCAGTTAAACACCGTAGTCTTGCCTGCCCCGTTGGGCCCGATGATGGCAAATACCTCGTCTTTGGCCACATCAAAGCTGACGGAATCCACCGCCAGCAAGCCGCCAAAACGCATGGACAGGTCTGATACTTGCAGTAATGGACTCATGTGCGCAACTCCACATGAGGACGCTGCACAGGCAACAAGCCCTGCGGACGCCATACCATCATGGCCACCATGACCAGACCAAAAATCAACATCCGATACTCCGCAAACTCTCGGGCCAGCTCAGGGACCACGGTCAGCACAATGGCCGCCAGGATGACGCCGATTTGTGAACCCATGCCACCCAGCACCACAATGGCCAGGATCAGGGCGGATTCAATAAAGGTGAAAGACTCTGGATTGACCAGACCCTGACGGGCAGCGAAGAATGCCCCGCCAAAGCCGGCAAACATGGCGCCCATGGTAAAGGCAGACAGCTTGATGGTGGTCGGGTTCAGCCCCAGCGAACGGCAGGCAATCTCGTCCTCGCGCAAGGCTTCCCAGGCACGGCCAATGGGCATACGCACCACGCGGCTGGAGACCAGCAAGGTAATCAGGGCCAAAGCCAGGGCCATCAAGTACAGATACACCACCACGTCCTGGTTGCTGAAGGTCCAGCCCATCAAGTCGTGGAACGTGGTCTGCCCTTCTGGCGCACGACGCGCCATGGGGAAACCGAATACGGTTGGTTTGGGTATGCCGGAAATCCCGTCAGGGCCGCCGGTCAGGTCATACATATTGATGAGCAAGAGGCGGATGATTTCGCCAAAACCCAGAGTGACGATGGCCAGATAGTCGCCACGCAAGCGCAGCACGGGGAAACCCAGCAGAAAGCCAAACAGGGCCGCCATGCCACCAGCCAGCGGCAGTGCTTCCCAGAAGCCCCAGCCTGCGTAGTGATAGAGCAAGGCGTAGGTGTAGGCACCCACCGCGTAGAAACCCACAAAACCCAGGTCCAGCAGGCCGGCAAAGCCCACCACAATGTTCAAGCCCAGACCGAGCATGATGTAGATCAGCACCAGGGTGGCAATGTCCACTTGGGCTCGACCGCCAAAAAAGGGCCAGACCACGGCGCAGGCAATCACGATATACAGCAGAATCTTTTTGTGCTGCATGCTTAGCGTCGGCAGTGTCCAACGGCTTTCTCGCACTTTGGTGCGATTGACGTTGGGCCGGATCAGCTGAACCACAAATACCAGGGCCATGCCAATCAGGACGATCTGCCAATCGCTCTCCAGATGGGTAGTCATTCCGGAGCGCACAATTTGCAGCCCAAAGACGGGAGCCACAATGATGCCTGCCAGAACAGCGGCGATAAATGCATTGCTAAAGCGGTTCATCATCAGACTTTCTCCACCTCGGGTTTACCCAGCAGGCCCGTGGGGCGGAACAGCAGGATAAAGACCAACAGCAAAAAGGCCACGATGTCCTTGTACTGCGACGAAATAAAGGCAGCCGCAAAGGTTTCTGCCAAACCCAGCAAGACACCACCCAGCATGGCGCCAGGGATGCTGCCAATCCCGCCCAGCACGGCGGCGGTAAAGGCTTTGATGCCGGCGATAAAGCCAATAAAGGGGTTCAGTTTGCCAATCGCGGTGGCAATCAGCACGCCGCCCACGGCGGCCAGCATGGCACCGATGATGAAGGTAAAGGAAATGATTTTGTTGGTATCAATACCAAGCAGATTGGCCATGCGCAAGTCTTGGGAACACGCGCGCGAAGCCCTCCCCAGTCGCGAATACTTGATGTAGAGGCTGAGCATGATCATCAGCACCACGGTCACGACGATAATCATGACACGCGAGTATGGCGCTGTAACGGTAAAGCCGTCCGAGCCCAGGCTGAACTGGAAGGAACCCGACAGCAGCGTTGGTACGGCCATGTCGCGCGCGCCCTGACCCAGGGCCACCCAGTTCTGCAGAAAAATGGACATACCAATGGCCGAGATCAGCGGAACCAGCCGGGGGCTGCCACGCAACGGCGCATAGGCGACTTTTTCAATCGCATAGCCGTAAACGGCGGTTACCAGGATGGCAACCAGCAACATGATAAGAATGATCAGCCAGATGGGCAGACCCGAGCCTACGCCAATCGCAGTCAGGGTCACCAGCCCGACATAGGCGCCGATCATATAGATCTCGCCGTGGGCAAAGTTAATCATTCCGATAATGCCATAGACCATTGTGTAGCCGATGGCGATCAGTGCATAAATAGCGCCCAAGGATAATCCATTGAACAGCTGTTGCACGATCTGAGGGAGTAAATCAGACATGCTTGTTTTTTTCCGTTGAGTCCGTCGTTTTGTTCTGAGGCTTTGTGGGCATCCAAAAGCAATGCCCCCGTTCTTCATAAAGAGCGGGGGCACATCATCCAGTCTTATTTCTCAACTAGATCAAAGTTGCCATCTTTATCCCACTTGAAAACGGCAAATTCGAAGTGCTTCAAATCACCCTTGGCGTCGTATTCTACCTCGCCAATGGCGGTATTGAACGCATTTGCGTGCATGTAGTCCGCGCCCTTGGCCGAATCCTCGCCGACGGCGTTGATCGTATCGGCAATAATTTGTACGGCCGCATAGGCCGGGAACGTGAAGGCCCCGTTAGGGTTGCGCTTGTATTTGCTGAAGTTCTCCATCACCTCTTTGTTGGCCGGCATCTTGGTGAAATCAGTTGGCAAGGTCACCAGCAATCCTTCCACTGCCGGGCCGGCAATGGCGACCAGGTCACGGTTGGCAACGCCTTCCGGTCCCATGAAGGTGTTTGTCATGCCCTGCTCACGAGCCTGACGCAGTAACAGACCCAGTTCGGCGTGATAGCCGCCAAAATAAATCAGGTCTGGATTGACGCCCTTGAGCTTGGTGATCACGGCTGAATAATCGCTGTCACCGACGTTGATGCCTTCGTACATGACGATGTTCATGTTCTTTTTCTTGAGTGCGTCACGCACTTGCGTGGCCACGCCCGAGCCGTAGGTTTGCTTGTCATGCAGCACGGCAATGCTCTTGGGCTTGAGCACATCAGCAATGTAGTCGGCCGCAAAAGGGCCTTGCTGGTCATCGCGCCCGATGGTGCGGAAAAAGTAATGAGGTTTGATGGTGTCGGTCACCAGCGGCGAGGTGGCGCCGGGAGTAATCGCCACAATCCCTTCCTGTTCGTAGATGTTGACAGCTGGTACGGTCGTGCCCGAGCACGCATGGGCGACGGCGAACTTGGCGCCGGAGTTGACCACGCGGTTGGCAGCCGGTACGGCCTGCTTGGGTTCACAGGCATCGTCAATCAGAACGGCCTCCAGCTTTTTGCCCTTGACCCCCCCTGCTGCATTGATCGCGTCAATCGCGGTCAAGGCACCGGCCTGGATCTGGTCCCCGTATTGAGTCGATGGGCCGGTCATGGGTTGAGGAATACCGATTTTGATGGTGTCCGCCGCGTAGGCGGTACCCATGGCCATTACCGTGGCCAGGGCGGTCAGAGCGGGGGTAAAGCGTCGAGTAAAGGTCATAGCAGCTGTCTCCCGAGGCCGGGGTCTACCGGCATTGCTTTTTAGAAAGTGCTTTTTCTGGTGCCTGGATAATCGTTGTTCTGCACCAGGGGAACCCATTTTGGGGTAGCCGCCTAAACGTTGTCACTTCGTATAAGCCCTAGCGCCGCGCAACGGTGTTTTCCGAATAAGCCTGCTTTGTTAAAAACCTGTTTCCTGAAAATACCTCGCCTGTTCAAGGCCTTATGGCTAAAAGACAAAAAGCATCCCGGAGGATGCTTTTTGTTTTGCCTGTTCAGGGCGCCCGATTAATTCCGCTTGGGGTAAAGAAAATCAAGCAGGTATCAGGAAAACTCTTTAGCCAGTTCACCGGCCCGCAGTTTGGCAGCCTTGACCGCTTGTTGTACCAGTGGCGTAAAACCCCCTTCGTTAAAAACAGCCAAAGCTGCAGCCGTGGTACCGCCCTTGGAGGTGACCCGCTCGCGCAAGACGGAGGGCGCTTCGGGAGACAGGGTTGCCAGCTGGGTGGCTCCATGCAAGGTCGCCAGTGAGAGCTGGCGGGCCTGTTCGGGCGACAAGCCCTGCTCAATTCCGGCTTTGATCAAGGCTTCGATGAACAAAAAGACGTAAGCTGGGCCACTGCCCGAAACGGCGGTGACGGCATCAATGGCTGCATCGTCCTCAACCCAAACCACCTCGCCAACGGACTTCAACAATTGCTGAGCAATGGATTTGTCGCTGTCATCCACCTGTTCCAGAGCCATCAGACCGGTAATGCCACAGCCAATAAAGGCCGGCGTATTGGGCATGCAGCGGATAACACGCTGGTACGGCTTGCCAGGCTCACCCAGCCACTGGGCCAGCGCGGTGGCGGGGATACCGGCAGCGACACTGATCACCAAGGTATCGTCCTGCAGATAGGGTTTGCAGGCCAGCACGGTCTCTTTCATGACCTGGGGCTTGACGGCGAAAACCCAGATACGTTGCCTGGACAGGGCCGGACCGGGCTCATGGGCGATGTGTACGCCTTGCTGGGCCCAGGACTCCAGGGCGGGCGGGTAGATATCGATTGCCAAAACGTCCGAGCCGCCGCAGCGTTTCCCGATCAAACCAGCGGCCAGCGCGCTAGCCATATTGCCTGCGCCGATAAACGCCAGCTTAAAAGAGGTATCGTGTGGATTCATCATCGCTCCCATTTAAAATCTGTCCTCTGACACGTTTTCTTAGCGTTTGAGGGTAATTAGTCATTGCTTATATGACGAACCCATGGATACATTCACGAGAGCGTCATAAACAAGTCATAAGCTTGAGTTTTAAAACCTGCTACACCTTAGCGGCACCTTTTATACAGGAGAAAACCTGATGCGAACAAAACTATTTGCTCTGTCTCTGGCCGGTCTGATTGCTTCGATTGGCACTGCGCAAGCGGCCACGGAAATTCAGTTCTGGCACTCAATGGAAGGAGCCTTGGGCGAACGGGTTAATGCATTAGTCAAAGACTTTAACGCATCTCAGTCGGACTACCAGGTTAAGGCTTCGTATAAAGGCAATTATGGCGAGTCCATGAATGCTGGCGTGGCCGCTTTCCGGGCGGGAAATGCACCCGATATCCTGCAAGTCTTTGAAGTGGGCACAGCCACCATGATGGCAGCCAAAGGCGCTATTCAGCCCGTTCAGGAGATGTCCGAAAAAGTGGGCAAACCGATCAACCCCGCTGATTTTCTGGGAGCTGTGGCCGGCTACTACTCCTCGAACGAGGGCAAGCTGATCTCCATGCCGTTCAACAGCTCCACTCCCGTGCTCTACTACAACAAGGATGCGTTCAAAAAGGCTGGCCTGGACCCCGAAAACCCACCCAAGACCTGGCAGGAACTGCATGCCACCGCCAAAAAACTGCGTGAGTCCGGTCAGGAGTGTGGCTATACCTCGTCCTGGCCATCGTGGATTTTGCTGGAAAACTTTGCGGCCTGGCACAACATTCCGTATGCCAGTGAAAACAACGGCTTTGGTGGCCCCGGTGCCCGCCTGCAGCTGGACAATCCGCTGTTTCTCAAGCACATGACCTTCCTGGCGGATATGTCCAAGGACGGCTCCTTCTCGTACGGCGGTCGGGGTGATACGGCCAACGCCCTGTTTACCAGCGGCAAGTGCGGCATGTTTACCGGCTCCAGCGGCAACCGCGCCAACATCATCAAAACCGGCGAGTTTGAGTTTGGTACCAGCAGCCTGCCCTATTACAGCGATGTGCAAGGCGCCCCTCAGAACTCCATTATTGGTGGCGCCTCCCTCTGGGTATTTGCCAAAAAGTCGGATGATGTCTACAAAGGCGTTACCGAATTCTTCCAGTTCATCTCCAGCCCTGAGCAGGCTGCTGCCTGGCACCAGAACACCGGTTATGTCCCTGTGACCAAGGCCGGCTTTGAAAAGACCAAGGAGTCCGATTTCTACGCTAAAAACGTAGGTGCGGATGTGGCGGTCAAACAGCTCGATGCCAGCACGACCGATAACTCCCGCGGTATCCGACTGGGTTATTTGCCCCAGATTCGCGATATCGAGGACGGTGTGATGGAACAGATTTTTGCAGGTAAAGTCACGCCTGAAGAAGGTTTGAAAGCCATGCAAAACCGTGGCAATGAACTGCTGGAGCGCTTTGAAAAGAGCGTGAAGTAAGCCGGGCCCGCCTTGTGCGGGTGGTTTACAATCGAGCGTATGAGCGCAGCGCCTGACGACGTTCCTTCCGGCCCCTGGCCCTACTAAACCGTCAGCAGGCCGTCCTGGCTGCTCATACGCTTTTCGTTTCACCTGAAATCTGTCCACCCTGATGGTGGCGCTCCTTTCCCCTTGCGCGCGAACCTATGGAAAAACGTGTCGTCTTTCGTCATAAGACACTTCCCTACCTGCTACTTGCTCCGCAGCTGGCCATTACTGTGATCTTTTTTTTCCTGCCTGCCGGGCAAGCGCTGTGGCAGGCTTTTCATTTGGAAGATCCGTTTGGTCTGTCCTCGCAGTTTGTCGGCCTGGCCAACTTTACCGAGCTGTTCAGCAGTACGGAATACAGGGCCTCGTTCAAGACGACCGCCGTGTTTTCCCTTGCCGTGTCCGTTCTGGGCCTGGTGGTGGCGTTGCTGTTGGCGGTAATGGCAAATCGTGTGGTGCGTGGCGCCCTGCTGTATCGCAGCCTGCTGATCTGGCCTTATGCCGTGGCAACCGCCGTGGCCGGTGTGTTATGGCTATTTCTGTTTTCGCCGTCCGTGGGGATTGTGGCGGTTTTTCTGCTGGAGCAGGGCTTTGAGTGGAACCCGCGTTTGAATGGTAATGATGCCATGTTGTTGGTGGTGATTGCCTCGGTGTGGAAACAGATCTCTTACAATTTTTTGTTCTTTCTAGCGGGTCTGCAAGCAATCCCTCGCTCTCTGATTGAAGCAGCCGCCATGGACGGTGCCGGGCCAATGCGCCGTTTTTGGGGCATTGTGTTTCCCCTGCTGGCGCCCACGACCTTTTTCCTGTTGGTCGTCAATATTATTTATGCCTTCTTTGATACGTTCGCCATCATTGATGTCGTCAGCCAAGGCGGCCCAGGTGAAGCAACGTCGATCCTGGTCTACCGAGTCTATAACACCGGCTTTCGAGGCCTGGATATTGGCTCCTCGGCGGCTCAGTCCGTGGTGCTGATGGCGATTGTGGTGGCACTGACCGTGATTCAGTTCCGCTACATCGATCGCAAAGTGACGTACAGCTAATGCGCAGCAAGGAACACAGTCATGGTTGAACGACGCCCTCTTCTCGATTTTTTCACGCATCTTATCCTGATCCTGGGTGTGATCGTGATCGCCCTGCCCCTGTACATCACCTTTGTGGCCTCGACCCAGACCAGTGCCGAAGTGGCCCGTGCGCCCATGTCGCTCTGGCCGGGCTCGCACATGGTGGAGAACTACCTGACCGCCTTGCAAGGCACGGCGACCAATTCTCCGCCCGTGGGTCGCATGCTGCTGGTCAGCATGGTGATGGCGCTGGGCATTGCGGTTGGCAAGATCATTATTTCCATGCTCTCGGCATTTGCCGTGGTGTATTTCCGCTTCCCCTTTCGCATGCTGTTTTTCTGGATGATTTTCATCACCCTGATGCTGCCTGTGGAAGTGCGAATCATGCCCACTTACAAGGTGGTGGCCGATTTGCAATTGCTCGATAGCTACGGAGGCCTTATTTTGCCTCTGATCGCCTCGGCAACGGCCACCTTCCTGTTTCGCCAGTTCTTTCTGACCGTGCCGGATGAGTTGATCGAGGCAGCGCGTATTGATGGGGCTGGCCCGATGCGGTTTTTCAAGGATGTGTTGCTGCCTCTATCCAAAACCAGCATTGCCGCTTTGTTTGTGATTCAGTTCATTTACGGCTGGAACCAGTATCTGTGGCCGTTGATTATCACCACCAAAGAGGATATGTACCCGATTGTGGTCGGTATCCGGCGCATGATTTCCGGTGGTGACAGCGTGACTGAATGGAATGTGGTGATGGCAACGGCCCTTTTGGCGATGATCCCGCCCGCACTGGTGGTGATGCTGATGCAAAAATGGTTCGTCAAAGGTCTTATCGACTCTGAAAAGTAATTCTCTACAGGCTTTATTGAATGGCTAGCTTACGATTTGAAGGCGTCAAGAAAACCTACCCGAACGGGACGGTCGTTATTCACGGCATTGATGTGGACGTGAACGATGGCGAGTTCGTGGTCATTGTGGGCCCTTCCGGCTGCGGGAAATCGACCTTGATGCGTATGGTGGCAGGCCTGGAATCCGTTACGGCGGGCCAGGTTCTGATTGACGGTAAAGTAGTCAATGATCTGGAACCGGCTGAACGCGACATCGCCATGGTGTTTCAGAACTACGCCCTCTACCCTCATATGTCGGTCTTTGACAATATGGCCTATGGTCTGAAGATCCGGAAATTCTCCAAGGACGAGATCAAGCAACGGGTCAATGCGGCGGCGGCCATTCTGGAGTTGGGTGCGCTGCTTGAGCGGCGTCCCGGCCAGCTATCCGGTGGTCAGCGCCAACGGGTGGCGATGGGTCGTGCGATTGTGCGTGAGCCCAAGGTGTTTCTGTTTGATGAGCCGTTGTCAAACCTGGATGCCAAGCTGCGAGTCCAGATGCGCCTGGAAATTCAGAAACTGCATCGTCGCCTGAAAACCACCAGTCTGTATGTGACGCACGATCAGATTGAGGCCATGACCTTGGCTGAGCGCATGATTGTGATGAACCAGGGCATGCCCGAGCAGATCGGCACTCCGGTCGAGGTGTTTGAAAAACCGGCCTCGGTGTTTGTGGCCACGTTTATTGGCTCGCCGCCCATGAACCTGTTACCGGTGCAAGTGAGCGAGCAAGGTCAGATTCTGCAGGACAATGGCCAGTCTGTGCAGTTTGGCCCTGAGATGGTGCCTGCCTCCGTCCGAGGCCGCAAGGTGTTTTTGGGCATTCGCCCTGAACACATCAGGCTGCATGTGCCGGGTGTGACGACGCAAGTTGAAATGGTCGAAGTTCTGGGCTCCGAGCAGCTCTTGCATCTGGGTTGTGGCGACTACCGCATTATTGTGCGCTGTCCGATTGAACAAACGCGCGAGTATCCGATTCAAATTGGGGAGGCCATCCAGATTGGTCACATGCCCCCCCACCCTTTGCACTGGTTCGATCGCGAGACGGGGTTGCGTATTGATGCCTGAATGGGCTTGAGCGCAAAACCCTAATAAAAAAAACCGACCCGAAGGTCGGTTTTTTTTTGCACACAAGTATCAGAGATTACTTGCCGTAGACCGATTTGCTACCGTCTGCGTGCCAGCTGAACACATCAAATTTGAAGTCGTTCAGGTCGCCCTGCTTGTTCCAGCTGATAAGACCGATAGGTGTTTTCACACTGTTGGCATGCAGGTACTCTGCCACCTTGACGGGGTCGTCAGCGCCAGCGCCCTTGATGCCTTCGGCAATAGCCAAGGTGGCAGCATAGGCGGACAACTGGAACGCACCGCTAGGATCGCGCTTCTTGTCCTTGAAGGCTTGTACGATGGCCTGGTTGTCGGGATCTTGCGAGAAGTCCGCAGGCAAGGTCAGCAGCATACCTTCCACGGCCTTGCCGGCAATGGCGTTGATATCGGGGTTGCCTACCCCTTCTGGGCCCATGAAATGAACTTTCACGCCTTGCTCAGCTGCCTGACGCAGCAACAGCCCCATTTCGGGGTGATAGCCGCCAAAGTACACGAAGTCCACACCCGTGGATTTCAGTTTGGTGATTACAGCCGAGTAATCACTGTCGCCCGCATTGATCCCTTCGAACAGGACCACGTCCGTACCGGCTTTTTGCAGTTCAGAGCGGACCGAGGCGGCAATACCCTGACCGTAGGACTGCTTGTCGTGCAGCACCGCTACTTTGGTGGGTTTGATCTGTTCCAGAATGAACTTGGCAGCAGCCGGACCTTGCTGATCATCGCGACCGATGGTGCGCAGGATCATTTCATAGCCTTTGCCATCGGTGACCGCAGGAGCCGTAGCCGATGGGGTGACCATCAATACGCCTTCGTTGTTGTAAATGTCCGTGGCCGCGATGGTCGCACCCGAACACACGTGGCCGACAACATAATGGATCTTGTCATTCACGATACGGTTAGCGGCGACAGGCCCTTGCTTGGGTTCGCAGGCGTCGTCAACAGTGACCAGTTCGAGCTGTTTGCCCAGAACGCCACCGCTGGCATTGATCTGTTCGATGGCTGTGTCGACACCTTGTTTGACCATATCGCCGTATTGGGTGACCGAGCCTGTAAAAGGGCCCGCCAGCGCGATACGGATATTGTCAGCGTGAGCAGCACCGGACAAGAGCAGACCCGTTGCCAGGCTCATGGCCGCTGCAACAGGAGTGAAACGAATTTTCATAGAAAACACCTCCGTGAATATGCAGGAAAGCATACACCGATAACGAGGCTTTATGCCTGCCTTGCGACCCAATTCAGGGTTTTCTATAGTGGAAAAAAGAAGGGCCACCTTGCGGCGGCCCTTTTTCTTGCGCTTGGACAGCGACAACGAACGAATTACTGCAGCAAACTGCGCAGCATCCAGGCGTTTTTCTCGTGCACGTCCAGACGCTGGGTCAACAAATCAGCCGTGGGCTGGTCGTCGGCAGAGTCGGCGCGATCAAAAGCCGTACGGGCGGTACGAGCCAGCGCTTCGTTACCCTTGACCAGCAATTCGATCATGGTGGTGGCATCCGGCACGGAAGTGGGCTGCGTAATCGAGGAGAGCTTCTGGAATTCGGCGTAGGTGCCTGGCGCGTAATGACCCAACGCGCGGATACGCTCAGCGATGTCGTCCAGAGCCTGCCACAGTTCCGTGTACTGGGTCATGAACAGCTCGTGCAGAGTCTTGAACATGGGGCCAGTGACGTTCCAGTGGAAGTTGTGTGTCATCAGGTAGACGGTATAAGAGTCGGCCAGCACCTTGGACAGCTCATTGACCACCGCAGCACGATCTGCCGTGGAAATGCCGATATCAATCTTCAGCGCGCTGCTGGTGGACGTCGCGGGGGCAGCAGGTTTGGTGGCGGCCGGTTTTGCAGCCGCCGGTTTACGGGCGGCGGCGGGTTTGGCCGCCGCTGTAGCAGGCTTTTTGGCGACGGCCTTTTTAGCAGTCACTTTCTTGGCGGGGGCCGGTTTTGCTTCAGCCTTTGCATCGGCTGCAACTGCGACCTTGGTATCAGTGTTCGGGGCTTCTTCGGCCTTGTTGACCTTGGCGGTTTTACTCACTGCTTTCACGGCTTTTGCCATAGTGGACTCCTGTTAAACAGAGGGCTAAATAAATACTGAAGCAGAATAACACGCAGTGGCTGCGCGGCTTACGCTAGTTCAGGATACGGGAAATTGCTGTTGTATTCGACTTTTAAGTAGTTCACACCAGCTAACCCGCTTTCCATGATCCCACGGGTCAGCGCATCAATGGCCGAGAGACGTGGAAAACTTTTGCGCCAGACCAAGGCAATGCGCCGATCTGGAATGGGTTTTTTGAAGGGAACGTAGGCCAGCAGTTCGTTAGCCTGTCCGGGGGCCGTCAGTGAACTGGCAGGCAGGACCGTCAAACCGATGCCGGTGGCGACCATATGTCGGATGGTTTCCAGCGACGATCCTTCAAAGGTGCGCTGTATCCCTTCACTGGAGGCCGAAAAACGGGATAGCTCGGGGCAGACATCCAGCACCTGGTCGCGAAAGCAGTGGCCGGCGCCCAGCAGCAACATGGTTTGGTCTTTCAGTTGCTCGGGGTCGATTTCCTTACGCTTGGCCCAGGCATGATCATGCGGCATAGCCACCACAAAGGGTTCGTCATACAGCTCGCGGATGACCAGACCTGTCTCGGGCAAAGGCAGGGCCACAATTGCACAATCAATCTCACCTTGACGCAGCAGCTCCAGCAGGCGCACCGTAAAATTTTCCTGCAATAACAGCGGCATTTGCGGAGTCAGTTCGATCTGCTTGGGAACCAGCTTTGGCAGCAGATACGGCGCTACGGTGTAGATAATGCCCACGCGCAATGGACCGGCCAGGGGGTCATGGCCCTGTCGGGCAATTTCGCGCAAATTGGCCCCCTCTTCCAGGACCTTCTGTGCCTGGGTAACAATACGCAGCCCGATCGGGGTAATCGCCACTTCGGGCCCGCCACGCTCGAAGATGACCACGCCTAATTCGTCTTCCAGCTTCTTGATGGCCACCGATAAGGTGGGCTGGCTCACAAAGCAGGCTTCGGCGGCACGCCCAAAATGGCGTTCGCGTGCCACGGCAACGATGTACTTCAGCTCGGTCAATGTCATGACAATTCCTTGTGCAAAACAGCATTAAGACCTTGGGTAAAGAGCGCTGGCCGGACAGGCTGAGCATCTTCACCACAATACAGGGGCGCCTATGGCGCCATATCCATCCTGCCTGGCTTAGCACGCCGTAAACGGTGAAGCTTGTAGGCAGGCTCATGGTCAACTACGCAGTAACTCTTCCCGTCCCTTCATCCAGCGCTGCAAATGCTGGTGAGCGTGGTCTGGATAATCACGTCGAAAGGAGCTGGCCAAGTGTTGGGCCTGTTCGATCAGGTCCTCATCAGACTGCAAACTGGCAAAACGCAGGCCGGCCTGTCCGGACTGGCGCATGCCCATAAACTCGCCAGGGCCGCGTTGTTCCAGGTCGCGGCGGGCGATCTCAAAGCCATCCGTGGTTTCATACATGGCCCGTAAGCGCAAGCGGGCCACTGCCGAGAGCGGTGCCTGGTACAGCAGTACACAAACGGACTGGATCTGCCCGCGCCCTACCCGACCGCGCAGCTGGTGCAGTTGAGCCAGACCGAAACGCTCGGCATGCTCAATAATCATCAAAGAAGCGTTAGGGACATCCACCCCCACTTCGATGACGGTCGTGGCGACCAGCACGTCCAGATTTCCGCTGCGAAAGGCTTCCATGACCTCCGCTTTTTCTGCCGAGGACAAACGGCCATGAATCAGGCCGACCCGCAAAGGGGCCAGGGCTTGTTCCAGTGCCGCATGGGTGTCGACAGCGGTTTGTAACTGCAGGGCCTCGCTTTCCTCGACCAGGGGACAAACCCAATAAGCTTGTCGTCCCTGAGCAACTTCGGCTCGCACGCGGGCCATGATCTCATCACGACGATTGTCCGCCGCCAGTTTTGTGATGATGGGACTGCGCCCGGGCGGCAACTCGTCAATCGCGGACACATCCAGATCCGCAAAAAACGCCATGGCCAGCGTGCGCGGGATAGGGGTCGCACTCATATTGAGTTGGTGGGGCAAATAGGCTTGGCCTTTGTTGTCCTGTGCATCGCCCTTGCGGTTCAGCTCCAGACGCTGGCCCACTCCAAAGCGGTGCTGCTCGTCCAGGATCACCAGCCCCAGCTTATGAAACTGAACATTGTCCTGAATCAGGGCCTGGGTGCCGATTGCCAGACGCGCTTGCCCAGAACGAATGGCCTCATACGCAAGGCGTTTGGCCTTCACGCCCAAACTGCCGCTTAACCAGGCTAGTTCCACGCCCAGCGGTTCCAGCCACGTACGCATTTTCAGATAGTGCTGCTCGGCCAGGATCTCTGTGGGTGCCATCAGGGCTACCTGGAAACCGCTGGCAATGGCCTGCACCGCAGCAATAGCCGAGACAATGGTTTTTCCGCTACCCACGTCGCCTTGTAAAAGCCGGTGCATGGGATAGGAGCGCTTCAGGTCCGCACTGATCTCTTTAACGCAGCGCTGCTGAGCTGCCGTCAGGCTAAACGGCAAGGAGGCCAGCAGGGATTGGAGCAAATCGCTCTTGGCTTCACGCATCGGCTTGGCGCGTTGAGCCTGACGGGCCGCGCGAGCTTGCGCCAAGGAGAGCTGCTGAGCCAACAGCTCATCAAACTTGATGCGGCTCCAGGCGGGATGGCCCTGCTCGAACAATTCGTCGTAGCTGAGCTCTGGCGGCGGGTAATGCAAGAGCCGGATGGCCTCGTTAAACGGCATCAGGCCATATTCGGCACGGACTTGCTCGGGAAGCGTGTCGCGCAGGTCCGCGGTATTGAGCGCATCGGCAATGGCTTTGCGCAGTTGGGTCTGACTTAAGCCGTCCGTGGTGGGATAAACGGGCGTTAGTGCGCGCGCCAGGGGTTGGCCGGCTTTGGTGACTTTGGGATGCACCATTTCCAGGCCATGAAAGCCCTGGCGCACCTCGCCACGCACCCGCAAGGGCAAATCGCTTTGCAGTTGTTTGAGCTGGCTGGGATAGAAATGCAGCCAGCGCAAGGCCAGCTCGCCACTTTCATCGGCAATACGGGCATGTAGCTGCGCCCGAGGCCGAGCCTGGACATCTGTGCTGAGAATACGTCCTTCGATCTGCGCCATCTTGCCAGGGTAAAGATGGGCAATAGGCTCGACCTGGGTTTCGTCCTCGTAGCGCAAAGGCAGATGGACCACGAAGTCGGCAGGCTCTCGCAGACCGAGCTTTTCAAATTTCTGGTCCAGACTGAGCGCTTTACGAGGCGCAGTCCGTTTGGCCTGAGGCGCAGGTCGACCTGCGGTCATGGCAATACGTCTTTAGAAATTGAGGATTGCCTCGACCTCGAACTGAGCGCCTTTGGGCAGGCTGGCCACACCGATGGTCGAGCGTGCGGGGAAAGGCTGCGGAATCAGTTCGGCCATGATGGCATTGGCGCTGGCAAAGCGGGACAGGTCTGTCAGAAACAGCGTCAGTTTGACGATGTCGGTCAGGCTGGCGCCAGCTTCTTTGACCACGGCTTCCAGATTGGCGAATGCCTGACGTACCTGACCTTCAAAATTTTCAGATACCAGTTCGCCGGTGGCCGGCTCCAAACCGATTTGACCAGACAGAAACACGGTCTTGCCGCCCGATGCAATGATGGCCTGAGAATAAGGGCCTACGGCAGCCGGAGCGGCGTCGGTGAAGACAACTTGCTTAGTCATAAGAAACCTCTGATGAGTGTTGTACTATCAGAGTTTAAGCGCCTATAGCTAAAATTAACAGATCTTGGCGTGATTATTTTTCCACGAAGGCGCGTTCAATCACGTAGTCGCCGGGTTGTCCAACACCAGGCGATACTTCAAAGCCGCGCTCATCGAGCATGGCGCTGATGTCGGCCAACATGGCGGGGCTGCCGCACAGCATGGCGCGATCCTGAGCAGGGTCCAACGGGGCAATGCCCAAATCCTGGCACAGCTTGCCGGTTTCGATCAGTTCCGTGATGCGGCCCGTATTGCGGAACGCCTCGCGCGTAACCGTGGGGTAATACAGCAGCTTTTCGCGCACCATCTCGCCAAAGTACTCGTTTTGGGGCAGCTCGTGCTGGATGAAATCCGAGTAGGCCAATTCGCTCACATAGCGAACACCGTGTACCAGGATCACTTTCTCAAAGCGCTCATACGTGTCCGGATCTTTGATGATGCTCATGAAAGGAGCCAGACCGGTGCCCGTGCCAAACAGGAACAGATTGCGCCCGGCCCGCAGGTCGTCGATGACCAGCGTGCCCACAGGCTTGCGGCTGACCAAAATGGTGTCGCCTTCTTTCAGGTGCTGCAGGCGCGAGGTTAATGGGCCGTCCGGCACCTTGATACTGAGAAACTCCAGGTTCTCTTCGTAATTGGCGCTGGCGATACTGTAAGCACGCATCAGCGGCTTGCCATCGACTTCCAGACCGATCATGACAAAGTGCCCGTTATGAAATCGCAGGGCGGCGTCGCGGGTAGTGGTAAAGGAGAACAAGGTGTCGTTCCAGTGGTGGACGCTAAGCACTTGTTCGGTATTGAAAGCTGCCATGGTAGTTATCGTGTAAAGGGGCCACAAAGCCCGGATCAGTAAGCAAATATCTGCCCATTGTACCGAGTTCAGCAGGTAAATCCATGCTCGAACATCAATGCGATTTGATCGCAATCAGGACAAACCATTAAGTTTTCAGACGAGGAATTGTCGCTCTCCGGGCGGGCTGCTGAACCGCAGATTTGACTGTTTTGCGTACTGACTGCCCAAATAATTCTTGCCTACTTCCTGCATACGTTTGATAATCATTCACATTTTCCGGCTTTAAGCTAACTGCGCCTGTTTCTGGAGTGTTGATGATGCGCTTTACTCTTCGTAGTCGTGCCCTGACCCAAGCCCTGCTTCTGTCCGCGATGGGTACTGTGTCGATGGCGGCTTTTGCTTCTGGCGAAGTCAATCTCTACACCACCCGCGAACCCGGACTGATTACTCCTCTGTTGGAAACCTTTAGCAAAGACACGGGTGTGAAGGTCAATACCGTGTTTGTGAAAGATGGCCTGATCGAGCGTGTCAAGACAGAAGGTGACAAATCCCCTGCCGACATTCTGATGACGGTAGACATTGGCAATCTGCTGGATCTGGTCGAAGCGGGTATTACCCAGCCGGTGGAATCCGCAGCCCTGGACAGTGCCATTCCCGCCAATCTGCGCGGCGCGGACAAACAATGGTATTCCCTGTCCTTGCGTGATCGCGTCGCTTATGTTGCCAAGGACGTGGATGTGAAAAGCATTCACTACGAAGATTTCGCCGACCCCAAGTGGAAAGGCAAAGTGTGCATCCGTTCGGGCCAACACCCTTACAACACGGCCTTGGTCGCCGCCATGATTGCTCATGATGGGGCCGAAGCAACGGAAAAATGGTTGCGTGGCGTCAAGGACAATCTGGGTCGCAAAGCCGCCGGAGGGGACCGTGACGTTGCCCGCGACATTCTGGGCGGGATTTGTGATATCGGTATCGCCAATGCCTACTACGTGGGCCGCATGAAAAATGCCGAGCCAGGTAGCGACGCCTACAAATGGGGTGAAGCCATTAATGTGGTGCGTCCCACCTTCGCGGACACCAAAAGTGGCGGCACGCACGTGAACATTTCCGGTGCGGCGGTGGCCAAGCATGCTCCCAACAAGGACAATGCCGTCAAATTGCTGGAATACCTGGTTTCCGAGAAAGCGCAGAGCCTGTATGCCAAGGCCAATTACGAATACCCCGTGCGCGCCGGTGTTGAACTGGACCCGGTCGTGGCCAGCTTTGGGCCCTTGAAGGTCGATCCCTTGCCGCTGACTGAAATCGCCAAGCATCGCAAGCAAGCCAGCGAGTTGGTGGATAAAGTTGGCTTCGACAACTAAAATCGCCCTACTCTTTTTCTACGACCGCCAGCTTTGAGAAATCAGAGCGGCGGTCGTCGCGCATTGAAGCGCCTGTAACACCTAGCCTTTCATAATGCCCTTTTTTCGTCGTCTGCCTCTTTGGTCCCTGGCCGCTGCTGTGATTGCCCTGATTGTGGCTGCGCCTGTGATTACCCTGCTGACCCACGCCTTAGGCGGCTCGACCGAGCACTGGTCGCACCTGTTCCAGTTCGTGTTGCCCCACGCCATGAGCAATACCTTATTGCTGCTCCTGGGGGTGGGAGTGGTGGTCAGCTGTTTAGGGGTGGGCGCTGCCTGGCTGATTACCGCCTACGAGTTTCCAGGTAGGCGGGTTCTGCAATGGGCGTTGCTGCTGCCTTTGGCGGTCCCGACCTATATCGTGGCCTTTGCTTATCTGGATTTGCTGCATCCGATCGGGCCGATTCAATCGGCCATACGCTATGTGCTGGGTTACAGCAGCCCGCGTGAATTTCGTCTGCCGGACCTGCGCTCCCTGGGCGGGGCCATTTTTCTGCTGGGCTCGGTGCTCTATCCTTATGTTTACCTGAGTACACGAGCCATGTTTGCCACTCAGTCGGCCAGTCTGCTCGAAGCGGCACGCATTATGGGGGAGTCCGGACGCAGTGTCTTTTTCCGGGTTGTGCTGCCGATGGCCCGCCCCGCGATTGCTGTGGGCGTCAGTCTGGCCTTGCTGGAAACCTTGAATGATATCGGCGCTTCCGAGTTTCTGGGTGTGCAGACCTTGACGGTATCGATCTACACCACCTGGGTGACCCGTTCTGATCTGGCAGGTGCCGCTCAAATCGCTGTTTCCATGCTCTGTCTGGTGGCGGCCTTGATCAGCATTGAGCGTTATGGCCGTCGTCGCCAGGCGTATTCCAGTAATCAACGCTCCGAGCCTATTCGACCCACTCGGTTGAAAGGCTCGGCGGCCTGCATCGCGATTGCCTTGGGTGCGGCCCCCGTGCTGGTAGGGTTTGTGGCTCCTTCCCTGTATCTGCTTAACGAGACAATCAAACATGTGACGCAAACCGGCGGCATCTCGGCGCAACTGCTCAACAGTGCCTGGAACACCCTGTATATCGCTGCCCTGGCTACGCTTGCGACTCTGTTCTGTGGTCTCGTGGTTGCCTGGGCTGCCCGCGCCGTCCGTTCGGGACGCAAGCCTCGTCTAGCCCGTTTTCTGGCCGGTGTCAGCAGTCTGGGCTACGCCATTCCCGGGACGGTGTTGGCGATTGGTCTGTTGACTCCCCTGGTGATGTTCGATTCTTTTTACAACCAGCTCCTGTCCTGGTTGGGCATTTCGTCAAGCGGACTGCTCTTGATGGGCTCTACTCTGGCCTTGGTGCTCGCGTATACCTTGCGCTTTCTGGCGATCTCGATTGGCGGCATCGAGGCTGGCCTGGCTCGTATTCCCGCTTCCTTGGAGCAGGCCTCCCGCCTATTGGGTGAAACGCCGGCCGGCACGCTCAAGCGCGTGCATTTGCCTTTGCTGCGCCCGGCCATGGGTGCGGCTGCCCTGCTGATTTTTGTGGATGCCATGAAGGAGCTTCCGGCTACCTTGCTGCTGCGTCCGATGAATTTCGAGACCCTGGCAACCTGGTTGTATGCGGAAGCGGCGCGGGGAACCTATGAGGAAGGCGCGGTGGCGGCTCTGGCCATTGTGCTGGCCGGTTTGATCCCCGTTATTTTATTGGCTCGTACTCAATTGATGGCCTCTGGCCCACGCGCATCATGAATGATTTTCTGGATTTACAGGCTATTACCCTGTCCTACGATACGTCCGAGGGATTTCGGCCGGTCGTCGACCAACTCAGTTTGCACCTGCCACAAGGGGAAATTGGCTGTTTGCTTGGCGCGTCCGGCTGTGGCAAGACCACGGTTCTGCGTGCGATCGCCGGCTTTGAGCCTTTGCGCGCCGGGCATATTTTGCTCAATGGCCGTGTGCTATCCGCTGTTTCTCAACAGGTTCCACCGGAAGACCGGCATGTCGGCATGATGTTTCAGGATTACGCGCTTTTCCCTCATCTGACCGTAGAGAAGAATGTGGCGTTTGGCATGCGCAAATGGGGCCGGAACGAACGACAAGAGCGGGTACACGACATGTTGGAGTTGGTGGATCTGTCCCGCTTGGCACAGCGCTATCCGCATGAATTGTCCGGTGGTCAGCAACAGCGTGTTGCTCTGGCGCGAGCGCTGGCTCCCAAGCCCTCCTTATTATTGCTTGACGAGCCGTTTTCCAATCTGGATGTGGATACCCGTGAGCGGCTGGCCTTTGAGGTGCGCGAGATTTTAAAAAAGGCCGGCATCACGGCAATATTGGTGACGCATAATCAGGCAGAGGCCTTCGCGATTGCTGACCGCATCGGCGTGATGCAGGCGGGCAAGATTATCCAATGGGATACGCCCTACAGCCTGCATCATCATCCCGTGAATGACTTTGTCGCGGACTTCATCCGGCGGGAGGCCATTATGGCGCAGCGTGCCCAGGCCTTTTTACGTGGGGAGCCCGTGGAGCTGTGACTGGGGTCGCGTTCTCCCGCGCCGCGGCCCTGACCGCACAGGGTGCCCTTTTCTGTCTGTGGGCGTTGCACGCTGGATTGCTACAAACCTAAACGCCTAGCCGGGTGGTCTTGATGAGCATCCATACTGCCATCGGCGGGAGTCGCTGGCTTGACCATGTCAATATGAGCAATGCCATCTTCGTCGTAGATTTCACCGACGGGTTCAAACCCTAAAGACCCGTAGAACTTCTGCAAATGAGCCTGTGCGCCAATGCGAATATCCTCGCCAGGATACTGAGCATGCGTAAATCGTATAGCCTCAGCCACTAGGGCATAACCGATCTTCAAACTGCGAAACTTGGCCACAGTCAGGACGCGGCCAATGGACGGTTCGGCATACTTCAGTCCCGGCTCGACAACGCGGGCATAGGCCGCCAGCTCTCCATCCTTGAACACCGACAAGTGCCAGGCAGTCAGAT
Organism: Alcaligenes sp. HNGD-HTN06; assembly: GCF_049932565.1. Classification (NCBI taxonomy): domain Bacteria; kingdom Pseudomonadati; phylum Pseudomonadota; class Betaproteobacteria; order Burkholderiales; family Alcaligenaceae; genus Alcaligenes; species Alcaligenes sp. HNGD-HTN06. The sequence goes on along the minus strand of NZ_CP187782.1, from coordinate 1,777,777 downwards.
CCAGACCGTCTGCTTCCTGATAGGCGCACTGCTGCTCCACCACAAACACGGCTTCGCGAACCTGGATGAGGGCGTACATCTCCCGAGAGGAGAGATCATCCAGTCGTTTCCATTGAAAATCCAGGGTCATCTTTACTTCCATATCGATAGGGTTTGCGTGATTGCGTAGGGTCATGGTCTGGGCACGAGTCGCAAGCATAAATTGCCAGAGCCCAGGCGCTCCGGGCGGCTTGAGCAGCGCGGTTACTGAGGCTGCGGATTGCTCAGTGACACCGTTTCTGCATTTGCCGTGTCCATAAAAAGAGCGGCCGAAGGCCGCTCTTTTTGACCGCACTGGCACAAGCCAGCGCCCGCGATCTTACAGGCTGTAGTACATGTCGAATTCGACCGGATGCGGCACCATGCGCAAACGGGTGATTTCGGCTTGTTTCAGCTCGATGAAGGCATCCAGCATTTCGTTGCTGAACACACCGCCCCGGGTCAGGAACTCGCGATCCTTGTCCAGAGACTCGATGGCCTGTTCCAGAGAAGCGCACACGGTTGGGATCTTTGCATCTTCTTCGGGAGGCAGATCGTACAAGTTCTTGTCGGCAGGATCGCCAGGATGGATCTTGTTTTGCACACCGTCCAAACCGGCCATCATCAAGGCCGAGAAAGCCAGATAAGGGTTGGCCATTGGGTCGGGGAAACGTGCTTCCACACGCCGAGCCTTGGGGTTGCTGACGTAAGGAATGCGGATCGAGGCCGAACGGTTACGGGCGGAATACGCCAGTTTGACCGGTGCTTCAAAGTGCGGAACCAGACGCTTGTAGGAGTTGGTCGTGGGGTTGGTGATGGCGTTCAGAGCGCGAGCGTGCTTGATGATGCCGCCAATGTAGAACAAGGCAAACTCGGACAGCCCGGCGTATTCATTACCTGCAAACAAGTTCTGGCCATCTTTCCAGATGGACTGGTGAACGTGCATGCCCGAACCGTTGTCGCCCACGACAGGCTTGGGCATGAAGGTTGCCGTTTTTCCATATACGTGAGCCACGTTATGGATGGTGTACTTCATGATCTGATTCCAGTCTGCGCGCTCGACCAGGGTCGAGAAACGCGTGCCGATTTCCAGCTGACCGGGAGCCGCCACTTCGTGGTGATGGATTTCAACAGGAACGCCCTGCTGCTCCATCAACAAACACATTTCTGCGCGCAGATCGGCAAAAGAGTCTGTGGGTGACACAGGAACGTAACCGCCTTTGACCCCTGGGCGATGACCCAGGTTGTTGCCATTGAGTTCCAGACCGCGCGACCAAGGGGCTTCTTCGGAGCGAATCTTCACGAAGCTGCCCGACATGTCGTCGTTCCAGGTAATCCCATCGAACACGAAGAATTCTGGCTCGGGACCAAAGTACGCGGTATCGCCCAGGCCGCTGGAGCGCAGGTAGGCTTCGGCACGCTTGGCCAGCGAACGGGGATCGCGGTCATACCCTTTCAGGTCGGACGGTTCGACCACATCGCAGGTCAGAATCAGGGTGGGCTCTTCACGGAACGGGTCCATACGCGCGGTTTTGGCGTCCGGGATGAGCAACATGTCCGAGGCTTCAATTCCTTTCCAACCAGGCAAGGAAGAGCCGTCAAACGCGACGCCGGACTCAAAGCGATCCTCGTCCACCGCGTGTGCGGGGGTGGTCAAGTGGTGCTCACGGCCCAGGGTATCGGTAAAGCGGAAATCGACAAACGTGATTTCGCGTTCGGCGATGATCTTCAGAACATCTTCGGGGGTGGACATGGTTACTCCAGCGTCAATGACGTTAACAAAAAGTGAGGAGGAGTGGCGCGGATCATTGTGTAACCCACTACGGCAGGTCTTAATTACGTTTACCGGGATCAGATCTGAATTGATCCAAACAGGCCGATTTCGATAAAGTAGTTATGGCATAGGACTTACCAGAAATTAATTGTAGAGCAATTGTGCAGATGCACAATAAAAAATGTCTTAAATAAACAATTAAATGTCAGGAACCTGCATCAGGAAGGAATGCTTCCTGTAAGTCATTTAGAAAGCGCCAGCCTAAATCCGTAGTTCGAATACGCAGCGGATCGGCAGCCAGCAAACCTTTTTCAATATTGCGCCTGATGGTGGGCAGGATCTGTGCCAGTGGCACGCCCGTGCGCTCCTGAAAGTATTGGGACGGCACCCCGGCTTTCAGACGCAACGCGTTCAGCATGAACTCAAAGGGCAGGTCCTGAGGGGACACACGCGCATTGTGCGCATAGTGGCTGCCATCCCGTTTGACGGCGGTCTGCATCCACTGGGCTGGGCTGCGGGTCGTGGCGGTACGAATAATACGGTCGTGAAAGGACAATTTGCCATGCGCACCGGGACCGATACCGATGTAGTCGCCAAACTCCCAGTAATTCAGATTATGGCGGCTGTGACCACCCCGCTTGCTGTAGGCGGATATTTCATACTGCTCCCAGCCGCGACTGGTCGTCAACTCGATCAGCCTGTCCTGCATGGCCGCGCTGTCATCGTCATCAGGCAAGGCAGGCGGATATTTGGCAAAGACGGTATTGGGTTCCAGCGTCAAGTGATACAGCGACAAATGCTCCGTTTCGTAAGACATGGCTTGCAAGATGTCGTGTTCGGACTGGGCGGGTGTTTGCCCCGGCAAGGCGTACATCACGTCCAGGTTCACGCGGTCTACCGCTTTCAGGGCGGCCTCGATGGCCTGGCGTGCTTGCTGACTATCGTGAATGCGTCCGAGCGCTTTCAGGGCCTGATCGTTAAAGCTTTGGATGCCCAGAGAGATACGGTTTACGCCACTGTGCGCATAGTCCATGAAACGCGAGGCTTCCGAAGCGCCGGGATTGGCTTCCAGTGTAATTTCAGCATCGGGCAGCAGGTTCAGATGAGCGCGCAGCATGGCCAACATGCGGTCTAGCGCCTGAGCCGATAAAAGACTGGGTGTGCCGCCGCCGATAAAGACGGAAATGACCTGTCGGCCCCAGACCAGGGGCAAGGTTTGCTCCAGGTCGGCTTGCAAGGCGTCCAGGTACTCGTTTTCGGGCAACTGCGCCGGTGCTTCGTGTGAGTTGAAGTCACAGTACGGGCACTTGCGGACACACCAGGGCACATGCACATAGACCGATAAGGGAGGCAGGCTGGGCAAGAGAGTCGCCGGCCCCGAGCCGGGCCGGATTCGTACTTCGGGAGAAAAAACGCTCATGTCTTTACTCGGCCGCCAGACGATGCAGCAACGCTCGCATGGCCTGCGCCCGATGGCTATATTGGTTTTTCACCTCGGGCGCGAGCTGTGCAGCGGTTTGCCCAAGTTCGGGAAGATAAAAGTGCGGGTCATAGCCAAAGCCGTGCTCGCCGGCGGGCTGATCCTGAATCTCTCCTTCCCAGACCCCTTCAATCACGATGGGCCGTGGGTCCTGAGCATGGCGCACATACACCAGAACGGCCACATAACAGGCGCGGCGGTCGCTTTGTCCTTGCAGACGCTGGACCAGCAAGGCGTTATTGGCAGAGTCGGACTTCTCACCACCTAGCTCGCGAGCGGCAAATCGGGCGGAGTACACGCCGGGGGCTTCGTCCAAGGCGCGCACGCACAGGCCAGAGTCGTCAGCCAAGGCGGGCAAACCGCTTAACTGGCTGGCATGACGGGCCTTGGCCAGCGCATTCTCGATAAAAGTGGCAAAGGGCTCCTCGGCTTCGGGAATGTTCAATTGGCCTTGCGGAATCATGCTGATACCGGCCTGGGCCAGGATGGCGGAAAACTCCTTGAGCTTGCCGGCATTGTTGGAGGCCAGGACAACACGCTTGGATGTAGTGTTCATAAGTGGCAACAGGCGGCAAAGCGCCCTGTTCAGTAAAAAGGACAAAGCGCCGTGCCAGGCAGTGTGTGCTGCATGGGACGGCGTCCCAATAGCGGTTTGTCACGCTGTCTGGCGGTGTCGCGAAGGGAGCAGGACAGACCCGTTTCATCGTGATCAGCCCTGCAAGGCCTGTTTCTGGGCTTGCATCAGCTCGGCAATGCCCTGCTCGGCCAGATCCAGCAAGCGGTTCAAGGTGGGGCGCGCAAAAGTTTGGCCTTCAGCGGTGCCCTGCACTTCCACCAGATTGCCGCTGCCTGTCATGACGATATTCATATCCACGCCGCAGGCGGAGTCTTCCAGATAGTCCAGATCCAGCACGGGGTGGGATTCGAATACACCGACCGAAACGGCCGCCAATTGATCCAGAATGGGCGAGGCTTGCAGTTTGCCCTGCTCTTGCAGGTTGCGTACCGCCAGACTGGCGGCAACCCAGGCACCGGTGATGCTCGCGCAGCGGGTTCCGCCGTCGGCTTGTAGAACGTCGCAGTCAATATGGATGGTGCGCTCGCCCAAGGCCTTCAGATCAAAAACGGCGCGCAGGCTGCGGCCAATCAGGCGCTGAATTTCCTGGGTGCGGCCATTTTGCTTGCCACGGGCCGCCTCCCGGTCGGAACGGGTGTGGGTGGAGCGTGGCAGCATGCCGTATTCCGCGGTTACCCAGCCCTGCTCCTTGCCTTTCAGAAAGGGAGGCACTTTGTCGAGCACGCTGGCATTGCACAGAACATGGGTCTCGCCCAAGCGGATCAGCACCGAACCTTCGGCGTGACGAGTGAAACCAGTCACCAGTTCGACAGGACGGCATTGTGTGGCAGATCGACCCGAGGGGCGTGCAATCGTAGCGTTTTCAGACAAGGCTAGGCTCCGTACAAAATTGAAAACATCTATTGTACGCCTTGCGGCACGGGCCGTAGCGCCACTCCCATGTCCATCCACTTGTCGGCCTGGCAGGTGAAAAGCAGGATCTGATGGCGCTGTGCCGCATCGTGAATGATGCGTTTCATGGCTTCGAGGCGATCGTTGTCACTGTGGACCAGCACGTCATCCAGAATCAGCAAGGTAGGACGGCCTGCCTGCTGCAGCAAATCCGCATAGGCCAGACGAGCAATCAGGCCGATTTGCTCGCGTGCGCCAAAACTCAGGCCATCAATATCGTCGGCCAGGCCTTGCCCACTGTCGCGCTGCAGCCAGCGTGGAGCCAGGTGCTCGTCCAGCTCGACGCGTGCTTTGCCCAGCAGCAGGCGTAGATAGTGGTTGATGTGCTTTTGCAAGGGTTCGTGCAGTTGCTGGGTCAAGGCGCTGCGCTGTTCACGCAGTACAGATAGCAACAGCCGTAGCGCTTGCACGCGGCGTTCGTACGCTGTGCAGCGGCGCCGACAGTCGTTCAGTCGCAGCACGGTCTGATCGATTTGTTCTTCCAGACCTTGGGCGCCGTGCGTTTCCAGCTTGGTTTGCACAAGCTGGGCAGCCAGGCAGGCCTCGTTGTAGCTCTGCTCCTGCTGCTGGGCGCTGCGCTCCAGCCGCTGCAAGTCTTGTTCCAACACGGCCAACGGCAGGGAGGCAAGTTCAGCGTCCAAGGCTTTCTGATCGGCCAGCAGTTGATCGCGTTGCAGGCGCAACTGTCCCCACTGCTGTTCGCGCTCCTGCTGCGCCCGCTGGCGTTGCGGGTCCGCCCATTGCTGTTCCAGACTATTGGCTTCGGCCTGGGCCTGTTCCAGACGGGCCTGAGTGCGGGCAACGGCCTCGCGGGCATCATGCCACTCACTTTCGAGCGCCCGGTACTGCTGCTCAGCCAAAGTGGCAGCTTGGACGATACGGCTCAATTCCGACGCCTCAATCGCTTCGCCTTGTGGACGCAGCGGTGCGAGGCGCTGTTGGGCTGCCTGAACCAGACCTTGCAAATGTGCTTTTCCTTGCGGAGCCAGCGCTTTCATGGAACTGCGTAACAGTCGGTCCTGTTGTTCTTGTTCCCGATATTGCTCGCGGCGGCGTTCCAGTTCTTCCAGGCTTCTTCCGCCCAACTGTCCAAGTGCCTGTGCGTATTCTTGCTGAGTTTTCGCCAACTGCTGTTGCACTTTACCCAGGTCTCGACCACCGGGAATGATGCGTAGCTGGCCCATTCCGGGCAGTTCAATCAGGGTGCTGACGCTCAGGTGAGCGCGGTGTCGGCCTTGAATGGATTCGCCATCCAGCACCAGACTGGCTCCGTCTTGCAGTTCGATCTGTACTTCGGTGGAAATCGTCTCCAGCTGGTGTTGCAAGCGCTGAATGAGCTGGTGCTGCTGACGCAATTGCTCCAGGGCCTCGTCGGCGATTTTCAGCTGGACCAAGGCGGCACCGCATTGCGCCAGTTGGGCTTCCAGCTTACCCAGTTCCTCCAGTTGCCCTTGCATCTGCTGCAGCTGCTGCTGTGTGCTGTCAAAGCTGGCTTGATCTTGAAACCATTGTTGCCAGGTACGGGCGCGTTCCTGCTCCTGCAGACTGGCGTCTTTATGGCTGCGCGCCTGCTGCAGGCGCTGGCTCAGGCTGCTGAGCAGGCTCTGTTCCAGCTCCAGTTTGGCACGCAGGGATTTCACCTGCTCAGCACGCTGACTACGTTGGCTGGCCCACTCCTGGTCGCGTTCCCCGGCTTGTTGATAGAGCTTTTCACGCTCCGCCAGCATGGTCAGGGTTTGTTGCAACTCTTTGGCTCGCTCCTGCAATTGGCGGGCTTGAAGCAACTGAACCTGTACCTGTTTGGCCTGCTCACGCAGTTGTTCCCAAGGGCGCTTCGCTTCGGCGTGGGCAATGTGCTTGCGGGCCTGCGCCAGTTCGTCCACCCATTGCTGATATTGCTGCAAGGCGGATTGCTGGCTCTGCAACTGGTCTTCCAGCTCCTTGGCTTCCTTCTGCGCTGCCAACCAGACGCCACGAGGCTGTCCTTGAGCCTGGGTCACATATTGGTCCAGCTGTTGCTGGGCCTGTTCGATCAGATAATCCCCGTCTGCACTAGTCAGATCGGCAATTTCGCTACCCAACGCCTGCTGCAGGGTGCCGCTGGCGTGCTCGACCGAGCTACGCAGGTCCTGGCCTTGCCCTTGCTCAATCCACAAAAGGCCCGGCACACCCCAGTTACGGGGCTGACTACTGCCTTTGGCGGCATACTCAAACCCCATTTGCTGGGCCAAGTACTGCTCGGCCTCATCATTATCCAGATGGTGATTGCCTATGTATAAATCGCAGCGTTTGCGCTTCAGGAAACGCTTGCTCAGGCGCATCTCCTGGCCGTTCAGACTGAAATCCAATTCGATTTCTGGCGCGGCCGATGAATCGCCCCAGGGCAGGATTTTTGTCAGGCTACCGGTGCCATAACGCTCGAAAAACACCGTACGCAGGGCTTCGGCCAAGGTGCTTTTACCCGCTTCGTTCGGCGCGCTGATGATATTCAGGCCCGGTTCCAGCTTGTCCAGTGATACAGGCTGGCGAAAACGTTTGAATTGTTCAACACGTAAAGACTTAATGTGCATGACCACCTTCCTTGTCGCGCAGCAGACTGGCCAGAATCAGCAAGGCATCCTCGGCAGCCTGCTGCTGGCTGCCGTGACGCAGCGCCTGCAATTGGTTCAATGCGGCCTGCAGATAGCCATCCGCTTGCAAGGCATCCAGGTCTTCTTCGGAAGGCGCCAGCCGCAAGGCCTCGCGCTGGCAGTCCCAGGCGCGGCACCGGGCCTGGGACTGTCCCAGAAGACTCTCCAGCCGCTCAAAACCACTCAGGCTCAACTGGCCCGATAGTTCCAGCTCCACCACGCTTTGATCGGCCAACGCATTGAGCTCCCGCTCCAGCAGGTCCAGATCCGTGTCGTCATTCAGATGGTATTGAATGCTGCGCCACAGGTGCTGCGCAACCGGCAAGGCTTGAACGACGGGCGTGGCGCCCGGTTCGCTGATGTCCACCAGCAAGGCCTGGCCTGAGTCATTATCCCGAAAGCGATCCGGCTCGGGCGTACCGCTGTAGTAACAGCGCTCGTTGACTTTGACCGTGCCGTGCCAGTCGCCCAGTGCCAGATAATCCAGCTTGGCGCGTTGCACGCGGTTTTGGTCAATCAGGTTATGGCTGTCCAGATGTTCCAACACGCCGCTGACACTGCCGTGCGCCAGACCCAGGCGCCAGTAACCGGCCGGGCTTTCCGCCTGATCGAACCAGTCGCTCAAATCCTGGTAGGTCTGGCGCTGAGTCAGGGGGGCCGGCAGGACGGCGACCTTGAGGGAGTCCAACAGAAACAGCTCGGGCGCATCGAGCACATGCACATGATCGGGAATGCAGTTCAGGCGCCGGGCCCGTGTCCAGACACTTTCGCTCAGAGCCGCATCATGATTACCAGGCAGCAAAAGCCACGGCCCTTTGAATCCGGCCATGGCATTGAAGCTGCGGCGCAGATTGCGATCACTCAAGGTCTGGGAGTCGAACACATCACCCGCCACCATCAGCAGGTTCACGCGATGCTCGGTGGCCAGCGCGGCCAGCTTCTCGATAGCCTTGAAACGCGCCTCAGCCAGGGCAGCCGCGTCCTCCAGCTCAAAGCGCGCGTATTGGCGCCCGATTTGCCAATCGGCGGTATGCAAGATTCGTAGCATGACAGCTTGCCTTAAAAAAGAGCCTCCGTGTTGCACCGGTGAACTGCCGCCCTCTTGGTAGGAGCGCTAGTCATGCAGGAGCAATTCGGCGGTTACGCCCAAAACCCAGGCCCCTATCTGGGACGGCCACACCTCAGGGAGGGAAGGCTCCGTGGGGCAGACAGGCGGTAAAAAACGGTCACCACCCTGCTTCCCGGCCCTGCCTTTGCGGTACGGATGGGAGTGTAAGGACAAAATTGGCCGCCATCGGCCAAAAGCCTAAAGTATAGAGCTTTGCAGACGCTTGGGGAGCCGCCAAAGCCGGGGCGTAAGAGTACAATCGGTGGCTTTATTCCATTCTTAAAGTGACCCCCATGATCCGTAGCATGACCGCGTTTGGCAGTGCCAAGGCCGAGTCCGAAGCAGGCACCATCACTATCGAGATGCGTAGCGTCAACAATCGCTTTCTGGACCTGAATCTGCGTTTGCCCGAGGAGCTGCGTTTTGCGGAGAATCTGCTGCGTGAGCTGGCCGCACAAGGCGTACAACGCGGCAAGCTGGAGCTTCGGGTCAACTTCGCCCGCAGCGGAAGCGATCAGCAACGCACCCTGGATCTGGAAGCGGTCGAGCGCACGGCACAGATGCTGCAGATTGCCCGCGTCAGCATTCCCGATCTGCCGGCACCGGAGCTGCAAACCTTGTTGAGCAATCAGAGTGGTAATAATTCGGGCATGGACCCGGAGTTATGGTTGCCGATGATCAGTGAGGCTTTTCAGGCTGCTTTGCAGGATTTTCAGGCCACAAGAGAGCGAGAAGGCCAACGTCTGGCTCAGGCCATGCTGGAAATCCGTGAGGATATGAGTGCGATTGTCGACGAAGTTGAACAGCACTTGCCGTCCATTTTGACCGAGCAAAAGAACAAGATCGCCAGTCGTTTACACGATGCCTTGCTGCAAGCCAGCCCCGACGGTTTTGCCCTGATCTCGGGGGAAGAGTTGTCAGCACGGGTGGCGCAAGAGGCGGCTGTTTTTTCCCTGCGTATTGATGTGGCGGAGGAACTGGCTCGTTTGCGTTCCCACTTGAGTGAACTGGAATTGATCCTGAACGGAGACGTGCTTGCCGCTCCCGGCAAGAAAAGCGCCCGGCAAGGCAGTACCGGCAAACGCTTGGACTTTCTGTTTCAGGAGATGAACCGAGAGGCCAATACCTTGGGCTCCAAGGCCGTTAGCATGGACATGACACGGGCCTCGATTGATCTGAAGCTGTGCATTGAGCAGTTGCGAGAGCAGACTCAGAATATTGAGTAGCAAGGGGCCTGCTGCCTTTAGCTGCTGAGGGGTTTGCTTTTTTCAGCCACGCAGCACCGCCCCGTCTCCTGGTAGGCCATTTTTTCTCCAAAAAGCCGTCTTGCTCAAAGCAGACGGTTTTTTTTTGAGCCTTTTTGCAGCCTATCCCAATAAGATAGTCTCGTTTTTTTAAAGTGGCCTGATAAATTGACGAAACAACATAAACACTTTATCAGCCGCCTTAATATATAAAAATAAAATAGGATTTTTAAAAATAAAAAATTAAAACAAAAAATCGACCATGGTTTTTTCAATAATAAAAAAATATTTGGGATTGAAAATTAATTTTCTTTTTTTAATTAATTTTCACTTAACCATATGCCCACTAACTAGTATTTTTCAACTTTTCCCCGCTTATTTTCTTGAGAGCTTGAACACCAATGCAAGCTTTTTTCCTGTTGCTGCCTGTTTTAGGACCGCAGGTTCTTGCTACGCCCTACCCCGCCTCTCCACTTTTTCAGCGGTGATTTTCTTCGCTGTTTTGCGTCCCGTACCTTCCCGTACAATAGCGGGCTCGGTGCTGCGCTTAGGCGGCGTATTAAAGGACAGGAAACACATGAATTTCATTTTTCGTGGAAATGAAATATTGGTCAGCAGTCAAGACGGACAGGCCTTGATTCCCGCCAAACCCCCGCTGGATATCCCACCGGCACAATGGCATGCGCTTTTTTCGGGAGAGGATTGCCAGGATTTTGCCTGCCATGTAGCTGCACAGACTCCTGCTCCCGATGGCTTTGCCTTTCGTCCCCTGCGTGGCGTTCTGTCGCAACTGGACGAACTGGCCAGCATCGCCAACCGGGCGTTCCAGGTATCCGAGTGGGCTCGAAGCCATCGATACTGTGGTGTGTGTGGTTCGGCCATGGAGCGTGTAAAGCATGAATTGTGCTTTCGTTGTACTTCTTGTGGCTTCTCGGCTTATCCCCGAATCTCCCCGGCCATGATGGTGCTGATCCGCGACAAGAACCGTATCTTGCTGGCCAGCCACTCCACCTATGCAACGGCGCGCTACACCGCCCTGGCTGGTTTTGTGGAGGCGGGAGAAAACCTGGAAGAAGCCATTCACCGCGAGGTCATGGAAGAAGTGGGGCTGCGCGTGGACAATATCCAGTATTTCGGCAGCCAGTCCTGGCCGTTCCCGCATTCGTTGATGGTGGCTTATACCGCCGAGTATGCGGGCGGGGAATTGTGTATCCAGGCAGACGAAATCAATGATGCGCGCTGGTTCGGGCCAGAGGACGCCTTGCCCGACCTGCCCCATACGGACTCCATTGCAGGTCGTTTGATTCGGGCCAATCTACCGGGTCAGGCTGCTTGCAGGCGTCCAGTCAATTTGCCAGATGCGTAGCCATTGAGCGCAACATACGGCCCAAATCCTGGCGCTCGTCCACGGTCAGAACAGACAGGGCGTTGTCAATCATTGCCTTGGCAGGCGGCCAGACCTGCGCGTAGCGCTCGCGACCTGTGTCGCTCAGAAAGACGCGCATGTAGCGACTGTCCGTCTCATCCGTGCGACGCTGCACCAGCCCACGATCCTGCATTTGGTCAAGCACCCGACTGAGGACTGGCTTATGGACCACAATAGCCTTGGCAATTTCTCCTATGCTGCACCCATCCTTATCCCACAGGTATTGCAGCACCCTGAAATGCACGTAGGTCATATTGTGTTCACGCAGGGTGGTGGATCTAAGGGTCTGGTCCAGCTTGTAGATAATGGTGGCCATTTGAAAAGCCATATTGGTCTCTACATTGCTGTCCAGGATGGAAACGGGGGATTTGCTCATAATGCCTTGGTGAAGTCTGTCCTGCGGGTACCGCCTCAGGAAAGCAGAGCCGTCAGTATACTAGCCCAGCCATGTGTAGGAACGAGGGCGCAAGCCATCAACAAGACAATGCCCCAGTTGGACGCCAATGACCCTTTCCCCGAACTGACAGGACGTCATGTGCTGGGCATCGCGGCGCGCCTGGCGCAGCATGATTCCGGTATGCATCAGCTACCCCTGAGGGCAGATTCTGTACACTCACAGCGGCTGCATGACCGTGACTCTGGATCAACACCTGTGTTTGTTGCCGCCAAGCTGCTTGATCTGGATTCCGGCTCTGCTTGCCCCTCAGGTACAACTGAGCGAACAGGTCAAGTACCGCTCGGTTTATCTGGCCGCGGATTGAGAGCAGCCGCCACGACAGCATCTGATATTGCTGTTGCTCAATGAGCTGCAAGCCGCGCACGAGCGGGCTCTTTTTCTGCCCTTGCCTCGTGATAGTCGTTTGCGGCCGCTGGCTGGGGCCAAGCTGCCACCGGCCCTGAAAGACCTGTCGGTGGAGCTGGGCCTTAGCGAAAAAATAATCAGTCGTCTGTTTAAACGGGACACAGGCCTGAATTATCAGCAGTGGCGACAGCAATGGCGTGTATTCAAGGCGATCGAACAGCTTGCGAGCGAGCAGCGCGTGACGTGGCTGGCCTCGAACCTGGGTTTTGCCAGTGACAGTGCTTTTATCGCTTTCTTCAAAGAACACACGGGACTGGCCCGAGGGCATTCGGGCATTCACAGTGGTATAGGTGTCAATTAACTGCGCCGGTGACAGGCTGGGCCGGTGCTATGATCAATCGCTATGACACTAAAAAAGCGAGGAGACAGTATGGGACACGCATTTCGCCTGAGCCTATTGGTGACGAGTTGCCTGCTGGCCGGGACGGCGTTGGCACAAACCAGCCATCCGATGGTGGAAACAGCGATGGGCAAGGCCGATGCCCTGGAGGAAAAGGTGATCGAGTGGCGACGCCACCTGCATCAGAATCCTGAGCTTTCTTATCAAGAGCATAATACGGCGGCTTATATTAAAGCGGCACTGGAGAGCATGCCCGGCTATCAGATTCAAAGCGGGATTGCACAGACCGGGATCAAGGCCGTCTTGAAAGGCGGAAAGCCTGGCCCTGTCGTAGCCTTGCGTGCCGATATGGACGCCCTGCCTGTACAGGAACGCAATGACCTGCCCTTCAAGTCCGTTGCCAAAGGCACCTGGCAAGGCAAGGAAGTGTCGGTATCGCACGCGTGCGGCCACGATACGCACGTTGCCATGCTGTTGGGTGCTGCCCAAGTTTTTTCCGACATGCGTGAGGAACTGCCGGGTACGATTGTGCTCTTGTTTCAGCCCGCCGAAGAGCAAGGTCCTGGTAAGCCCTTGAGCGGCGCCAATGCCATGATGGCCGAAGGCGTACTGGACAAGCCTAAAGTGGATGTGGTCATGGGCCAGCACATCGGACCTTCTTACCCCGCAGGGAGCATTGGCTACCGAAAAGGCAGCCTGATGGCCAGTGGTGATGTGTTTTCCATTTCTCTGGCGGGTAAAGGCGGCCACGGTTCCTCGCCCTGGACGGCCGCCTCCCCGCTTGTTGCCGCTGCCGAGACGGTGGTGGCGCTAAATAGCATCATCGCCCAGCGAACGAACCCACAGGATGGCACAACAGTGGTGACGGTAGGCTTGTTGCAAAGTGGTAACCGTCCAAATGTGTTGCCTGAAACTGCGGATATCAGCGGCACGGTGCGCTCACTGTCTAAACAAAATCAGACAAGGGCTCACGAGTTGATTGAACGATATGCCCAAAATATTGCAGCCAACCATGATGTGAAAGCGACCGTTCGCATCGACACGGGCTATGAGGTCCTGGTCAGCGATCCCAACGTGACTCAAACCATCATCCCTGCTCTGGAACTGGCCAGCGACCGTATCGGGGCCAAAGAGGTGCCGCCAGGTATGGGTTCGGAGGATTTTGGCGCGTTTGGCAAGAACGTACCCGTGGTTTTCTGGCGGCTTAATGCCTCACCCTATCCGGATAAAATGGGTGCGCCCAATCATTCACCTGAGTTCATGATTGATGAAAAGGCCCTGCGCATCGGAACGCGTGCTTTGCTGGCCAGTTCATTGACTTATATGCTCGACAACCACACTCCTTGATACGGGGATGTCTGGGCCGGGGCGTGGACAGGTGATAACGAACGCCTGCAGTCGCTCTGCATGCCGCGCATAAAACAAAAAACCGCGCCAGAACGGCGCGGTTTTTTGTTGACAGCACAGGCTTAGCGAACTTCCAGCTTTTTGGCCCCGGTTCCGCTCTTTTTCTTGGGCAGAACCAGTTCCAATACTCCGTTTTCGCATTTAGCGCTGGCTCGCGCCTCGTCAATATCCTGCGCCAGACTGAAGCGACGGGTCTGCACCCCATAGTAGCGCTCACTGCGCAACACCGTATCACCCTCTTTCTCTTCATGGGTGCGCCGGCTCTCTACCTTGATAGAGACAATATTGCCATCAACGCTGACATGCACATCTTCTTTATTGATGCCAGGCACTTCAGCGCTAACCTGATAGGCTTCCTCGTTCTCACTGACATCCAGACGGATGGCGGGTGGCGTATTCCCGGCCAGGGAACCAACGACGGGGACGCGCCGGAACATATCTTCGATATCCCGCCACGAATCCAGACCAGCCAGATCCCCAAACGGATTAAAACGTGTCAAATTGCTTGCCATGCTTGACCTCCATTTTTCCTTTGCTGAGCCCTGTGCAAGGGAAGGCGTGGGCTCGGGCGCCTACATCAACAGAAATGGGGGGCTTGTTCACTTTTTCAAGTATCTGCGTAAAAAAACCGCCCTGCTCGTTAGAGAGACAAGGCGGCCAAAGGTACGACCGTGTAGACGTTGAGCAAATATTGCCAAGAGGGACTGCCCAGCCTTACGTACTGCTCAGGCTTGGCTTGGCGTGTGGCAGGACGGGCTCATGGGCCAGTGGATGATCGTCATCAATGACCGGAATCTCCTTGCCGTCTTTGTCCATCACCTTGCCATTAATCACGTGATCACCTTCATTCAATTTGGCCAGATCCGAGACACGCAGATAGCGGCCTCCCCCAGCTGCAAATACGGAAGGATGCTCGGAATTGCCCAGGGTGAAGTGGTTGAACAGCAGATTCAGTACGATGGCGACCAGAGCGGCCGAGCTGATACCGGAATGGAAAATCGTTGCAAACCAGACCGGGAAGTGCTCGTAGAACTTGGGTGCCACAATGGGAATCATGCCTGCGCCAATTGAGGTGGCCACAATAATCAGGTTCATATTGTTGTCATAGTTCACTTTGGCCAAGGTACGGATGCCGCTGGCTGCGACCGTGCCAAACAGCACCATGCCCGCACCGCCCAGAACGGCCGGCGGCACAGCAGCGACCAGGCGTCCCATTATCGGCAACAAGCCCAGAGCAATCAGGATCAGGCCGCCAAAGGCGACAACATAGCGACTTTTCACGCCGGTTACCGCTACCAGGCCTACATTCTGGGCAAAGGCGCTTTGCGTGAAGGAACCAAAAACGGGAGCAAGCAGGCTGGAGAGCATATCGGCACGCAAACCATCACCGAGACGGCGGGCGTCCACTTTGGTCTCGATGATATCGCCCACTGCCAGAATATCCGCCGAGGTCTCGACCAAGGTCACGATGATCACAATGAACATGGAGATGATCGCGGCCGTCTGAAAGGTGGGCATGCCGAAATGGAACAGGCTGGGCAAGGCAAATACCTCCCCTTCGCTGACCGCTGAGAAATCCGCATGTCCCATGGCAACAGCAATGACAGTGCCAATAATAATAGCCAGCAAGATGGACAGGCGAGAAATAGTGGCACTTCCCAGCTTGCTGAGCAGCAGCACGATCAGCAAGGTCAGGGCAGCCAGGGAAATATTGCCGACACTGCCAAAGTCAGGCGCCTGTGGATTGCCGCCCATCGCCCAGAAGGCCGCCACCGGCATCAGGGTCAGCCCAATCGTGGTGATTACACAACCGGTGACCAGAGGCGGAAAAAAACGGATGACTCGAGAAAAGATGGGGGTAATCAGCAACCCTATGAAGGAGGCCGCAATCACTGCGCCAAACACCGCGGGCAAGCCGCCGCCCGTGCCCAAAATGGCGATCATGGTGGCAACGCCCGAAAAGGACACCCCTTGTACCAGGGGCAGCCGGCAGCCGAAGAAAGGAACGCCCAGGGTCTGCAGCAAGGTGGCCAGCCCGCCCATGAACAGGCAGGCGGTAATCAACAGCCCTGTTTCGTTGGCAGGCAGGCCCGCAGCCTCACCAATAATCAGCGGGACGGCAATAATGCCGCCATACATGGTTAATACGTGCTGAAAGCCATAGGCCAGATTGGCCCCCAGGCCCAGATTCTCGTCTTCAGGACGCGGCGCCGTTGCCGCAGCCCTTGCCTGTGCAGGTCTTGTCATAACTGTCTCCGAGGAATAATGAGGCAGGGCTCTGTCGGCCCTGTCGCTACTGAACTTAAGCCGTCACTGCGCCGGACAGTGCCTTGTCACGCAAACGACGTGCGGCGCCTTGATGACGCTGCATCAAATCGTGTTGATCAATCCCGCAGACCTGGCCGTCAATGACACGCCACTGACCTGCGACCATCACGCGGTCAGCGCGGTCCGCACCGCACAGCAATAAGGCAGCCAGGGGGTTTTCCGCACCCGAAAAACGCAATTCATCAAGAGTGAACAGGGCCAGATCTGCTTGCTGTCCAACGTTCAGACCGCCAATATCGTCCCGGCCCAAACAACGGGCCGAACCCTGGGTGGCCCAACGAATGACGGCTTGATGGGTGACCTGCCCTGGCTGGTAACGCAGCCGGCCTAACAACAGGGCCTGCCGCATTTCCTGAGCCAGATTGGAGTGATCGTTGGAAGCCGAACCATCAACCGCCAGACCAACCGGTGCGCCTGCCGCTTCCAGCTCAATGGTGCGGCACAGGCCACTTCCCAACACCATATTGGAGGAGGGGCAATGGGCGATGCCGGTCCCTGCCCGACCCAGGCGTTGAATTTCTTCGTCATTGAAATGAATGCCATGCGCCAGCCAGGTACGATTGCTCAACCATCCCTGCTGATCCAGGTAATCAAGTGGACGCATGCCAAAGAGGCGTTCACAGTAGGCGGTTTCATCGTCGGTTTCGGCCAGATGGGTATGCAAACGCACGTCTTCGCGCTCGGCCAGTTGGGCACTTTCACGCATGAGCTCACGGCTGACAGAAAAAGGCGAACAGGGAGCCAGCGCCAGGGTAATCATGGCGCCGTCCTCGCGCTGGTGATACTGACGAATCAGGCGCAGACTGTCATCCAGAATGGTTTGCTCGTCCTGCACTACGATTTGCGGCGGTAAGCCGCCCTGCTCGCGGCCCACACTCATGGAGCCTCGCGTCAATGCCGCACGAACGCCCAGACGCTGGGCCGTTTCAGCCTGACAGTCAATTGCATGCTGCAAGGCGCCCGAAAACACATAATGGTGGTCAGCCACCGTAGTGCAGCCCGATTGCAGCAGCTCCACCATCGCCAGCTCACTGGCCACCTGCATCTGCTCATCATCCAAGCCTGCCCATACGTCATACAGGGTGGTCAGCCAGGGAAACAACGGTTTGTTCAAGGCGGGGGTATAGGCCCGGGTCAAGGTCTGATAAAAATGATGATGAGTATTGACCAGACCGGGCAGCAATACATGACGTGAGGCGTCCCAGGTTTGGTCATAGGCCTGTCGCGGTTGCTGACCAGACGCTACTTTTTCGATAATGCGGCTGTCTTGAATCAGCACGCCACCGGCGGCATCCGCGTCAGAACAAGCCAGTGGATGTCGAATCCACAGGATGGGGGAACAGCTAGTCACAAGGGTGTCTCCTGCGTTTTATTTGCTTTTATTGTTGTCAGTTCAACTTGCTGTCTTATTGCGCGTTGGTGATAAGGGTTATTCGGAGCCTTACGAACCAAGCCCCCTTTTCCGTGTCTGGCCTTGAATCTGCTTGGGCCATTAAGAAACTCGTATGTCTTCTATACGAATTAGCGTATGTCCATACCCCTTTTTATTAACGGTACGCGCCGACATAAAAAACCTGCGCCAGATCAGGATTTATCCTCTAGACAAAAAGCGCGGTTTATTGTTTTTTAATCGCTTAATGTCTAAATCATTGACTCACTTAAGAATTTATTTACTGGCAAAAAAATGCATATAAAACCGTTGCTTGGCTGATTTTGACCATGCTTGTCCAGTCGTGTTAATGGTGTGGTCAAGCGCCTGAAAAAGCGCCTTGGTGCGAACCTCGCACACATACTTCGGAGAACACATGCAGCATATAAAAATCAAACCCGGCGCACCCCTGGCCGAACAAGCTGAAATAGGGCACAACCGATGGCATCCTGATATTCCCGATCTGACCAGCGTCAAGCCGGGTGAAGAAATGATTCTGGAATGCCTGGATTTTCTGGATGCCCAGATTAAAAACACCGATAGCGCCAACGACGTGCGCGACGTTGACCTGACCCGCGCTCACCCCCTGACCGGCCCGATCCACGTGGAAGGCGCCGAGCCCGGCGACATTCTGGTGGTGGACCTGCTGGATATTCGCTGTATTACCCCGGTGGGTTTCTCGGGCATTTTTGCCAAAGAGAACGGCGGTGGTTTTTTGGCCGAGCATTTCCCCGAAGCCGACAAGGCCATCTGGGACCTGCATGGTGTGTATGCCACCTCGCGGCATATCCCTGGTGTACGCATCGCCGCCATGATGCATCCCGGCCTGATCGGCACCCTGCCCTCGCATGAGTTGCTGCGTGAGTGGAATCGTCGGGAAGCCTTGCTCGTACCCAAGGGCCACGCCAATCCACCCGACGCCAAGACAGCGGTGCTGCGCGGTGTCAAGGGCGCGGAATTTGACCGTATGGCTGCCGAAGCCGCCCGTACCGTGCCCCCGCGTGAGCACGGCGGCAACCTGGACATCAAGAATCTGACCATCGGTTCGCGGATTTACTTCCCCGTGTACGTCAAAGGGGCTGGCCTGTCCATGGGTGACTTGCACTTCTCCCAGGGCGATGGCGAAATCTCCTTTTGTGGCGCCATTGAGATGGACGGCGCTGCCCACCTTGGCTTTGACCTGATCAAAGGGGGCATGGCCAAATATAATCTGACCGCGCCTATCTACGTGCCGGGCCGCCACGATCCCAAGTACGATCAGTGGATGCACTTTACCGGGATCAGTGTGGAAGAAGGCGTGAACTACTATCTGGACTCCACGGTCGCGTACCGTCAGGCTTGCCTGGCGGCGATTGATTACATCAGCCGCACCACGGACTTGTCGCGCGCGCAAGCGTACATGCTCCTGACGGCCGCTCCCGTTGAGGGTCGTTACGGTGGCGTGGTGGACCTGCCCAACAGCTCCGCCTCCCTTGCCTTGCCTACCGGTATTTTTGATACCGATATTCTGCCTAAGGGTGCCTTGAATGATGCCGCTCGTTTTGGCCGTCCAGGCACACGCTGTAAGCTGAGCTAATCGGTCTATGGCCCTGGTCTTTCATTGAGACCAGGGCCCGTTTCACTTGGATTTGCCATGCCTTTGTACGACTATCTTTGCAATCATTGCTTGCAACGCAGCAGCCATTTGCGCAGCATGGCTGCCCGCAACGACCCTCAAATTTGCCCTGCTTGTGAAAAAGGCAGTCTTTTGCTGCAGCTGAGTGCTCCTCGGCGTCTGTTCAGCAAATCCAGCCCCGCGCGGGGCCTGACCCCTCAACAAGCCCTGGCCGGCAATAATGTGACTGGCCCCGGCACGCGCTCCAGTACGCGCAACTCGGTTATCCATACTTGCATGGGCCCTGGCTGCAGTGTCTGCGCTTGAGCGCATTCACCCTGTCTACCACGCACGCTGCCCATCTTGACAAGGGCTTTGTCTTGACCGGCAGCGGCTGGGTGTCGGGCTGAATGCGCCGATCCCTTTGTATCGGCCATACGAAATTATCACTTTGTAACACCGCTCACCTTGTTTATAATCACGAATCAATCTCATTATTACTAGGTGTTAATCATGTCGGTGTCCTCCTCTTTCGCCGCTACGCGCCGTAGGCCTGGCGGTGTCCCCTTTATGTCCCTAAGCAGTCTGGCTGTAGCGATGAGCTTGGCCTTCCCTGTTCAGACGCGAGCGCAAGAGGTCGAGGAACTGGAGCGCATCGTGGTCAAGGCCGAACAAGAGCTCAAGCAAACCTTGGGGTCGTCTGTCATCACCGCCGACGACATCCAGAAATCCCCACCCGCCAACGACATCTCCGAAGTGCTGCGCACCATGCCGGGGGTCAACCTGACGGGTAATTCAGCCAGCGGGCAGCGTGGCAATAATCGGCAAATTGATATCCGCGGCATGGGCCCGGAAAACACGCTGATTCTGATTGATGGCAAACCGGTCAGTTCACGCTCTGCCGTGCGATTTGGTTGGCGGGGCGAACGCGATTCCCGCGGCGATACCAACTGGGTTCCTGCCGAGCAGATCGAACGAGTAGAAGTGCTGCGCGGCCCAGCCGCAGCTCGTTACGGTAACGGAGCAGCCGGAGGAGTGGTCAATATCATCACCAAGCCCACCACCGACACGTTCCAGGGCTCCTATTCTCTTTATGGGAATGTGCCCGAACACAGCGATGAAGGGGCGACACGCCGCATGAATTTTGGCCTGAGCGGCCCCATCAGCGAATCCCTGTCCTTTCGCCTATACGGAAACCTGAACAAGACCGATGCGGACGACCCGGAGATCAATAAAGGCCACCAGACCGAACGCGGGGGGGCCAACGCCAACAGTCTGCCTGCCGGGCGTGAGGGGGTGCGCAACAAGGACATCAATGGTCTGCTGTCCTGGCGTCCCGACAGCCGCCACACGGTGGACCTGGAGGTTTTCTACGGCCGCCAGGGCAATATTTACACCGGCGATACCCAAAACACCAATACCAATGATGAGGTCAAACGCCAGTTGGGCGACGAAACGAACAAAATATATCGCCAAAGCTATTCCCTGACCCATCGGGGTGATTGGAATGACAAAACCAACACGCTGGCGTATGTGCAGTACGAGAAAACACGCAACTACCGTCTGCTGGAGGGCCTGGCGGGCGGGACCGAGGGGGCATTTAATGACCCGTCCCGTGTGAACGATGGGGGATTTGGTACGGCTGACCTGAGCACCCTGACCGCCCATGCCGAGGCCAGTCATCAATTCAAGGCCGGCAGTATTGAGCAATACGCAACGGTCGGTATGGAATGGGTTGGCCAGGAACTCAACGACACGTCCTCGGACTTGGCGCAACGCAACCCTACCCGCATCCCTGGCGTACCGACGGCCTACAAGCCCAAATCGCGAGCCAGTATTTATTCGGTGTTTGCTGAAAACAATATTTACGCTACCGACCAGACGACCGTTACACCCGGGCTGCGCTTTGACTACCACGACAAGCATGGCAGCAACTGGAGCCCGTCACTCAATCTCACGCATGCGGTAACTGACAACTGGTTGTTCAAAGCCGGTATCGCCCGCGCCTACAAGGCTCCCAACCTGTATCAAAGTAATGATGGCTACACCTTGTACAGTCTCGGTAACGGTTGCTGGGGTAATACATCATCGAGCACGACAGGTTGCTTTCTGCAGGGTAACTCGGACCTGAAGGCAGAAACCAGCATCAACAAGGAGCTGGGAATTGAGTATGTCGGTGACGGCGGCCTGGGTGCAAGCCTGACCTACTTTCATAACGACTACCGCAATAAAGTGGAAGCAGGACGTTTTGCAGTAGATAGCTTTACCGCCCTGAACAAGCAGCAATTGGTTCTGCAGTGGGAAAACATTCCCAAAGCCGTGGTTTCAGGCCTGGAAGGCAACCTGACCTGGCCCGTTGCCCCGAACTGGCTATGGTCAACCAACTTCACCTACATGATTGAGTCCAAAAACAAGACCACTGGCGAAGCGCTGTCCACGATTCCCAAATACACCATCAACACTACCTTGGACTGGACGGTAAACGCCGACTGGTCCTTGCGGGCCAAAGCGACGTTCTACGGCGAACAAAAGCCACCCAAATACGACTACTACGGGCAGACTCTGACAGGCTCTGCAACCGACAAGGTCTCCCCGTACGCCTTATTTGGTCTGAGCACCCAGTACAAAATCAACAAGCGGATGCATATCACCGCGGGTGTCGACAATCTGTTTGACAAACGCCTGTTCCGGCGCGGAAATGCAATCGGCGTGAACCTGGGGACGCCCAACTACATCTATGGCGCTGGCGCTCATACGTTCAACCAGCCTGGCCGTACTTTCTTCCTGAGTCTGGGCGGGACTTTTTAAGTATTTTTCTTTTTAAATCAGTCTTATACAGCCCCTTCTGAACGAAGGGGCTTTTTTTTGTGCCCATTATCACTGCATATCAACATTTCAACCTTTAAATGTTCTTTTTGACTTTCATCAAGACTGTAACTTCGTATTCTTAATATGCTTATAACTGTAAATAATTTAAATGGGTTAAACCCAGGCAAAAAAAGGAAAACACATGATTCCAACCGCCGAGCCCAAACCGGGCAAGCGACGTTTTCTTAAGGAATTACTGGGCCTGAGCGCCGGTGCCACCATTATTCCTATCCAGCCTGTCCAGGCGGCCATGAACAGTCAACCTCCCCGCCGCAGCGGTGGGAAAGAGGGGGCCCGCTACGGCATGGTGGTGGATCTACGAAAATGTATTGGTTGTCAGGCCTGTACGGTCAGTTGCTCGATCGAAAACGCCCCGCCTATCGGGCAGTTCCGAACCACGGTTCTGCAATACGAGGTGCTCGACGAGCAGCAGCAGGCGGCCATGCTGAGCCTGCCGCGCCTTTGCAATCACTGCGATAACCCACCCTGTGTACCTGTCTGTCCGGTACAGGCGACATTTCAGCGTGAAGACGGGGTGGTGTTGGTGGATAACGAGCGCTGTGTCGGCTGCGCATATTGTGTTCAGGCCTGTCCTTACGACGCCCGCTTCATTAACCATGAAACCCAAACTGCCGACAAATGCACGTTCTGTGAACATCGCCTGGAAGCGGGCTTGCTGCCGGCCTGTGTAGAAAGCTGTGTGGGTGGAGCGCGTGTCATTGGTGACATGAACGATGAAAACAGCACGATTTCCCAACTGCTCAACGAGCACAAAGAGGAAATCCGCGTTCTCAAACCCGGCATGAATACCAGCCCCCATGTGTTTTACATCGGCTTGCCAGACGAGTTTGTCGATGGTGTGGATGGTCAGGCCAGCGTGCGTCTGACCAATCAGTTCTAAAGGGCCGATATGTCTATTATTGAAATTCTGACCCCCGCCTATGAAGTCGCCTGGCTACCTTGGGCGGTCCAATACTTTTTTCTGGTAGGCATGGCCGCCACCAGCACGGTCTGGGTATGGCGTTGCGCCTGGTCTCGCGATCCCGCTTTGCGTCGTTTGGAACCCGCGCTGATGATTGTGCTGCTGTGCAGCAGCATCGCCGCGCCCGTGTCCTTGCTGGCCGACTTGCACCAACCTGGCCGTTTCTGGCATTTCTATGCCCACTTCACACCTTGGTCCTGGATGTCATTGGGCGCCATTCTGTTGCCTGTGTTCGTCGGGTTGTCGGTGGCGAACGTACTGGCCTGGTGGCTGGACAAACGCGCTTTGTGGCGCGGCCTGAGCCTGGCCCTGCTGGTCTCGGCCGTGTCGATTCTGGTTTACAGCGGCTTTGAAGTGATGGTGCTGCGTTCACGTCCTTTGTGGAACACCGCGTTTTTGCCGGTAAATTTTGCGTTGACAGCAGCCCTGGCCAGTTTGGGCGCACTGTTACTGGTTGCCCGCTTTCTGCCCGGTGGCGTGGCCGGTCTGCCGATGAACTATATCCGCCGCTGGTCGTTGGGTGTGGTGCTGTCCCTGATCCTGGTGGCCCTGCTGTGGCTTGGCTCCGGTTTGATGGGTGAGAGTCGCTCTTTTGCTGCCGCCCAGGAGCTGTTCCAGACCTACCCGGTATGGCGTTTGGGCTTTCTGGGCTCTTGCGCTTTGGGTCTGCTGCTGCTTTATATGCTCAGCCGTCCGGCCGAGACGTTGCAAGGCACGTGGTATAGCTTGCTGTGTGCCGCCTTCATGCTTGGCTCTGCCTGGGTGTTTCGCTGGATTATTTTCATGGCGGTGCAGGGTGTACCGAAATATGGTGCTGGTTTGTACCTCTACACCATGCCTTTGGGCAGTGATGGACTGCTGGGCATGCTGGGTGTGCTCGGCCTGTGCATTGCCTTGATTGCCGCCAGCACCACCCTGCTCTCTCTGTTCCCGGCCCGGCATGCGCCGTTGACGGCCCAGGCCGCACAGACCCACTAGATTTCAGGTACTTATCGTCATGAGCAAGAAAAACGAAACCCCCGATCTGTCGCGTCGACAGGTCCTGACCCGCGGCGGCGTTGCTGTGGGTGGTCTGGCTGCTTTTGCGGCCGGTTACAGCGACACCGTGGTCAAGGCGGTACAAGGTCTGGGTCAAGGCACAGCCGGAGCGCCAACCGCCCATGCTACCCGCGGCAACTCTCTGCAAGCTGAATTCCGGATCGATCCGGTTACCGGCTTGCTCGACACGCAGCCTGGCCAGATTGTCAGCCCTTCCAGTTGCCTGGGATGCTGGACCCAATGTGGGGTGCGTGTGCGCATTGATACGGAGAACAATAAGATTCTGCGTATTGCCGGCAACCCCTACCATCCCTTGGCCACCACCCAGTCTGCCCCCATGGAGCAGCCGGTACGCGAGGTTTACGCCATGCTCGGTGGTGAAAATGGACTGGAAGGCCGTGCCAGCGCCTGCGCGCGTGGTGCATCCATGCTAGAGCAGCACAGCAGTCCTTATCGTGTTCTCTCCCCCCTTAAGCGTGTTGGCCCGCGCGGCTCAGGGCAATGGCAACGCATCAGCTTTGAGCAACTGATCGAAGAGGTTTGCGAAGGCGGCAACTTGTTTAACGAAGGCCACGTCGACGGATTGCGGGCCATTTGGGACCATGAAACCCTGATAGATCCGCAAAACCCCGAGTTTGGCCCACTTGCCAATCAATTGTTGTTCACCGATGCGGCCAACGAAGGTCGTACGCCGCTGGTCAAACGCTTTGCCGAACAAGCGTTTGGCACGATCAACGTCAGCAACCACGGCTCTTATTGCGGTCAGAGCTTCCGCGTAGGCACTGGCGCTGCCATGGGCGATATCAAAGGCATGCCGCATGGCAAGCCAGATTGGAAAAACGCCCGTTTTGGACTGTTTATTGGCGCGGCACCCGCTCAATCCGGCAACCCCTTCCAGCGCCAAGGTCGCGAGCTGGCGGAAGCCCGTTCGCGCCCTGAAAACACCTTTAAATATGTGGTTGTTTCCCCGATCCTGCCAACCTCGTCCAGCCTCGCCTCGGGCAGCGGCAACCGCTGGCAGCCTGTCCTGCCCGGCACCGACTTGTCGCTGGTCATGGGCATGTTGCGCTGGATTCTGGAACAAGAGCGCTTTGATGTGGAGCATTTGGCCCTGCCCCACGCCCCGGCCGAACAGGACGAAAACACGGCTTCCTGGACTAACGCCAGCCATTTACTGATTGCTGATCCTGAGCACCCTGGTTTTGGCCGCTACTTGCGCGGTACCGACCTGGGTTGGGAAGTGACCGAAGGAGCTGAATCACCCTTTATCGTTCAGGACGAACAAGGTGAGCTGCGCGCCCATACCGATCTGGATCGCGCGACGCTGTTTGTCGACCGTCTTGTTGATCTGGACGGCAAGGATGTACGCGTCTGTACCGCCTTGCATATGCTGCGCGAGCGCAGTCAGGAGAAAACCATTGCCCAGTACGCCCAAGGCTGTGGCATGGAAGAAGAAGCCCTGATCGAGCTGGCGCGAGAGTTCACCAGCTATGGCCGGCAGGCAGTGGCCGATGCGCATGGTGGCACCATGAACGGGTCGGGTTTCTACACGGCTTATGCCATTGCCATGTTGAATACCCTGGTGGGCAACCTGAACCTGAAAGGGGGCCTGGTGCTGGATGCGGGCCCATTCGGGCCTTTTGGACCGGGACCACGCTACAACTTTGCACAGTTTCCTGGAAAAGTGACGGCCAAAGGCGTGTCCTTGTCGCGCCATCGTTTCGCCTATGAGAAATCCAGCGAGTACAAACGCCGCCTGGCAAAAGGTGAAGCCTTATACCCGGCTCCTGCTCCCTGGTACCCCGCGGTGGGCGCCTTGAGCAGCGAAATGATTGCCTCCGGGCTGAATGGCTATCCCTACTCGGCCAAGGTCTGGATCAATCACATGAGTAATCCGGTCTACGCGATCGCGGGCTTTAAAAATGCGCTGCTGCACAAGTTGAAAGATCCGGCCGCCCTCCCGCTGTCGATTTCGGTCAATCCATTCATCAACGAGACCAATGCTTATGCAGACTACATCGTGCCGGACACGGTCACCTATGAAAGCTGGGGGGTGTCTGCGCCTTGGGCCGACGTAATCGCCAAGTCCTCGACCTTGCGCTGGCCGGTTGTTCAGCCCCGCGTGGAGCGCACGGCGGATGGTCAGCCGATCAACTTGGAAAGTTTCCTGTTTGCGGTCGCGCTACGTCTGGAACTGCCCGGTTTTGGCAAGGGTGTCCTGAAAGACAAGGCGGGCAATACCCATGATTTGTTGTGCGCCGAGGATTTCTACCTACGGGGCATGGCCAACATCGCGTTTGGTGCAGGTCGTCCGGTGGGCGATGCCTCCGATGACGATATGCGCATCACGGGTGTCGACCGCCTCTTTCCAGAGCTGCAATCGCGCTTGCATCCCGAAGAGCAGCGTAAAGTGGCCATGTTGCTGACCCGCGGTGGACGCTTCGATCGAATTGAAAACGCCTGGAAAGGCAATCAGCTGAAAAATCGCTACGACAACGCTTTACAGATCTGGAACGAAGATCTGGCCAAGATGCGTCACACCATGACGGGCGAACGACTCAGTGGGTGCCCCACCTGGTACCCTACCCGTCTGGCCGATGGCAGCCCGATGCGCGAACATTTCTCTGAACAGGAGTGGCCGCTGCTGATGAGCTCCTACAAATCCAACTTGATGAGCTCCATGTCGATTGGCATGTCCCGTTTGCGCCAGGTGCATCCGCATAACCCGATCTCATTGAACCTGGAGGATGCGAAGAATATGGGTATCCGTAACGGAGATCGTATCCGGGTCAGTACACCAGGCGGAGCCGTCGAAGGCGTGGCGTTGGTACGCGGCGGTATCATGCGCGGGGCCATCGCGATCGAACATGGGTTTGGTCATACCGAGCTGGGCGCCCGCTCTCATCACATCGACGGTGAGGCCACCCCCCATCTGGCGGATCTTGCGGCTGGCGTGAACCTGAACGAGCTGGGTTTTGCGGACCCAACCCGTGGCGACGGTCAGGACAACGTGTGGATTGATTGGGTTTCAGGAGCTGCCGTGCGTCAAGGTTTGCCAGCCCGCGTGGAGAAGTTGTCGGCTTAGAAAAGACGACCCGGGTCTCCTAAGGCCGTGAAAGGCAAAGAACGCCGACTCTACGTTGAAGAGTCTGGCGTTCTTTTTTGCCTCGTCAAACCGGCACGATCTGGCGCTTGCCCGCCCCAGCGCGTAGCGATTGCGTAGTGCGGGCCTGTTCAGGCGACGTAACAGACAGGGTCGGCCGCCCATGCCCAGACAGACCAGTTCTAGGACGCCAACAGGCCGTACTTGCGGATCTTGTCGTGCAGCGTACTTTTGGCTATGCCCAATTCCTGCCCGGCGCGAGTCAAGTTATGGTGATGTCGTTTCAAGGCTTCAGCGATCAAGGCGCGCTCGACCGCTTCAACGGTGTGGACCAATGAGGTCGGCACGGTTCCTGGAGCGGCTTGCTGACCGGGCAAGGCGCTGTTGACCCCCAGCACGCAGCGATCGGCGAAATTGCGTAGCTCGCGCACATTGCCCGGCCAATGCCAGCCCAGCATGGCCTGCAAGCGCTCGGAGTTTGGCTCCAGCGCCGGACGGTCATGCCGAGCCGCCGCCAACAAGGCAAAATGCTCAAACAACAGGCCAATATCCTCACGGCGTTCGCGTAAGGGCGGCAAGGGCAAGGTCGCCATATTCAAGCGGTAATACAAGTCGTGACGAAACAAGCCTTGATCGGCCAGGGCCAGTAAATCAACTTTCGTCGCCGCAATGACGCGGCAATTGATGGCGATGGATTGATTAGAGCCCAGACGCTCCAGCGTGCGCTCCTGTAAAACGCGCAATAGCTTGACCTGCATGGCCATCGGCATGCTTTCTATTTCGTCCAGAAACAAGGTGCCCTGGTGCGCATGTTCGATTTTGCCGATCACCCGCTTGCCTGCACCCGTAAAGGCCCCCGCCTCATGACCAAACATCTGACTGTCGAACAGACTGTCGGACAGGGCGCCGCAATTGACTGCCACAAAATTACCGTCCCTGTTGGGCCCTAGATCGTGCAGGCAGCGCGCCACCAGCTCTTTGCCGGTGCCGGTTTCGCCAAAAATGAGTACATCGGCGGCACTATTGCCCAGATTGCAGATCAGTTCGCGCACCTTGGACATGGGACAGGAGTTGCCCAACACGCGAGCCTCAATGGACTGCTTGTCTTGTAATCGACCCTGCAGTGCTTTGATCTCAAAGCTCATTTGACGTCTGTCCAAGGCGCGCGATACCACCTGCACAAAATGTTCGGGCGAAAACGGCTTCTCAATAAAATCGTAAGCCCCCATTTTCATCGCCTGAACAGCCATCGACACATCGCCATGGCCAGTAATCAGCACCACAGGCAAGTCGCTGTCCAGCTGTTGCAGTTGCTGCAGCAAGCTCATGCCATCGGCACCCGGCAAACGTACATCGGACACGACAATGCCTGGCCAGCCATTGTGCAGGAGGCGCAAGGCCTGTTCTGCGCTCTCGGCCTCCTCCACCCGAATGCCTTCAAGCTGCAAGGTTTGGCTACAACCCAGACGCACATTGACATCGTCTTCAACGATGAGAACGGTTAGCCCTTCGTACATTTTTCTGCTCCAGGAAAGGGAAGCACAATGGTGAACACGGCGCCACCACCTGGCAAGTTATCGGCTGTCAGACTGCCGTCGCAATGTTGAATAATACTCATCGAAATAGCCAAACCCAGCCCCAGCCCTGTACCACTTTCTTTAGTGGTGAAAAATGGCTCGAATAGATGCAGCCGAGCATCCTCGCTTAATCCTGGGCCATTGTCCTGAACCCGTATCGTCACCTGCTGACCTTGCCGCTGGCTGCTGAGCTGAACAACAGGGTGCGTGTTTCGTGAGGCGCCGGCATCAATCGCATTACTCAGTAAATTAACGATGACCTGTTCAAGACGGTTGGGATTGCACTGCACTACCCCTGCATCGTCTGCCAATTGAATCTGGATTGTTGCACGATGCTGGCGAATCGCGGGTTCGAGAATCAACAGCGCCTGATCGATAATCGCGCTCAAATCTGTCAGTTCTGAATGGCCTGGCGACTTGCGGGCAAATTGCTTGAGCTGAGAGGTCAGCGCGCCCATGCTGTCGACCAGATCATTGATGCGCTTCAAGTTGGCACGCACGGTATCCAGATCACCGCGCTCCATGAAGCGGATGGTATTTCCTGACAAGGTACGCAAGGCAGTCAGGGGCTGGTTCAGTTCGTGGGCCAGGCCAGTAGACAATTGCCCGATGACCGCCAGTTTGCCAGCGTGAATCAGACCCGCCTGGGTTTCTTCCAGCGAACGCGTACGTTCTTCTACTTTGCGTTCAAGCTGAGCATGTGCGCGCTCCAGCTGAACGCGAGCCAAGGCACGGTCACGCTGTTGCTGCCGGCGCAAATACCAGCTGACCAGCATCACAAACAGGCATACAAGCCCCAAAGCGGCCAACACGGCGTACAGACGTGCCATGGAATAGACCAGATCGGTGGGTAAAAACAGGGTCAAGGTCCAGCCGTTCGCACCAAACGGAATTGTCTGGGCCAGCAGGAGTCCGCGGGTGTCATCCTCGGCTCCCGACGCCCTGCCATCAGAAGGCAAGGACACCAGCTGCGCATCCTGGCTCAACACGCTCTGGGTCAGTAAATTCAGGGGAACAATGGGCAAACCGTTGTACTGGCGGGTCTGGTGCAGATGCAGTTGTACATCTTCGCTCAGGGGCTGACTGGCAGTAAATTTCCAGGCGGGCACCGAAGACAGAATCGCCACACCATAGTGATCGGACACTATCACCGGCGCTTGAGCGTGGGTCCAGGAATCCTGCAGGCGATCCAGATCCACCTTGATGACGGCCACGCCGATCACCTGCCCTGCCTGGGTGATGGGGGAGGAAATGTAATAGCCGGCCTCGCCCCGTGTGGTTCCAACTCCAAAAAAGAATCCGGGCCGTCCTTCACGCGCTTCGGTGAAATAATGGCGGTAGGAAAGATCTTCCCCCAGATAGCTATCGGCCTCTTGCCAGTTGCTGGTCGCCAGAACCTGACCCTGACGGCCGAGGATATAAATCACGCGGGTCTGGGCGCGCTCGTTCAAGCGCTCCAGATGACGGCTGACCTCGCGCGAGGACCGGGTGCCCCGCTCCAACAGCCCCACCACTTCTTGATCCAGCTCCAGCATCTTGGGCAGATACTCATACTTCTCGACTTCGTGGCGTAGTGTCAGCGCATACAAATCCAGACGCTGCCGCCCCGACTCCTGCAAGCTGGACAGTCCGAATGATTCACCAGCTCGGTAAGCCATCACGCCCGCCAAGGCTGACAGTGACGCAATCAATACCAGCAACAACAGGACTTTATGAAGACGAATAAATCGGGGCAGATGCATAAAACGTAGCGGCCACTTACGCAGAATATTTAGTAAACAGCCGCTATATCGACACGGAAGACGTCAGGCGACAGCGGGTGCTGAGTCCGGGCCTGCCTGCTCGGGCTGGGGCTGTGGTGAGCCTGCCGCCTTGCTGTCCGCCTGGTCAGGCGCATCGATGGCACCTTCCCATTTAGCGACAACGGCTGTGGCAATGCCGTTACCCAATACATTTGTCGCAGTGCGGCCCATGTCCAGAAAGTGATCAATGCCCATGATCAATAATACACCAGCCTCAGGCAGCCCAAACATAGGCAAAACTGCTGCCACGACGACCAGCGCAGAGCGTGGTACGCCGGCAATACCTTTACTGGAAATCATCAACACCAACAGCATGATAATTTGCTGTTGCATGGTGAGCGGCACGTCATATGCCTGAGAGATGAACAGCGCCGCAAAAGCGGTATAGATCATGGAGCCGTCCAGGTTGAAGGAATAACCCAGCGGGAGGACAAAACCGATAACACGCTTGCGTACACCGAACACTTCCAGCTTTTCCATCAAACGAGGATAGGCGGCTTCGCTGGAGGCCGTCGAAAAGCCCAGTAACATCGGTTGACGGATTTCTTTGAACAGGGTGAATACCCGGCCCTTGAGCACCAGAAATCCCGCGGCAAGCAAAATCGCCCACAGCACCACCAAGGTGGCATAAAAGCTGCCCAGAAACTTGCCATAGACGGCCAAAATACCCAGCCCTTCGGTCGTGATGATATTGGCAACAGCGGCAAACACGCCCAGTGGTGCAAAGTACATGACGTAGTTGGTGACGGTCAGCATCACTGGCACTGCGCCCTCAATCGTTTGCGCCAGGATGTTGGCCTGAGGGTTACCACGCACTTTGCCCAAGGCCAGTCCAAAAAATACCGAGAACACCAGGATCTGCAAAATCTCGTTCTTGGACATGGATTCAAAAAAGTTACGTGGCACAACATGCGTCAGAAACGTTTTCAGATTCAGCGCCGAGGTATCCACCCCCAAATGAGCCGATTCGGCCGGCAAGGGAATGCCAACATTCGCACCAGGCTGGAAGATATTGGCAAAAATCAACCCTACCGTCAGCGATACCAGCGAGGCCAGCAAAAACCAGCCCACAGCACGGCCCCCGATACGTCCAACAGTTGCCGCATCATCCATGCTGGCCATACCGGCAACCAGCGTGGCGAAAATCAACGGAGCAATGATCATCTTGATCAAGCGCAGGAACATATCCGTCACCATGCCAAAGTAGCTGGCAATGGCATGCGCCTGTTCAGGGGTGTCGGCCATCTTGTGGCAGATATAACCCACTACCACGCCCAGTACCATGGCAATCAGAATCCATGTGGTTTGCTTATTCAGCTTCATGCGTTCATCTCCCGTATCGGCCCGTGCGCGGGCCTGTCGATTTTTAATTAAAGAGTTTGTTCCGTGGTTTTGGAGGCGCGCGGCGCGATCAGTTGCTCAGGCTGTAAGGCCTGAGCCAGTTCGTCCGCGCTTAACAAACCTTGCTCCAGAATCAGCTCAGCCACCCCTTTACCGGTTTCATGCGCCTGCTTGGCAATAGCGGTGGCCGCGGTATAGCCGATCAACGGATTAAGCGCCGTGACCAAGCCGATGGAGTTGCTGACACTGTCTGCCAGACGCTGGGGATTGGCGGTAATCGTGTCCACGCAGTAGTCGGCCAAAATCATGCATCCACGCTGCAGATGACGCAGGCTCTTGTAAAGACTGTGGGCGATAATGGGCTCAAACGCGTTAAGTTGAAGCTGACCGGCTTCGGCTGCAAAAGAGACGGTCACATCATTACCAAAGACTTCAAAGGCAATCTGACTGACGGCTTCTGGGATAACGGGATTGACTTTGCCGGGCATGATGGAAGAGCCCGCCTGGCGAGGAGGCAAATTGATCTCACCAATGCCTGCACGTGGACCACTTGAGAGCAAACGCAAGTCGTTGCAAGTCTTGGACAAGGTGACGGCAATGCGTTTTAAGGCACCGGACAGCTGTACGAACGCGCTGCAGTCCTGCGTGGCCAGAATCAGATCCGATGCGCTACGCAGACTGATACCCGTGTTCGAGGACAGCAGGCGCGTAACCAGTTCGGCATAGCGTGGCTCCGTATTGATCCCCGTCCCGATCGCCGTCGCGCCTAGATTGATTTCACACAGCTCTTGCATGGCCTCGGTCAGGCACAGGCGATCTTTGGCAATCATGCCGGCGTAAACCGCAAATTCTTGCCCGAGTGTCATGGGGACTGCTTCCTGCAACTGCGTGCGCCCCATTTTCAACAAATCTTTGAAAGCGTGGGCTTTGCGATCAAAGGCTTGCTGCAAATACTCCAAGGCAGTCAGTAAACGGGCCGCACCCTGATAGGCAGCCAGTTTCAAGGCGGTGGGGTACACATCATTGGTAGATTGCCCCAGGTTTACATCCTCATTAGGGTGAAGGAACGCGTACTGCCCGCGTTGGTGACCCAGAATTTCCAGAGCACGGTTAGCGATCACTTCATTCGCATTCATATTGGTAGAAGTTCCTGCCCCTCCCTGAATCACATCCACCACAAAATGGTCGTGATGCTGGCCAGCCTCAATTTCCCGGCACGCCTGCACAATCGCTTCTTTCTTGGCGGCATCCAATGCGCCCAGTGCATGGTTGGCCTGTGCGGCGGACGCTTTAATCTGTGCCAGGGCTCGGATCAAATCGGGGTAGTTGGCGATAGTTGTCGCCGTAATCCTGAAGTTTTCGACGGCTCGCAAGGTGTGTACGCCAAAATATACCGAGTCAGGTACGGGGCGCGTACCCAGCAAGTCTTTCTCCAGACGAGTGTTAGCCGTTGCGGCGCAATCAGTCATGTCATCTCTCCGTTTTTATTAAGGGCCCCCAATACTGGGGTTCTTGTACGGAGTTAAAAGCAACAACTGTGCCAAGACTCTTTGCTGACATTAGTCTATTGAAAAACAAGTCATTTTTTGTGTGCTGATTGTATTAGCACCAACAATACGCCCCTTTCCGTTCGGATTTCCGAACAGAACAAACTCTAAAAAGACGGAAATCCGAACAGAATGCATCTGACCGTACACGTGTGCCCATGCGTTGATCGGTAGCCAGCCGTGTCAGCCTGCCGCTTCTTCACCCAAACCGCCCTCTTTTTGTTGCAGACGTTTTTTTCAATGCTTGTATTTCTTTTCCGTTAATTGCATTTTATTATTTATGAAAGACGCCTACTTACCAGCGTGTTAGGAAGTTATGTACTCAAGGCCAGGCATTTCACCATTTCCCGTCCCAGCCTTAAAATAAGGCCCCCTCCTTCCCTCCTTCCCTCCTTCCCTCCTTCCCTCCTTCCCTCCTTCCCTCCTTCCCTCCTTCCCTCCTTCCCTCCTTCCCTCCTTCCCTCCTTCCCTCCTTCCCTCCTTCCCTCCGGTCTTAGTTTCGGGGCGCGGCGCATCGTCGCCAAGCCTTTATCCTTTGTTGATCTGGATTTCTTTATGTCTACATTTGTCCTCATTTCCGGCTGCTCCGGCGGCGGTAAATCCACTCTGTTATCCGAGCTACAAAATCGTGGCTATACGGTTATACAGGAGCCTGGACGGCGTATCGTGCAGGAGCAGTGGGTCAATGGTGGCTCTGCCCTCCCCTGGCAGGATATGGAGGCCTTCCTGAAAGAAGCGATACAGGTCGCGCAGACTGACTACTCAACCGCGCCCAAAGATGGCCCTTGGGTATTTTTTGATCGAGGATTGATTGACGCCGCAGCTGCTTTAGAAGAGTTAACAGGTACTCCACTGCTGGACGAACTCAACAAGACTCACCCTTATCATTCACAGGTGTTCTTTACGCCCCCCTGGCCTGAAATATACGAAGTTGATCCAGAGCGCCGTCACGACATGAACGCGGCTTTGCATGAGTATGAACGTCTGGAGCGTGTCTATCCCCTGCTGGGATACCAAGTGCGCCTGCTGCCCAAAACAAGCGTAGAAAACCGCGCTGATTTTGTCTTGGAAACACTGAATCAATAGCGGAGCAAGCTTTGGTGCGCAGCGCATCAGGCCATTGGAAAATGGCTGATCGTCACTAGAGTGGCTATGTTCTCTAGCACCTGTACTGCATTTCATTCCGAGCTTTATGAGTGCTTAAAAAGCACAGACACACAAAAAGGGCCGCCAGTTTTAGAACTAGCGGCCCTTTGCACTTAACTCATGCGTGACTCAGCCTTTAAAACCAGGCATCACGCGCGCCATCGTGCCTGCCACCGTACGCTCCAGCACGTCAACCAGAACAACCGTCTGTTGATCCACTTCGATATTGAGTCTATCGCCTGCCTTGTAACGAGAAAATGTTGTCTGGCGCAATGTTTCGGGAATCAGATTGATGGTCACAACGCCATCCTCCACGTCCGCCACGGTCAGGCTGCAGCCATTAACACCCAGAAAACCACGCGGGAACACGTATTTCGCCCAATCTTCCGGCATCTGAAAACGCAGACGGTTGCCGGCCTCGGTAATGCTCAGTTCCAGCACTTCAGCAGTCGTTGCGATATGGCCAGCCATCACATGACCACCAATTTCCTCGTTCAGCTTGGCCGATCGTTCGATATTGACCAGATCACCTGTCTTGAGCGTGCCCAGGTTCGTCCGCTCCAGCGTGACGGGAATCGCATCAAAAGTAACTTTGTGGCCGGAAATACTGGTCACGCTCAGGCATGTGCCTTCCACGCTGACACTGGCGCCCAGTTGCAGATCCACCAGCAATTCGTCGGTGAAATCAATTTCAAACTCGGTACGGCCCAGCTCGGCCTTGACCGCGGTAAGAGGACGAACCGCTTTAACAATTCCGGTATACATCAGCACGCTCCTTCGCAAAATTCATGCAAAAGACCAACGGCTAATGCAGGGGAGATTTTCAGATTTTTCATTTGAACGCATCCTTGATTAAACAATGCGTCCTCTGGGCAACAATAAAACACGTCGCTGCCTTGTGATCAAGGCAGCGATGCTTCATCTTCTTTCATCCGGACTCTCACCGTCGGCCCAGGTTTCTCACCTGATCTGCTGACCTTTCTCTGGCGGAAAGCGCTCGCGGGCTGGGGAATGGCTCCCTTACCGCCGGTGGGGAATTTCACCCCGCCCTGAAGACGTTTGCAGTGTAAGACCGGAGCCCAAGTCTAATCAAGCCAGACCAGGGCCGGTCGCCAAGCTTAAGCCTTGCGATGCACGCTCAAGCCTGCAAAGCTTTGCGCCACCGGCATCAACTCGATGTAGTTGACATTCATATGGGCAGGCGCGTTCATGATCCAGGCAATGGTGTTGGCGATGTCCTCGGGCGTCAGCGCATCCACGTTCTGGTACAGCGCAGCAGCTTTAACTTTATCGCCCAGACGAACGGTAGAGAAATCCGTACCGGAACAGAGGCCAGGAGCCACGGTAGACACACGAACTGCCGTACCCGACAGGTCGGCACGCAGGTTCAGGCCCAGTTGATGCACAAAAGCCTTGGTGGCGCCGTACACATTGCCACCTGCGTAGGCATATTCGCCCGCCGTCGAGCCCAGATTGATGATGTGGCCCTTGTTCTGCTTGACCATACCTGGCAGCAAAGCGTGCGTAATGTGCAGCAACGCGCTGATATTGGTGGCCACCATGGTGTCCCATTGCTCCAGCTTGGCATCCTGAGCCTTGTCCACGCCCAGCGCCAGACCCGCATTATTGATCAGCACATCGATATTGGGGAACCGGGCCATTAGGTCGCCGAGCACCGCATCTGCACGCGCACGATCCGTCAGATCCACGCTGACCGGAACAAAACGCTCGCCCAGCTCGGCAGCAAGGGCGTCCAGCTTGTCCTGACGACGCGCCAGGCCCAGCACGGTATGCCCTTCAGCGACCAGTTTACGGGCCAGAGCAGCCCCAAACCCTGAGGAGGCCCCGGTGACAACGGCGGTTTTCATAGTGCGATCCCTATACAGCTCGCTGCTCGTTAAGCAGGCGACAATTAAAGCATTAAGGATAGCAAACTTCAGGAACTTCGTAGCCCCTTCCCCCTAGGGAAAAAGCGGACAAATCCGTCCATGGCAATGCCCGCTTTTTTCTGCTCCGGGCATCAGGCCGCTGGACGCTCCAGCCCCAGATGCCCCCGCAAGCTGGTGTGCTCGTATTCCTGACGGAACAGACCGCGCTTTTGTAAAACGGGGATGACCTGCTCCACAAAGTCACCAATGCCATTGGGCAAGGACGGAGGCATCAAGTTAAAGCCGTCGGCGCCCTCATTACGCCACCAATGTTCAATCTGATCGGCAATGGACTCGGGCGTACCGACCATGGTGCAGTGACCACCACCGGCAGCAATCCGCCCCAACAATTGCCGGACTGTCGGTTTTTCCGTTTCAATGATGCGCAGCATGGTGGCATAACGCCCCTTGGGGCCCTTGAAACTTTCCAGCGCAGGCAATGGCGGAACCGGTGCATCAAGCTCCCAGTTCATGCAGTCCTGCCCGACAAACATGCCCAGTTGCCGCAAGGAGGTCTGGGTAGGCAGCAATGCATCCAGCTCCTCTTGCTTGCGGCGCGCCTCTTGCATGGTGGAACCCACATAGGTCACCAGCCCCGGCATGACAGGCACATCCACACCACGACCCGCTTCACGCACGCGTCGTTTGATGTCACGGTAATAGGCTTGAGCCGAGGGCAAGTCATACGCCACGGCGTAAATGGCTTCGGCCTTGCGCGCTGCCAGATCCCGTCCCTGTTCAGACGCACCGGCCTGAAACAGCACCGGCTGTCCTTGAGGCGAGCGCGGCAAGGTCAGGGGACCATCCACCAGGAAATGATCGCCTTTATGCAGGATCTGACGCACCTGATCCACCTTGGCGTAATCACCCTGCCTGTCCATCACCAAGGCACTGTCGCTCCAGGAGTCGAACAGCTTCAGTGCGGTATCTACGAATTCTTCGGCTCGGGCGTAGCGCCAGGCATGGTCAGGCATGGCTTCATAGCCATGGTTACGTGCTTCGGCATCAAACATCGAGGTCACCACGTTCCAGCCCATCCGCCCTTGGGACAGATGGTCCAGGGAACACAACATGCGCGCCGCTACAAAGGGGGTGTAAAAGGTGCTCGAGACGGTGCTGATCAGACCAATACGCTCAGTGGCTCGCGCCAGCGCGGCCATCATGGTCAAGGGCTCCAGAAACCAGCGCGGTCCATCTGCCACATTATCGCTGGACTGACCATCGGCAAAGAAAATCGCATCCAGTTTGCCGCGCTCGGCAATCTGCGCCAGCTCTTCATAAAAGCGGATATCGCCCAAGCGCTCAACCTGGGATTCGGGATGGCGCCAGGCGGCCTTGTGATGTCCGCAGCCCATAATGAACAGATTGAAATGCAGTTGTCTCATCCGTTTTTCACCAATCCGCCGTCAACCACCAAATTTTGTCCTGTTACGGCACGAGCCCACGGACCGGCAAAGAACAAGGCCGCATCGGCAAATTCTTCGGGCGTGGTCACGCGACGCAGCGGTGTACTGGCCGCAATCAGATCAAACACCGCCTCGGGGGTAGCCGCGGACGCATCCGTTGTGCGCAACAAACCGCCGGAAATCATGTTCACGGTAATCTGATCCGGTCCCAGATCGTGCGACAAGGTGCGCGTCATGGACAACAAGGCGGCCTTGGCCGCTGTGTAGTCGTGGTAAGGCACCACAGGATTCTGGAACAGGTTTGTCCCGATATTGATAATGCGGCCAAAACCGGCCTGCTTCATGCCGGGCAAGGCAGCCTGCGTGGTGTTCAGGGCCCCACCCACAATCCCTTCCAGTTGCTGGTTCAATTGCGACCAGGTCAAGGTATCCGCATGAGGGCGGGCATCGCCGTTGAAGGAAAACTCGGGCAAGGCGTTATTGACGACGGTGGTGATGGGCTGACCAAAGTGTGCCTGCGCCTGGGCAAACAAGGCTTGTACAGCAGTCGCATCCCTCACATCCGCTTGCACCGCCAGACAGTGCTGCGGAAACTCGTCCGCCAGCGCCTGGGCAGCGGCTGCACTTTTCAGGTAATTGATGACAACTTTGGCGCCCTGACGTGCAAACGCACGCACCAGACAAGCCCCCAGGCCGCGTGCGCCGCCAGTGACCAGAACCAGTTGTTGGGAGAGTTCCGAGACGTGTTCCACAGACATGACATTCCTTGCAAAAATTCGGCGAGGATGTCGGCCCGGTTCGGACGCAGGGCTAGAGCTTCGGACATCCCTTCGCCAGTATGAGCTGGATCAGGTTCGACGGGTTTTATCTCAGCCCTTTTCAAGAAGGACACCCCGTGCCGCAGGGCAGACCATAGCACAAAACACCGCCAACCGTATGATTGACAATTGAAAGAAGCTCTCCTACTCTTTGAGCCTGTTCCTGGGGGAGTCCTTAACGGGCTGAGATTCCGCATTGCAGCGGTAACCCTTAGAACCTGATCCGGATCATGCCGGCGAAGGGAAAGGAAACGCGGCCTGGCAGCCTGCCCGCTCTTGTCTGTGCGGCGCATTGGCAAGCGCACACGCCCCATTTCAATCCCTCCATTTTTCTGCGCCCCGTCCCCGGCATCGTGCCGGCCGGGCCGGTTTGTGCCCGTTCACACGGGTTTTTGGGGAGATCTCATGCTGGACCAAACCGCCACCCTTTTGTGGCTGATTGTTTTTTCTGCCGCCTTTGCTTTGGCCGGGGTGCTGTATGCCCGCCACTACAACAGCTCTTTGGAAGACTTTGTGGTAGCGCGCAACAGTCAAAGCTCGCTGGCCACAATTCTGACCTTATTGGCCTCTTCGCTGGGCGCCTGGATTCTATTCTCACCGGCGCAGGCGGCCAGTTGGGGAGGCTTGAGCGCCGTGATCGGGTATGCCATTGGCTCCATGTCGCCACGACTGGCCATGATTCCGCTTGGCAAACGCATGCGCGAACTGCTGCCACGCGGTCACAGCCTGAGCGAGTTTGTGATTGCCCGCTATGGCCGTCCCATGTATGCCCTGACTCTGCTGATCATGCTGTTTTACATGTTCATCTCCATGACGGCCGAAATTACCGCCATGTCCAAGATGATTACCTTGATTGCCCCCATTCCTTTGTGGGTTACCGCCAGTATTGTGCTGCTGGCCACCCTGATCTACACCTCTTACGGCGGGCTGCGAGCCTCCATCTTTACCGACAAAGTACAGATGCTGGTCATCCTGCCCATGCTATTTCTGATTGTGATGTTCGGCTGGCAAGCCGTGGGAGGACCGGTGAATTTGTTTGACAGCGTCAAGCTGCAAGCCCCGCGTCTGATCGAACTGAGCGACCCCGTGGGAATGAAGGCCGGCCTGACCTTCTTTGTCGCCATTTTGCTGACCGGCCTTTTTCACCAGGGCAACTGGCAGCGCATTTATGCTGCCAAAGACACGCAATCCATGCGGCGTGGCTTTTTGCTGGGCGGCTTGTTTGTCGCCCCCTTCATCTTCTTGATGGGTCTGTTTGGCTTGGCCTTTGTGGGCCTGGGTTCACACGGTGACAGCTCCGTGGCACTGTTCAATGTGATTTTGCCGCATGTTCCTGTCTGGTTTCTGGTGCTGCTGATTCCCCTGGGGCTGTCCCTGGTGATGAGCAGCGCCGATACGGCCATCAGCGCAGTGTCCAGCCTGATTGCGGTGGACCTGGGCCGTATCATGCCTCACCGCAATACCGCTCAAATGATGAGTCTGGCTCGTTCCCTGATCTGGGTGTGCTCCATCCCTGTGCTGTACGCTTCCTCGCAAGGTTTCAGCGTGCTGTACCTGTTCCTGCTGGCAGACTTGCTGTGCTCGGCGGCAGCATTTCCCGTGTTCTTTGGACTGTACAGCCGCCGCTACGATGGTTTTACCGCCACGGTCAGTACCCTGGGCGGTCTAATTGCCGGCCTGGCTGTGTTTCCACGTCCCAATGGCCCTATGGATTACTTGCTGGAATCCTTCTTGCTGGCTGCGATTGTGCCGGTGGTGATCAGCGTCCTGATCATGCCCTTGCGCCGTCAGCTGCCCAATTTCGATCTCAGCTCCCTGGCTTCCTCCACGCGCGTACTGGACTAAATCCGAACGCCCTGAGACCAAGGCTCAGGATAAAAAAAAACCCCGGTTTGCGACATGCAAACCGGGGTTTTGTTTTAACGATTTATTGGGCAGGGCTTTCAGTCTGTGTTTGAGGGATCTGCACAATGATTTCAACCCTTCGATTCGTTGCACGCCCTTGCTGCGTGGCATTGTCACCCAAGGGACGCGTATC
The DNA here is from genome assembly GCF_049932565.1 of Alcaligenes sp. HNGD-HTN06. Taxonomy (NCBI): domain Bacteria; kingdom Pseudomonadati; phylum Pseudomonadota; class Betaproteobacteria; order Burkholderiales; family Alcaligenaceae; genus Alcaligenes; species Alcaligenes sp. HNGD-HTN06. Next base: position 1,737,015 of record NZ_CP187782.1, on the reverse strand, counting down.
CGCGTAGCCGACCGCGCTCAGACGCTGACTGCCTATGCCATTGGCCTCCATATAGCGCACCACACTGCCGGCACGCGCACCGGACAGCTCCCAATTGGACGGGTAGCGATAACTGCGAATGGGCACCGAGTCGGTATGCCCTTCGATCACAATAGGGTGCGCCGATTTTTGCAGGACGGTAGCCAGTTGGCGCAGGACGGTCAACCCTTCCAGCCCCAAATCAGCGCCACCCGAGTTGAACAGAATCTCGCTGTTGATACGGAAACTAACCGACTGATCATTCATGACCACATCAATGTTATCTCCCAGACCATCCAGGTCCAAACCATGATTGCTTTTGTCCGGTCCGGCACCGAGCGCCGATTCAGGAAACAGCCCTGCTGAAGCCGGCAACAGCCCCGCCCCTTCTTTACCTGCCTGGGCCATCACTGTTGCTGCCCCCTGCCCTTGCCCCTGAGCCGCAGTCTGAGCCCGCTTGCCGGCAAAAGAAAGCATCACGATCATCAAGACCAGCAGCAAAGTCATCATATCCAGGTAAGTGGTCAGCCACGCCTCTTCCTCCTCGGGGACTGCCAGGCCGGGATCGTTCCAGGGGCGACTGCGACGCCGACTGCCCAGATTACTCGCCAGCTGCTGCTCAATCTTGGCTCCCCGGGCCTGCTCCAACTCCTTTTGCAAGGCTTTCTGGCGATCCGCCAACTCACCTAACGTCAGGTCTTGCTCCATGTTTCCCATGGGATCAACCTCGCTGTGCAGCCGGGTCGGCATCGTCATCGCGGCCGCCCCGGTCATTGATCTCGTCCTGATACTGCGCCATGAACGAGTTCAGCGTCTCACGCATCAGCGCGGGGCCACGGCGCTGACTCATCATGGACACGCCCTGCATGATCATGTTCATCAAGACCACCCGCTGTTCCGTGCGACGCTCCAGCTTGACGGCCACCGGCTTAAATACCAGATTGGAAAGCAGCACCCCATAAAAGGTGGTCATCAGGGCCAGCGCCATCTGTTGTCCAATCGAGGTGATATCGCCATCACCGAGCAGAAACATCAAATTGACCAGACCAATCAACGTGCCGACCATACCAAAAGCGGGCGCGAAGCTGGCCATCAGGCGAAACAGTTGCGCTTCGGCATGTTCGCGAGCGCGCAGACGGCTGATACGCCATTGCAAAAGATCTTCAATGTCTTCTTGTGGGGCACGATCAATCACTAACTGAACGCCGGTTTTCAAAAACGGGTTCGCGACTTTTTCCAGCGCTTCTTCCACGGCCCGGATATCTCCCATCATCCACAGGCGGGAGATATTGATCAGCTCATCCATATCCTGCTGGGTGTACAGCCGCTCGTTACGCAGCACTGTCCCAATCAGTCCAAAGATGCGAACCACTTCACTTAACGGGTAGCTGATAAAGGTCGCTGCCAAGGTGCCCACCAGCACCACGGCCAGACTGGGCAAATCCACAAACAAGGCGGGATTTTCTGCCGTAAAAAACAAGATCACGGCAAACAGCAGCACGCTGGCCACGATGCCGATCAAAGTTGAGGGGTTCATGCACAAGTCCTGGTTATGGGCCCGAGGGGCATCAGGACTACATATCGGCAGCAGAACGAGTTTCTTTAGGCCTGGACCTTGCGTTGCATCAAAGACAGACAACAATTATGCACATCGCAGCCAGTCACACTAAGGCTGGTAATTGACTCGGATCGAAGCCTGGACGCGCACCGGTTCGGTGCTACCCGCCCAACTCCACACCTCGTGCATCAACACAAAACCAAGACGCGCATCCTGGCCCGCAAAGGCTCTGGTGCTGAGTACCGACCCGTTCATATCCACGCACTTTCCTCCTTGCAGGCACAAACGGCTTTTCAAAATGGCGCGCCCATTATGGTGGTAGCTAACCTCCACCTTGCCAATCGATGAGGCCTGCGCCTGTACCGCTTGCGCTGGCATGAAGAACTGCTGGCTGCTGGGCGAAGCGGGCGTGATGGCACTGCTGAGCTGCTCGCCATCCCAACTTAATGAGGCGGCGTGTGCGAGCGGCAGTACCAAAGCCAGCGATATTGATGTCCACAAACGATTTAAAAAACTGTTTATAAAAACAGGTTTTTTATTGTTTTTAAATTTCACCAAAGACATAGACTGTGTTTTTATACAGATAAAAATAAGTTTCTTAATGATACCGCAAAGACATCTTAATTTTTTTTTAACTTTGAGCCGTAAGATACTAATATAAAGAGGATTTTTTCTGGTAGCATAAGCGCATAAATTCTCTCCGCCCTTCTGTTTCTCGCCCTCCGGGAACTGAAAAATGCCTCAGACCAGAACAAATAAATTAATACGCCGTGCGCTATGTGTTTTATTTCTAGCGCCTTTTTCGCTTTCGTCGCTGGCCCAGACTTTGGCGCTGGCCGAGCCCTCCGTCCAGGAGGAAGCCACCGCCGCCATCAGCTACAACGTGCCTCACCTGGTTTTCGAAAAAAACCTGCAGCCTATCAGCTATAACGAAAACGATAGTCGCCGTGCCCTGAATGCCCTCAAACATGACGCCCTGATTCAGAATGCGGCCTTGCGTTCGGAAATTGCATTTGTGCAGGATCTGGAGTCGTCAACGGTGCTGTACCAGAAAAACAGCGATGCCGTGCGTCCCATTGCATCCATCTCCAAGCTGATGACCGCTCTGGTCGTTGCCGAGTCGGGCTTGCCTATGGATGAAATGCTGGAGATCATCGACGAAGACGTGGATCGCGTCAAACATTCCAGCTCACGTCTGAGCGTCGGCTCGCGTTTGAGCCGTGCCGACATGATGCATCTGGCCCTGATGTCGTCAGAAAACCGGGCCGCCCATGCCTTGGGCCGTAACTATCCCGGCGGACTGCCTGCCTTTGTGCGCGCCATGAATGACAAGGCGCGCGCCTTGGGCATGCGCAATACGCGCTTTGTCGAACCCACCGGCCTGTCCAGCGACAATGTGGCCAGCCCGCGCGATCTGGTCAAACTGCTGACCGCCACCAGCCAGCATGCCCGCATTCAGCAATACACGACCAACGACCAATACTCCGTCCAGCCCATGCGAGGCCGCCAACTGGTCTTTAATAACACCAATCGTCTGGTCAAAAACGCCAACTGGGATATCCAGGTCTCCAAAACCGGCTTCATCAACGAAGCGGGTGAATGTCTGGTAATGTTGACCAAAATCGAGGATCGGGAGGTGGCTATTGTGCTGCTGAATTCCTCAGGCCGTTATTCTCGTATCGGTGATGCCGTGCGCATCCGTGATCTGGTCGAAAAATCCAACGGTCTGGCCATGCTCTGATCTCCCTGCGTGTCTGAACCGTGACAGACACACGGTCTGCCCGATGCCCCAACATCATGGCCTTTGAGCCGATTTTGGGGCATTTTTACGACCTGCTGCTCGGCTACCTCTTTCGATGGGTCAGCAGCCGGTATCAATAGGCCTGCATTCTTTTAAGGAGCGTGCTTGTCGTGCCTCAGCTCAAACTGCTTGAAGATTTCCTCACCCTGGCACGCGAAGGCAGCTTTGTCCGGGCAGCAGAACAACGCCACGTCACACACCCCGCATTTGGACGCCGTATCCGGGCCTTGGAGGCCTGGGTCGGAACCCCTCTGGTGGAACGTGGTAGCCTGCCCATCACGCTCACGGCCCAGGGACAGGTGTTCTACAACACCGCCCATCAAGTACTGGAGCAACTCAACCGGGTACGTCGGCAATTGCAGGCCTCGGAGCAGACAGGGCAAGGCCATTTGCGCATCGCCACTGGCCGCAGTCTGGCGCGCACCTTGGTCACCGATTGGGTCAGCCGCCTTCAGAAAGGCAGCCAGGCCCCCTTGTCCGCCCACATACCGATCGATATCAGCACCGGCATGATGGCCGATATGGCCAAGCTGCTTGCCCAAGGCAAAACAGACTTTCTGTGCTGCTATGAGCACCCCGCCCTGTCAATTGAGCTTCTGGCCGAACAGGTTACCTACATGACCATCGCTACCGACAAACTGGTGCCGACCTGTCAACGGCGCAAGAATGGCCACCCTTTGTATGAGCTCAACGCCGATAGCGGGCGCAGCATACCCTTGATTTCATATTCGGGCGGTCTGGCCATGGCCCGGATTCTGGGCGACAAGCTGCATCACTTTCCCTACCCTCTGGTCAGTACGGTACGGTGCGATTCGCTGGACACGGCCATGGGCTCAGTATTAAAAGGCATGGGCGTGGCCTGGCTGCCCTTGTCCATGATTGCCAATGAATGTCGTCGCGGAACGCTGGTGCAGCTAGGTGGCAAGGGCGATGAGATTGCCTTTGAGGTCCGTCTGTATCGCTCGCGCGCCCCCCTTTCGGATCTGGCCGAATCTGTCTGGGCCTTTACCCAGCAAGCTCGTTAACAGGTCTGCCAGCTGAAAAAGCACGGCCATGTGCCGTAACAGCACATCAGCATCAGCTGCAGCGGACACAATACCCCTTCATAACTAAGGATAAACAAGCCCGACGCGCCCACCCGGGCTGCGGGCCGGAGCCCTATCCATCGAACGGGGAGCACATCATGTCTTTTTCTTTCTCCAAACGCAGTCTGGTACTGAGCCTGGCAGGCGCCTGTAGCCTCTTGCCCATTTCGATCAGCCATGCCGACACCTATCCCTCACGCAGCCTGACGTTGGTCGTAGGCTATCCGGCCGGAGGCAGCGTCGACCTGACTGCACGCCTGCTGGCGGAAGAGCTCAGCAACCGTCTGGGCCAAACGGTGGTGGTCGAAAATGCGGGCGGCGCAGGCGGGACGATTGGAGCTCAACGTGTCCAGCGTGCCGCTGCTGACGGCTATACCCTGCTGCTGGGTTCCACCAACGAGATGATTATCGCAGGCATGATCAACAAGGCCGTGCGCTATGACGGACAGAAAGACTTTACGCCCATTGGCATGATTGCTTCTCAGCCCCTGCTGCTGGCCGCCTCCAAAAAATCGGGCATCCGCTCGGCGGCGGACTATGCGCAAAAGCTGCGGGCTGCCCAACCCGAAGCCTTCAGCTTTGGCTCCTCGGGCGTGGGGACCACCTTGCACCTGGCCGGTGAAATGGTCAATGCCTCCACCGGCACCACTGCCATGCATGTGCCCTATCGCGGCGTGCCCCCTCTGGTCTCGGACCTGATGAGTGGACAATTGGACACCGCCTATCTGGTCCTGTCCTCGGGCCTGTCACAAGCACGGGCCGGTGCCATCGTCCCCCTGGGCATTACCGAAACCCGTGCGTCTGCGGCTGCACCGGAAATTCCGCCGCTGGCCGATACGCCCGGTTTTGAAAAAGTCGACATCAATGTCTGGTTCGGCTTGTATGGCCCCAAGGACTTGCCTGAATCCGTCACCCAGACCTTGCGCCAGGCTTTGGACACCAGCCTGGAATCGTCCAGCCTGCAAGAGAAAATGCGGTCGAATGGCGCTACGCTTTACGCCCCCGGCATGAACGCAGCCGAATTTCAGGCCAGAGAAGTCGATAAATACGCCCGCCTGGTTGAGCTGGCCAAACTGCAAGCCGAATAAAAAAACAGGCCCCCGGCCGCAGGTCGGGGTGCTGGAGCCCCTAGCATGTCCTTTTCTCTTTCGTACCCCGACATTCAAACAGAGCGCCAGGGCAATATCGGTGTTCCCGGCCTGTGGTGCCTGGACTCCGGTAAAGCGGGCCGAACCGTGATGATCAGCGCGCTAATACACGGTAATGAGCTTTGCGGAGCCTGGGCCTTGAAAGCCTTGCTCGCTCGTGGCGTGCAACCCCGTCGCGGCAAGCTGATCCTGGCTTTTTGCAATCTGGACGCTTTTGATCGCTTTGACCCGGCGCATCACGATGCCAGCCGTTATGTGGATGAAGACATGAATCGGGTCTGGAGTGCGCAAAAACTGTCTCAAACACAGACTCAGGAACAACGTCGCGCACGCGCCATCTTGCCCTGGCTGGAACAGGCCGACTGGTTGCTGGATCTGCACTCCATGCACGAGCCCTGTGCGCCCTTGCTATTGACCGGAACCTTGGAGCGCAACATCGAGCTGGCCAAGACACTGGGCGCCCCCGAACACGTCATTGTGGATTCCGGCCATCAGGACGGCGTACGCATGCGCGATTACGGCCGATTCTCTGAGCCCGAGGCTGAAGAAACCCGCTCCCTGTTGCTGGAATGCGGCTTTCACGGAGACCCGCAGACACCGGCTGTGGCGCTGGACCTGATTGCCCGCTTTCTCATCGCCTCCGAGATTGTGGACATCCAAGATATCCCGTCAGACTGGCGTCGGGCCTCTCCCAAACAGCAACGAATCGTGCAGGTCACCCATGCGGTGGTGGCGCCCTCCCGGCAAGTGAGTTTCAGCCAGGCCTGGCAAGGCCTGGAAACCCTGAGCCAGGCAGGCACATGCATCGGCCAGGCCGATGGGCAGCCCTTGCTGACGCCTTACGACCACTGCACCTTGATCATGCCTTCTTTACGTCAGCTGCGTCCCGGCGTCACGGTTGTACGCCTGGCCCGGGACTACATGGCGCCTTAAGGGCCCGGCGGCAAATACACGGCCCGCACCTGCGTTCCAATGCCGGGAAAAAATACGGAACTTGGCACTTCTTCGGCTACCAAAGCCTGCATAGCCATCCTACAATCGGCACATGTGCATCGCTTATATCGCCATCGGAGTCAATGCGGATTGGCCGCTGATTATTGCCGCCAATCGCGATGAATATCATGCTCGTCCCAGCCAGCCGGCACAGCCCTGGCAAGACGAGCCCGACATTCTTGCCGGTCGTGACCTGCAGGCCGGAGGCACGTGGCTGGGCCTGACACAAAGCCGGGGACGACTGGCCCTGCTTACCAACTACCGCGAAATTCCCGGCAATAAAAACGGCGCTCAACGTTCGCGGGGAGAACTGATCCCCCAATTCCTGCGCGATGAGCGCAGCCCTCTGGATTATCTGGCCCAGTTAGCCCGTCAAGGGGCCGAGTACGCCGGTTTTAATCTTTTTGTGCTGCAATGGCCCACCGACACGCAAGCCTTGCAACTGGCTTATTACAGTAATCGTCACCCCAGCGGCCAGCCGCAACGACTCGATCCGGGCGTCCATATTCTGAGCAATGCCTGGCTGAACACCCCGTGGCCCAAAAGCCTGTTCTTGAAGGAAACCCTGCAAGCGCAACATTTTGACGGCTCGGCCCCGGCCGTAGAGAGCTTGTTTCAAGGTTTGCGCAATCAGGACCTGGCCGCCGATGCAGACTTGCCTCAGACCGGCTTGAGCCTGGAGCGCGAACGCCTGTTAAGCAGCCCGTTTATTGTCAGCCCCGACTATGGCACGCGTTGCACCACCGTCATTACGCTGGATCAGCATGGGCAAGGTACGCTGCGTGAACGCAGCTTCACCCCGGCGGCCCAGCCCGAGCGGCAACATGACTGGCCCTTGTCATGGCCCAGCTTTCATCCGCACGGCCTGCCCCCTTCCACTCATAACAGCAACAGGGCCATGCATGGCCCGCTTAGCCACCTCACCTCAAGCAAGGAAATCTCATGAGTCCTCGTCTTTCTTTGATCGGCATTGCCATGTCGCTGGCCTTGTTGAGCAGTCCGATTGCGCACGCTCAGGAACTGCCCCCCAGCCAGTATTACGGCTCCACCGAATACGTCAGCGGCGGCATAGGCAGTGATGAAGCCCAGCTTTTCCGCATGGTGCGCAGCACCTTTCCCTTGTCCGTCAACTTTTCAGCCCAGCAGGGCGAGCGCATCGCCTACATCTCTGATGTCCAGCTGGTGATCCGTAACAGCGCCGATCAGACCGTGCTCAACAGCCTGATTGATGGCCCTTATTGCCTGATCCGCCTCGGTCCGGGCAACTACAAAGTGTTTGCCACGTACGAAGGCCAAACCCAGGAGCGCCAGACCACACTGGTCGAGGGTAAGCCGCAGGAACTGAACTTCATCTGGAAGTAGGATAATTGCGCTCATAGGTATCCAGGCCCATGGCCTGGATCTGCTCCTCGATCAAATGCTCAAATGGCCGTAGCAAGGCGCTGAAATCGCGCTCCGGCTCCATAAGCTGCATCAACCGTACAATCGCCTCCAACGTGGAAACGGCCTGAGGATCTGGCGCTTTGCGCAACCGGTAGCGCGACACATCCCCTTGCGGCAGCACCCAATGCGGCAAACGCTGCAAGATCGGATTGCGATGCAAAATCAAGCGGGCCTTGCGCCAGGTGCCATCGGGCACCACTATCAGATCAGGCCTGTGCTGGGGCGCCAAGGCCCGGGCCACCTGGGCCTGAGGTCCCGGAAACAGCAGTACAGGACGCTGGGCCTGCGCTAAACGCGCCTCCAGATCTTCAAACTGCTCCCCCACCCACAGCTGCGCCCCTTGCACACCCAAATAAGCCAGACGCCCGGTATTGAGCGCATGCCGCGCCTCGGAATGATGCTGCAGAATCAAAAGAGGGCACGTTGCTTGCAGAGAAGGAATCAGCGAACACAAGCATCGGGCCACAGGCCGCTGACACCGTGCGCAACGGCCTGGACGAGAGAAAGAGGAAGCGTTCATGCAAGGGGACCCAACAGAAGGCCACAGTATATAAAAGTTCTGCTTTGAAGCCGATGGCCGGTTTGCCGAGTTGCATTTTTACTGTATATTTATACAGCATTCAGGAGCATTCTATGGCAAGCGCACTTCGTTCCCTTTTAGATATTCACCCCTCCCTGTGGACGGGCAAGCATTATGCGCATGCCGCCGGCACGTGCCTGTCCAGTGGCTTTGACAGCCTGAATGCCCAACTGCCTGGAGGCGGCTGGCCAGTGGGCAACCTGATCGAGCTGCTGGCCCACCCGGACAGCAGTACCATGTCCTTGCTATTGCCCGCCTTAAATGCCATGCCGGCAGAACGCTTGCGTGTGCTGGTCGCCCCTCCCTATCAGCCCATGCAGCAATCGTGGCATGGCACCTGTGCAATGTCCCGGCCAACCCACCCTGCGCCACGCACGCTACCCGCCCGCCTGCTCTGGATACGCAGCCAGCACCTGAACGACACCTTATGGGCCAGCGCCCAAGCCCTGCGGCACGGCCACTGTGCCGCCGTACTGAGCTGGTTGCCCGCCCATGTCCCTTTAGCCGCCTTACGCCAGTTGCAACTGTTGGCCAGCCATAGCGACAGCCTGTTTTTTTGCTTACGTCCCCTGCACAGCCAAGCCAATAGCCCGGCCCTGTTGCGCCTGGCGCTTTACCCCCGACAAGATCAACAAGGCCAGGCCTGGCTGGATGTGCAGATTCTTAAGCGCCGCGGTCCGCCCTGCTCGCAAGCCATTGCCTTAGCCCTTCACCCAACCGGGATGCCGCCAGCGGCCCTGCCAAACCATGTACCTGTGCCTGCGACTGCCCCAGAGCCTGCTCACGCCTGAGGCCGGTTCAGAGCAGCAAGACAGGCTGCAGGCGGTCTTGCTGCACTACAGCCCGCAACTGGCTCACATTCAGGCGAATCTATGGGTACTGAATATCAGCGCCAGCCTACGGCTGTTTGGTGGCCTGCGTCGTCTATACCAACACGTTCGGGCAGACTTGCAAGCCCTGATTCCCGATCCCTGTCTGGCCCTGGCTCCCAGCGCGCGGGCGGCCTGTTTGCTGGCCCTGTCCACACGCAAGCAACGTCGTTGCATCCGGCGGCTGCACGCTTGTCTGAACCCGCTTCCCATCCAGTTGCTGGGCGCACCAGCCGATCAGTTGCACTGGTTGCACAGCCTGGGCTGTCATACCTTGGGCCAGTTGCGTCAATTGCCACGCGACGGTCTGGCCCAGCGCGGGCTGCGTACCCTGCTCCTGCAACTGGATCAGGCCTACGGCTTGCAGAGCTGGACCCTGGAATGGGTCCAGTCTGCCCCACAATTTATATACCGACTGGAGCTGGACACCCCATCCAATAACAAAGCCTTGGTATTACGGGCCTTGACCCGTCTGCTAAACCAGCTGGAAGGCGGGCTGAACCAGCACCAACTCGCTTGTACGGGCCTGGAACTGACCCTGCATACGGAGCGCTATAAAGATTACCCACGCAGCACTCATCTGGAACTGCACATGGCCCGCTCTAGCTGGCGCAGCCAGGACTTTCTGCCTGTCTGGCAAGAACAGTTCCAGCCCCTGCAATTACCTGCCGCCGTCCAAAGCCTGATGCTGCGGGCCCGCCAACTTCACCCACGCCAAACCCACGCCAGCAGTCTGTTTCCGGATGCACACCATTGGCAGGAACAAGACCAGCAACTTCTGGAACGCTTGCAGGCCAGACTCGGGACCGGGCAGATCCTCACCCCCGCCCCCCAGGCCAGCCATTTGCCCGAGCAAGCCAATCAATGGCAGCCCGCATCAACGGTGGCCGCCCGCCCAGCCGCAGGCCCGGTACGGCAGCGTCCCTGCTGGCTGCTGGAGCCGGCCCGGCCCCTGCCACACGACCAACAATCCCCGCTCCTGGACCATCAACGTTTGCGCCTGATTCAAGGCCCAGAGCGAATACAAACCGGCTGGTGGAACGGTGGCGGCCACCAGCAGCGAGACTATTTTGTAGCCTTGTGCCCCCAAGGGCGTTTGTATTGGGTTTACCGGGATTTAAGCCAGGAACACGCTTGGTATTTACACGGAGTCTTTGGATGAGTATCCCTTCAGAACTGCTCTACTCCGAACTGGACTGCCTGTCCAACTACAGTTTTTTGACGGGTGCCTCCCATCCCGAGGAGCTGATCAGTCGAGCCGCCGAGCTGGGCTACAAGGCACTGGCCTTATGCGACTACGCCTCCATGGCCGGGGTAGTCCGCGCCTACGCACAGGCCCGACTGCATCCACAGATCCGTTTGCTGGTTGGCAGCCGATTCCGCTTTAGCGGCCAATGGGACACTTCTTCCTGCCCTGGCACGCATTGTGAGACCGCTTCACCCAACGACACGCAGGCCCACGAACTCTTGATTCTGCCCCGCAACAAAGAAGGCTATGGAAATCTTTGTCAGTTCATCTCTGAGCTGCACCAGTCTTTGGACTTGAAGCAGGAGGCGCCCATTGACTGGTCCTTTTTGCAGCAAGCCCGCTACGGTGCGCAGCACACGGTATTAGCCGACTGTCTGGTCATTTACAAACCGGCTTATGGCCTGTCTGGCGAACACATCTATCAGCAAGCGCAAGACTTGAAAAGCCTGTTTGCCGACCGTTTGTTTTTAGGCCTCAGCTTACATAGGCGGGATCAGGATCAGCAGCATTTACGCACGGTTCGGCTGGCAGCCCAACAGTGTGGCCTGTCTTGTGCCGCCTTGGGCGGCGTCCACATGCATGTGCGTTCTCGCCAGCCCTTGCACGACACCTTGACCGCCATACGCCTGAAAACACCCATACAAGAATGTGGCTGGTCTCTGGCCAGCAATGCGGAACACCACTTGCGCAGTCGTTTCCAACTGGCCAACCTCTACCCGGCCGACTTGCGCAAGACCAGCGATCACATTCAAGAGCTGTGCCAGTTTTGTTTAAGCGAAATCAAGTACGAGTACCCGGTCGAGATTGTTCCGCCCGGCCTCAGTGGCAGTGAGTATCTGCGACAGGAAACCGAGCATGGCGCGCACAGGCGCTATCCGAAAGGAATCAGTGACCGTTTGCGCACGCGCCTGGACGAAGAGCTGAGCCTGATTGAAGACCTGGGCTACGAGTCCTACTTTCTGACCTTGTACGACATCGTCAGCTACGCCCGCAGCCGGGGAATTCTGTGCCAGGGTCGCGGCTCGGCCGCCAATTCAGCGGTATGCTATTGCCTGGGTATTACGGAAGTGGACCCCGCCAGCAGTCATACGCTGTTTGCCCGCTTTATCAGTCGGGCACGGGCCGAACCGCCCGATATCGATGTGGACTTCGAGCACCAGCGTCGCGAAGAAGTCATTCAATACATTTATCGCAAATATGGTCGTGAACGGGCTGCATTAACGGCGGTAATCACGAGCTACCGCCGTCGCAGCGCCTTGCGTGATACCGGCAAGGCACTTAGCATTCCTCACGCCTTGATCGAAGCCTTGATCCAATGTGACCGCGCCTGGCTCAAAGATACCCGTATTCAGGATGAGGTCCTGGCACGCTTTCCCGAATGCCCGCCTGAACAAGCCCATCAATGGCTGTCTTTGACCCGTCAGCTCATGGGTTTCCCGCGTCACCTGTCTCAGCATCCCGGTGGTTTTGTGATTTCACAAACGCCTTTGCACAGGCTGGTGCCGATTCAAAACGCCGCCATGCCGGGACGCAGCGTCGTGCAATGGGACAAGGATGATCTGGATGTGCTGGGGCTGCTGAAAGTCGACATCCTGGCTTTGGGCATGTTGAGCGCCCTGCGTCGATGCCTGGACAGCATCAGTCAGCAAACAGGCAAGCCGTTCCGCTTGCAGGACATTCCTTTGCACAGCGCCAAAACCTTTCGCATGATCCGGCGCGCCGACACCATAGGCGTATTCCAGATCGAATCCCGCGCCCAGATGAGCATGTTGCCGCGGCTACGTCCCAAGTGCTTTTATGACCTGGTGGTGCAAGTGGCGATTGTGAGGCCCGGCCCCATTCAAGGTGGCATGGTGCACCCGTATCTGGAACGCCGTCGCGACCCCAGCAAAGTCGATTACCCCGCTCCCGAAATCCGCCCTGTGCTGGAACGCACCTTGGGCGTGCCTATTTTTCAGGAGCAGGCGATGGAACTGGCCATGGAGGCGGCAGGTTTTTCGGCCGACAAAGCAGATGCCCTGCGACGAGCCATGGCTGCCTGGCGTCGCCGTGGTGGTTTGGGACCTTTTGAACAGGAGTTGCTAGATGGTATGGCCGCTAAACAGTATCCCCCTGAGTTCGCCAAGCGCCTGTTTGATCAGATCAGCGGTTTTGGGGAATACGGTTTTCCCGAAAGCCATTCGGCCAGCTTCGCCAAACTAGCCTGGTTCAGTGCCTATCTGAAAGCGCGTTATCCCGATCATTTTCTGGCCGCTTTGCTGAACTCTCAGCCCATGGGCTTTTATGGCCCCAGCCAATTGGTCCAGGATGCACGCCGCCACGGCGTACAAGTGCTGCCTGTTGATGTGCAATACAGCCTGTTTGACAGCCATGTATGTTCAGCACCGGGCAGCCCGCGCCAGGTCCGTCTGGGCCTGCACATGGTTAAAGGCTTAAGTGAGCAAGGCGCACACGCTATTGTTCACTACCGGCAAAACCACCCCGAACGGACATTGAACCTGGCCTGCTTGCGCCAGGAGCTGGCTCTGTCCGCTCATGATCAACAAGCCCTGGCGCAAGCCCATGCCTTGCGCAGCGCTTATAGCCAGCGTCGACATGGCGTATGGGATGCTCGCCGTCCCAGCCAGGCCGGTTTGCTCAGCCATGCAGAAAACCCGGACACGACGCCAGAGCTACCTCGTGCCAGCGTAGGGATAGAGGTATTGAGCGACTATCAGGCAGTCGGATTAAGTCTGCACCGTCACCCCCTGTCCTTGCTGCGACAGCAGTTAATTCCTTTGCGATTCTCAACGGCAGCACAACTGAGTCTGAACTACCCGGACCGCCGGCTGGCACGGGCCTGTGGCCTGGTCACGACCCGCCAACGTCCCGGCACCGCCAAGGGAACGGTCTTTGTGACGCTGGAAGACGAAACAGGCAGTGTGAATGTCATCGTGCGCGAGGAGCTGGCTCAGGAGCAATCCCAGGCACTGCTCCAGTCACGTCTGCTTGGCGTCTATGGCATCTGGCAGCGCGACGGTGCTGTCTGCCATTTGATTGCCCGACGCCTGGTTTGCCTGAATCACCTGATCGGTGATCTGGTGACGCGCAGTCGGGATTTTCAATAATCGGATTTTCCCCATCCCGCCCTGCGTTAAACTAAGGCTTTGCCCGTTCAATCAGGAACCACCATGAGTCAAACACTCAAAACCCGTTTAGCTGACGATATCAAAACGGCGATGCGCGCTCGCGATAGCGCGCGCCTGGAGACCTTGCGCTTTTTGCAAGCCGCGATCAAACAACGTGAAGTGGATGAGCGTACGGAGCTGGGCGATGCCGAAGTCACAAGCATCATTGAAAAACAGGTCAAGCAGCGCCGCGAATCCATTCAGGCTTTTGAATCGGCCGGTCGCACTGAAAGCGCCGAGAAAGAAGCAGCAGAATTGCAGATTCTGCAAGAATATCTGCCCCAACAGGCCGATAAGGCAGAAATTGATACTGCAATTGCCGATGCAATTACCCAAGCCCAATCGGAAGGCGCTCAAGGTCCCGCACTGATGGGCAAGGTCATGGGTTTGGTTAAAGCCAAACTGGCCGGTCGTGCCGATATGTCTCAAGTTTCCGCTCAAGTGAAGCAGAAGCTGAATCCATGAAGCATTTGCAGGCCGAACTGGCGCAGCCCAAACAGGATTTCTTCGGCACTCATATCCCTTTGATGCAGCACCTGGGCCTGCAAACCGTCAGCAGCACCGAGCAGGAAGTGATCACTTTTCTGCCCTGGCAAGCCTGGAATGCCAACTCCCGTGCGGATGTACATGGAGGCACCTTGATGGCTATTCTGGACTTCACGCTCAGCGCTGCCGCGCGAGCCCAGCGCCCTGGTTCAGGGATGGCCACCATCGACATGAACACCCAGTTCCTGCTCCCAGCCCGTGGCGATGTCTGGTTCAAAGCCCGGTGTCTCTATCTGGAAGGCGACACCGCCTATTGCGAAGGAGGCGGATACGACGAGAAGGAGCGCTTGCTGGTTAAAGCGGCAGCCACTTTTCGGGTTGTGCGCGGTAGCTGAACACCACGCGCCAAGGGATTGCCTAAACGGGCACCGTCAAACCAGCGTTGACACCAGTAAATCAGCCATCCGCACACAATCATTCAAAAACGGCACCTTGTTTCAATCCACTACCGAATCAAGACAAAGTCCATTAAAAAAGCCCGCATCAAACGGGCTTTTTTATTTTCAAGCGACTTAACCAGAGCGCCGAATTAATGCGTCTGCAAATCCTCACCCACCGACTGCTCACAGTCTGCCTGGGTTTTCAGAAATGGATAATCCGTATAGCCTTTGGGGCCCTGGGTGTAAAACGAATCCCGGTCCCAGCTATTGAGGGGAGCGCGTAACTGCAAACGCAATGGCAAATCCGGATTGGATAAAAAAGCCTTACCGAACGACACGGCATCGGCCATGCCTTTGGATAAAGTGGTCTGTGCGGTGGGCAAATCAAAATGCTCATTGGCAATAATGGCGCCACCAAACTGACATTTGATCATGGGCAACAAGCTGTCCGAGGCCGGACTTTCGCGCAAGAACAAAAAGGCAATATCGCGGCGATCCAGTTCACAGGCCACGTAAGAGAACAAGCGGGCCGGATCGGAATCCTTCATGCCATGCAAACCACCCCGTGGAGACAAATGCACACCCACCCGGCCGGCACCCCAAATGGCCACACAGGCATCCACAATTTCCAACAGGAAACGCGCCCGATTTTCAATCGTTCCGCCGTACGCATCGGTACGCGTGTTGGACCCATCGTGCAAGAACTGGTCAATCAGATAGCCATTGGCACCGTGTATCTCTACCCCATCAAAGCCCGCACTAAGTGCGTTTTGGGCCGCTACAGCAAAATCGTCCACGATGTCGGCAATTTCTTCTGTGCGCAAGGCGCGAGGCACCACGAAAGGACGCTCGGGACTTAAATGGCTGACCATGCCGTCACAGGCAATTGCACTAGGCGCTACCGGCATCTGGCCATTGAGAAACTCCGGGTCAGACACCCGCCCCACATGCCACAATTGCAGAACGATCCGCCCCCCCTTGGCATGCACGGCTTCGGTAATCGTGCGCCAGGCATCTACCTGCGCGCTGCTCCAGATGCCCGGTGTGTGGGCATAGCCCACGCCTTGCGGCGATACCGAGGTCGCTTCGGCTACAATCAGACCCGCACTGGCCCGCTGACAATAGTACATACGCATCAAATCGTTGGGCATACGACCCTCCGAGGCGCGCGCGCGTGTCATGGGCGCCATGATGATGCGGTTCATGAGCTCAATATCACCCAGTTTGATTGGATCAAACAAACTAACCATTGTTTTACACTGTCCACTATTGATGTTTCCGCCAGGGCTTGAACGACACGCGCCCAAGGGAATACCCGATAAGGGTTTTTACCAGATATCTCTTTATACCATCAACGCTTAATTTGGCTTGAAATTGTTTCAAGCATCAAACGGAACAAATAAGCTATGGCACAGTTCGCCGTCATAGGGCTAGGCCGCTTTGGCTCAGCCTGCGCTCTGGAACTCATGAAAATGGGACACTCCGTGCTGGGAGTGGACACCAATCCAAAACTGGTCAACAAATACGCCGACCAATTAAACCGTGCCGTCATCGCCGATGTCACTGACCGTCAGGCTCTGGAGGAGCTGGGGCTGGACAATTATGACGTCGTTCTGGTTGCCATTGGGGCGGATATTGAATCAAGCCTGGTGTGCGTGGTGCATTTGAAAAGTTTTGGCGTCCCCACCATCTGGGCCAAAGCCATTTCCCATACCCAGCATCTGATTCTGGCCAAGATTGGGGTCAACCGGATTATCCACCCCGAAGAAGAAATGGGTATACGCGTTGCCCAAATGTTGAGCTACCCCATGGTCAACGACTACATCACCCTGGGAAATGGGGATTACATTGTGGAGGTGACCGCCAGCGACAATATGAATGGCCAGACCATACGGGATATACTGCGCGAGCAATTGACCGATGTCCAAGTCTTGCTGGTCAAGCGCCGCGGCCAGACCACCATTCAGCCCGGCCCTGATTTCTCCCTGCATGCCAAGGATCTGCTCATTTTGTTTGGGCAATTGCAAGCACTTCGTACTGCCGCCCCCAAACTGGTCTGATGTATGCGCAACTGGCTGCCCAATAGCTTTACCCGCCGTCTTGAGGTCCATCCTCATGCTCGCACCTTGAGCGCCAGCCCGCCGCTGGTGCTGGCCTTGGGCTTTATGGCCTTGATTATCCTGGGCACCCTTTTGCTCAGCCTGCCACAAGCCGCTGAACACCGTCTGGGGGTTTTCCAGGCCCTGTTCATGGCCACCTCGGCGGTCACCGTCACCGGGCTGGCGGTCATTGACCCGGCCACGGACCTGACCCACTTCGGACAAATTGTCCTGGCGCTGCTGGTGCAGATTGGTGGCATGGGATTTGTGACCTTCGCCGTGATTGCGGCGATCACCATGCACAAGCGCATCAGTGTCAGCCAACAAGCGCTGGCTTTGGAAGCCTTTAATCAGACCAGCGTGTCCCGTATCCGCAGCACGGCCTTCCAGGTTTTCAAGATTGCTGCCCTGATTGAACTGATCGCAGCCGCCATCCTGTTCTTGCGCTGGTCCATCGATTTTCCCTGGACAACGGCCCTGTATCGCGCCCTGTTCCACTCGGTGACGGCTTTTAACAACGCCGGCTTCTCACTGTTTCATGACTCGCTGATCCCCATTTCCGGCGATATTATTTCAGTCATGACGCTGTCCGGTCTGATTATTCTGGGCGGAATCGGTTTTACAGTCCTTGCCGATGTCGGCCAGAAAAAACGCTGGCAAACCCTCCTGCCCTACACCAAGCTCATCCTGATCGGAACGCTGGTACTGAATCTGATCGGTTTTTTCAGCCTGTGGGCACTGGAATTCAACAACCCGCACACCCTGGGCATGTTGGGCACCGGCGACCAGGCACTGGCCGCCTGGATGCAGAACGCCGCGACCCGCACTGCCGGCTTCACCACCATGGATATTGCCAATCTGCGCGACAGCACCCAATTAACCTTGATTGTGCTAATGCTGATTGGTGGCGGCTCACTCAGTACGGCCAGTGGTATCAAGATCGGCACCTTGATTGTGCTGCTGGCAGCCGTGCGCTCCTATATCCGTCAACGCGAAGAAGTCGTTCTGATGGAACGCAGCGTACCGCCTGAGACCGTCCAGAAAGCCCTGGCCCTGTTCCTGATCACCGGCGCCCTGTATTTCATCAGTGTTTTGCTGCTGACGCTGTTTGAAGACATGCCCATTACCAGCCTGCTCTTTGAAGCGGCCTCCGCGCTCAGCACCACCGGCATGAGCCACGGCATCACCCACAAACTATCCCTGCCCAGCCAGATCCTGATCATGATCCTGATGTTTGCGGGTCGACTCGGGCCTCTGACCCTGGTGTACACGCTGGCCACCCGCAAACGCAGCCGGGTTCGTTATCCGGAGGGAAACTTTCAGGTGGGCTAAGGCAATTGCCAAGCCACCGATATACAAGAAGTTTTAAGAAAAATGACTATTGTCATCGAATTTTGGTATGGTTAACGGATGTAAACATCGAACAACTACGGATCAGGACGCAGGCTTATGGATCACAGGAAGATGGCAACCTTAACCAAGCGCGCTGGAACCGGTCTTAGCGCGCTTTGTCGGGAACTGACCAGTCGTGGTATCAGTTACCACCCCTTGGTAGAGATGTACCAAAGTCAAATGGCCGTCATTGGTTTACTCAGTGACGAAGTCGTCGCTCTGCGCAAAGAGCTGGATGATCTGAAAAAAGTAGTGAAGAAAAACGGCCCATGAGCCGTTTATTTTTTTCCGGCCTGCCATATGGGTCGCCGTGACCGGCCCTGTAACCGATGAAGCCTCTTGTTCGCCTCGCCCCATGATTGCTCCCCGTTCCCGTTTTTGGCTGTGTGTCACTTTGGCCCTGTGGTCTGCCGTCGCTTACAGTCAAAACGACCGGATTCTATCCACCCGTACGCAGCCTGCTGCGCCCCCTCCCATCGCGCCCATCCCACCTGCGGCTTCCGTGCTGAACTACGGAGCCACCCTGCTCTCCCCTCAGTATCAGGGAGTGCGCCTGCATATCGAGCTGATCGGGTGGAACACCCAAAATGAGCCGAATG
This sequence comes from Alcaligenes sp. HNGD-HTN06, assembly GCF_049932565.1. Lineage (NCBI taxonomy): Bacteria > Pseudomonadati > Pseudomonadota > Betaproteobacteria > Burkholderiales > Alcaligenaceae > Alcaligenes > Alcaligenes sp. HNGD-HTN06. Next base: position 1,718,088 of record NZ_CP187782.1, on the reverse strand, counting down.
AAGGCGAGATGGGCACACCCGCCCGCCAGAATAATCTATTTATCATTTTGCATTACCGCTACACCAACACCTCAGGCCGTCCTCTGAACCCGCAGGTACACCGGCCACGCCTCTTCCTGGCGGATGCCGCCGGTCAGAAGTTCGCCCCGAACCGACGGGCAAGCCAGGACTACCGTTACGCGCATGATCTGGACACCGTGGGGCCCGACAAGATCAATCCTGGCGTCAGCGTTTCCGATGTGGCGGTATTTGAAGTCAGCCCTGCGCTGTTTCAAGCTGATCGCTGGAGCATTGTGGTTCAAGAAGGGCAGGTGATTCGTATTCCTCTGAGCGTCATCCCCAAAAAAACCGCGGTTCCTGCCGAGTAAGTGCCTGGTCGACCCCGTCGTCTGACTTAAATGAGTAAACTCTGCGCACAGGCAAACCCATCACGGAAGCAAGCGTGAAATAATACGGGGCCTGAAAAGCACAACCCACAAATCGATGAAACGCTGACTTATACCAAAGCCAGCGACAAGGAACCCAGATTGCGTCATACCCCCGTCCGGATCAGTGCAACTCTCATCGTTGCCAGCGTATTGCTCTTACTGGTGTTGAGATCACTGCCCTCCAGCCCCGAACCCGGTCCCGAACTGATACAAGTAGAAGGCGGCTCCTTCATGGCCGGCAATTTTCAGGTCCCCATGCGAACCCCTGACGGCGCACAAAGCGTGCAATGGGTAGCCCAGCCTGACCAAGGCGCCCTGGAGCCCTACCCCGTCGAAGTCAATGCATTTTCCATCATGAAGAAAGAGGCCAGCAACGCTCTGTATGACCGCTTTTTAAAACAGACCCAGCGCCCTGCCCGCTGGCAAGCGGTCAAAGGCGACGAACAACAAGCCGCCAATATGCCTTATGACGAAGCGGAGGCATTTTGTGCCTGGTTAGGTCAAAACAGTGGTCTGGATATGCGCCTGCCTACCGAGGCTGAATGGGAGTATGCTGCCCGCAGCCGCGGTCAGGCTTTTCCCTGGGCCACCGACAATGGCCAATGGCAAGAAGGGCGCAACCTGCCCGATCAGGAGCAACGAACACAGCACTACGATATTGGCTCTTTCCCGGCTAACCCACTCGGTATCCAGGATATGGCGAACGGTCTGCATGAATGGGTCATCTCAGACCCCACGCGCGACCCGCCTCATGTCAGGGTCGTCAAGGGCGGCGGCGACGATGCCAGCACCTCACGCAATACCATCCCCACACGCGGCATCGTCTTTCCCCTATCCGAAAGCAGCATCCAAGCCAAGCCGGAACTGGCCCGTTTACGCCATTACCCGGCCGGCACCGCCTACTTCCAACACGCTACGGCTCGCTGTGTGGCCCCCTTGAAAAGCAACGGAGCTCCTGCTCCCACCCGCGTTCCCAGCAGCGATGCCCCCGCTGTGTTTGATGAGGCAACTAACAAGCCCTAGCCCTGTCTGACAGCCCTTGGCAAGCAGACCGGCCAGCAGGGGCTTACGCTCATGCGCACACATCCCGCTGACATGTACCTGCCCCCCAAGCTTGTGAAACCAAGCCCATCTTGGGGGCTACTTAGCCCGTAGGGGCTGATCAAGGATTGGCGGCGACCACCGCCTCAGCAGGCTGAGTCGGATCAACCAGCAGGTCGGCTTCCTTCATGGGCCGACCTTCCTTGTTGTTTGTGCGATCAAATGTCAGCACTTTGCCAAACACCAACTCCACCCAATCGGGGTAGTTATAGGCGGTGCCGCGATTATGATCGATGATGGCGCCAATCCCGCCACCAAAAATAATATTGCCAAACATGCCAGCGCCTGCTCGTGAGATCAAGGTGCCCGTGGCTTCGTCAGTTCTGTCAGCAGCCGTACAGCTCACACTCAGGTTCTTGCTGGATTTGCTCACTCTCGCATGCTTGCCAGCCTCTGATACAAACTCACCTTTGTCATTCGTTAAAGTGCAGCGCGCCGCTTCTACCTTCTCTCCTGACTCATCCACCGCATCCACACGCACCAACTGATTGGACTCGGAGGTAATGGAGGCGCAACCCGTCAACATGAACGCAGCCAGAAAGACAGTCTTCCTCATTCTTAACCCTTTACTTTTTTTACTATAAGAAACGGCATTGTAACTAACAATTATTAAATAAGCAGAATAATCATATTCAGGTACGTATGCGCGAAATCTTAATAGCAGCCAAAAGCAAACGAGAAAAGAAAATCGGCGGTAAAAAAAGGGCCGGAAAAACTTTAATCCCTTATCCCTCAGCCAGAAACCTCAAGCCATCCCTGGCGGCAAACCGCTGGTACAGACCGCCACCACCTTGGCATCTTCCTGACTGGTCGATAAATAAATATGCCCAATACCGCTGTCAAAATATGCAGATTCGTGTTTATCCAGAAACAAGGTTTCACCGGTTTCAAATTGAATGGCAATAGAGCCAGACAACACGACCACAAACTCCTGCCCCGCATGACGAATATAATCGTCAAACTCACTGGCATCGCGTGAATCGATCACGGCCAAAATGGGGTTCATGTGCTTGCCGCTTAGTTCCCCAAACAACAAACCGTATTCGTAATTACGGGTCGCATAACCGGGGGTCGCAGTGGATTTGTGGCTGGAAATACCCACTGCGCTCACCGGCAAAGCCTGTGCGCTTTCCTGATCGGGCACGGCAAACAAAGAGCCGACTTCGATATTCAGGGCACGGGCCAACACCACGAATTTTTCATAACTTAAGGTGACTTGCCCCAATTCCGCTTTGGAAATGGTGGAAAGCGCCAAGCCGGTTTTTTCAGCCAACTGCTTGAGTGTCTGTTTTTGATTATGTCGGGCCTGGCGCAGGCGAGCTCCTACCTGTTCCTTGCTGAGCAGTTCATTACGTAGCATTCCTGGATTGTAAGCGGCGCAAACGGAACCAGGCAATCAGAATCCAGGCCATCAAAACAAAGCCCAGATAGCCGAAAAATGGATAAACCGTGCCCACCAGATTAATAAAACCAACCTTGGCGCCCACCAATCCCAGCACGCCGGCAATCGCGGTGCCTATATTGAATCTACGCGTATTGGGAGGCAGAATGCGAGCCGAAAAAGCGTAGAGCACTCCCACGGAGGTTGTCAGAATCATGGCGAAAATCACCACAGACATAACCGTCCCCAAGAACTTGGACTGCTCGGTCGCCAGCATCAGCATCGGTAAGGCAGCCGAGCCAATCGAGTCGATGCGACCGAACACACCGGCACTGATCAATACAATGAGCACACCCAATAACAGCCCCCCAAGCAGCCCTCCCAGCAACGCATTGCGCCGCGACGTGGCTTGCGAGCCTGCAATCATCAGAAAAGGTGCCCCCACCACCATGTTGTAGGACACGTACAGCAAGGCGGCGACCAGCCAATGCCCCGCGCCCTGGGGTTTGGTATGGGCGATGACATTGAGCTCATCCAGCGGGAGGTCTCGGGTATTCCAGCTATACACCGCCAAAAAAATCACCATCAACACCAGAACGGGCGTGATGCTGCCGATAAACGCCATCACGCGGTCCACACGCAAAAACACAATCAGCACCGTAATCAGCATGACCGCCACGCTGCCATACTCTGCCGGAACCCCCCACTGCTGCTCCATCAGCGAACCGCCACCGGCAAACATCACCACAGCGATGGCATACATAAAGAAGGTAATCATGACATCGACCACCATCCCCAGTCGTGGCCCGCAAATCAGATACAAACCTTCCTTGAACGAATGCGAGACGGAGACCTGGCTCAGTTCCCCCACCGCCATGCCCAATATCGTGAAACACAAGCCACTGACCACCCCTCCCAACAGCCCCCAGTAGCCAAAGCTGCTGAAAAACTGCAATATTTCCTGTCCTGAAGCAAAGCCTGCGCCCACCACCACGCCGACAAAGGCCATCGCAATGCCCAGGATATTTTTTATATTTGACATGCCTTCCCCTCCGGGAGATCAAAGTGCTGCTTGTTTTTTTAGGTTCGGAAACGAGCCGGTGACACCACAGCCGGATCAATGTTCAAGGCTTTCAACGATTCAGGCAGTTCCTGCTGTTGCAACAGGCTGGCTGCCAGCAAGGACGCCCCTGCCGCCGTTTGAATTCCATAGCCACCTTGCCCCGCCAGCCAGAAAAAACCAGGACATTGCGCATCCTGACCAATCACCAACTCTCCATCTGGGGCGAAACTGCGCAGCCCAGCCCAGGTATGGCTAGGGCGACGGATACGCAATCGGGTGCGCTCTTCAATGCGATAAATTCCGGTGGCCACATCCAGTTCTTCAGCCACCACATCATGCGCCTGCACATCATCCGCATTGGCGGGCGACCCGAGCAACATGCCTGCGTCCGGTTTGAAATAGAACTCTTCGCCGATATCAATCACGGCTGGCCATTGGCGATGATCGACCCCCTCTGGCGGGGAGAACAAAAAAGCCGAGCGACGCTTGGGCTGAATGCCCAATGCCTGCACGCCACAGCGTTGGGCCAGCGTATCCGCCCAGGCACCTGCCGCGTTAACCAGCACACGGGTGCGCAGGCGGGTCGCTTCACCCTCGAGCTGGACGTCCCAGCATTCGCCATCCCACTGCGCCGATACCACCTCGGCATCCAGACGCAAGCTCACTCCTTTCGCCTGTGCGCCCTTCAAAAAACCTTGATGCAAGGCATGGACGTCCATGTCCTGGCCCTGTCCGTCATACAAGGCGCCGGCCAGCGTTTCCGGGTCCAGACAGGGCACCAAGGCCAAAGCCTGCTCAGCACTCAGGCGGCTGACATCCAGGCCCTGCTCCAGCCAGTCCTGATATTGGCTGTCCAGCAAATCCTGCTGCTCGGCCGTTCCCACGTACAGCACGCCTCGAGGCAACAGGATGGGCTGATCCGTAAAACCCTCAGGAGGATGACTGAAAAAGTCATTGCCAGCCACTGTCAAGGCACGAATCGTCTCGGTGCCGTAGGTTTCCACAAACATGGCAGCCGAACGCCCGGTGGAGTGATAGGCGGCATGAGACTCTCTTTCCAGAATCAGGACTTGGGCATCACGGGGCAAACGGTAAGCCAAAGACACGCCAGCCATGCCGGCGCCCACGATCAGGTAGTCGTACACCATAAAATTCTCATATCCGATAATCGAGGGCTAATAGTAGGCCTTTCCTGGGAAAACGGCCAAGAGGGTTTTTACTAGGCGGACACTTTAAGGGCTGGCCTTACGCTGACAACCCGCCAGAGAGCTAAAGACAACACTACCTACGTCCCAAAAATACGGGCCACCCAGAAGGCCAGATCATGAGTTAGTCTGCGTATGGTCATGCCACACTCGATACAGCCCAGGCCAGGCTATATACAGGCCCATTTAGGCGATCCGCATTCCTCCTGCAGGCAGGAAATAAGTGGGCTCAAACTCAACAGCACGCCCCACCCTATAGCCATGAGGCCAACAACCGGAAAGACAGCTCATTAATGTTTCTGAATGCAATCTTCCGGCAATACCCAGCCCTCATGATGAAAGGTCCTCCAACAACATTTCTTAATGGACTATGAATCCTGCCTTCCTGCCCCCTCTCGAACTCGTGCGGCGCCCCTTATGGCGCACTCTGGGTATTGCCCTGTTGCCTCTGGCTCTGGCAGCCTGCGACAGTGGATCGAGCACCGGCGGCAACGCCCTCGTCGATCCTCCCGTTGTCACTCCCCCTGCCAGCGAAGAGCCAGCGCCGCCACCACGTAATACTGCCTATCTAGACCGCAAAGCAGGTGATGTGATCAAAGTTCGTATCGAAGAACTGCATCCCACTCAGGCCGCCATTGGCTACGATCAGGTTTATTACAAGCTGGGACGCTGGCAGGGCGACCTGGATCGCCCCACGTGGGCACACGATCCCCAACAACAGCTGGACTATCTGAATCGCACCATCGGCAAGAAATTTGATGACTACTGCGAGGACATGGGCGGCACGGAACGTGCCCAGAAATTCCTGTCCCTGGCCGAAGTACAAGCGGCGCGTCTGGATCAACCAACGACATATCTCTGTAAAGACCCGTTGGGCTCGCAGACCGAAAATCTTAAAACTGTGGTGGTCGGCTGGGACGGCAATCTCTACCTGACCGATGGTCACCACACATTTTCCTCTCTGCGTGAGATTCCTGATGGCGGTCCGAAATTGCCCGTCTGGGTCAAAGTCAACGCCAACTACAGCGATTTGCATGATGCACCTGCTTTCTGGGATCGCATGAGCGAGGAGAAACAAGTTTGGCTGCGAGATGGCCAGAATCAGCCCATCACCGTGGAACAACTGCCTACGCGTCTTGGTTTGGCCAACGACCAAGAGGCAGGAGGCATGCAGGAAGACCGCTATCGTTCTCTGGTGTACTTCACGCGCGATATTGCCTACAAAAACGGGAATTTGCCCGAGTACGCGGAGTTTCTGTGGGGCGACTGGCTACGCCGTCAGGCAGCAGCAGGCCAACTCCCCGGACTGGACGCCTACCTGATGGCCCCGCCCGCTACACCAGAGCAGATTCTGGCAGCCAGCACCCTGAACAAGGCCCTGCAAACCGGCGGCTCAGATACGAGCTATGCGGCAGCTGTGCGCGATGCCTCTCTGAAAATGTCGGCCTTGCAAGATACGGATCTGGTCTTTGAAGATCGTGACGCTGCCGCTCTGGGTCGTATCACCCTGGAAGCTGATGCGGCCAGTGGATCGGTCACCAAGGCCGCTCGCGATACCTTGGAAGAGCTGCCACGCAACGACGTCAAATCCGACGGCAGCCCGCGTGGCGCCGGCAAACTCTGGTTTGCGGTGAACTACCGCCATTGCGGCAAGCCAGCATCGGGGACTTGCTGGGGTTGGTAAAGCGGGATCGTGGGAATCAAGCCAACAAAAAGCCTGCATTCGGGATTTTTTGTTGGCCCCACGCTTCTTGTCTTGAGGCATGAGCGCCCTTTACGTTAATAAGGGCGCCATCCCGCTTATGGGCCATGACGCTGCTCGCGAGAATGGGTGGCGTCGATCGATTTCGCCCCCGATAAACCCCAATTCCCGGGCGAAGCCAAATAAAATGTGCTGCCCCTGGCGTAGCACTACCAGGAGTCTTGAACGCCCTAGCATGACAAACTTAAAACATGCCGGCATCCAGACTGTCAACGCACACAAGGCAGCAGCGTGAAACCAAGACGTTCAAATTCAATACAAGTGCGCTTTGCGCGGGAGAGGACACAATGAGAAAAATAGTATGGGCTGCTTGTCTGTTAGTAAGCACGACAACCGCAAACGCCCAGGGAATCGGACACGGTTTGGGGGCCCACCACCCATGCAAGAGCATGGCCGAGGCGCTGGACATGCGGGCACACGACGCAATGTGGAAAGATCCTTCGGATGGCGAGCTTTTTGCCACGATGAGTCTGGCTTATATGTCCTGGGTGCAAGGCTTTATATCCGCAACCAATCTTCACAGACCGCAAAACGGACAAATCCGCCTGACTCCAGCGCAGATTGCACAACGGATGCGTAACTACTGCACTGAGCATCCCAATGAACCCATTTATATGGGCGCAAAGAACATTGTAGAAACGCAGCCCCCTGGATATAACTGATTACTGCAATAGAAAAAGGCCTACAGCAAAAATGCTGTAGGCCTTTTCAAATTTGGTCGGAACGGAAGGATTTGAACCTTCGACCCCTTGCACCCCATGCAAGTGCGCTACCAGGCTGCGCTACGCCCCGAAAGAATTAAACTATAACCCTGTTTTTTCTGTTGTGCAAGCTTTTTTTGAAAAAGGTTTTGCTTAGGCCAAGTGGCTTACTACAAAAAAACCAGATGGTTTACATCAAAAGGCCAATTACTGCCAGAGACCCAGACTCCTAGGATACCCCTCAAGACCCTTCTGACCGCTCAATAACGAACAGTGGGCCAAAGTATATACAAATAACAAGGGGAAGAGAAGTGTCCAGGCGTTCACTAAAAAGACGTGCTCTGCAAAACGTCGGCCTCTTTCCAGCCAAAACTTCGTTTTTGCGCCGGTGTGGGCTGGATTCCTTAACCCTGCTCGTCCTGACCGCGTGTAACAATAGCCTGCATGCCGCCTCCTATGAGGACTGGATCAAACAGGCACGCCAAGGCCAATATCAATCTGCCATCGTCGGCTTGCAGCAGTACCAGCAACAACATCCGCAAGAGATGCGTGCCCAGCTTGATCTGATGCGCATTCATGCCTGGGCAGGTCAGCCGCAAGAGGTCATCCGTCTGTACGAAAACTGGCCGACCAAGCAGCTTTTGCCGGCCGATGTCCTGCTGTTGGTCGCGCGCGCCCACAAAGATACGCGCCAATGGGCTCCCGCCCAAACCCTGTATCGGGAAGGAGTGCGGCGCTTTCCACAGCAAACGGCCTTCACCATGGGCCTATGTATGAGCCTGGCCGATGCCGGCCTGACTGCCCAGGCCTTGAGCTGCACCCAGCAACTGAGGCCGGCCACACGTGAAAATACCAATTACCTGCTGACCCGCAGCTACATCTACCGCGCTGCCGGCCAGAACTACGACGCCCTGCGCGTCAGCCAGGATGCCCTGGCTGTCCAGCCCGACAAAATCGATGTCATCCGGGATTATGACCAGTCCCTGCATGCCGCCGGCCTACATCGTCAGGCGATGGAATGGCAAACACAGCATCCCGGCATCTTCTCGAACGCAGACATGGCTGACCGTCAGGCCGACTATGCTGCTGAATTGACCCGGCTATCGCCCCAGCCCACACGCACACTGACCGAACGCTTTGTGATTGCCAACCGAGCCATCGCGTTGCAAGACAGGCTGGCTGACAGCGGCAGCTTTCTGGGCAATCCCGCTTTCGCACGCCGCATTCGTGGCGACCGCCTGATTGCTGTGGACGCACGCGAAGACGCCCCCTCGACAGTGGACATTGCCCCCGAACGGGCGGCCCAATATCCGAGCTATGCTTACGCCTCGCTAGGAGCTCTGCAACTGCGCGCCCGCCACCCCGAACAAGCTGTGTCCAGCTACGAGCGGGCGTTGGCCGAACCCTCGCTGGACGAAAAAACACGCACACGCTATCAAACCGGATTAGCCTTTTCCTTGCTGGAATCTGGCCGCGAAGACCAGGCACTGGCACTGGCCGAGCGCATGGAGAAAGACATGCCCGCCACTCGCTGGTTACGCGGCAATCCCATCGCCCAGCCCAATCCGGGCTATACCGACACCTTGATTTTAAAAAACTCGCTCTATACCTATACGGGTTTGCTCAAGGACGCACGCGAAAATCTGGCCCAGGCCAGTGCGAAGGCACCGAGTAACGTCAACCTGCGCGTGCCGCTAGCCGACGTTCAGCGCATATCGAGCATGCCAAGGGCGGCGGAACGCAATCTGAAGATCGCCGAAACCTACGCTCCGCGTCAAGAAGACGTCATCATCAGCCAGGCCCAGACCGCCATGGACCTGCACGAATACCGCCAGGCCGAAGAACTATTAGCGTATGCAAAAGCGCACTACCCCACCAATATGCGGGTCACCGAACTGGACAAAGACTGGCAAACCTACCGCAAGAACGAACTGATTTTGCGCAGCGGTTTTGAAAAGAGCAACGGGGGCGATGTCTCGGGCAATGACGGCATACGCACTGAGGCGCAATGGTACAGCGCCCCCATCGACTACAACTGGCGCGCCACCGCCCTGGCCGGGCATCTGGATACCAACGACGAGCTTGGCCACAACGTGTTCTGGCAGGGAGCCGGTCTGGAGTACCGCGGCCGCGACTGGCAGTCGCAATTAATGATCAACAACCAGAACGCGGGCCAGGGCAACAAAATGGGGGCCAGCCTGCAGGTCGATCACGAGCTGAATGATCACTGGAGCATCGGCGGCACCCTGGATTACCGTACCCTGGATATTCCGAATCGCGCTCTGGACGCAGGCATCACGGCCAACCAGGGACAAGTACGGCTGCGCTGGCAAAACGGCCCCGAACAGTGGGTGCAAGCCGCCTACACCGGGACTAAATTCTCTGACGACAACGTACGTCAGAGCCTGCAGATCACCGGTAACCAACGCATCTACACCCGCCCGCGCCTCAAGGCCGACGCCCAGCTGGAACTATGGGCTTCCGCCAACAAAGACGAAGACAGACCCTACTACAGCCCACGGCGCGAATATATGGCTGTGCCTGCCCTACGTCTGGAGCACCTGATTTACCAACACTACGACGAGCGCCTGACCCAGGCCCTGACACTGGGTGTGGGCCTACATCACCAAAGCGGCTATGGCAGTGGCGCCGTAGGTTCCGTCGCCTACGAACTGAACTACCAGCACGACCGCGATCTGGAAGTCGGCCTGCGCCTGCAGGCCCTGTCCCGCCCCTATGACGGCCAGCGGGAACAGCAGTACAGCGGCATGGTTGAACTCAAGATCAAATTCTAAGCGGCCACGACAATGAGCACACGAATCCTGCCCCTTCTGATAGTAGCCTTCAGCGCCCTTTTATCCGCCTGCAGCACTAGCCCGCCTGCCCTGTATGTGCCGCCCGAGCAGCGTCGCCTTGAACAACAGGAACAGCCCTGGCGCAACGATGAACTGCTCATCATCGCCTATCACGATGTAGAAGACCGCGACCCCAATCAGGCTTATCTAAGCGTGAGCACCGAGCACCTTCGACAGCAGTTTTCCTGGTTACAGGAGAACGACTATGTGCCGGTCAGCGTGGAGCAAATTATGCGCGCTCGCCTCGGTGTGGAGCCTCTTCCTGAAAAGGCGGTGCTGCTGTCGTTTGACGACGGTTACCAAAGCTTCTATACCCGCGTGTTCCCGCTGCTCAAAGCCTATCACTGGCCTGCGCTGCTGGCCCCGGTCGGCAAATGGCTGGACACCCCCGACAACGAAAAAGTGGACTTCGGCGGACTTTCCACCGAACGCTCGCGCTTTTTGCACTGGGCGCAGGTCAACGAAATGGCCAACTCCGGTTTAGTGGAAATCGGCGCGCACACCCAAAACATGCATTACGGTGCCATCGCCAACCCACAAGGCAATGTTCAGCCGGTGGCTGCCGCGCATCGCTATCTGACCGATCAGAAACGCTACGAGACCGATGCCGAGTACACCGCCCGCTTTCGCGAGGACGTGCGGGCTATCAGCGCCCGGGTCAAACAGCACGCTGGCAAGACGCCGCGCGTCTGGGTCTGGCCCTACGGCCGGATCAGTGGTCTGGGCCTGCAAATTCTGGAGCAAGAAGGCTATCAGATGGCCCTGACGCTGACCGACGGCGTGGCCAACGTCCACGACCTGATGAATATGCCGCGCTATCTAGTGGATAACGACCCGGACATCAGCACCTTTGCAGGCTTTATCACTGCCCGTGAAGACCGTCAGGCCGAACGCGTCGTCCATGTGGATCTGGATTATGTGTATGACCCCGATCCGGCGCAGATGGAACGCAACTTGAGCGCCCTGGTGCAACGTATAGCAGACTTGAAACCACGCAGTGTCTATCTGCAAGCCTTCGCCGACCCCACAGGCGATGGCCTGGTGCGCGCGGTTTACTTCCCCAACCGCCACCTGCCCATGCGCGCCGACCTGTTCAACCGTGCGGCCTGGCAATTAAGTTCGCGCGCCCATGTCAATGTCTTTGCATGGATGCCCGTGCTGGCCATCGAGACGGCCGAGCCGGCGCAACACGTACTGCAATGGCGTGCCGACGGCAGCCCGCCTTCCCTGCCCGCACAAGGCTACCGCCGCCTGTCCCCCTTTGACCCGCGCACTCACCAGATCATGGGCGATCTGTATGAAGACCTGGGACGCAGCGCTATCTTCTTTGGCGTCGTATTCCATGACGATGCCACACTGACCGACTTTGAAGATGCCTCACCCGTCGCCCTGGACGCCTACGAAAAAGCTGGTTTTGGCAGGGACATAGGAGTGATACGCGCCAATCCCGAGCAGTTTGAGCGCTGGACGCGCTTTAAATCCCAAACCCTGATCGACCTGACCCAGGAACTGGCTGATCGGGTGCGCAAACAGCGCGGCCCACAGATCAGTACGGCCCGCAATATGTACGCCCTGCCGGTTCTGCAACCTCACAGCGAACAGTGGTTCGCACAGAACCTGAACGATTTTCTGCAAGCCTACGACTGGACTGCCGTGATGGCCATGCCCCGCATGGAAGGCATCCACGATCAGCATGCCGTGTCCTGGCTAAACGAGCTGGTCGATCAGGTAGCCAACCACCCAGAGGGCTTGCGCCGCACCGTGTTTGAAGTGCAATCCGTAGATTGGCCCGGCCAAGATCAGCCACCCCGTCCTCTGGACTCCCGCCTGGTGGCCGGCTGGCTCAATGCACTGACAGCAAGAGGGGCGCGACATGTCGGCTATTACCCAGACGACTTTGTCAACAATCAGCCCAAGATGAACGTGATTCGTCCGGAAATCACGATTGACTGGTATCCAACAAAAAATGATTGAACGACTGATCGCCCTATTGGCCCTGTGCCTGATCGTCGGTATCCCTCTGGGAATCACCGTCGCCCTGACGAGCCACCTGCTGCTCTACTTCATCTTCATGTACCCGCTGTTCATGTCGGGCATATGGATAGGCGGTGGCTTGATCTTCTGGTTCCAGCACGAACGCCGCTGGACCTATAAACCACACGCCCCACCCGCACTGGAAGGTATGCCGCTGGTTAGCATCCTGATCCCCTGCTTTAACGAACAGGCCAACGCCCGCCATACCATTCTGTCCGCGCTGAACCAGGTCTATCCCAACATCGAAGTCATCGCCATCAACGACGGCTCTAGCGACCAGACCGCCCAAGTGCTCAACGCACTGAGCGAGGAGCACGACAAGCTACGCGTTGTTCACCTGGCCCAGAACCAAGGCAAGGCCCTGGCCCTGCGCATGGGCGCCATGAGCGCCAGCGGCGATTACTTCGTATGTATAGATGGGGATGCTTACCTGGACCCGGAAGGCGTCAATTACCTGGTCGCCCCCATGCTGCGCCACCCGCAGGTCGGTGCCACTACCGGCAATCCGCGCATCCGCACGCGCTCTACCCTAATTGGCCGCATCCAGGTAGGCGAATTCTCCTCGATCATCGGGCTGATCAAACGCACGCAGCGCGTCTACGGAAAGATCTTCACGATTTCTGGGGTGATCGCAGGCTTTCGTCGCCAGGCCCTGGAGGAAGTGGACTACTGGAGTCTGGACATGATCACCGAAGACATCGATGTGACCTGGAAGTTGCAGTTGGCCGGCTGGCAGGTGTTCTATGAGCCACGCGCACTGTGCTGGGTACTGATGCCCGAAACACTGAAGGGCCTGTTCAAGCAACGTTTGCGCTGGGCTCAGGGCGGTGCGGAAACTTTCCTGAAATACACCCCGCAGGTGCTGCGCTGGGAAAATCGCGGCATGTGGCCGCTCAGTCTGGAATACCTGTGCTCGACTTTATGGAGTTTCGCCCTGGGCGTGGCGATGCTGGTCTGGTTGCTTGGACTCATGCTCCCCTTGCCCGCTGCAACCCAGATCGACGGTCTGTTCCCGCCCTCGTTCACCGGTATGGTACTGGCCGGCATGTGCCTGCTGCAATTTGCCATCAGCATCTGGATCGACCGCCGTTACGAGCCCGATCTGCCCCTGACCATGTTCTGGATCATCTGGTACCCATTTGTGTACTGGCTGATCAATTTCTTAACCACACTGTGGAGTTTTCCCATGGTCATGCTACGCCTGCGTCGCAAACGCGCCCGCTGGAGCAGTCCTGACCGGGGCATCAAGGAGCTGTCATGATCATTACGACCCAACGCCATCCCATCACTCGCTGGATAGACCGCCTGCTGACCATCGCCGGCTGGTTCGCCTTCAGTTACCTGATCGCCAAAGGCTTGCTCCTATTGATCAATCACTCCATGGACAAAACCGGCTACAAACAGCTCGACCCGATCTTCCCGACCCTGGCCACCTTTCTATTCTACGGGGCGGTTTTACTGACCAACGGTTTGCTGCTGCTGGCCTGGTCACGCTGGCGGCGGCATCAGCGCCAGCAGCGCCGCCTTCGTCAGGCCCTGTACCGTCACCGCAGCCGCTCGCATCGCGCCAAGCAGCCTCCCTTGCCGCACTTTGACCCCGAGCAGATCGATACCGTGCGCCACAGCCGCATCGTCGTCCTCTACAACGCCCAGGACGGCGCGGTACAGCATGTGGAGGCAGCCCATCCGCTGCCCATGCAGCAGGCCACCGGCACCCGCGACGAAAAACCGCTGGCACCGCTGATCTTTCATCCTCGCGCTTACTCCAAACAGCCTACGCCGAATCAGTAGTACCGATGCCAGACAACCCTGCGCAAGGGTAAACAGCCTAGGGAATGCGGCTCATGTAAATGCAGGTGACCATCTCTACCATAGTCAGTAACGCCGATGTATCAAGCCGTAAGGCGAGGGAACAAGAGGTGCTGCAATGACAAAACCATACCAACAAGGGGCCGTGCTGCTGGCAATGCTGTGTGTTATGGGCAGCAGCGAAGCCCAACCCGGCAAAGGCACCGGCAAGCCCAAACCGGCCAACTTCATGGAAGCCATCCAGCAGGCTGAAGTGGTACGCAAGAACCTGTTTGACGATCCGCTCTCGGGCATCGTCATCAACCGCACCGTAACGGTGCAAGGGCACGACTTTTACCGCTACTTCAGCAATCGCTGGCGCGAGCTGAGCGGTGCCAGTCCTTTCACCCTGACGGTGGTGGAACGACCGTCGGCCCGCTGGGGTAGCGAAATCTGGGTCGAATACCGCCGCCAGCGCATGTATCACGCTTTTCTCGCACCGGCGCGCTCCGGCACAAAAAAGACCAGTGAGCGAGCCGTAGACCTGGTTCTGGAAAACGTCAATAAAAGCGAAATCGAACGCGTACTGACCAACAACCCGGACCTTGCACCGGACGAACTTTAATAAGAGAGACATAACGTGAAGACTTTCCTGCCCCTTGCCTCCGCTCTGCTGGCCGGTTCGCTATTTGCCCCCGTCCATGCGACCGAACTGATCTATACCCCTGTCAATCCGAATTTCGGCGGCAGCCCGCTCAATGGGCAGTGGCTACTGAACTCGGCCCAGGTCACCAACAAGCACACGGACCCAGCAGCCGAAGGCCTGAGTTCGACCTTTGAGCAGCGCACCCCCTTCCAGGACTTCAACGATCAGTTGGAGCGCTCGGTACTCAGCCGTCTGGCCTCGGCCGCATCCTCACAGTTTGTGGACAGCAATGGAAAATTTGTACCGGGCACCTTCGAGACCGGCAGCTTTACGGTCAGCGTCGTTGATGTCGGCGGCGGAGCACTGACGATCACCACCACGGACCGGATCACCGGCGCTTCCACTACTTTCCGGGTGATGCAGCCATGATGAGCCCGTTGACCATCCTGAACGCCCGCCCAGCGCGCCTGCTCGGCGTGCTGGCCATGGCCTCGGCCCTGGCGGCCTGTGCCCTGCCCTCCACCCCCGCCGACGTCAAAAGTTCCGCCTACCTGACGCCCGCCTCGCCAGCCACGCACGATCTGCTGGAGCTGCCAGCGCCCGCGCAGCGCCTGACCGTGGCCGTCTATGGGTTTCGTGACCAGACTGGCCAATACAAGCCCAATCCGGACAGCTCCTTTTCCACCTCAGTCACCCAGGGAGCCGCCGCCCTACTGGTCAAAGCCTTGCGTGATTCGCGTTGGTTCACTCCGGTCGAGCGCGAAAGCTTACAAGAACTGCTGACCGAGCGGCGCATCGTGCGCGCCCTGGACGGATCGCAAGAAAACGGCCAACGCACCGCCATTAATATCCCCCCGCTGGCCCCGGCCGAAATCATGATGGACGGAGGCATCATCTCCTATGAAAGCAATGTGCGCACCGGCGGCGCGGGCGCACGCTTTCTAGGCGTAGGCCTGTCTACCCAGTATCGGGTCGACCAAGTCACAGTCAACCTACGCGCCATTGATGTACGCACCGGCAACATTTTGCAAAGCGTGTCCACCACCAAGACCATCTTTTCCTACGAAATCCGCCCTAGCGTCTACAAGTTCGTGAACTTCAAAGACCTGCTGGAAATCGAGGCCGGAGTGACCAACAACGAACCGGCTCAGCTATCGGTCAAAGAGGCAATTGAATCGGCGGTTGTGCATCTGATCGTGCAAGGCATGAGGGAAGGTCAATGGCGCCTGCAAAACGAGGCTGACCGTAACAACCCCATCGTGCAGAACTACATGAAGCAAAACGAAACTTACCGCAACCTGCGCACCCAGGCCGCTGTGGTCGATCCTCAAGCCGCGCAAGCCAATGCTGCCACAAGTGATGAGGTGCAGACCGCCCCCGTCTCCGGCAGTTGAACACGAGCAGACGGCGCGGTGGTTCCGAGAAGACCGGCCACCGCTCTCTTTCCTGACAACGGTCTTCGACATGCACTGAGGAGAAGTATATGAACGGCAAACTGTCCACATTGGCTATTGCCCTGGGCACCGCGCTGGCCCTGCCCACACTGGCGCTGGCTGACAACGCCACCGTGACGCAGACCGGCAGCTTTAATAAAGGTGTAGTTCTTCAAAACCACAACACCAACGCCAACGCGAGCATCGACGTGAAGGGAGACCGCAACGACGACTACATCAATCAGTGGGACAACGGTACGGTTCGCACTACCGTGAAGGTCATCAACGGCAACGACAACAAGGCCGTGGTGGAACAAAGCCGCAGCGGCGGCAACTCCACGATCACCATCACTCAATCGCGCAATCGCAACGACGCTTTCGCCAGCCAATGGGAGGCCAATGGGTCGCAAATCGGCATCAAGCAATTGCGCTCGGACAATAAGGCGGTTGTGGAACAAGTCCGCAGCGCCGGTGACCAAACCTGGGTAAACCAAACGGGGCAAATGGGCGACGCCTATGTCAATCAATACCGAACCCGTGACGCACTGGCTGTCATCAACGACAGCGGCGAGCGCAACGACTCGGTCATCGAGCAAAACAACAGCAGCAATGTCAACGCCTTCATTACCCAGTCGGGATACAAAGGGGATGCATACATCAATCAATATAAAAGCACGGGCTCGACGGCCAGCATCACCGATAGCGGCAAGTACGACAACGGCGTGATCGATCAGTGGAATGTCTCCAACTCGAACGCCTCTATCGTCCAGGGTGGCGGCCACAAGAATGATGCCACCATCAGCCAAACCGGGACGTGGAGGGGCAATTCGGATCGCCTGCATGCCAGTATTATCCAGAGCGGCTCGCATAACAAAGCTGTTACTGAACAGACCGGCTACAGCAACGACAGCAACATCATCCAAAGTGGCCTGGGCAATGACGCCTACAACTCCCAAGCGGGTATCGGCAACGACTCCTACATCAGTCAGGGCGGCGGCTACAACACGGCCGTGGTTACCCAGGTCGGTTTCAACCTGGATTCGTCGGTAACGCAGAACGGTTGGGCCAACCGCGCCCAAGTGGTGCAAAGCGGCCTAAACCATAACAGCACCGTCACCCAGACGGGTAATTTCAACAATGCGTATGTCAATCAACATTAAGCATACAAAGTAAGCCACCTGTCAGCGGCAATATGTTATATAGTAGGCGCCGCTGACAACCCTCAAATCATTGATACGTAAGGGATTTAAGGGTTATGGAGCGTAGGAGTAACCCGAATTTATAAGGCTATTCAAATAGCCAATCCGCGCTTTTCGGCACAGAATGACATTTAAAACATCAAATTTTGACAAATACAAAACATTTTTAACAATTTCAAATAATTCGTCAGCCCTGAGTGCGACTCGCCGCCGGATAATTAGGCCGCACAACGGGTATAGAGAAACGAAAACACACATAACTACCAAAGAAAATGACACATGCAACCCAACAAAAGGCTTATTCAACACAATGACATAGAGCCTATATACGCAGTGAGGGAGATACAAAATGACAACAATTATCGTCGTGGAACCACACACCTTATTCAGGTTAGGTATCATACGACTGCTGGCAGACACTCTGCCCAGCGCGGAACTGCTCAGCATGGACTACGAGTCAATGGAGACAGGTCTGCAAACACGACGTTGTGAGTTGCTGCTATTGTCGGTACCTTCCGCCGAGGCCTGTATGAAGCTGCTAGCTGATGTACGCCGCAGTCTGCAGCCTAGCGCCGTACTCTTGATGGCCGAATCCCACTACGCCTTACCGGCAATTCAGGACATGCCTGCCGGCGTCATGGGGCATTTACTCAAGACCGCCACGCCGGAATTGATGGCGGCTACCATCAATCTGGTATTGGCAGGCGGTTCCTGTTTTCCATCGCCTGCGCCCCAGCGTCAACCGACCTCAATGGCCACGCCTACAAACCAGCCTTCGAGCCCATTGCCTTCTAAAGCGGAGCCCGACAGGCTGATTACGTCCTACGAGCCTGAACGCTGGCCACCCGTCAATCGAGAAATCGACCCTCTTGACGAAGCACGGCTACTGGGTCTGACGCCTCGCCAGTACGAGGTGCTTGTGCTATTGGCTCGTGGCATGACCATCAAGGGCGTGGCCCGGCAGTTGAATATTTCGTCGGCCACGGCCAAGGCGCATGCCGAAACCCTTTATATACGAATGAACGTACATAATCGCAACGAGGCTGTCTATCGCGCGGTTTCCAAAGGGGCCAGGCTCGGGATGCCCAGCTCCCACATGGAAAAAGCCTGCTGATCGCAGGCTTTTCAAAATTACAACATACCCAATTGCAAACGGGCGGATTCGCTCATTCGCTCACGACTCCACGGCGGGTCCCAGACAAGATCAACCACGGCTTTCTCGACACCCTGAATCGTTTCCAGCTTGTAGCGAGCCTCGTCCGCAATCATGGTCCCCATTCCGCAGCCGGGGGCTGTCAACGTCATTTCCATCGTAATGGAAAAGGTTTCGGGCCCCGTCTTAGTCACGTGACAGGCATACACCAGTCCCAGATTGACGATATCAACCGGAATCTCGGGATCGTACACACTGGACAGTACAATCCAGGCGGCATCTTCAATGGTTTTTTCACTCAGCGGCAGTTCAGGGACAAAGACCTCAGGCTTGTCCTGAGACTCAAAACCCAAGGCATCGGCATCGACGCCCTCAATCCGGTAAAGATTGCCTTCCACCATGACGGTATAACTACCACCCAGCTTCTGGGTAATCGTCGCCGTACACCCCGCCTCGATGGTGACGGGAGCGCCGTAAGGAATGCTCACTGCCGGGCAGTCCCGACTGACCAGCACATCATGTCGTTCAAAGTAACTCATGGCTTGCTTGCGCCTTTATTCCGTTTGCGCGGTTTCTTTGGCCTGATTGATGGCGTTGTGCAGGGTATGCCAGGCCAACGTGGCACATTTAACCCGTGCAGGAAATTCACGCACACCCGATAACACTTCCAGCTTGCCCAGGTCCCGATCTGGATGAGCCTCTGTCAGCATGGCATGCATATCTTGAAAGAGCGACTCAAACTCAGCCAGAGTCAGACCTTTAACAGCTTCGGTCATCAAGGACGCCGACGCCTTGGAAATGGCACAGCCATGACCCACAAAGCTGACTTTCTGCACAATGCCGTCTTCGACAACGGCATACACCGCCAGCTGATCCCCACACAAAGGGTTGTGGCCATTGGCGAAATGGCTGGCATTTTCTATTACTTCAAAGTTACGCGGGCTACGGTTGTGGTCGAAAATGACCTCTTGGTAAAGCTCGCGCAGCCCGTTGAAATCCTGGCTCATTTAGCCAACTCCAAATAATTTTTGCGCTTTGCGCAGGCTGCCCAGCAAAGCATCAATATCAGCGTAATCGTTGTACAGGGCAAAAGAAGCACGCGCCGTACCCGGGATGCCAAACCGCGTCATCAAAGGCATGGCACAGTGGTGACCGGCACGCACTGCTACCCCATCCATATCCAGGATAGTACCCAGGTCGTGCGGATGAATACCGTCAACCAGGAAAGACACAATCCCAGCCTTGTGTTCCGCCGTCCCGATAATGCGAATGCCAGGCATGGCCAGCAAGGCTTCGGTGGCGTAATCCAGCAGCAGTGCTTCGTGGTCGGCAATACGCTGCATGCCAATACGCATCAAATAATCGATGGCGGCAGCCATGGTAATGGCACCAGCGATATTGGGCGTCCCCGCTTCAAAACGCTGCGGCACGGGCGCGTAATTGCTTTTTTCAAAGCTGACAGTGGTGATCATGTCACCGCCACCCATCCAGGGTGACATGCTGTCCAAAATGTCGTAGCGCACATACAAGGCGCCCATGCCGGTTGGCCCGTAAAGCTTGTGAGCCGAAAATGTATAAAAATCGGCATCCAGGGCTTGCACGTCCACCACACCGTGGGGGACGGACTGGGCACCATCCACCAGCACCTTGGCGCCGACCGCATGGGCCTGACGCGTCATTTCAGCAATGGGGTTAATCGTCCCCAGCGCATTGGAGACATGGACCACGGCCAGCAGGCGGGTTTTCTCATTGAGCAGTTGCTGGAATGCTTCCTGATCCAATTCACCGTTGTCCAGCACGGGCACCACGCGGATGATGGCGCCGGTACGCTGGGCAACCAGCTGCCAGGGCACGATGTTGGAGTGATGCTCCAGACCTGTCAGCAAGATCTCGTCGCCTGCCTTCAAGTTATCCATGCCCCAGCTGTAGGCGACCAGATTAATGGATTCCGTGGTGCCACGCGTAAATACAATCTCTTCATCACGGGCGGCATTCAGAAATGCCCGCACTGTACTTCTGGCCTGATCGTACAGCTCAGTAGCATGTTGAGACAGCCAATGCACACCCCGATGGATATTCGCATTGGACTGCTCATAGAATCGCGCCTCGGCCTCAATGACCGAACGCGGCTTTTGCGTCGTCGCACCGTTATCCAGATAGGACAAGCGTTGCCCCCGGATCGGGCGGGCTAGGATGGGAAAATCCTCGCGGTGATTCAGCAAACCAGCAGCAGTTACGGGCATGGGCGCATTCATGCAAGATCTCCAAGGGCGAGCCCGCCCGGCAACAACGCATTAATACCGACAGTGGCACGGCTACGCAGGCTTTCAGACGCAATGCGCTCCAAGGACTGGGCGGCAAATGCATAAATCAGCATATTGCGGGCATCTTCCATGCTCATGCCTCGCGAGCGCAGATAGAACAGGCTATCGGCATCCAGTTGGCCCACCGTGGCCCCGTGAGCACACTTGACGTCGTCAGCGTAGATTTCCAGCTCGGGGCGGGAATCTGCCCGCGCCATCTTGGACAAGAGCAAGCTGTCCGAACGCTGTACCGAATCCGTACCATCGGCACCCTTGCCCACCAGCACACGACCACTGAACACACCGCGGGCGGTGTCTGCCAGAATACCGCGGTAGAACTCACGACTTTGGCAGTTGGGCTGGGCATGGTCAATCAGTGTGTTGTGGTCGACATGACGACGACCATCCACAAAGTACAAGCCGTTAAACAAGGTTTCGCAACGCTCGCCGTTGAAAACGGTAGCAATATCGTTACGGGCAATACGGGCACCGAAGGACAGCGAGTGCGAATTGAATACCGAGCCGCGACCTTGCTGCACATCGATGGCCGCCAGGTGAAAGTCTTGCAGCGCTTCCTGCTGCAACTTCATGTGCGTCAGATTGGCATCTGGAGCCACGTTCAGACGAGTCACGACGCTGCTCAAGGACGCATCCATGCCGTCCTGACCTACGTAGTGCTCAACCACCGTTGCACTGGCACCCGACTCCAGAGAGATCAGGTTACGCGTGAAGCTGGCGCTGCCCCCTTGGGTGCGAACAAAAACCAAATGGACCGGTTGCTCCAGGTGCTTGCCAGCGGCGATATGCAAGGCGGCACCATCCTGAGCCAAGGCCAGGTTCAAGGCTGCGGTCGAAGCGCCCTGGGACTCATCACCGTAAGCCTGCTGCAACCAGTCTGCATCGCGCTCCAGACAGGCGCTGAGCGACGCCAAACGCACACCAGCGGGCAATTCATCCAGGTGCGACAGCGCCGCATCGTAGTGACCATCCACAAAGACCAGGAAGTACCCGTCCCCTTGTTGGCGCACCGACGCCACCAGCTCCGCTGCCGACGCTGATTTGCGTGGTGCGAAGCTTTGTTGTTCCAGCAAAGCCAAGGAGGTGTGATGCCAGGCTTCAATGCGTGTGGTTGGCCAGCCTTCTTGTTCGAAACGCTCCAGCGCACGCTGACGCACAGCGCTTAGCCATGGCAGACCGGCTCCAGGTGCTTGTGCAGCCTGAGCGGCAAAGCTGTTGACCCAATCCGGCAGACTCATACCGCAGCTCCCTTGGCTTTCTGTTCGGCCTCTGCTTGTTCCAGCACCCAGCCGTAGCCACGCTCTTCCAGTTCCAGGGCCAACTCACGGCCACCGGAACGAATGATCTTGCCACCGGCCAAAACGTGCACAAAGTCAGGCACGATGTAATCCAGCAGACGTTGGTAGTGAGTGATCACCAGCAAGGAACGCTCGGGGGAACGCAGACGGTTCACGCCGTCAGCCACCACGCGCAAAGCGTCAATATCCAGACCGGAGTCGGTTTCGTCCAGAATGGCCAGCTTGGGCTCCAGCAGACTCATTTGCAGAACTTCATTGCGTTTCTTTTCGCCGCCGGAAAAGCCTTCGTTCACCGAGCGGTACAGAAACTCTTCACGCATACCTACAATCTTCATTTCCTCTTTCACGCGCTTGAGGAAGTCCATGGCGTCCAGCTCAGGCAGACCCTGATGACGACGCACGGCGTTCACCGAAGCACGCAGGAAATAGGCGTTGGACACACCGGGAATTTCGATGGGGTACTGGAATGCCAGGAACAGACCGGAACGGGCGCGGTCTTCAATCTTCATTTCCAGCAGGTCTTGACCCAGCCAATCAACCGAACCACCTTCCACGGTGTAGTCTTCACGACCCGCCAGAACCTGGGACAAGGTGCTCTTGCCCGAGCCGTTCGGACCCATGATGGCGTGAACTTCACCGGGTTTGATTTCCAGGTTCAGGCCTTTAAGGATAGGTTTATCTTCAACCGAAGCGCGCAAATCTTTAATCGTCAGCATTTCATTATTCTCCTTAACCTACACTGCCTTCCAAGCTGACGCCGAGCAAATTCTGTGCTTCGACCGCAAACTCCATGGGCAATTCTTTAATCACTTCTTTACAAAAGCCGTTCACGATCATGGAGACGGCGTCTTCGGCTGTCAGGCCGCGCTGCATGGCATAAAAGAGCTGATCCTCTCCAATACGCGAAGCCGTCGCCTCGTGTTCCACACTGGCACTGGGATTCTGCACTTCCATTGTCGGGAAGGTATGCGCAGCGCAGCGCTTGCCAATCAGCAGCGAATCACACTGAGTGTAATTGCGGGCGTTCTCTGCCTTGGGAGTAATCCGCACCAAACCACGATAGGTATTGATGCCCTGGCCGGCCGAAATCCCCTTGGAGATAATCGTGCTGCGGGTATTGCGCCCCATATGGATCATCTTGGTGCCGGTGTCCGCTTGCTGACGGTGATTGCTCAGGGCGACCGAGTAGAACTCCCCTTGGGAGTCATCGCCACGCAGCACCACGCTGGGGTATTTCCAGGTAATGGCCGAGCCGGTTTCAACCTGCGTCCAGGAGATGTGCGAACGTGCGCCACGGCATTCGCCACGCTTGGTGACGAAGTTGTAAATACCGCCTACGCCGTCCTTGTCACCGGGGTACCAGTTTTGCACGGTCGAGTACTTGATCTTGGCGTCGTCCAACGCGACCAACTCCACGACCGCAGCGTGCAATTGGTTTTCATCGCGCATCGGCGCCGTACAGCCTTCCAGGTAACTGACCGACGCGCCCTCTTCCGCAATGATCAAGGTGCGCTCGAACTGGCCGGTGTCGCGGGCATTGATACGGAAATAAGTGGAAAGCTCCATGGGGCAGCGCACCCCTTTGGGGATGTACACAAAGGAACCATCAGAGAACACAGCCGAGTTCAGTGCGGCATAGAAGTTGTCGCTGGGAGGGACCACCGTGCCCAGGTACTTTTTGACCAGTTCCGGATATTCACGTACCGCTTCGGAAAAGGAACAGAAGATCACGCCCACTTCTTCCAGTTCCTTGCGGAAGGTGGTGGCCACCGAGACCGAGTCAAACACGGCGTCAACGGCCACACCGGCCAGACGTGCGCGTTCGTGCAGGGGCACACCCAGTTTTTCATAGGTGCGCAACAGTTCCGGATCGACCTCATCCAGGCTCTTGGGACCATCGGCCTTGCTTTTGGGCGCGGAGTAGTAACTGATGTCCTGAAAGTCGATTGGCGGGTACTCCACAATCGACCACTTGGGGTACTTCATGGTCAGCCACTGGCGGTAAGCAGCCAGGCGCCATTCCAGCATGAACTCCGGTTCGCGTTTTTTCGCGGACAGGAAACGGATGACGTCTTCGTTCAAACCTTTCGGTATGGTTTCAGACTCGATGTCGGTGACAAAGCCTGCCTCGTAATCACGATCGAGGAAGGTGTCCAGATGTTCGTTGACGGTACTCATTCGGTTAACTCCACGTTGGAGGTGTTCGCCTTGTTTCTGTTTTTCAATTCGGGACCCGGCTTGTGTGTCAGGGGAAACTCGTTAACGGGCACGCGTATCATGTCTGCAACACTGACCTCTTCCAAGGTACGCCGGACAATATCGTTGATACGCTGCCAGTTACTGCGTATGTGGCAGTCTGACTCCACGGAACAGGCTCCAGGAGTGGCAACACATTCGGTCAAGCCAAAGGGCTGATCTTCCAGTGCATCAATAATCTGCGCTACACTTATCTGTTTGGCGGGGCGGCCCAACACATACCCTCCGCGTGCGCCTCGACTACTGATTACCAGTTCATGCTGGCCCAGCAGTTTAAGCACCTTGCTGACAGTTGGTTGGCCCAAACCCAGGATGGCGGCCAAGTCAGACGCACTGAACACACGGTCTGGATCGCCAGCCATGTGTGTCAGCACCAAAGTGCCGTAATCAATGATTTTACTGATTCGCAGCATTCCTTCTCTCTGAACAGGTCGTAGAACTATATAGTACTGCTTTGGTACTATATGGTCAAATTATCCCTGCAGACTTTGCTGGATATTCCACATACGGGCATAGGCGCCATCCAGGGCTAAAAGTTCGTTGTGCGTGCCCTGCTCCACGATCTGGCCACGCTCCAGAACCAGGATCAGATCTGCGTCCGTAATCGTGGACAGGCGGTGGGCAATGATCAAGGTGGTACGGTCACGGGCGATCTCATTGAGTTCGGCCTGAATGGCCCGCTCCGTACGCGTATCCAGCGCACTGGTCGCTTCATCCAGGATCAGCACCGGCGGGTTTTTCAGCAAGGTACGAGCAATCGCCACGCGCTGTTTCTCACCCCCGGACAACTTCAGTCCACGCTCGCCCACCACGGTCTCGTAGCCATCCGGCAGGCTTTGAATAAAGTCATGAATACTGGCAGCACGGGCAGCGGCAACAATCTGCTCCTTGCTGGCATCGGGACGACCATACGCAATATTGTGCAAAATCGTATCGTTAAACAGCACCGTGTCTTGCGGAACGATACCAATATGGCGACGCAGACTCTCTTGTGTCCACTCGTTTAGCGCACGGTCATTAAACAGAATCCGCCCGGCGGTCACATCGTAAAAACGAAACAACAGACGCGACAAGGTGGACTTGCCCGCCCCTGAAGCCCCCACCACGGCCACCGTCTTGCCTGCCGGAATCTCGAAACTCAGGTTCTGGATAACCGTGCGACGCTTATCGTAGGCAAAACTGACGTTCTCAAAACGCACACTGGCCTGTGTACAGGACAACTCTTGGGCATTGGGTGCGTCCGTCACCTCCTGCTTGCGGCGCAGCAGGGAGAACAAACGCTCCATGTCCGCCAGGGAGTTCTTGATCTCGCGATATACAAATCCCAGAAAATTCAGCGGTGCGTACAGCTGAGTCAGAAAGGCCGAGACCAACACCACATCCCCTACCGTCATGGATCCGGCCAACACCCCTTGCGCAGACATGAACAACAAAGCGGTAACGCCAATACTGATGATAGAGGCTTGCCCGATATTGAGCAGGTTCAGCGATACCTGATTACGGACGGCAGCCTGCACCCACTGACCCATATTCTGGTCATAACGATTGATTTCATACTCCTCGTTGCCAAAATACTTCACGGTTTCATAGTTGAGCAAAGCATCAATGGCACGGGAGTTGGCACGGCTGTCCAGATCATTCATGGTGCGCCGATAACGCATGCGCCGCTCCGTGACCAGCAGGGTAAAGACAATATAAGTCGCAATGGTTCCCAAGGTGACGGCCGCAAAGGTCCAGTCATAGCGCCAGAGCAAAATGCCGCACACCAGGGCGATTTCCAGCAGGGTGGGCAAAATATTGAAAACCAGAAAATTGAGCAAAAAGCTGACGCCCTTGGTGCCCCGCTCAATATCCCGGCTTAACCCACCCGTCTGGCGCTCGGTATGAAAACGCAGTGACAGATCCAGCAGATGCCGAAAGACATTATTGGCAATCAGGCGAACTGCGCCTTGCGTTACCCGTGCAAACAGGGCATCGCGGATTTCCCCCAAGGCACTGGAGGCCAGCCGCACCGCCCCATATCCGAGCAGCGCCGCCACAGGCAGCATCAGCGCCGTAGCCGGCAGACTCAAAGCATCGATGACCTGCTTTAAGTAGATGGGCATCAGGACGGTGGCCACTTTCGCCAGAATCAGGCAGGCCAAGGCCACAACCACGCGGGTTTTGAAACGCCAAACGTAAGGAAATAGAGATTTCAGGGTGCTCAAACCACCGGAGACACCATCAAGCACTTCAGGACGAGGAGGCACACGCAATAGAGTCGCGTTCAATAGCAAAAGGCCAAAGAACAGCGGACAGGTTCAAAAGAGGTTGCAGCACAAAGCTGAAATCAAGGTCAAACTGGCAGCATGCCCAGTCCACACACAGCCAGACTCCTGAGCTGTCCTTGATACGAATACAACAAAACGATTAGCCGCCTACTTTTCCTGCCAGATGAGCAGGCGTCAGGCAATCATCAAGTATAGCTCCGGGCACCTGACTCCTACACCAAGACCCTAACGCCGGCGTGCTTGTTTCAAGCCACATTGCTCCAAAAAGTGCTGTGCATCCAGCAGCCCGGTGGAACGAATGCACAGGATTGGCGCCCCATTCCCGACATCTCTGCCATTGCAATGAAAATGCTGGCAATCCAGCACTTTGTTACCTTCCGGCCTTCTGCGAAAGGCATACAATACCTGCTTGTCCGAAACGGGTACCCATCCGATCAGAATGGCGCCTGAGACACGGGCAACTGGCTTATAAATTCCTTTACCGTGCAAAAGTCATCCATGCCGTCTTCTTCTTTCTCGTATTCTTCTTCCCTGGATCAGTTAGCCGCACAGGACAGCCAGGCGCTGGATGTGCTGTACGACCGGGAAGCACCCTTGATGCTGGCTTTGGGCCAGGCCGTTTTGGGTCGCCGCATTGATGCTGAAGAGGTTCTGCGCGACAGCTTTGTCCTGTTGTGGAAAAATGCCGCAGGCTACGACCCCGATCTGGGTGAGGGCCGTGCCTGGATTTATAGCATTCTGCGTTTCAGATTGCTGGCCCGTTTACGCCAGCGTACGCAAAGTGGGGATAGCAGTTACGCTTTGCCCGCCATTAAGCCTCAGTCAGGACAACGATTCATTCCCGCCCTGGGGAAACTGGACGGTACCAGTCAACGCGCCATGATTCATGCCTATTTGCATGGCAACAGCTATGAGCAATTAGGCCCTCAACTGAATCGATCCCCCGCTCAGTTGCGCGCCGTGGTTCAGCATGGTCTGCAACAGCTCACCCCTTTAATCAATGAAGGCAATGCCAACGACCCGCGCCATGCCGTCATGATTGGCGAATACACATTGGGCTTGCTTAGTCAGCATGAATTGGCGCAGGCGCACACGCTGATGCAGCAAAATGATCAGGCCGCTCGTCTGGCATTGGCCTGGGAGCAGGCCTGGCTGGAGCTGGTGGATTGTCTGACCCCTACCGTCCCAGCCCCCACCAGTCTGGCGCACATCCACCATACCTTAGGGTTGCCGCCGCCTGCCGCACGCCGTCAGGCAGGCAGCCCGATTAGCCCCGAGAAGGAAGTTCCTGCGTCGCCAGGTGGCGGCGCAGGGGCGATCGCGGCAGCGAACAGCACAGCAGCTAAAACAGAACGTCAGGAACCCAGCATCAAGACCAGCAATGCGATTGACGGCACCGCCAAGCCAGCCATTCGTAATGAACCACGCTGGTCCGCAGACAGCACAAGCGCCACTGACAAGGCCGAGGAGCATGCTCCGCCCTTTCCCACTTTGTTGCGCGCCGACGCTGACCCTGCAGCCAAATCGATGATTCCCACGCCCGACTTGCCCCCTGTCGCGCCGCCCAGAAAAGGGGACAAGAAAAAACCTGCCAACAGCGAAGTGCCCCCCAGCCTGACCAGCGAGAAAAAACCGGCACCCGAGGCCGCAGAGGAAGGAAAAAAAGCGCGTGGCTTTGCAATGCCCTTGCCCCTGCTGCTCGGTGGTTTGGCCGTTGTCGTAATACTAGGTTTGGCCATTGCCCTGTTCATGAACATGAATTCGGAACCACCGGTCAATGTCATTGAAATGAAGCCACGTCAGGCAGCGATCCTGCAAGCTCCCGGCCAATCCTCGACGCCTGCCTGGATTGCGACGGTGGACCCGCAAGGAAATGTCCTGCTGGTGCCCAAGGTCAATACCGAAGTTAAAGCCACCCAATCCGTGCAGTTATGGACTCACACGCCCCGTGGGACACAAATCCGCTCCCTGGGTTTGATCGACCCCAATCGTCCCATCACCGTCCCCGCTGCCTTGATCGGCACGGTCGAAGACGAACAGATTTTTGAAATGACGCTGGAAGCCGAGGGAGGCTCCAATAGTGGCGCACCGGAAGGCCCCGTCCTTTATATAGGCCGCATTGTCAGTTTTGGACAATTGGACAATCTGCCTATCAGCAACAAGGAGGCTAGCTCGTCGGCAACGCGCTCCTGAACGCCGTATCCAGACGTTCCAGCTCATCAATCTCCGCTGCCGTAAAGCCTGCCTCCAGGCGGGCTTTACGATTGAACGGCCCCCGCAGGCGAGGGGCGCGGTAATGCTGCGCCAGTTCACCATAGGTATCGAAATCGGATAAACCCTGCTCCTGGCAGACTTTGCGATACCAGTAGTTCCCCAAGGCCACATGCCCCACCTCATCACGCAAGATGATGGCAATAATGGACGCGGCCTTCTGGTCGCCGGCCTCCAGCAGCTTGCTGTGGACCACCGGACACGCGTCCAGACCGCGCGCCTCCAGAGTTCGAGGCACCAAGGCCAGCCGTGCCAGCAAATCGAAGCGGGTTCGCTCTGCCATCTCCCACAGGCCATCATGGACAGGCAAATCGCCGTAGCGGACCCCCAAGGTTTGCAAATGATCGTTTAACAACTCAAAGTGCAAAGCCTCTTCCACCGCAACTTGCAACCAGCCCGCGTAAAACGAATCTGGCAAGCCCGGGTAACGCCATAACACGTCCAAAGCCAGGTTAATGGCATTGAATTCAATATGCGCCAGGGAGTGCAATAAGGCCGCACGCCCCTGAAGGGTGTGTACTGAGCGCCTGGGCACCTGTTGAGGACTGACAAAACGTAAGCCGGGCGGCCTTCCGGGCACACCAGGTGGCTCATCCAGATGCTCATGCGCCCCAACAGGCAAACCAGGGGGAATGGCTCGAACGGCAGCCAGCTTGGCAGCCGGTTCTTGCACCACCAGGGCTTGTAGAGCTCGACGACGTAGATTCACTGTTCATCCTTCCATGAAAAAAGGCCGGCACCCAGGCCGACCTTCCTTCCCACCGACAATCCGGAATTACTGGGCAGAGCCCGGGTCTGTCATGGCCAGGGCCTGATCCAGCATCGCCTGGATCTGTCCCAGATTGGTGCGCAGGGCTTGCATCTCCTGACCGGTCAGACGTACCGCCGCTTCCTGGTCAAACGGCATATCCGGACCATCGCCCAGACGATTGCGTGCGCCGCTGATGGTAAAGCCCTCGTCGTACAGCAAGCCGCGAATCCGGCGAATCAACAGCACTTCATGGTGCTGGTAATAACGTCGGTTACCACGTCGCTTGACAGGCTTTAGCTGTGTAAATTCCTGCTCCCAGTAACGCAAGACATGGGGCTTGACCAGACAAAGCTCGCTGACTTCACCGATGGTGAAATAACGCTTGGCAGGGATAGGAGGCAAGGTCGCCGTTTTTTCGTTTGTGCTCATGGCCACTGATGCTCATCGACAATAGGAATGATTTTACACGTTCAGTCAGGCAAAACTGTACGCAAACGTACCAGGATTTAGTCCCGGTCATCCTCGGGCGCCACCGGTGCGCCTTCAACGACACTCTTGAGCTTTTGACTGGCATGAAAAGTCACCACCCGGCGCGCCGAAATAGGAATGACCTCACCCGTCTTGGGGTTGCGACCAGGACGCGGGGGTTTATCCCGCACCTGAAAATTACCGAAACCGGACAACTTGACCTCTACACCGTCGGCCAGGGAATCGCGGATCTCAGCAAAGAAGGTATCCACGATATCTTTGGCTTCCCGCTTATTCAAACCAACACGTTCAAACAAGAGTTCTGCCAGGTCCGCTTTGGTCAAAGTACGCTCTACGTTCATTGTGTCTCCTTATGCCCGTGCCCGTGCACCATGCGCGGATACCAGTGCCGCCAGCAATGCTTCCAGGCATTGCTCGACACGCTCATCATCCAGCGTGCTTGCGCTGTCCTGCAGCCAGAAACGAATGGCCAGACTCTTTTCCGACGCATCGTTCTTGTCACGCCAGACGTCAAACAACTGAATGTCTTTGACAATTGCCGCGGATGCTACGCTGCGGCGCACTTGATTGAGCGTATCCAGCACCGCTTGATAGGATACGTCTTTATTGACCCAAACTGCCAGATCACGCTGCACCACGGGCTGCTTGGAGATCTCCTGGGCATGCACCACGTCGTCACGCGAAATCGCCTCGACATCCACCTCAAAAACCACCGGGGCCTGGTTCAGACCAAACTCACCCAACCACTGGGGATGGACTTCACCAATCCAGCCTATGGTTTTACCCTCCAGCTTCACACTGGCGCTACGACCAGGATGCAAGGCCGGATGAACTTCAGGTTCAAACCGTACGTGAGCAGCCCGTTGACCCAGCAAGGTCTCCAGGTCCCGTTTGACATCAAAGAAATCCACAGGGCGGTCGGCTTGGCCCCATTGCTCACTCACGACAGAACCCCAGGCCGCCGCCGCAATGCGATTCGGCTGATGGATGCCGGCCACTGTCAATGCGCCATTTTCTTGCGAAGCATCCCGCAGGAAAACACGGCCAAATTCAAAAACCCGCACACGAGACTGCCGGCGGTTGGCATTGTGTTCGATATTGGCCAACAAACCAGGGATCAAACTGGTGCGCATGACAGCCAACTGACTGGCAATCGGATTGAGCAAGCGAATCGGGTCAGCCTGCCCGTTGATCCCTTTTTCCCAGGACTCTTGCACAAAGGAAAAATTGATGACTTCCTGGTAGTCCTGTCCCGCCATGACAGCACGCAAGGCATGCGGACCGCGCAGGGCTTCCTCAGGAACGCGCATGTGGGCTGCGGCGACTGGAGGAAGATCAGGGATATTTTCAAAGCCATAAATACGAGCGACTTCCTCGATCAGATCCTCTTCGATCGTCAAGTCGAAACGGTAGCTGGGCGGCGTGACGGTAAACACACCGTCGGCGACCGAAAAGCTCAGGCCCAGGCGGGTAAAGATGCTCTCGACCTGATCCTGCTCCAAAGCGATGCCCAGCACACGACGACAGCGCTCCAGACGCATGGCGACAGGCTTGCGCTCCGGCAGGGCCACAATCTGGTCATCCAGGGGGCCAGCCTGACCACCACAAATTTCCAGTATCAAGGCGGTGGTGCGCTCCAGATGCTGGGTAATGGAATCAAAGTCCACGCCCCGCTCAAAACGATGGCTGGCGTCCGATGAAAATTTATAGCGACGGGCACGGCCCATGATGGCTTCCGGCCACCAGAAAGCCCCTTCCAGATACACATCTGTCGTGTCCAGCGTGACGGCACTTTGTTCGCCGCCCATGATACCGGCCATGCTTTGCACTACATCGTTAACCGCGATCACGCCAACATCGGTATCCAGCTCGACGTTCAAACCGCTCAGCAGCTCCAGTTGTTCGCCTTTACGTGCCCAACGCACTTCCAGGCCAGACTGTACGTGCTGCAAATCGAACACGTGCGTAGGACGGCCCAGCTCCAGCATGACGTAATTGGAGATGTCCACCAAAGCAGAGATCGAACGCTGGCCACTACGCTCCAGACGGGTTTTCATCCAGTCCGGGGTTTTCGCACGCGCATTGACGCCACGAATCACACGACCGGCAAAACGGCCACACAGATCAGCGTCTTTCACGGTAACGGAAACGCGATCTTCAATCGTGACAGGAACAGGAGTGAAGTCGGGCAGTGTCAATGGTTCGCCCGTCAGAGCGGCCACTTCACGCGCCACGCCCAGCACGGACAGGCAGTCCGCACGGTTAGGCGTCAATTTCAATTCGATAATCTGGTCGTCCAGATCCAGCAGCTCACGCAGGCTTTGCCCCACGGGTGCGTCCGTATCCAGTACCAGCAAACCATCGTGATCTTGCGACAGACCCAGCTCGCGACCCGAGCACAACATGCCGGCGGATTCCACACCACGCATTTTGACCGGGCCAATTTTCATGCCACCAGGCAGCGTTGCGCCAACACGAGCGACCGGGATCTTGATGCCTTGAGCCGCATTGGGGGCACCGCACACAATCTGCAGCAGCTTGCCCGAGCCGTCATCGACCTGGCACACGCGCAGGCGGTCAGCGTCGGGATGAGGGGCAATCTCGGCAATAAAGCCAACGACAACATTCTCGAACGCTGGCGCGGCGGCTTGAATTTCTTCAACCTCCAGGCCAGCCATCGTCAGTTGATGACCCAGTTCTTCAGTTCCCAGTTTGGGATTCACAAAGCGGCGCAGCCACGATTCGGAAAATAACATGATGCAAAGATGGAGACGTAAAACGGCGTATACCGGAACCGACCGGGCCTGTCAGGCCCAGCGGCGCGAAACAGGAATCAACGATTGAATTGCTTCAGAAAGCGCAGATCGCCTTCAAAGAACTGGCGTAAATCGTTAACACCATAGCGCAACATAGTCAGGCGCTCCAGCCCGGAACCAAAAGCGAAACCAATGTAACGCTCGGGGTCCAAACCGAAATTGCGCACCACTTGCGGGTGAACCTGCCCGGAGCCCGAGATTTCCAGCCAACGGCCCTTATTGGGACCGGAGGAGAACATCATGTCAATCTCGGCGGATGGCTCGGTAAAGGGGAAAAAAGAAGGTCGAAAACGCACGACCAGATCGTCGCTTTCAAAAAAAGCGCGCAGAAAATTCGTGTAGACGCCTTTCAGATCCGCAAAGGAAATATCCTCGGCAATCCACAAGCCTTCGACCTGATGGAACATGGGCGAGTGAGTGGCATCACTGTCAACGCGATAAGTGCGCCCAGGGGCAATAACCTTGATCGGGGCCTGGTTCATGCGCGCGTATCGCACCTGCATGGGGCTGGTGTGTGTGCGCAGCAAATAAGGCAGACCCTGCTCGTCGTTCATATCGATATAGAACGTATCCTGCATTGAGCGGGCCGGGTGATTCTCTGGATTGTTCAGAGCGGTAAAATTGGTCCAGTCATTTTCGATTTCAGGGCCGTCCGCCACATCAAAACCGATAGAGCGGAAAATGGCCTCGACTCGCTGCCAGGTCTGGATGACCGGATGGATGCCGCCGGTGCCCCGTCCACGGCCAGGCAGAGTCACATCAATCTGTTCTTGAGCCAGACGTTGGTTCAATTGTTCTGCCGCCAAGGCAGCACGACGATCATTGAGCAAATCCTCAATTTCGCGCTTGAGCACGTTAATGCTGGCGCCTGCTGCTTTTTTCTGCTCCGGCTCCATCTGGGCAAGACCTTTCATCAAGGCGGTGATGGCACCTTGTTTGCCCAAAAAGCGGGCTTTGGCGTTTTCCAGCGAGGCGGCGTCCTGAGACTGCTCAAACAAGGCCCGAGCCTGGGCGATCAGATCGTCGTGGGAGGAAGTCATGGCGTGTTACTTTCCAAAAACAAACGGAGCCCCAAAGGCCCCGTTTGTGAACTATACAGTCAGATACCGCTTAAGCAGCCAGAGCGTTCTTAGCCTGTGCAACAATAGCAGCAAAACCTGCCTTGTCTTTAACAGCCAAGTCAGCCAGAACCTTACGGTCCAAAGCGATGGAGGCTTTGTTCAAGCCGGCGATAAACTGGCTGTAGCTCATGTCCAGTTCGCGGCAAGCTGCGTTGATACGGGTAATCCACAGCGAGCGGAATACACGTTTCTTGTTACGGCGGTCACGGTAGGCATACTGACCTGCCTTCATGACAGCCTGTTTGGCTATACGGAATACATTACCGCGACGACCGCGAAAACCTTTGGCCTGGGCAATGACTTTCTTGTGGCGTGCGCGTGCGTTAACACCGCGTTTTACTCGTGACATGTTCGATTCTCCCTAATCAAGCGAAAGGCATCATTGCTTTTACGGAAGCGACGTCGGCTTTATGAACCTCGACGGCACCGCGCAACTGACGTTTGTTCTTGGTCGTCTTCTTGGTCAGAATGTGACGCTTGAACGCTTGGCCCCGCTTGATGGAACCGCTACCACGAACCACAAAGCGCTTGGAAGCGCTTTTTTTGGTTTTCATTTTAGGCATGAAATTACTCGACTAATTTGTGTCTGCGGGTGGCCGCCAAAGAAACTGGCACGCACTTGTATGACCCAAAACAGGCACTTATTTTTTTCTTTGCCCGCTGCAAGAACAAATCCAAACAGGGGAAAAGCTCTTGATTATAGGATGATTCCTGGAAAATTGTCCAGACAGACCCCGGTTTTTTATAGCCAGGTCGTTGCTGACAGGCCCTCAATAAAACCAGTCCCTGCCACACCCACTGTCTACCCAGCAACACCGTATCACGGCCCGACACGGTGCTCATGTGTCTGTAGAGCTGGCCTGTAAACAAACAGGGTTATTCGTTCTCCCCCTATCCGCCCAGTGCGAACGTCAGCGAACCGCCCCCTTCGGGAATTTTCCACATCGTCCTTGAAGCGGCGGCACCCGTCCATGTTCAACCGCCATCACGGTCTTCTTGTAGCCCAGCAGGCTTAAGGTAAATCCGGGCGGAACTGTAGCGCCTCCGCAATATGGGAGCGGGTCAGCTGGTCCACGCCCGCCAGATCCGCAATCGTACGCGCCACTCGCAGCACCCTGCCCTGCACTCTTTCCGACCAATGCCAGCGCTTGCGCGCGCTGCTCAGCAAAGCCATGGCATCTGCAGACAGGCCGACATGCGCTTTCAAGCCCGACACCGGCAAGCGGGCATTGCGCACCGCCTGACGCCTCACTTGCCTTTCGATCGCCTCCTGCACGCGTAACCTGACCTGAGCGGATGGCGTCGCTTCATGATCGCTCTGCGCCCCGGACTCGCTCAAGGTGACCAAGAGATCAATCCTGTCCAACATGGGGCCGGACAAACGTTGCCGATATTGTTCTCGTTGAGCGGGCGAGCAACGGCATGCCCGATGCCGACTGGCCGCCCAGCCACATGGACAAGGGTTCATCGCGGCCACTAATTGAAATTGGGCCGGAAAGACCGCCTGCTTCTGTGCACGGGAGATATGTACGCAGCCTTGCTCCAGGGGCTCGCGCAGCGCCTCCAGTGAACGTCGGCTGAACTCGGGCAGCTCATCTAGAAACAGCACGCCCTGGTGCGCCAGAGAAACCTCCCCCGGCCGGGGGCGGCTGCCCCCGCCAATCAGGGCTGGCGTAGACACACTGTGATGCGGGGCACGAAACGGAGGGCGTCGGCTGTAAAAATCCCGCTCCTGAACAAAAGAGTACAAGGCCGCCACTTCGAGTTGGGCATAGCGATCCAGATCGGGCAACAGGCCGGGCAGACGTTGAGCCAACATGGTTTTTCCTACACCCGGCGAGCCGTTCAACAAAAGGCTGTGACCACCCGCCGCTGCTACTTCCAAAGCACGACAGGCCAAAGGCTGTCCACGTACATCAGACAGGCAAAGCGACGGATCGTAAGTGTGCTCCTCTGGCCAGGGCTGAGCCAAAGCTGGCTCAAGCTCTTTATCACCCCGCAGATAAGCGGCTGCCTCGGCCAGGCTCGCCACACCTCGAACCTGCAGTTCCGGCACATGGGCCGCCACCTCCGCGCTGTGTCTTGGCAAAAGCAAACAAGGCGCTGGATGCCGCCGCGCCATTCCCAACGCAATCGTCAGCGCGCCTTGAACAGGAACCACTGCGCCCGTCAAGGACAGCTCACCGGCCATGACATAGCGCTCCAAACCCGTAATCGCCTGCTCACGCTGTCCATCATCACAGCGGCTAAGCTGGCCGCTGGCCAGCAAAATTGCCAACGCCACCGGTAGATCAAAGCGCCCCGAATCTTTGGGCAGATCGGCCGGAGCCAGATTGATTGTCAGTCGGGCAGCGGGAAAATCAAAACCGCTGGCTTGCAAAGCGGCACGTATTCGCTCCCGACTTTCCCGGATACCAGCATCCGGCAAACCAACAATATGAAAAGCGGGCAAGCCCGGAGCGACATGCGCCTCAACCCGCACATCGATTACATCCAGGCCCGACAAGGCACAACTGTTCAACACGGCCAAGGACATAGACCTTTCCCCTATCCTGAGGCAAACAGATAGCTTGCCCAGCCAAGGAAGAAAGTGCCAGATGGCGGCTCTGACTTGATCACTGCGTACTTGTACGCAACGCTGCCCCTACTGCACCCGCACCCCCATGGAACTGACTAGCCCGACCGCCTGTTCCACCGACAGACACGCACCTTGAAAAGAGTGGTTCAAGTCATAAAAGCTAATACTGCCCAACTCCACACTGCGCAAATCTGCCCCCTTAAAGCAGGTCCCACGCAGGCTGGCCCCGCGCAAACTGCCGCCCTCAAAGACGGCATCCTGGAAATCGCAGCCACCGAGGTCCGCATCGGAGAAATCCAGTTGCACCAGATTTTGCTTGCGGAAACTAATCGCGCGCAACGTAGCACCCACTAGCTTGCACTCACGCAGCCTCAGGTCCAAACCACGGGTTTCGTTGAAAACCGCAGCGCTCAACTTGGAGTCCTCGATTTGCAAGGAGGCAATCCGAGTGCCTAGCCACTTGCTCACGTGCAGATCACAAGCCCTAAAACGGGCCGAACTAAGGTCCGCCAAGCTGAAATCTGACTGACTCAGCTTGCAACGCTGCCAGACCGTGTCTTGCAAATGGGCTCGTGTAAAGCAGGTTCTCAAAAAACTGCAACCCGAAAACAGCAAACCTTCCAGCTCCAGCCCCGACAGGTCCTCATCATCAAAAATACAGTTCTCAAAACTCAAAGACGCATGGGCGCCGGCCACCAGATCGGCCAACTCATCTCTTGTGATCTGGACGTTACTGACGAGCATGCTGCCTTCCCCTCAAAAAAAAACAGAGCCCGCCTGACGGCACGGGCCCCTTGACTATCTGCATCATGCAATCTGACCTTGATCAGAGCAAAACTTAACGGCTGCCAGGCAAACCCAATCGGGACAGACGCCAGGCAATGATCAAACCCAAAATTGCAAAGCTGACTGTCGCGACCCACGCCCACTGCCACCCGCCCAACATATGCACGACTGAAGCCACGACAGGCGGCCCTACAAATTGACCCAGTGAAGAGCATTGCTGCACCCAGCCCACCGACGTGGACGTCGTCTCCGGGGAAGGCGCGGCCGTGACGGCCAGAAAAAACAAAGTCGCGGGAATCAAGCCGCCCACAATCGAGAACACCAGGATGGCGACAAACTGAACCACCAAATTTTGTGTCAGTCCAAACGCAAGGACCGCACACGCAATCATGCCCAGGTAGCCTGCTTGCAGCAATCTATGAGGCGGGATACCCGCATGCAAACAGCGCCCTGCCCCCAGATTGCCGATAACATTCCCCGCAGCAATCGAGGCCGTCAGCAAACCGGCGGTACCGACTGCTATCTCTGCCTGGTTATAAATAGTGGGCATAAAACCCACGACTGCCGCCCATTGCGCCGCGTACACCCCAAAGGCCAAAGCCAGCAACCAAACCTGGCCCGAGCTTAAGGTCGTGCGCAACAGACTGGACCAGCGAAGCGCCACAGTGTGCTGCACTGCACGCTTGGCTTGAGTCTGAGAATCGGGGGGCACAAGAAGAAAGGTCAAAACCATAAAGATGGCTGTCAGTATGCCTAGAGCCACCCACAAGGTGCGCCAGGAGCCCACTGCCAGCCAGGCAGCGCCAGCCCACAGCATCAAGACCGCACCGGCAGGCATATAACACCCCCACCAACCCATGACTCGGCTCAAGCGTGCCGCAACCGTAATACGTTTAATCAGGGCCGGGATGGGCAACACCACCATCAGAAAGCCACAGCCTTCGATCATGCGACCGAGCAATACCGGCGTGCTATGGTCGGACAGAGAGCCCAGCAGCGAAGCCAGAGACAAAATACCCAGCCCCGTCACAATGCAGCGGCGCAGACCAATCTTCTCGGAAATCAGACCAATGCACAGCCCGAGCAACATGCCGGCCATTTGCACACTGGCCAGCAAGAAGCCGGACTGCACCAAGTCCATCCCCAATTCCCGCTGCATAAAAGGCAAAGCCGGGGGTACCTTCCACACATGCAATGCGGCGCACACCCCGGTCACGACCAGAAAAACAGCAGTAAAAAAGGGGCTGGCCAATGGTGTGCCCCCAGGCCTGACGGTAGGATTCAAATGCCGTAATCAGCCTTGGCTGTCCGCTTGCTCAGGGACCTCGCCCTTGTCCTGGACTACCGGTGCCTGACGTCCTTCAAGGGCTTGCAAGCGGGTTTCCAAAGCGGCCACACGAGCCAGAGCGCGTTCGAGCATCAACTTGTAGGTATCGAACTCTTCACGAGTCACCAGGTCCATGCGATTGAAAGCCTGTCCCATAAAGGCTTTAACATTGCGCTCAATATCGGCAGCCGGGCTTTTGGCGATCAGCTCCGAGACATTTTTTTGCAGATCTTCCAGCCACTCGCTACGATTAATCATGGTCCTCTCCTGAAATTAGTGACACTAACAGCAGTATAGAAAAAGCGGGTACCGAAGGCACCCGCTTTTTGCATCTGGCCGCAAAAGCGACCGATTAATTCAAACCTTAAGGCTTGGACTGTTCAGAAGGCACAGTAGAAGGCGAGGAATCTACGCCATTGCCCAGCTTGCTCTGAATAGCGCTGTCCGCTTTGGCAGCACCTTCTTTAATGGCATCGCCTGTACGGCTGGCAGCGTCGGCCATGGCATCTTTAGCCTCAACGGCTTTCTCAGCAACTGCGTCACCCGCTGCCTTGGCGTCTTCCTTCAGGTTATGGAGATTTTCCTTGGCGTTTTCTTCCTGCTTCTCTGCGTCTTTTTTGACGTCTTCAGCAACTTTATCCGCATCCTTCTTCAGCTCTTCCGTTCTCTGCTCCAAGGTCTTGTCCGCCTCTGGTGCAGGTGGAGTGGTGGCAGGCGCTGTCGATTGTGGAGCAGCAACAGGAGCAGGTGGTGCACTCGTAGCGGCTTTATCGTCCTCTTTGGAACACGCAGCCAGCAGAGTCATCGAAGCAGCAGCGGCCATGACAGCAAAATGAGCACGAGTCAGTTTCATAAGATTTCCTTCCTACTATTCCAAGGTCGCTAGATAGAATGGGCCGAGATCTGTTGCGACTGCCAGCTCGGCCTTGGGTCTGTTACAACTCCCCTAAGAGCCATTCTATCGGTGCTGGGCACACAGACCAATCTATTAGTGTAAATCCTGATTTCAATGAATCTGACGATATCGCGCACGCGGGATGACAAACCCTTTAACAACAAGCACCTAGCGACTAGCTCGGTTTTGATGCGCTGTTACAAATAGAATCCCTCATAGGATCACAGCCGGGGTTTGTTACATATTTACCAAATTAAATAGACCTATTTTCAACTACTTAGGCAGCTAAGGTGGCCAAATCGATGCGCTCGGCGCGGTTCAAGGCACTGGCCACTTTCACACGCAATGCGTTGGAATGCGATAGACGCACTTCCTTTTTGACATCCAGCAATTGCTGCGGATGCATGGAGAATTCTTTCAGACCCAGCCCGAGCAGCATCCGGGTCACGGAAGCATCGCCGGCCATCTCGCCGCAGATAGCCACTGGCTTGCCGGCGCGGTCAGCGGCGTTGATCGTATGCGCAATCAAACGCAAAACAGCGGGGTGCATGGGGTCGTACAAATTGGCCACTTCAGCATCGCCCCGATCGACGGCCAACACATACTGAATCAGGTCGTTGGTACCGATCGACAGGAAATCGAGCTCCTGCACGAAAGGTTCGATGGCAATGGCAATGGCGGGCACTTCCACCATGGCACCCAGCAAATAATTACGTGCAAACGGCGTGCCGGATTTCTCCAGTTCGCGGGCAGCCGCTTCAATGGCCTGCCGGCTGGCGTACACCTCGTTCATGGACGAGATCATGGGAATCAGGATACGAATCTGCCCATGCTGGCTGGCACGTAACAAGGCCCGCAACTGCGTGGCAAACATTTCTGGTCGATCCAGGCAGTAGCGAATGGCGCGCAAGCCCAAGGCAGGATTGGTCGCCACCGTCGCGTCCCCATCCAAGGTCTTGTCGGCACCAATATCCAGTGTGCGGATCGTGACAACTTTGCCCTGCATGGCTTTGACCACGCGGGAATACGCCTCATACTGCTCCTGCTCAGAAGGCAAATCCGTGCGCCCCATGAACAAAAACTCACTTCGGAACAAACCAATGCCATCGGCGCCCGCTTTCAAGGCAAGCTCGGCCTCCTCGGGAAGTTCGATATTGGCTTCGAGCCGTACATTAATACCATCCAGAGTCATCGCAGGGGCGTCTAGCAGCGCCTGGAGCTCGGCACGTTCACGGAGATAGGCTTCCTGCCGCTCCCGGTATTCGCTCAGAACCTGCTCGGAGGGATTCACTATGACGGCGCCTGAAAAGCCGTCCACAATCAGATAGTCCCCATCGCGGATCAAACTACGAAAACTGCCCAGACCCACAACGGCCGGAACGCCCAGACTACGAGCCACAATGGCTGTGTGAGAGGTCGGCCCGCCAAGATCAGTCAGGAAGGCGGCAAAATGGCCTCCCCGCAAACGCAACATATCCGCAGGCGAAATATCACGCGCCACGACAATCAGCGGCTCTTCGTGAGCGGCGGCAAAGCCGGGCAGCATGGCGGGTTTGCCAGCCAGGACACGCAGCACCCGTTCAATCACCTGACGCACATCGGCACCACGCTCACGCAGATATTCATCTTCCATCTGCGAAAACTGTTCGACCAGCATCTGGCCCTGCGAGGTCAAGGCCCATTCGGCGTTGTAGTGACGCTCGGCAATGATGGCACAGGTTTGCTGCGTCAACATGGGGTCGTCCAGCAAGAGGCTGTGCACCGTCAAAATAGGCGCCAGCTCGCGCGGCGCATCCACCGGCAACTGGTCCACCATGGTGCGCAGTTCATCACGCGTACCGGCCATGGCGCTCAGCAAACGCTGACATTCGGAATCCACGTCCTCGGCGGCAATCCGGTAATGAGGAACTTCCAAGGCAGCTGCGCTCATCACCACCGCCTTGGCAATGGCGTACCCCTTGCCGACTGCTTGACCTTGAGCGGTAAACATCGCGGACAAATCAGACGCGGGGGTTCGAGCAGCAGCACTATTCATGACCGGTGTGGTTCCTTATTCGTTTTCACCAAACTTGGCGTCAAACAACGCCTGGATATCATTCAGGGCCTGATCGGCGTCATCGCCCTGGGCATCAACCACCACCGTGACGCCCATTCCGGCGGCCAGCATCATGACACCCATAATACTTTTTGCATTCACACGCTGAGAGCCACGTGCGATAAAAATCTCACTGCTGTAACGGCCGGCCAATTGCGTAAGCTTGGCCGCTGCCCGTGCATGAAGACCTAATTTATTACTGATCGTGATGGATACGCTGGGCATAGAGGCAACTGGAAAAATGAAAGTGAAAATTCAAAATCAGCAATGGCAGTCGGCGTGAACAATGCCACGCAATGCGCCTGCCATGACATCCTGAGCGAATTGCTCCGGATTGTCGCGTCGCTCGGTCAAAGCTTTCAATACCATGCACATATTGGTGCCGGTCAATAAATAGGCGCCCTGTCCCTGATCCTGTAAAGCCTGCTGGACCCGGCGCGCCACATTAAACGGAGTGGCGCCATACAGATCGCACAGAATCA
Source organism: Alcaligenes sp. HNGD-HTN06 (assembly GCF_049932565.1). Lineage (NCBI taxonomy): Bacteria > Pseudomonadati > Pseudomonadota > Betaproteobacteria > Burkholderiales > Alcaligenaceae > Alcaligenes > Alcaligenes sp. HNGD-HTN06. Next base: position 1,675,583 of record NZ_CP187782.1, on the reverse strand, counting down.
AGGTCGCCACGGCATCTGGCGCCTGCGTGTGCAGTTGCCCCAGCAAGCGCTCTACCGCCGTGTCCGTGCATTCGTCCGCCTGAATATCAAAGACAAACAGATCGGGCTTCTCGCCCAGAACGTGCTCGGCGCAACTGGCAAACGCACTGGCCAGGGGCTCATGCATAATCAAGGCTAGGCGGATCACGCGCGTCCCGTCGCTTTCTCGACAGCCTGAACAAAGCGCTGTGCCACATCAAAGCCTGTCTGCTCGGTAATTTCGACAAAACAGGTTGGGCTGGTCACATTGATTTCCGTGACGTAGTCACCAATCACATCCAGGCCGATCAGCAGCAAACCACGGGCCGCCAGCACCGGTCCCAAGGTACGGGCAATATGCCAGTCATGCTCGGACAAGGGCTGAGCAACCCCGCGACCACCGGCCGCCAGATTGCCACGCGTTTCGCCAGCCAGAGGGATACGGGCCAGGGCGTAAGGCACAGGCTCGCCGTCAATAATGAGGATGCGCTTATCCCCCTTGACGATCTCCGGAATGTAGCGCTGCGCCATAATGGTTTGCGTACCATTGGCAGTCAGCGTTTCCAGGATGGCACCCAGATTGGGTTCGGGATCCTGCAAACGGAAAATACCCATGCCGCCCATACCGTCCAGCGGTTTGACGATCACATCTTGATGCTCTTGGTGAAAGGCGCGCAAGCGACCCATATCACGGGTGACCAGGGTAGGCGGTGTGAACTGTGGAAATTCGGTAATGGCGAGTTTTTCAGGGTGATTGCGAATGGCTGCCCCTGAATTGAAGACCTTGGCCCCTTGCTCCTGCGCAAAACTGAGCAGGTGCGTGGAATAGGCGTACTCCATATCGAAAGGCGGGTCCTTGCGCATGATCACTGCGTCAAAGGCATTGAGCTCCTGCTCGATGGCCTGTTCGGGATGAGTCCACCACGCAGGTGCACGCAAATCGGCATCCGCAGCAATGCTGACAGCCTGGCTGCGCGTACGAACCCGGCTTTGGGCGATATACAGATCAGACTGCAAGGTCACGCTGACGCGATGACCACGCGCCAGGAATGCACGCATCATGGCAACGGAGGAATCCTTGTAAGCCGACAGGCTGGGCAAGGGATCAATGATGAATAGAACGTGCATGTCACACCTAGAGAAAAACGCCTTTGCAAACCAGCTGCAAAGGCGATTGTGCCCGACTCGCTACTTGGGAGCGAATCGGGCAACGCATAATGCTCCTGGGCAGGCCCAGGCAGTATCGCGCAAAACGATCAGGACGCTTTCTTGCGAGGCGCGAGAACCATGACCATTTGACGGCCTTCCAGCTTGGGCATCGCTTCAACCTGACAGATTTCGCTAACTTCGTCGCGAATCCGCTCCAGCACGCGCATCCCCAATTCCTGGTGAGCCATCTCACGACCACGGAAACGCAAAGTCACCTTAACCTTGTCGCCATCGTCAATAAAACGTTTCACGTTGCGCAGCTTGACCTGGTAGTCGCCTTCATCCGTTCCGGGACGGAATTTGACTTCCTTGATCTGAATGATTTTTTGCTTGGCCTTGGCTTCCTGTTGGCGTTTTTGCTCCTGATAGCGGAACTTGCCGTAATCCATCAAGCGGCACACCGGTGGCACAGCCGCAGGGGCGATTTCCACCAGATCCACATCGTGCTGTTCTGCCATAGCCAAGGCGTCAGGTACCTTGACGATACCTAGCTGCTCACCCTCGACTCCAATGAGTCGCACCTCTGGAATACGAATTTCACCATTGATGCGATGTTTTTTCTCGGTTGCGATGTCGAAAACTCCTAAAAATGTCGATAAAAACGATAGCGTTCCTGTTTTACTGACGGCTATCGATCTCTTGTTTCAATCGTGCTGAAAAATCGGCTACCGGCATGACGCCCAAGTCCACGCCACCGCGTGCACGTACGGCAACGGCACCGTTCTCACGCTCTTTTTCACCCACGACCAGAATATAGGGCACTTTTTGCATACTGTGCTCACGGATTTTACGAGTGATTTTTTCACCGCGCAAATCAGAGGAGGCACGAAATCCCATTTTCTTCAGATTTTGGGCGACGGACTGGGCATAATCAGCCGAACTTTCTGAAATGCAGCATACCACCACGTGCTCTGGCGCCAGCCAGGCAGGCAAGGCGCCGGCATGGTTTTCAATCAACATGCCAATAAAGCGCTCGAACGACCCCAAAATAGCACGGTGCAACATAACAGGCACGCGTCGCTGGTCCTGAGCATCCACATACTCGGCCCCGAGACGGGCCGGCATGGAGAAGTCCACCTGAATGGTACCGCACTGCCAGTGACGGCCAATCGCGTCTTTCAGGGTGTACTCGATCTTCGGACCGTAAAACGCCCCCTCGCCTTCCGAAATCTCGAACTCGCAACCGGTACGACGCAAGCTCTCGATCAGGGCTTGCTCAGCCTTGTCCCAGACGGCATCATCACCAATGCGCTTTTCAGGGCGAGTAGCGACCTTGTACAAAATCTCGGTAAAGCCGAAGTCTGCATACACCGCTTGCAACTGAGCTGTAAACGCCGCGCATTCGTCCTGCAACTGGTCTTCCGTACAGAAAATGTGGCCGTCGTCTTGTGTAAATCCGCGCACCCGCATCATGCCGTGCAAGGCGCCCGACGGTTCATTACGGTGGCACTGACCGAACTCGCCATAACGAATAGGCAGCTCACGGTAGGAATGCAGACCTGAATTGAAAATCTGCACGTGGCCGGGGCAGTTCATGGGCTTTAGGCCATAAACGCGATTCTCCGACTCGGTCGTGAACATATTTTCAGCATAGTTATCCCAGTGACCTGTTTTCTTCCACAGCGACAGATCCAGAATCTGCGGCGCTTTCACTTCCTGATAACCATTGTCCTGATACACGCGACGAATGTATTGCTCGACCTGTTGCCAGATGACCCAGCCTTTGGGGTGCCAGAAAATCAGACCGGGGGCTTCTTCCTGGAAGTGGAACAGGTCCAGTTCGCGCCCCAGTTTGCGGTGGTCGCGGCGCTCGGCCTCCTCCAGCATGGTCAGATAGGCTTGCTGGTCTTCCTTGCTCGCCCAGGCCGTACCGTAAATGCGCTGCAGCATTTCATTGTTGCTGTCACCGCGCCAGTAAGCCCCTGCGACTTTCATCAGCTTGAAGACTTTCAGCTTGCCCGTCGATGGGACGTGCGGCCCACGGCACAAGTCGATGAACTCGCCCTCGCGATACAGACTGATGGGCTCGTTGGACGGGATGGAGGCAATGATTTCTGCCTTGTAGTCCTCACCAATGCTTTTGAAGAACTCGACCGCATCGTCACGCAGCCACTCCTCACGGGTGACCACTTCGTCCTTCTTGGCCAGTTCAGCCATTTTCTTTTCAATGGCTTCCAGGTCCTCGGGCGTGAAAGCACGCTTGTAGGAAAAGTCGTAGTAAAAGCCATTGTCGATCACCGGGCCAATGGTGACCTGCGCGTCTGGAAACAAGCTCTTGACCGCGTAAGCCAACAAGTGGGCGGTGGAGTGACGAATCACCTCCAGGCCGTCTGCGTCCTTGGCGGTAATGATGGCCAGATTGCTGTCCTGGTCAATCACATACGAGGTATCCACCAGCCGCGACTCGGTGCCTGGCGTGCTGACACGACCCGCCAGGGCCGCGCGGCCCAGGCCAGTACCAATCGAGTTCGCCACTTCGCTGACGGAAACCGGGCCCTCAAACTCTCGCTGGGAGCCATCGGGCAGTGTGATTCGGACCATAACACTTCCTGAAATAAAAAACGCGGCCTTGAAAAAGCCGCGCTTTTGAATTGAACGTTCTTGAAAAGCAAACGAAACGCTACGCGGCCACGGCTAGACTTGCCGACGGGTAGTTCGCGTTGAGTTCATAAGATTCTGCTTCCCAAATAACACATTTGATTGGATAAGTTTATCACCTTCCCCGCCGTCGCGATGCGGTATCGCTACAAAAACCACATTCGGAAAAGAATTCAATCCATACGGGGATACCAGCTACGGTAAAACGCCCACTCCTCCGACTCCGACCCATCTTTCATCAAACAGGTTCCATAAGCGCCACTCTCGCTTTCATGAACAATGGTTTGCCCACCCATGCGCTGACAAAAGGAGGATGCCAGATTCGTCTGGGCAACAGGCTTGGCCACGGTTTGGGGAGAGTTGGCACATGCCGACAGCATCAAAGACCCTGCACAGGCAGAAACTAAGCGGAAAAACATGATTTCCTTCTCCTTGATCTGAAGGTTGCCGATGTCTGAGATGTCCTCCGAGATGGGGACTGTCCAGGCAATCGCTACGACGCGCGGGATCGAAAATCGGAGTGCGCCAGTCGCGAAACAGATCGTGGAAATAGCTTACTACACTTGTCCAGCACGAAAAGCGGGCACAGCCAAGCGTGCAGCAAAAGCAACACCTTCAGTCAAAAAAGGCGCTGAAATCATGCCTGAAAAGAGACAGGTTATGACAAGACGCAACAGCGTCAGGCCTGGCTTACGTACGATGCAGCCAGAAAGACAGGAGAATGAAACCTAAAATACCGCAGCCGGCCAGCATTAATACCATAGGTACATAATCGATCAGATTCGAGGCATTAATCATGGCGTACATCCCAAAGTCCAACTTACAACAAGCTTAGGACTATGGTAGCGGGCCAGGCTCCGAACATGAAGTCAACGATTGTCAAGTTCCGGCACAGGAACGACACAACGACTTGTATTAAGCAACATCAACTTACTTCTGCGGCATAAACGGCGTATACCTGCTTAAAGGACGCCAACAGGCTTTCAAACCAGAGGAATATCAGGGCCCCCATCCAGTCAGCAGAGAGTAGACAGCATAGGCTAGCGGCACCGCCAAAGGCGTGATCATCAACAAACCCGTATCCCGCTTCCAGCTGTTCGGGCGGGTATAACGCAGTGTCACACCCAACAATAGCGTTACCAGCAGATACAGGCTAACAATAATGACGATGGCTGCCATATCCCCTCCCCGCGATCAAATGAACTGTTATCCCATTTAGGGCACAGGCCTTTCATTGTCATCCTCTCCCAGCAGAGGAGGAAACGCATTGGCGGCCCATTGTTCCAAGCGCATTGCCGCGGCCTGACTGGCCACTGTCAGGGCGCGAGTCGGCCCTACGCCACGTTTCCATGCCAAGGCAAAGCTGGACAGAAACGCATCGCCCGCTCCGACGGTAGAACACACTGTCACCTTGCAAGCAGGCTGTACGTAATGCTGCCCCTGGAACAGCAAGACAGCTCCCTGTGCCCCCAAGGTAATCAACAAGGCTTGTTGCGCATGATGTTGCAGGCGGCTGGCCAGCGCACAGGCGTGCTGAACCGACAGGTCCAGTTGAATATCGGCGCCTTGAACACCGGCCAGCATTTGAGCCTCCACGGCATTCAGGCCCAACACATCGGCCTGCGCATAAACCTGCCTGAACCCCTGACCCTGATGCTGTAAGCAGGCCACACTGGGGTTGACTACCAAACAACTTGAATTGGCACTTTTTCCAGACAAAGCCTGTGCCAGGCTTTCCATCGGTTGCAGCGCCAAGGGGGCTACATAAACCAGATCGGCCAGCAGATCTTGCGCCTGCACACGCAAATAGGCATTCGCCCCACGACGGGCCAATACTGACGCACTACCAGACGGCTCGACCAGAACGATCGCTTTACCGGTTGGCTGATCGGGACAGAACTGGATACTGCCGACTGCCACCCCTAATTGTTCAAGATGCTCATGCAAACGAGCACCCAGGCCGTCCCGGCCCAACGCTCCCACGAGTCTGACCGTCTCGCCTTGGCCCATAAAACTCGCTGTCGCATTGAGTGCGCCTCCGCCAGGATACAGATCAATTGATCCCACCTCCTGCTTGTCACCACGCGCCAGCTCGGCCGGCATACCTGAAACCACAATATCAAGGGTAATACTGCCAATTGCTACAAGCTGCACCGTATACCTCGGCCATGAATAAGAAAGCGCCAATCTGCCTGGAGCAGTATACCCAGCCGCGGCCTCTCTTGGTCCAGGATAGAAAATCAGATCTGCGCTTTCAGTCCGCTGCTGGCGCCACCCCAACCGGCCATGCCCAGAGCCATAAAACCAGCTTGCTTTCATGGCGTAGACTGACGCATAAAAATCTAGCCCAAGATAAAAAGTCGTGCTAAATTACTGTTCATCCATACAGCAAAAAAGAAGCATCATGTCCTATACCATCACTTTGCACGACGCTCCTTCCGATATCACTGAACGCGGCCGCCGCGAGGCTGAGGAGCGATTTCGCCGCAGCTTAGAAAAAGTCATGCAAGGCCCAGAGGCCGTGGTCCAGGCCTACCGTGCCTGGCAACTGGCGGAAGAAACCGCAGAGACCGAATTGTCTGGAGAAGATATTGCCTTGGCCAAGAAATGGATCGCTGCCGCCACGCGCGCCATGAGCGATGGTTTTCGTGATTTGGGTGAATCAGAAGCGTATTTTGAAGTTCGTATTGAGCGCTGATCCACGGCCATTTACGACAACCGGGCAATTCAAGCGATGAAGCACGGCTGGAACGCGGCGCATCACTACAAACAGGCTTGCCCCCAAGTCAGGCCACACATTTGATATCAAAAACATAAAAGCCAGCAATTTGCTGGCTTTTTAATATCAAACATTACGATTGCGGCGATGGATGGTCACGGCGCATCAATTCCCATTCTTCAATCACGCTGCCATCAGGCAAGGTACACATACCCACTTGCCCTGCCGCCGTCTGCACTATATCGAGGCGCCCTCCTTTTTCCACACAATAGGCCGAAGCGGGATTGGCCATACCGAGGGCAGGCGGGTTGGCTGGCTGATTTGCACAGGCGGACAAGACGCTGACCAGTCCCAGGATTCCCCATCTTTTCATCATGTTCTCCGGATAAGTTCTGCCGTGCAGTGTACTGCGCAACGTCTAATGGTCGGACGCAAAGGTTGAGCCTGGCACGGGGTGGACAATGCTGTCCCAATGCTGGCAGTACACCGAACGATGCTCTCCGTCCGACACCCGGTGACAATCCATACCAACCTGAGCCTTGCCATTCACAAAAGGAAAGGCAAAATCATAGCGGGCGGGGACCCAGATCCTTAGGGCCTCGTCGTGAAAGCCCATCTTCCCGTCAAGCACAAAACGCGCCAAACCTTCTTTGAAATAATCCGGGCCATTATCGTAAATAAAGGGTCGCAACAGCGCTTCACCGCGATGATTCACATAAACCCAGCCGTGCTCATCTTGAATCAGGCGCTGACTGTATGCAGACGTACCAAACGTGAAGATCAAAAGCAGAAACAAGGCTTGAATCCAGAATAGCCCTTCTGCCCGCAGGCCTGCCTGCACGCGACGGACGATAGTACAAATCGCCCCCGCCATGCACAGCGGCATTTCAGTCCTGGCGCTTGTATGCTTCAAACGAGATGATTCCGTCAGTGTCCTGCGGCATTTTTCCATACTGGTAGCCACCTGATACGCTTATCTCGGTAAAGCCGACCTGCTCCAGCGCCATCCGCATCTCCTGTACCCCCCACCAGCGCAGCGAAAACTGCTCCAGCTGGGTTTCCAGCAAAACACCATGTTCCCAGAGCTCATAGCGATGCATTTCCCGCGTAAGCTGCGCGCAATAATCCTTTTCCAAGGGGGTCGCATTGAGGGTAATCAAGCCGTGTGGCGGGGCCGACCAAGTCCGCAAACCGGGCTGCACATTGACAATAGCAGCCACCGTGTCCAGATCCAGCAATAAACGTCCACCCACCTTCAAACTGGCATGAAAACGGCGCAAGGCCAGCAAACCCTGCTCAAAGGAGTCCAGCAGTTGAAAAGAGCCGGCCGGCACCACAATCGCCTCCACAGGACGATCGACGCGGTAATCCGTAAACCCCGCCAACTCCAGTCGCGCCGTCAAGGAGCGAAGCTCCAGCTCTCGCTGGCAGTAATCCAGCATTTCCTGAGAGATATCAAAGCCACTGACATCGAGCCCGGCCTGTAACAAGGGGATGAGCATGCGCCCCGTACCGACTGCCGGCTCCAGAACAGGTCCGCTTACACCGCGCAAGCGCTCCAGATAATACTCAACATCTCCAAAAGAACGTCCTACCGGCTTGTCCAGGTGATACACCAAGGAAGCCAACTTTCCATAGCGATTATTCATCATGGTTCTACATGTACCTATTTATGCTGCTCAACAGCCTGAACACGCATTTCAGCGCCTTCCACCGCCAAGACCACTACGACAGCACCCTGCTCCAGACTCTGGCTTGCGGTAGCACTGTAATAACTATCGTTAAGCCGAATACGACCTCGGCCATTCACAAAACCTTCGCTCACCTGCGCACGCGCCCCGACATAGGCACTCAAGCCAGTGTTGAGCATGTCGGGTTGATTCGCCCGGCTGCGCCGTTGCCACCGTACGCCCACGACCACCCAGCCAATCATCGCAAGCGCCAAAATCACCCATTGCAACCACACGGGAGCATGGGGCCAGGCGGCTGAAAACAAGCCCACGGTCAGAGCCCCCAACCCCAGCCAAAGCAGATAGACGCCGGAGATGACAACCTCGGCGGCAATCAGGACAAGGCCTGATACCAACCATATCCAAAAGGAATCGAAAATAAACGACACGATCACCTCCTTCCGCCCTGCGTTTAACCCTGGCCCGAGTGACCAGCGGTGGACTTTAACAGCTCTGCGACGCCGGCTACGGCACCGGTAATGCCACTGGCCTCCAACGGCATCAATACCAGCTTGCTATTGGGGCCATTGCCTACGTCCCGCAACGCTTCCACATACTTCAGGCCCACAAAGTACTGCAAAGCCTGTACGTCCCCACTTTTGATTGCCTCCGATACCTCGCGGGTGGCACGCGCTTCCGCCTCGGCTTCACGCTCACGCGCCTCGGCCCGTAGAATTGCCGACTGCTTTTCACCCTCGGCACGCAGCACAGCAGCCTGCTTTTCCCCTTCAGCCTGCAGGACCTCGGCTTCTTTCTGCCCGCTGGCCTTGGTCACTACCGCACGGCGATGACGTTCCGCCGTCATTTGCAAATTCATGGCTTCCTGCAATTCCGGCGCCATGTTCAAGTCACGGATCTCAACACGTGTCACTTTCACGCCCCAAGGTGTCGTCGCTGCATCCACCGCTGCCAGCAGGCGATCGTTGATCACTTCGCGATTGGACAGCATGTGATCCAGTTCCATCGAACCCAGAACCGAACGCAGGTTGGTGGTGGTCAGATTCACAATCGCCATTTCCAGGTGATCAATTTCATAGGCAGCCTGAGCCGCATTGTCGATGCGATAAAACACCACACCATCGGCGGTAACGGCCACGTTATCGCGAGAAATCACGTTTTGCGACGGCACATCCAGCACGGATTCCATCATTTTGAGTTTTCTGCCGACACGGTCCATAAACGGAACCAATAAAGACAGGCCCGGCGTCAGCGTACGGGTATAGCGACCAAAGCGTTCCACCGTCCATTGCTGCCCCTGAGGCACTACTTTGACTCCGGCCATCACCACGACCACCGCCAAAAACGCCAACATCACTACAAAGGTAAAGGAGCCACTCATGTCGTCACCCTCTCCAAGAACAAAGCTGAAAAAGCAATTCTAGCCCAGCCTCAATGACAGCTCAGCGAAAGAATGTCATTGCGCGGCCCTTTCCGTTGACGGCATCCAGCCACGTTATCAAACCCGACAAACAGGCCAGCACGCGTAAAACAGGTGGACGCGGAAAAAAATTCTGCCTTGGACACACAGGAAGCGGGTCGACGCCACTGAGCGGCATCAGTTCAAAATGTCGTACAAGCGGAAAATCCACAGCCCTTTATAAAGCAGCGTCAACACAACTAAAGCGGCCTGGTAACGTTGGCTGGGCACGACCATCGCGATCAACCCCATGACAATAAATACCGTTTGCTGCAAGGGATACTCCAGTCCCAGACTGAGAAAATAGGCTTCTCCCTTGATGGCGGTGTCGATCAAATCCATGATCTGGATGAGTACAAAAATACCGTAGAACGAACGCCGCCGAGTCTGGAAGTAATCCTCAAAGCCCCGATACTCCTGCAGGCTGGAAGGAAAGAGCAAGGAGGCCATGATGGCAAACACGCAGGTATACAGAATCAGGAAAAAATACAGCGGAAAGGACCAGACTTGCACTTTGACCAGGCTGAACTCATACCACCAAAAATGGATAATCGTCAGAAACAGGTACAGCACCCACCCCATATGAATGGGGTAGATGCGTTTGGCTTTGGGATGCTGAATGAACTCGGAGACGCCCACAATCAGACGGGAAATGCTGATCCCCAGCACCATACCGATAATGATGCGAACGTGAACAAAATGCTCGGGGTGGATCAACTCTGGCGGCATGGCTTGTCCTTGCAAAGTGACAAATCCTGGCCCACATTAACAGAGTCGTTTCGGGGCTCCAAGCGCGTACTTTCCCGCTATGAGCTCTGACATTTACGCGATTGTCCTGCGTCCCCTCATCGAACACTGACGGCTCTGTTGACGAAGGGACGGAAGGCGCTCGATCCGCAAGACGGTCCCAGCCTGCTAGAGATCAGCCTTAGAGCTGCGGCTGCCCGGCTTGCCCGACAAAACATCCAGACCATCTACCCTGGTGATGATTTCATAAGGCGTGGCGCTGCGATTGGTATAAACCAAGACGCAACGCTCGCCTGCTTTACCCGCCAGCTGATAGTTTTTCTGCCCCAGGCTGCTGAAAATCGTCAAAAGCGTGTCGTGCCCTTGTTAAGCGCGAGTATTCCTCGCCTCCCTGCACTTGTGACATCAGCAAATTTCTAAATTGAAATCGTCCGTATCAGGCAAAATTCGTAAGGCAGCAAATCAAACCTTTCGAACAGGCCTAGCATGAACCTCATTCCTCTTTAAGGAGCCACACACATGGATATTCAGAACTTACCTTTTTGCACCGTCAACTGGTCCGACATTAACCCTACAGAGCACAAAGGCGAAACCGGCATGGCGATGTGGCGTACCCAGCAGTTTGGCCCCATTCGTGTACGCATGGTGGAATACAGCCCCGGTTACCTGGCCGATCACTGGTGTGTCAAAGGCCATATGCTGCTGTGTCTGGAGGGCGAATTGGACACCGAGCTGCAAGACGGGCGCCGCTTCACGTTAAGGGCGGGGCAGTCCTACCATGTGGCTGATAATGCCGAGCCGCATCGTTCCTCCACCCAGACAGGCGCCAAACTCTACATTGTGGATTAAGGCCTGTTACTCGCGACGGTGGAGGACTGCGAGATGACCGCCAGTGTGCCGATCGTATTGGCCGCTGTTCTGCCGGACATCTTGATGCAGGGCATCAGCGACATGGGGGTACGCTGATCGTAGACCCGTTCTAGCCCCACTTCAATCCCGGTAAAAAAGTTTTTGTCACCACGAGTCTGATGACAGATATCAGGGAAACCGCAACGGGTATTGGCAGCCTGCCTTGGGCGCTGGTTTACCAACGCGCCCATCGCGAACGTAGGCTAGACCGGGGCCGATGTTTGCCTTCCTCGCCGACCTGACCGCCAGGCTGAATTGATGACTGCCTTGTAGGAACATGCGGGCGAGCAACCCAAGGGTGGGACGGCCTGACTCAAGCCAACGCCCATTGCCCCAGCAACACGATGCCTCGCAGAACCAGTGCCGCCGCAAATATCCAGATGTGTCCGAACACGAATCCAAATGTTGCCCAGCCCGCGGCTCCGCTCACTTGTCTGGCTGAAAACTCCATTCTTATGGCGATGACCAGCAAGACCACTTCCAGACCAATCGCGGCCGGTACGACCCAATCCCAGGGAAAGGACAGCAAGTAAACAAACCCCACAAAAGCCGCTCCCAGGCCGGTCATCCAGGAAGCGACACTAAGCAGATCGCTCATATAGGCCCGATTTGAATTATTCATTACACCCTTTGCCCACATCCACGCTTAACAAACCAGGGCCAAACGCCTTGGTCCATTCCCTCAGGCGCTATCTTACAAGTTAATGGCCGCACAGAGATGCCTGAGCTGTTTAATGCCTTTGCTACTGGCACAGGTGACAGGCACCGGTTCGTCGATGACCGAGGGGATGAGCTGAGGCCGCTGTTTCCACTCAGACACTGCAACGGTGATTACTGATAAATACAGAGACCCAACCATTGCTTGAAATAAAACGCATTAAAGCGCGATCCATAGAAGCCCAGAAAGCAACTCGAAAATAGCCACAGCAGATAAAGTGATTTTTATGCAAAATAACAGCATGCATAAAAAAAGCCGCCCAAAGGCGGCCTGGCGGGCAAAAGACTCCGTTTTTAATGAGTGTTTATAGTGAATCGTGTTTATTCGGAAAATCACCGGGCCAGTTCATCGGTATATCGTTCATCCTCACCTCCTGCTGCTTGGTTAATAGTGAAAGCGTAGAACGAGTTTTCATCCTATCAAAAAGAAACCAAATCGCAAGCGTCTTTCATACTACCTAGTGTTTTCCCTGCATCAATGCACATCCAGGAAAAAACAGGGGCCGCGCGTTGCCCTGTCAGTCTGTTTGTTTACATATTTTCTCTGCAAACCAAAAACAGTCAAAAAAACAGGAGCGTAGGGATAAGGATGTAAAAAGGAAAAAAAAGCGCTCGTGCGAGCGCTTTCTTGGCCAAGCTCAATGCAGATGTTATGAACGTCTGGCCATGGCAAGGATCAAACCAAAGCCAATCATCATGCTGCCACTGATACGATTCACCCAACGCAGCCCCTGCGCATGCTGCAGCACCCCGGACAGCCGCGTACCCACATACGCGTAGGCGGCGATCGCAATCACCTCCAGCAACAAGAAAATCACGCCCTGAATCATAAAACTGGTCCAGTAATTATTCATGTCCACAAACTGTGGAAAAAAGGCCGTAAAGATCAGGATTGCCTTAGGGTTGCCAATCGCCACCAAAAACTCCTGACGTGCCAGCCCCCGGATATCCGTTTTGCCCAGCTCTAGCTGCTCTGTGGATGCCCTGCCATTGGCACGCAAAATCTTGATGCCCAGCCAGATGAGGTAGGCCGCGCCGGCAAACTTGACGACGGTAAACGCCGTTTCAGAGACCATCAGCAAGCTTCCCATCCCCAGCGCTGCCACCACAATCATGATCGCGAAAGCAAGCAGGCGTCCCATAGCCGCGACCAGGGCCGTAGACACCCCCTGCTTGGCGCCCACGGTCATGGACAAGAGATTATTGGGCCCAAAAGCCATGTTCAAGGCAAAGCAGGCGGGCAGAAACAGCAAGACACTACTGGCATTCATGATGGTACGGACTCCATAGACAATGCCAGCACTTCATTCAGAAGTGCTGGCATTGGTGGACTGACAAAGACGGGTTCAAACCTGATACCGGCGCCCCCTTGAAAGAGGACCTGTTAGCACAAGTAAGTATAACGAAGCTCCCCCAATCCAACAGGCTGCCAGCCGATAGCGACCAGGAAGGCCGTTTTAGGAACGGCCTGGCAAACCCTCAGAACTAACCTGCTACGGCATTCATGGCTAGCCGCGAACTACTGCGCAACGAGGCCAAAAACACGAGAAAGGCCAGCATGGCAAGAACGCCCGGTACCGCAAAAGCCATAAAATTCATTTGCAAGGGCAAGTTGGCTGCCATCAGAGTCCCCCCCAGAAAAGGTCCTGCAATCGCACCCAGACGCCCCACTCCCGACGCCCAGCCCAGACCCGTGGAACGCATGGACAGCGGGTAGAATTGCGCCGCATTCGCATACAGCAGAATTTGCGTGCCTATCGTCGTCGCCCCGGCGATCACGATCAGCAAATACAGGAGCAAAGTCGGGCTTTTGAAACCCAGCAGCGTAATAGAGACCGCTGACACCAGAAAGAACCATGCCACCACCTTGGGCAAGCTGAACCGATCTCCCAGCCAGCCGCCCAAAATGGCACCGAACATCCCCCCCAGATTCAGCGCCACCAAGAAAGACAGGCTGGAGCCCAGGCTGTAACCGGCATTGGCCATCAGTTTAGGCAACCAGGAACCCAGTGCATAAACCATCAGCAAACAGCAGAAAAACGCTAGCCAGATCATCAAGGTGCCCAGCAAACGCCCATCTTTGAGCAGATCCAGCATGGGCACGCCCGCTTTTTTCGGCTCATTCAAGGTCAACACTGTCTGCTTTGACACCTCCATTTCCGGCGCCAGTTTCTGCACAATCGCCCGTGCCTTGTCTTCTTGCCCCTGGCGCATCAGAAACGCCAGCGACTCGGGCAGTTTCCAGACAATCAAAGGCAGCAGCAACAACGGTATGGCCGCACAGAAAAACATGGACTGCCAGCCAAAGCGCGGCAGCATATAGATGCCGATCGCCGCCGACAAAAGGCCACCCAATGAATAGCCACTGAACATGATCGCCACCAAGGTGCTGCGCGACCGCTTGGGCGAATACTCATTCATCAAGGCCACGGCATTGGGCATTAAGCCCCCGCAGCCCAAGCCAGCCAGAAAGCGATACACACCAAACTCGGTCGGTGAGGATGCAAAACCATTGAAAAATGTGGCCAGACTGAACAAGGTAAAGCAAAGGGTGACCCCCTTTTTGCGGCCAATCCGATCAGCCAGGGGCCCGAACACAAACGCGCCGAACATCATGCCAAACAAGGCGTAGCTGCCCAAGGCACCAGCCTGTACCGGAGTCAGATTCCACTCGTCCATCAGCACCGGCAAGACCACGCCATAAATGAACAGGTCATAGCCATCAAACACCAGCAGCAACGCACACAGACTCATCACCAGCCAGTGATAAGATCCAAAACGGGCCTGCTCAATGACTTCATTCACTTCTATTGTTTTCATGATTTGTCTCCCCCAATATGGAGTTTCTGTCTTGATGCCATTCGCTCTACAAGCCGCACGCATCGCTTGATCAGCCCTGGTCGCCACCTCCTACTGGCAAGACAGTGCCGGTAATGTACGAAGCCTCGTCCGAGGCCAAAAACAAAATGCTGGCAGCCTGCTCATCCAGGCTGCCGTAACGCTTCATCAAACTGCTCGCTACGGTCTGATCCACAATCTGCTGATACCAGATCGCTTCTTGAGGATCTTCGTGATTCTGGGTATTGCGGGGAATGCGCCGTGGCGGTGCCTCGGTCCCACCGGGCGAGACGGCATTGACCCGAATGCCGCGCTGGGCATTCTCAAAAGCCAATGAGGCGGTCAAGGCATTGACCCCGCCTTTGGCTGCGGCATAAGGCACGCGGTTGATGCTGCGGGTGGCAATCGAGGACACATTCACAATGGCCCCGCTACCTTGCGCTTGCATGCTGGGTAAAACGGCATGACAGGACCACAGCGTTGGAAACAGGGAGCGACGGATCTCGGCCTCAATCTGCCCGGGTGTGTAATGCTCATAAGGACGCGTCCAGATCGTTCCTCCGACGTTATTGATCAAAATATCAATACGCCCCCACTTATCCAGCGCCGCCCGGGCCGCGGCCTGAGCACCTTCAACGCTTTCCAGATCCGCTTCCAGCGTCAAGACCGACTCGCAGGCCAGTTCCCGCACCAGCTCCGAACGATCGACTGCCAGCACCCAGGCCCCTTCGGCCTGCAGGCGCTCGGCAACGCGACGGCCAATACCTTGGGCCGCACCCGTCACAATGGCCACTTTTTGATAAAAACGCGCAGGCGCAGTCATGATTTTTCCTTGTAAGGGTCAAGCAGCACAAGACGCCCCGCAAAGGAGGCGCTGCCTGCCTACATTGCTTGGCTGGTAATGAATTTTTCGTAGTAAAAATTCGCGGGAGCATGGGCTTGCGCATCAATGAACTGGCTGACTGCGTCCACCATGGGCGGCGGCCCGCACAGGTAAACATCCACCTGCCCCTCATGCCAATGCGCCAAATCCAAATGCTGGGTAACGTAGCCTTTGCGCTCGTGGCGGGATTTCGGGTCCACCACGCAGGTGGTGTAACTGAATCCCGGCAATCGCTGGGTATAGGACTCCAGCTCTGCCAGCATCACCAGATCCTGATCACGGGTGACGCCATAGACCAGATGCACAGGCTGCGTACAGCCTTGCCGGACCAATGCTTCAAGCATGGATAAAAACGGCGCCAGGCCCGTTCCGCCGGCCAGAAACAGCAAAGGGCGCGTTACCTGCCGCAGATAAAAACTGCCTAAAGGACCAGTCATTTCTACCTGCTGTCCTAGCGGCTGTGCAGCCAGCCAGGAACTCATCAGGCCACCCGGAACCTGCTTGATCAAGAAGCTCAAACGCGACTCGCCCGGCGCAGAGCTGAAGGAATAGGAGCGATGCGCCTGCCCGCCGGGCACCGTGATATTCACGTACTGCCCAGGCAGGAAAGGCAAGGCTTTGTCGGCCGCATCAATCTTCAGCTCGTAAGCCGCGTCCTCATACTGACGGCATTCCGATACCTGCCCCTGCCACTTGGCCACGGCGGTCTTGCACACACCCGATGAAATCGGCACGGTAATCACGCAGTCTGATTTGGGAATCATCTGGCAAGTCAGCACCAAACCTTTGTCCGCTTCTTCCTGCGTCAGGGCATCTTCGATATAGTCGTCGCCCTGATCATACTGACCACTTTCGGCCTGACATTTACAAGTGCCACACACTCCGTCCGAACAATCCATAGGCAGATTGATCTGATGGCGATACGCGGCATCCAGTATTTTTTCGTGTTCACCACAGTCCACAAAACGGGTGACGCCGTCCTCAAAATTCAGCGCAATACGATAGCTATTCACGACGTTCCCCGCTTTAAATGTGATACACATCAATCACTTGACGGATGTAGTCATTCTTGAGCACTACCTTCTTTTGCTCGATCACCCAGCCCTGCTCCTGAGGCGACAAGGTCAGGTAAATCGTGCCAAAGAACTGATCTGTCACGCGATAGCGATGGTTCAGCGTTAAAAAGTTATAGCGAACGTCCACCTGCCCGTCGCGCTCGGCCAGAATCTCAATATTGCTCAGCATGTGAGCAGTACGTGGCTCGGGCGTGGAGGCGCCAGAACGCTCGGTCTTGATGCGGAACACCCGATCTTCCAGACCGTTGCGGTTGGGATAAAAGATCAAGGAAATCTCGCTATGCGGGTCTTCGATCAATTGATCATCATCATCCCAGCAAGGCATCCAGTACTGGGCGTTGGGGCTATAGCATTCCAGCCATTCATCCCACTGGCGATCATCCAGCAAGCGGGCTTCGCGATACAGGAAAGTGCAAATAGAGTGATAGCTTGCGTTCATGGCTTAGACCTCCCCGTTTTCTGCTTGCAACGCCTGGCTCATGGTCTTGGCCCAGTACTCGTGCTGGCAGACAAATAAGCCTTCATCCTCACTACGCCCGCCGCTGATCAAGGGCTTCATGCCCATGGCGGTGGCATTATCATCCGGCCCTTCCACCCACAAGGGAGCGCCTCGGCTCAAATCATTCCAGGGGGCTGCCAAACCGGCATAGCCCTCCTGACAGGCGCGGAACTCTTCCAGATCGTCCGCCGTTCCCATGCCCGACACGTTAAAAAAGTCCTCGTATTGACGGATACGGATCGCACGCTGCTCGGCACTCTCGCCTTTGGGAGCAAAGCAATAGATCGTGACCTCTGTCTTGTCCACGCTGATCGGGCGCGTTACCCGAATCTGAGTGGAGAACTGGTCCATCAGGTATACGTTCGGGTATAAACACAGATTACGTGTCTGGTTGACGATGAGTTCGGCTCGTTTCTCGCCCAAACGCTGTTTCAGTTCCTCGCGATGCTCATAGACCGGACGCACGGTTGGATTCATGGTCTTGGTCCACAGCAGAATATGGCCGTAATCAAAGCCATACACACCGCCCAGGCTTTTGCTCCAGCCATTCGCATCCACCGCTTGCGTCCCACCCTCTTTACGACGACCCATCGTGGCTGCGTAGTTCCAGTGCACGCTGCTCACGTGATAGCCGTCAGCGCCGTTTTCCATCTGCAGCTTCCAGTTGCCGTCGTACATGTAGGAAGAGTTGCCGCGCAGCACTTCCAGCCCCTCCGGGGCCTGGTCCACGATCTGGTCGATAATGACTTTGGTTTCACCCAGATAGTCATCCAGAGACACCACATCGGGATTCAGGCTGCCGAACAGAAAACCGCGATAGTTCTCAAAACGCGCCACCCGCGTCAGGTCATGGGAGCCATTGCTATTGAACTGCTCGGGATACTGGGTGCTTTTCTCATCTTTCACCTTGAGCAGCTTGCCGCTGTTATTGAAAGTCCAGCCATGAAAAGGACAGGTAAAACTGCCCTTGTTGCCGTGCTTGCGACGGCACAGCATGGCCCCACGATGCGCGCAGGCATTGATGAACGCATTCAGTCCGCCATCTTTGCCGCGTGTCAGAAACACAGGTTGGCGTCCGATATAAGTCGTGAAGTAGTCATTGACCTCGGGCAACTGACTTTCATGGGCCAGATAGACCCAATTACCTTCAAAAATATGTTTCATCTCCAGCTCGAACAAATCAGGGTTCGTGAAGATGTCACGACGACAGCGGTACACGCCGGATTCTTTGTTTTCTTCCAGGGCAGTATCCAGCAAGTGTCTGATATCTTTGGTTTTATCCATAAGGACTGACATGATGTGGCCTTTATGAGAGTTGCAGCCGTCCCTGCCCATGCCCCGAGGGACATAGCAAGCACGCGTGATAAAAAGAGAAATCGCGCCGGATCGAAATCCGGCAGGCTCATGACAGCGTGCAAGTGAATCTGCACCGAGCCTGTTTCACACCCGACTGGAACGCTGTCGGGCGGCTGACGCTCAGCCCGCTAAATTGACACCAAGGGCTGTTCTGCATGACTTTCATTACAGTCCGGGTGGACTCAGGCTTCCAATACCATATCGTTTCCGCTCTATATCAAAATTCGATAGTTTGTTTTTTTATTATTAAAATCAATAGCCTATATATCACCAACACCAAAACCTATCGTTAACCCTAGACGTATAGGAGCATAAGCTTGAAGCTTGGATGGTCGAGATAGGTGATATATTGAATCGGGTTTTTTGGATCTGGGCCACAGGCAAAGCATATGGACTTGAAACAAATCCGCTACTTTGTTGCGGTCGCCAAAGCACGCAATTTCACGCGCGCTGCCGAACAACTGCACATCGCTCAGCCCGCACTGAGCCGGCAAATCCAGTTACTGGAACATGAGCTTAATGTTCTGCTGCTCTCACGAGAAAGCCGACCCTTACAACTGACCGAGGCCGGCCGAATCTTCTACGAGCAGTCGCTCCAACTGCTCAATCGGGTGGAAGCCATGAAGACCGCAACCACCGAAGTCGGGCTGAACCAACGCCCGCAACTGTCGATTGGCTTTGTGGCCTCCACCTTGTACGGCGGCTTGCCTATCCTGATCCAGAAGTTCCGTCACGCCTACCCCGACATTCGTTTTCACTTTCTGGAGCTCACCTCCAGCCAGCAGATAGCCGCCTTGCGTGCCGGGCGCATTGATGTGGCTTTTGGCCGCGTGCGCATTCACGACAGCGCCGTATGTCGTACCGTTTTGCGTGAAGAACGTCTGGTTCTGGCCATCCCGCCCACCATTGAACTGGCCAGGGATCGGGGCCCCGTGTCTTTACAGGTCATTGCCGATCACGCCTTCATCGTTTATCCCAAATCGCCGCGCCCCAGCTTTGCCGATCACGTGCTCAATATCCTGCATGACAATGCTATTTTCCCCACTGAAGTACATGAGGTGAAGGAGCTGCAAACCGCAATGGGACTGGTTGCCGGGGGCGTGGGTTTGTGTCTGATTCCCTCGGCCGCTCAGATACGCAGCGATCTGGTTTACCGGCTGATTGACGACGAGAAAGTGACCTCGCCCATTATTTTCAGCCACAGAAAAAACGACAACTCCTGGTATATCGCCCAGATGCATGCGTTTATCGAAGAGATGTATGCAGAAAAACCGCCCTGGCTCATTCCAGGGCACAGTGCTTTAAGCAACGGTCCCGCCTGAATAGCGCGACGAGGTCCAATAGATGCCATATTATCGCCCCATATTATTTAGTTTAAATAATATAGGGCGTCGTTCATAATGAGAGATAAATGAATTTTGAAAAATTGGCATAAAATCGTTATACAGTTTCAAGAAAAAAAATTACGGTTTTCGACTGAATATCTCGGTTTATCATCTTTCTAACATAATAAATAAAAACTTCTCTCAAAAACACTGCGAAAAACCTAACGCCGTATTTTCGGCAAAGGTGCTTATCAATGGACGATATAAAAGCATTTGCGTTAAAAATATTTCAATCACAACCCTTTAGCCAATTCATCGGCGCGGAGCTGGTGACATGCTCTCACGACAGCGCCGAACTGGCACTCGCTGTTCAGGATCATCACAAACAGCAACATGGATTTGTTCATGGTGGCGCGATCAGTTACCTGGCGGACAATGCCATCACTTTTGCTGGGGGGCTTGCACTGGGCGGAAACGCGTTAACCGTAGAATTTAAAATCAATTACATCCGGCCAGCGATTGGCACTCGTTTGGTCGCCCAGGCGCAAGCACGTAGCACAGGAAAGCGCTTGGCCGTTTGCCAATGCGAGGTTTACGCCATTGATGGCGAGTCCCAAAAACTATGCGCGCTGGCACAGGGAACCGTGGTTCCGGCCACTTAAACCCCTTGAACTGACTCCCCCAAAAAGCTTGGCTTCATACTAGGACTCGGCGAACAGCGATAGCCCGGTATAAAGGGACAGATAATACGGCGCGAAGCAACTTTCAGAAAACAGTGCCTGTGCAGGCGGACCAGCGACGTATTCTGGATTTTGCATCGCTTTACTACTCTCTTTTCTCGCACGCTTTTTTATTATGCGCCCAGATTACGTGGCCATTAATCTGTTCTGTCCTGAGGCACCGAATCGAACAATCTGGACACATGAAATGCTGTATCGACTAACCCAATTTCATGGAGAAGCGGGTATCAAGGCATTGGAAAAATGCTTCAGTTATACGAGTGATGTCGTATTCGATGGAAAGGATTTCGCCAGAGCCGAAGGCGTGGAAGGCCTGCAGCGGGGTTGGGTACAGGGAGGCAATCCCATGCACACACTAGGGCTCGAAGAGGGGCTGCTCGCCATATTTCAACAAACTATTGAAAATGCGATCATGGCGCACCAGTCGGGTCCTTTCATTGCCAAAGGGCCCGACTGATGGAAATCCCCCGCCCTTAAATACGCTTGAACAAGGCCGAGCGCACCTTGCCGCTCGCCCCATCTGCCGCTGTCAGAAACTGCTCCATGTGAATGTCACGCTCAAAAAGGCGGCTTTGCATCAAGGTGGAGATCGCCGCTTCGATCATGGGTGGCGGGCCACACAAATAGGCTTTGTTGCCTGAACAGCGTTGCTCAAAGAACTGCCCCACTGCCTCGTGTACAAAGCCTACAAACCCTTCCCAGGCATCTTCCGGCAAGGGGGCATTCAAGGCCGGAATGTAGTGAAAATTGTCATGCTTTTCAGCTAGCTGATAGAAGTAATCGGCGTGATACAGCTCGGCTTTATTGCGCGCTCCCTGGAACAGGTAAATCGGGCGGGTATCGCCCTGCTCCAGCAAGTCCATAATCATGGACTCGGGACTGGACAGCCCCGAGCCTCCGGCAATGAAGATCGCGCCTTGCGGATCGGACTTGCGCACAAAGAACTGCCCGTAGGGGCCAGACACATCCAGGCTCTGTCCCACTTGCAGCTCCTCGTGCAGCCAGGTGGTGCCGGCTCCCCCTTCCACCTTGCGCACATGCAAATCAACGATGCCGCTCATGGACGGCGGATTCGCAATCGAGAAAGCACGGGTGCCGTCGATGGACGGCACATGCAGGTTGATGTACTGCCCGGCCTGGAACGCCATCGGGCGATCCAATTCCAGACGGATATGCTTGATGGTGGGCGACAAGTCTTCAATCAGGACGACCTTGCCCTGATAGTCCTCCACGGGCAGCCCCTGAAAATCCGGGTCTACATCAATATCGGCCTCGATGACCATATCGGATTCGGGCAGACAGCAACAGGCCAGCAACTTGCCTTCATCGCGCTCCGAATCCATCAGGGCAAAACTGGACGCATCCCCTGCGTCCGCATAGCCTTCCAGAACCTGCACCTTGCAGGTGCCACATGTGCCATGTCCACAGGCAAAAGGCAACCAAACCCCTTGTCGCAACGCAGCGTCCAACAAGGTTTGTCCGTCTTCCACCTCGACCACATCACCTGTGGGTTCTACGGTTACCTGATACGTCATTGCTGCCTCCGCCTCTTATACGCCCGTGCCCTTGT
Organism: Alcaligenes sp. HNGD-HTN06; assembly: GCF_049932565.1. NCBI lineage: Bacteria > Pseudomonadati > Pseudomonadota > Betaproteobacteria > Burkholderiales > Alcaligenaceae > Alcaligenes > Alcaligenes sp. HNGD-HTN06. Next base: position 1,653,232 of record NZ_CP187782.1, on the reverse strand, counting down.
AGCCATTCAGGCCCGGGGTTTTGAAACGCAACAAGGATTTGTGATCGAAGCCTTGTTCACCCAGAGTGCCATCAGGCTTGAGGTCCACCGCCTGACCATTCAGATTCCATTGCACCTTGCTCCATTCGATCTGCTCGAAGTCAGGGTGCTGGGCAAAGCCAGCGGGCATCAGTTGCTGGATCAGTTGCGACACGGTCATGTCGGCTTGAACCAGAAAGGCCTTGGCCGAGCAGAACAACAGATGCTCATCCCAGCCGATGTACAGCAACATGCTGTCGCCATAGTGGGAGCGCTGGTCGCGCGCGTAGCCTTGATAATCCGGGGTAAACGCAGTAACTGCCATATTGATCTCCAATTTTTATAGGTAGTGGCAGCACCCACCGGGAGCGCTGCCTTTTTTCTCGCGTGACTAGGCCGTCACTCCTTTCCATTCATTCCAGCGCGTTTCATCCACCGAGCCCTTGAAGTCCATATTGTCGACACCCACGTTCAGCCGGTAGTAATCGCTCAGGATCTTCTCGAGCTCGGGGCCACCGCAGCCGCCTTGCAGGATCTGGTTCACCGGCAGCCAGGCCTGGATGTACTTTTCAGGCTCGTGCTCGAAAATATCGCGGCAACCGTCCGAGCAAGTGTGGTAACGCTCACCCTGATAAAGGCTTTGTCGATAGGTAATCTCGTCCGGTTTTTCCATGTCGGTAAAGGTCATGGGCACCTGACACACCTGGCACAGCTGTGGCAGACCGCTGGAGTAAAAACGCTTGCCTTCTGCTTCCATCTTCTTGGCCATCTCCCAACGCGGGCGGTAATACTTGTCGAAGGTGTCGGGATACTTGGCACTTAACCAATCCAGCTCCTCGTCGCTGGGAATCCAGGTGTGAAAACCGGCCGCGTGACCGAAGTTGTAAAAAATCCACCAGGCCTGATGCGAAATGTGCTCTTTTTCTTTCTCGATCACGTCGCTGTACTTGGGCATGCGAATGCCGTAACGGGCCAGGTCCTTGAACAGAGCACCGCCGGCCTGTTCAAAATACACTTCCCACGCTTCTTTCCAGGACATGACCTTGTTGGGCAACATGTAGTCCATCATCATGGCCACCACGGAGAGCAGGCGGGTGCCACGCCAGAACCATTTATCAATCCACTGCTGAACGATAGGCACGTTGTCCTCGTGCTGTTCCAGCAAGAACTTGATCACTTCCAGCCCCAGCGTCATGTGTCGAGCTTCGTCAGACTGCGAGCTGAAACCGAAGGTCACCGTCGCCATATCGCCGTTATAGGCTGCGCCCGACATAAAAGGCACAAACAGCAGGTTGGTCAGCACGTACTCAAAGGAGAAGCTGATCGCCAGCAAAAACTCGAAGGGTCCGGCCGAGCGGGCATCTTCAAAGAAGGACTTGGGCACGGACAGGTACCAGACCCGGTCATGCATATGGCTCCAGTCCTGAAAGCCATTGAAAAACTTGTTGTAATGGCTCATGGCGTGGACCTGCGTCTGGACGTGACGCAGTTCATCAATCGACTGCATCTGGCACGCAATACGGGCGCCGATGCCGCTGAACTGACGGCCCACATGGGAATAGCCCTGGTAAGCCTGGTATTCCAGCGGGGTCACTGCCGTCAGGAACACCTTGATCGCGTTCAGGTAACGCGGATCGGAAATATTCATCTGGCCATTGTTCTGCGCAAAAGCATCAAAAATGGCATACAGCTTCTTTTCTTTTTCGGCCTGGTACTTCCAATACGCGTCCATGGTCAGACGGAACGGATCTTCCCATTTGGACCAATCCGTAATCTTGATACCTTCGAACTCCTCATAGGGGAAGGCGTCCTTGCGATCCTGGTAGCTGAATTCCCAGTCCAGATCACGAGTCAGATAACGATATTTGTCTTTGATATTTAGTTTTTTCGTGGCCATATTGCCCCCTTTTCCGATTTAGCTGTTCCAGTGCAAAAACAAGCGGTCTTCATCTTCATCCACGTTGCCACCCAAGGTGATCAGATTCAGATGCAGCTCCTGCATGTCCCATTGCTGCCCATACTTTTCTTCCACGGTCTCGCGCTTGACGGTCAACTGACCCACACACTCAATACGGATCATGGCTGGCTGATAAATCACCGTCGCGTCCGGGTTGTCTTCCTCGATGGCCTCGACGATGTAGCGCGACATGTCGTTGTCTTGCAGGCCGATATAAACCTTGGATGTCATCAGGCTTCTCCACCCAGGCTCAGGCCTGCTTTCGTGACGCGTTTGGCAATGGTTTCCTGCGCCTGTTCCCAGACCTGATCAGCCTGCTCGGCAAAGGCCGCCTTAAGGTATGGCATGAAGGCGGCGTGTACTTGAGGCAGCCACTGATTGAGCCAGGTTTGGAGTTGCCGCTTGTTTTCCTCGCTTTCGGCAACGGCAATCTTGAAGACGCTATCGCTCCAATTGGACAGGTCTTTATGGCACTCCAACATGAACTCCAGCAGCATATCCAGATCGCGGCCGCCTTCCTTGGCCAGATCCGCCACCAGAGCTTGATACACCCCCTGATGCACCACGCTATTGACCAGCAGAGACTGCACCAGCAGCAGTTCAAACCAGTCTTTCTGGACCAACGTTTTCTCGCACAAGGCGCGCAGACCTTGCCAGGCCGCATCCTGCATCCAGGCCTCTTTGGCTTGGCTCAGGGAATCGGCACTATTGCCATCGATCAGCAGCCCCATACGGGAGACGTATTGCGCCATACCCAGCGAATCCATCCCGGCATAGAGACAGGCTTGGGTAATGGTGGTGCCATACCCGTAGGCCGAGCCCGACATGAAGTTCAGGTTGGCAGTTTGCTCAATGTGACGCACAGGCAGCAGCAAGCGGGTGACCTTGGCTTTGACGTCCTCGCTCAGATACTGAGCCAGCTCGCGCTTTTCAAAAAAACCGTAATTGGTTTCCGCCGACTCCTGCATGCGGGCACGGTTCTGAACATACGCCCCGTAATAGAACTGACGCGGGTCACGGAACACATACCAGTCCTTCATTTGAATGGCGGTGTGTGTGGGGTCGTTCAGGGTCTTGTCCGGCATCCACAGAGGCCGGTAATGGAAGTTGGCCGTCGCCTGGGCGTCGTAGGTGGCTTCCTGGTAGCGCGTGGCCGGTTTTTCGCCAAAGCGGCGGGCCACGTTGGCGAAGGTTTGCCGCACCGGCTGCAAACTGGCCGTTTTAATTTCTAATGTCATCCTCTTGTTCTCCTGAATAAAACCTACTGGGCTTCAGCCTGACGACTGTTACCGACCAAAGTGTCATAACCAAAACGCCATTTTTCCTCGTTCTCGTCATTGACCCGCATTTGCTCATCGCTCATGGGCTGGACATTGTTTTGCAGGCAAAACTGCTCAAATGCCGCCGGGGGCATGACCAGCTCCACAAACAGGTCCGGCTGGCCAATCGCAAAATCAAACTCCACAAAACGGGCATTGGCGGGACTGCGTACGCGTACATACTTCGTCAAGGTGGGCAAGCTCGTGTCTGCCATCGGTTCTCCTCCTGATCAAACGGTTGCATGAGTGTCCACAGCCTGTTCATAGCAAACGCCGTGCCAACTTCAAATTTGAAGGATTTAACCCTTTAGGATTAAAGAGATAGAGGAGAACCAGCCGAGAAGGAATGCGGCCTGAGACGGGTCCGCAGCAGGAAAATTGATCATTTGATCAAGTGCTTAGCGCCGTTTTCACCAAATGCTGAGTTAGGGTAAAACCTTAGAAAAAACGGTTTTATCCGTACTCTGGACACTATTCGGTTTTCCTTGAGTCACTAGAAAGACAGGCGGCATACTGGTTTTAGAAAACCCAAAAACACAATAAAAAAACACAAGATGGAGACTGCCATGGGGGCTACTGAACTCACCCTGCCATTGAGTCAGGACCTGATCGACGCCATTCGCTTTGACGCTCGTGAGGGAAAAATCTGGTTTAGCGAGCAACGCATGCTCTTGCTGCACGCCAGCGGTTTTGGTCAGTTGCGCAAAGAGCTGATTGCCTCTTTAGGCAGCGAGCGCGCCAAATACTTTCTGATGCGCTTTGGCTACCACGCGGGCATGAAAGATGCTGAGGTGTCCCAGAAAGTGCGCCCGGACCTGTCGCTGAAAGAGACCTTTCTGGCGGGGCCGCAAATGCACACCATTCGCGGCATGGTCAAAGTGGTACCTACCGCCCTGACCTTTGACCGCGATGCTGGCCAGTATTACGGCGAATTTGACTGGTTTGACTCCTATGAAGTCAGCAATCACCAGAAAGAGCACGGCCAGTCCAGCGAGCCCGTCTGTTGGAGCCTGCTCGGCTATGCGAGCGGCTACACCAGCTTTTATATGGGCAAGAGCATCATCTACAAAGAAACCCAATGCGCGGCCATGGGCCACAGTCACTGCAAAATCGTAGGCAAACCCGCCGAAGAATGGGAGCATGACGACCCCGAAATTGACCGCTTCATGCTGCCCGACCCGGTTCAGGACGAATTGTTTGCCTTGCGATGCGAGCTGGTGAAGTTACGTGAGCAGGAGTTCAAACGCTCCAGTGCCCACTTCACCTTGCCCAACTCCATCGGCCAGTCGGCGGCTTACCAGGCCGCCTGCCATTTGCTGGAGAAAGCGGCGCAAAGCAAAGTCTCCGTGCTGCTGCTGGGAGAAACCGGCGTGGGGAAAGAAGCCTTCGCACGCGGCCTGCACGCGGCCAGCGACCGGGCTGATCAGCCCTTCATCGCCGTGAACTGTGCCTCCATCCCGCCAGAACTGATTGAGTCAGAGCTGTTTGGTGTGGAAAAAGGGGCCTACACGGGCGCCCACAAGTCCCGCCCAGGCCGCTTCGAACGCGCTCAAGGCGGCACCCTGTTTCTGGACGAGATTGTGGAACTGTCACCAAGGTCTCAAGCTGCCCTGCTCCGGGTCCTGCAGGAACAGGAGCTAGAGCGCGTCGGGGATGAAAATACCCGTCACATCGACGTGCGTGTAGTGGCAGCAACCAACGAGGATTTGGCCGAGGCGGTTCAAAAAGGCAGTTTTCGCGCCGACTTGTACTACCGCCTGAATGTCTTTCCCATCCACATTCCGCCGCTGCGTGAGCGCAAAGAAGACATCCCGCTGCTGACCGAATATTTCCTGAACAAATACTCCAGCATGTACAAAAAGCACGTGCTGGGAGTGAGCGACCGCAGCCGGGAACTGCTGATGCAGTACGACTGGCCGGGCAATATCCGCGAATTCGAAAACATGATCGAGCGTGGTGTCATCCTGACCGAGCACAACCACGAAATCGAAACCCACCACCTGTTCCCCCAGCAAAAAAGTGCCTTGCAGTATCTGAGCAGTTTGAATACGCAAGGCTTTATGGCCAAGGAATCCTGTCTGAGCGCGAATCAGACGCAGTATCTGGAGAGTTTGCTGGAAACGCCCTTCAATCTGGACGAGCTGGAGGAACAGATCATTCAACTGACCCTGAAAAGGACAAACGGAAATATATCGGAAGCTGCCCGCAGACTGGGATTGACCCGGCCTGCATTGGCCTATCGCTTGAAAAAAGTGACGATGCCCGCTTGACGAGTCCAGTGCCTTTTTACAAGACTCGGGCCCTGTGTGAGCGCTCATTGACGTTTATGCACCAGCCTTGTCCGCATCCCCTGCCCGCTCATCCATGCGAGCACGGGTTTTCTCGTCAAGAATCTGGCGTAAGCGGGCCAGAAACGGCCTTATAGCCGTGTATTTCTCACCGTAAGTCAGGTTGAAGCCGTAATCAAAGTCCTGCGGATTGCGCCCCTGTGTGTGTTGCAAAATCGTTTCCAGCTTGTCCAGTGCCTTCACCATACGTGCTTCGGCTGAACTGGCATTTTCGTACTCTTCCCACAAGCCCAGAATGCCGGCCTGGGCCGTCGCATCCAGGTGGCAGGTCAGATAAGCCATATCCGCACGCTCCTGCTCGCTCTTATCAGGATGCTGATCTTTTTCAATGGCGGAAATATCGCCGTGCAAGGCCTCGCCCAAATCGTGGACCAAACAGATTTTAAAGACTTTAAGCATATCCAGATCACCGAGCTCATCCTGAAACAGCATGGCCATCAAGCACAAGCGCCAGGAGTGCTCCGCCGTGCTCTCAAGGCGCCCGGTCGACGTATGTCCACTACGCAATACACTCTTGAGCCGTTCCGCCTCTTCGAGAAAAGCCAGGCGTGATTCGAGTTTCTGTCTATCCATATAAGTTAACGCTGAGTTCGTGGCCAGGAAGCGGGCACTATAAGGCAGGCTGCGGGGCAACAAAACAAGGAGTCTATCGTTGCTCCGTCAAGACAAATCGCCAATGCTCGTTTCCTCAACTACGGGCCTCATTCCTTGCTTTGGTCGAGCGGATTGCACGAGATCTAGCCTGATTTCCTCTACCTACTACAATGGAGGCTTATCTAAGGAGTCTTATGTTGGAATTTCAGCCCCGTGAACGGGCGTATTTATCGGGTATCCGAGCCCTGACGAACGATCAGGACAACAATGAAGTGTTTGTCGGTATGACCGTAGCCGAGTCCATCTGGTACGCAAACTACGTAGAGCATTCCTACAAAGGGGATGTAGCGCGAGGCGACGAAGCCGAAGCACGTTATCTAGCCCTGCATGATCAGCATGAACAGGCACGCCGCGCCGTACTGGCCTCAGAATCCCTACTGCAATCGTTTGACACCGCCGCCCAGTAATTCTGAGTACATCGCGATCCACTCCAGGCCGGGCACGCATGTCATTCGCCCTGTTTCACCAAGCCTGGTTTGCTCGCCCGTAAAAAAGCCCGCCCATTTTTCCACAGGCGGGCTTTTTTTCTTGGTGACGGACTCTGGGCTCGGCACGGCTCGGCAATCAAGCAACTGGCTGCCGTGCACCACAACCAGCTACAAGCGCAGTTCCTTGGACAAAAAGGTTTGCACTCGCTGTGGCCGACCTGCCAAATCACCAAAGAACACATCCGTGGGCACGTCCTCCAGAATCTTGCCCTGATCCATGAAAACCATCCGATCGGCTACCTTGCGGGCAAAGCCCATCTCATGGGTGACGCACATCATGGTCATGCCCTCCTGCGCCAAGCTGACCATCACGTCCAGCACCTCATTGACCATCTCCGGGTCCAATGCGGAGGTGGGCTCGTCAAACAGCATGCAGACCGGGTCCATGCACAGCGCCCGCGCAATCGCGACACGCTGTTGCTGCCCGCCCGACAAACTGGCCGGATAACGATCGGCCAGCGCTTTCAGGCCCACCCGATCCAGATACAGCAAGGCCCGCTCGTTCGCTTCATCACGATCCCTGCCCAGCACTTTACGCTGCGCCAAGGTCAGATTGGCCATGACACTCAAATGCGGAAAAAGCTCAAAGTTCTGAAACACCATCCCGACCCGGCTGCGCAAGTCTGGCAGATTCGTTGCCGGGTCACCGACGGAAATCCCATCCACAACAATCGCGCCCTGCTGAAACGGTTCCAGACCATTGACGGTTTTCAACAAGGTGGACTTGCCAGAGCCCGAAGGCCCGCACACCACCACGACTTCCTGCCGGTCCACCTTGGCCGTACAGTCCTTGAGCACCTGAAATGTGCCATACCACTTGGAAACACTATCGATACGGATCATTTGCCATCCAGTCGCAGATGTTTGTCATAACGTCGGGCCACCCGGTTCGCGATCAACTCCAGCGTTGCGCAAATCACGTAGTACATCAACCCGACAAACAAGAAGATTTCAGTGGGGTGCACCATGACCCGGTTACTGACCTGAGTGGCCACGAAAGACAATTCCGCTACGCCAATGACATAGGCCAGCGACGTGTCTTTGATCAAGGCAACCCACTGATTAATAAAAGAAGGCAGCATTACCGGCAAAGCTTGCGGCAGGATGATGGACGTCATGATTTGGGCAGTTTTCAGCCCCAGGGCCTTGCCCGCTTGCCATTGCCCCGCCGACAAGCTGCTGATGCCCGCATACACCGAGTGCGCCAGATACGCACCGCCAATCAAGGACAAGGCGCAGACCACGGTAAACAAACCCGGCACATCCACCTTGAACAGAATGGGCAGCAAAAAATACACCCAGAAAATCAGCATGATCACGGGCACGGCGCGAAAAAAGCCCAGAAACAGCAGCAAAGCGGTATGCGCTACACCACGCGTCAACACCAACGCCACTCCGAACACCAAACCCAAAATGGCAGACAGGCTTGCCGAGAGCACGCTTAACAAGAGCGTCAGGGCTGCCCCTCCTAAAGGGCCGTGCGGATACGCCCCCACCAGGAAGTACAGGAGGTTCTCATGGATTACATCGAAGTTCATTACAGCCCACCTCGCACTTGCAGACGATGGCGTTGCAACCATTGCCCACCCACCTCAACCAGCATGACCAGCAAGACATACAACAGCGTGGCAATCCCAAAGGACTGGAAGGTCTTGAAGGTTTCGGTTTCCACCTGACGGGAGGCATAAGACAGCTCTGCCAAACCAATGGCCATGGTCAGCGAGGTGTTCTTGATGACATTCATGTACTGCCCGATCAGCGAAGGAAAGGTATTGCGCAAGGCTTGCGGCATCACCACATAGCGCCAGACCTGCATGGATGACATGCCCAGGGAGGCCGCAGCGGCCCATTGCCCCTTGCGCACCGCGCGCACGCCGGAGCGAAACTCTTCCGCAACAAACGCTGTGGTGTAGAGCGTCAGCCCCACAAAGGCGGCCAACATCTCAAAACTGGGCCACTGCACATCAAACAAAACCAGTTGCAAGACATGCTGGGTGTTCAGCCATTGAACCAGCTCCGGGGGCATCAGCGCGGAGGCACCGAAATACCAGAAGAACAGTTGCACCAACAAGGGCATATTACGGAACAAGCTAAGGTAGGCACGCACCGGCCAGGCCAGCCAGGCAAATGACGAGAGCCTGGCAATACACACCAAAAAACCCAAAACAGTTGCAGCGAAGGAAACGATTAAAGAGAGCTGAATCGTGACCCAGAACCCTTGCAGCAACCAGCCCACATAGTGGGGTGCCAGCCAGAAATCAGAAGACGGCATAGCAAACACCAAAAAGCAGGATCAACCGATCCCGCTGTTAAAAACACAAACAGGAAAAGGCCAGCCTGAACATGCGAGGCTGGCCTGCAAACACGTGGCGACTTACTGTTGCTGACCGATGCGGTACAAACGCTCCAGCGGTGTTTTGGATTGAGGACCAAACCAAACGTCATAAATGGCTTGTGCCTTGCCCTGGGCTTCCAGCTCCAGCAAGGTTTCATCCACAAAGGACTTCAGTGCTGTCTCGCCTTTGGGGATACCAATACCGATCAAGTCCTCGGAAATGCTAAAGGCCGGGATTTCATAGTTTTCCTTGTCCGGCACATTGGCCAACAGGCCGATCAGCTTGGGGCCATCCTGTGTGATAGCCTGCACATTGCCGTTACGCAAGGCGGTAAAGGCGAAAGGCGTATCGTCATAGGCAACCAGCTTGGCCTGGGGGTATTTTTCACGCAGGACGATCTCATTGACTGTGCCTTTGTCGACACCAATACGCAGCGAGTTCAATTGCTCGGGCGAGGACAAGACGCCTTTCTTGGCCAAGAACTGCTGACCCGATGCAAAGTACGGAATGCTGAAATCAACCTGTTTGGCGCGCTCTTCCGTGATGGTGAAGTTGGCCAAAACCAGATCTACTTTATTGGACGTCAACAGCGGCACACGATTGGCCGGGTTGGTTGGCAAGACTTCCAGCTTCACGCCCAGCTTGTCAGCCAGAGCCTGAGCAAAATCCACATCCAGACCGGTGATCTGGCGGGACTTCTGATCCACAAAACCAAACGGTGGATTGCTGTCGAAAGACGCTACTTTCAAGACACCCGTTTTCTTGATGTCATCCAGACGATCAGCCTGGGCCACTCCAGCCACCAACGCCAGGGTAAGGGTCGCGGCAATGCTTAAAAACGACTTCATAGTAAAAACATTCCGATAAAAAAATGGCACGTCCGATACATACCGTCGTGCCATTCGACCACAGCCGTCAGCCTTTCAAAACGATCAAATCTCCCCATGCTTATAACCAAAACATGTAAGGAGAGAGGCAAAACTGTGCTGCTGCGGCGCCCCCGCCCCTTAAAAGGCGACTATTGATTCGTCGGAATCACCTTTTGCACGGCAAAACCCTGTGATGCCGCATAGTCCAGCAACTGGCTCACCGTCTTGGGATCAGCCTGCTTGTCTCGGGACAAGACCCACAGATATTTCCGGTCTGGAGTTCCAACCAGAGAATACTGATAGTCTCCTTCCAGCTTCATGATCCAATAATCTCCCCAGACCATCGGGAGCCAGGACAACCATTTCGGAGCAAAGCGCACCTCCAGCACCGCCGGATCAGCTGGATTAACGCTACTGGCCAGCCTGCCCTGCCCCACCGCTTCTTTGACCTGACCATCGCTAGCCTGACAGCGATTGGTGACCGTGATGGTTTTGTCTGCCGCCATCACATAATTGGCCTGCACGTCCCCGACACACTCACGCTGAAAACTGTTGGGCAACCGTGCCTGCTCATACCAGGTACCCATGTATTGGTTCAAGTCCACGTCTTTTTGTGTCGCCAGGTCCGCCTGCGAGGTGGCGCAGGCCGCTAAGGTGACAGATAGTGATAGCACCATAATTTTTTTCATTAGAACTCCCCTTGAACACGAATCAAAGACTATTTCCGCCGACCTTCTCTTACGATTTTCACAGCGCTGCCCGGGCAGGGCGAGCAGCCGGCTTCCAGACCCGACTGCCAGGACAGCGCAAACAATCAGGAAAACAGCTTCACCACCTCCTCGCCGGTCATCTGCCGTGTTGAATTGGCAAACTGATAATTATCTGGTTTCTCATCGATAAAAACCTGCAGTTCAAACGGCCATTGCCCGCTCTCTTTGAACAGGCCGGCCGAAATAGCATGAAAGCCACCTGCCTTGAGCTCATAGAATAAATGCGTGCCGCAGACAGCGCAAAAACTACGCCGCGCCCATTCCGAGGAAGCATAAGACCTGACATGCTCTTTGCCCTCAATGACAGGGCTCTCATGCGTCTCTAATGAAAAGAACGGGCCTCCCGTCCAGTTTCGACAGATACTGCAATGGCAAGCACTGATTGTCGGGCTGGGCTGCGCAATACTGATTGACACCGCAGCACACAAACACGTGCCCTGAATCCGGGTTTGATCACTCGTCATAAACGCCTCCGTGGCTAGGACGTGAACTCATTCTAGCGGCTGCGCGGTCGAACAAGGGAAACTCGATGTAAGGTGTCTCCGCACTACGCCTCCAGTCTTGTGAGCCCTCTTGGTGAATCCCTGCCCGGGCCGGTATCTATTTTCCACACAGCCCTTGTCTTCTACCAGACAGCCCCAAGGTAGGAGGATGGCGTGTGAACACACCGCCTCAACTGACTTTTTATGTATTGATGAAGATGACTAAAAGCGCTATTAACCCCTCCACCGTATTCAATTCTCTGCAATACGGTTTCAGCCAAGGCTTGGTTGTCACCGGCCAACGCCGTGTCATGTTGTCCGGGCAAGTGGGCGTCAACGCCCAGGAACAAACCGTCAGCGGTGGTATGCGTGAACAGACAGAAGCCGCTCTGGACAATATAGAACTGGTTCTGGCCGAAGCGGGCGGCCGGATCGATCAGGTAATCATGCTGCGAATTTTTATTCGGGAAGATGCCAGTTCACCCCAAGAGCAGGATGAGATTGCCGCTGCATTATTGAAACGCTTTCCGGTCAATCCCCCCCCTTCCTCCTGGATTCTGATCAACGGCCTGGCCCGACGCGAATGGCTGATTGAGATTGAAGCAGAGGCCATGCTGGACTGATCGCGCGCACTATGCATTTTTAAATGCTGAGCGCAAAAAAAGACCTGGTATCGAACCGAGGTCTTTTTTTTGCTCTCTGTCTCCAGAGCCTGTGTGTGGGCTCACCCTGCTAAGGGCACTACTGAAAACAGAGCCTGCGCCCTGAGTGGGGAACGGGGAGCACCCAAAGAGCTGCAGGCGGGCTCAAGCAGTTTTTTTACAGCCCCCACGCCGTCAAATCCGGATGGCGGGAAAGTCGGCCAAGCGCGTGTTCAACCCCGTGCGCACAATCGAGCAAACCCGCATCACGTCCCCGCGGAGTCATTAATTGAATGCCCGTAGGTAAACCGTGCCCATCCAGCCCGGTGGGCAGAGAAATAGCGGCTGCTCCCAAAAAATTGCCGGGGCGCAGCAAGCGGCCCAAACCAGCATGCCGTACATCTTCAGGATCGAGCGGCTGAGCCACCTGATCGCAGGCGGGCATCAGTAACGCTGCAAAGCCATGCATCGCCTGCGCAAACGCCTGCATATCGGTTGTGCGTCGTTGCAAAGCCGCTTCATAAGCCGCTCTATCAATCCGCCCCCCCGCCAGGATGCGTTCCCGCACCACTGACCACAGGTCGTGTCGAGGATCGGCAGCGAGCTCACCGTAATATTGATAGGCCTCGTAAGCGAGCACAATCGAATTATCTTCAGCCAGTCGGGCAAAAGAACAATCCGGCGGCGGTGCCCAGGTCTGCAGTGATACGCCTGCCTCCTGCAAGCGCTCCAGCGTGGAATGCCAGCTCGTTTGTGTGTCACGGTCCAACGTCGCGGGCCAGTCCGTCTCGTCCAGCACGGCAATCGAACCCTGTATCGGTGCAACAGGTGCGCGCAAGGCCGCCACACACCCGGCAGGCAACGCCAGCGTCGAAGGATCGGCAATGTCCGGGCCTGCCAACAGCGCCGTCACTTGACGGGCATCGGCCACACTGCGCGCGATGGGTCCCAGAACATCCAGGGTCGCAGACAAAGGCAAACTGCCTGCACAACTGATCACGCCGGTCGAAGGCTTGTAACCGACAAGGCCATTAAGTGTGGCAGGAGCACGTACTGAGCCGCCCGTATCGCCTCCCATGGCCATCGGCACCAGACCAGCCGCTACCGCCACCCCACTGCCACTGGAGGAGCCCCCCGGAGCACGCGCGACGACCGCATCCCAGGGATTGCGCGCCGTGCCCTGGCTAGGATTCTGCCCGGATAAGCCAAAGGCGAACTCGGTCATCCGGGTTTTGCCCAGCACCACCAAGCCGTGCGCCATCAAGGAGCGCAGGACAGCTGCCGTCTCGGTACTAAGCTTGCCGCCCCGGCTTTGCGAACCGAGAGTCGCCTCGGTACCCTCCCATTGCACACTGTCCTTGACGGCCACGGGCACACCATGGAAGGGTCCCAGCACAATGCCCGCCGCCAGCAAACGATCGGCCGCGTCCGCCTGGGCCAGGGCGCGTTCGGCTGTGATGACACTAAAGGCATTGAGCTCGGCTGCACGCTCGATACGATCCAGAAAATACGTGGCAACCTGGCGGGCGCTTAAGCGGCCCTGCCGAATCTCCTGCCCAATCTCCAGAGCATCTCGAAAATGAAGGGCGACATCTTGTTTCAACATGGGGTTTCCTGAAAATCACACAGCCCGCATCGCGGGCTGTGTCTACTACCCGGCCATACACCGGGCTAAACAGGCGCGATCAGCGCAATTTTTGTCCGACTGTCTCGGGCATACGTATAAAGGTGACCAAGGTAATTACCGCGCCAGCCAACACATAATAAAAGAACCATCGTTCCAGGCCATTGCTTTGCAACCAGGTCAACAGATAAGGCGTCGTGCCTCCCAACAAAGCCACCATCAGGTTATAGGGGGCACCGATGCCAACCGCCCGGACGCTGGTCGGGAACTGCTCAGACATAATCGCTGGGCCGATCGAGGTATACATGGCGTACAGGACCAGACCAAACAGCTCCACCAACAAAATAGAACCGAAAGACGGGCCCAACGTGCTCATCAGCGGATAAAAGAAGAACAGGTACCCGGCCGCAAAAACGATCAATTGTGGTTTGCGTCCGATCCGATCGGACAAGGCACCGAACAAGGGCTGGACCACCATGAACACAATCAAGGCCACAGTATTGGCGGCAAATGCAACCTTGGGATCGGCCTGCACATGGCGGATGGCATAGGTCGGCACATAGGCGACAAAAATATAGAACGCAAAGGTTGTCAGCACGGAAAAACCGATAATGCGCAGCACTTCTCTGGGGTAATCACGCAGCAACGTGCGCAAAGGCTGCTTTTCAACCCCTGCTTTCTTGCTTTCGGAAAAAGCCTCGGTCTCGGGAATCGAGCGTCGAATCCACAGACCCACTACCCCGCCCAATGCCCCCAGCAGAAACGGAATACGCCAACCCCAGGCGGCCATTTCCGCACGCGTCAACCAGGTCGTCAGCACCCACCCTACGGCCGAAGCCGCCAGGATACCGACCGCCGCACTGAAGAAAACAAAGCTGGAGTAAAAACCGCGGCGATGGGGCGGCGCCATCTCGGTCAGAAAAGTTGTTGCCGAGGCATACTCTCCTCCCAAAGACAGACCTTGCAACAGACGGGCAAGGGTCAATAAAAGAGGAGCCGCCAAACCGATTGCCGCATAGGTCGGGGTTACTGCGATAATAAGCGACCCTCCGGCCATCATCAGGATAGTCAGTCCTAAAGCGGCTTTGCGTCCGTAACGGTCGGAGAAGATACCAAGCAGCCAGCCGCCGATGGGACGCATGAAAAAACCCACTGCAAAAATACCAAAGCTGGCCAGCAGTGCCGTGGTTTCATTTCCTTCAGGAAAGAACTGACTGGAAAAAAAGATAGCGAAGGAGGCGTAAATGGTCCAATCGAACCATTCAACCGCGTTGCCTACACTACCTGCCACAATGGTGCGAACGCGCGAAACCGGAACGGGGTCCACTCCTGTCGGGGCGCTCGGACGTAGAGAGGGAGTGCTCATGAATTCCTCAATTTATTTATTTTTGGTCAAAACAGGTTTAAAAAGTTTATTTTTTAGCAATTAAAGAAGGTTAATTAGATGAATATGGTCACGTCAAGCAAGGGTAAACCCTTGCTACCCACTCTCGATGACACCGATCTGGCCTGCCTGATTGCCTTGCAGGCAGAGCCACGCGCCTCCTGGCGAGAGCTCGGCGCGGCCGCCGGCATCGCCGAACGTACAGTGGGAAGACGGATCAAGCGCCTTTTGGAAACAGGCGCCCTGCGCGTCATTGCCGAAACCGACCCGTTGACCACTGGCAAGGGGGTGGTCTTGCATGCCTGGATGCGCTGTCATGCCGGACAAGTTCCTTTCGTGGCCGAAAAACTGGCCCAAATGGAAAACTGCCAATTGGTGGTCACCTTGGCAGGCTCCGCAGACTTGATGGCCGAACTGACACTTGCCGATGAGGCAGACATGCCCGAACTGGTGACCCGCAGCCTTCCCTGCATGCCCGGCGTCGAGCATGTCGATGCACGCCTGGTACTACGCTCATTTCGACGGGCAGGTCAGTGGCGCATACAGGCCAAGCCAGCAGACACGACCGACAGCCACTCCACGCACGCTCCCCTGGCACTGACCGAAGCCGAACACCGAATCGCGAATGGGTTAAAAAGGGATGGTCGGGCCAGCCTGGCCGATTTGGCCGAGCAGGCTGGCGTAAGCGAACCGACCGCGCAACGGCTTTTACAGCATCTGGTAGAGCGTAAAGCGCTGTCTTTCCGGGTCGAAGTGGAGCCCGCTTTGGTAGGCTTTCCGGTTGAAGCTGTGGTTTCGATACAAGTGCGCCCTCAGGCGGTCAATACGCTGGCAGCACACCTGGCGCAGGACCCCAATACCCGTTGTCTCTTTGGCACCAGTGGCCCTTCCCAACTTTTCTGGCACGTGCTGTGCCGCGACAGCCTTCAGCTTTGGGATGTAGTGACGCGTCGGCTGGGGGAAATAGAAGGCGTGCTCAACAGCAACGTGGCTGTGGTCATGCAGGCCCACAAGCGCTGCGGCATCGTACGCAGCCAAGATAACGCCCAAGAACAAAAAATGGAGCACGAATGACAGAACGGCGTGTTGACCGCGCCGTCCTGTTTCTTTCGTCCAAGCCATGAGCCTGCCCAATGGCAGGCGGCGACGACTCTGTTCACACACCGTACCTGTCTGCACCGCCGTTGCAGGAAGCCTCCGCCAGGCGACGGCGTAATGGCAAGGCCCAAGATAAAAAGACACACGGACAGGCGGGCTGAGCTCTCGTCCACGTTCCCGACTGAACGAAGAAGGGGCAACAAGGGCCCCTATCTATTCCTCCACAACTGGCGCATCCGGTATTCCTTTCTTGACCGACTCAATACTGTTTTGAGCACTCTGCTTACTGGTATAGCCTTCCGAGCTGACGCAAATAATATTGCCGTTTGCCGCCTTGAACCGCCAGCGCCATTCACCCCCTTTGTCCTTGTAAAGCACAAATTTCATGATGACCCTCCCAGAGTAAAAACGCACATTGCGCTGCTGCTATCCTAGGGCCAGACAGGTTCAGCAGACATTGGGGTTTACCTGACAGCATCGCCTTGTCGGGTTAGCCAAACCGGCCACAGCGCTAGGCTAGGAGACACGGCGTCCACTTTGAACCTGACGGAGTATGCGGACACCGCACGAGCCCCATTTCCGTAAGGGAATAAGCTTGGAGCCAACACAAAAACAGCACGATCGCCAAAAACGGCGCCGTACGGCAAGAAATTAAAAAACACGGCGGTTCATGCCCCAGGTATTGCGCGGACTTGATCAACACCAATACGGGCTTCGAAGCGATGCACTAAGCTTTTCCCTTTCGGCAACAGTCTTCCATTGTGCCTGCCCTGTGTTCGGAGAGAAGAGGGAATCATGTATTACGGTGAACGATTCAATGCCTGGTCACATTTGATCGGCGCGGTTCTGGCCATCGGCGGTGTCTCCTGGCTGCTGGTCATGGCAAGCTTTACGGGCGACCCTTGGCGCATTACCAGCACAGCCATCTATGGCACTACGCTTGTCCTGCTTTACCTGATCTCCACGCTGTACCACTGCTTCCAGGGACGAGCCAAACGCGTATTTCGCAAGATGGACCACTTTTCCATCTATTTGCTGATTGCGGGAAGTTATACCCCCTTTTGCCTGGTAACGCTGCGAGGACCTTGGGGATGGAGTCTGTTCGGCGTGGTCTGGGGTCTGGCTCTCATCGGTATCCTTCAGGATATCCGTCCACGTTCGCCAGCACGCGTCTTGTCGCTGGTCATTTATGCTCTTATGGGCTGGATTGTCTTGCTGGCGCTGGAGCCCCTGGCATCCAGTCTGGGCTCACAGGGCTTTTCCTGGTTGGCGGCAGGAGGGGCAATTTATACTGCCGGCATTGTTTTTTTCGTGTTTGACGAGCGCTTCCGACATTGGCACGGCATTTGGCATTTATTTGTACTGGCGGGCAGTGCAGCACATTTCCTGGCCATATCCCAATACGTGGTGATGTAAAGCCAACTCCAGCCAACCACTCCCTGATGATCAGGCGCTTGTACGAAGCGCTGGCCTACCCAAGCGGCTCCCCATGGGTAGCTCTGCTTCGACGCTGATAATGATCAGCGCCACGCTTGTCCTACAAGGCCCCTCATAGCAACCTGACAAACACAATCGCTTTAATGACAGGGAGATAACTCAACAAAATTCCGATAGTTATCAACGCTGATAAAGCTTATCGGGCTTTCGGGACTGTAAATCAAGCGCTTATTACCGCGATAGCCTCGCGACACATCCAGGTCAGCACTAAGCCACTGCACATTAGCGGGCAAGCCTGGGCCTCTGAAAGCGTCCCCTCCTATCAATTTCTGATTGGTTGCCCTAAGCCCCCACAGACTGTCTGAAGCCTTCCCAGACCACCCCAGTCTCCTTGCTTCGTTACTTGTCAGGTACTGAGGAGGAAGCCTTTCGTACTGCTTTATTTGGCGAAGCACATGGACAAGCGCCTTCACGTCATTGATGACCGGCATCCCTTTCTCTGAGAGAAACTGGTTGACCTCTCTCACTTCCTGCTCACACGACACCCTCGTCTGAGCGTGGGCGCTACCGATCAACATGCTACAAGCGATGGCACCTAGTGTTAGTGCATTTATTTTTCTCATTATTTGACTATTTGACATTATTAAATGCGCGATTCTATCACCAACCACTGCGCCGTTACCTTATTCTCAACGCTAGGCGTTGAAGCTAGCAACAGCGCGTCTATTTCAAGAAGAAGCGTGTATGGATGGAGGTTGAGAATCAGCTTGTCATGCCCTTCCCTATCATGCTCATAGCGTCGTCTCTGCCAGAAACACCCTCATTGACAGAGGGTCAGGGGCACCGATGCATCGTCACGGGCCATGCCTGCATGAGGGCAAGGGGCACTTGCATACGAAAAGGCCGAACCCAATGTTTCAAAGGGTCCGGCCTTAACCGATCAACTCAACACTTGCCTAATAAGGCAAGCAGGGGATCAAACGATTTGGATCTGGGTAGCGCAAGGGCCTTTTTGGCCAGCGCCTGCAACGAAAGAAACTCGCTGATTCTCTTCGAGAGATTTAAACCCAGTACCCTGAATTTCACTGTGGTGTGCGAAGAGGTCTTTACCGCCACTTTCCGGTGCGATGAAGCCGAAGCCTTTTTCGTTGTTGAACCACTTCACGATACCAATTTCTGTTTTCAATGTATGTCCTAATTGTTCAAGGGAAAAATCTCCCTGAACACACTATGGACCTTATTCAGAGATATAGATAGCGCTGTTACAAACTAACTAGCCAAACCGCGTTCAATCTTGGCTCTGCAGCCACCGCCTTCCCACTCCCTCAAGCATTTCAATATCAAAACTGCCTTGTCATGAGCAACGAGAGTACCGCGAACGATAGGATTAGATCCCCGGACATGGCGGTCACGGCCTACGCGTAGATGCAGTGACAGGCACAGGCTAAGCCTCTTGCCTTTCAATGGAGCCTGACGCGGCGCAAACCCCACGGGGTTATGCATGACAGCGCTTGCAGTGCACAGTCCATGCGCACACGGGCTGTGGCTGAGCGTAACAGCGCCTATATTGCGAAGCACACCCGCTGCTCCCTCATTTAATTACACCCCCGCCCCACCCACGAGCGAGCGGCAATGGGCGCGCTCGGAAGAGTGTAATAGGGCCGATGCACTATGGACCAACCCTACTGAGCGCATGAAAGGCTGGCTGATCCAAAAACAAAGCGCCGCGGATCACCTGGTTCCCCTGTCGCGCCAAAGCCTACAAATTCTTGAGTCGCAGCACAGCCTGTCCGGCCGGCATGCGTTTCTCTTTCCGGGCGTACACAATCCTCGCTCAATGCCTATCAGCAGCGAAGCGATGAACCGGGCTTTAAAGATTATGGGATTTGGCGGCCTGCAGACGGGCCAGGGCTTTCGTGGCTTGGCTTCCACCATCATGAACGAGCAAAGCGGTTTTCGCTCAGAGGTGATTAAGCGTCAGCTGGCACACCGTGATCGCAATAAGATACGCCGTGCCTACGACCATGCTCAACAGATGACAGAGCGCCATGATCTGATGCTGTGGTGGTCGGACTACTTGGATGAACAGTTGGGGGAAGCGCCAAAATAGCCATGTCACCATTCGTTTCGTCCGTGCCCCCATTCATGCCACCAAAATACCTTGGCGGGGCTTGGCGCAGCTTGGAACGCTGGGCAACAAAAAAGCCCCAAAGTATTGATCTTTGGGGCTTTTCTTGGCACAGCGTGGTGCTGTGTGCATGTATTTTGGTAGGCAGTACTGGATTCGAACCAGCGACCTCTACGATGTCAACGTAGCGCTCTAACCAACTGAGCTAACCGCCTGCGGTGAAGAAATGAAATAATAGATCTTCCCTATGAGGCTGTCAACACTATTTTGCGTTTTTCCATAAAAAATCCCTTATTTTTTTCTCCACCTATCCGCTCGAACGCATCAAAATCCCCAGAATAAGCTCCAAGCCATTGTTTTACTTAGAATAAAACGAAAACCTATCGTTCCAAAAAATTTTGGGTGTTTTCTGCTCAACTCATCACAAGATACATATGGATACATCAATTCTGTCTCGCCTCAGCATCACGCCCCTGGGGGTATACACGATTTTTCTATTCAAGTTCTTCGCGCAAAAATAAAATAAATGCTTTACGCCTGCAGATACGCGATCTGATCTGAACCGAATTTGCGGCTACTACGGGACATCCACGCACATGACTTGCTCTTCTCTCCCGCCTACCCCCACTACTTTGCTTGACTTGCCTGGCGTTCAAGAAACAACGCTGGAAACGGTGCTTTATACGCCCCCCAATGATGAGATTTTCGACGAAAACCCCTGTTTGAGCTGTGGGGTGTGCTGCTCACACTTTCGGGTTTCCTTCTATAGTGGCGAGTTAAGTGGCGAGACGGGCGGGACCGTTCCGGTCGAGTTGACCACCCAGGTCGGGCCGCTGCGCGCGTGCATGAAAGGCACAGAACAAGGTGAGGGTCGTTGCATTGCCTTGCGGGGCACCTTGGGTCAGCCAGGCATTCATTGCGCCATTTACCCGGACCGCCCTACCCCCTGTCGCGACTATCAGATCTGGGAACTGGATGGCAGCCCCAACGTCGACTGCCAACGTCTGCGGGCCAAGCACGGTTTGCCCCTGCTGCCCAAACGTCCCTTACCCGCTCCGCCCGCCTTGCCCGAGCATGATGAAGCCGCATAGCGTCTGGTAAATACGCTACCATGCACGATTTGTAGGGCCGCCCGGCCCTGCGTTTTCGGGAGTCGAAGTAGATGGAATACCGCAAGCTGGGCAATACAGATCTGGACGTCAGCCTGATTGGTTTGGGCACCATGACGTACGGGGAACAAAACAGCGAGGCCGAGGCGCACGCTCAACTGGACCTTGCCTTGGAGCTGGGGGTAAATCTGGTGGATACCGCCGAAATGTACCCTGTCCCTCCTATGGCAGCCACACAGGGTTTGACCGAGCAATATATTGGTACCTGGCTGGCGAAAACGGGCCGTCGCAAGAATATTGTGTTGGCCAGCAAAATTGCCGGTCCGCAGCGCGACCCCAAGCGTCCCGGACACATCCGTAATGGCAGCACAAGCCTGGATCGCAACAATCTGGAACAAGCCCTGCATGACAGTCTGCGCAGACTGCAAACCGACTACCTGGATCTGTACCAGTTGCACTGGCCAGACCGTAGCACGGTTACGTTTGGGCAGCGCAGTTACCCCTGGAAAGAGGAAGACACCGTCCCTATTGAAGAAACTCTGGCGGTACTGGACGACTTTGTACGTCAAGGCAAGGTGCGGCATATCGGTGTTTCCAATGAAACGCCCTGGGGGGTTTCCCGCTTTCTGGAATTGGCGCGCACCCAGTCCCTGCCTCTGATTGCCACCATCCAGAATCCCTACAACCTGCTGAACCGGGTGTTTGAAGAGGGCCTGTCCGAATTTTGTCGCTATGAAGGACTTGGGCTTCTGGCCTATTCGCCTTTGGCGATGGGTGTGCTAACCGGCAAATATGATCACGGCGCACGCCCCGAGAAGGGTCGCTTGACACGGTACAACCGATTCACGCGTTATGACGCGCCGCGGGCTCGTGAGGCCGCGTTGGCCTACAACGAACTAGCCCGTGAATATGGTCTGACACCGACTCAGCTGGCTTTGGCATGGGTAAACCAGCAAGCCTTTACCAGTAGCAACTTGATTGGTGCAACCACCCTGGAGCAATTGCGCGAAAACATTGCCAGCGTGGATGTTCAGCTCAATGATGAACTGATCAGCAAAATCAACGCCATTCATCACCACACGCCCAATCCGGCGCCGTAAGGGACTTGGCCCCGCTTCAATGTCATGACGCGGGGTCTCCTTTTTCTGACTGAATCTGTCCTTGTGCTTGCGAAGCATTGATTTTTTAATTATGCTCAAAAAAAGCATAACAAAAAAACAATTTTCCTTTTCGCTCGACGTTTCACCGCGGCCATTTTTTTAAATCATTTATGCTCAATTTGAGCATCAAGGACACTCATGACTCAGCGTTTCCCTATTGATGTCTGTCAGCCCGATTCACAGGATGCCTTAAACCGTCAGATTGGCTGGCATGAAGTCCCATCCCCGATCAAGTCACAAAACGATAAAGCGGCTTTGAAACAAGTCTTGGCCACGGAGCTGAAGGCCCAGGATGCGGTGCTGGTGGCCCATTACTACACCGATCCCGATATTCAGGATCTGGCGCTGGAGACCGGGGGCTGCGTGGGCGACTCCTTGGAAATGGCTCGCTTTGGACAAGAGCACAAAGCCAGCACGGTCCTGGTAGCCGGTGTGGGTTTCATGGCAGAGTCCGCCAAAATCCTGAGTCCGGAAAAACGGGTCCTGGCCGTCCACGATCAAGCCACCTGCTCACTGGATCTGGGCTGCGCCCCGCAAGACTTCAAACAGTTTTGCGCCGCTCACCCGGACCGGGAGGTGGTTGTCTATGCCAATACCAGCGCGGCGGTGAAAGCTCAGGCAGACTGGGTGGTCACGTCCTCGATCGCACTGGACATCGTGCGCCATCTGCATGCGCAAGGGAAAAAAATAGTGTGGGCGCCCGATCGTCATTTAGGTGCGTACATCCAGAAGCAGACCGGAGCGGACATGCTGCTCTGGCAAGGCTCCTGTCTGGTTCACGACGAGTTCAAGGCCGACGGCTTAAAAGCGTTGATGAATGAGCATCCGCATGCTCAGGTACTGGTCCATCCAGAATCGCCAGCTGCGGTGGTGGCCTTGGCCGATGTGGTTGGTTCCACCACACAACTGCTGCGCGCCGCTGTCAACCACCCTGCCGACACCTTTATCGTGGCGACCGATCAGGGCATTTTGCATGCCATGCGTCAACAGGCCCCAGGCAAAACCTTTTTGGCCGCCCCTACAGCAGGCGAAAGCGCCACCTGCAAAAGCTGCGCCTATTGCCCCTGGATGGCGCTGAACAGTTTGCAAGCGCTGCAACAACGCTTGAGCGAGCCGGGCCCGGGTATACAAATCGAGCCCGCATTACAGCAAGGCGCACGACGCTCCCTGCAAAGGATGATGGACTTTGCAGCTGCTCATCAGAGAACACTGCGTGTAGGAGCTGATCTCGCCCAACACAGCCAGCAGTTTCTGCACGTAGGGGCCGCCTGATGCCGCGCCTTAGCACAAAGACGGATGTATTGATTATTGGGGCGGGCCTGGCTGGCACCAGTCTGGCTCTGTCTCTGCCTGCCTCCATGAAGGCAACGTTGCTGAGCAGTGGCGCGGCTCCGTGTAGCGCAAGCACGATGGCGCTGGGGGGGCTGGCTGCCGTACTCAGCGCCCAGGACAGTGTGGAGCTGCATATCGAGGACACCCTGCAGGCAGGTGCCCACCATTCCGATGCGGATGCTGTGCGCAACATCTTACAAGCCGCGCCACAAGCGGTGCAGTGGCTGCTGGAGCGCCAGGTGCCTTTGGACAGAACACCAGACGGGCAACTGCACCTGACCCGCGAAGGGGGGCACAGCCAGCGACGTATCGTGCACGCGGCGGATGCCAGTGGGTACGCCATCATGCAGGCCTTGTACCCCCAGCTACAACAAGCCACACAACTGCTCCAACGCACAAACTGCCTGGCATTGGCCTTGCGCCGGAATGAACACGGTCGTGTAGCGGGGGTTGATATTTACGACAAACAAACCCATCGTCATGAAACGATTCTAGCGGACCATGTGGTGCTGGCCACGGGCGGGCTCGGCAGTCTGTATGCCCACAGCACCAATCCCGACACCGCCAAAGGTGAAGGCGTGGCTTTGGCCTGGCGCATAGGCGCAGCAATCCGCGATCTGGAGTTCGTGCAGTTCCATCCCACCTGCCTGTACACACAAGGGCCGACGTTTCTGCTTACCGAAGCCTTGCGGGGTGAAGGTGGCCATTTACTGGATGCACATGGTCGTCGCTTCATGCCGGACTATGATTCCCGCGCCGAACTGGCCCCCCGCGATATTGTGTCGCGAGCCATTGCAGCACAAATGAAACAAGAGGACCGTGCGCACGTCTGGCTGGATGTGCGCCATCTGGGTGCCGATACGTTGCAGCGGTATTTCCCACGGGCTTTGCAAGAAGGTTTACGCCGCGGCCTGGATTTACGCCAGGACTGGATACCTGTCGCGCCGGCAGCGCATTACAGCTGTGGAGGGATTCAAACCGACCTGTTCGGTCGCACGAGCGTTCCGGGTCTGTATGCGATAGGGGAAGTGGCCTGCACCGGTTTGCACGGGGCGAACCGCTTGGCCAGCAACTCGCTGCTGGAGTGCGTGGTCATGGGGCGGGCAGCAGCGCAAGCCATCGAAGGGAGCCGGGCCGCTCATTGTTCCGCCCTGACTCCCGAGGACGAAAGATCAAAAACGGCACCGACCTTCGCAGGATCACCGCACACCCCTGCGCCCGCACGCGACAACAACAACAACAACAACAACAACAACAACAACAACAACAACAACAACAACAACAACAACATTCCCTGCAAAGACAAGGGAACACTGCATCGCCCACCCACACCCCTGTTCCCCACCCTGCCTGCCTTGCAAAACCTGATGCAAGAGCATGTCGGTCTGCTTCGCAATAGAGCGGGTCTGGCGCACGCCATCCACACCCTGAGCGACTGGCGAGAGCAAATTCGCCGCCTGCCCGACACGGTCGATCATCGCATTGGCAGTCTGCACCTGGACACCGCCTGGTTGCTGGCCCACGCGGCTCTGGCCCGCCCTCACAGTCTGGGCGCGCATTTTCGGCTGGACTAGAAGCCTTAGTTCCATGAGATAGAATAAAAAAATAAATAAAGAGGCTTCTCGACGAACAGGAGCCCATTGGATGGAGGCAATATGCGATTACTCATGGTCGAAGACAATGAGGATTTGGGAGAAGCCATCGCCAGCCGGCTCAGCGCGGGCGGTCATAGCGTGGAGTGGGTCAACACTGGCGAGCTGGCCCTACGCTATCTGGAAATGGATAACTGGGACGTCCTGCTTTTGGACATCATGCTGCCCGATCAGGACGGTTTCAGCATTTTGCGGCATCTGCGCCAGCAAACACCCAGCCTGCCCGTGCTGGTCATGACGGCTCGTTCAGAAATCGAAGATCGTGTGTCCATGCTGGACCTGGGAGCAGACGATTATCTGGTCAAACCTTTCGATCTGCGCGAGCTGGAAGCACGGCTGCGTGCCCTGATGCGGCGGCCCGCCACCACGCAAGCAGAAATCTGGCAGTTGGGACACGTCAGCATTGACATCGCCGCCCGACGCATCAATAGCCGGGATCAGACCGTGGAGTTTGGCCAGCGCGAATTCTGCTTGCTGGAGTTGCTCCTGAGTCGTGCCGGACAAGTGGTCACCAAGGAACGGTTGATGATGCAGCTGTTCAACTTCGATGAAGACTCCAGCCCCAATGCCGTGGAGCTGCATGTCTCTCGTCTGCGGCGCAAGCTTAGCGATAGTGCCATTCGCATCGACACGGTGCGGGGCACCGGCTATATGGCAAGCTTGGGTGATGCCCGCTGATGCGCCGCACCCTGTCTATCCAGCAGCGTGTACTGGCGCTGGCCGTATGCTTGCTGGCCGCTGCCTTACTGGCATTGGGTCTGGCATCGCGACAATATGCCCAGCGTGCCGCCGACTCCGCCTATGACAGGCTCCTGAACGCCGCCGCCCTGACTATTGCCAATGCCATTCAAATTGACGAGGGTGAACTTTCCCTGGAGCTGCCCTATTCGGCGATGGCCATGCTGTCCGAACAGGAACATATTTTTTACAGCGTACGCTCGGCCAATAGCCTGATTTCCGGCTATCCAGACTTGGGAGACACCCTGCCGCCGGCCACCAGTTCCGAACCGCGCTACGACACCATTTCCTATCACGGCACTGCCGTGCGTGTCGCCACGATCGGACGCTTGCTGACAGGCCAGCATTCACTGGGCCGTGGCTGGATCACCATCCGCGTTGCTGAAACCCTGGGCACCCGACAAGCGCTGGCCGATGAGTTGCTGGGTCGCAGCACCCTGTCCCTGACCGGTCTGATGTTGCTGGCCCTGATGATTACCAGCCTGGGGATTCGGCGTGCGTTCGCCCCCTTGGCCGAATTGGAAACAGCACTGCGAGAACGCTCCCACGACAATTTGCAGCCCATCGACACGCCGGTACCCAAAGAGATTCGCCGTCTGGTCGATACCCTCAATGCCTTCATGCAGCGCCTGCAAACAGCGGTTGGTACTCTGAACAATCTGGTGGCCGATGCGGCCCATCAGATTCGCACTCCCTTGGCGGCAGTCCATCTGCAAACCCAGCTCGCGATGGATGAGCCCGGCTCTGACACCCTAAGGCCACGCCTGCGACGGATTCTGAACAACACTACGCATGCCACCCATCTGTTGAACCAGTTACTGATGGACGCCACCGTCAGCCACCGCCTAGACCGCAGCACCATGCGGCCTTTAGATGTGGCCCCGTTGATTCAGGAAATCCAGGGCCGGGTCGATCCCGACCGGGCCCACCGGCTGTACATTCACCTCACGCCCTCGGCTCGACGAGCACAAATCCTGGGCGACCATGTGTCCTTGCGGGAGATGCTGCGCAATGTGATCGACAACGCCATGCTCTACAGCGACGAGCCTGTTTCCGTGCGAATCTACACCCGCCCGAACGGTTGGGTGGTGTTTGATGTGTCCGACCTGGGCCCAGGCATCAGTGACGATGACAAAACCCGTTTGCTGGAGCGTTTTCAGCGTGGTCCCAGCAGCCAGGGGCGGCCCGGTTCGGGCTTGGGGCTGTCTATCGTGCGCACCGTGGTACAAGCGCATCAAGGCACGTTGCTCTTGCGTGACCATACCCCGCAGGGTCTGACAGTCCGCATCGAAATCCCCACCCTTTACCAGAGTCCCCGACCCTCGCCCCCCCTGACCCTGCTCATCGCAGCGTTGATCATGACGGGCATGTTGGCCCAGCCCCAGCCAGCCTTCGCCCTCGCCAGCGCCGCGGAACCCGATATGGGCATTCGCAGTCACGACTACCCGGCTCGCTCCCCCCGTCCACCTGGCCCGGAAGATCAGGCCTTGCTGGTGATTGCTGGCCCTACCGACACCGAACTGTTTGAAGTGCTCGTACAGGACTTTCAGCGTATCCAGCCTCACGTACGCATTCTTTATCACGAGATGGATTCCACCGCGCTGTATCGGCACACCACTCAAGGCAGCCTCCCTGAAACGGATCTGCTGATCAGCTCGGCCGCGGACATGCAGGTCAAACTGGCGAACGACGGCTATGCTCGTGCGCACACATCCAGTCTGACCCAGACCATGCCCGGCTGGGCACGTTGGCGCAATGAGGTGTTTGGCTTCACGCTGGAGCCGGCCGTCATCGCCTACGCACCGGCTCGTTTACCGTACGAGCTGCCGGCCTCTCGCGAAGCGCTGCTTAAGCTGCTGGAGCGTAACCAGGGCAGTCTGAGGGGCCGGGTGGGCACCTATGACATTCAGATCAGTGGCGTGGGCTACCTGTTTGCACTGTACGACGAACGCACCTCTTCCACGTTCTGGGGCTTGGCCAATGCCCTGGGCCGTGTCGGCACCCGTCTGTATGCCAATACCGGTGCCATTTTGGATGATCTGGACAATGGCACCCTGGATGTCGCCTACAACGTACTAGGCTCGTATGCCCTGGCTCGGCAAAAAGCAGGCTCGGACATTGCCATCGTCGTACCCAGCGATTATGTGTCAGTGTTTACCCGCAGCGCCCTGATTCATAAACAAGCTCGCCGCCCCGATCTAGCCGCTGCTTTCATTGATTACCTGCTCTCTCCCCAAGGCCAACAAACCCTCGCCGGCCCAGCCGGATTAGGCTCGCTCAACGCCGTGGAAACGGGCAGCTGGTTCACAAAAACCATTGAAAATCAATCAATTGGAATTATTCAACCGCTTATTCTCAATCCCTCTTTGTTAGTGGGCCTGGACCCCACCCGCCGCCACCGTTTTCTGCAGAACTGGCGACGTCTGGTCACCGACACGCCGGCAGGACCCTAGCCCCTTCCCATCCCCAATGACAGGATGCTGACAGCTAGAGTCCAGACAATGCAATGACACCGATCACCCAAGAAGTCCCGCAACAGGACGGGACTCTGACAACAAGGAGACTCGAATGTCAGCATTTACCCCCCCTAAGCGCCTGAGCCTGCTCGCCCTGTCACTCAGTGCCAGCCTGCTGGCCGGACAAGCGGCCTGGGCTCAGGACGACCAGACTCAAGCAGCGGACAAAGAAGGCAAGGTTATTGTCTACTCGACCACGGACACCAAAGCCGCCGCACCGCTCATTGCCGCGTTTGAGGCCGCCCACCCCAAGATCAAAGTCGAATACCACGACATGAACAGCACCGAGCTGTACAACCGCTACATCAGCGAACAGGCTTCGGGCAGCCACAGTGGCGACCTTGTGTGGAGCTCCTCCATGGACTCGGCTATGCGCCTGGCCACCGACTACGCAGCCCGCTACGACTCCCCTGAAATCCCTGCCCTACCCAGTTGGGCCGTATGGGAAAACAAGGCGTTTGGCACCACTTACGAGCCGACGGTATTCATCTACAACAACCGTCTTATCAAGCCTGAAGAAGCACCCAAGACGCATGCAGAATTGGCCAAGCTGGTGGAAAGCGACAAGGACCGCTTTCGCAACAAGGTCACTACCTACGACATTGAAAAATCTGCAGTAGGCTATATGCTGGCCGCTCAAGACAGCAAGAAAGGCCAGAGCTACTGGGATTTCATCAAAGGCGTAGGTTCAGCCAATCTGGTGCTGCAGTCCTCGACGGGCACCATGATGGAGCGCGTCAGCTCGGGTGAAAACCTGATTGGCTACAACCTGCTGGGTTCATATGCGGAGACCCGCGCCGCCAAGGATAAAGCCATCGGTATTGTGTACCCCTCGGACTACACCCTGGTCCTGTCACGCGTGGCGTTCATCAGCAACAAGGCCCAACACCCCCATGCCGCCCGTGTCTTTCTGGACTACATGTTATCCAAGGACGGACAGGATGTTCTGGCGAACCAATCCGAGCTGGCCTCGATCCGCTCTGACGTGGAAGGCGACAACGATGTGGATGGCCTGACCAAGAAATTGGCAGGGGTAGAACTGACCCCCATCCCGGTGGATTCGTCGCTGCTGGACTTCCTGAAGCAAAAGGAACGCCTGGACTTCATCAAGCAATGGCGCGCTGCGGCCAATAAATAAGACACCTCGTCTGTGAACCGGGTGACGGCCGAGGCCGTCACCCTGCCTTTTACCGCCTGGAATCCTTATCATGCAAGCCTTACGCCTTCGGTGGCAGGCCTGGCCACGCCATGTCGTTGTTCTGATCACGGCATTGGCCATTTATGTGCCGCTTAGCCTGATCATCATCCAAAGCCTGCTATCGGCCCCCTTTTTTGCGACTGACAAGTCTCTGGGGCTGGATGCTTTCCGTTTCATCTTCGACGACCCGGACTTTTACAAAGCACTGGGGAGCGGTTTCATCATGGCCTTTGGCCTGGCCGGTATTTCGATTCCTTTGGGCGGCATCCTGGCCTTCCTGATGGTACGTACCGATTTACCCGGCCGTACCTGGATTGAACCGCTCATTCTGGTCCCGATTTTCGTCTCGCCCATGGTGCTGGGCTTTGGCTATATTGTTGCCGCCGGACCCGTCGGTTTCTTCTCCACCTGGACGCTGGAGCTGATCGGCTTTGTCCCCTGGAACATTTACTCTTTCACCAGCATTGTCATCATTGCCGGTCTGACGCACGTTCCCCACGCCTATCTGTACATTTCCTCGGCCTTGCGCAGCATGGGCTCGGATGTGGAAGAAGCCGCCCGCAGCGCCGGTGCCAGCCCCTGGCAGGTCATGCGCTCGGTCAGCCTGCCCATGGTGCGTCCCGCCATCCTGTACGCCTGCGTTCTGCTCTTTTTTCTGGGGCTGGAAGTATTTGGTCTGGTGCTGGTGCTCGGCGACCCTGAAGGCCACCTGGTACTGGCCACCTATCTATACAAGCTCACCAACAAGCTCGGCATTCCGTCCTACCACCTGATGGCGGCTGTGGCAGTCGTCCTGATTGCCATGACTATCCCGCTCGTGATGCTGCAACGCCGTCTGATGCGCACCGCCAACCGCTTCGTAACCGTCAAGGGCAAAGCCTCCCAGGCGCGTGCCTTGCCGCTGGGTCGCTGGCGCTGGGCAGCTGCAACACTGGTCGGTCTGTGGTTGTTCTTCACCGTCATTGTCCCGGTGGTGGGCGTAGTCTTGCGCGCCTTTGTGTCCAACTGGGGGATTGGCGTCTCGCTGATGGACGTGCTCTCCCTGGATGCCTTCCGGCAAGTGTTTGGGCAAGCCAATCTGCTGCGCGCCATTCTGAACTCAGTGGCGATTGGTGTATTTGGCGGCGCCTTGGCCGTCATCTGCTACACCTTCATTGGCCTGGCCATGCACCGCAAGCCAGACGGCATCACCCGCTTTCTGGACTACAGCGTTCTGGTACCCCGTGCCGTCCCCGGTCTACTGGCGGGTCTGGCCTTTTTGTGGATGTTCCTGTTCGTGCCCATGTGGCTGGATCAGTCCCTGGAAAACGGCTACTTGTCGGTCCTGCCCATGGCGGAATGGTTGCAAGGCACGCTCGTCAGTCCGCTGCGCGCCCTGCGCAGCACCATCTTCAGCGTCTGGCTGGCCTACAGCGTGGTCTGGATGGCTTACGGCTTGCGTCTGATCTCCTCCACCCTTTTACAAGTGGGTCCGGAGCTGGAAGAAGCCGCCCGCAGCACGGGAGCGCGTCCCGGTCAGGTAACACGTCAAATCACCTTACCACTGGCAAAGTTCGGCCTGATCGGGTCCTGGTTATTGATGTTCCTGATTTTTGAGCGGGAATACTCTACCGGCGTGTACCTGCTCACACCGGGCACGGAAACCATTGGCTCCATGCTGGTTTCACTGTGGGCGACCGGCGCCATCGACATTGTAGCTGCCCTGTCTTTTATCAATATCGTTCTGGTGGTCATTGGCCTGACCATCGCATTGCGCTTCGGAGTAAAACTACGATGACCGAGCTGACTGTAGACAACATTCATCTGGCCTACGACCGCAACCCGGTTCTGAAAGGCGTGTCCATGAGCCTGAACAAAGGTGAGGTGGTTTCCCTGCTGGGGGCCTCGGGTAGTGGCAAAACCACCTTGCTGCGTGCGGTTGCCGGGCTCGAACAGCCCTCCCAAGGGCGTATCGCCATCAATGAGAACGTGCTGTACGACTCGCAAAACCGTATCGACCTGCCCGCCGAGGCGCGCAATCTGGGCCTGGTTTTCCAGTCCTATGCCTTGTGGCCGCACATGACCGTGCAGGACAATGTGGCTTATCCGCTCACGCTGCGCAAAACCTCCAAGGCGCAAAGCCGCCAAAAGGTGGACGCCATTTTGGATCAATTGGGGTTGAAAGGCCTGGGCGAGCGCTACCCCAGCCAACTGTCTGGAGGGCAACAGCAGCGTGTGGCCATTGCCCGTGCGCTGATTTACAACCCCCCGGTCATCTTGCTGGATGAGCCACTGTCCAACCTGGATGCCAAGCTGCGTGAAGAGGCCCGCGTGTTCCTGCGCGAACTGATTGTGAAAATGGGCCTGTCCGCTTTGATGGTAACCCATGACCAGGCGGAGGCCATGGCGATTTCGGACCGGATCCTGTTGCTGAATGGTGGCGAAATCGAGCAACAAGGTACCCCGCAAGAGGTCTACAGCAATCCCAAGACCCTGTACACCGCCGAGTTCATGGGCTCGAACAATCGTCTGCAAGGCAAGGTTACCGAGCAACGCGATCAACAAACTCGGCTTAGCGGCCCTGGTTGGGAGTTATGGGGCCATGCCGCCGCTCCTCTGAGCGCCGGCCAGCACGCCACCGCCGTGATTCGCGTCGAACAAGTGCAACTGAATGCGCAGCCCGGCCCCGATACGCTGCCACTGCAGCTATCCACCAGCATGTATCTGGGCGACAAGTGGGAGCACGTTTTCCGCATGGCCGACCCGACTGCCGGCACACTGCGAGCTTTCGGACCTGAACCACTGCCCAGTGGCGTGCATCATCTGCAATTGCCGCCCTCCAAACTGTGGATTTACCCCTCCTGATCCATCGCTCCAAACCGGGAGCCGCCCCCCACAGCTCCCGGTTTACCCTGATTGCAAACTTTTGTAAGCGCGGCTACTGTAGTCGCGTCACTACAGGCGGTATGAAAGAGACCTGTTCAGTCAGGCGCCGACGGAGCAACCACCCCGGAATCTCTCAGGCAAAAGGATCGTACCAGCCCGACACTCTGGAGAGCGGCGTTTGACGCCCACCGAAGGAGCCCAGCCAGATGCACAGGTTGGATAAACTCTCAGGTCACAGGACAGATGGGGTATTGCCACTACTCGGTGGTAATTCACCTGTCAGGAGCCTGTTATGTCGCATATTGCCGTCATTGGTGCCGGTATTTCCGGAATCACCACCGCCTACGCCCTTAGTCTGAAGGGCTATCAAGTCACCGTTATTGACCGCCTTCGCTACCCCGCGATGGAAACTTCTTTTGCCAATGGCGGGCAGCTTTCCGCCTGCAATGCCGAGGTCTGGAACAGCCGCAGCACCATTTTCAAAGGCTTGAAATGGATGATGCGCAAGGACGCTCCACTGCTCTTCAACCCCAAGCCAAGCTGGCACAAATACAGCTGGATGGGCCAATTTGTGGGGGCAATTTCCGGTTACGAGCGCAACACGATCGAGACCGTCAAGCTGGCCATTGCCGCTCGCGAAAACTTGTATCAGTGGGCCAAGGACGAAAATATTGATTTCGACCTGGAGCAGCGCGGCATTTTGCATATTTACCACACGCCCGGCGGCTTTGAGTCTGGCAAAAAAGTCAGCCAGCTACTGCAAAAAGGCGGTCTGGAACGCCGTACCGTTACCAACGAAGAAATCCATCAGATCGAACCTGCTCTGCAAGGCACCTATTACGGCGGTTTCTTCACGCCCTCGGACGCCACCGGCGATATTCACAAATACACCCGCGGCTTGGCCGATGCGTGCGCCAAGCGCGGCGTGAAGTTTCTGCAGGATACCGAAGTCCTGGGTATTGATTGCGGCCCACCGCACCGTATCCAGCTCCGTACTGGCGAAGGTGCAGATGCCCACACCCATACGCTGTCCGTGGACTCCCTGGTCGTGTGCGCTGGCGTAGGCAGCCGCCACCTGGCCCGTATGCTGGGCGACTACATCAATATTTATCCCGTCAAGGGCTACTCCATCTCGGTGTACCTGGATACGCCCGAAGCCCAACATGCAGCCCCCTGGGTCAGTTTGCTGGACGAAGAGGCCAAGATTGTGACCAGCCGCCTGGGCAAAGACCGCCTGCGTGTGGCCGGCACCGCGGAATACAACGGGTCCAACAAAGACATACGCGCCGATCGCATCGCCCCGCTGACCAACTGGACACGCCGCAACTTCCACGACGCGGCTACCGACCGTGTCGTACCGTGGGCAGGTTTGCGCCCCATGATGCCGGACATGATGCCGCGCGTAAAAGCGGGCAGCCGTCCTGGCGTGTACTATAACACCGGCCACGGTCACCTGGGCTGGACCCTGTCCGCCGCCACTGCGCAGATCATTACCGAGGTGATTGCCCAGAACGAGCGTCAGTCCGCACCTGCTCAATTTGCCACCAGTCCGGCAACAACTGCTGCACCCGCCGCTGCCCATAACGTTCGTCCAGCAGATACACAAAGCCTTGATCCTGTTCATCGCGAATCACACGACCCGCGGCCTGTGTAATCTTGCGTAGTCCCGGATACAGATAGGTATAGTCATAGGCCCGCCGCTCCCCAAAGAGCCGGGCCATGACTTGCCGCACCGACTCATTGGCCGGGTTGAATTGCGGCAAACCCAAAGTGGCAATAAAAGCACCGATCAAGCGTTTACCGGGTAAATCTACCCCTTCTGAAAACGCCCCCCCCAGCACTGCCAAACCCACTCCCTTGCCGTCCAGCGTAAAGCGGTCCAGAAACTGCGTTCTTTGCTGATCGCTCATACCCGGTTGCTGATGCCAAAGCGGCATATCCGGCCAGCGCTCCTGCAAGGCCTGGCTGACCTGCTCCAGATAATCAAAGCTGCTCAAAAACAAGAGATAGTTGCCAGGCTGCTCCTGATAGGCCTGCCCGACAATATCGCACACCCCGCTCAGGCTTTGCGCCCGGTCGGCATAGCGCGTGGACAAACCGGCATATTGACGTACCCGCAACTGCTCGGCTCGATAAGGAGATGCTACGTTCAACTCTGCCGTACTGGGCGGCAGCCCCAAGACATCACGATAAAACTGCGAAGGATTCAACGTGCCGGAGAACAGCACCACGCCGTGCGCATCGCCGTAGCGTTCGGCCAGAAAGGGAGCAGGCACGATATTGCGCAGGTTCAGAAGTACACCATCGCGCTGCGCCAAAATATCAAACAAGGAATGCGAGCCGAACTGCCCGGCCAGGTCCACAAAATACAGTAGCTCGAAATAAAACAGCAACAAGGGGCTGTCTTGCGGCAGAGGATTCTCCGCCACGTAGGCCCCTAAACGGGCAGCCAGATACTCGCACTGCTCCAGCAAGTCCTCCGGGATTTTTTCCAGCCCCCATTGGTCACCGCCTTCCTCGGGTATCAGGTCCTCCATCAAGCGAGTCAATGGAGCGAAATGACGCTTCAAGGCCGAAGGCGCGGCTTTACGTGCCATGCGCAACTGCACTTGCGAGAAGGACGCGGAATACATGGAACGAGCACGTTCTACCAGATTGTGCGCCTCGTCCACCAAGATCGCGCTGCGCCATTGCTGGGCCAGGGTCTGGCTATAGAGCACCGCATGTGAGTCGAAAAAATAGTTGTAGTCGCCCACAATGGCGTCCGCCCAACGCAGCATTTCCTGGCTCAAGTAATAGGGGCAGACCTGGTGTTCGCTAGCCACTTGCTGCAGGCGCTGGCTAGTTAGCATGGGCTGCTCCAGAGCTTGCTGACGGGCTGCGGGAAGCCGGTCGTAAAAGCCTTCGGCCAAGGGACAGGATTGGCCATGGCAGGCTTTATCCGGATGGGGACACTGCTTGTCGCGGGCCACCATTTCCAGCACCCGCCACGCGCCCCCACCATCCGGACTTAAGCGCTGCAAGGCGTCCAGCGCCATTTGCCGGCCCGAGTTTTTAGCCGTCAGATAAAACAGCTTGTCCAGACCAGCCTCGGGCATGGCTTTCAGGCCCGGGAATACGACTGCCAAGGTTTTGCCAATACCCGTGGGGGCTTGCGCTAACAGGCACTGTGCATCGCGCTGCGCCCGGAACGCAGCTACAGCCAGTTGCCGCTGACCCGCACGAAACTGTTCAAATGGAAATTGCAGAGCAGTACAAGCTTGATCGCGCGCCAGCCTGTGTTTTTGCTCCTGCTGCCCCCACGCTACATATGCGCGACATTGCTGCTCAAAAAAGGCCCACAGGTCCGCGCGCTCCAGATACTCGGAAATGCTGGTCTCTTTATGCTTGTCTACGTGGTAATACACCACGCTGACTGTCATCCCCGGCAAATCGCGTTCCTGGCACAACATGGCAGCATAGACCTTGGCTTGCGCCTGATGCAGGCGTCTATGGTGCTCGGGGATGGCATCAAAAGCACCACGATAGGTTTTCAGCTCTTCCAGGCAATTGCTGACGGGGTCAAATCCATCGGCTCGGCCACGCACCAACAGCCCATCCATCTCATATAACAGCGGCACTTCGGCTTCATAGTGCTCGGGGCGACGCAGCGTTAACTGCTGATGGCCTAGAATACCTTCCTGTGCCGTCGCCGCAGGCGTAAAGCGCAAGTCCAGATCCCCGCTGCGGGCGGTAAATTCGCATAAGGCTCGCACGCCTACCGTCCAGGCTTTCATGACGCCTCAGGCCGGGTCACATAGCAGACACGCGCGGGGATGGCGTGCTGCTCGAAATAGCTTAACCAGCGCCGTTGGTTATCTTGCAAACGATCTCCGGGCCCTTTTACTTCTATCAGCTCGTAGCTTTGCTGGGCGGGCATGAAACGCACCAAATCCGGCAGGCCGGCACGGTTATCCCGCCAATCCTGCAAGATACGCGTGAACACGAGCTGCAAATGCTGGGCGGGAATGCAGTGCAAAGCCTGCTCGATCAAGGATTCATCCAAGGCGGGCCAAATCAGCAAGGGACACTGTATGCCGCGCTTTTCCTGCCAGCGTTGCCAGATCACGGTTTTATAGTCTGTACCGTTCAGCACGCTTAAAGACTGATCAAACAAGTTCTGCCTGCGGGACACGAAATCCGGGCTCCCCCAATCGGCCGGACAGGCCTGATAGGGATGAAAGAAAGCCCCAGGCAAAGGGGCGTAAATGGCATCCCAGCCGAGCAAACCCAGTAAGGCCGGAAACAAAGTGTTTTCTACATAAAAGACCGGTGCCAGAGGGCTGTTCCAATGGGACAGAACCTGCACTTCGACCCGAGTACCATCATCAGGCAGCACCAGGTCGCTGCGTTGTGTACGGCTCGCCGGTTTGCCGGATGGGACAGTGGGAGGTGCCTCTAGCGCCAACTTACGACGCAGACGCGGCAGCATACGTCGTAATTTCTGTGCCTCACCCTCACTTTCGGGTTGCTCCCAGGCCTGGCAAAACAAGGGCCAGGCATCCTCTTGCTTTTCCTGCCGCTCCAACACCCGTAATTGACGATAACGCGCGCCCGGCCAGCGGGTCTGCGCGTAGGCCTGCTCGGCCAGTGACCACCAGTGTTGTCGCTCGGCTTGCTGGCCCAGCTGAAACACGGTTTTTGCCTTGCGTCGCCGCAACCAGTCACTGTCCGTCTGAATCCTTTGCACCGCGGCAAAGCGCTCTGTCCAGTGCTCAAGATCGGCCTCGTCCGGTGCGTCACGCAGTTCAGACAGGATTTCATACAGACGCACGTCCTCCTGGTGCCGGAACGCTCGACTGCCTTGATCCAGCGCCACAGCCTCGTAACGATACAGGCCCAGATCACTTAATACGAACTCGGACCAATCCTGGTAATGATTGCCAAAGAACAACAGTTGCAGCCGCTGCGCCCAATGCACCACGGCCGCTGACAAACGCAGCAAGGGAGCCCGCAGTTCTGGCCGCGCGCACCATTGCAAAAAAGGCCGCTCCTGCTCACCCTGGGTCCGAGCTATCCATTGCTGATAATCCGACTTGCGGCCGGCGGCGGGCAGATCATGAAACATACGATGCAATTCAGGCATGGTATGCACGGCAAACAGGGTATCCAGATCCAGCACAGGATCGATTTCTATGAGTTTGCAGGCGGCCAGTTCCTGCACAGCGGCCTCCAGATCTTCGATTTCGGCATAACGAAGCTTGTCGATACGAAACACCGGGCCTTTGCGCATCAACAATCGCACCAACAGTGCTTGCGCAGACTGAGACACCTGCGCAAAAGCATGGTCGCACTGGACATGTTCGGGCTCCAGCAAGTCGGCACTGACATGCTGGACCCACTGCAATACCTGGTGGAAATTATGCAGGTAATAAAACGGAGGAAGCTCGGGCGAAATCATAAGCAGGCTGTGTATATATCCAGCTACTTTAGCATTCCTTTACACCGGGCGCGACTCCAACAAACGCATCCAGTCACGCAGCAAACCGTCCAGGCGTTGTCGCTGCGTCGCATCCAGACCTTGCAGCAGATTTTCCTCGTTGGCCAGATGGTCCACTACCACCGCGTCCACACAGGCCAGCCCAGCCGGACTCAACCGTACCAGGCTGCGACGGGCATCCTCAGGGTCGGCGATACGCTCGATCAGGCCCTGCTTTTCCAGACCGTGCAAACGGTGTGTCATCGTGCCCGAGCTGACCATCAGTGAGGAAAACAAAGCCGTGGGCGCCAAGGTGTAGGGCGGGCCGGAACGGCGCAAACTGGCCAGCACGTCAAACTCACCCAGTTGCAAACCATGACGACGAAAGTTTTCGCCCATTTGCTTTTGAACCAGTTGAAAGCAGCGGGTCATACGTCCAAGCAGAGCCATTGCATCCAGATTCTGCAGGTCGGGCCGTTGCTCACGCCATTGCTTGATAATCAGGTCGACGGCATCCTGTTCTTCGCTAGTGCTCATGATTTCTCGGTAAAAACATTTATCTTGATATTAAGATAAAACGTCCCTACACTGGCGTTTATCTCGATATCAAGACAATTAACCATGACCCGACTTTCTCTCTGGCTGGTGACGGCACTGACCGCACTGGGCCCGGCCATTTGGGGCTCCACCTATATTGTGACTACCGAAATCCTGCCGGCGGATCGCCCTTTTATCGCCGCATTCCTACGCTGTTTTCCAGCCGGTGTGATCCTGCTGTTATGGAGTCGGCGCATGCCCGCCCAAGGGGAATGGGGGCGGACCCTGATTTTGGCCGCCTTGAATATCGGCGCTTTTCAGGCGCTTTTGTTTGTGGCTGCCTATCGCCTGCCGGGCGGGCTGGCTGCCGTTGTGGGCGCCGCTCAACCCTTGGTGGTCATTGCGCTAGCCTGGGCGCTGGAAGGCAAGCGTCCGATCAGCCTGGCTTTAGTCGCTTGTGTGCTTGGCATCGTGGGCATGGGTATTTTGCTGCTCTCGCCGCACAGTCAGTGGGACGCGTGGGGCATGCTTGCGGCGATTGTCGGGGCTTTGTGTATGGCACTGGGCACCTATCTGTCGCATCGCTGGCGAAGCAGCATGCCAATATTGGCGTTCACGGCCTGGCAACTGATGTTGGGCGGATTGATGCTCGCTCCCCTGGCCTTATGGCTGGACCCACCTTTGGATGGTTCCCTGAGCATGATGCAGATCAGCGGCTATCTCTACCTGTGTCTGGTCGGCGCGCTACTGGCCTACACCTTGTGGTTCCGAGGGATTGCAGTCCTGCCATCGGTGGCGGTGTCGTCCCTGGGGCTGCTCAGCCCCTTGACCGCCGTGATACTGGGGTGGCTGATTCTGGGTCAGGCCATGACTGGCACCAGCCTGCTGGGCATGGTGTTGGTGATGGGCAGCGTGCTGGCGGTCCAATGGATCAGCAATCGTCCGCCTGCCCCACGCTCTGAGGGACGTAAAAAAAGCGCCCCTTAGTAAAACCAGCCATGGGCGCACTGCAACGAGTTCACCATCTTGCCACTTCGCCGGAAGCGGCAAGATAGTGACTAGTACCGCTCTTTCAGAACCTGTGCCAGATCAGCGGCAAAACGTTGCGCATCTTTCGCATTCAAACTCGCAAAGCTGACGCGCAAGCCTTGGGCTGGATGGCTCACCCCGAAAACCTGGCCCGAGCGAACCAACCAGCCACGCGCGGCCAGCCCGGCCAGCACAGGCTCGGCTTCCCGGTCCAGGGGTATCCATAGGTTGAACCCTTCTTCGCTATCCCAGAACGGAATGCCCTGCTTTTTCAAGGCCTGCATCAGGTCGGCCCGGGCCTGTACGTAGGCAGCCTGGGCGGCGCGGGTCTGAGCCTTGATCTGGGCGTCCGTCAAGCCGTGTACCACCATTTGCTGCAAGAGGTGACTCACCCATTGCGCCCCCGACGCCAGGCGTTGTGACAAGCGTTCGCTGGTTTGCAGGTCAGACGCCACCAGGGCCACCCGCAAATCAGGCCCCAGTCCCTTGGAGACAGAACGGATCAAGGCCCAACGCAAGTGCTCGGCGGGAATCACATTCCGGTAAGGACTGCTGGCCAGCATCCAGAAATGGTCATCAATCATCAGCAACAGCTCAGGATACTGCTTCAGGATCTGCTCAATCTGCTTGGCCCGGGTACGACTAAGCGAACACCCAGTGGGATTGTGAGCCCGCGGCGTCAAGATCAAGGCACGCAGGCCGTCGGCCAATGCTGCCTCCAGTGAGGCTGGCACCATGCCCTCACTGTCGACCTCAATACCGACTGGTTTGTAACCGAGCGTATGAACGGAATTGATGCTGTTCAAATAGCCTGGGTCCTCAATGCCAACCTTGTCGCCCGCCAGCAGGAAAGCCTGTAGCAAACGCTCTATGGCATCCACCGCGCCGTAGCTGACGTGGTAGTCGGTTTCCGGGGGCGTATCTTTATGAAATACCTGCTGACACACTGCGCGCAGCTCCGGCACCAGGGGATCGGCGCCATACAGGGCCTGAGTCTGACCTCGCACCCCGGCCACCAACTGAGTCGGAGCCGGTAGGTATTCCAGCGCCGGGTTTCCGCTGGCCAGATCCTGCAAGGCAGAACTGGCTCCGTGCCCTTCCCGCGCCAGCTCCCGGATCGCCTCGCGAATGCGCGTACCACGACGACCTTGCGCATCGGCCACGCCCGCAGACACCAGGCGCTTGTAGGCCAGGGCAACCGTGTTCCGGTTCAGTCCCAGTGTCTGAGCCAACTCGCGCACCGGCGGCAGGATCTGACCCGGCGCTATCCGCCCCAGCGCCACCTGCTGACGGATATCATCGAAAAGTTCCTTCGCATTGCTTCCCTGGATATTCATTTTGACCTATGACATAATAGTTTATGCGCGACCCGCAGGGTCGAGTTTATCTTTTTTTTCTTCCTTACTGGTGCGCCATGTCCGAATCCGCCCCTGATCTACTTCACACCGAGCATTATCCCACCTCCACCAGTGTAGAGGCATTTCGGGAACGCATTGCCCTGGTACAACAACGAATTGATGCTGCCTGCGTGCGGTACGGACGTGCTCCCGGCGATGTCCGCTTGCTCACTGTCAGCAAAACCTTCGGGATTGACCGCATTCGTCTGGCGTATCAAGCCGGCTGCCGCCTGCTGGGCGAGAACAAGGTGCAAGAGGCCGAAGGCAAGTACGAGGCCCTGCGCGAGGAACTGCCGGATCTGGAATGGGCTGTTATTGGACACCTGCAAAGCAATAAAGCCAAGTCGGTTGCACGCTTTGCGCGCGAATTTCACGCACTGGACAAGCTCAAGACCGCCGAGGCGCTGGATCGTCGCCTGCAAATCGAAGGCCGCAGTCTGGATGTCTTTGTACAGGTGAACACCTCCAACGAGGACAGCAAATTCGGTTTGCCGCCGCAAGACGTTCACGCATTTGTGCGCGAATTACCACAGTTTTCCGCCCTGAAGGTCAAAGGTCTGATGACCCTGGCCCTGATGGACGCCGATCCTGAACGGGTGCGCCCCTGCTTTGCGCTGCTGCGCAACTTGCGCGATCAGTTACGCAACGACATCCCGCATGCCGAAAACATGCACGAGCTCTCCATGGGCATGTCAGGCGACTACGAAGTCGCCATCTCCGAAGGCTCAACCATTGTGCGCGTCGGACAAGCTATTTTTGGCGCACGCGCCACGCCCAATAACTTTTACTGGCCCGTCTCTGATACGGCAACAACATCATGAACCCACTACGCCTGATCATTCGTCAAAACGGCAGGGAAATCGGTCACTTTGAATCCAGCCCCTGCTGCCCTCCCGAACAACTGTTGGCCGTAGCCCGACACTTGATGACGCTGCCAGACACCGAGCTGGAGTTGCAACAAGCCAAAGGCGAACATCGCATCCTCGATAGCGGCCCGCACGGTCTGCGTGTCCTGAGCGCGCAGGTACTGTACGAAACGGTCGATCTGCAGGCCTGGCTGCAACAAGGCAGCAAGGTGACCGCCTGATCACAGCCCTTGGCCGGGCCACAAGCCCATCACACGTGTGCAACCCTGTGGCGCTTACCCGCTGCCTCAAAAAAAAACATACCCGGCCAGCAGCCGGGTATGTTTCTTGTGTTTCAGACTATCAGTCCCAACTAAGACTTAACG
Source organism: Alcaligenes sp. HNGD-HTN06 (assembly GCF_049932565.1). NCBI lineage: Bacteria > Pseudomonadati > Pseudomonadota > Betaproteobacteria > Burkholderiales > Alcaligenaceae > Alcaligenes > Alcaligenes sp. HNGD-HTN06. The sequence continues at coordinate 1,611,457 of NZ_CP187782.1, read as the reverse complement.
ATTCACCTGTTTGGCCGGCAAGGCAAAGGCCAGCAAACAACTTACCATCAAGCTGCCGGCAAACAGCCACAAGGCGGCGCTACCGGAACCGGTCAGATCCGTCACCCAGCCAATCAGGGAATTACTGACCAGACCCGCAATATTGGCCAGAGAACAGGCCAAGGCAAAACCCGTTGCAGCGGCCGTGCCTTTCAGAAAGGTAGCCGGCAGGCTGAAGAACACAGGGACCGCACCCATAATCACCGCCGAAGCAACCGTAAAGGCCAATACGGTCAACCAGGCGTGATGCGCAACAAAGGTACTGACAACCAGCGCTATCGCGCCAATGGTCAGCGGCACAATCAAGTGCCAACGACGTTCACGGCGACGGTCTGAGCTGGCACCGATCATCAGCATGCCGACCACGCCGGCCAAAGACGGAATCGCAGTCATCAGGCCAATCTGGAAGGGGTCCTGCACACCGGCAGCACGAATAAAAGACGGCATCCAGAAACTGATGGAGTACGTCCCCAACAAAATGGAAAAATCGATTCCACCCAGCATCCACACTTTCAGGTTGAAAAAGCCGTCCTTGAAGCTGTGCTTGACGCCTTTGCCCTCTGCGTCATCGGCCGCCAGGTCCGCAGCGAGGCGGGATTTCTCTTCGTTATTGAGCCACTGGGCGGACTGATAATTGTTAGGCAAGGCCCAGAACGTCAGAATGCCAAGCAGCACACTGGGAATGGCTTCCAGCAAAAACAGCCACTGCCAGCCGCGCCAGCCGTTCATGTGATCAAAATGACCAATGATCCAACCGGACAAAGGACCGCCAATCACACTGGACAAGGGCAAACCGATCATGAACAAGGCAATGATCTTGCCCCGCCGATAGGTGGGAAACCACAAGGTCAGGTAGTACAGTACACCTGGCAGGAAACCGGCCTCCGCCGCCCCCAGCACAAAGCGCAGAATATAGAACTGCGTAGGCGTGGTGACAAACATGGTCAGGCCCGACAAGATGCCCCAGGTGATCATGATGCGGGCAATCCACAACTTGGCACCCACCCGCTCCAGAATGAGGTTGCTGGGCACCTCAAACAGAATGTAGCCCAGGAAAAACAGGCCCGCTCCCAGGCCGTACGCAGTTTCACTCCACTGCAGATGATCGAGCATCTGCAGCTTGGCAAAACCGACGTTGATCCGGTCCAGATACGCCGCCAAATAACAAAAACACAGAAAGGGGATCAGACGCCAGACGATCTTCTTGTAGAGATCTTCGTTACCGTCCCGGCCGGCAGGCACCGCCGTAGGACTTGGGATGGATGAATGCACCTTGTATATCTCCAGATAATTATTGGTATGCCTGGTGAACCAGAAAACTGCCTAAGAACAGCGCCTGACAGAACACAGCAGGGCCCTGAACACGTCCGCATTCCCCCCATTGGGCTGCAGACTGTTTACAGATAAAGAATGAAGGATCAACCGTGATTCCCGCTTGTCATGGCCTCTGACTCGCTTGGGCGAGAGCAGCGGGTTTACAACAGCGGGACCCGATCCGATCAGGCTGCGCCAAATCCGGATCGCTCCCGTATTTGGCGCAGCATGCCGTTTAGCTGGATTTGAGGTCCTGACCGTACAAGTCGTAGCCATACACCCAGGCCGGGTCTTCCTGGGTACGCAGGAACGTATTGGCATTGGAGACCGACTGAACGCGAGTGGCACGCTCTTTGCGGTTGAGCTCATACAACTCGAAGGCCGTGCGAAAGTCCGACAAACCGGTCTCTTGCAGGCAGCGGGTCAACATGGCGGCATCTTCAATCGCCATGCACGCGCCTTGCGCCATATGCGGCTTCATGGGGTGGCAGGCATCGCCCAGCATTACCAGACGGCCACGGCTCCACAACGGCAAGGGATTGCGGTTGCGCAAGGGCCACTTGGTAATGCTCTCGGTTGATTTGATCAAATTCTGAACCGTGGAATGATAGCCCTCAAATGCGGCCAGCATCTCTTCTTGCGAGCTGTCTACGTACGCGCCCTGAAAATCCCAGGCAGGATGTGGCACGCCCGTCACAAAATAGTATTCATCACGCTTGCCGGTGGTGTAGTACACCATCATGTGACGATCCTCTGTCCACCACTTCACACAGTCCTCGAACTCATCGGCAAAGCGGGCCAGATTCTCGCCACGGATCAGGGCACGGTGTGCCACCCAGCCGCTGTAAATCGGATCTTCCATCCCCAGCAAGGTTTCGCGAATCTTGGAGTGAATGCCATCGGCACCAATCACAATGTCGGCCGTCACGCTGGTGCCATCGGCAAACTCCAGCAACACGTCATCGCCACGGTCCACCAGATTTTGCAAGCGCTTGCCAAAATGAACGGTGCCCGGTTTGATGCTGTCGATCTGCAAGGCGTGCATATCGCCGCGGTGCACGGTGATGTAGGAAGCCCCGTATTCTTTCCGCGCAAAGTCGCCCAAAGGGATACGCGACAGATAATCGCCTGTCTCACCATCACGGCTGAACCAGAAATCAGGGTGCGAGCCCATCTCATCGAGCGCCTTTTCCAGACCCATGCGACGGAAAATCTTCATCACGTTGGGACCCACGTGAATACCGGCACCCAAACGCGAGAATTCCGGCGCCTGTTCAAATACTTCCACCTCAAAGCCGGCCTGCTGCAACAGAGTCGCCGCAGCGGCTCCGCCAAGACCGGCCCCTACAATCGCAATCTTGACTGTCTTTTCCATCGTTAGCTCCAAATCACGGCACTCACAAAAAGTGCTCACTACATGTTTTTCGTAGTGTACACACTAAGTTTAAGCATGAAAACATAGGAAGCTGCTAGGGTTTATACCTACTTTCATGCAAAAACAGCCGCGCGAAATATGGGAGAAAAAAACCATTTAACAATAAAAAATCAAGAACTTATAAATAAAAATTAACCACAAGCACCGTCTCAAAAACTTAAGTCTACAGTTTATGAAATTTTTGAATTTAACAGTGTGTAGACTTATTTATTGCCATGCACACCCTAGAAAGACGTATGCTTCAAGCTCAAAAGAACTGATCTGGATCAGGCCTTGCTCCATCTCGGGACAGGTATACTGGCCCCGTTGTCATACCCCGGCCTGCCCACTCCACAAAAAGACAGAAAGACTATGCAGCCTAGCTCCCCGGCCTCCGAGCCCCAAACCTTGTCCTACGATGTCACTGAACAGATCGGCCACCTGCTGCGCAAGGCAGGTCAACGGCACACGGCCATCTTTCAACATTACGTCGGTGACAGTCAGTTGACGGCCATTCAGTTCGTGACGTTGTGCGCCCTGCGCGACCACGGGCCGAGCTCGCAAACCGAACTGGTCGAGGCCACTGCGGTAGACCAGGCGACCATACGAGGCATTATTCAGCGATTGAAATCGCGGGGCCTGATTGAACTGGCACCCGATAAAGATGATCGACGCAAAGTGATTGTGGAACTGACCCAGGATGGCCTGGCACTGCTCGATCGCGTTATTCCACGAGCCCACACAATTAGCGAACTGACCATGGGCAATCTGAACCCCGCCGAACGCGTGGCGATCGTCTATTTGCTGCGAAAAATGATAGACAGCACGCTTGATATGAGCGACAAAGAATAAGGCCGCCTATCGTCAAGAGACTAGGTTTTATTCGGCCTTTAAGATATATTTAAAATACATCTTTAAACTGATCTGCCATGATACCTCTGACTGCCTCCCCCGCCTCTACCCGTCCGCAATGGCGCGCTTTTCTGGAATTGGGATTTCGCCCCCTTTACCTTTTAGCCACCTTATGGGGTGCTGCCAGCATTGCGCTCTGGCTCTACACACCCGCCTGGCTATCCAACACCGCCATTCCTTCCTTGTACTGGCATGCCCACGAAATGCTCTGGGCCTTTATCGGCACCATCGCCGTCGGCTTTCTGCTAACGGCCAGTGCCACCTGGACAGGACAGGCTACCCTGCGGGGCCCCTCCCTGGGCGCCTTGTGTTTGATCTGGATTCTGGCCCGCTTCAGCCTGTTGCTTCCCAATGGCCTGCTGGCAGCCCTGCTACTCGACGCCCTATTTTTCGCCATTGCCGCTGCCGAGCTGGCCCGTGTGATCCTGATCGCGCGCAACAAGCGTAATTACGGTATTCCCGTGGCCATGCTGGCTTTGGGCCTGAGCCATAGCCTGTTCATGTACAGCCTGATGCAAGGGCATGACCCCATGCCCTACTTCTACAGTGGATTCTGGACCATGGGGCTGATTACCCTGCTGATCGCCCGCCGCATCATTCCCTTTTTTGCCATGCGCGCTTTACCGGGTCTGAGCCTGCCGGCTCAAACTCGCAGCGGACACTGGCAAATGGGGCTGAGCGCCCTTGCCATCGGCCTGTCGCTGACCCCATGGCGCCTGCCGCTGGCCCTGACACTGGCGGCCTTGGGGCTGATCGCCTGCTACCAGTGGATACGTTGGCAGCCTTGGGCCAGCCGTCATACCCCCCTGCTTTGGATTCTGTATCTGGGCTATGCAGGCTTGGCGCTCGGCCTGCTCAGTGCTGCCGCCTATGAGGCAGGCTGGATTGCACGCGCCGCCTGGCCTGTGCATATTGTGGGCCTGGCAGGGTTTAGCGTCATGATCATCGGCATGCTGACCCGCACCGCCCTAGGCCATCTGGGCCGCCCCCTGCGCGCCACGCCCAAAGTTGTACTGAGCTATGCTTTCCTGATCGCCGCCTGCGTGTTGCGCCTGCTGGCCTTGATTCCCAGTAGCTGGAGCCTGCCCTTGCTGCACCTTGCCGGCCTGTGCTGGATTCTGGCCATGTTGAACTACCTGCATCAATTTGCCCCAATGCTGATTCGCCCCAGACTGAACTGATCGCAGCGCCAGCGCCACACTTTACCGCCCCAAGCTCCTGGGGCTATGTATCTTTATTTTCTGTCTGACCGTGCCTGCTTATACTAAGCAGGCACGTTGTTCGCGCACTCTGCCAACAACGCGGGACGGATCATGCTGATCCTTGTTTACTCCGCGCTCCCACCACCTATGTCTCTTGCCAGTCTGGCCTGCTCTGTATTGATACGCTCCCTGTTTGCCGGGCTGTGTGCCTTCGTTCTGCCGCTTTCCGTCCTGGCCGCCGATGCCTGTCACGGCAGCCGGGATCTGGTGGTGGTCGGCCATATGGACGACGATCTGCTATTCATGAATCCGGACCTGTCCAGCAATATCCAGGCCGGTGCCTGTATGCAGGTTCTATACCTGACCGCCAGCGAACGAAAAGGCGGACTGGAATACATGTACAGCCGCGAACAGGGGGTACGCGCGGCCTATGCCTATATGGCTGGTGCAGTCAATGAGTGGCAGCAAACCCGCCTGATGGTCGGCAGTGCCTCGATCGCGCAATTTACTTTGCGGTCCCGCCCCGGCATTCAGCTCAGTCATTTACGACTGCAAGACCCCTGGTTAGGACCGGGATGGGGAAGCCTGACCCCCTTGAGCCGGGCAGAATCCGAACCCGGACAAACCGTCCAGACCTTGGACAGCCCCCAACAAACGTTCAATCGCGAACAATTGGTTCAAACGCTGGTTGCCCTGATACGACTTTATCAACCCACGAGCATCCGCTATCTGGATGACACCAATCCGGTTCCTTACACCCAACTTTGCTGGCGTTGTACCGGCCATGGCCACCCAGACCATATTGCCAGCGCCCGTCTGGTTCGCGAAGCCATGCTGGCGGCGCCGGGTAATTACGCGCAAATTGGTTATGTGGATTACCCCATTCAGGAGCAGGCCGCCAACCTGACCTTGAACGAAATCCGTAGCAAAACCGAGATTTTCAGGCGCTATGCCTGGCATGACCGACATGCCTGCAAAGGCCCGGCCGTGTGTCAGGAACCGGCTGGGCCGGCGGCTGCCTGGGTGCAACGCAGTTACTACACCAGCCGGGCGGACTACCCTGCCAGTCTCCTGGCTGACCGCTCCGGAGGCCTGCATTTTTTCGTCTCCGGTGAACAAAACGACGCCATCAACCAGTGGGATGTCCAGCAACAGCGCTGGTTCACCTTGGGTGGGCGCACCGCCGACGCCTTGAGTGTCTTTCATTATGCAGACGGCAGCGCGGGGCTGTTAGCCCGTGACGCAACAGGCCAGGTATGGGTGAGCCGATCTGAAGATGACGATGATTGGCTGGCCTGGCAAAAACTCCCTGGCCCTCGGGTCTTGCACACCCCTATCGTCAGTCCACAAGGAGGCCAGGCCTTGGCCATGGCTACCGACGGACGCTTTTACTGGAGCACGGTTCGTCCAACCGATCATGCCTGGGGCAGTTGGAAAGCGCTTCCACCTCTGGACCAGGCCACCTATCCTGCCGCCCTGAGCGTGGACTCTCAGGGACGGGCACATGTATTTGCCAGCAATCAGCAGGGCCAACTTTTTCAGATCGTCCAGCGCAACGACACCCAATGGCACGCCTGGCAGGCCATTCCAGTGGCGCCGGTCAGCGGAGGCCTGGCAACGATTGTGAATGCGCAAGGCAAAATTGAGCTGTACCTGCGCGATCGGCAAAGCCAGCGTTTGCAGCGCCTGGTCCAGTCGGCGGGCGAGCACAACTGGGGCAAGCCTGAAAATCTGGGTTTGACCTATGTGGGTCGTCCCGCGCTAAGTCTGGGCGAGCAAGAACAGGTCGTGGTCGCCCTCCAGCAACAACCCGGTGGCGCAATTGTCTTGCTCGATGCAGGACAGGTGGTGGAAGTAGACAAACACTCGGCCTCCCAGCCGGTGCTTTACCGACTGGGGCGTACGCTTTATCTGGCCAACCGCCCCCCTGGCCCCCAACAACGCTACCGTCTGCTGGAACGACGTGCGGGCAAATGGGTGCAGGTGGCCTTGACTCAAGCGCCTCCTCCCGCGGGTGGACAATCCTTTAGCGAGGCCCCGGCCTTCATTACCCAAGCCTACGTGCAACCGTAAGTGCCCGTAGCGCCCTTAAAACGTAACAAAATACGGATATGCTATGGCAAGCTTGGGCAAGCCGCTGAACCAGCGAGCGAACCCCGTGACTGATCCGCAGCTCGAGCAGGCAGGCGAACTTTTACGCGTTGCAGTAGCACTTTGTTGCAATGGCATGCGCCTGCTCGTTCAGCTCCAGTACAATCGCCCGCTAACGCGTGCCGGCGTACCGGCGCCCCTTTCTTTAGCTACTCTTCAGAGATCATGAAGCCAACTACCTTATTTGCTGCCCTGCTGGGTGTACTCGTGGGCGCAGGTGGCGCCATTTATTACGCCAAAAACGTATCGTCCCCCGCCATCGACAAACCAGTCAGCTCTGCCAGCACGACGCTAGCTGCCCAAGCCTTGACCCTGGGCCAATCCGTCTCAGGCGAACTGACCAGCAAGAGCTTCTTGAATCTGAGCGATGGCGTACGGAGCAGCCTGTTTGATGTAAAGGCCGAAGCCGGCCAGATTATCAAGATCAGCGTCAGCGGCCCTCTGCGTCCACAGATCAGCGTCCTGCGCAATGGCGAGCTGGTGACTCGCAGCCAGCGTTGTGAAGACTGCCCCGACAGCGAAACCAAGGGCCAAACCACCACGCTGGGCTTCAAGGCAGACTTCAACGACACCTACCAAGTCGTTGTGAGCGGTTTCAATACCAGCTCGTATGGTCCCTTCCAGGTTACGGTAGACACCTTGAAAGCCTATACCGGCGAGCCACTGAGCGCCGACCAGACCATTCACGATTGGGCTCTGGGCGGTCAGAAGCGTTACCGTTTGACTATCGACAAGGATGGTTTGTACAGCCTGGCCATGAAAGCCGAGCAAAGCAGCCTGGATGCCTATCTGAAGCTGATGGATCGCCGCGGCATGGAGCTGGCGTCGGACGATGACAGCGCTGGTGGTACCGATGCACGTTTGCAGATGTACCTGAAAGCGGGCGACTACATTGTTCAGGCCAGCTCGGCCATGGGCTCGCAGAACTTCCAGGGCGGCTTCTCGCTGGAAATCAAACCAGAAGAGATGACGGGCGAGATTGAGCTGAAAAACGGCGATAGCCTGAGCCTGGACGGTGAAGGCAAAACGGGTCTGTTTACCGGTGAGACTCAGACCTACAGCTTCACCCTGTCCGAACCCAAGCTGGTTACAGTGCAAATGGATGCCCAAGGCTTCCAGGCTTCGTTGGAAGTAGACTCCAGCACCGCCAGCCAGTACGGCGATGAAGCCGGTCAGCAACGGGTGCGTGGGGTACTGGCCGCAGGCGAGCATCAGGTCAAGATTTCGGGCTCCTCCCAGGCTGGGCTGTTTACCTTGTCGGCCACGGCCGATGAGGTTCCTGCCAATGCGGGTGGTGGCCTTTTGCTCGTGGGTGAGCCTCGTCAGGCCCTCATGCTGCAGGGCATTACCAGCGACAGCTACCAGTTGAATGTGCGTCAGGCTGGCCGCTACGTAATCGACATGACCTCACCAATCTTTGACACCTACCTGGTGCTGCGCAAAGACGGCCAAACCGTAGCCGAAGATGACGATAGCGGTGGCGATATGAACGCTCGTCTGGAGGTACAACTGGAAGTGGGCGAATACGAAGTGAAAGCCATGTCCTTGGGCAGCTATGAGCAAGACATGGAGTATGAGCTGTCAGTGCAACGTCTTTAAGAGCGGACTGACACGCTAGCATCAAGGCTGAAAGTTTCCGGACTTTCAGCCTTTTTTATATGGATAACGGCCTGGGCCTGCTCAGGAGCACCTACCTGAAATGCCCCGAACTTGCCCCATCGCTACAGGGCCTGCTATTTACCGTTATCCTCTCAACCCGCGCTTTCCTCCTCTCGCGTACCGGTTTTTCCCGTTTAGTCTGCTTACGATTTGCTCACTGTTTTTCTTGTAATTATAAATGCAAATCATTATCATTAATTTCATTATTGATGCACCGCCCTTTTAGCAGGAGCCCCGCATGCAGACACCCGTTCAACCGCCCCACCACGCCCTGAGCCAGCGCGACGAACTGGCCTGCTGGCGCCATTGGATTGCACAGGGAAACCTGGCCTTCCAGTCTCGAAATTACACCAACGCCCTGGCGCACTATCAACAAGCTCGCGCGTCTGTCCGGCCCCTGCTGTTTAATGCTTCGGATGGAGCTGACGCCACCATTGCCGCCTGGGTCATTGCCCATTTGAATCTGGCCGATGCCTGCGAACAGCTGGGTCAAAGCGACGAGCAGGGTCTGCACCTGTGCACCGCGCATGAAACCTTATGCTGCGCCGCAGCCAACACCCACCTGGCTGATGACTGGCGCATGGCTGCCTGGCAACATAGCCGACGCACGTATGCCGAGCTGGCGCGCTATGCACGTCGCTATCCTCACCATGTCGCGACCTGCTCTGCCCTGTTCTTGGGGGCGGTCAGCCCGCAGGAGCGCTCTTTTTCTCATTAAGTTTCATGGTGTCCCCCACATGCGACCGACCTGGGGTTTATCAAGGAGTGCGTTTTGCCTTACACCTTACCTGCCCTACCTTATCCCTACCATGCTTTGGAGCCGCATATCGACACCCGGACCATGGAGATTCACTACAGCAAACATCATCAGACCTATATCAATAATCTGAATGCGGCACTGGAGGCGGCCAAGCTGCCCTACCCGCCTATTGATCAACTGATAGCCGGCCTGGATACCGTGCCTGAACCCCTGCGCAATATCGTGCGCAACAATGGAGGCGGTCACGCCAATCACAGCCTGTTCTGGACCGTCATGACACCCGATGCCGACACCACCCTTCCCAAGGTTCTGGCGCATGCGATAGACCGGGATCTGGGTAGCTTCGCGCACTTCAAGGATGCCTTTACCAAAGCGGCGATTTCACGTTTTGGCAGTGGCTGGGCCTGGCTGAGTGTGACACCCGAAAAGAAACTGGTGGTGGAGAGCACCGGCAATCAGGACAGCCCGCTGATGCACGGCAACACGCCCATTCTGGGTCTGGACGTGTGGGAACACGCCTACTATCTGAAGTATCAAAATCGACGGCCCGAATACATTGCGGCTTTCTTTCAAGTGATCAATTGGCCCGAAGTGCTAAGAAGATATTTGGAAGCCCTTACATAAAACGGGTTTACTGTTTGTCATTTTCCAGCCCCTCATCCCCCTATCTTCCTATTCAACGATAGCTGGCACCAAGCGCTTTGGCGTGGCTCCTGTTGCACGCAACCCTCCGCCTTTGGAGGATTTTTGCGTTGTGAACCCAGCCCTACACAAGGCTGACGTCGAATCTGGGTTTGGCCCAATTGCGCTCACCATCATCAAACGCTATGTTAATTATCAGCACCCTTATCACACCCGTCCTCAGGCCCCCACATGTTGAGTCTCTGCGATCGTATTCAATCCCTGCGTTCTCTGTTTCACTTCGATGCGGTGCAACTTCTGGGGTGCGCGCCGCAAAGCCGTACGCATCTGGAATTGCATTGCGAAGGCTATAACCTGAACTGTGCCTCTGCCTTGGGGACGGGTTTTCCGCAGATCTATGCACCAGGCTTCACAGCCCAAGCCTCTCCCCACGATTTGCTACCACCCTCGATTTCAGAATGCTCGGACACCATGAATCCTCCTTTTCGCAGCACCGCCATCTATACCGATGCCTTGCTGCGTGGCGGGTTTCAGGATGGGATGACGGTCGAGCTGCAGCGTGGAGATTCCTATTTGGGGATGATTCACTTCTCCTCTCAACAAGCAGGAAGCTTCAATCGCCACGTTCGCACACTGGCGCTGGGCGCCAAGGTCTTGCTAGAGGAGGCCATGCAGAATATGGCCTGGCACCAAGGCACCATTTTGCATCTGGTACCCCAGGCCGGCGGGCTGGTCGTGCGCGAAGATATGCAAGCACAGGCGAACGCAATCAGCGGTACGCTGTTCAAAGCCCTGTCATTCATGGATCGGCAAACCTCCACGCTGCAGGCTTTCTGGCTGGAAGGCAGACAAAGCTACCGTTTACAGGCACAGCGCTTTCCGAAAGGAGATGTGCTGCTGCGACTGGTGCCCGCTGACTTGCCTGGTGGTCTGAGCGCAAAGGAAATGCAGGTACTGAGCTGGCTGCTTACGGGCCACACCGATCGGGAAATCGCCGCCAAGCTGTTTCTGAGTGAGCGCACCGTCCATTCGCATGTTACGTCCTTGCTGCGCAAGCTGGGCATTACCAGACGCACCGAAGCCGCTGTTAAAGCGGCTCTGAATCACTGGTATGTGCCGGATGCACAGGGTGCGATCCTGGCGGCGGTGCCCGGACTGTGCCACTAAAGAAGCAGTCCGGGATGCCGGTCCAGCCAGGCACTTCAGGAATTAACGCAGTCCACTCAACAAGGTTGCGGCTTCATCCACGCTAGCGCGCTCCGCATCCAAGAGCGTGTCGCCGCCCATCCCTCCCAGGAACTCCGCGTAAGGATCAGCCAGCGTGCGTACCCCGGTCAGTTCTTCAATCACGGCCTGGCCGCAAAATGGCAAGTAATGTGGGCTGTAACCCCCTTCCTGCACAAAAGCGATACGGCCTTCACAAACCTCTTCGGCACAGTCGATGATCTGACGCGCCATCTGGCGGAAACCGAACGCTGTCACCATCATGCGCGCCAAGGGGTCCATCATGCTGGCATCAAAACCCGAGCCCACGATAATCAGCTGCGGCTTGTAGCTCCGCAGCGCAGGCAGCACCACTTTCTCCATAGCATAAAGGTAAGCGGCATTCCCGCCGCCAGGAGGCAGGGGGATGTTCAAGTTGTAGCCCAGGCCTTCACCCTCACCGCGCTCAGTCGTGAAGCCGCTATTGGCCGGGAAGCACAGATGCTGGTGCAGGGAAATGGTCAGAACAGAAGGGTCATTCCACCAGATATCCTGCGTACCATTCCCGTGGTGCACGTCCCAATCCAGAATCGCGACACGATCCAGACCCAGCTCCTCGCGGGCATAGGCCGCCGCTACCGAGGTATTATTGAAAATGCAAAAACCCATTGCCCCGGCACGGGGTGCATGGTGGCCGGGAGGATTGACCAGCGCATAGCCGTTGCTGACTTCACGGCTGACCACTTTCTTGACCAGCTCAATGGCGCCACCCGCAGACAGCATGGCAATTTCCAGCCCGCCATTGCCCATGGTGGTAATACCGTCCCCCGTGTCGCCCCCGGTGGGCAAGGCGCTGACGCGTTTCATGTTTTCCAGATGCTCGGCCGTATGAACACGCAAAATATCCTTGTCGCGTGCCGGCTTGGCCTGGATGCTGGTCAGATGATCAATTTGACCGGAGGCGCAAACCAGTTCGTGAAAGCGGCGCTTCGTATCAGGATGAGCCAGGTGGTGGCTGATCGGCTGTAAACGAGCTCCCAGATTGGCCGATGCAAGACTGCCCGTACCAGTATCCACCCAGCCGTAAAGCGTATTCCAGATGTATCCTGTTGCCATGTCGTCTCCTTTATTTTGGTTTGTGTGGCACAACCATAGTAGGGATTTAGACAACAGAACGAATCCGTAGGATTGCCGAATTTATAAACTGATCAGACAGCCCTCACGGCAAAAAAGGCAGAGGACACTCGTTTGCCGTGGGTGATTTCTGCCTCTCTCGTTGAGCTGATGTATGTATAGACGACGCGCAATGGCCAAGGCTTAAACCAGCTCTGCAACATTGATTATTCTTGCGCTGCATGCCTCAACCAACTCGGCATCGTAGCTGGCGAACAGCACAACACGATCGTGTGACCAGATCTGAAACTGTTCAGCCAAGGCAGCACGAGCCTGCATATCCAGGCCATTGCTCGGGCCATCAGCAATGATTACAGCCGGGTCACCTAAGGCGGCCGCCGTCAGAAACACCTTGCGCCGCGTTCCGGTCGACATCTGCTCAAAGCGCTTGTCCAGGTGCGGTTCCAAGCCCAAGCGACAGGCCAGATCCAGTACAGTGTCATCCACGTGGGTCTGCTTTTCTGTGGCGATTTGCTCCAGCAGCGCTCGGCCAGTCTGAGACGGAAACAACATGCAGTTGTCGGGCACATACGCCATGCGGGCGCGTGCTCGTCGGGGGGCTTTCATTAGCGAATGCCCATCTACCCACACTTCCCCCGTATCTGGTTCGAGCAAGCCAGCGATGATGTTCAGCAAGGTGGACTTGCCGGTACTGTCTTCTTCACAGAGCGCCACGCAGCCTGGCTGAAATGTATGAGTCAGTCCCTTGAAAACGGGATAGTCACCATAGTTTTTACTGAGATTGTCTATGCGTAGCATGCTGGAAATCACTGCCAAAGAAGCGCCCGGACAGTTACAAGATGCGCTGACGGGGCGGGATGAAAAACAAGTCGGGCACTACCCCGAACAGGGGCTTTAGTATAGGGCTTTATGGGCGGCTGTTTGGACTGCCTGCCGTGCCTTGGTCATGCGGGAGTCACCGGCTATGGGGCAAGGGCCGTGTCGAACAAAAGCGGGGCGGACCGCCATGCTCAGCTCTGTAGCCAAAGCCAGAAAATAGCCTGAATCAAAGCCGGCTTGTTCAGGCAATTTTTTCCCGCATGGCCACACCTAAGCCAATGCAGTATCCAGCAACATCATCAAAACAAAACCTATCATCAGACCGCCGGTTGCAAAGCTTTCATGCCCTTGTCGGTGTGATTCCGGAATAATTTCATGACTGATGACAAACAGCATGGCACCGGCGGCAAAGCCTAAACCAAAAGGCAGCAGCATCAGCGAACTGCTGACAGCAACGGCACCGAGCACCGCCCCTAAGGGCTCAACCAGACCGCTGGCCATGCCTAGAACCACCGCAAACGTACGGCTGTATCCCGCCGCCAGCAAAGCCAGCGCTACCACCAGCCCTTCAGGCACGTCCTGAATGGCAATCCCTGTGGCCAAGGCATTGGCACGTACGCCTTCATTACCTACATATCCCACCCCAATCGCCAAGCCTTCCGGGAAGTTGTGCAAGGTAATGGCGATGACAAACAGCCAAGCTCGACGCATGGTAGCCGAGGAGGAGCGGCTCGAACCTTCACGCCCCTTGATGAAATGCTCATGAGGCAGGATACGATCCAGCAGCATTAAAGCAGCAGCGCCCAGCAGGATTGACAAGCCGACAGCCAAACCCGCCCCCCAGGCGCCAGGGCCAAACACCTGCTGTTGCTTTGCCGCTTCCAGCCCCGGCAAAACCAGCGAAAAGGCACAGGCAGCCAACATCACCCCCGCCCCAAAACCATACAGCGTATCTTGCGTGCGCTGCGACATGGTTTGAGAAAACATGACGGGTATGGTGCCTAGCGCCGTAGCCAGTGCCGCGATGGAGCCTCCTACCAGGGCCTGTAAAACCACCGGGTGATCTTGCGCGTACAACCAGAACTGATGACAGATCGCCCAGACGCCCCCCATGGAAATGATGAGTCCAACCCACAGGCGCAAGTGTTGGCGCCAGTTCGGCGATATTCCCTTATTGGGCGAAAAATAGAGACTTGATTTCAGTTTCATCGCCATGCACCCCCAGAAAATGACGCCATCCAGGTATGCCTCTGACAGACGCAAAGAGCTGCAAAACCGCTCCTGCAAAGGCATGGATGCCGTATCAACCATCATAGCGACTTCATCTGCGATTTAAAATACAAAAACAGAAACAATAACAATTCTCATTAGCACTTCAACAAATAAACCACAATCGATGCGATCAGCGTGGGGCTGGATGGCAATCCAGCCTGCTTTTTGTACTTTATAGTGCGATGCTAAACCGAATTAATGCTGCCTCACGCTGTTTGTACATCCTGTTTGATCGCCTCCAAGGCCTGGACCCGCTCAGCCACGGCGTTTTCCAATTGAATCAGCTCCTGCGTGAGCTGCTCCAGGCGTTGTTCAGCCTGCTCCACCACCTGTACCGCCCTCTCTTGGGCGCTATTCATCACCGCCTCACTCAAGCTGATGTACAGGCGGTTGTAGTCGATCAGTGGCGCCTGCCCTCCCCCCGGCTCCTGGAAAACGTCATAGCCTATATGAGCAGGCAGATTCAGCGTCGGCAAGTCTGGCTGCGACAGCTGAAAGTTCGCCAGGGTAGTCCGGCTTAACTCGGCAAATTCCTTGCCCAGATTCTGGGCGAGATCGTTACGCACGGCGGCCACATCTTGCTGGGCCGCATGTTGTTCAAGCACTGCAGGCAATTGGGGCACCACCCGCCGCCAGCTACCTTCGGCCAATAGGTGTACGGCATCCTGCAAAACAAGCCTTTGCTCTTGGATACGTTGATGCAGTCGGGCAGCGGCCTGTTCCATCTCCACCGTCAAGGGCTCCAGAATAGCCTCTTCTAGATGATGTAATTGCAGTTCAGCAGGTTTGCGTCGCTTGTAGGCCAAAGCGGGCTCCAGCATGTTTTGCAGTGCCACGTATAAACGTGCAAACCCCGCCTGCTCCAACCCCTGCTCTTCATCCTGTTGGCTGCGCGCCATGTGAACAGACAGGGACACAGCCGGTTTGAGCACATCCCTGTCCAGCCCCCAATAGCTCAGGGCCTGCGCTGCCCGCGTCATGACGTCCTCTTCTTGCAGTTGACGATTATCAGCTGTCTTGTTGCAAAGCACTTTGACGATCTCGTCGTCGATCTCATCTTCCTCAATGCGATCACTGCGGGTAATTACAGGCAGCAAAGGCTTGTTGCGGCGCAATTCCACCCGCAGACCCTCCAGCTCATGAACTTGCCCCGGCGCACTGGAACTGCTCAGCCACAAAAGTGCATCCGTGCTTTCCAGAAACTGCTGTGTCAACGCCGCGTTATGGGCATTGACCGAATGCAGGCCGGGGGTATCGAGCAAGACCAGCTTGTCGCCTAGACAAACGCCTTGCAAGGCCACGGTGGTTTCTGTAGCGCCTTCCTGAAAACCCTCGGGCATGGCCTGCAACTGCCCCTTTTCCAGACGAAAAAAATCCACACGCTGCCCATGACGGCGAAACCGCTCGGCAAGGAAGTTGCACAAGGAACTTTTCCCGGCATTAAAGGAGCCGAACACCAGCAGCATGATACGGTCGCGGAAATGCTCCGCCAGCTCTTGCGCTGGTATCAACGCAGTCCACGAGGTCGCCCAGCCTGCCCGGTGTTCCTGTAGCTGCTGGTTCAAATGCCCGACCGCGCGCGCCAAAGTCCCCTGCTCATGCAATCCAGTGTCGGACAAGACCTGGGTCAAGGTGGCTTGCTCCAATTCCGTCAACCACTGTTCCATTCTGGTAATACCGGGCTGACTTTCCTGGCAGGCAGGCTGCAGATCGGCGATTGCCCGGATAAGGATGCTTTCCACTGACATCAGCCCCCCTCCAAGAGCGCCAATTCCTCCAGAGCCTGGCGGGTCTGCTGAAGCTGTTTCTGGCTTGTCTCGATCTGTGCTTCCAACGCCCTGCGGCCATCCGAAATCTCAAAATAATGCGTGAAATCCTGGACCAGTTTGTCGCGCCCGGCCTGCTCGCAGAAGATGCGGCGCAGATCGGCACGGTACTTCACCGACACACCCATCACCGCAATCATGACGGTGTCCATACTGCGCACCGAGGTCTGTTGCGCTGCAGGTAAACCCACGGCACCGTATTCCACCAGATGACCATTGATCGCAATACACGCACGCGAATAGGCGATCTGCAACCGGGCACGCTCTTGCTTGCCCGCTGTCATCTTGAAGCCGAATTCGGCCGTATCCGGCACCAGCGAATGGTCCACCCCCGCGGCATTGACCAGCGGTTCCAGATCCTTCTCGATGCCTTCCAGAACCTTGCGCAAACCCTCAACAAAATCAATATGCTGCTGCCTTTGCGTCTGCTGCAGGCTGTGCAGACTTTGCTCTTGCATCTGCTGCAAGGCGCTCAATTCTTGCGTCAGCTCGGTCAGCAAGGCGTCGCGCTCGAACTCGCGGGCTTGCGG
This sequence comes from Alcaligenes sp. HNGD-HTN06, assembly GCF_049932565.1. Lineage (NCBI taxonomy): Bacteria > Pseudomonadati > Pseudomonadota > Betaproteobacteria > Burkholderiales > Alcaligenaceae > Alcaligenes > Alcaligenes sp. HNGD-HTN06. Next base: position 1,594,580 of record NZ_CP187782.1, on the reverse strand, counting down.
CACACGCTTCAAGGCGGCTTCCAAAGAAGCCTGCAAAGCCAGAATGCCACTTTTCTCCAGCATGCGCGGCTTGCCACCGTCGCGGCCCTGACGATAACGGGTGCTGGAGACGGGGTGCAGCAAGCAGCCTGGGCATTGCTGTGCAATCGAATCAAGCACTTTCTCTTGCTGCTGCTCGTCGGCCAATTGGTCGATCTGGCTGATCACCAACAGAGTCTGACGCCGCGAACGCTGGTGATCTGCGGCCAACTCCTGCAACAAGCTGCTTTCCAACGCGTCCAGCTCACCTTCTTTGGCTGCGTGGACAAAGAGGCGGATATCAGCCTGCAAACCCAGCGCCTCGCGAGCCAGCGCATCATCTTGCAAGGCCACGTCTGCGTACAGACCCGGTGCGTCCAACCAGCGCACACCTTCATGCACATGCTCGGCCAGCGAAATCGTTTCGCGACGGTCGGCCACATTGAAAATATCGCTGCCCATCAACTCATTGAGCAAACGGCTTTTGCCGTGATTGTATTTGCCGACCACGGTCACGGTGGGCGGCACCTCTTTTTGGAGGAGGACGCGCAGACGGTCCAGGTCCCAGCGGCGCTGCGGCAGCACGGCCAACACGGCGTCCCAGACATGATCGAGGGATACTGCCAACTGATTCATAGTCTCTTCCTTTTCTCATTTTTGCCAGAGCCCAGCACCCAATAGGCCAGCAGGCCAAAGACCACGCCCCAAAAGGCGGCACCCAGCCCAAACAGACTCATGCCCGAGGCGCTTGTCAAAAACGTAATGACAGACGGCTCGATATAAGCATCCTCACTGGTCATTGCCCGCATATTGGCCACAATGGCTCCAATCAGTGCCAGACCGGCCAGCGCCGCGATCAGCGAGGCGGGTAAGGCAGTAAACAAATACACAATTGAGCCGGCAAAGGTGCCGCCCAAAAGATAAAACACGCCATTGGCGACACCGGCCATATAACGCCTGCCTGGATCGGGATGGGCATCCTTGCCAGTACACAAGGCCGCAGTAATCGAGGACAACACGGTGGTGATGCCGCCAAAGCAGGCCATCCCTATCGAGGCCAAACCCGTGCCGACAAGAATGGGGCGTGACGGTGTGGGATAGCCGGCCAATTGCAGTACCGCCATGCCGGGCAGGTACTGGCCTGTCAAACTGACCAGCACCAGGGGCAAGGTCAGACTGAGCAGGGTCGCGATATTGAATGCGGGACTGATCCAGACCGGGCTGGCCACCGCCAACTCAAAAGCGTCCAGTTGCACCTGCCCACTGAGCATTGCCATCCCGAATCCCGACAAGGCCACCAGGACAATCGCATAACGCGGCAAGAGGCGTTTGCCCAGCACATACACCGCCACCATCACCAGCACGATAGCGGGCATTTCGCCACTGGCCTGGAACGTCGCCAGCCCGAACTGCAACAAAATACCGGCCATCATGCCGGCGGCGATTCCTTTAGGAATAAAAGAGAGAATCTTCTCAAATCCACCGCTCAAACCAATCAGGACGATAATCAGGGCGGCGCTGAGATACGCGCCCACCACTTCGGGCATGGTGATGCCGGGAAACAGGGTCAACAGCAAGGCCGTGCCCGGTGCAGACCAGGCGGTAATAATGGGCAGCTTTAACCACGCACTCAGGACCAAGCCGCTCAGGCCGGCACCTATGGAAATGGCCCAAACCCAGGAAATCAGCTCTGCCTGGGCAATTCGTCCGACCTGTGCGGCCTGGATAAAGATCAGCAAGGGTCCGGCATAGGCAATCAAGACCGACAAAAACCCCGCCACCCAAACGGATGCCGAACCAGTTTTCAATCCCATCGTTTTGTCTCCCCAGACGGGTTATCAGCATAGTCAACGGACACGGCCCTAGGCCGTGCTGGGATCGCAGCCTGGTTTTTTTATTATTGGCCCGTCCCCAGGAACAAACGCCCTGCCAAGCAACCGCAAGCCCAAAGCACCACGCGGGAGATCTTCTTGTGGTCACCCCCCACAGCAGGGCACAGGGCAAAAGTATGGCACGGGCATGCTTCTTATCGCTGGCCGCCTCCGGACCAGCAAGGTGTCCGCAAGGCAGCCATATTCTGAGCCGTATAGGACAGTCAGGTTTTAAATGGCCGACGGGTGGGTGGCCAAGGGTGTCACGTTGATCTGCATATAGGGGAACAAGGGCAAGGCACTGAGCAGATTGTGCAGCTCTTCATTGCTCTCTACATCGAACACGCTGTAGTTGGCGTACTGACCCACCACACGCCAGATATGCGGCCACTTGCCAGAACGTTGCAGATCCTGCGAGTAGGCTTTTTCTTCGGCCTTGATGCGAGCAGCCTCTTCGGCCGGCAGGGAGTCAGGGATATCAACAATCATGTGTACCAGATAAAGCATGGTGTTCCTTTCTAAAAACAAGCGCTCGGGCACTTAGGCCTGGGCTAAAAAATTCAGTACGGCACGCTCGAAGGCTTCGGGCGCTTCCAGGTTGGACAGATGCGAGGCCGGTACGACCGCCACGGTGGAACCAGGAATACGGGCTTGCATGGCCTGGGCATCGGCAACCGTTGTAACCGGGTCCCACTGGCCCGCGACCAGTAACGTCGGTGCCGCAATACGGCTGATCTGATCACGCAGATCCGACTCGGCCAAGGCATCACAGCAAGCGGCATAACCCAGGGGGTCCAGCTTGGCCAGTGCGTCCTGCATGGCTTTGACCAACTGCGGCGATTGCTGGATGAAGGCCTCACCGAACCAGCGCGACGGCGCCGAATCGGCCAAGGTACGCATCTGAGCGGCACCGCCTTGACGCAACGCCTCGGCGCGTTCCTGCCAGGCTTGGGCGGTACCAATCTTGGCCGCACTGTTGCACACGATCAACGCATTCAAGCGCTCCGGCGCATTCACCCCCAACCATAAACCGGTGTGCCCCCCCATGGACAGGCCGCAAAACGCAGCGCGTTCAATATCCAGCGCATCCAGAATCGCCAGCACATCACGCCCCAAATCCTTGAAACAGTATGGGCCAGGAGTCACCGGGCTGCCGCCATGACCACGAGTGTCATAACGAATCAGGCGATAAGACTGGGCGAAACCGGCCACCTGTGGGTCCCACATCTCGTGTGTGGTGCCCAGGGAGTTGCTCAGAATCAGGGCCGGAGCCAGCGGATCGCCTTGCACGCTGACGCGGAACATGCCCTGTGCGGTATTCAAGATGCCAGTGCTGCCTGTCATTGCTCTTCTTCCCGCGCAGCTGGGGCGATGGGCAAACCAATCATTTCCTCCAGAGCGTCATGGGTCAAACCGGGCACCAGATCGATCAACTGCAAACCGTCCGGCGTGCAGGCCAAGGTAGCCAGATCGGTGTAAACGCGTTTGACGCAGGCAAGCCCCGTCAGGGGATAGGTGCAATGCTCCACCAGCTTGCTCGCACCTTGCTTGGTCAACACATCCATCATGACCCAAGTCTGTTTGGCGCCAATCGCCAGGTCCATGGCACCGCCGACCGCTGGGATCGCGCCCGGTTCGCCGGTACTCCAATTGGCCAGATCACCCGTGGCCGACACCTGGAAAGCACCCAGCACACAAATATCCAGGTGACCGCCCCGCATCATGCCGAAACTGTCGGCATGATGGAAAAATGCGCCCCCGGGCAGGAGAGTCACCGCCTGCTTGCCCGCATTGATCAGGTCGTAATCCTCCTGACCGGCAGCCGGTGCCGGGCCCATGCCCAAAATACCGTTCTCACTGTGCAAAACGACTTCCACGCCAGCGGGCAAATGATTGGCGACCAACGTCGGCATGCCAATACCCAGATTCACATAGGCACCGTCATGAATGTCCCGGGCGACGCGCTGCGCCAATTCGTCTTTGCTGCGACGTTGATAACTGAGTGTCATGCTGTCCTCTTTCATGCTCTGTCCATTCATGCCTTGAACCCGCCTGCTTCTGTGCGACTGCGTGGCACCACCACGACGCGACGCACATGAATGCCCGGCGTCACGATGGTTTCAGGGTCCAGCTGACCCAGCTCAACCAGCTCGAACACACTGACAATCGTGGTGCGCGCCGCCGTCGCCATGACCGGACCGAAGTTGCGCGCCGCCATGCGGTAAGTCAAATTCCCCCAACGGTCTCCCCGTTCGGCCTTGATCAGGGCGACATCGCCGTGAATGGGCTCTTCATAGACATGCCAGCGTCCGTTGATCAAACGTGTTTCCTTGCCCTTGGCCAATTCCGTACCATAGCCTGTAGGGCAAAAAAAGCCGCCGATGCCTGCACCAGCAGCGCGCAACCGTTCGGCCAGATTGCCCTGCGGCACCAGCTCCAGCTCGATCTTGCCACTGCGATACAGATCATCAAATACCCAGGAGTCTGCCTGACGGGGAAAGCTGCAGATAATCTTGCGGACCCGGCCAGTCTTGAGTAAGGCCGCCAGCCCCACATCGCCGTTACCTGCATTATTGTTGACGATGGTCAGGTCGCGAGCGCCTTGCTCGATCAAACCGTCGATCAGCTCCGTGGGTATGCCAGCCGTTCCAAAACCACCGACCAGAATCGTGGCGCCGTCCTGCACATCATGCAAAGCCTGTGCAACACTGCTTACCTGTTTATCGATCACTCCGTTCTCCGTATAAAGCGCTGACGCTACGGATGGGCTCAGCCCTGACGTCAGGCACAGCAAAAACAAATCAGCCCAACGCCCCGTTTAACAAGTAAACGCGGGCGCTGGACTGATGCAGAACTTAGGCGGCCAGACGCGGACGATTCACAATCTGGTTGTCCTTACCGTCGACCAGCGGGGTCAAGGCAATATCAAACACGATCTCTGCAAAAGGACCATCCAGGTTTTCAGCCGCGATGCGGGCGGGGTCCGTCTGCTCGGTCAGGGGCGGAACCAGACCTTCACGGGTGGCATAGGCAAAGTCGTCGTACACCAGCGGATCGCCATCAATATTGATCTGCGTGGTCAGTTTACGGTGGCCGGGAGCCGTCACAAAGAAGTGAATATGCGCAGGACGGTTGCCGTGACGGCCCAGCTCGTTGAGCAAGCCTTGGGTTGGGCCATCGGGAGGACAGCCGTAACCCTTGGGCACAATGCTCTGGAATTTGTAGCGACCATTCTCATCGGTAATGATGGTGCGACGCATATTAAAAGCTTGTTGCTCGCCAGTGGGGTCAAAGTGGGAGTAAAAACCCTTCGTGTTGGCGTGCCAGACTTCAACCTGGGCACCCGCAATTGGCTTGCCATCCGCACCCGCGACCACACCATGCATGATCAGGGTTTCACCCGCGGTATCGGAACCGTCGTCCAGACGGGCAAAACCGTGCTCCACCGGAGCGCCCGACACGTACAAGGGGCCTTCAATGGTACGGGGGGTCCCGTTGTCCAGACCCAGTTCCTTGTCCAGCGCATCCATGCGCATGTCCAGGAAACGGTCAAAGCCCAGACCGGGGGACAACAGGCCCGCTTCGCTGGCGGTGCCCAAACGGTTTAGATAGGCGATCGCCGCCCAGTATTCGTCGTTGGTGATTTCCAGATCTTCAATGGTCTTGAACAGATCGCTGATGATGCGGTGCATGATCTGCTTGACGCGTGGATTGCCACCGGGCTGATCCAGGCCCGAGGCCAAACGCAGGAAGTCCTGTACATCGGGGGTATCGAAAATCTTAACGCTCATTCTATGTCTCCTAATATCCTGAAAAAAGTGTTCCCAGCAACGCCGCTACGACTGGCTTGCCGATGCGCCTAGGCAGCCGAGCCAACACTGACGTGTGTCCTGTCGCGACGGAAATACTGGACACGATCCTCGTCCAGTACGATACCCAAACCCGGCCCTTGAGGTATCTGTAATTCAAAATTGCTGTATTTGAGTGGCTCTGCCAGAATTTCCTCGGTCAAGAGCAAAGGCCCGAACAACTCCGTGCCCCACTGCAACTGGTTGACGGTGGCAAACACATGAGCCGCCGCAATCGTGCCGATCGCCCCTTCCAGCATCGTGCCGCCATACAGCTCAATCCCCGCTGCTTCAGCAATGGCCGCAACCTGCATGGCAGCCCGCAAACCGCCAGACTGTTCAATCTTGATTGCAAACACATCCGCTGCACCGTCGCGTGCCAGCGCAAAGGCGGAGGCCGGGCCAGTCAGGGACTCATCGGCCATCAAAGCAATCGGAAAGCGGCCTTTCAGCTCAGCCATCGCCTCGGCGCGTCGTACCGGCTGCTCCACCAAGGAGCAAGCTGCATCCACCAGACCAGCCAAACCATGCTGAGCCTGCAAGGGGCTCCAGGCCATGTTCACGTCCACACGCACTTCGGCGCGATCGCCCAACGCCTTCTTGATGGCAGCCACGTGCGCCACATCATCCTTGACGGGACGACGACCAATTTTGAGTTTGAAAATACGGTGACGTGCCTGGGCCAACATGCGCTCGGCCTCATCAATGTCCTTGGCGGTGTCACCCGACGCCAGTGTCCAGGCAACAGGCAGGCTGTCGCGCATGCGGCCGCCCAGCAGGTGCGAAACCGGCAGACCGGCACGCTTGCCCAGGGCATCAAACAGCGCCGTTTCCACCGCACTCTTGGCAAAACGGTTGTCCTGAATCGCCGTGTTCAGACGAGCCATGATGGCCGGCACCGCATTGGCATTGGCTCCCAGCAGCAAAGGGGTGAAATAGGTGTCGATGGCCAGCTTCATACCCTCGGGCGATTCCGCGCCATAGGCCAGACCACCGATGGTCGTACCCTCGCCCACCCCCACCGAACCGTCCGAGCAATACAAACGCACCAGCATCAAGGTCTGGCCTTGCATGGTCGTCATCGCCAATTGATGAGGTCGGATCGTGGGCAGATCCAGCAGCAAAGTCTCCACCCGCTCGATCAGGGCCGGCGCTGCTAATAGTTGAGAAGATTGCGTGTGTTCCATGCCTTGATTGAACACGAATCAGCCCTGCTCTTTCCAAGACTAAATAGGTCTAGTTCCATACCTTACAGGTATAGTTTCTGATATAAATATTAAAAATCAAGAATTTAAACTTCATCAATCTAGCCCAGGTATGGTTTTCCCTTATGGATCTACGCCAACTCAAGTACTTTGTCGCTGTAGCCGAAACCCGCAACTTCACCCGGGCGTCCGAACGCCTGCACATGGCCCAGCCACCGCTGAGCCGACAGATCCAACTGTTGGAAGAAGAGCTGGGTGTGACCTTGCTGCTGCGCAATTCCCGACCTCTGCGGCTGACGGAGGCGGGGCGGGTGTTTTATGAACAGTCCTTGCAGATTCTGAGCCGGGTGGACCAACTCGTACACACCACTCGGCAGATCGGGCTGAATCAGCGCCAAACCCTGTCGATTGGCTTTGTCGCCTCCACCCTGTATGGCGGCCTGCCCGCGCTAATGCGCAAACTGCGCCATCAGTACCCGGAAGTCGACTTGCAAACCGTGGAGCTGACATCCATGCAGCAACTGGAGGCCTTGAAGTCAGGACGGATTGATGTGGGGTTCGGTCGAATACGGCTCAATGATGCGTCCGTGCAAAGAACGGTGTTGCGGGAAGAGCAACTGGCCCTGGCCATTCCCCCCAGCTCGGATCTGGCCAGTTCGGACAAGGCTGTGAGCTTGAAAAAAGTGCAAGGGCAAAAGTTGATTGTCTATCCCAAAGAGCCCAGGCCCAGCTTTGCCGATCACGTACTGCACCTGCTGCACGACCACAGCGTGCGTCCGGCTGAAGTCTATGAAGCGGGGGAAATTCAAGCCGCCTTGGGGCTGGTGGCTGCCGATTCGGGACTGTGCCTGATTCCTACTTCGGCACGCCTGCGCAACGATCTGCACTATCGCTTGATCGAAGAAGCGCAGGCGACCTCACCGATTATTCTGACGCACAGGATAAATGATCAGGCCTGGTATATCGAGGCGATCAAAAGCCTGGTGGCCGACATGTAAAAGATGGTCACGCTGGGTCAAACAATCGGACTCAAGCTCACTAGAACGGCGATAAACGCTAGCCCCCTTAGCGCTTGCAGACTTCCTGCCGCAGTTGCTCTGCCGACAGCTTGATCATTTTGCCGTTCTCCACCAGCACCACCGAGGTATTGGTTTGTATGGCCACAAAACGGGCCGACTGTGCAGCGCGTTCCAAGGCGGCCAAGGAAGCCCGCAAGTCCGGATTTTTTGCTTTGGAAATATCTTCTTTATTCATCTTTCTCTCCCCACTCCAGCAAGACTGGCACACTGCCCGCGTTATCGTATAAAACCCAGTCATCCACGGTGTCCCGATAATGATGCAGGAAGTTCTTCATGCCAGCCGCAAAGCGGCGACGAATGACGGCTTCGGGAATATTATGCCCACCTTGCCGAACCCGTTCTGCCACCCGTGCGATCGCCATCTCCGCATCGGGCAGACTTAAAAAATACAGACTGACTCTATAACCGAGTGCCTGCCACTGTTGAATATGGCGGACATACGCCTGGCCGGACAAGGTTGTCTCCAGCGCAAAACTCTCGCCCAGACGAACCGCTTCTTTGAGCTCGTCGAGCATCAGGCGTCCAGCTTTGATGGCAGCACTCTCTGGCGCAAACGGCGATAAGCCGGCCGCGATCAGGTCGGCATTGATAAAACGTGGCACCTCCGCCTCAACTGGAAGGAAAGAGCGCGCAAACGTCGTCTTGCCTGCCCCGTTCGGGCCAGCAATGATCAAAATCTTTTTGCTCTTGCCCGTCTCAGCGATGTTGCCAGACATAAATACACCTAAACAATGTCCTCATTGATTAGATTTGTATCATAGATTGGCGAAAAGGCCAGCCGGAAGCCCCCGGCGCAGCCTGCCCGGCAGCAATAAACCCGGTTTCAGTGCGGCGGGCCGGCTTTCCGAAGACAGCAGCCCCTCTTCAGAAAAGCCGGCGAAGCGACCTTTCGTTCAGCGCACGCCGCACTTGATTTAGGGGCGTTTTTTCAAGGGGCAGCTCTTTAGGCCAAGCATGGTGTACAACGGGCAAAACCCCACCAGACCCGTAATGAGCGGAATCAGACCCAGCCAGCCCCACCAACCAATCACGTTGGTCACTGCCAGGACGATCAACACCAGCCCGACAACGATACGAGCGATACGATCCAAACCACCTACATTGCTTTTCATGGCTCATCCTTTCAACACAAGAAACAAGAAAAAACGCGGCGGGCAATGACCTGCGTAACGGGCATTGTCACCCGCCCTGTTTTCTGCCGCCTACAGGCTCAGGGACAGAAAATATCTTTCAGGGTGCCAATCAGTCTGGCGACATTCGGGTCTTCAATTCGGTAGTAGAGCGTCTGGGCCTGTCGTCTATAGCTGACCAAGCCCTCCTGCCGCATCCGAGCAAGATGCTGTGACAAAGCCGATGGGCTAAGTGCCACCATCTCGTTCAAGGCGCCCACACTCATCTCTCCTTGCTGAATTAACAAACACAAGATGACCAAGCGCTTAGGGTTGCCAACAGCCTGCAACAAGGCAGCAGCTTGTTGCGCGCTCTCTTGCAAAAGCTCAATGTCGGATTTGCGTTGGATCATGATTTTGCGAAGGTTTCAGACTTGTTAATTTAGTTAATACTTAATTTAGCATATACTCAATTAAAGAAGTCATTAAGGACGGCATTTTTCTTTTCTTCCATCCCAAGGGAGTGACCCATGAGTGAAACCAGCTACAAGCAGTTGACCCACACCATTTCCGGCAATCTGGCCCAGTTGCGTCAGACACAGCCCGAGGTCATGAAAGGCTTTGGAGACCTTGGCAAGGCGGCCATGGCAGGCGGGGTTGTTGATGCCAAAACCAAAGAACTGATCGCCTTGGCTATTGGTGTGGCCACCCGCTGCGAAGGATGCATAGGCTTTCATAGCAAGGCACTGGCGCAGATGAATGCCAGTCTGGAAGAAGTCCATGAAGCACTGGGGGTAGCGATTTACATGGGCGGTGGTCCCTCTGTCATGTATGCCGCCAATGCGGTGGCGGCTTTCAATGAGTTCAAGTCTTGAACCATAAACCAGGAGAACGGTAATGCCTAAACCCGCTGCTTTCGTATCGACGCTATTTCATGCACAGGGCAATCCCGACAAAGTGACCGTGGCTCTGACCATGGCGCTCAATGCCGTTCAGAAAGGACATAGCGCCTGCCTGATTCTGATGGCTGAAGGGGTCGCCCTGGGAGTACCCGGTGCCGCCGAACCTATCCATATTGGCGCACCCTTTGAACCGGCCGCAGATCTATTAAAGAAGTATCTGGAGCAAGGTGGGCGCGTGGCCGTGTGCAAGTCCTGCATGCTGCATAACGGCCTGAGCGCCGAGCAGATGGACCCGCGTTTTGAGATTATTACCGCACCGGATGTGATCGACCTGCTGATGGGTGCGACCGGGTCTTTACAGATTTCCTGACCCACCGCATCGTCCAATGCAACGCAGGCCAAAACCCATTCTGTGTTTTGGCCTGTTCTTTCTTGAAGACAGGATATCGATATCACGTAGGGCAATCGTACGTGGCACCCTCGTTTTCTGGACCGGCCTTACACAAAGAAACGTACACCATCGATATCGCGGCCCCCCGCAATCACGCAAGGGGCAAGCAAGCGACCTATCCGTCTATCAAGCCAAATGCGCCAGCAAAGCCTCCAGTAAAAAGAAGCTGGCGCAAGCCGACTCCACTAACTCCGACTGCCCCGGCGCAACCTGATAAAGATGCCCCACAAAACGCCCTGTCTCACTTAACTCGGGCGTCAGCAAGGCATCCAGATACAGGCGCGATTGCTCGTGCAGCCATTGTTGCTCCGGCAGAATCTGCCACAGCTCGTACATTGCCAAAGAAGCAATCGCCCAGGCTGAACGGTCTACCGGGCTCAGTGGGGACTCTTGCGTCAAAAAGCCATTCGCAAACTTCCCCCAACGCTCGTGCCAATATCGGCAGGCATTCAGGGCTGCTTGAGCATAGGACTTTCTGTCATACAAGCGCGTTGCGGTTGCCATGCCCAACATGGCCCAGGCCTGCCCTCGTTGCCAGGTTTCAGCGCCCTGCTCGGCCAGTACATCGTTCCCGCGTAGCAAGACCGTATCCCGCCAGGCTCCGCTACGCTTTTGCAAGTAACGCAGGCAGGCATCCACATGCCATTGCCCAAACTGACGCGCCACCGGCCCGCCCTGCGCATCCAGCACCAAGAGCGTAGGAGCCAGAGCATCCACATTCAAAATGTGATTGCCCGCTTCCCCGCCCCCCATCCCGGAACCCAAGGGCCAGAAGCCGCTGGAGGCATCAAAGCTGTTCAGCAGAGCTTGTGCAGCCTGATCGACATTGGCTTCGGCCTCTCTATCCCCATGCCAGATGCTGCCCAGGCCAGAGCCATACCAGAACACAAAGCTGCGATTGATGCTGGGCTCTTCCAGCCAGACTTGCAGCTTCTGGCTCCAGTTCAGCGCCTGTTCCCTATCCTGCTCCTGACCGCTGATCAAAGCGCGTCGCCACCACAACCCTGCCCAGAACCCTCCCAACCAGGAGCCACGTCGCGACAAGGTCCATTGCTCGGACGAGGACTGTCTGAACAAGGGAAACTGCTCCCCACATTGCTCGGCAACCTGGTCCATATTCGCAAAGATGGACGCTATGCTGGCTGATCCCAATACATCTACAGACATCCCATCATTACCCTTTTGCCATACGACGAACCTGGTACAGAATCAGGCACAACAAGCTGGCGCACACCAGAATGCCCATCAAAAAAGGCCAGGCAGCAGCAAAGCCCTCGGGCGAGCGCAGCAACACGCCAAACAGTGGCGGGCCAAAGGCAAAGCCGCCAAAGAACCCGACGGACAGCAGCCCTGCCGTACGAGCCGGTGCCCCAAAGCGGGCATCTCGCAGCAACATGCTCATGGCAATTGCATTGGTCGCCACCAGGGTCAGGCCAATGGCCAGCACCCCGGCTCCCAAGGGCCAGAGCCTGTCCGGCGCGGCCATCATCATCAGCAACAAGGCCACAATTGGGATGACAAACAGGATGCCCAGCAACAAGGTTTCATCACCAAAGCGGGCAGCGATAGGCGTCAAGAGCACTCGGGACACAATCCCCATCACCCCAAAGCCACTGACCAGCATCCCTATCCAGTACGGCGACACGCCCAGCTGCTGCGCAAAAACACCCAGAAAAGTGATGAAGGACGACAGCACCAGACCCGCGCACAGCTGAATGGCCATCAACAGCCAAATCTGTTGGCTGGGCCAGGGCAGGCGCCAGGACATACTGCCAGCTGCGGTGCTGGCTCTGGCCGGCAAAAGCTGCAAGGCAAAGTAGGACAGGCACAGCATGGCGGGCACCCACACCACAAACGCTCCCCGCCACCCCAGCTTGTAGGCCAGGGTGGGCAAGACCAGACCGGCCAGCAAAGCCGAAGCCTGCACGCCGGACTGCTTGATACCGACCAACCCGGCCTTGCGCTCTGCCGGTACCAACTGGGCAATGGCCTGATTGGTCACCGGGTTGGCCAAGGACTGCGCCAGGCCGCACAAGAGCAAGGCCGTCAGCACACCCCAGAAACCCGGCAACACCGCAATCAGGCTAAAGGACATGGCCACCAGCAGGAACAACAAAAACAAACCGTGCCGATTGCCCATGCGCTGCACCAAGGCCCCCGCCCACGGCGAGAGCAAGGCAGCCAGACCAAAGGTGCTGGTGGTCAACCAACCCAGTTGCTCGCGCGAGATGCCCAGATCCTGAATGATTTGCGGGCCCAGGACGCCGATGGCGTAGAACACCATCATGGGCATGCCCATCGCCAGAGTCATCAAACTGGCCAGCACCCAAGGGGAACGACTTGCCCGTGTCGATAGCATCATGCGACTGCCTTGTTCATGTCTGCCGTCTCCTGAATGGCGTAGTGGGCTTGCAGCAAGTGCTTGCCGACCGTGCTGATCAAGGCATCGTCCGCCCCATCCAGAATATGCGTAGTACGTGCTGCCCGGTAGATGCCAGACAAGGGACTCCAATCCGCCAGCCCTTCTGCCCCCATGATCTGGATAGCGGAATCTGCCGCCTCGCTGACCGCATCCGACGCCGCCAGCTTGGCCACATTCACCTCAACGGAATTGGGCAAGCCCGCATCGAACTTGACGGCGGCTTCACGCAGCAAGCACCGAGCCGAGGTAATGGCGCGATACACCTGATAGACTCGTGCCCGAACCAGTTGCTTGTCCGCCAGACGGGCCAGTTCTCCGCGCTCCGAATGAATGCGTTCGCACATGATTTCAAAGCTGCGTTGCGCCAAGCCCAGCCATTGCACGGATCGCAAAATACGCCCCAAGGCCAGACGCTTTTGCATCAGGGCAATGCCCTGTCCGGCGCTACCCAGAACATGGTCCTCCGGCACGGTCACATTGTTGAACAGCAGCTCGTTCTGCCCTTGATAACGCCCCAGCAAAGGCAAGGGACGTACGACTTTAAATCCCGCCGCATCCGTGGGCACAATCACCATGGACAAGGACTCATTCACGGGACCGTCCGCGCTGCGCGCCACCACGGTCGCGAAGCTGGCCTGTTGCGCCCGACAAATAAACCACTTGCGGCCATTCACATGCCATTGCCCGTCTTTCAGGCGAGCCTGACATTGCATGGTGGCCGGAATCGAACCAATGCTGTCCGGCTCGGACATGGCATAGCTGGACACTGCATCCCCCTTGAGCAAGGGCGTCAGAAAGCGCTGTTTGACGCTGGCCGAGCCATGATGGCTCAACATATACGCATCCAGCGTGGCATCTGCCCCGAAAATGTCAGGGCCATATTCAGAGCGTCCTTCCTGTTCGGCCACAGGCAGGTACTCAACCAAACTGGCGATCCGACCACCACGATGCATGGGGTAGAAACTGCCGAACAAACCCGCCTGTTGAGCACGACGCGTCAGGTCCAAAGTCAGCTCGCGGGCCAGATTATCCCCCTGGGCCAGAATGCCCTCGTTAGGGATGATCTCGGTATCCACAAACTGCCGCAGCTTGCGGCTCAAGGCCGCGCTGGAAATGGCAAGGTGATTCATGCTGCTATCCCCGCTGCAGTCTTGGCCCCAGAGTCCAATGCAGCAGCATCAGCGGCCAAGGCGCGCTTGTCGATCTTGCCTGCAGGCGTCAGCGGCAGGCTGCGGTAAAAGCGCAGATACTCCGGCAGCTTGTTCACTTCCAGCCCCTGCTCACGCAAGAAGTCGGTAATCTCTTTCAGGGAGAAACGTGGCACGCCTTCACGCACCGTCACGCACAAGCAAATACGCTGGCCCAGATCCGCGTCGGGAACCGGCACGCAAGCCACAGTGACTACATCCGGGTGAGCCATGACCAGGCCTTCAATTTGCACCGGGCTGATGTTCGCGCCACCACGAATGATGATGTCTTTCTTGCGACCTGCCAGCACCAACTGCCCTTGGGCATTGATGTAACCCAGATCGCCCGTTTTCACCCAACCCTGTTCGTCCCGATACTGGGCATCCAGTTCCGGGGCGTTCACATATTGCATGGGGCTCAAAGGACCACGAGCGGTAATTTCGCCTACCTCGCCTTGCGGCACCTCGGCACCCTCATCATCAATCAGACGGATCTCGCACACTTGCGGATTGGGGGTCCCCACACTGCTCAAGACCACGTCGATGGGATCGTCCAGCGTGTTGTGGCAGTTCACCCCATCGGCCGAGCCGTACAGACTGATAAAGCCGCAATCAAACGCTTCCACGCAACGACGCACCGTGGCTTCATCAATCACTGAACCACCCACAATCAAGCCGCGCAAGCTGGCTTTATCGGCCTTCTCCAGCTCGGGCGCTGCCGCAATACGCTGGAACATGGTGGGCACGCCCAGAATAAAGCTGGGTTTGAAGGCATTGATGGCGGCAATCGCGCTAGGCACATCAAACTTGGGCAAGACCACCAAAGAACCACCCAACCAGCACAGCACGCCAAAGGTGGCCGTAGAGCCAAATGAAGAACCCAGCGGCACCAGATACATGCCCCGGAACTCCACATCATTGGGGGAAATGCGTTGCAGGAATCGGCCACGTCCGCCCACCAGGGCATTATGCGAATAGGCCACCAGCTTGGGTTCGGACTCCGTGCCGGAGGACACCAGCAAACGCACTGGCGAATTAGGAGACACCTCGGGCAACTCGGACAAGGCCAGGGGTTCGCCCTCGAACAGGGAATCCAAAGTCATCCAGCCCGGACGCGATGGGCCTTGCACAATCAGGACACGTAAGGACAGCAGCGTAGGTCGCAAGGACTCGATCACTTCGCACAAATCAATGCCTGCATATTCATGCGGCACAATCACCGCCCGTGCATCGCAACGACGCACCAGCGACTGAATATCCAGCTTGCCCCGTCCGGGTGGGAAAGGCGCAACAATCGCCCCCAAAGCCGCGGCGGCCAGGTCAATGGCGCAGCACACCCAATGGTTGCTGAGCTGATACGCCACCACGTCGCCCGCCATAATCCCTGCACGACGCAAGCTGCCTGCCAGACGCAGAGCCGCGTCCATCAAGGCGCTATAACTGATATTGCCTTCGGGCGAGAGCACCGCCAGTTTGTCCGGATGAGCCTGAGCTTTTTCCGCAAACAGCGTAAAGACCGGCTTATTCGGGTAGGTACCGTCCTCTATCCAGCGTTGGCGCAATGACGCAGGGACCAGATCGATGATGCCAGCGTGATTCATAAAAACCTCCAGGGAGAATTAACAGACGAATAGCCCTTGTCATGGAAATGGGACGCCAGGCGTGGATCAGCACGCAGTTGCGCCAGATTGCTATGGACGCGGCGGGCCGGTACGCCCAGCACATCCAGTTGCGTTTCCAGGCTACGGGCAGACTGGGACAGAAGACGATCCGGCAAGACCGTCCAGACGGCATCGGGCGACACATTCAACCACCCGGCCAGGGCATGCAGATGCGTTTGATCCTGACAGTCGATGACGATGAAGCCCTCGCCCGTCTGGAACACCGCCGACACGCCGGTTTTACTGATGGGAGAAACGGCCTGGGCCAGATGATCGGCCGTGGCCAGCAAAGAGCTGTCGACCCGCAAGCCCGACCCGCTCAGGCCCCGGCGCAGCAAGGCGGCACTGATACCCAGCGCGGCCATCACCCCGCCCAGCACATCCAGCACCGTAAACAAAGACCCACCCCGTGCATCCGAGGTTTGAGAAATGGTGTGAGCAATGCCCGACCAGGCTTGCACCGTGAAGTCCGTACCCGGCGCGTCCACTTGCTCCTGGCCCCAACCGCCCGCATAGGCGTAGACCAGATCCGGGCGCACTGCGTGCAGGTCCTGGGCATCCAGTTGCAGCTCGGCCGCCTTGCCGGGTGCCCAGTTATGCAGAAATACATCAGACTGGCTCACCAATTCGTAAATGGCCTGGCGGCCTTGAGCCGATTTGATGTCCACTTCCTGCACCGTCTTGAATTGATTGAGCGCATCAAAGCGCACCGAGCAGCCATCCACGCACGGCGGCATGGCACGCAAGGGATCACCACCGGGCGGTTCCAGACGAATCACTTCCGCCCCCAGCAGCGCCAGCAAGTGACCGGCAATAGGCCCTTGAATCCGACGGCAGGACTCCACCACCCGCAAACCACGCAGGGGCAAATCGGCCTTGGACGGCAAGGTGCTCAATGAGCCGGGCGCGGCATGACTCTGATGCTGCCACAGACCGGCCAAGGCCGCGTAATCACTATCGCTCTGGCGTTGAGCCGGTGTACGTACCGGCAAGATGGCCATGCCGGTCTGCAAGGCCAGTTCCTGCAAACGGGCAAAGTTCAGGGCTTGCAGACTGCTTAAACATGCCGCTGGCATAGGGCACACCGCCTTGGCATAGCGCAGCAAAAACGCTTTCCAGGCCTGACCAGCCAGATCGGCCGGTACGCCCACTGCTTCCCAAAAAGCGCGCCAGGGTCGCGGGTCCAAGGTTTCCAGTTCAAAGACCACGCCGTCTTGCGAAACAAAGGGGGGCCGCAAGCCGGGATCGTAACTACCCGCCAATAACTGTTCGGGATCTTGAGCCGCCGTTGCCCCGGCCAGATACTGCCCGATACTGAGCAGGCCACAGCCCAAGGGCGAAACCGACACCGTAGAGAAACGCCCGCCGCGCAATTGGCCCAAGGCCGCCGCCAAGGTCGCTTGCAGGGTCATGGCTGAACTGAGCACGGCCAGATAATCCAGGCCCAGCGTGCCCGACAGGCCACTGGAGCGTCCATGCACGGACAAGATACCGCTGGCAGCCTGCATGCTCAGCTCGCTGATCGCGGCTTGCGTCATGCCGCCCGCCTCGGTTTCCAGATGCGTGCTAATCGTTCCAAAATCAGGCGAATACAGGCTGAATGCTGCTTCGTCTTGATGGCCTGCGGATTGTCCTTGTTCAGATAAACCCAGCAATCGAGCCTGACGGCTCAAGGCAGCAGGCAAGCCCGGCCAATACGGGGGCTGTGAGCCCATCTGCCAACGTAATCCGCAGCCATGTAGTAATTCAGACATAGTTCCAAACCAGAGTGATGCGCACGCCAAGTGCTGATTGCAGAAACCAGCACTTGCACCATGAAAATCCAGACCAGATGGTCTTAGCCCCCTGCTACGGCAGGCAGTACAGTCAGGCAGTCGCCAGCACGAGTAGTGGTTTTCAGGCCATCACTGAAACGGATGTCCTCTTCGTTCACGTAAATATTCACGAAACGGTGCAGGTCTTCGCCGCTCATCAGGCGCGCCTTGATGCCGGGAAACTGGCCTTCAAGATGCTCGATCACTTCGCCTACCGAAGCGCCCTGGGCCTGGACTTTCTTCTCGCCGTTCGTCAGTGGACGCAGCAAGGTCGGAATAGAGACTGAAATGGACATGCTTAAAACTCCTTTGAAATAGTGGTTTCCAACAGCCGTGACACACGCTCCCCTTGGGGGAGCGACGCTGCTCCCTAGACAATCACGATGGTTTCTTCGGTCACACCGCCGTCGATAATCCGGAAGGATCGAACCGGCACGGTGGCCTGATCCCAGGTGGACACGATCAAGTAATGCAGTTCGGGATGGCCCGCAAAATCAATGTCATCCTTGCTCGGGAAAGCCTGGCTGGCGGTATGAGAGTGATAGATCACGCAACACTCCTGATCGTCCTCATCCAGACGGCGGTAGACCTGAAATTGCTCACGCGAATCGAACTGATAAAGCACCTCCGAGGCCGCCCGGTTTTGCATGGGCAGCACACGCTCGGCCACCAGCGAACCCTCCTTGGCGGCGATCAGTCCGCATGCCTCGATGGGGTGATCCTGCTTGGCATGATTCAGAACTTGCTCCAGAGCAGAACGACGAATCTGCAAGGCCATAATGTGCTTCCTCCCGAACTTAGTAAGACGCCAATTCGGGAGCGACCTGCTCCACCCAAGCCAGCACGCCGCCTTCCAGATTGCGCACCTTGGGGGCCTTCAACTTGATCAGCTCTTCGCACACGGTCCTGGAACGCGCACCGGAGCGGCACGAAATCACCAGATCCGCATTCGGACCAAAGGCAGCCAGAATCTCGGCGGCGACGGTGGGCGATTTGGGCATCAGAATCGCGCCAGGAATATTCACGATTTCCCATTCATTGGGATCGCGCACGTCCACCAGGACAGGGGCCTGCTCTTGGTCCAGCCGTTCTTTCAGCTCCAGCACAGTCATGACAGGCACGGGGATGGCCATGGCATCAGCCGGTGGATTCAGGCCGCAGAAGGTTTGGTAATCGCCCAGCTCGGTCACGGGCTTGCGATTGGGCAGGCGGCGGATGGGCAGTTCGCGGTAGCACATATCCAGTGCGTCATAAGCGATCAGGCGGCCGATCAAAGGATCGCCAATGCCGGTAATCAGCTTGATGGCTTCGGTGGACATGATGGAGGCAATCGAGGCGCACAAGACACCGAACACACCGCCCTGCGCGCAAGACGGAGCCAGCTCGGGCGGTGGGGGCTCGGGGTACAGGTCGCGGTAGTTCAAACCTATGCCACCGGGCGCGTTTTCCCAGAACACCGAGACCTGGCCTTCAAAGCGGAAGATCGAACCCCAGACATAGGGTTTATCGGCCAGCATGCACGCATCATTGACCAGATAGCGGGTCGCAAAGTTGTCAGTGCCGTCCAGAATCAGGTCGTAGCGCGAGAACAGCTCGACCGCCATGTCAGGTTCCAATCTGTCGGTATACGTTTCTACCTTGATATGGGGGTTGAGCTTGTGAATCGCACGCTTGGCGCTTTCCACTTTCAGCTCGTCAATGCTGTCTACGGTGTGAATGATCTGGCGCTGCAAATTGGATTCATCCACCCGGTCAAAGTCGATGATGCCCAGTGTGCCCACCCCGGCTGCGGCCAAGTACAGCAAGGTGGGCGAACCCAGCCCCCCTGCCCCGATAACCAGCACTTTGGCATTTTTGATGCGGCGCTGGCCTTCCATGCCCACATTGGGAATCAAGAGGTGACGGCTATAACGGTTAAGCTCTTCGCGGCTCAAAGGCTCACCGGGCTCAACTAATGGGGGCAAGGTCATAATGACTCCTGGTTAAATACATATGAATACGAACAAGACTTATTCTCAAATATGACCGAAAATGACACAATAGCCTTTGGGTTCTAATTTCTATGCGAAACGGAGCAAAAACGATGAACGCCAGCGCAACCTGCACACGCTGGCGTTTTCAGACCCTGACTTACTGGCTACGCAGCAAAACTTCGGTGCTGGCACCGACGCTGTGGCGAACGCGCCAAGCCAGTACAAAGGCGAACAGAACACCCAAGGTGAGCACGCCCAGCATGACAAGCTGACCGAAACGGTCCAGCACGATGCCGGCGACAATGGGAACGGCCATACGGGCCAAGGTGAAGATGGTCGACTGCAAACCGTAGTCCGATGCATTGCGCTGTCTACGGGTAAAGAACATGGTCAGCCCAAAAAGCAATGCCGACACAGCCCCCATGCTGGCCGCAATCAACAGGGCGCTGCTGATCAGCCACACCGGCCCCAGCTTGGCCCAGACGGAAACCATCAACAGAATCAGGGACAGCAAGGCCGCCAGCAGATAAATCGGAATGGCACGCGCGGCACCCAGAAATGAGGCCAAACGTCCGCCAATCAGGCTGAACACGGCACCGGTAATGCCACCGGCAATCCCGACCGTCCAGGCCACCTCTTCCAAAGGCATGCCCTGGTCCAGCATCAAGGGTTTCAGGTAAAACCAGACAGCGCCAATAAAGGGAAAACTGGTCAGTAGCAAGCTGGTCCACTGCTTGGCCCCTTCCTGCCCGAAGAAGCTGACCCAATCGGCGACGAAACCGGGTGGTGCCTGCTCGGTCTCAGCCGCTTGCAAACCGGCTTTGGAACGCAAAAAGACAAAGGGCAAACAACCAATCACCAGCCCCAGGCCCATCAAGGCAAACGGTGCCTGCCAACCCCAACGGGCCTGCACCAGCACCATCACCCCCGCCCCGACGATCGCGCCCAGAAACAAGGCGGCAGAACGAATACTGCCTGCACGCAACTGCTCGTCACGCGGCAGGTATTGCACCGCCAAGGCATTCAAGGGGATGTCCATCCAGGTCGCCACAATGCTGATGGCAAAGGTCAGGGCAAACAGCAGGGTTCGCTGATCAATCAGATTCTCGCGGCCTATGCCTACATACAAAGCCAACAACAAGACCGCCATCAACCACAGCCAATGCACAAAATGTCCGCCACCCAGGCGGACACGCTGCACCGGCATGGCCAGCACCAGCTTGAAAATGGCGGGCAAGGCCGCCAGCTGGAACAAGCCTATCTCGGTGCCGGACCAGCCATGCTGTCGCATCACCAGGGGCATACCCAGCATCAGGTAAATACTGGGGACGGCCAGCACCAGATTCATCCAGCCAAACAGCAGTTGCGCCCCCCATGCTTTCCACGTCTTCATTCTCATCACCCTTTGCACGCCTTGCGCGCAATCAATGCAGTGACGGGCGCAACCGGAAAGCGCACCTCATCAAACTGCTGAACATCATCAAATCCGGCTTGTTCCAGCAACTGGGCCAACTGCCCTTCCGGCAGCACATGGCGGCCTTGCATGCGCATATGCAGGTAGTAGTGCAAAATCCGTTTGGCCTTGCTGACCTCGGTATGCACTTCGGCGTGACAGCACACCAGCACCCCACCGGGGCGCAGCGCGCGATACAGACGGGCCAGCAAAGCAGGAATATCCGGTACAAAATGCAGCACGGAAGAGCACCAGATCAGGTCATAATCCGCCCCGAAATCGTCCACCAGCAGATCACCGGCCAAGGTGCTGACACGCGCTTCCAGACCGGCACCAAGAATTTTTTGCTGGGCAACAACCGCCGCCGCTTCGTAGTCGAACACCACGGCATTCAAGTCCTGCTGCTGTTGCGCCAAGGCGATGGCTACCAGTCCTGGCCCACCACCCAAATCCAGCAGACGTTGCGCCTGCCAGAACTCCGGCACGGCTCCAAAAATTTCACAGGCCACCTCGGCCGTCACCGCCGTTTGTTCCTGGGCAATTTGTGAACGTGCCGCCGCTGCCCAGCCTTGCTGAATCAATGCCGGATCCGCTGGAGGCGATTTGCCATTACGCAGCAGCTCATCGAGCTGATTGCCCACCTGACGCAAGACGCCATGCCGAAACAGCAAGGCATCGCCACAATATTGCGCCGAACCCGGATTCAGATAACGCGCCGTTTGCGGCAGGCTGCGATAGCGTCGCGGACAGGTCCACTGACACTCCAGCAGCTCCAGACTCCACAGCAACTCCAGCAGGTAGGCGGTGTTGTCGGCGTCCCACTTGAGCACAAGCGCAAGTTCCTCCGCAGCGATAAACTGATCCAGATGCGCAAACACGCCATACCCCAAAGCCAGATTCAAGGCATCTGCACTTAAACCCGCCAATTGCGCGTCCCAACAGGCTTGCAGAGCATGCGACTCCAGCAATTGCTCCGACAAAACGACTTCTCCTAGCGATCGATCCAGCACTGTTTTTTACCTCCGTGAATTTCACAATGGCCCTTCCCTCTGCCATCACAGCTAGAAATGATATATATTTAATGAGAATTATTTGCATTAAGATCTATGCTGAACGGAGCAATTCATATGCGAGGCGCTTTTAGCAGGAGAAATGATGAACACGCGCAAATTTGGCTATCGCTTAACCACGGATGAACCCAGGTCATGCCGCGCTCTGAGCGATGGCCGAGTCCGGCTGCAACTACCCGAAGAACTGGGCCACTGCTATTCCGAATGCGTGGAACTGGAACAAGGGTTCTTGTTGGGCCGCTTGCACTATCACCCCAGCCGATCGCTGGTTGAAGAGAGCAACGGCCCGCACGCGGGCCGTGTCATTGTGGTGACGGTGGGTCTGCAAGGACAGTCGGCCTATCAGGGTCGGGAGAGCTCAGATCTGCTGTTCAAGGCAGGCCATACCACGGTGACGGCTTTTCGATCCCTGCGGGGGGAACGCCACTATCAAGAGGACCAGTCCGTATCGCAATTACGGCTGGTCATCAGCGAGGCGGCCTTGAACAAATACGTGGGCCCGGAACGCGCCACCCAGTTGATGGATTGCGTGGGACTGCACCGTCTGTCCTTTCATGCCAGCAGCCAGGCCACCATGGCCCATGCGGCGGCACTGGCACGCTATATGCAGCCGTGCACCCCGGAGCAGCCCATTCATCACCACAGGCTGAATCTGCAAATCCATGCACTCAGCTTGCTGGCCGAGCAGTTCAACCGCCTGGCCCCACCCGACGCCCCCAACAGCGCCCCGCTGTCGGTGGATGATATTCAACGGGTCGAGCGAGCACGCGATTTGCTCAGCTCGCAACTGGACCAGCAAATCACGGTGGAGTATCTGGCCACGACGGTAGGCATTAACGAGCACAAACTTAAAGAAGGTTTTCGTTATCTGTACGACAACACGCCTATCGGCCTGCTGCTTGAACTGCGTATGCGCAAAGCCTATACCTTGCTGGAGTCCGGCCAACAAGTGGCCCAGGCCGCCTGGCAAGTCGGCTACAAATACCCCAATAATTTTTCCGTCGCCTTTACGCGCTACTTTGGCCGCTCACCCAAATCCATTTTTGGCAACAAGCGCGCCTAAACCTTTGTATTTCCGCTGTTTTCGGCCTCTGCACCCATAGAGGCCCGCCCTTCTTTCGGGCCGCCCCCCTGCGGCCCTCTCCCTGAAAAGTTCTCCTCCTGCTTTGACAAATTCCTGCAGTTGCCGCGGATTTCCGGTCCTGCATAGGAATTGCTCCGTCCTGCATACCAATCTAAGTGATAATTATTCTCATTAACGTGAATAATATCCCCGTGCCTTTCCTCACCTTTTGAGACAAGGGGTGAGCCTGGCCAGCAAACGGGAAGTACTTCCCCACGACAGATTGTTATTTTTCGCACGGAGCCCTGGTTCGTTTTATGTCCGCTACCCTTTCACCCTACACAAAAAAACACGCGCTCAAGCCGCTGGTGTATGCCTTGATTCTGGCCTCCTGGGCCGGGCAGACACAGGCCCAAAGCGTGGGCAGCGCCCCACCCTCCTCCCGTCAGGACGAGAGCCAGGAAGACACGGACAGAGCCACTCGTCTGGACACTATTACCGTCGTACGTGAAACCCGCGATGAGGCGGGTAAAACCGATGTATTCGAGAAAGACGTCTCCAATGTGTACGCCGGCAAGGAAGAGATCGAGCTGTACAAGGGCAGCTCCGTGGGGGATTTGTTCAAGGGCCTGAACGGGGTGTATGCGGGGGACTCGCGCAATAGCGGCGCGCTGGACCCGAACATTCGCGGTATTCAGGGTGAAGGCCGTATTCCCCTGACGATTGACGGAACAGAACAGGCAACATCAGTCTGGCTGGGACCGGCCGGGGTCGCCAACCGCAACTATGTTGATCCCAATATGATCAGCAGCATTCTGGTGGAAAAAGGCGTGTCGGCAACGTCGGGAGCTAGCGGGATTGGCGGATCGGTGCAGATCCGCACGCTGCAGGTTGAAGATATTGTCAAACCGGGCGAGACCTTCGGGATCGAGCTGAAGGCGGAGACGGCGACGAATTCGACCAAGCCGAATGAACGGGCTTTTGGGATTTTCGGAAAGGACTATCGCGATATTCCGGGAGCAACCTTTCATAAAGGTGGCACGAATGGTGTTGTTCTACCTGACAACATCTCGCCAGACCGTATGCCGAAAGTCGGAAATAGCGGCAAGAACTTCAATTTTGAAGACCACTCCTATCGCCTGGCCATCGCCACACAGCAAGAAAATTTTGACCTGCTCGCCGCATACAGCTACCGCAGTCGCGGCAACTATTACAGCGGTAAAAAAGGTAGCAACAAGTACGAGAACGACACCTGGCGAGAGGACGCAAATAGCGACTACAACCCGTCGTATTCCTTCCCCAGAGTAAGTTACATCGCCAAGTACTACCGTCCTGGTGAAGAAGTTCTGAACACATCCAGCGAACTGGAAACCACGCTACTGAAAGGCACGTTGCGCCTGCCTCACGATCAAGCCATTGATATGAGCTATATGCGCAGCAACCATACCTTTGGCGAGAACGTGCCCTGGAACGTGGTCTGGGCCATCCACGCCCTGGATGGCCAGGGTGAAAAAAAGCTTCTCCAAACCGAAAACCCCTATAGCAAGGTCAAACAAGACACCTGGAACCTGAACTACTCCTGGAATCCCGAGGGCAACCGTTTCATCAACTTGAAGGCCGGAGCCTGGATTACCCAAAGCGATAGTGAGCGTCATCAGAATGGCGACATCATTTATGGGATTCAAGGCCAAGGTCTTAATTACGGACGCGATGGGGACTGGGACAACTACACAAATTGCCATGTCCTGGGCACAAATGGTTCTGAATGCGCTTGGGTACCTCCTACCGCTCCAGAAAAGCTGCCCAATACAGATGGGCGTTTCAACATCATCCCCAGAGCTTTGCAAATTACCGACCATAGGCGTAGTGGGCTGAACCTTAGCAACGCCATGACTTTGCATCCAACTCTGGATCTGAGCTTATCGGCTGATTTCACACGAGAAAAACTCAAGCAGCACGACGCTTCGGAGAAGCTCGAGAACCTGAACGAACTGACCTGGGGTGTGAACCATATGGGGCCTCGTTCAGGCACCCGCCAGCAATGGAATTTTGGTTTTAACTTCGACTGGCGGCCTGTGGACTGGCTTCAGGTGAATGCTGGCGCACGCTATAGCGACTACTGGTCGTACGACGACAAACTGGCCGAAATGCGTGGTCAGCAGCATAAGGACTGGGCTATTCAGCCTGCCCTGAAAGGCTACAACTATCA
The DNA here is from genome assembly GCF_049932565.1 of Alcaligenes sp. HNGD-HTN06. Taxonomy (NCBI): domain Bacteria; kingdom Pseudomonadati; phylum Pseudomonadota; class Betaproteobacteria; order Burkholderiales; family Alcaligenaceae; genus Alcaligenes; species Alcaligenes sp. HNGD-HTN06. Next base: position 1,569,245 of record NZ_CP187782.1, on the reverse strand, counting down.
AGTTCAGCGTCTGATGACTGATCAGGAAGCCACCTTGGTTGAGAACAAGATCATTCAAAACCTGACTCCTTTGTATGAACAATACAAAGAAGAGTGGCAAACGATGTACGACTTCGACCCAAGCATGGTTGACGGCCCGCTGATGCCTCCAGAAGAGTTCATGAGTGACCAGCTTCAACGCGGAAAGATCAACGGGTATCGCTACACCAATGAAGATATCTACGTCCCCTCTGGAACAACGCACAAAGGCTTTACTGCCAACAACCCATTTACCAATGGCGCGATCGACGTCACAGAACAAGTTACAGACGCTCAAGGCCAGGCAGGTCCTGTCGATAAATATATTGCTTCACCTAGCAATCGCAAGCCGGTATATCAAGACGAATCTGAAATACCCAATAAATGGGAAGAGCCTAAAAAACAAAAAGACCATGCTTGGGTTCCTCACATCGGACTAACAGCCTTCGTTACAGACGATATTCGTCTTTATGCCCGGTACAACGAATTTGTACGCTTTCCAAGCCTGTTCGAGTCCTCCATGGCCTTGGCTGGCGGCAGCAAACGCTCGACCGGAGCAGCGAATCGTCCTGAGCATGCCTACAACTGGGAAATCGGCTATGTCCACAATCTGAGCAGCTACTTCCCAAGCCTGGAATATGCAGACGTCAAGATCAATTACTTCAACAACCGAATCAAAGACTATATAGACCGGGACTGGGACTTCAATACCGTGCAGTTTGACGAGAAAAAGATGTCCGGTATTGAACTGCAAGCTCGCGTGGATAGCGGTAAATACTTTGCGAACTTTGGCGGCACATACCGCTTGAAGCAACAGCTCTGCGACGCCGACTACGCCCAGACGTTTATGCCCATCCCCGGAGCCGCAGGAAGCGACACCATTCCTGCCTGCGTTGATGGAGGCTTCCCTCGCACCTTTGCCAGAACCAGTCTGCAACCGCAGTACTCCTTGAACCTGGATGTCGGTGCACGCTTGCTGGAAAAGAAACTATTGCTTGGCGCACGTGCGGTGTATCACAGCGCCGCAAAAAACAAAGATGAAGCCCATTTTGGCCTTGGCTGGGGATTGAACAGAGCGAACTACTGGAACCCCATTCTGGTCTTTGATGCCTACGCCAGCTATCAGGTGCAGAAGAACCTGAATGTGGACGTGGCGATCAGCAATCTAACCAATCAGTACTACCTGGACCCCATGGCCCGCACCTCTCTTCCGGCCCCTGGACGAACAGTGCGCGTCGGTATGACGGCACGTTTTTAAGTTAATCGGTTTTTTTGGTCGTTTTCGTAAAAACGCCCTTTTTCTTCACTTAATGGAGTTCGTAATGAAAGCAAGTCTGAATGTACAAAAACTGGCTATTGTTTCGGCTTTCCTGCTGGCCTCCGCCAGCAGCTTCGCTGCCCCGGTAGCTGGTGGCTCCTCGAAAGCATTTGTAGTGGCGGATAAGCCGTCCACAATGATGGCTCAAGGCGAAGCTGGTATCTCCATGCCAGGTACTGACCCATATGACGCCACCAAACAATCGGGTGTGGTGAGCTTTAAAAGCGGTCCCATTTGGCAAACGAACACCGTTCTGGGTAATGTAGACGGACATGGCTACATTGAAATGCCCGTTGGCACCAAAATCTCCGAGACTTGGCGCCACACGATTAGCAGCGGTGTAGGTGCTGGTACCCAAATCTACGCCTACCGCCAAATGAACACCCCCTTGGAGAATTACCCGCACTTTGGTGGTGAAGTCGTTGCCAAGGTTCCGGGGCAAGAAGTGTATTTTGGTGAGTGGGCTCCACGTGTAGCCAACCCAAGCCAAGGTAGCAGCACCGATCTGAATATGAACCATGCTGATCGCACCGTGTTCTACACAGGTGAAAACCCAACTACGGCCATGCCTAACCTGGTCGACGTGAAATACAATGTAGTGGGTGTACGCAAGTTTGACCCTGCTACCAACGGCGGTGTCTTCAGCAGCACGTTGACCGCAAATTACGGCGGCGGCAGCGGCACGCTGGCTGGTAGCCTTGGAGGTATCACTTTCACGGGTACCACTATTCACTCCAATGGCACCTTCGATAAAACCTTCACCAACTCGGCGGAAATCAAAGGCCAGTTCTACGGCGCAGCCGCTGACGCCTTGGCAGGCATCTACTACAACCCTGCCAACGGTGCCAACGACATGGCCTTCGGCGGTGCAAAACAGTAATCCGCCTCTGACAACACGCTAGTGTTGTCATAAGAAAAGGGGGATCGACAGGCTCGATCCCCTTTCTCTCCGGACCCTGCGTCCATATCTCCCCTTTTTCTTGCAAGGTTTTCATTCATGCATGGGCGAGCCCTTCCCCTTTTGTGCCTGCTGCTGGCCATGGCATCCAGCGCGGTGCAAGCCAACGACGACGATACGCGCCGGCTTCTGAATCAAATCGACCGCAATCTGAACGAACGCGAGCGCTCCCATTTAGTGGAAGAAACCCCGCCCGATGTGGACCCATCGGCCCTGATCACCATCAACGGCACAACCTATAGCGTCGATGCCACACTGACCGATCTGGAGCCAGCCATTTATGTCGCCATCAATCTGCAGCAGTGGGCCAAGGTGGATCAGTTTGTAGAAAAGTATCAGGAGCTGCCCGGCCACAACCCTGCCCTAGTGCTGATGGCTCAAGGGATGGTGGCCCGTAGCAAGGATAATCACAGCCTGGCGATCAGCAAGCTGCGCCAGGCTCAGGAAAGCGATCCCAATATGATGCGCGCCAAACTGGAGCTGGCCCGAGTACTGTTCGAGGACTATCAATCCAGCGAAGCCAAGGAGCTGTTCAGCCAGATTTCCTCTGCCGGTATTCCTGATGAAGTACGGCCCGTAATTGAAGGCTTCCAGGGTGCCTTGCAGGACCGCAATGCCTGGCACGGTTCCGCCTCGATTGGCTTGGGCTACAACAGCAATATCAACAAAGAAAACGGCCAGCAAGACACCTTCTTTACCTGCTATTTCTTTGGGTGCTTTCCGTCGGTGCGCAAGATGCCGGACCCGGTCAAATCCACCGCCATGGTCTACGACCTGACCTTGAACCGGCGTTTCCAGCTAAGCGGCAACCACAACCTACTACTGCGCGGCCTGAGCTACGGCAATCTCTACGACAAGCACAAGGAAGCCGAGCCCAAGAATATTTATTACAGCGACAACACCAGCATTATTTACGCGGGCTACAACTATCAGGACGCTAAAAACGATCTGTCGATTACGCCCTTGTTCGAGAACAATTACACCAACCGTCGCACCAGCTATCAGTCCTGGGGCGGGCGCGTGGACTGGAAGCACAATCTTAGCGACAGGCTGCAAGTAGGCGTGAATGCCCAGCATAAGAGCCTGTCCTACAAAGGCGATTTACGGCAGTACTTTGAAGGCGTCAAAGAGAACCAGATAGGCTTGTACGGCTCGTATCTGATTGACGCCAAAACCGTAGTCTACGGGGGCCTGAATTACACCCGCAATCTGCAGTCTCAGCAAACCGCGCAAAGCCGCAGCTATATGGCGAACCTGGGAATTTACAGGGCCTTTGATGCAGGCTTTAACATCAACGCCACGGCACTGTACCGGCAGACCCGTCACGATGCCCAAGACTTGTTCCTGGGTGGGCTGCGCAAGGACCGCCAGCAGATTTATATCCTGAACGTGGGCATGCCACGCTTTGCGTTCCAAGGCATTACGCCCAATCTGTATCTGAAGCACACCTTCAACAACAGCAACATCGACTGGGCTTTCAAATACAAGCAAACCGAAGTCGCGCTGAAGATGGAAAAGCGGTTTTAAACCAAAGTTCCGTTGGACTTATCGCATCCCCTCTTTTCGCCCTTCAGGTGAGCACTGAGAAGTGAGCGGAACGATATCGTTTTTGAACGGCAAGCCTCGCCCCACGTGCAACAGAAAGGCTTTGCCATCACCCCTCCACAATTTGATGCAAGGGCTCATCGCCAAGCCATGGCGTGCCCAGCGGTCTTAGCCGTCAAGCGAATCGGAAAGGAAGAATAATCAGGGCTTGTTCTTGCGATCAAGACGCCCACAAGCATGCGACCATGAACTGCTTTGCAAGGCACACCGCGCTGCTTGCGGGTCGCTTATGCCAAGCGCAATGGTGTCCCCTGTGGCCCGATACCAAAAACCACACAAAGCGCCGCGCAAAAAACCCGCAGACCATCAGCCGGGATATAGTCGAGCAATCGATTTTCCTTAGCAGACAGACCACTTACCCCTTGGAGTCTTTCCCATGTTTGGCCAAGAAAAAGAAACCAGCTCTGACAGCAACTCTCAACACAGCGCTTTCCTGGAAGAAAAAGCCTTCCGCGCCCGCACAGTGCTGGTCTTTGGCACCATCACGGACAAACTCGCCTCGGAAACCGTGCGCAAGCTGCTGGCTCTGGATGCGGAGTCCACCGCCCCTATCACCATGATCGTGTCCTCGCCCGGCGGCCATCTGGAATCGGGCGATGCCATCCATGATGTAGTGCGTTTTATTTCCTCGCCTGTCACCATGGTCGGGACGGGTTGGGTCGGCAGTGCCGCTACCCACCTGTTCCTCGGTGCGGCTCGCGAGCGTCGTGTTTGCCTGCCCCAAACCCGTTTTCTGATTCACCAGCCCAGTGGTGGCGCCGGCGGTCAGGCCAGCGATATGGCCATTCAAGCGCAAGAAATCATGAAAGCGCGCGAACGTATCGCTCAAGTGATTGCCCGTGAAACCGGCCAGCCTATCGAGCGTGTACGTGACGATATCGAACGTGACAAATGGATGAGTGCCGAGGAAGCCATTGAATATGGCCTGATCTCGCGCATTATCGAACGCCGTAACGAGCTGCTGCCCTCTCAAGCGTAAACCCCTCCCCGCCCTGCGGGACGGGGAGTGCGTGTTGCGGACATTTCCTACCGCGATGCCGTATCAGGCCCCTCGCCCACACACCAGGATGCTCTACAGACTCAGGTATCCTGGCCGCGAACCCTGCCCCTCATCAAGCAGCCCCGTGAGGACACGTTGAAATTTGGTGCCTTATAGCTGACACAGACCTCATCAGGCCGCTGTGTATTTTATAATATACTTTTGCCCATGCGCGCCCTGGGTCCTCGTCTCGTTTGTCGCAAGCTCGGAGTCTGGCAAATTCTGTTTTGCCTGGCTGTGCTGGCTTACGTGGGTCGCGCCTTTATCCCGGCCGGCTATATGCCTGCCAGTCCGTCCCACAGCAAGGGCTTTGCCATTACCTTTTGTACGGCAAGCCATTCCACCCCTACGCTCTGGATTGATCTGTTCGACCAAGAGGGCCAGGCAGACCCCGACACGCCTCACCCTGAGCAGGACTGCCCCTTTGGCATGGCGGTTTCTGCCGCTTTACTGCCTGCCCTGGATGCACCGGCTCTACATAATCTGATTCGGTATCGGGCCGTGTTGCTGGACGATACGCATCGGGCCTGGTCGCCGTTACTGGCACAAGGCCCGCCCTTAGGCTCACGCGCCCCACCCTTTTAGCCTCGCCGATGGTTTCCCCGTTCCGTGACGGTTTGCACTTTTCTATCCAGCCGAGGTTTTTAATGTCGATTTTTTCCACGTCTTCCCGTGCCATTGCGGGCATGGCAGCGATGCTGTTCGCTTCGGGCGCTGTTGCCCACATTTCACTGCTCACCGAGCAAGCCCCCGTGGGCAGCAGCTATAAGGCCATTCTGACGGTTCCGCATGGCTGCAAAGGCTCTGCCACCACCAAAATCCGTGTCCGTGTTCCCGACGGTGTAGTGGGCGTCAAACCCCAGCCCAAGGCCGGTTGGACACTGGAAACCGTGAAGGGTGATTACACGCAAAGCTACACCCGTTGGGGCGCCAAAGTCAGCTCGGGGGTCCAGGAAGTGATTTGGGCTGGTGGCCCATTGCCAGACGATCATTACGACGAATTTGTCTTCATCAGCTATTTGAGCGACGAACTCCAACCCAACAGCACGCTCCATTTCCCGGTCGTTCAGGAATGTGAGCAAGGACTGGAGCGCTGGATCGATCAGACTGAGTCCGGTTCACGACCGACAAAAGATCATTCGGACGCCCCCGCGCCGGCATTGCAGCTATTGCCCAAACCGTAAGCCCAGGTAGCGGATGCGAACGGATCGGGCGCATCCGCCTGAAGGAGAATTTTATGCAAACGCAAACTCAGCAAGGGCGTGCAGGCGGGCTTGCCTTGGTCTCAGGGCTGATGGTGCTGCTCTTGCTGTTGGTCTGGTCGCCCGTACTGCATGCTCATGCAGCCCTGGTGGATAGCAAACCCGCCAGCGGCACGATTCTGATGCAGGCCCCGCAAACCGCCAGTTTGCGCTTCAATGAGCCCGTGGCACCCTTGCTGCTCAAATTAATTCGCCCTGACGGCACCGTCGAGACGCTCACGAACGTCGTCACACACGAACAGAGACTGGAGCTGGCCTTGCCAACCTTGTCGGCCAAAGGCAACTACGGCCTGAGCTGGCGGGTGATTTCCGCCGACGGCCACCCCGTTGGCGGAATCCTGACGTTTTCCATTGGCACACCAGGCACCAATCTGACGTCCACACCCCACAGCCATCCCCTGCGAAATGGTCTGATCTGGCTGGCCCGATTCGTGGCTTATGTGAGTCTGTTCACAGGGATAGGAGGGCTGGTCTACCAAACGCTGAGCCCGACGCCCCAGGGGGCATTTGCCCGTCATCGACACTGGCTTCCCGTTCTGTTCGCCGTGGGCGCCACTGCCTTGTTGCTGACTCTGGGCCTGGTGGGTATCGATGCCCTGGATTTGCCGCTCTCTGCACTGTTACAGCCCCAGCCCTGGACAGCCGGTGTATCCAGCTCCATGGGCCTGGCAGTGCTGCTGGGCTGGATGGCTCTGATTGGTGCGGCCCTTTCCTGGAAAGCAGTCTGGACCACTGCCCAGCCATGGCTGGCCGTCGCGGCCCTCGTTCTATTGGGAGCCTCGCTGGCTTCCAGCGGCCATGCCAGTACAGCCAGTCCCACTTGGCTCTCGCGGCCCAGCGTCTGGCTCCATGGAGTGGCACTGACACTGTGGGTGGGCTCCTTCCTGCCGCTGGTCTGTGCGCTCAGGCACGACAAACCGCCCCACCTGTTAAGGTGGTTCTCGCACTGGATTCCCCGCATCTTGCTGGTGCTGACCCTAAGCGGCGTGGCCTTGATCTACGTGCAATTCGATCAGCTCGCCTCGCTCTGGGAAAGCCGATATGGTCAGGTCCTGATCGCCAAGCTGGTTCTGGTCGCGTTTTTGCTGGCCCTGGGTGCATACAACCGCTATCGCTTGAGCCCGGCCGTGATGCAAAAGCGCGAAGGAGCGCGCTACGCCCTGCAAAGAGTGATCCGTCTGGAATACGCGCTGGCCGTGCTGATCCTGGCCGTCGTCGCCTTGTGGCGTTTTACCCCACCTCCCCGGTCCCTGGCCCAGTGGGTCGCGCCCGGCATTGCCAGTCATATCCGAACCGAAACAGGCATGGCGGATCTGGTGTATCTCCCAGCCACGGCTACCTCCCGACCCACCCTGACCATCACCTTGCACCAGCCCGGTTTCATCCCCCTTCAAGCCCAAGAGGTCGAGGTGACGTTCAGCAACCCGCAGGCCGGTATCGCCTCCATTACTTTTCCGGCTGCCCCTACCTTGCAGGGCCAGTGGCTGGTCAACCCGATTGAACTGCCTCATCTGGCCAGTTGGAATATTCGCATTCAGGTATTGGTCTCTGACTTTGAACGCATCAATCTGGACGGCACGTTGAATCTGCAGACGCACTGAACCGCGCTCCGCCCATGTGCCATTTCCAGCGGGACTGCACAAACGCACATAGCCAAGAATCTCGCACTGCCCTTCGCGCCAGCAAATCCAGTATCTTGAGGGCGGCCAAGGCCGCCACCCTAGCGCTTAGGGCAGACTGAGCTTGTTCATCACAGCTAGGGAACTGACCCAGTATGACCCCGTCTGGCCAGCCCTACGCTCGCGGGGCTCGCAACCTGTATCTTATTGGGATGATCGGGCAGAATATCGCGTACCTGATTGCTGTGTACTTGGTACCATCAAGTCTCTCCCTGACCGCAATCCGCGTTGAAGGACCTCTTTACGGTCGCGCATGGATACCATAAAGTGATGAAACAAAAAACCAGGCATCATTTTTAATGATGGAGAAGTCGGTATGGAAATGCGCCAGTTACAGATTTTTTGTGCTGTGGCCGAACAGGGCAGCTTTACCGCTGCCGCCCAGAAAGTACATACTGTGCAGTCCAATGTCACCATGCGGGTCAAGGAGCTGGAGGCCGAGCTGGGGCAGCAACTGTTCATACGCCAGAAAAGCGGGGTGGTACTGACAGCGGCGGGGCGTACTTTTCTAACGTACGCCCAGCGGATCTTGCAACTGACCAATGAAAGCCGCGCCGCCTTGCAGGACACGGGCACGCCACGCGGCCTGCTACGCCTGGGCTCCATGGAAACTACAGCTGCCATACGCTTGCCGCCATTACTGATTCAGTACCGCGAACACTATCCCCAGGTTCAACTGTCCTTGCAAACCGGCACCACGGCCGAACTCATCAAAGCGATTGAAAGTCACCAATTGGACGGCGCCTTTGTAGGCGGACTCCATCACAATCCTGCCTTGTCACAAGAAGAAGTCTTTGAAGAGGAACTGGTTCTGCTCAGCAGCAAGGCCATCCCCTCCCTCTCTGAGCTCATCGAACAGATCACCCAGCAAACCGTGCTGGTCTTTAGGACCGGGTGCTTTTACCGCTCTACGCTGGAACACTGGCTCCATCAAGCGGGCCTGGTCCCCGATCAGATCATGGAAATGGGCACCCTGGACGGCATTCTGTCCTGCGTGGCCTCGGGCATGGGCATCAGCTTACTACCGAAGGCGATTGCCCAAACCCGCAGCATGCACCTGCCTATCCAATGTCATGAGCTGCCGCCGCAGGTAGCCCGGGTGAAAACCGTGTTCATCCGTCGTTCGGATACCCTACCCAGCTCGGCTCTACGCAGTTTTCTCGCCCTGGCGCACACACAGTTCGCCCAATTACCCAAATCAATGCAAAACCAGGCCGAACGCCTCGATCAGCCCCACCAGTCCCAAGGCTGAGCTTGCGCAGCCTTCCCACAACCATCTGCCCGTAAAGCCTCAGGACAGGCCCCGTGCCAGTTCCGCCACGCGCTCTGCAGCCGGCATAATACGATGGATTTTGCCCACCCCCTGACCGGCATACAAAGACAGTTTCCTGGCCACGCTGTCCTGATCAATCGCCCTGGCACCGCCCCCGATCAGACGCAACAGATTCCACCTGTCCCGGTTGGGTATCACCCGATGCGGCGTCCCATAGGGCCAGCCAAAGGAGTAACCAGTGCGATACTCCGTATCGTCCGTACCTGCCTCCAGAATTCTGTGTTTGTAGAGTGGGTGCGCATTGGATTCCTCGCTGGCCAAAAAAGCAGTACCTGCCAGCACCCCCGACGCGCCCAGGCTCATGGCAGCCCGCACATCCTGACTTGTCGTGATGCCGCCCGCCGCCAGAACGGGACAACCGTGTGCAACGTCGATAATCGCAGGCAGCAAGGACATCAAGCCCACCGTGCCACGATTCAAATGCCCTCCACTCTCACTGCCCTGGGCAACCACAATATCGGCTCCCTGTGCAATCGCTTGACGGGCTAGAGCCACCGTGCCGGTTTGCACCATGACGATCATGCCCGCATCTTTGGCGCGGGCAATCAGGTCAGCACCAGCATCCTCGGCATAAAACAAGGACAATAGTCGGGGCCGCTCCTGAAGAATCACCTGAAACTGGGCCTCAAACACAGCCGGTCCACCAAACTGGGGCACGATATTGACACCAAACGGTCTGTCGGTCAGACCTCTGGTTTCCCGCAGCCACTCGCGCAGCACCTTGGGAGCCAGACGCAAGCCTCCCAACACTCCCACCCCGCCCGCATTTGCTACCGCGGCCACCAGTTTAGGCCCCGAAATCGCGGCCATGCCCGCCAGAACAATCGGATACGCTACCCCGCACATGTCTGTGATGACATTGCCTGCAAAAGTCTGTTTTGTATCACCCATGATTCACAACTCCACCTGTCTGCCCAACATGCGGCGCAAGGTCTGATTCTTCAGCACAAGGTGGTTTCTGAACGCGCCAAACAGATGTAGAGCAAGCCCCGCCACAAAAGCCGTCGCCCCAATGTTGAACAAAGCGTCCAGCACCGCCTTGAGCGGCTTGCTCGGGCCGATCGGAGCCGGGAGCATCAAGCCACCGGGCAGCTCAATTCCCACGCCGGCCGCTGCGCGGGACAGCCAGACGGCTAGCGGCAGCAGCACCATCGCCAATGCCAGGGCGGTGGCCACCGAGCGGGACACAATCACTTGTACCGGCGTGGGCGAGCCCAAGGGTAAAGGATGAGGCGAGCTCACCCTGGCCCAGAATCGATAAGCCGAGATCAGAAAGAGCATCAGCCCCAACAGATTCTGTATCGGCTCCAGTCGGGCAGACGAGGCCTGGGCCGCGGTTCGGGCCATTGCCACCTCCAACCCCAGGATAGACAGCAGTAAGGCTGCGACCAGCCAGTGCAGCACAATCGTAATGGGCGAGAACCTGAGTCCGTTGTCGCGCAACTGCATGACGACCTCCTTGAAAAAGCACTGAAGACCCTCTCCTGTCCTAGCACACACACCGTAAGCCGGGCGATACGCGTGAGCGCTGGCCAATGCCGCGCGGCTTGCAAAGAAGTGAGCGACGGGCCCGCCAAGGCCCTTGCTCTGGAACGGGTCACCGTCCGCACGCCGCTAAGATAGACACAATCAATCATCAAGTAAAATGATAAAACCTGATAGGACCAATCTTTATTTATGATTTATTTAATCTTTATACCCTGTCATGAGGCGACGGCCAACGAGTCAGGCGTCACCGCATCTATCGCCCAGGTTTAACTGGCATAAGCCACGGTCCTGACGAGTAACGCCTCGGCTCATCGCAAGCCTGCGTTGAACGTAGTGCTTGTTATTCACTATTAATGATTTATAAATTCATTATTCATCATTTTACATGATTCTTATAGTCACCTATCTTAGGAGTTGCTAATGCTGCTTTACAACGCCCCCTCCAAGAGACTGACTGCATGACTCATCCTGTCGCCCTTATTGACCACTACATCAACGGCCAGCGCGTGCCGGGCACCTCCGGCCGTCATCTGGACGTCTGCAATCCCGCCACCGGCGCCGTTAGCGCTCAGGTCGTCTTGGCCACCGCTGCCGAGGTGGATAAGGCAGTTCAGGCCGCTGCAAGCGCCTTCCCCGGCTGGGCGGACACCCCACCTATCCGCCGCGCCCGAATCCTGTTTAAGTTTTTGCAACTGCTGAACGAGCATAAGGACAAGTTGGCCCACCTGATTACCGCCGAGCATGGCAAGGTCTTCAGCGATGCCCAAGGTGAAGTGGCTCGCGGCATTGAAATCGTGGAGTTCGCCTGCAGCATCCCGCAACTGCTGAAAGGCGATTACACCGAACAGGTATCAAGCCATATCGATAACTGGACGGTACGCCAAGCTCTGGGCGTCGTGGCGGGTGTGACCCCGTTCAACTTTCCCGTCATGGTGCCCATGTGGATGTTTCCGCTGGCCATTGCCGCCGGAAACACCTTTGTTCTCAAACCCAGTCCGATCGACCCCAGTCCCTCGCTCTTGATCGCCCAGTTGTTCAAACAGGCGGGTCTGCCCGATGGGGTATTCAATGTGGTGCAAGGCGACAAGGAAGCGGTTGACGCGCTGCTGGAACACCCGCTGGTGCAGGCCATCAGCTTTGTAGGCTCGACGCCGATCGCCCACGCCATTTACGAAGCGGGCGCTCGTCATGGCAAACGAGTGCAGGCGCTGGGTGGTGCCAAAAACCATATGGTGGTGATGCCCGATGCCGATATCAATCAGGCGGTGGACGCACTGATCGGTGCCGGCTTCGGTTCGGCGGGCGAGCGCTGCATGGCCATCAGCGTAGCCATATTGGTGGGGGATGTGGCCGACCGGCTCATCCCCAAACTCGTCGAGCGCACGCAAGCCTTGAAGGTGCTAAATGGCGAAAACCCGGCCGCCGAAATGGGCCCCCTCATAAGCCGTGCCGCTTACGAACGCATTGCCCACTACATCGCACTGGGCGTACAGGAAGGTGCCCGACTGCTGGTCGACGGCCGCCACTTTCAAGGCAGTGAAGCGGGACCAGGCTGCGAGGACGGCTTCTGGATGGGCGGCACCTTATTCGACGGTCTGACTCCTGAGATGCGTATTTACCAAGAGGAAATCTTCGGGCCGGTACTGGGCTGCATGCGGGTGGCGAACCTTGAGCAAGCCATAGAACGGGTCAATGCCCACGCGTTCGGCAATGGCGTAGCCTGCTTTACGCGCGAGGGTCATGTAGCCCGCGAGTTCGCGCGCCGCATTCAAGTCGGCATGGTGGGAATTAATGTGCCTTTGCCTGTGCCAATGGCCTGGCACGGCTTTGGCGGCTGGAAAAAGAGCCTGTATGGCGATATGCATGCGTATGGAGAAGAAGGGGTGCGCTTTTACACCCGGCAAAAATCCATCATGCAGCGCTGGCCGGAACGCATCGCCAAAGGCGCGCAATTTGTCATGCCCACTACGCAATGAGCACCACAGCCACCTTTTAGGGTTCAACAAGCGAACGCCCCATGCGTTCCGTGGCTGCCACCGACTTTGCCGTCCCTCTCCCCTGCCCCTGCATATGCTGACTGACGATCAACGCGACCTCATCAAGACCACCGCTTGCCTATTGGAAACAGGTGGTGACGCCCTGGCCATCCATCTGTATGCCTTGTTGCTGCGTACCTGCCCCCTTGCAGAATCCCAGGCCCCCTGGACCAGCAAGCTGCATAAGGCCCTGCCCGTCCTGCCTGAGCTCGATCCCATGACAAGCACCTGTCTGCTACAGGCCATACAGGATGTACTGAATCCTAGCGTGGGCGAGGACACCGTGCTTGGACGGTGGACGTCTGCCCGCCAACAACTGGCTGATCTACTCATTCAAGCCCAGCTTGCCAGCGATGCGTAGTCCGTCGTGGGCATGCGGGTCAGGGCCAGGGCGCAGGGAGCAAGGGTCACGCAAAGGCAGGTATACTCGCCCAGGTCATACTGTCAAAAACCGTCTTTATGATCGAGGGGCCCTGGGAAGCGGGCTGAAAAACTGCCTGTCCCTGTTGCTAAGCAGAGTGACCGGCTGAGCTTGATCCGGGTCATGCCAGCAAAGGAACGGATCGCTATCTGCTCGCCGCTTGATCAAGGAAGGCCATCCTTGACCTGGAGTTGCTATCTTGTCCGCTGATCCCGCTTCCCCTGCCACGGGACCGGTTCCCGCCACCCTGGCCGCCGTCGTTCATCAAGACCGAATTTTACTGATACGCCGCGCCAACCGGCCCGATGCTGGGCGCTGGGCATTCCCGGGCGGCAAAATCCGTCCCGGTGAAACCATTCATGCCGCCGCGCATCGTGAACTGCGCGAAGAAACTGGGGTACAGGGTCAGGCCCTGCACATCTTTGATGCCCTGGATGTGTTTGACCGCGAACCCAGCCCCACCCCGCCAAGCTATCCACATTTCATTCTTATCGCTGTTCTCTTTCAGTGGCAGTCGGGTAGCGCTCAAGCCGCCGATGACGCACTCGACGCGCGCTGGTTCACCGAGGCCGAGCTGGACGCGCTGGAGGTGGCACACAGCCTTGATGTACGTGGCCTCGCGCGCCGCGCATTGGCACTGGCTGCCTCCTGCCGCACTGCCTGACCGACACTGAGCCTCTGCAGCACCGGTCTACCCGCTTCTAATACGCAGGCTAATTATTCCTATAATCCGGAATGGCTTGCGATCGGGTGCCCATCCCTTTTTCTTTTCATCGCCGACGCCAAACATGAGCGTTTTGTCATGTTTGACTCATGATCCGCCTTAAGCCTTGCGAACAATCCGTTTTTTTAAATGGATGTCATTGCCTGTTTCTAAAAAATGGAAAGTCATATGTGGAATTGCTTATTAATCGAAGATGACCGCGACAACGCCCGCTATTTGGTAAATGGTTTGTCCGAACTGGGCTACTCGGTTGTCGCTAGTCACGACGGCGTATCCGGTTTGGAAAATGCCATGAAAGAGATATGGGACGTCATTATTCTGGATCGCATGCTTCCCAATCATGTAGATGGCCTTTCCATTCTTTTCACCTTGCGATCATTAGGAAAAAAAGTCCCCGTTCTGGTATTGAGTGCTTTATCAGGAGTGGACGACAAAGTGGATGGTTTAAAAGCGGGCGGGGATGATTATTTAATCAAGCCTTTTTCCTTTCAGGAGCTGGCTGCCCGCTTGCATGCCTTGATCCGCCGCAGCACAGATAATGCAGAAATCAGAAGTGTGCAGATTGATGATCTGGTGATGAACATTCGTACACAGACAATCACCCGCGCAGGGGTCGTGCTGGAGCTGCAACCGCGCGAAATCAAACTCCTGTCCTACCTGATGATGAACAGTCACAAAATCCTGACCCGCACCATGCTGCTGGAAGTGGTCTGGGGTTACAACTTCGACCCGCAATCGAATGTGGTGGATGTGCTGGTCAGCCGCCTGCGGCGCAAAGTGGACAGGGAAGGCATTCCACCTCTGATTCATACGATACGCGGTCGCGGCTATGTACTCAGCGACAAGGCTAGCGTTGACGGGATCAGGCTGAAACGCAGCGATGATTGAGCTCCTGAAACGGCTCTGGGAGTCCACCTCGTTTCGGCTGACGCTCAACTACAGCATACTGGCCATCTTCACCACCTTGTTTCTGATCGGTTTTTTCTACGTTCAGGTCTTTGGTGCCTTGCGCGACGAGCACTTGCGCCAGATCAGCGTTGCAGTGCAGCGGCTGAGCATTGCCTATGAGGTAGGTGGACGCGAAGAGGTCTTGCGCATGATCGAACTGACCTTGTCGGACCGGATTGATTCGGGGCAGGAAATCTACCTGCTGCTCGATGAGAACAAGCACACACTGGTGGGCAATATCCACGCGATTCCAGGCCTGAACGAACTGCCCGAGCAACAGGTGGTGGAAGTTCAGATCAAGCATATCGATGCCCTGTCTGAAGGAAATGTTCGCGTCACCAAATTGGCTGGCGGAGAAACCCTGGTAGTTGGGCACGAACTGGGCACCCTGAACGAGCTGCGTGCCATGCTGAGCCGCATCATCCTCACCTCCATGATGCTCGCCTTGATGCTGGTGATTCTGGGCGCCTACGTCTTTAGCAGCGAACTGAAATACCGCATCGGCCGCATCCGTGTGCTGACGGAGCAAGTAGGTGCAGGCGACATCTCCAAGCGTATCAGTTCCGAAAGCGAGGATATCTTTGGCCTGATCCACCACGACATCAACCGCATGCTGGACAAGATTGAAAGCCTGATGCAAAGCGCCCGCCATATCTCCGATACCGTAGCCCACAATATTCGCACGCCACTGACCCGAATCGTTGGCAAGCTGCGCGAGACCCGTAACCTGCCCGGCGTCCCGGCACCCGTCCAGCAGGCCCAACAGGAAGCCATTGAAGAAGTGGAGAAGCTGAGCGTACTGCTGGGCAAGCTGCTGCAGATTGCAGAACTGAATGCCGGAGTCCACCGACAAAGCTTTAAAGCCTGCAACCTGGAGCAGATTGCGGAGGACGTTCTGGATCTGTACCAGTTTATTGCGGAAGAAAAAGGGGTCAGACTGCACAAAAAGAGAATTGATGCCGTCACCCTGAATGGTGATAGCAATCTTTTAGCCAGTGCCTTGGCCAATATCGTGGACAACGCAATTAAATATGCCAGAAAAAACGTTAACGTCGGCATCGAAAGAAAAATCGGCCATCTTGTTGTGATTAGTGTTGAAGATGATGGCCCCGGTTTACCCGAAAGTGAATACGAGAACGTGAGCAAATATTTCTACCGCTACCATCATAACAGCGAAGGATTTGGATTGGGATTAAGCAGTGTTTCGGCCATCGTTGAATTACATCGCGGCGAACTGATTTTCTCAAAAGGAGAATCCGGCCTGAAAGTTACCATTGCGCTTCCCGCCCCCTCTTTTGCACAACCGCCAACATGACCAAAAGGTAATGAAACTGTCACCCTAAGCAAACTTCTGCTCCGCTAAGCTAACCTCATTTTTAAACGCTCTTTTTCAGGAGTTATAAAAATCATGCGTGCTTTACGGAAATGGGGAGGGTCATGAGCAGACAAAAATATTACTCAGTCGGGCTGATGGTGGGGGTGGGCGTCTTGACGGTTCTGATGGGACAGAAATACTCCCTGGGCAGCCTGGCCCGCATGGGGCCGGGATACTTCCCGTTTCTGCTGGGTATCGTGATGATCGCGCTGGGCGCGCTGTACCTGTTTGTCGAGACCGCCTCGCACGACCAGGAGCAGGAAGAAGATTACGGCCCACCGCAATGGCGAGGCTGGCTGGCCATTGTGGGTGGCATCATCGCCTTCATTATCCTGGGCCGCTACGGCGGACTGGTTCCCGCCACCTTCGCCCTGGTGTTCATCTCGGCCATGGGCGACAAAGAGCACTCCTGGCTCACCGCTTTGCTGCTGTCCGTGTTTGTAACGCTGCTGGGTGTGCTTATTTTCTCCTGGGGGCTGGAGCTGCAATTTCCCCTGTTCACGTGGGGCTAGGCATGGACATTCTCTCTAACCTGATGCACGGCTTTGGCGTTGCCTTTCAACTGGACAACCTGATGTGGGCCGTCTTTGGCGTGTTCATGGGGAACCTGATCGGTGTTTTGCCCGGCATGGGCGTACTGGCCGCCATCTCCATCCTGCTGCCCCTGACCTACGCCATGACGCCCACGGCTGCCCTGATTATGCTGGCCGGAATTTACTATGGTTCCCAATACGGCGGCGGCATCACCTCCATCATGCTCAACCTGCCCGGAACCGCCTCACACGCGGTGGCCTGTTTGGATGGCAATCCCATGGCCCGCAACGGCAAGGCCGGCTCAGCCCTGTTCATGTTGATGTTGTCCTCCTTTTTTGGAGCCACGATCGGCATTTTGGCCATGATCCTGTTCTCGCCAGCCCTGGTCAATGTGGCCTTCAAGTTCGGCCCTGCCGAATATTTTTCCATGATGATGCTGGGACTGCTGGCCGGGGCCACCTTGGCGAAAGGCTCGGCCATCAAAGGCGTGGCCATGGTGGTCATAGGGCTGATCTTTGGCGTGGTAGGGACGGACGTAAACAGCGGTGTGTCGCGCTTTGACCTCAATATTCCGGAGCTGCAGGACGGCTTGCAGATTGTGGCACTGGCCATGGGTCTGTTCGGTATTGCGGACTTCCTCAAGAACATCAACCGGATCCATAGCGGCCATACCAAGGCTATTGGTAAAGTCTCCACCCGCTCCCTGCGCCCGGAAAAAGGCGACATCAAGCAGTCCAAGGGCGCTTTGGTTCGCGGCACGGCCATTGGCGCTGCCTTCGGAATCCTGCCCGGCACAGGCCCGACCATTGCCTCCTTTATTGCCTATGCCACGGAAAAGAAAATCGCCAAGAAGCCAGAGCGTTTTGGACGGGGTGCGATTGAAGGCATTGCGTCGCCCGAAGCCGCCACCAGTGCCTCGACCCAAACCAGCTTCATTCCTACCCTGAGCCTGGGCATTCCTGGCGATCCGGTCATGGCCTTGATGCTGGGGGCACTGATCATTCATGGCATCCAGCCCGGCCCACAAATGGTGGTCGAACACGCCGATATGTTCTGGGGTCTGATTGCCAGCTTCTGGGTGGGCAACATCCTGCTGCTGATCCTGAACCTGCCCCTGATCGGGATGTGGGTGCGTCTGCTGTCTGTACCTTTCAAGTACCTGTACCCCGCTGCCCTGTTCTTTGTGTGCGTGGGCGTCTATAGCACCAACAACAACCTGTTCGATGTCAACATCGTGCTGCTGTTTGGCATTCTGGGGTACGGCTTCATGCGCCTGCGCTTTGAAGCTGCCCCCTTGCTGCTGGGCTTTGTCTTGGGGCCGATGGTAGAAGAGAACTTCCGCCGGGCCCTGCTGCTGTCCCGCGGCGACCCCATGATCTTTCTGGAGCGCCCGATCAGCATGGTCTTTATCATCGCCTGCATCTTGCTGATGCTGGGACTGAGTTACTCATTCTGGCGCGCGAACCGTCAGAAAAAATGGGGCGGTCTGGCCAAAGCATCCTAGTGGAGCCAAGCCCGTTCACAAGGCAACTGCGACAAACACAAAGCGGGGCGACCACGCCCGGCTTTGTTAGCCTGCTCCCCAAGGAAAACCGGACAGCCTCTTGTCTGGCCCCGTCCACCCAAACGGCAGGCTAAAGCACGGTAGGATTGGGCGCATCGCCATACACGTCCTGCGGATCAAAGGTCTTAGTCGACTCAATAAACACCAGTTTCTGGCCCTTGCGGTGCGCCGCTCCTACCGGTACCTGCCGATAAAAACAGGAGTAGTAGCCTACGTGGCAACTGGCTCCTGAACCGGCTACCCGCACGCGCAGCAGTACGGCATCCTGGTCGTCATCGATCCGCATCTCCTCTACTGCCTGCACCAGTCCACTACTCGCCCCTTTATGCCAGAGCGTCTGGCGCGACCGGCTCCAGTAATGGGCCTCGCCCGTCTGTATGGTTTTTTCCAAGGCTTCCCGATTCATGTACCCCAACATCAGGACCTCCCCGTTCTTCGCATCTGTAGTGATGCAGGCAATCAGGCCCTGTTCGTCAAATTTGGGCGCCAGCTCCTCGCCCTCTTCCACCTGTTCCACTGACACTCGAGGGCGCATCTGCACCATGGGGGTGTCGTCCAGTCCGCATTCTTTTCCTGCTGTTTTCACGTTTTCTCCTTGTCATGGGGGGAGCCGGGGCGATACGTGCAATCGGGATTCAGGCAAGGCCCATACAAGACGTGGCTATGAGCCAGAACTTGAAAGCCCCGCTCTTGAGCAATCGCTTGTTGGCGCTGTTCGATCACCTCGTCATGAAACTCCTGCACGCGACCGCAGTCCGTGCAAATAAGGTGATCATGGTGATCGCCATCATCCCGCTCATACAGAGCCCGGCCGGGCTCAAAATAAACCTGCTTTAAGAGGCCTGCCTGCTGCAATTGCGTCAGCACGCGATACACAGTGGCCAAGCCAATTTCACTGCCTTGCCGGATCAACTGACGATACACATCGTCCGCCGTCAAATGACCCATGCCGGGGGTCTGGAAAATCTCAAGAATTTGGATACGGGCTGCGGTCACCTTCAGACCACGCTCTTTAAGCTCTTTTGAATCCGTCATGGCGTACTCCTTGCTGAATGGGCGGCTAGGGGACATCCAGAAAACGCAGTGGCCTGCCTTGCGCTTGCCCTTCCAAGGCTTCATCACGAACCACACAATGGCCGCGCACAATGGTGTGAATCGGCCAGCCCACAACCGGCAGGCCGTCGTAGGGAGACCAGCCGCTGACGCTGGCCATCCAGTCGTTGCGAATACGACGCCGCGCCTTCAGATCCACAATGCTGAAGTCGGCATCAAAGCCCACGGCAATACGTCCTTTGCCTTCCAGACCAAAAATCCGGGCAGGACCGGTACTGGTCAAATCCACCAGTCGCTGCAGGCTCAGACGACCCGCATGCACATGGTTCAACATCAGGGGAAGGAGAGTTTGCACGCCTGTCATGCCACTGGGCGAGGCCGGGTAGCCCTGAGACTTCTCCGACAAGGTATGCGGCGCATGATCGCTGCCGATCACATCTACCACACCCGCTCGGACCGCCTGCCACAGCGCGTCCTGATGACGCTGCTCCCGCACCGGTGGATTCATTTGGGCCAACGTGCCCAAGCGCTCATAACAGTCGGGAGCCTGCAGACTCAGGTGATGAGGAGTGACTTCCACCGTCACGCGAGCTTTGTGGGCGGCCAGAAACTGCATTTCCTCTGCGCTGGACACGTGCAGCACATGCAGGCGGCGATTCACCTGTGCCGCCAGGCGAACGATGCGTTGAGTCGCCATCAACGCACTTGGGACATCACGCCAGACCGGGTGTTGCCGCACGTCCCCACTATCCAGAGCGATATGTTGGCGTTCACGCAGTCTGGCCTCATCCTCCGCATGCACCGCCAGCCGTCTGCGGCCATGACGCAAGATGCGGATCAGGACTTCATCCTGATCCGCCAGGAGATCGCCAAAAGAGCTACCCATAAAGACCTTGATGCCCGCGCAGCCTGGAAGCTGCTCCAGTTCCTGCAAAGATTCGGCATTCAAGGATGAGCCACCGATGTAAAAGGCGTGATCGCACCAGCTACGACCTTGAGCGGCATTTAGCTTGGCGTGCAGATCGGCAGCTCCCAGCGTCAAGGGATGGGTGTTGGGCATCTCGAAAATTGCAGTCACCCCGCCCAGGACCGCACCCCGTGTCCCCGCTTCCAGATTCTCCTTGTGCTCTAACCCCGGCTCTCGAAAATGCACCTGGCTGTCGATGACCCCTGGCAATACATGCAGGCCGCTCAAGTCCAGCAGGCACTCTGCGCTCCAGCTGGGCTGCAAATCGCCAAGAGCCATAATCCGGCCTTGCACACAGGCGATGTCAATGTGCTCGGCACCGTTAGGGGTCATTACCGTACCGCCACAGAGCAGCAGATCGGCATGGCGCAGATCATGCTGTTTGGTCGTTTCTGTGGACCGGGATAGAGGGGCCTTCAGGATTGCTGGCGTCATGGTTTTGCCTTTGCGGCTTCTGCACCCAGAGCATCTTGTGCCATCAAACGAATCCGCTCCATCATGTGAAACAGGCCATTGGCGCGATTCGGTGACAAGTGCTGCTCCAGTTCAATTGCCCGTAAAAAGTCGGGGGGATGGGACAGAATTTCTTCAGGCAGACGCCCCGAATACACCTTCATCAATAAAGCCAACAAGCCGGTGACGATGGCAGAATCACTACGAGCCTGAAAAAACAACCTGTGATCATGCAATTCAGAGACCATCCAGACCTGTGCCTGACAGCCGTGCAAACGATTCGCTTCTGTACGCCATTTGTCCGGGAAGTCGGGCAAGGAGCGCCCCAGATCAATCAGATATTCGTAGCGCGCCATCCAGTTACCCAGGCACTGGAAACTGTCCACAATGGCTTGCTGAGTCTGAGCGATGGACTCTTTAGGTACGCCCCCCTTATGCACGGCCTTCTCCTGACTGCCTGGACGCTTGCCTGCCCAGATCGCCACGAGCAGGAACCGGGTCGTGCCCGCCCGGATGCCAAGGATGACAACGGACAAGGCGTTGTGCGGCCAGCCACGTTCCTTTGAAGGGGCCATGCGTGCGCAAAGCCTGAATCGCATACTGCGAACAAGTAGGATAAAAACGGCAGCGTGGCCCCAATAATGGGCTGATTAAAAGTTGGTAGCCCCGAACCAGCAGGACCAGGACAGAGACAAGAAAGGCTTTCATCGCCGCTCCGAAAGACGGGAATGGAGCATCAGGTCAGTCAGGCTGATCGTGATCTTGCTGACCTGCTCCAGTAGCAAGCAAATTTGACCTTGCAGCAGTGTCTGACAAGGATTAGCAAGGGCTAAAACACTCATGGCTCCACGCCCCCGTTCAGTCCTGAAAAAGGCGTTGCTTCCGACAACGGAGCTTTGACCGCCACCGCATCATGGGGATGCAAACTCTCTAAATGACGGACCTGAATACCAGGGTTCTGATAGCCCGCCAAGGCCGCTTCTATACGACGCGCTGCGTCCTCCACAAACATCAGGTTCTGGCCATTCAAGGCCGTAAAAGCTTGCTCGTCAGCCCGCTTGACGGCGGTTTGCAAGGGTGTTGCCAGCGCCTCTTCGACACGATCAATCAGCGCTAAAAACCCGCAGTCTTCCCTATTTTCCAATACGTGGACCTGAACCAGAGCCTGACTGCGCTGGCTATGCGGAGTGGCCAGACTGGCGTGCTCATGCAACCAGGCAGCAACCTCAACCGCACCTAGCACAGGCTGTTTTCCAAAGGCCTGCATAAAACCTTGTTCAATCAATTGCCGAGCCAGCGCCGCCGAACACGGACAGGTCGACGAATAGCCAATCTGAACCTGCACCTTGCACATAAAGATACCGTCCAAAAGTCTGGCTTCCAGCACGACGGGATAGGACTTCCAACCTGCCAGATCCGGCGTCACCAAGGCAGGCCGTCGCACCAATAAATCAAATCTGAAACCCAAGCGCGCACTGCGCGTGCCGCAGTCCTCCTGGCTATCCACCATGCTTTGCAAAAGACGTCGCAGCTCCAACGGCGACAAGGCCTGTTCGGGCGGCAGGTCATTCAGCAAGCGATACAGCCTGGACATGTGTATCCCTTTCACATGCGTCAGCGGCAAATCAACCTGGGCATCCACACGCGCATGAAGTTGGCGCGCATAGCCCGGTTCAACCACGGTAATGGGTAAATCGATTCCCTCCATACCTACCCAAGACAGCGGAGTCAGGCCATAGCTGGAATCGTTCAGAGCCGGGTCGGGAAGTACAACAGTCATACTCAACATCCAATCAAAAGGCCTTGTCCAAGCCGACAGAGACTTGGCAAGACCTCAATTCCATCAAGGCCAGTCTGAAAACGGATTTGTCCATGTTGTCCAGGTGCTGGGACCGCTGGCCATTTCTTCATCGCTTAACAGGCAGGCATCGAAACGAGCGCGCAATGCAGCCTCGTCCATCTCCATGCCAATCAGCACCAGCTCCTGCCGCGCGTCCCCGACTCGCTCATCCCATTTTTCCTTGATCAGGGCTACCGCTTCGGGGTCTTGCGGCCAGCGTTCGGGCGGCATGGCAGCCCACCAGTAACCCGCCACGTGATAGCGAGCCACCGCGCCCGCCTGTGACCAGGAACCCGCCAAAGTCGGGAAGTTTGCCAACCAGAAAAAGCCTTTGGAACGCACCACGCCGGGCCATTCGCTTTCGACCAGATCCAGAAAACGCTGCGGATGGAACGGACGGCGTGCGCGATAAACAAAGCTGCCTATGCCGTATTCCTGTGTCTCCGGAGTGTGAGTGCCACGCAATTCCTGCAGCCAGCCTGGGGCTCTGGAGGCTTCTTCAAAGTCAAACAGACCGGTGTTGAGCACGCGGTCCAGGGGCACCTTGCCGAACTCGGCCATTTCAATACGTGCGCGAGGATTCAGGCTGCTCAGAATGGCCATCAGGCGCTCGCGTTCTGGCTCGCTGATCAAGTCAATCTTGTTCAGAACCAACACGTCACAGAATTCGATCTGCTCAATCAACAGGTCCACAACGGTACGCGCGTCTTCTTCACCCAGGGATTCACCCCGGGACTGAATGCTGTCTTGCGAGCTGTAATCGCGCAGGAAATTAAAGGCGTCCACCACCGTGACCATGGTATCGAGGCGAGCGACTTCGCCCAGGCAACGGCCATCCTCGCCTTCAAAGGTGAAGGTCTCAGCCACGGGCAGCGGCTCTGAAATGCCAGTGGATTCAATGAGCAACTGATCAAAACGCCCCTCCTTGGCCAAACGATCAACCTCCAGCAACAAGTCCTCGCGCAAGGTGCAGCAAATACAGCCATTGCTCATTTCCACCAGCTTTTCATCCGTGCGCGATAGCTCGGCACCACCGTCACGAACCAGAGCCGCATCTATATTGACCTCGCTCATATCGTTCACGATGACGGCCACGCGGCGGCCTTCACGATTGTTCAGGATGTGGTTCAGCAAAGTCGTCTTGCCCGCACCCAGAAAGCCGGACAAAACCGTTACGGGAATGCGGGCCGCGGGATCGACCGGCGTGTTATTAGGGTTCATCGTCATTTCTCTTCATCCTTGAGCATCAATGGGCGGTTCCTTGCACAGGATTTTGCCAATTTTGATATGTTATAACATAACAATATTTAGCCAAGAAAAAACCCTCTTGCAAGGAGGGCTGGAAGACTAGAACGGACAACCTGATTCTCCCAGCCCCACGTCACGGGAAGCGGGAATCAGGTGTCAGGTGGCCGCCTCGCCTGCAAAGCCACCCGGTTCAAGCAACAAGGGCTATCCAAGACTTGATCCAGATAGCCCCCGCTCACTCCAGACTTTGCAAACAGCAAAGATCAATCTGTGACCATCGCCCTGCGCACAATTTTCTGCGCGATTGAGGAGGACGTTGCCATTTCCAAGGTGCCGTAATGCGCTCCCCAAGACCCCACATCCCCGCCGCTGCGCGTACTTAAAAACACATCCGCCACCTCTTGAGAGCTATAGCGCAGCAGCTCGGCTGCCTGCGAGACGCGGGCGACGGCTTCAGTCATGGGGCGGGCCAGAAACTCGTCCTCGATCGCCGCTCTCACCAGACGCTCAGTGTGCTGCACCAACGCATCGAAGCGCTTGTCTTGCCCGGCCAAGGGTTTGAGTTCATCAAAAACCGCCTCCACCGTGCGCGGATCCCTGATCATGGCGCGCCGCACATCCATACACATCATATTGGCCGTGCCTTCCCACACGCTGTTCAAGGGTGCCTCTCGATACACGCGGGCCATGGGGTTCTCTTCGATAAACCCGTTCCCACCATGACACTGCAAGGCTTCATTCGCGATGGAGGGCGCGCGTGAGCAATTAAAGTATTTGGCCGCAGGAGTCGCTACCCGAGCCAGCAGTCGTTCATGTTCGCTGCTTTGCATCAGATCCGTCGCCTTGGCCACTCGCAAAGCCATCAAAGTTGCCGCTTCCACCTCGACCGCCATATCCGCCAGCACATTGCGCATCATGGGGCGGTCGGCAATAGAGGTTCCAAAAGCCTTGCGTGATGTCGTGTGACGCAGAGCCAAGGTCAGCGCCTGCCGCATCAAACCCGCCGAGCCAATCGCAAAGTCCAGACGCGTCAGATGCGAGTGCGACAGGATTTCCCGAATACCGCGCCCTTCCTCCCCCACCCGAATCGCCAGCGTGCCGGCATACTCCACTTCACTGGACGCGTTGGATCGATTCCCCGCCTTGTCCTTCAAGCGCTGCACAAAAAAGCGGTTGTAGCTGCCATCCGGCAAGGTACGGGGCAAGAAGAAGCACGTAACAGCGCCATTGACTTTAGCCAGCGTAAAAAAGCCATCGGACTGCGGCACCGAACAAAACCATTTATGCCCTGTCAGCTCATACCACTGCGCCGTAGCACCGTGATAATCCGCACTGTGGGAAAAGCGCGCGGTCGTCTGTGTCTCACGCAGGTCCGAGCCGCCCTGCTTTTCCGTCATCGCATAACCAATCACCACCGAGGGCTTGTCCCCCACTTCGCGACGACTATATTCATAGCGCGTCCCTTTGAGCTTATCCGCCCAGATCGCCAAGGCAGGCTCGGCCTCGAAACCAGCATAAGCCGCATAAGCCATGCCGGTCGGGCAGCCCGTACCGTGCTCCACCTGATTCCACAAATAAGACAAGACAGCGCGGGCGAAATGGCCGTTTTTCTCTTGGGTACGCCAGCTTAAATTGGGCACCTCGTGCTGCCAGGCCAGGCCCATCAACTCATGCCAGCTGGGGTGAAATTCCAGCCAATCAATCCGGTTGCCAAATCGATCATGCGTTTTAAGCTCGGGGATATGGCGGTTCGCCAAGTGAGCCAGTTCCTGCACATTTTCATCCCCAGCTACCGCCCCCAACGCCTGACAACGCGACGCGGCCCAGGGAGCTTCACGACCGATGGCGTCAACCAGCACCCGATCACCCGTAAAAGCATTGAACCCGCTGGCAGGCAAAGCCTGATTCAAAACCTGATGCGTGCTGTAACGATCCTCGGACGCAGTCAAAACACTGGGGGAAAGCAGCTGATTCATGTTTGTCTCCGAGTTTTTTCTAGGGTGTGGCAGAAAGGACAGCCACGCTGGCACACGCCATCTGGGCAATCTGGTCAGCCAGCGCGGCCACTTGGCGCTGGTAACTGTCCGTGCCATCGTGCTGCTGACGGCTTAAGGGAGAAAGCGGGCCAATCAGACCTTCCATGAAACCGCCCACAATGACGGTCGCCGCAATATCGGGCTGCACATCCTGACGCATTTCCCCCGCGTCCTGACCTTGGGAGACCAGGGCGTGAACAACCTGACTGATTGCGGCGCGATACACCAGACGAGCCGCGTCAATTTCCTTGTCGCAAGGCTCGGCAATCAAGGCATAGGCCAGGCGAGGATTGCGCATGGCACGTTTCACAAACGTGGCGACTGCGGCCTGCAGGCGCAGCATGCAAGAGCCATCCGCCTGGGCGATATCCGTGAGTACGTCCACCTCACGCTGGGACACCTGCGACAGGACCTCTGCAAACAGCTCTGCCTTGGAGGGGAAGTAACGGTAGACCGTCCCGGTCGCCATGCCCGCCGCGGCCGCCACACTGGCCACCTGGGCTTCCTGCCAGCCACCCTCACTGACCAGACTGCGGGCCGCTTCCAGGATACGGCTCCGATTGTCATGCAAGCGGGCTTGAACAGCGGGAGTTTGTCGGTACGCCATAAAGAAGTGAATCCTGATTCATAATATGAGTGAATCCTAATTCATTTCTTTGTGGTGAACAAGAATTTCTTTATCCAGTGGTCGCAAAAAACTCGCCTACAAGCATGGTAGGCTAGGTAGGCGCATTGATGACTTGAGGTCTGGGATGGGGAACCTGAGATCGGGGAGCTGGGACCCAAGAGCGAAGTCTTGAAGTTGACTGTTGGGGCTTGCGCTATGGAAGTTCGAGGATGAGTGTGGACGCAGGTGGGCCGTTTGGCTCGTGGCGTTTGGTGTTTGGTGTTTGGTGTTTGGTGTTTGGCGTTTGGGGATTGAGCTTATTCAGGGTTCAGCCCCTTTCCACACCTCTCCTTTTTCATGCCCCCAGGCTTTAAAACCTGGGGCTTTTACGAAACAAGGCCCAGGCTCCGCCCGGCAAAGATCTGCAGCACTCCTGCACACCCAAACAAAAAAATGCCCCCAGCAACAGCGATGGCAACACCATCTTGATCGTTTGCTGAGGGCAGCCTGAACAGGCTAGCGTTCAGGCATCAAAGCCATCAGGCCGACAGTTCCTTACGAACGATCTCAGCGCCGGCGCTCAGGGCGTGCAGCTTGCCGCGTGCCACTGCGCGTGGCAAAGGTGCCATACCGCAGTTGGTGGAGGGATACAGCTTGTCAGCGTCCACAAACTTCAGTGCTTTGCGCAGTGTGTTGGCCACTTCGTCAGCGGTTTCAATCACGTTGGTGGCCACGTCAATGGCGCCCACCATCACTTTCTTGCCACGGATCAGTTCAATCAAATCCATAGGCACACGGGAGTTCTGGCATTCCAGGGAAATGATATCGATCTTGGATTGCTGCAGCTTTGGGAATGACTCTTCGTACTGACGCCATTCCGAGCCCAGGGTTTTCTTCCAGTCCGTGTTGGCCTTGATGCCGTAGCCGTAGCAAATATGCACGGCGGTTTCGCACTTCAGACCTTCGATGGCACGTTCCAGAGTAGCAATACCCCAATCGTTGACTTCGTCAAAGAACACGTTGAAAGCGGGCTCGTCAAACTGGATGATACCCACGCCTGCGGCTTCCAGCTCTTTGGCTTCCTGGTTCAGGATTTTGGCAAATTCCCAGGCCAGCTTTTCACGGCTTTTGTAATGGTTGTCGTATAACGTATCGATCATGGTCATAGGACCTGGCAGGGCCCATTTGATCGGCTGCGAGGTTTGCTGACGCAAGAATTTCGCATCCTCCACAAACACGGACTTGGGACGGGTCACTGCCCCCACCACCGTAGGAACGCTGGCATCGTACCGGTCGCGAATACGCACGGTCTCGCGTTTCTCAAAATCGACCCCGTCCAGGTGCTCAATGAACGTGGTCACAAAATGCTGTCGCGTCTGCTCGCCATCGCTAATCAAATCAATGCCAGCGTGCAACTGCTCTTGCAAAGACAATCGCAGGGCGTCTTTCTTGCCTTCGATCAAATCCTCGCCCTCCAGTCGCCAAGGCGACCACAGCTTTTCAGGCTCGGCCAGCCAGGAAGGTTTAGGCAGACTGCCTGCGGTGGAGGTGGGTAGCAACTTTTTCATAAATAAATAACCTTGTTGTTTTTGATAAATCAACGCGCGTAATTCGCCGCCCATTGATCAAGAATGGCTTTATAGGGCTTGATAAAGCTCTCTTCTGTAAACCGGCCTTGCTCAACCGCCAATCGGCTGCGCTCCTCGCGGTCGTACACAATTTGCGTTACCGAGTGATCAGGATTTTTCAAACTAGGTTGGTAACGCATTCCCGCCGCCGAGTTGGCATTATAAATCTCGGGGCGATAGATTTTCTGGAATGTTTCCATCGTGCTGATCGTACTGATCAATTCCAGACTCGTATAATCATTCAGCAAATCGCCCCGAAAATAAAAAGCAAACGGAGCAAGGCTATTGGGAGGCATAAAGTAACGAACCTTCAAACCCATTTTTGCAAAATACGCATCCGTAGGCGAAAACTCGTTTTGTTGATACTCAAATCCCAATACAGGATGCTGATTGCCGGTGCGGTGGTACACCTTGCTGCTGGACACGCTCAAACAAATCACGGGCGATTTGTTGAAGTTTTCCTGGTACAGCCTGGAATTGACAAAAGACTGGAACAACTTGCCATGCAGATCCCCAAACCCCTCCGGGGCACTAAAGCCATTTTTGTTCTTGTTGTGCTCCATCAGAACCACGCTGAAATCATAATCGCGCACATAAGAGGAAAAATTATTGCCAACGATACCATCAATACGTTTGTTCTCTTTATGGTCAACGATGGTCGTTTTCAGAATTTCAATTGTTGGGAAGGTGGAACCATTTCCCTCAATATCAATATCTACAGAGACAATATCCAACTCAAGAGCATAACGATCGCCCGCCGGATTATCCCAATGAGCCAAATTATTGAAGCGATTGTTAATCATGGCCAGCGTATTGCGCAGATTCTGCTGGCGACTCTCACCTCGCGCCAAATTGGCAAAGTTAGTCGTCAGACGTGTGCTGTCTGCCGGACGATAGTTTTCATCGAAACGAATACTACGGATGCTAAACGCAAATTCTTGGTTCATTTTCTTTTGGACCCTAATTTCTGATATGGAAGCTGATCTGCTTGCCAACAAAATGGAATTGAGCAGAGCAGGCTTTTTATTTTGTTGCTGCACGGATTGACAGGCAAAGGCTCAACGCAAAGCCCTGGCGCGCCAAACCAGGAGAAGTTCTCTGCCTGGCGTCGCTGCCAGGCAAGTAGTCTGCGCTCTGGCTTATATAGAAAGTCCCAGCATCTGGCCAGGACTGTTTGCCAAACTCGATCCTTGAACCGATCAGACACTTGCCCGCAAGGTTTTCGCGGCGGCCACCATATTGCTCAAGGCCGGAATCACCTCTGCCCACTGACGGGTTTTAAGCCCACAATCCGGGTTCACCCACAGACGGTCTGCGGGCACACGCTCAGCGGCTTTCTTCATCAAATTCACGATGTGCTGCTCGCTGGGGATGTTGGGCGAATGAATGTCGTACACACCGGGTCCGATCTGATTGGGGTACTGGAAGTGCTCAAAGGCATCGAGCAATTCCATGTCCGAGCGGCTGGTTTCAATCGTGATTACGTCGGCATCCATGTGCGCGATCGAGGAAATAATGTCGTTGAACTCCGAATAACACATGTGAGTGTGGATCTGCGTCGCATCACTCACCCCATTGGCAGCGATACGGAAGCACTCGACGGCCCAGTCCAGATAGCGCTGCCATTGCGATTGACGCAAGGGCAAACCCTCACGCAAGGCAGCCTCATCAATCTGGATTACACGCACGCCGGCCTTCTCCAGGTCCAGCACTTCTTCGCGTATGGCCAACGCCAACTGCCGGCAAGACTCCGCACGGGGCTGATCGTCCCGCACAAAAGACCAGTTCAAAATCGTCACCGGCCCTGTCAACATGCCCTTCATCGGCTTCTGAGTGAGCGACTGAGCGTACGTAATCCACTCCACCGTCATGGCATGGGGACGGCTGATATCCCCAAACAAGATGGGAGGCTTCACGCAGCGCGACCCGTAGGACTGCACCCAGCCGAACTGGCTGAATGCGTAGCCCTCCAACTGTTCTCCAAAATACTCAACCATGTCGTTGCGCTCGGCCTCGCCATGCACCAGAACGTCCAGACCCAGCTTCTCCTGCTCACGCACGCTGCGCTCAATCTCGGCACGCATGGCGGCCTGATAGCTGTTTTCATCCAGACGGCCGGCTTTGAACTCACTACGGGCACGGCGAATGTCTGTCGTTTGGGGGAAGGAGCCGATCGTCGTCGTGGGAAACGCCGGCAGATTCAGAAACTGCGCCTGTTTGGCGGCCCGTTGCGCATACTCGCTCTTGCGCTTGCCCTGCTCGGCGCTAAGCCCAGCAACAGCCGCCTTCACCGCTGGATTATGGACACGGGGAGACTGACGACGCGCTGTCAGAGCCGCCAGATTCTCGGCCAATTCTGCCTTGACAGCCTCACGCCCATGAGCCAGGGCTTGGCCCAGAATGCGCAACTCGTCCAACTTTTGCAGAGCAAAGGCCAACCAGGATTTCACATCCGCATCCAGGTTCTGCTCGCTTTCCAGATCCACTGGCACATGCAGCAATGAGCAGGAAGGGGCCAACCACACACGATCTCCTCGTTGGCGTGCGATAGGCTCCACCCAGTCCAGCGTGGCCGTCAAATCCGTTTTCCAGATATTGCGGCCATTGATCACGCCCAAAGACAGTACCTTGTCCTTAGCAAGGAGTGTGAGCAACGCATCCACACCATCCCGATCGTTGATCGCATCCACATGCAAACCCGCCACCGGCAGACCGGCTGCCAAGGCAGTGTTTTCCAGCAGTTGTCCAAAATACGTTGCGACCAGCAGCTTGACGCCAACAGGTTTGAATTGCTCATACGTCTTTTTGAAGGCTTGCTGCCACTCGTCATCCAGCTCGGTGACCAGAATAGGCTCGTCAATCTGAACCCAGTCCGCACCCGCCTCAGCCAGGGCTTCCAACAACTGCACATACACCGGCAAGAGCCGATCCAGTAATGCCAGCTTGTTGGACTCATCCTTGGCTTTACCCAATGCTAAATAAGTAAGGGGCCCAATAATCACCGGCTTGGCGTGAACGCCCTGCTCCTGGGCTTGTGCCAACTGCTCCAGTAAACGTGAAGCGTGCAGCGTAAATTGGGTGTCGGCCTTGAATTCGGGAACGATGTAGTGGTAGTTCGTATCAAACCACTTGGTCATCTCACCAGCTGCCACTCCGCCGCAGCAGGCGCTATGCTCCTCCGCCCCTTGAGCGGACCGGCCTCGCGCGACACGAAAATAATTATCCAGCTCATCACCCTGAAAACCTTGCACACGTTCGGGCAGATTGCCCAGCAGAAAGCTGGTATCGAGAACCTGATCGTAAAAAGAAAAATCCCCTACAGGCACCAGATCCAGCCCCGCCTGATTCTCCCAGTGACGCTGACGCAACTGCGCGCCCAAGGCCTGAAGATCCTCACGCGAAGACTCACCCTTCCAATAGGATTCCAAAGCGAACTTCAGTTCACGTTTGGCGCCAATGCGCGGAAAGCCAAGATTATGAATCGTCGTCATGTGCTGCTCTCAAAGGACGGGGTGAACAAAGAATGACTTGCATTGTAGGAAGCCGGTTCAATGAAGTAAAATGGTCTTATCTCACCAATTCATGAAAATTCTTCACGTAACATGTTAGAGCGCATCCACCTGTCCGTCGTACAGCAAGTCGACAAGCAAGGCTCCCTGACCGCCGCTGCCAATGTGCTGCACGTCACTCAGTCGGCCCTCAGCCACACCATGAGAAAACTGGAACAACAATTAGGCACTGAAATCTGGCGCCGCGAGGGCCGCAGCCTGCAGTTGACGCAGGCAGGCCAGTACCTGCTGGCGGTCGCCAATCGCGTGCTGCCTCAGTTGGACCTGGCCGAAGAGCGCCTGGGTCAGTTTGCTCAGGGAGAGCGCGGATCGCTACGTATCGGTATGGAATGCCACCCCTGCTATCAGTGGCTGCTGAAGATCGTCTCCCCCTATCTGAACGCCTGGCCAGACGTGGACGTCGATGTGAAGCAGAAATTCCAGTTCGGCGGGATTGGCGCGTTGTTTGGCTACGAGATTGATCTGTTGGTCACACCGGACCCGCTCTACAAGCCAGGTTTGAAGTTCGAGCCCGTGTTCGATTACGAGCAGGTGCTGGTGGTTAATACCGAACATCGCCTGGCTACCGCAGACTATGCCAAACCTCAGGACATAGACCGGGAAGTGCTGATTTCCTACCCGGTGGACATAGACCGGCTGGACATCTACAACCAGTTTCTGCTGCCCGCCGGCATCGCCCCCAGACGGCACAAAACGATTGAAACAACCGACATCATGATGCAGATGGTAGCCAGCGGCCGTGGAGTGGCGGCGCTACCGCGATGGCTGGTGGAGGAGTATGCCGAAAAGCTGGACGTGGTACCGGTCAGGTTGGGCAAACAAGGCATCGCCAAACAAATTTACCTGGGGATGCGGGAGACGGAGGCCGTAATTGACTACCTGCAGGCCTTTATGGAGCTGGCGCGGGGGTTTGGGCCCGGAGGACAAGAGCAGAACAAGAAGTAAAGCGCCACTTACAGACGCTTTAATATCCCCTTGTCTGAATCATGAAGCCATGATGCTGACGAAGTAAGGAAGATACGCGTATACCATCGCGCCCCATAGACTGAAAATGCGGTAATCCCCCCATTTTTAGCAATTGCCAGAAGTAGGCATGCTATGCGGCCATGGCCAACCGCTGTTTTGGGGTAACTCCGCCCAAGGCCATATTTGGGCGCTCATGATTGTATGACCACATCCACTGCGTGGCGACGCGCTGAACGTGATCCAGATCGTCCCAGTGATACTGGGACAACCATTCGTATCGAACGGTTCTGTTGAACCGCTCAACGTAGGCGTTTTGTTGCGGCTTGCCCGGCTGGATGTATTCGAGCTTGATGTCCCATGCGCCCGCCCATTCTACGATGGCTGTGCTCAGGTACTCCGGACCGTTATCACAGCGAATGGCTGAAGGCTTGCCTCGCCATCCGATGATCTGCTTTAGTGTGCGGATCACCCGTTCAGAGGGCAGCGAGAAGTCCACTTCGATACCCAACGCCTCGCGGTTGAAATCGTCGATTACGTTGAGTACGCGGATGCTGCGCCCGTCCGCAAGTTGATCGTGCATGAAGTCCATCGACCAGACCTGGTTGATATGCGACGGTATCGTTAACCGCTCAGGAGCCTGCCTAACCAGACGTTTTCGGGGTTTGATCCGCAGGTTCAGTTCAAGCTCGCGGTAGATCCGATATACACGCTTGTGGTTCCAGCCAAATCCTCGCACATTGCGCAGGTACAGGAAACATAGTCCAAAGCCCCAGCTGCGATGGTTGTCGGTCAGACGCAGCAACCAATGGGCGATCTCCTCGTTCTCGACGTCGGTCTTGGCGACATACCGATAGCAGGTCTGACTGATACCAAACGCCGCGCAGGCCAAACGCACGGATAGGCCTCGGTCTTGTACGGCACGTTGGGCCATCTCGCGGCGACGAGATGGCTTTACCACTTTTTTTCGAGTGCCTCCGTCACAATCTCGGCCTTGAGCTTCTCCTCGACATACATCTTGCGTAGCCGCGCATTCTCGGCTTCCAGCTCCTTCATGCGCGCCATCAGCGACACGTCCATGCCGCCGTACTTCGAGCGCCACTTGTAGAACGTCGCTGAGCTGATGCCCAGCTCCCGGCATAGCTCCGGCACCGCCAAGCCAGACTCCACTCGCTTGATGGCCTCTATGATCTGGCTATCTGTGAATCTTGATCGCTTCATGTTGTAGAACTCCTCAATGAGAAAATTCTACTTCTGACTGCATCGCTTTTGTGGGGGGATTACCATGCCATCAAGCGCGTTTCACTGCACCCTTTGCGCCCAATCCACAGGCCATGCCTACTGAGGCTGCTCCACCGTGGGACACCGACGATGCGCGCCGGGATTGGCCCAAGCAAGGCCGGAAAACAACTACATCACTAACAAGGACGTGGTGGCAAGCCTGAACTCGTCGGCGAGAGCCATCAACGTACATAGGCTTAATATGCAACGGAAAGAGTCGGGTTCCATTTGCAAAAGCGGATGAATGTAAATAAGCCCGCAGTAATGCGGGCTTATCAGGTTTTATGCCATCAGGAGCACGGTACTGCCAGACGCGGGGGCATTCCCACTCGATTATCAATTACTAAAAAAACAACATATTTATCAGCATGTTAACTGAAGGATAAAGTTTAATGCCATGAAAAATACCATGCACCGATAATCTGTAGTCATTCAGGGTCACGCACGTCTAACCCCTCACTCCGGTGCCGGGCTATGGCTTCAACCACGGTTTCGCCCTCGCGCAACCCGTACAGTTCGCGGGCATTGGTGGTGGAGATAAACGCAGGTAGATCATTAGATGGCCCTTCGTCATTCAAGAATGCAAACTGATCTAGAAGATTGGACATGCGCTCCCCTCTCAAAAATATCCACGCTCAAGCACAATGTCCTCAGAATCATGCTCCTCGGCAGGAAAGCACTCGTTAAGATGCCAAATCAGCCTCTTGAAACCCTCAAGACTGAGAGGATATTTATCAAGATAATCGCTATACCACTGACTTTTTGCCTGACGTCCTGCTGCTGTGGAAAACTCTGAACGCTGATTAGAAGCTATGCGCTTAGCGCGCCGAAGCACAATTACTTCATCCATCGCTGTTAATTTTGTGTTGATTGGTGTCATATCCAACCATTCGCAGAGTAAAATATATTTTGACCCTGACGAGACTCTTTTCAGTTCACCAGCGGTAGCCGCTGCTTCCTGAAACATAGTCTTATCGAGATTGGTCTTTATTTCCGTAGCAAAATAAGAAACATGAAAATCTTGCTCAAAAATATCGTTTGGATTAGAGGGAGTCGTGATTCGCATTTTATGCCTACGAGTCACAGAAAAATCCTGATCTTTTCGCTTGATATAAACTCCTCCGCCAGACAGCGCAAGCAGCGGACTTTCGAATGACAGCCCAGCAAAGCTGGCTTTCGGCCCACACTCAAGTCCATTTTGCCTAGCAAAACCCGGAATAAGCCGAGCGTCGAACAATCGGGGCAAAAACTCTTCAAGAATAGTATTATCTAACTTGAGCTGTCCCTTTTGCCGGTAAAGAAAGTCTTCCTTAGAACAAAAAATAAGGTCGAACTCTACTGATTTCTTGTATGCATTAAGGAGAGTCACCAGCTCTTCTAGGAGATCATCGCCCTCACTTGTAAGAGAGTCCATACTCTCCACCCAAGAGGCATAAGCCTGGAGTTGTTTCTCTACCATGGGCTTATCACTGTCAGGAAGCTTAGCGTTCTGCGCTAACGCATGAAGTTTATCTCCATGTGCCCGAACATAGACAACATCAATCATTGGCGGCATCCCTAATCAGTGGTGATGGCAAAATTTTATTTGCTGAACAAATTGCTTCCGAGATTTCTTCTCGCCTCTCTGCCGGGCAATACTCCAATGCATTTCTCAATGCCTGAGCACCTACAGCACGCCCAATCTCCACAGCTTTATCGAGACTGAATTTCTGAGGCGTCATTGTAAGCACATCCTCAAATATAGATTCTCCGAAACGATTTGTGAATTTTCGCTCATTCCATTCAATGAGGTCATACCCCATCCCCTGGCAAGCAATAGCACTAATCAACTCTCCGTTCTTAAACGATACAGATCGAACATTAGACTCTCGCCCGAGTATTATCGTTAATTTTGCCTTATCCTTTAGAACACGACTCGCCTCTATAAAAAACTGCGCCATATCCATGCAGTACTGCACAACAGTCATATATCTGTTTTGTCGAAACTTTCGGTTAGCACCAATCTCAGACCTGGCGGCAGAGAGCGGCTTATGACCGAGAGCCTCAATAACAGGGCGATAGTTTTGATGATAATTGAATACGTTTATATATGGAGGAGAAGTGACTAGGTAATCAAAAGTATTCTGCGGAATATCTACAGACCTAGCATCACCGAGCCTCGCAGAAATCAAACACTTAGGAGCATAAAAATCAAAAGCAACACTCAAATAACGCTCCATCCCTTTTGACAACTTTGCCCGGGAAACTGAATTGCCATTTGAAAATAGAAATAGAAGAGCACCCTCCAATAAAATCCTCTCCTTTTCATTCAACCCTGCATCGAAGAGCGTTCTTACTGCTTGCTCAACAAAAATAATCCCTTGATCCTCGGAAGAGATTAATTGCAGGTTTTGGCAGAACTTTCGTGCACAATCAACAAGCGACTGCCTACACTCTGGTTCAACCCCTAGCAACTCACTAACTTTGGCAAGGCAGATCGCAGCAGGATTAACATCCATCCCAAGAGAATTAAAGCCGCCCCTGGCTGCTTCGCGGAGAACGGTGCCACTCCCACAAAAAGGATCGAAAATGTAATCCCCTTCTTTGCAATGTTTTGCAAGTAAGTATTCAATGAGCTGTGGGCTGAACTGCCCCCGCCACGGCAAAGCGCTAGTACGCTCCTTTTCTACAATATCGAGAAAATGCTGATCAGTGCTCGGCTGTACGCGATCAGAAAATGCAGAATAGTTGAGCGCTCTAGCTGCATTAAAATCTTGATCCAGGATTATCTCCATCTACACTCTACCTCTCAAAGATGTAACCCCGCTCCCATGCCTTAAGTTCATATCAATCATCAGAACTGTCCGCCTGCCATTCAAATGGCAGGCTGTTTTGCTGTCTTTGAACAGACTGCTGCACGTAGTCACGCATGAAATCACGAATTAGCACGGAAGCTGGACGATCATTCGCCTTAGCAGCCCTAAGAAAAGCTTGTTTGAGATCAACATCGACACGGCATGTAAAATTTGTTTGCTCCAAACCGCACCCCTTGTAATAACAAAGCACACAATACGCACTAACAGCGTAATGATAACAGCTATACTCCGACCTGTCACGATAGCTAAGCTGGCATCCAGCCCGCTCAAGCGTGTCGTGCTGCAGGTCTAGGGCTGATCGTAAGTCGATAGGCGAGTGTGCCCTATACCTTGATTCATGGACGCAACCAAGACATTGAAAACTTGACGGATATATTGAATCCTAAGCGGTTCTCACAACGAAAATTGCGATGCTTTCATGGTGTTCAGAAAACCACCGTTTGATGAACACTTTCTAGCGGCTAAACAAAAAGGGCGGCCAACAAGCCACCCGTTTGATCGCTGCATGCATCTCAAAAAATGCCCACAAATTCGGCGCAAGCTTGTTGCTCTCTTGGTCACCGGGATCGACACCCTTTCACCAGCGAGAGCTAGAAAAACCAGCAGCCTCGGCATACGGAGTAATGCCCGTACTCCCTCCAGCGAAAGATTCCATCACTCGGGCTACTTCTCGTTCGGTTTGAACGCCAGGCGGATAAGCAGACCGGTGCACAAAAGCGGCCACTTCCGTAGTGACGTCCAGCTCTGTTGACAGATCCCCGACCGGCTCAAATCGGGGTAACGGCTCTTGCGGGTGGCTTTCATCCAACCTGTCAAAAATGCTGCGCGTCATAGTCACACCTCCCGCTTAGTGTTGCCGTCGCCTTCACCGCCCAAGCTGTTACCACCAAAGGAATGCGAGCTTTCACGGATCGTAGATGCCAAACGACCACCGGCTGTATCAGCCACACGTTCTTTGAGTTTCTCAGCCATCATCGAGCCGGCACCCTTAACCAGATTTCCGGCTGCCCCCACAGAAAGGCTTGCTGCCTGTTTGATGCCGCCACCAAGGCTCCCGGTGCCACCACCAAAGCCAGCCGCTTGAGCAAACGGTGTGCTGCCGGTACTACTGCCCCCTCCGGAGTTAGCACCACCGCTGTCAAGGCTACTGTTCGACATTCCCCCCATGCTGGGCATATCGCTCCCGCTCGACATCGAGGCTTGTGCCTTGTCGAACGCCGCCTTGATGGCTGAACCGCCACCCGCTAGGTTTGCAGCACCACCCATGACGGCTGAACCTGCCACGCTTGCTGCGCCCGCTGCCATTCCAGCCGCCCCCATAACGGCACCTACCGCAGCTCCAGTACCGAAGTTGCCGATGCCGCCGGCAGAGCCAATGCCGGAACCTGTGATGATCCCGCCTACCATTGGCGGCACCCGGTTAACCAGCAACAGCAACGCCATGCAGAACACCAGCATGACGCCCAGCTCTTCGAAGTTGAGCACGTTCTGGTTCATCCTGGCGTAGAACGTAGACAGCATGTCGTTACCAATGCCGACCAGCAGCACCATGGTCATGATCTGAACGGCAACGCCAAGGACGGTCTTGTAGTAGTTGATCGCCATGTCTGAAGTCCAGCGCGATCCGCCGAACCCCAGGAAGAAGATGCCCGCGTAGGCCATTAGCCAGGCCGCAACAAGCATCAGCAGCATGTTGACGGCGACCAGGCCCAGAAGAAGCATAATCGCCGCGCTTAGCACCGCACCTACCAGGCTATCGACCGGCGACCAGGCTGATAGGTTGTTGACGGCTTGCTTCCAGATCATAAAGCCCACGTCGACGATGCCGGACGGGGTGATTGAGGACACGCCAGCCGCCTGCTCACCGATTCTGGCCAATGACTGGATGATCGAGTTGGCAAACGCCGGGCCATTGACCAGCAGCCACCAGAAGAAGCCAGTGAAAATGATGAAACGGACCAACTCAGCGAAGAACTCCCCAATGTCCGCTTTGCGTAAGGCCATCATCCCGAACGTCCAGACCATCGAGATCACCACCAGCGTCCAGAACAGCCACGATGCAGCATCGATAATGACGTGCTGCCAACTGGCTGCTCGGGTGGAGAAGCCAGTTACCACCTGATCGAGCATTCCCTGGTTGGTCAGGTCAGCTTTGGCTAGACCAGAATGTAGCAACAGGACGGTGCCGCCCAGGACAGTTTTGGTTAGCGTTTTCATCAGTTGCCCTCCCGGTCTTGCGGCTCGGTCAATTCCAGCCAGTTAAGTGGCTGTTCTGTGGGGGCAATGCCACCGCCTGCCGGCCGGCGCGAGCACAACCCGGCAAATGTCTCCCGAGTTGCCTTGTCTTCGATCTTCATGATTTCTGCCATCTGGCAGTTGGCATCGTTGACCTCCGGCATGGTCGGAGCGGGTGGGGTGTTGTCGCAGCCAGTGATGGCGAGAAGGAAGCCTGCCAGCATCGGAATGGTGAATTTGTTCATGGGTGGCTCTCCTTGTCAGCGGGCCAGTTCGAGCCAGTTCTTGGGGCCGCTGGTCGGCGCTATCCGCGATTCGGTGGAAGCGGCATGGGCAGCCTGTTGCTTCGCATCGAGGTCGGCCTCGGCTTGCATCCGTGTCGCGATGACCTGGTGCTGTGCGAGCAACATGGCGCGCATCTGCAAGAGCTGGTTAGCCTGCTGGCTGGCAAGCTGGTTGGCATAGCCAAGGGCCTGCATTTGCCCGTCCGCACCCTGGGCGCTGTGTTGGAGACTTTCCAGTGTGCGGGCGTCTGATTGCAGCGCATCCTGCTGCTGTTTTAGGGTATGGAACAGGTCATCATTGGCGCGCTTTTGGCTTTCGCTCGCCAGGCGGCGGTTCTCGTTCATGGCTGCCCATTCGGCCTCTGTGCAACCGCCGGTGGCGTTAAAGCACGGCGAACCACGGTAGTAGGCCACGTCCTGGAACTTGCCGAGATACGCATCCAGGCTGCCGAGCTGGGTCTGGTAGTAATCCAGGGTGTTCATTGCCGAACGCA
This sequence comes from Alcaligenes sp. HNGD-HTN06, assembly GCF_049932565.1. Lineage (NCBI taxonomy): Bacteria > Pseudomonadati > Pseudomonadota > Betaproteobacteria > Burkholderiales > Alcaligenaceae > Alcaligenes > Alcaligenes sp. HNGD-HTN06. The sequence goes on along the minus strand of NZ_CP187782.1, from coordinate 1,529,430 downwards.
GGTTGTCCATCGTGCGGGTAGCCTGGTCCCAGATATACGCGGCTGGGGCCATGGTGTTCTGTAGCTGGTTTTCGTACTGCTGGAGCTGGGTTTGATACTGCTCGATCTGCTTGAGCGTTTGAGCCACCGACTCGATGGCGGTCATGACGTTTTGCGTCAGGTTGCCCCCGTCAATGACTGGAATCCCGGCCTGAGCCGGTAGCGAGCCGCCGCCGATGGCGAGCGAGATCAGGAGCGCGGTTTTAGCCGCTAAAATTTTGCGAGTTCTCATGGTCGATACCCTTTGCTGAAAGTGGCTAGCGTCATCGAGTAGCCGCGCCACGGAGCTATTCGGTAATTGACCAGAGCGACACCGAAGCCCGGCCGTTTTTGCTTGAATCACGGTGTCGAAAAATCTACTTGCTAGCGTGCTCGGCCTTTCCCTTGCCGCTTGGCCTTTTTGGCTGCTTGCTCGGCCCGCAGCTTGGCTTGACGTAATGCAATCGTTTCCGCGGGGCTGGGTGCTTGAGGCGCCTGGGGTTGCATCACCTGCTCGCTTGCCGCGATATGGAGAACGGGAAGCTGGCCCAGGGCGTGCAACTGGTTTAGCCGCTGCGGTGGAGGCTGTTGGCCGATGGGCGAAACTCGACTTCTCAAACTTGCTACCGAGCCCTTACTTTTGCTTCGCCGCTGCAGAAGCTCTTGCCTCCGGCGCTCCAGGCCCGGATCGGCAAAGGTGATGGACAGGCGGCCGTCAACGGCCGCATGAATGATTCGGGCCTTGAACTCGGCGTCGCCGGTCACGGTGATTCGGCTGCCGTAACGCTCGGCCGCCATGCGCAGCGCAGCCTGTAAGCCGCGCTGGTCGTTTGCTCTGGAAACCTGCAGCTTGTCCCCGTCATCGCGCACGGCTGTTTGCCCAGCGCGATAGATGATCGTGCCCTTCTTGGTGATGTTGTCGATTTCCGGGGCGCTGCTGCCACGTGGCCCCCCATGGCCGGTCAGCGTGTGTCCCTGCAAGCCCTTGGCAGCGTCTCTGGCGCGCAGCGCACTCAGGGCCTCGTGGTTGCCCTGCATGGCTTCGGCTTTGAGCCAGTCGGCCCATGTGCGCGGCTGAAAGCCCTGATACAGCTTTTCACGCTCATTGGTGTACTCGGCATGAATGGCATCTAAGCTCGCCCGCAACGCCTTGCTGATCTGGGAATACAGCACTTTCTTGCTGACCGTTCGGCCATCCACAACCTTGATCGTCGCACGGCGCAGCCTGTTCGCTCTCTTGGCGTCCTCAACAGCCCTGTCCTTGCGCCGCCTGGCGCTGCTCAGTGCATCGGATCTTGCCAGGGCGAGGTTCTTTTGCTCGTTCTTGTAACGCGCATACAGCTCGGTGGTGTCGATCCGCATTGGCATCGGAGCTTTCTGATAGCTGCGTTTTGGCGTGGACGTATGCTTCTCGGAAGACGCCTCGAAGGGGCCAAGTCGATCCTCCAGGGCCCGCTTGGATAGGTCGCGGGCAATGGTGCTGGCCTTGACCATGGTTGCATCCCTTGCTTCAACCACCAGGCCGTTACCACGCTCACGCAGTACCAACCCGTTGTCGCGCATAACTTGGTGCAGCTCGGCCCAACTCGTAGAGCCTCGCATTTCCTCCAGACATTGCCGCTTGATCCAGCCGGCCAGGCTTTCCATTCCTGAATGCTGTTCCATATCGGCCACCCGCACCTCGGACAACGTTCGCCGAGGGTGATGGTTGTCCTGCTCAAGTCCGTAGTCCTGCTCCAGGATCGAGCAAAGCTCACCTAGCATGCGGTATGACTGGAAAGGCTCGTGCATGATGTTGCGTGTCGAGTGGATCTTGTTGATCGCAATATGGATGTGCAGATTGTCGGTGTCGTTGTGCACCGCGCTCACCCGCTGGTGTTCGCTGTATCCCAGCCCGCTGCAGATTCTCTGTTCAATCGCCTTGAGGGTGGCTTCATCGGGTTGTTCACCCGCACGAAAGCTGACGATCAGGTGATAAGTCTTGTCGCCCTTGGCACGGGTGTTCATGTGTTGCGTCGCAAGGATTTCTTCAATGGCGGCCGGAACCGTTCCAGCCTCACAGTTCGTTACCTGAACCAGACCCAGCCGGTGATCCTTGCTTTGCGCATCGGTGATGTAGCTCGCCAACCCTCCGAAATCGCTTTTACCGAGCGTTCGCATTGGGACGTGTTTGATGATCATGGCCACCTTCCGGTTTTTAGCCGCTAAAATCTTCAGCTCGCCCTGGGACGAACGATGGACTTCATCACCTCAGCCATTTCCGCCTGGGTCGCTTCGATGCGTTCCAGCAGGCGGTGAATGGTCTCCGCACCGAAGGCGGCTGTTCGCACGTCATCGGTCAGCCACAGCTTCAGCAGGCCACCCAGTCGACCAAGGTCGCCATTGATCCGGGCCAGTTCGCGCACACGCTCATAGTCGGTGATGCCTTGAACCCGGTAGCCCTGGCCTACGTTCAAGAGGAAGTTCGACAGGCTCTTGCCAGCAGCTCTGGCGTTGTCAGCGATCACCTCGCGTTCCGAGGGGAGGCAATACACCTTGATTGGCGAATATGCTTTCCGGGTTGTTTTTTCTGTTTCCATGTGACGCCTCGTTACGCTGTATGACTGGCCTCGCAGAGCAGGATGACCGTTGAGCACCGCAGGTGCGAATAAGGTTCAGTGAAGAGGCCGACACGCTTGCGTGGTGGGCCTACTTCACCCATCCTGCCCGCAGTTCAACCGCGACTTCTCCGCTGCACTACTGTCAAATTCATCGCTATTTGTGCCCCATCTGGCTTGCATCCGCCGGTATTGCATACAAATCGGTATAGAACCGCGCTGTAATGACCAGTAGCAGCGCTGCAACAGTGATCCAATAGCGGTATAACAGCGCAGTAGCAGCGTTTACAGCCATCAAACAAACAAGTTGTACGCCAGGGAAAAACGCTGACGTGCGTTCTGTTGGTTGCTCATTCCAGAACCTTTTTTCCGTAATGGGCACGGTATGCGTAATGCTCGTCGCAATCGGCAATCAGCCCCATCTGCTCAAGCATTCCACGCTCCCAGGACCCGGGCCGGCGACTACCGTCCGCAATGCTGGCCAACACATACCCAATCAGCGTATCCACACTGTCCATCGGATTTGGGGCGCTGTGTATACGGTGCAACTCGACGATGTATTCCAGTTCTCTCAGTACACTGTTGCTGACGGTGATCTGCATTTCATTCTCCAGCGAAGACAAATCCCTGCTCGAAAACCAAAGAGTTACGCTGATAAAAATCTGCCCATCCAACCCGCCCCTCAAATATCAATAAATGCGGTATGCCCCAGCATGTGCCAGCACCCCGCAATGAAACCATTACTGATATATGAGGGGCGCCAACTGCTTTATTGACACTTGAGGGGCGGCCATCAGTAGCTATCGCCGCAGTAGGCTCAAGGTCTCTCTACCTGGCGTCCAACCATCGGCCGCTGGCCGATTGCATAGCTCACCCTTTTCTCTCCCATAAGGTATAACCGTCCGCATCAAGCGGGCGGTTATACCGCCTGGATATCCTGAAATATCCTGAATACCCTGCAAGAAGCGCGAAAAATCGGGCCCCTGTGGCACGCTTCCGGGCCGCTGTGGCACGGCTTCGGGCCGGTGTGGCACGCTATCGGGCCCCTGTGGCACGCTTAACCCTATCTTTCGCCCCCAACTCGATGCCGACTTCGGCCAACTTGATGGCATCTTCTTTCAGCCGCCGCCGATACTTGCGCAGCATCATGCTGCTCAGCGCGTCGCCAGCTACGGCGCGAATCAATGTGTTTAAATGCCAGCCACCCGCAGGATCGTGCCTGTGGGTAAGCACGTGCCGGGCCAGCGCTTGGCTTATTCCGTGTTGCAAGCGCGCTATGGGAGCGGGTGAGTAGTACAAAGACAAATCTCTTTCCAGCAGCATCACCAGGGCCACACCCAGCCTGACGCGCCACAAGTGGCGCTCACCGCCAGTAAACGGGTCGCGGCGGGTCATCGGTGAAGGCATAACGTGGTCAATGAGGCCGCCGATGATGCTGTCACCACTACGCTCCATTTCCGGCGTCACAATCTCAACCGTTGCTGCCCGCAGGTCAGTCAGCAGCTTCTTGATGCGGCCGTGGCTGTACTGGTGATCGGATAGCATCCGGCGCAGCTTCGCCGGATCAATCAACAGCTCGATGCCACCGTCCGATATTTCGCGGCGGCGTTCCGCTACATACAACATGGATTCCACGATATCGGCATGACGCTGGCCCAGCCTGCCGGTTACGCGGCATCGACCAAAGCCGGTGTCCATCCACTGCCCCGCACGCTCTCGTGGGCGCTGGCTGGGCTGATAGATCATCACTCGGGCCTGCAATGCCGTGCTGGTCGGGGCGACCTGATTACCAGTTGTCATTGCCGCCCCTCGCTACGGATTTCAACTTCGCGGGTGATTGGCGCTTCTGTCGTTCAAGTACAGCCGGCTTGAGCACGCCGCCCTCGTGCCGCCGTAACCAACACTCCTGAAAGGGCGCACCGTAGTTTGCTTTGCTGACGCCATAGCGGACAAAGAACCCCCGCTGTCCTTCATCAACCCCCCATTCCTCGGCCTCGGCCTGCGTCATACCGGCCAGATACGACTGCCAGCGAATGTTATCGACCAGCACCGACGATCCACGGCTGGCCTGCTGTTGATCGCCAGCACCCGCCATCGCCGCGCCTTTGCTGGCGTGGTGCAGAAACACAATGGCACAGCCGGTATCGGCGGCTATGGCCTCCATACGGCCGACAACCTGAGCCATAGGCCCGCTGGCGTTCTCCTCCTCGATATGGAAGCGACGCAGAGTGTCGAGAACCATCAGACGACGGCCCTCAGCGGCCCGCTTGAGTCCGTCGAACCAATCTCGGTCCATGACGTTGGGGCATTTGCCAATCAGCGGCTCGATCAGCAGGCCATCCGCCACGGCTCGCCGCTGGTCGACTGTGAGGTGCGCGCCAAGTGCGTGCAATCGGTGATGGATTGCAACAGGTGGATCTTCGGCTGGCAGGTAGACCACCGCGCCGGTGGGCAGCTCGCCCACTTCCAGTAGATCAGGGCCGCCAGCAACCTGCGCAGCCAATTGCAGGATCAGCATGGACTTGCCCGCCCCGCCTGGCGACACCAAAGCACCCACCGTACCGACAACCATATTGGGTAATACATAGTCAATCGGAGGCGGCGGATCGGTGAACGCCTCCATCAGGTCCATGGCCATATCAGCCCCTCATGTCACCGGGTCGATCAGCCTGGATGCCCGATGCTTTACGCGCTTCAATCCACTCCTCGACTTCCGATAAATCCCATGCAACATTCCTGCATGTGAGAGCGATACGACGCGGAAACTCACCTCTCTGCTCCAAGTTGTAGATGGTTCGTGTCGAGAGCGGAATGATCTCCAAGAGCCTTTTCCTGTTGATCAACATCTTGTTTGTCATGGCTTGCATGGCCCGGCCTCCAATTGCTAACGAGTGCCTTATGGTGCCTAGCAATTCATTCTTCGACAGCGCTATAATTACCCAAAAAGGTTGACAACATGAAAAAAGAAAATTCCACGAGACTCATAGAGGCTCTAGATCCCGACGTTGTCATCTTCATTCATGACGACTGCTCACCCACCGTTGCGGCAGCCCTTCAGAAATTTCAGGAACGTTGGCGACCATACTCGACGGCCTCACGCCACTACCCAATAGTGGGCTTGATCCGAGAAGTAATTGATCCAGCCGTAGCCGCCTACATGACCACCCTTCCTGCGCGTTATTCGAGTTTTGTTCCAGGTGCGGGAACTGGCACCGACTTCAGTGAGATCATTCGACTGGTGGGACTTGATGCCATGGTTCGCTTGCAACGAGAGCTGCTGCGCCGGTTCATCAAAACAGTGGATCGACAGGATTCAAGAGACCGGCGGTTTATCGGAACACTTGAATCTTTAGCCAGCCTGGCTTTGAGCTGCGCATGCAAACGTCCCAAGAAATCGGCTTTGCGTGGCCTGAATGGAACCCGCCCACAAAACTTCTGCCGCTTCTGCGGCAAACCTGTCGGGCTAAAGTCATTTGCAGATGATGATTCTCAAGTGCGCGGCAACGATGACAATCTACGATTAAGCAGCAAGTATTGCGCTGACCATCAACCTCTACTGCCCAGCGGGGCATCAAACCCGGCTTATAGGCGAGCGAAGCGCTCTGTCGAACAATTCAATATCGAACTTGGCCGACTTAACCGCCAATGCGCAAACCGAGGCACGCCACAAGCTGCGTCAGGCGACCCGCTGGTGGATCGCTATTTCCACCAATACCTGCTGGCCCAGACCGTACAACCAGCCGACAAAGGGGAACTACGCAACCAAGCGCGCTTGATGGTGGACTCGAAGCTATCAGACCGCAAAAAACAAATACTGATACTCCAGTGGGATGGACTCAATCAGTCGGAGATAGCGCGAAAACTGGGCATCGAACGTCAAGCAGTATCGAAAGCGCTGAAATCACTGGCTTCGACGCCTCGAATGTTTCAACTGAAGGAGTAAAAACATCAAGAAAATTTAGCGGCTAAAATTTACCGACTAAGCTCTGGCCCGGTCCTTGTCAGACAGAAAGCGGCCCAAAGCAGGAGCTCGAATTGGAAAGTCCGATGGCTGCTTCGCAGCGGGAGCGATCGTCAGTTAGGGTCTACAAACACTAGCCATCAACCGGAAGCAGCCTCCGGGACAGCCAAGTCGAGCCAGCATAATCCCTCTCGCTTGGCATCGCTGCCGAATCTGCATGGCTTAGAGTGAGTAACCGTTCTTCGCGGTCTTCAAGAGAGACTGCCCGTAGCTGCTGGGTTGCTTGATCTGCCTACTTGCGAACACGCTGATGTCCAGGTTCGACTTCCCGCGGGCAGTGGTGATCTGTTCGATGCCTACTGGCGTCAGAGTGAGGTAGCAACCCTCGCCCCACAGAGAGTCTGCATCGATATCAACCGGGCCGGCATCACGCCACCAGCAGAGCCTTGCGACCACAGTGCCGCTCGGGTCGAGGAAGACGCTGGGCTCCTCGTCATGCGCGCTCCAGCGAAGCCGCTTCACCCAGTTCGGGCACAAAGCGAACGAATAGGCCGCTGCGTCAAAGCCCATGTCCACCGAGCAAACAACTCTCCTTACCAGCGTTGGCGCCAGATCATTGTCCAATGCGACGTACTGGCCAAGCCAAACAGCGATGGGCAGCCTGGCATAGCAGTCGTCGAAGTCTTCACTGTCAATCTCTGCCGAGGGTGCTCTAAAGCGGTAGAGGCGGTGCTCCGACAGCCGTGGCTTGAGAATCTTGAAGCGGGATACTTCGGCCACGACTTGGCCGTGGCTGTCTGCTGGGAAGGGGGCAACGTCACCGTCGACTTCGTCAATCCATTTCCGTTCTCGCTCGGACCAACCCGCACTTCGGTTCAACAGCGGCATTCGGATCCACTCGGGGCGCCCTCGCGGGAGCTTCAGCGGTCGAGGCGGAAGCGGGCAGCCCAAACGTTCCAAAAGCGTGGGCATGTCGCTGCCTTTCACTTTACCGGCCAGCCGCAGTTCTCCCGCGACGTGGCGAAGTGCGGCAATGGCAATGTAGGCGTGGGGCTTCAGGTAAGTGATCTGCATGTCGAGCACGCGAAGCTGAGTCTCAAGCGTTTTGATGCCAGAGGGCCCGAATGCCTCAAGTCCACCCCAATCCTGGATGAACATCGCTGCGCGTCGGCGGACTGTCATCTCCTCAATGCCTGCCGCCTTCGCGATCTGACGTGCCGTCGAGCGCAACATCTCGGTCCAGCCAAGCGGCGACTCGACGCGCATTGCACCAGTTCTTTCGTCCGTGAATGCTTGGTCGCCCTCTGGCGGGTGCTCGAGTTCAAGGCGATAGAAGAGCGGCAGTGGTATCGCGTCCAAGGGGACAGCCTGCCTCCACCGATGCGACAAGAGCGCGGCTGACTCTGCCACCGCGATGTCACGGTGACTGACCAACGCAGCCACGGCGCTTCCCAACTCGGGGGCAAGGTCCGCGCTATCAGCAGCCAGCAGCGTTCCGAGCGCCTGCAAGGGGGCATCTAATTCGCCGGCTATAAGTCGCCGCATAAGGGACTTGAACAAAGCGTGGCCGAGTCCGGCTTGCCTTGCCAGGCTCAACGAGCAATTGCGTGCGTGTCGCTGAACTTCTGCAACGGGCAGCCGATAAGCAAAGTGCAGCAAATCCTCCAAAAGTTCCGTGTCGCTGAGCGGTAGCTCGCTCGGCTGGAACGGTCGCCCCAGCTGGAACTCACGAGTGCAGGCCATCTGCTCCTCAAGTAGCGACCAGATGGCCGGCCAATCCGGCGTCGCGCAGATTACCGGCAGTATCGAATCCAGCTCTGTCAGCAGTGACTGGGTGTTCTCCTGGCCCGCCGTTACTGAATCGACAATGTTCTCGAAGGCGGCTGAGCATGTGGATGGTCCCTGCAAGAGCTTCATCGCCTCAAAGTAGAAGAACTTACCGCCACCCATCCACTGGCTCCAGGAACTCCAGGGGTCCTTGCTTGACTCGTAGCCTTGCATAAGCTTCTTGGCGTACTCGACCTCCCCCGCCGCAGCCAACCTTTTAACCATCAGGAAGCGGCAGCGCGCATCGTCCTGCAAGACCTGCCAGCGCTCAAATATCCTCCGCGCCAGATGAAGCGGGGCCGTCTCGGCCAGATCTCTGAAACGGTACGGGGCGTTGTAGTTCAGTTCATCGCCATCCGCTTCAAACGCGCGCTCAAGCTGCTCGAGAGTGGTCTCCGAGTCGTACTTGCTTGGCGTATACGAGTATCGAGGTTCCGGCGCTTCTGACATCCACCGGGCTACGGCGGCGTCGAGCTCGGCAGATGAAAACCCATGTCTTCCGGCAGCGATGCGAAGGCGCTGGAGTAGTCTGACCCTCTCGTGTGCCCTGCTGGCTACCTCGATCACCGCCAAAAACATCCGCGCGAGCGGTTCAATCTGTATAGGTCCTGCGGCGTCGGCGGCGATGTCGATGAAGTCACCGACGTGGTGCGGGTCCCGGTAGTACGGCTCCATGTAGAACGGCAGACACAGACCGCACCAGACCGTCGCGCAAGCCAAGACGAGTTCAGGGCTTCGCCGGACCATCCCCGTCATGAGCAGGTCAACACGGTTCGGCCAGCCAATCAGATTCCAATCCGCCAGTGTCTTTGACACCTCGCAGCCGAAGCGAGGTCCGACCTGCGTCGCTTCCTCGATTAGCGACATCGTCAAACGATGCGCGGCCGACGACCCTTCCGTTTCGGTCATGCCACCGACCTGGCGCATTAAGGTCGATACTCGCTTGACACGGTTCTCCGGGTCAGCGGCGTTCGCAAGGACCAGGATGTCTCGCCAGATTGCGTACTGCGGGTCTTTCTTGGGGGCCAACGCGTAGCCAAGGCATTGCTCGGGAATCGTCGCCAGCAACTGTTTGGCTCGCTCTAAGCCCCCGACCTCAGCCAACGCGATGGCTAGATCCGCCAACCCGTCGATCTGCTCGCTCGGCGTGCTCTCCTGAAGCTCCGCCACGAGTGCGTTGAGTCGATCGACGGCCGCCACCCGGTCACCGTCAACCCGATACGCATCGACGGCCAATCTGCGTCGTAGATACGCAGTGCCCCCCAGCGTGGATGAGGCGATGGCTGCGTCAATTTCCCGAAGTACCGCACGGTACTCAGACTCGCCGCGCATGGCACCGAGCCTCAGCAGCGCTTGCGCGAGCATGGGGACCGCTTTGAAGGCCTGCCGAATGCGATATGACTCGCTGCCGCCATCTGAAGTCAGACGTAGGACGTACCCAAGGGCAATACGAGCTTCGTCCTGGATGATGCCAGCCGGCAAAGACGCAATGTCGATGGTGGCGCGACCTAAAAGCACGCCTATCGTCGAGGCGTGCTGCTGGAACGGATGAAGGAAGGTGTGCTTCGACGGTGTCGCGCTTGGCAGCGGCTTATTGAGCAGCGTGCAAAGCCTCGCGTGATGCATCACCGCGCCGACCAGATTACCCAGCCCAGCCAGGTCCGTCTCGTCGTCGCACATAGAGATCATCGGTGCGACCAGCTTGTCGAACAGGGCCTCGGCTAGGTCACGACGGTCAGCTTCGAATGCAATTAGTGCCATCCGGCGTCGGTAGCCGTTGGGTACCTCTTCGAAGCCAGGAAGGGCAGCGGCAGCATCAAACAAAGCAAGCGCTTGCGCAACGTCGCCACGCCGACTGGCCACAAGACCTGCGTGAACCATCACCGAAGGCTTGTCTTCGTTGGCTACCCCGAGCTTGCTGCAGAGGTCTTGTGGATCGGCGCCAACCTTCTGAAGGAGCATCGCCTCTGCGGCTTCCCTCCTCAGATGCAGTTGCAGCGCGGCGACAGTTTGCGGATCCACCTTTTCGGGCTGGCGTAGCCCCTCTGCGGCGAGGTGGTCAATCGCTATCTGGATCTGCTCGGTGTCTCGGAAGTGGACGGCGCGCCTTGCCCACCTCTCGAATTCCGTTATGTTGTGGTCGTGCCCGTGGTTCTGGAACTTGGACGTATGGAGCTGCGACAGTGGCTCGAGGCTTTCAAACAGTTCCTTCGCCCGCTCGAAATCCCCTCGCGCTAACAAGGCGTCGACGACCTCGTAGCCCTGGCTGGGGAAGTACTGCACGAAGGCCAGGGCTGCATCGATGTCCCCAACCGCTAGCATCGCCAGCGGAAGCTGGTTGGCGTACTCAAGGGCAGTTTCCCGCCGCCCCACTTCGTCACGACACAGCAGCAGCCGTGAGAAGGCGGTCGCGTCGTGCGTTCCACGCACTGCCAGCAGAGCCAGGCGGATATCGGCGTGGATCTCGGCGATAGAACGCCCGTCAGCTAGTTGCTGCCTGAAGCGAGCGGGCATCGCCAGCGCAAGTACATCGGCACCGTCGCCGGCACGGGCGCGGTAGCGCAACTCAAGCCAGTACTGCGCCGATTCGGGCGGCGCGTTCTTCGCCAACTGGGCGAGGTCGCGGTACACGCGCTGCGAGTATTCGGCATCGACGCTTCCGAGGCGGGTTCGAGGTTGAGCGATGACGAACAGCCGAAAGCTGTTGTGGAAGACGCTCCACCCCTGGGATGAACTACGGAGCAGGTGCCGTGCAACGATCAGAGCGCGTTCAATCGCGGACTCCTTGACCATTGTGGCCAGCAGCCGCAGGTCCACAGGTGCCTCAGCACGAGCGATGTAGCCCAGCACGTCCATGGCATCGACATCGCTTGCGATCTCGCGCCAAGCAGCGGCGTACACGGTCTCAACATCGCCGTCGAACGACATCCCGCCGCTGAGAAGGTGCGTACGGCCGGCTTCGTCCGCGTGCAACAGCGCATGAATTAAGTAGCGCGTTGCCAGTGGGTGGCCATGCGATAGATTGCTTAGATCCAATCTTGGAATCTCGGCAGGCAGGCCAAGCGCATCTGCCATCCGGGCGACCTCCTCGTGGCCGAGAGGTCCCATGAGAACCTGTCGCTCGCTTTTCTCCGCTTGCTCTCTTACGGCGGGTTTCAGATTCGCAAGATCCAGCCGCTGCGTACCGAGGATGAACACAACCCCGTTGGGGATGGCAGCGGGAAGAGGCAGCTCGCCCAGAAGCGAATTGGCCGGCCGCTCTTCGCGAGGCACATGGTCGAGCCCGTCGACGACGATGATTGTTCGGATCCCTTCGCGGTCGAAGCGTTCACCAGCTTGCTGTACCAGAACGCCGAACTGCTCTCGGCGCTCATGCAGCGAGTCGTCGCGAAGACGAAGTCCAACCAAACCGCTGTTGCGTAACTGCGTGCCGACGTCAGTCAGGAAGTTGTCGGCCTCCCCGCGACCCACGCCTTGAGCAGCACCTGGCACGTACGCCAAGTAGCGAACGAGTCGGATATTAGCCTCAGTGGCCAGCGCAACCTGCAGGAGAGTGGACTTCCCGGAGCCAGGCGGTCCTATGAGTGACACGTAGCCCTGGTCGGCGGCATGCAGCGCGGCTAGCAGCTTGGCCTCAGTGTCACGGTTGCGCTGAACATAGGCGCCGACCGGAAACCGGTGGATGAGCAGCGTCTTGGAGGGATCGCGCCACCCAAGCTCACGAAGCAGCTCGTCACGCGTCCACCTGTCTTTGTCGCGGGCATCGGCGACTAGCCTGGGCAGTACGCTTGCAATCTCGGATGCCTGCCGCGCCTGTTCGGCGTTCAATTTGTGCGACTGGATGAAGTCCGCCGCAGCTCCGCACACCACACGGAGGCTGTGCAAAAAAAATTCGAAGTCGTCATCGCTCAGGCCGGCTTCACGGCGCAGGCGGCTGATCAGTCGACTCCATTCCTGCGTGTACCAATCCGCTAGCGGCCGATTTGGATGCTGTTGGAGTTCCTCAAGAAATGCCGCGCTGTGGGGCGGCGTACCATCGCCTGGCTTGTCAGTAATCGACGGAAAGTCATTAACAACCAGGCGAATCTCGACCCGGCTTCCCGGGTTGTCCTTGCGCAGACACTGCCAAGCATGAACCAGGGGCCTCAAGAGGCCGTTGGCACCAGTAAACAGCGTCTCAACAGTGAAAGTGCCTGGGAACTTGGACGTCTTGAACTGGTGGCCGACCACCACCCCATCGAAACCGAGCACCAAGTCGTCGGCAATACCCGCGTTGCGGTCTGCGACGCCGATCCAGAGCAGCTCGTCTCGCTCGAGCGCAGCATAAATGGCAGCTCCCGCCCGCTCGTACTGGCCAATGTATCCACGGAGTGCTCGACGTTCGCCTTCCGCCGGCACAGTTGCAGGAGCTACAGAGGTTGATGGATTCGGTTTCTTGGACATTTTGGAGCCATGTGAATGGATTAGGTAGTTGACGCCAACTGATACCAAGGAAACTGCTTCTGCATACCCCGAGGCGTCCAGCAACAAACGGTAGATGCCGCTAAGTCGTTTAGCGCTGCTCTGAAACGAAGCCTAGCCAGCCCCCAATGAAGCGGTCATTCACGAGATGGGTCGTGAACGACTAACATCAGCCTATTCTTGCCGTTCAGTCAGGAAATTCGAGTGTAGGTCGTGGCCGAAAGCTGTAACTGAAAACTCGCCTCAATCGTGTCTAACGCCATGTACCAATTACCTTCGAATTCAGAGAAAAAATCAGCGTGCATTTCCGCAAGTCCATTCATCAATCATATCCGCCCAATCCTGTAGCATCGCCGCACGTTGCTCACGGTATTCAGCCTTGTTGTATACAGCCCTGACGCCCTTCTGCTCATGTGCTAAGCACTTCTCGATCCAGTCGGTGTTGTAGCCGGCCTCATGCAACAGCGTGCTGGCTGTGCGCCGCAAGTCATGCGGCCCGAACTTGGCTAGCGACTTCCCGTCTTTCTGCGCCGCTTTGTAAGTCAGGGTAAGCACCTGGTTGAGCGTGGCCGCGCTCATCGGCGCATCCGAGTCGTACCGTGATGGCAAAACGAAGTCGGAACCTCCGGCAAAGGTTTTCAGGGCAATGAAAATATCCAGCGCCTGCCGGGAGAGGAATACCATGTGCGGGTTACGGCGCTTCATGCGCTCCTTTGGAATAGTCCATAGCGCTTCGCTGAAATTGATCTCGCTCCAGGTCGCATTAGTCAGCTCGCTTTTCCGTACCATCGTAAGGAGCAACAGCTTGGCCGCCGCACGATTTGTCGGACTTGTTCCCACCCGCTCCATGTACCGATACATCAGCCCGATTTCTTCTGGCGTCAACGCACGGTCACGCGGCTCGAACCGGGCGATGGATGCTGCACGCACCAAGGTTGCCGGATTCTCAACCTTCTGGCCGCGTTCGATTGCCCAACGATACACGTTTAATACGATTTCCCGCACATGAACGGCGGTGGCTGGTGCGCCCCGGTCAACGATGGTATCGGTCAGCGCCCGCAAGTCCTCATGGGTAATTTCGGCTAGCTTCTGATTGGAAAATTTCGGCTTCAGCTCGCGCTCATAGACCGAACGGCGCATATCGCGGGTGGAGTCGGCCATCTGGTAACCACGCAGCCACTTTTCCGCCCAGGCACCAAACGTCTCCGCATCTTTCACTCGCGCCTTGTCACGGGCCTTCTCCTTGGCCGGCGACTTGCCAGCCGCGACCATCTTCTTGGCGTCATTCAACTGTTCGCGGGCTTCGGCCAAGGTGATGCCGCCGACACCATAGCGGCCAAAGGTGATGGTCTCCTGCCGACCGTTGATTGAGTAGTTATAACGAAAGGAGATCGAACCGGCTGGTGTCACGGCCACATAAAGACCATCCCGATCATTCACCTTGTAGAGCTTGTCCCGAGGCTTGAGGTTGCGCAGCTTGGTATCAGTCAGCATTGTCCTTCTCCTTTCTCAATTTTGATACCATGCTGAAAAACACCGAAGAAACGCGCTATTTTTCCATATAAAACAATAGGTTATTAATTTTTAATACCATGCTCTCGCAAAAAACTTCAGCATGGTATCGGCATCTGCCATGGTATCGCCAGCCGATAGTACCAGCTTTAATGCCATGCTCAAGCGGTGCTTGGCGCTTCCTCTCGTTGCCAGACCCTGCCAGAAAAAAATACAAAAAAGCCCGCAGTTACGCGGGCTTCAGAGCATTTTATGCCGTCAGGTGCCTGACTTTGCCAGACGTGGAATCATTCCCACTCAATCGTCGCTGGCGGCTTGCTGCTGACGTCATACGTCACACGGTTAATGCCGCGCACTTCGTTGATGATGCGACCCGAAGTACGCTTGAGCAGCGAGTAAGGCAGTTCAGCCCAGTCCGCCGTCATGAAGTCGGTCGTCTGTACAGCACGCATGGCAACCACGTACTCGTAAGTACGTGCATCGCCCATCACGCCGACGCTCTTTACGGGCAGAAAGACGGTAAATGCCTGGGAAGTCAGGTCGTACCAATTTTTGCCAGTTTCTTCGTCAACCGTATTACGCAGTTCTTCGATGAAGATTGCATCAGCTTGGCGCAGCAGGTCTGCGTATTCACGCTTGATTTCACCCAGGATGCGCACACCCAAGCCTGGGCCTGGGAAGGGGTGACGATAGACCATGGCAGGTGGCAGGCCCAAGGCCACGCCCAGTTTGCGCACTTCGTCTTTGAACAGTTCGCGCAGAGGCTCCAGCAGCTTCAGGTTCAGCGTTTCTGGCAGGCCACCTACGTTATGGTGAGACTTGATGCCCGTAGCCTTGCCCGACTTGGCCGCAGCCGATTCGATAACGTCTGGGTAAATCGTGCCCTGTGCCAGCCAGCGAGCATTGCTGAGCTTGGCAGCTTCTTCCTGGAAGATCTCTACGAATTCGCGGCCAATGATCTTGCGCTTGGCTTCTGGATCAGTAACACCGGCCAGTTTGCCCAGGAAGCGATCGGACGCGTCGATATGGATGATTTTCAAACCCATATTGTCGGCGAAGGTGCGCATGACTTGCTCGGCTTCGTTCAGACGCAGCAGGCCGTGGTCCACGAATACGCAGGTCAGCTTGTCGCCAATCGCCTGGTGGATCAAAGCGGCAGCAACCGAGGAGTCCACCCCGCCGGACAGGGCCAGAATCACTTCCTCGTCGCCGACTTGTTCGCGAATATTGGCAATGGCCTCTTCCACGTAGTCCGGCATGTTCCAGTCGCCCACGCAGCCACAGATATCGCGCACAAAACGTTGGAACAAGGCAGCGCCTTGCACAGTATGGGTAACCTCAGGGTGGAACTGAACCGCGTAGAAGCCACGATCTTCATCAGCCATGCCGGCGATGGGGCAAGTAGGCGTGGAAGCCATCAACTTGAAGCCGGGAGGCAAGGCGGTGACTTTATCGCCGTGGCTCATCCAGACTTTGAGCATGCCGTGGCCTTCTGCCGTAGCGAAGTCCTGGATACCATCGAGCAACTTGGTGTGGCCGTGGGCGCGCACTTCAGCATAGCCAAATTCGCGCTTGTCGGAGCCTTCGGTAACGCCGCCCAATTGGCGGGCCATGGCTTGCATGCCGTAGCAAATGCCCAGAACGGGAACGCCTGCTTCAAAAACCGCAGCGGGAACTTGCAAAGCGTCGTCGGCGTAGACTGACGCATGGCTGCCCGACAAAATAATCCCTTTCAGGCCTTCTTGGGAGCGGATAAATTCATCGCTGACATCACCGGGATGAATTTCACAGTAAGCACCAGCTTCGCGCACGCGGCGCGCAATAAGTTGGGTGACCTGGGAGCCGTAATCAAGAATCAGAATTCGCTGGTGCATGAAAGTATCGAGCCAATAATAAAGCGGTAAAGGGTCTATTTTACGCTGTGTAGCGCCGCTTAGGGAGCCGTAGAAATACTCCAGGCCGAAATTGTCCTGCATCACTGGCATTCATGCGGCAAGGCAGCTACAGTACATGCAGCCATTTTGGGAGTTTCAGCATGTCTTCGAGTCGTACCCCTCATTCAAACGAGCTCAATGAACACCATGAATCCCGACCTGCACAGGCCGGTCCACAGCAAAGCGGGGGCAGCTATATTCCCGCCTCTGGTGCTGCTGACGAACGTTCGCGTGGCTTTGCCTACGAATGCCAGCAAGATACCGACGAGGTATCGGGCAGCCTGACATTTGTACTGGTTCACGGCGCCTGGCACGGTGGCTGGTGCTGGTCCCGGCTGGCTGAGCGGCTCCAGGCCAAAGGACACAAAGTCTACACCCCCACCTTGACGGGCCTGGGCGAGCGCAGTCATTTACTGGGTCCGGACATCACCCTGAATACCTTTGTGGATGATGTCGCCAATTTGATACGCTGGGAAGATCTGTCCAATGTCGTGCTGGTTGGCCACAGCTTTGCAGGCCTGGTGATCAGCGGCGTGGCCGACGTCATGCCACGTTGCATACGTCATCTGATTTATCTGGATGCCTTTATTCTGCCTAGCGGCACCAGCACGTTTGATACCCTGCCTGAAAAAATGGTGGAGAGCATGATCGCCTCGGCCGGCCAAAGCACGATTCCCGCTGTCCCCCCTCCTCCCCTGCATGCATTGGGACTGCATGCCACAGAGGATCTGCGCTTTGTCGGCAATCGCCTGACTCCACAACCCCTGAGCGTTTACAGATCAGCTTTAGTATTGCAAAACCCGGTCATCGGTAACTCCCGCCCCTGCACTTATATTTCCTGCACGCAGCCGGTGTTTCGAGCAGTAGACACCTCGCGCGAGTGGGCCCGCCAGCAAAAGGACTGGGAATTTAGGGAGTTGGAAACCGGGCATAGTGCGGCTATCACCCATCCCGATTTGCTAAGTCGCTTGCTCGTGGAAATCGCCGACTAGTCAGCCTGCGGGAACGCCGGGACATCAGGTCGATAAAGTTCGCAAAGACGCATTTGCCCGTGCCATCCGCAGAGGAAGGCCTCCATGCAGCGAAAAACCTCGCCCGCCACGTTCCCATCCTGATCCATACAGGCGGCCGCCCACTACGGTCAGACAGGAAAGCGGCATGGCAAAAAAAAACGCCAACCCACAGGTTGGCGTTTTTTGGCATGCAAGAGACTGACTACGATCAGTCGGCGCGGTAGTTTGGCGCCTCTTTGGTGATCTGCACATCGTGCACATGAGACTCACGTACACCCGCAGCCGTAATTTCCACGAACTCGGCCTTGGCATGCAATTCCTCGATGGATTTGCAACCGCAGTAGCCCATGGAAGCACGAATGCCGCCCACCAATTGGTAAATAATGGCGATGACACTGCCCTTGTAGGGCACACGGCCTTCAATACCTTCTGGGACCAGCTTGTCTGCGTTATTGGAAGGGTCCTGGAAATAGCGGTCCGCTGAACCATCAACCATGGCGCCCAAGCTACCCATACCACGGTAGGACTTGTACGAACGGCCCTGGAACAGCACTACTTCACCAGGAGACTCCTCGGTACCGGCAAACATGCCACCCATCATGCAGGCAGACGCACCCGCAGCCAGGGCCTTGGACACATCGCCCGAGAAGCGGATACCACCGTCAGCAATCAGCGGCACGCCCGTACCTTCCAAGGCCTTGGCGACATCCGCAATCGCGGTAATTTGCGGCACACCCACACCGGCCACGATACGCGTCGTGCAAATAGAGCCTGGGCCGATCCCGACCTTGACGCAATCTGCACCCGCTTCGACCAGCGCACGGGCCGCTTCCGCCGTGGCAATATTGCCGCCAATGACCTGAATGCGCGGGAAATTCTTCTTGACCCAGCGAACGCGCTCGATAACACCACGGGAGTGACCGTGGGCCGTATCCACCACCACTACGTCCACACCGGCTGCGGCCAGTTTCTCGACACGTTCTTCAGTACCGTCACCTACACCAACTGCAGCGCCAACGCGCAGCTGACCGTGGCTGTCTTTGCTGGCCAGTGGATGCTCGGTGTTCTTGACAATATCTTTGACAGTGGCAAGACCACGCAGCTGGAACTGATCGTTCACAATCAGCACGCGCTCCAGGCGGTGACGGTGCATCAAGGCCTGGGCCTCATCCAGCGTGGCACCTTCGTGCATGGTGATCAGACGCTCCTGGGGCGTCATGACATCGCGCAAAGGCAGATCCAGGCGGTCTTCAAAGCGCAGATCGCGGTTGGTGACAATACCCACCAATTTACCGGCTTCCACCACAGGCAGACCGGAAATACCGTGCTGGCGCTGCAGATTGATGGCATCGCGCACCTTCATGGTGGGCGTGACCGTGACCGGGTCAATCACAATACCGAACTCGTGACGCTTCACACGTGCGACTTCACGCGCCTGGGCATCGGCTGTCAGGTTTTTGTGGATGATCCCGATACCGCCTTCCTGTGCCATGGCAATAGCCAGACGCGCTTCGGTAACCGTGTCCATGGCAGCCGAAACCAGCGGAATATTCAGGGTGATGTCCCGCGTAAAGCGGGTGAGCAAGGATGTATCGCGAGGCAGAACCTCGGAGTAAGCGGGAACCAACAACACATCGTCGAAGGTCAGTGCTTTCTTGATGAGACGCATGCTTTATAACTCCGTCCAAAAATCGATTATACGCGTAAGCAATTACGCAATCCAGACCCGAGCGTTGCGAAACATCCGCATCCAGGGAGTAAATCCACCATTTGCCATTTGATCAGCCCCCTGATCAGCTGCGCCCCACTGCGCTGGCGTCCAGGACATCATGACGTTGCGGGTCACGCGTTCCGGGTGCGGCATCATGATGGTAAAGCGGCCATCTGCCGTGGTCACACCCGTCAAGCCGTCGGGGCTGCCGTTGGGATTCAGCGGGTACTGCTCGGTACGCTGACCACGATGATCCACGAAGTGAACCGCAGCGGCGACCTTGGACGCATCGCCCTGACGCTGGAAGTTGGCAAAGCCTTCACCATGAGCCACGGCAACCGGCAAGCGGGTGCCTTCCATGCCCTTGAAAAACAGGGACGGCGACGCAGCAATTTCCACACTGGAGAAACGCGCTTCGTATTTTTCCGACTGGTTACGGGTAAAGCGCGGCCAGAATTCTGCGCCTGGGATCATGGGAGCCAGGGCGGCCATCATCTGACAACCATTACAAATACCCAAACCAAAGGTATCGCTACGTCCAAAGAACGCCGCGAACTGATCGGACAACTGACTGTTGAAACGAATGGTTTTGGCCCAGCCTTCACCGGCGCCCAGCACGTCCCCATAACTGAAGCCACCTACAGCCACCATGCCCTGCATGCCTTCGAGCGATGCGCGGCCCGACAGCAAGTCGGTCATGTGTACGTCCACGGCCTCGAACCCGGCTGTGTCAAAGGCCCAGGCCATTTCGACCTGGCTGTTGCAACCCTGTTCGCGCAAGATGGCAACGCGGGGGCGCTTACCGGTAGCGATGAAAGGAGCGGCAATGTCTTCCTGCGGATTGAACAGAACACGCGGGCTGATACCGGGATCTTCCACATCCTGCCAGCGTTCGAATTCAGCCTGGGCGCAAGCGGGATTGTCACGCCGCTCCATGATACGGCGGCTGACTTCGCTCCACTGTTGGGCCAGCTCAACCCGAGGTGCCTGATAAATGCAGGCGCCATCACGGTAGAACTCGATCTGATCGTTTTTATTCAGACCCCCAATGACGTGGGAGTGAGCCGACAAGCCTGCCTCACGCAGAGTTTGCATAACCCGGTCGCGCTGGGCCAGCGGTACTTGAATCACAGCACCGGCCTCTTCATTGAACAGAGCGCGCAAGGTAAGTTCATCCCGCTGTACGGCAACTTGCTCGGCGCGGATCTTGTAATCCCCCCAGTCCGCGGCGTGTGGGTCAATAGTCAACATGTCCAGATTCACGGACACGCCGGTATGCCCGGCAAACGCCATTTCAGCCACGGTGGCAGCCAGACCGCCATCGGATCGATCGTGGTAGGCCAGGATCAGATCCTGATCGGCCAACTGACGGATCACCTTCACAAACGACAGCATGGCCTGGGCATCCTGCATATCGGGGACGGACTGTCCGACCTGATTGAAGGCATGAGCCAGAACGGAGGCGCCCATGCGCTGCTTGCCCTGCCCCAGGTCAATCAGGATCAAGGCAGTATCACCCGCTTTGGTTTGCAATTGAGGGGTGAGCGTGCGACGCACATCGGCCACTTGGGCAAACGCAGTCACAACCAGAGAAACCGGAGAAATCACCTGACGGGATTCGCCGTCCTGCTCCCAGCTGGTGCGCATGGACAGCGAGTCCTTGCCCACCGGGATGGACAGACCCAGGCTTTGGCACCACTGGCTGACGGCCTGAACCGTGTCAAACAAGGCAGCATCCTGGCCGTCTACACCGCACGCCGCCATCCAGTTGGCAGACAGCTTGACGTCTTTCAGGTCACGCACATCGCTGGCGACCAGGTTGGTCAGGGCTTCAGCCACGGCCATACGGCCGGAGGCAGCAGCGTCGATCATGGCGCTAGGGCTACGCTCGCCCATGGACATGGCTTCGCCACGCACACCTTCAAAGTCAGCCAAGGTTACGGCGCAGTCAGCCACGGGCACTTGCCATGGGCCAACCATCTGATCGCGACTGCACAAGCCACCCACGCTACGGTCACCAATGCTGATCAGGAAAGTCTTGTTGGCCACGGTGGGATGACGCAGCACCCGATGCATGGCATCGACCAAGGGGATTTCCGTCAGGTCCAGCGGCTCAGCCACCCCTTGCAGACGTTTGACGTCACGCTCCATACGTGGCGCCTTGCCCAGAATCACGTCCATAGGCACGTCTACAGGACGCTCCTCGATGCTCTTGGGGGTATGCACGTCGTCCACACCAGGCAGACCCTCACCGAACGTCACACGCAACTGGCGCTCTTCGGTAGCCACACCCACGACGGCAAAGGGGCAACGCTCGCGCTGAGCGATGCGCTCGAAACGCGGCAAGTCCTTGGGCAAAATAGCCAGGACGTACCGCTCCTGCGATTCGTTGGACCAGATTTCGGCGGGCGACAGACCCGATTCTTCCAAAGGAACGCGCGTCAGTTCAAAAATGGCGCCACGCTCGGCATCGTTGACCAGCTCTGGGAAGGCATTGGACAAACCACCCGCCCCCACGTCGTGGATAGCAATAATGGGATTGTTCTCGCCCTGTTGCCAGCAGCGGTCAATCACTTCCTGGGCACGACGCTCCATTTCCGGGTTGCCACGCTGCACGGAGTCAAAATCCAGCTCAGCACGGTTGGCACCCACGCCCATACTGGACGCAGCGCCACCACCCATACCAATACGCATGCCGGGACCACCCAGCTGAATCAGCAAGGCGCCCACTGGCAGAGGATCTTTGTGAGTCAGGCGATCGTCAATCGAGCCCAGACCACCGGCAATCATGATGGGCTTGTGATAGCCCCAGCGCTGATCGCCAGCCGTTTGTTCAAAGGTACGGAAGTAACCCAGCAGATTGGGACGACCAAATTCGTTATTGAAGGCAGCACCACCAATCGGGCCTTCAATCATGATGTCCAGCGGGCTAGCGATACGGTCAGGAATACCGTGGGAGTCTTTTTCCCAAGGTTCCATTTGTTCAGGAAAGCACAGATTGGACACGGTAAAGCCGGTCAAACCCGCTTTGGGCTTGGAGCCACGGCCGGTTGCGCCTTCGTCACGAATCTCGCCACCGGCACCCGTCGATGCGCCAGGAAATGGAGCAATCGCGGTGGGATGGTTGTGCGTTTCCACCTTCATCAACGTGTGAACCAGCGCTTCGTGACGCTGATACACGGGCTCGTTGGCCTGATCGTTGATACCGGCGTGAAACAGAGTGGCTGGACCGCCCGTCATGATGGCGGCATTATCGGCATAAGCCACCACGGTGTTTTCAGGCTGAGCAGCATGGGTTTCACGAATCATGCCAAACAAGGTCTTACCCTGGCTTTGACCGTCAATTACCCACTGTGCGTTAAAAATCTTGTGACGGCAGTGTTCGCTATTGGCTTGGGCGAACATCATCAGCTCCACATCGTGCGGGTTACGACCCAGACGTGTGAAGGCCTCCATCAGGTATTCAATTTCATCTTCGGACAGCGCCAGACCCATTTGCTCGTTGGCCTGTTTCAAGGTTGCCACGCCACCGCCCAGAATATCCACGGTCTGGATCGGCTTGCCCTCCAGTTGGGTAAACAAGGCCTGTCCGTCAAAATCCAGACCCACTACCGTCTCGGTCATGCGATCGTGCAGCAAGTCAGCCATTTGCTCCAGCTGCGCCTGATCCAGCTCTTTAGCGCCTAACAATCCACGCTTGGGAGTAATGATGTAGCGCACACCGCGTTCAATACGACGGACGGCCTGCAAACCACAGTTGTGGGCGATATCAGTCGCTTTACTGGCCCAGGGCGACACGGTGCCCAGTCGAGGCACAACGCGCAGCACCAAAGCGCCCTTGGGCGGCTGCGGGTCCAGCGCAGGCAGACCATCGTCCAGCAGATCGCTCAGGTGCTGACGGGCACTGGCATCCAGACCGGACTCTTCAGTCCAGACGTAGTATTCATGCAAGGCAAGAATGTCGGCAACTGGCAGTTGACGCTGCTCGATACGCTCTAGCAAACGCTCACGACGAAATGCGGAGAGCACGGACGAACCGGGAAAGTACAGGATTTGGCTCACGATACGGGAGGGGCAAAAAAGTGGGAGAAATAGAAAACACGCCATTTTAACCGGAAGCGACACAAGAGGTCACATCACTAAATGGCGTGCACAAAAAGGAAAATTCAGATCCAACAACGGGCTCGCGACCAGGGTTGCAGACACGATCACCCCGGCAAGCGCGACAGGACGTCTTGAGGGACCGGAGCGATTGGCGCCCCGCAATCTCCAGTACGGGCCAGGCACGGGATTCAAATCGGGCTGTCTCCATCCAGATCCGGGGCGGGGGCAGGTTCAGGGTAGGACACGCTCAGAATATCCAGCTCTTCCTTGCCGGCCGGGGTACGCAACACAACCGTATCGCCTTCACGCGCTTTAATCAGAGCACGGGCAACCGGTGAAATCCAGCTGATACGCCCTTGCAAAGGCTCGGCCTCGTCCACTCCCACAATCGTGATGGTGAACTCTTCACCTTGGCTGTCGCTGTACACCACAGTTGCACCAAAAAACACCTGATCCGGGTTCGGCTGCAAGCCGGGGTCGACCACTTCCGCAATTTCCAGACGTTTAGTCAAAAAACGGATGCGACGGTCAATTTCACGCAGGCGTTTCTTACCGTACAGGTAATCGCCGTTTTCTGAACGATCGCCATTGGAGGCGGCCCAGGAGACGATCTGTACGACTTCGGGGCGTTCTTTGTTCATTAGATGGCTCAATTCGCTGCGCAAACGGCGATAGCCCAGAACCGTCATATAGTTTTTGGTGCCGCTAGGCAGCGCGCTAGCCGGCGTGTCCAGATCGTCGTCATCGTCCTGATCGGACTCTTTTACAAAGGCTTTATTCATCGTTTTGATTGCTCCTGCTACAGCCACTCATGCCAGACAGGCTTCAACCCCGAAGGCAAAGGCGGCAAACCGCCCAAATCAATCCGCCCTTCACGGGGGCCATGAAAATCCGACCCGCAAGACACTTCAAAACCATAACTGCGCGCCACCTGGGTATACACACTGTATTCCTGAGTAGAGTGACTGCCCGTCAACACTTCAATCCCGACGCCCCCCAATTCCAGAAACTGGCTATACAAAGCATGACTGCGGGTGTCGTCCAGCTCATAACGTCCCGGGTGAGCAATAATGGCCTTACCACCCGACTCGCGTATCCAGCCTACCGCTTCCTCCAGACTGGCCCACACGGTTTCGACCGCAGCAGGTTTACCATCAGCCAGGTAACGACGAAAGGCTTCGTTCATATCGGCACAATATCCTTGCTGCACCAAAAAGCGCGCAAAGTGCGTTCGGCTGATCAACTCCGGGTTGGCTGCAAAGGGCACTGCGCCTTCGTACGCGTCAGGAAACCCCAGCTCCGCCAGACGCTCGCCCATTTGCCGGGCGCGCTGTCCACGACCAGCACGCACGTCCTGCAAGGCCTGGTGCAGCGGCTCGTGGTCCGGGTTCACACCCAAACCCACAATATGGATGGTTTTGTTCGCCCAGGTAACGGAGATTTCCACCCCGTCAACAAACCCCATTCCCAACCGCTCGGCATGGTGCCGGGCCTGCTTGAGGCCACCGATTTCGTCATGATCTGTCAGGGCCCACAGCTTCACACCGTTAGCATGCGCACGCTCAGCAAGTTCTGCGGGGCTGAGCACCCCATCTGAATAAATGGAATGGCAATGCAGATCAACGGGCAGGCAGGCCTGAACACTCATAAGGGGCTATCCAGCAAGAAAGTAATCGATGTGGTTGATCTGCTCGGCATTGCGCAGCATGGGCGCATGCCCCACCTTGGGGATGGTCACCAGTTGGGAATTCGGATTGCGCTGCAACATTTCCTGCGCCACCTCTGGTTTCAGCAGATCAGACTCCTGACCGCGCATAATCAGAACCTTGTCTGGCAAACCCTCATAAGCCCCCCAGAGCAAAGCCTGCGCTGCTTCCAAGTCCACATCCGCCTGCTGGGCAAAGGCTTGTGACAAGCGCAAGTCATAATGACGACGCCACTTTCCTTCATGCTCCACAAACACGTAACGGGACATCTGTGCCCATTCTTCGGCGGAGTGTTCCCCAAACGAGGCCGAGACAGACCGCACATAGTCCACCGCCTGCTCGAAAGTCTCAAACTGAACGGCTTGGCCCACGTATTCGCTGATGCGCTGCAGACCTGTCAGATTCAGCGCCGGCCCTACGTCGTTGAGCACCACCCGCCCCAAAGGCAGTTGCAAAGGCGCTGATGCCAAGCCTGGGCCGGGGCGTGTGGGTCGCAGCAAGGCCGACATGGCTTGCGCGCCTTGCAAGCCCAGCGCAATCAAGCCCCCCATGGAGGTACCGACCCAATCCAGCCGTGCCGGCTTCACGCGGGCGATCAACACGAGCATGTCAGCCACGTATTGCGGGATGGCATAGGCGGCGGGGTCAATCAGCCAGTCCGAGCGACCTCGTCCCACCACGTCAGGAGCAATGACGCGATAGCGGCTGGACAGCCGCTGAGCCAGCAGGTCAAAATCCCGGCCTGTACGCGTCAGCCCGTGTACGCACATCAGGACCTGATCGTTATCGGGATCGCCCCACTCCCAGTACGCCATGCGATGCGTGCCTGCGGCACTGGCACACATAACCCAATTGAGGCGCGGCTCCTGTAGATCAGTTGTCATGAACGCTCGGACAAGAATTTGACAGATAAAGGGCTATTGTAGCCCAGGCTGACGGCTTTACCCTGCCGTTTATGTCCCCGCTCAGGGCGGTGGGGACGATTGCCAGTAGCGGGCGTAGCGGTCACGCTCGCCAAAGTAATACAAGGCTGACGGACGTGACTCCACCGTCAACGCCCCCCACTGATCGGTACGCAGAAACAAAGCTCCTGATCGCTCCCAACGAGCCTGCACCAGGGCATGGGGGTGGCCGAAACGATTCCACCACCCTAGTTGGGCAATCGCCAGCCCCGCCTGCATCTGTTTGACAAAATGAGCCCCCGAGGAAGTCCGGGACCCATGGTGGCCGACCACAACCACATCAATGGGCCCCACGCCAGCCGCCACAATGGCTTGCTCCTGCGCGACACCGGCATCGCCTAACAGCAAAGCGCTGTGTCGGGCACCTTGAACCTCCAGCACGCAGCTGACGGCATTCTTGTCCTCCTCGCGACCGGAGGCAGCCTTGTCACTGCTCGGCTCAGCCGGCGGCCACCAGAAGCGAAAACGCACGCCATCCACTTCCCAACTGACATCCTGTTCGCAGCGCCGGATCTGCTCTGGGCGCGGAGTGGAGCCCGTCGCAACGCCCAACAGGCGCTCCTCCCGACTCACATGCAGGTCCAGATCAAAGCTACTGTATGACCGACTGACCGGGGCGGCCTGCAAGACGCTGCGCGTCCCGCCCACATGATCCATATCGGCATGGGACAGCACCAAGGTATCTATCTGCCCTATCCCTGCTGCTTTGAGCCAAGGGGCGATGCTGCGTTTGCCCTCGTCCGAATCAGGGCCATAACGGTTTCCCACGTCAAATACCAACACCTGACTGCGGGTACGCAAGACTACGGCACTGCCCTGGCCGACATCCAGCGCAAATAAATCCCAGTCCCCTTCCTGAAGTAAAGAGGGGCGAATCGCCAGAGCGGGGATCAACAGCGACAAGCCGCTCAAGCGGGACACAAACCCTCGGGGCAAGAGCAGAAGCAAGACCCCCAGCAAAGCCAGCACAGTCCAGGCCCAGTGTTGCGCAGGCACCGGAACGCTCGCCAGGTGGCGCTCAGCCAGCCATACCGTGGGCTGCATCGTGAAGTCCAGCGCGGCATGAGCGAGATAAGCGAGGGACTCACACCAGGCCGACGGTGCCTGGAGTGCGACCAGGATCAATAACAGCAGCACCAAGGGCGTGACAATCGAACCGATCAAGGTGATGGCGTACGCATTGGCGGGCAAGGAAGCCAGAGATACCTCGTGGAACAAGGGAGCCACGGCGGGCAACAAGGCCA
This sequence comes from Alcaligenes sp. HNGD-HTN06, assembly GCF_049932565.1. Lineage (NCBI taxonomy): Bacteria > Pseudomonadati > Pseudomonadota > Betaproteobacteria > Burkholderiales > Alcaligenaceae > Alcaligenes > Alcaligenes sp. HNGD-HTN06. The sequence continues at coordinate 1,502,380 of NZ_CP187782.1, read as the reverse complement.
GGGTAATCAGAATCTGCAGCCAGGCGGCAAACCCCATTCTGCGTCCCCAACGCTGCCACCACGCCCCAGCTGGCGGCACCTGTCCCATGAGCTGAGCAAAAGCGAACAGAACCGATACCGCCCCAAAGGACAAATAAAACCCGGTCGTCAGCCCCACCCAGGGGTCGTGCAACACCACGACCCATGCCGCAAGCAGCAAGGTTCGGCCCGCGCCCAAATGCAAACCCCGGACACGACACAGGCCCACCACCAGCAACATCAAGAACGTACGTTGGGCTGGCACCCCCCAGCCTGCTATAAGGCAATACACCCCCGCCCCCGCAATCCCTACCCAGGTAGCAGCGAGCTGAGCCGGAATCTGCTCAGCCAGTACCCAGCGTCCCCAGCGGACACGTCGCCAGCACCAGGACACCAGACCGGCTAGAAGCACAGCCAGAAAGGTAACGTGCGTGCCACTGATGGACACTAAATGAGTCAGCCCGCTGCGATTGAAAATCAGCCAGTCCGGCGCAGCGATGCTGGCTTGATCCCCCAAGGACAACGCCAACATCACCCCGCCCCAGCGCCGCTCCTGCACATAAGGCAGCAAGAGCTTGCGAAGATGATGACGCACGCGCTCAGTCCACGTATGCCAGGAATCAGCCGGATCAAAAGCCAGGGGTTGCGGCTGACCCCGCACACTGCCAACAGCCCGCCAGCCTTGAGTGATCGCATGACGCTCTGCATCGAAACCGTGGGGGTTACGTGCTCCTTGCGGGGGTCGTACTAAGAGAGACATCCGCCAACGCTGGCCAGGCATCAGCTCCGGGAAGTGATGGCCAGGGGGCTCTCGATACAAAGAGTACCGTTGGGCTGCGTTCCAGCGCACCAGGATATGCTCTGGCAAACCCGGCGGCTGGGAGCGCAAAACCCGTGCTTGAAACTGCCTGTGGCTGGGTCCTGCCTGCACTAAAGAAAGGATTTCCAACTCGACACGACTGACTTTATTGGTATCTTCCGCAAGGACAGACTGGCTGAGTCGATCCTGTATGTGCCAAACGCTGTAGCCGGCCCCCAAGAAGGCAAACACCAGGACGTAGCTCACGGGAAACCGTGGGACTAGCACCAGGCACAGCAGCGCTGCACCCAGCCAGCACCAGACTGAATACCCTAAATAAGACGGTGCCAGAAAATGGGTAAATGTTGCAGCAGCCACAAAGGCAGCCAGACATGCCCGCCCTATCATGCGTTCTGTACTGCCATATCGCCCCCAAGCCAAATCTGTAGCTTAGGAGTCCAGGCACCATCAGACCGTTACGGCAAACAACTTTGCTCACCTCGGCTTGTACCTACGAATCTTTCCCGCAACCGTCCATCAACCCGTCAAAACCGGGTCAAGAAGAGGCGCGACATGACAGGGCGAAAACCGTTATGGGAAAAGACAGTCGCACCCTGATCGCTCAAGCGCATTCACTGTCCCTGGCTCGACAGAAATGCATCCAGGCGAGGCAAAACTCGGCGGGCCGTGGCTCCAGTCTGCGCAATCACATCTGCCACATTAAGCCCCCGCAACTGCGCCAGACTGTCGGCCACCCCATACACCTGTGCCGGTTCGTTACGAACCGACGCCAAGGCAGTCCCGGGCTCCACCAGCCAGGACGGGGCCAGATCTGGAGCATCGGTCTCCAGCACCATATCAGCCAGACTCAACGCCTGCGCCAAACGGCGAATCTGTTTGGCGCGGCCAAATGTCATGGCCCCACCGAAACCCAAGGCATAGCCCTGGCGCACAAACATCTGCGCTTGCTGTTCGCTACCATTAAAAGCATGGGCAATCCCGCCGACTGCGGGATATTGGCGCAGATATTTCAGCACGCGATCCTGGGAGCGGCGAACATGTAGAAGGACAGGCAAACCATAGCGTTGCGCCAGGCCCAACTGGGCGTCAAACAGACATTCCTGATGACGGCTGGCCTCGTCGGTTTTCAATTCGGGTACAAAGTAATCCAGACCGATCTCGCCCAAAGCGACTAGACGAGGATCAGGCAGCCGCAACTGGATTTCCCGCTCCAAGGCCTGCAGGTCCGTTACCCCTGCTCCCGGTGTAAACAATGGATGAATACCCAGCGCATACACACCACCGGCCGCTGCCAAGGCGGTCTCGCGAGCCGTCTGAAAATCAAACACGGCGACCGACGGAACCACAATCGACTGCACACCGGCTGCGCGGGCGCGCGCCATGACTTGCTCACGGTCCCGGTCAAATTCAGGAGCATCCAGATGACAATGTGTGTCGATAAGCATTACAGAATTCCGACAATAGCCCCTTCAGGTCAGCAAAGAGCAGATACACTGGGCCACATCGCGTCCGGCCGGGTGTCAGGACGGTCGATTGGCTCTGATTTCCTGGGTCAAATACCCCTTGTCCATCAGCAACTGACGATGCGCCAAGGAGGCCAGAGCCTGATCATGGGTGACGATCACAAACGCTGTGCCAAACTCCTCATTGACCCGGCTCAACAGCTCGAACATGCCTTCGGCGGTATAGCGATCCAGATTGCCCGTGGGCTCGTCCGCCAGCACACAGGCTGGTCGTGTCACCAGGGCGCGCGCCAGAGCGACCCGTTGACGCTCCCCCCCGGACAACTGGCCCGGATAGTGATGCACACGCTGCGACAAACCCACCTGCTCCAAAATCTGCTGAGCCTGCTCGCGGGCTTCTTTGCGCTTCATGCGTCGCACGATCAAAGGCATGGCCACATTGTCCAAAGCATCAAACTCAGGCAGCAAATGATGAAACTGGTAGACAAAACCCAGCACCTTGTTGCGCAACTGGCTGCGCTCGCCTTCATTCAGGCTTTCCGTCTGCGTGCCGTTGACCTCGATACTGCCTGAATTCGGTTTATCCAGCAGACCCAGAGCATGCAGCAAGGTACTTTTCCCCGAACCGGAAGCCCCGATAATGGCCACCATCTCACCACGGCATACTTCCAGATTCACACCCGAAAGTACGTGGATGGTGTTGCCGCCTTCTTCGTACTGAACACTGACATCGCGGGCGCGCAACACGGTGGGAGCGATAAGATCAGTCATGACGCAGCACCTGTGCAGGTTGGAGCTTGGAGGCACGCCAGCTGGGGTACAGCGTGGCCAGGAAAGACAACACCAGGGAAACGATGGCAATCAGCACAATATCGTAAACCTGCGGATTGGATGGCAGTTCACTAATGAAATAAATCTGCTGGGGCAGGAATTTACGACCCATCAGGTTTTCAATAAAGGGCACGATCACGTCGATATTGTAGGCAATCAGCGTGCCCAGCCCCACACCCAACAGGGTACCCACCACCCCGATCAGCGACCCCTGCACCAGAAAAATGCGAGCAATCTCGCTAGGCGTGGCGCCAATGGTGCGCAAAATCGCAATATCCGACTGTTTATCCTTGACAGCCATAACCAGCGACGACAGCAAGTTAAAGGCAGCAACGGCCACAATCAGCGCCAGAATTAGAAACATCATGCGCTTTTCAGTTTGAACAGCTGCAAACCAGGTACGGTTATTGGCGGTCCAGTCCGACACCAGCACATTACGCGGCATGGCGCTGGCCAATTCCTGTCCCACCAAAGGGGCTTGCTGCATGTCTTTGATACGCAGACGCACGCCGCTGTTGCCGCTGTCACGAAAGATCTTCGAGGCATCTTCCACGTTCACAAACGCCAGACTGGCGTCGTACTCGTAATAGCCCGAGGAGAACACACCGGTGACGGTAAACTGACGCATGCGCGGTGAAAACCCCGCCGGCGATATCGAGCCTTGCGGAGCCATCAACATCACCGTGTCGCCAGTGCTGACTCGCAACTGATTGGCCAACTGCTCACCCAGCACAATACCGAAGGTGCCCGGTTGCAAATTCTCCAGTCGGCCCATGACCATTTGCTGGGCCAACTCGGACACCTTGCTCTCTTGTTCGGGCTCAATCCCGCGCACCTGCACCCCCATCAGCTGGTTGCTGCGCACCAACATACCCTGCCCCGCAACATACGGAGCGGACCCCACCACAGCGGGATTGGTCTGGGCTTTTTGCGCCAGAGCGTTCCATTCGTTCAAGACCTGCTGATGATCGGCATTGCGCACAATCAGTTCAATATGCGGCAAGACTGAGAGCATGCGATCACGCACCTGAGTCTGAAAACCATTCATCACGGAGAGCACAACAATCAGCGCGGCCACGCCCAGGGCAATCCCCGCCATTGAACTGCCCGCAATAAAGGACACAAAGCGGTCTTTGTGTCCGCCACGCCGTTTGCGGCCTTTGGCCAGACCGGCATACCGCGCCCCAATCCAAAATTCGTATCCCATGCGAGCTGCTATCGCCTCAAAGAAAACACTACAATCGCTGTCATGCAGATCGTAATCAACGGCGCGCTGCCGGAACCGGCCATCGCGCGCGAACTCATTAAACACTTGCCCCAGAAGGCCCCTGCGCTGATTCAACTACTGACTCAGGGCACAGGCACCCTGTCGGTACGCGACCCAGCGACGGACCTGTGTACACCCGCACAATCCTGGCTGTTGCAGGCCCACGGTTTTACGGGGGACCAAGCCCAGCATCTTAGCGCAGGTCTGGCCCCTTTGCGGCTACGTCAGTTGAAACAAATCCACTCGGTAGCACCGGATCAGCCTGTCTGGCTGGCCGAACTGGTACACATTGCCCCGTCACGCGAGGGCGCCATGCTGATCCCCGCCGACCAATTGGCCTTGTCCGAATCCTACAGCCGAGCCTTGTTGCAGGCCATTGCTCCGTACCTGGACGACACTGGCTTTCAATTCGAGTATCTCAGCCCCGAATGGTGGCGCGTCACACCACCGGCTGATTTTACGGTGCAAGCGGCCTCAACAGAACTGGTCAGTCAAAGCAATTTGAACAATTGGTGGACTCAAGATGTGCAAACCCGCCCCTGGCGTCGTCTGATCAATGAATTTCAGATGCTGGCCTTTGCCCTGCCCGACAATCGGCAGCGCGAACAGGCAGGTTTACCCAGTGTCAACAGCTTGTGGCTATTTGGTGGGGCGTCCTGCCAGCAGTTAGGCCGCGAACCTGGGGACTTGCATCTAGTGGATGATTTGCATGACAGCTTGATACGGCAAGACTGGGGGCTTTGGCTTGAACAACTGGCCCAATTGGATCGCACCCTGCTTGCCCCCTTGCTCACAGGGCCCATGCCAGAGCTGGTGTTGACCGGACTGGACCGCTACGCTCACGTCGGTCCCGCGGCGCGCCGTATCTGGCCTTTTTCCCTGTTCAAACAACACTCTAACTGGAGTCAGTGGTGGTCACCCCTATCCTGAAAACCCGTCCCGTCCAAGAAGCCGCCAGCCAAGCCCTGAAACAGGCCGGAATTCACGATTTAATGGCCCGCTTGCTGGCCTCCCGAGGAGTGACAGACGCCGCGCAGATTGATCCAGCCTGGCGCAATCTGATTCCACCTGCCATGCTGACACAGGCCCGTGAGGCCGCTGCCCTGCTGGCCGATGCCATTGCCCGTCGTGATCGCATGTTGATCATCGCCGACTACGATTGTGATGGTGCCACGGCCTGCGCCGTAGGCCTGCGCGCCCTGCGCAGCATGGGAGCCATTGTGGACTTTCTGGTTCCCAACCGCTTTGAAACCGGCTACGGCCTGTCCCCAGCGGTCGTCGAACTGGCCGAGCAACACCCCTCGGGCAAGCCGGATCTGCTCATCACCGTCGATAACGGCATTGCCAGTATTGAGGGCGTCGAGGCTGCCCATCAGGCAGGAATGAAGGTGCTGATCACCGATCACCACTTACCGGGCGATGAGTTGCCCGACGCGTTGGCAATTGTGAATCCCAACCAGCCCGGCTGCGCCTTTCCCTCCAAAAACCTGGCCGGCGTCGGGGTCATTTTTTACCTGATGCTGGCCTTGCGTGCCGAGCTGCGTCAACGCGGCGTTCTTGACGCCAATGGTGGCCCACGCCTGAACGAGCTGGCCGATCTGGTGGCGTTGGGTACGGTGGCCGACGTGGTTAGTCTCGATGCCAACAATCGCCTGATTGTCACCCAGGGGCTGGAGCGCATGCGCAAAGGCCAAATGCAAGTGGGACTACGGGCGCTATTCCAGGTGGCCGGTCGTGACCCCCGCCAGGCCAGTGCTTTCGATCTGGGTTTTGCCTTGGGCCCACGTATCAATGCCGCGGGTCGACTGGCCGACATGGCCTTGGGGATACGCTGCCTGATTACGGACGATGAAGACGAGGCCGCCCATTTAGCTCGCGAACTGGAGGAGATGAATCAGGATCGTCGATCGATTGAGCAAACCATGCGCGAAGAGGCACTGCGTGCAGCTGAACTGGCCGAGCCGGAGACCAGCGCCACGGTCTGCGTTTATCATCCTGAATGGCACCAGGGCGTGGTGGGTCTGGTGGCCTCCCGCCTGAAAGAAAAGTACTGGCGCCCGACCCTGGCTTTCGCCCAAGGTGATGAAGGCGAAATCAAAGGCTCAGGCCGCTCCATTCCCGACGTTCATCTGCGCGATGCACTGGATCTGGTCTCTAAACGCTATCCTGGCCTGATTCTGAAGTTTGGCGGCCACGCCATGGCAGCCGGGCTGACGATTGAAGAGGACAATTACGATGTCTTTGTGCAGGCTTTTGATGAGGCCGTGCAAGAGCTCACTGGTCGCTTCCAATTTGACCCCGTCATTGAAACAGACGGCTCCCTGGAGCCTGAGCACATCAATATCACGGTGGCTGGAATGCTGCAAAAACAAGTCTGGGGGGCAGGTTTCCCAGCACCCGTATTCCGCGACCGGTTCTTTGTTCGCCAGCAGCGCCTGCTGAAAAACAAGCATTTGAAACTGAACCTGGAGCGTAACGGCGAATACTTCGATGCCATCTGGTTCAATCGTGACGCCTTGCTGCCCGAGCATATCGAAGCCGCTTATCGCCTGGATCAAAACGAATGGAATGGCAATGTCAGTGTGCAATTCATTATTGAATTCGCTCAGGACTGCCCCATCAACCCAGCGGGCTGACCAAACCCAATCCCCTGCCCGCACCCCATTAACGTTCGCTATCCCTTGATTATCGCCGCACAGGGATAGCGCACTCCAGATGAGTTAACTCAAATGATCACGGAAGAACCCGCGGATGCGTTCATAGGCCGCTTCGCGGGCAGCCGGATTGGCTCCTACATGCACCCTTGCCTCGCCATTAACACCGTTGGGAACATTTTTACGGACGTAAACCTCATTGTCGCTGTCAAAGGCATGATAGGCACCTTCATACACGCGCAGTTCAACGGGCTCGTTGCGCTGCTGACTACGGGTAGCCAACTCTCGGCAGGGCTCTACCGGCGTCCAATCGTCTTTCTCGCCCGCTAAAATCAGCAAGGGGCCATACGCCGAAAACTCGGGACGCTTGCGCGACTGCCAGCCGCAACCTGGATACAAAGCCACTGCTGCTGCAAATTGCTGGCCCGAACGCCTATACGCTTCACTTGTCGCATCCATTACCGACAGTGCCCCGCTACCCCCGTGCGAAAACCCGATGGCGCCGATCTTGTTCCTAACAATGTCGGAGCGCGAGTTCAGGTATTGCAAGGCCCCATAAGCATCCAAGACCCGGTGTCTGTTCTTGATATCCCGATCCGCAAGAGGAGTCGTGCATATCTGTGACACGCCGCGTGGATTAAAGCTGTCCAACATCAACACCGCATAGCCCATCTCGTTGAGCAACTGCGCCATTTTGGTAAATCGCGGGGTGATGCGCCCGGTCTTGGCAGATAATGCTCCGGCGCAGCCATGAAACATAACAACAGCAGGAAAAGGCGCCTGAGCGGCCGGCTTGAACAGGTATCCGTCCAGCGTTAAAGCCTGATCTCCCTTCCACGTATCAAGGCTAGGAAAACTAAGCTGCTCGGGCTGCACCGGTTCTCCCTGCGCCACTCCCAGCATGGTCCCGCCCAGCACCAAAGCCAAGGCCGCTGCAATCAGGCCCCTGAACCGCGAACCAGACCTACGCGTAAAGCCGCTGGCTGTCTGCTCTGCATCCATCCGATTATTCACCAGGCTCTGTCTACTGTTTTTCATCGCCACCACGACCAGGAAATCTCGTTCAGAACATAAAGCTTGCTGCTGTCACCAAGTGGTACGGCGACGATGCAGCTTCATCCCTAGTGCAACATAAATGAAAGTGTGATTCAACCGAGCTTGGCAGGCCTATGGACGCTATTGATTGCCGTGACCGCTTGTCCCTTAGTGCTCTTTGCTCACACTCCCCGCTACTGAGACAAGGTGTAAAAAATGATCGGCCCTTTGCTTTAATTCTTGTTAGAACCTATTTACATCCCACATCAACATTCATAGTCGATTTCGCTCTACTTGTCCGACATCGTGCCTTTCAGATGCGAATTTGGAGACTGCTCAGGTAAGGCCCATAGGGCCATGAACAATGAGGTGCCGCCCCCTAACAACGCACTCACCCAATCCTTTAGACCGGGAAACACAAACATATTCCAAAATAAGGCAGTCAGCGCCCCCAGAAGGGTAATCAATAAGACACTAAGCCCTGTTTTTGGAGGTTGCACTACGCTATAGAGCAAGGCTAATAGCAGCGCTGGAACACCATAGAAAATAAGCGCATTGAGTGCGGCCAGCAAAGCACCTGCCATACTGCCTACCAGCACCACCCATATCTCATCCCCGGTCTGTGACCCCGACAAGGCCAGCCACACCCCAATAAATGGGCCGGCCAGCACGGGGCACAGCAAGAAACTCAAAAATACACGCCAGCGTGGGTGCGGACTCATGGCTTACCCCCCTGTTTCTGGCTATACCTCAGAAGTCGAAACATAAACAAACCTCAGCCCTTATCACAAGACGAATTAAATGATTCGCCGCTAGGGTACTTAAACAAATCCCTTAATACTATCAAGAGCAGCAATGGCACTGTTGGTGCCGGTAGCTGCATCCAGGCCACTGCCCATTAGAGCAGATTTGTCGACCCGCTTGAAATGGTTTTTACGACCTGAAGCTTTGCTCTCCCCTAGATGGAGGCAAAACAACTATCGCCGTTATCAGCGAAAATATTGCCCCTAATACGAATGCCTTTGACTGTATATTCTGCAAAATTAATGGATAAGCATGTTGAAATCTAGCTGATAGATCATTTCCACCCAACCCAAAAACATACTCTGTCCAAGCATATGCTGTAGAACCTCCACATATAAAAACGAGCAAGTAACTCAATGCCCCTCGTTTTAGCTTGATCCAAGCATAAAGCGCCCCCAAGATAGCTGCGGGAACCACTTCAAAGAACAGGGCAACAGCCATAGAGAGCAGCAACATTACGAACTGAAGCCATACATTCAACAAAATCCCTACGGTATCGGAAGCAGGCATCGTGAATAGAATTGCCAATCCCATACACAACCCTCCCCACATAGGAACGAGAGAGAAAGCCAATATGACTCTCAATACAGGATACTTACTCATGGCTTACATCCCTGCGCTTCACTATATCCAAGTAACTTGCAACCAAAGCGAACTCGTGATGCATAGTCCAGAATATCAAGACCTGAAATTCTGGAAACTGCTCTGAGAATAATTCTTTCGGTAAGGTATTTTTCATGGATTGGCTGAAGAATTTTCTGCTCGCTCATTAATTGGTTGATATCCCAAGCTACAACGTTATTAATAGTTTTATTATACAAATTACAGAAATTCCTAAAGCCCGCCTTCATCAAGGCGCTACCCGCTTCTGCTCGCCACTCATAAATGGAAGGTGCATTTATTCCAGCTAGAACAGACCCTAATAGAAACGTATAGCTAGAGCCATCCGCGCCTAGACCAGTCCACCCGGCACGCGATACAAATTCCGCCCCCCATACCACTTCGCCCCCGAACCGACGTTCTGCGCATAACGGTCCGATGCCCCAAAGAAATCCGCACGGTTATCAATGGTGTTGTAGTACAACGCAAAGCGCGACTCTGCTCCAAGGCTGTTGTAGACATAATCAAAGGTGTTTTTGGACGAACGAGTCACGTCTCCATTCAATAAGGCCCAGGCATCTTGCATGGCAATGTACTGCGTGGCCGTATTGACCGCCGTACGACATGCATCACCAAGCGGATTGGCCGCGCAAAGCGCATTCATTTCTTTATCTAGAAACTGACTGAGCCGTTCAGCCTCTTGCTGGCTGGCCTTCTTTTGCTCCTCGGAGGAACATGTCTTGCCGCTCAGGCAGGCTTTCACTTTATCGACCGAAGATTGCGTCAGATAGTTGTTATCAAGAGCAGCAATGGCGCTGTTGGTGGCGGTAGCCGCCTCCAGACCACCGGTTGCACTGATACCGGCCACCAGCGTTGCAATCAGATTGCGCTTCGCTTCTTTTGCCTGCGCCGTCTCTCCCGGTTGATCCAGGAACAGATTGGTCAACAAGCTACTGCTTGCAGCGCCTAGTGCCCCGCCAGCACAAGCTTGATCGCTGGCCGCCGCTCCCGCACATGCCAGCACACCATGCAAGGCGGCATGCAAGGCGCTGCCTTCGGTCAATGTGCCATCTTTAACTAAGCCGCCGATAAACCCGGCCCCTTGCTGTTGCAGGTAATTGACCACCAGATTCTGGGCAAACTGTGAGGAGGCGCCTGTCACATTGCCCCCCGCGGCCGCCGCCAGGGCTGTCAGCACCTGACGGCCTGCACCACCCGGGGCCCAGATTGCCGTGGCTTTTAGCTGTTGTTCAAGCGCCGCCAAACGGGCAGGATCACGCTCACCTTCCGGCTTGCTCCGCTCACGATCCAACGCATTCTTGGCGGCTGTGGCGTCTTTGGCCCGATTGTTCAGGAATACGCCGGTCTCACGTTGCAAAGCCCCGACAATTTCAAAACCCGCCTGAATTTCCTGCTCATTAAAAATCGGCTTAAGAGCATTGCTGCCGTCCTGGCTCGTCAATACGTCACGGTTCAAACTGGCCAGACGCTCATCCAGTGTTTCCCCTGTCAGAAGCTGTTGCTTAGCTTGATCTGTAATGGTGATTTGGGCGCCACTAATATCGCTAGACGTGGTGCTGCCACTCTTGCCGCTGGCCGCCATGGTTAGGCAAGGTGGTGCCAGGCACCTGCTCCCAGCCCAATCACGGAACCCGCTAAGTTGCGCTCTTGAAGCCAGCTTGTGGACGGCCCACCCACATGACCATAATAAGCCCCCACTGATACACCGATTTCATTGTGCCAGGCCCAGCCACGCTCACCCATGAGCATCAGCTCACCATCAAAGCAACGCACCGAGTAACGGCCACCAATAAAACGCTGGGACTGATCCCCCTCCAGCCCGATCTGTGAAATAGGAAAACAAGGACTTTCCTTGTCAGGCAATTGCTCGGGAGCGGGGATTTACACAGGCGGCAAACGCACATCAGGCAGGCTCTCTTGCTGCTCACGCAGGACACGTTCCCGTTCCTGCTGTCGCAACAACTCTTGCGCCATGCCATTTTGTGTCTGCGCCAATGCAGGAACAAACGGCGCAAACAAAACCAGCAAAGGCCACCTCTTGGGCCAAACCGTGCCCCTCATCACCCATATCCCTTTTCGTAAGCATCAATATTTTTTTCTAATACCAGGAAACTGGCGGGGCTAATGATACCCAAGTAAACAAATGATGGGCGCGACAGTAATACCCTATAGAAATACTTACGAATCAGGACAATTTGAATGGCTAGCCATCAGGACAATCTGGCTTCTGAACGCTGCGGCAAAGTCGCGAGCACCAAGCCCGCCAAAGCCAGGATGAAAGCGTACACATGCACGGTGGTGAAGCTCTCCCCCAACACCAGCACACCCACTGCTGCGGTGCCTAACGGCATCAGCACCATAAACACTGCAGCTTGCGAAGCAGGCACGGAACGCACACCCGTCATCCACAGCCAAACCGTCCAGACACTGGCGGCCAAAGCATAAAAAACCAGCAGCGGCCAGATCCAGCCTGCCGGTGCCGTGAAATCAAAATCCCAGGCGGCGTATAAGCCTAGTGGCGTAATCAGGGCCAAACTGCAGAGATTAATGATCGCGCTGATACGTTTGGGGCTAAGCATGGCAGTCAGGCGTTTGCCAATAACGGCGTAGGCCGATTCGCACAGGACCGCACAAAAAATCAGTGCATTACCCAACCACACTTTCCCTGGCTCCAATTGATCCACCCCGTGCTCATCAGCCTGCACCCAAGCCAACAAAGCAATCCCCCCCATGCCCAAGACCAAAGACGCCCACGTACGCGGTCCTATGCTTTCTTTTAGAAAATACCAGCTGAACAAGGCCACCATGCCAGGGATGGCCGACAAAATAACGCCCGCAGAGACCGCACTGGTCATGCTGATGCCCGTCACCATGCAAAGAGTGAAGAGGAAATTGCCCAGGAAGGATTCCAGAAAAATCAGGCCTCGAGTACGCAGGTCCAGTGCGGGCTCCGTCGATGGTTTGCGTACCCAGCGCAGCATGGCTATTGCGCCAATGCCAAAGCGTAGCCAGGCCAGCAAAAACACTGGCAACGCTGCGACCAGGGGCCGCGTCAGGGCGATATAACTGCCCACCAAGGACATGGACAAGGCCAAACACGCGTAGGCCGTCAGACGTGATCCCGCTCTCTTCACCCACCCTCTCCTAATACACACATTCGCCAGGCAGCTAACCAAAATACCACGGTGACCAGGGTCTACAATACGCCCGAGCTCGACCTTCCTGGATAAAAGACATGGCCTGCCATGTTGCCCGTTTCGCTCACCGCCGCCTGTACCCCTGACCTTACCCAGATCTGCTGTACGGCACTGTGTTGCCAGCGTTTTATCCCACCCCTGCGGAACGTCGCGTCGCCAGTCCTTAAGCAGGATTGCGATGTAGGGCCGGGACAATCCGGCCCGATCCATGCTGCTCCCCGTCACAGACTAATCCGCATCGTGCCAGCCTACCGGCCAGCCGTGCTCCTTGAAGGAAATTTGATCATGCAGGCTATCGCCCGCCTGAGCCGTTTTGTTGGCAATACCTTTGCCATCTGGGTTCTCCTGTTTGCCATTCTGGCTTACTACTTCCCCGACCACTATCGCTGGTTGGGCGCCTATATTGTTCCACTTCTGGGCATCATCATGTTCGGCATGGGACTGACCTTGTCACGTCAGGACTTTGCCGAAGTGTTTGTCCGGCCCGGCCGGGTGGCCATCGGCGTACTGGGTCAATTCATCATCATGCCCGCCCTGGCCTGGTTTTTGACCTACGCTTTTTCTCTGCCACCCGAACTGGCCATTGGCGTGATTCTGGTGGGTTGCTGCCCCGGCGGCACCTCGTCCAATGTCATGACCTTCCTGGCTCGTGGCGACCTGGCCCTGTCAGTAGCCATCACGTCGGTGACCACTTTGCTTGCGCCCATTGTGACTCCCGCCCTGATCTACTTCCTGGCCAGCCAATGGCTGGAAGTCAGCGCCACGGCCATGTTCTGGTCCATCGTTCAGGTGGTGATTCTGCCCATTGCCCTGGGCATTATTGTGCAATCCCTGCTGGGTGAGAAAATCCAGGCCGGCGTGGCCGCCCTGCCCCTGATCTCGGTAGTGGCCATTGTGGCTATCGTCGCTGCGGTGGTGGCTGGCAACCAGGCCAAAATCGCAACCAGCGGCCTGCTGGTATTTTCGGTCGTGGTCATCCATAACACGCTGGGCTACCTCCTCGGTTATTTGTTGGCCCGCCTGAGCGGCATGCCTTTACCTCAACGCAAAACACTGGCAATTGAAGTGGGCATGCAAAACTCCGGACTGGGCGTGGCACTGGCCAGTGCCCACTTTTCGCCATTGGCCGCTGTGCCCAGTGCCATTTTCAGTGTCTGGCACAATATTTCCGGACCTCTGGTGGCGACAATCTTCCGCCGCATGCGCAACGACAAGTAAGCCGTCACTGCCGCATTCAGGAACTTGAGTTCAAGACCTGAAAAGGGCGCTCCACAGAGCGCCCTTTTTACCTTTCACCTACCACCTACCGTTAGACGCTCAAACGAGCTTATCCCTTACGTCTTGCGCGACGACACATAAATACCGCCCACAATCAGCAAAAAAGCCGCGCCATGGTAGGGCTTGGGCGTATCGCCCAGAATAAAGACGGACATCAACGCGGCAAAGACAGGCATCAGATTGACGAAAAACCCGGCGGTGGCTGCACCCACGCGCTGGACCGCGACTCCCCAGCATCGGAGAGCGATCAGAGCCGGCCCGGTACCGACATACAAAATAGCCAATACCAGCCCCCAGGACCAGTCGATATGCCAGTCGGTAAACTTCCACTCCATGGCGGCAAACGCACCCGACCAGATCAACCCGAAAAAGACTTGTGCCATCACCACTGTCGCCCAGGTCTGAGCGATGACCCCCTCATGGCGCCGCGTGCTAAGCATCCAGCTGTACACCGCCCAGGCAATGGTGGCGATCACCATATACAGGTCGCCCGGCACAAAACGAAACGCCACCAGTTCCTGCCAGTCCGCCCGGGTCAATACCAGTAGCACGCCCAGCAAAGACATCAGGCCGCCCAGCAACTGACGGCCATTCACGCTGGACTTGAAGAACAAACGCCCAATCACCAGCATCCAAAACGGTAAGCTGGCATTGACTAGCGTCACATTGATGGGAGAGGAGCTCTGTAGCGCCAGGTATTGCAAGGCGTTATAAATCCCTATGCCCAGCAAACCCAGGATGGAGTAACGCTTCCAGTTGGCCCACAGGTTGCTGTTGCGTTGCAACACCTGCCGCCCCACAAAAAGCAAGATGGTAAACGCGACCAGCCAACGAAAAAAATTCAGGGTAATGGGAGGGACCTGATCATGAATCAGGCGCCCTACAATCGCATTGCTTGCCCACAAAATCGTGGGTAATACCAGTAAAGCAGTGGTGCCAGGGGTCAGTTTCTGAGTGCTCACAAGCATGTCCTAAAAAACAGCAACGGCGCATCTGATCCCTCTTCAGATCAGCGCTGCGCCGTTACGATGGGCCTAGTATATAGGCAAGAGCGGCTTGCTCTCTACGCCTGGACCGGACCGTTTGCACACGCATGAACTGGTCAATCTTTGACCAATCCATAAATATTATTTATAATCATACAATTGTCACGTCATGGCGCCGACTGAATACCATTGGCCCATCCCATTCACGCTCGTCTGGCTTTCACAACAGCAGATGCAGCTACACAGGGTAAATCGACCTTGAAACACCCCCACTTTTGGGAATAAGGCTTGACCTGTTCAAGCGCCCCAAGTGCATTACTTGGCACCACAACCCGTATCGTTGACCGCATGGGCCTGTTCCAGGCGGCGCAATGCAGGTCTACGTTCTTGGCAAGTCGTCGTGTTTTTGCCCGCTTTTCAGGTATGCAGATTCCGTCTGCACAGGCGGGTTCCCCTCATGAACGCTGGGCATGTTTTCAATTTGATCAACCCGACCCTGTCCGGAATCCCCTGCTCCTGACAGACACTGTTTCGCCCCGATTTTTATGGGCCTAGTCCCAGGCTGGACCTTTGATACCCTTACCCGGTTTGTCGGTCTGCCTTGTGGCTGAGCCTGTCCCCGTCCCGCCCTGCAGGGCCAGACGGGAATTATTATTTTTAAAGGAGTCCCGATTTATGGCCAAAGAAGAGCTACTTGAAATGCAAGGTTCCGTCACCGAAATCCTGCCTGACTCGCGCTTTCGTGTCACCCTGGACAACGGTCACGCAGTTATCGCCTACACAGGCGGCAAGATGCGCAAACACCACATCCGTATCCTGGCTGGCGACAGCGTCACTTTGGAAATGTCGCCCTACGACCTGAGCAAAGGTCGCATTATTTTCCGCCACCTGCCCAAACGCGTTGGCGCTCCCAGCTCCGCGCCGCGTCGCAGCCCCCAGCGTCGCTAAAACCTATCGCCACACCCCTGTCACAATTAGATGCAAAGATAACCGTGCCTGACAGGGGTGCGACAAACGCCATCAGCGCCTAGGCGCACCCCACTTTACTGTGGGAGTCGCCTTGAAAAAACTACTGACGCTCAAAACAGGCTTTATCGCCTATTTTGCAATCCTGAGCCTGTTTTTAGTCCTGATGCTGATTGCCCTGCAGCACCTGAGCAACAGCATCGAACAACGCAAGCACCTGGAAGCACAGCGCCATCAAACCACAGCGCTCAGCAAAGACTTCAAACGCATCAGCGAATTACTGAGCCGGCAGGCTATCGCGTTTGTCTCCAGCGAGCAGATCGAATTCCAGGAAAACTTCCGCCATCTGCTGGCGGTGTTTACCGGTGCCCAGGCGGATCAGGAGGGGGTGACCCTGAGCATGCTGGAACGCTTCAACGATCTGGACCTGGAGCCGGCCGAACAGAATCTGCTGCGCTCGGCCTATGATCAGACCCTGGCATTGAGCCAAGTTCAGTTCGAGGCCATTCAAACCGCCAGCGGCCAGTTTGAAGACAGCAACGGCGCCATCCGGATCGCCTTGCCCAATGCCCTGATGGCCAAAGTGCTGGTGTTCAGCCAGCAATACATTCAGGCATCCACCCAAATCACCCACACGCTCGACCAGTTCGAGCATCAGTTCAGCGAGCGCCTGGATCAGTCCCTGGGGTTGGCCGGTCGCAGCAGTGATCGCGCCTTCAGTTTGGCCCTGGCCGCCCTGGCGCTGTTCTTCATCGCCAGTACAGTCGCACTGCGCCTGCTGTACCGCTCCATCAAGCAGCCCTTGGACCAGGGTGCCAATCTGGCCAAGGAACTGGCGCAAGGCAAACTCAATGCCCAATTGAGCGTGCGTCGTCACGACGAGTTTGGCACCTTGCTCACCGCCCTGAACGGCATCGGACAGGGCGTACAAACCGTTGTACATCAAATTCGTGAACAAACCGGTCTGATCCGGGAAGGGGCGCACGCGATCGTACTGGGAAGCCAGAACCTGGGCACACAGATTCTGGAGCAGTCGACCGAGCTCAACCAGACTGTCAAAACCATGAATCAGTTGGCCGACACCGTAAGACAAAATGCCCGGCAGGCCCAAACGGCAGACCATCTGGCCCAAGATACCTCCAGCCAGGTCGCACAGGGCAATCTGGCTGCGCACACCCTGCTCGAGACCATCAATGCGATTGCCGATAGCTCGCACAAAATGAGCGAGATCACCAAGCTCATTCGCAGTATCGCCTTTCAAACCAATATTCTTGCCTTGAACGCCGCGGTGGAAGCGGCCCGCGCCGGTGTGCACGGCCATGGCTTTGCGGTCGTCGCTGCCGAGGTACGCAACCTCGCCCTTCGTTCCACGGATGCCTTGCAACAGATTTCCACCCTGATCTCCAGCTCGGTGGAACAAACCGAACAAAGCTCGGCGGCGGCGCGCGGCATGGCGCAGGTGATGGCCAGCACGCAGCACAAGGTCAATGAAATGCGCCGTATTGTGGCCGACATTGCACAGGCCTCCCAGGATCAGGCCACCCACATCGACTCAGTGAACCAGGCCATGACCCATCTGGACCAGCAAGGCCAGAGCAATCGCCAACTGCTTGAACACAGCGCCCACACAGCCCAGGAACAACTGGAGCAAACCACGTTGCTGGCACAGGTCGTGGCGCATTTCAGCCTGGATCAAGCTCTCTCCGAACCGGCGCCTCACTCCCAAAGCACCGTATCAAACCGAGATTCCTACCCTTGTGCACCCGTCTATCGTGCCGTCGCTTGCACAATGTCCGGTTCCTGAGCGGCCAATACGTGCCATAGACCGCCGATAAGGGTAAAATCGGAAGTTTGCCGCGCGCCGCCTTTGCAGCGCTGGTGCGCATGGCACCTCAAACATAGGAAAGCCGCTGAATCATGGAATCGGAACGACTTAATCAACTGGAAGCCCGCCTTGCCGATTATTCGGAGCGGGAAAATGCCTTACGGAGGTATCTTTGACTACGATGAAAAAGCGCATCGCTTGCACGTAGTCAATGCCGAACTGGAAGACCCCAACGTCTGGAACGACCCGCAACGAGCCCAGGATCTGGGCCGCGAGAAAAAAAGTCTGGAAAACGTGGTGCATGTGCTCGATGCCTTGCACAAGGGTCTGAAAGACTCGCAGGATCTGTTTGAACTGGCTGCGATGGACGATGATGATGCCACCATTGCCGCCATCGAGGAAGATTGCGCCGCCATGGCCAGCCGGATCGAAGAGCTGGAGTTTCGCCGCATGTTCTCCAACCCTGCCGACCCGCTTAACTGCTTTATGGATATCCAGGCCGGCGCCGGTGGTACCGAAGCCCAGGACTGGGCCTCCATGTTGCTGCGCATGTACGTGCGCTATGCCGAACACAAAGGCTTCAAGGCGGAAATTCTGGAACAGTCTGACGGGGACGTGGCTGGCATCAAATCGGCCTCCATCAAGATTGAAGGCGATTACGCCTATGGTTTTCTGCGCACCGAAACCGGGGTACACCGCCTGGTTCGCAAGAGCCCCTTTGATTCGTCCAATGGTCGCCACACCTCGTTTACCAGTGTGTTTGTCTACCCGGAAATTGATGACTCCTTTGAAGTGGAAATCAATCCGGCCGACTTGCGTATTGACACCTACCGCGCCAGTGGCGCCGGTGGTCAGCACATTAACAAAACCGATTCGGCAGTTCGTATTACGCACGAACCCAGCGGCATCGTGGTGCAGTGTCAGAACGACCGTTCGCAGCACCGCAACCGTGCGGAAGCCATGCAAATGCTCAAGTCCCGCCTGTACGAGCTGGAAATGCGCAACCGTATGGCCGAGCAGCAGAAACTGGAAGACTCCAAGAGCGATGTAGGCTGGGGACACCAGATCCGCTCTTATGTGCTGGATCAAAGCCGTATCAAGGACTTGCGCACCAATTACGAAATCTCCAATACGCAAAAGGTACTGGACGGCGATCTGGACCCCTTTATTCAGGCCAGCCTGAAACAGGGTATTTAAATGCACGCTTCCACGCTGACCATTTTGAGCGGTGCCTCGCGTGGCCTGGGCTTGTCCCTGGCGCGTCAGGCGCTGGCCGCTGGCCACCAGCTGATTACGCTGGCCCGCAGCGAGCTGCAGCTGGACGCGCCCCCCGGGGCGCACCAGCATCTGCAAGTGGACCTGGCCAGCGCGGAAGGCACACAACAGGCTGCCAAGGCTGTGCAGGCCTTGATCAGCCAGGCCCAGGCTCAACGCTACGTGCTCATTAACAATGCAGGCACGGTTGATCCTGTTGCGCAGGCCAGCCACCTGCTCGATGCCCAGGCCATTACACAGGCGCTGCAACTGAACGTCGCCAGTGTCATGAGCCTGACCGCCGCCTTTTTACAAGGCGCCCCCAAGGATGCCCAGCGACAGGTGCTCAACATCTCTTCGGGTGCCGGCCGCAAGCCCGTATCGGGCTGGGCCGTGTATGGAACCAGCAAGGCCGCGCTGGACTTTTACACACAGACCCTGAAGCTGGAAAACCCGGAGCTGGCCGTTTGCTCCCTGGCCCCTGGCGTGGTGGATACCGATATGCAAGGCCATATCCGTAACCAGTCCCGCGACCAGTTCCCGAATCTGAGCCGCTTTATCGACCTGCATCAGAAAGGGCAGCTACGCAGCCCGGACGACACAGCCAAGCAAATTCTGCGCTATCTGGACAGCCCTGCCTTTGGCCAGCACGTTCTGGATGACATCCGCCACTACGAATAAGTACTGACACAATGACTGAACCGCTAGACACTTCCGCACCCGTTGTAGACGAGAACCGCCTGATCGCCGAGCGCCGCTCCAAACTGGATCGCCTGCGCGAGAATGGCATCGCTTACCCCAACGATTTCCGCCCCGATGTGCACGCTGCCGAACTGCACAGTCAGTACGGTGAACAGGACAAAGATGCCCTGGCAGCAATCAATAAAATGGTGAAAGTGGCTGGCCGCATGATGCTCAAACGTGTCATGGGTAAAGCCAGTTTTGCCACATTGCAAGATGCCTCGGGCCGCATCCAGATCTATCTGGACAAAGGCGTACTGGGCGAAGAACGCTACGCGGAATTCAAAGGCTGGGATATCGGTGACATCCTGGCTGTGGAAGGCACCGTCTTCAAAACCAATAAAGGCGAACTGTCGGTACACGCCACCAGCGTTCGCCTGCTGGCCAAGTCCCTGCGCCCCCTGCCCGACAAATTCCACGGTCTGGCAGATCAGGAACTGAAATACCGTCAGCGTTATGTGGACCTGATCATGGGTGAGCACACTCGCCAGACATTCCTTGCCCGCAGCAAGGTCATGAGCAGTCTGCGCCAGCACATGGCCCAGGCCGACTTTCTGGAAGTGGAAACCCCCATGCTGCACCCGATCCCGGGTGGTGCCTCGGCCAAGCCTTTTATCACGCATCACAACGCGCTGGACATGGAAATGTACCTGCGTATCGCTCCCGAGCTGTATCTGAAGCGTCTGATCGTGGGCGGTTTTGAACGCGTGTTCGAGATCAACCGCAACTTCCGTAACGAAGGTGTCAGCCCCCGTCACAATCCCGAATTCACGATGATGGAGTTTTACGCGGCCTACACCGATTACCAATGGCTGATGGACTTCACTGAAAATCTGATTCGCGAAGCAGCGATCAGCGCCTGTGGCACGGCAACCCTGCAATATCAGGAGCGCGAGCTGGACCTGAGCCAGCCCTTTGATCGCCTGACCATCACCGGTGCGATCATGAAGTACGCTCCGTCCTACACCCAGGAGCAGTTGCAGGACCTTCAGTTCCTGCGCACCGAGCTGGCGCGCTTGAAAGTGGACGTGAATGCGCCGCCATTGCGCGATGCGGGTCTGGGCGCCCTGCAACTGGCTCTGTTTGAAGAAACTGCGGAATCCAAGCTCTGGCACCCTACGTTCATCGTGGACTACCCCGTGGAAGTATCGCCATTGGCACGAGCCTCGGATACCCAGGAGGGCATTACCGAGCGCTTTGAGCTGTTCATCACTGGCCGCGAGATCGCCAATGGCTTCTCGGAGCTGAACGACCCTGAAGATCAGGCAGCTCGCTTCCAGGCCCAGGTTCAAGCCAAGGATGCTGGCGACGAAGAAGCCATGTTCTACGACGCCGACTACATCCGCGCACTGGAGTACGGCATGCCTCCTACAGGCGGCTGCGGTATCGGCATCGACCGTCTGGTCATGTTGTTGACCGATAGCCCCGCGATCCGCGATGTGATCCTGTTCCCTCACCTGCGTCGCGAAGACTGATCGCTGCGCCAGACTCGGCTCTCGCCCGGGCCGCCGCGCCGCGTTTAAGCGGCGCAACGGCCCGGGCGAGCGTCTTGGTGAACAGCGCTGGGCGATTGAACATCGCAACCCTGACAGCCATGTTCGCTCGTTGAGCCACTGACTCTGGTGTAATTCGGCATACCGAATCGACCGAAGCACCTCGTCAAGCCGCAACAGCCAGGTTGGATGCCCCCTTGCCTGGTGCACTCCATGCCTCCCGGACAACAAAAAGGACGCCTTAACGCGTCCTTTTTGTTGTCTGCTCAACGATCAATACATCGTGCGGTGCCTGTACGGACAGCTCATTCAATCCACCGGCAAGCGCATCACCGCCTGCGCCCATTTATGGGCCACTTCAGGCGAAGAAAAACACGAGGCTTTATCCGCCACCACACGCACCGCGCGTTCCAGCAACTGAATGTCGGCTTCGTGCTGGCGCGCCACGTGCGGATCTTCAAAGAAGATCACTCGCTGGCAACGGTTTTCCAAGACCAGCTCCGCAATTTGTGCATCGCCACCCAAAGGGCCGCTCAAGTAAGACTGAATCCAAGGTGTTTCCTTGGGCCAGCCTTTGGACCAGGCCAACTCGTTTAACAAGCGACTGGTCGTGCCCGTCCCCACACGCTGCCCAAATCGCGACAGCAGGTCAAAATGCTTGCTGGCAAAATCAACCATTTTCTCCTTGAGGGCATCATGCGCAATCAGGGCCAAGGTTTGATTAGGGAAGTCGAAAATACGTTTGCAGCTCGAGTCTGGCCACAAACCGCGGCTGACACGCTCTACTTCGATCCATTCAATGGCCCCCATCAAGGTGGAGATAAAGGGTCGACCATGCGTAATGCACTGACGCTTGAGCGCCAGGGCTTCCGGAAAAATGGAAGAAGGGTCCACCGGGTCGATCAAGTAAATGGCGCCATCAAACGGCGGCGTGCCGTCCGGGTTTTGCGTCACCCGGGCAACCAGTTTCATCAACCCTCCATCACGACCGTAGGGATAGCGAACCAGGCCGCCGTAACCTTCCAGCAGGCCCGAACGCTCAATCGCGTTGCAGGTACGCCCTACCGTATAGAGCTCAATCTCCAATTCGCGAATACCGCTGGCCGAACGCCGCAACCACTGAAACAAAGCCGCATCTGCCGAATCATGGTGCAATTGATTGGCCGCCAAACCGAAACGTAATGACATGAGTTCCTACACGGTAAACGATTCGCCACACCCGCAGGAGGCTTTCTCGTTTGGATTGATGAACTTGAAACCTTCATTGAGGCCATCGCGGCCATAGTCCAGACGCGTGCCATCGATGAAAGGCAGGCTTTTGGGATCAACAAACAGTTTAACGCCGTGCTCTTCAAACAGTTGGTCGCCTTCTACCGGCTCATCAACAAAATCCAGTTTGTACGCCAGACCCGAACAACCGGTCAGGCGCACACCCAAACGTAGCCCCAAGCCGCCACCACGCTTTTTTAAATGACGCTGGATATGTTCTGCGGCGGGCTGAGTAAGAGAAATAGACATAATCTGTTCCTTTCTATACACCTGAAGCACAATCAGCCTTCAGGCTTGGACAACTAAAACACGCCTTTGTTCTGCACCGAGGCAACGGCAGCCTGAACCGCCTCCTGGGCCAACAAAGCACAATGCACTTTGACCGGGGGCAATTCCAACGCCTGCTGCACGTCCGCGGACGAAAAGCAGGCTGCCTGCTCCAGACTGCGATTCTGCAACCACTGGGCGGCAAACGACGCAGCGGCAATGGTGCAACCACAACCATATGCCTTGAAACAGCTCTCCTGAATCTGGCCCTGGTCGGATACCTTGAGCTGAATACGAATGACAGCCCCGGTCTCATGGCTACCCGCCTCCCCTGTCCCGACATCAGCATCACTGCTGTTCATGACACCCACATGACGCGGGTGCAGAAAATGCTCCATGACGGCGTCACTATATCTCATTGTGCGCACGGCTCCGACGCAGACTCATCCCACAAGGGCGAGATGGCCCGCAGCTGTTCGACCACACGGGCGATGGCGGCGATCGTGTCATCCACCTCCTGTTCGGTGGTGAACCGGCCAAGACTTAAACGCAAGGAGCTGTGCGCCAACTGATCGCTACGACCCAGGGCGGTCAACACATAGGAGGGCTCCAGGCTAGCCGACGTACAGGCCGAACCGCTGGACACAGCCAGCTCCGTCAAGGCCATCATCAAGGCTTCACCCTCAATATGATCCACGCTGATATTCAGGTTATGCGGAACGCGCTGCTCCAAGCTTCCATTCAGGTAAAGATCCGGGATACTTTGCAGCCCCGCCCATAAACGATCACGCAGCGCCGTAATGCGCTGATTGTCCTGATCCATCTCCTGGGCAGCCAGCTCAAAAGCTCGCCCCATGCCGACAATCTGATGCGTTGCCAGAGTACCGGAACGAAAACCGCGCTCATGGCCCCCGCCATGGATCTGCGCTTTCAGACGCACCGCCGGCTTACGACGAACGTACAGGGCGCCAATCCCTTTGGGGCCGTAGGTCTTGTGTGCCGACATGGACATCAGATCCACCGGCCACTCCTGCACATTGATCGCCACCTTACCGGTCGCCTGGGCTGCGTCCACATGGAACAGCACCTTGTGCTCACGGCAGACAGCTCCCAAAGCCTGGACATCCTGAATCACGCCAATCTCGTTATTGACCAGCATAACCGAGGCCAGAATCGTGTCTGGGCGAATGGCTTGTGCAAACACCTGCGGGTCAATGAGTCCATTGGGCAGTACATCCAGAAAGGTGATTTCAAACCCTTCATCCTGCAAGGCCAGGCAGGTATCGAGCACGGCCTTGTGCTCCGTACGGACGGTAATGATATGGCGGCCTTTGGCCTGATAAAACTGAGCGGCCCCTTTTAACGCCAAATTGATGGCCTCGGTCGCCCCCGAGGTCCACACGATCTCGCGCGGCTCCGCTCCGATCAGCGAGGCCACCTGGCGGCGCGCTTGGTCCACCGCCTCTTCGGCATCCCACCCGTAAGGATGGCTGCTGGAGGCAGGGTTGCCAAATCGTTCCGTCAACCAGGGGATCATGCTGTCGGCCACACGCGGGTCTACCGGTGTGGTGGCGGCATAATCCATATAGATACGCTGAGCGCGACTCATACAAAACTCCGGATCAGTAGCGGCGAGCGTCCACTACAAGGTACATTCTTCTGGCTGGCCGGCTTCCTGGGCGGCCATCTTGAGTTGACGCAAACGCTGCTGATCAACCAAGTCCTGCAAAGAGACAGAATCCAGGTAATCGACCATTTTACGACTAAGCGTCGCCCAAAGCTCGTGAGTCATGCACTCGCCTTTCTGTCCGTTTGTGCCTTGCTTGCAATTACCCTTGCCACCGCACTGGGTGGCATCAACGGGCTCATCGACCGCAAACACAATGTCAGCAACGGTAATGTGACGGGCCAGACGCGCAAGCGTATAGCCACCACCTGGACCTCGAACGCTATCGACCAGCTCATGGCGGCGCAGTTTGCCAAAGAGCTGTTCAAGATAGGAGAGCGAAATTCCCTGTCGCTGGCTGATGCCTGCGAGCGTCACCGGTCCACTTTGCTGGCGCAGCGCAAGATCGATCATCGCGGTTACGGCGAAACGCCCTTTTGTCGTCAAACGCATGATAGTTTCCTTGCCAAAGGCGAAAGCGGCCGGAATGCCAAAGGCAAATCCGACCAATTTGGTCCAGTATAGCAAATACAGGGGAAACTACCGTGCTTGAGCGCGTGTTTTTACACTTATACTGCAGTGTTATCGCGGCGCTCAGGCGGCACGGTAATGGGGGACGCGCTTGCGAACCAGTTCGAATACGCCCTGACAGGCATCCTCGATATAGTCCATGACCTTATTGAAGCCTTCCTGGCCACCATAATAAGGATCGGGCACGGTCGCCGCCTCGTAGTCGGTGGCAAAACGCATCAACAGCATGAGCTTGTGACGATAAATGGGCGGACACATTTGCTGCAAAGCAGCGTGGTTTTCCCAGTCCATGCTCAAGATAAGGTCGAAGTTGCGAAAGTCCTCGCGTTGGACCTGTCGGGCCTGATAGGCAGAGATGTCATAACCGCGTTTACGAGCGGCTATTTGTGCGCGTGTGTCAGGATGCTCGCCCACATGAAAGCCATGTGTAGCGGCTGAATCCACCAAAATATCTTCCGACAAGCTGGCTTGGTCGACCAGTTGGCGCAAGACGCCTTCGGCGCTGGGAGAGCGGCAAATATTCCCTGTACAGACAAACAGAACCTTACTCATAATGCGTCAAAGTCTGCGGGAAAACCCCAAATAAGGCAAGACAGAACAGAGCCTGAAACAGCCCCCGTCAACCGCTTTGAAAACCGCAAAACCGTATCGTTTGGAGGCTGCAAATCAGCGCCATACGCCAAGGATGGACGTATGGAATAAACCAAAGGCGCGGCACTGTTTGCTTAGCGGATCAAGGCCCTTGATGGGCTGAGGTAAATCAAGCAATACACCTGTGCGATGAAAGCGGATAGCCGAACCCTGTTTTTTCTGACTATCCGTCCAGAAAAAGTTGCAAATACACAACAAAACAATAAAAGAAGCGCTCCTTCGTTCAAAGAAGCGCCTTGATTTCCCCTGTCCGATCAGGCCTTGCGGCACATCACCCCATGAGCAGCTTGGCCTTGAGTCGTTGCAGCTTGTCTCGGGCAGCCGCAGCCTGCTCAAACTCCAGGTTGCGCGCGTGCTCCATCATCTCTTTTTCTAAACGCTTGATCTCGCGGGCAGCCGCCTTTTCATCGCGGATCAGCTCCTCGGGAATGTCCTCGCGCAAACCGGCAGTCGGATCAGACGCCACCACACCATCAATCAGCTCGCGCACAGCCTTGTTGACACCACGTGGCGTAATGCCGTTCTCCTCATTAAAGGCAATTTGTTTGGCGCGACGCCGCTCGGTTTCCTCAATGGCCCGATGCATGGAATCGGTCATCCTGTCGGCATACAAAATGGCTTTGCCGTTAAGGTTGCGCGCCGCCCGACCGATGGTTTGAATCAGGCTGCGCTCCGAACGCAGGAAGCCTTCCTTGTCCGCATCCAGAATCGCCACCAAAGACACCTCGGGCAAATCCAGACCCTCGCGCAGCAAGTTAATCCCCACCAAAACATCGAACACGCCCAACCGCAAATCTCGAATGATTTCGGCGCGCTCAACCGTATCAATATCGGAGTGCAGATAGCGCACGCGTATTCCGTTTTCGGACAAATACTCGGTCAAGTCCTCCGACATACGCTTGGTCAGTGTGGTCACCAACACCCGGTCCTGCTGGGCAGTACGCAGCTTGATTTCACCGAGCAGATCATCGACCTGGGTGGTAGCCGGACGCACCTCAATCTCCGGGTCCACCAGGCCAGTAGGCCGCACCACCTGTTCGACCACATTGTCCGCGTGTTCCTGCTCGTACGCGGCCGGCGTGGCTGACACAAACACGGTCTGCGGCATGCGACGCTCGAACTCTTCCAGCTTCAACGGCCGGTTATCCATCGCAGAGGGCAGACGAAAGCCGAACTGCACCAGGGTTTCCTTACGAGAACGGTCACCTCGATACATGGCCCCTAATTGCCCGATCGTGACATGGCTTTCATCGATGAACATCAGGGAATTGCGCGGCAGGTAATCAATCAGTGTCGGTGGCGGATCGCCCGGCGCCGCACCCGACAAATGCCGCGAATAGTTTTCGATTCCCTTGCAGAACCCCAGTTCCTGCAGCATTTCCAGATCAAAACGGGTACGCTGCTCCAGGCGTTGCGCCTCGACCAGATGCCCTTCACGGGTCAGAAACTCCAACCGTTCACGCAGCTCCATCTTGATGGTTTCAATCGCCCGCAACACCGTTTCACGCGGCGTCACGTAGTGAGAACTGGGGAACACCGTAAAGCGGTTGAGCTTTTGCACCACTTTGCCGGTCAGCGGGTCAAACAGCTCCAGCTCTTCCAGTTCGTCATCAAACAGACTGACCCGCAAAGCCAGCTCCGCGTTTTCCGCCGGAAAAATATCAACCACCTCACCGCGGGCCCGAAACACCCCACGCTGAAAATCCAGGTCGTTACGCTCATATTGCATGGCCACGAGACGCGCCAGCAGTTCCTGCCGGGCAATACGGTCGCCTTTGCGCAAGGTCAGCACCATGGCGTGGTAGTCACCCGGATTACCTATGCCGTAAATGCAGGACACGGTGCCCACAATAATGGTGTCGGGTCGCTCCAGCAGGCTTTTCGTGGCTGACAAACGCATCTGCTCGATGTGCTCATTGATGGACGAGTCCTTTTCAATGAACAGATCTCGCGAGGGCACATAGGCCTCGGGCTGATAGTAGTCGTAGTAAGAAACAAAATACTCGACGGCATTGCGCGGAAAGAACTCGCGCATCTCGGCATACAACTGCGCTGCCAGGGTTTTATTGGGTGCCAGCACAATGGCTGGACGTCCCGTACGCGCGATGATGTTGGCCATGGTGTAGGTTTTGCCCGAGCCCGTCACCCCCAGCAGGGTCTGGTACATCAAGCCATCATTAATCCCTTCGACCAACTGCTCGATGGCCGCCGGCTGGTCGCCAGCAGGCAAATAAGGTTGGAAAAGTTTGAAGGAACTCCCCGGAAATTCTTGAAAGGCAGGCTCAAATTTCATGCTAGACACACTTTAGGGTAAGCCCGTATTATCACATTAATGCTTTGTTTTTCTACCTTTCCGCACTAACGCCCCCATATCATCATGACATCGCTCTTCGAAACCGTCGAACTGGCTCCACGCGACCCCATTTTGGGTTTGAACGAACAATACAATGCCGACGAACGCAGCGGCAAAGTAAATCTTGGAGTCGGTGTTTACTACGACGATCAAGGGCGAATCCCGATTTTGCAGGCGGTTCAGAAGGCTGAACAAGCCATGATGAGCACTGCTGCTGCCCGCAGCTACCTGCCCATCGAAGGGATCAACACCTACAATCTGGGCGCTCAAACCCTGTTGTTGGGCGCTGACTCCCCCGTCATTGCCGAAGGACGCGCCCTGACTGTCCAATCTCTGGGCGGGACCGGCGCACTGAAAATCGGTGCCGATTTCCTGCAGCAGCTGCTGCCCCAGTCCAAGGTCTACATCAGCGATCCAAGCTGGGAAAATCACCGCGCCCTGTTCGAGCGTGCGGGCTTCACGGTCGACACCTACACCTATTACGATGCCGCCACCCATGGCCTGAACTTTGAAGGCATGATCGCGTCCTTGCGCACCATGCCCGCCCAGTCCATCGTGGTGCTGCACGCCTGCTGCCACAATCCCACGGGCGTGGACCCCAGCATGGAACAATGGGCACAGATCGCCGAACTGATTAAAGAGCGTCAACTGGTTCCATTCCTGGACATTGCCTACCAGGGCTTCGGTGACGGCCTGGACGAAGACGCCAGCGTCGTGCGCCTGTTTGCCAAGCTGGGGCTGTCCATGTTCATCAGCTCCTCGTTCTCCAAATCCTTTTCGCTATACGGTGAGCGTGTGGGTGCCCTGACCCTGGTCACATCCAGCAAGGATGAGACGTCGCGCGTGCTCAGTCAGGTCAAGCGCGTGATTCGCACCAACTACTCCAACCCCCCTACCCACGGTGGCAAAGTAGTGGCCACGGTACTGAACTCTCCCGAATTGTTCCAGACCTGGGCCACTGAACTGGCCGGCATGCGTGAGCGCATCCGCGCCATGCGCGCCCAGCTGGTTGCCAAGCTGAAAGAGCACGGCGTCGCACAAAACTTCGACTTCGTTCTGCAACAGCGCGGCATGTTCTCCTACTCGGGCCTGACCGCCGAGCAAGTAGAGCGTCTGCGCCAGGAGCATGGGATTTACGCGGTCAGCAGCGGCCGCATCTGCGTTGCCGCATTGAACAGCCAGAACATTGACGTCGTGGCCAAGGCCATCGCTCAAGTCCTGAAATAAGCCGGCCTTAGCCCTACCCACCAACGCCCTTCTCCGGAAGGGCGTTGTTGTTACAGCCCTTGGAAAACACTCATGACCGACGCGATTTCCCTACATACCGACCGCCTGCTTCTCCGCCCTTGGAAAGCCACCGATCTGGAGCCCTTTCACCGTTTGAACCGTGATCCGCATGCACTACGCTTTTATCCCGCAACGCTGGATCGTGCTCAAAGTGATGCCATCGCTCAGCGAAGCCAAAGTCTGATCGAAGAACACGGCTGGGGCCCTTGGGCAGTAGAACTGAACGAAACCGGCGCATTCATCGGCATGGTGGGCTTGAACCGCCCCACGGCCGACCTGTATTTTCAACCTTGCGTAGAACTGGTCTGGCGCCTGTTACCCGAGTACTGGGGCAAGGGGTTTGCGACGGAAGCGGCTCGCGCCTGCCTAGCCTTTGCTTTCAAAGAACTGGAGCTGGAGCAGATCGTTGCTTACACCGCGCAACTGAACCTCCCTTCGCAAACCGTTATGCAACGTCTGGGCATGACGGAGCAGCCGGGCACCTTCGATCATCCCGGCGTCCCTGCCGGCCACAAACTTGTGCCGCATGTTCTGTATACACTGGACCGCAAGGATTGGAACCCGCCCGCTTCGGTGCCACCAAAGGCCAAAAGTTAAGTCTTTACGGCCTGAGCCGCTTGCCAAAACACGAACGGTAACGCACAATCTTTACTGTATATATATTCAGCAGACAATACTATGACCGCCAAGCTCACTGCACGCCAACAACAAGTGCTGGACATCATCCGTTCCGAGATCGAACGGACCGGTTTCCCTCCCACTCGAGCCGAGATCGCTCAGGTGCTGGGCTTTAAGTCCGCCAATGCAGCCGAAGATCATTTGAAGGCTCTGGCCCGTAAAGGCGCTATCGAGCTGACGGCCGGCGCTTCGCGCGGCATACGACTGCTCGGCACGGACACCCGCGACAGTACGCCTAGCAGCAACAACGTACTGGCCAATTTGGCCGATGCACTTTTGCTGCCGATCATTGGTCGCGTTGCCGCCGGCAGTCCTATTCTGGCCACCGAGCATATCGAGCGCGAAATTGGCGTTGCCCCCACCCTTTTCTCTCAAACGCCCGACTATCTGCTGCGTGTACGTGGCCTGAGCATGAAAGACGCCGGTATTTTCGATGGGGACCTGCTGGCAGTCAAAAAAACCACCGAGGCACGTAATGGTCAGATTGTGGTGGTTCGCATTGGGGATGATGTCACGGTCAAGCGCCTGTCACGCTCCAGCAATCAGGTAATCCTCTTGCCCGAAAACCCGGACTTTGAGCCGATTGTCGTCACCGATCCCGACTCCCTGTCCCTGGAAGGCATTGCTGTCGGTCTCATTCGCACCAACCCGCTCCATTAAGCCCCTGTCCTGGCCCAGGTTCCGGGCGACATACACAGACCAAGCTCAAAACCCCATACCCCATTGTGGACTATGGGGTTTTTTACGGCTTGCCCCTACCAGGCACGACAAGTGCAGGAATGACTCAGCCCCGCCTGGGTAGCACTCCCAACATGCAAACAGGCTACCTTGAACCCAAGGTAGCCTGTTTTTGGTCCTGCGAGAAAGAACGGCTTAGTGCTTGAATGACTCGGAGCCAGCACCAGCAGCACGAGAGGCCGCCAGGGCTTCAGCAGCCAAACGAGCCACTTCCTCGTCGCTCAAGGGCGTGACGGGATCTTGCAGCGCTACTTCCAATACGCGATCAATCCAACGCACCGGAATGATCTCCAGCGTGTTTTTCACGTTATCGGGAATATCCGCCAAGTCCTTGACGTTTTCCTCCGGGATCATCACGGTTTTGATACCGCCGCGTTGCGCTGCCAACAGCTTCTCTTTCAAGCCACCGATAGGCAGAACTTCGCCGCGCAAGGTGATTTCACCCGTCATGGCCACGTCGGCACGAACCGGAATACCCGTCAGGCTGGATACGATAGCGGTCGTGATGGCGATACCGGCCGATGGACCATCCTTGGGCGTCGCGCCCTCTGGAAAGTGTACGTGCAGATCACGCTTCTCAAACACCGTATTGGGGATACCCCACTTCTGAGCACGGGATCGCACAACCGTACGGGCCGCTTCGACCGACTCTTTCATCACGTCACCGATCGAACCGGTACGCAGCACATTGCCTTTACCGGGCATATCGGCGACTTCGATGGTCAGCAAATCGCCACCCACCTCGGTCCAGGCCAGACCAGTCACCTGACCAATCTTGTTCTCTTTCTCGGCCAGGCCGAAGGAGAAACGACGCACGCCCAGGTATTCGCTCAGGTTCTCCGAGTTAACCACCAGGGTTTCCTGCGTCAAAACCTTGTGACGGGACGCTCGTGTGCCAGCCTGAGGATTGGCTACTAGCAATTTGCGAACCACCTTGCGGCAGATTTTGCTGATTTCCCGCTCCAGCGAACGGACACCCGCTTCCCGCGTGTAGTAGCGTACGATGTCGCGCACGGCATCTTCCGTCACCTCGAGTTCGCCTTCGCGTACGCCGTTGTTTTTCATCAGCTTGGGCAGAAGGTAATCGAAGGCAATCCGCACCTTTTCGTCTTCGGTGTAACCCGACAGACGAATCACTTCCATACGGTCCAGCAGGGCCGGTGGAATATTCAAGGTGTTGCTGGTTGCCACAAACATCACATCGGACAGGTCGTAGTCCACTTCCAGGTAGTGATCCTGGAAGGTGTGGTTTTGTTCAGGGTCCAGAACCTCCAGCAATGCCGAGGATGGATCACCACGGAAATCCGCACCCATCTTGTCGATCTCATCCAACAGGAACAGCGGGTTGCGTACACCCACCTTGCTCATGTTCTGAACCACCTTGCCGGGCATGGAGCCGATGTACGTACGGCGGTGACCACGAATCTCGGCCTCGTCACGCACCCCACCCAAAGCCATGCGAATGAACTTGCGGTTCGTGGCCTTGGCTATCGACTGACCCAAAGAGGTTTTACCCACACCCGGAGGGCCAACCAGACACAGGATAGGTGCCTTGAGCTTGTCCACGCGCTGTTGCACTGCCAGGTACTCGACAATCCGTTCCTTGACCTTCTCCAGGCCAAAGTGATCCGCATCCAACACATCCTGGGCATTGCTCAAGGAGTTATTGATACGGCTCTTTTTACGCCACGGCAAGCCGACCAGCGTTTCAATGTAGTTGCGCACCACCGTAGCTTCGGCTGACATCGGCGACATCAGCTTGAGCTTCTTCATTTCGGATTCGGCTTTCTTAAGCGCCTCTTTGCTCAGTTGGGCCTGTTCGATGCGTTTTTCCAGCTCTTCAACATCCGCACCGTCCTCGCCTTCGCCCAACTCTTTCTGAATGGCCTTGACCTGCTCATTCAGATAGTAATCACGCTGGCTCTTTTCCATCTGCTTTTTCACACGGCCGCGAATACGCTTCTCGACCTGCAAGATGTCAATTTCGCCTTCCAACTGAGACAACAAGCCTTCCAGACGCTCCATAGCCTTGGGCGTTTCCAGCATGCCCTGCTTTTGCTCTAACTTCAAAGGCAAGTGAGCAGCAATGGTATCGGCCAGACGACCGGCGTCATCAATCCCCGTCAGAGAAGTGAGAATCTCCTGAGGAATTTTCTTGTTCAATTTGACGTATTGCTCGAACTGGCTCAGCACAGCACGGCGCAGCGCTTCGGTTTCAGCCGCATCACCGGCATCACCGGGCACCTCGACCACGGAGGCCATGAAGTGGGTTTCCGCATCCTGAACCTGCGTGATGCGAGCGCGCTGCAAACCCTCGACCAGCACCTTAACCGTGCCATCGGGCAGCTTGAGCATTTGCAAAATACTGGCCGCACACGCAATTTCGTAGAGATCCTCGGGAGCAGGATCGTCCTTGCCCGCGGACTTTTGCGCCACCAGCATAATATTGTTGCCGGACTCCATCGCCAGCTCAAGAGCTTTAATCGAGCGAGGCCGGCCCACAAAAAGCGGAATCACCATGTGAGGGAACACCACTACATCGCGCAAAGGAAGCAGCGGCAGCTCAATAGGTTCCGTAGAAAGAATCTGGCTCGCAGACATAGTCATTTCCTATAAATGTCCTTAGACGCAAAAGGGAAGCCTGGGCTTCCCTTTCACGGTTTAACCTGTTGTAGCTCAGATTGTGGCAAATTTTGATATTTCAAGTAGGCCGAACGAACATGAGAACAGAACTTTACAAAGTTAAAGAAAGGCCAACGTTTACGCCCGTAGGTTTCTCACCCCTTTCTTAATCCTTGCCTGCCGCCCTGTCTTGCCTGCGCGCCTCTGACCGAAGCCAGAGCGAGCACCAGCAAGGAAATATCTCTAAGCTACTGCGTTTTTCAAGGGCGACTCAGTGTCACTGGCTTCACTATCGGACAAAGGACGACCCAAAATCAATTCGGGTTTACTCTTTCCAAGAACCGCATCTTCGGTCAGCACCACTTTGCTGACGTCCTTGCGCGAGGGCAACTCGTACATGGTATCAAGCAGGGCCTGCTCGACAATACTGCGCAGACCACGAGCGCCGGTGCGACGTTTGATGGCCCGCTGAGCAACGGCGCGCAGGGCTTCGGGCTGAACTTCCAGCTCCACCCCTTCCATGTTCAGCAATTTCTGGAATTGCTTGACCAGCGCATTGCGAGGCTCGGTCAGGATGCGGATCAACGCATCTTCATGCAACTCTTCCAGCGTGGCTACCACTGGCAACCGGCCCACCAGCTCGGGAATCAGACCAAACTTGATCAGATCCTCGGGTTCGGCTTCGGAGAACAATTCGCCAACGCCGCGCTCAGACTTGGCTTTCACCGAAGCAGCAAAGCCAATGCCAGATTTTTCCGTACGGTCGCGGATCACCTTTTCCAGACCGTCAAAGGCACCACCCACAATGAACAGAATGCTCGTGGTATCCACTTGCACAAAGTCCTGATTCGGATGTTTGCGGCCACCTTGCGGGGGCACAGACGCCACCGTACCTTCAATCAGCTTGAGCAGTGCCTGTTGCACGCCCTCGCCCGAGACGTCGCGGGTGATCGAAGGGTTATCCGACTTGCGGGAAATCTTGTCGATTTCGTCGATGTAGATAATGGCGCGCTGCGCTTTTTCCACATCGTAATCGCAGTTTTGCAGCAGTTTTTGAACGATGTTCTCAACGTCCTCGCCCACGTAGCCGGCCTCGGTCAGCGTCGTGGCGTCGGCCATCACAAAAGGCACATCCAGCATGCGGGCCAGTGTCTGGGCCAGCAGCGTTTTGCCCGAGCCCGTTGGCCCGATCAGCAAGATATTGCTTTTGGACAGCTCTACATCGTCACGGCTTGCCTTGCCGCTACGAATTCGTTTGTAGTGGTTGTACACCGCTACGGCCAAGGTGCGCTTGGGCATCTCCTGGCCAATCACATACCCGTCCAGAAATTCCTTGATTTCCCGGGGAGTAGGCAATTCCTTGCGTTCACCATCAGGAGTGGCGCCCGCCGCTTCGTCACGAATGATATCGGTACACAGATCAATACATTCGTCGCAGATAAACACGGACGAAGGCCCAGCGATCAGTTTTTTGACCTCATGCTGGCTTTTGTTGCAAAACGAGCAATGCAGAACTTTCTCGTCGGCCGATTTCTTTTCGGACATAAATTTAAATTTCACTTCAGGATGGTAAAAGGACGGGAACAAGTCCCGCCCCCGAACAGCCATAGTACTGCTTCAGACCGCCCCTCGCAGGGGAAGGTGATTACTCGTCACGAGTACTCATCACCTTGTCGATCAGGCCATAGGCCACAGCGTCTTCAGCTGCCATGAAGTTGTCACGCTCGGTATCCAGCTCGATACGCTCGACAGGCTGACCGCAGTTCTCGGCCAGGATCTTGTTCAAACGCTCGCGCAGGCTCAGAATTTCCTTGGCCTGAATCTGGATATCGGAAGCCTGCCCCCGCGCACCGCCCGAGGGCTGATGAATCATGATGCGCGAGTTGGGCAAGGCAAGGCGCTTGCCCTTGACGCCCGAAGACAGCAAGAACGCACCCATGCTGGCAGCCATGCCGGTACACAATGTCGAGACTTCCGGCTTGACGAACTGCATCGTGTCGTAGATGGCCAGGCCTGCATAGACCGAGCCACCGGGCGAATTGATGTAGAGCGAAATATCCTTCTCAGGATTTTCCGACTCCAGAAACAGCAGCTGGGCCACGATCAGATTGGCCGAGTTGTCATGAACCGGGCCCACCAGAAAAATGATGCGCTCGCGCAGCAGGCGGGAGTAGATATCGTAAGAACGCTCTCCCCGACCAGACTGCTCGATCACGATAGGCACATAGCCCAAACCCGTAGGGGCAACGGAGTGCCCCCCATGCATTGAAGCGTAGAAGTCGACAAAGGTTGACGACATTTAGTTGGTTCCCATGATTTGGTCGAACGCCACCTCCTCGTCGGTCACCTTGGCCTGGGACAGTACGTGCTCGACGACATTGTCTTCGAGTACCACTGCCTCAATCTCGGCGCGACGCTGGCGATCGGACAAGTAGTAGGCCACCACTTGGGCGGGCTGTTCGTAGTTCTGGGCAAATTCTTCGATGCGGGCGCGAACCTGCTCTGGCTTGGCTTGCAATTCAGCGGCCTTGACCAGTTCGGAGACCAGCAGACCCAAACGCACACGGCGAGTGGATTCTTCCTGGAACGCCTCGGCCGGAATAGGCATCTTGTCGGCATCCGGCACGCCACGGTCTTTCAGTTCAGCGCGAGCCGAAGCAATACGACCTTGCACGTCGTTGTCCACCAAGGCCTTTGGGACCTCGAAATCGCTGGCAGACAGCAATGCATCCATCACAGCAGACTTGTTGCGAGCGTGGACACGAGCCTTGATCTCGCGCTCAATGTTGGCACGGATATCAGCCAACAGGGCCTCGACATCGCCTTCAGCCTGACCCAGGGATTTGGCAAATTCAGCATCCAGCTCGGGCAGAACAGGCTGGGCCACGTCTGTCACGGTGATCTTGAATTCGGCTGTTTTGCCAGCCACTTCCTTGCCGGTGTAATCGGCAGGGAATTCCAGAGGGAATGTTTTGGTTTCGCCTGCTTTCATACCGGCAACAGCCGTTTCGAACTCAGGCAGCATGCGGCCACGACCTTGCAGGTACTGGAACCCTTCAGCGCTACCGCCCTCAAAGGCGACGCCGTCGATGGTGCCCACAAAGTCCAGCGTGATACGGTCATCTTCCTGAGCCGCGCGATCAGCACTGGATTCGTAGTTGGCACGTTGCTTGCGCAGCACGTCTACGGTGCGCTGGATGTCTTCGTCGGTCACAGGCGTGTTGGCACGCTTGATTTCCAGCTTGGACAAATCAGGCAAGCTCACTTCAGGATAGACTTCGAACGTGGCGGTAAAGGCCATGGTGCCTTCAGGCACGTCGCCTTCTTTGGCTTCCAGATTGGGCGTGCCAGCAACACGCAGTTTGGAGTCCTGGATCACTTTGTCCAGAGCTTTGCCGATTTCTTCGTTGATGGCGTCGTAACGGATACCAGGGCCGTGGCTGCGCTCGACAA
Source organism: Alcaligenes sp. HNGD-HTN06 (assembly GCF_049932565.1). NCBI lineage: Bacteria > Pseudomonadati > Pseudomonadota > Betaproteobacteria > Burkholderiales > Alcaligenaceae > Alcaligenes > Alcaligenes sp. HNGD-HTN06. The sequence goes on along the minus strand of NZ_CP187782.1, from coordinate 1,465,612 downwards.
CGGACAAAGGCGCTTTACCGGGACGGAAGCCCTGTACCTTGGCCGTACGAGCCACACGCTTGAGCTGGGCCTGGACTTGTTTTTCTACGTCGGCCACCGAAACGACCACATCGACTCGGCGCTCCAAGCCGGACAGAATTTCAACCTCGGGCTGCATTGAAGACCTATATTAAATTGAGTAATTGATAAGAGTAATCCGGCATTTTACCGGAAACTGGCACGGTAAATCCAAACAAACGTATTTTGAATCATAATTTCCTGTCAAGACAATACAGCCGTGCCGGACTATCATCCCTTACTTTACCTTCCCGACGCAAGACTGACATGCACATGAACACCCCTTTAGGCGGCATCCGGGTCCTGGAACTGGGCCAATTGATCGCCGGCCCCTTTGCCGCCAAGATCCTGGGCGAATTTGGCGCGGACGTTATCAAGATCGAATCCCCTAAAGGCGGCGACCCCTTGCGTAAATGGCGTTTGCTGCATGACGGTAACTCGGTCTGGTGGGAGGTGCAATCTCGTAACAAGAAGTCGCTGGCTCTGGACCTTCGTCAAGCTGCATGCCAGGACGTGGTGCGCGCCCTGGTCAAGGAATGCGACATCCTCATCGAGAATTTTCGTCCTGGCGCCCTGGAGGAATGGGGGCTGGGCTGGGAAGACCTCAAGGCAATCAATCCCGGCCTGATCATGTTGCGGGTCTCGGGTTATGGACAAACCGGCCCTTACAAGGACAAGCCTGGCTTTGGCGTCATCGGTGAGGCCATGGGCGGCTTGCGCCACCTGAGCGGCGAGGCCGGGCGCCCGCCCGTGCGTGTCGGCGTGTCGATTGGCGACTCGCTGGCCGCTTTGCACGGCGTCATCGGCATCATGATGGCTCTGCGGCAACGTGAACAAAACGGAGGCGTCGGCCAGTATATTGATGTCGCCCTCTACGAAGCCGTTTTCAACATGATGGAAAGCCTGCTACCGGAATACGCTGCGTTTGGCGCCATACGTGAACCAGCCGGCAGCAGCTTGCCGGGCATCACGCCCAGCAATGCCTATGTATGCAAAGATGGTAAATATGCCTTGATCGCGGGCAACGGCGACAGTATCTTCAAACGCCTGATGGTCGCAATTGGCCGTGCCGACATGGCCGACAACCCGGACTACGCCCATAACGATGGGCGTGCCAGGAGCGCAGGTGTGATTGATGCGGCCATCGGCCACTGGGCCAGCGCCCTGGAACTGGACAAGGTGCTGGAAATTCTGGATCAGGCAGGCGTTCCAGCCGGTCGTGTTTACGACATTGCCGACATAGCGGCCGACCCGCACTATCAGGCACGCGACATGTTGCTCGACAGCCAACTGCCCGATGGCACACCGTTGAAAGTCCCTGGCATCGTCCCCAAGCTGAGCGAGACACCCGGCGGCCTATACCGCCCTGCCCCCCATCTGGGCCAGGACACGGAAGACATCTTGAACAGCCTAGGCATCAGCGCCGAACAGCAGGCTGATTGGCAGGCACGTGGCCTGATCGCCAAGAGTCCTAAACGTCACTGAATGGGGTGATACGCAATAGGCTGCCGCAGAAGGTAGCCTCCCGAGCAAATCGACCCACCACCGCAAATGAACTCTGTGCACTAGGGCCAGACGCTGGAAAGCGTGAAAGCAGTCTGTCAAAAGCCAGACAATAAGAAGAAAAAACGAAACCGTTGACGTATTTAAAATTGATTTTGTAAAACAACGGCTTTCGTTTGATGGTGCGAACGGAGAGACTCGAACTCTCACACCTCTCGGCGCCAGAACCTAAATCTGGTGCGTCTACCAATTCCGCCACGTTCGCAACACGAAAGACGTAGATTCTATCGTGGATTTTCACCCTAGGCAAGTGCCTGAACTGGCAAAAAAAGATCAGGGCCCGCCTGGAACGCGCCCTGATTCGGTGACCGTATAGGCGCTTGCACCGGGCCCTTGGGCCGGCACGCCCAAGGATGCCCTGCAAACGGCGTCCGTGGCCGGTTTGTTCCCTAGGGTCCGACCACTTCGCTGACATAGACCGGGATATCCCAGGCTCCTCCTGCCCGAATCAGGGCACAACGCCCCGTATCACCACGTTCACTTTCTACAAAGCGGCTGCCATCCCAGACCGATGTTTCATAGCTCCAGCAATCCCCCAACCCGCGGCCTTTCATCGCAGAGGAGATAAGACCATTGTCGTACCCGGTAGCACTGTCACTCACCAACACGGGAGCCGACTGCATGGTATTACTGACAAGAAAATAGGCGTCCCCCGCGTTATAAGCCGCCAGCCAGCACGGTGCGGCAACGAGGGAAAACTGCGGATCAAGTCGTGCGATTTCCCAAGGTTCGGACAGTCTGTCATCACTACAGGACTGCTCGGCATCGGCTGCCAGCACCTGCAACAGCACTGGCCGAATCAAGGCGTCCTCTTGCTGATTCATGGGACGAAGGTTCTTATCGATAACCGGGGCACGAGTAATACGAGGGGCGTCAAGGGGGAGCTTCACCGTCGACTCACTCGCCTTTCCCTGACGTAAAATCGCCCCTGGCGTATTCACGCGCCCTTGCACATCATCCATTTTCAGCAAGACCGCACTTGAACCTGCCCCTGAGAACAAATAGGTTCGGTCATCCCGGCGGAAAGACAGAGCATCGTCTTTTTTCAAGGCCGCCAGAAAGCGAGTGAACTGATCCTCGCTCATTTGCCATGATTCATCGCCCGCCGAGCTTAATCGGCCTGCAGTACGACCTGCGATAAACAGTTCTGGCGCCGCACCTGTCTGCTGCTGAGCATCGTCATAGTGCGCAAGCATCACCTTGTTGACAACCGGCTCCCCCCTGCCTGCCTTACGAGTTAACAGCACGGTTGAACCTGGCTCCTCACTCTCAGGTGCGTAACCGGCGGCACGACAAGTCAGGGTGTTATCACAGCTCAGATCCCAATCCTTATGAGAAAAGGTGACTGACACATCCTTGGCAGCCGCACTACTCATCGCCAACACGAGGGACACTGCCAGCATGCGCACTGAAAAAAGCACGTTGCCGTCTTGTTTTGCCCTACTCATTTCCGCTACTCCCCAAAAATTTCTTTCAGCTCAATTCACGTACCGGCATTTTATCCACACGGCGGGCACAATTTACCTAGCGAATTTGTGCGGTAGTCGTCCGTGCGCGCAACGCTCTACCTATGCCTTGCGAAGGAGGAAACGGGCGAAAACACCGTTGAATACGAAGCGCCGGCCCTAAGGCTACAAGACTCGAAAGTTTGCTTCTGGAATCACTCGTCAGCGGTCACGAGTGTCGATCATGCTTTCCCGGGAAGTCACTGGGCCAGCGCATCGGTTTAGGGCCGGGAACGGGCTCCGGAGCCGGGGTGGGCTTAGGGTCCGGATTAGGGGTGGGGTTTGGCTGAGGGTTGCTTGGCATATCTCGTTTTCCTATACGCCTAAATAAGAATTAAAACTATTATTGAAATACCATATCAGCTAGCATCTATCGCCCATAAATGACATTTACTCCTGCTTTGCCACTGCCTGGGGCACTTAGGTAAAAACCCCATCCAGCGAATCAGGTAGAAAGCCACCAAATCATAGATTACTGTCGGCAACGATATATAAGCCAGCCCCTACTGCGCCTATTCCCGAAGATACTGATATACAGCGACCTAGTTACCGTATAGAAAACAACAAAAAAACAAACACCCCAAGCTATCAGCCACCATACTTTTGAGTTAAAAATCGATCACCAGAAAAACCTCTATCCCTTGATTGCAAGTACCATCTTCATTCCGCTTCTTTCTTGACATAAAGCACAAAAACTCCGCCGTCTTTTATTTCAGCATTAAAGCAAATCAGCAGCACTTTTTTTCCATTACCACGCCGTGAATCAACAAAAAGAAAGGCAGCATCCCTCTCCTTTTCTTCATCGTCGTTGTACCTTTTTTTGGATGTTATAAATAAGCCGGTTTTGCTTATAAAGGGCTTGAAAAAGAAAGAGCGGTAGCCAGCCTATTTCCAAAATTGCTAACAGACTATGTTCCCAACGCGTTGCAAGCCTCATCATGCCTTTCTGCAAGCCCTCTTTCAGCCATTCTTCTTAGCCAAGACCGGTAAACCTTAGCCGCCTCCTTCTCATTCGAAAAAAACTGATTTTTGCTTTTATATGCATACACCTGGTTCTCTCAGGGGTAGAGGTCTGACAGGGTTAATTTTCAAATAAGAAAAAACCGCTCAAGGAGAGCGGTTTTTTGCATCTAGCAGAAGCTAATCCTGCCTATCATGTTTACCCGGAAAATCACCAGGCCAACGCATGGGTTTAGGCTCCGGCCTGGGCTGGGGGGCTGGACTGGAAGCGGCTGCATGGTACACGATTCAAACTCCTTCACGGATCAATCAAAAATCGTAAAGCCATATGCCTATTCCACTAAAAAAGTGAAAAATCAATAACCGCATCGGCTTATTACTAGCAAACCCATTCACTTTAGCATCAATTAAAAAAATCATTAACAATTCCCATGTAAATTAGGGAAATATATTTGTTAATTCCCCACGGCCAACCAAATACTTAGCCGCCTTAATTTACTTTTCATTTTTCCTTAAAAACCCTCTCAGCTGGCCCGCGTCTTAACAGCTTACTCAATGAAAACACGCAAGCACACTGCGCCCCCCGTATCAAGCGATCCTATAAAAAAAGACCGCCATAGCGGTCTTGGGTTTGCAGCCCGAACTGGAGGGGCTCTCTTTTCCCTCCAGCCTGGAGCCTAAATCACACCCCAAAAATACAGCAACGCCGGCAACAGGGCCGTTAGTACCCCTTGCACCGCAGATACCAGGCCAGTCAGCCTGGCAATAGGCTTGTTCAGAACCAGCAGCAAGAAGAACATGAACCAGAGCACAGCCCAGGACAGCCAGCTCACTACCTGCCAGTAGTCAAAAACCTGCTCGGCCACGCGCAAATTAGTCAATGCAGCCGGAACAGCTATACACGCCACCAGCAAGGAGTACCATCCCAGGGCCCGACCATCACTGCCTGTGAAGGCATTCACCCCCACCCAGAAGTAAGTCAAGGCAAACAGGCCCAGATAGACAGCTGACAAAGGGGAATAGGCAGCGCTGTTGGCGGGATTCAGGATGTGGGACATAAAGATAAATCCCAGTACAGCGGTGAACAAATTAACGATGGCGGCATCTTTGGCGCTCACCAGTCTTTCCGTGTGGTGGCCTTCAGAGTAGTAGAGACGAACACCATTCACGAACAGGCACAGGCCTGCAAACGCCAGAAAAGCGGCAACTAGCATGTTGAAGTTTTCCCAAGTAGTAAATAGGCGAGCACAGAACAGGCACGCCACAAAAGATTGCACTCGGCACGGAGGCGGAGCAGATCATAGAGCGTAGCTAGCGCATCACCATGTGGGTTTTTTTATAAGCGCTATAAGAAAGAACTGTGCAGGGCTCACAGGCCTGCTCAAGCCTGCGTACCTTCTTGGCGTCGAGTTGCCATACGCACATAGACCAGCTGTGCCAGTAACTCCACCAAGGTTTGGGCCAAAATGATGGCTGGCAGCAAGGGCATGGCGCCGGGAATCGCGAGAACCAACGGCAGGACAACCAGCGAATTACGCGTGGCAGTGCTAAATGCAACGGCACGCCGCATGGGAGCTGCCAGATCCGCCAGCCGCGCCGCCGCCCAGCCAATCATCGGGGCCAGAACCGCAAATAATAGGTAAACCGGTACGACGCGCCCTATCACGTGCAGCGCGGGTTCCAATTGCGGCCAAACAGCGGCCACCACCATAAAAAGCACCGCAGCGGTGGCAGGCACAGGCGCCAAACCCAAACCAAGATGGATCTTCGCCCAAACCGCACGTTTGGCAGCGAGATACTGAGTGGCAGCCGCCAGTAGCAGCGGCATCAGAATCAGAAAGCCGAAGGCGTTCAGAAAGGGTCTGGCCTGAATAGACACCGCCAACTGCTCTCCCAAGGCCAAACGCAGGTAGGCAGGCAACAACAGCATTTGCAGAGCCAGTAATATCGGGGTAGCGGCCAAGAGTGCACGTGCATCAGCCCGGCCCATATGGGCAAAGGTCACCACATAGTCGACACACGGAGCCAGTAAAACCAGCAACACACCCAAGCGCAACAAACCGTGCTCGGGCAGCAGAGGCAACAAGGCAAATACCAACAGAGGAATCAGAGCAAAGTTGGCAATCAGCAAAACAAGCAGAAAGCGCCATTGCGTCAGCGCCTTGCCCAACTGGGCAAGGGGCACCTGCAAAAAGGTGACATACAGCATGAAGCCCAGCGCCGGATTGATCCAGCCCACTAGACTGACCGGCAACACCCAGACCTGGGAAAGACCGGCAGCAAGCACCATCACTCCAAAATAGATGGCAATTTGTCTGCTTTCCAATAGCGCTCGCACCACGCTCACACCCTCGACGTGCAACGCCGGCCGCTCACTGCCACCAAGAAATCACAGGCGGCTTTGACGCAAACGCGCCGCCGACTGACGGTTCAAATCACGGGCCTGGCGTTCGGCGTACTCGCTCTCGCCCGCTTCGTAGCGACCCTCGTACATGCAGGATTCCCGGTCCCAGGTACATTCGTTAAAGAGTTTTGATACGGGGCCAGTACCGGGCTTGGGCGAAGAACATGCGGCCAGCAAAGCGGCCAAACCCAACACCGCCGCACTTTGAGTTAGTCGTCGAACCATCATTGCGTTTTCCCCACAAAAAATCTTTATTGCATTTACCGCCAATGGAAACAAAAGCCAATCGCGGACAATAGGCACACTGTACCCCGAGGCTCCAAAGCACGTCGATTCTCTTTTTCTAACAATTTGCAATTCATGACTCACGAACAATTTCTGCTTTTAGCCCAAGTCCTGAACATCATGCCAAGCGCTGAGCTGGAACAGCAGGTCCGCACTCCGAATCAGGCACGCAGCGCAGAGGCGCACAGGATGCTGACCTTGCATCACCGCATCAAGGAGGCTTATGTCATTCACCGACCCACGGCTTTCCGGGTTGTGGTCAGCCATGACGACCTGGACCGGTTTCCCGGGGCGCTGGATCTGAAACCGGACATGCACGTGCAACTGGTTTCCTACACCAGCGAACGCTATATCACGGTTCGTATCACCCAGGCGCCCGCCACCCCAAAAGCTTATTTCCGGGGCGTGGTCAGTGAGCAGAACATCAGCTACACCGTTTTTGAACAAGGTGACAGCGTGTACTTTTCCGAAGATCAGGTCCACGCGGTCCTGAACAAGTAGCACAACCCGACGGCGGCACCCCAAAAACGGTTTTTACTCCGCCCCTTTGAGGCTTAAATCGGGCAGCAGGTGCAAACCGGTACGGCGCACGAACTCTGGATAGCTGATCGGCGGCCCCGCACGGGTAGAGGCTTGGTTAGCCTGCCAATGTACCCAGGCGCGCCCTGTGGTGGCGTCGTACACCAGCTTGAACAAATGACTGGGCACGGCAACCTGATTGGCCCCGATCGTCCTGGCATTACGCTCAAAAACAGGTCCGGTAAACACATAGACTTGACCTGCCGCACGAGAGACATACTGACGCGTGTCAGCTTCGATCTTGTTCCAGGGTCCCGCGTTATGAATCTGATTTTGCGGCACCATATTGGCCAGCGAAAAGCTTTGGGCCATGCCCTGTTCGGAGGCCATGTCGCCAGCCGGTGCCATATGTCCACGTGAATAGCCCGAGCCCCGATAATCATGCAACTCAGCCCGCTCGGCCCGAGGCAAACGCGCCTCGGCGTAAAACCGGTCGGTGCGTTTGATGCCTTTGGCCGCCTGAATATGCTGTCGATTCAAGCGCTGCGCTACAAACACCGGCGTTTTGGTTTGACCGCTATGCAAGATCGCAAAAGAGCTAAAGCACAGCTCTCTTTGCGTGTAAGCCATCGGCACCACAGGTCGGGCGCCCGGAAAGAACTGTGGACAATGAGCAAAAGAAGTCTGAACATAACCATCTACAGACGCCGGCACGGGAACATGGTCCTGAGCCGTGTAGCCAGGCAAGCCCAGCGACTGCAACCAGGGCTCCACACTTTGCCAGTTCAGCCCCTGGGGATGAAGCCAGGCCGTGGCAATCCCGAAACTGGTCAGAGCGGCGGCCAGGACAGATTTCAAAAAACGAGCCGGACCCGCTCCCCCTGTTTTTTTCCTGCTGCTGCTTTTTCCTATACCGCGACCCATCTTCTTTCTGCTCATACCACTCTTGTTTTATACGTGATCGGCCTACAACATTGTGCCCACCACAGCTGTGATTATAAGCAGTCCTTTCCCATTCCACGGCGCGTAGCCCCACAAGGGGCCCGTGTTCTGCGTTGAACCCCTTGGCGCAGACTATTTGCAGAGGGCACTGACCCCTACCCTCCTTGCCTGCGTCGCCGCTCTTTTACATCGCGCCCAACGCCTGCAATTCGTTCAACTCCTCCCGTAACTGCTCCAGCTCGATCCGGTCGCGCTCAAGTTTCTGCTCGAGCTTCCGAACCTTGCCGGTATCTCCCTTGCGCGTTTGTTGAGCGATTTCCTCCATCCGCTCCTGAATCTCCTCTTGCTGCTCACGGATCGCTTCCTGTGCATCTCGCAGCAGATCTTCGTCCTTGCAATGCTGCTGGACCTGGGTCAAGGCGCGCTCCAAGCCGCGCTGCTTATGCACATTGCCATGCTCTCGAGCATAGTCGATCTGATTCTGAATTTCGGCCGCCCGATACTGACAGGCGGGATTATCCGCCCACACAGGCAAAGCCATGACACTTAGTACGGTGCTCAAGCACGCAGCGGCCATTCTCATCGTTTTTCTCCTGTCAATTTCATCCGCTCAGCGCACGGGCACGACCGTTTTCCGGGTGGGTATCTCCCCACCCTGCACTGCGCTCTCGTCGTTTTGTCATGAAACCATGATTAAATTCGAATGTTCCTGCGTTTATGCTATCTTTAAGTAACAAATTTATCGCGAATTGTGACAACGAACTTACATAACTTGTCTTTGCGCATAAAACACATCAGTTACACTCGAAATCCTCATAAAGCGAATCTCTACCGTTATCGTGTTCACCCTTACCATCAGGAAACTGATCTTTTTCCTGTGCGCTGTTCTGATTGTGCTCGGACTCTTTCCCTTTGCGCACGTCAGCGAAAGTTGGCTCAACACGTCCCAGGCTTATTCTGCCTGGCGCACCAGTGTGCTTCACTCCGTCATGCCTTTGTCAGCGCTGGCCGTAGCCAGCCTGATCTGGGCAGAACGCACGCTTTCCGCCTGGCTTGCCATGGCCGTGAACACGGTTGTGTTCATTTTGGCCATTAAAAATATCTGCGATACAGCCGACCGCTTCTCCCGTGTCTGTGGCATTGATATCTCCGTCTCTTACGGGGCTATGGCGTACGGTTTGTGCCTGGCTGTCTTATGGGTGCTGTTACTGAGCTATCACCGCAAAAATCCAGGAGATCAGCAGCCCGCCGGTTCCCTGATTTAATCCCTGCAATCCCATTTTTTACGGTTAAGCCCGCCCCCAAACCCCTCGGTACACTATCATGCCCGGGCGCTGGCCCTCCTATTCTGCCTCGATACAATCAGGTGCCCAACGGGCGAACTGACAAACCTGAAGCGCGCGCCTCTTTGAAGGGAAGCAAGACATGAGCCAGGCCCTTCGTGAGGCGGTCGCCAGCCTTGCGCTTAAAAAGGCCAGAAAACAGGAATCAGTGCGACACCCAGAACCCAGAAGATCAGATTCAGGGGCACGCCTACCTTGAGAAAATCGGCAAAACGATAACCCCCGGCGCCATAGACCATGGTATTGGTCTGATACCCCACGGGCGTGGCAAAACTGGTCGAGGCGGCAAAGGTGACGGCAATCAGAAATGGAGTAGGGTCCACATCCATCATTTTGGCCGTGGACATGCCAATCGGCGTGAGCAACACCGCCGCTGCGGCATTGCTCATGAATTCGGTCAACAGCAGCGCCATCATGTACACCACCGCCAGCACGGTCAAGGGTCCAAATGACTTGACCAGACCCACCGTGTTTTCAACCAGAAACTGAGCAGCCCCTGTCTCACTCATGGCCAGGCCCAAAGGCAACAAACCGGCCATCAGGATGATGATGCGCCAGTCAATCGCGTCGTACACCTCATCCGCCTTCAGGCAGCCCGCCAGGGTCATGGCCACCGCCCCCACCAAGGAAGTAATGCTGATAGGTACCCAGCCTAGGGCGGGAATTGCAATCACCAAAGCCATGGTGAACAGCGCGAAGGGAGCGCGCCAGCCCATCTCCTTTTCCGCCTCCCGTTCAGACAGCACAATAATGTTGTTGTCCGAACGCAAGTCCGCTTTTTCAGCCGCGGGGGTCAACATCAACAAAATGTCGCCCACCTGCAAACGTACCGCCCGCAACTGCTCACGCAACACCTGACCACGACGATGTATGCCCAGCACCGTCGCATTCTTGTGCCAGCCCGGTCCCAGACTACCCAAGGTGCGCCCGCTGATTCGTGAACGGGGAGCGATCATGACTTCAGTCAACACCTGGTCCACCTGCTCAAACGACTGCTGCTCCAGCTTGAATTGCGGGTCCACTTCCAGTCCCGCCTCTTTGCGCAACTCGTCGAGTTTGGTCCAGTCACCGCGCGCCAAGAGCACATCATCCGCCTCAATCTTCTGTTCGCGCGGCCCCCACACTTTGGTATCGCCTCGCAACAGCTCCAACACGAATACCCCGTACTGCTCGCCCAGTTTGGCGTCCCCCACAGACTGCCCGATCAAAGACGAGTCGGGCATCACGCGCAGCTCGGTAATGTACTTGCCCAATTCATATTGCTCGACCAGCTCACCCGCGCGCGTGTCAGGCAATAACCAGCGTCCTATTGTCAGCAAGTAAATACAGCCGACCACCATGCAGATCACACCAAGGGCGGTGAACTCAAACATGGTAAAGCCGGGATGACCCAGATCACGGGCAATGGCATTGACCAGCAGGTTGGTGGACGTACCGACCAAGGTGCAGACCCCCGCCATTTGCGACACATAAGACAAGGGAATCAGCGCTTTGGAAGCCGACATCCCGATACGCACACTGGCAGCCATCACGATGGGAATGAACACCGCCACCACCGCGGTGTTATTGACGAACGGGGCAATCACAGCCAGAACGAGAAACAACACCAGTAAAAACTGGAACGGTGAGCGGGCCTTGCTGAGCAAATCTCCAATTCCCGAGAGTGCTCCGCTATTTTGCAGGCCCGCTGCCAGCACAAACATGGCAGCCACCGTTACGGTGGCCGGATTGCTAAACCCACCCACCGCCTGTTCAGGAGTCACCAGGCCCAGCACTGCCAAGGTGCTTAACACCAACAAGGCAATGGCATCTATTCTGAGTTTTTCGGTAGCAAACAAGACAATCGCTATTAAAGCCAGACCCAAGACCACTGCAATCTCTGTTGTCATGCTGCCCTACTCCTGTTTATTCTGTGTTGCTCAGTATAGGTAAAAATCCAGCGTCCCAAGCGCTGCATATAGCCTTACGGAACAAAAAAACACAAGTTCGCGCAGCAAAGGAATCAATGTAGAACGAGGCTTTCCTGGGCAAGTCATATAGCGAGAGCATCGCTAAGCGGTAGGCGGCACCATTGAATAACAGTGTGCGCCGATGCAGGGGTCTGCTGAGGGTCTATGTCCTGCTGGACGAACTCAAGCGACTCTGGTTCTACCGAAGATCTGCCTGGGCAAAACAAACTTGGCATCATTGTTGCGAGCAGGCCGAGCACAGTTAAATAACCCTCTTAAACACCTTCGCCCAGTGCCCGAAAGGCTATCTGCATGGCATTCTGGCCGCATGCCGACATCGCCTCAACACCAGTATCGTTGAGGGCTTCAACAACACCATCAAGCTCATTAAGCGGCGTGCCTACGCTTACCGAGTCCATGAGTTCTTCTTCCTCAACATCCGCGCCGCTTTCCCCGGTAATGCTCAATGATCCAAAAAAAAGCCCCCGGTCGCTCAGGAGTCGGGGGCCTTGTATGGATGAATACGGGAACGGAGCTCGCGCGCCGTCCCGACCACCCGGTTTAGAGCTTCAGACGCGCCCGTCCTCCTATGGTTGCGGCCAGGCTCGCCACAAACGCACCGACCAGCAACGAGGCAAAGGCCCATAAGGCAAAGGCGGCAGCGGCCTTGCGAGCAGCATCTGCCGCTTCACGCGCCTGTTGTTCCAGCTTTTCGGCCGCCTCCTTGGCTTGCTGCTGCACCGAATCCAGACGCTCTTTGGCCTGCTCGGGCGTCAAACCACTACGATTGGCAATCAGCTTCAGCAAATAGTCCTGATCCTGCTGAGACACCTGACCTTCGGCCAGGCTGCGAGCCAGAATACGACTGACCTCACGCTCTGGATTGGCCGTTTGCGCCGGTGCATTAGCCGGATCAGCAGGACGCAGCAAGCTATCGGTAAAGTAACCCAGGCCTGGCCCCTGCATCTGATCCTTACCCGCCTGCCCCACCACCGCCGAGGCAGCGCCTACCCCAGCCCCGGCCAGATTGGCGCCGGCTTGAGCGGTGCCCGACACCAGCGATGCCACCCCAGAACCCAGCAGAAACACACTGACGACGGCACTGACAGCCCAGACCAGGAAACCGTGTGCCGTATCGCGAAAATGGACTTCGTCACCATGCACACCCGTCCAATTGGTGCGCAGGCGACCGGTTATATAGCCCGCCATCCCGTAAGCAATGATCTGTGTAAGGAACAACCAGACAATTGTGCCGATAGCGATCGTGGTGCCCGAGGCCCCATCATTGTTCCAAGGAGAGATCGCCATGAATCCCAGACCCGTCCCGCCCACCAGCAAGGTCACGGTCATGGCAGCGGCGATGACGGCCCCTCCAATGACGGCGCCCCACGATACCGCTGAATGCGAGGACTCCGCTACGGCGTGCGTACCCAAACCTGCATCTGAACCAAATTGCGTTGTAGCCATGATGATTCCTTATTCCGGATTGTGATCGCAAGCACCTCAGTGCCAGAACAAAGCCAACAAAATGATGATAGGGATAGGTACACCCAAGACCCATAAAAGAATTGATCTCATAACCCCTCCATTCGAATGAGACATTAAAAGCAAAATGCTATTAACAACACTGTCTTCGTCGTCATTCTAGGCAGATAAAAAACCCCTACATCTTATAAAATGTAAAAAACGAAACCAATTCGATTTGCACGGGGAACGCAAGGTCATTGCTCTGTAAAACCCTGACATGTCCCTTTTGCAAAAAGCTTGCAAGCCTTTTTTGACGTGCCACACAGAGGAAGATCGGATATCCGGTAAGCTCAACTATCAGGCGACATCCTTGTGCTTCGTGAAAAACTCTTGATGGGTGGCTAATACCAACTCCGCTTTTCATACTTATTTTTTAGTATTTGGAAATATTTATTTACGCACACAGCATAGATAAATAATCCCCACCAGCACCAATGAAATAACTGAAATAAGCGAAAATGGCGAGTCAATAAAAAATTATCGGAAAACAAGAATGCAAAAACTCAAAAAATAATCTCAGAAGAATGTCTGCACTCCTCCCGGTAAACCTGCCATCAGGTTCAAGCTTTTTCTTATCCACCAAGCCCGGCAACGCGCACACGACTCCAGCCAGAGCCCAGAACGGCCGCATCAGGCCCTCAAAAGCACTACAGAAAGCCATAAAACCGTACCTGGATGGGGCAGACTCGGTTATCCTGTTGCCTCCATTCAAGCTCGGCCGCTGCGGTGGTAAGCCGCGCATCATGCGCCTTCTGTATCCCGATACTGCCAATGACGGCCTGAATTCACACAGAGCCTAGCCTATGAGCGACCTCCAAAGTCTGATCGAATCGGCGTGGGAACAGCGAGCTTCCCTCTCCCCCCAAGAACACAGCATTGAACTGCGCACGGCCATCCATACCGTGATTGAAAAGCTGGATTACGGTTCCCTGCGCGTGGCGGAAAAGATTGACGGACAATGGCAGGTCAATGACTGGGTCAAGAAAGCGATTCTCCTGTCTTTCAGAATCAAGGAAAACCGCGTCATGGCTGGCGAGCCCGCTCCCTTCTATGACAAGGTGCCTTTGAAGTTTGAGCAACATGACCAGGCCGCCTTTGCCCAAGCCGGTTTTCGCGCCGTCCCCGGCGCCGTCGTACGCCAAGGTGCCTATATCGCCCCCGACGTAGTGCTGATGCCCTCTTTCGTGAATATCGGCGCCTATGTCGGGGAAGGGACCATGGTCGATACCTGGGCCACCGTCGGCTCCTGCGCCCAGATTGGCAAGCATGTCCATCTGTCAGGGGGCGTAGGGATTGGCGGAGTCCTGGAACCTTTGCAGGCCAATCCCACCATTATCGAGGACAACTGCTTTATCGGCGCCCGCTCTGAAGTGGTGGAAGGCGTAATCGTAGAAGAAAATTCGGTGCTGGCCATGGGCGTATTCCTGTCGCAAAGCACCAAGATCTACGAGCGCGAAACGGGCAAAATTTATCAAGGCCGCGTGCCTGCCGGCTCGGTCGTCGTGCCGGGTTCGCTGCCCTCGCCCGATGGCCTGTACAGCCTGGCCTGCGCCATCATCGTCAAGCGTGTGGATGCCCGTACCCGCGCCAAAACCAGTATTAACGATTTACTTCGCGCCTGAACATGAGCACTGACAATTCTGTACTTGATACCCTTAAAGCCTTGATTGCCCGTCCCTCAGTCACCCCCGAGGACGCACACTGTCAACAATGGCTGGGTGCCCGCCTGGAGCAAGCTGGCTTTAAGCTGGAACATTTGCCCAGCGGCCCGGTCTCGAACCTGTGGGCCCGCCGTGGCACCCAGGCCCCCCTGTTTGTTTTTGCAGGCCACACAGATGTGGTGCCTACCGGGCCGGAAGCGGCCTGGGATTCGCCCCCCTTCGAGCCTACCGTGCGCGATGGTCAGCTGTATGGCCGCGGTGCCGCAGACATGAAGGCCTCAATTGCGGCCTTCCTTCATGCCGTCGAGGAGTTCACCACCGCCCATCCTGCACACAAAGGCTCGATCGCATTGCTGCTGACCTCGGATGAAGAAGGTCCGGCTATCGATGGCACCGTGCATGTTTGCCGTGTTCTCCAAGAGCGCGACGAAAAGCTGGACTACTGCATTGTGGGCGAACCCACCTGCTCGCGCCAACTGGGCGACACCATCAAAAATGGCCGTCGCGGCTCGCTGTCAGGCCACCTGATCGTCAAGGGCCGCCAAGGCCATGTGGCCTACCCGCAATTGGCCATCAACCCGCTGCATGTGTTCGCTCCTGCACTGCATGAACTGACCGATCGCATGTGGGACGCTGGCAATATCGATTTCCCCCCCACCAGCTTCCAGATCTCCAACATCCACGCCGGAACTGGCGCCAGCAATGTGATTCCCGGCCAGTTGGATGTCCACTTCAATTTTCGCTTTTCTACTGAGCAGACTCCTGCCGGTCTACAGGCGGAAGTGGAGTCCATCTTGCGCCGTCACGGCGTGGATTTCCAGCTCACCTGGACCTTGGGCGGCGAGCCTTTCCTGACAGAGGCCGGCCCTCTGAGCCAGGCCCTGGCCAAGGCCATTGAAGCTGAAACCGGTCTGGAAACGGATCTGTCCACCACCGGTGGCACCTCAGATGGTCGCTTTATCGCTAAAATCTGCCCTCAAGTGGTCGAATTTGGCCCGCTCAACGCCAGCATTCATCAAATCAACGAGCATGTTGCCATTGCTGATCTTGAGCCTCTTAAAAACATTTATCGCCGTACATTGGAATCCCTGCTTTGTTAAGCCCTTGCATCGATCATTCCTCCCTGCTCCACGCCCAGCAGGAGCTGCGCACCGTGCGCGACTTGTTGCGCTGGTCCGTGAGCCAATTCAACCGCTGTGAACTGGCCTTCGGCCACGGCAGTGACAATGCCTGGGACGAGGCTGCCTATCTGCTGCTGCATACCTTGCACCTGCCGCTGGACACGCTGGCCCCCTATCTGGATGCCATTGTTCTGGAGTCCGAGCGCGCTGCCTATCTGGCCCTGATCGCCCGTCGCTGCAATGAGCGTGTTCCCGCAGCCTACTTGACGGGTGAGGCCTGGCTGCAAGGTCATCGCTTCCGTGTCACGCCCGACACCATCGTACCGCGCTCTCCGATAGCCGAGTTGCTGGCCGAGCAGCTCCAGCCCTGGATTGCCGACCCCGATGCCATCTACAGCGCCTTGGATTTATGTACCGGTTCGGGTTGCTTGGCTATCTTGACGGCACTGGCATTCCCCCAGGCGCAGGTCAATGCCGTCGATCTGTCCGACGCCGCGCTGGAAGTGGCCCAGTCAAATATTGATGCCTTCGGACTGAACGATCGCATGAGCCTGTTCAAGAGCGATCTGCTCGACCAGGTGCCGCAAACCGCCTATGACCTGATCATTTGCAATCCGCCGTATGTGAATGAGCAGTCCATGCAGAACCTGCCGCAGGAATACCGTCACGAGCCGCAACTGGCCCTGGCGGGAGGCGATGACGGCATGGATCTGGTGCGGCGCATTCTGGAAGCCGCGCCCAATTACCTCTCCCCCGAAGGCGTGCTGGTATTGGAAATTGGCAATGAGTATGACAACTTTGTTGCCGCCTTCCCGGAGCTGGAACCGATCTGGCTAAGCACGGAAACCGCTGAAGACCAGATTCTCCTGTTAAGCCGGGAGCAGTTGGCCCCGTGATACGCGCTACTGGAATTACGCTGCGTCGCGGCGTCAAAGTCCTGCTGGACAATACCGATTTCATCGTTAACCCAGGCGAGCGTCTGGGTATCGTGGGCAAGAACGGCGCAGGCAAGTCCTCGCTGTTCGCTTTGCTGCAAGGCGAGCTGGACCTGGACGGGGGCGACCTGAGCATTCCTGAGGTCTGGGAAGTGGCCAGTGTGCGCCAGACCATCCCGGACCGTGACCGCCCCGCACGCGAATTCGTTATCGATGGTGACGAACGTCTGCGAGCCTTGCAGGAACAGCGTGCCAATACCCCTGACAGCGACGGCCAGACCATTGCTGAGCTGGAAAATGCGCTGATCGAGGCCGATGCCTGGTCGGCTCCCTCGCGTGCCGAGCAACTGCTGGCAGGGCTGGGTTTCCGTCCCGATCAGTGGATGCTGCCGGTACGCGAGTTCTCCGGCGGCTGGCAAATGCGCTTGTCACTGGCACGCGCATTGATGGCCCCCTCGGACCTGCTCTTGCTCGACGAGCCCACCAACCACCTGGATCTGGACGCCATGCTCTGGCTGGAGCGCTGGTTGGGTTCTTATCCCGGCACAGTCTTGCTGATTTCGCATGACACCGAATTTCTGGATGCAGTGGCTCGTTCGATTCTGCACGTAGACCAAGGCAAACTGGTTCGCTACAAGGGTGGCTATAACGACTTTCTGATGCAACGCGCCGAACGCGTACAGCAAAGTCAGATTGCATACGAACGCCAGACTCGTGAAGCCGCCCGTCTGCAAAGCTTTATTGACCGCTTCAAGGCTCAGGCCACCAAGGCCAAGCAGGCGCAAAGCCGGGTCAAGGCCCTGGCACGCATGCAAACCTTGACACCCTTGCGTGACGACTCCAGCGTATCGATTCGCCTGCCCTCACCGGAGTACACCCCTGACCCACTGCTGACGCTGGATCGGGCCGACCTGGGCTACCCTGGACAAGACAAGCCTATTTTGAGCCAGGTACGTCTGATGGTGCGGGGCGGCGCCCGGGTGGGTATTTTGGGGATGAACGGTGCGGGCAAGTCCACGCTGGTCAAAACCCTGGCCGGCAAGCTGGCTCCCGTCACAGGCGAACGCCTGGAATCCAAGGGGCTCGTGATTGGTTACTTTGCCCAGCACCAGCTCGATTCCATTGATCCCGACTCGACTCCCTTGCAGCATCTGGCGCGGCTGGCACCAGATGTGCGCGAGCAGGAGCTGCGCAACTACCTCGGCTCCTTCGGCTTTAGCGGTGATATGGTCACCAGCCTGACCGCCCCCTTTTCGGGTGGTGAAAAGGCGCGTCTGGCCCTGTCCCTGATTGTTTGGCAAAAACCTAACCTGCTTCTGCTGGACGAGCCCACCAACCACTTGGATGTGGATACCCGTGAAGCCCTGGCGACGGCCTTGGCTGATTACGGTGGCAGCGTGCTGCTGGTATCGCACGATCGCCATTTGTTGCGTTCTACCGTTGATTCTTTCTGGATCGTGGCCGATGGCCAGGTTCAGGAGTTTGATGGCGACCTGGAAGACTACCGCGACTGGCTACTGGCCCGCAGTGCGCAATCACGTTCGGAAGCGCGTCAAGAAGCACGAGCGAACGATAACGGCAATGAGGGCACCGACCGCAAGACCCAACGCAGGCAGGAAGCGGAATTACGCCAACGCCAGGCACAGCAACGCAAACCCTTGGAAAGCCGCTTGAAAAAAGTGGAAGCCGGAATGGAAAAAACCCAGCAACGTCTGCACGAGCTGGATACCTTGATGCAGGACCCGGACTTCTATTCAGACAGCTACAAGGATCAACGCCCCGCCCTGATGAGCGAGCATGGCGAGCTGAGCAAAACGCACCAAGCCCTGGAAGAAGAATGGCTGGAGATTCAGGAAGCCCTGGAGGAAATCGGGCGGCAGGCTTGAGTCGACCTGATCGATAAGAGCTTTGCCCCTGCGACATTGCTGGCGACGCAGACAGAGCCAGCACGCCCCACTACGTACCTTTATGCCCTCAACCGACCACATCAGAACTTGACCATGCACCTTGCAACACAGGATTTTCCCCGTATCTGGATCTCGAACGACTCTCCTTCCAACTGGAAAGAGCAACTGGAAGCCTTGCTGGAACAGGGTCAGCGCTTTGTGCTGCTGACACGCGAGCTTCCGGGAGCTGCGTCAGACGGACCTGACAATGACGCAGAAGCATTTTCTCAATGGATCAAAGACAATCGCGATCGTCTACGCCTGTGCTGTGCGGCCAGCCTGGTGGTCGTGAACAATGCCTTGATGGCCTTTTCCCTGAATGCATTCGTCGCCCCGCTGAGCAAGAAACTGGGTTTTCCTGTTCGTGTCGTACATGAGGATGAGCTCGATTCGCAAGTCACCGCTTATTTGCAGGCCACTCCCGCCCTGGAAAACAGCTAAACCGCCGCGCCGCCAAACCCTACTCATCCTGCCCACAACAGCCCATCAGGCAGATGGTGTCCGCCATCTGCATCTCTGTGCTCAAAAGCCTACATCCGCACCCGATCCTCGCCCCCCGCACACAATGACACCGCCCAACGTGCAACTTTATGCGCATAATGCTGTCCATTGTCCTTTCTGATTCTGGCTGTAACCCGTTTGAATCTCTCCCATTCCTCCTCGAACTTGCCGCCCGTGCTGGCCGGCCCTATTTTGCGTCGTCTCGATGCGCAACGTCTGAATTTGTGGCTGGTTGGCAGCTCAGCCCTGTCGCTGGAACTGCTTCTGGAACCGCAAGGCGCCCCTGCCCATCGCATTGCACTGGATGCCGGGCAATGCCGTATCGTGCCCATTGGCAAGCACGCCTTTATCCACTTCATTGATGTGCAGCTTGCCGACCCGCTGCCCCTGGATACGCTTGTTTTCTACGACCTGATTCTGCACTCAGCGTGTGAAACGGAGCAAAACATCGCAGATTGGGCCCCTCACCTGCTGCATCAAGGCCAAACCCGACCCAGCCTGGTGCTGTCCAGCCGCGCTGACAATCTGATGTTTGGCTCTTGCCGCAAGCCGCATCACGCGTCCCGCGACGGCTTAGCACAAGCCGACCGGGTCTTGAGCGAACATATCAGCCACGCCGATATGCGGCCCGCTTTACTGATGCTGGCTGGCGATCAGATCTATGCCGACGATGTGGCAGGCCCAATGCTGGCAGCCATCCATGCACTGATTGAACGCTTGGGATTGTTCGGGGAATATCTGGAAGGCGCGGTCGTGTCCGACAGCGAATCTCTTTACCGCCACCCTGCCAGCTATTATCGGCGGGCTGATCTGCTGCCTGCCTTCAAGTCCAATGAAGATTTGCGCGAGCGCTTCTTCGGCGGTGTGGAAAAACCCATTTTCACTACCGCCAATGCACACAATCACCTGGTGACATTAGCCGAAGTCCTGGCCATGTACTTGCTGGTCTGGTCCCCCACTGCCTGGCAAATCATTGGCGAGCCCACTCCGCCAGAGCTCTCCGCTGAGCACCATCAGCGCTGGCAACGTGAATCGCTTGCCTTAGAAGGTTTTCGTCAGGACCTGCCCCAAGCGGCACGCTTGCTGGCGCATGTACAGACACTGATGATTTTTGATGACCACGACATTACCGATGACTGGAACCTGTCGGCCAAATGGGAAAGCACGGCCTACGGCCACCCTTTTTCTCGTCAGATCGTGGGCAATGCGCTGGTGGCGTATATGTTGTGTCAGGCCTGGGGCAACCGTCCTGATGTCTTTGAGCCCGTTCTGGACACCGTCAACGCCTGGACACGTTCACCAGACGAGCATCATCGCCTGGACCATGCGACCCAGGACGCCCTGATCAAAGAGCTGCTGGATTTCCGTCAATGGGACTATGTGCTGCGCACTCAGCCTACGCTGATCGTACTGGACACCCGTACACGCCGCTGGCACAACCGCCGCTTGCCCAGCCGTCCTTCCGGCCTGATGGATTGGGAATCCCTGACCGAGCTGCAGCACGAGTTGCTGGATGAACGCGCTGCGGTCATTGTCTCGCCCACCCCTATGTTTGGCGTCAAACTGATTGAGGTCATACAAAGAGTCTGCACGTACGCCGGTTTTGCGCTGACAGTAGATGCGGAAAACTGGATGGCCCACCGCGGAGCCGCCAACACCATGCTCAATATTTTCCGGCATTCACGCACGCCGGGCAATTACGTCATTTTGTCCGGTGATGTGCATTATTCATTTGTCTACGACGTGCAGGTGCGCCATAGCAAACATATCCCGCATATCTGGCAGGTCACCAGCAGCGGCATTAAAAATGAATTTCCGGAAGGTTTGCTCAACTGGCTGGATCGGCTCAACCGTTGGCTTTACTCGCCCCGCTCGCCGCTGAATTGGTTTACGCAACGGCGTGACTTGAGCATCACACCCCGCCTGCCCGATCAACGCCAGCATGGTGAGCGCGTCTGGAATGGGTCAGGGCTGGGCCAAATCTGGCTGGACGATCAAGGTCGTCCAGCGCGCGTACTCCATCACAATGCCAACAAAAAACCGCCTACCGAATTTCTGCCTCCTGAACAGGGGACTGAACGGTAAGGCGGCCAGATCTGCCCCAAGGGGCAATCGCAGGTTTTACTGTCCTGCTACGGAACTGACGTAGGTCGCGATGGCGTCGCGCTCTTCATCGCTCAAGGTCTGCGCGAACGAGGGCATGGCACCCATACCCTCTTTCATGACTTTCAGGATTTGCTCTTTCGAGGGCTGCAACTCATCCAGATCAGGGCCGATGGCACCGGCAGAACCGGCATCGGCCAAGGTATGACAAAACGCACAGGCAATAGGTTTGGCACCGCTGCTAAACAGAACTTTGCCTTGCTCATCTGCATGGGCCTGACCTGCAACAGCAAACAAACAGGCAGCAGCAACAACGAGGTATTTCTTCATGATTTCCTTCCGAACCCACCCCGACGTGTCGGGGTGGCTACAACATTTAATACTTAAACAACGGTGACCGCCAACATGTGGTCACGCCAACTATTATTCAAATAGCCATGGCTGTTAGCCACGCGCTCCTCAGGTTGAACCGTGCCGGCTTCACTGGTCGCGCGGCTGGCGATTTCATATTGACCAGGCTTCAGGTCCATGCCCACCACAAACTGGCGCCAGGCATACTTGCCCAGGTCCGGTCCAACGAACTGGGCCTTGACCCAGTTCTTGCCGCCGTCCACCGTCACTTCCACCTCCTTGGCAGCGGACATGCCGCCAAAGGCCAGGCCCTGAATCTGTACGAGTCCTGCCTTGAGGTCTTCGCCAGGCTCGCCGTTCGGGCTGGTGATCCAGGACTTGACCGGCATTTCCCACACCGATTCCTGATTCACATTGGTCTTTTCGCCCATAGGCGTCATGCGGTAGCTGTTTTGCTGAATGCTGGCAGCCGACTGGTCCTTGCTAAAGGCCAGTTGCTTGATGTATTTGACATTATTGACGCCCGTGTAACCCGGCACGATCAAACGCAATGGGCCACCGTGAGCCAGGGGAATGGGCTGACCATTGATTTCCCAGGCCAAAATAGCGTCATCAATCGCTTCCAGCGGCAGTGAGCGCTCTACCATGACGGTATTGGGGTCCAGGCCTTCTGGAATATCCTCCCCACCGGTACCCGTCATGTACTTAGCGCCGGCGTCCATTCCGCCGGTCGCTTCCAGCACAGCCTTGACAGGTACGCCCGAGAACACGACACAGCCTGCTGCACCCACGGTCCACTTGGTGCCGCTGGGTTTTTCAGGAAAGTAGGCACGGCCGTTACCCGAGCACTGCAGCACCATCGGCACGGCAACCAGACCCAGACGCTTGAGCTGGGCCACGGTCATGTCCTGTGGGTTCTTCACCCCCTTGATGGACAATACCCAGGCATCCGGATCAGCCACGATCTGCTCGGACGGAGGGGCTACATTATTGCGTACGAACAAGCGATCCAGCGGTGTAATCAAACCGGAGCCAAAGGCGCTGCGTTTGGTTTCAATCGTATTGGCGCTATGCACGATCAAACTGTCGGCATGTTTCCAGGACGCATAGGCCGGCAGAGCTTTCGCTTGCGTTTTAGCCTTTTCCTGAGCCAGAGCGGCTGACAAAGGGGTCAGACTTGCGGTACCAGCCAGGGCCATCACCCCGCCTGTCGACAAAAGCATGCGCCGACGTGAAAGATTGCTAGGTTCCATGATCGCCTCCATGTATGTTTGTTACTGTAATTAATTTAGGCTTCGATTTTATGGGGGCACCCATTTTATAACTAGAAAATATAACCCTTATATATAACGCTTGGATTGAGATTTAAGGGCAAGGACGAACGCGCGGAAACCCGCGCTAAACAAGGTTCTTTAGAAAATCGAGCAGTCGTTCATCCGTCCGAGGAAGAAGGCTAGACTTTTATCCATCCGCTTGACGTGGCGCGCTGACAGACACTAAACCGACCAGGATGGGAGTCGGATGCTCGACAAAAATGCACACTATCTGACCGTAATGGCAGAAGGTTCAAGAGTGGTCTGCCTTATCAGCACGTACAAGCTGGGCGTGACGGCTTAAACACGGGGAGCAAAGGCTGAAAATCAGCTCCAGACTCCAAGCACTGGTTCAGGCTGGGGTGAATGCCATGGCCAGGACCTGGGCCAGGCGTCAGAATGGGAGTGGGACTGGGGATGAGATTAAAGTTGCCGTCCCAGTTGGGGACCGGCTTAAAGCGCATTCCGGGTTCGGTTTCAGGGTCAGGCCCGGGTTCATCGTCCTGTTCAGATGCAGACGTAGACTCGTACAGGATCAAAAAACCTGCTCATGCCCAAGGCCAACAGAAAGAAACAAAGACGGAGATAGACTCATAGGCCAAGGTAGAGGAGCTTGCGGTGCTCCAGGCACAGAGCATTAAAAAAGCCCCCGTCATTGCGGGGGCCCTCAGTTTGCTATGGCCTGTCTGGCTCTTGCTTAGCTAACCGTATCCAGCTTGGCGATCGCCAAGGCCAGGGTCTTGCTTCCCACTTCGCGAAACTGGATCAAAGCCTGTGCATCCTCCCCCTGACCGGTCAGGTTGATGATGGTGCCTTCACCAAAACGATTGTGGTGCACGCCCTGCCCGACCCGGAAGGTCTGACCGTTCACCTCCAGAACACTGGTGTGACTACGACCGCCATAGGGCTGAGCCGAGTAGCTCTTGTCCTTGGACTCCCAACTTTGGCCACGACGGAACGCACCCGAACTGGCTTCAGACTGCATGGGCGAACTGGTGTAACGCGCCGACAACCACTTGATGTGTTGTTCCGGCAGCTCCTCCAGAAAGCGAGAGCGCATGGCGTAACGCGTTTGTCCATGCAACATGCGGCTTTGCGCCAAGGTAATGTACAAACGCTGACGCGCCCGCGTAATCGCCACGTACATCAGGCGACGCTCCTCCTCGATCCCACCTGGGTCAAACAGGCTGTTTTCATGAGGAAAAAGCCCCTCTTCCAGACCAGTGATAAAGACTGCATCAAACTCCAGTCCTTTTGCTGCATGGATGGTCATCAACTGAATCGCATCCTGACCCGCCTGTGCCTGATTGTCGCCCGCTTCCAGCGAAGCATGGGTCAGGAAGGAGCCCAGGGGCGACATGGGTGCCAGTACAGAGGCTGCCGCTTGCTCCGGATTTTGCATTGCCTGTTCGGACTCACCGGGCACAGCTTCAGGAACACGGCCTGCAGGCAGTTCGGCAAATCCTTCCTCACCCACAAACACGGTGGCTGCGTTCACCAGTTCCTGCAAGTTCTCAAGCCGTTCAGCGCCTTCACGGTCAGCCTGATAGTGAGCCAGCAAGGTACTGTGGTGAACCACATGCTCAATCAGCTCGGGCAAGGACAAAATCTGTGCCTGGCTGGCCATATCCTGAATCAGCGTGGCAAAACGCATCAAACTTGTTGCTGCACGCCCTTGCAGATAAGGAATGGCCCGCAGCAAACTCGTACCACGTTCACGCGCCAAATCGGCCAGTTGCTCAACAGAGCGGGCGCCAATTCCGCGCGTGGGAAAATTCACGACACGCAAAAACGCCGTATCGTCATCCGCGTTATCCATCAAACGCAGATACGCCAGCACATGTTTGATCTCCTGGCGCTCGAAGAAGCGATGGCCGCCATACACCTTGTAGGGCAGCCCCTGGGAAAAGAGCCTGTGCTCAATGACCCGCGACTGGGCATTGCTGCGATACAAAATGGCAATCTCGCGGCGCGGCTTGCCCTCGGCAATCAAGGCGCGAACTTCATCCACAATCCATTGCGCTTCCAGAGCATCGGAGGCCAGCTCGCTGATGCGCACCAGCTCGCCTTCGCCACTATCCGTCCACAGATTCTTGCCCAGACGGCCACTGTTATTCTCGATCAGCGCATTGGCCGATTCCAGAATATGACCACAGGAGCGGTAGTTCTGCTCCAGACGAATCACATTGCCACGAGCATAGTCGCGCTCAAAGTCGGCCATATTGCCCACGTTCGCACCACGGAACGCATAGATGGACTGGTCATCATCACCCACGGCGAACAAACTGGCCTGCTCACCCGCCAACAAGCGCAGCCAACGATACTGCAGGACGTTGGTGTCCTGAAACTCATCGACCAGAATGTGCTTGAAACGGCGCTGATAATGCTCGCGAATAGGGGCATTACGAGACAGGAGCTCGTAGGCACGCAACAGCAGCTCGCCAAAGTCTACGACGCCCTCCCGTTCGCATTGATCTTGATACAGCTGATAGAGCTCGATCAGACGGCGACGGTGGGGATCGTGGGCGTCCAGGTCTCCAGGACGCTGGCCGTCTTCCTTGCAAGCATTGATGAATTTCTGGATTTCCTTGGGCGGGAATTTCTCGTCATCAATATTATTGGCCTTGACCAGGCGCTTGATAGAGGCCAGTTGGTCAGCCGTATCCAGAATCTGGAATGTCTGTACCAGCCCGGCATCGCGATAATGCATGCGCAGCAAGCGATTGCACAGACCGTGGAAGGTTCCCACCCACATACCGCGGGTGTCGATGGGCAATAAAGAAGTAAGCCGCGTCAGCATTTCGCGCGCGGCTTTATTGGTGAAGGTAACAGCAGCAAGGCCGTGTGGGCTGACCTGCCCGGTCTGGATTAACCAGGCCATTCGGGAGGTCAGGACACTGGTTTTCCCGCTACCAGCTCCGGCCAGCACCAAGGCATGGCCAGAGGGTAAGGTGACGGCGGCTCGCTGTTCCGGGTTTAAGCGATCCATCATGCCGCGTAGCGGCGCAGACGCAAGGCGAACTGCTCAAGACTGTCAATGCCACTTTGCTGAGCACGCTGGCACCAGGCGCGCAGATCCGCGAGCAACTGCTCGCTCGATGCGCTGGAACTCTCCCAGATGCCGGCCAGCTCACGCTGCATGCGAACCAGAATGGACAGGCGCGAGTTACCCGCTGCCACATTTTCCAGCTCCGCACGCTGCTCAGGGGCCAGAACATCGTCGCCACGACCGATCCAGTCGTTGCAGCTTTCCAACAAGGCCCACGAGCAATTGGGATTGTCTTTGTTCACCTGTGGCTTCAAACGGGCGATCTCTTCCGATGCGGTGGTTTTGATGATGTCCGCATAGCGCGCCAAAATTTCGTAGCGGTGCGTGATCACGCCTTGCAGGGTGGACAGACTGATACTTTCCACGGGGGCATTCGACGGCACACTCGGTTCCAGACGCAGCTTGGGAGCCACCTTCTTGACCTTGGCCAACCCCAGTGCCTTGAACACCGTGATATAGCACCAGCCCAGATCAAACTCGTACCATTTGCTGGAGAACTTGGCCGATGTACCGTAAGCGTGGTGGTTGTTGTGCAGTTCCTCGCCGCCAATGATGATGCCCCACGGGAACACATTGGTGCTGGTATCGGGACTGGCAAAGTTGCGGTAACCGATCGCATGACCCAGACCGTTCACCACACCGGCTGCCCAGAAAGGAATCCAGGCCATCTGGATCGCCCAGACAGTCAGACCCAGCAGGCCGAAGAGGAACAGGTCAATACCCAGCATGATGGTAATACCCAGCATGCTGTACTTGCTGTACAGGTTGCGCTCGAGCCAGTCATCGGGGGTACCGTGACCGAAACGCTTGAGGGTTTCCGGATTGGTGGCTTCCTGGCGGTAAAGCTCTGCGCCACGGAAAAACACCTGGCCCAGGCCAAAGACAACGGGGGAATGAGGATCGCCTTCACGTTCGCATTTGGCGTGGTGCTTGCGGTGAATCGCAACCCATTCCTTCGTGACCATGCCAGTGGTCATCCAAAGCCAGAAACGGAAGAAATGCATCAGCGCTGGATGCAGGTCCAGCCCGCGGTGCGCCTGACTGCGGTGAAGAAATACGGTCACTGCCACAATAGTGACATGTGTCATCGCCAAAATAACGAGAATAAGCTGCCACCAAGACAGTTGCAGCCATCCGTCAGCAAGAAAAGAAAGAAACGATTGCATAGACCCTTTTAGACCTGATTTTTGTTAAGGGAAACTGGAAAAGTGTAGCTCACCTAACCCCTTAACAATAACATTATTTAAGGACGAACTTGCTTTAAATCAAGCACTTTCCGTGATTCGTTCAAGTGCCGCACCAAAGAAACAATCTGTCTGGTGACGGTCCGTGCGCAGATTTAAATAAGGCCCCTCTAGCGCAAGGGCCGGACATTTGTCCTTCAATATTTCCCGGGCGTCCAGCAGTCGGAACTCGGGATGTTTGTCCAAGAATGCCTGCACTTGTTGCTCGTTTTCCTCGGGCAAGAAACTGCATGTTGCGTAAACCAAACGACCTCCTGGTGCAACACAAGCGGCGGCTTGTTCCAGAATGTCGGCCTGCATCTGAGTGTACTGCTCCAGAGCCTGCGGGTGTTGACGCCATTTAAGATCAGGATTTCGACGCAAAGTTCCCAATCCGCTGCACGGTGCATCCACCAACACACGGTGAGCCTTGCCATGCAGGCGACGAACACGCTGGTCGCCTTCTTCCTGAATGACCACCGGTACCACATTGGACAGACCGGCGCGGGCAAACCGCGGCTTGGCCTTGTTCAGGCGCGTGGCCGACACGTCAAAGGCGTACAGGCGGCCTGTGGAGCGCATCAGGGCTCCCAGGAGCAGGGATTTGCCACCGGCGCCCGCGCAGTAATCGATGACCATCTCGCCCCGACGGGGCTCAAGCAAGGCGGTCAGCAACTGGCTGCCCTCTTCCTGAATTTCCAGCTCACCTTTTTCATACTGTGGCCATACAGCGACAGAGGGGCGGCCTTCAATTCGGATACCCCAGGGCGAAAAAGGCATGGCAACCGGTTTGAATCGGGCCATGGGACCGTTTTGCAACTGGCGCAGCACGGTGTCGCGCTCGGCTTTCATGGGGTTGACGCGCAGATCCAGCAAAGCCTGCTCGTTCATGGCGGCCATCAGTTTGTAAGAGTCCGGAATCTCTTTCAGACGCTCTTCCAGCCACTCAGGCAGGCTCAGGCGCACGCCAACTGGCAAACCGTCTACGTTCAGGGCACGGATATGGCTCAGCCACTGACGCTCTTCTTGTGTCAGCCCCAGCGCCAGAGATTCCTGCCCCATCGCGGTAGACAGGCCAAGAATGGCCAGACGACGGGTGGACGGGCCCACGCCGCTTTCTGCCCAATTACGGTACTGGCGCAAGTGACGCAATACGTCGAAAACAGCTTCACGAATCTCGGCACGGTCACGCGAGCCCATTTTGGGGCGTGTACGGGCCCAGCGGGTCAAAGCCAGGTCGGCGGGATGCTTCCATTGCAAAACCTCACCCAGGGCACTGGAAACCTGTTCCAGACGACGCTGTGCCATCGCTCCCGGCTCGGGTGGGCCCGAGGGTTTGTCACGGCGTGCTGCATAAGGACGACCGCGCGCTCCAGACTCGTTACGTTGGTCCGTCGAGGATGGGCGCTTGCGGTCCGAGCGGCCGCGAGATTGTTGGTGATCAGACATGAATATTCAAAAATTCCAAATAACCCGCTTAAATCAGGCGGGGAAATAAAAGCCGCGATGCGCAAGACCGGCCACCTCGACACGGCCATCGGCATGCAAACGCACGCGCCCCTCGATCAGCCAGCGTACGGCCTCGGTATAGACGTGATGTTCAGTGGCCAGAACGCGCTCTGCCAAGGTTTGTGCATCATCGTTGTGCAAGACAGGCACAATGCTCTGGGCAATGATGGGACCATCATCGAGCACAGGGGTCACAAAGTGCACCGAGCAGCCATGAAACTGCACGCCTGCGTCAAGTGCCTGTTGATGGGTATTCAAACCGGGAAAGCTGGGAAGCAAGGATGGGTGTATATTGATGAGCTTGCCTGCATAGTGCTGAACAAAATCGGTGCTCAGGATGCGCATGAATCCTGCCAGTAGAACATAATCTGGCTGGTAGCGGTCAATCACGCGCGCCAAAGCCTGGTCAAAGGCCTCGCGTGTTGCAAATTCGCGATGCGAAACGGTCTGGACAGGCAGCCCTTGACGCTGTGCCCATGCCAATCCGGGCGCATCGGCCTTGTTAGAGATGACCGCCTCGATACGGCCATTTAGGCCCGCTGTCTTGATCAGTTCGCCTATGGCTTGCAAGTTGGAGCCGCGGCCTGAAATAAGCACAACAAGGCGACAAGGTACGGTGGAATCGGTCAAAATCCTGTTTCCCGAGAAATAACGAATCCAAAATTGTAAACTCTCGCTTGTGAAATCTGATCTAAAACTCTATCGCTCTCTGCCGCGGCGCAACAGCACGGCCCGCAGCGCGGTCACCATTGGTAATTTTGACGGCGTGCATCTGGGCCACCAGGCCATCTTGCACCGCGTCAATGACGTGGCCCGCCAGCAAGGTCTTAGCTCCTGTGTCATGACCTTCACCCCGCACCCACGCGCCTTTTTCGCGCAGCGCGGCCAACGGCCCGAACTGATACCGACGCAAATCAGCGGCTTGCGGGACAAGGTCGAGGCCCTGCACCAGTGCGGCATTGAACAAATTTATCTGGCCCGTTTCAACCAGGCCATGGCCGACATGTCGGCAGCAACCTTTATTGAAGACATTCTGGTTCAGGGCCTGAATACGGGCTGGCTACTGGTGGGCGAAGACTTCCGCTATGGCCACAAACGCGCCGGCGACATTGAGATGTTGCGCGAAGCGGGCAAACGTCATGGTTTTAGTGTCGAGACCTTGCACGACGTGGCCGATGCCGATGGCCGCCGCATTTCCAGCTCGGAAGTGCGCACCGCCCTGGCCGTCGGTCAACTGGACCGCGCCCGTGCGCTGCTGGGCAAACCTTTTCACATTAGTGGTCATGTCATTCATGGCCAGAAGCTGGGCCGGGATATTGGCTACCCGACACTCAATGTCCGTGTCCCTGAGCACTGTGCCGCCCGCTCGGGCGTGTACGTGGTTCGCGTTCACGGACTGGCCGGGCAGGCTCTGCCCGGCATTGCCTCCCTGGGCGTGCGCCCAACCGTCATCGACCAGGGACGGCTGCTCTTGGAGGTGCATTTACTGGACCAACGCCTGGATGCTTACGGTAAACTTGCCCGTATAGAATTTCTGGAATTTGTCAGGGACGAAGAAAAATTCCCTGACCTCATCACAATGATCGCTGCCATCGACAACGATGCACAACGCGCTCGCGACTACTTTGCTTCAAATGGACTATAAAAACTCTCTCAATTTGCCCGACACGCCTTTTCCCATGCGTGGTGATCTCGCCAAACGTGAGCCGGGCTGGATTAGCCAGTGGGAAGAAAACAAAGTCTATGCAGCAATTCGGCAAGCCAGCGCCGGTCGTCCCAAGTTCATTTTGCACGACGGCCCGCCCTATGCGAACGGTGACATTCACATCGGGCACGCGGTCAACAAGATTTTGAAAGACATCATCGTCAAGAGCCGCAACATGGCTGGCTTTGACGCGCAATATGTGCCTGGCTGGGACTGCCACGGCATGCCCATTGAAGTTCAGATTGAAAAGAAGTACGGCAAGAACCTGCCTGTGGCCGACGTTCAGGCCAAGGCACGTGCCTACGCGCTGGAACAGATCGAGAGCCAGCGCAAGGACTTCAAACGTCTGGGCGTGCTGGCGGACTGGGAGAATCCCTACCTGACCATGAACTTCAGCAACGAAGCCGACGAGCTGCGCGCGCTGTCCAAGATCATGCAAAAGGGTTTCGTCTTTCGTGGCCTGAAACCGGTGAACTGGTGTTTTGACTGTGGCTCGGCCCTGGCAGAAGCCGAGGTTGAATACGCGGATCGCACCGACCCATCCGTGCATGTGGCTTTCCCCTTCGCCCAGAAAGACAAATTGGCGAGCGCTTTTGGCGTAAGCAACGTGGACGATGGCGCCATCGTCATCTGGACCACCACTCCTTGGACCATCCCTGCCAACCAGGCGCTGAACGTCCACCCCGAAATCCGCTACGCCCTGGTCAAACTGGACACGGCACGCGCGACTGGCTCCATGCTGATCGTAGCTGAGGATCTGGTTAAATCCTGTCTGGAACAATGGGGGCTGACCGGCCAGATTGTTGCCACCACGACGGGTGAAGCCCTGAACCTGATCGAATTTGATCACCCGCTGGCCAAGGTGGATGCTGGCTATCAGCGCCGCTCCCCCGTGTACCTGGGCGACTATGTCACCCTGGACAGCGGTACTGGCGTGGTTCACTCGGCCCCTGCCTACGGTATTGAGGACTTTATCTCCTGCAAAGCCCACGGCATGAAGGACGACGATATGCTCAAACCCGTCATGGGCAATGGGCACTACGCTGACAATCTGCCTCTGTTTGGCGGTCAGCTGATCTGGAAGGCCAACCCACAAATCGTGGAAACCTTGCAAAACGCTGGCACTTTGCTCAAGACCGAGCAACACCCACACAGCTATATGCACTGCTGGCGCCACAAAACCCCCATTATCTACCGCGCCACCAGCCAATGGTTTGCCGGCATGGACAAGGAAAACAGCAGTGGCCGCACGCTGCGCGAGATGGCGCTGGAAGCCATTGACAACACCGAGTTCTACCCCTCCTGGGGTCGCGCCCGCCTGCATGCCATGATCGCCAACCGCCCTGACTGGACCTTGTCGCGACAGCGTCAATGGGGTGTACCCATGGCGTTCTTTGTACACAAGGAAACGGGTGAGCTGCATCCGCGCACGCCCGAGCTGATGGAACAAGTCGCTCAACGCATCGAAAAAAGCGGTATCGAAGCCTGGCAGAACCTGGACCCGCGTGAGCTCCTGGGCGACGAGGCCGATCTGTACGAGAAAAACCGCGACACGCTGGACGTGTGGTTTGACTCGGGCACCACGCACGCCACCGTTTTGGGCGGCAAGGATCACACCACGCACGGTTCGCACGCCGACAAGCTGCAATGGCCTGCCGATCTGTACCTGGAAGGTTCGGACCAACACCGTGGCTGGTTCCATTCCTCCTTGCTGACTGGCTGCATGTTGTACGGTCGCGCACCGTACAAAGCCCTGCTCACTCACGGCTTTGTGGTGGACGGCAATGGCCGCAAGATGAGCAAATCGCTGGGCAACATCATCAAGCCGCAAGAGATTGCCGACAAGATGGGCGCCGAAATCATGCGCCTGTGGGCCGCCTCCACGGACTATTCGGGCGAGCTGTCCATCTCCGATGAAATTCTGAAGCGTGTTGTGGAAGGCTACCGCCGTATCCGCAATACCTTGAAGTTTCTGCTGGGTAACCTGGCCGACTTCGATGTCACCCAACATGCAGTGCCTGTTGATCAATTGATCGAGATCGACCGTTACGCCCTGCAAATGACCGCCGACATGCAGGCCGACCTGCTGGAGAACTACAAGCGCTACGAATTCCATCCTATCGTGGCCCGCTTGCAAACCTTCTGCTCTGAAGATCTGGGGGCTTTCTACCTGGATATTCTGAAAGACCGCCTGTACACCACCGCTAAAGAGGGTCAGCCCCGCCGCTCGGCTCAGACCGCGCTGTATCACTTGACTCAGACACTGCTCAAGCTGATGGCCCCTATCCTGTCCTTCACGGCAGAAGAAGCCTGGCGCGACATGCACGGTGGTTCGGTTCCTAGCGGCACCATCTTCACCGAACTGTTCCATGCCTTGCCCGAGCAAGGCGAGCAGTCGGCACTTAGCGCCAAATGGCAGCGTCTGCGCGCCATCCGTGCCGACGTGATGCGTCGTATTGAAGATGTACGCAGCACCGGCGCCATCGGTTCGTCCCTGGCTGCCGAGATCGACATCTACGCCCAAGATCAGGATCTGGAATTCCTGCGCTCCCTGGGCGAAGACTTGCGCTTCATGCTGATCGTTTCCCGTGCCGACGTGCACGCTGGCGAAGGCGACTTGCGCATTGATGTCACCCCTACCGAACAGGCCAAGTGCGAGCGCTGCTGGCACCATCGCCCTGACGTAGGCCAAAGCGCCGAGCACCCCACCCTGTGTGGTCGTTGCGAGGACAATCTGTTTGGCGAAGGCGAAGTGCGTCACCATGCCTGATCAGGACATGGCCTCTTCTCCCGACCAGGCCCGACTGCCCTCCCGGCAGTTCTGGGCCTGGATTGGTCTGGCCGCCTTGATCGTAGGTCTGGACCAGTGGACCAAGCAGTATTTCGACAGCAACCTGTTCTATCAGGAACGTTGGAACATCCTGCCTTTTTTTGACTTCACCCTGCTCTACAACCCCGGGGCTGCGTTCAGTTTCCTGGCCGGCGGCCAGGGCTGGCAACGCTGGTTCTTTGTCGGCATTGCCGCCATTGCCACGGTGTTTATCGTGGCCATGCTGCGTCGATCCGCCAAACAGCCCTTGTTCTGCCTGTCACTGAGCCTGATTCTGGGCGGGGCGGTTGGTAATGTGGTCGATCGTCTGATGCATGGTCACGTTGTGGATTTCCTGCTTTTTTACTGGAATCAGTCCTACTTTCCAGCCTTCAACATTGCCGACGTCGCCATTAGCTGCGGCGCTGCCTTGTTGGTGCTGGATGAGTTTCTGCGCATGCGCCGCAACAAACGACAGCGCTCCTGAGTCTGTAAGGATCATGTCCTATGCTTAGCAATAAAAAACTGGTGTTTGGCATCACCGGCGGCATCGCTGCTTATAAAACCGCCGAACTCTTGCGTCGCAGCCAGGACCTGGGCGCCCGGATTGATGTCGTGATGACCGAATCGGCCACGCGTTTTATCAGCCCGGTCACTTTTCAGGCCTTGTCGGGCCGCACGGTCTATACCGATCTGTGGGATGCACGTGTACCTAATAATATGGCCCACATCCAGCTCAGCCGGGACGCAGACGCCATTCTGATTGCGCCGGCCAGCACCAACTTCATGGCCAAGCTGGCCAATGGCCTGGCCGACGACTTGCTCAGCACCTTGTGCATCGCCCGTGGTCATTGCCCGCTACTGCTGGCCCCGGCCATGAACCGGGAAATGTGGCTGCATCCGGCTACCCAGCGCAATGTGGAACAACTACGCCGCGACGGTGTGCATATTCTGGGCCCCGGCACAGGGGACCAGGCCTGTGGTGAAACCGGCGACGGGCGCATGCTGGAACCGGCCCAACTGCTTGCTGAGCTGACGGCGTTCTTTCAGCCCAAACTGCTGGCGGGCAAACGCGTGCTGATTACCGCTGGCCCTACCAGCGAGCCGATTGACCCGGTGCGCGTCATCAGCAACCGCTCCTCCGGCAAGATGGGCTACGCCATTGCACGGGCGGCTCAGGAGGCTGGTGCACACGTCACGCTAGTCTCAGGGCCGGTTGCACTGGAAACGCCTTACCAGGTGCGTCGCATCAACGTGGAAACGGCCCGCCAAATGCACGCCACCGTCATGTCTCAAGTGGATGATGCCGATATCTTCATCAGCGTTGCAGCGGTGGCCGACTGGTACGTCAGCAATGCCAGCGACATCAAGATTAAAAAGACGTCTGAACAAGCCACACCAAACCTGCAATTCAGCCCCAATCCCGATATTCTGGCCGAGGTTGCCGCACTTAAGAACGGTCCTTTCTGCGTCGGCTTTGCCGCCGAGACAGACAATTTGATCGAGCACGCCCAGGCCAAGCGCCAGCGTAAAAATGTGCCTTTGCTGGTTGCCAACCTGGCCCAGCGCGCCATGAACGCCGACGACACCGAACTCGTGCTATTTGACGAGCAAGGCCATATGCACTGGCCTGCCCAGGATAAACTGCTGGCTGCACGTCAACTGGTACAAAATATCGCCCAGCGGCTTTAACGCTTTTTCTCTTTTATGATTGCGGGCAGCGCCAAGCAGATGCGCTGCCTCTTTTTTTCAGGATACCGTCTATGCATCGCCGTATTGAAGCTCGCATCGTCAATGATCTGTTGGGCACGACCATTGAAGCCCCCAGCTACGCCACGGACGGCTCTGCTGCCATGGACCTGCGTGCTTGCCTGAGCGAAGCCGTCACCCTGCCCGCAGGCGGCCGCACACTGGTTAAAACCGGACTGGCCATTAATATGATGGACCCTGGTCTGGTTGCCATCGTCGCCTCACGCTCGGGCCTGTCCCTCAAACACGGTGTGCGGGTTGCACAAGGCATTGGCGTGATTGATGCCGACTACCACGGCGAGATCGGGGTGATTCTGGCCAACGACAGCGACCAGGACTATGTCATTCAGCCCGGCGAACGTATCGCTCAGCTCATGTTCCAGCCAGTCGTGCAAGTTGCGCTGCAGTTGGTAAGCGAGTTCTCTACTGAGACAGAACGTGGCACAGGCGGCTTTGGCAGCACAGGCAAGCATTAAGCCTTAAGGCGAGAGAAGGACGCGATGCACACCCGCCTGACCACAACAGCAGGCATCGCTCCTTTACAGCCCTGACACGATGCTCTACACGCGTGCCAGCGCCACGATTCAGACTGACCCAAGCCATTTTCGGACTTCAATGCCCTCTCACAAAACAGGTAGTTCCAACGCTGAACGAGCCACATCAAACAAAACAGCGGCTCAACTCCATCCGCGTAACCGCCATCAGGGCCGTTATGACTTTGACACCCTGATCAAAGAGACACCCGAACTGGCAGCTTTCGTTTTCGTCAATCCCTACGGCGATCAAAGCATCAACTTCGCAGATCCGAATGCCGTCAAAGCCCTGAATCGCGCCCTGCTCAAGAGCTTTTACGGCATAGCACATTGGGATATTCCGGCCAGTTACCTGTGCCCTCCTATTCCTGGGCGTGCCGATTACGTGCACTACTTGGCCGATGTGCTAGCCAACAGCAATAAGGGGAGCATTCCCCGCGGTGAAGCAGTGCGTGTCCTTGATATTGGCGTCGGCGCAAATGCCATCTACCCTTTGATTGGTCATGCCGAGTATGGCTGGCAGTTTCTGGGCACGGACATTGACGCAAGTGCCTTAACATCGGCGCGCACGATTATTCATGCCAATCCCGGCCTGTCGGCTGCCATCAAGTTACGTCAACAGAAATCGCCCGCCCATATTTTTAAAGGCATCCTGGGTGCAAATGACTACATTGACCTGACGCTATGCAACCCGCCCTTTCATTCATCGCTCGATGAGGCCTTAAGCGGCAGCCAGCGCAAATGGCGCGGACTGGGCAAGGCGGTGCCTAAACAACAGGCGCCTGTGCTGAATTTCGGTGGGCAACATGCAGAGCTATGGTGTGAGGGTGGTGAAGCACGCTTTATACGCCGCATGATAGAAGAAAGCACGATTGTAGGCCGGCAAGTGCTATGGTTCAGCAGCTTGGTGTCCAAAGCGTCGAACTTACCTGGAATCTTGTCTGCTTTGAGGAAGGCCAAGGCCTTCAAGATACAGACAGTTGAAATGACGCAAGGTCAAAAGCAAAGTCGGTTTGTAGCCTGGTCGTTTCTTGACGCTAGGGAACACGAGGCTTGGCGCAAGGCGCGCTGGCAGTAGGCTCGTAGCAAACGCTGGATGAGATACAGCCAGATAAACAGCGCTTGCGCTGCTAAGGAAGTCTTAGGTGACACAACGCCAACGAGAACACTAGGTCCACACGGTTTCGACCTACCGTACTCTCACGCGCCGCGCCCTCGGAGGCTGCCCGGCTCAATGACGTCACTCCCCCACCACCCAGCAACTCAAGCCTTCAGGCCGTAGGCTTGCCCCTACCGTCCAAATGGCCAGAATTGTCGAGGAATGCTTGGTTGCGACCGCTGACTTTAGCCTTATAGAGCGCCGCGTCAGCACGCGACACAAGTGTGATCGCGGGTTGAGGATCGCGTGTGTCGAGACAGGTGACGCCCGCACTGATTGTGACAAACCCGATGGGTGAGTCCGAATGCGGGATGTCCAAGGATCGCACGGTGGTGCAAACGGCCTTTGCCAGCTCCAGGGCTTTAGCGCATGGAGTTTCAGGCAAAATAATCGCGAACTCTTCACCCCCGTAGCGGGCCACAAAATCGCTCGAGCGTCGGCCCACCCTCTTGAGGGCCTGCGCCACAGCTCGCAGGCAGTCATCACCGGCTTGATGACCATAGCGATCATTGAAATGCTTGAAAAAATCAATGTCCAGCAGGATTAGCGCAAGAGGATGAGAATGACGACGAGCGCGTGCAATTTCTTCCAGCAAGATTTTGTCGAACTGGCGTCGATTGGCTAAACCCGTTAAACCATCTGTGGAGGCGAGCGACTCCAGCTTCCTGTTCGCTTCTGTCAGGTCGGCGGTTCGAGCCAGCACCTGAGACTCAAGCGACTGATTCAGGTCTTGTAGCGCTGTTTTGCGCGTTATCAGCGTATGCGTCATGCCAGCAAGCGACAGGCTCAAGGAGTCGAGTTCGCGGATTCCACTGGATTTAACAGAAAAATTGACGTCCTCTTTGCCCGCGTTGATCTGAGACGCGGTTCTTTCAATGTCTTGCAACGGCCTGCTGAACCGGACAGCGGCCCGGTCAGCCAGCACGACCAGCAGCAGGGAAAGACCGATTCCGAGCCAGAGCATCTGCTGGTGCAGGATGCTGACGCTGGCAAGTGCAATCTCGCGTGGCTGGCGCACGACAATCGACCATCCAAGGTCTTCCGAGCCTGGGCCGACGATGGCGGCACGAGCTGAAATATATTCCTTGAACATGTCCTCAGTTAAGGTGAGGTTGAGTGCACCGCTGGCAGATGAGGTACCGAATAGCTCGACTTCACGCGTTCTTGAAAGTGTGTACAGTACTTGCCCTGCCCGATCGACAAGAAAGACATCAATCTGATGACTGGTATGCTCCTGGCTGACACTTTCCTTGATGACCGCTTCGATCCACGTCCAATGCGCGTGTGTCGCAATGACTCCAATTATTTCGCCTTGGCTGTTGCGGACCGGGGCGGCAAAGTCAATGAAACGCAGAGGCTCAGACGGGGATGCGGAGGGCTGAAGATGACGAGCCAGAAGTAGGGCTTCATGAACGTCGCCCGTAAACAAGCGTTCTTTACCCCTGATGAACCAAGGGCGAGCACTGACATCAACGCCTTCAAGCAGACCGTCGGAGGCCACAATGACACGACCGTTGATGTCGCTTAGCCCCATCCAGGCGTAAGGCCGATAGCCTTGTTTAACGGCATCAATAATGGTCCGTACAGACTCGGTTTGCCAGTCCTCAAGAGTCAGGGTTGGCAAGCGGCTGATAAGATCGATCTCACGGCGCCTTTCTACCAAACTCTGGGACATCACCCTGGCAATTGAGCGAGAGATTTCTTCCAGCTTGTCTTGGCCGAGGGATGTTAAGGTCTGTGTGGCTCTATTCTCGATCACGACGGAGGACACAAGCCCCAACAGCAGCGAAACTCCACCGAAAATCATGATCAGCCGCTGACGCAAGCTGCGTGTCACTCGTCGCATCGCGAAGCGTCCCAGCATATAGATTAGGTTTCAAGAATTTTACATTGTAGCCTCGAGCGACGTTTTCAGCTGCTTTGTCACGCCATTTGGATGCATTGCTGCTCATTGCCCCTCAGTGTCAGGCAAAGGGCATACAACTTGATTTGCAGGGCCACACACATGCCCGGTCTCTAAGCGTAAGGCTGGCGCTACCACGAGCGCACTGGATATTCAGGCCTGCCGCAACGGCCCGCAGTAGCGCGATCGCCGTGAGCAGTTAAAGGTACAACTGACCACCCAAGCACCGTTAGCTGTCTCAACGTCCAAATACCATGGCTGCCCGACCAATTGAACGTACCTCGTCCCTAACAGGCGCAAGAACCACCGCAGCAACGATGCTGCGCACAGCATCGTTAGCTAGGCTGGGTCAGCCCAAGAGCTTCAGCAAGGCCTGGGCGGCCGGTTTGGACGAGGCCGGGTTCTGACCGGTGATCAGCAAGCCATCGCTGGCCACATAGGGTTGCCAGTCACCGCCTTTGCTGTAATTACCGCCGTTCTCTTTCAACATGTCTTCCACCAGAAATGGCACAACGTCGGTCAGGCCGACAGCCTCTTCCTCGCTATTGGCAAAACCGGTGACGGATTTACCCCGAACCAGCGGCGTGCCATCAGGCGCCTTGACACGACGCAATACGCCGGGTGCATGGCAGACCGCAGCGACCGGCTTGCCGGCGCTCAGCATGGTTTCGATCAGCGCAATGGATAAGGGGTCTTCGGCCAAGTCCCACAATGGCCCATGGCCACCGGGATAAAACACAGCATCAAAGTCGGCGGCGGCAACCTCCTTCAGTTGATGCGTGTTGCCAAGCAAGGCCTGGGCGGCGGGATCTTCCTTGAAACGGCGTGTGTCATCGGTCTGCGCCGCAGGATCGTCGCTCTTGGGGTCCAGTGGCACCTGCCCACCCTGTGGCGACGCGACCGTGATCTGCGCCCCCGCGTCCTTAAAGACGTAATAAGGCGCAGCGAACTCCTCCAGCCAGAAACCCGTTTTTTGACCTGTGTTGCCCAGTTGATCGTGCGAAGTCAGAATCATCAAAATCTTCATGGAGCACCTTCTTTGAATGGAGGACAGAGAAACAAGCAATCGCGCCAGCAGGACCTTACTCACTGGTGATGCCAAGTACCAGCTTACCAAAACCGCTGCCGCTGAGCATGCCAATCATGGCCCGAAGTGGCTGTCACCGACGGTGCTGAGTGATACCCCCGACTCACTCCCCTACCACATTCATTCGCTCGCCCACGCGCTAGCCCACCAACAGGATCATGTCTTGCCGCAGTCTTCACAGACTTGTGTATGCTTTGCTTGTAAATAAGTGGTGCAGGGGGTCATGTAGATTCACCAAGGTTTCACGCGAAGAACGGCACGCAGACAACCATACTGGCGTCAATATCGCATGACTGTTGATCCTGATGATGGTTAATTACATGCCGGGACTGACAGCGCGCGCTTCATGCTTCACTTAAACAGGCCATACGTCATACGACCGCCACCGTACGCAACCACACACCAATCTGGGGCTATCTATGAGACATACTGAAAGACACAAGACGCACCGTACAGGCTGGCTTCGAGCCGCTGTTTTAGGGGCGAATGACGGGATTGTCTCGACAGCCAGCTTGGTCTTGGGGGTGGCGGCCACAGGAGCAAGTGCCAAGAGCATTCTTGTTGCAGGCGTTGCCAGCCTGGTCGCTGGTGCCATGTCCATGGCGGCCGGTGAGTATGTATCAGTCAGTTCACAAGCCGATACAGAGAGCGCAGATCTGGCCCGCGAGAAAGCAGAACTGGCGAAGAACCCTGAGCAGGAACATGCCGAACTCACAGCCATTTATATCAATCGGGGCCTGGATGAAAATCTGGCGTCACATGTCGCGACCCAGCTCATGGCCCACGACGCACTCGGGGCCCATGCGCGAGACGAGCTTGGCATATCAGAGACCTTGGCGGCCAAACCGGTACAGGCCGCACTGGCCTCGGCTGCGACATTTGCCGCAGGTGCCCTGCTGCCTTTGCTGGTGGTTCTGCTGCTGCCGACGGCTGCACTCATGTGGTATGTCGCAGGCAGCTCGCTGCTCTTTCTCGCCCTTCTAGGCTTGATCGCCGCCAAGGCAGGTGGCGCTCCGCTATTCGTCTCGACCGCCCGCGTGACCTTCTGGGGGGCATTGGCGATGGGGCTAACGGCTGGCGTCGGTGCTTTGTTTGGTGTGGCTGCTTAATTGCAGGACCTTCTTTGACAATGCCAGATGGATATCCCCAGTAGAACGATAACGTTCAGCTCATCAAGGCAGCTTTCGGTCAGGAGCGGTCCTCCGAGGCATTGCAACAAGCGACGGCTTCAGGCTGGTTGCTGCCGTTCAAGTCAGCAAAACCAATGACTGCTGCTAGCAAAGCAGCCGTTGCATCAAATCCTCTAGATAGGTCTGCTCCGCACCTACAAGCTGTCACTGGAGATTGGCTCAATCAGATTGGCTGCGGATTGCAGGTCAACAACCGAAGTGTATCAACAGTCTCAAATGTCACCTCGGGCGAAGTTTGAGCCAAAGCCTGCGGTGCACCATAACCCCAACACACCGCACCGAAAGCCACGCTCGCCGCCCGGGCCGCATCAGCATCGGTCAACTGGTCTCCCACATAGATCGCCTGGCCCGGTTGAATGCTAAGTTTCTTCATCACGCGAAGAATTCTTGTGCGTTTGCCGAAAAGCGAAGCGCCGCCGTCGATGCATGACATCAAGCGACACAGGTCTTCGCCGAGAATGCGTCGGCAGTTCTCTACCGAGTTGGAACTGACAACTGCCAGCTGGAGTCCATGCGCATGGAGGTCGCGCAGAACCCGCTCCACCCCGGCGAACATGCACACTTCCTGGCCGTGTAGACGCATCAAACGCACGAAATCCCGGGAAACAAATGGCAGCTTCCACCTTGGCAGCCCAAGGTGGTCCATGATTTCGCACGGCGAACGCTGCCGCAGCAGCTCGACCTCATGCGGCTGGATGGGCTGGAAGTGGTACTTGGCTGCCAAGAGATTGTGCGTACGTATAAAGAAACCCAACGAGTCGGCCAGGGTGCCATCCAAATCAAACATGACGAGGTCGTAGCGGCGCACCATCAGCGGGCCTTGATAGCACTGAGGTAGCGGAAGCCGCCACCGGCAATCTGCAGCCCATCACGGCGTCGTGCAAGGTAGCGGTAATTGAGTTCTGCAGGGCCTAGATCCTCTTCGACATCGAATCCAGCCGTAGCCAGCAAAGCCTTCATCTGTTCGGGCGTGCCCGATGACTGCCAGGGCTCCCCCCCGGCCGCCATGACATGCGCAGTGAACTGCATCATCGTTCGCTCGATGGGAGGCAGGCACTGCTCGTCCAGACGGTAATCCATGATGAGCGTCGAGCCGATGGGCAACGTGCGCAGCACGTGGATCGTGCGCTCCACAGCCGGTGGGTGGAAGTACACCAGCACGCCAAGTATCGACACGACCGTGGGGGCAGACATGTCGACGCCCCCCTGCGTGAGCGCATCATCTACCGTGACTTCGCGCAAGTCGGCCGACACCCAGCGGAGTCGAGCAGGTGTTGCCCAACCGTTTTCGGCGTACACGCCCTGCTTCCACGCCTGCATGGCTGGCTGGTCAATCTCAAACACGTCGATGGTTGGCAGAGCCTGCGCGGCTCGCAGGGCCCAGGTGTCCAGCCCCGCGCCGATGATGGCGTACTGGCGGCTCCCCAAGGCGATGGCTTTGAGCAGGCGATCTTCAGCGAACCTTGAGCGCACCACAATCCCGGCGCGCAGTGATCGGGCCGTCACGTCGTTGTGGGCATCCGGGTCCAGCATCAGCGCGGCGGCGGTTTCTGGCCCGAGACAGCCCAGTGCGAACGTATCTTCCAGCACGCGCTGCTGCTCCAGCAACTGATGCAAGGCGCGCGCGGTGGCAACGCGCAATGCGGATGGGCTCGGGCAGGGGGCGGAAAGCGTGGGTAGGTTGTGCATCGTCAGAATCTCCAATGGGTAAAAACCGCACTTTCGAACCTGACGTAGCGTGAGAGTCAAGGGGTGATTTGTGCGAGATAAGCGCGAAGCTCGGGCGAAACGAAATGCCCGTGGGCCAAGATGGGCTCGGCACTATAGGCTTGACGCATCTTCTCGGCCAGCGCTGCGTCGTGGCGCACGGTTCTGGCAAGCAGATCCAGATAGCGGGCATGCAGCGCGCATGCCTCTGGCGTGTTCGGCAAGGTGCCTGCCTGCAGCAAAGCGTGTCCGTCGGCGGTGAACTTCTCCCACTCTGGGCCTAAGGAGCCATCCAGTCGTGCCAGGTCTTCGGCACTCAGGTGTCGCTCCAGCGCGGCCATGCGCGCGCCAATCGCCCGCTCCAAGTACGTGAGCAATGCCGGATCCAGCCCAGCATGGGCAGCCGTCTCTGGGGCTTGGCGGTGCATCTGTGTCCATTGCATGACGGCGCTCAGTTGACCGCCGAAGACGGCCATGGCCACGTTCATCCACTGCTGCGCCAGGCGTTGCACTTCTGGCATGTCCACGGGCGCATCAGAGCGTTGACAGTGGCTGAGGGCAGCGGCGAGAGGCTCCCAGCGTGGCCGCGCTTGGCGCCATTTACCCAGTAGTTTGCGGATACCATGCACCGGAAGAAAGCGTTGGTAGCTCGTCAGCAAGTGCACGCCTGCCAGCAAGGCCTCCGTGTTGTCCTCCCCGCCGTTGTTGGTGAGCAAAGTATCGTGCAGCAGCTGCAAGTTTTCTTTCAGCGCCCGTGCCTGCTCGATCGTGCGCTCCGCTTCCATGATCTGACGGCCAACCAACTCAAGCGGGGCGATACCGCCCCCAGCCAACGCCACACCAATGACATCCAGGCTCAAACCGAGTTGTTTGAGGGACGTGACCGAGTGCAGGCGCTCGATGTCACGCGCGTTGTAGAGCCGGTAGCCCGACTCACTCCTGCCACTGGGTTGAACCAGCCCAATCGCATCGTAGTGGTGCAGCGTTCGCACCGTCAGGCCGGTACGCCGGGCGACCTCACCAACTGTCAAATTCGATGATTTCAAAGGGGGCCTCATGCGGTGTGTATCGTTCTGAATGCGAGGCGAGCTGTTGCATCAAACGCGCGGCAAGCCTGCACAATGACTTGGGCAATGGTTTCAGGGACACCACTTTGCACCGTGGCGCCAAGAACGACCAGATGTGCCTTGATGGCCACCACAACGATGTCGGCGGGCCGCTAGGGAACGCGCCCTTCTGGGAACGCCCCTGCGTGGTTGATGCCAAAGCCTGTCGTTGCCCGGCTGGCCGCGTGCGTATGCCTGCTTTCCTCGTTGCCGTAGTGAAAGCGCCCGCGGGCGATTTGTTGGTCAATTTCGCCATGGCCAGACAGAAGCCCTGATGACGCAAAAAGCCGATAGTCGTAGTCGCGGCATGTCTGTGGCCACTCGCGGTAGATGGAGCAAGCATCTTCTTTGAGTAACGCACAGTGACCGCACCGGATCGTGCTGATCAGTTGGTAATTGCCATCGTCGCAGTGGGCGGGAGGTGTGACGAGCAAGCGCGCATGAATGGCCGCACGGGTAGACCACTCATGCCGGTGAACCGGAATGAAATACCCGGCCCGACAGCAAGCCTTCCAGTCGCCGCACGGCACTGAGGCACCTTGTCCAGTTGAGAAAGCGTTCAGCGTATCTTGAAGCCAAGACTGTAAATCGCCAGTGTATCGAAAATGGTCGTTTGATCTGATTTCAGAGTCGATTGTTTGCATGAATACAATCCTCAAGTATGACGCCACGTCAGGGTCAAACTCATTGCCTGATAACAACAGCGTGGCTTTCTAAACATGAATAGCGCAGGATCCAAACTCCGTTGCGTGGCTGGTCATGCCCTTGGCGCGGTCGGCAGTGAATGTGCACTGACGTGTGAATCTGATGAGCGACGTCACGGTTGTTGCGTGGTGCTGTAGGTTGTAGAGGTGAATAAGCACAAGTGACCATCACCATGCGCGACGCAAAAGGCTCAGGTAGAGAGACGCCTGATGGCGAGGCTTGACTTGAGACGCGGCATCTGTAATCGGTGAGACAGTGGTTTGCATGGTGATGAAGCCCTGCCCAAAC
Source organism: Alcaligenes sp. HNGD-HTN06 (assembly GCF_049932565.1). Taxonomy (NCBI): domain Bacteria; kingdom Pseudomonadati; phylum Pseudomonadota; class Betaproteobacteria; order Burkholderiales; family Alcaligenaceae; genus Alcaligenes; species Alcaligenes sp. HNGD-HTN06. Next base: position 1,420,905 of record NZ_CP187782.1, on the reverse strand, counting down.
ACAGGATAGAATGTGCTTCGGGTATTGACTCCTGTAGATATACATGCACCGACGATGACGACGCGCACCTCTAGTCCGAAAGTTTCCGCCCGAATTGGAGCTCTGATCATTCATAGTGCCAGCGTCTTGGGCGTACAGCCTGCACACTTGATGTCCAGCACAGGATTTAACGCCGAATGGCTGAGTGATCCTGAAGCACGCATGCCGCTTGCGGTGGAGGAGCACCTGTGGACGCGCGCAGCGGACTTGACCCAAAAACCATCGTTTGGCTTGTTTGCCGCAGGTCTGATCCGCCCGGGAGAGTTCGATGTGCTGGATTACGCCGTGCGTACCGCGCCCGACTTGCGCACGGCCCTGCAGCGACTGGCACGCTACAACCGCCTTCTGCACGACCTCGCGACTTTCGAGATCATCCCTATTGGTGAAACCACACGGATCGAGCACAGATTCGACGTGGTAGGCGTGCGGCCATGTCCGCAGGCCGCAGAGTTCACGTTGGCCTCGCTGGTGGTGGTTGCGTCTCAGCTCTGCGGTAAGCCGGTGAAAGCGCTGAGCGTCGAGTTCGCGCATGCAGCACTGGACAAGCTCGAGGCGTATCGAGAGGTCTTTGGAGTTACACCCCGTGTCAAGTGTTCTGTGTCTTGTCTGGTACTGCCCAGCGAGCTGTTGGACCGCCCGATACCTGCTGCCGATCCAGGTTTGTCGCGGATTGTCATGGCCCATGCCGAGCAACTGCTCGCAGCCAGCCATTGCCCACCAGAGAATATTGTCACGTTGGTGCGACGACAACTGGCCGAAGGCATGGCCCACGGACAGACATCGCTGCAGGCAGTGGCTCGGTGCCTGAACCTGAGCGAACGCAGCCTTCAGCGTCGACTGGACGATCAAGGCACACGTTTTGCCTACTTGATGGACGAGGTACGACGTGAGCTGGCCATGCGCTACATCGCCGATGAGCACCTTGCACTGGGCGAAGTGGTCTACCTGCTGGGCTTTGCAGACCCTAGCTCTTTCCACCGCGCCTTCAAACGCTGGACTGGGATAACCCCCGCGGCTGCTCGGCGTTCCCGGCACTGAGCCTCTAAGCCCATCTGGGTGTCTGCGGCAAGCAAACATGAGTCACTTCGTGCCGATGCGTGCAAAAAAGCTCAATAGTGCAGGTGCCACGCGCTCAGGCATCTCTAGATGCGGGTAATGGCCTGCTCCTTCAACGATCAGAGGGATGGAGCCAAGAGCACATGCTAGCCACCGCGCTTCAACTACAGGATCGGGAAAGTCGGGATCCTTCGTGCCCATCACCACCAGCGCTGGCACACGGCTTTGCTCGACGATAGCGGCAGTATCGGCTTTGGATATACCGATCATCATGCGCAACGCCTCCATGCGGCCAGGTTCTCTGAGATTGGCGGCTAGCGCAGCTTTTGCTTCGGCGTGGTCCTCTGGCTTTTGAGACGGAAATAGGCTGTTCCAAAATGCCAACCAGAAAAGCACACGCCAAGGGCCAGCAAAACCTACGGTAACGGCGGTCTTGGCGAACCATGATGGCTGTCCGTCACGCACCACGGGCCCCAACAACACGACGGCACGTACTTGTGTTGGCGCATCGTGCGCCGCCCACAACGCAGACCCCGCAGCAAATGAATTGCCCAGGATCACTGCGGGGCCTGCGTTCAAATGGTCAATAAGTGCCAAAGCATCACGGCCGACGGCATGCGCAGAATAGTCACGCCAACGCGCTGTAGTGTCCCCATGTCCACGAACATCCATAGTGACGACGCGATATCCGGCCTGCTGAAGCAGCGGTCGCAGGGCCCGGTATTCCGAACGCAGATCACCCATCCCTGGGATGGCCAGAACCAGTGGGCCACTGCCGCCTGTGTCATCGTATGCAACCTGGCCTTCATCTAAAGGCAGAAATCGGGTGTTCGCGTAAGGGGGGGCCGTCTCTGCAGCATGAGTCGCAAACGAAAGGCTGCCGACCTTGGCTGCAGTGGTCAAGCGCTTGGATGAAGTATTCATCGGTACGTTCCTCAGAGATCAGTCAACGATCAAGTATGCCGTACATCGGAGATCGCAGAAATGACCCAGGACGCCAAAGTCTTGGCATCACGTGACATTCCCGAATGACTGCCTACCCCAAGCGCTGCGCAAAGGGAAGGTTCGAATGTCAGCCAGACACTTGAAATGAGCGGCAGGTTCCATGCAATAGCACCACTAGATCTCCCGTGATAGCTGAAATTCAGCACCATATTGACTGACCTTTTCCTCGCTGACCGTTACTCACTCCAAAGCAGCTATTGAGGACCGAAGGCAGTGCCACTGGGTGGGCTGCCACCTGGCAGAAAGCGGTACTACGATTTGCAGACGTGAGCGGCAGCAATCGCTGCACAGCGGACATTGGCCGAGCACGTTCAGACGACTGCAACGGGTCGAGAGCGGCCCCCTCAAGATTAGTATGCGTGACTTATAAAACCCAGCACAAAAATCAAAAAGCCAATCAGCTCTGAGCTGATTGGCTTTTTTCTCTAATCCTAAATCCTACTTACGCAGCAAAATCCTCTTCCCCCAGATACGCGGCTCGTACCTTGGGGTCATGCAGCAACTGCGCAGCCGGGCCTTCCAGAATAATCCGCCCCGACTCCATCACATAGCCCCGATCTCCCAGTTCCAATGCCAAGCGCGCATTCTGCTCGATCAGCAAGATCGTCACGCCTTCTTTGGCAATGGTCTGGATCAGCTCAAAAATCCGCTCAACCATGATCGGGGCCAGCCCCATCGACGGCTCATCCAACAGTAGCAAGGACGGCCGTGAAATCATGGCGCGTCCCATGGCCACCATCTGCTGTTCCCCACCGGACAACGTCCCGGCCGATTGTTTTTTACGCTCAGCCAGTCGCGGAAACAGGGTGTAGATACGTTCGATATCCTGGCGTACTTCGTGATGATCCTTGCGGGTGTATGCCCCCATGGCCAGGTTTTCCTCGATCGTCAGTTGAGGAAAGATGCCCCGCCCTTCCGGCACCATGACCACACCACGGCGCACGAGCTGGTGTGATGGCAGGCCGACTATGCTCTCGCCCTGGTGTTGAATCTGACCGGCAGCCGCCGGAACCAGTCCGGTAATAGCCCGCAAGGTGGTGCTTTTACCAGCACCGTTAGCACCAATCAGGCAAACCAGTTCGCCTTGCCCGACTCGCAGGTCCAGGCCGCGTACCGCCCGGATGCCACCATAAGCCACGTCCAGGCCCCGAATATCCAGCATCAACGGTTCTGTGCTCATGCCTTTTCCTCTTCAACGGTAATACCCAGCTCTTTGGCAGCACCCGCACCCAGATAGGCTTCAATCACACGCGGGTTATGCTGGACTTCGGCAGGTTTACCTTCGGCCAATACTTTGCCGTATTCCAGCACCAGGACTCGGTCACACAGGCCCATGACCAGCTTCATATCGTGTTCGATCAGCAGGACAGTAATGCCGTCACCACGGATTTTTTCAATCAGCTGGCGCAGGACGACGGTCTCGGACGGGTTCATCCCAGCGGCCGGTTCGTCAAGGGCCAGCAACATGGGATCGGTTGCCAAGGCGCGGGCGATTTCCAGGCGGCGCTGGTCACCGTAGGACAAGGACCGGGCAATCTCGTTAGCGTGCTGGGCGATGCCCACGTAATCCAGCAACTCGTAGGCACGGGCCTCGATCTGCTCTTCTTCCTGACGAGTAGCGCGGTTACGCAGCACCGCACCCAGCACGCCTGCGCGGGTGCGGACGTGACGACCAATCATGACGTTTTCCAGGGCAGACAAGCTGCCAAACAAACGAATGTTTTGGAAAGTACGCGCAAAACCGGACTCAGCAATTTGATGAGGCTTGCAATCGGTCAGGTTACGACCCGCAAAGGTGCAGCGGCCCGACTCAGGGATATACAGGCCCGTCATCACGTTGAACAGCGTAGTTTTACCTGCGCCGTTCGGGCCGATCAAACCGTAAATGTCACCTTTGCGAATGCTGAAACTGACATCGGACAAGGCCTGCAAACCGCCGAAGCGCTTGGACAAGCCTTCTGCCTGCAACAGCACCTCGCCCTCTTTTACGTGTTGGTTCATGGTCACACTCATGCTTGCACCTGCTTCATTTTGCGCTCACGACGGCGCACCGCGGAGGGCCATAGCCCTTCCGGGCGGTAGATCATGACCAGTACCAGAGCAAAACCAAACAGGAGCATACGGATGCCGTCCGGGTCCAGAATCACGTCGCCAAACACGCTTTGCTGCAAGGGCACCACGACGGAGCGCAGCAACTCGGGGAAGACGGAAAGCAGCAAGGCACCCACGATCACTCCGGGGATATGTCCCATCCCTCCCAACACAACCATGCACAGCACGGCGATCGATTCGGTCAGGCTGAAACTCTCTGGGCTGACGAAGCCTTGCATGGAAGCAAACAGACCGCCGGCCACGCCACCAAAGGTTGCGCCCATGGCAAAAGCCAGCAGTTTGACGTTACGGGTATTGATGCCCATAGCCTTGGCCGCAATTTCATCTTCACGAATGGCTTCCCAGGCGCGCCCAATACGGGAGTGCTGCAAGCGCACGCAGATGAACACAATCAGCAGGGTGATCAGCAAAAGCAGGTAATAGTACTTTTCCGGCCCGGTTATCCGTATGCCAAACAGGGTTTCCGCTTTACCAAAGATGAAATCACCAATCTTGAAGGTATCGACCCGATTGATCCCTTGCGGGCCGTTGGTGATGTTGATGGGCGCATCCAGATTGTTCATGAAGATGCGGATAATCTCACCAAACCCCAAAGTCACGATGGCCAGATAGTCCCCACGCAGGCGCAGCACCGGAAAGCCCAGCAAAACGCCAAATACCGCTGCCAGGGCAATACCGGCTGGCAACACCATCCAGAAGGGCAAATGCAATCCAAAATGTGGCGAGGCCAACATAGCCCAGACATAGGCGCCTACCGCATAGAACGCGATATAGCCCAGATCCAGCAGGCCGGCAAAACCCACCACGATGTTCAGGCCCAGTGCCAGCATCACATAGAGCAAGGCAAAGTTCAGGGTACGGACCCAGCTCTGACCGGCCATGCCCAACACAAAAGGCAAAATGGCCAGCACCACCCCGATCAGCAGCGCGCCGACCCAGACTTTGGCGGGTGTTGCAGGACGCGGCTTCGAACCCGATCCACCCCATGTTTGATTCAGACTCATGCGCGATCTCCCACACGCTCACCCAACAGGCCCGAGGGACGGAAAATCAGCACCAGGATCAGCACGATGAACGAGAACACATCCTGATAGTTGCTGCCAAAGACGCCGTTGGTCAGGTCACCGATGTAACCGGCACCCAAGGCTTCGATCAGGCCCAGCAGCAAGCCACCCAGCATGGCGCCGCCCAAATTGCCAATGCCACCCAGAACGGCGGCGGTAAACGCTTTCAGTCCCAGCATAAAGCCCATAGTGTATTGAGCTACACCGTAATAAGTGACGATCATCACACCGGCCACGGCAGCCAGGGCCGAACCGATGACAAAAGCGGCGGAAATCACCGTGTTGATGTTCACCCCCATCAAGCCCGCCACTTCCCGGTTCTGGGCAGTGGCGCGCATGGCAGTGCCCAAACGGGTACGATGCACCAGTACCATCAGACCGGACATGATCGCGGCGGCACCGACAATAATCAGAATTTGCAGCAAGCTGATGCGCGCATCGCCCACCTGGAAAACCATGGGCTCAATAATGTGCGGAAAACTCAAATAATTGCGGCCCCAGATCATCATGGCCAAGTTCTGCACAATAAAGGACACACCAATGGCGGTAATCAGCGCCGCCAAACGAGGCGCACGACGCAAGGGCCGATAGGCATAACGTTCGGCGGTCCAGCCTATGCCCATGCAAACAGGGATGGCGGCCAACAAAGCCAAGCCGACCATCAGCCAGGCAGACAAGCCTGCCGGGTCTGCGCCTACCAGCGATAACACCACTGTCGTGGCCAGCATCGCCCCAACCATGACGACGTCACCATGCGCAAAATTTATCAGGCCAATAATTCCGTACACCATGGTGTAGCCGAGCGCCACCAGGGCGTAGACACTGCCCACGGTCAGGCCATTTATTAGTTGTTGTATCAGGATTTCCATAGATTGGGACTCGTGGTCATTGCCCCCTGCCCCGGCGCATGACGATAGAACAGGGAGCGTGGGCCTGCCAGACACAGGCCACGGTAAAGATGAGCCCCGAGGGGCTCAAACTGCAGGCTCAGAAAGGCTTAGTTCGCCTGGCTGACCATGGTTTTCACCATCGTCCACTGGCCATCTTTGACCTCGTAGATGGTGACGGCAATTTCTTTCAGATCACCGTTCTGGTCGTAGGCGATGTTATTGCTGGTCGCACCATTCCGTTTCAGAGCAGCCAGCTTGGGCAGATAGTCTTCAGCCTTGGACGAACCGGCTTCTTTCATGGCCGTAATCATGTTCCAGGCACCGTCATACGCGTAAGGCGCGTAGACACCCGGCTCTGCCTTGAAGCGCGCCTGATAGTCCTTGGCAAACTTCTCGCCAGCAGCCATGGTGGACAAAGGCACACCAGCCAGAGAGGCGTAGGTCCCGTTGGCCGCCCCGCCTGCCAGACGCAAGAAGGTGTCACTGCGGGTCATTTCACCGGATACCAGTGGCGCTTTGATATCCAGCGTTTGCATCTGACGCTTCATGGGGCCGGACTGCGCATCCAAACCACCAAAGAAGATGGCGTCAGGCTGCTTGGACTTGATGTTGGTCAGAATGGAGGTAAAGTCGTTGGCTTTGTCCGTGGTGTACTCACGCGCCACAATCTGACCACCTGCTTTTTCCACGGCACGGGCCACCTGATCCGTCAGACCCTGGCCATACGCGGTACGGTCGTCGATCAGGGCCACTTTCTTGGCGGCCAGATCCTTGACGATGAACTGACCCACGGCAGCGCCCTGCTGAGTGTCGCTGGTCATCATGCGGAAGGTATTGTCGTAACCCTGCTGGGTGTACTCGGGCGAGGTGGCCATGGCGATCTGGGGGATACCCGCGTCGTTGTACACACGCGAGGCAGGAATGGTGGTGCCCGAGTTGAAGTGTCCCAACACGCCATCCACACCCTCGTCCACAATCTGCTGGGCGACCTGAACTGCCGTGCGCGGGTCAGCCTGGTCATCTTTGGCGACCAACTCGAAACGGGCGGTCGCGCCATCAATTTCAATGTTTTGGGCATTGGCCTCTTCCAGCGCCAGCACCAGGCCATTGCGCATGTCTTCACCGTAGTGCGCCTGAGGGCCCGTCAAGGGGGCGGCAAAACCCAGCTTGATGACCTTGTCAGCGGCCAACGCCGGACCTGCTGCCAGTGCCCCAAAAACCGCTGTCGATACCAAGGCCAATTTAAAGCTCATGATGGACTGCATATTGTTCTCCTTCGTTTTTTAATATAGCCGCACTACAAGTGGGCCCGTGCCGTGAGAAAGAACGCAGGGCCGCCGCTCCAGGTGAAATGTGCGACCAAACGTGTGTATAAAAACAGGTGCCTGCCAGATCAACCAACCATCATCAAACTGGCATTACCCCCAGCTGCCGCTGTATTGGTACTGACTGAGACTTCACGCAGCAAACGCTCGACCACGTAGGTTGCGCCCCCCTCCAATTCCTGTGTCAACAAGCCCTGAACCCCGACAATCGGGCCGGGGCGCTCAGCCACGTAACCCAGTACCTGTCGAAGTTCGTCACTGTCGCCTTCAAATAAAACAGCATCATAATCTGCCTCACCCAAATCGGACATGGCAATTTGTTCGGCAGGCGCATCCTGCCACGCTCCCAGACCCAGACGATCCAGCAAGACGGGCTGATTACCACTGCGAGTGCAAGCCTCACGCTGCGCCTGCCAGCCCTGCGCACTCACAGGCATGCACAGCACACGCCCACGCGGGTGGAGCTGGTACAGATTGGATTCGCCGGTGGGACCGGGCAAGACCATACCGTGCTGCTGCCAGCTCTGCAAAGGCAGGTTTTGGGGACAGCGACTGAGCAGACGGCGCAGATACAAAGGGCCACCCGCTTTGGGGCCGGTACCGGACAAGCCTTCGCCACCAAAGGGCTGCACGCCGACCACCGCCCCCACCATATTGCGGTTCACATACACATTACCCGCCCGAATGCGTGAGACTACGCGCTCTACGGTTTCGTCCAGCCGGGTGTGAACACCAAAAGTCAGGCCGTAACCACGCTCGTTGATCTGGTCGATCAGGCCATCCAGCTCGCTACGCTTAAAGCGCATCACATGCAGTACCGGGCCAAAGATTTCGCGCTCCAGATCCTTGACCTGCTCAATCTCGATAATCGTCGGCAATACAAAGGTACCGGTCAGGCTGCGGCTTTGCTCGCTTTGGGTAACACGGAAGCCTGCTTCACGCATCGCCGTAATGTGCTCTTCGATACCGGCACGGGCCTCCTCGTCAATGACGGGGCCTACGTCGGTACTGAGCAGATCCGGATTGCCCACGCTCAGTTCCTGCATGGCCCCGTTGAGCATGTTCAGCACGCGGTCGGCCACATCTTCCTGAATACACAACAAGCGTAAAGCCGAACAACGCTGGCCTGCCGAGTCAAAGGCCGAATTCAGCACATCAAACACAACCTGCTCGGCCAGAGCAGAACTGTCGACCACCATAGCGTTCAGGCCACCGGTTTCGGCAATCAGCGGTACTGCCCGCCCGTCGGCCGTCAGGCGCTGGGCTAATTGACGATTCAAGCCCAGGGCTACCGCTGTCGACCCTGTAAACATGACAGCGTTAACCTTGTCGCTGGCGGCCAATGGGGCACCTACGGATGGGCCATCACCGGGCAAGAGCTGCAAGGCACCGGGAGCAATCCCCGCCTTATGCAGCAGCTCTACAGCCGCCGCCGCAATCAGGCAAGTTTGTTCGGCCGGTTTGGCCAGAACCACGTTACCGGCGGCCAAGGCCGCCGATACCTGCCCCAGAAAAATAGCCAAGGGGAAATTCCAGGGGCTGATGCACAGCACCACGCCTACAGGACGATACTCATCGTTATCGAAGTCACGCAGCACCTGTCCGGCGTAGTAGCGCAGAAAATCTACCGCTTCGCGCACCTCGGCAATCGCATTGGCGTAGGACTTCCCGGCTTCACGCACCAGCAAGCCCATCAAATCCTGCATATTGTCTTCCAGCAATTGAGCCGCCTGCTGCAAAGCGGCGGCGCGCTCCTGCACCGGCGTTGCCTGCCAGATCGGCGCATAATGACTGGCAGCCTCCAGAGCCTGCTCCACATCCTGCGAAGTGGCATACATGACCTGCCCCACCACGTCCTGATGATTGGCCGGATTGCGCACCCATATCGCTTTGGTTTCGTCCCAGACCGGATTGCCCTGACCCAATACAGGCTGAGCCTGGCGCGGCAAGGCAGCTGTTTGCATCAAGGTGGCAGCCAGCGAACCCAGGCGATGCTCATTGCTCAGGTCCAAACCGGCCGAATTCAAGCGCTGCTCGGCACTCCAGTAAAGCTGGCGCGGCAGGGGAATCTTGTCGTGGGGGCGCCCCAATGGTTGCAGGCTCAAGGCCTGGGCCACGGGATCGGCAATCAGTTTATCCAGATCCACATCCGCGTTGCCGATCTGGTTCACAAAGGAGGTATTGGCGCCATTTTCCAGCAGACGACGCACCAGATAGGCCAATAAGGTTTCGTGGGAGCCGACCGGGGCGTAAATACGACATGGACGGTTCAACTTACCCTCTTTGATCGGGCCAACCACTTCCTCATACAAGTCCTCACCCATGCCGTGCAGGCACTGGAACTCATACTGACCCGTGTAATAATTCTGGCCTGCCATCACATAGATTGCCGCCAGCGTTTGCGCATTGTGCGTTGCAAACTGCGGGTATACAGCGTCGGGGGCCTGTAAAAGCTTGCGGGCGCAGGCCAGATACGACACATCCGTGTGAACCTTGCGCGTGTAAACGGGATAATCTTCCAGTCCATCGACCTGGGCACGCTTGATCTCCGAATCCCAGTAAGCGCCTTTGACCAGACGCAGCATCAGGCGATGGCCACTGCGACGGGCCAGATCAATCAGGTAATCAATCACAAAAGGTGCGCGCTTCTGATAAGCCTGCACCACAAAGCCAATGCCATTCCAACCGGCCAGCGAAGGATCAAAACACAGCTTGTCCAGCAAATCCAGAGAGACTTCAAGACGATCTGCCTCTTCCGCGTCTATGTTCAGACCCACATCGTAGTGATGAGCCAGTTGCGCCAGGGACAATAGGCGCGGATAGAGCTCGCGCATGACACGATCGCGCTGGGCCCGGCTATAACGCGGATGCAAGGCTGACAACTTGATGGAAATACCAGGCCCTTCGTAAATCCCACGTCCCTGACTGGCCCGGCCAATCGCGTGGATCGCCTGCTCATAGGCCTGGTAGTAGCGCTGGGCGTCCTCCGCCGTGGTGGCGGCCTCGCCCAGCATGTCGTAGGAATACCGGAAACCCTGTTCCTCAAACTTTCGACTATTGGCCAGGGCCGACGCAATGGTTTGCCCAGTCACAAACTGCTCGCCCATCATGCGCATGGCAACGTCCACGCCTTTGCGAATCAGGGGTTCGCCACCTTTACCGATCATGCGAGTCAACGCAGAGGACAAGTTCTTTTCGCTATTGACGCTGACCAGCCGGCCGGTCAACATCAAGCCCCAGGTGGCGGCGTTCACAAACAAGGAGGGTGACTCGCCAACGTGCGCACGCCAATCGCCATGGCTGATCTTGTCGCGAATCAGAGCGTCACGGGTGGCACGATCGGGGATGCGCAGCAGGGCTTCGGCCAGACACATCAGCGCCACCCCTTCCTGACTGGACAGAGAGAACTCCTGGATCAGACCTTCGACCCCGCCGCCACGACGCTTGGCACGCAACGCCTTGACCAGACGCGCTGCCAGTTCCTGGGCGCGGGCACTTTGCGATGAACGCGCTGCGCTAAGCAGCAAGGGCAGGCAGTCGGTTTCAGGACGGCGGTACGCCGCGGTAATCGCGGCACGCAGGACACTTTGGGGTTGCACATCTTGGGCAAAACCATAGAAAGGAATGGCCGGCATGACGACGCCATCTTCGGCCAGTTCCGCATCGCCCCCACTTAACAGAGCCAGCTCACTGGGCAGCACACCTCGTTCTATCCCTTCGATATACGACAGCAGCGCTTGTTTATGCAGCCAATGCGGAGTGCATTGCAATTGATCCGCCGCACGCCGCAAACGCTCGCGCAGCTCTATATCGACTTTAATCCCTAAGGTTGTGCTGGCCATGCTTCTTATCCCGGTTACGCTGTATTGACTGCGATATGCCGAAATAATACTGACGGTTAACCTAAATCTGTATTCAGGTTAACCCGCAACAGAACGGGTTAACCTTTTATCTTATGCGGCGCACAGCATAGACTTGCCCAGGTTAACCGGGATAGGTTTACCTTGCATCTGAGCCGCCAATGCATCTGCCCAACGCTGCTGCAATTGACGGTGGGCCGTCACTAATTCAGTAATGCCAGTGGCAGGCTCGGAATCGAGCCAGCGGCACTGCCGAATGGGTGCCTCAAAACCCAGGGGCGTCAAGGTCCAACTCAGTTCCAAGGTGGCACGCTCGCCATACACCGAATCAAAACGTTGAACCAGGACATCAATCTGCCAACGGGGCGTGTTGGTTGCTGCGCTGGCCAACTGGGGCACGCCCAGGCGATTTTGCAGACCGGACACCAGCGCCAAGGACATTTCATCGGGCAAAGGCGATGCCCACTGGCTATCGTTCAGCAGCTTGACCTGCCCCCCTGCCGCTTGCGTCAGCACCAGAGAACGACGGTCCAACTGCGCCGGTACATCCAGGCGTCGCAACTGAAACCCTTTCCAGGGCTGTGCGGAAACCGCCTTGTCTGCCGGGACTGCCTCTGGGGCCTGCAAGGTGTAATAAGTTGGCGTGCTCGAGGCACAGGCGGTGAGCAAACTGGCAATCGCCACAGGAATCAGTAAACGGGACATCATGGCGCGGGCTCCGGCAACACGTCAGGGGAACGACCTCGCAATACGGCAGAGGGCTGGCTTTGCAAGGTATCGCTTAAATCACGCAAGGATCGCAAGGAGCGCTTGAGCTCACTTAGCGTTTGATCGACAGAGGCATTGAAGGCGGAATCCGAATCGAGCATGGCACCCAGCTTCTGGACAGCCGCATCCATGGATTTAAGGGCTCCATTCAGTTGCGGTACGGTGGTCTTGTCCAACTGCTTGAGCACTTGTCCCAGCTCGGTCAACCCGCTTTGCAGATTCTTGCCAATCTGGTCAAAAGGAACCGCCGCAATCTTGGTGACAATATCGCTGACCTGCTCTTGCAGGCGATCAAAATCGCCAGCAATAACGGGTACTACAAGGGGTTTGGTGGTGTCATCCAATTCCGCGGCAGGCGCTTTGTCAAAGAACTCCAGAGCAATATATTGCTGGCCGGTAATCAGGCTGGCCGGCCGCAATTGGGCACGCAGACCACGTTCAACCATCGGTTTGAACAAGGCGCTGACCGGGTCCTTGTCGTCCGGACGATTCTCCACCACCTGTTCATACAGATGACCGAAGCGCTGCGGATAAATACGCGCTTTCACCAGGGCAAAGAAACGTTTGCGCTCAAAGTCAAACTCCAGATCCACATCATAGACCTGCCCCAGCTCCAGCCCCCGGAACTCCACCTTGGAGCCGGGCACCAAGCCACGCACGGACTGATGGAAATGGAAACGCAGCTCGACGGCCGGGCCATCAGGCTCGGCCATGGCGCGCTCCTGCGTGGGAAACAGCTCGTATTGAGTGTCCGCCTTCGCCACCTCCAAGGGTTCGCCTTCCATCTGATCAAACGCCAGGCCCCCGGCCAGCGCCGAAACCAGCGAATGCGTACGCACATTGAAGCCAGTGGAATCCAAGGACATATTGACACCGCTAACATTCCAGAAGCGTGATCCCTGCGTCACGAACTTATCATTAGGAGCGTCCACGAATACCTGTATGCGCACCCCATTGCCGTCCTCATTCAGCTCATAGCTGCTGACCTGCCCCACCTGGATGCCCTTGTAGTACAGCGGTGAGCCCAAATCCAGCGAACCCAGTTCGGGCGCGGTCAACACATAGCGTTTTCCTGCCCGGCCACTGGTCACCTCGGGCGGACTTTCCAGACCCACAAAATCCAGTTGCTCGGCCTTCTTGTCGACCGCAAAAGGGGCATCCACACCGATGTATACCCCAGACAGCAAGGTGCCCAACCCCGACACGCCACTCAAGCCCAAACGAGGACGCACCACCCAAAAGCGTGTTCCTTCCTGAGTAATGAACTCCGAGCCGTCGCGCTCCAATTGCGCCGTCACCAGCACCCCTTTTCGGTCTGGTGATACCTGAATGTCCGAGATTGTCCCCACATCCACTTCGCGGTAACGCAGCTTGGTCTGGTCCACGGCCAGCCCTTCGGCCGAGTCAAAACTGATCGTGATGCGAGGTCCGGTCAGCATCCAGTTACGCAGCACCAATGAGGCACCGACCAGCGCCGCAGCAATGGGCAAGATCCAGATCCAGGAGAATCGGGATTGCTTGGAGGGAATCAGTTTAGGTTGTGCAGGCTCGGTCTGGCCGTCAGGCTGATGTGTTTTTGATTCTTGCACCTTGTTTCCTTCAGGAAGTCGCCCGGGTACCAGGCGGAGACGGCTTTGGTCGCGGTTCTATGAGTAACTCTTCTCGAGGGTCCAGATCCCAGCCCTGGCGAGGGTCATAACTTAACGCGGCCAGCATGGTCAAGACAACAACAATGCCAAAACTCAAGGCCCCCGCGCCGGGAATGATCTGCGATAAGCCCGGAAAGTTCGCCAAGGCTGCCATGAGCACCACGACGAATACGTCCAGCATGGACCACTGCCCGATCAGCTCGACCATATCGTAAATGCGGTTGCGTTGCCGCTGCACCTCATTGCCCCGCCAGCGCCGTCCTATCAGCAGAATCACCAGGGCCAAGAGCTTGGTAATGGGAACGACAATACTGGCAATAAAAACAATCAGGGCCAAGTCCCAGGAGCCCAATTGCCAAAGCTGGATCACCCCACCCAAAATAGTGTGGGCACTCGTGCCCATAATGCTGCGCAGTTCCATGACGGGCAGGACGTTGGCCGGAATGTAAAAGACACAGGCCGTCAGCACCAGCGCCGCCACCCGCGCACGGCTATTGGGTTTGCGTTTGTGAACGGGCGCTGCACAACGGCCACAACGTGAGTTCTGGCTGGACTGGACAAACCCGCAATGGGTGCAGGCGCTCCAGGCCGGATACGCTTTCAAGTCCTGGCGGGTTGCAATCGGAACCAGATCACGATCCTCGGCCCAACGCCAAAGTCGGCCTGCCGTAATACGGCTCAGGCCGGTCAGCAAAAAGGTCAGGGCAAAAAATGCATACAAGCCCGGCGCCACCGTCAAATGCCCTATTCCGGCAAACTTCACGATAGCCACGATTAGCCCCAGGAACAACACGGCTGTCATGGACCAGTGCTCAAGATGACTCAAGGCTCTTAGCCCCACTCCGAAATCCGCGGGCAACGGTTTTTCACGGGCGATCAGACCCAAGGCCCAAAATTGAAAGATCAACTGGAACAAGGGCAGCCAGAACCCCACCAGCCCGGCCATCACGGACAAGCCCCAATACCCTTGCTGCCAGATCAGCAACAAGGCCTTGGGAAAGGTGAGAGCCACCGTTTTTCCCGCCATGCTCAGATGGACGACAGGAAACAGGTTGGCAATCAGAAAAAGAATGAAAACTGCCAAAACCAGCGCTTGCCATTCACGTGGTGAAAAGCGGCTGTGGCGGTACAGTTCGGTATCGCAACGTACACAACGAGCGAGCCCCGCTCCTTGAACGGGGACTCGCTCGTGTACGGTGTCACAATGCGTACAGACGATCAAGGGGCGCGATGCCCTCACGGCTTAGTCGACTAATTCCGGCTCGGGACGCGAAGAAGCCTTGCTGCCGGGCTCATCAGGTCCTGAAGAAGGATATTCCAGTACCACTTCACCGTTCTCGTCCAGATCGACCTCGACCTGTCCCCCATCCACCAGACGGCCAAACAAGAGCTCGTCAGCCAAGGCGCGACGGATGGTGTCCTGAATAAGCCGATGCATGGGGCGAGCACCCATGGCAGGATCAAAGCCCTTGGCAGCCAGATGATCGCGCAAGGCATCCGAGAAGGTCACTTCCACCCGCTTCTCGTGAAGCTGGTTTTCCAGTTGCATCAGGAACTTGTCCACCACGCGCAGGATGATATCGCGCGACAATGGCTTAAAGCCAATAATGGCATCCAGACGGTTGCGGAACTCTGGCGAGAAATGACGCTTGATATCCTGCATTTCATCGCCCGAGCGCTGAGCCTGCGTAAACCCGATACTGGTCTTGTTCAGGGCCTCGGCCCCCGCATTGGTGGTCATGATCAAGATAACGTTGCGGAAATCTGCCTTGCGGCCATTGTTATCCGTTAGCGTACCGTGATCCATCACCTGCAGCAGGATGTTATAGACATCCGGGTGCGCTTTCTCGATTTCGTCCAGCAAGAGCACACAGTGGGGCTGCTTGGTGACCGCTTCAGTCAGCAAACCACCCTGATCAAACCCCACATAGCCGGGAGGCGCACCAATCAGACGCGATACGGTGTGACGCTCCATGTACTCGGACATGTCAAAGCGCAGCAACTCCACGCCCAGCACAAAGGCCAATTGACGAGCCACTTCAGTCTTACCCACACCGGTCGGGCCGGAAAACAGGAAGGAACCGATAGGCTTGTCGGGTAACCCCAGGCCAGAACGGGCCATCTTGATGGCGGCAGCCAGGGCATCAATCGCCATGTCCTGACCGAACACCACCGATTTCAGATCGCGCGCCAAGGTTGCCAGCTTATTGCGATCGTCGCTGGATACGGTCTGAGGCGGAATGCGGGCAATGCGCGAGACCGTTGCCTGGATATCGGCCTTGCCAATAACTTTCTTCTGCTTGGAGCGCGGCAACAAACGCTGCGCGGCTCCGGCTTCGTCGATCACATCAATGGCCTTATCCGGCAAAAAGCGGTCATTGATGTAGCGTGCAGACAACTCTGCAGCCGCAGTCAGGGCGGCCGCCGAATAGCGCACGCCGTGATGCTCTTCGAAGTTGGCTTTCAGTCCACGCAAAATCTGGATGGTCTGCTCAACCGTCGGCTCGGCCACATCGATTTTCTGAAAACGACGCGACAGGGCGTGGTCTTTTTCGAAAATACCGCGGTACTCCGAATAGGTCGTCGCCCCCAGACACTTGAGCTGACCAGAAGACAAGGCAGGCTTGAGCAGATTGGACGCATCCAGCGTACCACCCGACGCCGAGCCAGCGCCGATCAAGGTATGGATCTCGTCGATAAACAAAATGGACTGGGCCGTTTCCTTGAGCTGCTTGAGCACGGCTTTCAGACGTTGCTCAAAGTCGCCACGGTACTTGGTGCCAGCCAGCAAGGCACCCATATCCAGCGCATACACACGTGCCTGGCTAAGAATGTCCGGCACATCGCCACGCTGAATACGCAAGGCCAGGCCTTCGGCAATTGCGGTCTTGCCCACGCCGGCCTCGCCCACCAGCAAGGGATTATTCTTGCGGCGACGGCACAGCACCTGGATGACACGCTCCACTTCCTTCTCGCGGCCAATCAGAGGGTCAATACGACCCAGGCTGGCTTCGGTGTTCAGGTCGGTGGCGTACAGATCCAGCGGCGACTTCTGGGCATCCGAACGAGTATCGGTTTCCGAAGCGGCGGCCGGTTTGGGTGGCTCGGGAGCGGCAGGCTCCGGATTGGCCTTGGTAATGCCGTGGGAGAGGAAATTGACGACATCCAGACGCGTGACACCTTGCTGCTGCAGGTAATACACCGCGTGCGAATCTTTTTCCCCATACATCGCCACCAGCACATTCGCTCCAGACACCACATTTTTACCGGAGTTACTGGACGATACGTGCATGATGGCACGCTGAATCACACGCTGAAAGCCCAACGTGGGCTGGGTGTCGACCTCGCCCTCGCCAGGAAAAGTGGGCGTATTTTCGTTGATGAATTTACGCAGGTTCTGGCGCAGTGCATCAATATCGGCAGCACATGCTTTCAACACTTCCAGTGTGGAGGCGTTATCGAGCAGGGACAACAGCAGATGCTCTACCGTGATGAATTCATGGCGCGCGGCACGAGCCTCGACAAAGGCCATGTGTAGACTGACTTCAAGTTCTTCGGAGATCATGCTTCCTCCTACACGGCAAGAGTAAAACTAGGGGTTAAGGCTATTCTATGACTAATTTGCCTGATCTGAACAATACGGTAAACCATTAAATGGTCAAGCATCAGGCACCGGTTCCATCACGCACTGCAAAGGGTGCTGTCGCGACTGCGCCAGTTGTCGCACAATTTCCACCTTGGTGGCCGCGATGTCGCGCGGATACACCCCACAGACAGCCCGACCTTCGTAATGTACTTTAAGCATAAGCTGTTCGGCCTGCTCCGGGGTTTTGGCAAACACCCGCTCCAGTACACTCACCACAAACTCCATGGGCGTGTAGTCATCATTGAGCAAGATGACCTGATACATGGGTGGTGGGGCAAGCCGCGCGGATTGGCGCTCTACCGTTGTGGCGCCTTGCTTATCGATCTCAATGGCCATAATACAGAACTAGGTGCTTTCCATAGGTTGACTGGGGGGAACAAAATTCAGCATCATCCGACTGATCGTGTCAACTTCATAAAAAAATGGAGTACCGCGATCACAGGCCCAGGGAGGGGCCGCAAAAAGTATCAACCATACACTAAGTTGAGAGGCAGCAAGCATGTCGGAAACTACCACCACCGCAGGCACTGGAGACAATCAAAAACTATCCGGGACCGTTAAGTGGTTCAATGACGCCAAAGGCTTTGGGTTTATTACACCCGATAACGGCGGCGAAGATCTCTTCGCTCATTTTTCATCCATTCAGATGAACGGGTTCAAGACGTTGAAAGAAGGCCAGAAAGTTCTGTATGAAGTTGCCCAAGGCCCCAAAGGCAAGCAGGCACTTAATATTACTTCGCCTTAAGATTTCTTGCGCTCTCGATTCTAACAAAAGCAGGTTCGCAACACACATGCAGTATCGCACGACGACTACGGGGCCTGCGCGCCCTGTTTTTTTTGCCTGTCTTCTGGCCGCGTTTTGCATCAGCGCCCCGGCCCTGGCAAATGAGACTCTTCCCACCCTGACACTGAAACTGGGTTCCAAACAGATCCAGGCCGAAGTGGCTGATCGCGATGAGACGCGTGCACAAGGTTTGATGCATCGAGAAAGCCTGCCCCCCGATCACGGCATGTTATTTGTATTCGAACAAACCGGAATGCCTTGCTTCTGGATGAAGAATACGCCTTTGCCGCTGGATATTGCCTTCATTACGGATGACGGCACCATTAGCAATATCGAGGCCATGCAACCCTTTGATCTTCAATCCCACTGCCCGGTGCAACCCGTACGCTACGCCCTGGAGATGGAGCAGGGCTGGTTTAAGCAGGCCAATAAAAAGGCCGGTGAGAAGATCACCGGCCTGCCTGCTCTAAAACCCTAGCTTAGACGCGCTCAAGAATCAAAGCCACGCCCTGACCGACGCCAATACACATGGTGCACAGGGCGTAGCGGCCACCAGTACGATGCAGTTGATTGATAGCTGCAATCGCCAAACGCGCGCCACTGGCACCCAGCGGGTGGCCCAACGCAATTGCGCCCCCATTCGGGTTCACGCGCGGATCATTGTCGGCCAGGCCCAGCATGCGCGTGACCGCCAGACCCTGCGCGGCAAAGGCCTCGTTCAATTCAATCACATCCATTTGATCCAAGGTCAGTCCGGCCAGGGCCAGGACTTTCTGGCTGGCAGGAGCGGGGCCAATACCCATGATGCGGGGCTCCACGCCGGCAAACGCCATGGCCACCACACGCGCCCGAGGTGTCAGACCATGCGCCTGCACGCTTGCCTTGTTGGCAACCAACAGTGCGCAGGCCCCATCGTTCACCCCAGACGCATTGCCAGCGGTGACGGTACCATCGGCACGCACGACAGGTTTCAAACGAGCCAGAGACTCCAGCGTCGTAGCACGGGGATGCTCATCCTTGTCCACCACAATGGCATCGCCTTTGCGCTGCGGAATAATTACAGGCGTAATTTCCTCAGCCAGAATGCCGGCCTCCTGAGCAGCGGCCGCACGCAACTGACTGTTGAGCGCAAACAGGTCCTGGTCTTCACGCGACACGTTGAACTGCTGCGCCACATTCTCAGCCGTTTCGGGCATGGAATCCACCCCGTACTGCTCTTTCATGGCCTTGTTGATGAAACGCCAGCCGATCGTGGTGTCGTACATTCCTGCGCTGCGGGAAAAAGCTGTTTCCGCCTTGCCCACGACGAAGGGAGCACGGCTCATGCTTTCCACACCACCGGCCAGGATGAAGGAAGCATCGCCGGCGCGAATCGCGCGAGCGGCCGAACCAATCGCGTCCAGGCCCGAGCCACACAGACGGTTCAGGGTCACACCGGGCACGTCCACGGGCAAACCAGCCAACAGCGCAGACATGCGCGCAACGTTACGATTGTCTTCACCGGCTTGATTGGCGCAACCGTACATCACGTCATCGAGCTTGCTCCAATCGACTTGCGGATTGCGCTTCATCAGGGCTGCGATGGGCACTGCGCCCAGGTCATCCGCCCTCACAGCGGACAGCGAACCACCATAACGTCCGAAAGGCGTACGAATTGCGTCACAAATAAAGGCGTCCTGAGTCATGAAAATCACCCTGATAACTGGAATAAAATGAGGCGAGCGCCCTCTACAGAACGCTCCAAATCTACTGTTTTGATAGTAGCGCCTGAGCATCACGGGTATTTTCCCCGTCCCTGCGGCTGTCCACACCGTGGTCATTTTAACAGAGTGACTTCCGATGCCCAGACCA
This sequence comes from Alcaligenes sp. HNGD-HTN06, assembly GCF_049932565.1. NCBI lineage: Bacteria > Pseudomonadati > Pseudomonadota > Betaproteobacteria > Burkholderiales > Alcaligenaceae > Alcaligenes > Alcaligenes sp. HNGD-HTN06. The sequence continues at coordinate 1,400,856 of NZ_CP187782.1, read as the reverse complement.
GCAAACTACGCCCCCTTGCCAGACCGACCCGCCACAAGACCCCGTGACAGGCTGTCTGGTCACCTTGCTCCGCGGCCCCGGCACACGTCCCGCAATTTCGTTGCGCATGGCATACTTGCCACGTCGACACCCCCTACAGGCTCATCATCATGCTAGGCAACCCCGAAGTCATCAATTATTTGAATCAATTGCTACGCGGCGAACTGGCAGCACGCGACCAATACTTTATCCATTCCCGGTTTTATGAACATCTGGGCTTTACCCGGCTCTACGAGCGAATGAACCATGAAATGGAAGAAGAAACCCAGCATGCCGACGCCCTGATCCGCCGGATTCTGATGCTCGACGGCATTCCTGACATGCGACCTACCGCGTTTGAGCCCGGGCATGACGTAGTGAGCATGCTGCGCAAAGACCTGGATCTGGAATACGAAGTGCGTGCCGCATTGCGCAAAGGGATTGAACTGGCCGAATCCGCCAGCGACTTCGTGACGCGCGACATCATTCTGGCTCAACTGCGTGACACAGAAGAAGACCACGCCTATTGGCTGGAAAAACAATTGGGCTTGATAGAGAAAGTCGGCCTGGAAAATTATCAGCAATCACAGATGTAAAAACCAGCAGACCCCTGCCAGGCTCAAGCCGCGCTTTCCTGAGCAGTCTCAAGGCCAAAAAAAACCGCCAGCATGCGCTTGGCGGTTTTTTTATTAGTGGGCAGTCCTCTGATGAGCACTGCCCTTCCCTAAAGCGTTTAGCCCAGGTTCTTGGCCGCAAAATCCCAGTTCACCAGGTTCCAGAAAATTTCCAGGTACTTGGGACGGGCGTTGCGGTAGTCGATGTAGTAAGCGTGTTCCCAGACGTCACAGGTGATCAAGGCAACATCATCGGAGGTCAGGGTCGTGCCAGCGTTGCTGGTGTTGACGATATCCAGGGAACCGTCGGCCTTTTTGACCAACCAGGTCCAGCCCGAACCGAAGTTGCCAACAGCAGACTTGGTAAAGGCTTCTTTGAAGGCATCGAAGCTGCCCCATTTTGCATTGATGGCGTCAGCCAGCTTGCCGGTAGGAGCGCCGCCGCCATTGGGAGCCAGGCTGTTCCAGTAGAAAGTGTGGTTCCAGACCTGAGCAGCGTTGTTGAACACGCCACCGGAGGATTTCTTGACCACATCTTCCAGGGAAGCATTTTCGAATTCGGTGCCAGCAACCAGATTGTTCAGGTTGGTGACGTAAGCCTGATGATGCTTACCGTAGTGATACTCCAAGGTTTCTTTGGAGATGTGTGGCTCAAGGGCGTTGAGTTCGTATGGAAGAGCTGGAAGAGTGAATGCCATTTCAATTCCTTCTAAAAAAAAAACCGTGTTTGGTATCCAACAAGGACGACGCAGCCTAAAGCAGATCGTGCGTGCGCACCACATCCACCGTCACATGACCGCGACTCAACTCGACATCGAGTCGTTCACCAATCTTTAAGTCTAACGCATTTTTTACAACTTTCCCCTCGCTATCCCTGACTATGGCATATCCACGATTGATGATAAGGCGAGGCGACAAGGCCTGAAGCGTTTGCTGGGCCGCCGCCAGACGCTGGCGACGCAGAATCAGGGCATGAGCCAGGCTTTTTTCCAGCCGCTGGAAAAGCAAGTTCAGACTTTGCTCTCGTACAGCTACCTGAGGAATGCTGCGCACCAGCCGCGCCTTAAGCGTAGCCAGACGCAACGCCGCCGCCTCGGGAGCTCCTCGGGCCACTCGCTGCAGCCTTTGTGTCAAGTGATCCAGCCGCTGTTGCTGTTGAACCAGCCGCTGATGCGGAGAGACCAGCTTGGCAACGGCGCGATCCAGGCGCAAAGAGGCACGATCCAGGTGACGCTGCACGCCATGACTTAAGGCCCCCAGGCGGGCGAACATCTGCTCGAGCAGTTGATCGCGACCCAGACAGGCCAGCTCAGCCGCGGCCGTCGGGGTGGGCGCGCGCAGGTCCGCCACAAAATCAGCAATCGTAAAGTCTGTCTCGTGCCCCACCCCGCTAATCACAGGGATGGGACTGGCAGCAATCAAACGCGCCAGCCCCTCATCGTTAAACGCCCAAAGATCCTCCAGGCTGCCACCACCTCGCACCAATAGCAGCGTATCAACCTCGGAGCGCTCAATGGCCGTTTCCAGCGCCTGCCGCAACCGGCCGGGCGCGTCAGCACCCTGTACGGGCGCCGGGTAAATAATAATGCGTACATGCGGAGCGCGTCGCTCCAGCGCGGTTAATACATCCCGCAGCGCGGCAGCCGCCAGTGAGGTGATGATGCCGATGCTGCGCGGCAAGCTGGCGATCGGGCGCTTGCGCTCCGGCTCAAACAGCCCCTCACTTTGCAATTGGCTTTTCAGACGCAAGAACGCCTCATGCAAGTCACCCAAGCCGGCGCGCCGCATCCCCTCGACCTGAACCTGAAAGTCCCCACGTGCCTCATACAAGGTGACTGAGCAACGAAACTCGAACCGTTCACCCGCCCGCGGCACAAAACCCACAGCCTGGGCCCGCCCCCGAAACATCACTGCACGCACGGCGGCCTTGTCGTCCTTGATGGAGAAGTACCAGTGTCCGGAAGCAGCCTGAGTAAAGTTGGACACTTCGCCACTAACCCACACCACTGGCATATGCTCATCGAGCAGTTGACTGACGCGGCGGTTCAACTGTGCCACAGTCCACACGACAGGCGCTCTAGATTCTTGATAATGCATCATATTCTTTATTTTTGTTTCGCCCCAAACCACTTTTCCACCGATTCGTATCCACAACTGTCATGTGTTTGTCAAATAGACGCCAAGACAATAGCTTCCGTTCAACACTTGATGCGAAACTTTATGGAAACCCAATAAGTCATTGAAAACAAAAGGCATTTGAGAAAACATACAGATGGTCGAAAATTAGCCAGGGAACCTCTAAACCACCGCCCGAGCCACTATGGGACATTTTATACACAGAATTATCCACAGTTTTTGTGGATAGTTTTAGAACTCCATCTATGACTTCACATACATCAGCGGCGTCCCTGCGTCGGGGGAAGAAAAGATCCTAAAGTGTACTCCGGTCACACCGGAACATTCCCGCAATCCAAACGGGGGCTCTACAATAAGCACTGGTTTACTTCGCGACCGGAAACTCAACCTGTGCTTACTTTGATCCATGCCGCCGGCTGGCCCGTCTGGTTCTTGCTGGCCTGCTCTATTCTAGCCCTGGGACTGATCCTGGAACGCCTGCTGGCCCTGCGCAGCAAGCGTATCTTACCGGACGGCCTGGCCCGCCAGATCACTGAGCTGACCGCCCAAAACCGCATACAGGACGAGTCCTTAGCCCGACTGTATGACAACTCCCCCTTGGGCCGTGTGCTGGCCACTGTGCTGAGCAACCGGCATCAGCCTGCCGCTGTGCGCGAGGCGGCGGTCGAGGCGCAAGGCAGAGAGGTCAGCTACCAGTTGAACAAGTACATCCCGGCACTGGGCACCTTGGCCGTGATCGCCCCGTTGCTGGGTCTTTTTGGTACCGTGATCGGCATGATCGACATTTTTGCCGCCTACGACCCCAGCGGTGCCGACCCCAGTCTGATCGCTCGCGGCATCTCCGTTGCGCTCTACAACACCGCTTTAGGGATTCTGATTGCTGTTCCAGCCATGATCTTTCATCGCTACTTCCGTAGCCGTGCAGACTACCTGCTGCATTGTCTGGAATGTGAGGCTGGCGCACTGAACCGCCTGCTAATTCAGAGGGCTGGCTGATGCGCTTTCGCCGAGCACAAGATCAAGACACCCTGGAGCTGAATCTGGTGCCTCTGATTGATGTCCTGCTGGTGGTGCTGATTTTTCTGGCCGCCACCAGCACGTTTGTTCGCTACCGCCAACTGGATGTCTCCCTGCCCCAGGCTCAGGCCCAGGTGTCCCAGGAAGCCGAACTTTTACTGGCCATCAGCCAGGACGGACGGTATGCCCTGAACGGCCTGTGGCTGGATGCCAGTAGCGGCGCTCCACTTCGCCAAGCCCTGACGGGCGAGAAAATGGATCAAAACACCAGTCTGCTGATTCTGGCCGATGCACAGGCTCCGCACTTTACGGTAGTCCAGGCCATGGAGGCCGCTCGTGAAGCGGGCATCCACCGTATTCACTTTGCCACCCAGGCGCCATGAGTGTGCGCGTGCGCCTGACCAACTGGCTGCATCGCCAGTGGCAGAAGAAAGGCTGGTTCAGCGTTTTAATGCGTCCACTGTCCGTCTTGACCGGTTTTTTTGTCCGACGCAAGCGGCAGCGTTATGAGAACGATCCTCACGCCTCTTACCGCAGTCCGGTGCCGGTGATAGTCGTGGGTAATATCATCGTGGGCGGTGCTGGCAAGACACCCGTCGTAATGGCCCTGACCGAACAATTGCGCGCTTTGGGATGGACACCCGGTATTGTCAGCCGCGGGTATGGCGTAGACATCGGCCCGGCCCCTCGCGTTGGTCAAGGTCAATTAGCCGCAACGCAATTTGGTGACGAACCGGCTCTGCTCGCCACCCAGACCCAGGCACCGATCGCCGTTCATCCTCGCCGCGCTCTGGCCACCCAGGCTTTGCTCCAGACTTTCCCTGCCGTCGATCTGATTATTTCGGACGACGGCCTGCAACATCTGGCCCTGCAACGCGATATGGAAGTCGTGGTCCAGGATGCTCGCGGTGTCGGGAACGGCTTGCTGCTACCGGCCGGCCCTCTGCGCGAAGGCCCCGAGCGTCTGCACCAGGCAGACTGGCTGATCAGCCAGGTTGTGGCCGACCAGCCCCCGCCCGCTATGCCTCAAGCTCCTGAGTCAGGCCGGTCCCTGACCATGAGCCTGCGTCCCTATCAAGTGGAGCATCTCGCCTCAGGTCGTCGCATGGACTGGGCCGCCTGGCTAACAGAGTACCGCCATCAGGATCTGCAAGCGCTGGCAGCGATCGGCCAGCCTGCCCGCTTTTTCACCATGCTGCGCGCCTGTGGTCTGCAATTAAGCCGGACTTTCCCCCTGCCCGACCATGCCGCCTTGCAAGCACAGGACTTTCAGGGCCTGCATGAAGGGCCAGTACTCATTACGCGCAAAGACGCCGTAAAATGCCAGCACCTGAATGACCCACGGCTGTGGGTTGTCGATGTCCAGCCCGTGTTCTCACGCCCAGACTGGATTGCTGAACTGGATAGCCTGCTGCGCGAACGGCGCTCAACCTCACCCTCATTACCCGGAGTTCAATAATGGAAGCTCGCCTACTCGAAGTGCTGGTCTGCCCCTTGTGCAAAGGCCCGCTGCGCCACGACCGCGAACAGCAAGAACTGGTCTGCAAGGCCGACAAACTGGCCTTCCCCATTGTGGACGGCATTCCCACCATGCTGATCAACGAAGCTCGTCAACTAGACGCGCAGGTACCTGCCAGCCGCTGATATGACCTTTTCCGTCATCATCCCGGCCCGCCTGGGCTCAACCCGCCTGCCCAACAAACCGCTGGCCGATATTGCAGGCCAACCCATGATCGTGCGTTGTGCTCAACAGGCAGCGCAAAGCGCGGCGCGTCAAGTCTGGGTCGCGACCGACTCGCCGCAGGTGCTGGAGGCGGTTCAGGCCCATGGTTTCCATGCCCTGCTGACCGATGCCGAACACCCCACTGGCACCGACAGACTGGCCCAGGCGGCAAGACTGCTGGACCTGGCCGAAGACGAAATCGTGGTCAATGTGCAAGGGGATGAACCACTGATCCAGCCTGAGCATATCAATGCGGCTGCCCAGCTTCTGGCCCGCAGCGGACAGGCTGACATTGCCACCTTGGCGGCTCCGATCACCAACGCCGAGACGCTGTTCAATCCCAATGCCGTCAAAGTCGTGTGCGACCTCAACGACCGCGCTCTGTATTTCTCTCGCGCCCCCATTCCCTGGGCGCGTGATGCCCTGGCCCAGGGAGACCGGATATTGGCCGACGAGCTTCCCGCATTGCACCATATCGGCCTGTACGCCTACCGAAATCGCTTCTTGCAGCAATACGCCCAGTTGCCGCGTGGGCCGCTGGAGCATTTTGAGTCTCTGGAGCAGCTCAGAGCCCTGGAAAATGGCTTCCAGATTATGGTTCACCGCCTTCGGGAGATTCCTGCTGCAGGCGTGGACACCGAGCAAGACCTGGAAAGAGTACGCGCTCACTTCGCAAATCGGTTATAAAAGATCTTTTTTCTGCGCTTTCCGAATAAAAAATGCGCTAAATATGCTGCAACGCATCATCAAGCGAGAATCGGATCGACGCATTTCCTGGAGGAATTCATGCGACTCATACTGCTCGGGCCCCCTGGTGCCGGCAAAGGCACTCAAGCTGCTTTCATTACCGAGAAATTTGGTATTCCACAAATTTCCACGGGCGATATGTTGCGTGCCGCTGTCAAAGCCCAATCCCCGCTGGGTGTAGAAGCCAAAAAAATCATGGACGCCGGCGGCCTGGTCTCCGATGACATCATCATCGGGCTGGTTCGCGACCGTCTGAAAGAAGCAGACTGTGAGCCCGGCTACCTGTTTGATGGTTTCCCTCGCACGATCCCCCAGGCCGACGCCTTGAAAGATGCCCAGGTCAAACTGGACTTCGTGATCGAGATCGACGTGCCCGAAGAGAGCATTATCGAACGCATGAGTGGCCGCCGCATCCATGCAGCCAGCGGTCGTAGCTACCACGTCACCTTCAATCCGCCCAAGACCCCCGGCGTGGACGATGTGACCGGTGAACCCTTGCTTCAGCGCGACGATGATCGTGAGGAAACCGTCCGCCACCGCTTGTCTGTCTATCGCGAGCAGACCCGCCCTCTGGTCGATTACTACTCGCAATGGTCAGCCACCGGCGACCCACACGCTCCGGCCTATCGCAAGATTTCCGGCGTGGGCAGCGTCGATGAGATTCGCCAGCGTATCCTGGACGCCCTGGCAAGCTAAGCCAATATTCAACCGGCCCCCAGGGCCGGTTGTTCATTATTCAAGGGAGACAAGCTCATGCAAATCAATAACAAGACTTTTATCGTGACGGGCGGCGCATCCGGTCTGGGCGCAGGCACTGTGCGCATGCTGGTGGAACACGGTGCGCGTGTGGTGATTGCCGACATTCAGGATGAAGCCGGGCAGGCGCTGGCCCAAGAGCTGGGCCAAGATTACCTGCATTGTGACGTCACCTCGGAACAAGACGCCCAGGCCGTCGTGGATCTGGCTTGCCAGGACAGTGCCCGCCCCCTGTTCGGTTTGGTCAACTGTGCTGGCGTGGCCCCTGCCTCGCGCACCGTAGGACGTAATGGCCCACACACGCTGGAGCTGTTTCAGAAAACCGTCATGATCAACCTGGTCGGCACCTTCAATATGTGTCGTCTAGCCGCCGCTGCCATGAGCAGCAATACCCCCGAAGCCTCGGGCGAGCGCGGCGTGCTGATCAATACGGCTTCGGTTGCCGCCTACGACGGGCAGATCGGACAAGCCGCTTACGGTGCCTCCAAAGCCGGCGTCGTGGGCTTGACCCTGCCCCTGGCTCGCGATCTGGCCCAGACCGGTATTCGTGTCATGACGATTGCTCCCGGCATCTTTGGCACCCCCATGATGTTTGCCATGCCCCAGGAAGTTCAGGACTCCCTGGCAGCCAGCATCCCTTTCCCATCACGTCTGGGTCGCCCTGAAGATTTCTCCCAACTGGTGCAGAGCATCATCAATAATGAAATGCTCAATGGCGAGACCATCCGTCTGGATGGCGCCATTCGTATGGCACCAAAATAACTTTCTGCATCGGCTCCAATGGGTTTGTTTCGCTCGGCGGCCACGATTAGTGGCCTGACACTGCTCTCGCGCATTACCGGACTGGCACGCGATATTCTGATTGCCCGCGCCTTTGGGGCGGGCCCGCTTACCGATGCGTTCTGGGTGGCCTTTCGCATTCCCAACCTGCTGCGGCGTTTGTTTGCGGAAGGCGCGTTTTCGCAGGCTTTCGTTCCCATTCTGGGGCAGGTACGTAAAGAGCACGAGCAGGACAAGGTCCAGCAGTTGCTGGACCGCGTTGCGCTGCTGTTGACCTTTGCCGTAATGCTGGTGACCATCATCGGTATAGTGGCGGCGCCGTGGGTCGTCAGCGCCATGGCCAGTGGCTTGACCTCGCCCGAGCGGCACACCGAATTTGGCGCCGCCATCACCATGACCCGCTTGATGTTCCCCTACATCATCTGTATGTCACTGGTGGCGTTTGCTTCTGCCGTACTCAATACCTGGAGTCGCTTTGCGATTCCTGCCTTCACGCCTATCTTGCTGAATCTGTCCATGATTGGCGCCAGTCTGTTTCTGGCCCAACACATGGAAACCCCCATTTATGCCCTGGCTATCGGGGTGATGGCCGGTGGTCTGGCCCAACTGCTGGTGCAGTGGGCCGCCCTGGCTCGCCTGGGACTACTGCCACGATTTTCGCTACGGCTGGGAGAAGCACGCCGCGACCCCATCGTGCAACGCATTCTCAAACAGATGCTGCCCGCCATCCTGGGGGTATCTGTGGCGCAGATATCCTTGCTGATCAATACCAATATTGCTACCTGGCTGCAGTCGGGCAGCGTCACCTGGCTATCCTTTGCCGATCGCCTGATGGAGTTTCCCACCGCACTGCTCGGGGTGGCGCTGGGTACCGTCCTGTTGCCCAAGCTGTCTGCCGCCCATGCCGGTCAGGATGACAAGAACTACAGCGCCCTGCTTGACTGGGGCCTGCGCCTGGTCCTGTTGCTGGGTCTGCCTGCTGCACTGGGCATGGCCTTGCTCTCGGATGGTCTGGTGGCCACCCTGTTTCACTACGGGGCCTTTGCCGCTGCCGACGTCGCTCAGACCCGCCTGGCGGTGGGAGCGTATTCAGTCGGTCTGGTCGGCCTGCTGGCCATCAAAATCCTGGCACCCGGCTTTTACGCTCGCCAGGATATCCGCACTCCCGTCCGTATCGCCATTGCCGTTCTCATCATTACCCAGCTCTTCAATCTTGTGCTGGTACCTGCCTTCGCCCATGCGGGACTGGCGCTGTCCATCGGACTGGGGGCCACCGTCAACGCCCTGACCTTACTGGTGATGCTGCGCAAACGCGGCATTTACCAGCCCCATCCCGACTGGTTGCGTTTTTTCCTGAGAATCATTCCGGCCTTGCTCGCCTTGGCCGCGATCCTCGTGCTGGCAGACCGCCACATCGACTGGATCAGTCTGGGGGCAAGCCCCTGGCTGCGTGTACTGGCCCTGAGTGGGGTGTTGGCTGCCAGCGGCATTTCCTATTTCGGTATGTTGTTTATCGTGGGCATTCGGCCCTCTTACTTTACAAAGCGCACTTAGTATCCTAGAATATTTGTCTTTGCCGATTAAACTTTAAAACTTAGGCTTTATTAAAAATGGCTAATACCGCACAAGCACGCAAGCGCGCCCGCCAAGCAGTGGCTCGCAACAAACACAACGCCAGCATCCGTTCCATGCTGCGTACCGCTATCAAGCGCGTTCGCCAGGCTATCGAAGCAGGCGACAAAACTGCTGCTAACGAAGTATTCCGCAAAGCGACCAGCATCATTGATCGCGTTGCCGACAAGAACATCATTCACAAGAACAAGGCTGCCCGCCACAAGAGCCGCCTGTCTGCTGCTATCAAGGCACTGGCCTGATTGCTGAAGATTTTTAATGGTTTAATCGGCCCTGGCCTAAAAACCAGTTAAAAAGGGGTGCTTAGCACCCCTTTTTTATTAGCCACAAAACCATTGCCTGAACGTGCAGGCCAATCATGCTAAGTTATGGATTTGCGTTTTCATGAGCGAGTCCCCATGACACGTCCCATCGTGCTGCAACTGGCATCTTTGGCCCAGCACCCCTATTTTGACGATATCGACCGTCATTTCGAGCGCATCTCCCTTCAAGACCTGAATCAGCTCTCTGACGAGCAGATTGCACGCGTCCAGGTATTGTTAACCAGCGCTGTCACCGCCACCCCCGCTTCCTTGATGGAGCGCCTGCCTGCGTTGCAAGCAATTTGCAGTGTAGGGGTAGGCTACGACTCTATCGACGTCCAGGCGGCCAGGCAGCGCGGGATTCAAGTCAGCACCACCCCCGACGTTCTGAACGACTGCGTGGCCGATATGGCCTGGGCCTTGCTGCTGGACGCGGCTCGCCGCGTCACTGAATCCGATCGCTATGTGCGCGCTGGCCACTGGGACCGACCAAATGGCTTCGGGCTGGGCACGCGAGTGAGCGGCAAGAAACTGGGTATTGTGGGGCTAGGCCGCATTGGACAGACTATTGCCCGCCGAGCCGGCGGCTTTGATATGGAGCTGCGCTATCACAACCGCCGTCCGCGCCACGATGTGCCCTGGCACTATGAACCGTCCCTGATCGAACTGGCCTATTGGGCAGATTTCCTGGTGATCGCCACCGTGGGCGGTGATGAAACACGGGGACTGATCAATGTCGACGTCCTGAACGCCCTGGGCCCGCACGGGATTCTGGTCAATATTGCCCGAGGCAGTGTCGTCGATGAAACGGCATTGATTGCCGCCTTGCAACAGGGACGACTGGGCGCGGCAGGGCTGGATGTCTTCGAAAAGGAACCCCAGGTTCCTGCGGCCTTGCGCGATCTGAACCAGGTTGTCCTGGCGCCGCACACCGCCAGCGCCACCCGGGAAACACGCGAAGCCATGCTCTCGCTGACACTGGAAAACATCTTGCAGTTTCAGAAAACAGGCAAGGTACTGACGCCGCTGACACTATAAAAAAACAAGTCGCCTGCCGTTTAACGGGGGCGACTGAGCAGACTGCGCAAAATCAGGATCAGGACTCAACAGGGTCCATATTCTCGGGATCGATACCGCTGATTTTCAAATTATTGTCTTGCGCAAAGCCACAGACGAATTTCCAGGCCAAAGGCTCGAGCTCTCGCAGACGAGCATCCACCACCACGCAGCGCACGCCGTCAATCAGCCGCGGCACCACATAGGGCGAGTAGGTCAAATGGCCACCCATCGCCCCAGCCGGGCGAAACTGGGACATTACACCGGCCAAGCGTTCTGCCCAGTCGCTGGGACGAAAACGCTGATCCTGCCGGGTCACACCATGGATTACAAGTTGCTTCACTGGCTCTGTCATAACAATTAATCGCTCACCGTGCAGTACAGGTCGGCTGCACTTTTTCCTTTGTCGCTCCGCATTGTATCCGATCGCAGCCGCGCAAAGCCCGGGATTCAATAAATTAGCCACTTGACAATTTATTGCCAAGCATTACTTTGACCGGCCCTTTTTATCCAAACGCCCATCCCCGTCCTGCCCCCGTCAGGGCCCGACTTTGCTCTAAATAGCCGGACAGGTTAAGATGGCTTTCTTTATCCGCAGGATTTTCTTATGGATGCCATCGTGCAAGCAGGACCGCTTCGGCACTTTCTGCAATTTCGCGACTTTTCTCACGACGAAATTTTATATGTGCTGGAACGCGCACGCCTGATCAAAGACAAGTTCAAACGCTATCAGCCGCACCACACATTGCACGACCGCACCTTGGCGATGGTTTTTGAAAAAGCCAGCACCCGTACCCGTGTCTCGTTTGAAGCCGGCATGTATCAACTGGGCGGCTCGGTCATTCATTTGACCACCACTGACTCGCAGCTGGGCCGCTCCGAACCCATTGAAGATACCGCACGCGTGGTTTCGCGCATGGTCGATATCGTCATGATCCGCACCTTCGAGCAGACCCGCCTGGAACGCTTTGCCTCCCACTCGCGAGTGCCGGTCATCAATGGACTGACTAACGAGTTTCACCCTTGCCAGATTCTGGCCGACATCTTTACCTTTATCGAGCATCGCGGCGATATCAAGGGCAAGACCGTGGCCTGGATCGGAGACGCCAACAATATGGCGTATACCTGGCTGCAAGCGGCAGAAATTCTGGGCTTCACGCTGCATGTGTCGGCCCCTAACGGCTACCACCTGGAGTCGGATCGCACCGGCAACCCGGACTCCAGCATTCTGCGCGAATTCGACGATCCCTTGGAAGCCTGCAAGGGCGCGCACCTGGTTACCACGGACGTGTGGACCAGCATGGGTTACGAAGACGAGAACGAAGAGCGTCGCAAAGCCTTTGCAGACTGGTGTGTGGATCAGGAGATGATGGATGTAGCGGACCCGAGCGCCCTCTTTATGCATTGCCTGCCCGCTCATCGCGGCGAGGAAGTCACCGGCGAAGTCATCGACGGCCCACAAAGTGTGGTCTGGGATGAAGCTGAAAACCGCCTGCATGTTCAGAAAGCATTGATGGAGTTCCTGATTCTGGGACGCCAGCAAGCCTGAACACCACAGAGCCACGCCAACGGCTCAACAATGTAAAAGGGGATACGTTGTATCCCCTTTTTCTTTTTACGCCTGAACGTCCAGACCCGCCAAGCGATACCCCACCTGCAGTTCCGTCCGCAGATACTTGGGCTGTGCGGCATCCTGCTCCAGCTTTTGCCGCAACTGCATCATGTACACCCGCAGATAATGCGGCCGGTCTGAGTAAGCAGGCCCCCAGGTTTCGTGCAACAAATGTTGATGCGTCAATACCTTGCCATGCCCCCGAATCAGGGCCGTCAGGAGACGAAACTCAATAGGCGTCAAATGCACGGCCTGCCCATCCCGCGTCACCTCATGAGACGCCAGATCGACCTGCACCCCTCCAAAGCGGACCCGCGACGAGGCTACCTGCACGTTTGGCACCAATTGGGAGCGCCGCAACAAAGCGCGTATACGGGCCAACAGCTCCGGCACGCCAAAGGGTTTGGCCAGATAGTCATCCGCGCCGGCATTCAGGGCCGCCACCTTCTCTTCTTCTCGATCCCGGGCAGACAGGACCAGAATCGGAGAATAGACCCAGCCGCGCAGATCGCGAATCAAGTCCTTGCCGTCTCCGTCTGGCAGACCCAAATCCACAATCATCAAGTCGGGACGACGGGTTGCCGCGTCCATACGCGCTTGCGCCAAGGTGCTGGCTTCGATCACGGCCATGCCCTCCTGCTCCAGGGCAATCCGTACGAAACGACGGATATTGGATTCATCCTCCACGATCAGTATCTGGGCTTTGTTCATGTCGGTAGCTCGTCACTCTCCATACGGGGGGCCGCTTTCCAGGGCAGGCGAATCTCAAAGACCACCCCCTGCGGCAAGCGCGGCCTGGCGCTGATCGTACCACCATGTGCAGCAATAATCGTTCGACACAGTCCCAGCCCCAAGCCCACCCCCGCCACGGAGGATTCTTTCTGTCCCCGTGTGAAAGTATCAAACAATCGCTCGGGATCCCCTGGTGGCAAACCGGGACCATCATCGCTGATCAGCAAATACATGGACTGACCCGCCCACACCCCCCTCAGCCAGATCGTGCTGGTATCGGGCGTGTACTTGGCGGCATTATCCAGCAGATTCGTCACTACCCTCTCCAACATGACACCATCGACTTCGACTAACGGCAGGTCCGCAGCGAACTCGGTCACGACCTGACGAGGCTGCAAGGCGGCCGCGCAACGGGCAAGCGCAATCCCCACAATATCGCCCAAGGCATGCCACTCCTTGTGCAGTTTGACTCCTTCATTTTGCATACGGGCCAGGTCCAGCAAGTTGGACACCTGACGACGCAACTCATCAGACTCCACACGTATGGCCCTCGCAATATCGCGCTGTTCTGTTTCACCCAGGCCCTTGGGTTGCTCCAGGGTTTCAGCCAGACCCCGGATCACAGTCAAGGGCGTACGTAAATCATGCGAGACGGCCGACAGCAAGGTATTGCGCATTTTCTCCCCCTCCATGCGCAGCACCGTGTCTTGGGCGATGGCCACATAGTGAATGCGTTCAAGAGCTTGCGCCAATATAAAGCAGCACGCATCCAGCAAGCGCCGCCCATCGGGTGTTCGTAACGAAGCTGCCGCGCCAGACTGTACCACTAGCACACCACGCGGGGCCATCGGGCCTTTCAAGGGCAAGTACAAGGCACTGGCCCCATTCAGGGTTTCAGTTCCCTTGCCCGCCGCTTCCATGTGGTCGAACACCCATTGCGCGACTGAAAGCTCCACAAAGCTCGTATGGCGAGTTGCGACCAGCTGATTATGCTGATCCGGCACAACCAGCACCATCGGCATCTCAAACAAAGGCTCCAGGGTATCGCGGCACACGGCCAGCACCTGCTCCAATGCCAGCGCCCCGGCCAGATCCCGACTGACACGCGTCAACGCGGCCGCCCGGCGCTCGCCATCGCGCGCCGCTCGTGCCTCGGCCTGCAAACGGGCTGCCAGCTGACCAATAATCAAGGCCACCACCAACATCACACCAAACGTGAAAACATACTGGGTATCCGTAACCGAAAACGAATAGCGGGGTTCCACAAAGAAAAAATCAAAGAAGGCCACCGACAACAGCGAGGCCCACACACCGGCCAACCGTCCCAAGCGCAAGGCGGTAAAGACCACCGTGATCAAAAACAGCATGATCACATTGGAGAGTTCAAAAAACGGCAACAACTGCTCCGCCAGCAAGGTCGTCACCACACAGATGATGGAGGCAATCGACAGGGCTTTGCCCTGCGCCATGGGGGTCTCCAGCAGCTCAAGGGGGCGGATAGGTCGCTGAACCGTATCCACACGCACGAGCAGCAGGCCAATCTCGGGGTTGCTACGCGCCAGCCGCTCCGACAAGGCAGGCCGCCAGGGCCAGCGCGAACGTGCCGAGGAGTTACCCAGAATCAACTTGGTGGCATTGCGTTGCCGTGCGTAGGCCAGGGCGGTATGAGCCACATCCTGACCGGCAATATTGGCAAACTCAGCGCCGGCATGCTGCGCACTGGCCGCCAGGCGCACCAGCGCTTCCTGCGCCTTGATCTGACCGCTTTCCGATGGCGTGTCCACATGCAGCACGATCCAGGGCGTTTGCCATTGCTGGGCCAGCCGCGCCCCCTCCCGAATCAGCGCTTCCTGGGCACTGTCCGCACTGACGCACACCATTAACAGTTCACGAGTAGGCCAGACGGTTCGTATGGCATGGGAGATTCGGTAGACATGCACATCGGCATTGACCCGGTCCGCCACGCGACGCAAGGCCAGTTCACGCAAGGCAATCAGATTGCCCCGACGAAAGAAGTGTTGACGCGCCTGGGCCACCGAGTCCGCCAGATACACTTTGCCGGCATTCAAGCGAGCCAACAGATCATCCGGGGGCAGATCCACCAGCAGCACATCGGCCGCACGATCAAATATCCGGTCTGGAACGGTCTCCCGAACCCGCACCCCGACAATGCCCCCCACCACCTCATTCAGGCTGTCCAGATGTTGCACATTCAACGCGGTATACACATCGATTCCCGCATCCAGCAGCTCTTCCACATCCTGCCAGCGTTTGGCATGACGGCTACCCTCAAGATTGGAATGGGCCAGCTCATCGACCAGCAGCAACTGATACCCCGACACAAGGGCCGCATCCAGATCAAACTCGGTGACCACCCGTCCCTGACGCTGATACTCCTTGCGCGCCAGTACGGGCAGCCCCTGCAGCAACGTCTGTGTTTCCTGACGGCCATGCGTCTCCACAATACCAATCGCAACGGACACTCCCTCGGACTGACGCTGATGCGCTTCCTTGAGCATGGCGTAGGTTTTCCCCACACCCGCGCACGCTCCAAAGAAGATCTTGAGCTGCCCCCGGCGAGGCTGGTGCGGGTCCTCGCCAACCACCTGCAACAGCTCATCCGGGTCCGGCCTATCTTCAAGCGACATGGGTCTGTGTACTCCCTGCAGAAAACTGGTAATGATCTTACGCTCTTATCCAAAAAACGGCGTCAGCAGCAGATCAATCAACTTGATGCCGACAAACGGAGCGATCAGCCCGCCCAGGCCGTAAATCAAGAGGTTTCGCTTGAGTAAACGGCTGGCCGGTTCGGCACGGTATTTCACCCCCCGCAAGGCCAAGGGAATCAGAGCGATGATTATCAGGGCATTGAAAATGACTGCAGACAGAATGGCAGTGGCCGGGCTGTGCAACTGCATCACATTCAAGGCACCCAGAGCGGGATAAGTGACTACAAAAGCCGCGGGAATAATCGCAAAGTACTTGGCCAGATCATTTGCGATACTGAAAGTCGTCAAGGCGCCGCGGGTCATAATCATCTGTTTGCCCACTTCCACCACTCGCAACAGCTTGGTGGGATTGCTGTCCAGATCGACCATATTGCCCGCCTCTTTGGCCGCCTGCGTGCCACTGTTCATCGCCACAGCCACATCAGCCTGGGCCAGCGCAGGAGCATCATTGGTCCCGTCACCCGTCATGGCAACCAGTCGCCCTTCATCCTGATAACGCCGGATCAACTGCAGCTTGTCCTCCGGCGTGGCTTCGGCCAGATAGTCATCCACCCCGGCCTCGGCCGCGATGGCCGCAGCCGTCAACGGGTTGTCCCCGGTAATCATGATGGTCTTGATCCCCATAGCCCGCAGCTCAGCAAACCGCTCCTTGATCCCGCCTTTGACGATGTCTTTCAGCTCCACCACGCCCAGCGCTTTATTGCCTTCGGTCACCACCAGCGGCGTGCTGCCCCGTCGCGCCAGCTCATTGACCAGACCATCCAGTTCAGACGGAAAAATACCTCCCAACGATTCAATGTGAGCGTGCATCGTGCTCGCCGCGCCTTTTCGGATCTGACGACCGTCAATATCAATTCCACTCATGCGGGTATGGGCGCTAAAGGCAATGGTTCGCGCGCCATGCAGCTCACGGCCTCGCAAATGAAACTGTTGCTTGGCCAAGACCACAATGGAGCGCCCCTCGGGAGTCTCGTCCGCCAGCGAGGCCAATTGGGCGGCATCGGCCAGAGCCTGCTCAGACACCTGCGGCGCGGGCAGAAACGCCCAGGCTTCCCGGTTGCCCAGCGTGATCGTGCCGGTCTTGTCCAGCAGCAAAACATCCACATCCCCGGCTGCCTCGATAGCGCGGCCAGAACTCGCCAGCACATTGGCTTGCATCATGCGGCTCATGCCAGCAACCCCCACTGCCGACAGCAAGGCGCCGATGGTGGTGGGAATCAGGCACACCAACAAAGCAATCAGGGCTGTCATCGTGACAGGTGAACCGTGTCCGGTCAGCACCGTCGCAAAGCTGGAAAAAGGCAACAAGGTGACGCACACCAGCAAGAAGATCAGCGTCAAGGCCACCAGTAAAATCGTCAAAGCAATCTCGTTGGGGGTTTTGCCACGCCTGGCCCCCTCCACCATTGCTATCATGCGATCCAGAAAGGCCTCACCCGGTTTGGCGGTCACCCGCATCACGATCCAGTCTGACAGCACCCGGGTACCGCCCGTGACGGAACAGAAGTCTCCCCCGGACTCACGGATCACCGGCGCCGACTCACCTGTAATGGCAGACTCGTCCACCGAGGCGGCACCCTGCAAAATCTCCCCATCGGCGGGGATAATCTCGCCTGCCTCAACCAACACGTAAGCGCCCGGCAGCAGCTCGTCGCTGGGGACCGGCCAGGCACGGCTATCGCGCGCGGGTTCTTTCAATACCCTGGCCATGACCCGCTTGCGGGTGGAACGCAATGCATCGGCTTGCGCCTTGCCCCGCCCTTCCGCTACGGCCTCGGCCGCATTGGCAAACAGGACCGTAAACCACAACCAGGCCGACACCGACCAGATGAATCCGGCCGGAGCCTCACCCTGGCCCAGCAGAGCCTGCATGCCCAGCAAGCTGGTCACAATGCTGCCCAGATACACCACGCACATCACCGGGTTTTTGAATTGCGCCCGGGGCGAGAGTTTTTTGAAGGCTTCCTTGCACACCGTTCCCCACGGTATGGCGCGCAATGACGATGAATGTCCCGCCTCTTGCATGGCTTTCAGATCAGTAATAGACATAATGACACCTGTTCCTAACGCACGGCGGGCTGAACAGGCTTGACCCTGTCCAGTGCCAGATTAAGCTCCAAGACCTGCACACGCGGCTCGCCCAGCACTCCCCATTGACGGGCCTGGGTGTAGCGATCGATCAAGACCTGGACCTGAGCCAGCGGCATGTCCCGCATCCTGGCAATTCGAGCGGCCTGCAAACGGGCATTGGCTACCGAGATATGGGGATCCAGCCCCGATGCCGACGCCGTCACGGCATCCACCGGCACGGGTGCATCCTCTGCCAAACCGTTCATCAGGCGATAGGCCTTGCTGCGCTCCGCCACAGCATCCAGCAAACTGCTGCTTAACACGCCCTGATTGCCAGCCCCGCTGGCCGCGGCGTTATAGGGTTGGGCAATACTTTGGGAAGGATCTGCCGGGTCCACTCCCACAGTCGCGCTGGGGCGGCCGTGAAAATACGCGGGCTGGCTGAAGTACTGGCCAATCTGGCGGGAGCCTACGACCTGGCCATCACGTTGAATCAGGCTGCCCTTTGCCTGCTCCGGGAACAGGGCGGTGCCGATAAAGGTCGTGGCCAAGGGGTAGGCAATGCCCGTCAACAGCATAAAAAACACAGCAGACACCAATACCGGCCTCAACAAGCTTCTCATCGTCGGGGCAGCCAGTGTCGAAACCAAAAAGTGATGGGTAGACATGACGGTCAATCCTCAAAAAGTAATGCCATCGAGCATCAACAGGTGCTCCACAATCGGGCCCAGCGCCAATGCAGGCAGGAACGTCAACCCGCCCACCACCAGAACCACAAAAATCAACAGACCCGTAAATAAGGGGGTAGCCGTCGACAAGGTGCCTGGGCCCGCAGGAACCGCTTTCTTGGCGGCCAGCACACCGGCCAAAGCCAGCAAGGGCAGCAAGGTCAGATACCGCCCAACCAGCATCGCCAGCCCTATCGTCGTATTGAAGAAAGGAGTGTTCGCATTAAAGCCTGCGAAGGCTGAACCGTTATTGGCCGTGCCCGAGGTGTAGGCGTAAAGCACCTCGCTAAAGCCATGCGGGCCCATATTGGACAGACTGTCCAGGGTCGAGGGCTGCAGGCTGGCCAAAGCGGTAAAGCCCAGGATGCTGAAGGCATGCGCCAACATGGCCAGCATCACGTACTTCATCTCCCGCGCCTCAATCTTCTTGCCCAGAAACTCGGGGCTGCGCCCTATCATCATGCCCACCAGAAAGACCGTCAAAATGGCGTAGCTGACCAGACTGATAAAGCCCACCCCGATCCCGCCAAACACATTGTTCAGCATCATTTGGGCAATCGGCACCAGACCACCCAAAGGAGTCAGCGACGAATGCATGGCATCGACCGAGCCAGTGGTCGCGGCCGTGGTCACTGTGGCAAACAGACTGCTTTGCGCCACCCCGAAACGCAGCTCCTTACCCTCCAGGTTGCCTCCGCCCTGCGTGCTGCTTTGAGTCTGGTCCACCCCTAAAGGAGTCAGCAAGGGATTACCGGCTTGTTCAGCGCTGTAAATCAGGGCCAGAAAGCCCACGAACATCACCAGAAAAGCGGCAAAAAATGCCCAACCCTGGCGACGGCGGCTCAGCATGGTGCCAAAGGCATAGGTCAGGGACGAGGGAACCAGCAACATGCTGAGCATGTGAATGGTATTGGTCAGCGGGGTGGGATTTTCAAAAGGATGGGCCGCATTCATGCCAAAAAAACCGCCCCCATTGGTTCCCACATGCTTGATGCTTTCAAGGCTGGCCACTGGCCCCAGAATAATCTGCTGCTTAAGCCCTTCCAGCGTGTTGACCACGACATCAGACGCCAGTGTCTGCGGCATACCCTGCCAGATATAAAGCAAGGCCAGCAAGAAGCTGCACGGCAAGAGCAGGCGATACAAAGAACGAGTGAAGTCCACCCAGTAGTTGCCAATATCAGCCGAACTTTTCCGGCTTAAACCACGGATGAAACCGCCTGCCGCCGCCAGACCTGTTGTGGCACTGATCATCATCAGAAAGGTGATGGCCACCATCTGGGAAAAATTGGACAGACTGGACTCCCCCGAATACGCCTGCCAGTTGGTATTGGTCGTAAAGGAGATGGCCGTATTAAAAGCCAGGTCAGGAGACTGGGCGACACGCTGCAGGCTGTCTCCCGGTATCCCGCCCTGCACCCGCAAAAGAACATATCCCAAAAGCAACATGGCGGCATTGCTTAACAACAGCGCCAGCGCATATCGCTTCCAGGACATCTTCTCGTCCGGGTTCACCCCCAACAGCCGATACGTGCCACGCTCAATCAAACTGTGCTTCGGGCTACAGAAAAAATGGGCAATCCACTTGCCCACCACCACTAACAAGACCGTAGAGACGGCCAGAACCACCAGGAACTGCATCAAATCGTCCAGCATGACAGCCCCTCTTACAGTTTTTCAAGACCAAGCACAAATCCGGTCGCCATCGCAAAGAATGCGAACAGCACCGCTAAGAATAAAAAATCACTCATATGCACACCTGTTCCAAACAATGAACACTTGCCAGCCTGAACTTAGAAGTTTTCGGCCTTGAGCAAGGCATAGAACAAATAGATAAACAGCCCCAGCGATACCCCTGCTGCCAGAACCGTAAAAAAGGACGCTGTCATCCTGAACTCCCGATCAATGCTGACTTGCAGCAGACAGAGACAGTCTAGGAGTGACGGCATAAATTCAGAGCAGTGTTTACTGGCCCACGTATAAAGACGGCATATGGATTTGGACCAGGGCGAGGCCGGCACGCTCCATCAACTGGTCTGTCCAGCGTTGATAGGTCTGTCTGGCAATAAGGTGCAAGGGGCTTAAATGCTGATCCAGGCCCCACAAGATATGTTGTGCATCCTGAGCCGCAGGACCGTACACCTGCTCCAGCTCGTGGCGGCCGTGGTCGCACCACTGTCGGATGCTATCGGCGGTCACTTCCAGATGGCCTTGAAAGGCCCAATGCGGACCCAGGCAGAAACCTTTATTCAAGCAATGAGGACCGTATAAAGTCCGGCTGGCCCCCGAGGGAATCTGGAAGGTGTCGTAATGCCAGTTAAACAGCATGGCACGCTTGGGCAGGCCCATGACACGCTGCGCGTAAGGGCTGCTCCAAACCTGGCCCCAACCTATGTTCGGATATGGGTTGCGTTGCACTTGAGCCCCAAGGCAACGAGCCAGCAGTTGCGCCCCAAAGCAATGGCCCAGAACCGGAACATGGCGCCGAACCGCGTCCTGCAATAGTTCGTGCTCCTGCTCTATCCAGGGCAAACAATCATGAACACTGCGATCACTGCCCAGCACGACCACCCCGCTGTAATCACGAGCGGATACCGGCGCCCCGCCCTCCAGCGGCGACATGCACAAGTGATGGGGAAGACCATGGCTCTCCAGATGATCCAGCAGCACTCCCGGCCCTTGCGTGGCCTCGTGCTGCAAAACAAGAATGGGTTTCATGACGTGAATGCCTGACCGCGCAGGCCTGTTGTTCAGGAGAACTCACTGTAGAACTGGCCGTATCAAGACCAGGATCTGTTTGCGATTAGGCTCGTATAAGTGGCATCAAGGGGATGTCTGCTGCAAACAAAAACACAGTTCGTCATTTGCCTGACATATGCCTTTGC
Organism: Alcaligenes sp. HNGD-HTN06; assembly: GCF_049932565.1. Classification (NCBI taxonomy): domain Bacteria; kingdom Pseudomonadati; phylum Pseudomonadota; class Betaproteobacteria; order Burkholderiales; family Alcaligenaceae; genus Alcaligenes; species Alcaligenes sp. HNGD-HTN06. The sequence continues at coordinate 1,379,319 of NZ_CP187782.1, read as the reverse complement.
TCAAATGTAATCGTTTTCATTTTGACGGCTGGGTGTCATGGCCAATGTAGGAATACTGGATGTCGCCAGAGCAGCCCAGGTATCGGTTGCCACGGTATCGCGCGTGCTCAATGAGCCAGAAAAGGTGGGCGAAAAGACCCGCCTTCGCGTGCAAGCCGCGATCGACGCGCTGGGGTATGAGCCCAATGCCTCGGCACGCAGTCTGCGCAGCCAACGCAGTCGGGTCATCGGCGTCGTCTTGCCTACCTTGCTCAACCCCGTTTTTGCCGAGTGTTTGAAAGGCATCGCCGATACGGCAGCCCGCGGCGGCTATGCCATCTTGCCCTTCTTTACCGACTACCACCTTGAACGTGAATCCCAGGCAGTCGCCTTGCTCCTGGCCAGCAATGTGGAAGGCATTGTGCTGGTGGTCTCCAACCCGGCTCATTCCCCTGCTTTAGTGCGACTGGGCAAGACTCGCTGTCCCTACGTACTGGCTTACAACCAGCACCCCGAGCATCCTTGCGTCACCGTCAACGGCGAGCAGGCCATGATTGAATTGATCCGCCATCTGGCCACACTGGGCCATCGCCGCATTGCCATGGTAAGCGGTCATCTGCACGTGTCTGATCGCGCCCAGCAACGCAGCCATGGCTATCTAAAAGGAATGGACAAGGCGGGTCTGGCGCCCATGCCACTGCTGGAAGTGCCGTTCATGGATCAGGGCGAAGAGGAACAAACGCCACATTCTGACGGTGTGCATCTTGCCAGCGTCGCCCGACTTTTGCGCCAGCCCGAACGTCCCACGGCCTTGATTGGCTCCAACGATCTGATTGCCATTCGCTGTCTGCGCACGGCACAACAGATTGGCCTGCAGGTTCCCAGCGATATCAGCGTGATCGGCTTTGATGGCATTGCGCTAGGGGCTGAACTGTTTCCGCGTCCGGCCACCATCGCACAGCCCAATGAAGAAATTGGTCGCCAATGCATCGGCCTGCTGCTGGAGGCAGTGGCCCAGCAAAAAACAGTTCCCGCGCAGGCCTCGGTTCTGCTGCCCTACACCTTCGACCGGGGCGAGTCCTGCGCCCCTGCCCCTTGCTCACCAAGGGCCCATACAGGATGAGGCCCCTTTCCTCTGTGGGACTCTTTCCCACCACCCCTGCGTTCAAGCCATTCCCGGCTTTTGCCTGACACCACTTACTAACTGGAGTGATCAACCATGAAACATATGCTGAGCACATTGGCTTGCCGCGTGGCACTGCCCCTGGCCCTGATGACAATGGGAAGCGCAGTCGCCGCGCAGACCGCCATTTGCTACAACTGTCCCCCTGAATGGGCCGATTGGGCCAGCCAGATCGAAGCCATCAAGCAACATACCGGCATTACCGTGCCGCCCGATAACAAGAACTCCGGCCAGTCACTGGCTCAACTACTGGCCGAATCCGCCAATCCGGTCGCTGACGTCACGTATCTGGGCATCACCTTTGCCATCCAGGCCCAGAAAGACGGCGTGACCCAAGCCTATAAACCCGAAGGCTGGGAACAGATTCCGGAAGGATTGAAAGATCCGCAAGGGCATTGGTTCGCGATTCATTCGGGCACCATGGGCATCATGGTCAATAAATCGGCCTTGGGCGATGTACCAGTGCCCACGTCCTGGAACGATCTGCTCAAGCCAGAATACAAAGGTCTGGTGGGCTATCTGGACCCTTCCTCTGCCTTCGTGGGCTATGTCGGCGCCGTTGCGATCAACGAGGCCCTGGGCGGCAATATGGACAACTTTGACCCCGCCATCAACTGGTTCAAGGCCCTGCAACAGAACAATCCCATCGTCCCCAAGCAAACCGCTTATGCTCGCCTGATTTCCGGCGAGATCCCCATCTTGCTGGACTATGATTTCAGCGCCTACCGCGCACAATATAAAGACGGGGAAGATGTAGCATTCGTCATTCCCCAGGAAGGCACGATTGTGGTGCCGTACGTCATGTCGCTGGTCAAGAACGCCCCACATGCCGAACAGGGACGCAAAGTACTGGATTTCGTGCTCTCCGAGCAAGGCCAGGCTATCTGGGCCAATGCCTTCCTGCGCCCGATTCGCAGCAGTGCCATCAGCGAGCAGGCACAGTCACGCTTCCTGCCTGACAGCGACTACGCGCGCGCCAAGGCCGTTAACTACGCACGCATGGCACAAGGTCAGAAGCCTTTTGCTGAGCGTTACCTGGCTGAGGTCCGCTAAGCGGTCCAGACGGAGTTAGCGTATGCAAGCCACCTACCTGCTGCCCCTGTGCTCGGCACCTGCCGTCGCTTTTTTTGCCGCGTTCTGGCTGTTGCCGGCGATACAGCTTCTGGCATTGCCCGCTCAGGAAGGCATAGACACCTACTGGGTCGTGTTGACATCGGGACGGTACTTGCAGGCCCTGCTGCAAACGCTGCTCCTGTCCGCTCTGGTGACCCTGGCCACCTTGGTGCTCGGCGCCATCGTTGGCATCGTGATGGCCCGCCACCGCGTGCCTGCCAAACGCCTGCTGCTCGCCTTGATGACGCTTCCCCTCTCTTTTCCCGGCGTCATCGTGGGTTTTTTCATCATCTTGCTGGGTGGTCGCCAGGGGCTGCTGGCCCAGATCACCCAGGATCTGGGGTTGGGGCGGATCACGTTTGCCTATAGCCTGCTGGGTCTGTTTCTGGCTTATCTGTACTTTTCCCTGCCTCGCGCCATTGCCACCTACACCGCCGCGGCCCAATCCATAGACCGCAATCTGGAGGAAGCGGCCCGCTCCTATGGTGCCACACGCTGGGATATTGCCCGGGACGTCTGGATACCGGAGCTGGCGCCAACGTCGCTGTCCTGCGGCGCCATCGTATTTGCCACTTCCATGGGTGCCTTCGGGACGGCCTTCACCTTGTCCAGCCGCTACGAAGTCTTGCCCATCACGATCTACAACGAATTTACCAACTATGCGAATTTCACCTTGGCTGCCAGCTTGTCCATATCGTTGGGGCTGCTGACATGGTTTACCTTGTGGCTGGCCCGGCGCGTGGTGCGCGACCCCGCGGTGGTGGTGTGAGGACATCATGAGCACAAAAATGCTATCCCATCCTCAGCGGCCCGCTCCCCTGCTCCTGGCGCTTACCGGCCTGACCATCCTGTTCCTGCTGGGCCCCATCCTGGTTTCGGTCATGGCAGGACTGGTCAACAACTACCGCATCGGTCTGAAAAGCGGCCTGACGCTGAAATGGCTCGAACAAGTCTGGGCAAACTACGGCGGTACGGTCTGGCTATCGCTGCAACTGGCCCTGCTCTGTGTCCTGGCGGCCATCGTACTGGGACTGCCTTGCGCCTATGCACTGTCCCGTAGCCGCTCCCGCCTGGCTCGCAGTTTCGAGGAGCTGCTGACCTTGCCCGTGGCCGTGCCCGGCATGGCCTCCGCCCTTGCCCTGCTGCTGGCTTACGGTTCACTGCAAGGCTTTCGCCAGAGTTTCTGGTTCATTCTGGTCGGTCACATTGTATTTACCCTGCCGTTTATGGTGCGCACCACCACCGCCGCCCTGCAAAAACGCAGCCTGGTTGATCTGGAGGAAGCAGCCCGATCCCTGGGGGCCAGTTTCACTCAAATCTTTTTCGGGATTTTACTTCCCGCCATCTTGCCCGCCGTTGTCGCCGGCAGCCTGATGGTTTTCACCCTGTCGCTGGGGGAGTTCAACCTGACCTGGATGCTCCACACCCCCCTGACACGTACCTTGCCAGTGGGCTTGGCCGACAGCTACGCCTCCATGCGCATCGAAGTGGGTTCGGCCTATACGCTGATTTTTATGCTTGTCATCTTGCCCGTGCTCTGGGCACTGCAAGCCCTGGCGCGCTTGCTGGAGAAACAATATGGAAACTAAACACGTACCCGTGCGCATTGAACAATGCGCCAAAACCTATGCGGATGGCACACGGGGTTTGCACCCCAGCACCCTGGATATCGCCCCGGGTGAAGTCATGGCGCTGCTGGGCCCCTCGGGCTGCGGCAAGACCACCTTGCTGCGGCTGATCGCCGGTCTGGAAATGCCCGATGCCGGTAGCCGCATCCTGTTCGACGGACAGGACGTTACCCATCTGCCGATTGAAAAACGCGAAGTCGGCATGGTGTTTCAACATTACGCCCTGTTTCCGGCCATGACGGTTGAGGCGAACATCGGCTATGGCCCGAAAATCAAAGGCATGGCCCTAGCGGAGCGCCAGCAACGGGTTGGCGAGCTGGTCGATCTGATGCGCCTGAATGGTCTGGAAAAACGCCTGCCTTCTGCCCTGTCCGGTGGACAGCGACAACGGGTTGCGATCGCCCGCGCCATCGCCAATCAACCCCGTGTCCTGCTCCTGGACGAGCCCCTGGCTGCCCTGGATGCCAAGCTGAAAGTCTCGTTGCGCGATGAACTGGCCGAGCTGCTGCGACGCCTGCGCATTACCGCCATTCACGTCACCCACGATCAACAGGAAGCCTTTGCCATTGCTGACCGGCTGGCCGTCATGCACGAAGGCCGCATTATTCAAATTGGCGACGGAGAAAGCCTGTACCGGCATCCCGCCCATCCGTTTGTCGCCACTTTCCTGGGGCGCGTCAACGTCCTGCAACGTAACGCACAAAGCCTGTTTCATAACGATGTGCGGCTGGCAGACCTGCACCTGGCCTGCCCCGAGGCTTTACGCGGGTCACAGGAATTACTATTACGCCCAGAGGACATCCGTGTGTGCATGGAGGCACCGGCTGGCTGGGCACGGGCGCGTGTTCAGCAACGCAGTTTTATGGGCGGGCGGGTCCAGCTGACCCTGGAGGTCGCCGGACAAGCTCCCCTGATTGCCGAGGTAGATCGTGACAATGCCGCCGTGCTCGGCAGCACAGTGGGTATTCAGCTCAACCCGGACTCGCTGATACCTGGCTCGGTGCCGATGTCCTGAGGCAGTCACACCTTCCGGTCAGCCCAGGCCTGGTTCCCTTGGGCCCCCACCTGATAACAACACGGAGCGCACAGCGCGACCTGATACCGATGCTCAACACCCTACTGATTCAAATGACCGACCCGCATATACGGGAAGAAGGCCGACTGGCCTACGGACGACTCAATACCGCCCCCTATTTGCAGGCTGCCATCGACCATGCTCTGGCGCTGCCTCAAAGACCGGATGCCATCGTGCTGACAGGCGATCTGACTGACTTTGGGCGAGCCCGGGAATATGCGCAACTGCGCAGATTACTCGCGCCGCTGGACTCGATTCCCGTCTACCTGCTGCCAGGCAATCATGATGACCGGCAGCAACTACGGGAAAGCTTCCCCGACCATACGTATTTGGGCAAAACCGGGCCGGTTTGCTACGGCGTCGATATCGGAGGGCTCAGACTGCTGGCGCTGGACAGTGCCGTCGCGGGAGCCAGCGCAGGCAGCCTGGATCAGGCGCAACTGGATTGGCTGGCTGCTGAACTGGCAAAGCACGCTACACGTCCCACTGTCATTGCCCTGCACCACCCGCCGTTCAACACCCTGATCGGCCATATGGACAGGATTGGCCTGCTGCAGGGCGCAGCGCAACTGGAAGCGATTGTTCGTCAGCACACGCAGGTCGAACGGGTCATCAGCGGGCATTTGCATCGTAGTATCCACATCCGTTTTGGTGGAACAATAGCCAGCACGGCCCCTTCAGTCGCGCATCAGGTGTGTCTGGACCTGGCTGATGATGCCGCCTCTGCCTGGACGCTGGAGCCGCCGGGCTATGCCGTCCACGCCCTCGATAGCCACGGGCAGATTGTCACTCACACCGCTACGGTGGGCCAGTTCGACGGCCCCTTCGCCTTCCATGAACCCAGTGGCAAACTCATCGACTGATTCGCTGCGCAGCACTTTCTCTGGGTAGCGCGGCCTTGCTGCCCTCCTCAACCCCGGTTGAGGATAGATGGATGCAACCCATTGGCTCGCCGCGCTCAGCAAAAGCTGAAACGGTTAAACAGGATCGTTACCGGACACACCGGGACTCGCCGCATGCACAAAAATACCCCAATGCCTGATCCAACAGGGATTGGGGTATTTTGTTGGCGCTGCCTCAAACCAGGGCGCTCCGTTCAGAGACACCCCGATCTGCAAGGCAAGTCTTACTTCTTGCTGTCTTTCAGCTGAGGCACAGCCGAACCGGCCGCAGGAGCCAACAGGCCAGCTTGTGTGTAGGTGAACAGCTTGTCGCGTGTGTCCACGATATCCAGATTGCGCATGGTCAACTGACCGATACGGTCGCGTGGCGAGAACATGCTATCCACTTTTTCCATGCTCAGACGCTCGGCCTTGTAGGTCAGGTTAGGCGAGACGGTATCCAAGATGGAGTAGTCATTACCGCGGCGCAGTTCCAGCGTCACTTCGCCCGTCACCGCACGAGCCACCCAGCGCTGAGCGGTTTCACGCAGCATGATGGCTTGTGGGTCGAACCAACGGCCTTGGTACAGCAGACGACCCAAACGCAGACCGTTGATGCGGTACTGTTCAATGGTGTCTTCGTTGTGAATACCCGTTACCAGACGCTCGTAAGCAATGTGCAGCAAAGCCATGCCGGGGGCTTCGTAAATGCCACGGCTCTTGGCTTCGATGATGCGGTTTTCGATCTGGTCGCTCATGCCCAGACCATGACGGCCGCCGATGCGGTTCGCTTCCAGCATCAGTTCCACAGGGTCGGAGAATTCCACACCGTTCAGAGCAACAGGCTGACCTTCCTCAAAGCGCACACGCACTTGTTCAGCAGGCACGGCCACATCGTCACGCCAGAACGCGACACCCATAATGGGTTTGACGATATTGATGCCGGCATTCAGGTACTCCAGATCCTTGGCCTCGTGCGTGGCACCCAGCATGTTGGAATCGGTGGAGTAGGCTTTCTCGGCCGACATCTTGTAGTCGAAACCGTTTTCCTGCATGTACTCGGACATCTCGGCACGGCCACCCAGCTCATCAATAAAGGTCTGGTCCAGCCAAGGCTTATAAATCTTCAGTTCGGGGTTGGTCAACAAACCGTAGCGGTAGAAACGCTCAATGTCGTTGCCCTTGTAGGTGCTGCCATCGCCCCAGATATGAACATCGTCCTCTTTCATGGCGGCCACCAGCATGGTACCGGTTACAGCGCGGCCAATAGGCGTGGTGTTGAAGTAGGTGACACCGCCCGTGGTGATATGAAAAGCGTTGCACTGCAAAGCGGCAATCCCTTCGGCCACCAGTTGCTGACGGCAATCCACCAAGCGAGCCAAGGTGGCGCCGTATTCCTTGGCCTTGCGAGGGATGGCATCGTAATCGGGCTCGTCGGGCTGACCCAGATTGGCGGTGTAGGCGTAAGGGATGGCGCCCTTATTGCGCATCCACAAAAGGGCAGCGCTGGTGTCCAGGCCACCGGAAAAGGCAATGCCGACCTTCTGGCCGACTGGAAGAGATTCAAGGATGGTTGTCATTATCGCGTCAGTAGTGGTGTGCAAGTACAGTTCCGCCTGTCAGGCTCTCGACAAGAGCCCTGCCCGCGGCCGGATCAATATGTCATTATATCGCCTTGACCGACCCTGGACACCTTTGCGTAGCTGGATTTAATTACCCGATGAACTAGAACACGCTTTTTTACCTGGAGACCTGCCATGCCCGAGACACCCGCTCACGCTGCCATCAGCCGCTACCCCGTCCCTGCCCTGGCCGAAATGCCCGACGATATTCGCAGCCGTATTGAAGCAGTGCAGGAAAAATCCGGCTTCATACCCAATGTGTTTCTGGCCCTGGCTCATCGGCCTGACGAGTTCCGTGCCTTTTTTGCCTATCATGACGCCTTGATGGACAAACCCAGCGGCCTGAGCCAGGCTGATCGGGAAATGATTGTGGTGGCCACCTCGGCGGCCAATCAATGCCATTACTGTGTGATCGCCCACGGCGCGATTTTACGTATCCGCGCCAAAAACCCGCTGGTGGCAGACCAGGTTGCCGTCAACTGGCGCAAGGCCGACATTAGCGCTCGCCAAAAAGCAATGCTGGCTTTCGCTCTGAAAGTCTCGCAAAACGCCCAGGATATTGACGAGGCCGACTTCCAGGCGCTGCACGAGCACGGGTTTAGCGACGAAGACGCCTGGGACATTGCCGGCATCAGTGCTTTTTTCGGTTTGAGCAATCGCATGGCCAATTTCATGTCCATGCGCTGCAATGACGAGTTTTATATGCTGGGCCGTGTCCCACGCTAAACAATGATGCGCTACGCCCTGTTGTGCGCCGGGTGGATTTGTGTGGCGCTGGCCATTGCCGGCGCTATTTTGCCTTTGCTGCCCACCACGCCATTTGTCCTGCTGGCCGCCTGGTGCTTTTCGCGTAGCTCCCCACGTTTTCACCAATGGCTGCTGAATCAGCGCCATCTTGGCCCTTACCTGCGCAACTGGGAGAACGGCCAGGGGCTGACACGCCAGGCCAAGCGTCGAGCATTGATCATCTTGTGGCTGTCGCTGGCAGTGTCCGCGTGGTTGACCAGCCACTTGGGCTGGTACCGTCTGGGTTTGCTGATTCCCGGCATTTTTGCCACCCGTTATCTGCTCCGCAGCAAAACCCTGGATGACACGTCTTCAGGCCCTGTGCAAAAATAGCCTGCTTGAACCGATCCTGGCTTCCTTTTTTGCTTGAAGATTCCATGTCTCCTCCTGTCATCTTGCTGGCCGCGGCCTATATCACCAATCCTGCCGGACAAATCCTGCTGGTCCGCAAACGTGGCAGCGCCTATTACATGCAGGCGGGTGGCAAGCTGGAGGCTGGTGAGACACCTTTACAAGCCTTGCAGCGTGAACTGGAGGAAGAGCTTGGGCTGACAGCACAGGAAACTGCGCAGGCCCGCTATGAGGCGTACTTTGAAAGCCCCGCCGCCAACGAGCCCGGCCATATGGTTCATGCCCATGTGTTTACTCTATCAGTAGAGCGCGACATCCAGGCGGCAGCCGAACTGGAGGAAGCCCGCTGGGTCAGCCCTCAAGAAATCCGTTCTCTGACCCTCGCCCCCTTGCTGGCCAATCACATTTTGCCGCGCCTGTGCGCTCCGGCAAGCGCCTGAGAGGTGGCTGGGTCTGAGGCGAGCTCTCTTGCGCGGCACAAACCACGAGCCGACTATTTTTTGGCATAATGTCGCCCTTGAGTCTCCTCTTGGGGGACGCAGCTATTTGCCCGGCCAGCCCGCCACGGCGGGCTTTTTTTATTGAGCGCTAATTTATGTCCTCTTTGCCCTGTCAAGGCGCAATCGTCACCTTTACCCTTCAGCAACTGCGTGCCGCCACGCAGGCAGGGGGAATTTTGGGTGTGTCCATCAAAGGACAAGGCAATCATTTTTTTGTACAGGTAGCCACGCGTGCCGGACAGGCGGTGCTGGTCACCGCCCGCAGTAAAGATCCACGCAGCTTCAAAAGCCCCCTGCAAGCCATGGTCTTGCTCAAGCAAGTGGGGATTGTGACCGGCCAGTTTGATCTCACCCAATACTCACCGGACCAACACGAAACCGCTCCTCGCAGTCGTCGCCGTCCTGCCAAGCCCAGCAAACTGGGTTTGCGCTGGAACCGGATTGCAGAACGCATCTCCAGCCCGGCGCAGCCATCCTTGGATGACCCCAGCCTGGATATCAGCGAGGAGCAGACACGCCGCCTGATCGCCCGGCAAGAAAACCAGCAATTAAGCCTGCTGGGCAACTGAGCGCAAGCCTACGGAGTTTTCGGACGTTTCCACCGCATAGGCCGCGTCCAGAGCCTGCGCCAGATCCTGCTGTAAGTGCCCGGGCTCCTCCAGCCCGACATGCAAACGCAGCAGTTGTCCTTCGCCAAACAAGGCACGCCCGTTGCGTTTGGGCATATCGATGGGCAAAGCCAGACTTTCAAAGCCGCCCCAGGACAGGCCAATACCGAACAGCTGCAAGGCTTTAAAAAAGCGTGAGAGCTGCTCGTGGCTCAAGGGCTCGAGCACCACGCCGAACAGGCCAGTTGCGCCGGTGAAGTCCCGCTTCCAGATAGCATGCCCGGGGTGCGATTCCAGTGCAGGATGCAATACCTGACGCACCTGCGGATGATGTTCAAGAAAACGCGCAATCTGCAAGGCGCTGGCCTGATGCTGACGCAGGCGCACGCCTAAGGTGCGCAAGCCTCGCAACGCCAAAAAGGCATCATCTGGCCCCGCTGTCTGGCCAAAATCATGTGCCGCACGGCGCAGCAAAGGCCAAGCCCGCTCATTGGCAGTCGCAACCCCCAGCAAGGCATCCGAATGCCCGGTCAAATACTTGGTGGCGGCCTGTATGGACACATCCACACCGTGCTCAAAAGCTTGGAAAAACAAAGGTGTGGCCCACGTGTTGTCCAGCAATACATAGGCCCCGGCTGCATGCGCGCAACGCGCGATAGCGGGGATATCCTGGATTTCAAAAGTGGCAGAACCCGGGGACTCCACATACACGACCTTGGTGTTGGGACGAATCAGACTGGCGATCCCCTCTCCGATGCAGGGCTCGTAAAACTGAACCTGAATACGCATCCGGCCAGCCAGCACCTGCTGCGCAAACGTGCGCATCGGACCATAAATCGAATCAGGCAAGAGCAAATGGTCACCCACTTCCAGCATGCCCAGCAAGGTGTGGGTACAAGCAGCCAGACCGGAAGGAAACACGCTGGCCTGAAATCCCCCTTCCAGCTCGGCCACGGCCTGTGTCAGGGTCTGCAAGGTGGGGTTGGTGAAACGACCATAAGAGGCGTACGGGTTATCAGGCTCTTTGCGCTGTGTCCATTGCTCCAGATTGTCGGCCAAAATGGTCGACCCCCGGCAAATGGGTACATTAACAAAGCCGCCTGACACACGGCTGTCCCGACCCATATGCGTCAAACGGGTATTTTGATAATCGCAATCCTGCATGCTGTTTTCCTGATCCTGTTCACAAGAGATGAATGGAAACAGTCTACGCAAGAGCAGGCAGGCAATTATTGCCTTTTCACCCTAGGATAGGGAGAATAAATAGAATAAAAATCCTCATCCATCCTTTTTATTGGGAATTTTTTCTTATGCTGGATAAGTTCGACAAGCACATCCTGGAAATACTGCAAAACGACGCCACTTCGCCCATCCAGGACATTGCCGATCGTGTCGGTTTGTCCAGCACCCCATGCTGGCGTCGCATACAACGGTTGGAGCAAGATGGCTATATCGAAAAGCGAGTGGCGCTGCTCAGCCCGGAAAAGCTGAATGTGGGTGTCACGGTATTTGTGGCCATCAAAACGAATCAGCACAACAAGCAGTGGTACAGCCAGTTTTCCGCCGTGGTCGAGGCCATTCCTCAGATCGTGGAGTTCTATCGCATGAGCGGCGATACCGACTATTTACTACGCGTCGTGGTACCGGACATCAAGAGTTTTGATCGTGTTTACCAGCGCCTGATCTCGGAAATTGAGCTGACCGATGTCAGCTCCAGCTTTGCCATGGAGCAAATCAAGTTCACGACACGCTTGCCCCTGGACTATGCCTGAAGCCTCTTGCCCGCCCCTCAGGCACTCAAGCCCGCCAGCGCTCTAAAAACTGTATTCCACATCCAGGGTCTGACCAATCGTTAGCCTCTGAGCGGGTGACTCGACCAGCATGGCCTGCATGCCGAACAAGGTACCTTGCGCAAACTGGCGACTTTGCGCCAAGGCCAGGCCTGGCTGCGTGCCGATCTCGGCGGTGAGCTGATTCACGTTAGGCATAGGGCAACGAGTACATTGGCGAACGAAGGCAAAACTTAATCCTTCGCTGCTCAGGCCAAGGACATAATCTTCCTCGTAGGCAGGCAGACCCTTGAAAACCACATTGGCACGGAAACGATCGACGGGCACGGCCTGCTCACCGGACTGCTGCACCAGACGATTCAATTCTTCCACGGACGCTTCATTGATAAACAAGAAAGGCAGTGCATCCGCAAAGCCAAAACCCTGTTGCTGATCGCCGATTGAACGCCAGCCCTGTGACTTTTCTTCCCAGGGACGCACACGTTCGGTCAAGACATGACGACGGGCCCGGCTATGCCTGCGCAGCACCCGACATGGGGTTTGCAAAAAATCACTGAACCAGTGTGCGACCAAGTCGCCCTCATCCCGGCCCAAGGTGTCCGAGCTCCAGATGCGCACCGACACGGCGACGTTCTCGCCGACCGGCGCGTCCAGAGACCAGGACAAGGTTTCCATACCGGGCGCCTGGACGGTGATTCGCCCATCCTGCACAACAGGGCGAATCAAAGCCATTCGGGGCCAGCGGCGCTGGGTCATGAATACGCCTTGCTGATCGACCACCACCCACTCTCGGTCGTAAGCCAGGCCTGCCACACTCGCCAGCACCCCCTGCGGGTGCGCCTGGGCTGCGCAGGACTTGATGGGATGAGTAAACAAACCGGTAATGGTAATCATGAGTCGCGACAACAAAAGGCAAAAAGACAAGGAATCCATTCTAGATCAGCCAGAACAGGCAGCCCCAAATACCAAGACAAGCACTCCCCACGACGTGGGTCAGAAACATCGCCCTCCGATACCTTTGCCGCTTTATATCTTGACAAAACCATCGAACCATGTCTTAATGAATGACTGATCGCAGCAACACATCCATTAGATTAAAAATTTGCGGTCAAATTTTTTGGAATGTACCCATCTACTTAGGTCCTGCTGACCTTTTGGCATGTCCCCCAAACATGCGGGTATTCATTCACTACGGCGACGACAGCCACATCCAGACTTATTTTTTGCATCGTAGCGGTCTCGCTGCGTCCATTTGCTTGGCAAACGAATAAGGCGCTGTCCATGCCACAACAGAGCTTGTTTGTCTGGTGCATTTGTCGTCCAGTCAGCAAAGATCTACATTGAAATAGTAATGGCTTGGTCTCCGTGTGGAGTCCGGTCCATCATGGTGTCATCAAATCTCAATAAAAAAACGATGTAATGACGCCACACGATAAGGAAAAAAACATGAAAAATATCTATCCAACTGGCTTGATCTCGCGTCCTGAGCATATTGCCCTGAACAAAACCGATATTCGCATTGGCGATACGGTTTATCTACAACCCAAGAACGGCCCGCGCATGGCCGGCACGGTGATCTTCAGTTCACCCGTACATGGCTGCACGACCTACACGGCCGATGCTCACAGTCAGGATGCGAATGTGCGGTTCCGCTTCCGTTTGCAGGACGTGCATCACGTGGCGCCTCGTCATCCTATGCCCGCCTTGAACTAAAGCGATGTGTGCCAGATAATGCGGGGTAAGCGGAATACCCCGCATTAATTTCATTTAAGAACATATAATTACAATTTGAAATAAACATTTCCGCTTTCATCCTAAAATAGTAGCGGCTTGAAACTTATCCGACGCTGTAAAGCGTCCACGACGAGCAGGCGCTCCTATGGCAACGGATATGAACCCAAAGCAGGCGTTCTGCTTGCGCCCATCCCGGCGCCACTCCTTTCTCTCTCGTTTTTTTCTATTCAGCCTGGTCTTGGTCTTGACCCTGCTGGGTACCCGCTTGCGCCATTACGACGCTCTGACCATTTTCTGGCCAGCCGAAGCGGTGCTTCTGGGGCTGTTTCTTCGACGCCCGGATTGGGGGCGGCAGGTTCTTAACTGGACCATTGTGGTAGTGGCGTACCTGTGTGCCGAACTGATTGCCGGCAACCCCTTGCCTATTGCCCTATTACTGACCGTGGCCGACGCCAGCGGCTTGGGCCTGGCTTATTGGCTCATCACGCACAACCCTTTGCTGGATCTATCTTTGCGTCGCCCAAAGGCCATGTTGACCCTGGCTGCCTACTGCAGTCTGGCTTGCGTGGTGTCAGCCTTGCTAGGCGGCCTTGCCTTGTATCTGCATACTCCCCAGCCTTTGTCACTGGCCATTTTGTCCTGGATGCTGACGGGCATGATTTCCTACGCGGCGATCCTTCCGGTCATTCTAACGGCCCCTTCCCGTCCCCTACGCCGTTTTCTGGAATATTGGAATGAACCTCACCTGACAAGCCTGGCTCAGTTGGCACCCGCTTTGTCGTTACTGCTGACCAGCTTATTGAGCCTGCTGATTGACGGCCCAGGCTCAATGGCCTTTCCCGTTCTGCCTTTATTGTGGTGCGCGTTGAGCTATTCGCTCTTTTCCACCACGCTACTGACCTTGTTTTACGTACTCTGGACCCTTTTCGCCCTGAACCCGCCGGTGTACTTTCTGCCCAGCCAGTTACACACATCGCTGGATTTGTTGTCCTTGCGGATTGGAATCGCTTCTATTGCCCTGGCCTGCATTACCTGCGCCAGCCTGATGTCGGCACGCAATCTGGCGGTGGAGAAACTCCAGCGACTGGCGCACCGCGATGCCCTGACAGGTCTGCTCAACAAACAGGCTTTTTACCAGCAAAGCCAGGATGCATTGACCCAATGCCGCCTGAAACATATCCCCGTCAGCGTCATTGTTCTGGATATCGACCACTTCAAGCCCATTAACGACACGCATGGCCATCATGTCGGCGATCTGGCCCTGAGCGCCATTACGCAACGCATTTCCTTGGCGTTGCGCGATACCGACTTATGCGGGCGGCTGGGAGGTGAGGAGTTCGGCATTTTGCTGCCAGACTGCGGGGCCGCTCAAGCGCATGCCGTGGCCGAGCGAGTCCGCAAAAGCATCGCCTTGCTGCCATTTTCTCTGGACAATCAGCAGCAACTGACCATGACCGCCAGCCTGGGGGTTGCCACTCTGGAGTCTTCCACCCTGGATTTGCATGCCCTGCTTCGCCAAGCCGACAAAGCCCTGTATGAGGCTAAACGGGCGGGCCGGGACCAGAGTTTTTCCTACCCGTTCCCCGAACCCCAAACAGGGACTTGACGTTACCCGTAAGCAAACCGATACTGATGTGTCAAAACGAAACAAACCATCAGGGAGCGGTAATATGGCGTCAGTTTATGCCTCACCTTTGTGCCAGGCGTGTTTGACCTTGCCGCACGGAGTAAGCACCAGCCAAGCGCACGCTGATTTGCGCTTACTCGGTCAGCACCCCCCTTCTGCCGACGGGGCGCACGAAACTCAGTACCGTTGCATGAGCTGTCAGACTCACTGGCTGTTGCGCACCAACCGCTGGGGCATTCCCGAAGGCTTCCGGCTCAAACCTGTATAGGCAAAGCAGAACACATGCACTACCATGACAGCTTTGTCTGTTAGCGATTGCGTATGTCTGCCCTGCTGTTTGATACTGAAACCACCGGCTCCGCCAAACCTCAAGTCATTGAGGCGGCCTGGCTGCGTTTGAGCGACCCTGTCTTCTTGCTGGTCAACGAAGAGTTCGAACAACGCTACCGACCCGATGAGCCCAATACTCTGGGCGCTCTGGCCACGCACCACATTTACGACGAAGAGCTACAAGACTGCCCTTCTCATACCGAGTTCAAGCTGCCTGCCGACACCCAATACATTATTGGTCATAACGTCGATTATGATTGGGGTGTGGCCGCTTACCCGGCGGTCAAGCGCATTTGCACGCTGGCCCTGGCCCGTCACTTGATACCAGGACTGGACAGCTACAGCCAATCTGCCCTGATCTATCATATTGACCGCGCCAACGCGCGTGAGCGTCTGCGTCATGCGCACAGTGCATTGGCAGATGTGCGCAATTGTCTGTCGCTTCTGCAGCATCTGTTGGGCCTGACCCAGAATATTCATACTTGGGAGCAGTTATGGCAGCTCTCTGAACACGCTCGTATCCCGACCACCTTGCACTTTGGCAAGCACAAGGGCATGGCCATTGCCGATGTGCCACAAGACTATAAAAACTGGCTGCTGCGCCAGCCGGATCTGGACCCCTATTTAATCAAGGCCTTGAAAGTCTAAGTCTTAAGCTTCGTAAAATCCCTAATGGCTGCCAACCGGCATATGCCCAATGATGAAGGTCCCAACAAGAACTTCATGAGGTGGCAAATGATCGAGGTTGCATACGTCACGAAAGATATGCGTCGGGACCCTTACGAACGAATTACCCATCTTGGAGGCGCAGGCTGGCAACACTCACAACCCGAGGTTGTCCGACATATCGAGCAAGGCCAGCAGGACTACTACATTTTGCTGGATGGCATTCCCGCCAAACTGATCGTGGCGCTTAGCCGTTTTGGTTCCAAGTACCTGAAAACAGAGCTGGAAGTTGAAGAGCCTCACATTTTGCTCAGCCTGCCCAACCAAGCGACTTGAACAGGCTGGCTTGTTCTGCAGTCTTTAACCAGAAAAAACGCGGCCCGAGCCGCGTTTTTTCATCGTAAGGCTTGTTTCTTAGGGCTTGAGCAAACGCCACTGGCCCTCACGCACCGTAATCAGCTCACGCCCACGCTCGTCAAAGCCACTGTGATCTTCAGGCGTCATCGTATAGACACCTTGCGTAGCGATCAGATCACGCGTTTGCTCCAGAGCATCACGCAAAGCGGAACGAAACTCGGGGGTGCCGGGCTTGGCCTTGGCAGCAGCAACCGGAACCGCCTTCTCCAGCAACAGACCCGCGTCATACACATTGGCGCCAAAGGTAGCGGGAGCCTGACCGTAGCGTTCGGTATAACGCTGGATATAGTCCTGCGCAATGGGTTTGGCTGGATTGCTGTCCGCAATCTCTGGCAAGACCAGCATCAGGCTGGCTGCCAGAATCGTCCCCTCCACCTGTTCGCCGCCCAGACTCAGAAAAGCCGGTAAAGCAGCCCCGTGCGTTTGATAAATCTGCCCTTTGTAACCCTGTTTGACCAGGGTCACCTGGGGCAACACCGCCGCAGCACCCGTACCTGCAACCAGCACCGCATCCGGTTTGGCCGCATAAATCTTCAAGGCCTGGCCGGTGACCGACGTGTCCGAGCGCACATAACGTTCGGTCGCCACAATGTCGATATTGTTCGCCTCGGCCAGCTCTTTGAACACCGTCAGCCAGCTCTCGCCATACGCATCGTTGAAACCCAGAAAACCTGCGGTCTTCACACCATTGTCGACCATATGCTTGACCAGGGCCTGCGCAATGATGTCATCATTTTGCGTGGTCTTGAAAATCCACTTTTTCTGCTCGGTCATGGGCAGCACCACCGAGGCCGCACCCACCGGGGCCAATACCGGCGTGCCCGAATCGGCCGCAAACTGAATCAGCCCCATGGCATTGGGCGAGCCTGTCGGCCCGATCAAGGCATCGATCTTGTCCTCGGAGATCATTTTCTTGAACAAGGTCACCGTTTGATTCGGATCACTGGCATCATCCATGGAGATGTACTCCACCGTCAGATCCCCCATCTTGGTCGGCAGCAAAGGAACCGTATTGCGCTGTGGCAAACCGACGACCGCCGTCGGCCCGGTCGCCGAAGCGATAACGCCGATTTTGACTTGGGAATGGGCCGGAGCGGCCAGGGCAGCCAGCGCAACGGATAAAGCAAAGACAGTTCGTGTCAGTTTCATAATATGCAGAGCCAGTTAAGCCCTTCCCCCCTTGATATCGGCGCGCCCGCGCCTATATGGATTGATCTGGACATACGATAGCAAATTCTCCGTGCCGCACATGTCCTCTTAGGGCATCTTCTTCGGCAGGTCTGCTTACAATTGTACGCGGGCTTA
Source organism: Alcaligenes sp. HNGD-HTN06 (assembly GCF_049932565.1). NCBI lineage: Bacteria > Pseudomonadati > Pseudomonadota > Betaproteobacteria > Burkholderiales > Alcaligenaceae > Alcaligenes > Alcaligenes sp. HNGD-HTN06. The sequence continues at coordinate 1,361,724 of NZ_CP187782.1, read as the reverse complement.
CCTAATAAAGTAGTTTATAACGAAGCTACTGTTTACCTCTGATAGAGCGAATCCATGTCACTACAGCAAATGTTGCAACAAATTCTGCAAAGCGGCCAAGGCGCGCTGAAACAGGGTCAAGGTCAGTTGAACTCTTCCGGACTGGGGAAAAAACTGAGTGAGCAGGCCAGCGGTTTTGGCGGCGGCGCCGTAGTTGGCGGCGTTCTGGGCGTACTGCTGGGCAACAAAAAATTTCGCAAAATGGGCGGCTCCATGGCTGCCTATGGAGGAGCAGCCGCGCTGGGCGCGCTGGCCGTCAAAGTCTATCAAAACTGGCAGGAACAGAATGCGGGTAAGCAAGCGATACCCGCGCCAGTGCAAGCTGTTCCGGCCGCGCCGCTACCAGTGGCAGCCACTGGGCAAGCCGACACGCACGCCATGGTCATCCTGGCCGCCCTGGTGTCCGCCGCCAAGGCAGATGGTCATATTGGTGATGCCGAGCGTGAACTGATCGATGCAGAGATCAACAAGATGCCCGCCCCCGAGCAGGCCCGTCACTGGTTCTCGCAAGAACTGCACAAACCTGTCGATCCTCAGGCCATTGCCCAATTGGCTCAGACCCCCGAGATGTCGGCCGAAATTTATCTGACCAGCGCTCTGGTGATTGACGAACAAAGCTATATGGAACGCGCCTATCTGGACGAGCTGGCACGTTTACTATCCTTGCCAGATTCCTTGCGCGAAAGTCTGGATAATCAGGTACAGGCTTTGCCTCAATCTTGAACCAGCAGCGGGGACTGACCGATCCGGCCACTCCCACCCTGACTGCCTATTTTCAACCCAGGGCTACCCCATCCGGTAGCCCGATGACTCATCAAGGAAACCACCCATGACAAAAACCCTCAAGTTGACGATTGGTTCACTGGCCTTAATGGGTCTGGCCGCCTGTGCGGCTCCAAACAGCAGCAATACCGCCCCTTCCGAGCGCCAGATGGACAAAGAAAACTCTTTACAGGCTTACCACTGGCGCCTGTTTGCGACCGCCGACAAAAGTGGCCAGCAAGCCCCTGGCATAACGGGTGCCAACGGAGAGCCAGTTACCCTGAATTTCACCGACAACATGATGTCAGTAGACAATCTGTGCAATGTTCTGGGTAGCGGCTACACCATCAAGGGCTCCAAGATCACGTTTACCTCGCCCGTGAGCACGATGAAAATGTGTTCAGACCCCGAGCTGATGCGCAATGAGCAGGCCGTGGGCAAACTGCTTCCGACGGCAACAGATTGGAGCATGGCCAAGGCGGATTCCGCCCCGGACAACCCCGCCCCCGTTCTGACCCTGAACTTCAAGGACGGTACCAAATGGCGCCTGAAGGGTGAACCGACAGCTTCCACCCGTTACGGCAGCGAACCCACCCGCGTGTTTCTGGAAGTGGCGGCTCAGCGCGAGGCATGTTCACACCCCATGATGCCAAACTATCAGTGCCTGAAAGTACGAGAAATTCAATATAACGATGCAGGCGTCAAAACCCAGACCGGTGAATGGATGTATTACTACGGTGATATCGAAGGCTACACCCATACCCCTGGCGTGCGTAACGTACTGCGCATCAATCGTTATGAACTAAAGAATGTGCCCGCCGACGCCTCATCCAAGGCCGACGTGCTGGACATGGTCGTGGAGTCTGAGCAAGTCAGCCAGTAAGGGGCTCGCCCCGACTGAACGAGCCAGAAATCGGTTCACCTGCCCCAAGGCTGGAGTTTGCTTCGGCCTTGGGGTTTATTGTTGAGGCAGCTTCGAAACTTGTGATGGAGCGGCGTGCTTAGACCCGGACCCATTCCCCTGGGTCTGACAACGTTATGCGCATGAGCCACAAATAGTTACTCACTGCTATGCTTTGAGCCTAGTCAGCGCCCCCGCCCGTCCGTAGTATGGAATGACCGGATAACATTTTTCACCTCCCTATTTATCCGGTTTGGGGCCTTGCATCATGCGAGGCTTTTTTTTATGTCCCAGACACGCCCCCTACGGGCTACTTCAAGGGTCCGTAAAAAATAAAAAATGCCCCCGCACCAATCAACGTAAAGCCCAGCAGGTGGTTGAGTGTGAAGCTCTCTTTGAGATACAGCACCGAAAACACGACAAAGACCAGCAAGGTAATCACCTCCTGCATGGTCTTTAACTGGGCCGCGCTATAGACGGTGTGTCCTAAACGATTAGCCGGTACTGCCAGGCAGTACTCCACCAGGGCAATGCCCCAACTGATTAGCACCACTTTAAGCAGGGGGCTGTTGGGATACTTCAAATGCCCATACCAGGCAATCGTCATGAACACATTGGAGACGACCAACATCAAGATAGGAAGGATCTTAGCCATGATGGACACAAAACAGTAAAAACGGCCGGTGCCGCGACCCCAGCAGTGTAGCGTCACATTCAGACAGCGGATATGGGGATAATCAGGCAGCCCTATTCGCAAGCCGAAAGACTTTTGTTCAACCTACTCTTTTTTTGCACCATGCTTTCTCTTGAACAACTGGGCCCGCGCATCTGCATATTGGGCCCCTCCAATAGCGGCAAATCCACCCTGGCTAAAGCCATCGAACGCAAGCTTGCACTTCCCGCGATCCACCTGGATCCGCTCTACCACCTGCCGCACACGGACTGGGTACCGCGACCCGACGCTGAATTTGCCGCCTTACATGCTGCCGCAATTGCGCGGGAGCAGTGGGTGATGGACGGCAATTACACACGCTACCTAGCCCCTCGTCTGGAACGGGCCACCGGTTTTATCGTGCTGGAAATATCCACGGCAGCTAGTTTGCTGCGCTATTTTCGGCGCACCCTGTTGGAACGTAAACGAGAGGGTGCGCTGCCAGGTAGCAAAGACCGTCTGAAATGGAACATGATCCGACACATCGCCATTGTCACCCCGCCCAATCGCCATAAATACCTGACTGTTTTCGGGAAAAGCAGTTTAGCTAAAGTCAGGCTGCGCAACCCGCGCGAACTGAGCTTGTTTTATCAGGCTAACGGCTTGGAGCGTTAAGGGGATGACATCACTTCGATTCGAGCACACGATGGACGACCCAAGCTAGCAGTCGGGTTAAGGCCAGGTAGAGAGGGCCAGACAAAGCACAGACAGAGCATGGGTTTGCATTTCGCCACCCTACTTGTAAGCCCATAAAGGGCCTAGCGTTTTTTCAACTGCTGATCGACCTGCTCCATCCATGCCTGATCACACGGCACGGGGGTTTCAGCTATCTGGCCATACAAACGGAAATGGACCACATTGCACCATTCCTGCGAGGCGTAATCCGGCCCATGTCCCTGGCCATCGGACACGGCCAGTTGACGATCCACCTTTTCCAGCCAGGCGTAACTGCCCACCTTCTCAGTGGGTACGGCACTTTGGCAAGCGGCCAACAAAAATGCGGGAACAAGCATTAAGATTCGCATGAGCTCATCCATGAATAAAAATCTGCTTTATCGCAGAGCATAACAATCATTACTGTATCCGTGTCCTGCCAACCGCCATTGCCAGGGCAAAAAACGGACTTCCAGCGAGAGCCAAATATGAAGTGGCTATTCTTGTGCCTGATCCTGACCCTACTCCCTCTTGATACGCAGGCAAGAAACACCCCTTGTTCGGGAAAAAAAGGCGGCATTTCTCATTGCGAAGGGGAAGTCTTTGTTTGTCGCGATGGCTCAGCCAGCGCCAGCAAACGGTCTTGCCCAGCGTACACAGGTACTGCAGCAAGCAACACCAGGCCCGCCCCTCAAACCCTGCGCTCCACCAGCAGTTGCCCCTGCTCCAGCCAGACTTATTGCACAGGACCGCGAGGCGGACGCTACTGCGAAACCAGCACGGGCAGCAAACGATATCAGCGCAAATAGCGCAGCAAACGCGGCACCGTTTACTAGCAATTGCCTTTTTTCGCTTGGCCAGGCGGGCAGTGACGTTGTCCATAGCCGCCATAGCCATCGGGATCGACAATGACAGAGCCTCTGGGCGTATAGACGGCACAGGCAGATAAAATAGCCGTCAAGGTCACGGCCACAAGAAGGGTTCTCATAATTTTATTTCCCCGGGTGAAAGACGCGCTCATTGTGCTACAAGGATCGACAACAAGGTGCTACCAATCGCGAGAAAATACTGTTCATTTTACAAACAGTTGAAAGTCCGGCTCGACAACTGGCCACGCTAGGCACAAACAAGGACTTTATGTAATAATTGCGGACTTGTTGCCCCTCTAGCTCATGCTTGGTTAGAGCAGCGGACTCATAATCCGTTGGTGCCGTGTTCGACTCACGGGGGGGGCACCAAATAACTTGCGGGTTTCATGAGAATTTGGAATCTCGCGCAAAATAGTAGTGGGGGAAAATTTTACGCCCTCGCCGGTAGCCCGCCATCGCGCGGGCTTTTTTGTTGGTACTCGCTCGCTCTGGACAAAAAAAGGGGCCAGGCAAGGCCTGACCCATAGGAAACGTGAACGCGGCACGGGTTCTGTCAGAACGGCGCCAGATGACGTGCTCATCGAGTAGGTTTCGTGTGTTTGGCAGGCGTGTGGCTGGTGGGTTTATGAGCGGCACGAGCCGCGGTCGCCTTGGGAGCCTCCGGAGCTTTGGCCTTGGGGGCCGTCGTCGTGGCAGTATGGGCGGGGGCATGGGGCATGGGCGCTGGCTTTTGGGCCATCGCGCTTGTACCGGCCAAGGCACCCGTCACGCTTATCAGTGCAGTACAAATCAATGTCGAGCGTTTCATGATAAAGCTCCTTGAGTAGGAAAGTCAGGCTTGTTCATACAAGCCTGGCCTTATTATGAGCACCACTATCTGAACCTGTTCTGAGATTTTCCTTCAGACTGCGTTCATGAAAAACAGGGTAACGTCGTCGGTATGCAGGCCCCACAGGCTCAGGCCCCGATATTCTCGCCCCACTACCTGCCGGGCTTGGCACCCAGTGCTCCTTCAAACCCCGCTCCCATCTGGTTCAGCGCCCATTCCGGCCCTGGCCGGAGGCACTGAAAACCTCATAAAAGCCTTATTTATCCCTTGGCACCAACGAGGAATGGTGACTGACAATTAACCACTGCTTGCCATCCCATTGGTAGGTATAGGTGTAGCGCGCTTTGACGTCCTCGCCGCTATTTCCCATATGGAAGGTATAGGAGCCCGAATCCACGGCCATGTTGCAGCCCAAGGTAATTTGCCTTTCGGTAACCTTACCCTGCGGTCGAGCGGCCAAGAAATGCTCAAAATAGTCTTCTTTCTCTGCGCGGCTGATACGGTTCACCCCAGACAAAGTTGGCAGCAAAATCGAACGCTCTGCGTAATTCTCAAGCACTTCCTCGGGCTGGCCGGTTTGCAGCGACGTGTTCCAGCGCTCAAACAAGGCGGCAACACTGGCCTCGTCAATCGGCGCGCAACGTTCACTGGTCTGGACAGCCGCATGCCGCTCCTGACGGGGTTGAGTCGTACAGGCCGTCAGTGCCACAACCCCTAGTAAGACTATGATTTTTTTACTCATTTCCTTGTCCTCCCTGTCGTTTTTGTGAGTTTGATGGTAGCACTGCCCCCTGATAGGCAGCGTTTAAATTCACTCGGATCTGGCTCGCCGAAACTCAAGGAGGTCAAGGCCTGTCATGGTCAGGCCGATCCCCGTGGCCGGCATCACATCAGCCTGCCGGGTACGTTTCAGCGTCTCCTTTCCTTTGTGTAAGCACACCCGGAACAATGTTAAATATTGTTTTATAAGCCACTCCTTGGCCACCTCATCATTAAAATTCCGTCTCTTTGCATAAACAGAAGGGGAAGTTGATGATGTCTCGTATCGGAACATTGGCCGCAATGCTGGCCGTCGCTGGTCTGACAGCGGGCTGCCAAACCATGGACATGGGCGGCATGGTAGGCGCTGGCAGCAAGGCCGTGCAGGCATTCAGTCTGTCCGATCAGGAAGTGATCGCCTTGTCTGATCAATCTTGCCGACAAATGGACGCTGAACATAAAGTGGCCAGTGCCAACAGCAAGTACAACCAGCGCCTGCAACGTGTCGTCAAGCCGCTGACGAAACCGTTAAATGGCCAAACCCCGAGCTTCAAGGTCTACCAGACCCAGGAAGTCAACGCATGGGCCATGGCCAATGGCTGCATCCGCGTCTACGCGGGTCTGATGGACCAAATGAATGACGATGAACTGCGCGGCGTCATCGGCCACGAAATGGGCCACGTGGAACTGGGCCACAGCAAGAAAGCCATGCAAACAGCCTACAGCCTGTCCGCGGCTCGTGATGCGGCCGCCGCCACAGGCAACACCTTGGTGACTCAATTGAACGCCAGCCAGCTGGGCGAGCTGTCTGAAGCTTTTCTGAACGCACAGTTTTCCCAATCGCAAGAGTCCGATGCAGACGACTACTCGTTTGAACTGCTCAGCGAGCGCCAGCTCAAGACCCAAGGGCTGGTGACAGCATTTGAAAAACTGGCTGCCCTGGACGGCGGACAAAGCAGCGTCATGAGCTCTCACCCTGGCTCCAAGGAGCGTGCCCAACGTATGCAGCAGCGTATTGACGCAGCCAAATAAGCCGCTTTAAGGTGATCTGGCATCTCGCCCTGACCCGTCCGCTTTTGCGGGCGGGTTTTTTGATACCGGGCTTCGTTACGTTTGGTCGCTGCCATTGCTCTAAAGCCACCGCTGCTTTCAGGTATGCTTGTGCCATTGTTCGATCTTGGCAGTAACGCCCTTGAAAAAGACTTCCTTTTCGAAAAACTCCTGCCCTTGCGGCAACCCCAAACCCTACGAAACCTGCTGTGGTCCCTGGCATCAAGGCCCTCTCTATTTGCAAGCACCGGATGCCGCCGCTTTGATGCGCTCGCGTTACAGCGCTTTCGTACGCGACGACCTGGACTACCTGCTGGCCACTTGGCATAGCTCCACCCGCCCGCACTCGCTTGAGCCCAATGCAGAGGGTTTGCAATGGCTGGGGCTGGAAGTGCGCCGTCATGAGCGCATTTCCGACACGCACGCTCTTGTGGAGTTTGTCGCCCGCAATCGGCTGCACGGACGGGCTAACCGTCTGCACGAGGTCAGCCGCTTTGTGCTGGAGCAGGGGCAATGGTTTTACGTGGACGGGGAGTTCTCATGAACCCGTCCCGCAAGCCGGGCCACCCACAGCAGGTACACGGGTCCAGCCTGCCCCTGTCATTGCTCTTGCACGCCGACCCCAGCCCGCGTCTGATCGAGACATATCGACACACTCCCCATGCCTGGCGTATCGACGATCAGGAGCACACGGCTGCGGCCGCCATTGTGCAGCCCCAGAATGCTCAGAGCTGGGAGTTGATGAATATCGCGGTAGCGCCGTCGCATCAGGGCCAGGGTCTGGGTGCGCAACTGTTATCGACTGTCATTGATTATGTACGTGCTCAGGGTGCCCATACGCTCACTGTTGCCACTGGGACCATCGGTTATCCGCTGTTTTTCTATCAGCGCGCCGGCTTTCGGGTCGTGGCGGTAGAACCTGATTACTTCCTACGCTATTACGACGAGGCTCTTTTTGAGGACGGTTTGCAGCACAAGGACCGTCTGATCCTGAGCCTTGCCTTGAAATAAAGAACGGCCTGTCGCTGTCACCTCTCCCTGATTGATATGCTGAGCACTTTAAGTAATTTTGCAGAGCAAGCCACGGCGCTGATCAGCGCCAACCCCCAATGGGTTGCCCCCGCCGTATTTGCCCTGTGTCTGATCGAATCCCTGCCCTTTTTGGCTTTGGTCATACCAGGCACCGCCATTCTTCTGTCCGTCGGCGCTTTGGTCGGTGCCGGTGAAATGAGCTTGCTGCCGGTTTGGTTATCCGTCACCTTGGGGGCTGGTGTGGGCAACGCCATCTCCTTTTACCTGGGCCAGCGTTACGGCGGCAACCTGTTCCATTTTGAATGGGCGCGCAAGCGTTTACATCTGTATGCCAAGGCACAAGCGTTTTTTGCCCGCTGGGGATGGTTTAGTATTGTGGCTTGCCGCTTTATCGGCCCCTTGCGCTCGACCGTGCCCCTGATTGCCGGCACCTGCTCCATGTCGCCCCTCAGCTTTCATATTTCTTCCTGGGCCTCGGCCGCGCTGTGGGCCAGTGTGCTGCTTTTGCCCGGCTGGCTCAGTTTTCAATCCTGATTTTCAATGACTCCCGCCAGCCTCGCCTACTTGCATTTGTGCTTCGCGATTATTTTCGAGATCATCGCGACCAGCTTGTTGCAGCGCTCTGAGCAATTCACCCGTCTGATGCCCAGCGCCTTTACCATTCTGTTTTACGCCGCTGCCTTTTATTTTCTGTCCCTAAGCCTGCGGGTAATGCCCGTGGGCGTGGCCTACGCCATCTGGAGCGGCGTCGGTATTGTGCTGATTTCCTTGATTGGCTGGGTGTTCTTTAAGCAGAAACTGGATTTGGCCGCTATGATTGGCATCGCCTTTATTGTGGTGGGCGTCTTGATCGTGAACCTGTTCTCTGAAACCGTCGGCCACTGATTTTACTGAAACACAATGATTGCCTTGATTCAACGAGTACGGCGGGCCCAGGTCGATATTGACGGCCAGACTGTCGCAAAAATCGGTGCCGGCATGGCGGTTCTGGTCTGTGCAGAGCACGGGGACACCAGTGAGCAGGCCGCGCGTTTGCTGGACAAACTACTGGCTCTACGCATCTTTTCAGATGAGCAGGGCAAGATGAACCTGAATCTGCTGCAAGCCGGGGGGCAACTGCTGCTGGTGAGCCAGTTCACCTTGGCCGCCGATACACGCAAAGGCAACCGCCCCGGTTTTAGCCGCGCCGCGCCACCGGCCATCAGCCAGCCGCTGTTCGATGAACTGGTGGCGATGGCCCGCGTGCGCGTGCCCGATACACAGTGCGGTGTGTTTGGCGCCGACATGCAGTTGAGCCTGATCAATGATGGCCCGGTCACCATTCCCTTGCATATCGTCCCCGAGACCCGCCCAAGCTGACATTTGCCTTAAAGAAACTCCCTCCCTATAATTGCGCAGGGTGTTTTGCTGGCATGGTGCAGCAGGGCAGGTTAAATGCTTACGCAGGGTCGGGCCGCCTTGTGGAGAATTGCCGACCATGTCTCACCCCTCTTCCGGCACGCCTTTACCGCGCGCCCATGTCCTGACCCGCCAGCTACAGGCCCAGCTTCAGCGTCTTTTGCACATTGAAGCCCTAGGCGGCGTCATCTTGCTGATGGCCGCCGCTGTCGCCCTGATCTGGGCCAACTCCCCGTTTGCTGACAGTTACTCGGCCTTATGGCATACCCAAATCACCCTGGAGCTGGGTAGCTGGCGTTTTTCGCAAGATCTGCATTTTTGGGTCAACGATATCTTGATGACCCTGTTCTTTCTAGTGGTCGGGATGGAGATCCGTCGTGAGATCCATGACGGGGCCTTGTCCGACTGGCGCTCGGCCATGCTGCCAATCTGCGCCGCCCTATCTGCCATCACCCTGCCCGCACTCATTTATGCGGCAATGAACCCCGAGCCGCAGGTTCTGATGGGCTGGGCTATTCCGACCGCCACCGATATTGCCTTTGCAGTAGGCGTATTGGCTCTGCTGGGTCGCTCCCTGCCCCCCAGCCTGCGCGTCTTTTTGCTGGCTCTGGCCATCATTGATGATCTGGTCGCCATTCTGATCATCGCCTTCTTCTACTCGGGTGGGCTGGACTACAGCGCTTTCCTGATCGCCGCCGTGGGCATTGCGGCAGTGCTGGGCTTACAGAAAATGGGAATAGGTTCGGCCTGGGCCTATGTGCTTCCTGGCGCCATTCTCTGGTTTGGGCTCTTGAAAACGGGTGCTCACCCCACGTTGGCCGGCGTTGTTCTAGGCATGATGAGCCCGGTGCGCACGCTGCCACTGCCGCGCAAGGCTCGCCATCTGAATCTGGAGCTGGCGACCAAGCTGGAGAGCCAGCATGACACACAGGAAATCATGCATACGCTGCAAAAAATGCAACTTGCTCAACGTGAGATCCTGCCCCCTGTACAGCGTATTCCCGCACTGCTGCATCCGTGGGTGGCCTTTATCATCATGCCGGTTTTCGCCCTGGCCAATGCCGGTGTCAGCCTGAACGGTTTAGACCTGAATGCAGCCGGTGCACATAGTGCTCTGTTTGGTGTGGCGATTGCCTTGATTGTGGGCAAGCCGCTGGGCGTCTTGCTGGGAACCTGGCTGCCTGTACGCTTGGGGCTATGCACTCTGCCAGCCGGCATGAGCTGGGCCGGCGTCACCCTGATTGGTTTGCTGGCCGGTATTGGCTTTACCATGTCGATCTTTGTTGCCAACCTCGCGTTTGCAGAGCCCGTTTTGCTGGATGCGGCCAAGCTGGGCGTGCTGTGCGGCTCCTTAGCCTCAGCCGTGCTGGGTCTGCTGTGGGGACTGATGGTACGTCGCCGTTATCAACGCTCAGCCGCTGAGCCGGTATACAGTCAGGCGTAAAACACACAGGCCCACGCAAGCGTGGGCCTGTCTGCCGCTTGATCAGGCAGCTTAATCAATCGTGAGAATTCGCTCATTCAAAATACGACGACAATCCATTTCGTATTCCAGATCCTTGACCGGAGGTCGTGCCAAGTGCCAGCCCAGACCATGATTGATCGCGCCGCGCTGGGCCAGCTCACTGGCCATGAAAGGATGCAGATTATGTACGGTGTAAGCATGAGTGGCCGTCGTATCGGCCCACTCATGACCCAGCACTTCCAGGCGACGCTCCATTTCATCGAGCACCCACTGGGCCTTTTTTAACAGGCCTTCGGGCGAGACGTCCTGATACGCCACAATGCTCTCTATGTAATCGTCCGGGGTTTCGGGAACCTCGCAACTGCCGGCGATCACAAAGGTGGCCTCTTCAATATCGGTTTCCACCGTATAGCTGAAGGCATAAAAGCTGGGCTCGGCCGGAGCCCCCACCAAAGGCGACACATTGCTGCGCGCAACCGGATTATGTTTGCCTTTGAGCAAACCCCACTCTTTCAGGGTTTCCAGGTACAACTCATTGAATTTATTGAAGTCACTGTCGCTGACAGGCTCAGGCGAACGCAATTCACACGCGCACAAAGCCGTCAAAGGACGTTCTTCGGCTTCCAGCACGGCCTGAATCAAATCAAAACCCTCTTTCAGAGGGACGGGCGCGGAGAACACGACCCGACAGATCTCATAGCCGGGCTGAGCGGCGACCCCGCCCGAAAAGCGATTCACGCCAGTCGGAATGAAGCGGTAGTTGCCTTTATCAAAATTAATTGCGGTGCTCATGGTGGTTCCTGGTCTTGTAGCGGACAAAATCGCCGTGTCCTGAACTTATCCTTTGAGTACAGGGGGCGAGAGCGGGCACTATAGCATCGCCGGCACCATAAAAAAGCCCGCGAACCGGGTCGGCGGGCTTTTTTACATTCAAGATACGCGTTTACCGAACGATAGTGATTGTCTTGACATCCACTTCATTGGTGCCAACGATGGCCTTGTCCATCTCGCCAACGATCTCGACGGTTGTGTTAGCATCCACCGGCTCTTGGGGGAAAATCTTGTCATCGATCTCGACCTGAATTTCGCCGGTTTCATCGGCAAAAAGATACGTTTCATCGGACAGTTTGCGCAGCAATTTGCCCCGCAAGGCGACCGGATCATCGTCCTTGGCGTTGTTCACAAGCTGTTCAACTTTAGTGAATGTTTTCTGGCTGGAGGGACCCACATATTGCGCTTGAGCCATTGGAATAACGGCTCCGCCCATCAATACCGTGATTGTCAGGGCTGTCAGTTTGGCCTTCATGTCCATAAGATGCTCCACTGGTTAACACTATTCGTATCCTAGCACCATTCTGGCCCAGGACAATCAATCCTGGCAGATCGTTACAAGAACCCCGCGCCCAACAGTCACCACGCCAAGCCACGACATTCCGTACTTGCACGTCCACTGGAGTATTGCATGCCCAAGCATCCATCTATTGACCTACTTGGCCCCCCCACTCCGATTGCCGATATTGTCCTGGCCTTGAACCAGCTCGAGCGCGGCCCCGCCCTGCTCGCTGCCCAGGAGCTGGACAATGAGCGACTGCAGGCTTTGCTGGAACGACCCGAACTGCGCTGGGCCAGCGCCATTGCGATGGAGCTGCGTCGGCCAGAACGCCTGCCTGTTCTGGAAACACTGGCTGAAGACCGCATGGCCGACCTGCTGCAAGACCTGGACCCGCAGGATCAGGAGCAGATTCTGAGCCGTTTGAGCCAGCCCACCCGTACCTCCGTCATGCGGCTGATGCACTACCCCGCCGATACGGCCGGCGGCATCATGACCACGGAGTTTCTGCAGGTTCCCATGAGCTGGAACGTCGCCCAGACCCTACAGTACATCCGGGAGGTGGAAAGCACGCGCGAGACGGTCTATGCCATTTACGTCGTCAATGACAAGCAGCAGCTCCAATTTGTGGTGCCTTTGCGCAAGCTGGTGTGTGCTGCGCCCCAAGCGGCCCTGACCGATCTGTGGAGCGGTGACAGCCCCATCACGGTGCAGGCACTCACTGACAAGGAGGCTGTGGCCCAGCTTATTCGGCGACACGACTTTCTGGCTATTCCGGTGGTCGACGAGGCCCAGGTCATCATCGGCATTGTGACGGTAGATGATGTCATTGACGCCTTGATGGACGAAGCCGATGAGGACATGAACCGGTTTGGCGGCGCCGAGCATATAGGCAAACCCTATTTGCAGGCCGGCTTCAGCACCATGATCCGCAAGCGGGGGGGCTGGCTGGCCATTTTATTCCTGGGCGAAATGCTCACCGCCAGCGCCATGCAGTATTACGAAATACAGTTGGAAAAGGCTGTGGTGCTGGCCATGTTCATTCCCCTGATCATGAGTTCAGGAGGAAACTCCGGCTCGCAGGCCACGTCCTTGCTGATTCGTGGCCTGGCGCTCGGTGAGGTGCGGGTACGAGACTGGTGGCGTGTGCTATTGCGCGAGCTGCCGGTCGGTCTGGTGCTGGGCACCCTGCTTGGGGCCATCGGCTTTGTGCGTATTGAAGTCTGGCAACATCTGGGCTTGTACGATTACGGCGAACACTCCTTGCTGATTGCCTTTACGATCTGGCTGGCTCTGGTGGGCATTGTGACCTTTGGCTCCTGCATTGGCTCCATGCTGCCCTTTATCTTGCAACGCGTCGGTTTTGACCCGGCCAGCGCCTCGGCTCCCCTGGTTGCCACCTTGGTGGATGTGCTCGGGCTGGTCATTTACTTTTCAGTAGCGGCGCTGCTGCTGACCGGAACCTTGCTTTAAACATGAATATTTTTCGTCAATCCATGTAAAAAGCTGCACAGTAAGAGACAAACTCGGTAACCTATCCGGGTTTCATCGTTACATTCCCTCTTGCTATTCAGAGGGAGCCTGACACATTTCGTCTAACTTGGCCCCGTGGGCCGCTTCGGACATCAGCACCTATGCGGATACTCGACCAGTTCTTCATCAGTGCGGACCCCATGGCTCCCTTGTTGGTTGGCAGCTATAACAGTGGCCTGGTCATCCTGTCCCTGCTGGTTGCCATCTTTTCGTCGGGCATGGCTCTGCATACCGCGCATATTGCCCGCATGGCCGATTTGCGTCTGCATCGCCAGATCGCCATTTGCACAGGCGCCATTGCCCTGGGCGGTGGCATCTGGACCATGCACTTTATCGGCATGCTGGCCTTCGAGCTCTGTACCAGCGTGCATTATGATCCGGCCATCACCATGTTGTCGGTGCTGCCCAGCGTAGGCGCGTCCTGGGTGGCCCTGCAGATTCTCTCGCAAGCCCGCGTCCAGCGCTCGCACCTGATTATCGGCGGGGTTCTGGTGGGGCTGGGCATCGGCACCATGCATTACAGCGGCATGGCCGCCATGCGCATGGCTCCCCTGCTGCGCTATGAACCCGTCACGTTCTTCCTGTCGATAGGCGTCGCAGTCATTCTGGCCACCCTGGCTTTGTGGATACGCTTTCGCCTGCACCGTACGCGCCTGACCTTGCTGCAGCGCGTGGTCATCAGTGGCATCGTCTTGGGGCTGGCCATCTCTGGCATGCACTACACCGGCATGGCGGCGGCCCGTTTTATCGGTCAGACTACCCCGCCCGATGACCTGATCATCTTCAACAGCACCTTTGCCTCCATGGTGCTGTCCACGTTCACCATTACCGTAACGGTGCTGGTGGCCGCCGCCAATGGCTTGCTGCGCTACCGTCAACTGTTCCTGAAAATGGAAGAGAGTGAATCGCATAACCGCGCGATTGTAGATACGGCCATTGACGGCATCATCACGATCAGCAGCAACGGCACCATTCTGGATTTCAACCATTCGGCAGAGCGTCTGTTTGGCTGGAAAGCGGGTGAAGTATTGGGGCGCAACGTCAATATGCTCATGCCCGAACCTGACCGCTCTCGCCATGACAGCTATTTGTCCAATTATCTGCGCAGCAATGACCCTAAAGTGATCGGCGTAGGCCGCGATGTCACCGGCTTGCGCAAGGATGGCAGCCTGATGCCCATGCGGCTGGCGGTGGGTCGGGTGCGCCAGCCGGGGGACCCCATTTTTGTCGGCTTTGTGACCGATATGAGCCGCTACAACGCCTTGACGGAATCCTTGCGTCAAAGCGCGGAGAAAGCCGAGCAGGCAGCCCAGGCCAAGAGCGCCTTCCTGGCCAATATGAGCCACGAAATACGGACTCCGCTCAATGCGATTATTGGGTTTAGCGACTTGATGCTCAACGACGCGCTCACTGCCCAACAGAGCAAACACCTGAACATTATCAATCAGTCAGCGCGCTCCTTGCTGGCCTTGCTCAACGATATTCTGGACACCACCAAACTGGAGCGGGGCTCGGTCGAACTGGAACAGGTGGACTTTTCTCTGATCGACCTGTGCCAGCAAGTCGTCGCTTCTTTACGCTTGGCGGCCGATGCCAAGAACTTGGAGTTCCGTCTGAGCTGTGCGCCCGAGCTGCACCCTTTTTACAAGGGCGACCCGATGCGCATCCAGCAGGTGCTCAACAATCTGATCGGCAATGCCATCAAATTTACTCAAAGTGGTGCAGTGCGGGTCGAGGTCAACCCCGAGCCCGGACGCAATGCAGTCTCCATCCGTGTCACCGACACCGGCATCGGCATGAGTCCTGAGCAGTTGCGTCATGTATTTACCCCTTTCACTCAGGCCGACGTTTCCATCAGCCGTCGCTTTGGCGGCACGGGCCTGGGCGTGTCCATCGCCCGCCAGTTGGTAGACCTGATGGGCGGCACGCTGGAGGTTCAAAGCACCCTGGGTGTGGGCAGCGTCTTTGAAGTCCGCATCCCCCTGGAGCCGGGCAACGAACCCTGCCTGAGCCCGGAAAACCAAGCCGTGCCCCACCTGCCCCCTCTGCGAATTCTGGTAGCCGATGACATCAACCTTAATCAGGAACTGCTGACCCTGACGCTTGAACAGCACGGCCATTCGGTCACCGCCACCGACAGCGGCCACAAGGTGCTGGAGCTGCTGGACAAAGAAGACTTTGACGTCGTTTTACTAGACGTTCACATGCCTGAACTGGACGGACTGGAGACCGCCCGTCGATGGCGCGAACAGGAGCGTCGTGAAGCACGCCTGCCTTTACCGCTGATTGCGCTGACAGCCAGCGTCATGGAGTCCGATCGCCACGCTGCACAGGAAGCCGGCATCAACGGCTTTGCCACCAAACCGCTGGACCTGCCTGCCTTGATGCAGGAAATTGCGCGGGTCATGGGACTGACCACAGCCAGCTCACCAGACGACAGCGTCGAGCCCCAGAAAAGCGGCCTGATCGACTGGGATCTGGGTCTGAGCCTGTGGGGCTCGCCAGTGCGTTTGCGCCGTGCGCTGCTGAGTTTCTTGTCGGATCTGCATACCCGCTACCCACTCGATGAGATCAAACAGGCTTCACCAAACTGGGAAATTGTCTTGGGCAGTCTGCACGGTATTCGCGGCACGGCAGGCAATCTGGGCCTGCCACAGGTTTCCTTACTGAGCGCCGAGCTGGAAGAAAAAATCCGTCGTGGCCAGACGCGCCAGATGCGCGGGCGCATCGAGCAGTTGCAGGACATGTTCAACCGCATTGCCCAGGAGCTCAGCCACCATGGTCCACCGGCCCCCTATACAGATTCACAAGCGGACGTGGTACACAGCCCCGACGTGGTGTTGAATTACCTGCACATTCTGCATAGCAGCGTGCAACTCAATGAGCTCGATGAGCCTGCCTTGCAGGCGATCTGTCAGTACCTGGAAAGTACCGGACAAAGCGAGACGCTGAATAATCTGAATAAAACCATTGATTTGTTTGATTTTGTGCAGGCAAGCAGCATCTTGACTGCGCTAATCACGGAATTGAGTGCCTGCCTGGCCAAGGATCCGCCACGCCATGAATGAATTTAGCTCGCCACGCCAGACACTGTTGCTCATTGATGACGAGCCGGCCAATCTGCAGATTCTGCGCCACACCCTGCAGCAGGACTTTCGCCTCCTCTTTGCCAAAGAAGGCGCCAAGGCGCTGGAACTGGCTCAACGCGATGTGCCCGACCTGATTTTGCTCGATATCATGATGCCGCAGCTCTCGGGCTACGACGTGTGTCGGACCTTGAAAGCCGACCCCAGAACCCGCCATATACCCATTATCTTTGTCACGGCACTCTCGCAACCCCACGATGAGCAAATGGGCCTGGACCTAGGCGCAGTGGACTATATCTCCAAGCCCTTTAACCCGGCCATTCTCAAAGCACGCATACGCAATCACCTGTCCCTGGTACAGATGCAGGAGCTACGCGACAGCCGTCTGCAAATCATTCGTTGTCTGGGTACGGCCGCCGAGTACAAAGACAACGAAGTTGGCCGGCATGTGATCCGCATGAGCCATTACACCCGCATTCTGGCCCACTGGCTGGGGTATTCCAACGAAGCGGCCGACGAGATGCTGCATGCTGCGCCCATGCACGATATAGGCAAAATCGGCATCCCTGATTCCATTTTGCAAAAACCGGGCAAACTGACCCCCGAAGAATGGGACATCATGCGCACGCATACCCTGATTGGCGCGCGCATTATCGGCCAGCATTCACATGGTCTGCTCAAGCTGGCTCGCACTATTGCCCTGTATCATCACGAAAAATGGGATGGCAGCGGCTACCCCTACGGCTTGAAAGGCGAGAACATTCCCCTGCCTGCCCGCATCGTGGCTGTTGCAGATGTATTTGATGCACTGGCCAGCGAGCGGCCCTATAAAAAAGCCTGGAGTGTGGAGACATGCGTCAGCTATCTGCGTGAGCAGTCCGGTCAGCACTTTGATCCTCAACTGATTGCGCTGCTGGATAAGTGCCTGCCCGAAATGCTGCACATCAAAGAAAAATGGGCGGATGAACCGCAGCACACCACACCCTAGAACACCCAGCCCTCACTAACACGACCCTGACACCCTGGGCACCAAGCCACCGACCTTCTCTGACGTGAAATCCAACGTGCGTGCCCGGACAGGTAACGACGAGCAAAAGCGCGCCGACTAGGTCTGTACCGGATATCAGCGATAGCCTGCACGCCGACAGCCCCGAACTGTCGGCGCCTCAGCTTGGCGAGCTTGTCTTACAATACCGTCTTTCTCACCTATCGCTCGCTTTTCCATGGCCGCATTGCGTATTCGCCAGGTCCGACTTCACAAAAAACTGTCATTGCGCAAGCTGGCCGAGCTGGCGCAAGTCTCCCCTGGCCTGATCAGCCAGGTAGAGCGAGGTCTGACCCAACCCAGCCTGGACACCTTGCGCCAAATCGCCCGCGCACTGGATACGCCCCTGTTTTCCCTCCTGGAAGACGATGTGGAACAAGTGGCCGTGGTGCGTAAGAACGAACGCATGAGCATTCAGTCCGCCTCTGGCGTGCAATACCAGCGGGTGTCGCCGGGCTTTGGCAGTATTGAAATGCTGGCGGGCTTTTTACCGCCGGGCGGCAGCTCGGTTGGGCAGCGCTGGAGCCACCCTGCCGAAGAATGTGTGCTGGTCACCGAAGGCCAGTTACTGGTTGATGTCGGGGATGATCAACACTGCTTGCAAACAGGCGATAGCTGTTACTTCAATTCCAGTCTGCCTCACGCCTATCGCAATCCTTACGAGCAGGATGTGCGTTTTATTGTAGCGATCACCCCGCCCAGCTATTGAGCGCGAGGATCAGCCCCCGCGGTGCAACTGGGCCTGGATCAGATCCAGTTCGGTTTCGTGGCAACGCTGCAAACGCAACCACCGATTTTCATCCATATCCGTAGCGCGTGTGGCCAGCAGGATCAAGATGCAGGTCTGCTCATCCAGCGCCTGCACCATGGCGCTGATGCGCGGCGTACGTTGTATCGCGCTGCCCACCCAATAGCGGATCAGGCCTTGCTCAGCAAGAACCTCGACGCTGACGTGCGTCTGCCCACCATCAAACAAGGAAGTGCCCACCACCAGCCCAGGCCCCACACCTTGCGTATTCAAGCATCCTAAAGACCAGCGCCCCAATGCATCCAGATCGGCCATATAGTCCATTACGACCTTGGCTGATCGCTCGATACGACGGCTGGCCTGATGCGCCCAAGTTTGACTATCCATAGCCCTTCCTCATTTACCAGCCGGCTTGCAAGGTGTCGCACAAGCGCAGCACATCCTGCTCGGTGCAGACATTGCCGGGGGACAGGCGCAAAACGCCATCACGCTGATCGCAATACAGTTCCTGCTCGCGCAACCGATCAACCATGGCCTGCGCACGCTGGGCACTGCTGGCACGCAACATGATGCTGCCGCCACGTTCACTTTCGGCCAAAGGCGTCAGCACCGGCCACTTGGCCTTGGCGGCGCGATCCAGCAAGATAGCCGTCAATGCCCGGTTTTGTTCCAGCAATTTTTCCACGCCGGTTTCCAGCACGAAACGCAGGCCGGGCAACGAGGCAATACTGCCCAAAATAGCCGGTGTGCCATGGTCGAAACGACGCGCACCGTCAGCATAGCTGAACTGGTCCAGATTCCAGTTAAAGGGATTTTCCTGGCTGAACCAGCCACGAAACTCGGGCTCGCACTGCTCGATTAAATCCGCACGCACGTGCAAAAGGCTGGCTCCCGACACACCACAAGCCCACTTCAAGGAAGCAGACAAAGTAAAGGCGACGCCTTCATGCACGGTAAACGGCACCAGACCTGCCGCTTGCGTCAAATCCAGCGCCATCAGGCTGCCATGCTCTGTTGCACACTGCGCCATACGGTCCACATTGACGCGGTGCGAAGAGGTAGAGCTGACCCAGGTCACCAGGGCCAGGCCCACGTTGTCATCCCAGGCATGGATGAAATCATCATCGGTCACATAGGACAGACCGGCGCTCAAAGGCACGGTGCGCAAGGTGAAACCCAGACGCAGGGCCAGCTTTTGCAGCAGGAAATGCAGGCTGGGAAAGCAATCGGCCGCCACCAGCACAGTACGTCCTTTCAGCACGTGCGCTGGCAAGGAGCCCAGAATGCTGTACAGGCCGCCGGTCACGTTTTCACTAAGCGCAATATCGTTGGAGTCAGCGCCAATCAGGCTGGCCCAGGCATCCATGAAAGCCTGTTTCTGGCCCAAGGCGTAGCCCCACTGCGCATCATCCGGTGCCGACCAGACCTGACTGAACTGATCCAGCTCGGCACGCATGGCGGCTTCCTTGCCCTCGAACATGCCAATGGAGTGATACAAAAAATACCCAGACATCGTTTACATCCTTGAAAATCAATCAGCCAATTGGCGACCCGAGGTTTCTTGCACCGTGCTCAAGGCAACCATTCCGATCAATGCCACCACCATCACATAGAACGCAGGTGCCATGCTCGAACCAGTCAGACCTGTCAGCCAGGAGGCGACAAAAGGGGCCGTCGCTCCACCCAGAATGGTGGCGATGTTAAAGCCCAGCGACACACCGCTGTAGCGCACTCTTGTAGGAAACAATTCGGCATACAGGGGGTAACCCACGGCCTGGACCACAATGAACGGCAGAATGGACACGGCCACCGCAATGACGGCCAGCGGGAAGCTGCCCCAGGAGGCCACCCACATCGTCAAGGGAACCAGCACCAGATAACCGAGCAGGCCAATCGTCAGCAAGGGCTTGCGACCGAAACGGTCAGACAGGCCGCCGGCAAAAGGCATGATGAAGGCCGAGCACAAGGTGACCAGGGAAATCAGCCAGAACACCGCGGTGCCGTCGTATTTCAGGGTATGGATCAAATGGGTGCTCAGATACACCACGCCAACATAGCCGGCCGCATTCTGGGCAAAGCCAATGGCGATCACCTGCAATAAGGGGCGACGGTAATCACGCACAATCAGGGACAAGGGCGAATGCTCAGGGTGATGACGCTTGAGCATCTCTTTAAATCGCGGTGAATCCTCAATACGCGAGCGAGCCCAGACACACAACACGATCAGGGGAATGGACAACAAAAAGGGGATCCGCCAGCCCCACTCCAGCATGGCGTCCTTGCCGACGATACTGGTGACCAGGCCCGCCACCCCCGTAGCCAAGGACAGACCCAGAGTCGCCGCGGCCGGATTGAATGCGCCGAAAAAACCGCGTTTGCCCACTGGCGAGCATTCCGCCACATAAGTGGCGGCCCCGGTAATCTCGCCCCCGGCAAAAAAACCCTGCAGTAAACGGCACAACAGCAACAAGGCGGGAGCAGCCAGCCCCAAGGTGGCATAGGTCGGCAGCATGCCCATCAAGGCGCTGGCGACCCCAATGCCCACAATTGTGAACATCAGAGCAGCGGTACGGCCATGCTTGTCACCAAACCAGCCAAAAAAGATGCCCCCCAAGGGGCGGGCCAGAAAGGCGCCGCCAAATACGGCCAGCGTGGACAGCAAAGCAGCGCTTTCATTACCCGTCTGGAAAAACAGCACGCTAAGCGTCACGGCCAGCACGCCATAGAGCTGAAAATCGTAGTATTCGATCATGGTGCCCAAGCCGGCTGCACTGGCAGCACGCCAGGGCGAAACGGGGGCCGTACCCTGAAGGGGCTGTTGCTTACTCATGTCTCATCCATCCTGATGCGCGTCATGCGCTTTTTTTGTTTAGTGTGGCTAAACAAATTATACGGATGAATATTTCAGCTTTCAATCACTGGGAAAACCCTAGAAATCTGGCTCTTGCGCCCTGTCTTTATCCATGGCCTGTTGCACCCAGCGTTGTGCAGGGTGCAAGGTAATGCCCTGCTGGCGCAGGCGACGCAAGATCTCCAGCATCAGGTTGCTCCGGACCCGACGCTGTACCCGCATGCTGTTGATGAAACAGCGCATGCTAAAAGCCAAACCATCGCCAAAAATCCCGTCACACGACAGGACGGGGGCCGGTTCGTCCAGAATTTCCGGTTCGGACATGACGGCTTCACGCAGAATCTGCATGATGGCATCCGCATCCACATCCAGCGGGAACAGCAGCCGGGACTCAATCGCCCCCAGGGAGCTAGGGGTGTAGGTCAGATTGCGAACCTGCTGACCCATCATCTGAGAGTTGGGAACCATCACCATCGTGCGATCAAAACGTTCCACATAGGTGGCCCGCAGGCGAATCTGGCGCACATTGCCTTCACTGCCCTGTACTTCCACCCAATCCCCTACTTTCACGGGGCGCTCGACCATCAGCATCAGACCCGACGCGATATTTTGCACAATGCCGCGCAAACCAAAACCCAGGCCCACCGTCAGGGCGGTGAAAACCCAGGTTACGGACTCAATTGGCACCCCCAGCATAGACAGGCAGATCACCAGCAGAACAAAATAGGCGATATATCCCACCACACCGACAATCGCATTTTGCAGGCCGGGCTCCAGCGTGGTGTTAGGCATGTAGCGCTGACGCAGCCAGACCCGCAAGCAGTGGATCAAGACCGCACCCACCAACATGACGCCCAAGGCAATCAGCCACAAATCCAGGCGCCACTGCACAGCGCCCAGTCGCAGGACATCGCGTGAAACGCCCAGGCCGGACTCCAGCATCTGTTTGGGTTCGTTCAACCAGTCCCCACTACCCATCCAGATGGCCAGACCCAGCACGGTCATACGCGCGAGCGCAAAGAAGACCACAACGAGCTGGCTTTGCACGCGAATCGGCGCCGCTTCCGGGTCACGACTGCGATTGCGCAGATAGGCCAGCAAGGAATCGGACATGTCCTGCAAACAGACCATGAACACATAGGCAAGCAGACCCAACACCAGCGGCATCGTCATGAAATGAGTCATCAAATCATCAGACAGGACTTGCCAGCCGCCAATAAACAAGCCCAAGACCAGAACATAAACCACGACAGCGCCTTTAAAGGCCAGACGTGCCCAACTGCGCCCCGTGCGAACCGCGCTTTGTCCCTGTATCTCGGTACGATCAAACAGCTCATCACGCATGACCCACAAGCCATAGGCATACAACAGCAGATAGAGCACACTGCTCACCCCATCGAGCAGGGCCTGAAACGCATCCGACACGCCGATGGAACCGCGAAAGAAGCTCTCCGCCACATCCAGATAGGCGACCAGAAAAAAAGCGTAGGCAAAATAACGCAAGCGACCTTGGGTTTGGGCCGACACGGGTATCAAGCGCCAGGAAGAGCGAGGCTGTATGACAATGCCCTTGATCGATGCCAGCACTACCGCGGCAAGCCATGCCGCCAAGTTGAGATAGGCCAGCAGTTCGTACTGTATGGTGGACAGGCCAGGCCGCTCCATCACCAACTCAACCAGTTGATCGACCAGAACCCAGCTGAGAATAAACCACAGAAAAAAATTGACGATCGTCAGACTGGATCGACGTAAACGTCCGGCTGGCAGGTAACGACTGATCCAAATGGGCGTCATGCGAAACAGGACCATCCCCAGCATCAAAACAGCAGCCACCAGCCACAAGGAGGCGCTGCTTTGCTGCCAACTGCTGTTTTTCCAGGTTTGCCGCCACTGCCCGGCCAGATCGGACAGCTTCTGACGATCCTCAGGCCAAGCCGCCCTTAGCTCGGGCAAACTTTCCAGCAAAACCAAGGAAGGACTGCGTTGCCAGCGTTTTTCTTTGGCATAACGAGCTGTCGCCTCATGCAGCAACTGACGGGTCTGTTGAGACTCCAACTGCACCAGGCGGGCGACACGCAAGTCCGCGCGCAAGGCGGCATCCGCACGTCGCAGGCGCATACGCTCATTGTGCAGTGTGAGTTGATCGGCCTCATCGCCGGCATCCTCGCCCAACTCCTGAAGACGGGCCTGCAACAAGCGACTGCGCCGCTCCAGCGATTGCACCACGCGGCTGGACAAGTCCTGCGTTCGCTGCAGTTTCTGATCCTGCTCATAACTGCGCTCAGGTCGTATCGAGGCCTGATTGCCTTCCAGGCCATACTGCATCAGGCGCAGCTCGTCCTGGGCCTGCTGCAACTCGCGCATCATCTGACGCTCTTGCTCGGACTCGGACAGGGCTTGCGCCTGGACCATCGGCACCCAGCCCACCATCAAGCTCAGCAAAACGAGCAAGACCTGCGCACATCGTCGTAGCGGCTTCATGGCTTTTGCCTCCCGGGGACCGATCTGTTTTTTAACGTTCAATTATTGAACAAGGGATTGCCGCCCTCGGTCTGGCTAGCCACCGGCAGGGTCGGCAATACCGTCATGGTTTGAGTGTGATGCAGCGCCAGACCTTCTTTTCGCAACCCATCCAAAATATCGAACATCAGGACGCTGCGCACCCGGCCACTGACACGCGGCGAGGATACATAACAAGTGGCGGTGAACTGCAAACCGTTGGCATCAAATCCGTCCAGCGTCACTTCTGGCGCAGGATCGGCCAACACATCGCTGTAATTCTGCATCACCTCCAGCATGATAGAACGCACCCGTTTAGCGTCTGTGTCAATGGGCATATTGATCTTGACCTTCACCACACCCAAGGGATTGCTCAAGGTCACATTGCGCACGGTCTTGGTGATGAACTCCGAGTTCGGCACAATCAGGGTCGAGCGGTCGAACATCTCAATTTCCGTGGCCCGCGCATTGATCTTGCGCACATTGCCCTCCACGCCGTTCAAACTGACCCAATCGCCAATCTTGATGGGACGTTCAGCCAGCAGGATCAACCCCGACACGAAGTTCTGCACGACTGCCTGCAGGCCAAAACCAATCCCCACCGACAAGGCAGAGATCACCCAAGCCATCCGCTCCAGGCCAATGCCCAAGGAAGAAATGGCCGTGGCCACCACCACAAAATAGCCCACATAGCTGAACAGATTTGCGGTCGAGACCCGCATTCCAGGGTCAATACGGGTGGCAGGCAAAAGCTGGTTAGCTACCCAGCGCTGCAGGGCTTTGACAAACAACACACCCAATACCAGAATCATCCCGGCCAGCAGCACGGAACTGGGCTTGAGCTGAACCTGCCCCAACGAAAAACCCGTGACCAAAAAGCCCAAACGGCGTTGCAGCCACTGCGTGGGGTCTTCGCCAAACGGTAGCAATACAAGGGTAACGGCCATAATGATCAGGCACAGGCGCAGCGCCCCCGACAGAACAATCACGATCTGGCTGCTGCCCCGCACCTGGGCGCTGGTCCACTCGTTGGAGGCCCGCTTTTCCTTGAACTGCAGCAACAGGCTCTGGCCAATATCGGCAATCAGCGCCACCAGCACATAGCAGGTACAAATGACCAGACTCAGCCACAGGACTTCCTGCACAATCAGACTGCTCAACGCGATGTACCCGAGCAAGAAGGCGATCATTCCCAGCCCGATCACCACTCCCAGAGTGATGGGAATGGCACGCAGCCAGGTCGACCCTTGTTGTACCGGGACGGTTTTCTGCGGGTCGTCACCCTCTTGAGGCACAGGGGGCTTTTCGCGCCCTTGACTCAAATTCCAGGCGGCGATGGCAATAAAAATGCTCAGGGTCAGCGTATTGAAGCTGTTGACCAGCAAGGTGGTACTCAGCGTCGCATTGACCAGCCCCAACAATTGCTGTGACATCCAGGTCAGGGCCACCATTACGCCCAGCGCAAGCGGCAGCCAGGCCAGTTTCAGCGCCACATTGCTGGGGATCGGAGGCAAGCGCCAGCTAGGCCGCTGTGCGGACAGCAGCACCCGCCCCATGCCGGTCACGAAGCCGCCCAGATACAGGGCAAACACCGATTTGGACACGAAGCTGGACAAGTCGGGAGCCAGATTTCCGTTCCAATAAAACAGGCCCGCCGCCAAGGAGGCCAGAACCCCGGGCACCAGGCTATAGAGCACAATCAGGGCCGCAGCGTAGAAAGAACGCCGCAAACGTGAGGGTTTGGTATGGCTGATGGTAAAGCGCTCCAGCCCGCGCACCGCCCAGACCGCCAGACCCAGCCAAACCAGCGCCAGGCCTGCTGCTGACCACAGCACATACGTGGGCAAGTCCAAGAGCCGTTGTGCCAGATCCTTGCGCATGCGATCGACCCGGGCCAGATCGCCGGGCAGGTCGCGCGACACATTGCTCCAGAAACGCGGCGTCAAAACCGACTGTGACTGCAGGCCCAGCTCGGCCTGAAAGATCGCCCGACGCTGCTTGGACACCAAATCCAGCCCTTGGGTGGTTTCTACGCCGATCAGGCGGGCCAGCTTGATCATGCCATCCAGCTCGGTGACCGACTGCTGCAGCTGCGCCCGCTGGCGTGCGATGTCATCGGACTCGCCCGCCGGGTCGTCCACCGGCCCCAACTGATTCAAACGGGCCGTCACACTGAGCAGTTCAGGCTCCAGCCGCACGCTCATTTCCTGGGCCTGTTCCTGTGCCGCCAGCAACTGATTGCGCAAGGCGACCAGATCAGCATCTCCCAAGCCGTCCTTTTTCTGCAAACGCTGCTGCACCGTTTGCAGCGTGTCCCGCAATTCATTCAGGGATTCACTAGCCTGTGCAGGCGTCCAGGCCGCAGTCTCGGCTGCTGCAGGGATAGGGGTAACAGCCAGCACCACGGCCAGCAGCCACAAGGCCAAAAAGGCACACAGGCGCGAACAGCGAAAAGCGCGCATTAATAAAACTCCGGCTAAACAATCAGGCCACGCCCCGACAGGGATACGGGCAGCACAAACATGCACAGAATACCGAAAGAATCATCCTCTTGGCACAAAACACAGAAGGGACAAACGAAAAATCCCTCTCTCTCAACCGGCTCAGATCGCCTTGCACTGCATGCCCTACCCATTCTGCCACGGTCAACTTCGAGTCGCCCCGGACAACAGACCGCTCAGTACACGCAACCAAGCTCTAAAAACCACCCTTAAAACCAAGCGCAAAAAATATGAAACCCAAAAAAATAATCAAGGAAAATTAAAAAAACAAAACCCCCATAAAAAAAGAACTATCAACAATCATTATTTTGATTAAAAACCAAGTTATTCTTCTAGCATTTCTTAACTATAAGACGGCAAGAAAAAACACAGGACACAAGGAAACAGGCAATTAGATAGCAAACAGCAAAACGAAGATTAAAAAATTAGCCCTTAAATAATCAGGAAATGTGAAATAATTTTCTTAAACACAAAGAAAGAAATCATTGCGCCCCCTCTCGAACACAGCAACGCAACCAAAATGACATTCATCGTGTTTTTTAAGACCGTCACTTAGCCTCACTCTTTTATCTGCGGTGGCAGACCGCTTCGGGAGTTGGGGGACACTGAATAATGTCGATATCACCTGGGGCGGAATGAACCGGTTCCATCCAGATGTCGCGACCCTGACTGCCTGGCTTCTCTTAAGCGCCATTCTCACGCCAAGCTGCTCAGCCAGCACCTTTCTGTTACGGCAACTCGAAAACTACCGAACCTGCCCTGACGATAGTAAAACCCAAGGCTAAAACCGGCGTATTCACATGCTCGCCCCGACCCTTTTCCCACTGACAGGAGATCCCGTGTCTAAGACTCGACTTAACCCATCTAATTTGTCCCCCAACATCTACAAGACCCTCGTCAAGTACGACGCCCAGATCTACAGCGAGACTACGCTGAACAAAGAGTTGATCGAGCTGATCAAGGTCAGAATCTCGCAACTGAACGGTTGCGCATTTTGCATTGACGTCCATAGCAAACATGCACTGAGTCTGGGCATTTCCGAACGAAAACTCCTGCTTTTAAATGCCTGGAAAGAAGCCCCCCTGTTCACCGAGCAGGAGCAGGCGGCGCTGCGCTGGGCTGAGCAAGTGACTTTTATTCAGAATCTGGACGATAAGCAGACGCCATTGCATGAACTCAAGGCTCACTTCAATGACAAGGAAATCGTGGATCTGACGTATCTGGTCGGTTTGATCAACGTCTGGAACCGCTTGGCTATCAGCATGAACTACGAAATCAGCCTCTAACTAACGGAGCATTTTCCATACGCGACGCTGTGCTAGCACCTGGCGACCGTATTTCCAAAGCAGGTTTGAAGATGATCCTGCTGACCTGGCTTGCCGCCGATCCCGAGCGGCACGCCTTCCTGAGCCGGGAAAAAATGGCTCCGATTGTGACGCGGTCCAAATCTGAGGCCGGCCAGGGAATCAGTCTGGATGCAAAATTGCTGTGGCAGGAAGGAGCCGGACACTCGGCCGTCATCCACAGCAAAGATCAGGACGAGATTCATCAGTTTTCCAGCACCCTGCCCGCCGGACGCATTCTGGTCAATATGCCCGCTACCCAAGGCATATTGGGCATCAGCTCGGATATTGCGCTCTCATTCATGCAAGGGTCGGGTTTTTGGGGAGGCAATATTTCCGAACCCGTGCATTGACGGCATCTGGTCAACATCAAGCGCGTGACATTCAAGCCATAAGCCTCAGGGCTGCAAGGCGCCCGCTTCTTCGGTGATCCGGCGATCGCCTTTCGGGGAGGATACGATGCCTGGACCGCCAAGCCTACCCCATGCAAACAGGCCAGACAGACCGCACGACGGTCTGTCTGGCCTGTTATGTTTTCCGAAACGTGCTTCCCTAACGAATCTGCTCCGCCACCATGAATCCGGACGCCCCTGCCAAGCCTGGACCTGGGTGAGTAGACGCACCGATGTGGTAGACGTTTTTGTACGGGGTTGCGTGGGAGCGCGCACCGTTACTGGCCGCAAAGGGGCGCATCCAGAAGAACTGGTCGGGCGAACAGATGCCCGAGTACGGGTCGCCGCCCACCAGATTGCAATTGATGGATTCCAGGTCGGCGGGCGAAAGCACTTTCTGGCCCACAATTTGTTGACGCAGACCGGGCATGACGCCTTCCAGTTGGTCGATAATGCGCTCGGCCACGGCCTTGCTGACTTCTTCGGACCATTTTCCGTCTTCCGGCACGTCGATCTTGCCAGCCGCATCGCCACGCAGCTTCGATGGCATGTCCTGCATCTGCATCCACAAAATCCATTTGCCTTGGGGTGCTCGGCTGGGGTCCACCGCGCAAGGCTGACCAATCGCCACGGTGAACCTGGCCGGAATCAGGCCGTTATTGGCCTGGGCCACGCTCATGCTGACGTCTTCCAGGCTGTCGGACAGGTGCAGCAACGGTACTTTCAGCAGCTCCGGATCGCTCCAGTTCGGCATGCTGTCCAGCGCCAGATGAATTTGCATGTCGCCACGGCCAAAGCGGTAGGCATTGGCTTGCTTACGCACTTGGGCAGGAGCGCCCGGCAACAGACGGCCATAGAGCTGTGGCGGAGTGACGTTACACACCACATGGCTGGCTTCGTAGACTTGGCCACCGGCACGCACGCCACGGGCTTTTTGTCCTTCCAGCATAATTTCTTCTACTTCGGTGTTCAGTTGAATGCGGCCACCGGCTTTTTCAATAATGGCGCATAGCGCACGCACCAGATTCTGGCCACCGCCTTTCACCACCGGCATACCACCGGCCACCACGGCGGCAAAGGTCAGCTTGCCGATCAGGGCCGAGCAGGCGTCGTCAGGGCCCAGGCCCGAGTGCAAGACCCAGGGAGCCATCATGCCGCGCACCCGGTCATCTTTCAGTTCACGATCGGCCCAGCGGCGGAAGGATTCCAGGGACTCACGTCCGTACTGAACCATGCCGTCCATGCGACGCTTGCGCCATTGCGAAAACAGCAGACCCAACAAGCCACGGCTGTAAGGCTCGGTGCCCAGCAAGCCAAAGGTCAGACCGGCATCGCGCTCGAACAACTGACTGCACATGGCACCGAAGGCGTCGCCATCGCCTGCTTGCAAAGCATTGATACGTTGAATCGAATCGCCCACATCGTGACGCAGGGCCATGCCCTTGCCATCGCTGCCCACCACGCCGGTGGTATAGCCGTTTTCCAGAAACTCGACCCCTTGGGCAGCCAGATCATCCTTCAGGCGTGCATACGCCGCCCCGGAGGTAAACAAGGGGTACCAGGATGACAGCAGCTCATGGGTAAAACCGGGGAACAGTTCCTCGGTGCGGATACACCCACCCGCACGGTCGTTACGCTCCAGCACCAGAACCTGCTTGCCTTTTTGCGCCAGCAAGGCCGCACACACCAAGGAATTAATGCCACTGCCCACCACAATGACGGCATATGACTTGTTATTTGTTGAATCTGTCATCCCACACCTTTTTGTAAATTGCCCTGAACGGGTTCAGGGCTTGTAAACATGCCGCAAGAAACAGCTGTCAACAAGCCCTGGGCATCTTTTACCGCACTTTTCTATTTATGAGCCAGACGACTGCGCCTGCCAGCGTTCAAACCAGTGACGGGGCGACTTGCCCTGCTCTGGCCCAAGCACGGAAAAGCCACCGTCGACAGGCAGGTCGATCCCTGTCATCCAGGAAGCGGCGCCCGACACAGCAAACAACACCACCTGGGCAACTTCTTCGCCGGAACCGACTCGGCCCAACGGATGAACTTGTGCGCCCACCTGATTGGCCAGTTCACGCGAACCACCGCTCATGCGCTCAACGGACGGCGACCAGGTCCAGGCGGGCGAAACCGTCAGGACACGAATCCCCGATGGGGCCAATTCCACCGCCAAGCTTTTAGTGAACTGCAAAATGGCCGCTTTGGACGCTGGGTACAACGCGCGTCCGGCCACGCCAAACTTCCCACCGGTACTGCCCATATTGATGATGACCCCGCCTGGGCCCATATGCGGCGTGGCTTTCTGGGCCAGAATCGCGCTGGAGATCAGGTTCACATCCAAAGTCTGATGCCACAACTCGCGGCTGGAAGCCAGCCCTTCGTCCCCGTAGGAGCAGGCATTGTTCACCACAATGTCGATGCGTCCGGTTTGTGCCAATGCGGCCTGCACGCAGGCATCGAGCTGCGCATCATCACAAATATTGGCAGCCAGAAACTGGGCCTTGCCCACAGCCTGCAGGCGCACTTCAGTGCGCTGTCCCTCTTCCTGACTGCGACCCACCACCAGCACCCACGCACCGGCGGCACACAGAGCCAGAGCGATATCCGCTCCCAGCCCTTGGGTAGCTCCGGTCACAATGGCGACCTTACCGTGTAAATTCACCTGCATATCCTGTTGCATGGGCTTCTCCTACTCTGCTTGTGGCGCGCCAAAGACGGCTGCCCAATCTTCGTCACGATCAATATGCGCTATCAGGCTCATGCTGGCCAGGGAGGCTTCATGCGTGGCGGGCGGTGCGCCGCAGGCGCTGGCCACCACCGCCACTTCATACCCCATATCCACCGCATGGCGCACCGTGCTTTCCACCACGGAATGGGTGGCCACACCGGCAATCACCAAACGCTCCACGCCCAAACGACGTACCACCGGCTCCAGCGCGGAACCAAAGAAAGCGTTGATGCGCGTGTGATGGACTTCAAACTCGTTGGGCAAGGGAGCCAGCCCGTCAAAGAACTGAGCTCCCCAACTGCCAGTCTGCATGGCGCCGATGCGTTTCACATTGTGCAAAATCGGGGCGTTGCACAGCAGATCGGCATAGTCTGGCCGGTAGCCCACCCGCACATGCACAATGGGCACGCCCTGTGCACGCGCCTGTGCCAGCAGACGGCCTGCGGCCTCGATCAGCGCCTGACGCTGGGGGCTGTCAGCCTCCACCCCCACACGAATCAGGCCATCAGCATGCAGGACGTCGTTTTGGTAATGCAGGGCCAGCAAGGCGGTGTGATGGGCTGTCGACATCAGATGTACACCTGAATGGCGCCGTGGACCGCATCACGATCGACCAGATTCACCTGCTTCATGCGCAGTTTCCAGCCACCCCCCTCCTGGGCCTGCAGCTTGTGAATCAGGCTGCCCACCCGGTGGACCGGATCTTTGCCGCGCCATTCCATGGAGTGAAAGCTGGAACGCACCACCAGATAACCTTCAGGATCGGTCCCGTCTATCATCACATTACCCAGCACGCGGCAGGACTGGGTAATCGGCTGCTGGGACCAGTTGCGGTGGTTTTCCAAGCGACGAATACGCAATTCACGCAGCAGCTTGTTTTCCCAGCACAGGGAAATGTGCTCGTACGGGCTTTGCTGATCGTAGCTGTGAGGAATCCAGTACATGCCTTCCTCGGTCCACAGATCCAGCCATGCTTGCCAGCGGCGCTCGTCCAGCAAGCGGGCCTCGTGATAGATGAACTGCTCCACTTCGCGGATGGCTTCCAGGCTCAGGTTCACAGGTGTGACCTGATCCACGCTGACGTCAAAATCAATATCAAACAACATAAGAATTCTCCTTGGCTCGGACAGCAGCCCGCTTAAGCCTGTGAGGCGGGGGCGATAGGCTCACCGGAAGCCGAACGCACCGTTGCTTTACCACTGTCTTCCGACTGCGCTGGCGCGTCGTACAGGCTGGTAGTCATGAAATGCTTCCAGGCGCGGAACTGGTTACGCATGGGCAGTTCACTGGTGCCATTGGTCGCCACCATACCGCCTTCAATTTCCTTGTCAGTGCCGTCATAGCGATGCATGCTGATCCAGTCGCCACCGTTGGTTTTATTACCTTCCTGGCAACGACCATAGACCTCAATGTCGTCCGGCATCACGTTGGACGAGGGGGAGTTGATCAGGTTGGCATACATCAGGCCGCGTTTGTAAATTTCATCCGGCGCCCCTTTCAGGCGGAACAACTGAATTTCGACATGTGTGCGATCCACCGCCACAGGACGAATCACGCGAAACTGCTGGAATACGGTATGGGGCGAGCCACTGCCGTAAATGATGCTGTTGTGGCGGTTCTCGCCCAGAATGTTCAGGGCTTTTTCTTCGCCATAGGCTTGTTTCAGGGTTTCGTAGTGCGCCTTGGTGACAGGATCAGTCTCAATGGCACCGGGATTGAAAATGCCTTCCATGTAGCCATGTCCGTTATCAAAGGCGTACAAGTCCAGCTTTTCCCAGAAACCGTAAGGCTCGCCGTTGCCGTCCATGATGTGCAGCTCCAGCGGCATGGAGCCATAATCTTTGGCCTGCTCGCGGGCCGCCACGTAGGATGACTCATGCGTGACATTCGCGTGCATGGTGTCGTGCAGATTCTCGTAGAACACTTTCCAGTTGGACGGCTGCCAGACCTTGAAGCTGCCGCCGGCCACTTCCACTTCCCCCACTGGCGAGCGATCGCACAGATTATCGATGGAACTAATGATGGGCCCCAGAAACTCCTTCAAATCGGGGCCGTGGGCACTTTGACAGGCAAACACAAAACCACGGTACGTTTCCACACGAGCCACACGGCGCATGGAAAAGTCCGGATGTTTGGGGTCGAAGCAGGTGCCCTCAAAGCCATTTTTCATGGGCGCAGCCAAATGCTGACCGTCCAGCTTGAACGTCCAGGCGTGGTAGGGGCAACGGAAGAACTTGCCGGCATTGCCACACCCATCGGCCACCACTTTGGCGCCCTTATGGGGACAGCGGTTGTACAGCACGTACACCTTCTTGTCGCTGCCGCGAACCATGATGACGTCCTGACCACCCAACAAGGTCGTGTGGTAGTCGCCCGGATTGGGCACCTGGCTGTCGTGACCAATGTAAATCCAGGCACGGCCATAAATGCGTTCCATCTCCAGACGGAAGATTTCAGGGTCGGTATAGACCGATTTATGTACGCTGTCTCCCCGCACCAGTGCGGCCAGCTGTTCGTTGCTATAGCTCATCATTAACCTCCTTGCTGCCGGATGCTTGACGCATCCTCTTTATGACTTTTCCATCTTGCACTGCGGCGCAAAATGATCCTGGAATTGCTCAAATACGGTGGACACAATCTTGTTGCTCATCTGGCCCTTGTCATTCGGGGCCACTTCGCGCATGTAATAGGTCTGCACCGGATATTGGTTGTTGTTGAAGGCAAAGGCCCCGCGCACAGACTCAAACGGTGCGCTGCGCAAGGCTTTACGCAAGGCCTCACGATCGGTTGCCGCTTTCGGGTCGGCCTTCAGTGCGCCATCGAGCAACAGGGCAGCGTCATACCCCTGAGAGGCATACATGGACGGCAAGCGGCCATAGGTTTTTTCAAAATCCGCTACAAAGCGTTTATTGACCGGATTATCCAGATCCGGTGACCATTGAGCGGCATTGGCCATGCCTTTCATGGACTCACCGATGGCAGCAATGGTGTCCTGATCGGCCGAGAAGCCGGGGGTGTACACCGCCAATTGCGTGGACAGGCCCGAGTTGATCAGCTGCTTGATAAAGGACACACCCATGCCACCGGGCAGGAAGAAGAACACCGCATCCGCGCCCGACGCACGCATTTGCGCCAGCTCGGCCGCATAATCCATCTGACCGACCTTCACATAGACTTCGTCGGCAATCTCGCCCTTGAACAAGCGCTTGAAGCCTTCAATGGACTCACGGCCACCGGGATAGTTGGGGGCGATCAAATAGACTTTCTTGTGCGCCTGATCGGTCACGTACTTGCCCATGGCGGCGGGAATATCCTCGTTCTGCCAGGACACGCTGAAAAAATTGGGGTGGCAACGCTCGCCTGCGTAATCGGCCGGGCCGGTGTTGGCGGAAATGTAGACGGTGTCACTGTTCAAAATCGTCGGCATCACGGGCAGCAGCACATTGGAGAAGGCCATGCCGGTGATCACGTCGACCTTGTCGCGCTTGACCAGACGGTCCACGGCCTGACGGCCTTCCATCGGTTTTTGCTGATCGTCCAGCACCGTCAGGGCCACATCCACGCCACCGAGCTTGCCGCCCGCGTGCGTCAGGCCCAGCTCGAACCCATCGCGAATTTCTGCGCCAATGGCCGCTCCGGGACCGGACAAGGTCGTGAGCAAACCGACCTTGAATACTTCCTGACTGGACACCGGGCTACAGGCCAGGGCCAAGGCCAGCGTGCTCATGCAAAACGCCACTTGCTTTTTCATGTTTGTCTCCGTCCTCTGTCTTTCAAAAAACTGGACTTTAGGTCTGCCTGGGATCACCCCCAATACGCCGGAAACTGTGTATCACTGACGCCGGTGGTTTGTGCGGCGCTTGTCCTGCAGGCCTAGGGAAACGGGCCCAAGAGACTACGTGAATACAGCAATTCCCAGTCGTATCCCAATCTGCTAAGGTGCCGGGACAGGATTACTGTTTTAGGTTTGAAATACATTAGACCGGCTCAGAACAGGCGGCTATCCAGATATGGCAAGCCTTATCCCTAACCGGCAAAAATTTGGAGACACCCATCATGCAAGCGTGGTTTATGTCAGGCTTGGCCCCCTTGCAACACAGTGCGCCGCGTTTTCAATCGCGCTGCCCAGACCAGACTCGCAGCGAGACTGCCGGCTTTTTGACCGAGCATCGCCTGACCTGGAATGACGGCCCGGTCGATGCCTCGCTGCGCTATGCGAGCAGCCACAGCTTTTCCTTTGTCTTGCTTAAATATGGTGCGGCCGTGCAGGTGTCGCCGGGGATTCTGGAAGATTTCCTGCTGTTTCAGGTGCCGATACAGGGACGATCCTGTATCCGGGTTGGTCGGGAGTACGTCCAGGCCAACCCCAAAGTCGCCAGCGTCATCTCCCCTTCTTTGCAAGTCGAGCTGGACTGGGAGCAAGGCTGTGAACAGTTTTTGGTGAAGATCCCGCGCTACAGGCTGGAAGAGGTGGCCCGCCAAACCTTGGGCCTGAGCCTGGACCGGCCCATTGAGTTTGCCGCTGGCATGCCCTTGGACTCACCGCAAGGCTGTGCCTGGCAGCATCAAATTGGCAGCCTGCTGGCTTATGGCGGACATCTGCCTCCGGAAATGGATCAATGGTCGCGCCAGGCCGAGGACAATCTGTTGCTGCATCTGTTTCATACCCAACCCGGCAATTACAGCCGGCAGTTGCAGCAAACTGTGCGCCCGGCCAGTTCGCGCCGGGTACAAAGGGCGGAAGATTTCATGCGCGCCAGTCTGGACCAGGCCCTGACGCTGGAACAAATCGCTACCGCAGCCTGTGCCAGTGTCCGCAGCCTGACGCTGGCATTTCGTACGGAACGGGGCCTGAGCCCCATGCAATTTTTAAAGCAGATTCGTCTGGAAGCGGCCCAGCAGGCTATCCGCACCGCCACACCTGGCACCCAGGTCAGCGAGATTGCCTTGCGCTGCGGTTTCAACCATTTCGGCCGCTTCTGTGCCGACTACAAGTCCCGCTTCGGGCGTTCGCCCTCGCAGGACTTGCGCATCATCGATTAGTCTGTCAAGGCCTTGCCGGGAACCCAGACACGGCCATCAAACAGACGGCGCGCCGTACGGTAGAACGAACCGGCCTTGGCAAACCACT
This sequence comes from Alcaligenes sp. HNGD-HTN06, assembly GCF_049932565.1. NCBI lineage: Bacteria > Pseudomonadati > Pseudomonadota > Betaproteobacteria > Burkholderiales > Alcaligenaceae > Alcaligenes > Alcaligenes sp. HNGD-HTN06. The sequence goes on along the minus strand of NZ_CP187782.1, from coordinate 1,326,061 downwards.
GGCCGTCTTTCTTTTCCACTTCCGCGCCTACGGTCAGCACGCCGGAAGGCATGCCCAGACGCAAGGGGCCTTGAGGAGCGACGGAGTCGGACAGACATTGTGAGGGCAGGCTGCCCGTCAGCCGAGCGGCCACCGCGGTACACAGCGAGATCGTCAAGGGCAAGGCGCGGTGCGGCTGACCATTGGAAATCACACGGGCCACCAGATCAATATCCTTGGCAGGCACCACCTCACCCGACAGCGTGGGGTTGTCCTGGGCAGGCGACACAATGCAGACAAACGGCACGATGCGAATCTGACGCGCAGCTTCCACATCGGGCGCAATGCCCATGCGTACCGAAGCCTGCACGCGGATGGCGTCCAGACGCTCCAGCACGTCAGGATGCGCCTCCAGCCAATCAGGCAGTTCCAGACCAGTCAGACCCACATCGGCAGCGCGTACAAAAACAGCGGCATTGGCTGCATCCACCAGCGAGACTTCAATACGGCCCACGCCCGGCACATCCAGCCATTCGGTCAATTCACCGCTAGGCAATAGGGAGCCGGTCGAGGCACCGCCCGGTTCCACAAAGTCCAGACGGATAGGCGAACCGGTACCACCTACGCCGGGAATGGACAGATCACCGTCATACCGGGGCTGGCCATCTTCGACGGTGAAATGCGCATGGATGATCTTGTTGGTATTGGTGTTCAGGATGCGCACACACGCTTCGCCATCCTCCACCTTGACCATGCCTTGTTCAACGGCATAGGGGCCGACTGCCGAGCTCATATTGCCGCAGTTGCCGCGGTAATCCACCTTCTCTTCCTTGATCGCCACTTGTGCAAAGGTGTAGTCCACATCGGCGTCCGGATGGCTGGACGGGCCGATAATACACACCTTGGACAGTGAGGAGACCCCGCCACCCATACCGTCCAGTTGACGACCGTACGGGTCGGGCGTGCCCATGGCCGCCGCAAACAACGGTGTCCAGTCCTCGCGCTTGGCAGGCAGATCTGCGATATTGAGCATCAAGGCTTTGCTGGTGCCACCACGCATGAACACGGCGGGAAGGGATTTTTGTTTCATCACGTCATTCCTGGTTCTTGGCTTGCGCCATTAAAGAAAACTGCGCCGTCTCCTGCATGGGTTCGGCGTGAGAGACTATCGGTTCACTAACAAAGTCTGATCGGATCGTGCGCTGTTGTCGTTCCAATTGCTGCACTTTTTCCTCACTGGCATTGCCCAGATGGCGGGCTAGCAAAGCGGAGGCCTGGGCGCGTTCGCCCTTTTCCAGCAAATCCAGAATCGCCAGATGCTCCAGACACTGACGACGAATACGTTCCCGATCCAGCGTTTCCTGGTATTCCAGCAGGCGCCGCAACTGGTTCTGACGGGTGACGGTCTGAGCGATAAAACGATTGCCCGACAAGGAGGCCAAAGCCTCATGGAACGTCGCATTGGCCTGATACATTTCAGCATGTCCCGCATATCGCCACCCCCCATCGGCCAAGGCTTGCTGTTGCAGACGCACCCGGCGCAAGACGGCCGAGTCAATTGCAAAGCTGGGCAGCAGCATGGCCGCCGGCTCCAGCATCTGCCGCAAGGTATAGCTCTCCTCACAAGCCTGGGGGCCGTCAATCATGGGTAGAAACGACCAGCCCTTGCTGGCACGCTGTTCCATCCAGCCTTCATTGGCGGCGCGGGCCAGAACACGACGCACACGCTCACGCGTCAGACCATAACGACGCATGGCATCGTTTTCCGACAAGGTGTCGCCCCAAACTCCGGAGAGCTTGTCTCGAGCCAGCTGCAAATAGATCTGGTCATCCTGGCTGGTGCCCAGCTCTTCTTCGATCACACCGAGCTGATCGGCCCCTTTCAACAGGTACAAACCCCGCCGGGGCGGCTGGGCGCCCACAATGCCTTTTTCCGCCAGATAGGCCAGCGCTCCCCGTATGGGCGAGCGCGATGCACCCAGCGCGTGGGCCAGCGATTGTTCCGTCAAGTGATGCCCGGCCTGCAAATGCCCTGCCCGCACGTAGTCCAGCAGGCGATGCGCCAAGGTGACATGCAAAGAATTGGATTGGCCTTTCATGCCGGTTTTCCTAAAAATCAACGCGATTCTCGATCATTTTATTGTACTATATACAAACAAAATACAATTCAATTGTTTTTTCAAGGCCCCAGACGCATAACTTTATTGATTACTCTTGCCCAGGCGGGCCCTGTCTGTCTGGCTACTTACTACGGATGAATCGTTTGCCATGTCCCAGTCTCTTGCCCTACAAACGCTGTCCCTGAACGGACGTTCCGTGCGTTACGTTCCCATTGCCGACATACCCGGTATTGAAAAGCTGCCCTATTCGCTGCGTGTCTTGCTGGAAAACCTCTGTCGTCAAAAGGCCGTGCGTCACGCCGACGTGGATCAGGAAATCGATTCCCTGCTCCAGCGCAAGGTGGGCGATGGCATCACCTTCTACCCTGCCCGCGTATTTGGTCAGGACATTCTGGGTTTGGTAATGTTGCTGGACATGGCGGCCTTGCGCGAAGGCGTACAAGCGGCCGGAGGCGACGCCAGCCGCGTGCGTCCCCAAGTCCCTATCGACGTCATTATCGACCACTCCCTGCAAGTGGACAGCTGGGCCAACCCCAAGGCAGCCGACATCAATCTGGCCCGCGAGTACGAGCGTAATGGCGAACGCTTTGCCTTTTTGCGCTGGTGTTCGAGCAACTTTGACGGCGTCAAAGTGGTTCCGCCCGGCAAAGGCATCATGCACCAGTTGCACATTGAGCATATTGGTCAGGTCGTCTGGACCGAAGAAGGCAAGGATGTGGATCTGGTCTACCCCGATAGCTGCGTGGGCACCGACAGCCACACGCCCATGGTCAACGGCCTGGGCATTCTAGGCTGGGGCGTGGGTGGCATTGAAGCTGAAGCGGTGATGGTGGGCCTGCCCGTGGCGATTGCCTTGCCAGCGGTGGTCGGCATTGAACTGAGCGGCAAGCTAAACGACGGCGTATTGCCTACCGATCTGGTGCTGGTCATTACCCAGAAACTGCGCGAGCTGGGGGTAGTGGGCAAGTTTGTCGAGTTCTTTGGCCCCAGCGTGGACGAGCTGTCCCTGGGCGACCGCGGCATGATCGCCAATATGGCACCAGAATACGGCGCCACTGCGGTGTTCTTCCCGATCGATGACGCGGCACTGCATTACATGCACATGACAGGGCGCCCACAAGAGCAGATTGATCTGGTCGAGCAGTACAGCAAGGTGCAAAAGCTGTGGCGTGATCCGGCCGCTCCCGCTCCCGTGTACGACACCGTGCTGAAGCTGGATCTGAGCAGCATCAAACCCAGCTTGGCCGGCCCCAGCAATCCTGAAGATCACCTGGATCTGGATACCGCGGCCCAGTCCTTCCCCGCCCATCACCAGAAAATTGCCGGCCGTCCTTACGATCCGCAACGCGCAGTGCCCGTGGAAGGCGAGGACTTCGTGTTAAATGATGGCGATGTGGTCATTGCCGCCATTACCTCCTGTACCAATACGGCCAACCCCGCCAATATGATGGCCGCCGGCCTGCTTGCGCGTAACGCTGTCGCTCGTGGCCTGCGCAGCAAACCTTGGGTCAAGACCTCGCTGGTGCCAGGTAGCCAGGTGACCGCCGACGTGCTGGAACGCGCCCAGTTGCAGGATGATCTGGACGTGCTGGGTTTCAACATTGCCGGTTTTGGCTGCACCACGTGTAACGGTGGTTCGGGACCGCTACCTGCCAATATCGTCAACGCGATTGAATCGGAGAAGCTGATCGCCACCGCCGTACTGTCCGGCAACCGCAACTTTGAAGGCCGCATTCACGCCAACGTGCGTGCCGCTTACCTGGCATCGCCCGCTCTGGTCGTGGCCTACGCCCTGGCCGGCAATCTGAATGTGGACCTGACCCGCGACCCGCTGGGCAAAGATCAGGACGGTAAAGACGTCTACCTGAGCGACATCTGGCCCAAATCCGCCGAAGTGCAAGAAGCCATCCACGGCGCTTACGACCGCGATCTGTTCATCGAACGCTACGCCGAGCTGTACGACGGTGGCGAGCCTTGGGACGCCCTGGCCCGCGAAAGCAATGGCGGTCACTACCCCTGGGAAGCCGACAGTACCTACATCCGCAAACCGCCTTACTTTGACGGCCTGCAGCGCGAGCCTGCCCCCGTGGCCAACTTGCACGGTATGCGCCCACTGGCCATTTTGGGTGATTCCATCACCACGGACCATATCTCGCCCTCCGGTTCGATCAGCCTGGGCACGCCTGCCGCTGACTTCCTGCTGTCCAAGGGGGTGGAGCAAAAAGACTTCAACAACTACACCACGCGCCGTGCCAACCATGAAGTGGTCAAGCGTGCGACTTTCGCCAACATCCGTCTGCGCAACAAGATTGTTCCCGGCGTGGAAGGCGGGGTCACCAAGGTGATGCCCGAGGGTGAAGTGATGCGCATTTTTGAAGCTGCTCAAACTTATCAGGAACGCCAGGTTCCGCTGCTGGTCATCGCCGGCAAGAACTACGGTTGCGGCTCGTCCCGTGACTCGGCGGCCAAAGGTCCGGCACTGCTGGGGGTGAAAGCGGTGGTTGCCGAAGGCTTCGAGCGTATCCACCGCACCAACCTGGTCGGTATGGGTGTGCTGCCCCTGCAGTTTCAGGAAGGCACCAATGCCGACACATTGGGTCTGGATGGAACCGAAACCTTTGACGTCAAGGGTCTGGAAGAAAACCTGGGCGTACGTTCGCAAGCCCAGCTGATTATCCACCGTCTGGATGGCAGCACCCAGTCCGTACCGGTCACTGTACGACTGGATACTGTCGAGGACATGGAGTATTGGCGTCACGGCGGCATCCTGCCCCGCGTCTGGCGCAAGTACCTGGAGGACTAAGCCTACCCTGGCTTAGGCCAACAGGCTGTCGCTTCTCTCAAACGCCAGGGCCCACGCCCTGGCGTTCCTGTTTGGCCAGCCGCAGCCAGTGTTCTATACGGCCCAGGGAATAGCGCGCGCTTTGCTGACGGATTTCATCCCGTGTGCCGTCAAACACAATCGTCTCGGTATACACGACCAAAGGATCAAACTTGTCCTGCGGCTTGAACAGCCACGCAAAGCACTGCGTTCCGGCGGGAATCTGTGGCTCGGCAATATCATCGGCCACGCCGGTATTGGCAATGATCAGATTGGCCGGAGTCAGTTGCGCTGCGCCTTTGGCCATGGCTCTGGCTACCGCTTCACTGCACAGATTGTTTTCCGACAGCACGCTTTGGTCCACGCCCAGACAACGATACTTGGCTTGTGGCGAATAGGTCACAAACGCGCAGTCGAGTACGGCTGCCGCCCCCTTCTGGTCGGCCAGGGTGGATGCAATCAAACCCGCCGTGCATGATTCCGCCGTTGCCAGCGTCAGCTTGGCATCGCTCAGGATATTGACCAGGCTAGCCAGATCCAGATCTTTCATGACAAACCCTCCTTATCAGGACACAAGGACGGTTTATTCAAACATAAAGAAATACGGCAGGAAATAAAGTTCCGCGTTCTCTCACCATCTGGAACATGCGCTTACGTGTCAGCAACCTGCCCTGAATGCTGTCCAAACAGGCTGCTCATATCGCTGGCTTTCAGGCCCAGATTGCTGGCCAACATGTCAAAACAGCGCAAGGCCGCCTTAATATCCTGTTCAGGAATGCCGGCAAACAAGGGGGCGCGCGACTGGCGCAACAGTTCCAGCAAATGCGCATGAAAGTCACGTCCTTTGTCCGTCAGACACAATAGCCGCGCCCGTTTGTCCTGCTCGTCGGGCACACGTTCGAGCAAACCCGTCGATTCCAATTGATCAATCAGACGAACCAGTGTCGGGCCCTCCAGACGCATCATGCGCGCCAACTGGCCTTGACGTATGGGTTCGCCCAGCTGAGCCAGATAACGAATAGGCAGGATGGTGGCCTCGGACACACCGTAACGCCCCAGCGTCTGATCCAGCTCACGACGGTAAAGACGCGCCAGCACAATCATGGACAAGCCAAACCGTTCATACAGTTGGTGATTCATCAGGTCGACTCCACAGCACGAGGCACCGTATTAGGGGGGTAAGCATAAACCAGAACGGGAGTAGCCCCCAGCAAGGACTGAGCAACATCCCGGATCGCCTCTGCCAGCACAGGATCGGCACAAGATTGACTGATACGCAGCAACTGTTGAGCCAGCTCCTGCGGCTGGCTCTCAAACCCCTCCAGCAGTTCACATACCAAACTGACGCACGTCTGCTGCGGCGCGCCCCGCCTGCCCAGACGCTTCAATGCCACAATCCCATGCCCCAGATTGATCAGCGACACCAGACCCTGCGGCGCTTGCTCCCCCATCCAGTGCAGCAGGCGCACCCACTGCCGGGCCACCCGTGCCCGCCAGACGCGAAACAGGCGTGGCCGGGAACGACGGATCAAGGGATACAGCTCGCGCACCACCCGCCGCACCAAAGCCTGCCCACGCGGGTGGGTACGACGCGGCAACAGAAAAAAGGCGCTGCATACCACCGCAGAACCCGCCAGCAAAGGCACGGACTCCTTGATGATGAGCGGCCAGCTAACGGCTGCCATACCCGCCTGACTGGCCAGTTGGAAACACATATTGGCATCCAGCGCCCAAGCAGATGTGGGGCGATTGGCCCGTAACAAACCACCCACCACCACAAAAGGCAGCACTGAAACGATGACCTGCCAGTCCGTCACCAAATAGCCCTGAATCAGATAGCGATAGAGGCTGGCCACCAGCACGCCCACCGTAATTCCGGTGAACATGGTGCGACTCATCAGCTGCGGACGTGGCATGGAGCCCAAAATAATGGAGAAAGTACACACCCCCATCGCCATCAACTCCAGTGCCGGACTGGACAAGGCAAAGGCAAGCGCCCCTGCACTGAAGGTAGCCAAGGCGCTAATCAAGCCGGTACGTGTTGCCAGAGGCCAGTCCACCGACCGTGCCGGGGTGGCCAAGAACCGGTGAGGGCCCCGTCGGGCTGGTGTCCGAGCGGCAAACAGACCCGTTTCAGCCCGCCGAATCTGCCCCATGGCTCGGCGCAACCGCGCCAAACTGATTTGCTCGGGCGGCCTGACGCCGGTTTTTTCCAACACCGTCAAAGAATGCCCCTGCTCCAGACGCTGCGCCTGCTCCAGCAAGAACTGCGCCTCATCGGCGGCGGGCAAACGCCCCCGCTCTCTTTGGCGCACAATCAGCTCACTGGCGGCCAACAGCTCGATCACGGCATATAAAAACGCGTCCACATAGGGCAGGCGACGATAAGCATCCCAGGAACCGGCAGCCGTAATACGGGCCTGAGCATCCAAGTCCACTATTTCCTGCCTTATCCGTGCGGACAGGGCCGGGTCCGACTCTTTATAAGCAGGGCCCAGCGCATGCGCCGCCAGACGCAAAGCGTCCGCCGCCAGAACACGCACCCGTTGGTAATACGTTTGGCGCTGGCTATGCGGCGTCGTGCGGGAGCACAGGACGGTAGTGACCACTACCCCGATCAGGGTGCACTGCACGCGCGACAACGCCAGATCCAAGGAGCTGTCTGGCGAGAGCACCGAGGGCAGGACCACCACGCCAATCGTGATGCCCGCCAACATGGGCAAATATGACAAGGCACCCCGCAACACATGGGTGAAGGCGGAGGCCACCCCGACTACCAGGGCCATGCCCAGCAATTGCCAATAAGGGTGGGGCAAATGCAGAAAGGCCAGCCCCAGCCCTGCCCCTGCCAGGGATCCCACTATTCGCCACAAGGCGCGCTCATACACCAGTCCCCGATAGGGCTGGGACAGAACCCACACTGGCATGGCGGCCCAGAACGGGTTGTCGACAGACAGCAAAACCGCAATCGCAAACGACAAGCCGGCAGCCAACGCCATGTTTAAACCATGCAGCAGCGCAGGCCTGTCCAGCTGGAGCCAGGGAAAAGAAACAGGCATAAAAGAAAGGGACGTCTAAACGAGCGAAACTTCAATTATATAGATAGTTCACCTATCTATTCAATTGTCGAGTCGTGGCGCAGAGTGCCACTTGCGCTACGCCTTGTTGTCTCAAGGACCTGGCGCTCGAATGCAAACCGCTGCTCGCCGTGGCGGCACAAGCCTGTCTGCCCCGTTTCCAAGGCTTTTTCTACGTCAACCCTTTGCAGCAAATCGGGACTTTTTCTGCAAGGTCGCCTTTCATTGTCAGTTTTCATTAACTATCGCAGCCCAGGCATAGTCAAACCGTACGGGGCCGTTCTATGATGTGGGCATCCTGATGGGCAGGTACCCGAAATCCTGTTCCCTCACCCCGTTTTTATGGCAGGAGTCTTTATGCAAAAGTGGCTGACACGCTACACCGCCTTCTACATCATCATTGGTCTTACCGCCTTTTTCTTGCTGTTGTCCCTGTTCAAGAGCGCGAGCTGGTTATGGCTGGCCATTCCCGGGCTGGCCCTATGCGTGCAAGGTTTGGTCGATATCACTCAGACTCGTCATGCCATTCGTCGCAATTACCCGGTTATTGGCAATCTGCGCTTTATTTTTGAAGCCATTCGACCTGAAATTCGCCAGTACTTCCTGGAAGGCGATGAGCAGCAACTGCCCTTCTCGCGTGCCGATCGCTCCTTGGTGTACCAGCGTGCCAAACAGCAGATCGACAAGCAGCCCTTTGGCACCCATCAAGAGGTCTATAACAACGGCTACGAGTGGATCAACCACTCCATGACGCCCAAACACATCAAGGACTCGCAGTTCCGAGTGCAGGTGGGCGGGCCAGACTGTACGCAGCCCTACTCGCTGTCTGTGCTGAACATCTCGGCCATGAGTTTTGGGGCGCTGTCGGCCAATGCCATTCTGGCGCTGAACAAGGGCGCCAAAATGGGCAACTTTGCCCACGATACAGGCGAAGGCGGAATCAGCACGTATCATCTGCGCCATGGCGGAGATCTGATCTGGAACATCGGGTCGGGCTATTTTGGTTGCCGCGATGAGCACGGCAACTTCTCACCCGAGCGTTTCGCCGAGCGTGCGACCCAGGATCACATCAAGATGATTGAAATCAAGCTGTCGCAAGGGGCCAAGCCTGGCCACGGCGGCATCTTGCCCGGCACCAAAGTGACGGCCGAAATCGCGCTGGCGCGGGGCGTCCCGGAGGGCGTGGATTGCAACTCCCCGGCCAGTCACAGCGCGTTCCGCACACCCGTGGAGCTATTGGAGTTCGTCGCTCAACTACGTACCTTGTCCGGCGGCAAACCGGTGGGCTTTAAACTGTGCATCGGACACCCCTGGGAATGGTTTGCAATTGCCAAAGCCATGCTCAAAACCGGCATTACTCCCGACTTTATCGTCGTCGATGGGGCCGAAGGCGGAACCGGAGCTTCTCCCGTCGAGTTCATTGACCATGTGGGCACGCCCTTGCGCGAAGCCCTGCGCCTGGTTCATAACACCTTGGTCGGCATCGGCCTGCGTGAGCAGATTCGTCTGGGCGCCTCGGGCAAGATCATCAGTGCTTTTGACATGGCACGCATCATGGCCCTGGGCGCGGACTGGTGCAATAGCGCCCGCGGCTTCATGTTTGCGGTGGGCTGCATCCAGGCCCAGGCTTGTCATACCGACAAATGCCCGACAGGCGTGGCTACCCAAGACCCGCAGCGTCAAAAAGCGCTGGTGGTTGACGACAAATCCTTGCGCGTGGCCAGTTTCCACGGCAATACGCTCAAAGCGCTGGCCGAGCTGCTGGGTGCTGCCGGGCTGGAGCACCCTAACCAGCTGCGCCCCCACCATATTGCCCGCCGCATCAGCAACGGCGAAGTCCGGGTTCTGTCGGCCCTGTTCCCCGATTTGAAGAAAGGTGAGCTATTGCGCGGCCACTACCGCCAAACCATTTTCCGGGTGGGCTGGCCCATGGCCAACCCCGACTCTTTCGAGCCGGCTTACAGCCTGAGCAAAGCCTTGTCGTACCTGAACGATGAGGCCGAGCCGGACGACATCATCAAAAAACAGGATATGGCTGACAGCGCGGGCCAGGCGCTGGCCTGAGCAGCGATGGCGGCAGTCTCCCTAACGAGACTGCTGCACTGTCCCTATTCCGGCATCCACTTCTCCATACACCTGCACGCCGGATGACCGACTCCAGCCTGTGTCAGAGGAACGATCCGCAGTTGAGCACGCCATCAGTCCGCCGACCATGAGCAAAGCGCCCAGCACTCCATAAATCTGTCGCATATCAAGCTCCTTGATGATAGGCAAATACTGTGCCACAGAATCTGGGCAAACAGATTTCCATCTGTACTAGAATGCTGAGATCATGATCAGGCACTGCGCACTTTCCTTCTCGGGTACTCGCAGCCGGTTTTTACTGGTGCTGGCACTGTGCGCCCTGCTGCTGCGCGGACTGATCCCCAACGGCTACATGCCGAGTGCCAATCCGGACAACGCCGCCGCCCTGAGCCTGTGCGTTCAAGGCGACTCCTTCCTGGCGCAATGGAGCGCTCAGCTCCCCGACCCAAAACACGATGAGCAGCACAGCCTGCATGCCGCCTGTCTGTTCGCGCAGGCCCAGGCGCAAAAAGCTCTTAACGATGGGCCCAGTCCCGCCTGGGATCTGGCACCCACACTCCCTCATATCTGGGACACTGCCCAACAGGCGGCGGCTCCCGTTCTTCCCCTAACGGGCCCGCCCCTGAGTGCGCGCGGCCCGCCTTCCTCGCTCGCTTGCTGACCTGCCCCGGCTGCCCGACGCGGCCACCTTATGTTGTCAATTAGCGGGATATTTCTATGAACGCCTCCTTCTCTCGCCGCCAGCTTTTGCTTGCCATGCTGGCGACTCCTTTGGTCCTGAGCGCCTGCGGCGACAAGGCCCCCAAGCAACCAGCCTTCCGTAACCTGGAAGGGGTGGACATGAGCAGCGCCGACTTTGCCAAGGATTTCAGCTTGCTGGATACCGAAGGCCAACGTCGTACGATGGTGGACTACCGTGGCAAGATCGTGCTGATCTTTTTTGGGTTTACCCAATGCCCTGACGTCTGCCCGACTGCACTGACTCGTGCCGTCGACATCAAGGAGCAGCTCGGTGAGGATGGCGACAAGCTGCAGGTCTTGTTTATCTCCATTGACCCAGAGCGCGACACGCCCGAACTGCTGCGTGCCTACATGCAGGCTTTTGACCCCGGTTTCGTGGCTCTGCGCCCCACCGAAGAAGAGCTGGCCAAAACCGCCAGCGACTTCAAAGTCTTTTACCAAAAGGTTCCGACCGGCTCCAGCTACACCATGGACCACAGTGCCTTGACCTATGTGTATGACACCCAAGGCAAGCTGCAAATTGCCCTGCGCCACACGCAAACGGCTGACGAAGCCGCGGCTGATATCCGCCAGGTGCTGGCTTTGAGCAAGTGAACCCCAACAGGATAACCAATATGAAACGTACGATTGCGAGCTCTCTATTCTCCCTGGCCGCTTTGTTGAGCCTGCCCACTCTGGCGCAGGCCGAAGTCACTGTGACTGATCCCTGGGTACGCGCCACCGTTCCTGGCCAACAGGCGACCGGCGCCTTCATGGTGCTCAAGTCCACTGACAACGCCCAATTGCTGGGTGCCAGCAGCAGCCTGAGCAAACAGGTTGAAGTGCACGAAATGGCTATGGACAACGAGGTCATGCGTATGCGCCAGGTTGAGAAAATCGACCTGCCCGCGGATACAGCAGTGGACTTGAAACCGGGCGGCTACCACATCATGCTGCTGGGTTTGGACAAGCAGCTTGAAGTGGGCAGCTCCGTGGATCTCACTTTGGAGATCCTGAATGCCGCCGGCCAGAAAGAGGAGCTGAAGGTTCATGCCCCCGTACGCGCCTTGAACAGCAAGGCGGGCCAAGGCCACCACGGCGCGCACGGCGGCCATTGAACCCGTGTCATCCGGCCCGATAGCCGCTCCGTTCATGGAAGAAAAGGCCGGGTTTCACATTTGCGGGTTTTCCATAATTGGCAGGTTTTGATTAGCTGACGTACAGTGAAATCACTGACAAAGTGTCAGTAAGCTGCCTGAAACGCAGCTTTCCAAAACTGCCATCATGGTAGTTCACCGCCGCCAGAGCGGCCACAGGCCCTACCGCAACGGTAGGGCCTTCGTCTTTTGGCCGTCGCCCTTCAGACACAATGCCCCTGCCTTTGCGTAACACTAGGCCCCTGCCCGGGTCTGGAGTACAGTTAAAACCGTAGCGCCGGTTTAACCTTGCAAGGAGTATGCAGATGGCCTCACGTCCTCATGACACCAATCGCTCTGAATTGCTACGTCAACTACCTTTGAAGCCAGGATGGTTTATTGGTCTGGGCATCGCCCTGATTATTCTGGGTCTGGTCGCCTTGATCTATGTCGTAGGTGCCACGGTTGCCAGCGTCGTTTACATCGGTATCCTGATGAGCATAGGCGGGGTGCTGCATCTTATCCATGCCTGGAGCTCCAAAGGCTGGCGTGGCTTTCTATTCTGGAGTTTGAGTGGCATTTTGTACTTGTTCGCCGGTCTGATTGCCATCAGCAATCCTCTGATGGGCGCGACAGTGCTGACCCTGGTTTTTGGCGCTTTCCTGATCGCATCCGGAGCATTCCGGCTGTGGATCTGGTTTCAGAATCGCGCCCAGGCTGGCGGCGGCTGGATGGCCTTTTCCGGACTGATCACGCTGGCGGCGGGGCTGATCATTGCTGCTGGCTGGCCAGGCAATAGTGTCTGGATTTTAGGCCTGATCCTGGGGATCGACCTGCTGACTCAAGGTTGGGCCAGCCTGTTGCTGGGCATGGCCATCAAACGCAACGAAGCCTGATGTCACCTGAGCCGACCCTGAGTGCTCGCCGCCCTGAACACGACGAGCGTCTTTGACCTGACTGGCTCATCACACCATGCCCGTCCCGCAACACATGTGGGTCGGGCATTTTACGATCTCGCCGTGGGCACCCAGATTGTCGGCCCCGAAAGCAGCCGCCTCTGTTCAGCCCTCCAGTCTCGGCAGTGCCGCATCACGCCCCCGCAACCAGGGCTGGCGCGTATGCGCCAGCATCGGTCCGTCACCTGGGCTGTCACCATAAGCCATGTCCAGCTCCACGGGCTTGTCACCCAGCCATGCCTGAAGGCGACGCACTTTTTCCTCTCCCCAGCAATTGGCGCTGGCCAGGCCCCTACAACCTTTGTGCTCATCAAATGCCAAATCGGTCGCCAGCACCTGAGCCATCCCCTGCTCGTGCGCCCAGAGCTGTAAATATATGGACGGCGAGGCACTGACCAACAACACCGTGTCCCCTCGCTCACGATGCGCACGAACCCGTTCCATCATCTCCGGGCGTAGAATCCGTGGCAGATAATCCCGTACATAAACGTCTGCCAAGGCCTGAACCTGCGCACGGCTCAATCCACCCAGGGCACTGCGCAGAAAACAATGCTTGATCGCCTGACGACGCAGCGGCCCCCGATCCCAAACGAGAAAGCGCGGCACACAAGCCAGGTAGGCCCGAATACAGACCGGCCAGCCTCGCATGCGACGGATGAAGTCCTGCAAGCTGTCCCGGTCTGTAATGGTGCCATCAAAATCAAATGCGACCAGCACACGCGCCCCTTTCATTGTGGAAAAAAAGAGCTAGTGTACGGGGGAAAGCCATGCTTCCCAAGTCAAGCTTTACAAGGCCCAACCACCCAGATAGAAGACGGCCAAGGCAAGGGCAATCAGCACGGTACCTACATTGAGGCGGCGCAGCTCACCTGAAAACAGGCGCCCCAGCACCAACGTACAAAAACCCAGCATGATGCCCGTGACAATATTAACAGTCAGCACGATAAACACCGCGCACACCAGGCCTGCCATCGTATCGACCGTATCGTCGGTATTCAGATGACGCACGCCACCCAACATCAGCAAGCCCACATACATGAGGGCCGGTGCCGTTGCATAGGAGGGTACCAATGCAGCCAGAGGCGAGAGGAAAATCAGCATCAAAAAGCCCAGCCCGACCACCACTGCGGTCAAACCAGTCCGCCCCCCTGCCGCGGTACCGGCAGCAGACTCAATATAGGCAGCAGCGGGCGACGCCCCCAGACTGGCCGACACCAGGGAGCTGAGGGAGTCCGTTGTCAAGGCACGACTGCCATTGATGATCTGGCCGTCCTTGTCCAACTGTCCGGCATTGCCTGCCACCGCGCGAATCGTCCCTGTCGCATCAAACACCGCTGTCATCACCAAGGCCAGCACACTGGGCAACACAACCGCGTTCAAAGCGCCGCCAATATCCATGGTCCCAATCAGAGAGTGCTCCCCCAACAAGCTGGGCATGGCGAACAGGCCTGTAAAACGCACATTGGGATCGAACACCAGGCCGATGGCAGACAAGCCCAGTATCACCAGCAAAATGCCCCCGGTTACGCGGCGTCGCTCCAGTCCAAAAATCGCTGCCAGACCCACGACGCTCAGCCAGACTGGCATGGAAGTTACATCCCCCAAAGCAACTGGCAAACCGGCGCCCGTATTGCGAGTGACCAGGCCCACTTCATTGGAGGCAATCATCAATAGGAACAGACCAATGCCTATGCCCGTGCCGTGCGCGATTCCCAACGGCAGATTGCGCAAGATCCAGGTACGAATGCCAGTGGCCGAAATCAGGGTGAAGATTAACCCCATCAGAAAGACCGCGCCCAGCGCCACGGCTGGACTGAGCTGCTGCCCCAGAACCAGATCGAAAGCCATAAATGCCGTCAGAGACAGGGCGCAGCCCACGGCAATAGGCAGATTCGCCCAGAACCCCATCAGCAAAGAGCCCAGGGCGCTGGTCAGACAGACCGCCACGAAAACAGCGGAAGTATCAAAACCCGCCTTACCCAGCATGGAAGGCACGACAAATACGGAATACACCATTGCCAGAAAGGTGGTCAGCCCTGCCAATACCTCCTGACGCAGGGAACTGCCGCGCTCTGTATAGGCAAAATGTTGTTGCAACCAACCACCCGTAAGCGGCGGAGCCAAGGCCTCCTGCCCTGGCCGCAATGCGGATTCTTGCTCAGCCATACTCCATGCTCCTTTATCAGTATTGTGATGTCTGAAACGGTGCGTTGCCGTCATCAGGAATCAGTAATGGACAGGTCCCGCCCCCCCAGGGGCAAGGCGCCTCTCACGACCTGAATCAAAAGCGGGCGTTGAGCAAAGACAAGTCCTGCCCCTGCCCGCAACAGAATGCAGACATGGGCAGAAAGAAGAGGTATACGGGGGTGTCTCCGACCGAACCGAGGCCTTTGCGGCGCTTCTTTTGATCCCGATAATGGGAAGTGAGGCTCATTCTACGAGCCGTCCGGGACAGGAAAATCACCTCTGGGTAATGAGGGTTATCAATCGCTTTGCCGGTCCGATACCGGCACATAGGCCTGGCCGATGAACTGCTGTCGCAGCTCCTGCCACTGGGCCTGCATCGCCTGAATCTGCGCGGGCTCGGGGCGCAGGCGTCCCGGTTCAAGCTGCATGAGGGCCAGCCCATATTTGGCTGCCGACAACTCCTGGGCCACGCTGGCCGACTGCTGCACGGCCTGGGCCGGGCGCGTTTGCCACATGGCTCCCAAACCCACCAGACCTTCCGCTGCCTTGCCCAGGCGCTGACGCACCGACCCCGCGATACTGACAGGCCAGACCTGGGTAAACATCAGATACATCACCGCATTGCCCAGCAAAATACCAATCACCCGGTCACGGGCCGAGTCCAGATCGAAGCTGGGGCCAAAGCCCTGCAAAACCACCAGATAAAAGGCAAAAGCAATTTGAATACCGGCATAAGAAATACGTTCGGGCCCGTAAAACACCCAGGCACCCAGCAAGGACACCAGAAACACCAAAGCCATCAAGGCGCCAATATCCTGCAAATACGGCATGATGAACAAGATCGTCACAAAGCCGAGCGCCGCCCCAAGCAGGCATCCCACAATCCGCAAGGCCAGCTTGTGAACGGTTTCCCCGGTCGAACCCAAGGCAGCCACATAACAGGTAATCATGGCGGTATGAATACCCTGCCAGTCCGCCGCGCTGTAGATCAGATAACACAATACAGCGGCTGCTGTCGCCTTCAGGGCATGATGCTGATAAACCGGGTTGCGGAACGCATCAGGGACCATGAACGACTCCTTCTCGGGTTCCGCCTTGCCAATGGACACGGCTCCCGACAAGGCCAACAAGGCATCGCGCAAGTCCTGCACGGCCAAGGCACTGGAAGCAGACAGCTCGGGCAAGTCCTGACCTGACGGCAGGCGCCCCTGCTCGATGGCTTGAGCACTGCGTTCACAATACGGAGCAAAGACGGCCGACTGCTCCGTATCCAGACCTTGATCCCGCAAGACAGCCACCGCCAGCAAGGCTCGGTACACATTGAGAATAGCTTGCTCCAGCTCTGCCTGCTCATGAGCAGGCCGCAAGTGAAACAATCTGATCCATCCCAATCGCTTCTGTTGGGCGCTGACGCCCAACGCCAGTTCATCCCACAAATCCTGTGTATCGGCCTGCCCCTGCAAGCCCTGCGCGGCCAGTCGCAAACGAGCAGCCAGTTCGCGACGCAACACCTTGTGCGGGTACAAACCAAAACACAGATTGAAGATCAGTACCAAGGCCATGGGCGAGGCGGTCATCAACCAGGCATAGAGCACCGCACGGGTAGCAATTTCGCCAAAAGGCACATAACCGAGCAAGGTCAGTACAAAAGCGATGACCAAGGCAATAATGCCCCCCAGCGGCCCCAGCTTGCTGGCCACGCCCAGAAACAGCAGCACAAAGGAAGTGAGCACCATGGCCAGCAGACGCCAGGCCGGGAACTGGATCGTGACCTGAATCAACGGCACCATCAACAGCACCACCACCGACACCAGCACGACCAGCGCCAGGGCCAGCACCGAACTTTCACCCGCATCGGACTTCATCACAAAAAAGATGACGAAGCAGCTGACGGCCGACTCGGGAATGCCGTAGTTCATGGCCAACAACACCATCAGGGCGCACAAGACTGCTACGCGCCAGCTCAGCGCCAAACGGCCGGGAGTGGGCTGCAGATCCTGCCAGACCAGCCGGGCCAGACCCAGCGAGCCGGTTTCAGCAGTTGCCATCGCGATGAATGATGGTGGTGGCCGAGGCGCCCATGCGCATCAGATCCGCAGGGGGGGCATCCAGACGAATGCGCACCGGGAAGCGTTGCGCCACCCGTACCCAGTTCAGGGATTTTTGTATGTAAGGCAGGCTGCGCGGCAGGTTGATCTGCTCCTGACTACTCACGCCCCAGCCGATTTCCTCGACTTTGCCCGAGAGCTTGCGCGAAGGGTCCGACAGCACATAGACCGTCGCGCAATGGCCAGGCTTGATCTCTTTCAGGTCGGTTTCACGGTACATGCCAGTGACATACCAGGAGTCGGTATCAAGCAAGGTGAACACAGAAATGCCCGGCATCAAATGCTCTCCCGACCCGACACGCAGACCGACGATACGGCCATTGTGCGGAGCCTTGACCTGGGTATGTTCCAGATCGCGCTGGGCCATCGCCAAGCCGGCCTGGCGCGCTTGCACCATCGCTTCCTCGGCCTGGGTATTGCCCACCAGCGCCTGGGCAGCACCCGACTGCTCTGTGGCCTGTTTCAAGGTGACCTGGGCATCGCGCAGCAAGGTATTGGCCTCATCCAGCTGCTGCTGAGAAACGTAGCCTTTGGCCGCCAGGTTCGCCAGGCGGCGCTGGCTTTGCGCAGCCATGGCCAGATTGGTCTTGGCGCGGGTGATCTGGTCGTCGGCAATGACCGCATTATGTCCTTCTGCCCGCACGGCCCGCTGCTTCATGTCCAGCGTGGCCTGAGCCAGCGCCAGCTCTGCCTGGGCCTGCTCCAGACGCAGCTGATAAAACACCGGGTCTACGGTAAAGAGCAAGTCATCGCGGCTGACATACTGCCCATCCTGCACCGCCATGCGCTCAATGCGCCCGGGCAGGGAGCTGGAAATGTGAACAACGTCAGCGCCAATCACCGCATCTTCAGACAGGGGATTATTGGCCAAACGCTGCAAATACCACCAGGCCAGGATAAGCGCGGCAACAACAATCAGCACGCTCAATACACGGGCAAGGCCTTTACGAGAAGAAGATGTCTGTGCCTGGGTCATGGCTCAGTTACTCGAAGAAAAGAAGAAGTGCGGCAAACGTCAATGCCAGCGTCAAACAGGCGTAGACGGGCAGGCGCATGGGCAGGGCATCGTCCACACCCACACGGATCAGCCCCCAACGAATCAACACGGTCAACAGCACGGCAAGCAGCACGCACACCAGCCAGGCGGGGAAATACGAGCCTGCCATATAGACCGAAGGCGCAAGAGAACAACCGCCCAACAAAGGCAGCACTGTCAGACTGGCTGTAAGCGCACGCATGCGTGGCACCCCCCCGATTATTTTTAATACGATCCCCGTATCTTGCTCAGATAACTGCGGGGAATTGTACCTGAGCCCTTTCAGGCATAGACCTTTTATTCCTGCCGGATCGTACATCTGTGTCTCTCGCATTTTTACGCGTATAGTGACAAGCAACTTTCTGATAGGGCCTCAATGACCACCGTCATTTATACAGAATCGCCATGGACGACGTAAACCTGACCTTGAGCATGCTGGCTGCCGTTTTAATCAGCAACAGCATGGTAAAGATGATTCCCGTTGCCATCCCTGCTCCTTTGGTGCAGATCCTGATCGGCTTTTTGATCGCAGGTTGGTTCAATCACGGCATCACCCTGAATCCGGACCTGTTCTTTTATCTGTTTCTGCCGCCCCTGCTCTTTCTGGACGGCTGGCGCATTTCCAAAGAAGGTTTAATTCGAGATCGGATCGGCATTCTGGTTCTGGCTTTCATTCTGGTATTTTTGACCGTGTTCGGCTTGGGGCATGTTTTGCACTGGCTTATTCCCGCCATGCCCTTGCCAGTCGCTTTTGCATTGGCCGCCATTGTTTCGCCAACCGACCCGGTCGCCGTTTCCGCCATTACCCGGCGCGTGCCCTTGCCGCCACGACTGCAAGCCCTGCTTGAAGGTGAATCCCTGTTCAATGACGCCAGCGGACTGGTGGCGTTTCGGCTTGCTGTCGCCCTGGCTCTGGGCGGCTCTTTTTCAGTCACGGCAGCCAGCCAGAACTTCCTGTGGCTAACGCTTGTCGGCCTGGCCGTGGGTGTGGCAACCACGCGCGCCCTGCTGCTGGTGCGCAATCTCTTTGTGCGCCGCTGGGGCGAGGAGCCCGGGGCCGAAGTCCTGTTCAGCCTGCTGCTGCCCTTTGCGTCCTACTACCTGGCCGAGCAATGGGAAGCGTCCGGCATTCTGGCTGCTGTAGCGGCGGGCGTTACCATGAGCTATGCCGAACTCTCGGGCAATGCGCTGGCCGCCACCCGCATGCAGCGCAAGACCGTGTGGGACACCGTGCAACTGAGCTTGAACGGCATGATGTTTGTCCTGCTGGGCGAACAGTTGCCAGCCATTTTTCGGGGCGCGGTACAGGTGGTCCAAGAAACCGGCCACCACAATCCTGCCTGGCTGCTGGTGTATGCGGTGGCCATGTGTACCACCTTGATTGCACTGCGGTTTTTATGCGTGTACGGCTATTTATGGCTGCGACGAGGCCTTTCACTACTGGGGCTGCGTCATCACGACGAAACCGCTCAGGCCAATCCGCTGCTGGTGCTGGTCCTGTCGGTTGCGGGGGTGCGGGGCGCCGTCACCCTGGCCGGTGTCATGACCTTGCCGCTGACCTTAACGGACGGCAGTCCCTTCCCGGCCCGCGACCTGGCGATCTTTCTGGCCTCGGTCGTCATTATCGTCTCGCTGCTGACCGCCAGCCTGGTTTTACCTCCCCTGATGAAACGCGTCTCCTTTCCGACTTTGCGACGCCGCCAGGAGCAGGAAGAACTGGCCGAGCAGGCCGTGCGACACGCCAGTGCGCAATCGGTCGCGCAAACACTGAATGAACTGATTGCCCACAATCCCGAGTCCTCCGGAACGCGCTACACCGCCATGGCCGACCGGGTCCTGAGCGCCATTGCCCATAGCCCGCCCGCCGAAGGGGTTGACCAGGATCTGGCCGAACAGGAGTTGGAGAAAAACATGCAAATCCAAGCCATCCGCGCGGCTCGCAACGCCGTTTACACCCTGGCGCGTACCCGTCAGATATCCGATGAAATCGCTCGCGAACGGGTCCGATTACTGGACCTGATCGAATTGCGCATGTCTTGAGTCCGCTCTTTCTCTTTCCCCTACCTTTGATTTTTCAGGATGCCATGCAGACCTATTCTTACCTGGGCCATTCCCCTGCTCTGCGCCAACAACGTCTGGCTTATCGCCACGGTGTGCCGGCCTGTGTTTGCGCGCACCCCTCCATCCCTTTCATTCACAAGCGTCTGAGCGCAGCGGCCAGCTTTGCTCCCAACGCCACCCCAACAGGTCCGGCCTTCCAGTCCAACAATGCCTTGGAGCAAAAGCCGCTCGCCCTGTCCCCAAAACTCATTCTGAGCAATCTGCGCCTGTTCGATGGCCAGAGCACCGAGTTGAAAAACGGTCTGGCCGTTCAGATTGATCAGGGTCGCATCACAGCGGTCATGCCGGTAGCCGAGATTCCCGCCGATGCCACCGTCATGGATTGTCAGAATAAAGTGCTGATGCCCGGGCTGATTGACGCACACTGGCATAGTCTGCTGTGTGCAGTAGACCAGATGACCGCCATGATGGCCGACCCGGCTGATCTGCATTTGATTGCCAGCAAAGAAGCCGAGCGTACCTTGCTGCGCGGCTTTACCACCGTGCGCGATGCCGGTGGCCCCAGCTTCTCGCTAAAACGCGGTATTGATATGGGCTTGCTGCACGGTCCCCGCATCTACCCCAGCGGGGCGATGATTGCGCAAACCGGGGGGCACGCCGACTTCCGGATGCGTTACGAAGTCCCCCGGGCGCAGGGCGATCTGAGTCACACCGAACGGGCCGGGGTCACCTGTATTGCCGATGGGCCCGACCAGGTTCTGCGTCGCGTGCGTGAGCAACTGATGTTGGGGGCCAGTCAGATCAAGCTGATGGCTGGGGGCGGAGTGACGTCCTTGTACGACCCCCTGGAGGGATTGCAGTTTAGCGATGCAGAGCTGCGCGCCGCCGTCGGCGCCGCCAGCGACTGGGGCACCTACGTAATGGTGCACGTTTACTGTGCGCGCGGCATCCAGCGTGCCATCAAGGCGGGAGTCAAATCCATCGAGCATGGCCAACTGGCAGACGACGAAACGGCCCGCATGATGGCCGGCGAAGGCGTGTGGTGGAGTTTGCAACCATTCCTGGCCGACGAGGATGCCAACGTCCAGCGCGACCCACACAGCAAAGCCAAGCAGCAGCAGGTTGCCGTGGGCACTGTACGTGCCTACGAACTGGCCGACAAATACCAGATCCAGACCGCCTGGGGCACGGATATTTTGTTTACCCCCGCTCATCTTCCCCATCACGGCCGGATGCTGTCCAAACTGACCCGTTTTTATGAACCGCTCAAGGTGCTGAAAATGGCGACAGGAGACAATGGCCGCCTGCTGCAACTGTCCGGCCTGCGCCAGCCATATGAAGGCGAGCTCGGCGTCATTCGCCCTGGCGCTCTGGCCGATCTGCTGCTGATCGATGGCGAGCCCGAACACAGTCTGGACTTTCTGGAACAGCCCGACCAGAACCTGCTGCTGATCATCAAGGATGGCAAAATCTACAAGAACGCCCTGCCCGCCTGACCCTCACCCCCAGGAGATCCCATGCCAGACGACATCATGCAGCTATTCAAACTGATCGGCCTGGGGCTGGCATTTTTGCTGCCCATGGCCAACCCCTTAACCGCCATGGTGATGTACTTGTCTTTAGGCGTGAGCCTGAGTGCAGAGGAAAAAAAACAGCAGCTGCGCCAGGCAACGCTATGCGTGACCCTGGCCCTGCTGGTGACCTATTACGCCGGGTTGTGGATTACATCGGCCCTGGGCATTTCCATGGTGGACATACGTATCGCGGGCGGCCTGATCGTGGCCTACATCGGTTTCCGCATGCTGTTTCCTCCCGCTGTCAGTGACATGGTGTCCCAGGCCAACGATCAACATACGGCCTCGCACAACAATATCGCGTTTGTGCCCTTGACGCTGCCATCCACTGTGGGGCCCGGCACCATGGCTCTGGTCCTCAGTGCCTCGTCCCAAATGCATGGCATGCGCGGACAGTATGCCCAATGGGTCCTAATGGTGGCCCCTGTGATTCTGGCGGTTCTGATCGGCCTGATTTTTTTCATCTGCCTGCGCTCCTCTTTGAGCATCGTGCGTGTCATTGGTCATGGCGGCGTCGATGCCATCTCACGCATCATGGGGTTTTTATTGGTTTGCATGGCCGTGCAGCTGGTCCTGGAAGGCGGTCAGCAGTATGCTGCCACGCTGCTAACCCATTCTGCCGCCTCCTGAGTGTATGTTTATGTCTTGTTTGCCTGCTCTGCGTCTTAGCCTGAGCGTGACCGCCGCCCTGATCCTGACGGCCTGTGCGGCTCCGGACCACCGGTCCGTCGCTTCACCCGCCTCCGGCCAGGATGCCCCTGAGCCGCCCCGACTGACACTGGCCAACGAGCCGGGCCCCGACTCCAGCCAGCCCATCCCTACGATCCGGGCGGGTCACGAATACAGCCTGCCTGAACTGATCGATCTGGCGCAACGCCTCAATCCCAGCACCCGTATCGCCTGGGGCGAGGCCCAGCAAGCTGCGGAAGCCGCCGGCATGGTGCAAAGCGCCTACCTGCCGCTTATTTCTGCCAGTGTGGTGGGCGGCTATATACGCAGTGATCGGGACGACAGTGTTCACATTCTGGGCAGAGAAATCGATGTGGACTACGACACCCATTTAAGTGGTGCCGTCCCTTCGCTTACCTTGAAATGGCTGCTGTTCGATTTTGGCAAGCGGGCAGCCTTGCAAAAGGCGGCGGACAAACTGGCCATGGCCAGCCGGATCACCTTCAGCGGTGTCCACCAGGCCGTTATTGCCGAGGTGTCCATCAGCTATTTCAACTACAACTCGGCCCGTCAGCGCGCGCGCATCTCTGCTCAAGGTCTGAAAAATGCCACCTTGATCGAAGACATTGCTCTGGAGCGGCAACGCAATGGCCTGGGCACCCAGATCGAAGTGGCCCAGGCGCGGCAACTCAAGGCACAGGCCCGTTTGCATCACGTCAATGCCAGCACACTGGCACGGCAGTCCTATCAGACGTTGTTGGGGGCCATTGGCCTGTCACCCGAGGCGGAGCTTTCGGTCGCGGACAGCGCCTCGCGGCCCTTGCCGGAAGACCTGGACATTCCCGGCAACGCAATCCTGAAAAAAGCCATTGCACAGCGCCCTGATGTTCAGGCATTGCAAGCCGCGCATCAAGCCAGTCTGGCGGGCATCGAATCTGCCGAAGCGAGCTTCATGCCCAAATTGGCACTCATGGGCTTCATGTCCAAGCGCATGGGCTCACTGAGCGTCGGCAGCCTGCCAGAGATCAGCCCCCAAGCCTCCTCCCGGGGGGCCGTGCTGGCCTTAAGCATCCCGCTTTACGATGCAGGATTGCGCAACAAGCAAGTGCGCGAAGCCCAGTTACGCGCTGACACTGCGCGCGAACGTGTCGTCAAGACCGAGCAGGATGCCTACAAGCAACTGATCATCGCCGCCGATGCCTTGCGCGCAGCTCTGGAATCCCACCAGGCCGCCAGCAGTCTGGTCGAGGCCGCCCAGATCACCTACCAGGGCGCGCTGGAGTCTTATCAGGAAGGTCTGACCGGCATGACCTTGCTGACCGAAGCCCACACGGGGCTGCTGGGCGCCCAGGAGGCCCAGACTCTGGCCCATACGGCAGGGCTGGTGGGCTCCGTCAATCTCGCTTTTGCCATGGGTGAACTCAACCAGGCGCCCAAAGAGCCCTAAACCCTCAATCTTAAGCAGCGGCGCCTGGCCAACCCTGCCATCCGGCTGGGCCTGCCTCGAATGCCGGCCCAGTCAATCGGGGCAGGGGCTCCGGCCGAGCCCAGTCATCCACGAAGGGAGCCTCTCGCGGCTCCCTTTTCATGGGGGCAAAAAAGGTGTGCACCCACGCCTTACTGCGCCTCAATGGCATCCAGGGCTTGGGCCAAGCGTTCTACAGAACGCTCGATATGAGTCAGCTTGTCCAGGCCAAACAAACCAATGCGGAAAGTCTTGAAATCGGCAGGTTCATCACACTGCAAAGGCACGCCCGACGCCGCTTGCAAGCCAGCCTTGGCAAACTTCGCCGCCGAATGAATCCCGTCGTCCGTGGTGTAGCACACGACAACGCCCGGGGCCTCAAAACCCGGCGCGGCCACGCTGCGAAAACCGTGCTCACTCAACAGAGCGCGCACTTTGCGACCCAGCTCAAGCTGACGATTGCGGACCCAGTCAAAACCCAGCGCTTCGGTCTCGGCCATCGCCTCTTGCAGAACCTTCAATGAATCCGTAGGCAAAGTCGCGTGGTAGGCGTGAGCCCCATTTTCATAGGTTTCCATAATCTGCAGCCACTTGCGCAGATCGCAGACAAAACTGGTGCTGGTTGTACTGTCAATGTGCTGACGAGCCCGCTCGCTCAACATCACCAGGCCGCAACACGCTGAACCGGTCCAACCTTTTTGTGGCGCGCTAATCAAGACATCCACGCCCACATGCTTCATATCCACCCAGACGGTGCCAGAGGCAATGCAATCCAGCACAAACAGTCCGCCGACCGCATGCACCGCATCTGCTACCTGACGCATATAGTCATCTGGCAGCATAATGCCCGAGGCCGTCTCCACATGCGGGGCAAACACCAGGGCCGGCTTTTCAGCCTGAATCGCGGCGATCACTTCCTCGACAGGCGCAGGCGCGTAGGCCGCCTGCGTCCCTGGCTCGATCGGACGAGCTTTCAGAACCGTCGTGCTGGCAGGGATGGAGCCCATATCGAAAATCTGCGTCCATCGGTAGCTGAACCAGCCGTTACGAATCACCATGCACTTGCGATTAGTCGCAAACTGACGGGCGACCGCCTCCATGCCGAACGACCCGCTGCCCGGCACCACAATCGCCGAGTGAGCCTGATAGACCAGCTTGAGCGTGCGAGAGATTTCGCGCATCACTTCCTGGAAGGTTTTCGACATGTGGTTTAGCGCGCGATCGGTGTAGACCACCGAATACTCAAGCAGGCCGTCCGGATCAACAGGCGTATTGGTGTGAGACATGAAAACCTCGGAATTCAGAGAGAAAAAATAGTAAGCTCCAGGGATTTTAGACCAAGCCATCCAACACGGTCTGCTTGTCCCATCGCGTAGTCTGCTCAGACTAAGGTTTATCGGAAGCAGGCCGTGCCTTTCTTGACTCCAGTCCCGGCTATGAGTACCGTGATGGGCACGTTTCACCCGGCCCGAACATGACAATGCATGTAGCCCGCTTTAAGCCAAATACCTTGGGACGCGATATTGCCGTGGGAGATATTCACGGTTGCTTCACCAAGCTGAAGAAGTCTTTAAAACGGATTCGGTTTAATCCCTCCAAGGACCGGCTTTTTTCAGTGGGGGACTTGGTAGATCGCGGCCCGGAGTCGCACCAGGTTCTAGACTGGCTTGACCTGCCCTGGTTTCACGCAATTTGTGGCAATCACGAACAACTGACCTGGCGGCGGGCGATTGGACAAGCGATTCAAGAAGTAGACCATCGTGTGCATGGCGGGCTATGGCTGGACGACTGCACACCGGACGAACAATCCCTTATCGCGCAACGCCTGCAAGCCCTGCCTTTGGCAATGGAAATTGAAACGCCCCTGGGTTTAGTGGGTATGGTGCATGCCGACTTCCCCTACGAAGACTGGCAACACATCCATACCCAGGCTTTCGATGCCAATGACCGCTATGTTTGCATGTGGTCCAGAGACCGCTATGTGACGGGCTACGACGGTCTGGTCAGTGGCGTGCGAGCCTTGGTGCATGGGCACCAGACAACGCACAAAATGCGGCAATTGGGCAATGTGTTTTTCATTGATACCGGCGGGTGGCTGGATCATGGGCATTTCACCTTGCTGGACTTGAAGCGCTTGGTGGCTTTGTAGGCGTTTTTCGTCAATGCTGGTGCGGGCTTCTTCCCTCACGCTGTCTCTGCACCGGCTTGAACATCGGTCATCCCCCAGAAAAGAACAGGCGGATGACCACCCCATCAAGACATCGCCCTAACTCTGCTGTCTGTAATGATGTCTCTAACGCAGAGGATCTTTGAACTGCAGCAGAAAGCCGGGTTTGTAGGCGCTGCCGTCCAGATACGATTCCATTTTCCGGCATTTGGCGTTGCGGGTTTTATTGACCTGGAAGTCGGTCACGATTTGCGTGGCGTCGTCATACACCACTACCACAGAGCACTTGCGAGGCAGTTCGCGTTCATAAAAATACAGGCCTGTGGTCATACCAGGCCGATCGGTGTTGTGATAGGCGTAGCTATCTGTGAATGTCACCGTTTCAACTTCGTCAAATATCCAGTAATAGTAGGGTTTGCCATCGTTGGTTATTCCAGACTGTTGCAAACGTTTGGGCATGGCGTTCACGGCTTCCGATACAGGTTTGCCCTCAAAGCGGGAAGGAGCCCGATGTGCGGCACAGCCTGCCAGCACGAGAGCAAGGGCGCAGATACCAAGTTGTTTAAAGGGAATCATTCGAAAAAAGAGGTCAAAAAAGTTGGAACAGGTCGGCGAGTGCCAAGCAGATAAGGTATGGTTTTTATCTCTTTATGATATTAATAACAACCATATGCTGAATAATCCGCCGTTTAGTGGGGTGCTTTTCAGCCCAGTCCATCAAGGTCACTGGACAGCCGGATGCTGCAACTGCCGATAACTGCTTGTGCATAACATCCATCGACCTGATTTCATTGGGTGTTTACGGCACAAACCGCTGCCCAATTACTTTGCTTATGGGTCCAAGGAAGCAACCAATCGGCAAATCCCCAGTACCGGCGTCCTACGAGCTCGCTTTCCAACAGCCCAACGTTTACTTGTCCACGCCCCCACCCAACACAAGGCCGTTCACTTCCTTGCCGTAGTAGCTTTCCTCTCCATCGTGAAATTCCACGCGAGCCTGCTCCAGCGTCCCTGTCTGACGGGGATCTTTGGGACGCTCATGACTGTTGATGTAAGCGGCAACATCCCAGGCTTCTTGATCGGTCAGGGAAAATGGTTTACCCAAAGGCATATTGGCCTTGATGAAACCCGCTGCCGTATCAATACGTGCCATCCCCGCTCCCCAGTTGTAGGAGTTATTCCCCCATAAAGGCGGGAAGACCACGCCACTTTCAGCATCCTTCTGTCCCTGACCATCCACCGCGTGACACAGCACGCAGTTATTGGTGTAAACCTCTTTACCCCGCGCGACGTCATAGCCCAGATCCGTCTTTTTCACCTTGGGAAAGCCGGCACCAGGCAACTTCTGACCGGTCGGCGCCCCGTCAGACATCCAGTACATATAGGTCATCAAATCACGGTAGACGTCGCTGCCTGCCGGTGGCGCCACCCCCGTAGAAGAAGCCTGGGCATTCATCGAATAGGTAAAACAACCAATAATGCGATCTTCCAGGGTACTGATGGCCTTGGTCTTGGAACGGTACGCCGGGTAGCTGACATAAGCCCCCCACATGGGCGCTGAATGCTCACGGCGCCCGGCATCCAGGTGGCAGTTCACACAGGCCAGTGTGTTGCCCACGTGATCCGACACTGTCGTGGAGGTTTCCATAAAAATCTGTTGTCCACGCCGAACGGCTTCCCCGTATGGTGTGTCGGGAATGCTGCTCTCGGCAGGCGGCACAAAGTAGCCGTCCGGGCCCACCGGCATTCCCGCCGTGACCGCGAGCTTGTCCTTGCTTTGTGCCTCTCGATCGGCTTGCATGGCCTCACGGCTGTAACCGACATCGCCCACCTTAATCGTCGCCGAATCGGGCGAGCCCAGGGAAAAAGACAACCAGCCCCTGGCGTTCAGACCATATCCGATGGCAAACAGCAATACCCCTATACCGGCCCCCAAGGCCAGTCTGCGTCCGCCCGACATGACGGGTTTGCCACGACCCTGCTCTTGCGTATCTTTCATAAAAAACTCTCTGTTCTGATCTTATTTCGCCTGCGTGCCAGGGGCTGGCAAGGAGGCGGCGTAGTAGGAAACCGCATACAGGTCCTCATAGGACAGGCGCGAGGCAATATCATCCATCAGCGTTTGCGGCGAATTGTGACGATGACCGCCTTTCCAGGCCGACAGCTGACTGAACAGGTAGTCCGCCTGTTGAGCCGCCAGCGGCGGGAACGCAGCCCCTACCCCTTCACCTTGGCTGCCGTGACAGCTGATGCAGGCGGGCACGTTCTGCTTCCAGTCTCCTTTCTGGAACAAGGCCTGCCCACGCGCCAGATCCGCGTCCGAACTGGGTACTGCAATAGCGGGGACAGGCAGCTTGGCGTAGTAGCTGGCCAGCTCTTTCATATCCGCCGGCTGCAAGCCACGAGCCACATACTGCATGGACTCATTCAAACGTGCGCCACTGGCAAAATCCTCGAGCTGCTTGAGCAGATATGCCTCTGAAATACCGGCCAGACGAGGGGTGATACCCGCGCCTTCACCCGCCTCACCGTGACAGGAGGCGCAGCTCCACACACTGCCCTGCCCCGAATGCACCAGCACCGGTGCATCCTTTAAAACAGCCATTGCCGGCACGACTGGCGTACCACCGCCGTGAGAGCCGATGACAGTGGACTCATCTGGCGCGGCATGCGGGGCCAGATCATGCAGATAAAGGCCCACGCCCGCCAAGGCCAGCGCCACCAGCACGGCCAGCAGAAAAATCGGAATGGGACGCGGTGGCTCCCATGGCTCAAAACTAGGGTCAATATTCTCGACCAGAGGCGAACTCGAATCTTTTTTCTTTGTCATGACATGTCCTATTGAGCGCCCGAGTCCATCAAGGTCTCGCCAGGGCGGCGGTCGTAGCCGCGGTCGCGTTTATCCAACTCCTGGCTTGTAGTCGCGTAGGTGCGATCCAAGGCCAGCAAATACTCGACCAGATCCAGGGCTTCCTGGCGGGCAACCACATGCTTGCCCTCTGGCTGCAAGGATTCGGGAAGACGCACAAGCACATCGCCCGGTTCGAGCTGAGCTTTCAGTTCGAACATATAAGGGTAGGATGGCATCAGGCTCCAGTCGAAAATCGCACGCGGCTGGTACAGGTGAGTCAAGTGCCAATCCCGACTTTTCATGCGCGCTGCGACGTTGAACAGGTCCGGACCGGTACGCATCGTTCCCAGCAAGTGGGGCGAGTCGTAAAAATAGTCACCGGGCGTAGAAGCACGCCCCCAGCCACGGGCGGTGTCAAACAGAGTCTGACCGCTCGAGCGGGGCTGCTGGCTGTGACAGTACAAGCAGCCGTTAGCCACGTACTGATCACGGCCCTGCAACTGCTGGACGGTATAGGGCTTCAATGGCGCAGGAGGCTCCGAGGTGCGCAATTGCCAAGCCGGCAGAATCACCAGCATGAGAGTGGCCAGCAGCAAAACGCCAATGGCTCCGATGAGTAAAGGTAAGAGTCGGTTCATGATGCATCTGCCCGAGCAAGTGGAGGAGTCGCATTAACAGCGGTGTCTTTGCGCAACAACAGCAAGGCAAAGTGAGCCGCAAAAATGAAATGACCCAAAGTCATCATGGTGCCGCCGATCGAGCGGGCCTCCAGATACGGAACCATCTTGCGAGTGATCTCGCCGAAACTGGCGCCCGGGTCCATCAGACCCATGCCCTGCACGACCCCGGCAATGCTCAAGGCCAGCACATAAATCGTGAAGCCTGCCGTCACCAGCCAGAAATGGGTCTTGATCAGCGCCGGAAAGGGCCAGCGACGTCCCAGAATGTGCGGCATCATGTAATACAGGGTGCCAAACATCACCATGGACACAAAGCCGTAGGCGCCCAGATGGGCGTGACCGACGGTGTAATGCGTAAAGTGCGTCACCGAGTTCACCGAACGGATGGCCTCCAGCGACCCCTGGAAAGAGGACAGGGTGTACATCAGTGCGCCAATCCAGACAAAACGCAAGGCCATGGATTGCTTGAAGGCCCACAAGTTCTGCGCCACCGTGACGTGCTGGTTGATGGCTACCGCAATCACAGGCACAAACATCATGATGCTATGCACCACGGAAAGGGTGACGGCCCAGGTCGGCACCGGCCCCCCCATCAAGTGATGCATGCCCACCTGACTGTAGAACAGCGCCAGGCTCCAGAAACCCAGCAAAGACACGTTGTAGGAATACACGGGCTTGCCAATGATTTTAGGGATGATGTAGTACGCCGCCCCCACGCCCATCGGCGTCAACCACAGACCCAGCACATTGTGCGCAAACCACCAGTTCACGGTAGCTTGCTGGGCACCGATGTGCAGGCCCGGGATATTCGATACCAGGAAAAGGAAGGGAAACCACACCATGCCAGCCAGAAAGTACCAGCCTGACACATAGATATGGCGCGACTTGCGCTTGGCCGCAGTTTCAATAGCCGGCCAGGCCAGGAAAAAACCGCCTACCGCCAGCAAAATATCGATCTGCCAGGGGAACTCCAGCCACTCAATGCCATCGGACCAGCCATTGGCAACGGCCAGCGTGCCGCCCAAGACCCCCAGGGTCCACAAGGCCGCACCGAAGTACACCATATTGGGCCGTCGCAAGGGCGTATGAAAAATGCGTGGCAACAGCCACAAGGCCACACCGATTCCGGTCACCGACAACCAGCCATAGGCCACAATATTCAGGTGCAAGGTGCGCGCCCGTCCAAACGTCACCTGGGCCACATCGGCCAGCCAGTCGGGCCAGTGCAGTTTGAGCGATGCCATCACGCCAAACACCGAGCCTATCAGCAGCCAGGTAATTCCGACCGTCACCAACAGCAAAACCGGCCCTCGGCCACTGCGATCAATGCCGGCACGCAACACGTCAAAACGATGCGCCTGCGCCTCGCTCTTCTCCCCAAAGGAAGCGCTATCGTCAGGCTGGCCCAACTCCCCTTTCATGAAGATGGTTTCAGCCTCGTTCTTGCCGACGAAAATCAGTTTGTTTGCAACGGCCCAGACAAGAATGCCCAGTGCCACCAAAGAGGCGACAAAACTGGTCGCCAGTAATATTCCCAATATAGGAGTCATGTGAATAAATGCCCGAGATCGATCATGCGGCTAAGCCTGGAGAAACGTCATTGCCCCAGCCGGTTTTATTAAAAAAGTAAGTACCGAGATGCAAATGCAATGCAATCTAACTCACAGTAGAGGATCAGGATTAAGGCCAAATTAAGAGAGAGGCGCCTTTTGCCGCCCGCCTCAAGACTGCTAACATGAACGCCGAAACGTAATGAACATCAGGCTTTGCCTGAACACGCCGCATTCGCGACAAGGGGGGAGAATGCACGTCTTACTGGTTGAAGATGACGCGCTGGTCGCCAGCGGAATTGTGGCCGGCCTGCGATTGCACGGCTTGACGGTGGACCACGTAGGCACCGCCAGTCTGGCCGATACGGCCTTGCTGTCCTCGCACTTTGATGTCTGTATTCTGGATCTGGGCTTGCCCGATCAGGACGGACTGACGCTGCTGCGCCGCTGGCGCGATCAGGGCCGCAAACTGCCCATTCTGATCCTGACCGCCCGCGATGCGCTGCATCACCGGGTCGAGGGCTTGTTGGGCGGAGGCGATGACTACGTCATCAAGCCTTTTGACCTGGACGAGCTGCTGGCGCGTCTGCATGTGCTGACACGACGCTTGGCCGGTCACGAAACCGACTGCATTGAATATGGACGATTAAGCTTCTGTGCGTCGACCGGCCATGTCACTCTGGATGGCAAGCCAGTCAGCCTGGCCCGGCGCGAACTGTCCCTGTTGCGCGCCCTGCTCAACAAACCCCATGCCATTCTGAGTGCCGAACAGCTGTGTGACAGCGTCTACGGGTACGACCAGGATCTGGAAAGCAATGCCATCAATGTCCACATCTACCATTTGCGGCGCAAGCTGGGCAGCCATATCGTCGAGACCGTTCGCGGTCTGGGCTACCGACTGGGGCCGGCGGGCTAGGAAAGAAACAACATGAGTTTGCGCCTGAGGTTGCTGCTGGTGATCGGCATTTCCCTGACCGTGCTGTGGAGTGCCGTGGCGGCCTGGATGCTGATGGATGCGCGCCATTCCCTGCGTGAGGCGCTGGACAGCCGTCTGGCGGCCTCGGCGCGAATGGTGGCCGGGCTGGTGGCCCAATTTCCGAATCTACAGGAGCTGGCCCAGTCAGCCGAGCGCCCCTTGGACATCATTGCCCGCGACGGGGTTGCCTGCGAGATCAGCGTGGTGCGCAGTGAAGTGGAGATTCAGGCAGTCAGCCGTACCGCCGGCAGTCCGGACATGTCGCAAGTGGCCTTGGGCTTTGGCACCCATATCCATGGCGGCAAGCGCTGGCGCACCTTTGTCCTGCGCGAGGGGCATATCCAGATTGCCGCCGCTGACAGCATCGAGATACGCGAATCCCTGGTACGGGAAATCATGCTCTCGGCCGGGCTGCCTTTCGTAGTGGCCCTGTTTGGCAGTCTGCTCCTGTTGTGGATAGGGATCGGTCACGGGCTGGCCCCTCTGGAGCGGATTCGGGATTTGCTGGCCCGCCGCCGTCCCGGTGACGACAGCCCGCTTCCCCAGGTCAAAGCCCCGGTGGAGCTGCAGCCGCTGCTGCGTACGATTGAAGCGCTGCTGGAGCGGCAACAGGCCGCCATCATGCGTGAACGCCGCTTTACCGATAGCGCAGCCCACGAATTGCGCACCCCGCTGACAGGCATCAAAACCCACCTTCAAGTGGCTCATCTGGCGGCCCAACGTCCTGGCGAGCGTGACACGCTGGATGCCGCCTTAAGTCAGGCCGATCAGGGTGTGCAGCAACTGCAAAATATCCTGCAAAGGCTGCTGGAGCTGGCTCGGCTGGACGGCCAGGGCGCGAGTCAGGAAAGCAGTCAGGCCGATGAAGCCGTCTATGCAGCTTTACATGCGCTCAAGGCCATCCATGGTGACACCATCGACGCCATCACGCTGGACACACACACTCAACCCGGACCGGTGCAAATTGAAAAATCCTTGCTGACAGTGGCCATACAGAACCTGATCGATAATGCCCTGCGCTATGCCAAGGCCTTGGCAGCCATCAGCCTGCGAATTGAGGCGGGAGAACCGGGTTACCTGCGTATCAGCGTATTGGATAATGGCCCTGGCTTGAGCGAGAGCGAACGCGATCTGGCTATGAACCGCTTCTGGCGTGGCTCACAGCAACAGGCCGGTTACGGACTGGGCTTGTCCATCGTGAACGCCATCGCCACCCAGCATGGAGGAACGCTGGAGCTGCTGAACCGGCAAGGGGGCGGTCTGGAGGCTCGGCTAACCGTACCACTAAGCGCGTCAACGCCGCTCTAAAGCGACGTGTCGCTCCAGCTGCCCGACATCGGACCTACTGCTGGTAGAGCACGCAGCGCCCATCTCTGGATTGCAGGTGGCAGCTTGCCAAGCATTAAAAAAGGCCGGAACCTTGACGGGTTCCGGCCTTTTCAGTTTGACGCGGTGCTTGCCGGTTCAGGCAAGCCCATCATCAAAGAATTTGGATTTTAGTTGCGCATGGGCCTTTTTGGCCTGCACCTTCGATGAAGGAAACGCGTTGGTTCTCTTCCAATGTTTTGAACCCGGTTCCCTGAATTTCACTGTGGTGTGCGAAGAGATCCTTGCCGCCGTTCTCCGGCACGATGAATCCGAAGCCTTTTTCGCTGTTGAACCACTTCACAATACCAATTTCTGTCTTCAAAATAAGTCCTAAATGTAAAAACGAACAGAGAAAAAATTTCTCTCCCTGCACTATCCTCCGATTTTGTGCACAAAGATAGCGCCGTTACGTTTTAATCCAAAAAATCCGGTTTTTCTGTTGTTTCCTGAGCATTTCCGAGTGTTAACCCTTACCCGCAGTCCGACGTTTCCACCGCACGACCAGCCCTCCCCCCCACTTCGTTCTTCCCCCACCCGCACTGAACTGCGCTGCTGCACCGTGCCTGAGCGGCCTCTAACCTTGGTTTCAACGCCTTGGCCCGGCAAAAAGCCCCACGCAGCCCCGACAGTCTTGGCTATACTGGCTCGCACCAAGCGGTCTACTTACCAGGATTGACGTGTGTCATGTCATGATCACGAGGAACATAGCAATGAATCGTAGAAATTTTCTGCTGGCCACCCCAGCCGCCGCACTCGGAACAATTGTTCTTCCTTCCACCAGCCTTTCAGCCCCCGCCATCATCACCAACACCAGTCAGATCCTGCCGCGCCACACCAAAGGCCCGCGCATTGTGATTTGTGGCGGCGGTTGGGGCGGGATGACCGCTGCCAAGTATCTGTCCAAGCTGGTTCCCCAAGCTCAGGTTGTGCTGATCGAGCGCAACCCCACCTTCTGGTCGGGGCCCATGAGCAACAAGTGGCTGATTGATATCGTCAACACTGATTTCCTGAACCATGACATGCTGGCGCCTTCGATCAAGTATGGGTACAGCCTGGTGCATGCCGAAGTCACTGCCATCGAACGCGACAAGAAAACCGTACGTACCACCCAGGGCGCGCTGGAATACGACTACCTGATCCTGTCGGGCGGCATACGCAATGCCTATGACGCCTGGTTTGGCAATGACACCTACACCGCGGAATACACACGCCAGCACTTTCCCAATGCCTACATCCCGAACGCCGAGATGTTTGCTTTGAAGAACAAGCTCAAGGCCTTCAAGGGCGGCACCATTGTCATGACGCTGCCCCCGCCGCCCCACCGCTGTCCGCCCTCGCCCTACGAACGCGCCTGTTTGATGGCCTGGCACATCAAGACCAACAAGATTCCAGGCAAGATCATCATTCTGGACCCCAAGCCCAATATCGCCCCGATTGGCGAGGGCTACCGCGCCGCGTTCCAGGAGCTGTACCCGGACATCATCACCCATGTCCCCAATGCACGGGTGCGTGAAGTCGACCCCTTCAAAAAACACATCAAGACCACTGCAGGCGACTTTGATTTCGACGATGCCGTGCTCATGCCTCCGCATCAGGCGGCCGACATGGTCTGGAACGCGGGTCTGGTGGGCACAGGCCCTGACGGCAAACCCACCGGCTGGGCCAATATTGATCCGCGCCTGTTCACCGCACGTGACGACGACAATGTCTATGTGGTGGGTGACTCGATGGGCTTTATTTCCGATCAGTTCGGCCACTATCCCAAGAGCGCGCACGTTGCGCATGCCGTGGCGAAAATCGTTTCCCAGAACCTGGCCGAACGGATTGCAGGCAAGGAAGTCGTGCCGGTACTCCCCGACAACCTGTGCTACATGATGGTGAATGGGGACCCGCAAGAAGAAATTTCGGTCAAGTTTGAGTACGAGCTGGATGCCAGCGGCAAGGTGCTGCAAACACAGATTGATATGGATGTTCGCACCCCCGACCTTGTTCAAGAAGATTTTCAGTGGATCCAGAGCCGTTTCAATGACTTCCTCTAAACTTCCCTCCCGTTTCGTGCGTCGTCGCCAGCTGTTGCTGGGCAGTGCGGCCGGACTGGGCGCCGCCTGGCTGCCCGTCAATCTGCATGCACAAGTCGCTTTTGATCAATTGCTCAAGCCGGCCACCGCCGCCCAGGTCCAGGCGGTGGTGAACGAGTTCCTGGACGGCGCGACCCCTGAGGAAAAAGGCTTGAAACTGGACATGCCCGCCCTGGGAGACAACCCCGCCGCAGTGCCCGTCAAGGTCGTGCTGGACCTACCCGTCAATGACGAGCTGTATTGCCAGGAACTGATCATTCTGGCCCAGGGCAACCCACACCCCCTGGCCTGCCGCTTTCGCTTTACCGCCCTGGCAGGTACAACGGAAGTCGCCGTGCGCCTGCGTCTGATTGAAACCCAAACCATCCGTGCCCTGGCACGGTTGAGCGATGGCCGCGTTCTGAGCGCCCAGCATCACATCACCGTGACCGCTGGCGGCTGCGGCATGTAAACAAGAGCCCCTCATGAGTAAACCCCGTATCTGGATCAGCAACGCCACGCCCAAGACAGGCGAGCTCGTGCGCGTGCGTGCGCTGGTAGAACACCGCATGGAAAGCGGCCTGCGCCTGAACAAAGAAGGTCAGGTTGTGCCACGCAACATCATCCACGACTTCAAGGCCACCTTTAACGGTGAACTCTTGTTCAATTGGCAACCGGAAACCGCCATTTCCCAAAACCCCTACCTTGAATTTACTTTTGTCGCACGACGCTCGGGGGTTCTGGAGATGAGCTGGACGGACGACCAGGGCGCTGTCATCACCGGCCAGACCGAGCTGAGCATCAGCGACTGATTATTGCTCGGTTCCCGTCAGACTCCCTACCCCCATCTCAGCGCCCCTATTGGGCGCTGAGCTCATAACAGCGTTCTATATAGTCATACAAAGTGGGCGTAAGGAGAATGCTACGCTGAGCGTCTTTTCCTGCAACGAAGCACATTGACAAGAAGAATGCCCATGTCCCTCTCTCTGGTAGGTCGTCTCCTTTTCGCCCCCGCCTTGCTGGCGGCCAGCAGTGCCGCGGCACCGGCCTGGGCCAGTTCCACGCTGGATATCAAGACCGTAGCCAGCTCCTGTGCGAACTGTCACGGCCCGGATGGACGTTCCACCACCATCATTCCCTCGCTGGCAGGCCGTCCCCAGGCCGCCTTGCTGGAGCAGTTGCGTGCCTTTGCCTCTGACAATCCCCCGGCTGGCACCACCATCATGAACCGTCTGGTCAAAGGCTACCAGGATGCGGATCTGCAAGCTCTGGCCCAGTACTTCTCGACACTTCCCTCCACCCCTGTCAGCATGGCGCAAGGACGTTAAGCATGAGCACACCCGTAAACTCCTCCCGCCGCCAATGGCTGAGCCGTGTCGGTAAGACTAGTGCCGCTGGCCTGGCTCTGAGTGCCTTGCCGGTGTATGCACGCAGCCGTTCCGCCCATGTGATTGTGGTCGGTGGCGGCTTTGGCGGTGCCACTGCGGCCCGCTACCTCAAGCGCGGCGATCCATCCCTGAAAGTAACCTTGATCGAACCGGCCACCACCTTCTACACCTGCCCATTCAGCAATCTGTATCTGGCCGGTCTGCGCCGCTTTGAACAGCAGGGCCACGGCTTTGAGGACCTGCGTGCAGCGGGTATTGAGGTGATCCACGATCGGGCAACGGCAGTGGACTCCCAGGCCAAAACCCTGAGCCTGTCCAAAGGCCAGACGCTGTCCTACGACAAGCTGCTGCTCTCGCCTGGCATTGATTTTCGCTGGAACACCCTGGAAGGGTATGACGAGGCCGCCGCCTTGTTGGCGCCGCATGCCTGGAAAGCCGGTGAGCAAACCCGGCTGCTCAAACGCCAGCTCGATGCCATGCCCAACGGCGGCACTTTTATTATGGTGGCCCCCGAAAACCCATTCCGCTGCCCGCCTGGCCCCTACGAGCGCGCCAGCATGGTGGCTCACTACTTCAAGCAGAACAAACCCAAGTCCAAGATTCTGATTCTGGATGCCAAAGACAGCTTCTCCAAACAAGGCCTGTTTCAGGACGGTTGGAAACACGTCTATGGCGACATGATCGAATGGGTGCCCTTCTCCAAGGACGGCAAAGTCACCCGCGTGGATGCCGCCAAGCTCAGCGTGGAAACCGAGTTTGGCGAAATCCACAAGGCCGATGTGCTCAACGTGATTCCGCCTCAAAAAGCGGGAACCATTGCCGAACAGGCCGGTGTCACCAACGCCAGCGGCTGGGTGCCCATTGACCCGCATACCTTCGAATCCGAGCAGGTCAAAGACATCTATGTGGTGGGCGATGCCACCATTGCCTCGCCCATGCCCAAGTCCGGCTTCTCGGCCAACACACAAGCCAAGCTGGCAGCGGCTGCCATCA
This sequence comes from Alcaligenes sp. HNGD-HTN06, assembly GCF_049932565.1. Classification (NCBI taxonomy): domain Bacteria; kingdom Pseudomonadati; phylum Pseudomonadota; class Betaproteobacteria; order Burkholderiales; family Alcaligenaceae; genus Alcaligenes; species Alcaligenes sp. HNGD-HTN06. Next base: position 1,288,037 of record NZ_CP187782.1, on the reverse strand, counting down.
TCAATGCCTTGAACGGCAAGCCCGTGCCACAGGCGACCCTGAGCAATACCTGCTACAGTTTGATCGCTCCTGACTATGGCATTTCCGTGGGGCATTTGTACGCCTTTGCCGATGACAAGCTGGCCGAAGCCTCCGGCGGGGTCAGCCCCAAAGAAGCCAGCCCGGCCTTTCGCAAGCAGGAAGCCCAGTATGGCGAGGCCTGGTATGCCGCAATCAGTCGCGACATCTGGGGCACCAAAGGCTAAGTGGTTTCAATCCCGTTCCCTCTCCAGCGCACATGATGAATACAGAACTTGTACTGTGGGTCAGCTTGGCCATTGGTCTGCTCTTTGGCATGAGTGGCCAGCTCAGTGGTTTTTGCTTTTATCGTGGTTTAACCGAGCGCTGGTCCGGGCGCAGCGGCTACAAGCTCCAGGGCTTTGCCCTGGCGCTGGCCGTGGCCCTGGCCGGTACACAACTGGCCGCAGGCAGTGGGCTGATCAGCCTGGACAAGGTCTTGTACCTGAATCCGACTTTTTCCTGGCTGCTGGTGCCGGTCGGTGGCGTGCTGTTTGGTATGGGAATGACCTTGGCCAATGGCTGCGGTGCCCGCGCTCTGATTCTGTTGGGGCAAGGTAATTTGCGCTCTTTTGTAGTGCTGTTATGCCTGGGTATCGCCGCTTACATGACCTTGACCGGACTGCTGGCCCCGCTACGCATGAACCTCGCCCAAGTCAGCAGCATCACCCTGCCTACCGTCACCCTGCCCGCAGGCCCCGTACGATCCATCGTCATTGCGCTGCTCGTTGCCGCTTTAATCGCCTTTTCCCTGCGCCCCCGTCTGGACGGCCAGCGGCTGAATGATCTGCTGGCAGGCGCCTTTATCGGGCTGCTGATCGTAGCAGGCTGGCTGACCACCGGTTGGCTGGGCGATGACCCCTTCGAGCCTGTGCCCGTCAGCTCGCTGAGCTTTGTGGCCCCGATTGGGGAAAGTATTCAATACGCCATGATCTCCACCGGCATGAGTCCACGCTTTACCATCCTGATGGTGGCGGGTGTGCTGGCCGGTTCCTGCCTGAGTGCTCTGCTGCGCCGACGCTGGAAACTGGAAGGCTTTGAATCACCGCGCCACATGCTGCGTGCCATGACCGGCGGCACCCTGATGGGCGTAGGCGGTGTGCTGGCCCTGGGCTGCACCATCGGCCAGGGCTTGAGTGGCCTGTCTACCTTGTCCGCCACCTCCTTGCTGGCGGTGCTGGGGATCGTGATTGGCTCGCGCCTGGTCTGGGCACGCCCCAACTCCTGAGTCCGTGTTTCAATAGGGGTTTGATGGACCACCCTGCAGGCTGCCCGACGCTCCTGAGGCTAGCATTGCTGCAGGCGCTTATTGAGGCTCGTGCAATGCGACAGATCCTGCTTGTTGTCGATGTGCAAAGCTGTTTTGCTCCTACCTTGTGGCTGATCGAAGGGATTAATAGGCTCAGCCGCCGCCTGCCCTGTGTGGCGCTGATCGAGCAGCATGACGAGTCCCAAACCCCTTTCCTCAGTCAGCTCGGCTGGTGTCCGCCGCGCGATGATTGCTGCCTGATCGATGCCGACGCCATCTTCATCAAGCATGGTTACACACCCAGCCCTGCTGCAATGGAGTATCTGCGGCAGTATCAGGCCGATCGCATCCTGGTCTGCGGTATTCAGACAGATACCTGCGTGCTGGCTGCGGGTTTTGCCTTGTTTGATGCTGGGCTGCATCCCACCCTGATTACCGATCTAACCGTGGGTTCATCGCTGGATCGATCCGGCGCGATGGGCATCAAGCTGTGGAAACATCACTTCGGTCGCACGATTCATAGCCGCGAGCTGCGGCTTGAGCAGGACCCGCCATAACCTTAGTCACTCCCCTTGCGTTACGCCTTGCTTGTCATTGACACCCGCTTGCTAAACGCTCTTAAGCCTGTCGACCCTCTGATGCATCGCATCGGCCCGCTTCAGTGCCCAGCTGCCAAGCGTTCTGCGCCTCATGACTGCGGTCGCACATAGCCACAAAACCGGCCAAGAAACAAGAATTACCCGTCTGAAAACACTACAGGTTAACGCTAGTAGTCATCGCTTTTTGCCTGTCTATACAATAGCGGCGTCAATAACGGTTCAGGTGAGAGTCTTCACATTGATGAAGCGCCGACGGAGCAACGACCCCGGAATCTCTCAGGCAAAAGAATCCTGAACCTTTGACCATCTGGAGAGAGGCACACCCGTGCCCACCGAAGGGGACCATCGCGAACCGATGGATAAGCTCTCAGGTAAACGGACAGAGGGGGTACAGAGACCATATGGTCTTTGTTCACCTATTTGTCCGGAGTCTATCTATGAGCAGATAGTCAGGTGCCTTTTCTGGACGCCTGACCCACCACTACTTTATTTCTATTTTTAATCGCACACAGGTCTGTTCTGACATTTCATGTCATCAGAACAAGGAGGACTGTTGTGCGCTCCCCATCATATTTAGATCGGTATCAAGAAAACCGTCCTTGAGGACGGGTTGTACCCTTTGTTTTCTCGCAGCACAGTCATAATTACGCATTTGAACGAATAAAAATCAGGAGAACAGTGTGTCTCAGCAACATTCATCTGGACTGCAGCGCTCGTTGAAAAACCGGCACCTGCAACTGATAGCAATTGGAGGCGCTATCGGCACAGGGCTATTTATGGGATCAGGCCGCACGATCAGCCTGGCCGGCCCCTCGGTCTTGTTTACGTACATGATCATCGGGTTCTTTTTGTTTTTTGTTATGCGGGCAATGGGAGAATTGCTTCTGCATAATCTGGAATACAAATCTTTTGTCGATTTCGCCGCCGATATTCTAGGCCCGACCATGGGCTATTTTCTGGGCTGGAGTTATTGGTTTTGCTGGGTAGTCATTGGGATTGCAGATATTGTGGCCATTACCGGCTATACCCAATTCTGGTGGCCGGATATTCCATTGTGGTTACCAGGACTGGCCTGCATTGCTTTTTTGCTGGTCTTTAATCTGCTGTCGGCCAAATTATTTGGTGAGCTGGAGTTCTGGTTTGCACTGGTCAAGATTATTGCCATTGTGGCCCTGATTGGCGTGGGTGCGTATCTGCTGTTTACCGGCTTTGTGGGCCCAACCGGTGAAAAAGCCAGCCTGACCCACTTGTGGGATCGGGGCGGGATGTTCCCCAATGGCCTGGGTGGCTTTTTTGCTGCCTTCCAGATCGCCATCTTCGCATTCGTGGGTATTGAGCTGGTGGGTACGGCCTCGGCTGAAACAGCGGACCCTGCCAAGAACCTGCCCAAAGCCATCAACAAGATTCCCGTTCGCGTGATTGTGTTTTACGTGCTGGCCCTGACCGCCATCATGACCGTCACTCCCTGGGATATTGTGGCCCCCAACAAGAGCCCCTTTGTGAACATGTTCTTGCTGATCGGCGTAGGTGCAGCCGCTGCCATCATCAACTTCGTGGTGTTGACCTCGGCCCTGTCCTCGGCCAACAGCGGCATGTTCTCGACAGGCCGCATGTTGTACGGTCTGTCCAAGAACAAGCTGGCTCCTGAAGCATTCAGCCAGCTGTCGCGCAATGGTACCCCCCGCAATGGCCTGATCTATTCTTGCGCCCTGTTGCTGTCCAGCCTGTTCCTGCTGTATGCAGAAGGCGATGTCATGCGTGTCTTCACCATCGTGACCACCGTGGCCAGCATCTGCTTTATCTTTGTCTGGGCCGTGATCCTGATCACCTACCTGAAGTACCGCCGGGTTCGCCCCGAAGCCCATGCCGCATCGAGCTACAAAATGCCCTTTGCGATTCCCATGTGTTACCTGACCCTGGCTTTCTTTGCCTTCGCGCTCTATCTGTTCAGCCAGGAAGAAGAAACCCTGATCGGCCTGATTGCCACGCCGTTCTGGTTCCTGGCGCTGTTCATCTGCCTGCCTTTCTACAAGAAACGCATGAAACAGCATCTGGCCCTGGGCCTGGCGGCGCAAAGCGTCCGTTAAGATCCCCTGCGCCCAACACGGCCCTGCCAGGGGCCGTGTTGCCGCAGCCAGGGGCTGGCTCCACACGCGTAGGTCCGCACCCACAGACGACCTCTCATCCTGCAATCGTGGGAGAGTAGACCTGGAGCAAGGGCTGAAGCCCGGCACTCGAAAGCCACCCTTTGGGGTGGCTTTTTCTATGTGCAGACAAGCGGTAGCCGCGAGCCCCCCAACCCTTTAGGCCCCCGATATTTCACGCCAATAACACAGATTCAGACGGAAAAACCTTTTACACGCCCTCATTTACACCTTATTACCCTTGATGCCTTCTCTCAGGTTGACGTAAGGGTAAACCCAAGTTGTGACGCGGCAAAGCTTACTCATAGACTAAACCCGATGTGTAGCCAATAAGAATGTACAAAAGGGACAAGCATGGTTTTACGTCTAATCGACTCGCTCAATGAATGGATAGGGAAGCTTATTTCCTTTATCGCCATCATTTTTTCCACCATCATTATTTACGAAGTCTTCATGCGCTACGTGATGAACCAGCCCACACGCTGGACTTTTGACGTCACCAAGCAGCTATATGGGTTTTACTTTCTGATGTTGGGCGCCTACGCACTCAAACACCAGGCCCACGTCCGCGTCGATCTGCTCATCCAGCGCTTTTCTCCTGCCGTCCGAAAATGGACGGAAATTGCAGGTTACCTGATTTTCTTTTTCCCCTTCGCCTGGGTTTTCCTGACCCGCAGCTATGACTTTGCCATGCGCTCCTGGGCTCAAGGCGAGACCACCTACGGCGCGGTCCAATTACCTGTTTATCCACTCAAACTCTCCATGGTTCTGGCGGCCGCCTTGCTGCTGCTCCAGGGAATTGCTGAAGTTATCCGTTTGCTCAGTCAGAAGGACGCCCCCCGCCATGACGCCTGAATTGATTGCACTTGTCATGGGTGGCCTGCTGTTGCTGGGGCTGTTCATGGGACACCCCTTGGCCTTTGTTCTGGGCAGCACGGCTGTCATCGGCGCGCTGGTGGCGGGCAAACCCATGGTTCTGGGCATTGTGGTTAACCGCATTTACGGCGATGTCCTGGACAACTACACGCTGATTGCCATCCCGCTGTTTATTCTGATGGCACGTTTTCTGTCCGACTCCGAAGTCACCGACAAGATGTTTGAGGCCTTGCGCCTGCTGATGTCTCGCGTTCGGGGTGGGCTGGCGCTGGCTGTGGTATTTATCTCCATCTTGCTGGCAGCCACCACCGGCATTATCGGCGCCTCGATTACGGTTACCGGCATGATGGCACTGCGCCCCATGCTGCGCTATGGCTATTGCCCCAAGTTGACCACCGGTGTGATTGCCGCTTCGGGCTGCCTGGGCATCCTGATCCCGCCGTCCATCATGCTGATCCTGATGGCCAGCTACTCCCCACTGTCGATTGGCGAGCTGTTTGCCGGCGCGCTGATTCCTGGCGTGCTGCTGGGCCTGCTCTATGCCCTGTGGGTCGTGTTTGTTGCCTGGCGTCATCCTGAACGCGCCCCTTCCGTGGAGCCCGATGAAAAGATCTCCAGGCCCGCCTTGATCCGCATGCTGCTGGTGGAAGCCGTGCCACCCATCTTTCTGATTCTGGGCATTTTAGGTTCCATGCTGGCCGGCATTGCCACGGCCACCGAAGCCTCCGCTATCGGGGTGCTGCTGTCCTTGCTGATCGTGATTTTCCGGGGCAAGTTCAAATGGTCCATTTTTCTCAATGCCCTGTATGAAACCGGTCGCACCTCCTCCATGATTCTGTTCATTGTGGTCGGTGCCACGGCCTTTACCGGGGTCTTTAACATCACCGGCGGTTTGGGCGCTGCCCAGGACATCATGCGCGGTTTAGACATGGAACCCTGGCTGCTGATCGTCGTCATGCTGCTGATCATCTTTATTCTGGGCTGCTTTCTGGACTGGACCGGCATCGTCCTGCTGTCTTTCCCCATCCTGCTGCCGATTGTGCAGGAGATGGGCATCAGCCTGCTCTGGTTTGTGATTCTGGTTTCGGTTGTCCTGCAAACGTCCTTTTTGACCCCGCCTTTTGGTTATGCCCTGTTCTATTTGCGGGCCATCACACCCAAATCGGTCAAGACCATGGAGATCATTACCGGCGTCATCCCCTTTATCGGCCTGATTATTTTGATGTGCATCTTGCTGGCCATTTTCCCTGGTCTGGCCACTTGGTTACCCACCGTGCTGTACGGAACCTAATACAACAAGGAGACATAATGAAACTGACAAAAAAGGCACTTGGCGCCTTGACCGGTCTGGCTTTGCTAGGCATCACGGGCCTGAGCCAGGCCGCCCAGAAATGGACCATGACCAGCACCTGGCCAGCCTCGATCGAATTGGTGGAACTGGACAAAAAATGGGTCGATCTAGCCAATAAACTGGTTGGAGATGAACTGAAAATCGAGTTCTACGAAGGCGGCGCCCTTGTCCCTACCGGCGAGGTCTTTAGTGCCGTTGAGTCCGGCACCATCCAGGCAGGGGCTGATTGGCCAGGGTACTGGGCAGGCCGCAACCCGGCCTTCTCCCCCTTGGGGACTCACTCCAGTCTATTCAATGCGCTGGACTACGCCAACTGGATCAAGGAATGGGGAGGCGCCGAGCTTTATAACGAGATTTATGGCAAATATGGCATGGTCTACCTCCCCTACGCCATCACCAATAATGAATCCGGTTTCCATACCAACGTTCCGATTCGCAACCTGGAGGAAATCAAGGGTAAGCGCCTGCGTCTGTCCGGACTGGAGCAAGGCAAGGTACTGGAAAAAATTGGCGGCACTCAGGTTTCCATGGCTGGGCAAGAGCTGTATCAGTCACTGGAGCGGGGGGTGATCGAAGGCGCCGAATTCTCCACTCCTAACGTGGATGTGTCTGCCGGCCTTCATCAAGTCACCAAGCACTGGACAACGCCCGGCTGGCACCAGTCTGCATCCGTCTTTGGCGTCATGATCAACAAAGCCGCCTGGGATGCCCTGAGCGACTCGGCCAAGGAAAAACTGAAAATCGCAGCCGATGCCACCATGATGTGGTCCATCGCTTTTACTGAAAAGAAAGCGACCGAAGGCTTGCGCACCTTTCAGAAAGCCGGGGTGGAAATCCACCGCATGGACGATGAGAGCCTGAAAACCATTCAGCAAGTCACCAATGAAGTCATGATTGCCATGGCTTGCAGCAACCCGGATGCCGCCAAGGTGTATGCCAGCCAGATGGAGTACCTGCACGACTACAAAGACTGGCGCGAAACCTCTATGCCGTTCAATCTTGGCCGTCCCATCGAGGGGCCCGATCTGGACAAAATCAAAGCCTGCCTGAAATAAAGCCGACGTCCTTGCCATGGCAGAGGAACCCGGTCCTGAGATCAATCGGAACCCCTCGCCGCGGCAACTACCTCCAAACGATAGTGGTCTGCCACTATCGTTTTTTTATGGGCCCACGGCTCGCTTCTTGAGCCACACGTGTCACAGCACCTGTAAAAACGCCAACAAAGCCTGGATTTCCGCCTCACTCAAATTCAGCTTTCGTATGCGTGGTGACTTACGTGGTATCAACGGACCGGCTTGCCCAGCGTCAGGGATCATGCCCGCATCGTACATGCGTACGACACCCTCCAGACTCGGGAACAAGCCATTGTGCATCCAGGGCCCCGCCCGCGCGACGTTGCGCAAGCTGGGGGTACGAAACAGCCCCAGGTCGGCCGGGTCGCGAGACCACTCAAACCGGCCCAGGTCCTGCAAGCGACGTCCATAGAAAGACAGGCCTATATTGTGAAAGCGGTTATCCGTCAGCAAGGGGCCGTTATGGCAGTTCATGCAGCGCGCCTTGGTGCGAAACAAGTGCAGGCCAGTGAGCTCCTGATCACTCAAGGCAGCCACATTACCCGCGAGAAAATCGTCAAAACGCGTTGCGGCCGGTCGAAGGGTGACCACATAGGCGGCCAGCGCCCGTGCCAGTCCTTGGGCATCCACCCCAGCGTTCCAGGCCGGTCCAAAGGCCTGTTGAAACGCCTGGGGATAATCGTCCAAGGTACGCAGGCGCACAATCAGATCGCGCAAGGCATGATTCATTTCCACCGGGTTTTCAATCGGACCGAGCACCTGATCCTGCAAAGTCTGCACCCGACCATCCCAGAACAAGTCTTTGGCAAATGGCGCAGCGAATAAGGGTGGCGTACGACGCTTGCCCATCAGACCGTCCTCCCCAATCGCCAATGCCTTGCCATCGCTAAATGATTTGTCGGGCTGATGACAGGATGCGCAGGAGATCTGTTGCCGACGCGAGAGCCGCTTATCAAAAAACAGGCGCGCGCCCAAGGCCACAATCTGCTTGTTACTGGCATCCTGGGCTGCCTCATGCTGTGCGTCCGAGCCTGGGCCTGGTATCGGCCCCCACTCCAGCCACCGCTCTGCCTCATCCATATCAGGGGCCGGCCATTGACGCGGAACATGCTCATAGCGTGTGCGCAGGCAAGCGGCATCAAGTTCGCCCTCCTGCCAGCAAGATGGGGACGTCGCTTCCAGACCGGGCGACCAGCGGGCAAGCTCCACCACGGGATCATCGCCCCCTGCATTGGACGTAGTCGTCACAGAGGCCGCGCAGGCCGCACCGGACAACAGGGTTCCCAGCGCCACCCTCAGCCAGACGACGCCGCGCCGTTTGATCTTCAATAACGGTACGAAGCGCGCAACCACAGCTCTCTTCCTGTCCGATAAAGGTTCTGGCTGCTTGCCGAGTTCGGCGTGCTGATCACCAAAGGCGCTTGCTTGTCCAGCACATTCAGCACATCCAGCCCCACGCCCAAGCCTTTGAACATCGTCGGCTCCCAGTCCAGACGCATATCCCAGGTCCAGTAAGAACCTACCCGGCCAGACTCGTATTTTTCCCGCCCGTCACTCCGATTCAGGCCCAGATAATGCACATCCTTACGGGCGCCATTCCAATGAATGCGGTTACTAAGTTGCAGACCATACGATGCCCACCTTCCTGTAAGACCCGCACTGACACGCCACGGCAGGTTGTAATCTCCTACGGGACGGTCACCTCGACGGATCAGGTCGCCATTGTAGTAAATGTCGTCGTCCATCTCCTCGGCGGCGCCCTCATAACCATCGGCCAGTTTGGTATTGCGCTTGCTGCGCTGATGGGTGATATCCAGATGCGCCGTCCATCGACTCGGCCCCACCGCCCAGGGTGCAATGCTCTTTACACTCAAGGTGAAGGCATCGGTTTTGGCGTGTCCCTTATTGGTGTAGAGGTAGCCAGTTTTGCTCGTGCCTTCGATAGAGACCTGTTGGCGGCCATAACGACGCACATAGCCCAACTCGGCGACCACCGTGCTTGACAACTGTTGCTGCACACGCAGAGCCCACTCGTCGTCATAGGGCGTGCGCAAGCCGTCAAGCGTATAGGCGGTATGGGAAGGTCGATCTACCCGATTACCTCCGGTGATTAACAAGGTGTGCAATTGGCTCTTGCGCTCACGCATGGCGGTCCCAAGAATGTCCATGCCGTAATAACGGGACCAGCCACCCGACAAACGCGTTTCCCCTGTCCCGAGCACATCCCACTCCAACAAGGTACGTGGCGCCACATTGGTGTTGCCGAAATAATTGTCCCTGTCCACACGCAAACCGCCGGTCAGGGCCAGCCGCTGCCATGACAAACGATCAGACAGGTAAACCGACGCAGCGGTATAGCTGACCCCCACATTGCCGGCCTGGTAGTAGTTCAAGGTCTGCAGCTTATCGGGCTGACCATTGCTGAAATGGCGAGTATTACCGCCGTAAGCATCCTTCTGACGCACGAATTCGCCCTGGGTATGGGCCAGCTCAACACCGGCATACGTGGCATGTTCAATTGCCCCGGTCTGAACCGGCTTGAACTCCAGTCGGGACTTCAAGGTCAGATTGCGCTGTTCGGTCGATTCCTGTCCAAAGCCACCGGTGATATAGGTGTAATCCAGGCGACCCGTGGGCTGATACATCATGTGGACCATATAGTCGGTACCGTCAGAATGGCGGTAACTGTTCATCTGGTCATAACCCAGTTGCACACGCGCCTGCCCCCAGCGCAGATCATGGTTCAGATCAACCCCCAGACCGTAGGATTGTTGCTGGTGCTGCCACTGAATCTGGTCGGCCAAACTGCCCGAGTCCACCAGATCCTCACGACGATCCGCATACTTGAGGGTCAAGGCGGAGTCGGTGTCGGCACTCCAGCGAGTATGAATTTTGACAAACCCATTATCGACCCGGTCTATGGAGCGCGTCTTCAAATCCGTGAAGACCGTATCGTGGCGCACACGCATGGACCGATCAATCGTGGACTGACGTCGGGAGAGATGGATCAGGGCTGCCGTATCCTGTGTCCATCCCACGTCAAGCATTGCCGAGGTGAACCGTTTGGTCCAGACCGGAGAAAAACCGGGTTTGCCCGCCTCAAAATTCTTCTTTTGTTCGGGCGCAATCTTCTGCGCAGTCAGCCCCGAGGAGTTGTAGCTGAAATCAAACCGGACACTGTTGTCGCCTTGGGGATTACGTACCCTGGCATCGACCACACCCCCCGTGAAACGACCATAGTCCACAGGGATACTACTATCGAGTACCGTCACGCTTTCCAGCAGGTGCGTATCCAGGTTGTAAGCCTGGGCATAGGCCGGTACATTGCCCACCTGCAGATTCAAATTGCGGCTGGCAGGGTCGATCTGGTTGGTGGCGCTAATGCCGTCAATCTGGAACTGGTTCTGAAAAGGGCTGGCCCCGTAGAAACTGATATCTTGCAGCGCCAGGGAACCTCGATTCACACCGCTTTGCGCGGCATCATCCTGACGCACCGCGGGGTGATCGGCCAGCAAACTGGACACGTCCCGATTGCCGGCGGGCCGCTGATCCATATCCCCTCGGGAGTAAACACGTTCGCCGATGCGCTGGCCCTGAACACGCACAGGTTCCAGCACCGACAAGCCCTTGGGCACCGTCGCCGTCACTACCGTATAACGACGCGCCCCCTGCTGGCGCGCGGCCAGCCCCCAGGGGGCCAGCAAATTGTCCAGTGCCTGCTCGACCGTCAGCTCACCCTGCAGGGCCACGGCCTGTTTCTCCCGAACCTGCCCAGGTGAGAATGCGATTTCCACCTGAGCCTGACGCCCTATCTGCAAAAGCGCGTCTGCCAGCGCTTGAGGGCTCATGTTCAACACCAAAGCGTCGTCAGCCCGCACCTGTGCAGGTGGAAAAACCAGCAGCATGCTGGCAATCCATAACACCAATGGTCCCGGTTTCAGACGTCCTGGCCGATGCGAGGGACCGAGGTCGGCCGCCATCTCAGCAAGCGTTTGCCTGCGCAGGGCAAGAACAGACGGCGTGTACTGCAAAGCGCACTTCATGATTGAGCATCCTATTTAAACAACTACTATCAGGACGCTGTGCTATCCGTCTCCCCTCACCCCGGGTTGCCATCGTATTTTTTAATTGATAATAACTATCATTAGTAAATAACTATGACTCCCGGCAATTCCCTGATACTCACGTCACTGCCGGCAAGCAACAGACTCAAGGCGGCGGCAGGTTGAGCAGCTCGCACCACCCCGGACACACGGGTGGAACCTGCCCGCTCATTCACCACCCAGATAAGGCGCTTCGTGTACTGGCCCAACTGACGGGCCAACTCATGCACACTCATATCATCAACACTGAGCAAGCCGCGTGTCCAGGCCGGGGCTGTGTCCGCCTCTCCCGGCGGTGAACTCAGCGTCTGCAGCCGTCTGCCGGTCACGGTGGCACGCTCACCGGACTGCAGGATCACAGCTTGGGCGGTGTCGCAAACGTGGCACTGCACACGTACCGTGTGTTCGTAAACCGCAACGCGGCTGAGCTGGCCGTTCAGACTGACCTCATACTGTGTACCCAAGGCCGTCGCCTGCGCCGGGCCCGCCACCACCGTAAAGGGACCTGTCTTGTCATTGCTCGGCACTACCTGGAAAAAGGCCCGGCCCGCCTCCAGCTGAACGTGTCGCTGCCCCTTTTCAAAGTGCAAACGTACACGCGTGTGCGCGTCCAGAATCGCTAAGGAACCATCTGGCAAAGTCAGCCGGGTCAACGCTATCCCGCTGCTGATCGTTCCGTGTTGCTGCCAGGTTTGCCAGGCAAGCAAAGACGCAGCCACCATTGCACAGGCCCCCAACAAGGCCTTGAAACCAGGCTTGCCTCTCTTGCGCGCGACCGGCAACACCCTCAACTGCCCCAGTCGTCGCCAACTTGCCGCCAGGGCATCGTAGGTTCGCGCGTGCAAGGGATCGGCCGCGTACCAGGCCTCAAACTCGGCCCTGCCCCCTGGCGGCAGCCTGCCCTGGGCGTTGCGCAATACCCAACGGGCCGCGTCCTCATCGACTGGGCTCCAGGTCGGATCAGGCAGCGCGCTCATGCCGTCGTCATCAGAACATGATGGGCCACCAGCAAGATGCGCATCATATGCTTCTCAATCGTACTTTCGGAGACACCCAGCTTTTGGGCAATCTGGGCATAACTCAGCTCCTCGCAACGATGCATCATGAAGATACGCACGCTGCGGGGGGATTGGGCCATCAAAGCGTGCTCTAAACGCTGCAAGATCTCTTTGGCCAGCACTTCCTCATAGGTATCAGGGGCATGGTGATGGGCAATGCTCAAAGCGTACCCGTCGACAGCACGCTGCTCACGCGTATGGCGTCGATACCAGTCTGCAGCGATATTGGCCGCCACTTTGAATACATACGCGCGATGGTTATCGGCCTGCACCTGCTTGCCCTTTTCCAGCAAGCGCAACCAGGTGTCATGCGCGCAGTCCTGTGCCAGTTCAGGACAATGCGTGCGCCTGCGCAAATAGCGGATCAGATCCGGATAATGGGCCAGAAAGGCCGCCGTCAGCTTGGACATGAAAAGGCGATCAATTTATATAATCAATAATCATTCTCATTATTATATACACGCCAGGCATCTGATTTACCGCTGTCAGAACTCCTTGAATGTGCTGATCGCTGTCACTCCCTTGGCGATCAGGCATAAAAAAAAGCGCCGCATTACAATGCGGCGCCTGGCGAAACCCAGCCTGAATGCTCAGGCTTTCTTCAAATACATGGCTTTCAGCAAGTAGCTGATGCCATCAATTTTGCAATCGACCTCATGGTCACCTCGAACCAGACGAATGCCTTTGGCCTTGGCACCCTTTTTCAGGGTATTGGAACCTTTGACCTTCAAATCCCGGATCAGAATCACATCGTCGCCCGCAAGCAGCACATTGCCGTTGCTGTCTTTGACAATCAGCTCGTCCTCGTCCGTTTCAGCATCCGTCGTTTGATGATTATCTTGCCATTCATAGCCACAATCGGCACAGACCCATTGCTCGGTGTCATGGTAAGTATTTTCCAAGGTGCACTGAGGACAGGGAAGCGGTGTGCTCATATATTTTTCCTGTAAAAAGCTGGGTGCTACCGCACCAGAAGTGCGGCCAGTGTAGCCCCTCGCATCAGGAACACCAAAAACACCCCACGCAAGACCAGCGCGATACTGCGCCAGCCTCGTCGCCAAGGCACAGTCCGGCCAAGAACCTCAAATGAGCGGCGCGTCAGGCAAGTCAATTAATAGCCTATGCAAACACCAGCCCCATACCGCCTCGACCGACTTTCGGGCGGGGGTCGAACGCTTGCGCAGCAAATAAAAGTCCGCGCCCACGGTCCCCGCATGCGCCACCTGCACCAAACGGCCGGCCGCCAGATCCCTGGCTACAAACGCCTTGCAAGCCAATGCCACCCCTTGGCCGGCTAATGCGGCATCCAGTGCCAGAGTGGTCTGATTGAACACCGCACCGGGCAGTTTTCTAGGGGTTTTCAAGAAAGCAGCCCAATGATTCTGCGCATCATGCAACAGCGGCAAGGCATGCAACTGCTCCATGGACAAAGGCAGTGCGGCATTCCCTACCAGTCCAGGGCTGGCTACCGCGACCACATCTTGACGAAACAACAACTGTGCCTCTAGATCCGCCGCAAAGGGAGGACGAGTCAGACGCACCGCAATATCGACCTGGTCGCGTTCAAAATCCGACAAGGCTTCCGTTGCCACGGTGCGCAACTCCACATCCGGCAGCAGAGTTTGCAAATCTCCCAGCCGTGGAATCAATAGCTTGGCCGCAACGGTGGGCGTGACACTGATGGTGACGGTATCCGGGCGCGTTAGTAAACGCCCTGTCGCCTCGCTTAGCGTATCAAAAGCACGGGTGACATCGGCCAGATACGCCGCCCCCCGCCCCGTCAAGTGCAGTCCACGCGGCCGACGTTGAAACAACACCACACCTAAATGCTCTTCCAAGGCCCTGACTTGCTGCGCCACCGCCCCCTGCGTCACCCCCAGCTCCTGAGCCGCTGCTCGGAAACTGAGCCTGCGCCCCGACACTTCGAAGGCGCGCAAGGCATTTAAGGAAGGCAGGGAACGACGTGAGGAGCTCATGGTATAGGCAATAGTTTTTCTACAGTCTAAGACGTTTATTTAACGCCTGATTTTTTCCCATCAGACTGAAATAATAACGTTAATCACTTAACAAGGAGCCTTATATGACTATAGAAAAAGTTGCTCTTATCAGCGCTGGGGGATCCGGCATGGGGGCCGCGGCCGCACGTCGACTGGCTCAAGATGGCTATCAGGTCGCCATCCTGTCCTCATCCGGCAAAGGGGAGGCACTGGCCAAGGAACTAGGCGGCATCGGACTGACGGGATCCAACCAGTGCAACGAGGACTTGAAACGACTGGTCGACATGGCCATGCACCGATGGGGACGCATTGACGCACTGGTCAGCTCGGCCGGGCACGGCCCACGCGGCCCCATCCTGGACATCAGCGACGAAGACTGGCACACAGGCATGGACGTCTACTTCTTGAATGCTGTGCGCCCCGCCCGACTGGTGGCCCCCATCATGGCAGCGCAAGGCGGCGGCGCTATCGTGAACATCTCGACCGCCTGGGCGTTTGAGCCTGCGGAAATGTTCCCCACTTCGGCGGTATTCCGCGCCGGATTGGCAAGCTTCACCAAGATTTTTGCGGATAGCTATGCAGCCCAAAATGTGCGCATGAACAACGTGCTGCCTGGCTGGATTGATAGCCTGCCAGCGACCGACGAGCGGCGCGACAGCGTACCGATGGGGCGCTATGGCAAGGCCGAGGAAATTGCGGCGACCATTGCGTTCCTGCTGTCAGACGGCGCCGCTTACATTACGGGTCAGAACATCAAAGTGGATGGAGGGCTGACACGTTCGGTGTAAACCGCAAGCCGTGCAGCCCACTGGACCCGTCTTATAGAGGGCTTATCCTGACAAGAAAGGCGCTCATGCGCAGCAGGAAAGGCCATGCGCATTGGCATTGAGGAATTAGGGGCCAGACACTGTGCGGCAAAAAACAGAGCTAATCGCCCTCTCTCCGCACCACCCAAACTCTATGAGCCCAGAGTCCATCACCGACGGTTTGAACACCAAAAAAAACGGCCACCCTTGCTGGGTGGCCGTTTTCTTTATCTGAATGCCGCATTACTGATTCACCTTGCCGCACTATAGCGTCGTCTGGAACAGCGGGCGGACAAGCGTAAAAAACTGGGGCCAGTGGCATCACCAAGAAGGCATAAGAACACCAGTGACGCCCCCCAGGACATTAGTGCGCGCTTGCCAGGATTTTTCTTGTTGCGAGTATGCGCACCACGCTCCTGACTAACACGTTGACCCCGGCACTTTGTGCTAAGGGTGACACCCTTGGGAGCGGCGGGGGCCGGAGTACGCTTACGATCAGCTTCAGTCACAATTTTAGTACCCATGTCTCTCTCTCCAGTTTGATTAAATTCGCACTTGTTTCCCATGTGCCCGGTTTATGCGTGGCAACAGGAAACAGACAAGAGGATATTCGGCAGTGCCTTAAGGTATAAAGGCACAACTGATGGGTCAAATCATCACGAACAAGCCCTCAGCCAAGTTGAGCATAGCAGGGATTGAGCAAACCGGCTCGAATAGGCCCCGAGCAGACACCCAGGCAAGCACCCATGCCTACCCCACAACAAGGCCACTGCTGGGCGGGCCACTAAAACCATACGTCCCACACGGCGAGAGCCGTTTCTCAAAGGGGCAGCCTTCCCTGCTCATTCTTTGACCCAGAAAGAGACATAACTACAGCGATGAAATACGCAGTGCAACACAGCCGCATCGCATCTGCACATGTAATCGAATGAGCAATACGGACAACCCCAAGACCACGAGTCTCCCGCTCATCGCTGACGCGAGTGGTCATCCATTAGGGACGGTAGCTTAAGCGTTAGATTTGTCAGAGCACGCGACGCTGCCAGCGCCCCGAACAGCAAATTGCAACACCGTGACTTACCCGCCAAAGCGGACACAGACCAAGCAAAGAGTATCGGCCACATCCACCAGACACAGCATCAGCCTGGGCACTAGTCGGCAAGCAGAATGGCGCACTAGGTCCAAAACCGTGGCGGCGGCAAGATAAGCCCTACCAAATAGATTGCGCGCAGCACGACCAAAACGGCGGAACAAAGAAAAAGCGGCTCACATTGCTGTGAGCCGCTTAAATTTTGGTGGCGCATCCCTGATTCGAACAGGGGACCTGCGGATTATGATTCCGTCGCTCTAACCTGCTGAGCTAATGCGCCGAAGAAGAAATTATAGCAAGGTTTCGTCTTTTAGCAAGCACTTCTCTCGAAATTTTTTACTTTTTTTGATGTCTTCCACCCATAAAACCGCTAAGCCCTTGTATTTACTAGCTTTACCCATTTCTCGTAACCCTAGCCCGTTCTCATCATCAAGAAACAAGATGTAAGAAACCCGATGCAACTCCGTCTTTGGGGCCCGGTCCCCGTCTTGCGCGCTATCAAGCCGTTTTGTCATTGCCTGTTGCTACACTGCCTGCTTGGCGTTCGACCCCACCTCATTTATTGACGTCCGTGATCCGGACCTTGCACAGGAACTTTGTTTATGGCCAGTACGCTTGCTATCGTTGTCTCGCTTTTACTGCTGATGTTTTTTGCTTATCGGGGGGTGACGGTTCTGTTGCTGGCTCCCTTGATGGCCGCTTTGGCCGTGCTGCTTTCGGGGGATTCCGGGTTTTTGCTGCCCATCTATACCTCCACCTTCATGAGCGCACTGAGCGGCTATGTGCTGCAGTTCCTGCCCATCTTCTTGCTGGGCGCCCTGTTTGGTCAGTTGATGGCGGACTCCGGAGCGGCGCAGGCCATTGCCAAGTGGATCACCCATAAGCTGGGGCATCGCCACGCGATTGCCACTATTGTGATGGTGTGTGCTGTGCTGACCTATGGCGGCGTGTCCTTGTTTGTCGTGGCCTTTGCTATCTATCCCATTGCCAAGGATCTGTTTCGTGCCGCGGGCATTCCCAAGCGTCTGATTCCTGCCTCCATTGCCCTGGGCTCCTTTACCTTTACCATGACCGCCCTGCCCGGCACGCCCGCCATCCAGAACGCCATACCTATCCCTTACTACGGCACCAACGTGTTTGCAGCGCCCGGACTGGGAATTATTGGTGCCTTGATCATGGCCTTCGGTGGCTTGTGGTGGCTGCAGTCACGGGCTCGCAAGGCCATTGCCCAAGGCGAGACCTACGGGGATCATGGGCAGGATAAGTTCGACGCCAGCACCCCCGATAGCACGGAAGGTGAGAAACCCATGCCCATCTTCCTGGCTTTGCTACCTTTGATTCTGGTGATCGGCGTCAATGCCCTGTTCACCTATGGCATTTTCCCCGACACAAACTTCGGGTTCATGGCCGAGCGCTTCCCTCAGCTGGACCCGGCCAAAATTACCGGTCTGTGGGCGCTGATTATTGCGTTGATCACGGCCATTCTGGTCTTGATCATCAGCCGTCTGGGGCATTGGAGAAACCTGCGCGAAAGCATCAACAAAGGGGTATTCGGTTTTATGCTGCCCTTGTTCAATACCGCCTCTGAAGTTGGTTACGGTGCGGTCATTGCCAGCCTGGCAGGCTTTGCGATTATTCGGGACTTTGTACTGAACGTGGCACCGGGCAATCCACTGATTTCCGAGGCAGTCGCCATGACCACGCTGGCCGGTATTACCGGCTCATCCTCGGGCGGCTTGAGCATTGCCTTGCAGACCCTGGGCCCGGACTATCTGGCCATGGCTCAACAAGCCGGCATCAGCCCCGAACTGCTGCACCGTGTCGCCGTGATGGCCGCAGGTGGCCTGGACACCTTGCCCCATTGCGGTGCCATCATCACCTTGCTGTCCATCTGCAAGCTGAACCACCGCCAGTCCTACGGCAATATCGCCATGGTGACGATGGCAGCCCCTATTGTGGCGCTGATCACCGTGATTACGCTGGGTACGATTTTTGGCAGCTTTTAAACCGTCTGCCTAAAATGGCCTTGTCCACAGCGGTGTGCCCCTCGCACATCGCTGTTTTTTTATCCAAAACCGGTAACGCTTTGCTATCCGTTGTTGAGACTGAGCATGCTAGGATTCACGCGTAGGGGCCCGTATTATCATTAGCCATAATCAGGAGCACGCCATGAACTACACCTATACCCTCAATGAGTTAGGCGCGGAAGCCATTCGTCAGTTTGTGCTGGATCGTGGTCAGCCTGAGCTGAACCTACAGGCGTATATGGCCGCTGCCGAAGTCGAGGCCGACAACTTCAATGAAGGTGGCAGCCAGCGCGGCCAGATCGAGATTGACTCTCACTGCAGCAAGGACGGTTTGACGCATACGCTGCTGTTGGAGAAACACTGGTTTGCCACCCAGCCTGTTCCTGAAACGCCTGAGGAAGACAGCTTCTTTTAACCACCTGCAGGCCGTTTTCCGCGTTCCGCCTACGTCGCTGACACGCTGCTCGAGCCCTCTTTCTGTGCCCCGACGATGTTTAGCCTCAGCCAGGCAGCCTGAAACGGCTGCCTGATTCTGACTCTGCGTGCATGCGCGGGCAAGGGGCGATCCGCACCTGAAAAAACGGCCTCGCACTCAAGGCCACACCGCTGCCGCATCAATCCACCTGCAAGCCTATTTTGGACGACAGGGCCCCGAACCGGTCGATATCGTTCCAGATCATGGCCTTGAAGCCGCTGGGCCGGGCAGACTCGTTTCCTTCTTGCGGCGTATAACCCAATGCCAGCAATTCCGCCTGCAGGGCGGGGTCCGTCAAGGCTTTTTGCACGACACGATTCAGCGTAGTGATGATGGGTTCGGGGGTGTGGGAAGGAGCCAGCAAGCCATGCCACTGATCCAGTTCAAACCCTGTCTTGCTCACTTCAGCCACCGTCGGCACATCAGGCAGTACCGGACTGCGCTGGGCAGAGGTGACCGCCAGAGCGCGCAGATGTCCGGATTCGATCAAGGTAGCTGCGCTGGACAAGGTGACGATGCCAATCGGCACCTGCCCGGCGACCACATCGTTCAAGGCCGGGCCGCAGCCTCGGTAAGGGATATGCAATAAGGCCGCACCACGCAGATCGTAGAGCATTTCTCCGGCCAGGTGCTGCGGGGTGCCATTGCCACATGACGCATAGGCCAACGCCGGTTCGGACTGCTGCAGCAGGACTTGCTGCAGACTCTGAATATCCGAGCCGCTCCCGGTCACAATGACGGAGGGCACAAAGCCTATATTGGCAATGGGTGCGAAGTCTTCTTTAGGCTTGAAACCCAGGTTGCGGAACACACCTGGATTGATGGCAAAGGAACTGTTGGCCATCAGCAAGGTATGCCCATCGGCACGGGCATAAGCCACGGCACGCGCACCAATATTGCCACTGGCCCCGGGCCGATTGTCGATGATGACCGGCTGGCCCAGGGCTTTTTCCAGACGGGGGCCCAACTTGCGAGCCAGCAAATCGGTTCCCCCACCCGGCGGAAAGGTCACGATCACGGTAATGGGTCTGAGGGGATACTTTGCAGTCTGGGCGACTGCTACCTCGCTGGCCCGCCCCGTCAAAGGGCTTGCGCCCCACGCCACCACCCCCAGCAAGGCGGCCGCTGCCACCCGCTTGCTCACCTGAAAACCCGCCATGACCGCCAGCACCTTGTTACTCAAGCATCCAGACCAATATCGAGCACACGGGCGCTGTGTGTAATCCAACCCACCGCGATCCGATCCACGCCACAGCGGGCAATTTCCACCGCGGTCTCGGGCGTGATACGACCCGAGGCTTCGGTCTTGGCGCGGCCACCAACGCGGGCCACAGCCTCGCTTAAGGTCGCAATATCCATATTGTCCAAAAGAATGCTGTCCACCCCTAGCTCCAGCACTTCATCGAGCTGCTCCAGGGTATCGACTTCCACCTCGATGCACACCAGATGGCCGATATAGGCGCGAGCCGCTTCCACGGCCGCTTTCACGCCCCCGGCCACAGCGATGTGGTTGTCTTTGATCAGCACCGCATCATCCAGACCAAAGCGATGGTTGCTGCCACCGCCCACGCGCACCGCATATTTCTGCACTGCGCGCAGGCCGGGCATGGTTTTGCGGGTGCAGGTAACCTGGGTGCCGTAAGGCGCAATGGCCCGGGCGATGGAGGCCGTTGCCGATGCCACGCCACTTAAATGCCCCAGAAAATTCAATGCGCTACGCTCTGCCGTCAGCATGGAGCGGGCCGAGCCACTGATGACGGCGATCTGGGCACCCGGCATCAGGTCATCCCCATCTTGAAGCTGGGCCTCAAAGCGCAGCGTAGGGTCCAGCAAGGTAAACGCCAGACGAGCCAGATCCAGACCAGCCAACACGCCTTGTTCGCGGGCTACCAGGCGCATTTGCGTACGAGAGTCGGCAGGCACAATGGCGTCCGTTGTCAGATCACCCGCACGACCCAGATCTTCCTGCAAGGTGGCGCGCACCAGAGGCTCAAGCATCACGTCGGGCAGGGAAGGAATACGGTGCGCGCGTGTCTGCGCAGCTTGCGCTGCCGGCGCAGGGGCATTAATTATGCTCATTATGAGTATTTAAATCGCTAAAAAATAAGGCCTAATGGCACGGTGCATTTATGCTATTCCTGAGCATAAGCACTGTCAAGCCATAGGCCCGGTTTTTAACGCGCCTGTTTCGCCAAGGGCAACTTGCTACCCGAGATAGCCCGCTCAAACAACACGTCACCCCGAAAGCGGAACAGCTTGGCAGGCCGCCCCGAGCCGCCCATGCTCATCGCGCCGGTTTCCTCGACCAATGCCTGCTGCTCAATCAAGCGGCGGAAATTCTGCTTGTGCAGGCCACGGCCAGCCAGCGCTTCGACCGCCTGCTGCAATTGCAGCAAGGTGAACTCCGGGGGCATCAGCTCAAACACCACGGGGCGATATTTGATTTTGGCGCGCAGGCGCGCCAGACCCGTAGCCAGAATCCGGCGATGGTCGTGGCGCATGCCCAGTCCCAAGGCATCCTGCTTGCCCTGCGCTTGCTGCTCCTGCTGACGACGGCGACAGGATTCGGGTAACAGGTCCGCTTCGTACAGCAGCTCGTAGCGCTGCAAGACAAAATCTTCGTTCCAGATGGCGCCCTCCAGCCCAAAGCTGTAATTGACGCGCTGACGTCGTAATGCACGCAAGGACTCGTCCTGCTCGCACCACGTCAACAAGGCCGGCACGATGGTCTGCTGAATGATCGAAGGAGTACCCTCACGCCAGTCCTCCCACGGAAAGTAACGATAACAATCCTGCCAGATCACCTGAGCCACATCCGGCTGACCCACTTCCCGCGTCAGCCCCACATAGCTGACTGACACGATACGCGTTCCCTGAGCGTCAAAACGATCGCGATCTGCAAAGGTATAAAGCTGCTCCACATACCCTACCGGGTGATGGGTTTGCGTTTCCACCCAATCGCGCAGCCCCGTTTGCAAAGAGCGATGCGTATGTTGAAACGGCCCGGCGGGCAAGGCCTGCCCGCCATCCGTGGTCAAGACACGGGGCTCGCCGTCGCTGACAGCGACTAACACAGCGACCAGCTCAGCGCTGACTACAGGTTCCTGCGTATCGATCACATATTCTCCTTCTGAATCTCGCCCATGCGCGTGTGGCCGATTATAAGCGAGCCCTGAGCCGCCCCCACCCCGGAGCGAGCACGTACGCCACGCAATACAGTCCGTACATTATTTTCAGATGATCAAATTATGATCCATGAACATCTAAGCCTAAAGAATTTTGTTTGGCAGCCGTTAAGCGTTTGAACTGTATGTGTTTGCCATAAATGACAAGCAAGCGCTCAGTCAAAGGCCGGATCAGTCAACAGTTTCACGCTTTGTTCTGCTCCGCCATTCGCAAAAATAGAAGGTTTCTGACAGTTCAGAGCAGTCAGTAACCGGGCGTAGAAACCTTTGCTTTTTTTGCATGGCCCCTGCGGGCTTGACGGCCCCTCGCGTCCCCTTTGTTGCTCCCCTCCAGGATGATGAATGCGTAAGAATTTCCCCATTACCCAGGACGAGGTTCGCGTCCGGGCCGATCAGTACCTTATTTCAAAAACCGATCTGAAAGGACGGATCACCTACGCGAACGCGGCCTTTATCGCCATCAGCGGCTTCACCCGGGAAGAGCTGATCGGCAAGGCGCACAATCTTGTCCGCCACCCCGACATGCCGCCCGAGGCGTTTCAGGATTTCTGGGACACCTTGCAAAACAAGCGCCCCTGGATGGGGGTGGTCAAGAACCGACGCAAGGATGGTGGCTTTTACTGGGTCTACGCCATGGCGGTGCCCATTTATGAAAATGGCACGGTAGCCGGCTATGCCTCGGTCCGGGTCAAACCCAGCCAGGAACAGATTGACGAGGCTGAGCGCCTGTACATCGCCATCAATGAGGGACGTGCCCACGGCGTGCGCTTGCATGAAGGTCGTGCTGTGCCGACCGGCTGGCGAAAGGCCTTGAGCCAGTTGCGCCGCCCATTCAGCAACTCCCTGCGGGCCAGCCTGTTCCGTATGGGCACACTGGCACTGGCCACCACCGGAACTGCGCTGTACTTCGCCCTGACGGGAGGGGTTCCCCAAGGCTCGGGCCTGTGGCTGACCGGTGGCTTGTGTCTGGCCAGTGCGGTCATGATGGGCTACGGCTGGCTGATTGCCCAGCGCGTCATCCGCCCCCTGGATCAGGCCTCGCTGATCGCCCAGCAAATTGCCACCGGCAATCTGCAACTGGACATTGATGTCAGCTCCAGCGAAAGCAATTCGGAAATTGGTCAGCTCTACTTCTGCCTGGACCTGATGCGCAAAAGTCTGGTGGGCATTGCCAGCGATGCCCGAGCGGGAATTGACGCCTCGATTCATGCCGCCCGCATCCTAGAGGTGAACAATACCAATCTGGCCTCCCGCACTGAAGATCAGGCCGCCTCCTTGCAGGAAACCGCCGCCAGCATGGAAGAGCTGACCGTGACGGTGCGCCAGAACGCCGACAATGCCAATCAAGCCAGCCAACTGGCCGATGCCAGTATGCAGATTGCCCAACGTGGCGGCGCTGTGGTGAACGAAGTGGTGCAAACCATGCAAGGCATTCACGACAGTTCACGTCGCATTGGCGATATCGTCACTGTTATTGAAGGCATTGCCTTTCAGACCAATATCCTGGCGTTGAACGCAGCGGTGGAATCGGCTCGCGCCGGCGAAGCGGGACGCGGGTTTGCGGTCGTGGCCGGTGAAGTACGTAGCCTGGCTCAAAAGAGCTCGCAAGCTGCCGGAGAAATCAAGAACCTGATCGACGCCTCTGTCAGCCGCATGGCCATCGGGGCCGAACAGGCGGCCCGCGCCGGCGCCACCATGGGCGAGGTCGTCGATTCGGTCAAACGTGTCACGGACATCATTGGCGAAATCTCGACCGCCTCGATCGAGCAGGCCAGTGGCCTGGACCAGATCAATGAGGCCATGGCCAAAATGGATGGTGTCACCCAGCAAAACGCCGCCCTGGTGCAGGATCTGGGCAATACCATGAGCGATCTGGCCTCGGAAGCGTCCGAGCTGGCCGATGCAATCAAGGCTTTGAATACGGGCTCGGTGGAATCGGCCCAGGGTGCCCCGGCGGCCCTGGCTCAGTTGAGTCAAGCCTCTACCGTGCAGGTGCTGTCCTACCAGAACACACCGGCCTTCCAGGCTCACAGCGCCAAAACGGCGAACGCCAGACTGGAAGCGATTCGTCGCTAAGCAGGCCCTTCAGGATCGGCAGCCCCCTTGCCGATCCTGACACTACTGACAGCTAGACAAAACATTTAATCTGGGGTCGGTTTTTTACCGCCAGACCAGCAAAAAAACAATAATTAATAAAATCAACTGCTTATAGAGATCAGATCACGCTTTTTGAACCGGTTTTTCTCCGTCATCACGGTGACACATTTGGACTTTAATACAAATACCAAGTAACAAAATTAAGTCGATATGCAACATAATGATCTGTCCTTTTCCGCCTACGTCTTTAACAGGGCCAGATCATGCGTGAAAAACAAGCCATTACCTCTCATGAAACACAGGTACCCGAAAAAACCTATTTAATCTCCAAGACCGACCTGAAAGGGCGCATCGTCTATGCCAATCCCGCCTTTATCGAGGTGAGCGGCTACAGCCACGACGAGCTGATCGGAGCACACCACAATATTGTGCGCCACCCCCACATGCCGGCCGTTATTTTTCAGGATTTATGGCAGACACTCAAACAACAACGATCCTGGTCGGGGCTGATCAAGAACCGCCGCAAAGACGGCGGCTTTTACTGGGTCAAAGCCCGCGTCATTCCTTTATTTGAAAACGGCCGCGTCAGCGGCTACGCCTCGGTTCGGGTACGTGCCCAAGCCAAGGACATCAAAGAAGCGGAGTATCTGTACCACTCCATCCAGCAACAAGGATTGCGCGGTTTTCGTTTACACGAAGGTCAATTGCAGGCCAGAGGCTGGCGCTCGGTTCTGAACACCCTGCTCCAACCCTTGAATCGCAGCCTGCGTGCCAGCTTGTTGCGATTTGGGTTTCTGACCACGGCACTTGTAAGTTTGAGCGCCGGCTTGCTGGTGGGCAGTGGCGCGTCCGGCACGTATCTGACTGTCGGGCTGAGCAGTCTGGGGCTGGTCAGCCTGGTAACCTTGGCCTACGGCTGGATGGTCACCCAGCGCATGATGCAGCCCCTGCACAGCGCCACCCATATCGCCCAGCAAATTGCCACCGGCAACCTGTTGATCGATCTGAACCCCCAGCACACCCGCAGCCAGGAAATCGCACAGCTCTATTTCTACATGGACATGATGCGCAAAAGCCTGCTGGGTCTGGCTTGCGACGTGCATCAAGGCATCCAGGCCTCGTTGGATGTGTCCACACAGATTGAAGAGGGCAATCGCCAGCTTTCCCATCGTACCGCCGCTCAGTCGGGCTCCTTACAGCGCACCGCCGCCAATATGGAGCAGTTGACCATGAATGTGCAGCAGACCGCGGACAATGCCCGTCTGGCCAATCAATTAGCCGACCAGAGCCTGTCTACCGCACGGCGAGGTGGTGAAGTGGTTCAGGACATGGTCAGCACCATGCAGGACATACACAACAGCTCTGAGCGTATTGGCGATATTGTGTCGATTATTGAAGGACTGGCCTTTCAAACGAATATCCTGGCCCTGAATGCCGCTGTAGAATCGGCCCGCGCGGGTGAGGCAGGCAAGGGCTTTGCCGTGGTGGCCGGTGAAGTGCGCAATCTGGCGCAAAAAAGTGCTCAAGCCGCCGGGGAAATCAAAAACCTGGTGGAGGATTCGCTCAAACGCATGGCGACCGGGGCGCATCACGCCAAGCGGGCAGGTTCCACCATGGACGAGATCATGCAATCCGTCTCAGATGTCACCCATCTGATCAGCGAAATCTCCACCGCCTCCAACGAGCAAGCCAACGGTTTGGCGCAAATCAACGATGCCGTATCCACCACGGACAGCGACATCAACGACAACGCGGATCTGGCTCGCAACCTGGGCGAGACCGTCAACGAACTGAGCCGCCAGGCCAAGGAGCTGAAACTGTCGATTCAATTGCTCAATACCGGCATGACGAACCGCTCGACTTACGTGCCCGACCCAAATGCTACCCAGAAGCCCGTCCCCTTGCTGAAAGTGGCCTGAGTGAAGGGCTGGGTGGCACAGGCCCCAGCGGCTCGCTGCCCCACCCGCTTATGCCCTGGCCCGCTCCGCCCTGAGATCTGAACACATTCTGACTGGCAGCGACGAACATGTTCGTTCGCCGGGCACGGTTTGCATCTTCGCCTGGCACCACTCTGACTGCTATTGTCAGACCAGCCCCAACAGCAGGATGGCGTGCAGGCCCACGCCCACCAGGCCACCTACGACCGTGCCGTTAAAGCGGATGTATTGCAGATCGGTACCCACCGTCAGTTCCAGCTCGCGCACCAGTTGCCTGTCATCCCACTGACGAACGGTGCGCGAAATATGATCCTTGGCCCCTTCGCGCAACTGCTCGGCCAGCCCGGCCGCCGCCGACAACATATGCTCATTCAAGGTGGCCCGCAACGTGGCGTCGGTATTCAGGCGGGCGCCAAGGTCCTGAGCCACCTGCCGCAAATGGGCGGCAACCGAGGAGTCCGGTCTGGCAAGATCGCTGCGCAGCACACGCATGACATCAGTCCAGATGCCATCGATGTATTCGCCCACCTCTTTGTGATGCAAAAACCGCTGCTTGATGGCTTCGACCTGTTCTCTGAGCTCAGAGTCCTGGCCGAGGCGCTGAATATAATCGAGCACCCACTGCTCATAATCCTTACGCAAGGGATGCTCGGGTTCACTCAAAATTGTGTGTACCTCGTCCACCAGCGCACGCGCCAAGCGGTCGGCCATCTTGCCTGACAATTCGTCCACGGAGGTCACCACGCCCACCATCGCCAACAGTTTGGGCCATTCGCGCTGAGCGTAACGCACAAGCACAGCCGCCACGCGTTGCTTGACGGCTTCATTGGACAAATAAGTGCCCAATTGCTGCAAGACCTCATCGAGCAGGCGCTGATGCCGGGCATTACGCGTCAGCAAGCCCAGAATCTGGGAGCTGGTCCCCGCCATATCCACCCGCATCAGATAGCTGCGCACCCCATCGGTCAGGGCCTGTTTGACGCTACGCTCGTCCAGTAAACGCAGGGCCTCGCCCAGGGCCGTTTGCAAAGCACGGCTCACACGTTCGCTTTGCTCAGGTTGCGACAGCCACTGCCCCAGGCGAGCCGCCGGGTCCAGACTGCGCAGTTTCTCCAACAACATCGCCGAATCCAGAAAGTGGTCGCGCACAAATACGCCCAGACTTTCCCCCAGACTGTTTTTCTTATTGGGAATAATGGCCGTATGCGGAAAAGGCAGGCCCAGGGGATGCCGGAACAAGGCCACGACGGCAAACCAGTCAGCCAGCGCGCCCACCGTGGCCGCTTCACTAAAGGCACGCAGCCAAGGCCACAGTCCAGCAACCGGCGCAGCCTCGCCCCGGCCAATCATGGCGTGACTGAGCAGGAACAGGCTGATCGTCAGGCCCAGCAAAGCCAGGGCGCCGCGTTTCATGCGACGCAGACGACGTTCAGGCGAATCGGGGCGAGAGGGAGATACAGGCATGTGCACAGTCTATGCGTCGTTTAGCGACCCCCTTATTGTCACCCTGTCTTTTTCTGGCTGTCCAGAAGCAAATCAGCCTGGGGCAATCCAGGCTGATTCAGGCCCAGCCACATGCCGGGGGTTTACTGGCAAGCCTGTTCGGCACGCTTCACAAAGTCGGTTGTAGCATCGCGCAAGGCCTGGGCAATCTGACCCGCTTGCTTGGGAGCCAGCGTGACACCGCCCGTCGTCGTAGCCGCACAGGCGGACAGGCCTTGACCGGTGATATCCACCACATTGATCCGCAAGCGCGGCTTGGCGCGTGCAATACTGCGGGACACAGCGCAAATATCCTGCTCGCAACCGTCATTGCCATCAACAAACAAGACAATCAAAGCATCCCGTTTAACGCCATCCACCCGACTGGCCGCCAGATTCAGGGAATGAACCAGATTGGTGCTGTCCTTGGCCTCGATAGTCTGAATCAGGTTTTTCAACCGTCCCCGCTGAGCCGTCGTAAAGCGGCCCTGGTAATTGGGTGCGGCGCACTGCTGCGCAAAGGTTATCAAATGCAGGTCCTGCCCCGCGGGCAAACTGTCCACCATGCTGGAGAAAGCGCTGCGCGCCGCCTTGATGCGCGACGTCCCTTCAAACAGGGTTTTAGCCCGTTGGGTCGCGTAATCGCTCCAGGAACCCATATCGCTCAAGTCCTGGCTGAAAAACCACTCCTCGTCCTGAATCTTGGCATCCACGCTCAACAGCATGGACATGGACGTATCAAAAATAAGGTAGACCTCGGGTTTGAGCACCTGGCCCTTATCATCGTGCGCACACACAAAATTAGGGTCTGATGACACCTTGGGGGCAGGCTTGGGATCGGGCTGGGGTTTGGGCGCAGGCGATGGCTCAGGCACGGGCGGCTCCGGTACCACAGGCTCGACCTTGGGCGGTTCGGGGACCGGCGCCAACGGCTCTTGAGCAGGCACAACCGGGGGCAGGACAGGCTCCTGCACCGCAGGCGCTGGCTTGACCACTGCGGGCGGGGCCACGGGCATCCCACTCCTGTCCCACCAGCTGGCAGGCCACTTGAACCACCAGGACAAGAGCAGCGCCAGCAGGAGGGCCAGTAGCGTGGCCACCAGAAACCACAGAAGCGGGCGAGCCTTGGCAGCAGGCTCCCCCATGACAGCCGCGCCAGCCCCAAGAGCCGCTGTCGCCGGTGGACCCGGCGGCACAGCCGCTGCTCCGGCCATCCGACGTCGGGCAGACGCGAACAAAGGTTCGGGCGACAGCGCCGGATTCTCGCTCATCACCAGCAACGGCTTGCCGCCTACGCTGTAGATCGCCCCTTGGGCCGCCCCGTCTTGCAGCAGGGCTTGTAGCGCCTGCGCATCTTGGCTCGCCCCCTGATCGTGCAACTGGCGAATCAACAGCTCAATCCGGTCCAACGCTTGCTGATAACGCGCGTCCAGTGCCTGTTGCTGAGCAGCCGGCAAACTGCTTTTGGCCACAGCCTGGCCCTGCAGGCCCGTCCACCAGGCCGTCGTCTGCGAACCATCGGCCTGATAAATGGAAAACAGATGCGTCAGGGGTTCATCCTGACGCTTCAGGATATCCAGCGCAAGCTGATGCTGACGATAGGCCCCGGAGGGCCCCACCGAATCAAGTATGACGCGCTGCATAGGCCTTTACTCGTCGTATCCCAAACTGGACTGCAGGCGGCTGACATCTTTTTGCAGCTGTTGCAACTGCTGCTGCTTTTGGGCTATCGCGGCCGGGCTGTTGTCTTCGGTGGAACGGTTTACGTCCTTGAGCCCTTTATCCAGATCCTTGAGCTGATTCTGCAAGCCGGCTTGCTGACCTTTACTGGCCTGCAAACTACGCAACAACTGCCCCATGGAACGGTTCAGCGCAGTCTGGGCCTGACGCTGCCGGGCCAGACTGGCGTTGCTCAAGCTTTGCTGAGCCTGAATATCCTTGTAGACCTGATGAAACAGCGCATTGGCTTGCTGCGCGCTCAGCAAACTTTGCTCGCGCGTGTCAATGTGCTGGCGATAGGCGCCCGAGGTGTCGCAACTGATCTTGGTCAGGAAACCGGCGTTTTGATCCGACGGATCACACTCGCTCATGGTGGTGGCGCAACCTGCCAGCACAAGACTGGCCGCAACGGGTGACCAACGTAGAAATACTCGCATGAAAAATCCCTT
The DNA here is from genome assembly GCF_049932565.1 of Alcaligenes sp. HNGD-HTN06. Classification (NCBI taxonomy): domain Bacteria; kingdom Pseudomonadati; phylum Pseudomonadota; class Betaproteobacteria; order Burkholderiales; family Alcaligenaceae; genus Alcaligenes; species Alcaligenes sp. HNGD-HTN06. The sequence goes on along the minus strand of NZ_CP187782.1, from coordinate 1,258,263 downwards.
TTAACCCAAGGTCACTGCAGAACGCATGGAATACAGGTCGTCCACTTCTTTTTGCAGCACGGCCACTTTGACATTCATCTCGTCAATCTGACGATCCAGACGCTGGACTTCCGCCTTCTTGCCTCCGTCCTTGCGCTCCGCATCGGCCACATCCCGATATAGGCTGACTTTTTCAGTCATGTTTTTCAGATCGCGATTGAGAACCTCGATATTCTTATCAATACGGGCCAGTTGCTTTTCAGCCTGTTTTTTCTCCATCGTCTTGGCCTTCATGTGCTTTTCAATGTCGGCAATCTGCCTTTTATCGTCAGCAATCACCTGCTGGGCCGTACGGGTTCGCTCAAGAATATTGGCAGTATCGGCCTCGACGTCACGTTGCATGGCGGCCAGACGCTCCGTGGTATTGGCGTATTCGGTGCGACGCTGATCCAGATAGTAGTTGGTCCCCATGGCGACCCCGCAGGCCGCCACGCCCGCGATAATCGCGCAAGCCGCCTTGTTGCTGGAGTTCGACAGCATGCAAGCCAGCACGCCCACCGCCGCCGCGCCGGCGCAGGCCTGAAAGCCAGAGCGGCTGAAGAATTTGGCATCCTGACCACTGGTGAGACGATCATCGGCCTGAGCACCACTGAGCAAACTACTGCCCGTGCTGGCACAGCCCGAAAGCAAAGCCACACCCAGCATCAGACTGCCCAGTAAGGTTCTAGGGGTAAAACGGCGCACGTGTTGCATAACTTCCTCTTCCAATTGAAGTACGTCTATTTTTTATTGACCCGCTCTTTACGAGTTGGGAATCGATTTGCAGTTGTTCTTCCAGGCACTGATATCAATCGAATCTGTTTTCAAATAGTCTTTTTGATTCTTCCAGTGCACGTCCAGATAAGGTTTCAGGGCGCTGAGGCTCTTGTTCTGTTCCATCATCTGGCGTGCGACCGGCACCTGTTTTTCCAGCAAGGTGAGCCCGTACAGGGACGAGGCGTCAATCAAGTTGCTGGCGTAATAACGCGCCAGTTTCGCAACACGATCGTGCTGTTCATCCAGCTTCAATTTGCGGCTGACACACTGTTTGTCGTCCGGGCTGGCCTGACACAGCGCCTCGTAATTTCGTTGCAGCAGCTCCACGAACAAGACGTCGTCTTTAAGTTTGGTGCACAGAAAAGAGCCCAGCTCCAGATTGGCGCGAATGGCTTGGTCGCGCATTTCCTCCTGTCGCAAATTGGCAGCGCGCAAATCCCCTTCCAGCTGCTTGAGCTGCGTCTTGAGCGTGTCGTCCTCCAGACTGCTGGCCAGGGAGCCCAAACGCTGCACGGCGGACTCTTGTGCCGGCGCATCCGGGTTGACAGCGCCTTGCTCGGTCCCCAAGGCCTGCCAGCTCTTTTCAATGGCCTGCACCCGGTCGCGCGAAGTCAGGGCAATTGACACCAGAGCCAGCCGCATACCCGTCGTTTTGGCCTGGGTAGGCCCTTTGGAGCCGTAATAGGCTAATTCCTTGCGCGCCGAAGCGCGCAAGGCTTCGGGCTTGGACAGGAAATTGCCGCCCCGCACCACAAAGCCGCCTGCCTGACCATGCTGACGATCCAGCTTGTTCAAGCGAAACGGCTCCAGAATCATCTCGTCCACATTGCCCAAGATGTCGTGCAGCCCCAGCGGATTGGGCTTGAGCCGCCCCATTAGCTGAACCGCCCCATTGGACGACTGCGACCCGGCATACCACTCGTAGTCGTTCATGCCTTCAGGCATGGGATAGCGCACGTCACGGAACTCGGCCGAAGACAAGGACGAGCCACCACGGGCCGCGTATTCCCACTCGATTTCCGTTGGCAGACGCACAAACCCAGCCAAGCCGTCTTCTTTGGGCAGCTTGTCGGCGGCATTGTCGCGCAACCACTGGTTGTACAGGTCGGACACACGGATCGCGTCCATCCAGCTGATTTCGGTCTGCGGCACCACCAAGGTATTTTTGGGTGTCGGGCAGGTGGCTTCAGTCAGGGCCTGGTACTGCAATTTGTTCAGCTCATACTTGGCCATCAGGTAGTAGCGCGATGAACCGGCCTTGCCATCGGTAAAACTGCCCGCAATAAAGTCAGGGCGTTTGTGTTCGATATAACCCCATTCTTGCGCTTCCTGCCCCACCACCACACGCATATCATCCAGAGGGCCGGCCACCGGCACCGCGACACGGCGAAACACCATGGCACCCTCACAGGGCATGGGCAACACCACATCGCCTTCGGCAGGTTTGGGGTTGTAGTACTTCTCCTCCCAAGGTGCCGCCTGAGCAAGCGCGCTCATACCCAGCAGCGCCGTCGCCGCACTGAACCACAATTTACATTTCACGCAGACTCTCCGCAGGTTGAACGCGAACGGCACGCCAGGCTCCGATCGCCGCCACCACACAGGCCAGGCTCGCCACCATCAATAAGGCGTACAAGGCATGGGCCGGGGTGATACGACATACGAAGTCCGTCTGGAGGCCATCTCCCACTAGTAATTGATTAAATAAAGCACTGCCCAGGCCATAGAGGCCCAGCCCCAGGGCATAGGCGATCAGGCTCAGTACCAGTGCCTGAATCAGCACATAACGAATGACACCGCCACTATCAATACCCAACAGCCGCAGGACCGCCAGATCTTTACGTTTGCGATCCACATTAGCCAGAAAGGCACCGCCCAACGAGGCCGCGCAGCCCACCATGGCCGTCAGAGCAATCACGCCAAAAATCAGGCTCAGCACACGATTGATGGCACGAACGTTTTCAATGTCGGCATACCGGCTGGCCACCGGAATACCCTGCTGTTCCAGCCCCTTGGCCACCGCCCCGACCTGATCGATCGTGCTGGCATAGACCCGGGCGCGGGCATACAGCACGGGCATATCAGCGGCCAGGGGTTTGCCGCTGAACAGGGCAAAATCGGGCACTTGAAAACCATCGCGAGCGTATTCCAGCGCCAGCAGGGTTTCCGGGGCCACGAACACGGCAGGACGCGAATAGCGATGTTCAGCCAGCACATCCACCACGGTCATGGCTTTATCGCCCTGCTCGCGCTGCCCGTCCAGACGACGGTCAACACGAATATGAACCAACTCGCCCGCCTGCCAGTTCAATCGGCGCGCAGCCTCCTGCGTCAGAATGATTTCCTGGGGGGACAGATCACGAGCCTGGGTCTGCAACAAAGGATCGCCCTGCGCACTGGCCAGCACTTCAACGTTTTCCAGAAAACGACGTCGGTCCAGGCGCAGATCCGCCTGCGTGTTCAGCGAACGCGTCATGCCCACGGCGTATGCCACACCGGGCATCTGTCGCAGCCGGTCCAGCCAGGCCTGATCAAAGCTGCCGCTGCTCAGCATCTTTACTTCCAGATTGCGCGGATCATGCAGCAACGCTTGCTGCAATTGAGTGACAACTCCGTGCTTCAGACCAAAGAGCAGCAGCAAAGGCGCGACCACGGCGACCATGGCCGCAACCATGCAAAAAGAGATGCGCCAGTCAAAGCGCAAGTCAGCCCAGGCCAGTCGACACACGTTTAGCAGCATGTCGCATCCCCCTGAGGAAGGAAAACACTCAAACCGGGCTCCAATCTGGCTTGCAGGCGCGGAATGGCGAACTGGCTCAGGCTGTCCCAATCATGCGAGACCAGCAAAACCGCCAGATCCAGCTCCCTGGCCAGGCTGAAAAACAGCTGGAACACATCATGAGCGGTTTCGGGGTCCAGGGCTGCGGTAGGCTCATCGGCCAGCACCAGGCCGGGAGCGTGGGCAATCGCGCGCGAAAAGGCAACTCGCTGGCGCTCGCCAATCGATAAGGCAGAGGGGTACAGATTCAGCAGCCGCTCCAGCTTCAGGGTGGCAATCGCGGCATCCAGATGATCGGCCTTGATCGGCATGCCTAACAAGCGCCGTGGCAGAACCATGTTTTCCCAGACCGACAGGTAGGGCAGCAGACCACCATTTTGCAGCACAAAGCCCAGGTTTCTGGCACGCCATTGCGCCAACTCGGATTCACGACCATCGGCATACAAGGCCTTGATATCCATGGCCTGCCTGCCCAAACGAAACGCTTTGACCTGTTTGGGCTTGAGCAACAGCCCCAGGGTCTCCAGCAAGGTGCTTTTGCCGCATCCGCTGACGCCGGTCACGGCCACGATCTGCCCCGCTTCCAGAGCGAGCGCAGGCAATTGCACACGAAAAGCCCGGGGGCCTTGCCCCCGGGAAACCTCTAACTGCTGAATGCGGAGCATGTCAGGGCATCATCTCCAACGGCACGGGATACACGTCATCCCGCGCATCTGCCCCTTCGGCCAATGACACCCAGCGATCCGCATCCGCGTTGTAACGCTCGTAATGGCGCAACTTGATGCCCAGATCACGAATGAATTTCTCCTGGCTCAGGGCATCCCAACTGCTCCAGGTATCTTCGTCCAGACTCAGTACCGCGCTTTGGTAGGGCAAGTCGTCCAGATACTCGCTCATCAGGCCCAGCTCGGCGAGCTTGGTGCCCTTTTCCTGCTTCAAGGTGCTGGGGTCCGCCCCCATGGCGGCGGCCACGGAACGCAAGCGGTTAAACATGTCGGTAGGCGAAATCATGCCTTCGTTGGCCGCCTCCAGAATCTGTTTAACCACAGCGCTCAGATCACTCAACTGGGCTTTGGTCAACAGAACACGGACATCCGTTGTGGGAATGTTCTGGCGCACCAGGTCACGATCGCTGATCCAGGCATGAAATACCTCGGGCGCGGTGGTGCCGGTTGTCTTACCCAGATAGGCCAGGCGCATGGCATGGCCGATCAACTCGGCGTCCGAGAGCATCTGGTCAGTCGTGCTATCGCCCGTTTCCTCGGCGCGGGCCGCGCTGCCAATGGCATCTCCGCCCTGATAGGCCACTTTGACCTGCTCCGTCAGCGCCGTGGCCAGGTTATCGACCATCTTGCCAAACTGGCTCACATCACCGGCATTGACGGGGTAGTACAGCGAAGTCTGCGTGCCCCCATACGTGGACAGCTCGCGGTACTGGTCTTCGGCTTTGGCGTGGTTGTTCTTGCCCGAGGGCGTCTTCAGATGCAGGGTGTAGATCGCCACCCCCGGCTTGGCCGCTTCAATACGCAGTTGCGGCGCATCCAGGCCGGTCGAGGAGTACGTGTTATTGCCTTCCAGCGCCCCGGCGTCGGTAATCAGCACCACGTAGCGCGCGCCAAAATCATTCCAGTTCACCTTGTCCAGGGCTTCGAGCACCCCGGCGTAGGCGTCTTCGTCATAGGCAACCGTCGAGACCTTGGCCTGCTTCAGATCGGCCACTTTAGCCAGGAAGTCTTCACTGCTGGTGACGGTATTGGGATCTGCATACATGCGCGTCAGATACTCAATGCCCGGCGCCGCGTCCAGATTGGAGCGAAACGCGATCAACCCGAACTTGACCTGCTCTGACAGGCCCTGCTCTTCCACCTTGCTATAGACCTTGCGTACCGCCTCGCGGGTACGTTCAATGTAGGGGTCCATGGAAATGGTGGAGTCAATCACAAAAACGACTGCCGCACTAAAGCCCTTGATCTGGGACGTGCGAAGGGCATCCTGATCCGGCTGCGGCTCGTTCTTGGCGGCGTCCGGCTCGTTCTGATCGGCTGTCTGTTTGCTGACCGAGGCCACATTGAGCAAACGCGTACGGAAACCGTTTTCAGTCATCACCTCTTCGCCACTCAAAACGGGCAACAGGTAGAACTGCTCTTGCACATCCACAAAATACTCAGGTTCCTGGGCCAGCACACCCTCGGCCTGCGCGTCTTTACGCAGCGCCTGACGGATAGGAGCCACCAGGGTTGCCGGGTCAGGCGTGTCCAGGACTTTTTCCAGCAAGGTGCGCTCCTGGAAAAACAACATGCGGTCACGGTTGGCCGGGTTGGTAAAGGCCAGGGTCAACTGCATTTTCCAGTCCACCGTGCAGGCCTTGTCCAGCCAGCCCACGGTTTTGCCCTGGCTGTCCGGGCCCACCTGCAAGCGCTCTGCCCCGGCCTGCTCGATGCGCTGATAAATATAAAAACGGCTAAAGGCGGGAACTGGCTTGCCCTGTTGATCCGTTGCCGAAGAAAACAGACGGCAGGAAGGCGTGGTCAGGACGCGTTGATAAAGCGTCTTTTTACCCTCTTGCAGCAAGGGGGCGGCCGCCTGTGCCTGGCCTGCCCCCAACAAGAGCGCAGCAAGCAAACTGAATCGAACCAGCGGACGGATCATCATTGGCTCAGCTCCTGAAAGCGGGCCTTGGCGTGCGCATTATCGGGATCGGACAGCAAGACGGTTTCATACCAGTACGCAGCGGTAGCCGGATTGGGCTTGCTAAAGCAGGCATGCGCCGGGTGATCCTGGGGATCATATTCACGGGCATAGGCCAGGGCAATCTTCACATCACCAGACTGTGCCTTGTTCACATACAGGCGTTGGGCGACGTCGCATTGCCCCGCCTTTTTGACTTCCTCAATCACAGCCAGCCACTGCTCGGACGTTTTGCTTTCCTTGACACACTCTTGCACGAACTGCAGCCCAGGCCGATCTGCCAGCTTGTCCATGGTGCAGTTGTCAGTCTCCACCACGGCGGGCTTGGGCTCGGGTGCCTCGGGGGCCGCCGGGCTGTCGTCCTTGGCGGATTGGCTGTAGAACCAGTAGGCGGCTGCGCCCAGCAAAGTCAGCAAAAGGACAAGCAAAACAATCCATTTGGCCATGCCACCTTTTTTGGCGGGAGACTCGACAGGAGCCACCGTGTCCACGTTGGGGGTGGGCATCTCTACCTTGACGGGTTCCGGCGCTGGAGGAGCCACCGTCTCAACCACAGGAGGCGTTTCCACAACAGGCTCGGGCGCGGGTGTTTCGGGTGCAGCGGCTACCGGCATGGTCAGTTCCATTGCCTGGGCATGGCCACCCGCAGTAGAAGGCAAGATGGCCTTGTCCAGTTTCAGCGGGCTGCGACCCAACTCTTCACCACCGCTATCCGCCAAGGTGATCTGATACGCATCGCTGGCATTGGCCAGCAGCGAATCCACAATGTCGGCGTTCAGCAGAACCGCGATACCCTCTTCATGCTCGGTCCAGCCTTGTTGCGGCAACCAACGCAAAGAAGCATCCCAGCTTTGTGCCGAATGCAGGTAATAACTGTTTTGGCTGCGCTGAATGGCGATCGCATAGTCCCCCAGCTCCAGCTCATCATCCAGATCACGCACATACAAACGAGCGCGGCCCGGAACAGCAGGCTCCAACGCCTGCAAACTAAATCTTAATTTCATGCCACGCTCTTATCGGTAAAACAGTCCAAAATGCGGCCCAAGGCCTGATTTTGCTCCAGGCTCAGTTCGCGCCCGCCCTCATAACCCGCGTTATGCAAGGTGGTGTGCGCCAAAGCGGCCAGCCACTGCTCAAAAAAGAGAGCACCGTGATCCTGGGGCTGGGCGGGCAGTGCCGGCATGCCATCGGGGGCAAACGTCCTGGGGGTCTTGAAGAAATCCTCGGTGCCGCCTTTCAGGTAGAACCAGGTCACAAACTCGCTGATCGTCATGGACACATTGCAGACCTGACGATCAGCCAGGCGCTCGCGCCGCACACCGCTTTGACGACGCTTGGTCAGCGCGGCCAGCAGCTTGTCGCGCAAGGCCCAACGATCCGAGGCCACAATCAACTCCTCCACCAGGCTGGCGAGCAAATCGACCGGCATGCGCAACACATTCTGATTGGTGCGGCTGGCAGGAAGGTCACGCAACTGACTGACCCAACTGCGATAAACCAGATCGGCATACTGCTGCTCGAAAGGCTGCTCCTGAACCAACACGCCCGGTTCATCGGGCTCACTTTTGCTGGAACCCAGGCTCAAGAACAGATCTCGCAAGGTATCTTGCGACAGGTGCAAGGCCGCCAGCAGTTCGCCCACAAGGGCACGATAGGCAGGCAATTCTTCACGGAACTGTTTGGCCAGCGCCTCTTTGACTACCGATTGCTGATCGCCATCCTGGCTGTACCAGGAATACAGGGACTTCTTGACCAGGCTGTCATGCAAACTGCGAAACTGCTCTTGCAGGCGCATCAGCTTGAAATCCAGGCCGCCGATCTGGGCCACATAAGCGCGCAAACGCTGCATGCCACCATCGTTCAAGGCGAGCATGGCATCCCAGGCCTGGGCTGGATCACTCAGTTGCTGCGCCAGCAGCGGGTTCTCAATAAAGCTGCCGCGCATGCGCCCCATTTTCTCGGCTACAGAGGCGGTAATGGAGAGCTCCCGGCTCTCTGTATCCAGATCGATAAACGGCGTGGGCATGCCGGGCTTGCGCACCAGGAAGGTGTTGGAAAACGGCTGATCGGGACGCCATTGCTGCAACCATTCGCAGTGGCCAAAACGCTCCTTGAAGCTCATCTTCATCAAGCCATCCCAGCTGTCACGCACCTGAGCATCATCCTGAATCAGGGAGGCGCCAATACGTTTGTCAAACATGGTAATGGCCCACATCAGGCCTACTTTGCGGTTCTGGCGCTCCTGCGGTGTGGCCCCCTGAGTGCGATGCACCCACCGTGTCAGCACGGGTTCCACGTCCTTGACATCACTTTGCTTGTCCGAGGCCGTACACATGACAAGGCCATTCATCTCCTGCTGGTCGGTATAGCGCTCAAACAGATAGGCCACCTTGCCGCGCAGAATCAGCTGCGAGGCAGGATTGCCACCGCTGCTCTCCGACGCGGCACCGGCCTCCTGCACCGAGCGAATGTTCAGGCGACCGCGGTAACCGGGAAAATCCAGCAGGTCTACCTTGTCCACACCGCTGGCCTGGGTTTCACCGATCAAGGGAAAGGTCAGCTCAACGGTCAGCGCGGCCAGATGGGCCAAGGGCACGTCCACCGCCTGGGCAGCAACAACGGTCTGGCCATCGTGCTCGCGCACGGGCAAAACGCTCAGGCTTTTCTCGGCGGGACTGCCCAAGGATTCGAGCACATCCACGTTCATGATGCTGTCCTGCTGCACAAAGCCATCGCCTTCGCGACGGATCAGGGCGGTCAAGGGTGCATACACCTTGCTGGGATGGCCCAGGGCCTGCAGCACTTTAGCCAGGCCGATATAAAGTTCACTCAACTCAGCCTGTTCACCCCACAAGATGGAGAACAGCTGTGCCCGATCTTCCAGACGCAAAGCGGGGGCCAGATTCATGAGCTCGGGCCAATAAACACTATCGAGCAAGCGGGTGGAATTGCCAAAACTGCCGCGCACGTAATCCCACAAGGACACGGCATCATCGGCGCTAAAGCCGGTATCGGTGAGGCCCGCGCGGCCTTTGAGCGAGTCGATCAAGGCCTTGATACGATCAGGAGCAAAGGTATAACCGACCTGCTCCTTGTCAAAGTCATTGAAATAACTGTTGACCAGGATTTTCACCATATCGACCTCAGAAAAAATCTGCAGTTCGACAGGGTAGGCCTCGGGACCTGCGCTCGCATTACGGCTGAAACGCGTCACCAGACCCGTGGCTTCTTTACCGCCTCCCGGTGGGTTCACGTGGCGCAAGAAGTCGATGGTTTCACCACCGTAACGGGTTTCCAGGCGTCCGTTGCCCCCCGCGGCAAGGCTGGAAATCAGATAGGATTTGCCCGCTTGCGACAGACCAAAAAACCCAATCGTCATGGGGCGCCCCGACACCACGCTCAGACTGCGGGCTGTATTACGGGCACGGCGCAGCTCCAGCACCAGACTGTCGGCCTGCGCATTCAGGCGTTGCGACGAGCCACGCGCCTGCATGACCCACTCAATCGCCTGTCCTGCACCGTGATATACGTTCTGCCAGTCCTGGCACAAATCCTTCTGTAAGGTTGTCATGTCCGTCATTTGAGCACTACGCTCCCGCTATCGAGCCAATATGGAGAATCACCCAGACCTGCTTCCAGCATGGTGTTGAGCTGGATACGCACGGCCTTGGGCACAGGGCTGGACAATTTGAAGTCGCGCGGATTGGAGCGACGCACTTCCAGGCGGTCGCTGATCATGCGGCGACCTTGCTTGTCACGCACTTTCTGATTGACCTGCAAACTCACTTCCATGGAAGGCAGTTGCCCATCATCGTCAGGCGCATCCGCCATCTGGCGACGCACCTTCTCGTTCAAATGCAGGTAATACAAGGGCGAGGCGGGCCAGCGTTCGACATCCAGCTGTCGATAGCCCAGACGCAGGTAACTGCCCTGCATCAACAGGTGATAGCCGTCCGAGTCCTCGCTGCTGACGCTTTCCAGCGTCACCATTTCCTCGCGGGTATCCGGGTCAATCTGGAGCACATCCTTGTAGACCAGATCCTGATCCTTGATCTGATTATTGGAATCGATAATCCCGATATGGCGCAGGGTGGAGCGCGGCCGCAGATTCGATACTTTGAAATTGAACTGGTCAATATTCATGTTGTAGCAAAGCAGGCACAGCATGGCGCCCACCGAGGCCGTACTCTTGGGATCATCGATCCGGCCATTGGTGTGGAAAGGATACCAACTGCCGGTGCGGTAATTGTGCAAAGGCAACAATCGCGCAGGCGAGACAGGCATCTGTGAGCGCACATAGGCCTGCACGCCTGGCAGGCGCGAAGGACGCCCGGCCATGAGCACAATGTCGCAGTCGTAATAGTTCAACACTTCGCAAAAAGCGCGCAAAGGGTCGTTAATGTTCAGCGAACCCGTGACCAAACCCTGGTGCAAATGGGCCAGATCAAAGGACTGCTCAACATGGGCCAGCTCCAGCTCCACGCGCTGACCGACATGCTTGTGCAGTTCGTCCAGCACATACTGCACCACTTTGCCGGAAACGCGTGGCAGGGCATCGGCCGCCCCCGCCGAGGCATGGGACAGGGGAACATTGCCCTGATCGCCATGCACATGTTCAAAGTCCAGCAACTGGCCCCAAGGCACCGACTGAACAGCGCGCGGGTCCTCGTGCGGATCGTAGGCTTCATAGCGTTTCAGAAACTCCAGCCCCAGCGGCACAAAGACCTGCAGGGCCAGTTGCTGGCGCAAGACGGCTTTATTGGCATCGGCTTTTTCATTGCCGCATAGACGCGACAGGAAGACGTCCGTATCCTGCACACCGGCATGACTCAGGGCGTGTTCAAACGCGGGCAGGACATAACGCTGAATCACATCGAGCAAGATATCGTCACCGGCCACGCGGAAGCTGTCGCGAAAACGCTGTTTGGGCGAGATGGTCAGGTTGCTGCCACCGCCCGCTCCTGCCGGGCGACGCAAGGTGTAGTCGCTGATCACGATATCGGTGGTGCCCCCACCAATGTCAATAATGCCCAAGGTCAGCGTTTCCCGATCTTCCTTGTAGGGGGCCGCAACGGCATCAAAGAACTCATCGGCATGGCCGGCAAAGTTCTGGGTAATTTCGGTAAACAGATAGACCAACTGCGAACTGGTTGCCTCGTCCCATTCCACCCGGAATTCGGGCAAAGGCACACGCAGGCTCTCTGGCATGCGACCCGATTCGACAGGCTCGAGCGCATAAGGATCTTCTTCACCCTGATACCAGTCCAGGCTGGTCCACAGCAGACCAATGGCCTGACGCAAACGCTCAGACAGGAGGCTGCGCTCTACCAAAGGCATGCCGGGCGGTACCGTCAACACGATGTTGCTCAGGCGACGCGGCTTGTTGGAATGCCCCTGACGCACCCGTTGGGCCGGACTGTTGATTTGCAACAGCGCCTGGGCCAGCACTTCGGTCAGCATGAATGTCATGACCGAACTGCGCGAATAGAACGGCTCAAACACTGGCAGGCGGTCGTCTTCTTCCAAGGTGAACAGCGCTTCGCCCCGCTCGTCAATGTGCAGGGAGAACGGTGCCGCCAGGGCACGCGGCTCTGCATCGGAACGGTCGTACTGCTGACTGAAACGCCAGCCGTGCTTGTATTCGTTTTCGTCCCACAAGTAGCGTTTAGGACTGGACAGGCCGGTGGTGCCTTCGGTGCCACGACGGCGCGCAGCCAAACGCGCAGCCTCATCGCCAACACGCACCAGCGTAGGCCAGGAAAAGGCGGTGGGACGGCCACTTTTAAGGGACAGATGATTCTTGCCAAAGTCCGTCTGCGCAAACTCGACACGACTTTCAAATGGCTTGCTGTACACCTGATGCGGGTGGGACAAATCGCGCAACTGCAGCACGTAATTTTGCCGCAGCCCCGAATCGTCCTGGCCATGGTTTTCAATCAGAATCCCGCAAGTACGCGAGTTCCCTACATCCAGCACCAGATCTACCGGAATGATCTGCTCGCTTTGCCAGTTGGCCGCCAACACCTTGATGTCCGGCAAGCGTACCCAGGCTTCCGTACGCTCTTCCACACTCTCATGCGGGGGCGCGAACAGACTGAGCAGGTTCAAAAAGTGCAACTGAGCCGAGCGCAAGGCGCTGACCTCTTCGCCAAAGTCGATGTTGCGCGTTTTGTTGACGTTGTCTTTATAAACTTCCAGCAGCCATTCCTGCACCCAGTCGCGGTTCAGGAACCAGTCCATATGGGCGCTATCGCAAGCAAGGCGAAACAGGGCGCCGGCGTTGATGTCCTCTCGCAAGGGGGCCAGATAGGCCGCGCCTTCAGTCAGGTCCACCACGCTGGTGTCGCAGGCAAGCGTAATACGGTGCGTGTTGCCGTCCCGATCGGGCGTTTCCAGACGCACCACCCGCAGGCGGCTCCAACTGGCTGGCCCATGATCGAAACGATGGGGGGCGACAAAACGAACATAGGGCACCGGTAGCCACAGGCCATCGAACAGGTCCAGGGTACGACTCAGGGACACATCGCATTCCTGATCATTGCGCCCCCCTCCCTGATAGACCCCCACCTCGCCTTCGGGCTGGTGAAAGAGGGTCTGCTCCTGGCCAAACTGCAGACCTTCAAACAGCAAACGCCAGTTCTGGCCATTTGTGCTGAAAAAAGAATGGTTCAAGGTGCCCAGCTTCTTGCTACCCAAAGTGGGAGCGTTGATGTCAAAACCGAAGTCCATGAACTGGACTCCGGTATTTTCAATCAAAGTAACCAAGCCATCGTGTTTGAGTAATTCAGGCAACATAAGATTCAGGCACTCATCATTCGGATTGCTGCAAGATCAGAGGAAAGGCATTGGAGCCGTACGTGCCCGCGCACTGGGCGGCAGCTCCTGCGGCACCGGGATCACACACAATCTTGGGCATATCGTAGGCCGCATTGTCAGTACATTTGGCGGCGGAATTAGCATTCAAGATCAGACGGCCCTGATCGGCCGAGGCCGACACAGGAGCCTCGCACTGCACGCCGTCCCCGCGCTTGATCTGCACATGGCCTGCACCGTCTTTCAATTGATATTGCAGTTGCACGGGTTTACCGGTCTGACTGTCCTGCACTCCCATGCGGGCGGCCCATTGGCCGTTAAGGAAATCCATCTTGCCCGTTTGCAAGGCATCGGGCGGCACCACCAGAGAACCGGGGGGAACTGCCGCAGACGTTGCAGGGCTAGTCGGATTGGCATCCAGAGTCGGAGGCGCGGCAGGATCGGCAGGCGGGTTGGCAGGCCCGTCTGGCAACTGCGGCGGCTGGGGATGGGCATGCGCGTTCGCGGCCGGATCAGCTGGCGGCGCAGCATCCAGAGCCTGGCCTCCCTCTGGAGCACCCGGCACGACAGGAACGCCCGTTCCCGGAGCAACAGCGTCAGGCGCCCTTACCCCTGGAGCCATACCCGAGCCTGGCGCGCCCGGTACCACGGGCACCGAGCCTGCCGTAACACGCCCCGTCGCATCGACACGAGCATTGGGCAGCAGAACGCCCGTATCCAGCGTGGGCAAGGACCAACCCAGCCAGTTACGCACTTTCTCGGGCAGGTAGCTGCCGACACTGGAACTCAACGACGCCACAGGGGTATTGGGCACAAGGGGCGTCGAACACCAGCGCAAGCCAAACAGGAGCAAGGCCAGCAGCAGCAATAAGGCCAGCAAACGCCACCACCAGCGGGACCACCAGCTTGCTGCCACGGGAGCCACAACCGGAGCCACGGCGGGCTCGACTGGCGGCAGCGGGGCAGGCACGACGGCAGGCGCCACCTGAGGAGCGGGTCTCAAGGGTAGCAAGGGATCTTGGGTTTGGTCCGCTCCGTGGTGCAAAAAGCCCCAGAAGGTCAGAACGGGCTTGCCGTTGACCAGATAGACAAAGTTTTCATCCGGGAAATACAGAACACGGCGCAGCAGACTGGAGAACAGGGCCTTGTCGCCCAAGGCGTCCTTTTCCTGCTCATCGGCGTCCACAGCGGGCGTCATCTCATCCAGCCTGGCCTGAAAAGCCGTTAATTGTTTCAGGCCTTCCTCACGTTCCTGCGCCGTTGCTGCCGTCCAAGGCACCACCTGACCTGGGATCGGGCTGTACCAGTCCAGTGTGGAGCCTGTTTCATTGCTTTGCGGAATCGCCAGATGATCGGCAACATGGCCGGCCCGACGGCGCAAAGCTTCTCGTAACTGTAAAGCGGAGCGAAATACCGGTCGGCCGCCCTCACCTAAAGCCATGAAAGCATCGGCACGGCCACTGCGCAGTAAAACCCCTTGCTTCATTGAGTTCCCGAATAAAAAAAAGAAACATAGTACAACAAATAGCTACTTCCACAGCCTCAGGAAAATGCCCAGTCATAGGGTGTGCACAGGGAGAAAAAACCCCTTTAAGGGTTTTAAAAAAACAGGAACCAAAAAGAACGGAAAGTCGTTTTGATACTGAGCGACCAATTAAAGAGGGTAATAAAACCGCCTACCTTTCGGCCCTGCTGATAAAAATGTACGCCGTCGTACGCAAATCAACATTGACCCTGCAGAAATAAGCGCCGCCTTGACTTACTAATCAGAATTAGACCCTGCCCCCCCCAGTTTCAGTCCGTGGAAAAAGGCCAAAAAAAAGACTGGTCACGCGCATCCAGCCCGCCAACCCGCGCTATGACCCGATCTGCGGCACGTTTGCCGGCCAGACCCCGGCAACATTCCGGCCTTTGTCATAGACCTTTCACGTTGACCGACTAGGATGAGCGCTACCCCCTAACTCAGCCTTGGCGCTATTCATCACTATGAGCAAACATATCTCCGACAAGACTGTACGTAACGCCAGTCAGAACACCCCTTTTAGCGAAATTCTGGAACGAAGCCTGTCTCGCCGTGCCGTCATGCGCGGAGGCCTGGCCGCTGCGCTGGCCACCATGACCGGCTTTGGCCTGGCTGGCTGTGACAGCAACAGCACCGGCAGCAGCTCGTCCGATAGCGGCAGTGGCCAGACCCCTACCCCAAGCCCCAATCCTGATCCAGAACCACCGGCAAAGCTCAAACTGGGGTTTGAGTCCCTGCCCACTTCCATGACAGATGGCTGTGTTGTGCCTCCCGGCTATACCGCCCATGTGCTGGCCCCGTGGGGAACGCCCATTAACGACAACGCCTTGCCCTGGGACCAAAACGGCAACAACAGCTCCAGTGATCTGCTCAACTCCATGGGCATGCACCATGACGGCATGCACTTTTTCCCACTGGAAGGCAGCTCCACTGAGGGCTTGCTGGCCGTCAACCACGAATATATTGACGCCAATGCCCTGCACCCCAATGGCCCGACCCTGGTCGATGGCAAACGGCCTGCCGAGGAAGTGCGCAAGGAAATCAATGCCCATGGCGTAGCGATCATCCACATTCGTCGCGACCAGGGCCGCTGGGACATCGTCCAGAACTCGCGTTACAACCGTCGCTTCACCTCCGCCACCCCCATGAAGCTGGCCGGCCCCATCGGCGGCACGGACTGGACCAAAACGCCTTTTTCGCCCAACGGCACGCAAGTGCGTGGCACCAACAATAACTGCGGTAACGGCACGACCCCCTGGGGCACTTACATCACCGCCGAAGAGAACTGGGCCGCCTGCTTTGTCAATACCGGCAATCGTCCCGCACACCAGCAGCGTGTGGGCGTCTCGTCCGGCCCTACCGGCCGTTACCAGTGGGAAACTGCCGCCCAAGACCCATCGGAAGTTCTGGGCGAGTTCGCGCGCTTTAACGTAACTGAAACCGGTGCAGGCCCCACCGAAGACTGGCGCAACGAGGTCAACGGCTTTGGCTATCTGGTCGAGATCGACCCGTACGACCCCACCAGCATCGCCACCAAACGCACCTCCATGGGTCGCTTCGCGCATGAAGGATGCGCCTACAGCAAACCTGAGGCTGGCAAGCCACTGGCTTTCTATAGTGGTGACGACTCGCGTTTTGAGTATGTCTACCGCTTTGTCTCCGAGGCCAACTGGGACCCGAAAGACGCACAGCGCACCGACCGTCTGGCCGTTGGCGCCAAGTATCTGGACAAGGGAACCTTGTATGTCGCCCGCTTCAACGAAGACGGCTCGGGCGAATGGCTAGCCCTGACAGGAACAACGGTTGGCAAAAATGGGCGCACGCTGGCTCAAGAGTTTGGCAGCCTCGATGCCATCCTGATCAACACACGCGGTGCCGCTGACTTTGTGGGTGCCACCCCGATGGATCGCCCCGAGTGGACCGCCACCCACCCAAGCAACGGCGACATCTATCTGACGCTGACCAACAACACCAGCCGCAATGCCTCTACGGGCACCAACCCGGCCAACCCACGTCTGAACAACGTAAACGGCCACGTGATTCGCTGGCACGACGAGGCAGACTCGAACAAATTCAAGTGGGACATTTTTGTGTTCGGCTCGGATGCCGGTGCGGATGCGGACACCAACCGTTCTGGCCTGACGGATCTGAACCAGCTGGCCAGCCCGGACGGCCTGGCTTTTGACAGCCGGGGCATCCTCTGGATCCAGACGGACAACGGCATCGATGGTGGACGTAAAAACAATGTCGCCCGCGCCACCAACGACCAGATGCTGGCCGTTATCCCCGGCGCCCTGGCTGACAGCACAGGTACCGGCCCGGCCATCAACGCGGCCAATCAGGCCGAGCTGCGCCGCTTCTTTGTGGGGCCCAATGAAGCCGAGATCACCGGTTTTGCCATGACCCCGGATCACACCAGCCTGTTCCTGAACATTCAGCACCCCTCGAACTGGCCCGCTTATGACACGCAGGACGCCACCGTCGTCAGCATGAACACGGTACGTCCACGTTCTTCGACCGTGGTGATCCAGCGTACGGACGGCAAGCCCATTGCCGTGTAAGCACCAGGGCGGATCAGGGGTTTGAATCCGCCTGATTGAGTGTCATGCTCAATTTTTTCCATGCGGGGCCGTCAATCGATGGCCCCGTCTGCTTTTTAGCACTACGCCATTCAGACAAAACCACGGGTTTGGATGCTGGGGCACGGAGCCAGTTGCTCCATTTCCGAGCAGCGACCAGGGAAAAATCGGGCTTGAAGGCCACAGCACGACAGCAAGCCGACTGCTCAGCACACCGGAGCACCCTGCTTGAAGCCGCGGCAATCAAGGTGTGAAGGCCACGTGAAGAAAATTTTCTCAACAGGCCCCTAAAGAGTTTTTCACCCCTTCCGTTAATGTTGCTGTACAGGAAGAACGCAGTGTGTCGAATGCGCGATCAGCCCCCTGGGGCCTAGCAGAACGCCAACGCTTTCCTGGGCAAAGGGCGAAACCGTTTCGCCGCTCTACTCAACATTGGGAGTTACCATGTCTGTTATCAATACCAACTACCTGGCTCTGGTTTCGCAAAACAACCTGACCAAGTCCCAGAATTCCCTGGGCACCGCCATCGAGCGCCTGTCCTCCGGTCTGCGTATCAACAGCGCAAAAGACGACGCTGCTGGTCAAGCCATTGCTAACCGTTTCACCGCCAATATCAACGGTCTGACACAAGCTGCTCGTAATGCAAACGATGGGATTTCCATCGCTCAAACAACTGAAGGCGCACTGAACGAAATCAACGAAAACTTGCAGCGTGTTCGTACTTTGATCGTACAAGCCAACACCGGCACAAACTCCGCAGAAGACTTGGTTTCCATTAACGAGGAAGTCATTGCTCGCGTTCAAGAAATCAACCGAATTTCCGAAGAAACCCAGTTCAACGGTGTAAAGGTATTAACCGCAGACAGCACCCTGAACATTCAGGTTGGCGCTCATGACGGACAAACCATCGGTATTGATCTGAAAGAAACAAACGCATCGACTTTATTCACCACTACCGGCATGTCGGGCATTGACGGCACCACAGCCGCAGCAGCAGCGACAGGAATTTTATCGGCTTACACGGCAGCGACCGCAACCGATCCAGCGACAGCGACAGTCGCTGACGACTTGCTAGCTGAAATTGATAAAGCAATTTCTCAAGTTGACACGCAACGTAGTGGTTTGGGTGCGATTCAAAACCGCTTTCAATCCACGGTTGCCAACCTGAACAACACTGTGAACAACTTGTCCGCTGCGCGCTCACGAATCGAAGACGCAGACTACGCTGTTGAAGTGTCCAACATGACACGTGCGCAGATTCTGCAACAAGCTGGTACTTCTGTGTTGGCTCAAGCTAACCAAGTTCCGCAAACCGTTCTGTCCTTGCTGCGTTAATTTTAACGATAGTAATGCTGACCAGATGGGCGACTTAGCTTGCCCAGCAGCAAAAAGCCTCCAAGATTTTTTTCCTGGAGGCTTTTTTGATTCATTGCCCCTAAGCCAATACGATTAACTTGTTAATGATTTTCGCTTCCACTACATTACAGGCAATTTCAATTGAATTGAATTGGCACCCAACCTAAACGCAATAACTACAAAAGCACCTGAAACTCCGCGCTATCGGAGATAGCGTCCCACTGGTCTTTGGCCAGGCTGGCGCGGATACGGGCCACAGCCTGGCTGCGCAATTGGGACACACGCCCTTCCGTCACTCCCAATACCAAGGCGATTTCTTTCTGGTTCAGGTCTTGCTCGAACTGCAGAGCAAACAACAGTTTTTCCCGCTCGGGCAACTGGTCGATTGCCGTGATCAAGGCCTGGCGCAGGCCCTGCGAGGTCAGCAGGTTCAGGGGGTTATCAAAATAAGCCTGCTCGCGGGTACTGTCTTCCAGAAACTCCAGCGCGTCGGCGGAGGGGTCGGTATGGCGCTTCAGGTCTTCATAGTGAATAACCTGCACCCCTACCGCTTCGTCCAGCAGCTCGTAGTAATCGTCCATGCTCAAGGACAGGGCCTCGGCGATTTCTGGCTCGGTGGGTTCGCGCAGCAATTCCTGACGCAAGGTGCTGACGGCCACTTCGATCTGGCGCGCTTTGGAGCGCACGCTACGCGGCAGCCAGTCCTGGCTGCGCAATTCGTCCAGCATGGCACCGCGAATTCGGGTGACCGCATAGGTCTCGAACTGGGCTTCGGCTACAACCTGGTAGCGGCGTACGGCGTCCAGCAAGCCCATCATGCCAGCCTGCATCAGATCGTCCAATTCGACACTGGGGGGCAGGCGCGACACGAGCTGGAGCGCTTGGCGGCGCACCAAAGGGGCGTACTGCTCAACCAGGACGTCTTCAGAACGAGGCATGGACGGGCACGAATCCGGACAATAAAGATGGGGCTATTTTGCCTGCTCGCCCACCCTCACATTCCCCAAATCAAACAGTCTTTCGCCATCTTGTTCAGCCTTTAAAAGGCTTGGAAGCCGGCCAAAAGGAAAATTTCTCCTAAAGATACGCGCGGGGGTGCCGTAATTGGAGTGATACAGGTGCCAAGCCCCACTCCGCTGGAAGGCCTGCCACCAAGCCCCTTCTGGAGTGATGTCATGATCAGCTCAGTTTCATCTCAAACGACGGCCTTGGTGCCCCTGGCTTCCCCTGCGGAACAAAACCCCGGCACCCCACAGCCTTCGGCGGCCACTACGGTCACGCCCATCAAGGAAAGCAGTACCGACACCCAGCTGCAGCAACGCTGGCCCGACAAGCGCGAAGCTATCCCCGGCATGGTCAACGCGCTGGACGACACCCTGGACCAGATCAACGATTCCTTGCAGGCCTGGTCCACCGGCATTCGCTTCAATATGGACGACGAGGCCCAGCGCCTGGTGGTTTCCATTGTTGACAACAAAACAGGCGAAGTGCTGCGCACGGTGCCGTCCGATGCGGTTATCCAGATCGCCAAAATGATTGTTCAGTTGCAGGGCAACGCCGTCAGTGTGAAGGTTTAAAAACCAAACTGGCATCGAAACCTCCCATTGACATGGGCTTTGCGCGCGACATATTCGCGACAAAATAGGACACTACAGGAGTATTTGATATGGCTATTTCTTCGATTGGCGTAGGTTCAGGCCTGAAGCTGGACGAACTGCTGGAAGATCTGCGCAAGACGGAAAAAAAGAGCCTTGCCGTCATCCAGAACCGTCAAGTAGCCAACACCAACAAAATCTCGGCCTACGGTCAGCTAAAAAGTGGCCTGTCTGAACTGCAAGCAGCCGCCAAAAAACTGAACTCCGAAGATTTGTATGGTGCCGTCAAAACGACTGCCAATAGCGAAGACATTAAAGTCTCAGGCACAGCAAAAGCAGCGCCTGGTCAATACGCAATCAAAGTAACAAGCCTGGCCACCCGGCAGACTCTTACTGCCCCAGCTCAGGAAACACGCGACACAACGCTAGGTGAAGGCGGAAGGATCACTGTCACTTTAGCTAATGGTAAAGAGCACTCACTAGATATGAGCGGTAAAGACACCTCCCTGCAAGGAGTCATGAACGCCATTAACGCTGATGCTGAACTGGGCATGAAAGCCACCATTATTAATACTGGTGACCCACAAAAACCCTACCACTTACAGCTATCGGCAGCCGAAACTGGTAAGGCCGCGTCAATTACTTCAATCAAAGTTGAAAATAACGACGCATTAGCTGATGTGCTGAACATCGACGTAGACCCTGATAACCCGCAAGCTGGTGGCTTCCTGCATGTAAAAGCGAGCAATGCAGAGTTGACCATTAATGGCATCCCGATTACCAGTGAAAGCAACACGTTAAAAGATACTGTTGAAGGCCTGGAAATTACGCTGAACAAAGCAAGCTCTGAAACCATCAACATTGACGTCAGCAAAGACAATACCAAGGCCGCAGAAGCGATCAAGGAATACGTTGCTGCGTACAACAAATTCAATACATCCATCCGCTCGCTAACCGCCTACAACCCCGACCTGAAGCAAGGCTCGGCCCTATCGGGTGACTCCTTGGCCCGCGAGGCCCAAAACGCAATGCGAGAAGCTACTTTGGGCCATGTAAACGGAGATGGCGAAATACGCACCCTGATTGGTCTTGGCATTAACCTTAACCCCAAAACCGGCGAGTTGGAGATTGATGACAAGAAGCTGGACGCTGCCTTAAAGAACAATATGGCTGACGTCCAGAAGATGTTTGTCGGTGAACAAGCCATTGCAGGTCGTGTCCAAAAAGCTGCGGAAGATTTTGTCAAAAAAGGCGGACGCATTGACAAGGCCCAGGAAGGCGCCGAAAAAATCGGTAAAACCCTGCAGGATCAGTATGATAACGCCGACAAGCGCATCGAAGAAAAGATGGAAGCCTACCGCAAACAGTTTGTCCAGCTGGATGTCATGATCAACCGCATGCAAGGCACCAGCAACTACCTGAGCCAGCAGTTGTCCATGCTGGGCAATATGAACAGCAATAAATAAACCCCTATGAGCTATCCTGCCCCTTCCCGTCGCTTTGGCCAACAATCGGTTCGCACCTACGCCCAGGTAGGCCTGGAAACCGAGGTCCTGAGCGCCAGTCCCGAGCATCTGATTACCCTGTTGTTCAACGGCGCGCGCACAGCCATGTTGCAAGCCCGTCTACACATGGAACAAGGCAATATTGCCGGGCGGGGGCAATCCTTATCGAAGGCCATCGATATCGTCGATAGCGGGCTGAAAATGGCCGTCGATACCGAAAAGGGCGGAGAGCTGGCTCACAATCTGGTCGCAACCTATGACTTGATCCTGCACAACCTGATGCTGGCCAATCTTCGCAATGACGCGGAAAAGCTGACGCTGGCCGAACGTATGCTGACCGATATTGCCGATGCCTGGCGCAGCAATGTTGACACCCAACGTGCCAAGCAGCCAGCTTGACTCCGGGGCTCGCAGACCAGAGCGCGTCTCTGATCCGCACCTCCAACCTCCTTTACGCCTTTTGCGCCTGGTACGAACATGAGCGATACCTCTAACCCGATCGTCGACCAATATCAAATAATCGCCGGCATCACCCGTCACATGCTGGAGCTTGCCCAATCAGCACGCTGGGAGGATGTGTTTGAGCAATCCGAACACTATCAACTCGCCGTGGAAAAACTCAAAAACATGGAAGATCTGTCTGCAACCGAAAAGCAGGCACGTCGTCAGCTGCTGACGCAGATTCTGGCCGATGACGCCCAGATCCGTCACCTGGCCACCCCGGAACTGAGCCGGCTGGGCGCCCTGCTGGGCAATATGAAACGCCAGCAAACGGTATTGCAAGCGTACTACAGCCCTAGCGTTCATCCATGAGCATTGGCGGCCCCTCCCCCTTGGGGACGCTGCTTATTCAGCGGCTGGATGCCGTTCTGGGTATCAGCACAGGACAGCAAAGCAATATCGCCACGGGCGCCCGACCGGATGCGATCAGCCAGACACCGGGCAGTCAACGCGCCGAGCGCCTTGAAAATCAGACCGCGCGAGATCAACGCCAAAGCGTAGATCAGGCTCGTGCCCACACCCAGGGTCGCGACAGCCGGAATCTGCGTACACAAACCGGTCAAAGCCTGACCGATCCGGCCCTGACTGCACGCGGCCCCAATACGAGCACCACCAGTTCAGCCCCGACAACGTTGGGACGCACCGCTCAACTGATTCTTTCCCTGCTGGAGCGCTTTCCGGATCGAACGCCCGCCATTCAGGGCAGACAGGCCTTATTGTCCAGCCACCCTACACTGCAAGCAGACGCCAGCGAAGCCGCCCGCCCCGGCACCGATGGTCAGGCAGGTGGACGCGCCGGCATGGCACAAACGGCCACCAGCACCACGGCCACCCTGACTCAGCAAGGGCTGCCCTTGCCCGGCAGCAGCGCAACGGGAGGTGCCCACACGGGGCCAGGCGCGACGGCTGGCGGCACGGCCGGCACACCCGCAAACCCCGCAGGCCTGTCCGGCACCGGGACGGCGGCCACGGGCACGACGGCCACCGGAGCCCTGCCCACCGGCAGCACGGCTGCACTGGCGCAACACTTCGCCCAGGCGTTACCCCAGGCCCTGCAACACAGCGGCTTGTTTTACGAGTCTCACCTCAGTGATTTGCACTTTGGTCAACGTAGCGTCAGCGAACTGCAGCTGGAACCACAAAACCAGCACCGCCCTTCGGCCGAACCGGCATCCGCCCACAGCCCTGCCAGTCAAACGCCCCCCTCTGCCCCGGACCCGGCCAACAGCCTGCTGCTGCGCCAGCAACTGGACACACTGGCCCACCAGAGTCTGCAATGGCAGGGCCAGGCCTGGCCAGAGGCGGAGATGGATTGGAGCATTCAGCGTCACGAAGCCCAATCAGACGAAGAGACAGAGCACTGGTCCAGCACCGTGCGACTGGACCTGCCCACCCTGGGCCCGATCACCCTGCGCCTGAATCTTTTGAATCAGCAGTTGCTGGTCCATATCCAGGCCGAGCAGTCCGCTCCCTACCTGGACGAGCACAGCCTGCCCTTGCGTGAACGCCTGCAGGGCCAGGGCCTGATTCTGAGCCAGTTGCAGATCGAGGCTGACCCGACCTTGCCGCAGGACCTGCCCGATGAAGCCTGAATCACCGACCCATCGTCCGCAGGCCCTGGCCTTGCGCTACGACCCCAAGGATGGGGCTCCGCGCGTAGTCGCCAAAGGCTACGGCACCCTGGCTGAAAAAATCATCGAAACGGCCCGGGAGCATAACCTGTACGTCCACGAGTCCCCCGAGCTGGTGGGCCTGCTGATGCAAGTGGACCTGGACCGTCATATTCCTCCCCAGCTCTATCAGGCCGTCGCCGAATTGCTGGCCTGGCTGTATGCGCTGGAACAAGGCCATCCCCAAGCCACACAAGCCTTGCAGGCCTTGCACGATGCCTCAAAACCTTGATGCCCTCGTTTAGAAGGGCTGAAAAGCCCCTGTTTTTGGGCTTAGATACCCTGCTTAGCCTCGCGTTCAAAACGTTACATTAAGCACGGCAAGCTGCCCGCACCTGTGCGTGCAGCCCATCCTGACTTTCTGGCAAGCGAACATGTCGATTTCCAATCTCTCCAGCATTGAAAACCTTTTGGCCCAGATGCGCGCTGTCGCGCAGGCTGCCGGGGCTTCCAGTTCTGTGTCCTCCCCGGCCAGCAGCGCTGCGCCTGGGGGCTTTGCCGCCGAGCTGGCACGCTCCTTGAACCGGGTGTCACAGGCGCAAAACGAGGCCAGCGCTCAGGCCCAGGCCTTTGAAATGGGCGAGCCCGGAATCTCCTTGAATGACGTGATGATTGACCTGCAAAAAGCCAGCGTTGGCTTTCAGGCCACCGTCCAGGTACGCAACCGCTTAGTTGCCGCCTACCAAGAAATTGCCAGTATGCCGGTGTAAGCGCCTGATCCTTTCATGCCCGCCGCCCTTTCCCTTAATGCTGCCTGAGCACGTCCTGATTTGAACTCCCCTGATTCCATGCAGAACCCTGCCTCTGCCTCACCAAGGTCATCCATGAGTCAGACAGCACAGATGCTGAATAAAATTCCTGGCTACGACACGCTGCGCACCCTGCCCAAGACGGCATTGATCGGGTTGGGCGCGGCTCTGATCGCCCTGATTGTCGCCATCCTGATGTGGAGCCGTGGCCCAACCTACCAGGTTCTGTTCTCCAATCTGGACGACCGTGATGGCGGCGCCATCGTCTCGGCCCTGGGCCAGATGAATGTGCCTTACCAATTCAACACGAACGGCACTGCGATTCTGGTTCCTGAGGATCGGGTCCACGATGTGCGCATGCAAATGGCCTCGCAAGGTTTGCCGCGCAGCGGCAATGCCGGTTTCGAGCTGCTGGATCAAAGCCGCTTTGGGGCCAGCCAGTTCACGGAGCAAGTCACGTATCAGCGGGCGCTGGAAGGCGAACTGGCCAACTCCATCAAGGCCGTGCATGCCGTCAAGGAAGCCCGGGTTCACCTGGCCATGCCACGTGAGACCTTGTTTGTACGCGATCGCCAGTCGCCCACCGCCTCGGTGGTGCTGTCGCTCTACCCTGGCCGCGATCTGAGTGAGGGTCAGGTCTCGGCCATCAGTTGGCTGATCTCCTCCAGCGTGCCCAATCTGCAAGCCGACAAGGTCTCCATCATCGACCAGAATGGTCGTTTGCTCACCGCACCCGCGGGAGAGATGGGCGCGGACAATCAGCAGCGCAACTTTGTCAACGACATCGAGTACCGCGCCGTACAACGTATTCTGACCTTGCTGAACCCGCTGGTGGGCCCGGGCAATGTGCGTGCACAAGTGACCGCCGAGGTGGACTTCTCACGGCGCGAACAGACCTCCGAGGTCTACAAGCCCAATCAGCAACCTGGCCAGGCAGCGGTACGCAGCCAGCAGACCAGTTCCTCCCTGCAACGCAATCCGCAACAGCCCCAGGGCGTTCCCGGTGCCCTGAGCAATCAGGCCCCCAACAATGCCACGGCCAATCTGGTCAACCCGCCAGCCGCTCCCACTCAGCCACAAGCGCCCGCTGCCGCCGGTAATGACACGGCCGCAACTAACACGACACAGACGGCCGATGCCGCTGCCAGCACGGACCCTTCACTGGTTTCCCTGGCCGAGCAGGCCCGTCTTTTGCAAAACGCCGGTAATGCGCGCAACGACTCCACCGTCAACTATGAAGTGGACCGCACGATCAGCCACGTCAAAGGGCCCATGGGCCAGCTAAGCCGCCTGTCGGTGGCCGTGGTGGTGAACTATCGCAACACCGACAAGGACAACCAGCCGCTGGACCAGGAAGAACTGGACAAAATCCGCGATCTGGTCAAACAGGCCGTAGGCTACTCGGCTGAGCGAGGCGACAGCCTGAGCGTGGTGAACGGTCAGTTCAACGAGCAAGGCGATATTGATACCCCCTTCTGGAAAAATCCGGAGTACCGAGAGCTGGCCATGGAATTGATCAAGTATGTGGTCTTTGCATTCATTCTGTTCATGGCGTGGCGCATCGTCATCAACCCCATCGTCCAGGGCCTGATTCAGGCCAAGGCGGTGGCGGATGCCCGCGTCGAGCGTCAGAAAGAGGATGCCGCTCGTGAGCATGCCGCTGAACAGCGCGCTGCTGAAATGAGCCGTTACGAAGAGAATCTGAACACCGCCCGCAAGCTGGCTCACGACGATCCACGCGCCGTGGCTATGGTGTTGCGCTCCTGGTTAAACAAAGATGAAAAAAATGAAAACGGCTAAACCGGACGACTCCATCGAACGCAGTGCGATTTTGATGATGTCCTTGGGGGAAGATGCCGCTGCCGAAGTGTTTCGTCACCTCTCGCCCCGTGAAGTGCAGCAGCTCAGTACGGCAATGGCCTCCTTGAAGCAGCTGACCCGTGCCGATATGGACGAGGCGCTGGAGAGTTTTCGTCAGGAAGCCGACCAGTTCATGGCCGTGGCGCTGGATTCAAACGCCTATATCCGCTCGGTATTGACCAAAGCGCTGGGCTCGGATCGTGCCGCTGGCCTGATCGAGGACTTGCTGGAGAACGGCGAAGGCGCCAGCAGCGGTATTGACGCCCTGAACTGGCTGGACGCCTCCAGCGTGGCCGAGCTGATTGCCGACGAGCACCCGCAAATTATCGCCACCATTCTGGTACACCTGGAACGTGACCGTGCCGCCGATATTCTGGGACACATCCCGGATCGCCTGCGTGACGATGTGGTCTTGCGCATTGCCACCTTTGGCGGCGTACAGCCTACCGCGCTGAACGAGCTGACCGAAGTGTTGAACGGCATCTTGTCCGGCCAGGGCGCCAAACGCAGCAAGATGGGCGGGCCGCGCACGGCAGCAGAGATGCTGAACTACATGAACGCCAGCCTGGAAGAGTCCGTACTGACCAGCCTGCGCGGCATGGATGCCGACCTGACCCAGCGCATCGTGGACGAGATGTTCGTGTTCGAGAACCTGGCCGATGTGGAAGACATCGCTATCCAGTTGCTGCTCAAGGAAATCGAAACTTCTGCACTGACCATCGCCCTCAAAGGCGCGCCCGAAGAGCTGCGCGACAAGTTCTTTCGCAACATGTCCAACCGTGCCGCCGAAATGTTGCGCGAGGATATCGACGCCCAGGGCCCGATCCGCATGTCCAAGGTGGAGCAGGAGCAAAAAGCCATTGTGCAGGTGGCACGCCGTCTGGCCGAAGCCGGCCAGATCACACTGGGTGGCCTGAGCGGGGACGAATATGTCTAGGATGGTCGTGTCTGAACAGGCCCGGCTGGCGTGGGCCGTTTGTTTTTTGCGTCCGGCCTTGGCGCACGGCGCTGGTCAAGGGGGCCTATAGATGCCCAGCCATCGCAAAGCCTCGGCGTACTCAGAGCTGCAGGACAGCTGGACCCGCTGGCAGATGCAAGGGCTCGATGACCCGACCCCTGCCAACGAGCCGCAAGAACCAGAATTTGTGCCTCCCACCCAGGAAGAGCTGCAACGCGAACTGGACGAGCAGCGCAGTCAGGCACAGGAAGAAGGCCATCAGCAAGGCTATCAGGCTGGTTTCGATCAAGGTCACGCAGCAGGACTGGCTGCGGGCCAGGAAAGCGGCCATGCCCTGGGTTATGAGGCCGGCGTCAGCGCCGGCATGGCCAAGGCGCAAGAACAAATCGATCAGTACATCAAGGAATTTGTTGCCCTGAACCAGAACTGCGCCCAATCCATCGAAATGATGAATCAGGAAATGGGGCAGGCGCTGATTCAGCTGGCCACCCGCATTGCCGAGCATGTCTTGCAAAGCACCATCACCTCCGAGCCCGGCCGCATCCGCGATCTGGTCGCCGAGGTGCTGCGCAGCGATCCCGGTGATACCAGCGCCCTGGAACTGAGCCTGCACCCGGACGACATCAGTCTGGTGCGTGAATTTCTGATTGAACAGGGCGAGCCCCGCGCCTGGCGCCTGCAGGAAGATGCCCAGTTGCAACGTGGCGAATGCCGAGTGCGCTCCAGCTACGGCGATATCGACGCGACCTTTGCAACCCGCTGGAAACGGGCACTGGCCAGCCTGGGCTTAGCGGTCCCCTCGGAGCCCTGAATGGTCCCTGCCAAGCTGGCCCCCACCCCCGAACGCTGGCGTGCCCAACTGCTATCGGCGCAACAACGGGTACAAGCGATCGAGCCCAGTTTGCGCAGCGGCCGTGTCGTGCGCGCCACCGGTCTGGTGCTGGAAGCCACAGGTTTGAAACTGGCAGTAGGTGCCGCCTGTAAAGTGGAGCTGTCTGCCGCCCAGAATATCTGGGCAGAAGCCGAGGTTGTGGGCTTTGAGGGCCGGTCCCTGTACCTGATGCCCCTGAGCGAAATTTCAGGCCTGCCGCCAGGGGCACGCGTGGTGCCCGTCGAGGCCCAACTGCAGCCCCCCGTTCCCCTGCCCGACTCCGATCAACCCGACAGGCTGCCTGCCCAGGCCCGCTCTCGCCACGTTCCGGTTGGCCCGGGGCTGCTGGGCCGGGTCGTGGACGGCAGCGGCAACCCGCTGGACGGCCTGGGTCCGATCGACGCCCAATCCTGCGTCCCGCTCAGCCACACCACACCCAACCCGCTCAAGCGCAGCCCGATCGACACGGTGCTGGATGTCGGCGTGCGCGCCATCAATGGTCTGCTCACCGTCGGTCGTGGTCAGCGCATGGGGCTGTTTGCCGGCTCCGGTGTAGGCAAGAGTGTGCTCCTGGGCATGATGGCGCGCTACACCCAGGCCGACATTATTGTCGTCGGCCTGATTGGCGAACGGGGCCGAGAAGTCAAGGAATTCATTGAGCACAACCTGGGCGAGGAAGGTCTGCAACGCTCGGTAGTGGTCGCTGCCCCGGCTGACGTCTCTCCCCTGCTACGTTTACAAGGCGCGGTCTATGCCACCCGTCTGGCCGAGTTTTTTCGCGATGAGGGCAAAAATGTCCTGTTGATCATGGACTCGCTGACGCGCTATGCGATGGCGCAGCGCGAGATCGCCTTGGCGATCGGCGAGCCGCCCGCTACCAAAGGCTACCCCCCTTCGGTATTTGCCAAACTGCCCGCACTGGTGGAACGCGCCGGTAATGGCGAACCGAATGCGCAGGGCCGTTGCGGCTCAATCACGGCGTTTTACACCGTGCTGACCGAGGGCGACGACCAGCAGGACCCGATTGCCGACTCGGCCCGAGCAATCCTGGACGGCCATATTGTGCTGTCGCGCAGTCTGGCCGAAACCGGCCACTACCCTGCCATTGATATTGAAGCCTCCATTTCGCGGGTCATGCCCAGCATCGTGGACCCTGAGCAAGTCAAGATGGTGCACCGTTTCAAGGGTCTGCTCTCCAGCTATCAACGCAACCGCGACCTGATTGCGGTGGGCGCCTACACCCGGGGCAACGACCCGGCCATTGACCAGGCCATTGATCGCTACCCTTGGCTAGAAGCCTACCTGCGCCAGGGCATGCAGCAACGTGTGGATATGCCACGCGCCTTTGATGAGTTGAATGCCGTTTTAAATAGCGAGCAATAAGCATGAAAGCCAACGCCTCCTTACATACGCTGGTCGATCTCAGTCAGAATCAGGTTGACGACGCCGCCCGTCAGTTGCAGGAACTGCGCACGCAGCGCGATGCGGCCCAATCGCAACTGGAAATGCTGCAAACCTATCGACAGGACTATGCCCAGCGCCTGCTCAATGTGGGTCAGGCGGGGGTAACCATGGCGAACTATCACAATTTCCGCCGCTTTATCGTGACATTGGACCAGGCCATTTCCCAGCAAAATAGTGTTATCCATGCGCTGGAAGAGAAGATGGAACAGGGACGACAGATCTGGTATGGCCACCAGCAACGCCTGAAAGCCTATGAAACCCTGATCGATCGTCGTCTCCAGACTCAACACGTCCAGCAGCAAAGAATGGAACAACGAAACAGCGACGAAATCGCTGCTCGTCTCTTTACCCGCAGCCAGACCGCCTATTAAACAAGCGCCGCCATGACTTCGCCCACTCTTTCGGTTTTACCTGCGGCTCCTGCCGCACCCTCGGCCCCCGTCGCCCCTACGGCCGGGCCTGCGGCTGCGCACGCGCCCAAGGACGAAGGCTTTGCCCAGCATCTGCAAACGCAACAGCAACACGTGCAAGGCAAAGGGGCTGGCAAGACAGGGACCGCTGCCAGACAGGACCACGCTCACACCCAGGCTCTCGCACGCAGCCCCAAACAGGCTGAGACAGTAGCCGGGCCAGCGGGGGCCAGTGAGCTGGACACCCTGATCACAGACCCGGCCTTGATGATCGCCGATCAGAGCGACCTGGAGCTGGACACCGAGGCACCGGCCGATAGCGGCCTGCCCGCAATGGCCTTGTCCATTCTGTCGCAAGTGCAAGCCATCAAGAACAGCAAAACCGAGATCAAAGCAGCGCAGACAGAGCGCACGCTACCTGTGACCGCCGCCCACACGCGCCAGACTCTGGCCGCCGAGCTGAGCAGTACCCGCGCCGCAGCCGTGGCGCCCCCCTTGGAAACCACTGCGGCGCAAGCAGATGTGGACCTGAGTGCTGAACTGGCCTTGCCCAAATCCCTTGAGAACAGTAATCCGCTGGCTGCCACCCCCGTCCGCAAAGCGGCTGTCAATGCGGCCCACGTCGTAAGCGACACCGCCTTTAACACCAAGCTCGTCGCGAGCACAGCGTCGTCTCAAGCTCATCTGATGGATGACGCTTCAGCGTCTCTGGCGGCCCTGGGTCGACACATGGCGGAGGATGCTCGTGCAGGCGTGAACCTGAATCTGCCCGCTCTGGATGCGTCCTTGCTGGCCCAACTGAGCGCCACGCCCGGCACGCTCCCGGCTAACAGTTCCGCCGCCTTACCCAGCGCAATGACGCTGGCCATTGCCACACCGGTTCAATCCCCTGAATGGGGCGCTGCCATGGGACGCCAGATGATTACACTGGCCCAGCAAGCCCAAGGCAGCATTCAAAGTGCTGATATCCGCCTGGACCCGCCTGAACTGGGCCCCCTGCGCATTACTTTGCAGATGCAGGACGGCATGGCCCACGCCATGATTACCTCACCCCACGCCCAAGTGCGTCAGGCCCTGGAGCAGTCCCTGCAACAACTGCAACAGCAGTTCGCGGAAAACGGCCTGACTCTGGGCCAGGCGGACGTGGGTGACCAGCACGCCTCGCATCAGGCCTTTCGCGAGCAATTGGCAGCCCAAGGCAGCCAGGGCGAGCAGGCCGCCTTCAGCCTGAACACGGTGGCATCCCCAGAGGAGACCAACCTCTTGGTGAACCGCAGCGCTACCCGCTCGCTGAACCCGGATGCGCTGGTTGACACCTTCGCCTGACTCCCAGCCCCACGGACCGCCCGGCAAAAAGCATGATTAAGCTCGAAAAGCAGCGTCTATTCGCCGGGCCTGTCCTGTCTGACCTCCGGCACAATAGCTCAGGCATGCAGTCAGGCTCAGGCCAGACATGCGTTTGTCTGTTTGTCATACGCTAGAAAATACATCGCTCACATCACATGGCCCGAAAAGCACCCACCAAACTTGCACGCCTGATGAAAACCGGTCTGCTGGTTCTGTTTATTATCGCCGCTAGCGTGGGCGCAACCCTGTACTACTCCTGGCAACAAAGCAGCCCGCCTGCGTGGTTGGCCTGGGCAGAAAAAGGCCAGTCGGTTGAAGCCGCTCCTGCCCCTGACGAGCCTGCCGCCGTCAAGATCAACGCCAAGCCCATTTTTGCGCCGCTGGACCCGTTCACCGTCACCCTGAACGAGAATGGCCGCTCGCGCATTCTGTATGTGGGCATCACCTTGCGCGTTCAGGATGATGGTTCGCGCGCCATGCTGGTGGAGTACATGCCCATGGTTCGTGACCGGGTGCTCAAGATCCTGGCTGAACAGCGTCCCACCTACATCCAGACTTCCGAAGGGCGTCAAGCCTTGGTTGCACAGCTGAGCGCGGGCCTGAAAGAGCCCTACCCGCCCAATCCTGCTGTTCCGCACATCAATGATGTCCTGTTCACCGCCTTTGTCATCCAATAAATGTCGTATCAGAGCTTCTTATCCCAAGACGAAGTCGATGCACTGCTGGCCGGTGTTACCGGCGAAGGCGCTGACACCAAGCCCCTGAATGAAAACCTCTCTGGCGTGCGGGCCTATGACCTGACCTCGCCAGATCGGGTGGTGCGCCACCGCATGCAGACGCTGGAGCTGATCAACGAGCGCTTTGCCCGTCGGCTGCGCTCGACCATGCTCAGCTTCATGCGCCGCAACGCCGACATTACCGTCGGCTCCATTCGCATTCAGAAGTACTCGGACTTCGAGCGCAACCTGCCCGTGCCCAGCAACCTGAACATGGTTGCCTTAAAGCCCCTGCGTGGCGTGTCGCTGTTCACCTACGACCCAAACCTGGTCTTTCTGATTATCGACAGCCTGTTTGGTGGCCATGGCCGCTACAACACGCGTGTGGAAGGTCGCGACTTCACCACCACAGAACAACGCATTATCCAGCGTTTGCTGACCCTGACCCTGGAGAGCTATTGCGGCGCCTGGGAGTCGATCTACCCGCTTGAGGCGGAGTACATGCGCTCGGAAATGCACACCAAGTTTGCCAGCATCAGCAGCAGCAACGATATCGTGGTGGTGACCTCGTTCAATATTGAATTCGGCGCCCAAGGCGGCAATCTGAACATCTGCCTGCCCTACTCCATGATCGAGCCGGTGCGCGACCTGTTGACGCGCCCCTTGCAAGACAAGGGCACCGATGCCATCGACCAGCGCTGGACCCAGCAGCTCTCGCGCCAGGTGCGCAGCGCCGAAGTCGAGCTGATTGCCAACTTTGTCAATATCGACATGACCATTGCCGAGCTCACTCAGCTCAAGGTCAATGATGTGTTGCCCATTGACATCCCCACTCTAATTGAAGCCCACGTGGATGGGGTGCCGGTTCTGGAATGCCAGTATGGCACTTCCGGCGGCCGTTACTCCCTGCGGGTAGAAAACATCCTGGCCACCAACGACAGCGATTTGACTAAAGGTAAGTCCCTATGAGCGACCCTCACAACCCTAACGACCGGTCTGCGCCCGAGGACGACTGGGCAGCCGCGATGGCTGAGCAACAGGCCGGCACCCAAAGCAGCACCCAGGCCCAAGGTCTGGAACAGCCCCTGGAAGATGACTGGGCCTCGGCCCTGGCCGAGCAAAGCGCGGCTACGCCGGTGCACGAACCCAGCCCGGCCAGCAATCTGTTCCCCCCCATGGAACCGGCCCAGAACACGGCAACCACCGATATCGACATGATTATGGACATCCCCGTCCAGCTGTCGGTAGAGCTGGGTCGCACCCGCCTGACCATCAAGAACATTCTGCAACTGGGCCAGGGCTCGGTCGTGGAGCTGGACGGCCTGGCCGGCGAGCCCCTGGATATTTATGTGAACGGCTACCTCATCGCCCAGGGTGAAGTGGTGGTCGTAGACGACAAGTACGGGATTCGCGTCACCGATATTGTGACGCCCTCGGACCGTATCCAGCGACTGAACGGTCGTCGCTAGAACATGGAACAAGCCCAGCTCGTCAGAATCATGCTTAGCCTGCTGCTGGTTGTGGGCCTGATTCTGGCAGCAGCCTGGGTGGCCCGCCGCGGCGGACTGCTCAGGAATCAGAATCAGCAACGCATCAAGATTCTGGACAACCGGCGTCTGGGCCCGCGCAGCAGCGTCGCCCTGATCCGGATTGACGAGCGCGAAATTCTGATTGGCATCACTCCCCAGCAGATCAGCCTGTTGCACACACAGGCGTCTGCCAGCCCCGAGGCAGATTTCCAGACCCATCTGGACCAGCACCGTGCGCCCCGCTGAACGCATCATGACTGCATTTTCATCCCCTGCCCGAGCACACGTCAGTATCGCTCTGCTTCTGGCTCTGATCTGCCTGTTCCTGCCTTCCCAGGCCGTGGGGCAGGCCATTCCGGCCATCACCAGCACCGCGGGCCCGAACGGTTCGCAAACCTGGTCGCTCAGCATCCAGACCCTGGCCATGCTGACCATGATGTCCTTTCTGCCGGCGGCCCTGCTGATGATGACCGGCTTTACCCGTGTCATTATCGTGTTGGGCCTGCTGCGCAATGCCATGGGCACGGGGACAGCGCCACCCAATACGGTGCTGGTGGGTCTGGCTCTGTTTCTGACCTTCTTCGTGATGTCGCCGGTGTTTGACCAGGTGTATCAGGACGCCTACAAGCCGCTGTCGGAAAACAAGATCAGCTTTGAGGCGGCCCTGGAGCAAGGCGCTCAGCCCCTGAAAACCTTTATGCTGCATCAGACCCGCGAAGCCGACTTGAAATTGTTTGGCGATATGGCGGGCGTGGGCGAGCTGCAAACGCCCGAAGAAGTTCCCTTGCGTGTGCTGGTGCCCGCCTTTGTCACCAGCGAACTGAAAACCGCTTTCCAGATCGGTTTTACGATCTTCATTCCCTTTCTGATCATCGACCTGGTCATTGCCAGCGTGCTGATGTCCTTAGGGATGATGATGGTCCCGCCCGTGACCATTTCGCTGCCCTTTAAGCTCATGCTGTTTGTACTGGCCGACGGCTGGCATTTACTGCTGGGTTCGCTGGCCCGCAGCTTCTATCAATAAAGGACCGCCATGACTCCCGAAACCGTCATGTCCATGACCTATACCGCCTTGAAACTGGCTCTGTCCATGGCCGGCCCCATGCTGATCGTGGTGCTGGTCGTGGGTCTGGGCATCAGTATCTTCCAGGCGGCCACCCAGATCAATGAAATGACGTTGTCGTTCATCCCCAAGCTGCTGGCCATGGGCATTACCGTAGTGCTGCTGGGCCCATGGTTGATCAACAATATGGTCGACTATATGCAGGGCCTGCTACGCGGCATTCCCGGCCTGGTCAATTAGGACAGGCCGGAGCGAGGAGGCTGCCGTGAGCCCACCACCATGTGTCTGGCAAGGCGCACGGCCTTGTCAGACCCGCAGGCCCCAGGCGCACCGTGCTTGACCTGAACTCCGCCCAGCTCCATGCCTGGCTGAACGCCTTTCTGTGGCCGTTCATCCGCATTCTGGCCACACTGGCGACAGTTCCTTTTTTCAGTGAATCCGCCATTCCCAAACGCGCCAAGATCGGGCTGGGTTTTATCCTCGCTCTGATCGTAGCGCCCTCGCTGCCCCCACTGCCTGATCTGCCCACCGCCTCGTACGAGGCTTTGCTGATTGCGGCGCAACAAGTGTTTATCGGCGTCGCGCTGGGGCTCACCATGCGTATCGTATTCGCAGCGGTACAGACAGCGGGCGAGTTCATCGGGCTGCAGATGGGCCTGTCCTTCGCCTCCTTCTTTGATCCGGCCACGGGCGCCAATACCGCCGTGCTGTCGCGGCTGCTGAACGTGATTGCGGTGCTGACTTTTCTGGCCCTGAACGGTCATCTGCTTTTGCTGGGTGTGCTGGTGCGCACGTTCCACGTATTGCCCATCGGTGCAGACCTGAACATCAATGGCTGGGGGGCATTGCTGGACTGGAGCAGCGAGTTGTGGGTGTCAGGCATGCTGCTGGCCCTGCCGCTGATTATTGTGCTTCTGACCATTAACCTGGCCTTCGGCATATTGAACCGTACCGCCCAACAGCTGACTATTTTTGCGGTGGGTTTTCCGATTACGCTGACCATCGGCCTGACCTTGCTGGTCGTGGTGATCCCGCAAACCACGCCCTTTCTCGCCCAGTTGTTCAACTCCGGCTACGAAGCCATGATGCGGGTTGCCCTCGGGCTGGCTGGCCCTTAAAAGGCATGGGCCTGGCGCTGCTTGTGCGCCTGCATCAGACGCCGGGCCTGGCCCAGCGTCAGGACACCTTTTTGTTTGGCACGTCCAATCAACAACTGCATCAACTGGGCGCTGATCAACGCGTCTCCCAGGGCATCATGCCGCTCACTGACCGGCAGACCACAATACCGCAGACAATCATCCAGGCCCAGTCGACGACCACGCCATTCGGGCAGCAGACACGCTGCCAGTTCAGCCAGATCCAGGGCCAGAGGCCGGGCCTGTTGCACACCGGCCTGAGGCCAGGCACGGTCCAGAAATGCCAGATCAAAATCGGCATCCCAGGCGACCCAGACCGAGTTTTCCGAATAACGGGCAAAGTCACGCATGAGCTGCGGCAAGGGTTCACCTTTTTCCTGCAGCTGCGGACTGATCTCATGAATCAGCAGACTCTCTGGACTGCGTTCGCCGTGTGCGCGCACCAGACCGGCCCACACATTGCCCAGGGCAATCGAGCCCCGCTCCAGTCGTACTGCGCCCATTTGCACAATATGGTGGCGTTTGGGTTCCAGCCCGCTGGTTTCCAGGTCCAACACGGTAAATGCCGCTTCGTCCCATGTGAGCTCATCCACCCCGCTCCAGGACAGGGAGGGGCTACGGGCGGCGAAGGAAGCGCGTCGCCAGGGGAGCCAAGAGAGCAATTTCATAAGCGGTACCGGAACGCCAGAATACGCTGGGCACGACGCACTTGTGACAAGGCCTCGCGCAAGACACGGGCATCCAGTGCGCCCAAGCTGCCCAGACGCACCAGATTGTCCGGCTCCTGGCCTTGTTGCAACTGCGTCTGATGATGTTGCAAACGCAGCAACTGCAAATAACGGTAGGCCTCGCGCAGGCCCTCCGACTCCTCTGCGCTAAAGACGCCACGCTGGGTCAACACCGCCAACCGGTCCATGGACGAAGGCAACTCACAGCCGTGGGCCAGCGCCAGCACGCGCAACACATCCACCATCGGGGCCAATGCCTGCTTCTTGATATCCAGCTTGTCATCGCCCTGCCCCATCAAGGCCTCCAAACGACTGCGCTTTTTGCCACTGGGAATGCGGGTTTGACAGGTGCTTTGAGCCAGCATGCGCTGAAACACCGGATTATCGTTCACCATGCCCAGCACGCGCCGCTGCAGACGTTGCAACAGGCTGGTCTGCCCCCAGATGCTCCGGCAGTCAAAATAAATCGTGGACTCAAGCAACTGCTCGGGTGCCGGCCGCTCGATCATGATCTGAAAACGATGTAACCATTCCGCTTCGGAAAGACATAGCTCAGGGTTGCTGGCCATGATATTGCCCGTACACCAGGCCATGCCGCAACGGTCCAGAGCCTCGTTGACCCGACGCGCAAACGGCAGGAGCAAGGCCCGGTAGGCGTTGGCCTGCTCCGGCGAGCTGGCGCTAAATAAAATGCCATTATCCTGGTCGGTGTGGCGGGTCTGCTCACCCCGGGCCTGGCTGCCAAAGGCCAGCCAGCAAAACTCGATGCCATCCAGCCCCGAGCCGGGCAAAGACAGTTCGATCGTGCGCTGAACCGTATGGTCATTCAAACGCGTAATTACGGCAGTCAGTTGCTCAGAGCGCGCACCGTGGGCCAGCATGGCATCGACCAGTCGGCCAATATCGGCTTGCAAGCGCACCAGCCCGGACACATCCTGGGCGCAACGCAAGGCACGCGACAGGTGGACCAGATCGACGCGCTGCAAGGAGAACACATCGCGCTCGGACACCATGCCCACCACTTTATGATCCTGAACCAGGCAGACATGACCGATCTGATGCTCGACCATCAACAGCGCCGCATCAAACGCCGAAGCCTGAGGCGCAAGCCAGACCGGGTCCGGCGTCATGATTTCCGACATGGCCTGACCTGGATCGTATTGGCCTCCAGCCACCAGACGGCGCAGATCGCGCAAGGTGAAGATCCCCAACAGATGCTGATCGGCATTGACCACGACCATGCTGCTGACCTGCCGCTCGTGCATGTCTTTGACGGCCTGCTCGACCGGACAA
Source organism: Alcaligenes sp. HNGD-HTN06 (assembly GCF_049932565.1). Lineage (NCBI taxonomy): Bacteria > Pseudomonadati > Pseudomonadota > Betaproteobacteria > Burkholderiales > Alcaligenaceae > Alcaligenes > Alcaligenes sp. HNGD-HTN06. Next base: position 1,220,336 of record NZ_CP187782.1, on the reverse strand, counting down.
TCAGGCAGACAACTGAGCAGTCCCCGTTCTGTCAGGGACTGCAGACTCATGTCCAAGGTATAACTGGCCCCCAGATCGGCACTGGCGCTTTTCTGAGCGCTGCGCCAGACCGAAGCCAGCAAACTGCTGGTGCCGCGGAGACAATAATCCCGAAACGGTTCGCTGATGCTCAACAGATGCGCAACGGCCTCACCGGCCACACACAAGGTGAAACAGTCTTCCTGTACCTGGTAGGCGCTCTCCAGCGCTTGCCCGGACACCAGCTCACGCACTGGCAGCAGGTCTCCTTCCACATACTCCTGGGTTTCGCCGTGCGCCTGGGTGCCGATCTGTCCCTGGCGAACAAGATAGAGCTGATCGACGCGCGCGCCCTGCTCCAACAGCACCTGCCCGGCCGAGAAAAACCGGAGCTCACTATGTTCGATCAGGTAATCGCAGTGCTGTGCCTGCATCTGATCAAAAGGTGGGTAAGCAATCAACCAGGCCAAGATGCCGGGCGCTTTCTGGCGCACCGCCGTCTTGGCCACGGATTCACCGGGAATCGCGAAGGACATGGGCGTCTCTGCTGGCTAGGGACAAAGAATTATTGTGCCATGCAGCATCGCCCTCGCGGACCCTGATTTTCTAGGGGATTTCAACTATAGGCACCCGCCCGTTTTTTCCCCCAAAAGGCTTAGCGCAACCGGTCGTAATCGCGTTCGGCCATATCAATCACATCCCCTTCCTGAACCTTGAACTGGGACACGGCCTCTGCCAGGGTCTCGGATTGTGCCTGCAAGGAGCCTGCCGCAGCCGCCGCCTCCTCGACCAGCGAGGCGTTTTGCTGCACCACAGCATCCATTTGAGCCACTGCCGTGTTGATCTGCTCAATACCGGCCGTCTGCTCCTGCGAGGCCGAGGAAATCTCGCTCATCAAGGTGGTGACGCTATTGACCGCACGCACCACCTCTTGAATGATGTCGCCCGCACTGGCCACCTGCTGCGTTCCGGTCTGGACTTCGTTTTGCGAGGCTTCGATCAGACCTTTGATTTCCTTGGCGGCCTGGGCGCTGCGCTGTGCCAGGCTACGCACCTCTCCGGCCACCACGGCAAAGCCCTTGCCCTGCTCTCCCGCGCGAGCCGCTTCCACCGCGGCGTTCAAGGCCAGAATATTGGTCTGGAAGGCAATACCGTCAATCACGTTAACAATGTCGGCTACCTGTCCGGAACGAGCGGAAATCTGGTTCATCGTGTGAACGACCGCGCCGACCGACTCACCACCCTGCTGTGCCACTTTGGCGGCGTTATGCGCCAACTGATCGGCCTGATGGGCATTGTCGGCATTCTGACGCACCGTACTGGCCAATTCTTCAAGACTGGCCGCCGTTTCCTGCAAAGCGGCAGCTTGCTGCTCGGTGCGGGAACTCAAGTCGGTATTACCGGCAAAAATCTGCGAAGAACCCGAGGCGATCTCGTCCACACCTTGGCGCACGGTCAGCACGATCCCCTGCAGGCTTTGTTGCATGCGACGCATGGCGTCATACAACACCCCGACCTCATTGGCCGAGCGGTAGGTAATTTTCTTGGTCAGATCGCCGTTGGCAATATGGTCAAAATGCATACCGGCTTCACGCAAGGGGGTCAACGCGGTGCGGCCCAGCACCAGTCGCAAGGCCACAATAATGGCCAGACCCAGCAACAAGGCCAGGGCGATGACGATATTGGCCACACGGGTTTGCAGTTCTGCCTGCTCCAGCAACACGTCAGTCTGCTCGTTGTAGAACTTGCTCAGCTCCTCAATGCGGAACTGGAAAGTGGCAGCGCGCAAAACGCCAAAACCTTCGCTGACAAAGTAAAAGGTACTGTAATCACGGGTTTCCAGTGCCTGAACCATGGGTTCAATCCCGTCATCCAGATAAGCCTGATAGGACGCAACCAGTCCCATGGCCAAACGGCGCAGCTCAGGCTCGGTCGGCATATTGGCACGAATATCGGCAAAGGCCTTGCGCACCTCATCCAGCTTTTGCGTGGCCAGCGTGACAGAGTTCTCGGCACTTTGCAGCAGGTTCTGATCATCATCAATACCGGCTTCCTGATAGAAGCGCGCCGCGCTCATCAAGCTGACGCGGGCTTCCATCATATTGTTGTTCAACTGCAGGATCTGCATGGCACGCTGATCCTGACGATTGATCGTACGCAAGGCCTCGCCACTTTGCTGCAGGTAATAGGCGGCCAGCCCCCCTACCGCCACAATCAGGACCAAAAACAATCCCATGCAAATCATCAGCATGGTGCTGATCTTCAAGCCCGACGCCGACTTCAGGCTGGGACGAAACGATTTGGAGGAACGACGTTTAGATGCGCGGGACGCGGACGGAAGACTGCTTTCAATACCCAGCATTTGCTAAATCCAAAGAAAACTCTAGTGGCTGACCGGCAAGATGGTAATCATCTCCGTGCCAGGGTGCTCAATCGTGACCGAGCCTGTAGTAGCGCTACGCGCTTGCTCGCGGTACATGGAAGGAATATGGCTGCGTTTGACCACATGCTGGAAACGCCCCTGGGCATCAAACTGAAGCCACAACTCCTGGCGAAAATAGACCGCGTCCGTTGCCAGGGTTGTCCCCTGGAACCACACGGCCATTTCACTGCCGTCGAGCTGTCGGTAGACCTGGTGTGGACGGCCTTGCAAGGACTGCTCAGCGTCAGCACGCGTGCTTTGGCCCAGGACCAGATCATTCAGCCCCGACGCCTTGAAAGACGAGCCCTGGGTGGCGCAAGCAGCCAGGGTCAGCAAGCACAAACCGATCAGTGTCTTACGGCCCCGCCCGACCCAGATACCCAGTCGGGAGCAAGGCATTAGAACTCCTCCCAATCATCGTCCGAAGAGGCACTGTGAGGCTTGCCGCTCAAGTCGGGACGCAACAGACGCTGACTATCTTCCTGAGTAGCGGCGGTGGCCTTGGCAGCAGGCGGCGAGGTCTTGGCGGGAGCCGACAGCCCCCTGCTCACGCCCGCAGCAGGTTTGGCAGCGTTCGCCACACCTTTCAAGGATGGCGTGCGACGTGTCTCGGCGTCCGATGAGGATGCACTGGCACTGCGACGGTTAGCGACGCGGCGGGCGCTGACGTCGATCACTTCCGTGCCCGGCGAGCGAAAGAACGCGATCGCCTGGTTGACCTTGGTGACCTGCTCGCTCAGCCCCGAGGAAGCCAGAGCGGCCTGCTCCACCAGACGGGCGTTGTACTGCGTCGTCTCATCCATCTGCGAGACAGCGCGATTCACCTGATCGATACCGGAGGACTGCTCAATCGTTGCGGCCGTGATCTCACCCATGATGTCGGTGACACGACGCACGGAATCCACAATTTCCTGCATAGTGGCGCCCGCGCGTTCCACCTGCGAGGAACCTTCCGTGACCTTACGCACCGAATCCTCGATCAGGGCCGTGATTTCACGCGCGGCCTGCGCACTGCGTTGTGCCAGAGCGCGGACTTCAGCGGCCACCACGGCAAAACCCTTGCCCTGCTCACCCGCACGAGCCGCTTCAACCGCCGCGTTCAGGGCCAGAATATTGGTCTGGAAAGCAATGCTGTCAATCACGCCCACAATATCGGAGATCTTGTTGGAACTGGCCGAAATCCCCTGCATGGTGGCTACCACTTCATTGACGGCGCTCCCCCCACGATGTGCTACATCCGAGGCGGTCGCGGCCAACTGATTGGCTTGCTGGGCGTTATCGGCATTTTGGCGAACGGTCCCAGCCAATTGTTCCATGCTGGCAGCCGTCTGCTGCAAGGAAGCAGCCTGCTCTTCGGTACGACTGCTGATATTGGTGTTGCCCTGGGCAATTTCCTGTGCGCCGGCATGAATCTCCTCCAGTCCCAGACGCACCGCCGTGGTGGTCTTGACCAGGGACTCCTGCATGCGACCCAGCGACTCGAACAAGTCACCGATTTCGTTGGAGGTCAGAACATGGATACGTTGGGTCAGGTCGCCTTTGGCAATGGCATCAAAGTACGCCGCAAAGTCACCCAAGGGACGCACCACCCGACGGAGAAAGTAGCTGATGGCCGCCAGCCCCAACAACACGGCCAGCACCAGCACGACGGTCAAGACAATGTTGAAGGTGCTCTGCTGCTCCTGCAAGGTGCGCAACACCGCGTCACCGGAGCCCAGGGCCAACAGACCATGAAAGTAATACAGCGCCCAGGCTGCCATGGCCACTGTCAATGCCATCAGAGCAGCAATACAAAAGGTCATGCCGACCCTTAGACTCAAATTCTTAAAAAGCATAGAAGATTCCCGCACGTGGTGCTTGACTGCCGGTTAAGGAAAAACCACCCAAAAAAGGAACAGCGTCCTAGCGATTCAAATTGAACAGGCTCATGCTCTGAATCGTCTGAAATGCCATCGCCGACATTTCCAGCGCAGCCTTGCGCAGCTCCAACTGAGTGGACGCATCAAAAATATTCAGATCTTCCAGACGCGAGAGCTCATTGGTGTAATTAAGGGCTCGGGCAGCCCCATTGGCGCTGAGCGCTTCAATTTCATTCATGCGCGTACCGACCGACGAAATTACGGTCTGCACATTGTCGAAGTTCTCCCCGATACGCTGTATGGCTGAGTTCATCGCGTTGCGAAACTCGGCCTGGGCAACCGGGTCCCCACTGACAGGCTTGCGCAAGGCGTCCACCACCGACTGCAAGGTGTTGAACATATTCATGTCAGCCGGGCTGGTGCTGTCCACCGAACTGATGGCAAAGCTGTCGCCTACGGCGGGCTTGCCTTCGATCTGCACGCTGACCCCGCCAGGCAGGCTGATGCGCTGACGCTCGTTCTCATCCAGCACACCTTGACTGACCACCGCCCCGTTCACCTCGATGTCGTAATCCGTTTCCGAGGTAAATCGGATGGTGTAATTGGCCTGCGCGCCAGGCAAGGACGAGTTGCCGTTGGGGGCGCTGAGCACAGCCGAGCCACTGTTGGCGTTGGCCTGGGTGAAGTAGGCTGTCGATCCGGGGTTGGCCCGCTCGAAGATGGTGCGACCATGATCGGCCGAGTCCATCTGGCGGGTTTGCTCAACCTGAATATCACGGCTGTTGGTGTCACCCGTGTAGGTAAAGGTGTTTCCCGTCCGCTCAAACGCCTGAGTCGTCCCTTTAGCCCCGGAGAACAGATACTGGCCCGAACCATCCTTGGTGTTGGCAAAGCCAAACAGGGTATCCAGCGCACTTTCGATCACGGTAGCCAAGGTGCTGCGATCGGCATCCGACATGGTGCCCGTGGAAGCTTCCACCAAACGGGTTTGCACGCCCTGCAACTGCAGGTTGACGGCATTGAGCAGGTTTTCTTCCTCACCCAGCGAACGCATGGCCACTTCGCGGTTTTCACCATAGCGCTTGTCCATGGCCTGCGACTGCGCCAGATTGATGGTCTGGGCCGACGCCAAAGGATCATCCGAGGGGGTGATCATCCGCTTTTGCGAGCCCATCTGCTGAAAAACACGCATCAGATCGGACTGCTGCTTGTTGATCGAGTTCAGGCCTGTCTGAAAAAAAAGAGAAGAACTAATACGCATAGCAAGGTTCCAATTTCAAGACTGAATCGCCGTACTTACGTACGCAGGCCCAACAGGGTGTCAAACATCTGGGAGCTGACATCAATCAAACGGGCGGCCGCCTGATACTGTTCCTGAAAACGCTGGAGCATGATGTATTCCTCATCCTTGTTAACGCCCGACAAGGCCTGCTGAGCGGCATAGTTCTGCTCGATCAGCTTGAGTTGCGCCTTGGCCGCGGTGCCGTTTTGCTGCGTTTGCACCGCAATCCGGTTCACGATCTGGCCAAAGGAGTCATTCAGGCTCAGGGAGCCGTCCGCCAACACTTTGGTATTGCGCAGATCCGCCAGTTTCTGAGCGATCGTGCCATTGGCCGAGCCGGTATCCGGGTTGGCCGCGGCAATATCCTGGGGACGCTTGATCTCCACCTGTAAATTGCTGCCAGCGGTGGCGGTAGGCTGAACCAGCCAGGAATCCCCATCCTGCGACTGGGTCTTCAGGCTGGACACGTCGATTTCCAGGCCATCCACCCGCGTAATGCCGCCGTCCTGGTCCGGACCATTGAGGGGCGTAATGTCGTTGCTGCTCAGATTGCGCAACTGAAAGCGTCCGTCCACACGCTCGATCCGGTAGTTATCGCCGGTCAGCTTGTCCACGGGTTGGGTGTAACCCTTGCTGGGATCAGCCGGATCAATCGGGTCCTTGTAGAAGGACACACCGGGTACGCCACTGCTGACGGGATTGGTGCCATTGGCCACGACTTTGGGGCCACTGACGCTGAATATGTCTTTGCCCGCCTCCCCCTTCAAGTCAATGCCTTGACGGTGAATATCGTTCACGGTGTGGGCCAGGCCCACGGCCAGACGCCCCAGGGCGCTGATGGCGGGCTCCAGACTTTCCTGACGGAACTGCAGCAGGCCACCGAGCGTGCCGCCTTTGATCGCGCCTTCACGAAACTCGGTCACCACCATCTTGCCGTCCACGTTCAGGGCAGACGTAAACCCGACCACAAACCGCTCAGGGTTTTCTGCGGAACGCACCGCATGCAAGGGATAGACCCGCTCGCCACCCAACAACATCTGGCCACCTGCGGTGGTCACGCTCAAGCGCCCGTCCTGCTCGACGGTGCGAACGTCAATCAGTTGTCCCAGTTCGGCCACCAACTGTTCGCGCTGGTCCAGCAGATCATTGGGCTCGTGCCCGGGCGTGGTTCCCTTGGCAGCCGCAATCTGCTTATTGACGTTGTCGATCCGCTCCAGATAGCTGTTGATCTGGGTAACCGTGGTTCCAACCTGCGTGTTGATGTTCTCGTTCACGCGGTTCATGTAGGAGGTGGCGTCACGAATCTGGGTGGCCAGACTTTCGGCGCGGCCCAACAGTTCCTGGCGTGCCGAAGGATCGGCAGGCTGCGAGGCAACCGCTTCCAGCCCGTCAAAGAAATTCTGCAAGGCGGGGCTGACACCGACCGTACGATCCGAGAACAGATTGTCCAGCTGGGCAATTTCGGTGCCGTAGCTGACCAGAGCCGCTCCGGCGGTCTGGGAACGCACCAGCTGTTGATACAGAAAATTGTCGTAGGAGCGCTGCACCGTCACGACCTGCACACCGCGGCCGTAATAACCGGCACTGCCTCCTACCGAACCAGCCGTCTCAACCAGAACCGATTGGCGGTTATAGCCAGGGGTATCGATATTATTAATATTGTGGCCCGTCACCTGCATGCGCTTTTGAGCGGCATACAAGCCGGTAATACCAAGGTTGGCGAGATTCATATCAAATCCTTTCTGTCCTGCCCGGCCCGTTGTGTCCAAGGCGAAAAATGAACATGCTGCTTTTTAACGACCACCTTGGTGCATTATTTAGACCTGTAACAATAATTAAGACTTGCCACCATCAAAGTAGGCCATGATGGCAATCAGTTTTTTGGCGTAAGAAGGATCCGTGGCGTAGCCTGCATCCTGAATACGCTGCGCAGCCTCTTGCGGCGTTGCGGCGTGCTTGACGCTTTCATAGCGCTTGTTATTGCCGATCAGACGCGCGTAGTCGGCAAAGGACTCGGCATAAGAGTCATAGGCACGAAAGGTTTGCGTCATCTTCCGGGCCACACCGTTTTGGTATTCGGTGGTCATGACCTCTACCGTTTTTCCTTTCCAGGAGGGGGTGGCCTTGATCCCAAACAAATTGTGGCTGGTGGAACCGTCGGCATGCATGATTTCACGTTTGCCCCAGCCCGACTCCAAGGCCGCCTGACTCAGGATCAGCTTGGCGGGGACACCACTGTCTTCTGCGGCCACTTTGGCTGCGGTATTCATGCGGTCTACAAACTGACGGATGTGGTTGGGCGCCCCCTGAATCGAAGAGTACACGCGCTGCACCGTGCTGTTATTGCTGAGCTTGTCGATCAGTTCGGCAATGGAAGCCGCATCAATGGAGCGGTCATTGGGCATGCGCGAGCGCAAATCCGCACGACGCGAAGACGCGGTTTCCGGGTCATAGGACGCAGCGCCAAAGGGCTCGCTGTCTTGCCCGCTCATCTGAGCCTGCAAGGCCTTGGCCAATCCGATGCCCGGGTCAGCCAACTGCAGGGCCAACTGCTCATCGCCCAGGCTTTGCGCCATGCGCACGGACTGGGTATCAAACATGCCGCCTTCAGGATTGGCGGCTCGCGCCTGCTTCAAAATATTCTGGATAAACAGGGACTCGAACTGACGGGCCACTTGCAGTTGAGTCGCTTGATTCTGATCGTCCTGCCCGGCTTGCCGACGCAGCTGAGCCAACTGTTGCGGGTCAAAAATTGAAACCTGCGTTCCCGTTCCTGGACGAGGAAAGTACTGCACCGTCATTAGATGATCTCCAGATCTGCCCGCAAAGCGCCCGCGCTTTTCAGGTTCTGCAAAATGGACAACAAATCTTGAGGGGTAGCGCCCAAGGCATTGAGCGCCCGCACCACATCGGCCAGATTGGCACTGGTCTTTACGCGTTGCAGCGAACCACTGTCACTGCGCATTTCAATCTGCGTGCTGTCAGCCACGACCGTCTGGCCGCCACCGAACGGGGTATCGGGCTGGCTGACCTGCGGTTGACGGCTGATGACCACCGACAAGTTGCCATAGGCAATCGCGGCCTCATCAATGGTGACGGTACGATTCATGACCACCGAACCCGTACGCGCATTGATAACCACCCGTGCGCGCGCTGGCGGCAGATTTACTTGCAGGTTTTCCACATGGGAAATAAAAGCAGTCTGGGCCTGGGGGTCCAATGGACCCCGTACCTGAATCAGGCGCCCATCCAGCGCCGTGGCCGTGGACGGACCGAACTGTTTGTTCAGGGCAGCCACCACGTTCTGGGCGGTCCCAAAGTCCGAGGTGTTCATCTCCAGATTGATCACCCCGTCCCGCGCATACGTTGTGGGCACGCTTTGCTCGACCGTGGCACCGCCAGGAATCGTGCCGCCATTTAACTGGTTGACCTGGACACTGGAACCGCCGGCTTCGGCACCGGCGCCGCCTACCAGCAAGTTACCCTGTGCGATCGCGTACACCTGACCGTTCGCACCTTTCAAGGGCGTCATCAGCAAGGTGCCGCCGCGCAGACTCTTGGCGTTCCCCATGGAGGACACCACCACGTCCACAGACTGGCCAGGACGGGCAAAGGCGGGCAGGCGGGCTGTCACCATCACAGCCGCCACGTTCTTGAGCTGCATATTGCTGCCCTGGGGAATAGTCACCCCCAGTTGCGACAGCATATTGGTCAGACTTTGCTGCGTAAACGGCGCTTGGCGAACCTGGTCGCCACTGCCGTCCAGACCCACCACCAGACCGTAACCGATCAGCGGATTGTCGCGCACCCCCTGGATGGACGCCAGATCCTTGATTCGCTCGGCCTGACTGAGCGGAGCCAGCAACAGGCCTGCTGCCAGCATGGCTGCCCGCAGCATGTCGCGGTAAGAAGAGAAAGGAGTACGACTCATGGAAAATGCCATAGCAAGCAAAAGGCTCAGAACGGGGAAATATTCAGGAAAAAACGCTGTAGCCAACCCATGGTCTGGACTTCGTCCATCACCCCTTTGCTACGAAACTCGATACGGGCATCGGCCACCTGCGTGGACGACACCGTATTGCTGCCGGTAATGGAGCGCGGGTCCACAACGCCGGAAAAGCGGATGTGTTCACTGCCCCGGTTGATGGCGATCTGCTTCTCCCCGGCGACCTGCAGGTTGCCGTTGGGCAGCACGCCCACCACCGTCGTGGTCAAGGTGCCGCTGAACGTATTGTCGGCGCGGCTGGAGCCCTTGCCTTGTGCCTTGTTCGAGCCGGACACCTCAAAGTTCTGCTTGCTGCCTATTTCATTGGGCAGGAAAGCCGGGACACCCGTAAAGTCCAAGCCGCCGCTACCGGTACGGTCCGTGTTGGTCGACACATTCTTGGCAGCGTTGGTGCGCTCCTGAATCATGATGGTGACAATATCGCCCACATTGCGGGGCCGTCTGTCCTCAAACAGCGGATAGTTGCCATACGCCGAGGGCTGGTAGATGGAGCCATTTGCCACCACAGCCGCTGGAATGGCGGGAGGCGGAGCCGCGGTCAAGGGGCCGGTGACCACATCTTCAGGGGGCACCAGCGCGCAACCGGACAAGACAAGCAGCGCACACAGGGCAAGACGGCTCAACAGAGCTTGGAACATTGTCACGATCTCTTCAGGTTTACAGCTGCGTCAGACGAGCCAGCATCTGGTCAGCGGTGGACACGGCCTTGCTATTGATTTCGTAGGCACGCTGGGCACTGATCATATTGACCAGCTCCTCGGCCACGTTGACGTTGGACGTTTCGTTGTACTTGTGCATGACCAGCCCTGCGCCATCCATACCTGGCTGCAGAAAGTTTGCGGCCCCCGACGCATCGGTTTCGATGTACAAGTTCTCGCCCATGCTTTGCAAACCGGCCGGGTTGACGAAGGTGCTCAGTTGCAGTTGCCCCACCTCCACACTGGCGCCCGCGGCACCGGGCTGAGTAACCGACACGGTCCCGTCGCGCCCAATGGTCAGTTCCAGGGCGTTATCCGGGATATTGATGGGAGGCTGAATGGGGTAGCCGCCGGCTGTCACCAGCTGACCATTCTGATCGCGTTGCAAACTGCCGTCACGCGTATAGGCGAAGGTGCCATCCGGCATTTCCACTTGCAAAAACCCACTGCCCTGAATGGCGATGTCCATATTGTGGCCGGTGTGCTTCATATCGCCCTGACTATGGATACGCTCCGTGGCCACCGTGCGCACGCCCGTACCGATCTGCAGACCCGTAGGCAACTGGTTGGCAGCGCCGACCTGAGCACCAGGCTGACGAAGGGTTTGGTACATCAGGTCTTCAAACACCGCACGGGTACGTTTGAAACCGGTGGTATTGACGTTGGCCAAGTTATTGGAAATGACATCCATATTGGTCTGCTGGGCTTCCAGACCGGTCTTGGCAATCCACAGAGAGCGAATCATGTGTGTGTAATCCTTGAAGCTAGCGCTCGCGTCATGCGCGAGGCTTAGCCATTAAATGAAAGTAGAGAGTTGGCCCGGTCCTCGCGTACGCCGGCGTCCTGGATGACCTTCATCTGGGTTTCAAAACGACGGGCATTGGCAATCATGGCCACCATCGCTTCAGCCGGGTTCACGTTGCTTTTTTCAATAAAGCCCGACACCATCCGCACCGACGGGTCCGCGGGAGCCGGTGCACCGCTGCTCATACGAAACAAACCATCCTGGCCCCGCAACAGGTCGGCGGCGGGCGGGTTGACCATTTTCAACTGCCCCATCACCTGAATGTCGCGCGGATTGTCGCCAGCTCCCAGGGCAGTCAACTGACCGTCGCTGGAAAAAGTGACGGTTCCCCGATCGGGAATCTCGATCGCCTGACCGTCGGCGCTCAGCACGGGCAAACCGGACTGCGTCACCAACTGGTTCTGGGCATTGACGACCAGATCGCCTGCCCGGGTATAGGCCTCCTGGCCATCAAGCGCACGAACGGCAAACCAGCCCTGACCTGCAATGGCCACATCCAGTGCATTGCCGGTTTCGGCCATTGTGCCCGGTTGAAAACGACTGCCCGGCGTCACCGTGGCGGTACCCACACGGGTCTGCGCACCGTCCTCACTGGTAACGGGCACCGAGCGGTAATACGCGAGCTGTTCGCGAAAACCGGACGTGTTCACATTGGCCAGATTGTTGGTGATGACGTCTTGCTGCTCCAGCGTGCGCTGAGCGCCATTCATGGCGGTATAAATCAGGCGATCCATGACAGCTCTTAACGCAGGTTGACCAGGGTTTGCAGAACCTGATCCTGTGTCTTGATGGTCTGGGCATTGGCCTGATAGGTGCGCTGGGCAATGATCATATTGACCAGTTCCTGACCCATGTCCACATTGGAGTCTTCCACGGCCTGACCCTTGATCGTGGCCAGCCCGTTCTCGCCAGGACGGCCTAGAATGGGTTGACCCGACGCGCCGGTCTCTGCCCAGGCGTTGCCGCCCACGGGGCTAAGGCCTTGCAAGTTGCTAAAGTCGGCCAGAACCAGCGAACCCAGACGTTGAGTGACGCCGTTGGTGTAGGACGCCACCATGGTGCCGTCCTTGTCGATGTTCATGCCAGCGTATTCACCGGTGGCGTAGCCATCCTGGTAAGGCTTGCCTTTGGCAAACTCGCCACCGAACTGGGTCGTGCCGGTATAGCGCACATCAAAGACCAGGTCGTCGGCCGGGGAGGCATTGCCGCCGGGGTTGGCCAAGGTCAGGTTGACCGTTGCAGGGGTCGGGCTGGTCAGCACCCCGGCACCGTTAAAAGTCAGTGTCGCTTTGGCGGGCGACAAAGGCGTGCTGCCTTCCATGTAGTACACGTCCCATACACTTTCACCGCCCGCATTGGCAGGCCGCTTGACAAAGTACTGAGAGATTTCGTGACTGTTGCCCAGAGAGTCGTAAACGGAGTAGCTAAACGATTCGCTGTAGGTGGTGCTGTCTTTGGGGTCAAAGATATTGATGGGATTGCCATTGGCATCCTGGGCTGGAATTGCTTCGGCACCACCGGGCAGGTTGGGCTTGAAATCCAGGGACGTCGTGGCTTTGGGCGGCACGTTTGCCGATGGCACCTGCAAGCGCTCAAGCTGGCTGCTGCCCACGCCATAGCCAGTCAGGTAGTGGCCCTGGGCATTCACCAAATAGCCTGCCTTGTCGGGATAGAACTGGCCATTGCGCGAAAACAGCACGGCACCGTTGCTTTGCTCCAGACGGAACAGGCCATTGGCACCGTCAATGGCCATGTCAAACATATTGCCCGAGGAGCTGATGTTACCCACCGAAAAGCGCTGGCTGACGCGCGATACTTGCACGCCCAGACCGACGCGCGAGTTCGCGTAAACGTCCGCGAACTGCACACTCGACGCTTTATAGCCAACCGTTCCCGAGTTGGCGATATTGTTACCGATAGAATCCAGGTTCTGGGAGGCGGCGTTCAGGCCGCTCAATCCTTGTCCGAAGCTCATGAAATTTCCTTTTAATGTCGTGTTGGCCCAGCGCGCTCAAGAGGCCAGCAACGCTTACATAATTTTGCGTATATCCAGCAGGGAGAATGAACCTGCCAGACCCAGATCCAGCATCAGGCCGCTGGAGGTATAAGCCACACTATCGACCTTGCCGTGCGTCAATGGGCTGGCTGTCACCGCCGTGCCATCATTGCTGGCCAACACACTGACGGTGTAGGAACCGTCGGCCAGCGGGGAGCCCTGGTTGTCCAGGCCATCCCAGCTCAGCGAATACACCCCGGCCTCTTTGGGCCCCAGCTCGTACTCGCGCACCACCTTGCCACTGCTGTCTTTGATATGCACCAAGGTGGTACTGCTGCCACTGACCAGGTCAATCCCAAAAGGCATGGCAACTTTCTCGCCGTCCGGACTCGTGCCCAGGGACACTTTCGCACCTGGCACCAGCACCTGCTTGCCAATCAGGTTGGCAGCCTGCATGGACTGGCTGACATCCATCTGTCCGGCCACGGCCAGCAAGGTATTGTTCAATTGCTGAATCCCGGCCACCGTGGACATTTGTGCCATCTGGCTGGTGACCTGGGCATTGTCCATGGGGTTAAGTGGGTCCTGATTGCGCAGCTGTGTAATCAGCATGGTCAGGAAACGGTCTTCCGTTTCGGCCATGGCGCTTTTGTTACGGGCATCCATCCCGGCCATCGCCCCAGCGGTGGGGTCCAGGGCACTGCGATCGTTGGTGACTGTGCTCATGCTCTCTCTTTGCGTAAACCGGTTTACTGGCCAATGGTCAGGGTGCGCAACATCAGGTTTTTGGAGGTGTTCACCACCTCTACATTGGCCTGATAGGAGCGCGACGCGGCCAGCATATTGACGGTCTCGGCCACCACATCCACATTGGGCAAGGTCACATAACCTTGGGCATCGGCATAGGGATTGCCGGGGTCGTACTGCAATCGACCCGGCGCATTGCTTTCCTGCACCCCCAGCACCTGCACGCCACCGACAGGACTGTTGCCCTGCGGAGTCATCTGAAACACGACCTGGCGAGCCTTGTATGGCTGACCATCGGGCCCGACCACGCTGTCGGCGTTAGCCAGGTTGCTGGCCGACACGTTCATGCGTTGGGACTGCGCTGTCAGGGCAGAGCCGGCAATCTGGAAAATACTGAAACTGGACATGAAGACTCGCTATTACTGTTGCAAGGCTGCCATCAAGCCTTTCAAACGCTGGGACGCCAGGTTGATGGTGCTTTGATAGTGCAAGGTGTTATCGGCAAACTGCATGCGCTCGACGTCCATCTCAACCGTATTGCCATCCAAAGATGGTTGTACGGGGACGCGGTAGAGCAGCTCGTCCGTGCTGGGCGGACGGCTGGCCTGGGCGGGTATGTGACGGACCGATGTCAGGGACAGGCTGGTATTGGGCAATGCCATCTGGCCCTGCCCCCCTAAAGCAGCTTTCAGGGTGGCCGTAAAGTCCATATCCCGTGCCTTGTAGTTGGGCGTGTCGGCGTTGGCAATATTGGAGGCCAGAACCTCTTGGCGCTGTTGGCGCACAGCCAGTGCCGTCTGGTAAAACTTCAGGTGCTCACCGATGCGATCAATCATGGAGTCAAGCCAATATTCTGTGTTCAAGTTCAAAATACAGTGAACGCGCGCACGCCTTTTCACCGACATGACAGAATGGTAGCCAGAGGCACGGCATCACAAACCCGGGAACAAAACGCAATTTATCGGCCAGTTCAGCTCTTGACCCGGCGGCTGAGCCCGTAAAATTCAGCCATGACCTTGTATAGACTCCTGCTTTGCGTATGTCTGTTCGCCCTGGGGGCGAGCGTGACTGCGCGCGCCCAGGAGCCGGCCAACGTACTCAGTGTGCAAGCCATGCAGGAGCAGGCGCAGGAGTTTTTACATAAACAGGCGCAGATGTATCCTGGTGTCGCCACGATCACGCTGGATACCTCGCGCCTTGACACTATGCCGGCCTGCGCCCAAAACCAGATCTTCCTGCCCAGCGGCCAACGCCTGCGCTCGCGCATGAGCGTGGGCGTGCGCTGCCTGAGCCCGCACAGCTGGAGCACGTCGATAGGCGCTACGCTATCGATCCAGGGCAGCTATTACGTGAGCAGCCGGCGTATCAACCCAGGCGAGACCATTCAGCAAGATGATCTGGTCGAGCGCGAGGGGGACTTGCTGGCGCTGGCCAATGGCGTGGTCATTGATCCGGAGCGGATCATCGGCTATGTCGCCAGCCAGCGCATCCCGTTGGGCAATGCGATACGAGCCTCGGCGCTACGCGATCCACAATCGGTAACACGCGGCCAAATGGTTCGCACCATTGCACGCGGCATGGGCTTTGTCGCCAGTGGAGAGGGTCAGGCTCTGCAAAGCGGAGCACCGGGCACCCAAATTCAGATCAAGGCCAGTTCAGGGCAAATCATTTCGGCCACTGTCCTGGATGCCTCCACGGTCCAGGTCATTCTCTGAACGAAATCCGATGAGCATGCTAAAGTTTGCGTCCAGAGCGCCGTTACAAGATCAACGCAAAGAACAGGCCGCACGGAGAAAAACGTGAAGATCAGCCCCTCCTCCCTCAAGACACCTCTTGCTGAAACCTCTGCCGCAGAACGCAGCACGGCTCCCAGTCGTGCACGCCAGGCATACAACAGCACCAGCACCAACGAAGTGGATTTCAGCGCCGCAGCCCGCCAGCTCAATTCGCTGCAAGACAGCAGCGCCGATGTGGACATGAAAAAAGTCCAGGCCTTGCGCCAGGCTATTGCCGCCGGCGAGCTCAAAATTGACACCAGCCGGATTGCCGACTCCCTGATCGCCTCCGTGCGCGATCTTCTCAAGTAACTCACCCCAAACGGCCATGCCTTTGCAAACCTGCCTTGCCGATCAACACCAAGCCCTGCTGGATTTCGAGCAGTTGCTGGTCGAAGAAAATACCTTGCTGCTGCGTCGCTTTGAGCCTCAGGAACTGGCCCAGATCACCTTGAGCAAGTACCAGGTGCTCGAACGCATTGAGCAACTGGAGCGGAGCCGCGCCCAGCTGCTGCAAGCACGCGGACTGGAAAACAGCAATCAGGGCCTGCGCTACGCTGCCGAACAGGACGAGCTGGAACACGAGCTGGAGCAACTGATCGAGCTGAGCCAAAAAGTGCGCAACGCCAGCGACAACAATCGCATTTTGGTTGATACTTTTCTGGCCGACACCCAGCAAAACCTGGATGCGCTAGAAGCCTTCACGGGCCGCAATACGTTCTACGATGCGTCGGGCAAGACGCAAAATACGCAGTCCTCTTTAAGTCTGAAAGTCTGACACCTCGCCCTGACAGCCTGCGAACGTCCGGTCAGGGCAAACTCCACCTCCCCCAAAGACAAGTTACAGTGTGCCAGCGCTTCCTGCACAAGGCAGGAACTGCTCATGCATCATGCGCTCTGGCGGCGCAACGAGCTGCCCGAGCATCATCACAACGCATCTAACTGAGCGCCCGGCCATCTGCGACGACGCTAAACATAAAAAAAACCTGCCGTTTGGCAGGCTTTTACACAGGGCTGGACGGCTGGACTTAACTCATCGCTTCTTTCAACACCAGCATCTTCACCAGCGCATCGACCGACTGACTGGACTTCAGCCCCGGTTTGCCCAGCAGGCGGGCACTCAGTTGCCGCACACCACGGTTGTCGGGGGCCTGCAGCAAGTCCCAGCAGGCCAGCGTTAACTGGGCGGCTGCCAGCAGATGAAGTTCTTCTTCAAACTCAGAGTGGCTGGCTGGCAAAATGCCGCGCACGGTGTTGAACAAGCGTGCCATTTCCTGCACTTCGCTACGCAGCATCATGTAGCAGGCCAGACTGGCCGGAGCGATCGGCTCGGCACCTGCATGTTGATGCATGAGCGCAAAACGGGTCTTCAACACCTTGCCATCATGCCGACGTACGGTACGCAGCACAATTAGATCCAGATGAACAGGCTCGCCCTGACGCTGGCGCAACTGCACCGGCTCAACGGCATACCACAGCGCGATTTCACTGAGCCTGACCCGGCCCAGTGTTTCAAGGTGCAGGCGAGCAGCCAGATCGGGAATGGCATGAAAGGCCAACTGTTTGCTCAGGGCATTCGGCGTGGTTTTACCGTCCTTGTGCCACAGGGAGGTCGCGCCGGGGATCAGCGCCAGCCAGTCTGCAGGCATGTCGGCCCACTGACGCCACATGGTGGGCGATCCGCCTTCAAAAATATGCAGCAGATTCACAGGCTGGGCCTGGGTGTTCAAAACCTGCATGGCCTGATTAAGCGCTTGTGTGGGACTGGGCCGTTCCATGCTGCGCACCCCACGTACATCCGACCACTGTGACGGTGTCTGACGCTGATAGTAGGGAACGCTGAGAGCCTGACCTTTGGGGCTGAACAGGAAACTGAACGAACACTGCTCCTGACTGCCTGCAGGCTGATGATCTGCGTGGATCACCAGCAAACGAGACACATCGCATTCGCTCACTTCCTGACACGCGGCGCGCATCAAGCCTTCGGCTCGTTGTGCAGCCGCCCCATCCTGCACAGCAGCATGAGGGGCGTGCAAGTCACGCCAAAAGTCATAAGCTTCGGCGCAGGCCAATCGCTCGTCCAGATCAGCGGCGGCACGCCGTGCCTGCTCCAGGCCGACGGGGCCACCCGCCGAGGCAGCAGACAAAAGACGCGGCAAGACACGCGCCCGGCGCTCTTCCTCGGCCTGATGCTCCTGAGCGGACTGCCCGCCACTTTCCAGCAAGGCGGCCAGGTCGCCAGAGCTGGCCGCATACAGAGGGCGCTGACTTTCGCGAACCTGCAAGGCAGAATCGACCAGTTCACCCGCACTCATAAAGCGCAAGTCCTCGGGCACTTTCTGGCCATTGGACACATAATGGATTGGCAATTTGAAACGAATGGCTGTATCCAGGGGAGCACCCAGCTTGATGGCCTCATCCACTTTGGAGATGATGCAGCCGCTCAACGGCGTGCCGCCGTCCTGGGTATAGCTGCGGGCCACCTCATCCAAGGTATCCCCCTGGCTGGCGGCGTTAAGCACCAGCAGGCGCTGTACGCGGCGACCGGCACCTGCCAGCAAAGCGGCCTGTTCGCGCACATAGCGATCCCGCTGGCTGATCCCCATATTGTCGATCAGGATCACCTGATCGGGCCGCACGCCCAGCATCACGCTGCGCAACTGCGCCACATCCTGAACAATATGTACGGCCACTCGCATGAGGTCGCCATAAATCTTTAATTGTTCATGAGCACCAATCCGATAGGTGTCCGTGGTCAGCAAAACCACTTTATCCGGGCCGAAACGACGTACGGCGCGGGCCGCCAGCTTTGCCAGCGTGGTGGTCTTGCCCACCCCCGTAGGACCGACCAGCGCCAGGGCCAGCCCCGGCTGCCACAGGGAATCCTCAGCCCGCAACACGGGCAAATGGGTTTCCAGTTCGGTACGCACCCACTGCAAGGCAGCACGCGCGCCCAGCTCGGGCGGCAGGCGCTTGAGCAGCGCGCGCAATAACGCGGTGCTAAAACCCTGCGACAACAGGCTCTGGAACAGATTGACCGCAACCGGAGAGCGGCGCATCTGATGGCTCCAGACCAGATCATCCATCCGGCCTTCCAAGGCACCGCGCAACGCACCGATTGCCCCCATCACATTGTCGGCAGCCGGTGGCGCAGCCATGTCCTGCTGACGTATGCCCGCTGCCTGATGCGCCGTGCCCGTGGGCATGGGCGCACGCTCGGCCGTAGCACCGGGAACCGAGCTGGAATCCGTGGCCAGAATTTCCACCCCGCCATTGACTCGACGGTTGGACACAATCAATGCATCCGGACCTAAAGCAAGGCGCACCTGACGCATGGCCTCACGACTGGTACTGCCAAAAAAGCGACTTATATTCATTCAGACTGACCAATAATGGTGGTGACCCGAAGGATGCGTTCTTCAGGAATTTCAGCGTTAGACAAGACACCCAACTGGGGAATGTGGTGACGCAGGAAACGAGACAGGGTCGCCCGCAAAATGGGCGGCACAACCAGCACGGGTGGGTCGCCATGCTCTTCCTGGAACTGGGCGGCCCGCATGGTATCGGTCAGCACCGACTCGGCCAGACCGGGCTCCAGAGCGCCGCTGCTGGTCAAGGCCTGCGTCATGACACGCTCCAGACGCGCATCCAAGCCAATCACGCGCAGTTCGCCCTCGCCGGGGAACCACTGTTGTACGATGGCCCGGCCAAGTGCCACCCGCAAAACGGCCAGAAGCTCGCCTGCCTCTTGCCCGGGCTGGACGGCACCGGGAGCCAGAATGCGCGGCGCATGTTCGGCCAAAGTCTCCACAATGCTGCGCATATCGCGAATCGGCACATCTTCCGCGAGCAGACCTCGCAAGACCTTGAGCAAAAGGCTAAGAGACAGGGTCTGGGGCACAAAATCCTCGACCAGCTTGGGAGCCTCGCGCCCCACATGGTCGAGCAGTTGCTGCACTTCCTGACGGCCCAGCAATTCAGCCCCGTGGCGATGCAGTAAATGATTGATGTGCGTGGCAATCACCGTGCTGGCATCGACCACGGTATAGCCCGCAATCTGGGCCTGTTCACGCATACTCACGTCAACCCACACAGCGGGCAGACCAAAGGCCGGATCGCTGGTCGGGGTGCCCGGCAGCTTCATGGTGACACCGCCAGGATCGATGGCCAGCCACTGGCCCGGCGTGGCGGTACCGCGCCCGATCTCCACACCGGCCAACAAAATGCGGTAATCATTGGGCTTGAGTTCGAGGTTGTCCCGGATATGAACGACGGGCGGCAAAAAGCCCACTTCCTGCGCAAACTTCTTACGCAAACTGCGGATACGGTGCAGCAACTCGCCATTTTGAGCGTGGTCCACCAGCGAGATCAGGCGATAGCCCACTTCCAGCCCCAAGGGGTCGACCATGGACACATCATTCCAGCTGGCTTCGCTGGCCGCTGAATCGGCTGCCGCCAAGACCTCATCATTGGGTTCACTGGTCTGCTGTGCCTGTTCTGCCTGATGTTTCTGCATCAGCCAGGCCCCCGCTCCCAGAATGGCCGCCAACAACAGAAACACCAGATTGGGCATGCCGGGAATCAAACCCATCAAGCCCAGAATCCCGGCAGTGATATACAGCACCATGGGATTGCGGAAAAGCTGGTTGACCATCTGCTGGCCCACATCCTCATCAGTGGCCACCCGCGAGACCACGACCCCGGCCGCTGTGGAGATAATCAGGGCGGGAATCTGCGCGACCAGCCCGTCACCAATGGTGAGCAAGGTATACACATGGCCGGCTTCCGAGAAAGACAGGCCGTGCTGCAGCACGCCGATAATCAGACCGCCGATGACGTTGATGACCATGATCAGCAGACCGGCCACCGCATCACCGCGCACAAACTTGCTCGCACCGTCCATGGAACCGTAGAACTCGGCCTCCTGCGAGACTTCCGCCCGGCGACGTCGCGCATCTTCCTCGCCAATCAGACCGGCATTCAGATCCGCATCAATGGCCATTTGCTTGCCCGGCAGGGCATCCAGGGTAAAGCGGGCTCCCACTTCGGCAATACGGCCCGCACCCTTGGTAATCACCACAAAGTTGATGATGACCAGAATCACGAACACGATCAGACCCACGGCAAAATTGCCGCCGACCAGAAAGTGACCAAAAGCCTCAATCACCTGCCCCGCCGCATCCGGTCCTTTATGACCGTTCATCAGCACCACCCGCGTGGAGGCCACGTTCAGGGCCAGACGCAACAAGGTGGCAAACAGCAGCACCGCCGGAAAAGCCGCAAAATCCAAGGGCTTTTTGGTGAACATGGCCACCAGCAAGATCATGACGGCCAGGGCGATATTAAAGGTAAACAGCAGGTCCAGCAGAAACGGCGGCAAGGGCAGAATCATCATGGCCATCACCATGAGAATCAGCACCGGGCCGGCGAGAAGCCGGGCGTGTTGTCCCCCGTTTTGTTTCAATAAGGCAAAAAAATTGTTCATTGCTTTTAATGTTTGCGCGAACGCAGTGGACCTTCATCCATGCCCGTGGGCACGTTCAGTCGGGTGGGCATGATCGGACGTTCGCCCTGCCCCCTGTTCCAGTTACGAAGCTGATAGACCCAGGCCAGCACCTCGGCCACCGCCGAGTACAGGCCCACAGGAATCTCACGCTCCAGCTCAACATTGAAATACAAGGCTCGCGCCAGCGCGGGTGCTTCCAGCATCGCCACCTTATGCTCTGCCGCCAGCCCGCGAATCTTGGCGGCGATCAGGCCCGTTCCTTTGGCCACCACGCGTGGCGCGCCACCTTTGCCATCCTGGTACTTCAGCGCGACCGCATAATGCGTGGGGTTGGTGACCACCACATCGGCGCCCGGCACCTGGGACATCATGCGCGAACGCGCCATGGACCGCTGCTGCTGCCGGATGCGCCCTTTGACATGCGGATCGCCCTCACTTTCCTTATGTTCTTCCTTTACGTCCTGACGCGACATGCGCAGCTTCTTATAAAAGCTAAACAGCTGCCAGGGCGCGTCAATCAACACAATCACCAGCAGGCTGGCGGCAATCAGGGCGCAACACTTGATGATCAAGGTCATTCCCGTGGCGATGGCCGCTGTGGGATGCACATACATCAGTGCTGTCATCTGCTCGCGCTCGGTCCAGATGACATAGACCGCCACGGAGCCGACCAGACCCGCTTTGGCCAGGGTCTTGATCAGTTCAATCACCGTTTGCATGGAAAACATGCGCTTGATGCCCTTGGCCGGATTCATGCGCTCGAACTTGGGTTGCAGCGCCTTGCCGCTAAAACTCATCCCACCCAGTGCAATGGAGGCCAGTATCGCGACAAGCACCAGCAGTGCAAACAAGGGCGCCAGCCCCTTGAGTGCTTCGCCAGCCAGCCCCGCCGCCTGGACCACCATGGCATTGGGGTCATGGGCGACACGGGGATCGAACCAGACGCTGCGCCGCACGATACCGCCGAAGGTTTCATACAGATACGCAGCCCCAACCCAGATTCCACCAATGCCGGCCAGCAGCATCAAAAACGTGGTCAGCTCTCTGGAACGGGCCACCTGCCCTTCTTCCCGCGCCTTTTCCAGGCGCCGGGGCGAGGCCGGTTCTGTTTTTTCGAGATCGCTGTCTTCTGCCATGGACTGCCAAGACGCAGGAATTGAAGGAATGAATCAGGCGCCCAGCACAAATGTCGCGCTCGCACTACAGGTCGCGGGGTCATTCTAAAAGAGCACCGCCGCTCTGATAGCGCGGAGAAAGCCCGATAAAAGCAGGCTGTTCCCCACAAGCAAAAAGGCGCTGCAGTGCGCAGCGCCTTTTTAATGTCGACACAAGCCGTCTCGAAGGGACAGGTTCAAAAGCCCAGATTGGCCAGCAAATCGTCCACCTGATCCTGGCTGGTGACCACTTCCGAGGCCACCGGCGAGACCACTGGACCATTGATAAGGCTTTGAGTTTCTTCGCGTTTTTCCGTGGGCACATTGTCGACCAGCACCTGGACCAGCTCGGTCTCGATGGTGCCGACCACGCCCAGCATGCGCGTGATCACCTGCCCGGTCAGATCCTGAAAATCCTGGGCCATGATGATCTCCAGCAGGTTGTCCTGGGTCTGCTGGGCCTTGACGGGCACATCGCGCAAAAAGCCACGCGTGCGCTTGACCAGCTCGCGGGCCTGATCCTGGTCCAGGGGCTGCTCAAACCATTGTTCCCATTCCACATCGAGCGCCTGGGCGTCGGCTTGCAAAGACTCTTGCAAAGGACGCACCTGCTCGGCAGCATTGAGCACCCGGTTGGCGGCTTGCTCGGTCATGCGAGCCACATAGTGCAGACGATCGCGGGCATCCGGAATCGCGTGCGCGGCATCTTTGATGGCTTGATCCAGACCCAGTTCGCGCATGCTTTCCCGCAGCAGGCGGGTCAGATTGGCGATGCGGTAGACCAGATCAACCGGTACGCTTTGGGAATCAGGATGAGTCGGTGTTTGCTGTGGGTCCATGACGTACTCCGTATTAACCGCCCATTTTCTCGAAGATCTTGTTCAGCTTCTCTTCCAGCGTTGCGGCGGTAAAGGGTTTGACCACATAGCCATTGGCCCCTGCCTGGGCGGCGGCAATAATGTTTTCTTTCTTGGCTTCAGCCGTCACCATGAGCACCGGCAACGAAGCCAGGTTGGCATCAGCGCGAATCTGTTTGAGCATCTCCAGCCCGTCCAGATTGGGCATGTTCCAGTCCGAGACCACAAACTCAAAATTGCCATTACGCAATTTCTCCAGGCCCATCTGGCCATCTTCAGCTTCATCCACATTCTCGTATCCCAGATCCTTGAGCAGGTTCTTGATGATCCGGCGCATGGTAGGAAAGTCATCGACGACGAGAATCTTTATATTTTTTTGTACCATTTACATTCTCCAAATGAGTAGCATGCCAGTGCGTTCAGGCCCGTTTATACACGGTGCCCAAAGGCCCCCACACTGGCTAGAATTCGTTCGCTGATCTGCCCCAACGGCAAGGCGATATCCGTTGCGCCAATTTGCAAGGCTTCACGCGGCATGCCAAAGACCACACTGGTTGCCTCATCCTGGGCAAAGGTCAAGGCTCCTGCCTGTCTCATGGCCAGCAGGCCTTGTGCGCCATCCTTGCCCATGCCGGTCAGAATCACCCCCACGGCATTGCGTCCGGCCAGCTCGGCGGCAGAGTGAAACAGGACATCGACTGAAGGCCGATGACGATTGACCGGTTCGCTATCGACCAGCTTGACCACATAATTGGCCCCTGAACGGGCCAGCTTCATGTGAGCGACCCCGCCTGGCGCCAGATACACGTGGCCGGGCAGCACGCGTTGACCGTCCTCAGCCTCATGTACCTGCATGGAGCACAAGCCATCGAGTCGGTTCACAAACGAGCGTGTGAAACCGGCAGGCATATGTTGGGTAATCATGATGGCCGGACAATTGGCCGGCAAGGGCTCAAGCACTTGGCGGATGGCTTCCGTGCCACCCGTGGAGGCGCCAATCATGATCAGTTTTTCAGTCGTTGAAAAATTATGCGTCAGGCGGCGCGCCGGGGCCGCGCCTGGCACGGCCGGAACAGCACGGCGCGGACGGGCAATGGAGGCCGCACGGATCTTGTCGGCAATCAGGTCCGAGTAATCGAGCAGGCCATCGCGCAGGCCCAGCTTGGGCTTGGTCACAAAGTCCACGGCGCCCAGCTCCAGTGCACGCAAGGTGACATCCGAATTGCGCTCGGTCAGCGAAGAGACCATCACGACCGGCATCGGACGCAAGCGCATCAGGCGCTCCAGAAAATCCAGGCCGTCCATGCGAGGCATCTCCACATCCAGCGTCAGGACATCTGGATTGTGTTCTTTGATCAGCTCGCGCGCCACCAGCGGGTCCGGGGCTACCGCCACCACTTCCATATCCGCATGACTGTTGATAATTTCCACCATCAGGCTGCGCACCAGGGCGGAATCGTCTACACACAAAACTCGAATTTTCTTCATGCTACTCATAATCCCGATTTCAAGCGCCGACAGAGCCTGGCGCTTGGCAAGAGGCGGTCAGGCCCTAATTGCGGACATATACCGTCTGACCAAGCAGGCGAAATGCCTTGGTCAGGTAAGAGAAATTCTCCGAATGCCCGACAAACAGCAGGCCGCCCGGTTTGGTCACGGCGGCAAATCGCTCCAGAATGCGCGTCTGGTCATCCCGATCAAAATAAATCATGGTGTTTCGACAGAAGATCACATCAAAACGACTGGACGAGGGCCAGGTTGGCCCCACCAGGTTGAACTCCTCGAACTCCACCATGTTGCGCAACACGGGCTTAACCCGTGCCAGCCCTTTGCGCGCGCCCACGCCGCGCTGAAAATAGCGGGGCAACCAGAGATCGGGCACAGGCTGGATGCGCTCCAGGGTGTAGACCCCCTGCCGGGCCTTGTCCAGGGCAGCCGAGTCAATATCGCTGGCCAGGATGGACACGTTGACATCAGGCGAGGGGCAGTGCTCGCGCACAGTCATGGCAATCGAATATGCCTCCTCGCCGGTCGAGGCCGCACTGCACCAGATATCCAGCGGCTTGCCGCGTGTGCTGACAAATTTGCCCAGAATATCGAAGTGATGCTGCTCGCGAAAAAACGCAGTGTGATTGATGGTGAAAGCGTTAACAAAATCCTGCCATTCCTGGCTGTGCGTGTCCTGCTCCAGAACGTCCAGGTACTGACGCACTTCCCGCAACCCCGCACCTTGGCTGCGCATGCCCAACGTGCGGGCCACCATGTCTTCTTTGTGGGTACCTAAGATGATGCCCGCATACGACTTGAGCAAGCGCGCGGCTCGCTCACAGTCGGCCCTCGAGGCTTGCGGGATCGAGGGCAATGTATAAACAAAAGGTTCCACAGATGTGCTCATATCGCTACAGGCTGGCCAAGGTCCCGCTAAAAGGCCCCGTCGACAGACGCTCGGTGGAACGCAAACGCTCCGGTCCGGACGACTCAAACGGATCATCAATAATGTCGTGCGCGCTCACCTTGAACGCCGACACCGCATCGGACAGACGGGTGGCCTGATCCTGCAAAGACCCGGCCGCTGCGCTCGCCTGCTCCACCAGAGCCGCGTTTTGCTGCACAACCACATCCATTTGTGCAACCGCCCGGTTTACCTGCTCAATCCCCTCGGACTGCTCGTTCGAGGCGGAAGAAATTTCTGCCATGATGGTGGTCACGCTCTGTACCGAACTGACCACTTCCATCACCACCTTGCCCGCCTCATCCACCTGGCGGGTCCCTTCCTTGACCTTGGCCAGCGACTGCTCGATCAAACCCTTGATCTCGCGGGCGGCCTGCGCACTGCGCTGCGCCAAGCTACGCACTTCCCCGGCCACCACGGCAAAACCCTTGCCCTGCTCGCCGGCGCGCGCTGCTTCCACGGCAGCGTTCAAGGCCAGGATATTGGTCTGGAAAGCAATGCCGTCAATCACGTTCACGATCTGCGCGATCTGCCCCGAACTGGCAGACAGATCCTCCATGGTCTGCACCACGGTAGAGACCGCCTGACCGCCACGCAGCGCCACTTCCGATGCGTTCTTGGCAACCTTGTCGGCCTGCTGGGCATTATCGGAGTTCTGGCGAACCGTACTGGCCAACTGCTCCATGCTGGCCGCCGTCTCCTGCAAGGAGGCAGCCTGCTCTTCCGTGCGACTGCTCAGATCCGTATTGCCCACATAAATCTCATGTGAGCCAAAGGTAATCTCCTCCACCCCCTGGCGCACGGTCTGCACCATCGACTGCAGGCTGTTTTGCATACGGCGGACCGCATCGTAGAGCACGCCGATCTCATTGGTGGACTTGACCTCTACACGCTGAGTCAGGTCACCACTGGCAATCCGGTCAAAATGTTCCCCAGCCTGACGCAGGGGACGCAGCACCATGCGATTCAAGAACACATACACCGCCAGGGAAATAAACAGACACAGCACCATGGCCAGTCCGACCAGACGGATTACCAGGTTGTATTGCTCGTTCTCTTTCTGGTACTGGGTATCAATCGAGCGCTGCTGAGCCTCTTGCAAGGAGTTCAAGGCGCTGTACAGATCTTCTTCCAGGAACTTGGTGGTCGTGGCGACATAACTGCGAAAACCCGCAATATCGCCCTGCTCCAGATAGGCAATCAAAGGCAGCACCCCGCCTTGCATCAGCGACATGAATGCCGCATCTACACGCTGATAGTAGTCATTGGTGCCTTCCAGCTGCGTGGCCACGCCCTGATACTCAAAAAACGCTTCCTGGGCACGCTCGAACTGCTTGCGTGTCGCCTCCAGCGCATCACGGGTTGCCGAACTGATCGCTGAGGTTTCAGGCGCCGCATCGCTCCACTCGGCCATCAGGTCCTGGTTTTGCAGATCGTTGCTGACCACATAGCTGATGGCCGCTCGTCCAATCAGGGTTTGGGTCTCTTTGTAGTGCTCGATCGCCTGATACATGGCCGAGCCTACCCGCTGGTTGACCACGATGCTTTGCAGCGCACCGTTATTGGCACGCAGGGACAAAATCCCCAAAGCCGCGCCCGCCACCAGCATTGCCAGAAAAAACACCAGTACCAGAATCAGACTGGTCCGCACCTTCAGATTGGCCAAACGTAATCCATCCAGCATCGCAAGCACCTTGTCTAGAGTAGATCAGAACATCAGAGGCGCTTGTGACGCCTCCCCCGACCCGAACAATCCTTGAAGGACCTGCTCAACAGGCCCCGCTTTGCAAGTCTTTGCAGACTCGGGTGATCAGGCCACCGCGCTATCGACCAGTGCCATCTCTTCGCTGGTCATGAGTTTTTCAATATCCACCAAAATCAGCATGCGTTCACCCAGCGTGCCGATCCCGGTCAGGTACTCGGTCGAGAAAGCTGTGCCAAAGCTGGGGGCGGCACTGATCTGGGACGACTGCAAAACCAGCACGTCCGAGACCCCATCCACCACCACACCTGCTACGCGGTCGTGCAGATTCAGAATCACCACCACGGTCTGGTGGTCGTACTCCACCCGCTCCATGTTAAAGCGCACCCGCAAGTCGGCGATAGGCACAATCACACCGCGCAGATTGGTGACACCCTTGATGAAGTTGGGCACGTTGGCAATACGCGTTACGGTCTGAGAGTCGTAGCCGCGTATTTCCTGAACTTTCAGAATATCGATGCCGTATTCCTGGTCGCCCAGAGTAAATACCAGATACTCCTTGCCGCCAGCCTCGGCAGCTTCGGAGTGGGAAGTAAAGTCGTTGGACATAAAGATCTCCGAATAATCAGGCCCACGTCGAGGCGGGGTCCCGCGCCAGACGTTGCAAGGCAAAAACATCAACAATCAGGGCTACGCTGCCATCGCCCAAAATGGTGGCAGCGGAAATACCCGGAATTTTTCTATAGTTGGCTTCCAGGTTCTTGACCACGACTTGATGCTGCCCGATCAGGTGATCGACCAGCAAGGCAAAGCGCATGTCTTCAGCCTGCAAGATAACGGCAATCGCGCGCGTCACATCGGTCTCGGCCCCCTCAACCGAGAAGATGTCACGCAAGGAAATCAGGGGCAGATACTCGCCACGCACAAACATGACGTGATCGGTATCGGTTACGCGGCGCAACTGCTCTTCAGTAGGCTGCATGGATTCGGTTACATGAGCCAGCGGCAGGATGAACACTTCATTGCCCACCTGTACCGACATGCCGTCCAGAATCGCCAGCGTCAGCGGCAGAACAATACGGGTGGTCGTTCCCTTGCCCGCACGCGAGTACAGCTGCACATGGCCACCCATGCTTTGAATATTGCGTCGCACCACGTCCATGCCTACGCCACGCCCGGAAATTTCCGTAACCTTGTCGGCGGTGGAAAAACCGGGGGCAAAGATCAGTTGCCAGACTTCGTCGTCCGGCATGCTCTCGGTTACCGGCAGGCCCGAGGACATGGCTTTCTTCAGAATACGTTCGCGGTTCAGGCCGGCACCATCATCCACCACTTCAATAATGATGTGGCCACCCTGATGCTGGGCTGACAAGGTCAGCACGCCCTCTTCTTCCTTGCCCGCTGCCAGCCGATCCTCGGGCATTTCAATGCCGTGGTCGATACTATTGCGCACCAGGTGAGTCAGCGGGTCGATAATGCGTTCGATCAGGCTCTTGTCCAGCTCGGTGGCCTGCCCCTTGGTGACCAGACGAATCTTCTTGTTCATGCGTGCGGCACTTTCACGCACCACGCGCGGAAAGCGGCTGAACACATAGTCCATGGGCATCATGCGAATGGACATGACCGACTCTTGCAGATCACGCGCATTGCGCTCGAGCTGCTCGATGCCGTTGAGCAAGCGGTCGTGCACCACCGGGTCCAGCGTAGAGGCCGTCTGCACCAACATGGCTTGCGTGATGACCAGTTCGCCCACCAGATTGATGATCTGGTCGACCTTCTCCACGCCCACACGAATGGTGCCGGACTCCTTGGGTGCTGCCGCCTTGGCGGGTTTGTCGGCCGCTTTGGGAGCAGCAGGAACCGTCGTTGCCGTTTTCTCAGGCTCAGCGGCAACCGGAGCCGCTGCGGGCGCCGGAGCGGCCGGCGCGACAGCGGGGGCTGCAGGCTCGACAACCACTGCAGCCGCGGGAACCACGGCGGGTGCCGCAGTGGACGCAGACGTCACCGCTTGCCCAGGCGCGGCGGCCGGTTTTACCGACACCTGATCGGCATTCAGAATAAAGCAGCACACGGCCAGGATATCGTCAGCCGAACCCGTGGTTTCCACCCAGATATCCAGGCGATCACCTTCGCGAGTTTGATGGACGATGGTGCCCATCAACTCCATTTCCTGTTGCAAGGCCTCGGCATCCTTATCCGAGACCGGCCCCATGGACACCCACAGCGGCAAGCCTTCCGTATTGGCGGCCGGTTCCGGCTCGGGCTCTGCTTCGGCTTCAGCTTGCAAAATCGCTTCTGCGCCTTTCGTGTCCGTTGCCAGAATGCCCTTTTGTTCCAGGGCCAGTTGCCTTAACTGCGCGCAGATGCGAGTGTAGGCTTCCTCGTCAGGCTCCTGTTCCTCGCGGTAGGCATTGACTTGTCCGGTTAGCACGTCCTTGGTTTCCAGAAAGAGGTCAATCATGTCCTTGCGCAATTGCATCTCGCCATTACGGACCAGATCGAGCAGATTTTCGAGTAAATGAGTCGTCTCAGCCAACTGACCGAAACAGCCAAACGTGCCCGCCCCACCCTTGATGGAGTGCGCGGCCCGAAAGATGGCATTGAGCTGGTCACGATCTGGCTCATCCAGATCCAGCTCCAGCAGCAAGCGCTCCATGTCCGCCAGCAACTCATCGGCTTCATCGAAAAAGGTTTCGTAAAACTGACTCAGATCCACGCCGGAGCTCATGAACACTTCCTTCTTGGTTATGGCTTAGAACAACAAAACAAAAAGCACAGCCCAAACCCGTGGGCCATCCGGGCCTGAAAACAGGTCCTAAGGCACTACCGGCAAAGCAGAAGGCATGGCAGGCAAACCGGGAATATGAATACTGATTGGCCCGTCGGTCTCCTGCATGGCTTCGCGCAAATCAAACTCTTGCGAACCACTTGCCGCCTGCTCGTCCATGCGTCGTTCCGCCCGGCTATTGAGCACGAGCAGGCTGATACGCCGATTTACGGCTGCGGCGGGGTTATCTTTAACCAGGCTGACAGTATCGGCCAAACCCAGCACCTGCTTGACCTTGGCCTCGGCCAGACCGCCGGCCACCAGCTCCTGGCGAGCCGCATTGGCCCGATCAGCGGACAGTTCCCAGTTGCTGTAGAGGCGCTCGCCACTGGCGTAAGGCAGCGAATCGGTATGACCGGAAATCAGAATGCGGTTGGGCATTTCGTTGAGCGGGGCGCTAAGCGAGCGCAAAATCGCCCGCATATAGATCTGCACATGCGCACTGCCTGTGGAAAACATGGGGCGGCTTTGGCGGTCAATGATCTGAATGCGCAAACCGTCCTGAGTCATGTCCAGCAGCAATTGCGGACGAAACTCGCTCAAGACCGGATCGATGCGGATCAACTCCTCCAGAGCGGACTTCAAATCTTCCAGACGCTCGACATCCTGACGGTCGTCTGCCGCCTGGCTGGAGTTGACTCCAGAATGGGGGTTGGGAACCAGACTGGGCTGACCGCCTGGAATCACACTGCGTGAATAGTCGGCCTGATAACCGCCGGAGATCGCATCCATCAAGGGCATGCGAAAATAATCGGCGATTTCCTTCAAGTCCTGCTTGGGAACCAGCGAAAGAATCCACATCACCAGGAAAAAGGCCATCATCGCCGTCATGAAGTCGGCATAGGCAATTTTCCAGCTGCCGCCATGGTGTTCGGCATGGGCCATCTTCTTGCGACGGATGACCACGCGATCCTTGTGATTGCTCATGAACGCATCCGCTTAGGCTTTGCGACCGCCACCCGAACGGGCCTGACGGACATGCTCTTCCAGTTCCTGGAACGAAGGGCGATCGGAGGAAAACAGCACCTTGCGACCAAACTCCACCGCCAACTGGGGAGGATAGCCGTTCAGGTTGGCCAGCAAGGTCACCTTGATGCACTCAAGCACCTTGACCGAATCCGAAGTGCGGCGTTCGATGGTCGCGGCCAAAGGAGCCACAAAACCATAAGCGAGCAAAATACCCAGAAACGTCCCGACCATGGCCTTGGAGATCAGATCGGCCAACACAGCAGGCGGCTGATCCACCGATGCCAGGGCTTTCACCACGCCAAGCACTGCCGCCACAATCCCGAAGGCGGGCAAGGCATCGGAGACCTCTCGCAAGGCGCGCGCGGGCACATTGCGCTCGTGCTGGTGGGTTTCAATGTCCTGATCCATCAGGGTTTCGATCTCAAACGAGCTCATATTGCCGCTGATCATCAAACGCAAGTAATCGGACACAAAGTTCATCAAGGCCGGATCTTTCACCACATTGGGGTAATCGGCGAAGATGGGACTTTGTTCAGGGTTTTCGATATCGGCCTCGATGGACATCATGCCATCGCGACGAGCCTTGTTCAGCAGTACGGACAGCATGCCCATCAACTGCATGTACAACTGCTTGTTGTAGGGGCTGCTGCGAAAGGCAATCGGCAAGGCTTTGGCCAGCAGCTTGATGGACTTGCCACTGTTGGACGCAAAATAGGCCCCCAGGGCCGCGCCACCAATCAGCAGTAATTCAAAAGGCTGGTAGAGCGCACCCAAATGCCCGCCCAGCCCTACAAAGCTCCCGAAAACGGAGACGAAAACAATGATATATCCAAGGATAATAAGCACGGATACGCCTTCTTCAAATACACGCTGCTAATGATGGCGGCAAGCAACCGGGCTAAAACGACACGTTAACGGCCTTTTTCCAGCCTAGATCAACGCTTCCGGTTGCCTTGACACATTCAGATTGGTATCAGATCCACATCAAAAACCAGCATCCATCCGGCTTTGCTGCATACTGACGACAAAAGCTATTACTAAACGGGCACGTCTGCCTGAACGGCGACGTGCCCCGAGACCCCGGCTTGCGGCTCTCTGGTCGAGTCGGATTTTCGACTTTTGCCGGCAGGCGATTTCGCTGTGCTGCGCGCCTTGCTGGCACGCGTCTTGCCAGCTCGCGGAGGCGGGCGACAAATAGCGCAAATAAAGCCGGCTTCGGGATCGTGCGCATGGGCCACAAACCCCCCCTTGCAGCGCTCGCATTGGGACAACTGCAACAGGCCACTATCAAAAAAGCGCAACAGCATCCAGGCGCGGGTGAAGCTCAGCACCGGTTCTTCATCTGGCCCCACATCCAGACGACCTGCCGAAGACTGCTCCAGATACAGGCGATACGCCTCGACCAGCGCACGGCTTTTGTCGCAAGGCGTATGCAAGGCCATGAACTGGTAAATGCTGTAGAACAGACTGGAATGAATATTGGGCAGCCAGGTCATGAACCAGTCAACCGAAAAAGGCAGCATGCCTTTAGGCGGCGAGCAGCCTTTGACTTCGCGGTACAAACGGGCCAGCCGGTCGTAACTTAACGATGTTTCTGCTTGCAGAACCTGCAAGCGCGCCCCCAGCTCAATCATGTCGGAAGCAAGCCCAATTTCCTGGGCCTCTTTGGCGACGCTTTTTATAGCCATAGTTCTTGATGTAATAAGTTCGGGACTGGCTCAGCCAGCCTGTTCTGCCGTCGCCCGCTGGGACAGGAGAATGGTGGAGTGAGCCTGCTGCAATACCCCTCCCAGCACATTCTGCGTCAACGTGGTGAGCAGGTCGTAGTCGTTGAAGCGAAAGCCGCAAATCAACGAGCTGGAGCTGGCCAGTTTGACCAGTTGGGCCGGTGACAGACGCAACAAAGTCTCTGCCACATCGGTGTCGAAGCCCAAACGGAACATACCTGCCGAAAAATTCTCCCGCAGCAGACGCTGCGCGAGTAACAAGTACGACAAATTGACTTCCTGAATATCATTCAGCAGCGAATTTTCCGATACGGGCATGTCAGCCATCCTTGTAAATCTGTTAATCAGCTAGTTTCTTGTAACAAAACACATTTAAAACATATAAAGTTACATAAATATGTATCATGCCTGGCAATCTATTGCGTGAATATATTTTTTACATTATCGACGCTTCTGACACACACTGTCTATAAATGCTCTTAAAACATAGAAAACGTCGTATATATGCAATAAATGCATCAAGGCACAGCAGAATATTATCAGATGCTCACTTAATGTTGTAGATATAAACTAGATGTAACATGACAAAAATCAAAACGCTTGTATCAAAAATATGTTTTGTTGCAGATATTGGTCATTAATTAATGCATATTTCGACGATCCCTCTCAGGCTTGGCCTAAAAAGCGACGAAATATCGGATAATCTGCGAGTAGCCCCCCTGCCCGCTGCGCCCTCATCCGTTTTGTAACAGCCCATGGTTCCTGCTGCTTTTACGCAACGTCTGTTCGCCTTATGCCTGAGTTTGGTGCTGGCGGCATGCGCCCATAGCCCCTCGTCCCGTCTCCCTACGGGGCAATCCATCAGCCTGGATAATCAGCGTCGCTCGGCCGTCGTCCTGTCGGCGCTGACCCTGCTGGAGACGCCCTACCGTTACGGAGGCCGTGAACCCTCCACGGGTTTTGATTGCAGCGGACTGGTGCACTATGTCTTTAGCCAGGAATCGAGCTCCCCCATTCCGCGCCGCACCCGCGATCAGGCCAGCGTTGCCCGTCGCGTCAGCCGGGCACAACTGCGCCCCGGTGATCTGGTGTTTTTCAACACGCTGGGCACACCCAACTCACATGTAGGCATTTATATCGGCAAGCAACAGTTCATCAACGCCCCCTCCAGTGGGGGGCGGGTACGGATTGATTCACTTGATAATCCCTATTTCGCCAAACGCTTTGAAACCGCCCGCACCTTTTTTGATTGATGCCCCGGCAAGCCGGCATAAAAAAGAGCCTTGGTCAGCAAGGCTCTTTTTTCATTGACGTTCTCTCAGGCAAGGGCCTGTCAGCAGCAGAACAGGCGCTTATGACGTGGGCACCGTGGCGTATTGCTCGGCCAACTGCAAAAAGGCATCCAATTCCGGCGAACGCCCTGTTTCTTCCAGCATAATCGCCGCCACCGCCGGGGCGATCGACTGCGCCAGACGTGCGTCCAGAAACAAAAGACGCGAACGACGGGCCAGCACATCCTCAACCGTCCGGGCATATTCAAAGCGACAGGCAAAGCGCACCATGGCGACGCTCAAACCAGGAGCCAGATCCTGATCGGCTCCCGGCAGCGTCTGCACCCAATCGGCCTCGCTGCCATAGGCATCCAAGCCGGGCGTACGGCCCAAAACGCGCCGATCCCCCACATAGGAAGCGCCCACCAGACGCTGGTCCTGCGTTCGACAGGCCGGCAAGGGCCCCAGCAGGCCGGACTGCTGACAGCGTTCCAGCACGTCTTCAGCCATGGCCCGGTAGGTTGTCCACTTCCCCCCCGTCACTGTCAACAGGCCATTGGCGCTCACCGTAATACTATGTTCGCGGCTGATGGACTGCGTCTGTCCCGCGGCCGACTCAGCAGCCGGACGCACCAAGGGTCGTAGCCCCACCCAGATACTGCGGACATCCTGTACGGTGGGCGCTTTTTGCAGATAGTTCGCGGATTCCTTCAAAATAAAATCCACTTCCTGAGCCAAAGGACGCGGCTCCAACGGGATATCGTCTCGAGGCGTATCGGTTGTGCCCAGAATCAGTTTGCCCAGCCAGGGCACAGCAAACAAGACCCGCCCATCCTGGGTGCGTGGCACCAGCAATGCATGCTCACCCGGCAAGAATTCCTGGTCGACGACCAGGTGTACGCCCTGACTAGGTGAGACCATGGGCCGCAGTTCGCGCCCAGCTTCCTGCGCATCCAGCTGCCGAATCTGGTCGACCCACACTCCAGTGGCATTGACGACACAAGAGCTCTGGATCTCATAAACCTGACCGCTTTCCTTGTCCTGGCAACGCACGCCAGAGACCTTGCCCTCCCGGTGCATCACCTCCACCACCGGGCAATAATTAATCAGCAAAGCCCCCTTTAAGGCTGCCGTACGAGCCAGCGCCAAGGCCAGACGGGCATCGTCAAACTGACCATCCCAATATTTGACACCCCCTTTCAAGCCACTTTGCCGGGCTCCGGGCAAAAGCTGCCGGATTTTGGATGCACTCAGAAACTGGGTATGCCCCAATCCCTCGCGTCCCGCCAAACCGTCGTATGCCATCAAGCCCACCCCATAGAATGGGGTTTCCCAGCACTTGTAGCTGGGCATGACAAAAGGCAGGCGCTGTGCCAGATGCGGCGCATTGCTCAGCAAATGCATGCGTTCGCGCAAGGCCTCCCGCACCAGACTGACATTGCCCTGGGCCAGATAACGCACCCCACCGTGTACCAGCTTGGTGGCCCGCGAAGACGTGCCCTTGGCAAAATCCCAGGCTTCCAGCACCACCACACTCAAACCGCGCAGGGCGGCATCCAGGGCCACGCCCAGTCCTGTCGCGCCACCCCCTATCACGACCATATCCACCTGCGTGGTGCGCGCCAGGGCACCCAGCATCTGGGCTCTATCGGTCAATAAGGGGGAACTTAATGTAGTCATAAATAAAAGTTGGACCTGAAATTAGCAGACACCCGAAAAAACACTGACTGGCTCGGGATTTACCCTGATTTTAGCCCCTGATCTTTTACCGTCCAGTGAAACTTGTCCGCCTCCTGTGCTCACCCCCCCGAGTAGCACACAGAGCCAGTACACTGTGGACTGCTCCGCTTTTACCGCCTCATTCGCATGACATTCCTACTTGCTCTCGATCAGGGAACCTCCAGCTCGCGCAGCCTTGTTGTAGCGGCAGATGGCCGCATTCTGGCCAAGGCGCAGCAGGAAACTCAACAATACTATCCGCGCACAGACTGGGTGGAACACGACCCCCAGGAAATTCTGGACACTCAGTTTCGGACCGCCCGACAAGCAATCGAGCAGGCAGGTCTACGCCCCCAGGACATTCACGCCATCGGCATTACCAATCAGCGTGAAACCACCGTGCTATGGGACCGGCAAACCGGACAAGCCCTGCACAAGGCCATCGTCTGGCAAGACAGGCGCGCCGAGGACTTCTGCGCCCAGTTGCGCGAGCAAGGGCACGAAGCCCGCATTACCGGAAAAACTGGCCTGCCGATTGATGCCTATTTTTCCGCTTCCAAACTGCGCTGGCTGCTGGACACCGTGCCCGGCGCCCGAGAACGGGCACAGCGTGGCGAACTGGCCTTTGGAACCATCGACAGCTGGCTGATCTGGCACTTGAGCGGCGGCAAGGTGCATGCCACCGATGTCAGCAACGCCTCACGCACGCTGCTCTACAACATTCATCGTCATCAGTGGGATCAGGAGCTGCTGGAGCTGTTCAACATTCCTGCCAGCGTCCTGCCCCAGGTCCAGCGCTCCGCCTCGGAGTTTGCCCGGTGCAGCCCGGATGTCCTGGGCAGCCCCATTCCTATCTGCGGTGTGGCGGGCGACCAACAAAGCGCCCTGTTCGGCCAGGCCTGCACCACACCAGGCATGGCGAAGAACACCTATGGAACAGGCTGCTTTTTGTTGATGCACTGTGGCTCGCAAGTGCCCCATTCCCGGAACGGGCTGATCGCCACCAGCGCGGCCCAGTATGAAGACGCACCCGCCTATGCGCTGGAAGGCAGCGTGTTCATCGGCGGCGCGGTTGTCCAGTGGCTACGCGACGGTCTGGGTGCTCTGGAGCACAGCGCTCAGGTGGAAGCGCTGGCGCGCAGCGTTCCCGATGCACAGGGTGTGCGACTGGTGCCTGCCTTTACCGGCCTGGGAGCGCCTTATTGGGATGCACAGGCGCGTGGGACCATAACCGGGTTGACACGAGCCTCGACCATGGCACACATTGCACGCGCGGCCCTGGACAGCATCGCCTATCAAAGCGCTGCGGTATTGCAGGCCATGAATCGTGACGTCCAAGCCAATGGCGGCCCGGCCCTGCACGAGCTGCGCGTAGATGGCGGCGCGTGCGCGAATAATCTTCTGATGCAATTTCAGGCAGACTTGTTAGGCCTGCCCGTCGTGCGCCCCGTTACTATTGAAACCACGGCCTTGGGCGCCGCTTACCTGGCGGGCCTGGGCAGCGGGCTGTACGCTGGTCCAGCCGATATCGCATCGCTGTGGCAGTGTGACCGGATCTTTGAACCGACCATGTCGCGCGATGAAGCGCAAAACCTGATGCTCAGTTGGGAGCACGCCGTGCGTCAGGCCCGCACTTATTGAACCTGCTGTTTTTTTGACGGAAACACCATGCTGCAAAAAATCATTCTGGGCATTGCCATCTTTTTGATCGTCATGCTGGGCCTGACTTTTGGCGAAGCCATTCTCCGCTACCTCGCGTCCTACCTGGGGTTTCTGTTTCATGACTTCGTCGACCTGATGCGTGAAGTCCAGCAATACCTGACAGTCCACTGGGGCAAGGCATTGATCGCCCTTCTGATCACCATCCCGCTGGTCATCTGGATCTCAACCAGCAAGAAAGACGAGCTGACCAAACCCAACAGCCATCGCAAGATTGCCATTGTTCTGGCAATTTTCCTGGGCTGGCTGGGCGTGCACCGTTTTTACCTGGGTCAGATCGGCATGGGCCTACTGTTCCTGGTTTTATTTGCCATCTGGTCCCCGCTGGCCTACTTTCTGGCCTTGATCGACGCCCTGCGCTATGCCTTTATGGGTGACGATGAGTTCAAACTGCTCCGTTAAGCCTTCTGCCATTGCCCACAGCCAGCGGTGACCGAACCCGCTCTCCAGGCCTACGGGGCCGCTTGCACGTCCGAGCTTGCCGCCCCGTTGTCCTGACCAGACCGATGGTCCAGTGTCGCGCTGACACTGTCCCAGGCCGTCTGCAAACTATCGAAAACACGCTGGGCATGGATTTGTTTGAACAAGCCCATGCGAATCAGCTTGCGAGTCACTTTCTCATTAGCCTCGCACAAGGCGACCATGACATTGCGCTGCTCCAGCTCTGTCAGAGCAGACTCCAGGGCCTGCATGGCAGTGGCGTCCACAAAAGGCACATAATTCAGGCGCACGACCACCGCTCGAATTGGCTCTGGCACGGACAGCAGTGCGCGATTGACTGCTTCAACACTGGCAAAAAAGTAAGGACCTTCCAGGGTCAGCACCGAGATATCCTGACGCAGCTCCTGGCTAAAAGACACATCCAGTGCCCGCTGCAAACGACGGCCCTCCAGCGCCCGTACCTGCACTCCGTCAGAGGTGCGTTTGAGCACGTACAACATGGCCAGGATCACCCCGATATTGACGGCCACCACCAGATCCGCGAACACGGTCAGGGCAAATGTCACCCACAAAATGAACAGGTCAGCCCGGGGCATGCGCCGCTGCAAACGCAGCAGCAACTTGGCCTGACTCATATTCCAGGCCACCATGAACAAAATGGCAGCCAGTACCGTCAAAGGAATATATGCGGCCAAGGGCGCCAAGAGCAGCAGGACCAGCACCAGAAAAATCGCATGCACCACACCAGCAATGGGACTGTTACCGCCATTGCGAATATTGGTGGCGGTACGGGCTATCGCCCCCGTGGCGGCAATCCCGCCAAACAAGGGTGAGAGCACGTTGGCAATCCCCTGGCCGACCAGCTCCTGATTGGAGTCGTGGCGTGAGCCTGTCATCGAATCGGCCACCACTGCGGACAGGAGAGACTCGATCGCCCCCAACATGGCGATGGCAAAAGCCGGCCCGATCAACTCCACCACACGGGTCAGCGTAATCTGCGGCCATTGGAAAGCGGGCAAGCCACTGGGCAAGGCGCCAAAGCTGGAACCGATGGTCGCTACAGACTCAAACCGAAACACGGCCTGCAGCAGGGTGATGAAGACCAAAGCCACCAAGGGCCCAGGCAAGCGCGCCAGGGACGGAATCTTGGGCACAACGATCAAAATAGCCAGGGTCAACATCCCTAGCAGCGTGGTTGCCCAGTCCAGAGACGGCAGATTATGCAGCAGGAACCAGAGTTTTTCGTGAAAGTGCTGGCCTTGAACGGCGGGCAGACCGAAGAAATCCCGCCACTGCCCTACCCAGATAATCACGCCTATACCGGCCGTAAACCCCACAATGACCGGATCGGGGATGAAGCGGATCACCGCCCCCAGGCGCAACAGGCCCAGCAGCAGCAAAATCACCCCGGCCATCAAGGTGGCAATCTGCAGCCCGGCCACGCCATGCTGCGCCACCACGCCGGACAAGATCACAATAAAAGCGCCCGTAGGCCCTGCAATCTGAACCCGACTCCCGCCAAATAATGAAACCGCCAGACCGGCAACAATGGCGGTATACAAACCCTGCTCCGGCTTGACCCCGGAGGCAATGGCAAAGGCCATGGCCAGCGGCAAGGCCACCACGCCCACCACCAAACCGGCCAGCACATTATTCAGCCAATATTTTCGCCCTAGAAATCCGGCTCGACCCGCCTCCAGCAGTGCAATCATCGCGCGTCCTTATCATGCCCAGCCTGCTCGACACAGATAAGAAACAAGCGGGGCCTACACTCAAATGGAGGCTTAATGATACTACCGCGCACGCCGCAACCTTCACGTTAGTGATGGCCTTATTTGATGACGCTTAAAAGAAACCCCATGCTGCGCCCGCGGCTTGCGCTCCAGCTCGCGACCTGCAGGCCGTTCAAACTGGCCTGGCACACAGCAGTCTGTGATGCATTACTGGGGGTTAGAGCTCATCCCCAAGGAGCCCATTTTGACCGAGAGGGGGAGCCGAGTTTGGGGGCAGCCCGGCAATAAAAAAACTCCACCTCAATCAGGTGGAGTTTTTTTTAGCAAACAAGAGGGTTACGCGTTCCGGGCACGCAGCAGACGCAAACTGTTCAATACCACCAGCAGGCTGGCCCCCACGTCGGCAAACACAGCCATCCACATGGTGGCCTGACCGGTCAGAGCCATCACCAGGAACACAGCCTTGATGCCCAAGGCCAGGCTGATGTTCTGCCACAGCACAAAGTGTAAAGCCCGGGACTGACGCATCAACACGGCAATCTTGCCCAGATCATCGTCCATCAAAGCCACATCGGCCGTCTCGATCGCAATGTCCGAACCCAAAGCACCCATGGCGATACCCACATCCGCACGAGCCAGGGCGGGGGCATCGTTGATGCCATCGCCCACCATGGCTACCAGGCCTTTACCCAGTTTTTCCTCAATCCGATCCAACTTGTCTTGTGGCAGCAAACCACCTCGAAAATCCTGGATTCCGGCTTGCTGGGCCACATGGCGCACGGCTTGCTCATGGTCACCAGAGAGCACCTCCACCTGCACACCCAGCGCCTGCAAGTCACGGATCGCCTGTGTGGTGGTGGGACGCAGCGTATCGCTCATCGCGAACCAGGCCAGCAAACCTTGCTCGTCCCCCAGATACACCATGGTGGCACCACTTTGCACGGCCTGCAGCTCGGCCGGGCTGGTCTGGGCCTGATGGGAGCCCAGCACCCAACTGCGCTTGCCCAAACGCAATTGACCCGTCACACCTTGCGCCTGCACACCGTTACCCGCTATCGCCTCGAACTGATCCAGGCTTAATGAGCCCGAACTGACACGGCCTCGTGCAATCGCCTGAGAGGCCGGGTGGTCAGAACGCTCGGCCAACGCAAGCGCCATGTCCAGCACATCACCATCCGACAGGCTCTGACGCAGGCTGCCATATTCGCTCAAGGAAGGCTCGCCCAGGGTCAATGTGCCCGTCTTGTCCACAGCCAGATACCGCAACTGTCGGGCACGCTCCAGATACACGCCCCCTTTGATCAAAATACCGGCGCGTGCGGCGCTCGCCAAAGCACTGACCACCGCCACCGGGGTGGAAATCACCAGAGCGCAAGGGCAGGCAATCACCAGCAAGACCAGAGCCCGATACACAGACTCCGTCCAGCTCACCCCCCC
This sequence comes from Alcaligenes sp. HNGD-HTN06, assembly GCF_049932565.1. Lineage (NCBI taxonomy): Bacteria > Pseudomonadati > Pseudomonadota > Betaproteobacteria > Burkholderiales > Alcaligenaceae > Alcaligenes > Alcaligenes sp. HNGD-HTN06. The sequence continues at coordinate 1,179,214 of NZ_CP187782.1, read as the reverse complement.
CATCAGGGGCAAGGCCAAGGCCATCACCACCGCGGCAAGCACCACCAATGGGGTGTAGACACGCGAGAATTGATCCACAAAACGCTGAATGGGCGCCTTATTGGCTTGGGCTTCCTGAACCGAGCGCGTGATACGAGCCAGCAAGGTTTCATCGTGCGCGGACTGCACCTGATACACCAGCTCGCCCATGCCATTAATCGTCCCGGCAAACACCTCGTCGCCGGGGGCCTTGTCCACGGGCGCACTCTCGCCCGTGATCGGAGCCTGATTAACCGTGCTTACACCTTGCAAGACCTTGCCATCCAGGCCGAAACGCTCCCCGGGCGCCACGCGCACCTGCCAACCCGCCTGAACCTGATTGGCCGGCATCCGTTGCCATTGGCTACCATCCGTACTGACCAGCACCTCATCGGGTACCAGCTTGAGCAAGCTGTCGACCGCACTACGAGCACGATCCAGAGAGCGGGCCTCAATCCATTCTGCCAGACTGAACAAAGACATAACCATGGCCGCTTCCGGCCACTGTGCCAGAATCACCGCGCCGGTTACGGCAATACTCATCAAGGCATTGATATTGAGCTGACCATTGCGCAAGGCAATCCAGCCCTTTTTGTACACCTGCACGCCGCCGGACAGGATCGCCGCCCCAGCCAGAACCACAATCAGCCACTCCGGGGCCGCCAGCCAATGGCTAATCTCGGCGCCCAAGGCCAGCACCACCGCAGCGACAATGCGAACCAGTCCCTGGCGGGGCGAGGCTGCTGGCACCGGCGCCTCGTCAGCCATGCGAGGCTCAAAGCCCAAACCGCGCAATGCATTCAATACCTTGTCGCGTGCCCCTTCTGCATGCTCCACGGTCAGGACACGCTGCATCAGGTCAAAGCCCAGACTCTGTACCTGGTCCAGACGTTTCAGACCCGAACGGATCATATTCTCTTCGGCCGGGCAGTCCATATCGGCAATATGAACCACCAGCCGCGTGTCGGTGCTGGCCGCCAGCGCCACTGTAGGGCCAACAGCTGGGCTCGAGCAGCACGCTCCTTCATGGGCCTGGGAGTCTGGACGAACCTGATCATGCTCATGACTATGGTCATGGCTGTGATCGCCCACGGCGTGTTCATGATCGTGGCTATGCGCATGGTCGTGCTCAGCCGGACGAACATTGGCTGCGCCCTGCCCTTTGTCGAACCTTGATGTCTTGTTAGCGGATGTCATCGCAATTCCTCGCTGCTTGCATGAGCCCAGTAGAAAGCCTAAAGTAACTACAAGGTCAAGCCCCCTGGAGGCAGAGCAATGAAAATTGGTGAACTGGCAGAAAAAAGCCACTGCAACACGGAAACAATCCGCTATTACGAGAAGGTCGGACTACTGCCCGAACCTGAGCGCAGCGAAGGCAATTACCGCTTGTATCGTCCGGTTCATCTGGAGCGGCTGCGGTTTATCCGCAATTGCCGCAGCCTGGATATGACCCATGAGGAAATCCGCAGCCTGCTGGCCTTTATGGATGGTCCAGCCCAGGACTGTGCCCCCGTCAACGAACTGCTGGATGAACACATTGAACATGTGGCGGTGCGAATTGCCGAGCTGGAGCATCTGCAACAGCAATTGACCGAACTGCGTCACCGTTGCGGACAAGCCGGAGGCCTGGAGCACTGCGGTATTTTGCAAGGCCTGGTCAATATGGAGCCGGATCACGTTCCGGCTCCCAGCACCCACTTGGGTTAACCCGCGTGGGCCGCACATGTGAGCCCGGCAATTAAGTGCGCACCCGGCCTGCCACCCCCATACCGATCAGCATCGCGACCAGAAAGACAAGCGCCAAGGGAGCGCCGGAGGCTGCCAACACCACCGCCGGCCCTGGGCAAAAGCCGGCTATCCCCCACCCTGCCCCAAAGATCAAGGAGCCCAATACCAGTGGACGATCGATCTGCCGTTGCTTGGGCAGGTTCATGGGCTGGCCCGTCACGAACGCGCAAGGACGACGACGCGCCACGCTGAAAGGAATAATGGCCACGGCAATAGCGGCTGCCATCACCAACGCCAAAGACGGGTCCCAGGCTCCCGCCAGGTCCAGAAACGCCAGAACCTTGCTGGGGTTCGCCAAGCCGGAAATCAATAAGCCCAAGCCAAAAATGAGGCCGGAAATCAACGCGATGAAGTAATGCATGGCGGCTCCTTAAAGCACATGACGCAACACAAACACAGTCAAAAAACCGCTGGCCATGAAAGCCAGGGTCGCCACCAATGAGCGCGGTGACAGGCGTGACAAACCGCACACGCCATGCCCGCTGGTGCAACCCGAGCCCAAACGGGTGCCAAACCCCACCAGCAAGCCTGCCACCACGACCCACATCCAAGGCTGGGCTTGTACTGGGGGTACGGTCTCGCCGATCAGGCGATACAGCCAAGGGGCCGCCGCCATGCCCAGCAGCGCCATCCAACGCCAGGCCCGGTCACCAGCCTGCCCGGTCCAGGTGCCCGACAGCAGCCCGGAGATGCCGAACACACGGCCATTAAAAAGCACCAGAATGGCCGCTGCCAAACCGATCAGGGCGCCCCCGAGCAGGGCGCTCCATGGGGTAAACGAAGTCCAATCAATGGTGATCATCAGTGCCTCCCGGGGCGCAAAAAATTCCATACAACGTCTGCATGACAGCCAGTACCGCCGGATCTTCCAGGCGGTAATACACGTATTTGCCTTCTTTACGGCTGGCAATGAGATTTTCCCGCCGCAATACCGTCAATTGCTGGGATAAGGTAGGCTGTGCAATACCGCTACGCTGAGCCAGCTCCCCCACATTGCATTCCCCCTGCACCAAGGTGCAGAGAATCATCAGACGGTCGGGGTTGGCCAGGCTAGCCAGCAGACTGCTGGCACGGCCAGCCACCTGCCGCAAGGCTTCCAGTTCAGTTTGATTCATATCATTCTACAAAAACACAATATATATTATTATATAATATCTTTTAATATTTTATAAGCACCACGAGGTCTGACATGCTCCAACCCCAGGTCGCCAGCTTCTTTCATACCGATACGGCCACTTTCACCTATGTGGTTTATGCGCCCGGCCAACGTGAATGCGCCATCATCGATTCGGTGCTGGACTATGACGCGGCCTCGGGCCGCAGCCACACCGCCACCGCTCAACAGGTGCTGGACTTTGTGCAGCAGCATCAACTTCAGGTGCAATGGATTCTGGAAACCCATGCCCATGCCGACCATTTATCTGCCGCGGTCTGGCTTCAGGAGCGAACCGGAGGGAAAATTGCGATTGGTGAACATATCAAGCAAGTGCAGGCCACCTTCAGCCGTATCTTTAATATAGAGGCCGAAATTCAGGCCAACGGCACGCCGTTTGATACTTTGTTTCGCGACCAGGAGTATTTCCAGATCGGTGCCCTCCAGGTTCAGGCCCTGCATGTCCCTGGTCACACGCCCGCGGACATGGCCTATCACGTCCAGGGACTGGGTGTATTTGTGGGCGATACCTTGTTCTTGCCCGATGTCGGCACCGCCCGTTGTGACTTTCCGGGTGGCAGCGCCAGTCAGCTTTACCAATCCATTCAACGCCTGCTGGCACTGCCAGCACAGACCGTCCTGTTCATGTGTCACGACTACCCGCCAGAAGGGCGCGAACCTCAATCCCATTGCACGGTGCAAGCGCAAAAAGAAGGCAATATCCATGTGCGTGACGGCATCAGCCAAGAGCAGTTCTGCGAGCGGCGCACGGCACGGGACAAAACGCTGGGCATGCCGCGCCTGATCCTGCCCTCCATCCAGGTCAATATCCGGGCGGGGCACTTCCCCGAGCCCGAAAGCAACGGTCAGGTCTATCTGAAACTGCCTGTCAATCTGCTCTAAGTACGGCGGACTTTTGCGTCGGGGCAAGTGTGAGCCCCGACACAGAAAAACTTTTGAGGCCCAGCCTGCGTATACTGCCTTTTTCTGCACCCTGAACTTCAGAAGGAAACAACAGGCATGACATACATGGTCCTCAAACACCTGCACATGACAGCCGCCGGGCTGAGTATTTTGTTTTTCATCATCCGGGCCTATTGGTCAGTCAGTGGCTCTGCCTGTCTGCAACATCGTTTTGTACGAATCGCCCCCCATGTGATCGACACCGTTTTGCTGGTCTGTGGCCTGGCATTGGCGGGCATGCTGGGTGCCGCGGCCAATCAGCCTTGGCTCATTACCAAAATCGTGCTGCTGATCGTGTATATCGTGGTGGGCAGCTATGCCATCAAGCGTGGCAAGACGGCTTTCAGCCGGGGGGTTGCGGCACTGATCGCGATTGCGATCTTTGCCTACATCGTGGGCGTGGCCATTTACCGCAGCCCTGCTTCCTGGTTCGTCTGAGCACCAGCCGGCTGCTCACAAAAAAAACCTGGTCGTGGCAGATTAAGCCACGGCCAGGTTTTTTTCCGGTTGCTTTTTACCAGACGCCAATCCAGCGCTGAACCAGCAAACTGCTGACGGCCACCGCTATCCACACCCCCAGTCCCAGCAAGGCAGGTCGCACACCGGCTCGGGCCATCACACGCAGGTCTGAACACAGTCCAATAGCGGCCAATGCCAGCACCATCAGGAACTCAGCCATAAAACGCAGCGGTTCCAGCCATTGCACGGGCACCCAGCCCATCGAGCGCACAGCTGAAGCCACCATGAACCAGACAATGAACCAGGGGAACACCCGCATCAGATCAAAATCCCGACCGGCCTGACGCGAGCGCCATACTTCCAGCCCGGCCAGAATCAGACAGATCGGAATGATCAGAGTCGCGCGAGTGAGCTTGACGATCGTGGCATGGTCGCCTGCCTGACGGCTGTAACTGTAACCAGCTGCCACCACCGAGGAGGTATCGTTGATCGCCGTGCCAGCCCATACCCCAAAGCCCGCATCCGACATATTCATCATGTGACCGGCCAAGGGGAACACCAGCACTGCCACAATATTGAAAATAAAAATGGTCGAGATCGCCAGCGCCGTTTCATGCTCTTCAGGCTTGAGAATTGGAGTGACCGCCGCAATCGCCGAGCCGCCACAAATCGCGGTGCCCACCCCGATCAGGGTACGCAGCTTGGACGCAATCCCCAGAGCGCGGCCCAGCAGCAAAGCCGTCACAAAGGCCACTGTCAATGTCACCAAAGTCACCGCCAGAGAATCCAAACCGGTACGCATTACTTGCGGCAGGCTCAGTCCAAAGCCCAGGCCGATAATTGACCACTGCAACAACACTTTGGACGAAAAGCGCAAGCCGGGCTGAAACAGCGTCGCCACGCCCATCGTGTTACGCAACACCATACCGAGCACAATGGCAAAGACGGGGCCGCCAATCAAAGGCCAAAGCTTGCCCAGGCCCATGGCGGCGACACCCACCGACACCGCCAACAAAAATCCCCACCAACGCGACGGCTTCAGAGAGAAACCCGATGTGTCCGGCGCCTTCAAGGCGGTAGGGGCTGCGGGTAAATCGGTCACACTGCTCATCGTGTCATTCCAGATAGGGTAATAAGTAAAAGTAATTTTAGGTTGACCCCGAGTATTAAAAAATTCATTATTACTTATCGTAAGTATCAATTTTATTTATCATGAACGCGATCAGCATCAGACAACTGGAAGTGTTTGTCGGTATAGCCACCTTAGGCACCGTGCGCGCCTGCGCGGCCCAGATTCACCTGTCCCAACCGGCGGCCAGCATGGCGCTGGCCGAACTGGAAAAGCAACTGGACAGCCCCTTGTTCGAGCGCACGCCGGGGCGTATGCAACTGACCAGTCGCGGCAAACAGTTGCTACCGCATGCACGTGAAATTCTGGAGCGCTTGCGCGAGATGCAAAGCCAGCAGGAAGAACGTGAATTGCGCGGTGAAATCCGCATCGGAGCCAGCAATACCGTGGGCAATTACCTGATTGGCGATCTGGTGGGGTCGTTTGTACGCCAGCACCCGCGCGTGTCTTTACATGTATCGGTCGACAATACGGCCAATATCATCAGCCAGTTACTGGAACACCGCTGCGATATTGCCTGCGTAGAGGGGCCGGTCAACCACCCCCAACTGGAGACCTGGATCTGGCGCGAGGACGCTCTGGTCGTCTGCGCCGCCCCCGATCACCCACTGGCAACCCGGACCACCCTGCACAAACAGGACTTTGCAGGCATGAACTGGATCATGCGCGAACGGGGCTCAGCCTCGCGGGCACTAACCGAACAAGCCTTGAATACATTACCCGGTGGACATGTATTGATGGAGCTGGGCCAGGTGGAGGCCATCAAACAGGCGGTCATCGCCGGACTGGGCTTGGCCTGCCTTCCCCAGGCGGCCACCCTGGATGCGGTGGCCAATCAGCGACTTCGTATTCTGGATACCCCCTTTCTGGATCTGAAACGTCGTCTGTCGCTGGTGCTGCATAAAGAGCGCTACCGCAGTCAGGTGTTAAGCGCCTTTGCACAACACCTGCACAACCCGCCAGCCGGCTCCTCGTCTCCTGAAAATTGACGCTAGTTTGCATTCTGGTCCGCGTTCTGACACACAGCAATGGTATTCTTGCTGCAGTGCAGCACAAACAGATGGGATCACCAGTCCCGATCTTTTGCCCCTCTTGAACCGAGCCCTGTCATGAACCTTGCCCCCATGCCGCAAGCGCAAGATACCCCCGATTTTGCCCGCCCATCCTATCTTCCCCCTTACGAGACTGTCGCCTTGGTACTGCAAGGAGGCGGTGCCTTGGGAGCCTATCAGGCCGGTGTGTACGAGGGATTGCTGGAAGCCGGAATCGAGCCCGACTGTCTGTCCGGCATTTCGATTGGCGCCTTGAACACGGCGATTATTGCGGGCAATCCCCCCGAGCGCCAGGTAGAGCGTCTGCGCGAGTTCTGGAACACCATTTGCGAACCTTATTTCGGCTGGTCTGGCCCAGCCTGTCTGGAGCGTGCGCTCTTTGGGATTAACGACATGATGCGTGAGGCGATCAGCGCCTTCAATGCCAGCAATGCGCTCGTTCTGGGCCAGCGCGGGTTCTTCCGTCCCCGCTTCCCCCCGCCTATGCAGGCCACGCCGGGCGTACCCGAAGGAGCCAGTTACTATGACACCAGTGCCCTGAAAGACACGCTGGAGCGTCTATGCGACTTTGATCGCATCAACGACAAGCGTCAGCGTATTTCAGTGGGCGCGGTCAATGTGGGCACGGGCAACTTTGTCTATTTTGACAACCATCGCACCGTCTTGCGGGCCGAGCACTTCATGGCCTCGGGCGCTCTGCCCCCCGCCTTTGCCCCGGTGGAAATTGACGGCCAGTACTACTGGGATGGGGGTCTGGTCTCCAATACCCCACTGTCTTATGTGCTGGATCAGTCGCCCCGCCGTGACACCCTGGTCTTTCAAGTGGATTTATGGAGTGCTCGAGGACCGGTCCCAACCAATATGGGTGAGGTCAGCGACCGCTTGAACGAAATCCGCTACTCCAGCCGGACACGTATGGTGACCGAGGACATGCGCCACTCGCAGTACATGCGTCATATCCTGACCGAACTGCTGGCGCTGATCCCCGAGGACCAGCGCAAAGAGCGGCTACCCTGCCGCCTGGCGGAAGAACTGGCCAGCAACAAGCGCTACAACGTAGTGCACCTGATTTACCGCAACCAGCCCTACGAGCAGCATTACAAGGACTATCAGTTTGGCCGCACAACCATGCGCGAGCACTGGCGCAGTGGCCTGGAGGATATCCGTCAAACCCTGCAGCATCGGGACAAGCTGAATATGCCGCAAAACCTGGCCGGCTTCACTACGTATGACGTGCACCGCGAAGACATTGAAAAAAGGTTGGCAGGCGGGAAATAAGCCCGCCCCGGCCTGCGCCTAGCGGCGGCTCAAAACCATCGCGCCGCTCAACACAAAGGCCGTGCCCAGCAATTGCATGAGCGTAATGGGTTCCCCCAAAAACCAGTTGGCCAGAAACAGTACCGAGACCGGCCCGATCAAGCCCATCTGCGCACTCATCGGTGCGCCAATGCGCTCCACGGCCCACATGGTCATGAAGGTGGGCAAGACCGTATTGCAGACCGCATGAATCATGGACAGACCATAGACCGGCGCAGGCTGCACCAGCCCCTGCCAGCCCAACACGGCGAAAAAGTGAATCAGGGTGTAGACCGCCGAAAATGACATGGCGTACGCCACCAGACGCGTGGAGCCAATGGATTTGAGCAACTCACCCGAGCCAATCAGATAGATGGCATAGGAAATAGCCGAGCCCAGCACACACAATGCACCCAGCAGAACGTCGTCACCTGTCAGGCTCAGATCCTGTATAAAGACCAGCCCTACCCCTAGATAAGCCAGCGCCAAGGCCAACCATTGCTTGGGCAGAATACGGCGCTTGAGGAAAATGGCCGAGAACATCAGCACAAAGGTCGGCGACAAAAACAGAATCAGCCGCTCCAGTCCTGCCGAAATGTACTCAAGCCCGATAAAATCCAGCAGACTGGCCAGGTAATAGCCCAGAAAACCCAGCACCACCAGTTCCAGCTTCTGCCGGCCGGTTAGCGCCGCCAGCTTGCCCTGTCGCACTTTGCGGATTTGCCAAACGGCAATGGCCAGGAAAAAAGGCAAGGACAGGAGCATCCGAAACCCAATGACGGTCAGCGCAGTGACATCATATTGATACGTCAGCTTGGCCACCACCGCTTTGGCCGAGAAAAGGATAGAGCCGCCCCCTGAGAGCGCCAGTCCAATCAAAAAGGAACTGCGCTGCGCACTGGAGCCTTGACGAGCTTGCATGGAGATTCATCACTTTGCAGGGCGACACTGTCAGCAAAACAGCCGCTGGCCCCGACAGAAAAAAGAGTCAATAAAAGCAAGAAGAATTCGATTCTACTCTTTGCCCTGTGCAGCGACCATGCCGCCCCACAAAGCGCACGCGCGTTCAGAGGGCTGAGAGTCGCCCCACGGCGGCCTGCGAGCAGCAAAAAAACAGACCACCCGCCATCCCGCCCAGATCCTTGCCATTTTTCCCTCTGAAAACTTGCACACTTTCCAAAATACATGCTATATTCTTTTTCTCTGGTCCCCGATAGCTCAGTCGGTAGAGCGACGGACTGTTAATCCGCAGGTCCCAGGTTCGAGCCCTGGTCGGGGAGCCAAGAAAACCGTCAAAATCAGCCCATCGCGTTTGCGTTGGGCTGATTTTTTTTGTGCATGTCTTTGTCCGTTACGCGGCACGCGTAGACCGCGTCATTAACATTTGGACAAACAAAATCCGATCCCAAAAAAGACAGCGGGCCTGCATCTCATGCAGGCCCGCTGTGGCTCTTTACCCTGACTTCGCTCCTGCTTGAGCCGGCGCCGCCGCTGCTAACGCACTACCCCGGCTCAAAATTGACCGAATCAGTCGGAAAGATCAGAACCGGTGCGTCACACCCACCGTGGCAACCGTGCTCTTGAGGTCGCTGTAGTAGCCGATGTTGCGAGCGTAAGAGCCAATTGCATACAGGCTGGTGCGCTTGGACAAATTGTGCAAATAACCCGCGCTGAACACATGCTGGGTCTTGGCATCATCCGTGCTGCGCGGTGTCGAACGTGGATCAGCCATCGTCCAGGAAGCCAGCACAGAACCTGCCTTGCCTGCCGGTACCGTCACGCCCAACGCATAGGAGTTGACCTTGAGGTCTTTATGCAAGCCGGGACCAAACTGCTCGGTTTGCAAGGAGCCGCCAATATACCCATTGCGGCTCTGACCAAAAGCGGCATGCAGCGTTGCAAAGCTGAACTTGTAGCTGGCAGCCAGGTTCCAGGCACTCACATTCCCGCTTTGGGCCGCCACCAGATTGCCGCCACGCTCGCGAGCAGAACCATAACGGGCCTGGTCAAAGCTCAGCGCGGCTTTCAAGGGACCATTGGTATAGCGCATGGCCACGCTGACGGCTTTCACGTTGGCCTCATCGCTGTTGATGGCATTACCACTCAAACCACTGCGATCCCACTGCTGAGGTCCGTTGGTGTTGAACGAGTAACCCGCACCGAACTGAAAACCGGAGAACTCGGGGCTCTGATAAGCCACCATATTGTCATAGCGAACCGTATTGGCCGAATCAAATGCCGCCCCTACGCCGTACTGATAGCCATTGCCACCAAACGGGCTGGCCACCCCCGCCACATACAGGGAAGTGACCGTCGTCTGACGACCCAGGTCAACACGCCCCCAGGACTCACCGCTCAAACCCAGACTTGCCTGACGGCCGAACAAGCGGCCTTGGCGCAGATTGCCAGTGCCCAGATCAAAGCCGCTTTCCAGCATGAAGTTGGCCTTGAGCCCGCCGCCCAGATCCTCGCTGCCCATCAGCCCCCAGCGGTTACCCATCCAACCCTGGTCATACAAGCCAAAACGACTGCGTTTGCCTGCCCCTCCCTTCATGTCGTCCCCTTTCCATTGTTCGTACCCCAGGCCCGTATCGACCACGCCATACAAGGTCACATTCGATGCAGCGAAAGCGGGAACTGCCAGTGCAGGCATCAGCAAAGCTGCCAAGATAGTTTTTTTCATGTTCTCTGTTCTCTGTTCTCTGTAAACGTCTGAATGCCGGAGGACTTATGATTTTTTCCGGCCTTGTTGTTCAAGTGCTGAGCCAGCCTGCCGACAAAAAGTCCCGGCACGAGCTCACTGCACTCCCTCCTCTGTCTTGACAGCAAAACACCCCAACCGGCACATCTTGAGACGCGGCTCAAAACAGGCTGGATAGTTGAGACCCATATACTGCAAGCATTTATATTTCAGACATAAACAATATTGATGTCAATCAACTAGAACTCGCATATTTGCTGGGTTTTATCCGCATTTTCCCTAGTTTTCTCATCTGTCGAGAATTTTCCAAAAGCCAGCCAGCAAGCCGCAAAGCCTTTAAACAAACGGCTTGCAACCATATGCTACAAATCGGCTTGACTGATTTATTGACCGGACGGTATGTTCCTGCCGAAAAACTCAGGATTTACGCCTATTGCCAAGCCTGCTCCCCAGTTTGCGTCGATGAAATTCACTTTTTCTAAAAATAACGCTTTACAAACCCGCAACCTTCACTCTATAATTATTTTCTTTGCTGGTCCCCGATAGCTCAGTCGGTAGAGCGACGGACTGTTAATCCGCAGGTCCCAGGTTCGAGCCCTGGTCGGGGAGCCAAAAATACCAAAGCCCAGCTACGCAAGCAGCTGGGCTTTTCTACGTCTGGCCTGAACCAAGCAAGTTCCTCGTTCATTCAATAGGGCCAATCACAACCATCATCAGCCGTGCCTACTCGTGCGGGTGATAGACCGACTCCCACAGATCCCGCTTTATCGACGCTGCGCAACCCGTGGATTGACGCACCGGCCATCCCGCAACGCGGTTTACCCCATGCCAGGACCCGCGGCTCTTGAGCGCAGGCGATCTCCTTTTGTCAGTTATCAGGAGTAAAACGCTCGGCTCCCCCTCCATCCTCTACCTCAATCGCGTACCCAGCCACTCTTTATAATCTTTCTTAATCAGCACCGGCGTATGCACTGTTAAGTCCTGAACTCGTTCCAGTTAGGCATCAAGGATAAAACTCGTCGTGCGCAAGCGCTGATGCGCCAGGACGGCATAGACATGCCACCTATGAACTCCCTATACCTGCTCAGCCCTCAAAGCGCCCTGCCGTCTGCCCCTGCAAGCCGGCTCCCCAACGTGTTCGAACCTGCGCTCTTTCCTAAGCACTAAAAACGTCAACGCTCTTATTCAATACAAAGAGCCTGCACTGCGTATGCCCTCTTCGTCGTCAGGAACAAGCCGTGTTCATCACTGGAGAATTTCACGCCATCTGCTAGCGTAACTGGCGATAATGCAGCATCCAACCTTTTGTCCGGGTTTGTCACACCTGGGCCTATCGATTATTCCGTTGTTCGCACGCTTCTATGCTTGATACTCTTTTCCCCTTTTTAGGGGGACTTGGCCTGTTCCTGATTGGCATGATGCTTCTGTCCGAAGGACTGGTCGCGTTTGCAGGCGGCTCCCTCAAACAGATACTGCTGGCTTTTACCGGTCGCCCCATCAAAGCCTTTGCCTCTGGGGCGCTGATTACGGCACTGGCCCAGTCATCGACAGCCACGACCGTCACCTTGATCGGGTTTGTCAGTGCCGGGCTGATTTCCTTTACACAAGCCATTGGCGTGGTTATTGGTGCCAGCCTTGGCAATACCGCTACCGGCTGGATCATTTCTGGCCTGGGGCTGAAAGTGAATCTGGGTTTTTACACCCTGCCCTTAATCGGTCTGGGGGCTTTGCTCAAACTGCTGGCTCCGGGTCGTCACAAGGAACTGGGCCGTGCCCTGGCCGGCTTCGGCACCCTATTTCTGGGCTTGAGCATGTTGCAGGATGGCATGCAAGGTCTGGCGGCCAACTTCAGCCTGGCCCACTTGCCTGCCGGCGGTTATGGCGCTCACGTGTTGATCATGTTGACCGGGCTGGCCCTGACCGCGGTGCTGCAGTCCTCGACGGCGGCCATCGCCATGACCTTGACCGCGCTGGATGCAGGAGCCATCAGCTTTGACCAAGCGGCAGCCATCGTCGTGGGAGCCTCCATCGGCACCACCCTGACTGGCGTTCTGGTCGCTATTGGCGGCACAATCTATGCCAAACGCACAGCCATTGCCTATATCCTGTTCAACGTCATTGCCGGTTTGCTGGGCCTGCTGATTCTGCCGCTGTTTCTCAAAGCCATGTACGCCACCGGCTCTTATATCAATACCTCTCCCGGAGCCCTGGGCCTGGCGGCCTTTCACAGCCTGTTCATTGGCTTGGGCGCCGCCTTGTGCCTGCCCTTTACCCAGCCTTTTGCCCGCTGGGTACAAAAGCTGGTGCCTGACCGGGCTGCTCGCCCCCCGCATCATCTGGACGACAGCCTGCTGCAAGTGCCTGCCCTGGCACTGGAGACCACACAACGCACCTTGCAAGAGCAGGCACAACGTTTGCTGAACCTGTATCAGCACAGTCTGGCCATGAGCCGCCCCGATACGGCAGCAACCGATCTGCAGCAGATCGGGACTGTACTCGATCAGGCTTACGAGTTTGTCTTGCGCATTCCCAGCGCGGCGGATGATCCAGCAGTGGCCGCCCACATCAGCGCGCTTTTGCATGCCATCGATCATATGCAGCGCCTGCGTAGCCGCTTACAGTACCAGCCGGGCACGGATCTGCTGGACCAACGCTACCAGCACGCCCGGAGCCTGGCGTCAGAACTGACTACATTGGCTCAGCAAAGCCTGCATGCACAAGCCCCCGTTGACTGGCAGGAGCAAATGCAGATTCGGGCTCAGTCTCAGGCCCAATTGCTGGATACGGTACGCGGCCAGCTTCTGGCTGCCCCCCAAGGACAGGACGATGTCTCGCGCACGTTGCGAATCACAGATACTCACCGCTGGTTTGAGCGCAGCAGCCAGCACATCTGGCGCGCCAGCCATTACCTGGAACTGGCCCGTCAGGCCAAGCGCTGACCTCAGGGGCCCAGCCCCTGCCCGCCGATTTGCCCCCGCCGTGACAAACAAGAAGGGCGCAGGCGTGTTTTAACGTCAGCAGAAACCCAATAAACAGATACCAAGATTCACTCCGGCAGTCAGGATTCCCCCTTACAATCGCCTCAAATTCACGCTAATGGAAAACTTCCATGTCCACCCGGCCAAATCTACAATTCCATACTTTTTTGCTTTTGCTGGCCGCAGTCTCCGCCGCCTTTGTCTGGATACTTCTTCCTTTTTATGGCGCGGTATTCTGGGGAGCGGTGCTGGCCATTTTGTTTGCCCCCCTGCAGCGCAAACTCCTGGCCAAAACCAAAGGCCGCCGTTCCCTGTCAGCCCTGATCAGTCTGCTGATCATTATCCTGATTGTCATTATTCCGGTCATCCTGATCTCTATATCCCTGGTGCAGCAGATCGCCTCCTTATACGATCTGATGAACAGTGGCCAGTTAAATCCCGGAGCCTATCTACAAAAGATCCTCAGTGCCCTCCCCCCCAGCGTCCTTGACTTTGCCGCCCGCTTTGGCCTGCATGACACCGCTTCCCTGCAAGAAAAGTTTTCGCAGTTCGCCGTTCAGGGCGGCCAGTTCCTGACCAAACAGGCGCTCAATGTCGGCCAGAACACCTTCCAGTTCCTGGTCAGCCTGGGCATCATGCTGTACATGCTGTTTTTCCTGCTGCGCGACGGGGTAGAGCTAGGCCGTCACTACCGTCAGTTGATTCCACTGAGCGAGAACCAAAAGACTCATCTTTTCCGCAAGTTCACCACTGTGGTACGCGCCACCGTCAAAGGCAATATTGCGGTGGCCGCCACACAAGGTGCGCTGGGCGGCGTCATGTTCTGGTTCCTGGACATTCAGGGCGCTCTGTTCTGGGGTGTCCTGATGGCTGTGCTTTCCTTGCTGCCCGCCGTGGGCGCATCGCTGATCTGGGCTCCCGTTGCCATCTACTTTTTCGTCTCGGGGCACTACGTCCCCGGGATTATCCTGACTACTTTTGGCATTATGGTCATTGGGCTGGTCGACAACCTGCTGCGCCCTTTGCTGGTCGGCAAAGACACCAAGATCCCGGACTACGTGATCTTGATCTCCACCCTGGGCGGTTTGTCGATTTTCGGCCTGAACGGCTTTGTGATCGGCCCGCTGATCGCCGCCATGTTCATCGCATGCTGGGATCTGTTTCCCTCGGCCATCAGCGCCCGGATTGAAGCAGAAGACCAGGAAAGCACCAACAAATAAAAACAGGCTGGCCTTATGGCTGGCCTGCTCGTCTTCACCATCAAGCATCTCAAGGGCGTGCTGAACACCGGTTTCATAAGGTGCCCAGCATGCCCAGCGCCGTATCTCAAGTCCGCAATACGGGCAAAAACACAATCCAGATATTGACCACGACGGCCAGGAACCAGACCAAGGAGCGCAAGGCTGCCTTGTTCATGATGTACATCAGCAAATACAAAACACGCAGCACAATCCAGGAAATCATCAGACTTTGCACACGCAGAGGATCGGCTCCTGACCACAACGCCAACAACACCGCCGCAAAAAAGAAAGGCAAGGCCTCAAACGCATTGGCCTGAGCCGCATTGGCGCGCGCCCGCCAGCCTGTCAACCCCGCCAGCCAGGGCCGCGGGTCATGATTATCAAAACCTGAACCCCCCGCCTTGGCACAAATGGCGGCCAACCAAGGCAAGAAAGCCGCTACCACCAAACCAATCTTGATCCCTAGCATCATCATCCCCTTAACAGGCTGAAAACGCTCAACATAGCATGTTGCACCTTTCATGCGCACAGAGAATTTACAAACCAGAAAAAAACAGGATATACTTATCGTCTTAGGTTAGCCGATGTAGCTCAGTCGGTAGAGCAGCTCATTCGTAATGAGAAGGTCGAGGGTTCGATTCCTTTCATCGGCACCAGCTAATCTAAAACCATTGAAACCCAACAATCAATACTCATAAAATCAATGGTTTCGCTTTCCCATACCGAAAGCAACTGATAGGCGCACTTTATGAAGCCGCTTGCGCTACTCAGATTAAGTTCTCGATATATCCGCCATACATGCCTGGGGTTGCAACCAAGCCTGCGTGCACCCTGCATCGTGCCCAAACGGCTAGCAGATGCTGGATGGCCTCCAGAACCTGGCTACCCCCCGTAAATTTCGACACGTTCATGCGGTGGAGCCTCTCAAAAAGAAGATTCCACGTCTGAGCTCATCGTTTTTACAGAGGGTTCACCGCGTCAAGTTAGTGATGAAAACCGCCAGACTCGTCCTGCTGCCCCTGTACGGCAACGGGATGGGAGGAGAAATAATCCAGGCAACGACGGAAGTCATCCAGCAAAAGGGAAGCCAGGTCACGCGTCACACCATGGCGCACCAGGATGCGTTGGATCACTAGATCCTGACGATTGGCCGGCATGGAGTAAGCAGGTACTTGCCAACCGCGCGAACGTAAGCGATCGGCCAAGTCATACAGATTGAAACCCGGATTCACGCCATCCTTGATCTTCCAGCACAAGGCTGGAATACCTTTATCAGGATCACCGTCAAACAAGATCTCAAACGGACCCAACTTGCCAATCTCGCTCGCAAGATAACGTGCCGTGTCATAGCAAGCGTTCTGAATACGACGATAGCCCGCTTTGCCAAGACGCAAAAAGTTATAGTACTGGGCCACGATCTGGCCGCCAGGCCTGGAAAAATTCAGTGCAAAGGTCGGCATGTTGCCACCCAAATAGTTCACATTGAATATCAACTCTTCAGGAAGATGGGCGGCATCACGCCAGAGCACCCAACCTACCCCCAGGGGGGCAAGCCCAAACTTATGACCCGAGGTGTTTATCGACACCACACGAGGAAGACGAAAATCCCACTGCAATTGAGGGGCACAAAAGGGAGCCAGAAACCCGCCACTGGCACCGTCAACGTGAATCGGGATATCCAGCCCCGTGTCTTGCTGCAATTTATCCAAGGCATCATGAACCTGCTTGACCGGCTCGTACTCGCAGGTGAAGGTGACACCCAAGGTGGGCACCACACCAATGGTGTTTTCATCGACGCGTTTTAATACTTCTTCGGCATTCATAATGAGCCGACCTTCTTCCATGGGAATTTCACGCAATTCCACATCGAAATAACGCGCAAATTTATGCCAACAAATTTGCACAGGACCGCAAACCAGATTGGGCTTATCGGTCGAAAGTCCTGCCGCACTGCGTTTCTTGCGCCATGCCCACTTAAGTGCCAGGCCTCCGAGCATGGCGGCTTCGGAAGAGCCCGTGGTCGAGCAGCCCAAGGTGTTCTTGGCGTCTGGAGAGTTCCACAAGTCAGCAAGCATGTGCACGCAGCGTGACTCGATTTCAGCCGTCTGGGGATACTCATCTTTGTCAATCATGTTTTTGTCGATTGACTCGTCCATCAGCTTGTGGACCTCCTCCTCAACCCAGGTCTGGCAAAACGTCGCCAGATTCTGACGGGAGTTACCGTCGAGCATCAGCTCATCGTGGACTACCTGGTACGCGTGCCTGGGAGCGTGCTCATGTTCGGGCATTTTGTACTTGGGCATGGAGACCGACAAATCGGTGGACGCGTAAACGTCATCGAGAAGGTCATTGCGGATATCATCCTTGGCGTGTAGAGGCATGGATTCCCTTTAGTAGTCGGTTGAAACAAAAGCTATTTATAAAAAATAGATACAGCAACGGTCGCGAACACTACCGGCATGACATTCGCACGGCTGGCCAATGACCTGAGTCCCGGTCACCGGCCAGCGCATTCATCACATGCCGCACTGATCTGTCAAAGCCGCATGGCGATCGATAAGTACAAGGGTCTTATTTCATCAACAGCACGATCACCATGCCCCAAAGGGTCAGTAAGGTATTGCTGATCGCATACGGCACCGTATAACCGAGCATCGGCACATTGCTTTTTGCGACATCGGCAACCATCGCCACCGAGGCAGTGCTTGTGCGCGCACCGCCGCAACACCCCAAATTAATCGCAGGATCAAAGCGAAAAATATATTTACCGATAAAAGGAGCAAGAATCATCGGGGTTGCTGTCGCGAATATGCCCCAGAAGAACAGCTCTATACCCACCTGCTTTACACCGTGAATAAATGTCGGACCAGCCGTGATCCCCACGACGGCGATAAATACATTCAGCCCTACCGAGTTCATGAACCAGAGCGTGGCGCTGGGGACGCTGCCTAATTTGGGCTTAAAGCTGCGCAGCCAACCAAACACCAAACCGGCAATAAGCGCTCCGCCCGAGGTGGACAGTGTGATGGGCACCCCTGCCACCGGCACCACAATGGCACCCACAAGACCACCAATGACGATGCCAAAGCCAACAAACACCATGTCAGTGACACTGGTCGGGCGATCCGCAAAGCCAAAAGCGTCAATAACCGCCTCCACGTGCTTGCGGCTACCACTGATGCTGACAATATCGCCCCGGTGCAGCTTGGTTTGCGCCTGTACGGGAATATCAACGCCCATAGAGCCTCGACGAATACGCGTCACATACACACCCCGTGCCTCGGCTCGTTTGGAGAGCTCCAGTAATGTTTGATTGTTTGCCGCCTTGCTCGTGACGACCATATCAATCGACTCAATAGGAATTTGCAGCAACTCCCTATCGGCCACTTCCTCGGCGCGGTTGGACCAGTCAACCAAGGCCTCATGACGCCCTGAAACCGCAACGATATCGCCCACTTGCAATAAGGTATTGTCGTCAAACGGAATAATCTTTCCATCGCGACGAAGATTCTCTAAAAAAAGTCGCTCACCAGACAGGGCTTCAGCTTGTTTAACGGTCTTGCCAGCAATAAAGTTCGGTGTGCTCAACTCGTAAGCACGAACAATGTGCTGATGCCATGCCGATTGAATGCCGCCCTCGGGGGCTCCGGCCGACATTTCTTTCTCATAACGAGCACACTCTTTTTGCAGGTCAATGCCAAGCAACTTGGGCCCAAGGTAAGCAATGACCCAGCCGGTGCCCAAGGTGCCGAACAAGTAGGTGACCGCATAGGCTACTGGGATGGCATCCAGTTGGGCCTGTATCTCCGTGGGCGACAACTCCAGTCGATTGATCGCGTTGGTGGCCAAACCGATGGAAGCGGAGATCGTTTGTGAGCCGGCCAGTAAACCGGCTGCCAGGCCGGGGCCATAGCCCGACAGCACCGCGGCCAGATAGACGAACAATAAACACAAGCACGACACGACAACGGCAAACACTGCCTGAGGCAGACCATCGTTGGCCACCCCCCGCACAAACTGCGGCCCGACGCCAAAGCCCACCGAAAACAAAAACATAATGAAAAAGACGGATTTGATCTGCGATGAGATCTCGATGTCGAGCTGTCCAATCAGCACGCCCGCCAGCAAGGTTCCAGTAACCGAGCCCAGACTAAAACTGCCTAGTTTTCTTCCGCCTACCCAATACCCAGCTGCCAATGCCAAAAAAATGGCCAACTCAGGGTAGCTACGCAAGGTTTGCTCTACCCAGTTCCAAATCAACATATTGAGCCCCTTAAGTGCACGAATTCAGGTCAGACCGGCCATAGCCGGTGCTGACCTTCTGCCCGGTTTAAGTCGTTAAACTTTCAATAACTGCAGGCCACGACTCGCTTCATAGCCGTGCACTTCCTTCACATCGAGCTTACGCATGAACTCAATGGTTTCGGCACTGATGACTTGTCCAGGCACCAGAATAGGAAAACCGGGAGGATAAGGAATCACCATCTTGGCTGACACCATAGGAGGCCCCTCGCGCAGCCGACGATCGCACTCCGGACTATTCAAACCCACGTACTCGCAATTGGTCTCTTCCCAGCTCAGGAAAAATGCATCACGAATCCTGCCTTCAACGGCTACATCGCCATTGCTGTCTTGACGAAAACTTTCATGAAAGTGACTGAAGTTTGGCAGGTCAGGAACATCGTTCATGAGGCTATCGACACGCTCTTGAAAGTGCTGACGCCCCACGTCTCCGGTTTTGTGTAGTTGATGATCCACTTCGCAGGTAATTTCCAACAAAACACGAATTAAATGCGCGACGTCACTGCGCGTATTGTTGATGTTGGACTGCAGCAAGACCGAATTGCGGGATGTCTTGTTCAGCTGGATATCAAAACGATCCGCCAATAACTGCTTCAGTTGAGTGCCATCAAAACCCGCCGTTCCACACACCAAGGTGATGCGGGTGGGGTCAAGGAAAAACTCATCGTCCCGGATACTGGTGACGGCATCGTCCCAGTTCGTGCCCGGCGCTAAAAAGTCCTTGAAATTGCTCTGGCGGTACTCGGGCGGAATCATGTCGTCTGCGCCCAGCACTCGAAAATAACGCGAAATCATCGGGTGCTTGTTCACCTGGCTGCGAATGTCCAAGGCAATTTGAATGGCATTGTTCACCAAGCCATAGCCTTCCAGCTCCATCTGGCGGCGAGCGACATCAATAGAGGCGATAAGTTGCTGATTGGGGCTTGTTGTAGCGTGCGTGAATATCGCCTCGTGCAGTTGCGGCTCAATGCGATAAAAGTCCACATCCTTGACCAGCACCATGGAACCTTGGCGAATGGCCGACATCGACTTGTGTGTGGAATTAGTTTGATATACCCGCAGGCGAACCAGTCGAGGATCCGGAACCAGATTGGCCTGCATCAGTTCATCATCGCTTGGAGTCTCGCCCAGCTCTTGCTGCTGACGCTCGTAGTGCTGCAGCGACGCCGGATCTTCCAACCAATTTTCAATGTAAGCCGCCGCCCCCATGGCCGTTCTGGGACGCAGGAACGGCGACCAGTGCGCAAATCCAAACCAGGCCTCGTCCCAAAGAAAGACAAGATCAGGCTTGATCGCCAAACATTCCATCATGACGCGCCGGGTGTTGTACACATGACCATCAAAGGTGCAGTTGGTCAGATCAACAGCACGCACCCTGTCCAGCTTGCCCTCTTGTTTCAGCTTCAGTAAGGCGCGCTTGATGTTCTTGAGCGGAACCGCACCATACATGGAGTACTCGCGCATCGGGAACGCTTCGACATAGTAGGGCAACAACCCGCCCAGAACCATGCCGTAGTGGTGCGATTTGTGGCAGTTTCGATCAACGATAATGATATCGCCGGGTCGCGCAATCGCCATCAATACCATCTTGTTGGACGTGCTGGTTCCATTGGTAACGAAAAAACAATGCTCAGCGCCAAACGCCTTGGCAGCGCGCTCCTGGGCTTTTTTGATATTGCCCGTAGGTTCCAGAAGGCTGTCCAGGCCGCCAGTCGTGGCAGAGGACTCGGCCAAGAACAGATTCAGGCCATAGAATTCGCCCATATCGCGTATCCAGTCCGATTTGAAGACGGATTTACCGCGGGCAATGGGCAAGGCATGAAAAGTGCTGACAGGCTTGCTGGCATAGCGCTTGAGATTGTCAAAAAAAGGAGTTTCGTACCGATCACGAACCCCCTCTAAAATTGACAAATGCAGCTCCATGGGCTCCTCGACCGCATAGAGTACGCGGCGCAGACACTTGGCACGCTCATCACTTGCCACCTCCTCGGGACGCAAATCGGAGAGCAAATAAATATCGAGCTCCGGACGGTAGCCCGCCAAGGTGACCGCCAGTTGCAAGGCCAAACGACTGTCGTCGAAATGAACATCAAGCTCTTTCATGGCTTGATCCAGGATAGGAACTGGCTGTTTGCTCTTAAAGCCAATGCCTTCAAAAATGGCAACCGCACAAATATTACTGTTTACCGCAATAGCACAAAATGCGTCCTGGAAATTGTCGACGACCACAGGCTCATACACAAAGTCGTCTTCTTTACGACGCTGCGCACGCAACAGCTGAACATTGCGCTCGACGCGAGCACTATTGGCTGGTGCCACAATCAACACTTCAAAGTAAGGACGCCCACCGCCCAAACCGTCTACGTCCTGACGAATATCCCTAAAGTGGTCCCCATCAGGCGTGGCCTCCCACTCGCGCGCATCATCTTTGTAATAGCGCGCCAGGATGGCGAATGAGATTCGGGTCGCCAACTCCAGAAAAGCATCCAAACGTTCGAATTCAAGATGGCCGGACAGGGTGTCCATAAGATGACGCCCCGGATAAGCATGCAGCACTTCCAGATTTCGCAAATGAAGAAACTTTTCACGAACTTCTTGTCCGTCGACTTCCTTACGCGACCATCTTTTAGTAGCAAACAAGAGTTCACGCCATAGATCGGAGCGCACAGTACCCAAGGAAAAAATCTGGTCAATCGAGGATGGGGCTGGTGTGACATCTAACTTCATGTGTTGGCTCCTGTGCCGTGGTTACTAGCAGGTAGATGAGATAAATGTGACCAAAGACGCTTGAATACTATTGTCAGATTCTTATTAAAAAACCCGGTTGTTAAAGGAGTGTGATCACTATAGCTGAGAGCCAAAAAAATTTATAAATACAAAACAAAAAATCAATTATTTAGGTGAAAACCATTACCCAGCACCTCCGAGTATGAGCAATGAGAACCATTCGAACCTGATGCTGAAAGCTGGCTGATGCTCGTTCGTGTTCTCATCCTGAGAGCCTGACCTCAGAACACAAGACTCGGGTGGACAAGACAAACACCTTAAAGCCCTAGAACACGCCTATTTACGGGCGTTGCGCAGATATCGGCACAACACTCATCAAATGGACGAAAGTCTTTTTTGGTGAAACAGGCAGACCCGGTGAGCACGTCGCCCTCCCATCAAGCACGATGGTGGCTCCGGCCTGTTTCAGGAACCTGAGGCCTGCGGTGGGATATTGAATCGAAAGTGGACTGAATCTCACAGGTCGCAGAACGCAACTCGCTAGCTCTCGCTGGGGGAATCTGCTTGGGAAATCCAAGCGTCACGCCCCCCATTTGTGCATCGCTTCAGTCGCTCAGGGAGCCGTTACGCCGACCTTACCTTTGGGGCGCGAAATGAACTACGCCAATGCCCCGCCTGTGAGGATGACCGTTCAAATGGCGCGCTCTGTCTCGCTCACCGACCAGGACGTCCCGGCGATGTTGAAATGCAACGCCCGCCACCTAAACGAGCAAGTCCACCTTATTGTGGCGGCAGATCTGCAGCCCAACGGTCTTACACACCAGTGTCTACAACAACACGCAGTTTGCCGTTCGCCCCCTTAACGGGGGGAACGGCACCTGGCTTTGAGAAGAAACTGCTTCACCCGCGCCCTGAATGCTGCCCTGAGCTTGTCAAGGCCACCTTGCTGACGCGAGCAATACGCTGGCCGGCTTATTCGGTAGCGCCAATGGCTTTGAGGCCTTCGGCTGCGCAGGCAGCATCAATATCACCAGAAGGCGCTCCGCCTACACCGATACCACCCACCAGCACCTGATCCACCTTGATGGGCAACCCGCCACCCTGAATAACCATACGCGAGTCCATATCCCGCAAACCATCGTTGGCCGGTTTGCTGGCGATAAACTCGGCCAGACCCGCTGTGCTGCGGCCCATAGCCGCAGAGGTAAATGCTTTACCTTGCGCGCTGCTGACCGTGTGTGGGCCCGAGTTATCGGCTTTCAACAACACTTTGGTCGCCCCGTCTCGGGCGACAACCGCCACGCTGACCTGATGACCTTGTGCTGCGCAGGTCTTCAAGGCGGCCTGCGCGGCCTGGGTGGCCAGTTCCAGTGGCAGGTATGGCGCGCTGGGCAGCGCTGGGGCGGCAGAGGCCATGATAGGAGCAAACAACAGAGCGGCGACAGAGAATGTACGAATCATGTGATTTCCTTTCCTGGTTAGAACGAACAAGCAAAGCTTACCGCTCAAAAAAGAAGAAACCTATTCGTAGACCTCACACTCCTCTACGTAGTTATACCGAGTGGTTTTTTTCGCCCTTATCCTTTAGCGCTTCCTTCCAACCATAGACGAGTGAGCTCCGCCTGTGATGTGGTGCCCAGTTTGGCGCCAATAGAAACACGGTGGGTATCGATCGTACGCGGTGAAAGGCACAAGGCCTCTGCAATCTGCCGGGTCGTAAAGCCTTGGGCCACCAACTCCAGTATTTGGCGCTCGCGCGGAGTAAGTGAAGCCAACAACTGCAATGTTTCCGCTTGCTGTGCCTGTTCTCGCAAATGGCGATCGAGCACATCATGCCCTTTTTGTATGGCGTCGATCAGATCCTGCTCATCAATAGGCTTGGATAAAAAATCGACGGCCCCATTTCGAAAAGCACGACGACAGGCGTCGATATCGCCATGGCCCGAGATCACAATCGTTGGCCAATCGATACCCCTGTCACGCAATTGCTCCTGCAGTTTCAAGCCCGAGATGACCGGCATACGGATGTCAAGAATCAAACATCCGGGGGCCAGTTTGGCTACCTGCGCCAGAAATCCCTGGGGGTCTGCAAACTCCGTAACGTGAATATCGACGGTAGACAAAAGCAGGCTCAAGGCGCGACGCACGGCCTCATCATCGTCAAGCAAATAAACGGGATACCTCATCCAGCAGACTCCATAGGCTCATGTTTTACCGGCAGGATAATCCGGAATGTCGTCTCGGGCGCATCCTCGAGCAAAAACACCTCACCATGAGCACGCTCTATCAGCCGCTGGCTCAATGCCAAACCAAGCCCAGTCCCATCGGGCCGACTGGTCGTAAAGGGCGTAAACAGGCTGTCCCTGAGTGCCGGCAGAACACCGGGGCCGTTATCAGCAACATCAATAATCAGCTGCGTATCTGTTTGATTAAGGCTTACGGTCACCTGGCCTGCTTCTTGCCCGGTCACGGCGTCCAGACCATTACGTACAAGATTGAAAATGACTTGTTCCATTTCCACAGGGTCCGCCTCAACCAGCACCGGATAGGAGGGCAACTCAAACATCAGCCGTGTCTTGCTCAGGGCTGCCTGAGATGCCAGTAAGGCGCGTACATTATGCAAGGCGTCGCGAATATCAAAGCAGCCTACACTCAGCGCCTGGGGACGCGACCAGTTGCGAAACCGCTCCAGAATGGCCGATGCTCGCTTCGCTTGTGCAACCGTCTCATCGAGCACCGGCAACAAGGGCGTGCTGCTTGACTGAGCAACAATCCGTCGACTGGCTTGAGTCTGCGCCAAAATAGCTGTCAGGGGCTGGGTCAGTTCATGGGCCAGGCCACTGGCCATCTCTCCCAGTGCATTGACTCGTGATGCGTGGGCCAGACGAGACTCCAGGGCGCTTAATCGCGCCTGCTCAAGCGCCAGCCGGGTGCGCACGCGCTGACGCCAGGCGGCCAAGACAACAAGATATGCCGCACTTAGCAGCAACAACACCAGTGTCGTTTCCGCCATAGGAAAAAGATCAGCGGGACCCAGTGCCATCCCCGTCGCAAGAATCAAGGGCTGGGAGGGACTGGCCAGCGCCTTGGAAAAGTACAGCTCAGCGTCTGATCCGGCCTGGCCCACAAGCAAAGGGCCCTTGGGCAGTGACAGGCGTAGAAACACGCCCGGCTCCGACCAGAAATGACTGGCATCGGCCAGCAGTTGTCTAGCGTCAATCACCAGCATCAGGCCATAGCGCGCATCAGCAGTGTTCGGGCTTCGTTTGCCCAATATATAAAAGCCGTGACGCTCAGGGTCCGCCATCAGCACCATCTGTCCCTGTGACCTCAACACCGACTCACGCAACAAGGCCGTCGTCTCGGGCGACAAAGCGCCAAGCCCGACGGGCTTCTTGCCCACTGCCAACGGGATCAGTTGTATGTCGACGATACGCGGGTAAAAATGCGCAATCGTTGCGGCAACATCCAGGAACAAGGTGTGCCCCGGATCATCCGTGGCGTTGGCAACAGCGGATAAAGCAGTTAAATGGGCATCATGCTGATCTGCCCGTTGTGAAGCCAGCCTGTAGAGAACATTGCTTTCGGTCTCCAGAGTACTGAGCAAGGATTGATAGCGCCAGCTCGCCAGGGCACCCGCCGCGAGCACCACTAACAAGCCCCAGACAAGCAGAGCGCGAATCGCAAATCGGGAGTTTAAAGGGCGCAGCAATGCCATAAACGAAGTTCAGTTGTTCTGGAGAGCAGTCTGTAGAGCATCAGAAAAGCAAAGTGAGACACGGCCCCTTTGGAAGCGAGCCTCCAAAATACCTTAAAACGGCACGGTCAGGCGGCTACATTGCATTTTGCATGAAAATGCATGGCTGCTAGTACCGGGGCAATCTCATACCGCACTATATTGGTGGAGAAAAATCCGAACTCGGGGGGCGAAGAACAGAAAGAATCCAGCCGGTTTGCAGCTGGGGCCAATCTGGGCTCGAAACCGTATGGACTTGAACAATCCCGTTTGAACTTTTCCTATTTATCCGCAGCATTGCAGGAGACATGATGAACACCTGTCAACTACTGATCAATGGCCAGCTTCGTGACGCCAGCGGTCACCAGACTTTTACACGTCAGAACCCCGTTACTGGGCAGACCGCAACGGTGGCCGCAGCCGCTCAGCCTGAGGATGTGCAGGCTGCCCTGCAAGCGGCCGAACAGGCCTTTGTGCATTGGTCAGCCCTGGGTCCGACCGAGCGCCGCTTGCGCCTGCTCAAAGCAGCGGAGCTGCTGGACGAACGTGCCGCCGAACTCATCGCCACCGTACGCCAGGAAACAGGCTCTACAGACTCTTGGTACGGTTTCAACGTGCAGTTGTCGGCCAACATCTTGCGTGAGGCTGCGGCCATGACCACGCAGATTGACGGGGCCGTCATCCCCTCGGATCTGCCCGGCAGCCTGTCGATGGGCTATCGCGTCCCCTGCGGCGTGGTGGTGAGTATCGCCCCGTGGAATGCACCCGTGATCCTGGCCACCCGGGCCATAGCCATGCCCCTGGCTTGCGGAAACACCGTCATTCTCAAAGCCTCCGAACGATGCCCGGCCACGCATGTCTTGCTGGGACAAGTGCTCAATGACGCCGGTGTGGGAGCGGGCGTGATCAACGTCATTACTCACGCTCCCGACGATGCGGCGGCGGTGGTCGAGCAGCTCATCGCCCACCCGGCCGTCAAACGCATCAACTTCACCGGCTCCACCAAAGTTGGCAGGATCATCGCCGCCACCGCCGCCCATTACCTCAAACCCGTCCTGCTGGAGCTGGGAGGCAAAGCACCGGTCATTGTGTGCGAAGACGCCGATCTGGAGCAGGCCGTCGCCGGCGTCGCCTTTGGCGCTTACTTCAACCAAGGGCAGATTTGCATGTCCACCGAACGCCTTATTGTGCATGAAGCGATTGCTTCTTCTTTTCTGGACAAACTGGTGGCCAAAATCAAGACCATCGCCGTGGGCTCGCCCGACCAGACAGACACACGCTTTGCCTATCTGGAAAGTGCCGAGTCAGCACAGCGCATCAAGTCCTTGGTAGAGGACGCGCTTGCCAAGGGGGCCACCCTGCCCTTGCCCCTGAAAATCGAGGGTGCTCTGATGCATCCGCTGATCGTCAATGACATTACCCCCGAGATGCAGCTCTATGCCACGGAATCCTTTGGCCCGGTCGTCACCATGACCCGCTACCGCGAGGACAGCGAGGCCATCCGATTGGCCAACGACAATGAATACGGCTTGGCTGCTGCCGTATTTACGCAGGACGTGAACCGGGGTCTGGCCATCGCCAGACAGATCCAAAGCGGCATCTGTCATATCAATGGCCCCACCGTCCATGATGAGGCCCAGGCTCCCTTTGGGGGTATGAAAGCCAGCGGCTATGGCCGTTTTGGCAGTAAATCCGCCATCAATGAGTTCACCGAACTGCGCTGGATTACCGTCCAGACCACACCTCGCCAATACCCGCTGTAAGTCTGGCCCCGCAGGCTCACGCCTCCCCCTGAGCGCGCTACGACGCTTGGCTGGCCCTTGGCTTTGAACCGATACCAACGCAGGACCGAGGGCTACTACGGCCCCCGGTCCTGCGGTTACGCACACAGATACTGATCCACCAGTTCTATCCAATGCTTGACCGGCGTGCGCCCTGCTCCATTCAAATGATTCCCACAGGCCATATTGGCCGTAACGATCAGATCTGGTTTGCTGCTCTCCAAGGCATCCATTTTGCGCTCACGCAGGCGTCCCGCAATCTCGGGCTGCGTCAGGGAATACGTGCCTGCCGAACCACAACATAAGTGGCTATCGGGCACTGCCCCCAGATCAAAGCCCAAGCGGGTCAACACCGCTTCGACTCGCCCGCCCAGTTTCTGCGCATGCTGCAAGGTACACGGACAATGAAAGGCCAGACGCGGACGGGTTTGCGTATTCAAGCACTGCTCCAGGGGCAACTCGTCGAGCACTTCAACCAGATCCTTGGCCAGCTCACTGACGCGGCGGGCCCGTTCCGCATAGACCGGATCATGCTTGAAGAGGTCTACGTACTCTTTCACAAAAGCACCGCAGCCGCTGGAGGTCTGCACGATTGCCAAAGCCCCCTGCTGGATCTGGGGCCACCAGGCGTCGATATTGCGACGTGCCTGCTGCAGACCCTGCTCTTGCGCACCCAGATGAAAGGAGGAAGCACCGCAACAGCCTGCCTGAGCAATCGGTGTCACACTGATGCCCAAGCGATCCAGCACCCGGGCGGTCGCCGCATTAATGGAAGGAGCCATGGCTGGCTGCACACAGCCCTCCAGCATCAGAACACGTTGGCTATGCCGGGGTGCGGGGCGCGTCAGATCCGCCGTTTGCTTGGGTGGAATTTTTTCCTGTAAGGATGAGGGCAGCAAGGGGCGCATGGCTCGCGCCACCCCGAGCAGGGCCCCCACCCGGCCCGGCTCGGGCAGAATTTGCGTCAGGGCCACACGCATGGCACGTGCTTTTAAAGAACGCTTTAC
This sequence comes from Alcaligenes sp. HNGD-HTN06, assembly GCF_049932565.1. Lineage (NCBI taxonomy): Bacteria > Pseudomonadati > Pseudomonadota > Betaproteobacteria > Burkholderiales > Alcaligenaceae > Alcaligenes > Alcaligenes sp. HNGD-HTN06. The sequence continues at coordinate 1,150,883 of NZ_CP187782.1, read as the reverse complement.
TTTGGGTTCCAATGCCGCTCGCCCTATGTCCAGCAGGTTGTGATATTTCACACCCGACGGACAGGTGGTTTCACAGTTGCGACAACTCAGGCAACGGTCCAGATGGTGCTGGGTCAGTTCCGAGGTGGCATTGCCTTCCAGGAACATTTTGATCAGATAAATGCGGCCTCGCGGACCATCGAGCTCGTTGCCTTGATCCAAGTAGGTCGGACAAGTGGCATTGCAAAACCCGCAATGCACACAGGAGCGCAAAATGGCTTCAGCCTGCTCGGCTTGCGGCAGTTGCTGAGCCCATGGTGTCAGTTGTGTTTGCATGTGGACTCCGCAGAGCGAAATAAACGGCCTGGATTGAATATATGAGCGGGGTCTAGTTGCTGTTTTAAGCGCTGATGCCACTGCAACAACGCAGCGGGCAGCTTATCATTCCCGGCATCAGGCCCGCTCCAGCATCGCGCGTACCCCTGCAGGGCCCGCGCCTGTTCGTGAATCAGCTCGGCTGGAGCCTCAGACTTGAGCCAGAGCTGAGTTCCACCCCAATCGAGCAGTACCTCACCCGGCCAGCTTTGCACGGGCGCATCCACCGGTACGGCAATACGCCACAAATTCCCTGCCTGCTTAAAGAAATCCAGGCGCTGTTCACATAAATCATCCCAGTACGTCAGGTCGAGTTCCTCGCCCCCTATTTGCTCCTGGGCCAACTGTACGGAACTGTCTCCGCCTTCCAGGCGCAGATGCAGACGGCCATCCTGCCAGGCCGCTCCCGTGACAGGACGGCTTTGATCGCGCCATTGACGCAGCAAACCCGCCACATCCTGCTGTGCCACCTCCAAGACCCGTGCCGCTCGGCGTCGTGGACGTGGCAACACCTTGAAGGAAACTTCCGTAATCACTCCCAGACAACCCTGAGCGCCCACCATCAAACGTGACACGTCGTAGCCAGCCACGTTCTTCATCACCTGACCGCCAAAGCGCATGTGAGTGCCCATTCCACTAATCAGACGACAGCCCAGCACATAATCACGCAAGGCTCCCACCCAGGGACGGCGCGGTCCTGACAAGCCGCAAGCCGTTGCTCCTCCCACTGTCGCACGACCGTCAAACACGGGGGGCTCAAAGGGCAGACACTGCCCCTGTTCATTCAGGACGGCCTCCAGAGTCTTCAAGGACGTTCCCGCACGCACCGTCACGACCAGCTCGGCCGGGTCGTAATCGACCACGCCCTCATGGCCAGCCAGGCTCAAGGCCTGACCCTGTACTGCTTTGCCCAAAAAGGCTTTGGAATCTCCGCCCACGATACGCAAGGCCGTGCGATCTGCCAGCGCCTGCTTGACCTGATCGAGCAGCTCGGCACTGCGATCCTGATTGTTCTGTTCTACGGTATTCATCAGAAACGCTCCAGCTCAGGAAAGGGCACTTGTCCGTGGTGAATATGCATGCCGCCCATTTCCGCGCAGCGATGCAAGGTGGGGATGTTCTTACCGGGATTGAGCATGGTCTTGGGATCAAATGCCGCTTTAATGGCATGAAAGAATTGCAGCTCATCCTCATTGAACTGCACGCACATCTGATTGATTTTTTCTCGACCCACGCCATGCTCGCCGGTAATGGTGCCGCCCACTTCCACGCATAGTTCAAGAATCTTGCCGCCCAAAGCTTCAGCCCGCTCCAGCTCGCCTGGCTGGTTGGCATCAAACAGGATCAGCGGGTGCATATTGCCATCGCCCGCATGAAAAACGTTGGCGACGCGCAAGCCATATTCCTCGGACAACTCGGCCGTTTTTTTCAGCACATACGCTAGCTGGCGACGCGGAATCGTGCCGTCCATGCAGTAATAGTCCGGTGAGATGCGCCCCACGGCGGGAAAGGCATTCTTGCGTCCGGCCCAGAAACGCTGTCGTTCCTGCTCATCGCGTGCTACCCGCACTTCTTGCGCACCGGCTTTGAACAACACCTGTTCAACCCGGGTCACATCGTCCTGCACATCCTCGACTGCACCATCGATTTCACACAGCAAAATCGCCTGGGCATCGACAGGGTAGCCAGCGTGGATAAAGTCTTCGGCAGCGCGAATGGACATTTGATCCATCATTTCCAGTCCTGCTGGCACAATGCCTTGAGCGATGATCTGTGCCACCGCGTCAGCGGCTTTTTCCACATCGTCGAAACTGGCCAGCAGCACCACCGTACACGGTGGGCGCGCCAGCAGCTTGACCGTGATTTCCGTCACAATACCCAGCATGCCTTCAGAGCCGGTGAACAGGGCCATCAAGTCAAAGCCGGGGCTATCCAAGGCTTCCGAGCCCAGAATCAGTCGTTCGCCCGTAACGGTAATGACTTCCAGCCGCAAGATATTGTGTACAGTCAGGCCGTATTTCAGGCAGTGAACGCCGCCGGCATTCTCCGCCACATTGCCGCCAATTGAACAGGCAATCTGCGAAGAGGGGTCCGGCGCATAATACAGTCCAAAAGGCTGCGCGGCCTGAGAAATCGCGATATTGCGCACGCCGGGCTGTACACGGGCAATTCCGGCCACCGGGTCCAGGTCCAGAATCTGGTTCAGCCGGGCCATCACCAGCAAAATACCCTGCTCCAGCGGCATGGCACCACCGGACAAGCCCGTACCCGCACCGCGAGCCACTACGGGCACGCCAAGCTCATGGGCCAGACGCATCACCGCCTGCACCTGCTCCACATTACGGGGCAGCACCACCAGCAAGGGTTTACTGCGATAGACGCTCAAGCCGTCACATTCGTAAGGGTGCAGTTGCTCGTCGGTATGCAGTACCTCCAGGCCGGGAATATCATCACGTAAACGGCTAAGCAGCTGCATCTTGTCCACGCGGGGCAACACGCCGTCCAGTTTTTCGTCGTAGCGCAAACTCATGACGCCTCCTGTCTTTAAAGTCTCCTAAAGCCGATGGTCTTTGATGACGACGAGCTTGTCCAGCCACTTGCCTACTGGTCCGACCAGTTTTTACCCTAAGCAGCTCTCAGGGTTTATCTTTACACTTAAAAATCAGACAGATAGATAATCAGCTTGCTATCATTGACTCAGGTACACAACTGGTCCGACCACGTATGAAAATGCAGGAATCCCGACGTCTGGAGGCAACCGCGGAACTGGTTGCCCAACGTATTGAAACCTTGATCATGGACGGCGTCCTCAAACCGGGGCAAGCACTGCCTTCCGAGCGACAACTGACGCAGAGACTCACGGTATCTCGCTCTGCCCTGCGTGAAGGGCTGCAAGTACTACGAGCACGGGGGCTGATTGAAACGCAGCATGGCAAAGGCTCTTTCGTCGCCAATCTGATCGACTCCAGCGTCAGCACGCCGTTGGAACACCTGCTGCAAGCACAGGGACGCACGCTGTACGATCTACTGGAAGTACGCGAACTACTGGAGAGCGAAGCGGCGCAACTGGCTGCTGCCCGAGGTACGGAAGCCGATCACATCATGATTCGGAGGCGCTTTCAGGAACTGAAAGATCTGCAAATGCAGGATGCTGCGCCGGAACAAATTGCTCGGGCTGACCATGCTTTTCATTCAGCGATCTGTGAGGCGTCACACAACCCGGTGCTGGTACACATGATCAGCCTGTTCAATGAACTGATGCTGTCCACGGTACGCGTATCCGTGCAGCACCTCTATCCTGATCATGACTCCAAACGCAGGCTGGACAGACAGCATGCCCGGTTATGCAATGCCGTCACGCAAAGTCAAGCGGACTTGGCCCGGCGAGCGGCTAAAGAACATATAGATGGGATACGGCGGCAACTACAGGAGATGGAAGCCAAACAGGTGCGCCTGGAGCATGCCCGGCAACGTCTGAATGGCCTCTAGGTTTATTTCGCCAATAGATTGGCCAGCATATAGCCCGATCCAGCCCCAGTCCCCGCACCGGGCCAGGTCGAAGCTCCGCACAAATACAGATCCTTGATCGGCGTTTTGTATTTGGAGTAACCGGCGACCGGGCGGAAGAAGAAGTTCTGATCCAGGTGATGGCTACCCGAGAGATTATCACCCCCAATCAGATTCGCATTGAACTGCTCCAGATCCTGGGGGGACATGACATGGCGGGCCAGAATCTGGCTACGCAAACCAGGCGCATAGCTTTCAAGCAGATCCAGAACCCGTTCGGCGTATGCCTCTTTCAGCTGTGCCCAATCACCTGCAGCCATCTTGCCGGCAGCGTCGCCCTTGACCTGAGCAGGCAGCACTCGCACTTGAATCCACAAGGTGTGTTTACCCTCTGGAGCACGAGAAGGATCAAGAGCCGTACCTTGTCCAACCACCAACACAGGCTCGGCAGGCAACAAACCGGCGGCTGCTTCGGCATAGACACGACTCATCATGGCCAGATCGGGTGCCAGATGCACGTAGGAGAAACGCTGCAACTCGGCACCAGCTTTCCAGTCGGGCAGGCCATCCAGTGCCAAATGGATCATCATGGTCCCCAGCCCCGGCCGGAACGCATCCACTTTCTTCTGATATTCCTTGGGAACAGCAGCAGATTGCACCAGACGACCAAAGACCAGCTGAGGATTCAGATTCGCGATCACTGCCTTGTCTGCTTTCAGACGACGCCCATCGGCCAGAACAACGGCCCTGGCACGACCATTCTCTTGCTCAATTGTTTGCACAGGGGCATTCAACAGCAACTCCCCACCCAGCTCCTGCAACAAGCTCGTCATGGCGCGGATTATCGTATCAGCACCGCCCTGCCCGATCACCATACCGAAGGCTTGATTAGCCATGGATTCCAGATAAGGGAACAAGGCACCGCCGGCGGTGTCTGGGGTGAAATCCACATGCAGCCCCCAAGCTGCCATCATGGCTTTTAATGAGTCGCTCTCGAAATGGCGGTCCAAAAAGTCACGGGGTGTCGCCAGCAGCAATTGCATCAGCTCCGCAACACCATCCTTACCCAGCTCACGCCAGCTTTTCCACGCGCTTTTGAACAAAGCCAAGGAAGGCATAGGACTACCCAAGACCGCAAACAGATGAGGAGCTTTGCGCTGAAAGTCCTCCAGCATGCTCTGCCAGGCCTGCGCGTCTTTTTCAGAGACGGCTCGAATCCGCTGTAAAGTCGTTTCCAGATCCGTGCTGACGCCCAAATAGCGTTGATCCCGGAACACACTGGCAAAGCAGTGTTCTGCGGGGACGAACGCCAAGCCATGGCGGACCAACGCATCCTTATGACGTTGAAAAAATGCAGAACCTGCAAAGGAGGACAGGTTCATGGCGCACACATCATGCTTGAAGCCTGGCAAAGTCAGTTCCTGGGTGCTAACCGCACCACCTGCCGAGCTTTTGGCCTCCACGACCAGAACCTTCCAGCCTTTGCTGGCCAACTCCACGGCAGCCGCCAATCCATTATGCCCCGCGCCAATTATGATCGCGTCTACTGCTGTCTCTCCACCCACGGGCAACTCCTTTAGCTCTAAAGTATTTATCCGTATTCTACGGTGCAACGGGGAAACTGAGTAGGAATTTCAGAGCGCATCAAGGGTGGATCGGCAGAACGAACTTAGACAGTGGTCTGGGCACCTTCTACAGACAGACGGGCACCAGAGCCTGCAGCTGGGAGGCGCTGCCTTGATCTGAGCTGAAGCTGGTAAGCAGCTCAGCAACTAAGACTGAGGCTGAGGCTGAGACTAAGCCTCACGGAGCGCCGGAGCAGTAGCTTGTGGTCAATAGCCAGACAGACAGACAGACAGACAGACAGACAGACAGACAGACAGATAGATAGATAGATAGATAGATAGATAGATAGAACGACTACGGAATTGTGAATAAGCTGCTAGCAGTCAACAACTCGATGAAGCCAGCGGCTCAAGGCGTGTTTGGACCACCGAACGCCAAACATCGTCACTACCCGAGGTGGGCAGCAGCAGAAGAAGAAGAAGAAGAAGAAGAAGAAGAAGAAGAAGAAGAAGAAGAAGAAGAAGAAGAAGAAGAAGAAGACAACAGCCGCACAAAAGGGGAACACCAGTTACTCGCAACGCACGCTAAGAGGAAAAAGCACTAAGCGTAGCGCGATCACCCGGCAGATAGACAACGGCTTGATGCGAGAGGCTGAGGTTCAGCAAGCCGCTAAGGCTGAACCCGCCCCTCGTCGGGCTGCCATCGTGCTGGTAGCAGCCGCAGAGGACTAAACATCAACCCTCAAGCACAGGAAGCATACGCAATGACCAACCCCATCGGCTTGGGCCAAGAGGCGTAGTCTGCAACAAGAAGGGATAAGCGGTGCCCAGAACGGGCTTGGGAAGGGGTGGGGTACGCCTGAAGTCGTGGCCCAGGGGCCAGACGATCAGCATCGTTCAGGTGTGTCCGTCGCCGATGCGGTGGCGACCCATAAAACAAAACCCCCGCAAGGGATACTTGCGGGGGTTTTGAGCAATAAGAGCTTGACGATGACCTACTTTCACAGACGTCCGTCCACTATCATCGGCGCAAAGGCGTTTCACAGTCCTGTTCGGGATGGGAAGGTGTGGGACCACCTTGCTATGGTCGTCAAGCGTAACTGGTTGCCAGGCCGTCTTTAGGGGACGTCCCAGCCAATTGGAAGAAGCACACCGCTAGCGATCAGTACGGATCAGCTAGCAGCGGTTACGAAGGTGTCAAGCGCGGGTTGCGCTGCACTTCAATATTACGTTCTGTGGTCAACAACTTAACTCACTACAACCTCAAGGGTTATAGGATCAAGCCACACGGGCAATTAGTACTGGTTAGCTACATGCATTACTGCACTTCCACACCCAGCCTATCAACGTCCTGGTCTCGGACGACCCTACAGGGGGGTCAAGCCCCCGGGATACCTAATCTTCAGACGAGTTTCCCGCTTAGATGCCTTCAGCGGTTATCTCTTCCGTACGTAGCTACTCGGCAATGCCATTGGCATGACAACCGATACACCAGTGGTACGTCCACTCCGGTCCTCTCGTACTAGGAGCAGGCTCCGTCAAGTATCCAACGCCCACGGCAGATAGGGACCAAACTGTCTCACGACGTTTTAAACCCAGCTCACGTACCTCTTTAAATGGCGAACAGCCATACCCTTGGGACCGGCTACAGCCCCAGGATGAGATGAGCCGACATCGAGGTGCCAAACACCGCCGTCGATATGAACTCTTGGGCGGTATCAGCCTGTTATCCCCAGAGTACCTTTTATCCGTTGAGCGATGGCCCTTCCATACAGAACCACCGGATCACTATGTCCTACTTTCGTACCTGTTCGACTTGTCAGTCTCACAGTCAAGCACGCTTATGCCATTGCACTATCAAGACGATTTCCGACCGTCTCTAGCGTACCTTCGAACTCCTCCGTTACACTTTAGGAGGAGACCGCCCCAGTCAAACTGCCCACCATGCACGGTCCCCGATCCCGATAAGGGACCTAGGTTAGAACCGCAAACAGACCAGGGTGGTATTTCAAGGATGACTCCACGCGATCTGGCGACCACGCTTCAACGTCTCCCACCTATCCTACACAGGCCGGTTCACAATCCAATGCAAAGCTACAGTAAAGGTTCATGGGGTCTTTCCGTCTAGCCGCGGGGAGATTGCATCATCACAACCATGTCAACTTCGCTGAGTCTCAGGAGGAGACAGTGTGGCCATCGTTACGCCATTCGTGCAGGTCGGAACTTACCCGACAAGGAATTTCGCTACCTTAGGACCGTTATAGTTACGGCCGCCGTTTACCGGGGCTTCGATCAAGAGCTTGCACCCCATCACTTAACCTTCCGGCACCGGGCAGGCGTCACACCCTATACGTCCACTTTCGTGTTTGCAGAGTGCTGTGTTTTTAGTAAACAGTCGCAGCCACCGATTCACTGCGGCCTCTTCATGCTTTGTGCGCAGGCACATCACACTAATGAGGCATACCTTCTCCCGAAGTTACGGTATTAATTTGCCGAGTTCCTTCTCCTGAGTTCTCTCAAGCGCCTTGGAATATTCATCCCGTCCACCTGTGTCGGTTTGCGGTACGGTCTCGTAGAGCTGAAGCTTAGAGGCTTTTCTTGGAACTGCTTCCAGTTAGTTTAGAGCCGAAGCTCTATCCAGTCACACCCTTGAATTACGCACCCGGATTTGCCTAAGTGCCTTCTATGATGCGCCAACGGGGACATCCAACACCCCGATAACATTCTGCAATCCGTCCCCCCATCGCACTCTACGACGGTGCGGGAATATTAACCCGCTTCCCATCAGCTACGCATCTCTGCCTCGCCTTAGGGGCCGACTCACCCTGCGCCGATGAACGTTGCGCAGGAAACCTTGGACTTACGGCGAGGGGGCTTTTCACCCCCTTTATCGCTACTCATGTCAGCATTCTCACTTCCGATACCTCCAGCATTCCTCACGGAACACCTTCACAGGCTTACGGAACGCTCTCCTACCATGTGTACTAAAAGTACACATCCGCAGCTTCGGTCTATGGCTTAGCCCCGTTACATCTTCCGCGCAGGACGACTCGATCAGTGAGCTATTACGCTTTCTTTAAAGGATGGCTGCTTCTAAGCCAACCTCCTGACTGTCTATGCCTTCCCACTTCGTTTCCCACTTAGCCATAGTTAGGGACCTTAGCTGGCGGTCTGGGTTGTTTCCCTCTTGAGTCCGGACGTTAGCACCCGGTGCTCTGTCTCCCGTACTGTACTTGTCGGTATTCGGAGTTTGCCATGGGTTGGTAAGTCGCTGTGACCCCCTAGCCATAACAGTGCTCTACCCCCGGCAGTAATATACGAGGCACTACCTAAATAGTTTTCGGAGAGAACCAGCTATCTCCAGGCTTGTTTAGCCTTTCACTCCGATCCACAGCTCATCCCCTAATTTTTCAACATTAGTGGGTTCGGTCCTCCAGCACGTGTTACCGTGCCTTCAACCTGGCCATGGATAGATCGCCTGGTTTCGGGTCTACACCCAGCGACTGAATCGCCCTATTCGGACTCGCTTTCGCTACGCCTCCCCTATTCGGTTAAGCTTGCCACTGAATGTAAGTCGCTGACCCATTATACAAAAGGTACGCAGTCACACCACGAAGGTGCTCCTACTGTTTGTATGCATACGATTTCAGGATCTATTTCACTCCCCTTCCGGGGTTCTTTTCGCCTTTCCCTCACGGTACTGGTTCACTATCGGTCGATCACGAGTATTTAGCCTTGGAGGATGGTCCCCCCATATTCAGACAGGATTTCACGTGTCCCGCCCTACTTATTCGATGCTTAGTTCCACGTACTGAATTTCGCCTACAGGGCTATCACCTGCTACGGCTGGACTTTCCATTCCATTCGACTATTCACTACGCTAAAACATCCAGGCTGGTCCGGTTTCGCTCGCCACTACTTCCGGAATCTCGGTTGATTTCTTTTCCTCGAGTTACTGAGATGGTTCAGTTCACTCGGTTCGCCTCCACATGCCTATGTATTCAGCATGGGATACCGTATTACTACGGTGGGTTTCCCCATTCGGACATCTACGGATCAAAGCTTGTTTGCCAGCTCCCCGTAGCTTTTCGCAGGCTACCGCGTCCTTCATCGCCTGTGATCGCCAAGGCATCCATCATATGCACTTATTCGCTTGATCCTATAACGCTTGGTGCTGTTATAGGAATATGAGTATACGTTGTTGCCGTTCATCAATCCTTAGCTGTTATCCAATCCGAAGATCAGACAACGTCTATATTTTTGAGAACTTTCGTTGAACATAATTTGTTCTGTTGCAATCACAACCCGTGTATTGTCATCACAAGTCAACTAATCGTCTTGCGTTTATTAGACAACACACCTTCGTTGTGCTTCTTCCTAATTGTTAAAGAGCAATTCGTGGGTTGCATAACCCAACGAGCAGTATTCTTTAAAAAGAACACTCTTCGTTGAATCTAGCGCCAGGCAAACCGTTGTTTGTCTGTGCCCTATACTCTGTCATGGACCTTGCTGTATCGACAACCACCTATAAAAGCGGTGGTGGAGGATGACGGGATCGAACCGACGACCCCCTGCTTGCAAAGCAGGTGCTCTCCCAGCTGAGCTAATCCCCCGAGGTAATCGTTGGTGGGTCAAGTTGGAATCGAACCAACGACCCCCGCCTTATCAAGACGGTGCTCTAACCGACTGAGCTACTGACCCATCTATCACCAGTGGGCGATACCTTCAATGGTCATGACATAAACTAACAGCCAATAAGTGTGGACGCTTTCGCTTTGCGAGCCATTCGCTCTAAAAGGAGGTGATCCAGCCGCACCTTCCGATACGGCTACCTTGTTACGACTTCACCCCAGTCATGAATCCCACCGTGGTAAGCGCCCTCCTTGCGGTTAGGCTACCTACTTCTGGTGAAACCCACTCCCATGGTGTGACGGGCGGTGTGTACAAGACCCGGGAACGTATTCACCGCGACATTCTGATCCGCGATTACTAGCGATTCCGACTTCACGCAGTCGAGTTGCAGACTGCGATCCGGACTACGATCGGGTTTCTGAGATTGGCTCCCCCTCGCGGGTTGGCGACCCTCTGTCCCGACCATTGTATGACGTGTGAAGCCCTACCCATAAGGGCCATGAGGACTTGACGTCATCCCCACCTTCCTCCGGTTTGTCACCGGCAGTCTCATTAGAGTGCTCTTGCGTAGCAACTAATGACAAGGGTTGCGCTCGTTGCGGGACTTAACCCAACATCTCACGACACGAGCTGACGACAGCCATGCAGCACCTGTGTTCCGGTTCTCTTGCGAGCACTGCCAAATCTCTTCGGCATTCCAGACATGTCAAGGGTAGGTAAGGTTTTTCGCGTTGCATCGAATTAATCCACATCATCCACCGCTTGTGCGGGTCCCCGTCAATTCCTTTGAGTTTTAATCTTGCGACCGTACTCCCCAGGCGGTCAACTTCACGCGTTAGCTGCGCTACTAAGGCCTAACGGCCCCAACAGCTAGTTGACATCGTTTAGGGCGTGGACTACCAGGGTATCTAATCCTGTTTGCTCCCCACGCTTTCGTGTCTGAGCGTCAGTATTATCCCAGGGGGCTGCCTTCGCCATCGGTATTCCTCCACATATCTACGCATTTCACTGCTACACGTGGAATTCTACCCCCCTCTGACATACTCTAGCTCGGCAGTTAAAAATGCAGTTCCAAGGTTGAGCCCTGGGATTTCACATCTTTCTTTCCGAACCGCCTACACACGCTTTACGCCCAGTAATTCCGATTAACGCTTGCACCCTACGTATTACCGCGGCTGCTGGCACGTAGTTAGCCGGTGCTTATTCTGCAGATACCGTCAGCAGCATCCCGTATTAGGGGATGCCTTTTCTTCTCTGCCAAAAGTACTTTACAACCCGAAGGCCTTCATCATACACGCGGGATGGCTGGATCAGGGTTTCCCCCATTGTCCAAAATTCCCCACTGCTGCCTCCCGTAGGAGTCTGGGCCGTGTCTCAGTCCCAGTGTGGCTGGTCGTCCTCTCAAACCAGCTACGGATCGTTGCCTTGGTGAGCCTTTACCCCACCAACTAGCTAATCCGATATCGGCCGCTCCAATAGTGAGAGGTCTTGCGATCCCCCCCTTTCCCCCGTAGGGCGTATGCGGTATTAGCCACTCTTTCGAGTAGTTATCCCCCGCTACTGGGCACGTTCCGATATATTACTCACCCGTCCGCCACTCGCCACCAAGAGAGCAAGCTCTCTCGTGCTGCCGTTCGACTTGCATGTGTAAAGCATCCCGCTAGCGTTCAATCTGAGCCAGGATCAAACTCTTCAGTTTAATCTCTGTGGTTGTCCCGTCTTGCGACGAGACCGATTGTGTCTCAAAGAAAAATTCAGAGTTACACAAGGTAATTCTTCATCTTTCGTTTGTGAGCACTTGATACAAACTTGTGGCGATCCCCGAAGGGTTCGACTCGCTCATTCCAAGCGCCCACACTTATCGGCTGTTAATTGTTAAAGAGCAGTGACAGTTGCCTGTCGTTCTACTGACTAACCCGGCTGGCTCGTCGCGCTTGGCGCTTCGTGCCTTGCTGTGTTAGCAGCAGAGAAACGAGATTATGAAGCAGATCAGGCAGTGTGTCAAGCGTTTTTTTGAAGAAGTTAGAAAGTTTTAAAACCGTCCAACTCGTCCCGCTTAAACCAGAACTTTCGTTCCGAACCACCTAGCGAACAATCAACCGTAAGGCTAACCATTCAACTTCACAAACAAGAGTAAATTTTCAGCGCTGTTTACAACCAGCTAAAAACTTAACGTTGCGTTCTCTGGTGCAGAACCTAGAACTTTAACACAGAATTTTCTGATTTGTCAAGCTCCGGGTTTTACACCGTGCCAGTTACCTGACTCAGTCAGGCAAGTTTCGTTGCGGGCTTCTTGGCCAAGGCGGTGAATCTTGTCTAACTGTTCTCTGCGGCGCTTTGAGGGAAAACCCTGTGTGTGCTGCAGCGAGAAAAGAACTATAGCACGATGAAATTTGGCTTTGCAAGCTTTCTTTGGCATTTTTCTGGATATTTGAAGAGAGCAAACCCTGCAAAACGAGGTAGCTAATTGATAACTATGAAGAATCACCCTAAAAATAATTTTTAGATTAAGTTCCGGTTTTTGCCTGCTGGCAGGAGGACTCAGCGATCTATAGAGCAAAACACGAGCTAAGCACTGTTTTCTGCACACAAGAATCGCAAAAACCTCCCTCCGTCCTCTGCCTGTTCACCCCACTATATAGATAAGAGGGAAAAACACGCGCCAAAAAACAGTCGCCAGTCGATGGGCTACCTACCTACCTACCTACCTACCTACCTACCTACCTACCTACCTAACTAACTAACTGACTAACTAACTAACTGACTAACTAACTAACTGACCGTCCTGTGGGTTGGTTGACAAACCAGATGGCGACGGAGAACACACATCATCAGGTCCTCGCCCCAAATCAAGAGTGTCTCTATATAGATAGGAGGTGTTTGAGTAGCCACCCAGATCAAGCATTATGCAGTGCTATCAGCCGCTCGGGGCCCCGGGACAGGGGTTGGGGCGAGTCAGACGACTTACCGCAGGTGTAGTCACCATCGGGGATGCAAGCAGTCTGCTGTTTGAGCCCAAGGTTTGTGCTTGGTCCGGGGGACCAATCACTAGGCGAGTTCAGACTGCGCCCCGATGGTGGCTCGGACAAGGGGACAGGCGCGGGGCACCGGCAAGTAGTCCGCCCCCCCTGTCCCAGGCCCCCGAGCGGCGTTCTATATAGAGCGGCTTGAACCACAAGCGCCCACAAGCAGTCCCCAGAACAAAGGCAAGCGAGGCATTCATCATCCCTAAACACTCTATATAGTCATAAAGGCATAGCAGCCTCACTGACTTGGCCCTACACTAGCCCGGAACAGATATTCCTTTAGCGAAACTAACCATGCATGAAGACATCCTGATTAACGTAACTCCTTTCGAAACCCGTGTTGCCCTGGTCGAGCAAGGTGCTGTCCAGGAAATTCATATCGAGCGCAGCATCCAACGCGGCTATGTAGGGAACGTCTATCTAGGAAAGGTGGCGCGGGTTCTGCCCGGCATGCAAAGTGCCTTTATTGATATTGGCCTGGAGCGCGCGGCATTTATCCATGTTGCGGACTTGCGCCAGAACCGTACCGAACGCAATCAAGGTAGTGCGACTACACCCATTGAAAAGCTCCTGTTCGAAGGCCAGTCACTCTTAGTACAGGTCATCAAAGACCCCTTGGGCACCAAAGGTGCCCGTGTTTCCACGCAAATCAGCATCGCAGGTCGCATGTTGGTATATCTGCCTTTTGACCCTCATATCGGGGTATCACAACGCATTGGCTCGGATGCGGACCGAATCGAGCTGCGAGAACGTGTCAGCCGTCTGATGCCCAAGGATGAAAAGGGGGGGTTTATCGTCCGCACTCAGGCTGAATGTGCCACAGACGAAGAAATCAGCGCCGACCAACAGTATCTGCGTACACTCTGGACGCGCATTCAGCAACGCATCCGCGAACAAGGCGCCCCCTCGGTGTTATATACAGACCTGAGCCTGGCGCAACGTGTGTTGCGCGATATGGTCACCCCCAACACTCAATCCATCATCGTGGATTCGCGTACGGTTGTACAAGAAATGAAGGAATGGGCCCAGATTTACACGCCGTCCGTACTGGAGCGCATCAGCCATCACAAAGGCAGCCGCGCCTTGTTTGACACGGCCCACGTCGATGAGGAAATCAACCGCGCCTTGTCGCGCCGGGTGGATTTGAAATCTGGCGGTTATTTGATTATCGATCAGACCGAAGCCCTGACAACCGTAGATGTGAATACCGGCGGCTTTGTGGGCGGGCGCAACTTTGACGACACCATTTTCAAGACCAATCTGGAAGCGGCCATTGCCCTGGCTCGCCAGCTGCGCTTGCGCAATCTTGGCGGCATCATTATTTTGGACTTCATTGACATGGACGACCCCGCTCACCGGGAGTCGGTATTGCAGGAGCTGCAAAAAGCACTGGCCAAAGACCGCACGCGTGTGACGATTAACGGTTTTAGTCAGTTAGGCTTAGTGGAAATGACGCGCAAACGCACGCGCGACTCTCTGGCACATCAACTTTGCGAGCCCTGCCCAACCTGCCAGTCGCGCGGCTCAGTACGGACGGCTCGCACCGTCTGCTATGAAATTTTGCGTGAGGTGCTGCGCGAGGCCAAGCAGTTCAATCCCAAAGAGTTCCGCATCCTGGCATCGCAGGAAGTGGTGGATCTGTTTCTGGAAGAAGAAAGCCAGCATCTGGCGGTGGCGGGAGACTTTATTGGCAAGCCTATTTCTTTGGAGGTAGACCCCCATTACTCCCAGGAACAGTACGACATTATTTTGCTGTAAATCCACGGTGCCCGGGACGAGCAGCGCGGACACTGTGGGCAACGCTCTGGCTCGCCCTGCCCCACACGCCAGAACTTGAGCAGGCGGGGACTCGGTCTTGGGCTCCGGGACAAAACACGGGTTCACCCTTGTCAAGAAAAGCCCTTGCAAAAACGATCAACCCGCCCAAAAGGCGGGTCAAGAGTGACTCAGGGGTGTTACCTGTCATCTGCGTGGCGTCTGAGCAGAGCCGGACGCGGTGCTCTTCACGCCCAGAAAACCGTGATGCTTAAAGCGGCGTAACAGGCACAAAGTCATCCTCGGGCACCACCTCTTTAGGCGCATCCTCGGGGTTACATACGCCGGGAGCACGCAAAGAGGTAAATATTTCATTGATTTCCTTTTTGACGTTGCCCGAGTAGCTATAAACCTTGGCATCTACCCAGCCTTTTTGCATCAGGGTCAGGTCCACCAGAATACTTTTTTCCCAACCCGCCCCCGGCTCCAGTTCGTAACGCAAGGTCCCATAGCTGGCTTGACGCTCGTCCATCTTGAATACGGCCGCTTTACCGCACTCTGCCTGATGTTTGAACAAGGCGCGCTGAATGGCTACAAAATCCATATTGATGCGCCGCTCGGTCTTGAAATAGCTGGAGCGACGCAAATCCTGCTCCCGCAATTCTGCATTCTGCTTGGCGCACCCTGCCAACACAGCCAAACCAGCCAGCGCAAGAATGATTTTCTTCATGATGTTCCTTATGGTGCAGCCCCCGGCTGCTTACTCGTTGAACTGAAATTGCATTTGGTAAAAACCGGCGTATACACCGTTGCGGGCCAACAGTTCATCGTGACGACCCTGCTCAATAATCCGCCCCTCATCCAGCACCAGAATTTGATCGGCATTTTGAACCGTGGACAAGCGATGCGCGATCACCAAGGTGCTGCGCCCCTTCATCAGGGTCTCAAGCGACATCTGAACCTGGCGTTCGGACTCATTATCCAGCGCCGAGGTGGCCTCATCCAGAATCAGGATCGGCGCATTTTTGATCAGGGCACGAGCAATAGCCAGACGCTGGCGCTGACCGCCAGACAAGGAGTTGGCATTTTCGCCCACCATCGTATCGAGCCCCTGCGGCAGACTTTCCACGAACTCACGCAGATTGGCCGCGTCCAGCGCTTCCCAGATACGCTGTACAGAAACATCGGCATCGACGCCGGCGCCGTACGCCACGTTCTGGCCAATCGTCGCCTCAAACAGCACGACATCCTGGCTGACCAGAGAAATGTGGCTACGCAAGCTGCGCAAGGTCAGCTCTTCCGACGCAATACCATCGATTCGAACTTGTCCGCTAGTCGGAAGCAGAAAGCGTGGGACCATATTGGCCAGTGTCGTCTTGCCACTGCCCGAGCGCCCCACCAGCGCAATGGTCTGTCCCGGCTGGACGGCAAAGCTGACCTCTGACAAGGTGTTGCGATGGGCATTGGGGAAACGATGCGACACGGCATCGAATTCAATATGGCCGTACACAGGCTGCTTGAGTTCGCGGGTGCCCGTGTCCGGCTCTGGCTCCTGATCGACCAGCTTGAACACGCTTTCTGCGGCCACCAGCATGCGTTGCATGGTGCCCGTGATATTGGTCAGGCGCTTGATCGGGTCAAAGATCTGCCCCAGAGCAGCCATGAATGCCGCAAAGCTGCCTATGGTCAATGTGCCGGTATTGGCCTGATACAGGGCTACAAAAATGACCCCGGCCACTGCAATGGACACAAACAACTGAGTAATGGGCGACAAGGCGGCATCAGCCGAGGCTGCACGCATGGCAAAACGACGCAAGCGGGCGTTCACATAACTGAAACGGGTGTTTTCACGCTCATAACCATCAAACAGCTTGATGACGCGCTGGGCATCAATGGCTTCGCTGACGACCCGGGTCAATTCGGCATTCATGTTGACGGTATCGCGGTTGATGCGTCGCAGTCGGCGCGACACCATTTTGGCCACGAAGACCGAGGCAGGCATGACCAGAAACACGATGACGGTCAGTTGCCACGACATGTAAAGCAGCACACCCAGCAAGGCGATGACCGTCAGGGTTTCACGCACCACAACCGTGACCACCTCTGTGGCCACCCCTGTCATGGTGCCCGCATCAATCGTGAAACGGTTCAGCAAGCGACCCGTGTCGCCTTGTTTGAACTCCGAATCGGACAATCCCAGCAGGCGCGAGAACATGTCTGCCCGTAACGTCAGCAACATTTTGTTGGCGATCCAGGCAAACAAATAAGAGCTGCCGTAGGTGGTGATTCCCCGTACAAACATCAACCCGATCACCGACAAGGGGATGGTCCACATATAGTCGGGATTGGCGCCGGTAAAGCCCCCGTCCAGCAAGGGCTTCATAATGACTGCCAGGACCGGCTGGGTGGCAGAGGAAATGCTGACCAGGATCAGCGCGACCACGACAACCTTCCAATACGGGAGCAAACGGCTGTAAATGCGCTTCCAGAGATCGGATTTAACGGGATCGTGCCCAGCAGGCTTGATTTTGGATTGTATGGCGTTGGACAACGAGGACACCCTATATACTATCTAATTGTGTTTATTCTAACGCTCATTGCCTGAATCGAGCGTCCCGGCTCTTGTACGCTCTGTCTCGTTGTCCTGTTCATGTCTGATCCCTCTGCCCTTTACCTGCGATTGCCTAATTGGCTAGGCGATGTATGCATGAGCCTGCCGTGTCTACAGGCTCTGCTGGATACCGGTTTGCCGGTTGTCGTGTGCGCCCGCCCCTGGGCCCGCGAACTGCTTTCGGCTTACCCCTTGCACGGTTTCATTCCCATGACCAGCCACTGGCATCAGGACGCCAAAGCCATACGTCGCTATCGCCGCCAGCATGGCCATCACAATGCGTACGGCCTGCTGCTGCCCGACTCGCTAAGCAGCGCTCTCAGTTTCAAACTGGCCGGCCTGCCAGCCTGCGGCTACCGGGACGATGGTCGTAGCCTTTTATTACGTTGGCCGATCAATAAACCGCAAAAGCAGTTGCATGCAGTGCAATCCTGGTTCTATATTGTTCAGCAGGCTTTGGCACTGTGGCATCTAGGCCCGGTTCCTGAACAAGCCCCAGCCACCCTGGACTTGACGCTCAGCCCCCTGCAACGGCAAGAAGGCGACAACAGTCTGCGCCAAGCCGCCCTGCGCCCCGGTGACTATATTCTGATCGCCCCGACGGCAACGGGACTGCATAAAGGCCGTGTCAAAGTCTGGCCTTATTTCGACCAACTGACCCGCCATCTGCAAGCCCAAGGCAAAACCGTCATTATGTGCCCCCCGCCCAACGAGTATGAGGCCGCCCTGCAAAATGCGCCTAGCGCACGCTGTTTGCCGCCTTTGCCCCTGGGCGCGTTTGCACGACTTTGCCAGCAGGCGCAGTGGGTTATTTGCAATGACTCCGGCGTGTCTCACGTCGCCGCCGCCATCAAGGCCCAGCAACTGACCCTCTGTGGCGTCACCAACCCCGAAGATACCGGCCCCTGGTCTCCACGGGCGATCTGCCTGGGTAGGGATGGTCAATGGCCGACGTTGGACGAGGTGGTACATGTCCTGGAGTCCAAGCGGGAACATCCATGAGCCTATCGAGCATTCTGACCAGCCTGGTCATTCCACTGAATTTGTTTGCCGCCCTGCTGCTAGTGGCGGTCCTGCTGTTTATCGTGCGTCTGCGAAAAACTGCCGCTGCGCTGGCCTTGGCCGGCTTACTCTGGACAGGCGCCTGGTCCTTGCCCGCCACCAGCCTGTATGCCGGTGGCTATCTGGAGAAGATGTATCCTTACCAGCCTGCCGCCCAGGTGGAACAAGCCGATGCCATCGTGGTGTTGGGAGGGCATACAGCCCAAAACCGCAGCAACTGGTTTTTGCCACAGACGGCGCAAAGAACCTCGGCACGGGTAGAGCGGGCTGCAGAACTCTATAAGGCGGGCCGGGCCCCCTATATCGTCCTGTCCGGCGCGGCCCTGGACGGCGGGGTGAGTGAAGCCCAGGTCATGGCTAACACCCTGATCAATCTGGATGTTCCCGCTTCCGCCACACTGATGGAAAACAATAGTCTGACCACCCAGCAAAACGGCGAGTACACGGCCCAGTTGCTGCAGGAAAAGCAAGCCAGACGGGTTCTGCTGGTCACCTCTGCCCTGCACATGCCTCGAGCCATGGCCATTTTTCGCAAGCAAGGGGTCAATGTGATTGCGGCAGGCGCCGCTCCACAGTTGACGGTACCGAACAGTCCCGGCTTTTCCCTGTGGAAGCCCAGTCTGATGGCCTTGCAATCGAGCCGTTCCATCATCAAGGAATACGTTGGAATTCTGGTTTACTGGTCCCGAGGATGGGCCGCATGATCTGTCGTTCCGACTGCGGGGCCTGCTGTATCGCCCCCTCGATCTCCAGCCCCATTCCCGGTATGCCCGACGGCAAACCCGCTGGTGTGCCCTGTATCCAGCTTGATGAACAACAGCGATGCCGAATTTTTGGTCAGCCAGAGCGGCCGGCCTGTTGCTCTGGCTTGCAAGCTAGTCGGGAAATGTGCGGGGAAAAGCGGCAGGATGCGTTGATCTGGTTAAGCACCTTGGAAACGCTGACCGCTCCTGGCTTGAAGTCTTAAACAAAGAGACATTCAGGCTCAAGTCCAGAATGTCTCTTTTTTTACCGGGGACGCTTAGCTGCCAGTTTTCGCTTTCAGATAGGCCTGATAGGTATCTAATGAAAAACGCTGTGCATCAAACCGTTTTTCTGCTCTGACTCTGGCCCGTTTACCCACCGTATGCAGACAGTATTTCTGACACAACATGTCCCGTACATGAGTTTCAATGGCCGCCACGTCACCACATGGCACCACCCAGCCCTCATGCTGATGCTCTATGCTCTCTGGCAAACCGCCCGCGTTGGAGATCAGCACCGGCAGCCCCAATGCCAACGACTCGTAGCACGCATAAGATGCCGACTCTTTATACGACAAGACAAAACCGACATCACACGCTGCCAATACCGAACGAACGTCTTTGACCAATCCGGGAAACACCACTTGTTGCGCACACCCCAAGGCCTGTACCTGTTCGCAGACCGCAGGGGCTGGCGGATCGCCAGCCACCAGAATCCGCACGCGCTGTTTCAGCGCGGGCTCCAGACGGGCCACGGCCTGCACCAGTAGCAGCCAGCCCTTTTCCAGATCCGTTCCCCCTACCGAGCCCAGAACCAGACAGTCCTCTGTCACGCCCGGACCAAACAGCGCCAGACGGGCCGCCTGTTTTTCCTGCCGACTGACCGGACGATAATGCTCCAGGTCCAGACCATGGTAAATCCGCTCAACCGTGCAACGTCGATAATCCGAATGGGCCAGTTGTTGCGCCACATAATCGCTGACAGCAATACACAGATCGGTTCCAAAGCGTGCTCGCAAGCGATTGCCAAGACTGTGAACGCGATTGGTATTGTGTTTGGTCCAGATAATGACGGGGGGCTTGGGCAGCATCTTGCTGGCGATCATGACATGACGATGATCGGTACTGCCGTTGCAATGCACGATATCAAAGCTCTCGCGCCGCAAAAAATGACGCAGACGCCACATTTCAGACAAAGCGGCCCCTACTCGGGCTGTGTAAAAGCCCGGCAGCACCCTGACCCCCGGGATCTGGGAGGCTTCGCGATATAAACGACCCGTTGTCGGCGCCGCCAGCGTAAAGTCACACCGATGCGACAGTCCGCGCAACAACCCCAAAATATAGGTGACATGGCCGCCGCCATTACCGTGGTGTATATCCGTGATCAGGACCTTCAAAACTCGCTCCATCAGCGGCTGTGGATGACAAGTAAATGCTCAGGTCAAGCATCTACCGGCCACAAAGTGTATCCGCTATTTCACAAGCTGAACAATGACTGAACGCCAGCTCGGGCGTTTTTATATCAGTAAAAGAGAAAAACGGGTCTTGGGCAGCCTTATGCTTGGCGGCGACGCAACACTTTTTGATACAGGTCTTGATACCGCGCTGCCACGGCCGGCCAACTGAACTGGACAAGCAGTTCACGAGAATTTTCGACCAGATTGCGTGCCATCACCGGATTTTTGCTGATTGCCTCGATACCTTGGGCCAGTTCCCGGGCATCTTCGGGATGGCTGAGCAACAGCGCATGATAGCCACCCTGCACATACTGGGCAAAGCCACACCAGGGGGCCGGACTCAAGACCACGGGCAAGCCATAAGACATAGCCTCTAAAGGCGCCATGCCAAAGCTGTCATTCAGGGTGGGGTGTACGTAAATATCGGCAGCACGATAAAACGGTTCGACGTTGGACGTTTCCCCCTGCAAGATCACGCGATCCTGCATGTTCAAGGCCTGCAACTGCTGTCGAATTTGATCCCGCAGCCCTGGTTTCCCTCCTACAACCAGCAGACGGTAATGATCGGGTAGTGTCGCCAGGGCGTGCAAGACGGTATTTAAGCCCTTGCGCAGCGGATTGCGTGCCACCAGCAGGCACACCACCTGTTCCTTGTTAAAACCCAGGGACTCGCGAACACGGGCACGCTCGACTCCCTGAGGGTCCGCTTTGGGCATAAGCACACCGGGAGCAATCACCGGATAATCATGCACATTGCCATACGATTGCTGCAATTGCTCGGCAATCAATCCCGATACCGCAACAACAGCATGCGGTCCAGGACGCAAACGACGCTTTTCCAAACCCAGATAACCCCAGACCCGAGGGCTGAAATACGAGCCCAGCTTTTTCAGCCAGGGCAAAGGCCGCACCCGCCAGTTAAAACGAACGGGGGTCACATGAACGACCTCCACATCACCACACCAACCATTCATATGCGAATGAACGATATCAAAGCCCTGGGCAGTGGCCTTGGCCGCCTGGCGCGCAAAGAGGATACCGCGTATCCAGCCCGGCCAGCGTGACCAATGACGGATAGGGACATAGGCCAGCTTCAGGTCGCAGCGGCTGTCATATTCGCGTGCAAAGACAGTGATTTCATGGTGCTGCGCCAACTCGCGCATCAGTTCAACGCCATAGGCCTCGGCGCCCCCGAAGCGGTTGCCAAAGCGGTCGACCACAAACGCAATGCGCAGGCGCTCGGGAATCGCCACGTCAGTATCCTGGGCTTGCCCTGAGCTCATGAGCGGGATACCGTCCGGCGCTTGTCTTCCAGCCGCGTCACGCATTTTTGGAGGAAACGCAAAATATTCGTGGAACGCGAGACAGTGACACGTGGCAGGTCAAACAGATCATCATCGAGACGGGCCAGCCCCCGGTTGGTGGTGGTGGCATTCAGGTAGCCCGCTTGACGCACCTGCTCGCGAATCCCCTGATTCTGATCCCCATAGGGATAACAAAAGGCGCTGACCTCTACTTGCAACGCCTCTTGCAGCTCTGCCTTGGATTGCGCAATCTGGTAATGCGCAATTTCCGAGGAGACATCAGTCAAATGTACATGATCGAGCGTATGCGAACCCGCTTCGTGCCCAGCATTCACCCAGGCCCGCAATTCGGGCAAGGACATCAGACCGGAATGCGGTACGCCTTTGGGCTGATCCCAGAAATTGGAGCCATCCAGATGACGGGCAACAATGTAATTGGTCGCGGTAAAACCCAACTCGTCCAGCACCGGCATGGCGTTCTGAAAGACGTTTCGATAGCCATCATCAAAGCTGATCCCCACCACCTTGCCCTGCTTTTCACCGCGCAGGTACGGCATCAACTGGGCCATGGAAAGGCCCCGGTAACCCAAGCGCTTGAGCCAGGTCATCTGGCGCCGGAAGTCGGTGGGATGCACGGTCAAACCACGATACGGCGAGCCTTTGGGCGCGGGCACGCCGACCTGATGGTACATAAGTATCGGAATCATAGGCGGCATTATAAGGGGCTAATCAGACTTCTGGCGGGTGTAATACCAGAGCTTACTATATCGAAACAAACTGCCTGAAGCGGCCATGCAGGCCAGGATAAAGCCCTGCGGTCCATCCAGAAAACCCCGCCGAACGACATAGTGACGCACAAACGTCCAACTGGCGTGGCCTGCAATAGCGGGCAGGCTGGTCGTCTTGCCCTTGGCCTGCATCTGGCGCGCCGCATCCGAGGAATAGCGGTTGATCTTGTCAATAAACACTTCCAGACTGGCATAGGGGTAATGCAGAAAATAGCCTTCCAAAGTGAGCACGGGCGCGGTAGTCTGTACGCTTTCATGGACTTTGGCCTCATTAAAACGAGCCGTACCGCGCTTGAATAAGCGCAAGACCCGATCCGGCCACCAACCACTATGACGCATCCAGCGCCCGGCAAACTCGGACAGGCGCGCGATCCGGTACGCCGTGCCTTGAGGCTGGGCGATTTCCTGCTGAATCAACTGCGCCAGCTCAGGGGTGACGCGCTCATCCGCATCAATGGACAACACCCAGTCGCCCGTAGCCTGATCCAATGCCCGGTTTTTCTGCGGTCCAAACCCAGGCCAGTCGGAAGTTACCGTAACCTTCGCCCCCATGGCGCGAGCAATCTCCACCGTCTCATCCGTGCTGCCGGAGTCCACCACGATGATCTCGTGCGCAAACGCGACCGACTCCAGACAGGCACGAATATGTGTCTGTTCATTTTTGGTGATCACGATAACGGACAGGCGCGCCCCGCTGCCCAAGGGGGCGACTGCTGTTACTTCTGTCGTTGACGACGGCGCCATGCTTTCCACCTGTTGAAAATCGGCCCGATCACGGGATGGACCGCCACGTTCAGCCTGCGCCCGACGGACACGCCCGTGGTATCGCGCACCGCAAAACGATAAATATGCAAAGGATCACTGCCGGGCTGGTTGGAGCCAAAGGCTCGCGTTGTGTACAAATAGCGAAAGCCCGCCTGCTGGGCGAGCTGCACATAGTCCGGATCAAAATAACCTTGAGGCCAGCACAACTGGTCTGAGACCATTCCCATGTTGGCGATCAGGGTTTTGCGGGACTGCTCCAGCTCCCAGCGCATCTTGTCATTCTTTTGATCGCGCTGCTCACTCAGATCCCAGCGAGTATGGGTATGGGTATGGCTATGGAACTCAAACACCCCATCGGCCTGCATAGCGTGAATTTCACTCCAGCGCAAAATCACTTCATCGCTCCGGCCTTGGGCAATCCGTGCTTCGCATTCCCGATGGTCCGGGCATACAGGCAACTCCTGGCCCTGGCCCAGACAAGGACGCACAGGCCCCTCGTTGATCCAGCTTGTCACCAGGAAGATCACGGCATTAAAGCCATACTTTTTCAGCAAGGGATAGGCGTAGACCCAGTTATCCAGGTAACCATCATCAAAGGTAATCAACACCGATTTGGGTGGTACGCCCTGACCTTGCAAATGGCCAGCAAACTGCGCGCTTGTCAGGCTGGTCCAGCCGTTTTTCTTCAACCATTGCAAATGCTGCTCGAAATGCTCGGGACTGGCATTGATCATGCCCCCTTGCGGGGTGACATGGTGATACATCATCACGGGCACGGTATGGGCCACTTTCATCCCTGAAGCTCCTTTAGCCAGCGATAATAAGCGCCCTCCAGCCGATCGCCCATGGCAACTGGCGTAAAACGCTCGTCACTACGACAGAACAGGCGGCCAGCGGCGCCCATCTCCTGTCGCAATCCGGGGTTCTGAATCAATTGCTCCAACGCCTCCCCCCACGCCTGCTGATCGTGCAGGTCCACCAGAAAACCGCTACGGCCCTCCTGCATCATTTCCGGCACACCGCCCACGCGGCTTCCCACAACAGGAATGCCTGCACACCCTGCCTCCGCAAAGACCGTCCCCGAGGCTTCCATGTGGGTAGCCAGGGCGAACACATCCAGATTGGGAAGAATCGACGGCACGTCGGTACGGGCTCCCAACAAATGCACACGGCTCTGCAAGCCCAGACTGGCAATCAGGGCTTGCAATTGCTCATAGCCCGGCGACCCCCCTCCCACCAGCACCAGATGCAGTTTGGGATAACGGGCAAACAAGGTCTGCATGGCAACAATCAACTCATGATGCCCTTTATCGCGCCGCAACACGGCAACACAGCCCACCAGCAAGGTATCGGAGGCCAGCCCCAATTGCGCACGCAAATCGAGCACAGGTGCACGGTCTATGCGCGCCGGGTCGACACTGGGGTAGACCACTTGCACCTGCCCGGGTTTCACCCCCCGCTCGATCAGGTGATCTCGCACGTAGGCGCTGGGTGCAATCACTCGCTTGGGCACGATGGTGTAAGACATCAAAGAGCCCACCTTCTTGGCCAGATGGCGCGTGCGCACGATCAAGGGAGTGCCCGCAAGACGAGCTGCCACGCCGGCCAACATGGTGTCGCGACGGCTGTGACTGTTCAAGACATCAAACCGCCCCTGGCGCAACACGCGGCGCAAGTGGCGTACGCCACGCAGATAATTGGCCGTACCATCCATCAGCAAGGTATGAACAACAAAGCCCTCATCACGCAACCGTTCGGTCAATTGTGCATGCGGCTGACACGCCGCCTCTACCTGATGCCCGCGTTCTCGCAGAATGCGCATGGCATGCAGGATGTAGTTTTCCTGACCGCCAAAACTGGTGGCGGCTTCCGAATGCAGAATGCGCAACGGCTTCATCGGTAGCTGATCTCCACATCCGTGGTCGCGTCCCATGCTTCCAGTTGCTCCAGCAGGGAGTCGGCCAGACGTACGCGCCATTGGGCTCCCAACTGAACCACACACTCATAATCGGGGCGCTGTAACTGCACTTCAACCGGCACGCCGCCCTGCTCCTGAGCACGGTGCGGGGCCAGAAGACTGTGCAGACGCTGCGCGTCAGCATGATGATTCAACCCGATGCTCAAACAACTGGCGCGCGCTTCGCGAGCCAGTTGCAAATCAAAAATGGCATCCGCATTGATACGCAGGCCGCCGGTATAGTCGTCATTGCTGACCTTGCCTTGAATGATGACCAACTGATCCTCTTTCAAACGCTGACGATGCTCTTCAAACAGCTCATTGAAAATGGCGACTTCCAACTGGGCCGAGCCATCATCGAGCATGGCATACAGCATCTTGCCACGACGGGTCATGCGCACACGCACGGCCGAGAGCACTCCTGCAAACCACTGCGCACTGCGTGATGCCTCCAGACGGGCCAGTGGTGTGGGCGCAAAACGGCGCACTTCATCGCGCCAGGCATCAAACAAGTGACCGCTGAAGTAAAAACCCAGTGCCGTCTTTTCCTGGCGCAAGCGATCCTGCAGACTCCACGGCGCCACTTTGGCCACTTCGCCTTCCACAATATCGTTGGAATCGTCGTCAAACAAAGAGGACTGATTGGCACTGCGTTCAGCCTGCTCCGCGGCCTCGGTGGCGGCACCAATACTGGCCAGCAAGGCGGCCCGATTGTCGTCGATCGAGTCAAAGGCGCCTGCCCGCACCAGCGCCTCAATCGTGCGCTTGTTGACCTGATGACGATCCACCCGACGGCAGAAATCAAACAGGCTGGTAAAAGGACCGCCTTGTTTGCGAGCCTCCACAATGGCCTCAACTGCCGCCTGGCCGGTTCCCTTAACCGCCCCCAGACCATAGCGCATGGTGCGGGGCGGCAGGCCTTTTTCGGTATAACTATCCTTGACCGGCTCAAACCGGTAATTGGAGGCATTGATATCGGGTGGCAGTACTTCCACGCCATTGGCCAGGGCGTCTTTCCAGAAAATCTGTACCTTGTCCGTATCGTCCATATCGGACAACAAGGTGGCGGCCAGAAACTCGGCGGGATGGTGGGCCTTGAGCCACGCCGTCTGATAGGCGATCAGCGCATAGGCGGCAGAGTGACTCTTGTTAAAGCCGTAGCCTGCAAACTTTTCCATCAGGTCAAACAGCTTGACCGCCAGTTCCGGGTCGTGTCCTTTTTTGACGGCCCCTTCCTGGAACAGCACACGATGCTTGGCCATCTCCTCGGGCTTTTTCTTGCCCATGGCGCGGCGCAGCAAGTCGGCGCCCCCCAATGAGTAGCCACCGATGATCTGCGAGATCAGCATCACCTGTTCCTGGTAAACAATGACCCCGTAAGTGCTGCTCAGGGTGCTTTCCAGATCAGGGTGGAAATAATCGACCTCGGCGCGACCGTGTTTACGGTTCACGAAATCCACCACCATGCCTGACTCCAGCGGACCCGGGCGATACAAAGCCAGCATGGCGATGATGTCTTCAAAGGTTGAGGGCCGCAAACTGCGCAGCAGCTCTTTCATGCCCCGCGATTCCAGCTGGAACACCGCCGTGGTATTTCCTTCGCACAAGAGCTTGTAGGAAGCCTCGTCATCCAATGGCAGCGCCATGATGTCAAAGTCGCGCTTGTCTGCGTTGAACTGGCGCACATAGCGCACCGCCCAATCCAGAATGGTCAGGTTGCGCAAGCCCAAAAAGTCGAACTTGACCAGACCGGCAGCCTCCACATCGTCCTTGTCATATTGCGATACGGCGTTGGCGTCCGGGCCTGGCTGCGCGTACAGGGGGCAAAAGTCGATCAACCTGCCCGGCGCAATCAAAACGCCCCCGGCGTGCATCCCCACACTGCGCGTCAGCCCCTCCAGCGGACGGGCCAGATCGATCAGCGCTTTGACTTCCTCGTCATTTTCGTAACGCTCGCGAAAGGCGGGCTCGTCGGCCAGCGCCCGCTCCAGCGTCCACGGATCGGCAGGGTTGAACGGGATCAGCTTGGACAAGCCATCGCACAGGCTGTAGGGCAGCTCCAGCACCCGGCCCACGTCACGCACCACCGCTTTCGCACCCAAGGTGCCAAAAGTCGCGATCTGGCTGACGGCCTGCCGACCGTATTTTTGTTTGACGTAATCAATGACGCGCTCGCGATTGTCCTGACAAAAGTCCACGTCAAAGTCAGGCATGGAGACCCGTTCAGGGTTCAGGAAACGTTCGAACAGCAAGTCATAGCGCAAGGGGTCCAGATCGGTAATCCCCATGCTGTACGCTACCAGGGAGCCCGCCCCCGATCCCCGACCCGGCCCCACGGGCACGCCATTGTGCTTGCCCCAGTTGATAAAGTCCGCCACGATCAGGAAGTAGCCCGGAAAACCCATGGAAATGATGGTGTTGCATTCCCAAGAGAGACGCTCCTCGTAAGTGGGACGCTGTTTTTCGCGTTCGGCCGGATCGGGATAGAGCTGCAGCAAACGCTTTTCCAGCCCTTGCTGGGCCTGTTGAATCAGAAAGTCGCCCAGCGACATACCCTCAGGCGTTGGGAAATCGGGCAGATAAGGCTTGCCCAATTCCAGTTCCAGATTGCAACGCTTGGCAATCTCCAGCGTGTTCTCCAGTGCAGCGGGAACATCGGCAAAACGCTGCTGCATTTCATCCGTACTCAGAAAGTACTGCTCCGGCGTAAAACGCTTGACCCGCTTGGGATTGGCCAACTGCTCGCCTTCGGCGATACACACCCGCACTTCGTGAGCCCGAAAGTCCTCTGGCGCAATGAACTGAATCGGGTGCGTGGCCACGACCGGCAAGTCCAGCTCCGCAGCCAGACGCATGGCGGCCTGCACGTATAGCTCATCACCGTCCGCGCCACTGCGCTGCAATTCGATATAAAAAGCGCCGGGGAACAAGGACTCCCAGTGATGGGCACACTCACGAGCCAACTCCAGATTGCCATCGGCCAGGGCCTGGCCGACATCCCCCATGCGGCCACCGGACAGCGCAATCAAACCGCTGCACTCCTTAAGCCAGGCACGCTGCACTTCGGCGCGCCCCTTGTACTGGTTGCCCAGCCAGGCTCGAGTCAAAATATCACACAGACTTAAATAACCCGCCTCGTTTTGCACCAGCAGCAGCAAGCGCGCCGGTTTTTCACGGTCTTCCTCGTTCTGCAGCCAGATATCACATCCCATGATGGCTTTCAGCCCGGCTTTGCGTGCCGAGGTATAGAACTTGATCTGCCCGAACAAATTGGACAGGTCCGTCAAGGCCAGCGCGGGCTGACCATAGGCCTGCGCTTTTTTAATCATTTCGGGGATACGGGCGATGCCGTCCACCACGGAAAATTCCGAGTGGGATCGCAAATGGACAAAGGAAGGGGTGATTTCGCTCATGATGGAATTGTACTTAAGCCGATCGACATTGGTGGCTCTGAAATAAGACTGCAGCCGATGAGCCTGCCTTAAAAAGCAGGCTCATCGACGCAGAGAGGGGCTAGCGGCCCGGGCGTCGCCAGCCCGAAGGCGGGCCTGGGGGGAACACCGAAGCGCCAAGAGCCTAACGCTGCAGCGCAGCCCAGGCTTTCTCCAGACGCTTGACCGACACCGGCATGGGCGTGCGCAGCTCCTGGGCAAACAACGATACACGCAGCTCCTCCAGCATCCAGCGAAAATCGCGCAGTCCGCGGTCAGAGGCCCCTTTGAGAGCGGCAACAGCACGTTGATACTTCATCAGCAAGGGCGCCATGTCCTGCATCAGACGCTGATCGCGGGCCGGGTCGGCGCGCAACTTGTCCACCCGCGTCTGGATGGCTTTCAAATAACGCGGCATATGTGCCAACTGGGCATACTCATTACTTTCCAGAAACAAGGTGGGCATCAGGACATTCAATTGCTGTTGAATGTCTTTCAATGCCTCGGGGTGTGCTTTAATCTGCGCCAGTTTTTTTTGCGCCGCACTCCACTCATTCAGGATCTGGCCCGCCAGACGCGCCACCTCCTGGGCTACCAGCCCCAGACGGCTGCGCCCCTCTTGCACACGCGTTTCAAACTCGGCCTGATTCTTAGGCCAGGGCTCCATCATGCAGGACTGTTCCAGGGCCACATCAATAATCTGATCACGTAACTGCTCCTGCGTACCCAGATTGATATAGAGCATGCTGATCCGCGTCAGGTCTGTTATGTTCTTCTCCAGAAAGCGTACCTGCTCACGCAAGGCCAAGCGGAACAAGCGTCGCAATCCCTGGCGATGATGACGCTGGGCCTGGGCCGGATCGTCAAATACGTCCAAATCGCAATGGGTCTTTTTGTCGATCAAGGCCGGGTACCCGATGAAGCTGCGTCCCTTGCGCTTGATTTCCATGAGCTCGGGTAGTTCACCAAAACTCCAGCTGTTCAGTTGCTCATGCTCCAACACCTGCGCCACCTGCTCATCACTGGCCGCCAGTTGCTGGAACGAGGCCTGGGCCTGACGTCCGTGCTCAGCTTTGAGCTGATCCAGATTACGACCGCCCGACAACATGCGTCCATGCTCGTCGATCACCCGAAAGTTCATGAACAGGTGGGTGGCCAGCGTCTCGGGCTTGAAGTCACTGCGTTGTGGCCGCTGCTTGACCTGCTCCCACATATCCTGGGATATCGCATCCAGCAAACTCATGCCCGGATCGGATGCCTTGTCGAACCAGCGTTGGTGAAAAGCAGCCGCATATTCGGGCAGCGGCACGCAGTGACGACGGATACGCTGTGGCAAGGACTTCAACAAGGCCAACACCTTCTCCTTGAGCATGCCCGGCACCAGCCACTCGCAGCGGGCCGCATCGATCTGGTTCAAGGCGAACAAAGGCACACTGAGCGTTACTCCATCGCGCACTGAACCAGGCTCGAAGTGGTAGTCGAGCGCCATTTTCACGCCCTGCCACTGGACCGAACGCGGAAACACTTCCGTCGTAATACCGGCAGCGTCATGCTGCATCAGCTCGTCGCGGTTTAGCTCCAGGCCCTTGGCCTGTTCTTTGGTCAGGCCCTTGAACCACTTTTCCAGCGTGGCTGTCTGATACACGTCCTTGGGAATACGCTGGTCGTAAAAAGCGTAGATCAGTTCCTCGTCCACCAAAATATCAGGACGGCGCGATTGATGCTCCAGGCGTTCCACTGCCTGAATCTGCTGACGGTTATGGCGCAGGAAAGGCAGGTTGGAATCTATTTCGCCCGGTACCAGGGCCTGACGCAAAAACAGTTCGCGGGCCTGCACCGGATCAATCCGGCCAAAGTGAATGCGACGGCCACTGTAAATCAATAAGCCATATAAGGTCGCCCGCTCGTTCGCAACCACCTGGCCGGCTTTCTTCTCCCAGCGCGGATCACTCCAGGTTTTGCGCAGCAAATGGGCACCGACTTTTTCAATCCATTGCGGCTCGATCCGGGCCACACAGCGAGCAAACAGCCGTGTGGTCTCCATCAGCTCGCCCGCCAGAATCCAGCGGCCCGCTTTTTTGACCAGCTTGGAACCGGGGTGAATCACAAAGCGCAATTCACGCGTGCCTTGATAGACGCCGGTTTCTTCGCTCTTGTAGCCAATATTGCCGATCAAGCCGGTCAACAAGGCCAGATGCACCTGCTCATAGGTCGCCGGCGAGGGATTGGCGACCCAGCGCTGTTCCTGCACCAGACTGCGCAATTGGGTGTGGACATCCCGCCACTCTCGAATGCGCAGCGGCGACAGCAAGGCCTGTTTGACGCTATTGGCAAACTTGCGCTGCGAGCTTTGTTCCTGCGACAGTTCTTCCAGCCAGTTCCACAGCTTCACATAGGACAGAAACTCGGACTTGTCGTCATTGAAACGGGCGTGAGCCTGGTTGGCTGCTTCACGCTCATGAACAGGACGATCACGCGGATCTTGAACGGACATGGCCGAAGCCACAATCAGCATTTCCGTCAAACAATGATGCTCGTGTCCGGCCAGAATCATGCGGGCCACACGCGGATCCACGGGCAGTTTGGCCAGCGACCGGCCTACCTTGGTCAGGCGCTGTTGCTCGTCCAGTGCGCCCAGCTCTTGCAAAATTTGATACCCATCGGCAAT
Organism: Alcaligenes sp. HNGD-HTN06; assembly: GCF_049932565.1. Classification (NCBI taxonomy): domain Bacteria; kingdom Pseudomonadati; phylum Pseudomonadota; class Betaproteobacteria; order Burkholderiales; family Alcaligenaceae; genus Alcaligenes; species Alcaligenes sp. HNGD-HTN06. Next base: position 1,119,258 of record NZ_CP187782.1, on the reverse strand, counting down.
CGCGCGGCCAGTGGGCGGCTCTACAAAGGGGAAGGTTTCCACATCGTCCAGATGCAGGGCCTTCATGCGCAAAATTACCGACGCCAGCGAGGAACGCAAAATCTCGGGATCGGTAAAAGGAGGACGACTGTTGAAATCCTGCTCGTCGTAGAGGCGAATACAGATACCGGGGCCAATACGGCCGCAACGCCCCGCCCGCTGACTGGCCGAGGCCTGACTGATCGCCTCGATACGCAATTGCTCGACCTTGTTACGCCAGGAGTAGCGCTTGATGCGAGCCAGACCACTATCGACCACAAAGCGAATGCCGGGCACAGTCAGCGAGGTTTCTGCCACGTTGGTCGCCAGCACCACCCGGCGGGCATTGCCTTTGGGGCGGAAAATACGCTCCTGATCGGCCTGAGACAGACGCGCAAACAGGGGCAGGATCACGGTGTTGCTGGGTTTGTCTTTTTCCAGCGCCTCGGTGGCTTCACGGATTTCGCGCTCGCCGGGCAGGAACACCAGAATATCGCCAGTACCGTGTCGGGCGCATTCCTGCACCGCATCCACGATGCCTTGCATCAGATCCCGTTCTTCCTCGGAGGCAGAACGACGTTCCTCGGCATCGACTAAAGACGGGTCCAGAATCGGGCGATACACAATATCGACGGGATACAGGCGGCCTGATACTTCGATCACAGGCGCATTCTTGCCCTGTTGACCAAAATGCTGTGCAAAGCGCTCGGCATCAATCGTGGCCGAGGTAATGATCAGTTTCAGATCCGGACGCCGTGGCAGCAACTGCTTTAAAAAACCCAGCAGAAAGTCGATGTTCAGACTGCGTTCATGGGCCTCGTCAATAATGATGGTGTCGTAACGGCTTAACAAGGGATCGCGCTGGGACTCAGCCAGCAAGATCCCATCTGTCATCAATTTGATGGCAGAACGCGGTCCAGTCTTGTCGTTAAAGCGGATCTGATACCCTACCCAGTCACCAATCTCGGATTGCAGCTCCTGGGCAATACGCTTGGCCACCGAGGTGGCGGCCAGACGACGCGGCTGGGTGTGGCCAATCATCTTGCCTTGCAGGCCGCGGCCCAGCTCCAGGCAGATTTTGGGTAACTGGGTGGTTTTACCCGAGCCGGTTTCACCACACACAATGACCACCTGATGGTCTTTGATTGCCTGGGCAATTTCGGCCCGACGGGCGCTGACGGGCAGGTCATCAGGATAAGAAATTGTTGGTAAAGAGTGTGGGTTTTCAGTCAATTCGTCGGACTCGTGCATGAAAGGTAGTTTCTGGTACAGACATCATTATAATTTTGGCTTGAAACCATTTGGACGCAAAGATCCCCCGCAATGAACACAGACATCCCCGACTCGTACAACGCCATCGACACACCTGATGAATCCCAAGCACAATTTGTGCGCTGGTTCAGAGAGGTGGCGCCTTATGTGCACGACTTTCGTGGCAAGACGTTCGTGGTGGCCTTTGGGGGCGAGCTCATCAATGATGGACTGCTCTACACCCTGATTCCGGACTTGTCGCTGCTGTCGGCCCTGGGCATCAAGCTGGTACTGGTGCACGGCTCACGCCCCCAGGTCAATGAACAGCTACGCCTGAAAGGCGAGACCACCCAGTTTGGACGAGGAACGGAACCGACCAGCGCCGTCGCTCTGGAGTGTGCCAAAGAAGCTGCGGGTGAAATTCGCCTGGATATTGAAGCTGCTTTCAGCCAGGGTTTGCCCAACACCCCCATGTCCCATGCCCAGATCCGCATTATTTCGGGCAACTTTGTAACCGCACGTCCTGTCGGTGTGATTGACGGCCTGGATTTCAAGCATTCGGGTGCGGTGCGCAAACTTGATGTGGACGCCATGCGCGTCATCCTGAATCAAGGAGCGCTTATTCTACTCTCCCCACTGGGTTTTTCCCCAACCGGCGAGGCCTTCACCCTGGACATGGAAGATCTGGCTACCAGCACAGCTATTGCGCTGCGTGCGGAAAAACTGATTTTCCTGACACCCGAGCATATCGGTCATTCCAACAATCTGGATATTGATTCGGAACTGGCCCGCGCCGATGCCGATGCCCTGCTGGCGTCAGGCAAACTTGACCAGGACTGCTCCACGTTCCTGCGCTATGCCTCCCAGGCCGTCAAACGCGGCATTGCCCGTGCGCATCTGGTGCCCTACAAGCAAGACGGCAGCATCTTGCTGGAGATCTTCACCCACGACGGGGTGGGAACCATGGTGGTGGAAGACACGCTGGACGATTTGCGCCCGGCCAATCTGGACGATGTGGGCGCGATTGTGCAGTTGATCGAACCCCTGGAAATTGACGGCACCCTGGTGCCTCGGGGCCGTTCGGTCATTGAGCGTGAAGTGGAACGCTTCACCGTTCTGGAGCATGACGGCATTATCTATGGCTGTGTCGCCCTGATTCCCTACGAAGAAGAACGCATGGCCGAGATGGCCTGCCTGATCGTCCACCCGGAATGGCAGGGCTCGGGCGAAGGCGAAATCCTCTTGCGTCACACCGAGGCCAAGGCTCGTGCAGCGGGCTTCAAGCGCCTGTTTGTGCTCACTACCCGCACCTCTCACTGGTTTATCAAACGGGGGTTTGTCCAAGGCGGTGTGTCGGATCTGCCCAAAGGCAAGCAATCGCATTACAACCGTTCGCGCAACAGCATGGTTTTCATCAAGAAGCTATAAGCTGGCGTGCTGAGCGACTCCAGGCCGGTTTGACGGCCTCCATGCCCTCAGTACAATACGCGCATTCAAGCATTTGATTAAAAAGGAATACGTATGGCACGCATGATTCACTGTGTGAAGCTCAAGCAGGAAGCCGAGGGCCTGGAGTTCCCCCCTTATCCGGGCGAGCTGGGCACCAAAATCTGGCGCTCGATCTCCAAACAGGCCTGGGCCAACTGGATGGAAGTGCAAACCCGGCTGGTCAATGAAAACCGCCTGAATCTGGCTGACGCCCGTGCCCGCAGCTACCTGAAAGAGCAGATGGAACAATATCTGTTTGAAGACAAGGACGTGGAAGCCGACGGCTTTACCGCCCCCCAGGCCTAAACGTACCAGCAGGCCACACACCCGCCCCCGGAGCATGTTCATCGTGCTCCGGGGGTTATTTATTGCTCTCCACTCACCGCCCTCCCTCTTTGCGCACGCCTCCGCCCAGCACTTCCCCCCCGAGAGGAACGTAAATAAATGAAACCCTCCGCCACAATTACGTTTCAGACTGGTCAAAAATCAAAAGAAAAAAGCATTTTTAAAAGCTACTCAGGGCCCCAAGGCACAAAATCACGGCTGGCCTTGATACACGCTCAGGGAGTCCAAGCCAGGTAGCGGACGCAGTACAAACACAGGAATAACGGGCTAAGGAACACCCTGTCCAGAGCCGCCCCCTACCTTGGTCCACTTCTACGCCAAGCCATAACCGGTTTGCCGACCCTCAAGCCAAACAGGCCCCTCACGTGTTCATGTCTGCGCAGTCAAGCACGCGCCAAACGCCGAGCCACTGAACCGCACAGCCGCTTACTGCTTTACCCACAGGAAAAGAAGTTCATGTGCCGCCTAGACTTACCCGAGATTGCCCCCTACTCCACCCACTTGCGTTTATGGCTGGTCAATCTCAGTTATCTGCAGGCCTTGTATGGTTCTGAGTTTCATCGCTTTGTGCTGGATACGGTGCAGCAGCGACTACTGGACTGCGGTCTGAACGCTGGAGAGGTGCTTATCCAGGGAGACTATGTTCTGATCACCTTGCACCGCCTGAGCAGTCAGGCGCGCTTTCAACGTGCCCACCCCAATGCCCTGGCCCAGTTGCTGGGCGCTGCTCTGGAGTGCGACCCCATCAGCCAGGGCGACAAGCGCATTTATCTGCATACTCAAGTGGCCTATCACTACGACAGTCGCCAGTACGATACGGACCTGCTCCATCCACCGGTTCCTAACCCCAGCTCTCACCATCACCCCGCCACACTGGCTGTCTGGCACAAGGTCTGGGCCAGAACCTATCGGGACGATATGAACCTGGCGGTCCGGATGCTGGACGACCTGCAAGACGGCTTGTTAGCGTTGGCCTTTCAACCCATTTATCACCTGGACGCAAAACATCAGGGTGCCGCCTTCTATGAGGAAGCCCTGATTCGTCACTCGCGCGGCGCGGACTATTCCTTACCCGACGCAATAGCTGCCATGGAGCGGCTGGGGCTGATTTCACGCCTGGATCGCAGCGTGCTCGGAAGTGTGGTGGGGCTACTCAATGCCGACCCTGCCCTGTGTCTGGGGGCCAACCTGTCTGCCGGCTCTTTGCAGGATGATTTATGGTGGCAGGATTTCTTCAGCTACCTGGACAGCCGGCCGGATGTCGCTCAACGCCTTATTCTGGAGATAACAGAGACAGGCTCCATTGCCCACAAACCCACAGCCTTGCGTCTTATCGCCCAGCTGCAAAACCTGGGGGCGCGCATTGCTCTGGACGATACCGGCTCAGGCAACAGCACCCTGGCCTTTCTGGTACAGACCCACGCGGATATTGTGAAAATTGATCGCTCGATTTTGCTTCGAGCACGACGCCCCGGCCAACCCACGCACTTGCTGCGCAATTTGGTCAATGTCTGCGCCGACTACAGCGCCTATGTCATCATTGAGGGCGTGGAGAATGAGGCGGATCTGGACCTTGTGCGCCATTCCGGTGCACAGGGGGCACAAGGCTACCTGCTGGCACGTCCTACCCTGACCCCTACCTGGTGGGAGCACCCCTCATTCATTACCGTGCAAGACGCGGTACTCGTTCGAACCCGGTTCTACCCAGGCTGCGCACCATTGGGCCATCGCCTGGGCTTTTAACCTACCGTCCTGGCACAGCAGTCAGATGCCGCCCTACGTGCTGAAAGCAATCAAGCCTTGCATGGATGCATGCAAGGCTTGAAACACACAGGCCCATCAAATCAGAATCAGACTTTGTCTTCAGATTCCGGCTCTGGCAACGGCTCACCACGCGCTGTTCGTTCGGTGTTTTTCACACCCGTGTGACGCACATCATCGCCGCGAACCATGTAGATCACCCGCTCCGCCATGTTCTTGGCGTGATCGCCAATGCGCTCCAGCGCACGGGCAATAAAGATCAGGTCGATGGAGTGCGAGATCGTGCGCGGGTCCTCGATCATGTAGGTAATGATGTGGCGCAACGAACCTTTCCACTCACGATCCACTTCCTTGTCACTGCGCACAATCTGTGCCGCATGCACCGCATCCTGACGCGCAAAGGCATCGAGGACATCGTTGATCATGCCAGCGACCGAGGCGCTCATGTGGCGCAGCTCCACAACGGGCTCGTAGCCTGCCGTGCCTTCGTGCAGACGGCGCGCCATCTTGGCGATGCGCTCGGCTTCGTCCCCGCAGCGTTCCATATCGGTCAGCATCTTGGAGATGGACAGCAACATGCGCAGGTCAATGGCAGTTGGCTGATTGCGGGCAATCAGGTTGGTGATGCGCTCGTCAATCTCCACCTCGAGGCGATTGATTTCTTTCTCACGCTCGCGAACCTGATCGACCAGCGACATATCCCCTGTCTGCAAGGCTTCGGTCGCACTCCGGACCATCGATTCAACGATGCCGCCCATCTGCAAAAACAGTGAACGGGTAGCCTCCAGATCGGAGTGAAACTGCTTATTGGTATGTTCGTTCATAGTGGCCTTCTGTAACAGCAAAATGGCTCGCGCCAGCGCTTAATCCATTCATAGATTAAGCACCGATTATGACAGAGACATTAAAATTCAGAAACCGTCAGCCAAGAGCGTACGCACCCCTTGCTGACCGGCAATCAAGGCCACGCTGGCAGGCGCAATCGCGAACAGGCCGCAACACACCACCCCAGGCATATTATTGATGCGTGCCTCCAAGGCTGCCGGGTCCTCAATGGACAGACCGGACACGTCCAGAATCAGGCCACCGTTATCGGTGACAAAGCCCGCACGCTCGACAGGAGTGCCACCCAGGGCACGCAGCTGACGGGCAACAGCGTTTTTAGCCATGGGGATGACTTCCACCGGCAAGGGAAACGCGCCCAGGCGCTCCACCAGCTTGCTCTCGTCCACGATGCACAGGAACTTGTCCGACACTGAAGCCACGATTTTTTCGCGGGTCAAGGCGCCGCCGCCTCCCTTGGTCATGTTCAGCGCCGCATCGATTTCGTCTGCACCATCCACATACCAGTCCATGCGTTCGATGGTGTTGAGGTCTTGCACCGCAATACCCAGGCTTTGCAGACGAGCCGTCGAGCGCTCCGAGCTGGACGCTGCGGCTTTGAAGGCATGCTTGTGGGTCGCCAACGCATCAATAAACAAATCGACCGTGGAACCGGTACCCACACCCAAGATGGAATCAGGCGTCAGGAAAGGAAGGACGTATTCAACTGCGGCCTGCGCCACCTGTTGTTTGAGTTCGGACTGTGTGTACATGGCAGATATAAAAATCGGGGGGCTTGGCCCCCCATGGTTTATTTAAGAAAACGAGCGGCAAACTTGCCTTCATTGAAACCCACGCTGACCTCACCGTCAGGTGTAATCAGCAAGGGGCGGCGTACCAAGGCGGGAAACTCGGCAATCAAAGCCAGCCATTGGGCATCGTCCTGCGGCTCTTTGCGTTGCGCAGGCAGATTGCGCCAGGTCATGGAAGCCCGGTTGACCAGCTTGGGCCAGCCACCCAGCTCGTGCGCCCATTGCTGCAAACGAGCCGCTTCCAAAGGATGCTCGCGGTAATCCACAAAACTGAGCGACAGGCCGTTTTGCTCAAACCAGGCGATGGCCTTTTGGCAGGTACTGCAATTTTTCAAACCGTACATGGTGAACATGGCAGAACTCCTTATCAATCAAGCGCGGCGCTCGCGGCGTGCCTGCAGGCGATTGGCGAACACGACAAAAATACCAATGACCAAAATCAGCAACGTTGCCAGGGCGTTAATCTCGGGCTTGAGGCCCAGACGTACGCGCGAAAACACCTCCACAGGCAAGGTAGTAAAGCCCGGGCCAGACAGGAAAGAGGCAATCACCACATCGTCGAGCGACAGAGTAAAGGCCAGCAACCAGGCGGCCATCAAGGCCGGCACAATCGAGGGCAGAACAACCTGGAAAAATGCTTTCAAGGGCGTGGCGCCCAAGTCCAGCGCCGCCTCTTCCTGCGAGCGATCCAGCTCACGCATACGCGACTGCAAAATCACCGTGGCATACGCGGTACACAGCACCACGTGCCCGATCCAGATGGTGAAGATACCGTTTTGCTCCGGCCAGCCAAACAAAGCGTTCAGCTCCACAAACATCAGCAGCAGGGATATGCCCAGCACCACCTCCGGAATGACCAGCGGAGCACTGACAAGGCCAATGTACAGGGCAAAGCCCTTAAAACGCCCCATGCGCGCGAGCACATAGGCAGCCCAGGTACCCAGAATCGTGGCCATGCTCGCTGTCAGTACCGCAATCAGAAAAGACAGCTTGGCAGCACTGAGCAAAGCCCTGTCCTGAAACAGGGACTCGTACCAGCGAAAAGAAAAACCCGACCAGGAGGTCATGATGGCCGAATCATTAAATGAAAAGACGATCAGGAACAGAATCGGAATGTAGAGAAAGCCAAAGCCCAATGTCAGGACCAGGGCACGCAACCAGGGATTGGGTTTGGTCATCGACGGCCTCCCCGCTGTGCTTCCATTTGTCGCATCTGGCTGTACTGGAACAGGATCAAGGGAATGATGAGCAGCAAGACCATCACGCAGGTTACCGCCGCAGCCATCGGCCAATCGGCATTATTGAAAAACTCCGTCCACATGACCCGGCCCATCATCAAGGTATCGGCACCCCCCAGCATTTCCGGAATCACGTATTCGCCAACCGCCGGGATAAACACCAGCATGGCACCGGCCACCACACCCGACATGGACATGGGCAAGGTGACGTTCCAGAAAGCCGACCAGGGTCGGGCACCCAAGTCGTAGGCCGCCTCAAGCAGGCGCATATCCAGTTTGACCAGATTGGCATACAAGGGCAGGATAAAAAACGGCAGATACGCGTAGATCAGACCGATATACACCGCCAGATCGGTACGGTAGATTTCCAAGGGAGCATCAATCAGCCCCAGTCCCATCAATGCCTGATTAAGCAAACCATCACCACGCAAAATGCCCACCCAGGCATACACGCGCAAGAGCATGGATGTCCAGAAGGGCAAAATCACAGCCAGCAACAGCAGGCTGCGAACGGCCGGCGACGAGCGGGCGATATAGTAGGCCACCGGATAGCCGATCAGCACACAGAAGATCGTGGTAACCGCAGCCATCTTCAGGGAGCTGAAATAGGTAGCCAGATACAGATTGTCGCTGAACAGCAAAATATACCCGCGCAGGTTCAGCACGAAGGAAATGCTTTCATCGGCAATCTGGGCCAACGGTGTGTAAGGCGGCACCCCAAAATCAAGATCGGCAAAGCTGATCTTGAGCACGAGTAAAAAGGGCACCAGCAGAAACAGGATCATCCACAAAAACGTGGGCGCCACCACCAGCGTACGACTGGTGGGCAGCAGTTTGCGCCAGGACAGATTTTTCATGTGCTCAGCACCGCTACGCTGTCATCAGACCAAGACACGTAGACCTCTTCGTCCACGCCAGGTGCGTCGGGTTGAGCCAAAGTGCCACTGGGCATTTGCGCTTCGATCAGCATGCCGGCATCCAGACGGATCTGGTAGCGGGTGTAGCTGCCCATCCAGGACACGTGGGTCACGATGCCGTGGCCCCAGTTGGTATCTTCGGAGGGCAGCTCGCGGCTGACCTTGATCTGCTCAGGGCGGATGGACACGTACACGTCCATGCCCAGCGGCTCGCTGATCCCGTGGCTAACGTACAGCGGACGGCTTAACTCCTCGCACTCGATATGCACATGATCGGGCTCGTCCACCGTCACCACACCGGTAAACAGATTGGTGGAACCGATAAAGCCCGCCACAAAGCGCGAGTTCGGAAAGGAATACACATCGTACGGCGTACCCGACTGGATGATCTGGCCATCCGACATGACTGCCAGACGACTGGCCATGGTCATGGCCTCTTCCTGATCGTGGGTCACCATAATGCAGGTCACGCCCACGCGTTCCAGGATTTTGACCAGTTCAATCTGCGTCTTCTGACGAATCTGCTTGTCCAGGGCGGACATGGGTTCGTCCAGCAAAAGCAGCTTGGGACGCTTGACCAGGCTACGCGCCAGAGCGACACGCTGTTGCTGCCCGCCTGACAACTGGTTGGGTTTGCGGCGTGAAAAGCCAGCCATCTGCACCAGATCCAGCGCCTCAAAGACACGCTCATGGATTTCGTTGCGAGGCACGCCTTCCTGCTTCAGGCCAAAGGCCACATTGGCCTCGACCGACATATGCGGGAACAGCGCATAGGACTGGAACATCATATTGACCGGCCGCCGGTAGGGCGGCAGGTCGGTAATGTCCTCATTATCCAGATAAATCCGACCGGAAGTCGGCTCCTCGAATCCAGCCAGCATACGCAACAAGGTCGACTTGCCACTGCCCGAACTGCCCAGCAGGGCAAAAATCTCGTGACGGGCCACGTCCAGACTCACGGACTGGACAGCCACGGTGTCGCCAAAAATCTTGACGACTTCGTCCACACGCACGAAAGCGTCCTCGCCATCCATCCAGGGCGAGGTTCCGGTACGGATATCTTGCATGATGCCTAACGTCCAGACTTGAGTTCAGCCCACAGGCGCGTTTGCAAACGCTGCACCTTCAATGGCTGCGGTTTGATTACGAACAAAGTCTTGGAGACTTCGGGCGATGGGTAAATCATGGGGTTGTCGGCCACTTCCTTGACCACGAACTCGCGCGCATCTTTATTGGCGTTCGGGTAGAACATGGTGTTGGTAATGGCGGCGTGTACTTCCGGCGTTTCAATGTAGTTGATAAAGGCATGCGCCTCTTTCACATTGGTCGCGCTCTTGGGAATGGCCATGGTGTCAAACCAGACCGGCGCCCCGCCTTTGGGTATGTAGTAGTCAATGGCGTAGGGTTTGTTGGCCTGACGCGCACGGTCGGCAGAGATCATGACATCGCCGGAAAAACCGTAGACCATGCACAGATCGCCCGCGGCCAGCTCATCGATATAACCCGAAGAGCTGAACTGACGCACGTATGGACGAATCTGTTTGAGCAGATCCAGAGCCTCACGATAATCGGCCTCGTTGCTGCTGTTGGGGTCTTTGCCGATGTAGTGCAGGACGGCCGGAAAAACCTGCGCGGCTTCATCCAGAATGGAAATGCCACAGCCTTTCAGTTTTTCGGCATTTTCAGGCTTGAACAGCATGTCCCAGTTCCCCAGGTCGACTTGCTCGCCCATGATTTCCTTGACCTTGGTAACGTTGTAGCCCAGGCCATTGGTGCCGTAACCCCAGGGAATCAGATACTCATTTCCCGGGTCCACATCCGAGAGCAGGGCCATGATGTCCGGGTCCAGGTGAGACCAGTTGGGGATCTGACTTTTATCCAGCTTCTGGAACAAACCACCTTCGATCTGACGGGCTGCGTAATGGGTGGACGGGACCACGACGTCATAGCCCGACTTACCCGTCAACAGCTTGGCCTGCAAGGTGTCGTTATTGTCATAAACGTCATACCGCACGGTAATCCCAGTGGCTTTCTGAAAGCCGGACAAGGTGTCGGGAGCTGTATATTCAGCCCAGTTATAAACGTTAACAACCTGATTCTGCGCCTGTGCAACAGGCATGATGGCGGCAGCGGCCAGCAGGCCAGCGAGCACCTGTGGTGTGTTCATCCCAAAAGACATCGCGAGTCCCCTTCCTATCGAAAGCGAAAAACCCAAAAGGCGAGATGATAAAGCTTTTTTAAAGCCCGTAGTCGTAATTAACGCTGCGTTTCGTGACGGTAAGCTGAAAACATCTGCTGCCACCACCTGTCGCCCTGCGACCCACACACTTTGAGCAAGGATCGCCTGAGACGTTGCACATTGCCCAGCGCCTGGGCGGGGCTGACAGGCCCCTGTCGTGCTCGGTCAAAATCGATCAGCCAGACTTTGTCATTCGCATCCAGCAAAATATTGTAGGCGTTAAGGTCAGCGTGCCAAACCTCGAATTGATGCATGCGGACAATCTCGTGCGCCACCGCTTCGGGGCGGGCTCGGTCCAGGCACATACTCAAAGGCTGCACATCGGGCACCCGCTGGCTTATCAAGGCCGCACGGTAGCAAAAACCGTGTTGCCACCATGCCCCGGCCAGCACTTTGGGAACGGCCAAACCCTTGTTGTGCAAATAAGACATCACCTGAAATTCTCGCCAACTGCGAGTGCGCGAGGCCCCTTGCCACAGGTAGGCCGATTCATTGAAGCGGGCCACCAGACCACCACGGCGATAGTGACGCAGCACAGCCTGGCCAAAGGGCCCGTTCACAAACCAGGCGGCCTGTCGGCCACCCTGGCCCACTTTACTGGCCTGATCACCGTAGGAGGCGGCCTCGAACCAGCGCTGTAAGGCCTGGGGTTCCAGATCCAGCTGCTTGGCCAGCTCCGGTGCCAGCAGGGCACCGCCCCCCGGCAAAGAATAGACAATTTCGGATTGGGCGCTCACAACGGCTCCTCAGGCTCGGACCAGCAACAAGGCCATGATCAGTACCAACATGCAGGCAAAAATAAACTTCAGGCGGTTCTCGGGCAGCCGGTGGGCCAGCCGTACACCGAAAGGTACCAGCATCAAACTGCCCACCGCCAGGGGAATACCGACCTGCCAGGCGGCCTGACCATGAAATGCGTAGGTTGCCAATGCAACCAGGGTGCCCGGAATAATCATGGACAGCGCCAACCCTTGTGCGCCGGTCTGGCTGTAGCCCATGCGGCTGGTCAGAAACGGCACCACCAGGACTGCGCCCCCCACCCCGAATACCCCCCCCGCCAAACCGGCCATCATGCCAACGGCGACATACCAGGCTTGACCAAAAGATTGCGGGTCTGGCCGCGGTGTCCCAGTGCGACGGCGCCGCCGCGAAAAGCCCAAACTCTGATCAAAATAATACAAGGCGATCGCCATCACAAATAACGAGTAGATACGGCGCAGCAAGATGGCATCCATGCCCAGCGCCAGACGTGCGCCCAGCCAGGTAAAGAGCATGGAAGACATGGCCCCCAAGGCGGCCCGGCGAAAATCGATATGATTGTGACGATGGTACTGACGCACGGTCATGAGCACGGCGGGCACCACCATAATCAGCGCCGTACCTTGAGCTGTTTGCTGGTCCATGCCCAACACCAGGCCAAGCAAGGGGATAGCCAGCAAACCGCCTCCAATGCCCAGGACACCACCGGTGTAGCCAATAAGCGCGCCTCCCAGCAAGCAGGCCAGGATCAATTCAAGGCTTATCATGGCTATTACAGGTTGCGCAGTCGATCGACAGCGTCCTCGACCCGATCTACCGCCCAGATTTCCAGGCCTTCAACCGGCTGACGCGGCGCATTGCTCTTGGGAATCAGGGCAATGCTGAACCCGAGCTTGGCCGCTTCACGCAAACGCTCCTGGCCGCGAGGAGCAGGACGGATTTCGCCGGCCAGGCCGATTTCCCCGAACACCACCAGGCCACGCGGCAAGGGACGATTATTCAGCGAGGACAATATGGCCAGAAGTACGGCCAGATCAGCCGCCGGCTCGGTAATCTTGACACCCCCTACGGCATTGACGAACACGTCCTGATCGTAAGTAACCACGCCTGCATGGCGATGCATCACCGCCAGCAACATGGCCAGACGCGAGCTTTCCAGCCCCACCGACAGGCGACGCGGGTTTGGCACATGCGCCGAATCCACCAAGGCCTGAATCTCGACCAGCAAGGGCCGTGTGCCTTCCTGGGTGGCCATGACGCAGGAACCGGCCACGGTTTGGGAATGCTGCGACAAAAACAGGGCCGAGGGATTACTGACTCCCTTCAGGCCTTTTTCCGTCATGGCAAACACGCCTAATTCATTGACCGCCCCAAAGCGGTTCTTGAACGCGCGCACCATGCGGAAAGACGAATGGGTATCGCCTTCGAAATACAGTACCGTGTCCACAATGTGCTCCAGCACACGGGGACCGGCCAAGGTCCCGTCCTTGGTGACGTGACCGATGAAAATCATGGAGGTGCCGCTTTGCTTGGCCAGACGCGTCAGTTGAGCCGCACATTCTCGCACCTGCGAGACTGAGCCGGGAGCGGCGCTGAGCTGATCCGAATACAGGGTCTGGATCGAATCGATCACCACCACGCTGGGTTGATGAGACTGCAAGGCCTGACTGATGGATTCCAAGCGAATTTCGGCCAGCAGGTCGACCCCTTCCGTTGGCACGCCCAAACGACGGGCACGCAAGGCAACTTGCTCGGCAGACTCCTCACCAGTGACGTACAGAACCTTGGTTTGCTGGGCCAAAGCGGCCATGGCCTGCAACAATAGCGTGGACTTGCCCACACCGGGATCACCCCCGATCAGAATCACGCCCCCTTCCACCAGCCCGCCGCCCAGAACGCGATCAAACTCGCCAATGCCGGTTGGCACCCGCGGGAGCTCTCGCGCCTGCACATCGGAAAGACTTTGAACCGGACTGGAGCCTGCCAAAGAGGCAAAACGGTGGGCGCTGGCGGCGGCCGGACTCTCCACGGTTTCCTGCAGACTGTTCCAGGCTCCACAGGCAGGGCATTTTCCCGCCCACTTGGGTGTATCTGCCCCGCACTCTGTGCAAACAAATACCACTTTGGCCTTGCGGGCCGCACGAGTACTGGTGGCCATAATAATTCCTTAACGTCCGGCCAGGCTGCCGCCGCCATCCACGCCCAGATTCTGGCCGGTGATATAGGCCGCTTCATCGCTGAGCAGGAAGGTGACAGCCGCGGCCACTTCCGCGGCCTGTCCAAAACGCCCTAAAGGAATGGAGGACAGACTGCGTTGCTCGGCTTCACTGCCGACAGGATGGTTGGCACGGAACAATTCGGTTTCGATCGGACCAGGAGACACCGCGTTGACGGTAATGCCATAAGGAGCCAGTTCCAGCGCCCAGGTGCGGGTACATCCCAGCAAGGCACTTTTGGCGGCGGCATAGCTGGTACGGTCGAAACCGCCGTGCACGACACGACTGCAGATATTGACGATACGGCCTTCCTTGCGCGCCTTCATCGACGGGATGAAAGCCTGGGCCACCTGCACCGCCACGCGCACATTCAGGTCAAACACCTGATAGAGATTGCCCAGATCCACCTGACCAATAGGCTCAGGCGCGACCATTCCTACATTGTTCACTACCGCATCCACCGGGTATTTTTCGCGGATGACGCGCAGCATTTCCTCGGTTTCTCCTGCATTGCTCAAATCGCAGGAATACAAATAGCCGGGGAAATCAATATTTTCCGTGTGGCGGGCCAGTCCCACCACATGAGCGCCGGCATCAGCCAGTCTTTGGCTGATGGCCCAACCGATTCCTTTGGTAGCGCCGGTAACGAGTACGCATTTATTTTTCATGGCTATGCCTTGTTGGTGTTAATTCTGGACGACGCGCGGCACGCGGGGCGCCACCGCACAAATCAATTCGTAGCCCAGGGTTCCGGCAGCCGCTGCAACCTCGTCCACACTGGGCCCGCCTTGACCGAACAACACCGCCTGACTGCCTACACCGGCGGCGGGCACCGGGGTGAGGTCTACGGCCAGCATATCCATGGAGACACGACCGAGCAAACGGGTACGGACACCGTTGACGGTGACCGGAGTACCGGTTCCTGCATGACGCGGATAACCATCGGCGTAACCACAGGCCACCACGCCAATTCGCATCGCCTGCTCTGCCACATAGGTATGGCCGTAGCCGATACCCTCTCCTTGCTTGACGCCGCGCACGCTGATGATTTCAGCAGCCAAGGTCATGCCCGGCTGCAAACCGAAATCTTCAGCGCTGATTGATGCAAACGGCGAGCTGCCATACAGACAGATTCCGGGGCGCACCCAATGATCCGGGCCAGAGGGCATGTAAACCCCCAGATCGGGGCTGAGGGTAGCGGCCGAATTGCAAACACTGACCGGGCCTGGCAAACCATCGGTAATCCGGTTAAAGCAGCGAATCTGCTCCAACGTGGCATCAATATTGTCGTCCGCGCGCGCAAAGTGCGTCATGCGCCCCACCGAACCCAACTTGCCCGCTTTTTGCAGCCGTTGGGCGCGCTCAAAGGCAGCAGGGTAATCATCCACACTGAAACCCAGGCGGTTCATGCCACTGTTGAGCTTGACCATGGCGTTCAGGGCCGCTCCGCCTTTCCACTGCTCCAGCATCTTGAGCTGCTCGTGGCAATGAATCACGGTGGTCAGGCCAAACTCAGCCAGCACATCCAGATCTTCAGGCTGGAAAAAACCTTCCAGCAACATGATGGGACCGGTCCAGCCGGCAGCCCGGCAGCGTATGGCTTCTTTCAGGTCCAGCATCGCCATACCTTCGGCGGCACTGAATGCCCGCACGGCATTTTCGATGTCATGGCCGTAAGCATTGGCCTTCATGACGGCCCAGATATGGGGCCGTTTTACACCAGATGGAGCCGTAGCATTATTCAGGCTCTGAATAACCATATCGAGATTGTGACGCAGTGACGCAATATGAATGGTGGCCGAGATTGGACGTGGCATGGTTCTCCCCGAAGCAATACGAAAGTCTAAACCAGCCCTAGTGGAAACGAAAGCCGTATACTGGCGGACTATGTCTATCGAGCACTATGAAAACTTCCCTGTCGCCTCTGTGCTGCTGCCGCGTCGCCTGCGCCGACCCGTCACCGATATTTATCGTTTTGCCCGCAGCGCCGACGACATTGCCGATGAAGGCGACTTAAGCGCTGCCCAACGTCTGGAGCTGCTTGCGCAGTTTGAAGCCAGTATCGAGCAACTGCAGTACCATCAGCCCGTTCTGCCCGATTCGCCCCACAGCGAGATTTTTGTCCCATTGGCGGCCAGCATCCGCAATTTTCAATTGCCGCTCAAGCCCTTTCTGGATCTGTTGTCCGCCTTCCGCCAGGACGTCACCACGCATCGCTACAGCGATATGGCGCAGGTGCTGGATTACTGTACGCGCTCGGCCAACCCGGTCGGTCGGCTGATGCTGCATTTGTATCAGGCCCACCAGCCAGAATGGGTCGAGATGGCCGACTCCACCTGTACAGGCTTGCAACTGGTCAACTTCTGGCAGGACGTGGCGGTGGACTGGCACAAAAACCGTGTCTATATTCCGCAGGATCTACTGGCGCAGCATGATCTGGATGACGACTACATCCAGGCTCGCACTCAACTGCTGCGGCAACCCCAGGCCGATGCACGCTGGCAGGACATGATGCAGTTGCTGGTCACCGATGCCCGTCAGCGTCTGCAAGCGGGCCTGATCTTGTCCGCACATCTGTCCGGACGAATCAGCCTGGAATTGAAAATAATGGTCTTGGGCGGACTGCGCATTCTGGAACGACTGGAAGCGGTAGAGTTTGATGTCTTCAGTCACCGCCCCACCCTGTCCCGCCTGGACTGGCTGCGCCTGATCACCCGCGGCTTGAGCCGTACCTCTTACCGACCCTGAACGTCCATGAGCCCAGACGAGTATTGTCAAAACAAGGCGGCCCAAAGCGGCTCCAGTTTTTACTACGCCTTTTTGTTTCTGCCGCCCGAACGTCGACGCGCCATCACGGCCCTGTATGCCTTTTGTCGCGAAGTCGACGATGTAGTGGACGAGGTTCACGAGGAGTCGGTTGCCCGCATGAAGCTGGTATGGTGGCGCACACAGGTCGCCGACCTGTATGAAGGCCGCACCCAGCATCCGGTCATGCAGGCTCTGGCTCCGCATATCCACGCCTTTGAGCTGCCACAGGACGAGTTGCTGGCCGTGATCGACGGAATGGAAATGGACCTGGATCAGGTACGCTACCAAAGCTGGAACGAGCTGGAGCGCTACTGCTGGCACGCGGCCGGTGTGGTCGGCCTGCTGTCGGCACGTATTTTCGGTCAGACCCAGGAACAGACCAGCGATTACGCACAAAAACTGGGACTGGCTTTTCAACTGACCAACATCATCCGTGACGTGGGCGATGATGCTCGACGTGGTCGTATCTACCTGCCTCAGGACGATCTGGATAGGTTTGGCGTAGCCCCCCATGAAATTCTGGATCAGCAGCACTCGGAACGCTTCGAGGCCTTGATGGCCTTTCAAACTGAACGCGCCCAGGACTTGTACCGCCAGGCCATGCGCGCCCTGCCCGATGCAGATCGCCGGGCACAACGCCCAGGCCTGTTGATGGCCGCCATCTACCATGCCTTGCTGCTCGAAATTGTTGACGAACGCTGGCATGTACTGGAACAACGCATCTCCCTGACCCCCATCCGCAAGTTCTGGCTGGCCTGGAAAACCTGGGTGTCGGGCGGGCGTAGCCTGCAACGCAAACTGGGCCGATGAAAGTCGCGGTGATCGGGGCGGGCTGGGCAGGCTGTGCCGCTGCCTGGCGCTTAAAGACGCAGGGCCATCAGGTCAGTGTCTTTGAGGCCTCACGTCACATAGGCGGACGCGCACGCCGCATCCACAGCCCCAATCTGGGGCGCGACACCGACAATGGCCAGCACATCCTGCTGGGGGCCTACTCCGTCACACTGGGCTTGATGAGGGAAGTGGGCCTGGATGAATCTGCCCGTTTGCAACGCCGGGATCTGGATGTCCTTGCTGCTGACGGCCACTTTCGTCTGCGCAACCGTCCCCTGCCCGCCCCCTTGCATCTATTGACGGGCCTGCTGGGTGCTCAAGGCTTGAGCTGGTCACAAAAAATCAAGCTGGCCCGTTTTTGCCGTTGGCTGATGAAACAGCACTGGCGCACTCCTGAAGGCCTGACGGTATTGCAGTTGCTGGAGCAACACCAGCAAGACAGCCATGTCATCCGTCTATTCTGGCAACCGCTGTGTGTGGCCGCCATGAATACGCCCATTGAGCAGGCCTGCGCCCAACTCTTTGCCCATGTCCTGCGCGACAGCCTGGGCGGTCCCCGTCAAGCCAGCCAAACCCTGATCCCGCTAACCGACTTAAGCCAGCTTTGGTGTGAGCCAGCGCTGCGCGACATTCAGCTTCAATTGGGACACCGGGTGCAGCGACTAGAACTGAACGCAGCCGGAGTTCAGATTGATGGGCTGCACTTTGATGCCGCCATTGTGGCTTGCCCGCCGGTTCAGGCAGCACGTTTACTCCACAACCTACCTAGCAGCCCGGCCAGCGAACAATTGCTGGCAGATCTGGAGGCGTTCAGCTATATCCCTATCGCCACCCTCTATCTGGAACTGGAACAGCCCTGGAATCTGCCCCACTCCATGTTGATGCTGGACGATAGCAGTGGCAGCGGCGGGCAATGGCTGTTTGATCACAGCGCCTTGAAACCGGGTAGCGGCGAAACGCTGGTGGGGATTGTCATCAGCGATGCGGTACGCCTGCAGGCGCTAGACCGGGAGCAAGCCATTGCCACGATTATCGCCCAGGTACGCAGCCAAACCCGGCACCTGAAAACCATGCCTGCGGTGCGGGCCAGCGAGCTGATTATCGAAAAACGGGCCACTTTTGCGGCCGTGCCCGGCTTGCGTCGACCTTCCGTGACGACACCTTGGACTGCCATTCGTTTGGCAGGCGACTGGACTGATACCGGCTATCCCGGTGTGCTGGAAGGCGCGGTACGCAGCGGTCTGACAGCGGCGCATCTGTAAGTCCTGGATTCAAGCAGAGCACAGCCGAAACGAGGGTGCCGAACCCCTGTCTTTCCTGCTGCTCTGAGCATGACGGCATCCGCTCTTTGAAAACGACCCTGCATAAACTGGCACATGCACCCTACGCATCCAGGTAGTCACACGAAGTCATGCCAAGAAACCCAGCCATCAACCAAGGCCCCGCGTAAGACGCTCTTCAAACAGGGGCTATTGGGGCAAGACACTATTGCGCCGACGGTGTCAGCAAAGTCTGCGCCGGTTTGTGAGCGGCCAGAAAATCAGCCTGGAACAAACGCATACGCACCACATCCCGATATTGGCCATTGATGAAAAACTCGTGTTTGAGTTCGCCTTCCACCTGAAAGCCAAACTTCTGATAGATGTGAATCGCTTTGTGGTTTTCCTTATCCACAATCAGCACGATCTTGTACAGATTCAACACCCCAAATCCGTACTCGATAGCCAGTTTGGTCGCCCGTGAGGCAATGCCCATGCCCTGGAACTCGGGCGCAATAATGATCTGAAACTCTGCCCGGCGGTGCACATAATCAATTTCCACCAGTTCCACCACACCGGAGGGCTGCCCCTCCCACTCCACCACAAAACGACGTTCACGCTGATCATGAATGTGCTCATCGTACAGCGCTGCCAGCTCCCCGTAGGTTTCGTAAGGCTCTTCAAACCAGTAACGCATCACGCTGGCGTTATTGTCCAGCAGGTGCACAAAGCGCAAGTCCTCGCGCTCGAGGGGACGTAATTTCACGTGAGTCGTTTTACTCATGATTTTTCTATCCTTTCTTCTATGTTCAATAGACGAACCGCCTATCTGCCGATATCACAGGCCATCGTCATCATGCCTGCATATCGTGTTCTTTTGATGAAGAGAAGATAGCAAAGGTTCAGCGCGCCTCGCAAAGCTCGCCTTGTCTGTCTGAGCGCCAGGCACAGACAAGAGGCAAAAAACCCCGATTGATGCTTTCCTGATTCGCCGACTGAACAAGGATCTGAGCCGCGGGAACAGCAAAATCGGGGTTTTAAACCAGTCTTAGACCGGCGCCTGCTCATCACAAGCGCAGTGACGAGTATCAGCGCGGGGCATGTGCCTCGATATAGCGACGCACTTGGGCCACGTCCGCATCCATCACCACCACTTTCTGTGGCAAATCAGCCAGACCGGCCAGGTGCGCTGGCACGGGAGCGGGCTGACCAATGGCCTCTTCAATGGTCTCGGAGAACTTAGCGGGCAAGGCGGTTTCCAATACCAGCATGGGAATGCCATCTTCACGGTAGGCCTGGGCCACTTTGACGCCATCGGCCGTGTGCGGATCGATCAGCGTCTGATACTGCTCGTTCACCTGGGCGATCGTGTTCAACCGGTCCTGGTGCGAGCTGGCACCAGCCACAAAGCCGAACTCTTCCTGGAAGCGTGGCAGATGCTCGCTCAGATCGAACTGGCCTTCTTTGGCCAATTGTTCCCACAATGCCTTGACCTTGCTGCCATCGCGGCCCAGCAGATCAAACACAAAGCGTTCGAAGTTGGAAGCGCGGGAGATGTCCATGGACGGGCTGGACGTGGCGTATGTCTGCTCGGAACCACGGGGACGATAAATACCGGTGCGGAAGAACTCTTCCAGCACATTGTTTTCGTTGGTGGCCAGAACCAGCTTGGCGATCGGCAGACCCATCTGGCGGGCAATGTGACCCGACAGAATATTGCCAAAGTTGCCCGAAGGAACAGCAAAAGAAACTTTCTGACCGGCCGCTGTGGTGCTGCGCAGCCAGCCCCAGAAGTAGTACACCACCTGAGCAGAAATACGCGCCCAGTTAATGGAGTTCACGGCACCCAAATGCCATTGGGACTTGAACTCCAGGTCGCCTGCCAGGGCCTTGACGATGTCCTGGCAATCATCGAACACCCCCTTCACCGACAGGTTGTGGATGTTTTCATCCTGCAGGGAGTACATCTGGGCGCGCTGGAACGCACTCATGCGACCGTAAGGCGAGAGCATGAACACGCTGACGCCACGCTTGCCGCGCAAGGCATATTCAGCCGCCGAACCCGTATCACCGGATGTGGCGCCCAGAATGTTCAACGTGCTGCTGCGCTTTGTGAGTACGTATTCAAAAACCTGGCCCAGGAACTGCATGGCCATGTCTTTAAAAGCCAGGGTCGGACCTTGGGACAAACCCAGCAAAGCAAAACCGGGCTCCAGCTCCTTGACAGGCACCACCTGCTCGCTGTCGAACACACCGGGTGCGTAAGCGCGGGCAGTCAAGGTAGCCAGTTCGTCAGCGGGAATGTCCGTGACAAACAGCCCCAACACCTTGGCGGCCAGTTCGGGATAACTCAGCGCGCGCCAGGATTCCAGCATCTGGGCGCTGACCTGAGGGTAGCTTTCCGGCATGGCCAGACCACCATCGGGAGCCAGACCTTCCAGCAAGATGTCCGAAAATGGTTGGGCCTTCATGCCGCCACGCGTGGATATGTAATTCATTACAGGTTCTCCACGCGCAAACGGGTCACGGCAGACTGTACAAAGGGCAGATTCTGAATCTGGCTGATTGCGCCATTGATGGCACCTTCACGCGCTTCGTGCGTCAGGAAAATGATGTCGGCCTGCTCGCCGGCCGGTTCCTGGAACATGGAACCAATCGAGATCGAGGCTTGAGCCAGAATACGGGCCACATCCGCCAGCACACCTGGACGGTCGTCCACACGCAAACGCAGGTAGTACGAGGACACCACTTCATCCATAGGCAGGATGGGCGTATCGGACATGGCGTTATGCTGGAAGGCCAAATAAGGGACACGGTGCTCGGGTTCTGCCGTTTGCAGACGGGTGACGTCCACCAGGTCGGCCACCACGGCCGAGGCCGTGGGCAAGGCGCCGGCACCGGCGCCATAGTACACGGTCTGGCCCACGGCGTCGCCGTGCACCAGCACCGCATTCATGGCACCTTGCACATTGGCCAGCATGCTTTGCAGCGGAACCAGTGTGGGGTGGACGCGCAGCTCAATGCCTTCTTCACGAGCACGAGTAATACCCAGCAGCTTGATGTTGTAGCCCAGGCGTTGTGCGTGTTGCAGGTCTTCCAGTGCCAGGCTGGTAATACCTTCCACGTGGGCCTTGCTGAACTGCACCGGAATACCGAAGGCCAGAGAGGCCAGCAGGCTCAGCTTGTGCGCCGCGTCCACACCTTCAATATCGAAAGTAGGATCCGCTTCGGCGTAACCCAAACGCTGGGCATCGGCCAGGGCTTCAGCAAAGCTGACGCCACGATTGCGCATTTCGGACAGGATGTAGTTGGTGGTGCCGTTGATAATGCCGGCCAGCCACTGAATACGGTTGGCCGTCAGGCCTTCGCGAATCGCCTTGATGATCGGAATACCACCGGCCACAGCGGCTTCAAACGCCACCATGACACTGCGCTCGTGAGCAGCAGCAAAAATCTTGTTGCCATGCTTGGCCAGCAGCGCCTTGTTGGCGGTAACCACGTGCTTGCCCTGGGCAATCGCTTCCAGCACCCATTCGCGTGCCACGGTGTCGCCCCCCACCAGCTCGACCACAATGTCGATCTCGGGGTTGCGCACCACGTCCATGCCGTCCGTGGTCAGGGTGACTTCGTCCCCCACCAGCGCGCGTGCCTTTTCCAGGTCCCGCACAGCAATGGCGACCACCTCGATACGGCGACCGGCGCGGCGAGCGATTTCATCTGCGTTGCGTTTCAATACGTTCCAGGTGCCGCTGCCAACCACACCCAAACCCAGCAAACCTACTTTGATAGGACTCATTGAACAAATCCGTCCTTACGGAACATTTCTTTGATGCCGCGTACCGCCTGACGGGTACGTTGCTCGTTTTCGATCAGCGCAAAGCGCACATAGTTGTCGCCATACTCACCAAAGCCGATGCCGGGGGATACGGCTACTTTGGCATCGCTCAGTAAGCGCTTGGCAAACTCCAGCGAACCGATGTCCTTGTAGAACTCGGGAATCTTGGCCCAGATATACATTGATGCCTTGGGAACATCGACCATCCAGCCTGCCTCATGCAGGCCCTTGGCCAGTACGTCGCGACGGCGGCGGTATTGCTCCACCACCTCCTTGACACAATCTTGTGGCCCTTCCAGCGCCGCAATGGCAGCCACCTGAATCGGTGTGAAGGTGCCGTAGTCGTGATAGCTCTTGATCCGTGCCAGCGCATTGACCAGGGACTCGTTACCCACCATGAAACCAATACGCCAACCGGCCATATTGTAGCTTTTGCTCATGGTAAAAAACTCGACGGCTACCTCACGCGCGCCTTCCACCTGCATGATGGAGGGGGCCACGTAGCCGTCAAAGGTAATGTCGGCATAGGCCAGATCGTGTACCACCAAAATACCGTGCTCACGAGCCAGCGCCACAATACGCTCAAAAAAGGACAGGTCCACGCACTGGGCCGTCGGATTGCTGGGGAAACCCAGAATCATCATTTTGGGTTTGGGAATAGACTCGCGAACGGCTTTTTCGATCTCATCAAAAAAGTCCACTCCGGGAACCATCGGTACCGAACGGATATTGGCACCGGCAATGACGGCACCATAAATATGAATGGGGTAGCTGGGGTTGGGCACCAGTACGGTGTCGCCTTTATCCAGGGTCGCCAGCATCAAATGGGCCAGACCTTCCTTGGAGCCGATGGTAACAATCGCCTCGCGATCCGGGTCCAGATGCACATTGTAGCGGCGCTCGTACCAATTGGTCACGGCTCGACGCAAACGCGGGATGCCTTTTGAGACAGAATAGCCATGTGTGTCCGGACGGCTAGCGGCCTCGACCAGCTTTTCCACAATATGCGCTGGTGTCGCACCGTCCGGGTTTCCCATGGACATATCAATGATGTCCTCGCCACGACGGCGGGCAGCCATTTTCAGCTCGCCTGTAATGTTAAACACGTAAGGCGGCAAACGCTCGATGCGCGGAAAGCGAATCATGACATTCCTTGATGAGAGAAAAGCGAAGACCCCAACCAGAAGGCGCGAAGTAAATCAAAGAGTTTAATCCATGATTGACTGACTGAGAATCACTGCAAACAGATCAGCTGCCGCATCGTCGCTGACGCTTTGCGCTATCATCGATAGCTGAAAACCGGAGAGACTCATCGTGCAACTGCAACGCGAACATAACCCCGCCCTAAATGCCATCACCGCCTACGGTGAGGACTACGTGGCGATCAACTTTCAAAACCACGATCATTCCATCTTCTTTAGCCCTGAAGGACCGGTGCAGACCCTGGCTATTCAAAGCGCTTCCGAGCTGACTGCTGCCTTGCTGCGACAAATTGCGGGACTGGAATCGCTCAAGCAAGACCCCATGGCCTTTCTGGATGACGCCCCGCCCGCACGCCCGGACAATGCGCCGGAACTGATTTTGATTGGGACCGGACAGCGTCAGCATTTTTTGCACCCTGCCGTCACCCAGGAAATGCTGCAGTGGGGCATAGGGGTGGAAATCATGGATACCCAGGCCGCTGCCAGAACCTACAATATCCTCATGTCCGAAGGCCGCAAAGTCGTTGCCGCCTTACTCATACAGGAAAAAGCATGACAGCCGTAAAAATAGGTGCCCCCATTCCCGACTTTTCCGTGCCCTCCACGCAGGGCGAGTTCAGCGCGGCTGATCTTAAAGGAAAAATGACAGTGTTGTACTTTTACCCTAAAGACAACACCCCGGGCTGCACCACCGAATCCCAGAATTTCCGTGATGCCCAGGCCGAATTTGAGGCCGCAGGCGCGCAGATCATTGGTGTTTCGCGCGACTCGCTAGGTTCACATGAGCGCTTTATCAACAAGCAAGGTCTGACCTTCCCCTTGCTGGCCGACACCGAGGAGCGCTTGTGCGAACTGTTTGGGGTCATGAAAATGAAAAACATGTACGGTAAACAGGTACGTGGCATTGAGCGCAGCACCTTCTTGATCGACGCCCACGGGGTCTTGATTCAGGAATGGCGTGGCATCAAAGTGCCAGGCCACGTCCAGGCTGTATTACAGGCTGTCCAGCAAACCGCCTGAAACCTTACCGTGTCGGCCCGCGGGCCGACACACAACCAGGAGTACGTGTTATATGCCGCTACCAACGTTGCCCACCAAGCTGGGAACCCTGCTTAGCGAAAAAGATGACAGTGTCATCCTTGCCGATCCACCCGTACAACCAGACGAACCCGACACGCCCCCTGCCCGTCCTGCCGCTGCCAGCAACAAGGCAGCTGCCACGCCCCGCGCCAAAAAACCTGCGCCCGCAGAAACAGCGCCCGCAGCCCCGACAGCAGTGCCCGCGCCTGCCACCGCCGCCAAGACCGCTCCCGCCAAAAGTGCGGCAGCCAATCCGGCTCAGGCCCCCAGGCCTGCAGCCGGGACGGCCAGCAAGCGCACCCGTCTGGCTCCCACTCAGCGCAAACTGTTTGTGCTCGATACCAACGTCTTGCTACACGACTCCAATTCGCTGTTCAAGTTTGAGGAACACGACATCTTCCTGCCCATGATGGTGCTCGAAGAGCTGGATCACCAGAAAAAAGGCCTGTCCGAAGTGGCTCGCAATGCGCGTCAGGTCAGCCGTTCCTTGGAAGGCTTGGTAGGCGATCATGGCCTGGACAAGCCCATCAATCTGGATGGCATCGGCAATACCGAAGCGCGTGGCGCCGTCACCTTCCAGACCAGCGCGCTCGATACCAGCCTGCCCATCCAGCTACCGCTGGGCAAGGCGGACAACGCCATTTTGGCCGTGGTCAACGCCCTGACCAAAAGCATGCCCAAGCGCGAAGTGGTTCTGGTGTCCAAAGACATCAATATGCGCCTGAAGGCCAAGGCCCTGGGCCTGCTGGCCGAGGACTACCGCCACGACCACGTGCTGGATGACTCCGACCTGCTCTATGACGGTGTCATGCCTTTGCCGGACAATTTCTGGACCAAGCACGGCAAGAACATGGAATCCTGGCAACAAGGTGGCACCACCTTCTACCGCATCAGCGGGCCGCTATGCAGCCAGTTCATGGTCAACCAGTTCGTGTTTACCGAAGGCGACGATCCCCTGTACGCCCAGGTACGCGAGACCGCCGGCAACACCGCGGTGCTGGCCACCTTGCGCGACTACAGCCATGGCAAGAACAATGTCTGGGGCATTACGGCTCGCAACCGCGAGCAGAATTTTGCCCTGAACCTGTTGATGAACCCCGATTTTGATTTCGTCTCGCTGCTGGGCCATGCCGGTACGGGTAAAACGCTGCTGGCACTGGCCAGCGCGCTCACCCAGACGCTGGAGACCAAGCGCTACAACGAGATCATCATCACCCGTGCCACCGTGCCGGTGGGAGACGACATCGGCTTTCTGCCCGGCACTGAAGAAGAGAAAATGCAGCCCTGGATGGGCGCTCTGGAAGACAACCTGGAGGTACTGCATCTGGGTACCGGCAAATCGTCCAGTAACCTGAGCAACCCACAAGGCTCGGAGGCGCCGCGCAACTCCACCATGGAGCTGGTACGTTCCAAGATCAAGGTCAAATCCCTGAGCTTTATGCGCGGCCGCACGTTCATGAACAAGTTTCTGATCATCGACGAGGCACAGAACCTCACGCCCAAACAGATGAAAACACTGGTGACGCGCGCTGGCCCAGGCACTAAAATCGTCTGTCTGGGCAATATTGCCCAGATCGACACACCCTATCTGACCGAGGGCAGTTCAGGGCTGACCTATGTGGTAGACCGATTTAAAGGCTGGCCACATGCCGGTCACATCACCCTGCAGCGTGGGGAACGCTCCCGCTTGGCCGATTACGCCAGCGACGCGCTCTAAACGGCATCCCTGCTCACTCAAACCGGGTCATGAACCCGGTTTTTTTTTAGCCAGGCTGCCCTAAGGTAAACAGCTCCCTCGGGGCAGCACGCCATAGGCGCGGCGTGAAGTGTTTGTACCGTCAGTCCAGCCCCCGGCAAAATGCTCCCCGCAGGGGAACCAGCCAAAGGCGTAGCGCAGAAGTTTTTTTTATAGCCATTATCATGAACCGAACCGAACAACCCATTGGGATCACCATGGGCGATGCTGCCGGCATAGGCCCGGAAATCATCGCCCGTCTGATTGTTGAGGGTCTGCCCCACCCGGCAGTCGTCTATGGCGATGCTGGTGCCCTGCGCCGCGCCTTGTCCGTGATCGGCGCTGACCCGCACTGGCGTGTCCAGGAAATGACGCAAGCGATTTGCCCTCCTGCGGGCGTCATTGCCGTTCTCAACCGTTGGCAGGCTCTGCCCGCTGATCTCCCTTATGGGCAGGTCAGCGCCCAAGCCGGACGCGGCGCGTATGAGTATTTGTGTCACGCTATTGATGATGCCCAGGCCGGACTGATACGCGCTATTGTCACCGCACCACTCAACAAGCTGGCCATGCAAAAAGGCGGTATTGATGCCCCTGGGCATACTGAAATTCTGGCCGAACGCAGTCACACAGAGCACTACGCCATGATGCTGGCCAACGAGCACTTGCGCTCCATTCTGGTCACCATTCACGAACCGCTGGCACGCGTCCCTTCCCTGATTACGAAAGAGCGCGTGCTGCAAACCATACGATTGGCACAACTGGCCTGCACCCAAGCGGGGATCGCCAAGCCACGCGTGGCGGTGGCCGGTTTGAACCCCCACGCCGGTGAAGGCGGAAAGTTCGGCCTGGAAGACATAGAACAGATCACCCCGGCTATTGAACAAGCCTGCGCCGAAGGCATACAAGCCAGCGGCCCCTGGCCCGGTGACACGATTTTCATGCGTGCCCGTCAGGGGGAGTTCGATATTGTGGTGGCCCAATATCATGACCAGGGACTGATTCCCATCAAGCTGCTGGGCCTGGACGAAGGGGTGAACGTGACGGTGGGCCTGCCCTTTATCCGCACCAGCGTGGACCATGGAACCGCGTACGACATCGCCGGACAAGGCAAGGCCGATGCCTCCTCACTGCGCTATGCCTACCGTATGGCCCTTTCCATGAGCGCTTACCAGGCATGATCAAGCGTTTACCGATTGACCCGTTCTTGCTGAAACTGTTTGCTACCGTTGCACTGGCCAGTCTGCTGCCCGCCCAAGGCTGGGGCGTGCCACTGTTTCAACACATCACGCAGATTGCCATTGCACTGTTGTTCTTTCTGCATGGCGCCCGCCTGTCACGCGAGGCTATCTGGGGCGGCCTGTCCCACTGGCGTTTGCACCTGCTGATTCTGTCCGTTACCTTTTTGCTCTTCCCGGTTCTGGGCAGTGGCGTGGCAGCCGTGCTGCGCCCCTGGCTAACCGACAATCTGTACTTGGGGATTCTGTTTCTGGCTTGCCTGCCCAGCACCGTGCAATCTGCAGTGGCTCTGACCGCCATGGCTAGGGGGAATGTGCCGGTGTCGATTTGCAGCGCCTCTGCCTCTACGCTGCTTGGCGTATTCATCACTCCCCTGCTGGTCGGCATCATGTTGGCCGGAGCGACCAGTGCCCAGGCAACGGTATCCCTGGAGGCGGTGGGAAAAATCATGCTGCAACTGTTTTTCCCCTTTGTCTTCGGGCATCTGCTGCGCCCCTTGATCGGAGCCTGGGTCATGAAACGCCAGCAACTGCTCAAAGTCGTGGATCAGGGCTCAATTCTGCTGGTGGTGTATACGGCTTTTTCAGGCGCTGTAGTAGGCGGACTCTGGACCTCTACGCCGCTCAGTGCCTTGGGACTGATTGTGCTGTCCAACGCCATTCTGTTGACCTTGGCGCAGGTGCTGGCCTGGAATCTGGGACGCTGGCTGGGTTTTTCCTTTGAAGACCGAGTCAGCTTGCTGATGTGCGGTTCCAATAAAAGCCTGAGCAGCGGCATCCCGATTGCCAACGTGATTTTCCCCAGCGTCATGGTGGGGCCTGTCATCTTGCCCATCATGCTGTTTCACCAGTGGCAGCTTCTGGTCTGTGCGTGGTTGGCCAAGCGACTGGCGGCCGGCCGCGGAGACTAAAAAGACGAGGGCCCTTGGGAACGATTGACTGAGCCGGGAATCAGGCGGGCAAGACGATAAAAAAGAGGGGCCCGACAATGTGCACAGGCCCTTCCTATTGTTTTCCTTCCGTATCCGCTACAAAGCGCTACCTGGGCAGCCCATTGCACACTGCGGCGCCCGTCGTCATGTAGGCATGTAATCCAGAAAGCGCGTACTGGCTCCCGCAAAGGTCAGGCGCACCGAACCAATCGGGCCGTTACGCTGCTTACCGATAATGATTTCAGCCGTGCCTTTATCGGGCGAGTCTGGGTTGTAGACCTCGTCACGGTAAATAAACAAGATCAAGTCAGCATCCTGCTCAATAGCGCCTGATTCTCGCAAGTCACTCATCACCGGGCGTTTGTTAGGACGTTGCTCCAGACTGCGGTTCAACTGCGACAAAGCAATCAAGGGACAGTTAAGCTCTTTAGCCAGACCCTTCAAGGAACGACTGATCTCGGAAATTTCCGTCGCCCGGTTCTCACCACCACTAGAGGACATCAGTTGCAGGTAGTCGATAATAATCAGGCCGAGCTGCCCACACTGACGAGCCAGCCGCCGTGCGCGTGCCCGCACCTCCATGGACGACAAGCCGGGGGTTTCATCAATATAGATCTGGGCTTCCTGCACTTGCTGAACAGCATGCGTCAGGCGCGGCCAGTCATCTGCCGTCAACTTGCCGGTACGCATGCGGTGCTGGTCCAGCAACCCTACCGAACCCACCATACGCATGGCCAACTGCACCGCGCCCATTTCCATGGAGAACACGGCGACGGGCAGGCCCTGAGCAATCGCCACATGCTCGCCAATGTTCATGGAAAAGGAGGTTTTACCCATGGACGGACGTCCGGCCACAATCACCAGGTCCCCTGGCTGCAAACCGGAGGTCATCTTGTCCAGGTCGACAAAACCCGTCGGCACGCCCGTCACTTCCGAGTCGCCCTCACGGTGGTACAGCTCGTCAATGCGCTCCACCACCTGACTGAGCAAGGGCTGAATTTCCAGAAAACCCTGCGAACCACGCGCTCCTTCCTGGGCGATCTGAAACACCCGCGTTTCGGCCTCATCCAAAATCTGACGGGCTTCTTTACCTTGTGGATTGAAGGCAGCAGAGGATATCTCGTCGGCCACGGTCACCAGCTTGCGCAGCGTGGAGCGTTCACGCACGATCTCGGCATACCGACGAATGTTGGCCGCCGAAGGCGTGTTATGCGCCAGGGCATTCAAATAGGCCAGCCCCCCCACCTCCTCCTGCTTGCCCGCCACGGACAGAGACTCAAATACGGTGACGACGTCGGCAGGCCGGGCCAGTCCGATCAAACGGGTAATGTGTTGCCAGATCAGCTTATGATCAAAACGATAAAAATCCTCGTCGGTGACAATGTCGGCCACCCGGTCAAACGCGGCATTATCGAGCAACAAGCCACCGAGCACCGACTGCTCCGCCTCGATTGAATGAGGCGGGACCCGAAGGTAATCCAGCGTTGAATCGGATTTGGCTGACTTGCTTTCCATGCATATACCTTCAAATCAAGGAAAAAAATCGACGCCGCAGCCCGCAAAATGCGTTGCGCGGTCTTAAGCAGGAGGTGTATCTGGGGTCAGAACAGTCAGACTCAATAAGAGATTGAGCCAACAGGACCGGATGCGGCAGTACAAACAGGCTCGGGCGCGATCGCATTGCCCGGGCAGGCTGGAGAGAAAACAAAAAAGCCGGCTTGCACCGGCTTTTTCTAGCTTGGCAGATACACTCCAAAGAAGAATGTACCATGCGTCAACGCACTAGTCTTAGGCGACGTCGCCTTGAACCACAACGTTGATTTCAGCGATCACGTCAGGGTGCAGAGCAACCTGGACAGGGTACTCGCCCACAGCTTTGAGGTGACCGTCGATCAAACGAACCTGGGTCTTGACCAGATCTTCAAAGCCTGCTGCTTTCAGCGCATTGGCGATGTCCATGGTGGTCACGGAACCAAACAGACGACCATCCACACCGGCTTTCTGAACCAGCGTGAACGTCTGACCGTTCAGCTTTTCGTTCTGAGCCTGAGCAGCGGCCAGCTTTTCAGCCTGCAGCTTTTCCAGTTCGGCACGACGTGCTTCGAACTCTTGCAAAGCAGCAGCCGTTGCACGGCGAGCAACTTTACGTGGCAGCAGGAAGTTACGGGCGTAACCATCACGTACGCGCACGACATCACCCAGATTACCCAGGTTGGCGACTTTTTCGAGCAAAATAACTTGCATGACTAAGGTTCCTCTGGATTATTTGTGGTTGTCGGTGTACGGCAACAGAGCCAGGAAACGAGCGCGCTTGACGGCGGTGTCCAGCTGACGCTGGTAGTGAGCTTTGGTGCCCGTCAAACGTGCAGGGATGATCTTGCCATTTTCCTGGATGAAATCACGCAGGGTGTCCAGATCTTTGTAATCAATTTCTTCAACGCCAGCGACGGTGAAGCGGCAGAATTTGCGGCGCTTGAACAGTGGGTTCTGTTGTGCAAATTTGCGTTTTTTGTCTTTGCCTCTACGGAAAGCCATTTTGTGCCTCGTTAGTAACCGGGCTATACCCGGGAGAATTCAGTGTGAAGCGAGGTGTTGAACACTTCGCGACGATCGAGCCAGACCAGTCAGACCGTAACAGAGCCTTGTCCCGGAAAGTGACGCTGATACTGCTGTACATGCAGCACCAGACGCGTCGAACCTTTACGGGCCGGGGCTATAAAACCTTGTAGCTGCAAATGGGCTCCCAAAGGAGTGTCTGCCAGACCCAAGGCGTTATTGCCTAATGCCACTACCTGCATCGTCAATGCGATTTGCCGGGAGTGACCGGCTTCCATTACGGAAGATTCGTGTTCCAGGACCAATTCCAGAGCAGGGACACCAGCCGGCGTATAACGCAAAGGCTTGATGTCGATAAGCTGGCCGGCAAGAGAGAACTGGTTCACGCAGTCGGAGCTATTACTCTTCAGCTTGAGCTTCAGCGTCAGCCGCTGCAGGAGCGCTGGCTTCGGTGCTTGCTTTACGTGCTTCTTCGCGTTCGACGGACTTCATCATGACCGAAGCGCCTTCAGGGGCTTTCTTCGTGCCAGCGACGAGGTAACGC
This sequence comes from Alcaligenes sp. HNGD-HTN06, assembly GCF_049932565.1. Lineage (NCBI taxonomy): Bacteria > Pseudomonadati > Pseudomonadota > Betaproteobacteria > Burkholderiales > Alcaligenaceae > Alcaligenes > Alcaligenes sp. HNGD-HTN06. The sequence continues at coordinate 1,087,375 of NZ_CP187782.1, read as the reverse complement.
AAGATGGCGTCGTTGTAGCGGAAGGAATGCTCCAGCTCGTCCAAGGTGGACTGACCGCATTCGATGTTCAGGCACACGTAGTGAGCCTTGACCAGTTTCTGGATAGGGTAAGCCAGTTGACGGCGGCCCCAGTCTTCCAGACGATGAATAGCACCGCCTTCGGAAGTAACAATCGCCGAATAGCGCTCGATCATGGCGGGCACTTGCTCGCTTTGATCGGGATGCACAATGAACACTACTTCGTAGTGACGCATGGAACAACTCCTTGTGGATATCGCCTACTACCCGCTGCTAAAACAGTCAGGCACCAAGCGCGACAGCCCGCCCATTCAATCCGGGTCGAGCAAGAAACCATAGATACTAGCACCAAAAAAGCCTGACTGACAAGCCAAAAGCCTTAGCCCTGCACGCTTGCGTAGGCAGAGTGATTATGAATCGACTCGAAATTCTCGGCTTCGATGCTATAACGCAACACTCCGGGCAGACTGCGCACGCTGACAGCCACATCCCGAACCAGATCTTCGACAAATTTGGGATTGTCGTAGGCGTACTCGGTCACGTATTTTTCATCAGTGCGCTTTAACAGGCCCCAAAGCTGACACGAAGCCTGCTCCTCCACCGACCGGATCAAGGCGGGCAGATCCAGAGCGTCCGGATGGGAAAAAACGGCTTGCACGGTCACATGCGAGCGCTGATTATGCGCACCGTATTCGGAAATTGCTTTCGAGCAGGGGCACAGACTGGTCACGGGAACCAGCACGGACAGCTCGAACTCGGGCTGGTCATCCACGCCAACACGCGCCGTCCAGCTGACGGTGTAATCCATCAGGCTGGCCACTCCCGATACAGGCGCGACTTTTTCAAGAAATACGGGAAAAGTCGCTGTCATATCGCCACGACCGGCGTTCAGCAAAGGCAGCATGGCCTGGGCCATCTGTACAAAACCGGCTGGGGTCAGGGCTTGACGGCGATACTCTTCCAGCAAGGCCACAAAGCGCGACATATGGGTGCCTTTTTCTTCCGGCGGCAAAGCCACCGTCAACTCCCATTGCGCCACGGTGGGCACGGCCTGCCCCTGCAGATCCAGCATCATCGGATGCCGCACCCCGCGCACACCCACGCGCTGAATTGCAACACGGCGTGTATCCATGCTGCTTTGCACATCTGGCATGGCCAAGGGCGATTCCGACACTGTATTCATATCCATCAGCTTCAGCGACGGCAGAGCCGCCACTGTAAATAAAAAGAATAATTGATGATTATCTTACGCTTATCGCAAGCGAGCTTCGATAACCTTAACAAGAACGCGCATATTGGGGTATTTAAACCCTAAACTGTGCAGAAATTGCCTCATTCCTCGAACAGACTTGAGAAACGCGCACGAATGGAGCGTTCAATGCCAACCGCATCCAGACCCAAATCCTGAGCAATTTTCTTTTGGTCGCCGTGATCGATGAACTCGTCGGGGTAAGCCAGCTGCAAAACGGGCATGACCAGCGCTTCACGGCTGATAAATTCCAGCACGGCACTGCCTGCGCCACCCATCAGACAACCCTCTTCCACTGTGACAAAAGCCTGATGGCTTTGCGCCAGCTCTTGCAGCAGGGCCTCGTCCATGGGTTTGACAAAACGCATATCCACCACGGTGGCATCCAGTGCCTCGGCCGCTTTCAGGGCTTCGTGCAACACTGGGCCAAAAGCCAGAATCGCCAGATTTTTGCCCTGACGACGCAAATTCGCCTTGCCCAGCGGCACGGTGTTGAGTTCCTGACTGACCGGCGCCCCAATGCCGGCACCCCGCGGATAACGCACCGAGCTGGGCCCGGGATGCTGGTAGCAACAGGTCAACAGCAAGCGAGTTTCATTTTCATCCGACGGCGTGGCAACGACCATGTTCGGAATGCAACGCAAAAAAGCGATGTCGTAATTGCCCGCGTGGGTCGCCCCGTCGGCCCCCACGATTCCGGCACGATCCAACGCAAAGGTCACGTCCAGATTCTGCAAGGCCACATCGTGAATCAACTGATCGTAGCCACGCTGCAGAAAGGTCGAATAAATAGCCACAACGGGTTTTTGCCCCTCACAGGCCAAGCCGGCCGCAAAGGTGACAGCGTGCTGCTCGGCAATGCCCACATCGAAATACCGGCGTGGAAACTGCTGCTCGAACTCCACCATCCCACTGCCCTCACGCATGGCGGGGGTGATACCGTACAAGCGTTGGTCGTGTCTGGCCATGTCACACAGCCACTGACCAAAAATCTGGGTAAAGGTCGGACGCGGCTTGGTGGCAGGTTTGACCAAACCCACGGAGGGATCAAATTTGCCAGGGCCGTGATAGAGCACAGGGTCAGCCTCTGCCAGCTTGTAGCCCTGCCCTTTGCGGGTGACGACGTGCAAAAACTGCAAGCCGCCCAGATCGCGCAGATTGCTCAGGGTAGAGACCAAGGCATCCAGATCATGGCCGTCGATCGGACCGACATAATTGAAACCCAGCTCTTCAAATAAGGTAGCGGGCGTCAGAATCCCCTTGGCATGGCCTTCAAACTTGCGCGCCAGATCCAGTACGGGCGGTACATGCTGCAAAACAGCACGACCTACATTCTTGGCAGCGGCATAGAAACGGCCCGACATCAGGCGCGCCAAATAGTGATTCAGGGCACCCACGGGTGGCGAGATCGACATGTCGTTGTCGTTCAGGATCACCAGCACATTCACATCGGGAGTCACGCCTGCATTGTTCAGGGCCTCGAAGGCCATACCGGCCGTCATGGCTCCATCGCCGATCACGGCGATATGCTGACGTTCGATACCGGCATTGCGCGAGGCCACGGCCATACCCAGCACCGCCGAGATGGAGGTGGAGGAATGCGCGGTGCCAAAATCGTCGTATTCGGACTCGGAGCGCTTGGGAAAGCCCGAAATACCATCTTGCTGACGCAAGCCGGCCATTTGTTCGCGCCGGCCAGTCAGAATCTTGTGCGGATAGGACTGATGACCCACATCCCACACGATACGGTCGTGCGGCGTCTCAAACACATAGTGCAAGGCCGTGGTCAATTCAACCGTGCCCAGATTGGACGACAAGTGCCCACCGGTTTTGGATACAGACTGCAGAACAAACTCGCGCAACTGACGGGCCAGCTCGGGAAGATCGCGTTGATCAAGCTGGCGCAAGTCGGCGGGAGAGTGGATCTGCTCTAGGGAAACGGTTGTCATACTAAAAGACGTCTATCCGGGCAAATAAGTGAAACGACTGTCCAAGAACAATCGCCAATCGGCTATTGTAAAACGCTTCGCGGCCTGTGCCAAAGTCACACAGACCGGCAACGGTCTAATGATCGCGGCCCACGATGTAATCGGCCAGTTGCGTCAGGCGTGTCGCGGCAGGCCCCAAAGGTCGCAACGCCAGTTGGGCCTGCTCATTGAGCGCCCCCAGCAACTCTCGCGATCCTTCCATACCCAGAATGGACACATAGGTGGGCTTGTTATCAGCGGCATCCTTGCCCGCCGTCTTGCCCAAGGTCTCCGTATCCGCGGTGACATCCAAAATGTCGTCCACAACCTGAAAAGCCAGACCCACAGCCTGGGCATATTCCTCCAGGCCATTGCGCACGGTAGACGAGGCGCCTGCCACAATACCGCCCAGCAATACACTGGCCTGCAGCATGGCACCGGTCTTCATGCTGTGCATTTCCTGCAGTTGATCGCGATCCAGGGCAATACCCACACTATCGCAGTCAATGGCCTGACCGCCCGCCATACCGGCACTGCCCGCAGCCTGAGCCAACTGGGTGATCGCCTGCACGATGAGAGCGGGCGCAATTGGCATTTGCGCCAACAGCTCGAAGGCCAAGGGCTGCAAAGCATCGCCAGCCAGCATGGCGCAGGCTTCGTCAAACTGCACATGCGTGGTCGGACGGCCGCGACGCAGCTTGTCATCGTCCATGCAAGGCAAATCATCGTGTACCAAAGAGTAGGCGTGAATCAGCTCCACGGCTGCAGCCGCCAACTCCAGAGCTTTTTGTTGCGCAGCGGCCATCGGCTTGCCTTGCAAGGCAGCCTCACCGGCAGCATACACCAGGGCGGCACGCACACGCTTGCCCCCCCCGAGCACGGAATAACGCATGGCCTCGTGCAAACGAGCAGGCTCCTGACTGACTGGGGGCAAGGACTGATCCAGTACATGTTCAGTTTGCTCAACCCGAGCCTGAAGCCAATCAGAAAAACTGGTAGAACTCATCTTAACTATCTCCAACGGCCTCATCCCCGGACAGGGGACGCAACAGATTGCCTTGCAATACGCTGACCTGTTCTTGGGCAAGGTCCAGCTTGCGTTGACACAACTGGGCTAACTCCACGCCCTGCTCATACGCCTGCAAGGCTTGCTCCAGCGGCAACGCCCCACTTTCCATACGAGCGACCAGCGCCTCCAGTTGCGCCAGAGCGGACTCGAAATCCTGCTGGGCTGGCGCCTGGGCGCTTTGATTATCATCGCGAGATTTAACCATAATTATTCCTGATCAATGAGGGCGGTCCGGACAAGCCGACACCCAATTGGAAGTGGCATTGTACGGGAGCTGGCGCGGGAGGGAAGTCTACAATCCGGATAGAGAGCCGGTACAAAAAAGAAAAATGCCCCCCACGCTGCGCCTGCGGCTTGCTGCCCCCCCAAGGGGGGCGCTTTTTACCTTGGGGCGGCCCGGCGGTAAAAACATGCCCCCCACGCTGCGCCTGCGGCTTGCTGCCCCCCCAAGGGGGGCGCTTTTTACCTTGGGGCGGCTCGGCGGTAAAAACATGCCCCCCACGCCGCGCCTGCGGCTTGCAACTACCCAAGGGGACTCTTTTACCTTGGAGAGGTCCGGCGGTAAAACATGCCTCCACGCTGCATCTGCGGCTTGCGGCCCCCAGAGGGGAAACTTTTACCGTGGGGCGACCCGGCGGTAAAACGTGCCTCCACGCTGCATCTGCGGCTTGCGGCCCCCAAAGGGGAAACTTTTACCGTGGGGCGACCTGGCAGTAAAACATACTCCATACTGCACCAGCGGCTTGCAGCTCCCCACGGGGACTCTTTTACCTTGGGGAGGCCCGGCGGTAAAAAGGCCGCCCGTGGGCGGCCTTTTCAATTCTGCCAGGGTGGCAGGGCAAGCCTAACTGCGCGCTACGGGGCGGCTCGCATCACTCACCCATTCACTCCAGGAGCCCGGATAAAGACCGGAACCCGTCAGGCCTGCCAACTCCATCGCAAAAAGATTGTGACAAGCGGTAATACCTGAACCACACTGATGTACGACCTGATGGGCAGGAGTGGCACCCAGCAAATCCTGAAACTCCTGACGTAACTGCGCTGCCGGCTTGAAACGCCCCTGTTCATCCAGATTATTCAGATGGGAACGATTCAAGGCGTCGGGGATATGGCCGGCCACGGGGTCCATCGGCTCCACATCTCCCCGATAACGCTCCGCAGCGCGCGCATCCAGTACCGTGAAAACAGGCGTCGTCAGGTTTTTGAGCACTTCCTGAGTGCTGACCGTAGGCATGGCGGCGTGCTCAGGCAGGCTTACCGTGCCAGTGGACTGAACCGGCGTGGCGGCCCCTTGCTGCTCGGCTCCCCCCACCTGTTGCCAGGCTTGCCAGCCGCCGTTCAAAATAGCGACCCGGGAGTGCCCCAACCAGCGCAGCATCCACCACATATGGCTGGCAAACAGCGCCCCCTGGGCGTCATACACCAACACCTGCGTGTCATCGCTCAACCCTTTTCCCTGCAAAAGCTGGGCCAGCTCCTGACGGCTGGGCAAAGGATGGCGGCCATTGAAACCCGTCTTGGGCGCGGCCAGATCCAATTCATGATCCAGAAAAATTGCCCCGGGAATATGTCCTTGCTCATAAGCGCGCCGCCCGGCCTGATGATCGGCCAGATCATGGCGTACGTCCAGAATCAACCACTGCGGATTGTTCAGCTCGGCCTGGACCTGCTCGGCGCTAACCAGAAATTCAAACACCTCATGCCTCCTTGACAGAAGCCTGCTCCTGCGCCGCGGCCTGACCTCGCAAGATACGATCCTCGCTGTAGGTACGCCAGGCCGACAACAGGCCAGACCCAATAATCAATCCCATGCCCGCCCATGCCAGCCAGTCGGGCACATCGCCCCAGAACGCTATGCCAATCAGGGCAGCAAAAATAATGGTGGTGTATTGCAGGGCCGCGGTCAACAAGGCCGAGCCCAGCCCGAATGCCCGTGTCATGGTCAACTGCCCGAACAAGCCCGACAGGCCCACGCCCAGCAAAGCCAGCCAGGCGCGCCAGCTCAGCTCCCGCCAACCTTCCCACAGCAGGCCAAGCAGGCTGGAACAGACGACAAAACAGGAAAACAGAAGCACCGTGCGCCATTCGGGTTCGCCAGAACGCCCCAAAGCCCGCACCTGCATCATGGCGACGGCGCTTAGCGCGCCGGCACACAGGCCCAGCATGGCCGCCCACCACTGGTCGGGAGTAATACTGGGGCGCAGTACGCCGATCACCCCCATGAAACCCAGCAGCACCGCGATCAGACGCACAGGATCGCGCTGGGTACCGCCCCAGGCGAGCATCCAGCAGGCAATAAACAGGGGAGCAGTGTAGTTAAGGCTAACCGCCGTGGATAAAGGCAGATTGGCCAGGGCCAGAAAGCCCAGCCACATGGAGCTGACCCCCGACACATTACGTCGGATATGCAGCTTCCAGCTTTGCGGGGCCAGCCTCAAACCGCGACTCTTGGCCCAGAACACCAATAGCAGAACCGACGGTACACCCCGGAACAAAACGATTTGTGCCATCGAGGCCCCCGCATCGGCGGACACTTTGACGCAGGCCCCCATAATGGCAAACATGGCGCAGGCTACCAGCATCCACAATGACTGCATGTGATCAGACCAGATTCAGTGATAAGGGAAAGCCATTACTATACTCCCCACCTTGTAAAAGTGGTCCGCCACCCCCATATCCAGACCACTTACACAACAGCAGGCAAGACAGCCCACGAAACTATCTTGTCCAAAAGCTGACTAAAAGCTGACTATTTTATTTTCACGCCTGGAATCAAGGCTAAAATTCGCGCAGATCGTGTACTCACGGTCACGCTTTTTTCTGTCACACCGGAATCCGCATTCATGAAACGAATTGTCCTTTTCTTAATAACCAACTTGGCCGTCATGCTGGTGCTCAGCGCCTCCATGAATATTTTGGGTGTGGGACGTTACCTGAACGCGCAGGGTCTGGACCTGACGCAACTGTTGATCTTCTCGGCCCTGGTCGGTTTTACCGGCGCCATCATTTCCCTGCTGATGAGCAAGTGGATGGCCAAGCAAAGCGTGAACGCCCGCGTCATCGACCCGAACGCCCCTGCCAACGCCGAAGAGGCCTGGCTGGTCGACACCGTGCATCAGTTGGCTGACCGTGCCGGTATTGGCCGCCCGGAAGTAGCCATTTACGAAGGCGAACCCAATGCCTTTGCCACCGGTGCGTTCAAGAATGATGCGCTGGTCGCCGTGTCCACCGGTTTGCTGCGCGGCATGACCGAAGAAGAAGTCATGGCCGTGCTGGGCCACGAGGTCGCTCACATCGCCAATGGCGATATGGTGACCCTGACCTTGATCCAGGGTGTGGTGAACACCTTCGTGATCTTCCTGGCCCGTCTGGCCGGTTACTTTGTGGACCGCGTGCTGCTGCGTAATGATCGCGATGTGGGCATGGGTTACTACGCCTCGGTTTTTGTGTTTGAGCTGATTTTTGGCGTACTGGCCTCCATCATCGTGGCCTGGTTCTCACGGCAACGGGAATACCGCGCCGATGCCGGCTCTGCCCAACTGCTCGGTTCGCGCCAGCCCATGATTCACGCCCTGGCCCGTCTGGGTGGCATGGCGCCGGGCGAGCTGCCCAAGAACTTTGAAGCTGCAGGTATTTCGGGCGGTCGCTCCATCAGCGCCATCTTCGCCTCGCACCCGCCGATTGCCGCACGCATCCAGGCACTGCAAAGCGCCCAGTCCGTGTAAGCACCCCGGCACTCAAGCCAGACAAAACGCTCCGCAAGCCTAGGTGCTTTCGGAGCGTTTTTTGCAGGCTTTCTGCCTGCCTGCCCGTCGTCATCCGCCTGCGCGCCAGCCCTCTACCAAGCGAATCGGTGTGTCCGTAATCTGGGACTCACGCTTGTAAGAGGCGCTGGGCTATTATTTAGCCATGAAAGAAATCTTCGCACTTCTCGATTTCGGGGGTTATATCGCTTTGCTCCTGTGGGGTATCCACATGGTGCAAAGCGGGGTTCAGCGCGCATTCGGTGCCGAGCTGGGCATCTGGATGGGCCACGCACTGGGACGGCCACGACGCGCGTTCTTTGCCGGCGCCGCGATTACCGCAGCCATTCAGAGCAGTACCGCCACTGGCTTGATGATTACCAGCTTTGCCGCTACCGGGATGGTCGCCCTGGTGCCAGCCCTGGCCGCCATGCTGGGCGCCAATGTGGGCACGACGCTGATCGTGCAATTGCTGTCCTTCAAGATGACCGCGCTGGCCCCTGCCCTGATTCTTCTGGGAGTTTGGCTGTTCCGCTCGCAAGAGCCGGGACGACGCCGTGATCTGGGACGGGTCTTTATCGGCCTGGGCCTGCTGTTGCTGTCTTTGCATGAACTGGTGGGACTTTTCTCGCCCATTCAGGATGCTCCCTTGCTGCAGACCATCCTGGAAGCCCTGGCCGGCAGCCCCATGACCGGCATGTTGCTGGCCGCCCTACTGACCTGGGCCGCTCACTCCAGCGTTGCCATCGTGGTGTTGATCATTTCCCTGGCCAGCCACCAGCATATGGACCCGCAACTGACCTACGCCCTGGTCCTGGGTGCCAATGTGGGCACTGCCATCAACCCGATTCTGGAAGGCGCCGGCAGCACCAAAGACCCCGCCAACAAACGTCTGCCGATTGGCAACCTGGGCACCCGGCTGTTCGGCTGTCTGATAGGCATGATTCTGCTGCCCTGGATTCCCGATCTGATGAGCTGGTTCACCCATGACCCGGCCCGCGCCGTTGCCAACTTCCATACCTTCTTCAATCTGGCAGTGGCCGCCTTGTTCCTGCCTTTGCTCAAACCCTATTCGCGCTTGCTGAGTCGCTATCTGCCCCGTCGCACAGACCCGGACGATCCCGGCCTGCCCTTATACCTCGATCAGTCGGCTCTGGAAGTCCCTGCCGTGGCCCTGGGCAATGCAGCTAGGGAAGCCCTGCGCCTGTCCGACATGCTGCAGGAAATCCTGGATACGGCACGCCAGAACATGCTTAACAACAGCACCCACAGCATTAACCACGCACGCTATATCAGCAATGCCGTCAATCGCCTGGAGCCTTTGATTACCACGTATCTGGCCCGCCTGGACCAGGAGAATCTGAACAAGAAAGATACCCGCCGCCTTAACGATATTCTGACTTTCTCGACCAATATCTCGCATGCCGCCACCATCAGCGTGAACGGCTTGCTCAGCCATACCGCCAAGTTGCGCAAACAGGGCTGGATATTGCAAGCGGAAGAACAGACGGAAATTGGCAAGGTCATGGACAGGCTGATTCGCAATCAGCGTCAGGCAGCCGCGCTGTTTGTGGCCGAAGACGTCAAAACCGCCCGCTTCCTGGCTTTTGAGAAAGATTTTTTCCGCGAACTGGAAGTGGCCGCCGCCGACCGCCATATTCGCAAGATCAAAGCCGGCCAACTGGATTCGGCCGAGCAAGGCTCCCTGTATCTGGAAATCTTGCGCGACGTGCGCACAATCAACTCGTATCTGGTCAGTGCCGCCGCCTATCCCATTTTGGCCAAGCACGATGAGTTGCTTCCCAATCGGGTGCGCTCCAACGACGACTGAACGCTACAGTCCTTCGGTGACCAGGAACACGGCGCCAGACAAGCGCAAAATAGCCTCGTGAGCACACAAAAGGGCGACCTGTTTCCAGGTCGCCCTTTTTACTGGCCTCAACCTTGCACAGGCAGGCGCGCCAACCCGCCTGCCCTGGCCTTAAGGCGTGCGCGTTTAGTGGGCCTGCTCCCAGTTGTCGCCCACCCCTACCTCCGCCACCAGTGGAATATCCAGCTTGGCCACATTGCACATCAGCCCCGGCAGATGCTCACGCAAGGTGTCCAACTCGTCTTCGGGCACATCAAACACCAGTTCGTCGTGCACCTGCATCACCATTTGTGTACGCAGCTTATTGTCTTCCAGCCAGCGTTGCACCGCGACCATCGCCATCTTGATCAGATCAGCCGAGGTGCCTTGCATGGGCGCGTTAATGGCAGCACGCTCTGCGCCCGCCATGCGAGGCCCTTTTGCTCCCTTTAACTCGGGCAGCCACAAGCGTCGGCCAAACACGGTTTCCACATAACCCTGCTCGTGAGCCTGGGCCTTGATACGAGTCATGTAGCTGGCCACACCCGGATAACGCGCAAAGTAGCGGTCGATGTAAGCGCGAGCGGCATCACGGGTGATGCCCAGATTGCTGGCCAGACCAAATTCCCCCATGCCGTAAATCAAGCCAAAATTGATGGCCTTGGCGGCACGACGCTGATCGGAACTGACGTCCTGGGTCTGAATACCGAAAATCTCGGCGGCCGTGGCAGTGTGTACATCACCGCCCTGCTCGAACACCTGCTGCAAATTGGCGTCCCCTGAAACATGAGCCATCACGCGCAATTCAATCTGGGAATAGTCAGCAGACACCACCTTGCCCAACTCGGAGACAAACGCAGCCCGGACACGACGACCCTCTGCCGTACGTACAGGAATATTTTGCAGATTCGGATCCGAGGAGGCCAGACGCCCTGTAATAACAGCGGCCTGTGAATAACGCGTATGCACCCGCCCGCTGTCCGGATTCACCATTTTGGGCAATTTGTCGGTATACGTGGACTTGAGTTTGGCCAAGCCCCGGTACTCCAGCAACACCTGGGGCAAGGGGTAGTCCTGGGCCAGACGGGTCAATACATCCTCATCGGTGGACGGCGCGCCGCTGGCCGTTTTACGCACGACGGGAATACCCAGCTTGCCAAACAGGATCTCACCGACTTGCTTGGGTGAATTCATATTAAAGGGCTGATCAGCCAGCTCGTAGGCCTTGTTCTCCAGCTCCAGCATTTTCTGCCCCAGCTCGTGACTTTGACGCGCCAGGGTGGACACATCGATTTTGACGCCGTTGCGCTCCACGATGGTCAGCACTTCCGAGGCCTGCACCTCCAGCCGATAAATGCGCTCCAGCCCTGCCTCCTGGGCGAGCTGAGGACGCAGACACTGATGCAGTCGCAAGGTGTAATCTGCATCTTCGCAGGCATAGTGGGAAGCCACTGAGATCTCGACTTCGTCAAAGCCAATCTGCTTGGCGCCCTTGCCGCAAATGTCCTCATACGAGGTGCCTTTCAGCCCCAACCATTGGAGGGCCAGCTCGTCCATGCTGACGCGCTTGTGCGACTGCAGGACATAGGCTTGCAACATGGTGTCGTCCTGAATACCGCGCAAATGGACCTTCTCATTGAGCAGGACGTGAGTATCGTATTTGGCGTTGTGCAAGACCTTGGCCGCCTGCGCATTCTCCAGCCAGGGCCGCAAGGTCTGCAATACATAGTCTTTGTCCAGTTGCTCCAGGTCCAGCGAACCCCGGTGTGCGACGGGAACATAGAAAGCCTGGCCTGCCTTGACTGAGACCGACAGACCCACCAGTCGCGCCATCAAGGGGTCCAGGGAAGTAGTTTCGGTATCCAGTGCCACCAGTTGCGCCTTTTCAAGCAGGCTTAACAAGGAACTCAATTGCTCCTTGGTGGTGACGGTCTGGTAATCCAGCTCCGTCGGCGCCTGCGGCGTTTGCGCTTCGACGCGGCTGTCCTGTACAGGCACACGATCCGGGTCCTGGGTCAACTCGCGCAGCCAGGTCCGAAAACCATAAGTCTCGTAAATGTCCTGCAAAGTGGCCTTGTCACGCGGTTCCGGTTCCAGAGCTTCGAAATCCCCCGTAAAACCAGGTACCTCGCAATCGAGCTTGACGGTCACCAGCTGGCGCGTCATTTCAAAGTTGGCACTGAAGTCGCGCAGGTTCTGCCCCGCCACACCTTTGATTTTGTCGGCGTGACGCAACAGTTCGTCCAGACTGCCGTACTCCCCCAGCCATTTGGCGGCGGTCTTGGGGCCTACTTTGGGAACACCGGGGACATTATCCGAGGTGTCGCCAATCAACATCAAATAGTCGACGATCTGATCGGGACGCACCCCATACTTGCTGATCACCCCGTCAACATCCAGCTTCTCGTTACTCATGGTGTTGACCAGCCGGACATGCTCATTGACCAACTGGGCCAGGTCCTTGTCCCCGGTCGAGACCACCGTCTCAATGCCGTTTTCAGCGGCCAGGCGAGACAGCGTGCCGATGATGTCGTCAGCCTCTACGCCGGACTGGCAAATCAGATGCCAGCCCATGGCCCGCACGGCTCTGTGAAGCGGTTCTATTTGCACCGCCATGTCATCGGGCATGGAAGGCCGGTTTGCCTTGTATTGATCGTACAGATCGTCCCGGAAGGTGCGGCCCTTGGCATCAAACACGCATACCATATAGTCCGCCTGATAATCCTGCAGCAGGCGACGAAGCATATTGATGACCCCGTACAAAGCGCCTGTAGGCTGGCCTTGCGCGTTTCGCAGATCGGGCATCGCATGGTACGCTCGATACAGATAGCTGGAACCATCAACGAGCAACAAGGTTTTTTTCATGTCTAACAATAAAATCGTCCGTTTACCGGCCTCTGAGCAGATTCCTACCATCATGAAGGAACTGCAAACTGCGGTCGATACATTAAAAGAAATGGGTGCTGGCGTCAGTGTTTTTGGCAGCGCACGCATCAAACCCGGTCATCCTTACTACGAACTGGCCCAGGAGCTGGGCCGTCGTCTGGCCGAAGCGGGCGTCACCCTGATTGCAGGCGGCGGCCCCGGGCTGATGGAAGCCGCCAACAAAGGCGCGTACGAAGCAGGCGGGCAAAGTGTTGGCCTGAATATACGCTTGCCTCACGAAACGACCAACAATCCCTACCAGACGCACAGTTTGCAATTCGAGTATTTCTACTCGCGCAAAGCCACCTTTTTCATGCATAGCTGGGCCTACATTGCCCTGCCCGGCGGTTTCGGCACACTGGATGAGCTGTTTGAAGTCATGACGCTGGTCCAAACCGGCAAAGTCCCACCTGCACCCATTGTACTGATCGGCACTTCCTTTTGGTCCGGCCTGATCGAATGGATTGGTGACCAATTGATGGAGTTGGGCCTGATTGGCCCCAAAGACCTGAATTTGCTGGTCCTGACCGATGATCTGGACGAGGTTATGGGCTACATCAACCAGTGCTGCGTGCTGCCTAGGGCGGAACCCGCATTGCCCCAGTAAGGCGTCCGGGTTAAATTTGCAGTCTTTCTTCGGCCCTCCATCAGCAGGGCCGAATTTGTATTGAATGCCACAAGCTAGTCGATATTTGCCGGAGTCCTTCACATGAACAAAATCCTTGCCCGCCTTTTGATGGTGGCTTTTTGCACCGCCTTGGCGCCCGTTGCCCATGCTGACGGGCCATCCGAAATCCGTTTTGCCACTGAAGCAGGCTACCCCCCCTTCGAATACCTGGACCCCAGCGGCCAATTGCAGGGGTTTGACATCGATATCGGCAACGAGATCTGTAAACGCTTGCAAGCCAAGTGCGTGTGGATCGATCAGTCCTTTGACAGCCTGATCCCCGGACTGCAGGCCCGCAAATTCGATCTGGCCAACTCCACCATGACGGCCACCGAAGCGCGGGCCAAGGTCATCGACTTTAGCGAACCCATGTACATCGTGCCGGTTCGCCTGGCCGCCCGCAAGGGCAGCGGCCTGGAGCCCACCGCCGAATCACTGAAAGGTAAACGTGTGGGCGTGCAGCAAGGGACCACCATGGAAACGTATGCGCGCCAGAACTGGGCCAATAACGGCGTCACCATTGTGGCCTACCCCAGCTACACCGACGCCTTCAATGACCTGGCCGGTGGCCGCGTTGACGCCACCTTCCAGGAAGCCCAGAACGCCATCGAAGGCTTTTTGAGCAAACCGGCCGGCGCCGACTTTGAACTGACCGGCAGTACCGTCGATGACAGCCCTATTTTGAACGAACCGATTGCCATGGGCATTCGCAAAGGCAACAAAAAACTCAAGAAAACCGTTGATGAAGTTCTGCGCGAAATGAAAGCCGATGGCACCATGCAGGCCTTTGCCGACAAATACTTCCAAAAAGACAACATTCGCATTGCGCCCTGACCTGGATATCTGAACCATGCTGCTTTACGGTTATGGGCCGCAGTTGCTGGCGGGCACCTGGGAAACCATCAAGCTGGCGGTACTCTCGCTGCTGGTTTCCCTGCTGCTTGGCCTGGTGGCTGCCCTGATGAAACTGTCCCGCACCTCGCTGCTAAGAGGGCTGGGCGGTTTGTACACCACCCTGATCCGGGGTGTCCCGGATCTGGTGCTTTTGATGTTGTTCTTTTTCAGCCTGCAAATCTGGCTGAACGAGCTGACCGACTGGCTGGAATGGGACATGATCGAGATCGATCCCTTCGGCGCTGGTGTGGTCACTCTGGGCTTTATTTATGGTGCCTATTTTGCCGAGACCTTCCGGGGCGCCCTGATGGCCATCCCCAAAGGCCAGATGGAAGCTGGCAAAGCCTGTGGCTGGAGCGCCTGGCAAATATTGCACCGCATCCAGATCCCTCAAATGATGCGCTACGCTCTGCCCGGACTGGGCAACAACTGGCAGATTCTGCTTAAATCCACTGCCCTGGTATCGCTGATCGGCCTGAGCGACGTGGTCAAGATTGCCCAGAATGCCGGCAACGCCACGTTCAACTCTTTCTTGTTTGTGGGCCTGACCGCCCTGATCTATCTGGGCCTGACCGCAGTCAGCAACATCGGGCTGAGCTACCTGGAGCGACGCTATAACATCGGCGTAAAAGGAGCGCAGTTCTAATGGATGTCCTGAACGAATTCTGGCGCGCCTACCTTTATCAAAGCAACGGGCAGCTCTCGGGCCTGGCCATGACGCTGTGGCTGTTGGTGATCTCGGTCACCATCGGTTTTTTCCTGTCGATCTTCATGGCCATTGGCCGGGTGTCGGGCAAAGCCTGGCTGTCGCGTCCCATCGGCGCCTTCACCTACTTTTTCCGGGGTACGCCGCTGTACGTACAGATCCTGCTGATCTATACCGCCATGTACAAGCTGGCCATCGTCAAATCCGTGCCGGCACTGGAAGCTTTTTTCATGAGCGGCTTCAATTGCATGATTCTGGCCCTGACTCTCAATACCGTCGGCTACACCACCGAGATTTTTGCGGGGGCCATCCGCTCCATGCCGCCCGGGGAGATCGAGTCCGCCCGTGCCTATGGCATGTCGGGCTGGACACTATACCGCCGGGTGATTTTGCCGCAAGCCTTGCGCCGCGTTCTGCCTGCCTACAGCAACGAGGTTGTCTTGATGCTGCACGCCACCTCGCTGGCCTTTACCGCCACGGTTCCTGACCTGCTCAAGATCGCGCGTGATGCCAATGCGGCCACGTACCAGACTTTTACCTCCTATGGGATCGCCGCCCTGATTTACCTGTGCGTGTCCTTCATTCTGGTCGGTATTTTCCGGATTGTGGAAAAGCGCCAAATGGCGTTTTTGAATCACTGACCGCTGAGGTGCTGAGGTGCTGAGGTGCTGAGCAAAAAAAAATGGGCCGCTTGCAAAAGCGGCCCATTTTTCTGTAACGATACAGCTATCGCATCAGTCCCCCGTGTGATCCAGATTCTGATAACGCATCTGGCGTCCCATCACACCGGCCATCATCAGAAAGAAAGTCAGACCACGACGCACTTCCGGCTCCTTGGCCAGGCGTATAAGCCCCATCAGGGTCGGTGTGGTCTCCGTAGCCCGCACCTGGTCCGAAGCCATGCGTGCCGCATTTCCAACCGACCAGGCGGCTCCTATGCCCTCCTCAAAGCCCTTCATGAGCTTTTCAAGCATGTAGTCGTCCGTCATATCCACCAGATCGGCCAGCAGGGACACCGCATCCACTACCCGATTCAGGCGACCACCGACCAGCAATGGCTCGATCTTGCCGATCAGTTCGTCCAGGCCCTTGATGCCAGGGTCTTCTCCCAGCAAACTTTCCAGGGCTGTTGGTTTTTTCTGAGCCGCACCCGCATCTTCGGGGTTCGAGGATTTATCCGATACCGAATTCATCTGTCTCTCCTGACTTAAACCAAGCCACGGGCCACAGCCCAGTAAATACCCCGATTAAAGCCCTTGCGTAACAGGCCCCCCAACTTGGTGGGCGGGGTAGGATGCACATCCTCCTTATAGTCGTACCAGAGCGGCATGCCGCCCTCCAGCCCCATTTGAGCGACCGCCACCACCCGTCCGTCGTATTCGTCACTGGTACGCCCAAAGCGCAGCTCCGAGGCCAGATTGTTGACCACCACGGGTGACTGATTATGGCAAGAGCCGCCGGCTTTGCTGATAGGCAGGTCCACCGTGTCACCCAGCACATAGACATTGTCCAGTCCCAGCACCTTCAGGGTTTGATGATCGGTAGGCACCCAGCCTTCATCATCAGCGGCTTGCGAGATCCCTGAATCCCGCACGGCTGCCACAGCGGTAATCGGCGGCGTGGCCATCAAGAGGTCAAATGGCTCCTGCCCGCCTTCCTCGGAATAGGCAATCTTGCGTTCAGGGTCCACCCGGCTCAAGGTGAAGCCCCGTTGATGTTTGATATCCCTATCTTCAAAAATGGGCGGCAAGACCTGACACACCTCGTTCTGCATGAACAGGCAGTTACGCAGAAGCTGGGAGGTGGTGGGGTACGTGTAGGCAATCTCCACCTTGTCGCGCACCCCGCGACGGCGCAGGTAGTCGTCCAGCATCAACGTGGTTTCCACCGGTGCAATTCCGCACTGATGGGGGACGTTATGAGTTTTAGGGAACGTTACTGTGACCAGCACACGGCCTTTTTCCAGCTTGCTCAGGCGCTCAGCCAGTTGGCGTGCGGGGGCATGCTGATAGAAGTGGTCTCCTCCCTCTTTCAAACCTTCTATTTTTTCCGGAGCCGGTACGCAACCCGTCGACAGCACGAGATAGTCGTAATCTACTTTCTTGCCGCTGGCGCAGTGCAGACGGCTGGCCGCAAAATCAAAACCACTGACTTCTTCCAGCTGAAAATCAATTTCAGGACGTAAAAGGGAGAGTTGCGGTCGTCGCAATTCGTCCCGAAAAAAAGCATCAAACGCCACATACATGAAAGCGGGCTTGTAATAATGCCAGGGAGAATTGGACAAGAGGGTAATACGAACTTTGCCCGTGCGAATTTCCGGATAGAGCTTGGTCACCAGATGATTGGCGGTCATCGTACCGCCAATTCCACCACCGACAATCACGATATGCTGCACCATCAGTCTTCTCCTAAAAAAAAAGGTAAAACCAAACGTTGCCGCCTGTGCTCAACAAACCTAGTGAAAACAAGTAGCTGCACAGTCATAAATGAGACTGGGCAACGCCAACCTGGTAATCCACCCAAGCAATTCGTATCAAAGAGAGATTAAGCGAGCATTAAAAAAGCTACCCCTTTTGTAGGTACTGCTTCACTCCTATAGGTAACGCCTTAGCCATTGATGTTTAAAAAAATCAAGCCGGAGTGTCTAAATGAGCACTCCAGCTTCTTAATACTTTTGGAAATAGGCTTGGACTCAAGCACGATAGGATAAAAAAAACGCCTGCATCAAGCAGGCGTTTTCTCGTATCGCTAAACCCGAAAGATTAACTTTCGCGTTGGCTGCGACGGCGCTCGTGTTCCTTAAGGTAACGTTTGCGCAGACGAATCGACTTAGGCGTCACTTCGACCAGCTCATCATCATCCAGGAAGTCCACCGCATACTCCAGGGTCAGGCGAATAGGTGGAACCAGATCAATATGCTCGTCCTTGCCGGAAGCTCGCACGTTGGTCAGCTTCTTTTCCTTGATGGGGTTGACCACCAAATCGTTGTCACGGCTGTGAATACCGATGATCATGCCCTCGTAGAGCGCATCACCCGGCGACACAAACATGCGACCACGATCTTGCAGCTTCCACAAAGCGTAGGCTACGGCGTCCCCATCATCCTGGCTGATGAGCACACCATTACGACGCTCGCCAACCGTACCTTCACGCATCGGACGGAACTCATCAAAGGTATGGCTCATCAAACCGGTACCGCGTGTCAGCGTCATGAACTCGCCCTGAAAGCCAATCAGGCCACGAGCGGGAATCCGGTATTCCAGACGGGTACGGCCACGGCCATCGGCAACCATATCCTGCAAGTCACCACGACGTCGACCCAGCTCTTCCATCACGCCGCCTTGGTGGCCGTCTTCGACGTCCACCGTCAGTTGCTCGTAGGGCTCCATCTTGACACCGTTCTCTTCACGGATCAGCACGCGAGGACGTGACACGGCCATTTCATAGCCTTCACGACGCATGTTCTCGATCAGAATGGTCAGGTGCAACTCGCCACGACCGCATACCTCAAACACGGTATCGTCGTCGGTTTCATTCACGCGCAGAGCCACGTTGGACTTCAGCTCTCGGTCCAGACGATCACGCAATTGACGGCTGGTCACAAACTTGCCTTCACGACCGGCCAAGGGCGAGGTATTCACCATGAAGTTCATGGTCAGTGTAGGCTCGTCAATGCGCAGCAAGGGCAAGGCTTCCGGATGGGCGGGGTCCGTGACGGTGCAACCAATGCCCAGCTCTTCAATACCGTTGATCAGAACGATGTCGCCTGCTTCAGCCTCGTCCACCGAGACACGCTCCAGACCCTTGAACTTCAGAACCTGGTTGATACGGCCCTTGATGACTTCGCCATCAGGACCAAATTTGACAACAACATCCTGAGCAGCGCGGACACGACCACGGTTTACACGGCCGACACCAATCTTGCCCACGTAGGAGCTGTAGTCCAGGGAACAGATTTGCAACTGCAAAGGAGCGTTGACATCATCTTCACGCTGAGGAACGTGCTGCAAGATTGCGTCGAACAAAGGACGCATATCGCCTTCGCGCACATCTTCGGTCAAACCGGCGTAGCCCGACAGGCCCGATGCGTAAATGATGGGAAAGTCGAGTTGTTCGTCAGTCGCGCCCAGTTTGTCGAACAAATCAAAAGTCGCGTTGATCGCGTAGTCTGGACGAGCGCCAGGACGATCCACCTTGTTGACCACCACAATTGGACGCAAACCCAATTCCAGCGCCTTGCGGGTCACAAAACGAGTTTGGGGCATCGGGCCCTCGACCGCGTCCACCAACAGCAACACGCCATCGACCATGGACAACACACGCTCGACCTCGCCGCCAAAGTCAGCGTGACCGGGGGTGTCAATAATGTTGATGTGAGTGCCTTCGTACTCAACGGCACAGTTCTTGGCCAGAATCGTAATGCCGCGTTCTTTCTCGATATCGCCCGAGTCCATGACACGTTCGGAGATATGTTCGTTGTCACGGAACGTACCTGCCTGTCTCAACAATTGATCGACCAAGGTGGTCTTACCATGGTCAACGTGGGCAATAATGGCCACATTGCGCAATGCGCGTCTCATAACTCATCCTTCTGATTGAAGTTTTTTGGGCAAAATCTCGGTAGGCAAGCTCTCGATGGCCAGCAAGGCCGACATCGGGTCTTCCATCGCCTGCAACCCGTCCAGGGTGTAGGCATCGTCGATATGAAAAGGTCCTAATTCTGTCCGGCGCAAGGCCGTCAGATGGGCAAAACACCCCAGAGCACGTCCGATATCTTGCGCCAGGGTCCGGATATAGGTTCCCTTGCTGCAACGTACAAACAAACGTGCCGACAGCGGCGTAAAGTCTTGCACCTGCAAATCGTGAATCACGAGATGTCGTGCCTCACGTTCCAGCTCTATACCCTGACGGGCATATTCATACAGGGGCTTGCCATCGCGCTTGAGCGCGGAATACATGGGCGGCACCTGCGTAATGGGTCCTCGAAAGGCAGGCAATACTGCCTCCAGCGCCTCGAGGGTGACGCCGGCAAACTCTGCCGGAGCCTGGGACACCACATTGCCGGTCAAGTCACCTGAATCGGTTTCTTGTCCAAACTGCAAGGTAGCTTCATAGGCTTTGTCTGCTTCCAGCATCGTGGCGGAAATTTTGGTAGCCCGGCCAAAACAGCAAACCAGCAGGCCCGTTGCAAACGGGTCCAGGGTTCCAGTATGGCCAGCTTTGCGGGCATCCAGAGTGCGGCGAGCACGCTGCAAAGCGTGGTTGCTGGACATCCCGTCGGACTTGTCCAGCAGCAGCACACCATCAATCAACTGCCCGCGTTTTCGCGTAGCCATTGTGTGTCAATCCGTGAAGAAACAACAGCCGCGTCAGGGCTGCTCGTCCGGCTCGTCCGATTTGGACGCAGAGCCAGTCAATTCGCTATCGGCCTGGTTGGCGCTGTCGATAAGCTTGGAGAGCTCCATGCCCCGCTCCAACTGCCGGTCGTGATGAAAATGCAGAGTAGGAACGGTATGGATATGCAGCAGCTTGAACAGCAGGGAATGCAACCAACCGGCTTTCTCGGTCAGGGCCGCCTGGGCGACCTCAGGCTCGGCGCCCAGCACCGAGTAAAACACTTTGGCGTGCGCGTAGTCCGGAGACAGCTCCACGCCGGTCAGAGTAATCAGACCAGCGCGGCTCATGTCGATCTCGCGCTGGATCAAGACCGCCAGATCCTTCTGGATCTGGTCGGCCAGGCGCAGATTGCGCCCTGGGTTTGGTTTGGACTTGTGTCGTGCCATAAATTACAGTGTCCGGGCGATCTCTTTGATCTCGAAGATCTCAAGCTGGTCGCCCACTTGGATGTCGTTGTTGCCGCGCAGCGTAATACCGCAATCGAAGCCGGAACGCACTTCCTTGGCATCGTCCTTGAAGCGGCGCAGGGAGTCCAGGTAGCCGGTCCAATGCACAACGTTGTTGCGCAGCAGGCGAACCTGCGAATCACGACGTACCACGCCTTCGGTAACCATACACCCGGCGATGTTACCAATACGTGACACGTTGTAGACTTCGCGGATTTCAACCATGCCGATGATTTCTTCACGCTGCTCAGGAGCCAGCATGCCAGACAGGGCTGCTTTGACCTCGTCGACCGCATCGTAAATGATGTTGTAGTAACGCAGATCAATGCCGTTGGCTTCGGCCAGCTTCTTGGCGCTTTGCTCGGCACGGACGTTAAAGCCGATCACCACCGCGTTGGAGGCAATCGCCAGGTTAACGTCGCTCTCGGAGATGCCACCCACGGCAGCGTGTACTACCACTACACGCACTTCGTCGGTAGAGAGCTTGACCAGCGACTGCACCAGCGCCTCTTGCGAGCCCTGTACGTCGGTCTTGATGATCAGCGACAGGGTCTGCATGCCCTCGCCCAGGTTGTCGAACATCGACTCCAGCTTGGCGGCCTGTTGACGCGACAGTTTCACATCACGGAACTTGCCTTGGCGGAACAGAGCGATCTCACGGGCTTTGCGCTCGTCAGCCATCACCACCAGTTCATCACCAGCGGCAGGCACTTCGGTCAAACCTTGAATTTCCACCGGAATCGAAGGACCAGCCGACGTCAGCGATTTGCCCGTTTCATTCAGCATGGCACGTACGCGACCGAAAGACGCGCCAACCAGCACGCTGTCGCCACGGTTCAGGGTGCCGCTTTGCACCAGAATGGTGGCGACAGGACCGCGACCCTTGTCCAGGCGCGCTTCAATAACCGTTCCCTTGGCAGGAGCGTCAACGGGTGCCTTGAGCTCCAGCATTTCAGCTTGCAGCAGCACGTTTTCCAGCAATTCGTCGATACCCTGGCCTGTTTTGGCCGACACAGGAATAAAGGGCACATCGCCACCGTATTCTTCGGGCACCACTTCCTCGGCCACCAGCTCTTGCTTGACGCGCTCTGGGTTGGCTTCGGGCTTGTCGATCTTGTTGATCGCCACCACCAGCGGCACGCCGGCGGCGCGAGCATGGTGAATCGCTTCACGCGTCTGAGGCATCACGCCGTCATCGGCGGCCACCACCAGAATCACCACGTCAGTGGCTTTAGTACCGCGGGCACGCATGGCTGTAAAGGCCTCGTGACCGGGAGTATCCAGGAATGTGGCTGTACCACGTGCTGTCTTGACGTTGTAGGCACCAATGTGCTGCGTAATACCACCGGCTTCGCCCGAGGCAATCTTGGCGCGACGGATGTAGTCCAGCAACGATGTCTTACCGTGGTCAACGTGACCCATCACCGTTACGACAGGCGCACGGGGCTTGAGTTCAGCATCGTTTTGCGCGTCCGTATCAACCAGGAAGGCTTCTGGATCGTCCAGCTTGGCAGCAATGGCCTTGTGACCCAGCTCTTCGACCAGAATCATGGCCGTTTCCTGATCCAGCACCTGGTTGATGGTGACCATCTGACCGAGCTTCATCAGGTGTTTGATCACCTCGGCAGCTTTCACCGCCATACGGTGGGCCAGATCGCTGACCGAAATGGTTTCAGGCACGTGCACTTCACGGGCAATGAATTCTGCCACTTGTGGTTCGCGACGCTCGGCCTGAGCGTTGCGGCCACCACGGCCACCTTTGCCTCGACCGGCCTTGGCATTGGCTTTCCAGCCTTCGCGACCACCACCGGCACCGGCCGACGCCACATCCGCCTTGGAAGGCTGCTTCTTGCGGCTGGCATCGCTGGTCCAGCCTGGCGTGCTGTCCGTCTTGACGGGTTTACCCGGGACTTTTTCGACCTTGGAACCTTTAACGTCTTTCTTTTGAGCGCCCTTGGCCGCTGTCTTGGTGTCAGCTTCCGGCTCGGGTGCGCGCAAGACTTTACGAGGACGATTCAACATATCGCGCAAGGCAGCGGCTTCTGCCTCTGCGGCCTTACGGGCGCGATCACGATCCTGGTCTTGCTCCACATCGGCGGCAACAGGAGGAATCACCGGGCCACGCGCGGCACGGCGCGGGCTGGTGGCAGCCACATCCCGTGGTTTTGCAGTCGATGTGGGCGTTTTAGTCCCTTGAGGGTGCTGAGTTTTATTCACAGAGTTAGCTTGACGGGCGTCGTTTACAGATTTAGTAGGTTCCACCGGCTTTTCTTGTGCCGTAGGAGAGGGAGCCGATTCAGTCTTTTGCTGAACAGGGGTGGCCGCCGCCGGGGCGGTTGCCTTGGCGGCAGGCGCGGGTTCCTGAGGCTTGGGCTCGGGTTGGGTTGGACTTTCCGGGGCAGCCGCAACGGGCTCCACAGGAGCAGCCGGTTCAGGCGCGGGCTCAGCAACAGGAGTCGGTTCAGGCGCGGTGCGCACTTCGGGTTCAGGCTCAGGCTTGGGCTCTGGCTTGGACTCGACAGGCGCGGCGGGCTCCTTCACAGGCGCTTCGGGGGCCGCAGCGACAGGCGCAGCAGGCTGACTGGCAGGAGCGGCAGGCGCCGCTTGAACAGCCGGTTTTTCCTGGCTGGCCACCTGGGCGGCCTGCTCTTTCGCATTTTCCTGCGCCAATGCCGCATTGGCCTCTGCCACCAGCTCGGACGGATCACGCTTTACAAACACACGTTTTTTGCGTGTTTCCACTTGAATGGTGCGGGAGCGACCCGACCCGTCATCCTGACGGATCTCCGATGTTTGACGGCGAGTCAGGGTGATCTTGTTGCCTTCCTGACTGCCGTGCGAGCGGCGCAACGATTCAAGCAGCTTCGCCTTATCCGAATCAGTGATGGCATCATCCACTGATTTGAGCTCAATACCTGCGCTACGCAACTGCTCCAGCAGAACATTCGCAGGCATTTTCAGTTCTTGAGCGAACTGGGCGACAGTGTTACTCGACATTCGACTCTCTCTTGCTTTACTACAACTATTCTTAATGAATACAACGCGCGGGACCTAGCTAGACATATCAGGCCTCGTCGTCAAACCAGTGGGCACGGGCACGCATGATCAGCTCGCTGGCCGCATCTTGCGCCAGGCCGGTCATCTCGGACAATTCGTCCGTTGCCAGTTCCGCCAGTTCATCCAGCGTTGTAATCTCGTTTTCGGCCAGGACAGCGATCAGCTCGGGCGTCATGCCCTCGACTCCTGCCAGCTCCTTGACCGCGGTCTGTACCAGCTCTTCCTTGGCAATGGCCTCGCTCAGCAGTGCATTACGGGCGCGGGCACGCAGCTCGTTGACGGTTTCCTCGTCAAAGGCTTCGATTTCCTGCAACTCCTGCAACGGCACATAAGCGATTTCTTCCAGACCAGTAAATCCTTCGTCGATCAGAATATCGGCCACAGCTTCGTCCACATCCAGACGGGACATGAAGGTGGCACGCAGTTCCTCGCGCTCTTCGTCCTGACGGTTGCGACTTTCTTCCGGTGTCATGATGTTGATCTGCCAGCCGGTCAGCTCCGATGCCAGACGCACGTTCTGACCTCGCGAACCAATGGCCTTGGGCAGGTTTTCCTCATCGACCACCACGTCCATGGCGTGCTTGTCTTCGTCAACCAGAATGGACTCGACGTGTGCCGGAGCCAGAGCGCCGATCACAAACTCGGCCGGATCATCCGCCCACAACACGATATCGACCTGCTCGCCGCCCAGCTCATTGCGCACGGCGGTCACCCGCGAACCACGCATCCCCACACACGTACCGATAGGATCGATACGCTTGTCGTAAGCAATCACGGCAATCTTGGCGCGCACACCCGCATCACGGGCAGCTGCTTTGATCTCCAGCAGACCCTGTTCGATCTCGGGAACCTCGTTCTCGAACAGTTCCTTGATAAATTCAGGAGCGGTACGCGACAAGATGACCTGTTGACCACGCGCGGCGTAATCCACTTTCTGCACCCAGGCTCGAACTCGATCGCCCACACGGATATTTTCCTTGGGGATCATTTCCGAGCGAGGCAAACGCGCCTCGATCTTGCCCATTTCAATAATGGCGTCGCCCTTGTCCATACGTTTGACCGTGCCAGAGACAATGGTTTCACCACGCTCCAGAAAGTCGTTCAGGACCTGTTCGCGCTCGGCGTCACGGATTTTTTGCAAGATGGCCTGTTTGGCCGCCTGGGCACCGATACGACCAAACTCGATAGGCTCGAGCGGCTCTTCGATGTAATCGTCCACTTGCAGATCGGGGTCGATTTCCTGGGCATCCGACAGCATTTCCTGCTTGTCGGGCTCTTGCAGGCCAGCCTCGTCGGGCACGACCAGCCAGCGCCGGAACCCTTCATGGGCGCCGGTTTCCCTGTCGATTTCCACTCGGATATCAACATCTTCTTTGAAGCGCTTTTTCATGGCCGAGGCCAAAGCGCTTTCAAGCGCGGTGAACACGACTTCACGCGCTACAGATTTTTCACGCGCCAGCGCATCGACCAGCAATAGAATTTCGCGACTCATCGCTTCTTACCCTTGAAATCAAGAACGGGATCCAATTTGGCACGATCCACCTGGTCATAGGTGAATTCGACCTGCGTCAGCTTGCCCGATGCTTCGTCCAGTTCCAGCCTAAAAACGGTATCCAGCGGAACACTAGCCGGTAGCGCCCCTTCGGGAGCGTGGAGCGTACCCACAAACACTTTCCGATTGTCGATAGCCTCGTGCAGGCGCACCTGCACCCGACTGCCGGCAAAACGCACGTAATCGCCAATCCGCAACAGGGGACGATCCACCCCCGGAGAGGTCACTTCCATGCGTTTGTAGTCCACGTTTTCCACTTCGAAAACGCGCGATAATTGTTTAGACACCCATTCACAGTGCTCGATACGTACCCCTTCAGGGTGATCGATGACGATGCGTAACAAGCCAAGCGGCGCACGCTCAACGTCCACCAGTTCGTACTCAGTACCCGCTAGGGTCTCTTGTGCCAAAGCTAGAATGTCTGCCATAAAATCCAAAAAAAATGGGCTGTACGCCAGCCCATGGTAACCATGCTCACTTGAGGGTCAAGCGGGCCCTGGTCTTGCGCATTGCCAACGTCAAACTCGGAATGGTTGCAGGCGCAACCGAACCGGATGATTTATGCGGCCTTTGCCTTGAAAGGCCGCCCTATTCGCTGGCGCGCAGCATCAAAAAAGACCCAGCCGACACAAATGTCTCTGAGCCAAGTTCTATATTCTACCAGAAAACCGGAAAATACGTGCATTCACACGGCCTTACAGGCCCAAACCGCAGGGTTCGGGCCACAAACTCAAGGACCGCGAGATCCGGCTTTACCGGCGCCCGCGCCCCAGATGGGACTCGTGAGCAGCCGAGCCGGCCGGTTGCCAGTCATCATCACGACGGCTGACACGGCGCACGACTGTTGTTTTCTTCACATGAACCTTGGCTGTTTGCCCGGCAGCAGCACGTTCCGAAGTGCCGCGACGAGCCGAAGGCGCCCGCCCCTCCTGTGCGCCGCGGGCATGACCGCCACGAGCAGATTCACCGCGAGGCAGCTCGCCACGCGCCGGACGGCGGCCAGCATGAGCGCGCGCCCCCTCTTGTGAACGATTGTCCGGGGCACGACCTTCCAGGGAACGTCCTTCTGTCGTACGACCACGCTGCGGACCGCGACCACCTTGGGTGGCGCGGGGCGCACCCCGTCCGTTTCCGGTACGCTCACGGCCGCCTTGCTCACGACGCCCACCATCAGGATGGCCGTTAGCCAGACCACCACTGATAAACAGCGCACCGCTGACGGACTCGTTAACGCGCACATTGTTGGAAGAACGACCACGCCCGCTGGCCAGTCGACCACCACGCCCAATCCGCGCACCGCTCAGCCCATTGTGTTCCAGCGTACCGAAACCAGGGGGCAAAGCGCTGTCATGCGACAGCGGCTGACGCTCACGACGCTGATGCGAGCCATCTTCATCCAACTCTTTCATCAGACCCAGGCGCAACATGAATGCCATCACAACGTCCGCATCCAGCTCTTCCCAGCGACCGCGACGCAGGCTCTTGGGCAGACTCACGTCACCGAAACGGGTTCGAATCAAACGACTCACCGTCACGCCCATGGCTTCAAACATGCGACGCACCTCGCGGTTGCGCCCTTCGTGAATGGTGACGCGATACCAGCGATTGCTGCCCTCGCCACCCAGAAACTCGATCATGCCAAACTTGGCCAGACCATCCTCAAGCTGAACACCATCACGCATGGACTGCATCTGCTCTTCGCTCAGCTCACCCAAGACCCGGACAGCATACTCACGCTCGGCGCCGTAGCGAGGATGCATCATGCGGTTGGCAATATCACCGGACGTGGTGAAGATCAGCAAACCTTCCGTGTTCAAGTCCAGACGACCGACCGACAGCCACTTACCCACTTTCAGCGAAGGCAGGCGACCGAACACCGTGGCACGGCCTTCGGGGTCATCATGCGTCACAATTTCACCCGCTGGCTTGTGATAGAGAATCACACGCGGAGGGCGCTTGGTATTGGCACGATTGATCAACTGACCGTTGATACGCACTTTGTCATCTGCACTCACGCGCTGCCCGATATGAGCGGGCTCGCCGTTTACCGAAACCCGTCCCGCAACGATCAACTCCTCCATGTCGCGGCGTGAGCCAATACCGGCTTCAGCCAGCACTTTGTGCAATTTTGGTTGCACCAGCTCGCTGCCCATGTACTTGCCCAGACGCTGCGAGAGGCGATTTTGCTTGTCCAGATGACTGAATGCGATGTCATCATCACCGTCCAGAATCACGACTGGCGCATCATCAGCCGGGTTCGAGTAACGGGCCGGCTGGGCAGTGCCAGAACGCTTGCCGGGGCCGCCGCGCGCGTCCTGACGACGGCCAGCAGGCGCAGGTTTGCGGCGATTATTTTGTGGGCGGGCCGGACGCGCCTTGACCTCACCGGCAGCGCTCGTCTGAGCCTCGTCATTCTGGCGTGGAGCAGACTCTTGGGTCGCGTCACCACGACGGCGACGAAACGGAGTACGCAATTTGCGCCCCTGGCCTTTCGCGCGGGGATTCTTGGGGTCGGCCGCGCCAGCGGTATCCGACGTGGAGGCTGTGTTCGTCTCGTGCGAATCAGTCATTTTTAATCATTTACTCCAGAGTTTTTTTATTTCGTCCGGTACCTGTGTATCCGATAGGCCAGCCGCAGCCTGGGCCTCATCCAAGGAGTCCGGTGTCATATTCACTTCAGCTTGTTCCGTTTGTGGCGACCCCGCTTCTGAGGCCCCCCCAAGCCAATTGTCCTGATTGCCTGACTCGGAACCCGGTTCGGATTCCAGCTCAAGCTGAGCAGCACAGACCTGTAGCGGCTCCGTACCCTCTTCCAAAGCAGCGCTCTGCTCTGCTTCTTGTTCTATGCCCTGCTCTGCCTGGGAGCCAGCCGGCTGCACCCCAGCGGGTGCGGGCGCCTGCCCTGCCACTTGTTCCTGACTTTGGTCCCGAAGATCCGCCTCTTGCTGAGGACCCAGGGGCTGGCTCTGCTCTTGATCCGCCCCCTGCTCCTGTGGCGGGTCAGCCGACACCAACGGCTGACCATTGGGCAAGGAGGCCAATGCATCCAGAGAATCCAAGGTCTCAACCGAGGGCAACTCATCCAAAGAGCGCAAACCCAAATCATTCAGAAACTGACGGGTCGTGCCCAGCAATGCAGGGCGACCGGGCGCATCACGATAGCCCAGCACTTCAATCCAACCCCGATCTTCCAGCGTCCGCACAATCTGAGTCGATACGCTAACGCCACGTATATCCTCGATATCGCCGCGGGTAACGGGTTGCCGCCAAGCAATGATCGCCAAGGTTTCCAGCACGGCCCGCGAATACTTGGGCGCGCGCTCCAGACTCAGGCGGGACAAAAACACTTGCATGGCCGGGCGACTTTGAAAGCGCCAACCCGAGGCAACCTGAACCAGTTCCAGGCCACGCTCCTTCCAATCCAATTGCAAGATGGCCAGATAACGACGCAGATCATCTGCGCTCAGCGGCGGGGAGACGAACATCTTGCGCAACTCGGCGCTGTTCATGGGCTGCTGCGCACACAGCAAAGCCGTCTCCAGGACTCGGATTATTTCACTTTCGGTCACTGCTGGGAAGCCTCACTTTCTGGCGATACTTGCATAAAGCAAAAATTCCATGTTAATATCTATTTTTTCCGGCGCGGGGTGGAGCAGCATGGTAGCTCGTCGGGCTCATAACCCGAAGGTCGTAGGTTCAAATCCTGCCCCCGCAACCATCACCCGGAACTGCTTAGCAGAATCAATCAAGCCAGCCAATTTGTGCTGGCTTTTTTGTTGCCCGCCGTTCGGGTCCGCCTTGTGATGCACCGCAGCCTGCGCGCGCTGGCACAAAGCAGCAGGCGCGATCCCTGTTGCAACACGCAGGCGAACTGTCATGCTTGCCAGCCGTGTCCCACCAACCGCCATCGCTGCCAAACAGGCGGATACCGCTAAAGACGCGCGCGCCCATACACGCCCCCGGTTCAAACCCGACACGGCCGCATTACAAGCGATAAACAATTTTGTGTAAGCACACATGCTGATGATGAGTACGTCCGCAAGCCCTATCGGACTGGATTTGAATTGGCGCTCCACATTCAGGACCGCGAAAACAGCACAACAACGTTTGGGGCAATAACTGATCGGGGCACAATTCAGGTCGGCACAATCAAACACCTGCAGCGCTACACCTAGCAAGCACCACAAGGCTTATCGATTGCCTACACCTGAAACAAAGCCAGAAACAGAGAAATTCGTTTTGCCGGTACATCCCGCCTAGTAGGGGAGCCGACTGCTATCACAGCCAGATGCCAGCTATCAAGAGCTGGTCGCTATACAGGAAGCCGCTTGCGCGTTTGAGCTTTTAGAAATGCCAGACCGACTGAACCTGTAAGCACACTATGTATTACACCATTGCGACCGGCAAGACGCAAGAAAATTGAAAGACCCTTTTATCCACACCTCCCCGTGCAGGGCGCCTCAGGCATAAAAATGAAATAAACACGCCATGCTATGTACATAATCAAAAACTATGTTATAGTTACTTCTCTGACGCGGGGTGGAGCAGCATGGTAGCTCGTCGGGCTCATAACCCGAAGGTCGTAGGTTCAAATCCTGCCCCCGCAACCAAATTTAAAAAACCGTCGCTTATGCGGCGGTTTTTTTTGTCCTTATTTTCCGGCAATCATCTGCTGCCTATCACCTGACAAGCGTATGGCTTGTCGTATGGCCTGCCCCCTGGCCGTCCCCAAAGCCTTGACGAACCAGCACGTTCAGCGACCACTACGGCGCTACCGCCGTCTTTCGCTGTGCCAACCACTGCAAACCGGACCGCACATGATCGCGCAGCCAGGCATACACAGCCGGGGTCTGCCCCGTCTCGAACTTCGCGTGCAGTCTCAGACCAGAAAGCATTTGCCGCACCCCCTCAACAGACACTCCTGGCCCCAGATGCACCATGGACCACGGCGGGTCCATCTTGACATCCAAGGACAATCGCCCTTGCGGAGCGGGCAACTGCCCAATAAATGCCAGCAAGGCATGGCGGCTGTCCCGATCAGCCACTGAGTCAGGCATAAGTCGCACGGCGGTGCGCGCCGCCAGCAAAGCCTTATCAATAGAGGGACGCGGGTCCTCATCCATGCTCATGCTCATCACCACAACTGGCATGACCATGGATTGAATCAGATTCTGATTGTCCAGATACAGCCTCAGGCTTTTCAGTTGCGCCTGCTCAAGCTCGCTCTGGCTCAAGGCGCGTCCCGCTGCGGACTCAATGCCAAACTGCGCCTGAACCCGAAATTCTCGCAGGGACTGGCTGCGCAACCGAAGCTGCTCCAGATACAGATGGGCCGAGGCTGGGTCCCAGTGGTATTTAAGCGAAAAATCCATCGGCTTGGCTTGCAGGCGCATAATGTAGTCCTGCCCCGGCAGCCGCCCCGTCAAAACATAAATACCGCTGATCGCCATTTCTATGGCTTGAGGCATATCTTGCTGCCCCGAAAAATCGGCCAATCCCTTATCTTGCAAAACCAGCTCATCAAAGGCCAGCAGCATCGACGAATACCCTGTTGACCATTGGGCATTGTGAACACGACAAGCTCCCTGCTCATCTTGCATCTGCAGCTCGGCACCCGACTGCGGCTCCAAAGCCACGTAATGACGCAGATACTCACAGGCCGGGCCTGCTTGAGCTGAGGTCGCCAGCATGATCGCAAGGCCCAACGCACCGGCAATTTTCTTCATGAATGTCTCTAATTGAACCCGTTTGGGCACCGATGCCAAACAAGCCTTCCCTTTGCATAAAACGCTGGCTAGTATACAAAGCCCTCAGGACGTATGCCCTGCTCTGTTTCACAATAGGCTCACCACCGCCCCGATTGCCATGGACAGCACAGAATCACTCCAATTTTCCCTTTGCACGCAACTGAACCAGCTCGATGCGGCAGGCTGGGACACCTTGTCGGGCCACCATCTGCTGGTCAGCCATGCTTTTTTAACAAGTTTGCATGAAAGCGGTTGCGTCACCCCTCAGACAGGCTGGTCGCCGCATTACCTCTTGATGCATCGTGGTGCGACTCTGTGCGGCGCCGTGCCGCTGTATCTGAAGCATCACTCCCGGGGGGAATACGTGTTTGATCAGGGCTGGGCTCAGGCCTATCAACGTCATGGTCTGGACTACTACCCCAAGCTCTTGTGTTCGGTTCCGTTTACGCCTGTCAGCGGCCCACGTCTGCTGGCCGGTACACCAGAAGATCGCGTCTTGCTGGCACGGCAGCTCATTGAACTGACGCGCAGCAATCAACTGTCCTCTGTCCATGTGCTGTTCCCTCACGCAGACGACCGGTGGGCTCTGGAACACGCGGGCTTCATGATGCGCCAGGATGTGCAGTTTCACTGGCAGAACCGCGATTACGCCAGCCACGAGGACTTTCTGGCCTCGCTAACCCAACAGAAACGCAAGAAAATACGGCAGGACAGCCGCAAGGTTTACGAGCAAGGTCTATCGTTTGAGCACAAACAGGGCCTGGAAATCAGCGAGCGGGATCTGGATTTTTTTTACCGCTGCTACGCCAATACCTACCAGGAGCGTGGCCAGCATCCCTATCTGAACCGAGACTTCTTTGCCCGCCTGCGCGACCAGATCCCCGAGTCCCTGGTACTGATTCTGGCACGCCAACAGGGAGCATATCTTGCCTGCGCCCTGTCGCTACGCGACAAGGACACCCTGTACGGACGTTATTGGGGCTGTACTGCCTACGTACCCGGCCTGCATTTTGAGACCTGCTATACCCAGGCGATTCAGTTTTGCATTGCGCAGCAACTGCGCTTTTTTGAAGGTGGCGCACAAGGGGAACACAAACTCTCGCGCGGCCTGTTGCCCACACCGACCTGCTCCGCTCACTGGATCGCAGACCCTCGCTTTGCTCAAGCAATTGATGCGTTTTTGCACGAAGAAGCGGGCCATGTGGCCCGCTATGAGGAAGTGCTCAGCCAACACACCCCGTTTAAAACACGGGTGGACTGAACAATCAGTCTTTCGTGTCTTTGCCCGGTGGCGCAAAGGGAAAGACCGAAAACATTTGCCGGGTCTGATCTTGCATCTGGTCCTGCATTTGAACAAACAGATTCTTGCTTTGATCAATATAGCTGTTCATGACAGTTTGCATGATCGGGGCCTGCACACTCATGAACTGCGCCCAGGCCTCAGGGCCAAACTGGCCACCATACATCCCCTTGGACTGCTCGGTCATGCGTTCCTGAATTTCCATGAATGCCTGAATATTCTTTTCCAGATACGAGCCCATCACCCCTTGCATGGCATTGCCATAAAAGCGGATGATCTGCATCAGCACAGGAGTGGAGAACATGGGGATACCCCCGCTTTCCTCCTCAAGAATGATCTGCAGCAAAATGCTGCGCGTCAGGTCCTCGCCGCTTTTGGCATCGACGACCGCGAACTCCTCCCCGGACAGCACCAGCTGCTTGACATCAACCATGGTGATGTAAGCGCTGGCCTGTGTGTCGTACAAGCGACGATTGGGGTATTTCTTGATGAGTCGAGGAGATCCCATGCTGGTGCTTACTTCCTAATCAATAAAACAAAACATGCACTGTGTACGTCTGCAAGCCTTAGCTCATGTGCAGACCGCCATTCAGGGAGAAATCCGCACCAGTGGCAAAACCCGAATCACCCGACGCCAGCCAGGCAACCATGGACCCGATTTCATCGGGGGTGCCCAAGCGCCCCACCGGAATGGTAGCGACGATTTTCTCCAGAACGTCAGGACGAATCGCCCGGACCATGTCGGTGCCAATATATCCGGGGGAAATAGTATTGACTGTCACCCCTTTATTGGCAACTTCTTGAGCCAAGGCCATCGTAAAGCCATGAATACCGGCTTTGGCTGTCGAGTAGTTGGTCTGGCCAAACTGACCTTTTTGCCCATTGACCGAACTGATATTGATGATACGCCCCCATTGACGCTCCACCATGCCATCGATCACTTGCTTGGTCACGTTGAACAGGCTGTTCAAATTGGTGTCGATCACGGCACGCCAGTCTTCCTGACTCATTTTACGAAAGGTGCCATCGCGCGTGATCCCTGCATTGTTGACTAGCACATCCACGCGGCCAAACTCGGCAAACACTTTCTTGAACGTCTCGACAGTGGAGTCCCAGTCTGCCACGTTGCCCACTGACGCATGAAAGGCGTAACCCAATTCGGCCTGTTCGCCCAACCATTTCTGAAAATCACGATTGGGGCCGCAGCCTGCAATCACGGTGAAACCGTCCTTGGCCAGGCGCTGACAAATGACTGTCCCTATCCCTCCCATACCACCAGTTACGTACGCTACTTTGCTGCTCATAGACATCTCCAGAAAGGGGTGACAAAGCTCATATCCCTGCGCCAGCCCGGGCAATGAGAAAGCCTGACATCGGGATGAAGGAAGCAGGCCAGCGGCCCTGCTCCCAAAATCTGAAAAACAGAAAAATTAACTGGCACGCACTTTTACATAACTGCCAGGCGCCTCTTCCAGAACGGGATAGCGCGCATTGCCCAAGCGACGTTTGGCGCGACGCCGCGATCCCGACAAGGGCGCAAGCCAGGCAATCCAATCCGTCCACCAACTGCCGGGAACAGACTGGGCCCGCTCCAGGTACTGCTGAGCCTGCAGGCTGGCAAGGGGTTCATCTTCCTGCAGCACCCAGTAGTTACGGCGCTGCTTGGCAGGGGGATTAATGACGCCAGCGATGTGGCCCGATGCTCCCAGCACAAAACGAGCTTGGGCAGCAGGCAACGCCCGCAAAGAAGCATAGGCCGATTGCCACGGCACAATATGGTCTTCTTTGGAACCGTACACATAAACCGGCAAAGCCAGGCTGCTCAGGTCAGCACGATACTGACCGACCGGCACTCCCCCATCCTGAATCAGACGGTTTTCCAAGTAGGTGTTACGCAGATACCAGGTAAAAAAAGGACCGGGCAGATGCGTGCCATCAGAGTTCCAATACAGCAAATCAAACGCAGGCGGCTTCTTGCCCTGCAAATAATTACTACTCACATAATTCCAAACCAGTTCGGCGGGACGCAAAAACGAAAAGGTACTGGCTAGTTCACGGGCATTGAGCAATCCCCCCTGCCCCAACTGCCACTCCCGAAAGGCAACCTGCGCCTCGTCAATAAAGACGTTGAGCATGCCGACATCGCTAAAGTCCAGCATGGTGGTCAGCAGGGTCATGGACGCGGCTGGCTCCTGCCCTTTGGCACGCGCCAGCGCCAACGCGCTGGCCAGCAAGGTGCCTCCGATGCAAAAACCCAGCGTATTGATCTTGTCCTGCCCCGATAGCTCCTGACTGACACGAACCGCCTCGAGCACGCCTTGCTCCAGATAATCCTGCCAGCTCAGGGCATGAATATGGGGCTCATCGGTAGGCTGAGGATTTCGCCAGGACATCAGATATACGGTCAAGCCCTGATCCAGGGCGTGACGCACAAAGGAATTCTCAGGCTGCAAATCCAGAATATAGAATTTGTTGATGCACGGTGGCACGATCAGCAACGGCACGGCATGCACCATCGCGGTGGTGGGCGCGTACTGGATCAACTGAAAGATATCGTTTTGAAACACCACGGCACCAGGCGTGGTGCCCACGTTAACCCCAAGCTGAAACTGGCTTTCATCCGTTTGCGTCAAACGTCCTTTTTGCCAGTCCTCCATAAAATTGGACATGCCCTCCAGGACCGACTGGCCGCCAGTATCCATCATGGTCTGCAGGGCCTGGGGATTGAGCATCAGGTAGTTGCTGGGCGACATGGCCTCGGCCCACTGCATGGTGGAAAAGCTCAGACGCTCGTGCTGGGCCTCATCCAGCTCCATCAGACCGAGCATATCGTTCATGGCCTGAACACTCAGTTGCCAGACATGGGCATTGAACAGGGCGGTAGGATTGTTCTGCCAAGCGGCATCGGCAAACCGTCTGTCTTTCGCCGGGGGCAAGTCGCCACGCTGGGCCTGTTCCCACAAATTCTGCCACTGCTGCAGGTAATGGGCTTGCAATTCAGCACAGCGGGCGGCATCGATCGGTTTGCCAAAACCTTGAAAAGCACGGTTGTTACTCGACATCTGCCACCTGTAAACGAATTGCAAATACGCTTAGAGCATGACGTTCGTCGCAAACCCAGTCAATTGGGGTAATTAATTAGGCTGACACACCATCAACTGAAACCAAAGCCTGCTTTTCATAGTGCGTAGGAACAAAAAACGGCTAGCGATGGGCCAGACGCGCAATGGTGACTTGTCGGCCCGTTTGCGGCGAACGGCGATAGGAGTAAAACCGCGCATCATCCTCGAACGTGCACAAGCCACTTAGATGCACCTTCATGGCGCCCGGACTCAATTGTTCCAAGCGATGGCGCGCAATGGCGGGCAAATCTGCCTGCCATTTGCCGGGATGCTTTCCCGCATAAAAAAAAGTAGCCAATTCAGGGTCCGCCCGGACATAGGCATCAAACACCTCCTGCCCCACCTCAAAGTGCTTCTGGCTGATGGCCGGCCCAATCCAGGCCTGCCAGGAACCCGCTTGCGGGCAGCGCCTTACCATCGCCTGCCAGGTTCGCTCCAGCACCCCGGCCTGCAAGCCACGCCAACCGGCATGAGCAACCCCCACGACCCGGGCTTGCTCGTCCCAGATCACGACGGGCAGGCAGTCGGCCGTCAAGATAGCCAGCGTGCGGTCGCTACGGGTAGTGACGGCGGCGTCAAACTGCCGAGGCTCGGCGGGTAAAAGATCCTGATCGGCATCCAGCACATCCGTGCCATGAACTTGCGCCAGCCAGATCGGCTCTACGCCCAAAAAGTCCACCATACGCTGACGATTGGCCTGCACCCGCTGCGGATCATCACCCGTATTCAGCCCCAGGTTCAGGCTTTCCCGCTCGCCCTGGCTGACACCACCGGCACGAGTCGTACAGAAATAAAGCAGTCCCGCTTGTTCGGGGCCGCCAACCGTAGGAATCAGCTGTGCGTGTGCCATTCAATCGTCTCTGCAACAGATTGATAATCAGCCGGTGGCTCGGCCGAAAAGCGACGACGCTCGCCGGTATCGGGGTCCTCAAACTCCAGCACATGAGCGTGCAACATTTGACGCTGCGCGCCCGCCACGGCCCGACCGCCATAAAGCGTATCGGCCAGCAAGGGGTGCTTGATCGAACTCAGGTGGACCCGGATCTGATGGGTACGCCCTGTCTCCAAGCGACACGCCACCTCGGTCACCGCCTCGTCACCGGCATAGCCCTGACGCAGCATCTGATAATGCGTTACTGCCGGCTTGGGAGCGACAGAGGGCCCGGTACTCATGCGTACGGGAACGCGCAAGTCACGCCCGATGGGCTCCTCAACCGAACCTTGACCCGGCAATACGCCATGAACCAGGGCCAGATACTGGCGTCCCATGCTACGCTCTTGCAATTGTCGGACAAAGTGGGTTTGAGCAACTTCCGTGCGAGCGACAACCAGCAAGCCGGACGTATCTTTGTCCAGCCGGTGCACGACACCGGCACGGGGCACCTGACGCAAAGCGGGAAAGCGAAACAGCAGACCATTGAGCAAGGTGCCGCGCCAGTTACCCGCGCCCGGGTGCGTGACCAGACCTACCGGCTTGTTAACCACCAGCCAGGAATCGCTTTGAGCCACAATTTCAAAGTCCACGTCATCGGGCTCGAACGCCATGTCTTCGGGTGCCTGTTGCTCCCAGACCTGAACGATGTCACCGGGATAAACCGTATGCTTGACCTTGACCACCTGGCCGTTGACAAGCACATGCCCGCTCTCGACCCAGGACTGCAGACGGCTGCGCGAATGCTGCGGCAGCAAACGCGCTAAAGTCTTGTCCAGACGATCGGGAGACGCGGAGATGGGAAGGATAAAACGCAGTGCGTCGGAAGAAACAACACTATCTTTTTCAGTATCTGTGTCAGGCATGGCGACAAATCATATAATTGAGCAGCAATGCTAACACCAAGGACGCTTTTGTGACTCGCATGAACCTGAACTTGCCACGTATTCGTGGTACCAAGCTGGCCCAAGTAGCCGCATTAATGCTGGCTGCCACATTGCTTGCTGGCTGCGGCACTACCAAAAAAGAAGTTGACCCTACCTCGGGCTGGACCGCCGAGCGCTTGTATAAAGACGCCCGTGAAGAGATGGCGGCCGGCAACTGGAAAGACGCGCGTACCCGCCTGGAAGCCGTCGAGTCCCGCTATCCCTTTGGCACCTATGCACAGCAATCGCTGATCGACCAAGCCTACATCAACTGGAAGGACGACGAGCCTGCCAAGGCCCTAGCGGCAATTGACCGCTTTCAGAAGCAATACCCCAGCCACCCTGGCACCGATTACATGTTGTACCTGAAAGGGCTGATTTCTTTTACGCCTCCCAGTGCGGCCCTGTCCAATATCACCCAGCAGGACCCCAGCGAGCGTGACCCCAAAGGTCTGCGTGAGTCCTACGAAGCCTTTAACGATCTGCTGCAACGCTACCCTAACAGCCGTTACGCGCCCGATGCAGCCAAGCGGCTGACCTGGCTGGTCAGCACCATCGCACAGAACGAAGTACACGTGGCTGAGTACTACTACAAGCGTGGGGCGTACGTGGCGGCCGTAAACCGTGCACAGACCGTCATTACCGACTTCAAAGGCGTGCCCATTGCTGAACGTGCGCTGTACTTGATGTACCTGTCCTACGACAAGTTGGGTCAGACCGAACTGCGCGACACCACCAAGCGGGTGATGGACGAAAACTTCCCTGACTCGAAGTACTTCAAGGAAGGGCTGGATTCCAAGGTGAATTACTGGAACCCGATCAACTGGTTCTAAGCCTTGAAGCAAAGCAGCGCACAATACGCGCTGCCTTTGTGAGGCGACAATAAAACGTCTCGCAGAACGCAACCCAAAAAAGGGCCAAATCCCATCCAGGATTCGGCCCTTTTAGTTTTTTTCTACCTTCAAACTGATGTTCCCTGCCAGCTTGTGTTGTCCTAATCATCCGAGCAAGGACTATCAATAAGACTATCCATCAGATAGCTCCGTGCCCTGGCGGCCATCCGAGTCCGCCCATCCCCCCACTGGCTCCAGAGCATCCTAAGTATCACCGCTCTTTCCTGGCATTGTCCTTTTGCACGCTATACATGCGCTCGGCAAAAGCCTCGGCCTTGGCCGGGTCTAAGGCTTGGCCTCCGAGGATTTTCATGGTGTCGTTCAAATACACCATCCGGTCCTCCAGATCCTCTTGCAGACCAATCAGGTAATAGCCTATCTGGCAAAAATACGTGGTCCGGGCTCGGGTCTGGGCTTCGATCTCTTCCACACCCATGCGCTGGAAGAAATTGGCCAAGGCGTTCATGCAGGCCTTGTCCGCCCGCGCGACGGCTTGCCGCACCCGCTCGGAGCGCCTTGCCCAATCCCGCATGGCCATATCCAGACCCGGCTCAAAACGGGACACGTCCAGCCAGGTGGAGAACAGGGACAACATGCCATCTTGCAAATTGTCCACGTTCTCCAGCGCCAGCATGGTGGAACGCATGTTCTTTTGCTCCCAAAAACCAACCAGCCCGTCCAGCAGGTCGTCCCTGTCCTTGAAATGCCAGTAAAAACTGCCTCGCGTGACGGCCATAAGCTGCGCCAGCCGGGTGATACGCACGGCCTCCACCCCTTCCTGCACGAACAGGCGGATAGCGGCTTCCAGCCAGTCCGCCCGTGTCAGATGCACGTTGGGCTCGGTCAGGGCCCCGGCCTGGGCCACCCGTTCAATCAGTTCCTTATCACTCATATCGCCTGCTTGTAGAGTCGCTTTAGTCGCCAAAGTATACCGGCGCTCCTCTTATAACAGACCCAGCATTCGTGGAAACGCCAAGGAAACAGCGGGCACGAAGGTAGTGATCAATTGAACCGGAATGGCGACGAATACGATCATGGCGATGGCCGGGCCAAAAGAGCGATGGACTGTCACCTTACTGATGCGACAGGACATGTACAGCACCGGTGCCATGGGCGGGCTGTTGGAACCCACAATCACAGCACACGCCACGATGGCGGCAAACTGAATCGGATTGACGTCCGCCACGCCTACCAAAGGCAGAAGCAAGGGAGCGACGACAACGGTCAGCGACACGTCGTCGATAATCATCCCCACCAGAATCAAAAACACATTGACCATCAACAAAATGCCGATGGGACTATCGACCAGTCCTGTCACAAAAGTTGTCAGGTCCTGCGGCACGCCCTGCGCCACCAGGATACGGCCAATCAGGAAAGAGAACAGCAAGATCAGAATGACCGTGCCTGTGGTCTCGGCCGTGCGTACAAAGCTGTCGCATAACTTGCGCAAAGTCAGCTCACGATACACAAAGCAGCCAATCCCAATCACGAGCACAACCGCCACCGCCGCTGCCTCGGTTGGCGTGAATACGCCCCCGTAAATCCCCCCCAGAATCAGCACGGGGATGCATAAGGCGGGAATCGCCAAAAGCAGGCTTCCCAATGCAGAACGACGGCCTGTATCGGAGGCTGGTGGCGTGGGCTGCTCTTTGAACCAACGTCCTGCGACCACGTAATTAAACAGGATCAAACCCACCATCAGGAGCAGCCCGGGACCAATTGTTGCCGCAAAACAGGCCACCACGGACTGCTGGGTGACAACCGCAAACAAGATCATGGTGATCGATGGTGGGATCAGAATCCCCAGCAAAGAAGAAATTCCCAGCAAGGCCGCTGAATAGGGGCGCGGATAACCACGCTGCTCCATGGGGTCGACCAGAATCGTTCCGATCGAGGCAACCGCTGCAGAAGCCGTACCCGAAATGGCTCCGAACACCCCGGAAGCCAGGACCATGCTGGCCCCCATCCCCCCGCGGCGGTTCTTGACCAGCATTTCGGCAAAGCCAACCAGCCGGTGGGCGATCCCGCCGGCCTGCATCAAATACCCCGCCATGATAAATAAAGGCAAAGCCAGAAGAACCAAGGAGTTCAAAGAGCGAAAACCCTGCAGCATCAACGTATTCAGATTGACGTCATACACCCAGGTCAGCAGCAAAAGCGTACCGGCAAAAGACCAGGCCACCGGCACTCCCACGCCCAGCAGGAACAAAAGCAGGAGAACAGAAAAACCAGCATGCATGATTAATATTCTCCCCGTTGCAAGGCCATCCAGGACTCATAGACATCACGCAAGCCATAGGCCAGACTGCCGAGGGCATTGAGACCGATAGCTGACTGAGGAACCCAGACAGGGATAGACAGCTCGGCCATCGTGGTGGAAAAACGCGATCCCCACATGAACATGCGCAAGGTCCAATAGGCAAAGGCCACCACAATTAGCAGCACCAGCACTGCCACACAGAATCGGTGAATCGCTCGCGCACGCGGCGTTTTCAAACGATGGGACAGGTAATCCACCACCAGATGCTGACGGGACTGGCTGGCGATCAGCGCCCCTGTCATGTACAGCCAAATCGCCGCCACCATCACAATGGTATGGACACCGGTTGCTGGCCAGTGGAGGTAATAACGCGCAGCCACCACGTAGGCCAAACCTGCCGCCACTACAATGCTGGACACAATGGCCAGCCATTGAAGGGCGATCAGGGCCGGGCCTTGCTTGATCGGAAGGTCCTCACTCACAGTCATACTCCCTTGTACGCCGCTGCTTACTTCAGCGCCGAGGCATTTTTCTCGATATGCGCCATGATGCTATCGCCTACCTGTGACTTCATGGACGGCCAGACCTGCGCGCGGACATGCTCTCCCAGCGCGGCCAGTTGATCCTTGTCAAGTTCGATATAGTGTTTGCCCAAGGCTTTCCATTTCTCGACCACTGCCGCGTCGGTCTCTTGAGCCTTGGCGAACTGATCCTTCATGATGGCGATGGCCGAAGCCTGAACGACTTGCTGCTGCTCGGGCTTCAAGGCCTCCCAGGCCTGCAGGTTCATGGACAGCACACCGGTAATAAACTGCTGCTTGCTGCGCACGTAGTAATCCAGCGTGTCCCGGAAGTACTCGTAGTCGTAATAAATGACGTTGGCTGCATCGCCATCGACCACGCCGGTCTGAATCGAGGTAAACACTTCAC
Organism: Alcaligenes sp. HNGD-HTN06; assembly: GCF_049932565.1. NCBI lineage: Bacteria > Pseudomonadati > Pseudomonadota > Betaproteobacteria > Burkholderiales > Alcaligenaceae > Alcaligenes > Alcaligenes sp. HNGD-HTN06. Next base: position 1,045,727 of record NZ_CP187782.1, on the reverse strand, counting down.
CCCAATCAATGGCGGCCGTCTGGTAACCCATGGCCTGCACGGACTGCTGCATCAGGGCGATAGGAGGCACGCGCACCTTGATATTTTTGGCGTCCTGCACGGTCAGCGCATGTTTGCCTTTGGTGGCCACTCCATTGAACCCTTCAGGCCAGGCGCCAAAAAACTTCAAGCCATTTTCCTTATACACACCATCCAGGGTTTGATTCAGCCAGCCACCCGGTTGATAAGCGGCCAGCGCCTCCTCCCAGGTGGTGAACATATAGGGCGTATAGATCACCGCGATGCGCTTGTCGTAGGAGGTCATGGGCCAGTTCAGCATCAACTGCACGTCACCAGCCACATGCTGGTCGAACACCTCCTCCTGACCACCCAACTGGTTTTGATAAAACACGCGCGGCGACAAAGCGCCTTGCGTGCCTTCTTTAATCAGAGCCGCCCATTTCTCGATGGCATCACCACTGGGTGAACCTTGCGCGCCCGAGTCCGTCGCAATGCGCATGGTTTGCGCGGACGCGGTGGCCGCGCTCAGGCTGAACATCACAGTCAGCAAAGTCTTGCTCAACAGCTTCATAACTCCTCCTGGGTATCTCTTTTAAATTTGTTGTTCACACTTTGAGTATCAGGCTTCCGCCCGGTTTCGCCACAGCTCCCAGCCCAAACGGGCCCGGACGCCGATATCCAGAAACGGGCGTGGCGGCAAGGCATCGGGTTGCCCCAAAGCCTGCATATCGGCAATCAAGGGATTGTCCAGACCGCAAGCCAGATCCGCGACCAACATGCCCGAGATCGTGCCCTTGGTCAGCCCCACCCCGTTCTGACACACTGCGGAATACACATGCGGGGCCACCTGACCAAAGCCGGGCGAGCCGTTACGGGACAGACAGATGAAGCCCGTCCAGGTGTGCTCCATTTCCACGTTCTTCAGATTCGGGAAACGCTCGTCAAACAGGGTTTTGTGCTCAATGCGCACGCGGCGACGGCTCTCGTTATCGCTACGCAAACTGGGAGCGTATGTCATGTGCTGACGAATCAGAATGCGCTGGTCATTGGTGCGACGCATGGTAATGCCCACAAAGGCGTTGGCGGGCGTCAAACCCCAGCTGGGCAAACCACCCAGTTCGCGCTGTTCGCTTTCCGTCAGGCAACGGGTCAAGCTGGCATGAGCCGCCATCGGCATCAGCTTGCCGCTATAAAAACCGAACTGCTCCGCAAAGACGTTCACGGCCAGAATCATCTTGCCTGCACGAACCTTGCCACCGGGTGTTTCCAGCGTGACGCCATCGCCTTGCTGCAAGGACAGCACAGGTGTTTTTTCGTAGACGGTGACGTTGGGAGGCATATTGTCGGCCAGACCACGCGACAGACCAGCCGGGTTCAACAACACGGTGCCGGGGGTATAAATCCCTGTGCGGAAATGCTTGAATCCCAGCTTGTCGTGCAGCGCCTTGCCGTCCAGCCACTCATGCGGTTCCTTCAAGGACTCCAGCACTTGCAGCGTAGGCTTCAAGGTTGTGCGTACGCCTTCCTCGGAAACCGCGGCGTGGAACTTCCCGATGGGACTCCAGTCGCACTCGATGCCGTAACGCTCGACCTGGGTTTTCAAGTAAGCAATCGCGGTACGCGCCAGGCGTACATGCGAGCGGGCGGCATCCAGCTCGCCCATGGAACTGCCGACGTTATGAGGGCTATCAATTGCAAAGCCTGAGTTTCGACCTTGCGCGCCCTCGCCCACCTGATCCGCTTCCAGCACAACGATGCGGTCGCCGGGGCGATTCTCTGCCAGGCGACGGGCTGCGGCCAAGCCGGCCAGGCCACCACCGACGACCACCCAGTCAGCGTGCACGTCGTTAGCCAAGGCGGGCTTGGGTGTGCGGGGAGCCAGCAAGCGACTCCAGCCATTGGTCTTGTCGTTCTCGGGCAGACACGTAATGTTCTGGATGCTCATGTCGCCGCCCGTGCGCTGGCCCAGTTGCTGGGGTGCAGACAGTAATGAATCAGCGCGGAGTCTGCTTCATAGATCAAGGGGGTGCCAGCAGGCAGCCAGATGCAATCGCGCGGCCCCGCCTCCAGAATGCCCTCAGGGGTGTGAATGCGCATGCTGCCCTCAATCACCGTCACGACCTCGTCATACAGCACGGTCCATTCAATACGGGCCTGATTCAAACGTGCATACCCCGCCCCCAGAGGCGTACCGTCATCCTCGCCCACAATCTCCGCCAACTGCGCCATCTCTGGCTTTTCCTGTCGAGGCTGAAAGACCAAATCGTCAAAACGCATTACTCGCGGCAACGCTTTTTCTCTTGTCATGCGGATCACCAAACACAAGTGGTTTTAGAACATACATAGTTGTATGTTGCGATGGTAATGAGTCAGATTTGGTGAGTCAATGACATGGAGTATGGGGATTACCCTGCGATCAGTTACGTTTTTTGTTTAAACCTGAATGATTATTTTCAGTAGATGAAGCGCCGTAAAAGACTGAAAGCCGGAGCCTAACTACTTTCAATCAGGAGCAACAATGGCCAATACATAAAACTTAAAGCCGGAGCATCCAGCTCCGGCCGTTTCAATTAATGAACGCTTACAGAATCCATATCCTTATTTCTGGGATAACTGGCAAATTGCGCCACCATCGCCGTGCTGCTGGCATCCAAACCGTGCACCTCGACATAGGCTCCACCACGGCGCAGTTTCAGCACAACCCGATCCAGCGCTGCGACCGAGCTTAAGTCCCAGAATCGTGTCTGGCTTACATCGATGCAAATGCGCGCCACTTTCTCTTGGTAGTCGAACTTCTCAACAAAGCTCTCTGCAGAAGCAAAAAACACCTGCCCAAACACGACATACGTACGGGTCTGGGCATCCTGGCTAAGGCTGGAGCTAACTTGCAAAACACGGCGAACTTTATGTGCAAAGAACACGCCAGAAAACAAAACGCCTGTCAGTACTCCCTTGGCCAAATCATGCGTGGCCACCGTTACCACCACCGTGGCCAACATGACGACACTGGATGTTTTGGGGTGAACCACCAGATCCTTGATCGAGCGCCAATTAAAGGTGCTGATAGAAACCATCACCATCACAGCGACCAGGGCCGCCATAGGTATCTGCTTCACCCACTCCCCCAGGAACACAACCAGTATCAAGAGCACCACACCCGCCGTTAAGGTGGACAGGCGACCGCGGCCACCGGATTTCACGTTGATCACTGACTGACCAATCATGGCGCAACCAGCCATGCCTCCCACAAAACCCGTAGCGATATTGGCAATACCTTGACCGACACACTCTCTATCCTTGTTACTCGTGGTGTCGGTCATATCGTCCACAATGGTGGCCGTCATCAATGATTCGAGCAGGCCCACGACACATAGGGTGGCAGAATAAGGAAAGACAATTTGCACGGTCTCCCACGTCCAGGGAACCTGTGGGATCAAAAAACTGGGCAAACTGTCCGGCAAGGCTCCCATATCGCCGACGGTACGGATATCCAGTTCCAAAACCATGTACACAATACTTAGAACAACAATGGCCACCAAGGGCGAAGGCACCGCCTTGGTGAAATAAGGCAATCCATAAATGATAAGCAGACCTGCCGCAGTCATCGCATAAACGGGCCAGGCGACATTGCTTAACTCTGGCAATTGGGCCATAAAAATCAAGATAGCCAACGCGTTGACGAAGCCCGTGATAACCGACCGAGAGACAAACTGCATAAGCTGGCCGAGGCGTAAAAACCCAGCCAACATTTGCAGTACTCCTGCCAGAATGGTTGCAGCCAACAGATAGTCGAGCCCATGCTCTTTCACCAAGGTCACCATCACTAAGGCCATCGCCCCGGTCGCTGCCGAAATCATCCCGGGTCGCCCGCCAACAAAAGCAATAAGCGTGGCGATAGAGAAAGAGGCATACAGACCGACTTTAGGATCGACTCCGGCAATAATGGAAAATGCGATCGCTTCAGGAATAAGGGCCAAGGCCACCACCAGACCAGCCAGCAAATCACCCCGAACGTTGGAGAACCACTCCGTTCTCATTTTTTCAATAAACATGAACACTGCCCTTAGCAAACAAGGGATAGACGCGCTCACAACGCCCTACTCCACAAACAAGGGCAGAACGTGCAAGGCAAACAGGAGCAAGCCCGTAGCGATGGATAGCTACAGACCAGTCAAACAGGTAGGGGACAAGAAGAGAGCGCTCTTGCAGCGCTAGTGCCACTTAGGGCGGTGTAACGGAGTGGAAGTGTCCGCGAGGCATGGCTGCGCCCCGGTAATCCAGCGGTTCCAATGTGAAGTAAGCAAGGGTAGCCATAGCCGTCATTGTACTCAGAAAACAAAAGCGTTTCTTGCCTCTGGAAACAAGCACCCGACTAAACTGGAAATCGGCCAAACAACCGACCTCCAGCATTATCTTGATCTATGAACGGGTGTACGGAAGCAGCTCCTTAATGGCGCCGTCAGCGCTGCGCCGGGCCATCTTGCATCGAGACATCCGTCACTTCCTCGCTTTGCCGCCGGGCTTTCTGCTCCCGCAGAAACGCCAGAGCACGGGCAGGATCACGAGTACGGGCAAAGGGTGGCAAACCCCGCCACAGCAATTTGCCGTAGGGTTTCTCGACAATACGGGTGTCACCCACCATCAACACGCCCCAGTCGCGCTCGGTACGGATCAGGCGCCCTGCTCCTTGTTTCAAGGCAATCGCGGCTTCTGGCAGTTGGTATTCCATAAAGGGATTACCACCTCGATCCTTGCACTCCTTGATACGCGCTTCCAGCACGGGATCATCAGGTGGCGCAAAGGGCAGTTTGTCGATTGCCACCAGAGTCAGTGCATCACCGGGCAGGTCAATCCCTTCCCAGAAACTGGCGCTGCCCACCAGCACCGCATTGCCACGCGCCCGGAACTCATCCAGCAGCACTTGCCGCGATCGCTCTCCCTGGCGCAGCACGTTACGCTCAATGTCTTCCCGATCGAATCGATCCCGCAACATCTCAGCGATTCGCTCCACCGAACGCAAGGTGGTGCACAGCACCAGCACCCCGCCCTGCCCGGCCTTGATCAGGGGGATGAGCGCATCCACGAAAGCCTGATTGAAATTCGGATGACTGGGAAGCGGCAAGGTGCTGGGCACATAAAACAGTGCCTGATTCGGATAGTCGAACGGTGAAGCCCAGGCTTCGGTGCGAGCATCAAACAAACCGAGCTGTCGCTTGAAGTGGTTGAAATCGCCATGCACCGACAAGGTGGCCGAGGTCAGCACCCAGGACTGCTCCTTGCCTCTGTAGCGCGAAAAAATCTTGGCCACCGATAAAGGAGCACTGTGCAAACGCAAATAGTGCTGGCCACTTTCGACCCAACGGACAAACTCATCGGGCTGGTCCTGCTCTTTTTCACTTTCAGGCAGGTAGGCATGGCGCCCCTGACGATCCGGCTGGCTCCACTGAAACAAACGCGCCCGCAAGTCCAAGGCGCTTTTATGAGCCGCGGCCAGATCAGGATGCCGCTCCGCCACCATGGCCAGCATCTTGATGACCTTGTCGAAGGTTTCCAGCAAATGCTCCAGCGCTTCATCAAACAGCTCCGGCTCGGGCAAGGCCTGGAACGTTGCACGGCCACCTTGAGCCGCCAGCGACGCGGTTCGCAAATGCAAATCCCGAGCGGCTTGCTCCAACTTGCGGGCGACCTGACTCCAGTCCACGGTCTCGCGCGCCTGGGCCAGACCTGCCGCTTCAATCTGCCGACACAAATCGGTCAATTGGTACAAGGACACGCTACTACCCAGAAAACGGGTGGCCACGTCGGGCAATTGGTGGGCTTCGTCAAACACCACCAGATCCACGCTGGGCAGCAAATCCGTCACACCCTCTTCGCGCAGGGCCAAGTCGGCCATGAACAAGGCATGATTCACCACCACCACATCGGCATCCTGAGCATGGCGGCGCGCTTTCATCACGAAACAGTCACGTACAAAGGGGCAATCCTGCCCCAGGCAATTATCTCGTGTGGACGTGACCCGATGCCAGATGTCCGCATCCTCAGGGACTTCGGCCAGTTCGCCTTTGTCGCCACTACGACTGCGCTCGGTAAAAAGCTGGATGGCTCGCAGATACGCGATCTCCGCACGGGACTTCAGGGCTCGGTCGTCCTGCCCCAGGCGCTCCAGATGGTAATGGCAAACATAGTTGCTGCGCCCCTTGAGCAAGGCCACATCCACCGGCAGGGCCAGCGCCTTGCGCAAGTGGGGAATGTCGCGCCGGAACAATTGATCCTGCAAGGTGCGCGTGCCGGTCGAGACCAGCGCTTTGCCCCCTTGCATGAACACAGGCACCAGATAGGCCCAGGTCTTGCCCGTTCCTGTACCGGCCTCGGCGATCAGCACGCCGGAGTCGGCGACCGTTTCGCTGATGGCTTGGGCCAGCTCCAGCTGAGCCTGCCGCGGACGATAGTGCGAGACAGACCCTGCCAGGGGGCCCTGAGGGGAAAATATATCGGAATAATCCTGCAACAACATGGGGCAAAACCGCTAAGGGTGAGGTGATGAAAGACAGAACTGTCTACAATCACAGTGGAATACATACAAGATGATACCTGCCAATTCTGGGTCGCTGCCGGTCTTTATGGCAAAATGCGGCGCTTGCAGACCCTTTTACAACGATGGACCCATAACTGAAATGACTGTGGAAACCCTCGCCCAGCAACAGGATCACCAACAGATTCTGGCGCTACTGGCCTCTGAACTGAACATCCGCATCCAACAAGCCGCCGCCACGGTCGAGCTCTTGGACAACGGGGCCACGGTCCCTTTTATTGCCCGTTACCGCAAGGAAGCCACCGGTGGCCTGGACGATAATGTCCTGCGCGATCTGGAAGTGCGCCTGATCTATTTGCGCGATATGCAATCGCGTCGTCATGCCATTCTGGAATCGATCCGCCAGCAAGAAAAACTGACGCCTGAGCTGGAACAGGCCATTTTGGCAGCGGACACTAAGCAGCGTCTGGAAGACTTGTACGCCCCTTACAAGCCCAAGCGTCGCACCCGTGCCCAAATTGCCCGCGAAGCGGGTCTGGAGCCGCTGGCAGACGCCATTCTGGCCCAAAAAGAGGCCGATCCACTGGCCCTGGCCGAAGGCTACCTGAATGCCGAGGCCAAAATCGACACAGCCAAGGCCGCTTTGGACGGCGCCCGCGACATTTTGGCCGAGCGCTTTGCTGAACAGGCCGATCTGCTGGAAGCCATGCGCGACTATCTGTGGAAGTCCGCCCACCTGTACTCCAAGGTTGCCGAAGGCAAGGAACAGGAAGGTGACAAATTCCGCGACTGGTTCGACTTTAACGAAGCGCTGCGCCAACTACCTTCTCACCGCGTACTGGCTTTGTTGCGCGGTCGTCAGCAAGGTGCGCTGGACCTGCGCCTGGGCCTGAACCCCGAACAGGATCAGCTTTTGCCGCACCCTTGTGTGCTGAAAGTGGCGGAACTGACCGATATTGGCGCTGACTTTTCCGCCGACGCCAGCCCACGGGATCACTGGTTGGCCGAGGTCTGCCGCTGGACCTGGCGCGTCAAGTTGCTGACGGCGTTTGAATCCGAGCTGATTGGTCGTCTGCGCGAACAAGCCGAGCAGGAATCCACCCGCGTGTTTGCCGCCAACCTGCGCGATTTACTCTTGGCCGCCCCCGCGGGCAATAAAGCCGTTCTGGGCCTGGACCCTGGCATTCGTACCGGCGTCAAAGCCGCTGTGATCGATGCCACCGGCAAGGTACTGGATACCGCCACCGTCTACCCCTTTGAGCCTCGTCGCGACCGCGAAGGGGCAATTCGCACCCTGGCCGGTCTGGCTACCCGTCACCAAGTTGAACTGGTAGCCATTGGCAACGGCACAGCGTCGCGTGAAACAGAAAAACTGGTGGCCGACCTTCAGGCGGCCTTCCCGCAACTGCCACTGACCCGCGTCGTCGTGTCCGAGGCAGGGGCATCGGTGTACTCTGCTTCGGAAATGGCTGCCCAGGAATTTCCTGATATGGACGTCAGCCTGCGTGGTGCCGTCTCCATCGCCCGCCGCCTGCAAGACCCCCTGGCCGAGCTGGTCAAGATCGACCCCAAATCCATTGGTGTCGGGCAGTACCAGCACGATGTCAACCAACGCGAGCTGGCCCGCAGTCTGGATGCGGTAGTCGAGGATTGTGTGAACGCAGTCGGGGTGGACGTGAACACTGCTTCTGCTCCCCTGCTCGCCCGGGTTTCGGGGCTGAACAACACTCTGGCCAAAAACATCGTGGCCTGGCGTGACGAGAACGGGGCTTTCCAGAGCCGCAAACAATTGCGCGAAGTACCCCGATTCGGCGAGAAAGCGTTTGAGCAGGCAGCGGGCTTCTTGCGTATTCCCGGCGCAGCCAACCCCCTGGACGCGTCTGCCGTTCACCCCGAAGCCTACCCGGTTGCCGCTCGTATTCTGGAGCGCTTACAGGCCCAGGCCAGCGATGTCATGGGTAAATCAGGCGCCCTCAAAGGCCTGTCTCCCTCGGACTTTACGGATGAGCGCTTTGGTTTACCCACCGTGCGTGATATTTTTAACGAAATTGAAAAGCCCGGTCGTGACCCACGCCCTGAATTTACAACCGCCAAATTCCAGGAAGGCATCAACTCCCTGAATGACCTGACGCCCGGTCTGATTCTGGAAGGCGTGGTCACCAATGTGGCCAACTTTGGTGCCTTTGTGGATGTGGGTGTCCATCAGGATGGCCTGGTGCATATCTCCGCCCTGTCGGACACCTTTGTGAAAGATCCACGCGATGTGGTTCGCGTAGGTCAGACGGTTAAGGTTAAAGTCCAGGAAGTGGATGTAGCCCGCAAGCGTATTGGTTTGACCATGCGCCTGAACGACGACAGCGCCCCGGTGCGTGGTTCCAACAGCACAAGCAACGCTCCCCAGCGCCGTTCCGGAAACAATCGCCCCAACCGGCAAGCTGAACCGGCACCAACAGGTGCCATGGCAGCGGCCTTTAGCAAACTTCGGAGATAAGCCATGACTGAGACCGAGCGCCTTTCCCAACTGACGCGTCTGCTCAATCTGCTGACCGGATTTGATCAGGAGGAGCAGGAGATTGCAGCCATCAGCCAGACCGTTCTGGCTGCCAGCGCCAGTACAGCGGCGATGGGTGAGGCCTATGGCAAGCATGCCCAGAACCTGATGGAACATGATCCGGATGGCGCTCTGGTCCTGGCCATCAGCTACGAGCTGGATGACTATCTGGCACTAGCCGATACCGTCGATGAGCTGTGGGAAGAGATTCTGGCCGCTTTTGAAAGCCGGGACCTGCCCGCTTTTCCTTACGACGACATGCCTTTCCAGGATGTGGACGGCTTTTTTCAGTGGGCGAATGAACAGTTGCAGGAGTTTCACCCCTCCTACTGTCTGCTGGAGTTTGCCCAGAGCTATGACGAGGAGTTCCAGCTGATCGTCGTCAAACGTGAGCACCTGGACGAAATTCTGACGCTCTGCGAGCAGCTGGACATACCAGCCCAGGCGGCAGAATAAAGACTAGGTGCACAATCTGAACAAAAGTAGCGAGCCCTGCGTGAGCATTCATGCAGGGCTCGATGTTTTGCGCCAGCCGCACATCACTCCCAGCCCTGGCTGAACCTCACCCTCGTCAAGCGCTTTTATGCGCATGCACCAGTAGCTTGAGGCGTTGGCTCGTCAGGACGGGACATAAAACCCGACATCAGGGCAGCTGCAGACTCCATCCCAAGGAGGGATCAACCCTGCAGCGCATCATCCCTGCTAGTCCCGCATCGAGTCCAAAGCGGCGTGGACGGCGTCACGCTGATCGACCGATACCCGCGCGACTTCTTCCCCTGCGCAATGAATCTGCAGTTCCGAGCCCTCTTGCCTGACCACCTCATCAAATGCCGCCGTCTGCAAGGCCTTGATCGCTACACCGGCCTGCTTGGGGTCCGCATAGGAGCGGGACAGAAACAAGGCTTGACCGGCAGCGTCTTGCAGGCGGAAACGGAAAGTACCATCCTCATCGCGGAAGTTCACGAAGCGAGCTTTGCGAGCCTTGGATTCCGTTTTGACGGCCGTCACGCTCAATGGGTCACGCAAGCCAACCGCGGCTTTCAATTCATGGATAAAAGGCGTTGCATAGGCACGGGCCTTACGGGCGCCAACTTGCAACAGGTCTTCAATGTCTTGAGGACGAGCCATCAGGGCTTCGTAACGATCCCTCATGGGAGCAATCATGGCTTCCAGCAACTGGTGCAAGGCATCCTTGGCCTCGCCCCAGGCCATGCCCTCGATCAACTGCTGCCGGAAGGCTTGAGTCTGCTCAGGTGTCGCAAATGCCTTGTACAAGGCTGTCAGGTGCGAATCATCCGGATCTTTAGGCTCGCCCGGGCCTTTGGAGTCCGTCACAATGCGGGCAATGGCTGCCTTCAATGCCTTGGCGCCACCTTCGAACAACGGGATCGTGTTGTCGTAGCTCTTGGACATCTTGCGCCCGTCCAGACCGGGCAAGAGTGCCACGTCTTCTTCGACCTGCACTTCGGGCAACACAAACAGCTCTTGGCCACGACCATACAGATGGTTGAAGCTCTTGGCGATATCACGGGCCATTTCCAAATGCTGGACCTGATCGCGGCCCACTGGCACTTTGTGTGCATTGAACATCAAAATATCGGCCGCCATCAGCACGGGGTAGCTGAACAACCCCATGGTCACGCCATCATCAGGCTCGGCCCCCGCCAGCTCATTCTTGTCCACGGCGGCTTTATAGGCATGGGCACGGTTCATCAGGCCTTTGCCGGTCACACACCCCAGCATCCAGGCCAGCTCTGGAATCTCGGGAATATCAGATTGACGGTAGAACGTTACTTTTTCCACATCCAGGCCGCAGGCCAGCCACGTCGCGGCAATCGCACGGCGCGAGATGGCCACGCGCTCTGGATCGTCGCATTTGATCAGGGCATGGTAATCGGCCATGAAGAAAAAGGCGTCGACATCGGCTTGTTGGCTAGCACGGATGGCGGGACGAATCGCGCCAGCATAATTACCCAGATGTGGAATACCGGTTGTGGTAACACCGGTCAGTACTCGTGTCGTCATGATAAAAAATACGCTTATAAAACTACGTGTCAGGGTCAGGAATCAGGTGCCCGGGCCAGGGCCGCACCCCATTCCTACAAAATAACTGCCTGGCGCCGTTCTGACTCCAGGTACTCGCGCGATTGCATTTCCATCAACCGCGAGACAGTACGGTGAAATTCATTAGCCATGGGGCCATCCACATACAACTGTTCCTCGGGCACCGCCGCGGACATAATAAACTTGACCTTGTGGTCGTAAAAAACATCGACCAGCCAGGTGAAACGCCGTGCGGCAGAAGCATCACGGGCCGTCATACGGGGAACATCGGACAGGATCACAGTCTGGAAACGATTGGCCAGTTCCAGATAGTCGTTCTGTGAGCGTGGGCTCACGCACAGGGTTTCGAAATCGAACCACACGGCCGAGCCGGACAAGGCCACCGCTTTCACATCCCGATTTTCGATACTGAGCACAGGCTCTTGAGGAGCCGTGTCAGACAGGGCGGTGAACATGGATTGCAGCTCTGCGGTGGTCTCCGGCCCCAAGGGCGTCAGATAGGTTTTCACCTGTTCCAGCGCACGACGACGGTAATCCACGCCGGTATCCACGTTCATGATATCCATGTTCTTCTGGATCAGCGCAATGGCGGGCAGAATGCGGTCGCGGTGCAGACCTTCCGGATACAGCGTGGAGGGCTCGTAGTTGGACGTCATCACAAAGGATGTGCCGCGCTCGAACAAGCCCAGCAGCAGCTTGTACAGAATCATGGCGTCAGCCACGTCCGAAACATGGAACTCGTCAAAACAGATCAGGCGATAACGCTTGGCGATACGTTTGGCGACCTCGTCCAGCGGGTCGCTCATGCCCTTGACCTGATTGAGCTCTTTGTGCACGCCGCGCATGAATTCATGAAAGTGAATCCGGGTTTTGCGCTTGAGCGGCACTGTCAGGTAGAAAGCGTCCATCAGGAAGCTCTTGCCACGTCCTACGCCTCCCCATAAGTACACCCCACGCGGCACCTCCGGGCGGGAGAACATACGGCGCAAGGCGCTGGATCGCATCTTGCGATAGGCCACCCACTCGTCGTAATAGCGTTGCAGCCGCTCAATAGCCTGCTCTTGCGCCTGGTCGGCACGGTAGCCTTTTTCTGCTAGGGCCTGATGATAATACTCGCGAACATTCATAGCACTGAAAATAAAAGAACCTGTCCAGGACAGGTAGTGATCTGCCAGCCTGCGCTGCGGCCCGCCGCAGCACGGCTATTAAGGCAGGCCCTGAGCCTTGCAGCGCGGTCACCATCACACACATGCCAGCCCTGCCAGACTGACGTGAACAGCCTTTGGTGGCGAAAAAAAGGGCGAGACTGTGCCCGCCCTTTTCCCACAACACCCTGAAAGTCTATCAGAAGTTCAGAGCGCGCTTATCCACTGCGAGAGCCGCTTCTTTCAGAGCTTCGGACAGGGTTGGGTGTGCATGGCAAATACGGGCGATATCTTCGGATGCGCCACGGAATTCCATGATGGCAACCGCTTCAGCCACCAGTTCGGAAGCCACAGGACCCACAAAGTGGACACCCAAGACCTCATCGGTCTTGGCATCCGCCAGAACCTTCACAAAGCCGGTTGTATCACCCAGTGCGCGGGCACGGCCGTTAGCCAGGAAGGGGAAGCTGCCAGCGCGGTAAGCACGGCCGTCCGTCTTCAGTTGCTGTTCGGTCTTGCCAACCCAGGCGATCTCGGGCGAGGTGTAGATAACCCAAGGCACGGTGTCGAAGTTGACATGCGGCTGCTGACCAGCCAGACGCTCGGCCACGGCCACCCCTTCTTCTTCCGCCTTGTGCGCCAGCATAGGACCACGAACCACGTCACCCACTGCCCAGATACCGGGCAGGCTGGTCGCGCAATCCTCGTCCACAATCACAAAGCCACGCTCGTCCAGCTTCAGACCGATGGTTTCCGCGCCCAGGCCGGCGGTGTTAGGAACACGGCCAATGGAGACGATCAGCTTGTCGGCTTCCAGTTTTTGCTCGGCGCCAGCTGCATCCACGTAGTTGATGGTGACCTGTTTGGCGGACTTTTTGATTTCGCCCACTTTCACGCCCACGTTGATCTTCAGACCTTGTTTGGTGAAAGCCTTCAATGCTTCCTTGGCAACGTCGCGATCCACAGCGGACAAGAACTCGGGAGCCCCTTCCAGAATGGTCACTTCAGCACCCAGACGACGCCACACGCTGCCCAGCTCCAGACCAATCACGCCGGCGCCAATCACGGCCAGCTTCTTGGGTACCTTGGGCAGACGCAATGCGCCATCGTTGGACAGAATTTGTTCTTCGTCGAACTCGGCACCGGGCAAGGCACGGGCCGAGCTACCGGTCGCAATGATGACGTTTTTGGCAACCAGCTCTTCAGCATTGGCACCGGCTACGTTCACGGACCAGCCGCCATCCACTTTGGCGCCAAAGGAGGCGGTGCCGTGAAAAAAAGTCACCTTGTTCTTTTTGAACAGGTACAAAATGCCATCGTTGTTTTGCTTGACGACCACATCTTTGCGACCGATCAGCTTGTCCAGGTTCAGCGATACGCCCTTGACGTCCACACCGTGCTCGGCCAGGTGCAGATTGGCGTGCTCGAAATGCTCAGACGATTGCAGCAAGGCCTTGGAAGGAATGCAACCCACGTTCGTGCAGGTGCCGCCAGGAGCGGGCTTGCCTTCAGCGGTCGACCAGGCGTCCACACAAGCAACGCTCATACCCAGTTGAGCCGCACGGATGGCGGCGATGTAGCCACCAGGGCCCGCACCAATCACGACAACATCAAATTGCTTAGCCATAAAAAAATCCCATAAATGTGAAAAGGCGCACTGGACCGTCTGCGAGTCAGACGGGAAGCAGTCAGGCCGGAAAAACCAGCCCCCAGGGCCTTAAACAAAGCCGGCCAAGGCTTAGAAGCAAGCACTTGGCCGTAAACATACTAGACCGGAACTACCACGTGCTTAGACGTTCAACAGCAAACGCTGTGGATCTTCCAGGGCTTCCTTCATGGCCACCAGACCCAGAACGGCTTCGCGGCCGTCGATGATGCGGTGGTCGTAGGACATGGCCAGGTAGTTCATGGGGCGAACCACGATCTGACCATTTTCCACAACGGCGCGATCCTTGGTGGCGTGAATGCCCAGAATGGCGGACTGTGGTGGGTTGATGATGGGAGTGGACAGCATGGAGCCGAACACGCCACCGTTGGAGATCGAGAAAGTGCCGCCTGTCATCTCTTCCAGAGTCAGCTTGCCGTCACGAGCACGGGCGCCGAAATCAGCAATCTGCTGTTCGATTTCAGCAATGCTCAACTGGTCGGCGTTGCGCAGGATAGGCACCACCAGACCGCGTGGGCTACCAACCGCTACACCAATGTCAAAGTAGCCGTGATAGATGATGTCTTTGCCATCTACCGAGGCGTTCAACACGGGGTACTTCTTCAAAGCAGCCACTGCGGCTTTCACGAAGAAGGACATGAAACCCAGCTTGACGCCGTGCTCTTTCTCGAACTGGTCTTTGTACTTTTTACGCAGATCCATCACCGCCTGCATGTTGACTTCGTTAAACGTAGTCAACATGGCGTTTTCGGACTGCGACTGCAACAGACGCTCGGCGATACGGGCACGCAGGCGACTCATCGGTACGCGCTGTTCTGGACGACCATCCAGGGACAGGGTAGGAGGAGCCACGGGAGCGGCGGCAGGCTTGCTGGCGGACGCGGTGTTGGCTTGCAGTGCGTCACCCTTGGTGATGCGACCGCCACGGCCGGAGCCTTCCACGGAGCTGGCTTCCACGCCTTTTTCAGCCAGGATCTTGGCGGCCGCAGGCGATGCTACGGACGATACCGATGCAGCAGGAGCGGCGGGAGCGGCTGCAGGTGCAGCCGCAGGAGCGGCTTCAGCGGCAGCGGCTGGAGCGGCAGCGCTGGCCTTGCCTTCGGTGTCGATACGAGCCAATACATCACCGGAGGTCACGGTGCTGCCATTGGCTTTGACGATCTCGCTCAGCACGCCCGAGGCAGGGGCGGGAACTTCCAGCACGACTTTGTCGGTTTCGACTTCGATCAGGATTTCGTCAGCCTGGACCATTTCACCAGGTTGTTTTTTCCACTCCAGCAAAGTGGCTTCGGAGATGGATTCAGAGAGTTGGGGAACCAGAACGTCGGTAAGTGCCATGATTATATTTTCCGTATTTAAAATTTGGGGTGCGTTATTTGGTCAGCATGAAGCCTTTGCGAGCGCCGAAAGCCTGCTCCAGCAGCGCCTTGTGCTGTTCCTGGTGCTTGGCCAGGTAGCCTACGGCGGGCGAAGCGGACGCGGCGCGGCCGGCGTAACCCAATTTCTGACCTTCGCTCATGTTCTCGTAGATGTGATGCTGAACGTAGAACCAGGCACCCTGGTTTTGAGGCTCGTCCTGAACCCAGATCACTTCCTTGGCGTTGCTGTACTTGGACAGCTCTGCCTGGAAGGCCTTGTGAGCAAAGGGGTACAACTGCTCCACACGGATAATGGCAATGTCGCTGCGCTCTTGTTCCTTACGGGTGTTGACCAGGTCATAGTAGATCTTGCCCGAACACACCAGAACGCGCTTGACAGCGGCTGAATCAATGGCCTGATCCGTTTCACCGATCACAGGCATGAAGTGGCCTTCAGCCAGATCGCTCAGTGGCGACGTGGCGTCTTTGTTACGCAGCAAGGACTTGGGCGTCATGATGACCAAGGGCTTGCGGAAAGGACGAATCATCTGACGACGCAGAACGTGGAAGATCTGGGCGCCATTGGTAGGCTGGACAACCTGAATATTGTTGTCTGCACACAGTTGCAGGAAGCGCTCGATACGAGCCGAAGAGTGCTCCGGACCCTGACCTTCATAACCGTGTGGCAACATCAAGGTCAGACCGCAATGACGGCCCCACTTGGCTTCACCCGAGGTAATGAACTGGTCGATCACTACCTGAGCGCCGTTGGCGAAGTCACCGAACTGGGCTTCCCAGATGGTCAGGATATTGGGTTCTGCCGAAGCATAGCCATACTCAAACGCCAACACGGCTTCTTCGGACAGAACCGAGTCGATCACCGTAAAGGACGCCTGGCCCTCGGAGACATTCTGCAAAGGAATATAAGTGCCGTCGTTCCAGCGCTCACGTTTTTGATCGTGCAGCACGGCGTGACGGTGCGTGAACGTGCCACGACCCGAGTCCTGACCGGTGATACGGATGGCATAGCCATTGTTGACCAGGGTGGCAAAGGCCAAGTGTTCGCCCATGCCCCAGTCAACCTGTGCCTCGCCCCGTGCCATGGCACGACGGTCGTTCAGCATGCGGTTGACCAGCGGGTGAACGGTAAAGCCCTCGGGCACAGTGGTCAGTTTTTCGCCGATGCGGGTCAGCTCGGACATGGGCAGTGCGGTATCCGCATGGTCTGTCCATTTTGCGCCCAAGAATGCAGACCAGTCCGTAGCGTACTTGTTCTTGTAATCGGTAAGAACCGGTTCCACCGTCCGTTTGCCGTCTTCCATCAATTGACGGTAGGCTTTAACCAGATCTTCGGGCTCGTTCTCGGACAACACACCCTGCGCAACCAGCTTGTCGGCGTACAGCTTGCGCGTGCCATTGTGCTGACCAATTTTCTTGTACATCAGCGGCTGGGTCATCGAGGGCGTATCTTGCTCGTTGTGGCCCAGTTTGCGGAAGCAAACGATGTCAATCACCACGTCGTGCTTGAACTCGCGACGGAAATCCAGTGCCAGCTGAGTGACGAACACCACGGCTTCGGGGTCATCACCGTTAACGTGGAAAACAGGGGCCTCAATCATCTTGACCACGTCGGTGCAATACAGTGTGGAGCGTGTATCGCGTGGGTCAGACGTCGTGAAACCAATCTGGTTGTTAATAACGATGTGCAGGGTGCCACCGGTACCGTAACCACGGGTCTGGGCCAGGTTCAGTGTTTCCATGACAACGCCCTGACCGGCAAACGCCGCATCACCGTGAACCAGTACGGGCAGAACCTGACTGCCGTCCTCGTCGCTGCGACGATCCTGACGTGCGCGCACCGAGCCCTCGACCACCGGATTAACAATTTCCAGGTGAGAGGGGTTAAAAGCCAGAGACAGGTGTACTGGACCGCCGCGGGTGGACAGGTCGCTGGAGAAACCGTTGTGGTATTTCACGTCGCCGTCGGTCAGACCTTCAGCGTGACGACCTTCAAATTCGGCAAACAGGTCGCCGGGCATCTTGCCCATGATGTTGACCAGCATGTTCAGACGACCACGGTGGGCCATGCCCACGATGATTTCCTGAACGCCGTTCTCGCCTGCGTGATTGATGACTTCATCCATACATGCGATGAAGCTCTCGCCACCTTCCAGGGAGAAGCGTTTCTGGCCGACGTATTTGGTGTGCAGGAAGCGCTCCAGGCCTTCGGCTTCGGTCAACTGCTGCAAGATGTTGCGTTTTTGCTCAACGCTGAAAGAACCTGTGCCGTGCACCGACTCCAGACGCTGCTGAATCCAGCGCTTGACGACCGGGTCGGAGATATACATGAATTCTGCGCCCACCGAACGGGAATACGTATCACGCAAGGCCTTGAGCATGTCGCGCAGCGTCATGGTGTCGGCTTTGGTGAAGTAGGTGTTGGTGGCGGAGTAGACCTGATCCAGATCTGCTTCGGTCAAGCCGTAAAAAGCAGGGTCCAGCTCGGGAATGTTGGGACGTTCCGAACGCTTCAGGGGGTCCAGATCAGCAATGCGTGCGCCCAGGGAGCGATAAGCCGCGATCATGGACTGGATGGACACTTGCTTCATGGCAACGGTCAGATCCGGTGCCTGCGCGCTGGTCAGGAAGGCATTGGCTTTGGCACGTTGCGCGAAGGACTCGACGATAGGCGCGTGCGCTTGATCGCGGGTGCTGTCGCGGCCGTCAGTAGCTGGCTGATGCTGCAGTTGATCGAAGTACTCGCGCCATTGGTCGGCGACGGAGCCCGGATTGTCGAGGTAGGACTCGTAGAGTTCTTCGACGTAAGGAGCATTGCTCCCGAACAGATAAGAGTTATTGAGCAGTTCTTTTTGCGATGACATTATTACGCTTCACCTATCCGAGTGTTTCACTCGTGTTGAGATGCAGGAAAACCTTCCGCGACACGGACCTCGCCGGTTAGCGGATAGCAGGAGCAGAAGGCAACGTGGGACGCCTTATACAAGCCGTATTGATCTAGTATAACGCCGCACACAAAAGGCGCAATTAATGACATCTAAAATGCTTGGGGACTGCACCAGACCGTTGGCATTAACAAACACATCGATCTATCACGCGGACGGATTCTTACAAAAGAAGCGCGCCAAATC
This sequence comes from Alcaligenes sp. HNGD-HTN06, assembly GCF_049932565.1. Lineage (NCBI taxonomy): Bacteria > Pseudomonadati > Pseudomonadota > Betaproteobacteria > Burkholderiales > Alcaligenaceae > Alcaligenes > Alcaligenes sp. HNGD-HTN06. The sequence continues at coordinate 1,027,262 of NZ_CP187782.1, read as the reverse complement.
ATGATTGACGCCCCTTGCCTGCCCCACATGATGGAAAAATTCCGATATGCTAAACGGGTGCAGCAAGTACGCGCGTCGCCGGCCTCTTTTCCACCAAACCGAGCCCAGCCTGCCCTTGGTCACCTTGAGGCAGGCAACAAGCGTTGCCATGACATATGCTGCCTATAACAAATCAGCACCTACCTGGTGTCTGTATTTCTTATAAATTAGATTCACTTTTACACTAGAAAATCCTATCAGGAGCTTTACCAAAATGGATGCCAACGCCGATCTGGCCAAACTTGCGCTGGACTATCACGCGTATCCCACTCCCGGGAAAATCTCGGTGGTCCCTACCAAGACCCTAGCCAATCAAGATGACCTCTCGCTAGCCTACTCCCCCGGCGTCGCATCTGCTTGCATGGCCATCCACGCCGAAGGCGAAGAAGCCGCCGCCAAGTACACCTCGCGCGCCAACCTGGTCGCCGTGGTCACCAATGGGACAGCGGTACTGGGCCTGGGCAATATCGGCCCTCTGGCCGCCAAGCCCGTCATGGAAGGCAAAGGCTGCCTGTTCAAGAAATTCGCTGGCATCGATGTATTCGATATCGAATTGAACGAAACTGATCCCGACAAGCTGGTCGACATCATTGCTGCGCTGGAACCCACTTTGGGTGGGGTGAACCTGGAAGACATCAAGGCCCCCGAGTGCTTCTATATTGAAAAGAAGCTGCGCGAGCGCATGAGCATCCCCGTGTTCCATGATGACCAGCACGGCACTGCCATCATTTCGTCCTCCGCTGTTCTGAACGGCCTGAAAGTCGTCAACAAGAACATCGCCGACATCAAGCTGGTTTGTTCGGGCGCGGGCGCTGCCGCCATTGCCTGCCTGGACTTGCTGGTTGCCCTGGGCGTGAAGCTGAGCAACATCTTCGTAGCTGACTCGCGCGGCATCATCTGGAAAGGTCGTGACGAGAACATGGAGCCCAACAAGGCTCGCTACGCTCAGGAAACCGACGCCCGCACACTGGCTGACGCCATGGTGGGCGCTGATGTGTTCCTGGGTTGCTCGGCCCCTGGCGTGCTGTCTGCCGACATGGTCAAGACCATGGCCGACAAGCCCCTGATTCTGGCGCTGGCCAACCCCGAGCCCGAGATCCGCCCTGAAGTGGCCAAGGCTGCCCGCCCTGACTGCATCATCGCCACCGGCCGCTCGGACTACCCGAACCAGGTCAACAACGTATTGTGCTTCCCCTTCATCTTCCGTGGCGCCCTGGACGTTGGTGCCAGCGTGATCAACGAAGAGATGAAGCTGGCTTGCGTGAAAGCCATTGCCGAACTGGCCCAGGTCGAGCAAAGCGACGACATGGCCACCGCGTATGGCGGCGAAGATCTGCGCTTCGGGCCTGAGTACATCATTCCCAAGCCGTTTGATTCCCGTCTGATTGTTCAGATCGCTCCGGCCGTGGCCCAGGCTGCGATGGATTCTGGCGTTGCCGCCCGCCCCATCGAAGACATGGACGCCTACCGTCAGAAGCTGATCGCCATGACCTACCACACCGGCCCGCTGATGCGTCCGTTGTACATGCAGGCCAAGGCTGCGCCCAAGCGCATCATTTACGCTGACGGTGAAGACGAGCGCGTCCTGCGTGCTGTCCAAACCGTGGTGGACGAAAAGCTGGCTCAGCCTATTCTGGTTGGCCGCCCCAGCGTCATCGACATGCGCGTCAAGAAAGCGGGTCTGCGTCTGGAAGCCGGCAAGAACGTGCAAATCGTTGATCCTGAAGACGACGATCGCTTCACCGAAACCTGGACCGCCTACTACAAGCTCAAGGCACGTGAAGGCGTCACGCCGGACATCGCCAAAGCCATGATCCGCAAGCACAACTCGCTGATCGGCGTGATGCTGCTGCAACGGGGCGACGCGGACGGCATGATCTGCGGTGTGGCCAGCAACTACGACAGTCAGCTCAATTATGTCGAGCAAGTCATTGGCCTGAAGAAAGAAGCCCAGACTTTTGCCGCCATGAATGTGCTGATGCTGCCGACACAGACTCTGTTTGTGTGCGACACCCACGTCAACGAGAACCCCACCGCCGAACAGGTCGCCGACATGACGATCCAGGCCGCCGAGGAAGTTCGTCGTTTTGGCGTAGTGCCTCGCGTTGCCCTCTTGTCGCACTCGAACTTTGGCAGCCGCCAGACCGAGTCCTCGCGCAAGATGGCCAAGGCTCGTCAGATCCTGGCTGAGCGCGCTCCTGACCTGGAAGTGGACGGCGAAATGCACGCTGACTCCGCCCTGTCCGAGAAGATCCGCCTGAAAGCCTTCCCCGACAGCACGCTGCGCGGTTCGGCCAACTTGCTGATCACTCCTAACCTGGACGCCGGCAACATCACGTACAACATGCTGAAGATGACAGGCAGCAACGGTGTGGCCATGGGCCCCATCCTGCTGGGTGCGGCTCGCCCCATCCACATCCTGACCACCAGCGCCACGGTGCGTCGCATCATCAACATGACCGCTCTGGCTGTTGTAGATGCTCAGCAAGAAGCTCAGCAAAACAGCTAAACCTGTTTAGCTAACTGAAAACCGGATGCCGCTTTAAGCCGCATCCGGTTTTTTTTGGAGTGTCGCTGGACTGAAAACGATCAAAACAGACGCTGTCCTCAACAAGGCTTACAGGCTAGGCCAGAAACCCGTGTCTGCAGGCAATTCATCCACTGCTTCAAAAGACACGGCACGCAACAGAAAATGCTGCTCCCCACTCAAAGGGACTTACCGTGCTGCCGCCCTGCCCCCCCCCAGAGGGGGGGGGGAGGACAGAGCTCTCAAGCCATAGCAGGAGTCATCTGCCGTCCACGAGACAAACTCAAGCCACCAATGGTCAGTGCCAGGAAAATGGCAGCGGCAATCCACCAACCCATCGCCCCGGTAATCAAGGCCTGGCCAATCAGCCCTGCCTGAATGACGTAATACACCATGGGGATCAGGGTTTTGCGGACAATTTCCCCCTCACGGCCCAGCATGCCGACTACCGCCCCGGCGGCGACCACGTTATGAACACAAATCATGTTCCCGGCGGCCCCACCGACTGCCTGCAATGCAACCACAACAGCGGACTGGTCGATATTCAAACCAATCTGCTGTGCCGTAGAGAACTGGAAGTAGGAGAACATCATGTTGCTCACGGTATTGGAGCCTGCAATAAATGCGCCCAAGCTGCCCACCCAGGGCGAAACACCGGGCCATGCATGCCCTACCGCGGTGGCCGCTCCTTGCGCCAGCACCAGAGGCATGCTGGCGATAGAACCATCTGCCGCAGCCGAGTTGATGAACACCTGAACCATAGGCACGGCCAGCAACAAGGCAGGCGCTGCACTACCCATGGTGCGCAGCGAGTCTTTGACCCCCACCACGTACTGCTGGCCACTCATGCGGAAGATGGCGATACATGCCAAGGACACCACAATCAGGATTGCCCCCGGTGAGAACAACAATTGCGCCGATGTGGAAATACCCGTGCCGAAAATGCCTTCAATTCTGATGGTCGCGGACGGACCGGTAAGCCAGGCCTTAACGGCAGGAAAAGTGCGGGTAACGATCAGCAGCAAGACCACCAGCACATAGGGCGAGAACGCCCTCAAAACGGAAAATCGTTGCGGCGCCTCCGTATTGTCCATGGCAACCGTGCCCAGCCAATGAGAAGGCCATTGACTGCGATCGGGAAAATCAAATGTCTTACGTGGCGCAAACCATCCTTTCCGCGCCGCTGTCACGCTCAGCACCAATCCCACCATCGCGCCCAACATCGACGGAAACTCGGGCCCCAGAATGACGGCGATCAAATAATAAGGAACCGTGAAGGCCAGACCCGCAAACAGAGCAAACTTCCATGCACCCAGCCCTTCGGCAAAGGAGCGGCGCTCACCAAAGAAACGGGTCAGCAGACCGCAGAGCAATAAGGGAATCACAAAACCGGTCAGAGCATGGATCAGAGCCACATTCTCGACAATCTGCTGCAAATACTCCATCGGCTGCATGGGCGCAATGGCAGCGGCCACGTCAGCTTTGTTATCAATGCCCGAACGCACACCGACCAGCATAGGCGTGCCGACTGCGCCAAAGGACACCGGCGTGGACTGAATGATGAGTACGGACATGACGGCAGCCATGGCCGGAAAGCCCAGCGCCAGCAGTAAGGGCGCCCCTACCGCGGATGGCGTGCCAAACCCAGAGGAGCCTTCGATCAGGGAGCCAAACAGCCAGGCCACAATAATGACCTGAATGCGACGGTCGGGCGACACATCCATAAAGCCCTGCCGAATCGCTTTCAAGGCACCGCCCACCTTGAGCGTATTCAAAAGCAGAACAGCTCCAAATACAATGAACAGCAAGGTCAAGGCGGTCACAATCCCGTTGACGGTAGCGGCTGCAATCACCGCGGTCTGGCTACCCCAGACAAACAAGGCAAGTAGAACCGTCACCAGATAAGCGGCCCCCATCGACAACTTGGCTGATCGTCCCATCACCACCATCAATAGAAAGACGACCAGCAATGGCGTCAGGGCCAACAAGGTGTATAAAAGACTCATCCCGGATTCTCCTTTGTGTGACTACATGTACGCAGGAAGCACTTCTGTTAAAGGACAAAAGACCAGCATGAAACAGATCTTCGGGCAGAAAGGCCGCTTCCCGTTTTGTATTTTTGAGCATCATAGCGGTATTACCACCTTTGTATTACCAGCACAAACCCTGACTAGTTTGGCCCCTACCCTCACCAAAATCCTGTGAAATCAAATAAAGTGGTAATACCAATATCCGAGAAAGCCTCTCCCATGACCAAGCAATCCCGCTCGCGCCTGTCAGACCAGGTTGCAGAGAAAATTCGTCAGCTGATTCAGGAGAAACATTTGCAGCCGGGGGACCGCATCCCCTCCGAGCGTCAATTGGCCGAGCAACTGGAGGTCTCGCGCGTGCCCATACGGGAAGCCTTGCGCTCCCTGTGCTCTGAAGGCCTGCTGGTGACCCGCCGCGGCGGCGGTACCTACGTTCAGGATAGCGATCTGATGAACTGGCCGGCCCAAAGCATTGCGCCCCTGGAAGAGTTGCTCCATGAAGACCCGCTGTACCGCTACGATGTCCTGGAGGCGCGCCGCGCCCTGGAGGCCAGCACGGCCTGGCATGCAGCGCACCGGGCGACAGAGGCGGACAAAAAACGCATTGAGCACTGTTTTCAGGTCATGGTCCGTCACCAGCAGAATCAGGATGCAGATCTCTCGGCGCGCGCCGACGCGCAATTTCATCTGGCCATTGCCATGGCCTCGCATAATGTCGTACTGCTGCAACTGATGAACGGTTTATTCCAGCTGGTGTTCTCGACAGTGAAAGAGAACCGACGGGCCATGTTCGAGTTCGACAATGCCCGTGAAGTCGAGATTCTGACTGAACAGCATGAGGGAGTGATGAAGGCGATTCTGAACGGGGACGCAGACCGGGCACGCGAGCTGATTGGCCATCACCTTGATCACGTCCAGGCAAAAGTCCGGCTGTCAGAAGAAAACAAAGCACGTGAGCAACGCATCTTTCGCTTTAGTAACCCTCTCTCTCCACCGTGAGTGCAGCTGACTCACGCACCCGTATCCACTCGCGCGTCTGAAATCGGACTGTTTACAAAGGAAAAAAGCAAAAAAAAAGTGCACCATGTGGTGCACTTAGCGTTCTCGCTATGGTTACTGCCCAATAGCGCTGCGGGCCAGATCTACACCCGGGGCAAGCCCCAGGTACCCGGTCCCGCAAGAATTAACGCTGAGCAGGTACATCGCGCTGGGTTGGGCCCACATACAACTGACGTGGACGGCCGATCTTGTAATCAGGATCGGACAGCATTTCGTTCCACTGCGCAATCCAGCCTACGGTACGAGCCAGGGCGAAGATAGCGGTAAACAGGGAGGTTGGAATGCCAATAGCACGCTGAACGATACCCGAGTAGAAGTCCACGTTGGGGTACAGTTTGCGCTCGACAAAGTAAGGATCTTCCAGAGCGATGCGCTCCAGTTCCATGGCCAGTTTGAACAGAGGATCGTTCTCCAGGCCCAGGGCTTCCAGAACTTCCTTGCAGGTTTCCTGCATCAGCTTGGCGCGTGGATCGTAGTTCTTGTAGACACGGTGACCAAAACCCATCAGGCGCACGCCCGAGTTCTTGTCCTTGACCTTCTCCATGAACTCGCCAACCTTGTCGATGCCGCCGTTGGCTTGCAACTCTTCCAGCATGTTCAGGCACGCTTCGTTTGCACCACCGTGAGCAGGACCCCACAAGCAGGCAACGCCCGCAGCGATCGCAGCGAAAGGATTGGTACCCGACGAGCCGCACAGACGAACGGTGGAAGTCGAGGCGTTCTGCTCGTGATCTGCATGCAGGATGAAGATACGATCCAAAGCGCGCTCAACCACTTCGTTGACCTTGTAGTCTTCGCAAGGGGTGGCGAACATCATGCGCAAGAAGTTGCCGGTGTAGGACAAATCATTCTTGGGATAGATGAATGGCTGTCCCAAAGAATACTTGTACGCCATCGCAACCAGCGTTGGCAGCTTGGCGATCAAGCGAATAGCCGACACATGGCGGTGATGAGGATTCGTGATGTCCGTGGAATCATGGTAGAACGCCGACAAGGCACCGACCAGGCCAGTCAGTATTGCCATGGGGTGAGCGTCCGGACGGAAGCCACGCAGGAAGTGCTGCATCTGTTCCTGAACCATGGTGTGGTTCGTCACCAGGGAGTCGAACTCCTGTTTCTGCTCGGCGTTAGGCAGCTCGCCGTTCAGGATCAGGTAGCACACATCCATGAAATCGCACTTTTGTGCCAACTGGTCGATAGGGTAACCACGGTACATCAACTGGCCCTTGTCGCCGTCGATGTAGGTGATGCCCGATTCGCACGCCGCCGTCGCCATAAAGCCGGGGTCATAGGTAAACATACCTGTCTGACCGTAGAGCTTACGGATATCGATCACGTCCGGACCTACGGTGCCCTTGTGTACAGGGAACTCAACCGAAGGGCTACCGTCGGAGAAGGATAGCGTGGCTTTTTTTTCTGACAATTCCATCACTTTTTTCCTCAATGGTTATAGCTTTCGCATAATGTCTACTAGTCGCTGAATGTCCGGGGTGGCATATTGCCCTTCCGGCTCGGAGCGAGCCAGAAGGACATCCAGCAAAACTGTATCGTCCATTTCGAACAAACGGGTCAGGGCCGAGACGTCCTGATCAGTCAGCTCGTTTTCGTATTGATCCAGAAAACGGGTGATCATCAAGTCGTTTTCAAGCAAGCCCCGGCGCGCACGCCAACGCAGACGCGCACGCTCCAATTCCGTCAATGTTCTCATCGGTACATACCCACCTTTTTAGATACTGCGACGCACCAGCATTTCTTTGATCTTGCCGATGGCATGCGAGGGATTCAGTCCTTTTGGACAGACATCCGTACAGTTCATGATCGTGTGGCAACGGAACAAGCGGTAAGGATCTTCCAGATTATCCAGACGCTCGCCAGTAGCCTCGTCACGCGAGTCGGCAATGAAACGATAGGCTTGCAACAAACCGGCAGGACCGACGAACTTGTCGGGGTTCCACCAGAACGAGGGGCAAGAGGTCGAGCAGCAGGCACACAGAATGCACTCGTACAGACCATCGAGTTCCTCACGAGCTTCAGGCGTTTGCAGACGCTCTTTCTCAGGAGGAGGCGCATCGTTGATCAGGAAGGGCTTGACCGAATGGTACTGATCGAAGAAGTGGGTCATGTCCACGATCAGGTCACGGATAACCGGCAGACCTGGCAATGGGCGCAGGACCACAGGTTCTTTCAGGTCGCGCATATTGGTCGTGCAGGCCAGACCGTTCTTGCCATTGATGTTCATGGCATCGGAACCGCACACACCTTCGCGGCAGGAACGACGCAACGCCAGGCTGTCGTCCATATCGTTCTTAATGCGCAAGATCGCATCGAGCAGCATCTTGTCGGTAGGTTCCAACTCGACTTCGATCTTTTGCATGTAGGGACGCTCGTCCTTGTCAGGATCGTAGCGGTAGATTTCAAATTTGACCTTACGTTTTTGGCTCATGTCAGTATCCTGCTTAGAAAGTCCGGGCCTTGGGCGGAATCGTTTCGGCTGTCAGCGGTTTCATCTGGACAGGCTTGTACTCCAGACGGCTGCCTTCCGAGAACCACAAGGTGTGACGCAGCCAGTTCTCGTCGTCACGCTCCGGGTGGTCGTTCAGGGCATGAGCGCCGCGACTTTCCGTACGATTGGCGGCCGACTTGGTCGTGGCACGAGCCACTTCGATCATGTTGGCCACTTCCAGCGCCTCAATACGGGCGGTATTGAAGACTTTGGACTTGTCTTTGAAGTAAATATCCTTGACTTCGGGAACCAGGGATTCGATCTGGTCGACGCCCTTGTGCAGCAGATCCAGGGTACGGAACACGCCACAGTGAGCCTGCATGGCCACGCGAATCTTGTTGCCCACATCCTGAGCCTTTTCGCCCGAGGTACGGGACTCCAGACGATTGACGCGGTCCAGCGAGAACTCGATGGAGGACTCGTTGATTTCCTGGTGAGCGTGATCTTTCTCGGGGTGCGAGTCCACAATGTGGTTGCCGGCAGCGCGACCGAACACGATCAGGTCCAGCAGCGAGTTTGTACCCAGACGGTTGGCACCGTGTACGGACGTGGCCGCACACTCACCGATCGCGTACAGACCGTTGACGATCTTGCTCTCGCCGGTCGGGGTTTGCGTCACCACCTGACCGTAGTAGTTCGTGGGGATACCGCCCATCTGGTAGTGGATGGTGGGAACCACGGGGATCGGGTCCTTGATCGGGTCGACGTTACCGAACTTGATGGCGATCTCGCGAATCGAGGGCAGACGTTTCTTGATGACGTCGGCACCCAGGTGATCCAGCTTCAGCACCACGTAGCTGCCGTCGCCACAACCGCGACCTTCCTTGATTTCCTGGTCCATGGAACGGGACACGAAGTCACGAGGGGCCAGATCTTTCAGGGTAGGAGCGTAACGCTCCATGAAGCGCTCGCCGTCCTTGTTCAACAGGATTCCGCCTTCACCGCGCACGCCCTCGGTAATCAGCACGCCGGCACCGGCCACGCCGGTGGGGTGGAATTGCCAGAACTCCATGTCCTGCAAAGGCAGACCTGCACGAGCGGCCATACCCAGACCGTCACCCGTGTTGATGAAGGCGTTGGTGGACGCAGCCCAGATACGGCCTGCACCACCGGTAGCCAGCACCACGCGCTTGCCTTCCAGAACGTAGATTTCGCCGGTTTCCATTTCCAGGGCAGTCACGCCCAGGACGTCGCCCGCTTCGTTACGCAGCAGATCCAGTGCCATCCACTCCACGAAGAACTGGGTGCGGGCAGCAACGTTACGCTGGTACAGCGTGTGCAACATGGCGTGACCGGTACGGTCAGCTGCCGCACAGGCGCGCTGGACAGGTTTTTCACCAAAGTTGGCGGTGTGACCACCAAATGGACGCTGGTAAATCGTACCGTCCTGGTTGCGGTCAAAAGGCATGCCAAAGTGCTCGAGCTCGTACACTGCGTGCGGCGCTTCACGGCACATGAATTCGATGGCGTCCTGGTCACCCAGCCAGTCCGAACCCTTGACGGTGTCGTACATGTGCCAGTACCAATGGTCCTCGCTCATGTTACCCAGGGAGGCACTGACGCCACCTTGGGCGGCCACCGTGTGGGAGCGGGTTGGGAACACCTTGCTGAGCACAGCCACGGACAAGCCGGCCTGAGCCAATTGCAGGGAACAACGCATACCGGCGCCACCGGCACCGACCACCACTACGTCAAACTGACGGCGGGGCAAAGATTTTGTGATGGAAGCCACGGTTTAGAGACTCCAGATAATTTTTGCAAAAAAGACGACACTGGCCACCAGCCACAGCAAGGTCAACACTTGCAGGAACAAGCGCAGGCCAGCGGGCTTGACGTAGTCCATCCAGATGTCACGCACACCGATCCAGGCGTGCCAGGACAACGACAGGAAAAACAGGGTTGCCAGCAACTGACCCAGAGGCAGGGAGCCGACCGTGAACGAGAACAGGCCGCGCCAGGTCTCGAAATTCAGTTCACTGCTAAACAGGATGCCGCCAATGATGACCAAGGTGTAGATGGCCATGATGACTGCAGTCACCCGCTGTGCCAGAAAGTCCAAGGTACCGTAGTGGGCACCCACTACCAGGCGGTTTGCGCCAATGCGCTCACGATTAGCCATTACCACACCCCAAACAGTTTCAAACCAAACACAACAGTCAGCGCCAGGCTGACCCCAAACACCATGCCGGCCGATTTCTTGGCGGACTCTTTGTCATTACCCAGGTGCAGGTCCAGTGCCAGATAGCGGATGCCGGCACAGAAGTGGTGCAGATAGCCCCAGATCAGCACCAGAAGAATCAGCTTACAGACAGGGTTGTCGACATAGCTGCGCATGGTCTCGAAGGACTCTGGAGAGCTCACGCTCAAAGAGAACAGTGGCAATAGAACGAGCGGCAGGCAAAGAAACAGCAATGCGCCGCTGACACGATGCAAAATCGACGATTTTGCGGCCAGGGGCAAGCGGTAGCTCAATATCTGCGGCACGCTGATATTGCGATACTGCGGACGCTGCTTGGGTGCGGTATCAGACATGATGGCCTCGAAGTAGATAAAAAAAAGTCATAAAATTTTTAACCTTGGTATTTTCACCTATTTGACACGACGATGCAGTATCAAATACCGTATGCCGCCGTACTAGCTGAGTGTGTTTCGGTAATGGAAGCGCTCAGTCAGGTATAAACCCCGGCGCAACTCCATCGGTCGGTCACCATAGGTGTAGGACACACGCTCTACATACAAAAGCGGGGAGCCGGCGGCCACCTGCAGAACCGAGGCAGCCTCTTCGGTGGCGCTGACCGCGCCAATCTTTTCATCGGCACGCACCATGCTCACGCCAAACTTGCTCTCGAACCAGGCATACATCGGGCCCTTGTTCTGCTCGACGGCGTCCAGGGTCAGGCCCTTGAACACCGAGCCGGGCAACCAGATATCGTCATAAATGGTGGGAACCTGATCAAAGGAGAGGACCCGGCGCAAGTTCACCACCATGTCGGACGTGCGCAAATCGAGCAGCACCGCAACATCCGTGGGAGCCTTCATGCGACGAACATCGATGATTCGACTTTGTGAGGCGACCGGCTTGCCGTCATCGGGGGCCAGACGCAAAAACCGAAAGCGCACCCGCGCCTCGTGGTGGGTGGCTACAAACGTGCCTTTTCCTTGACGGCGAATCAGAAGATTGTCGGCGGCCAGCTCATCGATGGCCTTGCGCACCGTCCCCTGGCTGACCTGAAAACGTGCGGCCAGTTCCAGCTCACTGGGAATGGCCTCGCCAGGCTTCCACTCGCCACGATCCAGCCCCTGCAGCAGCAAAGCCTTGATCTGTTGATACAGAGGGCTATAAGCCGCGCTAGGAGCGGATTTTTCGATTTCCTGGGTGCGTAGCGGCGGCACGTTCTCAGACATGGGGCTCATAAAAAATGCGCGATAAATACAGCGGGGAACACGCATTTGTTCATAAAATAGACAGTGCGCTAATTTTCGCATGACCGGCCTCGAATGTCTAACGCTCTTATGTCTTATATAAGATATAAGACGTTTGACGTCCTTATCGTTTTGGTCTAGTCTGCGCAGTGAAAAAAGAGACTATTCCTCTTGCGAAAAACCGTTTCCCAAGCCGGCCGCCGGCTCGCAAAAGATTTAAACTGTGTTTTTCGTCACCGTCTTCAAACCCAAAAACGGAGTCATACTCTCATGTCCAAACCCGCAATGCGCGTCGCCGTTACCGGCGCTGCTGGCCAGATTGGCTACGCCCTGCTGTTTCGCATCGCTTCTGGCGAAATGCTGGGCAAAGACCAGCCTGTGATCCTGCAGTTGCTGGAGCTACCCGACGAGAAAGCCCAAAAGGCCCTGAAGGGCGTCATGATGGAACTGGACGACTGCGCGTTCCCCCTGCTGCAAGGCATGTCCGCCCACAGCGACCCTGAAAGCGCATTCAAAGATGTTGATATCGCCCTGCTGGTCGGCGCCCGTCCACGTGGCCCCGGCATGGAGCGTAAAGACCTGCTGGCCTTCAATGCCCAGATCTTCACCGCACAAGGTCGCGCCCTGAACAAAGTTGCCAGCCGCGACGTCAAGGTTCTGGTGGTGGGCAACCCTGCCAACACCAACGCCTACATCGCCATGAAATCGGCTCCTGATCTGCCAGCCAAGAACTTCACCGCCATGCTGCGCCTGGACCACAACCGCGCCCTGTCGCAACTGGCCGCCAAGTCCGGCAAGCCCGTTGCTGACATCGAGAACCTGATCGTCTGGGGCAACCACTCGCCCACGATGTACCCTGACACCCGTTTCGCGACGGTGAACGGTGAGAAGATCGACGCCATCATCAACGATCAGGCCTGGAACCGCGACACCTTCATCCCCACCGTGGGCAAACGTGGCGCCGCCATCATCGAAGCCCGTGGTCTGTCCTCGGCGGCTTCGGCTGCCAATGCCGCCATCGACCACGTGCGTGACTGGGTATTGGGCTCGAACGGCAAATGGGTCACCATGGGCGTTCCTTCGGACGGCTCCTACGGCATTCCTGAAGGCATCGTTTACGGCGTGCCCGTCACCACCGAAAACGGCGAGTACAAACGTGTGGAAGGCCTGGAAATTGACGCCTTCTCGCGTGAGCGCATGGACCACACCTTGAACGAACTGCTGGAAGAACGTGACGGTGTGAAAGACCTGCTGGGTTAATTAAACCGCCAGTGTCTGCAATCCCCGCCCGTATCGGCGGGGATTTTTTTTGCCTGTCGCCTTATCACTGATGCCTGCTGCTCGATACTTCGCGCCTGGAACCAGTGCGCTGGAACACGGCACAAGCCTATCCAACCCTAGGCTGGCCGCTCCCGTCGTCTGAATCTTCCTGCACAGACGGCACATACACCACCATACGCAAATGACGACTCTCATCAATGATGAGCGAGGTCTGCTCAAACTCGCGCAACTCCCCATCTACAAGCACGGTGCGTAACGCGCCGCAAGGTGAATGCACATCATGTTGCTCCCACCACTGCTTGAACTCCGGTGATACGCGTTTGAGCTCATTGGCCAGTTCATGAATATCCGTTCCGTCTGTGGCCCGAGCAAAGTCGCGACGAAAACTGGTCAACATCTCCAGCGCCTGCGATTCCCAAGGGACAAAGCGGGTGTGCAAAGCGGGATTCGTAAACATCTGCCACAGAAGATTGCGCTGCCCATCTGGATACGCCCCCAAGCCCAGCAGATCATCCGCCAAGGCATTAAAGCCCAGCACATCCCAGCGTAAATTCAAGACAAAAGCCGGATGCGGCAAGTCGTGCATCAAGCGTCGCACCAAGGGCGGCAAGACACACCAGGTAATTCCTGGCTCGGCAGGCAGGCGCTCATGCGCCAGCAAGAACAAGTGTCTGCGTTCGGCCGCATCCAGTTTCAGAACACGGGCCAAATTGTCCAGAAAGCTGGCCGATACGCCAATATCACGCCCTTGCTCCAACCAGGTGTACCAGGTCAGCCCCACTCCCGCCAAAGCCGCCACCTCCTCGCGCCGCAAGCCCGGAGTGCGGCGCCGTCCGCCACTGGGCAAGCCCACCTCCTCCGGCAAAAGACGTTCACGGCATGCGCGCAAAAAGGCAGACAGCTCCGGGCGTGTTCGCTCCAGCGTCCTCATCAATCAGCACCCCATTGCTTTAAGTAATAGCATAAACAGTTAAATTGTAATTGTTTAAAAAGAGTTCAAGAATACACGGGTTTTCCATTCAGACAAGCATCATGAACTCGAACTCTTATTGCCAAACCCCACCCCCGCCGACGCCCGACACACCGCCCTGGCTAGGCTTGTCCGTTTTACTTCTAGCTGGTTTTGTGACCATTTTTGATCTGTTCGTGGTCAATGTGGCTATCCCGGACATGCAAAGCAGGCTGGGAGCAAGCTTTAGTCAGATCGGTTTTATTGTGGCGGGCTATGAACTAGCCTTTGGGGTGCTGCTGATCACTGGCGGGCGGCTGGGCGATTTATGGGGTCGGCGCAGGCTCTTTCAGATTGGCATGGCCGGTTTCACATTAGCCTCGGCACTATGCGGGCTGGCACCCAGCGCTTTCTTGCTGATCCTGGCCAGGGTGCTGCAGGGTCTGGCCGCCGCCCTACTTTTTCCCCAGGTCTACGCGTCCATCCGGGTCAACTTTGACGGTGATAACAGCCGTCGCGCCTTTGGTCTGTTGGGAATGACATTGGGTCTGGCTGCGATTGCGGGACAGGTGCTGGGAGGATGGCTGGTTCATTTCAACCTGTTTGGTCTGGGCTGGCGCAGCATCTTTCTGATCAACCTGCCTGTGGGTCTGCTGGCGATTGGGGCGGCTCGCTACATTCCCGAAACCCGTGCGCCCCAGGGCCAGGGGCTGGACAGCACGGGCGTGGTTCTCATCAGTCTTGCCCTGAGCCTGCTGCTGATCCCCCTTATCCAAAGCTCAGAGCACGGCTGGCCCCCATCCAGCCTGGCCGCCCTGGCGGCCTCCGGACTTTTGCTTCTGGCTTTCTACAAACAGCAGGAAAAACGCCGACAGGCGGGGCAGTCGCCCCTGGTGGATATGCAACTGCTGGCCCAGCCACGCTTTGCCTTAGGCGCTTTACTGGTCCTGCTGGTGTATTCCACGGCCAGCTCGTTCTTTCTCTGCTTTGTCCTTTTGTTGCAAAGCGGCCTGGGTCTGAGTCCGTTTCAGGCGGGCAGTATTTTCGCGCCCGCCAGCGCAGGCTTTGTGGCTGCGTCTCTGGGTGCACCACGCCTGGTCGCCCGTTATGGCACCCGTGCGATTACAGCCGGCGCCCTTGGCTATACGCTGTCCTTTGCCTGGCTGATCGCTCAGGTCGCCTGGACAGGAGCCCGGATGGAACCCGCTCACCTGATTCCCGTCCTGATTTTTCTGGGCGCCAGCCAAGGCCTGATCATGACTCCTTTGCTGAATCTGGTTCTGGGTTTTGTCAAAGCGGCTCAGGCAGGCATGGCATCCGGGGTGATTTCCAGCATCCAGCAAGTTGGGGCAGCGCTAGGGGTGGCCGTGGTTGGCCTGCTCTTTACTGCGGGCCGAAACGCAGGTGGTCTTGCCTCCTCCCAGACCGAACAATATGTGGCGGCCTTTGTAGCAGGCATGAGCTATAACCTGCTGGCCTGCATCCTGGTCTGCCTATTACTGATGGCGTTGAGCAAACTCGCTCAATATCAGGAGCAGCCCTAACCACCAACAGCCCCTTCCCCCACGGGCTGGCTTGAGCAGGCGGGCAGCCACTGCCTCACTTCTTGCGCAATTTACGCCACAAGGTGCTGCGACTGATCCCCAGTTGCTGGGCAGCCAAAGCACGATTACCGCCGCATGCTTGCAGCACCTGGGCCACATGCTCCTGTTCATTGCGCTCTTGCCGCTCACGCAGCGCGGGCACCGCCTTCTCTGTGGCGGTCGCCTGCAATTCCGGAGCGATTTCCTCCAGCTGTACCGCCTGCTCCCCCTGGACAGAGCCAAGCACAATCAGCCGCTCAATCAGGTTTTCCAGCTCACGGATATTACCGGGCCAGGCGTAATCAGGGCCCCGCTTCAACAATTGCGTCAGCCACGTTGGCTGCAACGTCAGCGCGCCGCCTAAACGCTGGGCTACTTTCCCCAAAAGATGCTCCACCAGCTCCGGCAGATCGTCGGTGCGCAGCCGCAAAGGCGGCAAGCGCAGCACCAGAATATTCAGGCGATAAAACAAATCCTGGCGGAACACTCCTTCTTTCACCTGCGCCGCCAAATCGCGATGCGTCGCGGCAATCACACGCACATCGACCGGCGTGGGCTCAATCGCCCCGATACGCAAGACTTCCTTCTCCTGCAACACACGCAACAAGCGAGTTTGCAAAGGCAAAGGCATTTCCCCGATCTCATCCAGAAACAAGGTACCGGTATGAGCCGCTTCCACCAGGCCCACTTTGCCGCCCCGGCTCGAGCCCGTAAATGCCCCTTCCACATAACCAAACAGCTCGCTCTCCAGCAGGCTGTCGGGAAAAGCGGCACAGTTGACTGCCACAAACGGTTGACCACGCCGGGCGCTGGCGCTGTGTATGCCCTGAGCCAGCAGCTCCTTGCCCGTCCCGCTTTCGCCAATGATCAAGGTCGTGGCCGTGCTTTGTGCACAAGCCTGGGCCTGAGCACGTAATGTGCGCATGGCCGAACTCTGCCCTATCAAGTCGGCCAGTTGATAACGGGCATGCCGCGACGCGGTCTGCTGGCTACGTGAGCGCAAACTGCGATCCAGCCGCTGAATGGCTGCCGGGTCCTGACAAATCAACACAGCCCCACTCAGGCGCCCCTGCTCGAGAATCGGCATACGGGTCACAATCGCCGTGCGCCCTCCCACCTGCTGCACCGTATCAAGCTCTACTTCCACACTGCGCAGTGTGCCGGCCAGATCCAGCTCGGGATACAAGGCCCCCAGGCGGCGCCCGATCATGGCCTGAGCAGGCTGACCCAACCAGGCTTCCATGGCCGGGTTCACGGTTTCAATACGCTCATCCCTATCGACTGACACCACACCGTCACGCAACTGCGCCAAAATCGTATTCAAGCGATCCCGACGAGCCGCTTCAGCGCGAGCAACACGGGCTAGTTCGATAGCGGACTCCAAAGCCTGTCGCACTGCTCCTTGTGAATACAGGAGCACGCCTTCCATCTGGTTCTCACGCGCCAGATCCACGACCAGCCCGGGTGCCAGCACCCACTCCACACCCAGCTCTTTCAAATCCTGAACACAGCTACGTGCATCGGCCTCGCTGCGATAGCTGCGTAGCTCCACGGGCAGATCAAAACGCTGCACAAACTCCATCAACTCAAGCGGTATTTCGCCATAGGTCACCACGGCTTTGCGCTCGGCCTGTGCCGAGGCCAGACTGCCCATAATGTCGAAACCACCGGGATGTACCAGCACCACGGGCAGGTCTAGATGCTCACGCAAATAACTGCCGTTGGAACCGGCGGACACCAAAACGTCGATTTCACCTGTTTGTCGCAAAACCTGCACGGTTTCCACGGCCTCGCCATAAGCCTTGTCCACGATCAGAATTTCAGCCTGGGCGCGGAACTGCGGCACCAGCTCTTCCAAGAGAGACCGCAGTCCGTGCAAACCGAACGCCACCAGACGCAGACGAGCAGGAAGGGAAGACGGATAAGGCATGTGGTTTCATCCAGGCATCAACAATGCGACATTGTTTCAAATTACGTTTCAACATTGAAACACAAAACAGTGAAAGGCAGTATTCACGAAAAGAACTGACGCGTGCAAACCGTGGCAGAAATCCCCGCCTAGTCTGGCTTCAGGCGTTTCATCGCCCCCATACCTGAACTTGGCACAGCATTTGCTTTATTGAAACCAACCCATCGCAGCATCACGCTGACGACATTTTTTTATCTTGTGATCTGGAGCCCCAAATGAGCCAAAATCCACTGACATCGGCAGGCGCCCGTTTCCGCCAGGCCCTGCGCGACGAGCAGCCTTTGCAAATCATTGGCGCCATCAACGCCAATCACGCCTTGTTGGCACAACGAGCCAATTACCGTGCCATTTATCTGTCGGGCGGCGGTGTGGCTGCCGGGTCCCTGGGTCTGCCTGACCTGGGTATCAATACCCTGGACGATGTCCTCACCGACATTCGTCGTATTACCGATGTGTGCGATCTGCCCCTGATGGTGGACATTGACACCGGCTTTGGCGCCTCGGCCTTCAACATTGCTCGCACCATCAAAAGCCTGATCAAGTTTGGCGCGGCTGCCTGCCACATTGAGGATCAGGTAGGTGCCAAGCGTTGCGGTCACCGCCCCGGCAAGGAAATTGTCAGCACGGAGGAAATGGCTGACCGCGTGAAAGCCGCTGTGGATGCTCGCACCGACCCGGATTTTTTCATCATGGCCCGCACGGACGCGATTGCAGTGGAGGGCGTGGATGCCGCCCTGGAGCGCGCCCAGGCCTGCGTGGAGGCTGGTGCTGACGGCATTTTTGCCGAGGCCTGCTACGATCTGGACACCTATCGGCGTTTTACCGACACCCTGAATGTGCCCGTGTTGGCCAATATCACAGAATTTGGACAAACCCCACTGTTTACCGTGCAGGAACTGGCCTCGGTCAATGTCGCCATGGTTCTCTATCCACTGTCCGCATTCCGCGCCATGAACAAAGCAGCCGAAACCGTCTATCAGGCGATCCGCCGTGACGGGCATCAAAAAAATGTCATCGATTTGATGCAGACTCGCGAGGAACTGTACGATCGTATCGGCTACCATGCTTACGAGCAAAGCCTCGACAAGCTGTTCCAGAAAAACAAGAAGTCCTGAGCCATCACAGGCTCCCGCCAGCCCCGCCAAACCGGGCCTCGCGCGGGTCAAAACCCCATTTGGCAGCCAGCCTCGCGCGGGCTGCCCAGCAACCAGGAGACCTTTATGAGCAGTACCGAGAACACCCCTAGCACTGGCTTCAAGCCCAAGAAATCTGTTGCCTTGTCTGGCGTTGTCGCAGGTAATACCGCCTTGTGCACGGTCGGTCGCAGCGGCAATGACCTGCACTACCGCGGCTACGACATCCTGGACCTGGCCCAGGCTTGCGAATTTGAGGAAGTGGCTTACTTGCTGATTCACGGCAAGCTGCCTAACCGCAATGAATTGCGCGCCTACAAGCAAAAACTCAAGCGTCTGCGCGGCCTGCCCCTGGCCCTGCAAAGCGCACTGGAAACCCTGCCCGCCCACAGCCACCCCATGGACGTGATGCGCACGGCCGTATCGGTGCTGGGTTGTGTGCTGCCTGAAAAGGACGACCACAACCTGCCCGACGCCCGCGACATCGCGGACCGCCTGCTGGCCTGCCTGGGCTCTGCCCTGCTGTACTGGTATCACTACAGCCACAATGGCGAGATGATCGACGTGCAGACCGACGATGACAGCATCGGCGCGCACTTCCTGCACCTGCTGCATGGCGAAAAGCCTTCGGCCGAGTGGGAAAAAGCCATGCACGTGTCGCTGAACCTGTACGCCGAACACGAATTCAACGCCTCCACTTTCACGAGCCGCGTCATTGCCGGTACAGGCTCGGACTTTTATTCCGCGATCTCCGGCGCCATTGGCGCCCTGCGCGGCCCCAAGCACGGCGGTGCCAACGAAGTGGCTTTTGAAATCCAGAAGCGCTACGAGACGGCCGACCAGGCCGAAGAAGACATCCGCAAGCGCGTGGAGAACAAGGAAGTCATTATTGGCTTTGGCCACCCCGTCTACACCATTTCCGACCCCCGCAATGAAGTTATCAAATCGGTGGCCAAGGAGCTGGCCCAGGCCGATGGCAACACTCGCATGTATGAAATTGCCGAGCGTCTGGAAAGCGTGATGTGGGAAGTGAAAAAAATGTTCCCCAACCTGGACTGGTTCTCGGCCGTGTCTTACCACACCATGGGCGTGCCCACCGCCATGTTCACGCCCTTGTTTGTGATTGCGCGTACCGCAGGCTGGGCCGCTCACATCATCGAGCAGCGCGTGGACAACAAAATCATCCGTCCTACCGCCAACTACATTGGCCCTGAGAATCAGCGCTTCGTACCCCTGGATGAGCGCCCATAAGTCATAGATCCTGGGCTATTATTCGCTTGTGATCTTGACCACAAGCCAACGCGCAAGCCTCACCGTTTCCGGTGAGCCCGAGCGAGGCAAGGTGGAAATGGCGCCAGGGGCGCCTCCATATAGTGACGGAGATGCTCCGGTCCTCTGGCCGGGGTTCTTCACTCTCGGCCCCGCTGCATCACGCAGGCGGGGCCGTCTTGCTGGTAACTTCAATGCTCTCTGATTTTGTACGCTATGCCTTGCCACTGGCCGGCACCCTGATGATTGCCTGTGCCCTGACCAGCCTGGTTTCCGGCGCTTATTTGCTTCTTTTCAATCTGCGTCGCAGCCATCAGGTGTTGCGTCACCCTTATCTGGATCAGTACCCCTGGGAAAAGCTGACGCTGCCCCTCAAAGCCGGTGTGCTGCTGGATTATTTTTTGCGCCTGAATTTCCCCAAACGCCAAGGCTCGCTGTTTGGCAATGCCAATCGCCTGCTCCAGCACGTACAACCCGACGATGTTCCCATGGGCATCAAATGGCCCCTGATGGGACTGTGGGGCGGCTGCTTTCTGGGCATGATCTGCATGCTGGCCGTTTGGGTTCTGATCGCCCTGCACTCCAACCCTACCTGAGGGAGCCTGCCATGACGGCCACCATCCATCACGACCCACAAGCACGTCTGTTTTACTGCGACATTGAAAACCGCCGCAGCGTCATCGAATACGAACTGGCCGATGCAGTCATGAGCATCACCCACACGCGTGTGCCACCCGAGCTGGAAGGCCGTGGCATTGCCGGGCAACTGACTCGCTTTGCACTGGAAACGGCAAAAAACCAACAGTGGAAAGTGCGGCCCGTATGCAGTTACGCGGTGGTCTATATGCGCCGTCACCCCGAATACGCCGATCTGCTGGCCTGAACCCCAGAACGTTCAGCTTTCAGTAAGTCTTATATAAGATATAAGACCATTGCTTCACTGCGCGCTTCAAATTACAATTGAGGCGAGACGCGATTTATTGCATTTTCATATCAACCATTTACCGATAGGCACCCGCACTATGCTGGACTCTTACCGCGAACATGTTGCCGAGCGCGCTGCTCTGGGCATTCCCCCGCTGCCTTTGTCGGCTCAGCAGACCGCCGAGCTGATCGAGCTCATCAAGAACCCACCTGCCGGTGAGGAAGCATTTCTGGTCGACCTGCTGACGCACCGCGTCCCCGCCGGTGTGGACGATGCGGCCAAAGTGAAGGCCTCCTACCTGGCCGCCATCGCGCTGGGCACAGAAACCTGTGCTTTGATCAGCCGCGAGCGCGCTACAGAGCTGCTGGGAACCATGCTGGGTGGCTACAACATCAGCCCGCTGATCGAATTGCTGGACAGCCCCGAGCTGGGCCAGATTGCCGCCAACGGCCTGAAAAACACCCTGTTGATGTTCGACTCGTTCCATGACGTCCAGGAAAAAGCCGAGAAAGGCAATGTATTTGCCAAGGAAGTCCTGCAAAGCTGGGCTGACGGCGAATGGTTCACCAGCCGCCCTGAGGTTCCCGAAAGCCTGACCGTTACCGTTTTCAAGGTCACTGGCGAGACCAACACGGACGATCTGTCGCCCGCCCCTGACGCCTGGAGCCGCCCGGACATTCCGCTGCACGCGCTGGCCATGCTGAAAAATCCGCGCCCCGGTATCGAACCCGAAGAGCCCGGCAAGAAAGGTCCTGTCAGCTTCATCGAATCCCTGAAAGAAAAAGGCCATCTGGTTGCCTACGTGGGTGACGTGGTGGGTACCGGTTCTTCGCGCAAGTCGGCCACCAACTCCGTGCTGTGGTTCACCGGCCAAGACATCCCCTTCGTTCCCAACAAGCGTTTCGGTGGCGTGTGCCTGGGCAGCAAAATTGCCCCCATCTTCTACAACACCATGGAAGATGCCGGCGCGTTGCCAATCGAACTGGACGTGTCCAAAATGGAAATGGGCGACGTTATCGAACTGCGCCCCTACGAAGGCAAGGCCTTCAAGAACGGCGAGCTGATCGCTGAGTTCCAGGTCAAGTCCGACGTGCTGTTTGACGAAGTGCGCGCCGGCGGCCGTATACCACTGATTATCGGCCGTGGCCTGACCACCCGTGCTCGCGAAGCACTGGGCCTGCCTCCGACCACCCTGTTCCGCCTGCCACAAAGCCCTGCCGATTCCGGCAAAGGCTTCTCCCTGGCCCAGAAGATGGTTGGCCGTGCTTGCGGTCTGCCCGAAGGCCAAGGCGTGCGTCCCGGTACGTACTGCGAACCACGCATGACCACCGTTGGTAGCCAGGACACCACTGGCCCAATGACGCGCGACGAACTCAAAGACCTGGCTTGCCTGGGCTTCTCGTCCGATCTGGTGATGCAGTCCTTCTGCCACACCGCCGCTTACCCCAAACCTGTTGACGTCAAGACTCACCACGAGCTGCCTGCTTTCATCAGCACACGCGGCGGTGTTTCCCTGCGCCCAGGCGACGGTATCATCCACTCCTGGCTGAACCGCATGTTGTTGCCCGATACCGTCGGTACCGGTGGCGACTCGCACACCCGTTTCCCGATTGGCATCAGCTTCCCGGCCGGTTCCGGTTTGGTGGCCTTTGCTGCTGCTACCGGTGTGATGCCTCTGGACATGCCAGAATCCGTTCTGGTGCGCTTCAAGGGCGAAATGCAGCCCGGCGTCACGCTGCGTGACCTGGTTAACGCCATTCCTCTGTACGCCATCAAGCAAGGTTTGCTGACCGTGGAAAAAGCCGGCAAGAAGAACATCTTCTCCGGCCGCATCCTGGAAATCGAAGGCCTGCCCAACCTGAAGATCGAACAGGCTTTCGAGCTGTCCGACGCTTCGGCTGAGCGTTCTGCCGCCGCATGTACCGTGCGTCTGAACAAGGAACCCATCATCGAATACCTGAACAGCAACATCACGCTGCTCAAGTGGATGATTGCCAATGGCTACGAAGACGAGCGCACCATCTCGCGTCGCATCAAGGCCATGGAAGCCTGGTTGGCCAATCCAGAACTGCTCGAACCCGATGCAGACGCAGAATACGCCGCCGTCATCGATATCGACCTGGCTGAAATCCACGAGCCTATCGTGGCCTGCCCGAACGACCCTGACGATGTAAAAACCCTGTCCGACGTGTCCGGCACCGTGATCGACGAAGTGTTTATCGGTAGCTGCATGACCAACATCGGCCACTTCCGTGCCGCCTCCAAGCTGCTGGAAGGCAAGCGCGACATTCCAACCCGTCTGTGGGTCGCTCCTCCGACCAAGATGGACCAGCAACAGCTGACCGAAGAAGGCCACTACGGCGTTCTGGGTGTAGCCGGTGCGCGTATGGAAATGCCAGGCTGCTCGCTGTGCATGGGTAACCAGGCTCAGGTTCGTGAGGGCGCCACCGTCATGTCCACCAGCACCCGTAACTTCCCCAACCGTCTGGGCAAGAACACCAACGTGTTCCTGGGTTCGGCTGAGTTGGCGGCGATCTGCTCGCGTCTGGGTCGCATCCCCACCCGCGAAGAGTATCTGGCCGATATGGGTGTGCTGCAAGCCAATAGCAAGGACATCTATCGCTACATGAACTTCGACCAGATCGAAGAGTTCAAGGAAATTGCCGACTCCGTAGGTCTGTAAGTCCTAGCTTTTGCCTGAAAACGCCCTCGCCGCCCATGCGGTGAGGGCGTTTTTGTTTGTCCTTTTGATCCGGCCCCCTAGGGGCTTCCCTCATTCGCACACCCCAGTCGTGGCAAAGGGTAAACTAGCCTGTCCCTCTATCGGCTTTGTATGTCCATGTCGCAACTCAACTCCAAACTGCTCGCCCAACAACCCAAAGAAATCCAGCGTCTGCTCACTTACACGGACGCGCTGGTCCGTTCCGGCTCGCAGATCGAAGACCGCTACTGGCAAGGGCTGACCGCTCAATTGCTGGACAAGCTCTATAGCGGACGACGCAATACGGCCGTGGAACAAACGCTGGAACTGCTGGGCAGCCAGCAGCAACACCAGCATTACGAAATTCTGATGGAACTGGCCGAATCCCACGCGGAATGCCAGCAAATCGAACATGAGGGCGTGCGCTACGATGCGCTGCTGTTCTCGGCCCCCCTCACTGCCTGGACGCGTTATCAGTTGCCCCAGGGCGTGCTCAAGCCCCAGCAGCACAAGGAGCTGGAAGACGCCCTGCGCGCGACCGTTCTGGCAGAAGGCACGCTGTGTGCACTGCTGCCCAATCTGGTCAACTACGACGAGATGCCCCAGACGTACCAGCAGGCCTACACCTGGACTCGCAGCCTGACCGCGCAAGCCTTGGGTCGCAGTCAGGAACTGCCGCCGCTGAACAAGCCCGAAGAAGCCAGCAGCCTGCTCGCAGATGCCCGCTTTCTGATTGGCGTTGTCATGGCCCCGGTCGGCCAGCCCCTGTTTCGTTGGCAACAAGCCAGCGACAATCTGCACGCGGACCATCTGCGTTATGTCGAGCAATGGGTGGAGCGTTACTCGGCTATCGTCACTCCTTTGTTTACAGGCTGCCAGCTGCAGTTTCTGGCCCCTAATGCCTACTACGTTAATAACCGCGAATCTGATCGGGAAATTCGCCCCTTGGCGCTCAAAGCGGGGGTGACCTGGCTGCAAACCGCAGTCAAGCTCTCGCCCGATCATTTACGCGCGGTGATCGTGGCCTGCGGGGATGAACAGGTCGAAGAATACCGGGTAGGCTTTAGCACCCTTTCCTCGCCCACCGTCATTTATGGTTGTATCTGGCCTGTTCTAAGCCAGGAAGAGGCGGATTCCTCGTTCCACAACGAGGACCACATCGATATTCCGGATGTGATTGCAGCGCTGCTGAGCACCTTGGGCCTGGTCCAGATCCAGCGTTTGCCCGGCCTGCACTCCACCGAGACCTGCGACGATTGCAACGCCCCCTTCTTCCCGGATATCAATGGCGAGATGCAACACCCGGAACTGCCGGACGAAATCGACCTGGACCCCGTACAGCTGCACTAAATTGAACACTGCTCCTGTTTCTCAGCCTGTATCCATAGACCTGTTTTGCCGTGTTATCGACAATCTGGGGGATATAGGCGTGTGCTGGCGGCTGGCCCGTCAGCTGGCTGCCAGCCCCGATGTCGCTCAGCTGCGCCTGTGGGTGGATGATCTGCACAGCTTCAGCCGCATTCAGTCCGAAATCCAAAGCGGTCTGCAAAGCCAGCAGCTGCAAGGTGTAGATATAGAACACTGGCACGATGCGCGCCAGGACTACCCTGCGCCACATCCCTTTGTGATCGAAGCCTTTGCCTGCGAGCCGCCCGACGCCATGACAAGGCAACTGACGGCAGACAGCCATCTATGGATCAATCTGGATTACCTGAGCGCGGAACCCTGGGTGCAAGGCTGTCACGGTCTGCCCTCCCCGCAAGCAAACGGGGCCAACAAGTATTTCTTTTTCCCCGGATTTGTCCCGCAAACAGGGGGCCTGCTGCGTGAAAGCGATCTTCTGGCCCGCCGCGATGCCTTTCAACAAGACGATGCCGCCTACCAGGCCATGCTGAACCGTCTGGGCGTGGCGCAGGAACACATTCAAGCCTTGCTCCAGGGCGAGATGCAGCAAATGTTCCTGTTCTGCTATCCCGATGCACCCGTGCTGGCCCTGCCCGAGGTGCTATCCACGCGACAGCAGAAAACCTTGCTGCTGGTGCCCGAGTCGGTTGCCCAACGCATCCCGGATCTGGAGCAAGGCAACTTGCTGGTCCAGCGTATCCCTGCTGTGAACCAGGCCGACTTTGATGCCTTGCTCTGGCGCAGCGCACTGAATATCGTACGCGGCGAGGACTCGCTGGTGCGCGCCATCTGGGCCGGTCAGCCCATGCTGTGGCAGCCCTACGTGCAGGAAGAACAGGCCCATCTGGACAAGCTTCAAGCCTGGCTGGATACCGGCAATCTACCCGAACCGGTTCAAGCCCTGCATCTGGCCTGGAGCAGCGCAGATCAGTCCGGTGCTGCCGCTGCCTTGAGCCGCTGTCTGGAACCTGAGGTGTTGCGTCTATGGCACCAAGAAGCCCGCGCATATAGTGCAAAACTGGCTGAACAAGCCGATTTGGCCAGCAGTTTGCTGAGTTTTTACACCCAAGTCGCCCGAAAACGCTAAAATAACCGATTACCTCTTAAAAGCTCCCTGACACTGCGTTTGGCGGAGCCTGTCCCATTCGGAGTTTTTTTAATGAAAACCGCACAAGAACTGCGCGTTGGTAACGTCGCTATGGTCAATGGCGACCCTCTGGTCGTTCAGAAAACGGAATACAACAAATCCGGTCGCAACTCCGCCGTTGTCAAACTGAAGTTCAAGAACTTGCTGACCGGCTCGAACAGCGAAGCCGTGCACAAAGCCGACGAAAAATTTGAAGTTGTTCAGCTGGAAAAGCGCGAATGCACGTACTCCTACTTCGCTGATCCCATGTACGTCTTCATGGACGAAGAGTACAACCAGTACGAAATCGAAGCCGAAAGCATGGGCGACGCCCTGGACTACCTGGAAGAAAACATGTCCGTTGAGGCCGTTTTCTACGAAGGCCGTGCCATCTCGGTTGAGCTGCCCACCATCATCGTGCGCGAAATCACCTACACCGAACCTGCCGTGAAAGGCGATACCTCCGGTAAAGTGCTGAAACCCGCCAAGATCAACACAGGCACCGAAATCAGCGTGCCTTTGTTCTGCAACATCGGTGACAAGATCGAAATCGACACCCGCACTGGCGAATACCGCAGCCGCGTGATGTAAGAAAGTCGTCGTGCCGCCCAGTGCGGTACGCGCAAAAAAAGGGGCTGTTTTTACAGCCCCTTTTTCCTGTCTGTCACCATGGGTGCTCGAGACGATTTGGCGTCCGATCCATAGCAGAAGCAGCACTCTGGCCACTCCTGCACGACCCGCTCTTATCGCTTCCCAAACGCCTCCTCAAAAATTCCCATAATGGTCTTCTTGTCCGTCTGAATCGGGTTAGTCGCACCACACACATCCTTGAGCGCGTTATCTGCCAGAACCGGGAAATCTTCCCGCTTCACACCCAGCTCTTCCAACGACTTCGGAATCCCCACCATATCCGCCAGTTTTTTAATCGCGGCGATGACATCCAGCCCTTTCAGATCTGCATTGTTATCCGACAGCAGCTTGCCGATTTCATTGAGGCGCTCTCCGGCCACCTGCATATTGAAAGCCTGCACATGCGGCAACAACAGGGCATTACAGACACCATGCGGCAGGTCGTAGAAACCGCCTAGCTGGTGCGCCATGGCATGCACATAGCCCAGTGAGGCGTTATTGAATGCCATCCCTGCCAGGAACTGCGCGTACGCCATTTGTTCGCGGGCTTTCTTGTTATGGGGTTCACGCACGGCAACAGGTAGATACTTGGCAACCAGCTCGACCACCTTCACCGCGCAGGCGTCCGTAATCGGGGTGGCGATGGTGGAGACATAGGCTTCGACGGCGTGGGTCAAGGCATCCATGCCGGTGGCAGCGGTCAGCGATGCCGGCATGCCCTCCATCAGGTCTGAGTCGTTCACTGACAGGAAGGGAGTGATGTGGCGGTCGATGATCGCCATTTTTACGTGACGGGTTTCGTCGGTGATGATGGTAAAGCGTGTCATTTCCGACGCCGTGCCGGCGGTCGTATTGATAGCCAGCAGTGGTAGTTGCGGCTTGGCAGATTTATCGACGCCTTCGTAGTCGGCAATCTTGCCGCCATTGCTGGCGACCAGCGCCACACCTTTAGCACAGTCGTGCGAAGAACCGCCCCCCAGGGAGACGATCAGGTCAGCGCCCTGCACCTTCAAGGCCTCCAGGCCCGCATTGACATTAGCGACCGTAGGATTGGGCTGTACCTGATCAAAGATCGCAGTATGGATACCTTGTGCAATCAGCTTGTCCGCCACCATCTTGGCCATGCCTAGCTTGGCCAGATCGGCGTCAGTGATAATCAGCGCCTTTTTAAAGCCCATCTTCCCGACAATCGGCATGGCTTGATCCAGGGCACCAGGACCCAGAATATTGTGCGAGGGGATAAAGAATTCCGAAACGGTCATTGTGCGTATTCCTTATGGATGAACGAAGAAATCC
Organism: Alcaligenes sp. HNGD-HTN06; assembly: GCF_049932565.1. NCBI lineage: Bacteria > Pseudomonadati > Pseudomonadota > Betaproteobacteria > Burkholderiales > Alcaligenaceae > Alcaligenes > Alcaligenes sp. HNGD-HTN06. Next base: position 999,415 of record NZ_CP187782.1, on the reverse strand, counting down.
CTTGCCGCTTTCAGTGCAGACACATCAAAAGCGCGCAAGAAGGGCATCCCCCCATATTGCATGGGGGGAGGTTTGGACACACTACGAATAGATCAATAAATCAGAAGAAACCCAGGGCGTTCGGGCTGTAGCTGACCAGCAGGCACTTGGTTTGCTGGTAGTTGTTGAGGGCCATCTTGTGCGTTTCTCGACCAATGCCGGATTGTTTGTAGCCACCAAAAGCCGCATGGGCCGGATACAGGTGATAGCAGTTGGTCCACACGCGACCCGCCTCAATGCCACGGCCTACACGATAGGCACGTGAGCCGTCGCGGCTCCAGACGCCCGCTCCCAGACCAAACTCGGTGTCATTGGCAATGGCGATGGCTTCTTCCTCGTCCTTGAAGGTGGTCACAGCGGCCACCGGTCCGAAGATTTCTTCCTGGAAGGTACGCATGTTGTTTTTGCCCAGCAGCATGGTGGGGCTGATATAAAAACCGTCGTCCAGGCCCTGACCCAAACGATTGCGTTCCCCGCCGATCAGGCGTTGCGCGCCCTCTTCGCGGCCCAGATCAATGTAACCGAGGATGCGCTCCATTTGCTTCTCCGACACCTGGGCGCCGACCATCGTTCCAGCATGCAACGGATTGCCTGCCTGAATGCGTTTGACGCGTTCTACAGCGCGCTCAATGAATCGCTCATAAATGGATTCCTGAATCAGAATACGCGATGGGCAGGTGCAAATCTCGCCCTGGTTCAAGGCAAACATGCTCAGGCCTTCCAGAGCCTTATCCAGGAAAGCATCATCGCTTTGCATCACATCTTCAAAGAAGATGTTGGGGCTCTTGCCGCCAAGCTCGACCGTAGCGGGAATCAGGCGATCGGCAGCAGCGTGCAGGATTTCTCGGCCAACGGGTGTGGAGCCGGTGAAGGCGATTTTGGCGATGCGCTTGGAGTTGGCCAAGGCATGGCCTGCTTCTTTACCGTAGCCGGTGACCACGTTGAGCACGCCGGCAGGCAGAAGGTCACCGATGATTTCCATCAGCAACAAGATGGAAGCAGGTGTTTGCTCGGCAGGCTTGAGCACGATGGGACAACCAGCCGCCAAGGCGGGCGCCAACTTCCAGGCCGCCATCAGCAAGGGGAAGTTCCAGGGGATGATCTGCCCGACCACACCGATTGGCTCGTGGAAGTGATAGGCGACCGTGGTGCTGTCCACGTCAGAGATGCTGCCTTCCTGGGCACGCAGGCAACCGGCAAAGTAACGGAAGTGATCGACGGCCAGGGGCAAGTCAGCAGCGCGGGTTTCACGAATGGGTTTGCCATTGTCGATGGTTTCTGCCACCGCCAGACGCTCCAGGTTTTGCTCGATACGGTCGGCAATGCGCAGCAGAACGGCAGAGCGCTCGGCAGGCGCCGTGTTCGCCCACTGATGGCGCACCTTGTGAGCGGCATCCAGCGCCAGTTCGATGTCCGCCGCACCGGAACGGGCCACCTGGCAAAAGACCTGCCCGGTCACGGGCGAGACATTATCGAAATATTCGCCCTCGACAGGCGGTACCCAACGGCCACCGATGTAGTTGTCATAGCGGGATTTGAACGGGAATTCCAGATCCAGGCCCATGGATTTGAGATCGGACAGATTCATGATGTCTCCTTTATTAGTTAGTGTGGTGTCACCGAAGGCGCACCGTAGAAAAAGGCAAGGTTCTCCTTTGTCTTGTTTTTATTAAAGCAAATAGCGTGCCAAGCTAATTAGCGATTGTCCCGACTCGCTCCTGGGCCTGCCCCCCTCCATAATGGAACGACCTCCAGTCGCAGGCTGCGACACCGACTGTCGCAAAACGCGAACACTGTCGCAGACTGCAACACCCCCCTCGGAGCACCTTCATGACTTTTCGACACACGTTTTGCCCGCAGACCAACGAAACCATGTGGCGACAGTCCTGGGAGCGCTGTCAGACCATGCAGTCCGAGTTAAGCGCAGAACCGCGGGACATGAGCCAAGGCGCACTGCGACAGTTGCTGGAACAGCAGCATCACCTGTTGCATCACTCTGCCGCCGCCGTACAGGATCTGGCCGCACTGGTACGCCCACATCGCAGTCTGGTCTTGCTGTGTGATGCGCAAGGCACCGTGCTGCAGCAAGCCGGTGACCCGAACTTCCTGCGACAGGCCGAACAGGTTGCCTTGCGGGCTGGGGTCAGCTGGGCAGAAAATCATCGGGGCACCAATGCCATTGGCACCGCTTTGTTTTGCGCACAACCCATCAAGATTCACGGCAGCCAGCACTATCTGCCTGACAACCGGATTTTGAGTTGCCATGCTGCGCCGATCTACGATCCTTACGGGCAGATTATCGGCGTGCTCGATATTTCCGGGCCGGCGGAGCTGGAGCATCACTATGCGCTGGATCTGGCCCAGCTCTACGCCCGCCAGATCAACCGGCAGATGCTGGAGTCACTTTGCTCACCTGCCCGTCGTCTGCTACATCTGCATACCGACCCCGGACTGCTCAATAGCGCGTTTAGCGGACGGCTGGTTCTGGAGGACGACATTATTGTGGCCGCTGATGAGCTTGCCGCCCGTATGTTGCGTCAGCACTGGCAGGAACTGCCGGGGCAGGATCTGCAGTCCGTGCTGGAACGAGCGAAAAACACCAGCGAGGCGCTCACCCTGCATCTGAGCTCTACCACCAAACCCGCCCCGCCAGCCCGCCCCGTCCCGACTCAGGCTGAAACAGCGGAAACCCAGCCCCTGTCCCCGCAACAGGAGCAGGCGTTGGCGCCTGCCTTGCGAGCCATGCAAATGGGTTTGTCCATCCTGCTGAGCGGCCCCAGCGGTTCCGGTAAAGAGCGGATGGCCCGTGAGCTGCACCGTCGCCATCCCTCACGCGGCGGCCCTTTTGTGGCGATCAACTGTGCTGCCCTGCCCGAAACCCTGATTGAGGCCGAACTATTTGGCTATGAGGCCGGGGCGTTTACCGGTGCCCGCCGTCAAGGCTACGCCGGTAAACTGCGTCAGGCGCATGGCGGGGTGCTGTTTCTGGATGAAATTGGCGATATGCCTGTGGGTTTGCAAAGTCGTTTGCTACGTGTGTTGCAAGAACGTGAAGTGCAAGCCTTGGGATCGGAGCGTACTCACCGTTTGGACTTCCAGTTGATCAGTGCCAGTCACCAACCCCTGGAAAAACTGGTGCGCGAAGGACGTTTTCGCGCGGACCTGTATTTCCGGCTGCAGGATTACATTTGCACCGTCCCCAGCCTGAAAGAGCGTCCCGACCTGGGCGACTACATTTCCAGGGAGCTGGTCGCCCTGTCACACGGTCAAGTGGCACCGCAACTGCACCCCGATGCCTTGAAAAAGCTGCAGGACTACGATTGGCCGGGCAATTATCGCCAGTTGCGATCGGTGCTGCTGCAAATCATGGTGCAAGACTATCCGGGGCGTGTCTGGCGGATACAAGACCTGCCTGCTTTGCCGTGCCTGAATGCGGAATCGCCCGCCCCCCAGGAACCGGCATTTGCCGCAACAGCAGACCGCAGCAGAAGCAGAGCCACTGCCCAGTCTGCGGCTCCCCCACCAAAAACACTACGAGAGCAGGAGTACGCCGCCGTTCAGCAGGCCTTAAAACAGCATCAGGGAAATATATCGAAGGCGGCACGCGCCTTGGGTCTGCATCGCAGCACCCTGCACCGCCGTTTGAAAACAATGTCATCCTTCTTTACTGCAGACGATCATCGCCCAGAAAGTCCGGAATCGGCATGGCAATAATGCCATCGTCAGCCAAGTCCTGGTATTCCTGCACCGTGGCCTGACCGCGTATGGCACGCGGCTCGATATCGCCCTCATGCATGCGGCGCGCCTCCCGCGCAAACTGGGTGCCCACATTGTCCGACTTGCGGATTACCGAGCGCAATTCCTGCAAGATCTGGCCCTGAATCGCCCGCATTTGCTCTTCAGTGGGCATGGCCGACGGCAAGGGTGCGGGAACCGGCGCACTGGCGCTTTCCTGGGCCCCGACATTGATACGAGGAGCCGACAGCTTACGTTTGACCTCGTGGCTGTCACAGACGGGACAGCACAGCAGGCCACGACCGAGCTGCTCATCGTAACTTTCGCGTGAGCTAAACCAACCCTCGAACACATGGCCGTGTTCGCACTCAAGATCAAAAACCTTCAAACTCATGATGTGTGTATCAATGGGCGGACAGACCGCCATATTGTGACATAGAAGTGCAGACTGATTGATACCGATCCCGCACAGAATATCGCTTAACGGGGAACAGCGGCCAATAAGCGCTGAGTCAACGCTTGCTGGGGATGGAACAACACCTGCTGCGCGCTGCCCTGTTCCACAATATGTCCTTTGGCCATGATGGCGATGCGGTCGGCCAAATACTCCACGACCCCGAAATTATGGGTGATGAACAAGTACGCCAGGCCCAGCTCCAGCTGCAACTCTCGCATCAAGTCCAGAATCTGCGCCTGCACAGACACATCCAGGGCCGAGGTCGGTTCATCGCAAATCAGAACTGCGGGCTCCACCGCCAAGGCCCGCGCAATCGCGATGCGCTGGCGTTGGCCGCCGGAAAACTCATGCGCGTAACGCTCCAGGGCATTCTTGGGCAGACCTACCTGATCCACTAACGTTCCAATGCGTTGACGACGCGCCTTGGCGTCCAGGTCGGGACGCAAAGCAGTCAGGCCCTCCAAAAGAATATCGCCCACCATCATGCGTGGGTCCAGAGAGCCATAGGGGTCCTGAAAGATAATCTGCAAGCGCGAGCGCAACTGTCGCAACGCCTTGCCTTTCACTCGCAGGACGTCTTGCTCCTGCAGATAGACTTGACCACTGATCTGGGCCTGCCGATCCAGCAAACGCATCAAGGTACGCGCCACAGTGCTCTTGCCGCAGCCCGATTCGCCCACCAGAGCCAGCGTCTCACCCTTGTGCAGTTGCAGGCTCAGGCCCTTGACCACAGGAATGGAAGGCGAGCGTCGCCACCAGGAACCGGCTTGTTTGTACGACACGGACAGGTCCTGAATGTCCAGGACCCGCTCTTTGTCACCTTTATGGGTAGCGACGGCTTCAATCGGCGCCGCCGCATGAGACAAGGGCCGACCACGCTTTTCAAATGTGGGGATGGCGCCCAGCAACTCTCGGGCGTAAGGGTGAGTCGGGCGCAGAAAGAACTGGCTGGCCAGGCCTGACTCCACAATTTGCCCATGCCGCATCAAGGCCACATAATCGGCATACTGTTTCACCAGCAGCAAGTCGTGGGTGATCAGCAAGATGGCCAGTCCCATCTCTTTCTGTATATCCGCCAGCAGCTGCAAAATCTGCGCCTGAACCGTCACATCCAATGCAGTGGTCGGCTCATCGGCCACCAGCAAATCGGGTTCTGCCGCCAGGGCAATCGCAATCATGATGCGCTGTTTTTGCCCGCCGGAGAACTGGAACGGAAAGTCGTCGTAACGCTGGGCAGCAGCGGGGATGCCGACTCGCTCCAGCCACTTGATGGCACTTGCCCGCTCCTGCCCGGCGGGCACCACTGCATGACGTCGGATGACTTCGCTGATCTGACGGCCAATGGACATGACCGGATTCAAACTGGTGGATGGCTCTTGAAAGATCACGCTGACGCGCTTGCCACGTACATCCTGCATGCGTTGCTCGGGCAAAAGCGGCAGCTCCAGTCCGTCCAGCGCAATTTGCCCGGACTGCATCCAGGCCGCTTCTGGCAAAAGACGCAGAATCGCCATGGCAGTCATGCTCTTGCCGCAGCCCGACTCGCCCACCAAGGCAAAGGTTTCGCCCCGCTGAACGGCCAACGACAAATTGCGCACCACACTTTGCACACCGGCATCGGACTGCACGCGCAGCTCCAGATCTTCAATCCTGAGTACGGCAGGAGCGTCAGAAGGCTTCCCGGTCGCGAGGTTTTCATTCTGACTCATGCCTTGGCTCCCCCTGCTGGGCGCACCCGCAACGTCTTGAAACGACGGGTCCGAGGGTCAAAAGCCGTTTGCACCGCATCGGCAAAAATATTCGCGGACAGAACCAGCCCCAGCATCATCACAAAGGCCCCAGCCAGACCCCACCAGATAATCGGATCGCGGGACAACTCGCTACGGGCAGCATCAATCATGCGGCCAAAGGACGGCATGCTGGGGTCCACGCCAATACCCAGATAGGACAGCACGGCCTCATACAGCACCAGACCGGAGAACTCCAGAATCAAGGTAATGAGCACAATATGCATGACGTTGGGCAAGAGGTGGCGGAACATGATGCGAAAGTGACCGACACCGAACGCCTGGGCCGCCTGAACATAATCCAGCTCACGCAGTTTCAACACCTCGGCACGCAGCAAGCGGCAAAGACCGGCCCAGCCTGTCAGCCCCAGAATCAGACAGAGCATGAACAAACGCAAATCCGCGCGGGCCGCCACGGTGTCAAAGCTCTCGGGATGGGTGTCGATATAGACCTGCATCATCAGCACGCAGGCGGCAATCAACAGCACCCCCGGTATGGACGTCAAGGTGGTGTAAATATATTGAATGACATCGTCCACCCAGCCCCGGAAGTAACCGGCCGCCAAGCCCAGAATAATGGCCGGCGGCAACATGGCAAAGGTGGTCAGGGTACCAATCACCAATGCAGTGCGCACACTTTTCAGGGCTTGCCAGATAATGTCATTGCCCGTGCGGTCCGTGCCCAGCACATAATAGTTTGTGCTCAGACTCCAGACCAGACAAAGCACGATGACCAGCAGACAGGCACTGAACCAGATCAACCGCCAGTTAACCAGACCCTGACCCTGCCACCAGTAACGCCAGGCAGCGCCCCAACCCGTCGCCATGGACTGCCTGCGCCCCCATACGGTCAACAAAACGGCCAGCAGCACACAGCCCAGCGCCCCCCACGCCAAACCTGTTGCCCCCAGCTGCAGCATATCGCGCCGGTGCTCGGCGGGCGTGTCCACCCCCACTCCAGCATTGACCAGCCGCGGAAAATCCCGCACGGGTTTGCCGTCAATCAGCATGCTCTCCTTGGTCAGCTGGAAGCGAGCCAAAGGAGCGGAATAGGTTTTCTCCACCTTTGCCAAACCGGCTTTGTTAAGGATATCGTCCAGCGCCGAGCGCGCGACAGGCGCGTAGCTAGGTGCACTGACTTCCTGTCCGGGGGCGGCAGGCAACAGTGGCCGATAGTGAATCGAGTCCAGCAAACCCACCAGCAGGAAAAAAACGAGGAAAACCGCGGCACACATGGCCGAGGGCGTACGGGCCACACTGGCCCAGGCCGACCGCAAAGCCGGGCGTTTGAACACTCGCCAGGTATAGACTGCCATCGCCAGGAACAGCGCCAGCACAAAGGTATCGGTCCAGAGAAAGACGAACTGTGGCATGGCGGGCTCAACTGAAACGAATACGGGGGTCAACCAGGGTGTAGGAGATATCAGCCAGAATCAAACCGGCGATATACAGCATCGATCCTAAAAACACCATGGCACGCACAATGGAGAAGTCCTGGGCATTGATGGCATCAATGGTGAAGCTGCCCAGACCCGGAATACCAAAAAAAGACTCGGAAATCAGACTGCCCATGAACAGCAAGGGCAAGGCAGAGACCGTGCCCGTCAGGATAGGCAACAGTGCGTTGGGCAAAACGTGACGAAACAGAACCGTCGAGTCAGTCAAACCTTTGGAACGTGCCGTACGCACATAATCGCGGCTGGCCTCTTCCAAAAACAGACTGCGGTAAAAGCGCGACTCCGCCCCGACGCGCGACAAAATGCCCACCAGCACCGGCAAGACCAGAAAGCGCCAGTTATCCAAGCCATCCACCCAGCCGGAAAATGGCACCCAGCGCAATACGCGTGCGAACAGCCACTGCCCGGCAATAATGTAGAACAGGCCCGAAATGGACATCAACACCACGCATAGCACGACGGCAGAAAAGTCCAGCCGGGACCCACGAAAAAACACCATCAGCAAGGCGATGCTGATGCACACCCACAGACCCAGAAAGAAGGTGGGTAGGGCCAGCGCCAGACTGGGCCCCATGCGCTGCTTGATCTGATAGGCAATATCCTGCCCCTGATCGGACAGACCAAAATCCAGACGCAGCAAGGGAACAGATCGCTCATAAAAGATGGTGTCGGTAAAAGCCTGGGCCCCCTGGGCCTGCGCGTTATAGAACAGGGGCTTGTCATAGCCGCGCTCAGCTTTCCAGTTATCAATGGCCGTCTGGCTGACACGCTGCCCGCCGATGGATAAACGCGCCATGTCGTCGGGCGTGTTGACGGCAAAAAACAGCACAAAGGTCAGCAGGTTGACCCCGATCAGAATCAGTACGCCATACAGAATGCGCCGCACGATGTAGGAAAACATCAATCTTTCTCCTGACGCAAAGCCACATGGCGGCGTCGCGCCCGCGCCTGCGAACGCACCGCCCATACGAGCACCACCAGCAGCACACCCAGCGGGATGGCGGGCCACCATACAGGCGGATTCCACCAATCGATACGCTCAACACGCTGTTGTGGGTCGATACGGTAATACTGCAGACTGTCGCGCACCATCAAGGACGGCTTGGCATTGCGCACCCAGCTTTGATAGGCGCCACCCGCATTGGGGACGTAGCCAAACATCCAGGGGGCGTCGTGCTGCACCAGACGAATCATCTCCTGCACCACGGCGTCCTTTTCCGGGCCATCATTCAAAAAACGCATCTGTTCATACAGGCGGTCGAACTCGGCACTTTGATAATTGGCGGCATTCTCGCCCCCAAAATCCTTCTTGGCCTGAGGTCCGTACAGCAAGGTAAAGAAATTCTCCGCATCCGGGTAATCTGCAACCCAGCCCCAGAGGAACATCTGGGCGGCGCCGCGCTTCATCTTGTCCTGAAAGCGGTTGTAATCCGTGGCGCGTACCTCCAGCTGCAAGCCCACCTGAGCCAGCTGGCGGCGCATCCAATCCACCGTGGCGTCCGAGCCCATGCCCGCCATGGAGTCGTAATACAGAATCAAGGGCTTGCCCGTGCGGCTGTCGCGTCCGTCAGGATAACCGGCCTGCCGCAACAGCTCGCGCGCCTCATCCAGACTGCGTCGCTTCACCACGCCGTCATCCTTGGTGTAGACATAGGGGTTGGCGCCTTGCGGCAAAGGCTGATAGCCCGGAACCCCAGGCGGCAAGGGGCCATGTCCAGCCTGCCCTTGGTCATTCATGAAGATCGATACGTACTGCTCCCAGTCGAACACAATGCTGATGGCCAGACGCAGCTTGCGGTTTCTCTCGAACTGCTCCGGCGTATCGCCCTGCCCGACCACCGGGTCGTGCCAGTTAAAACCCATGTAAAACAATTGTGCTTCGGGGGCCGTTCGCAGTTGCAGGCCGCGCTCCTGATACAAATTGGCTTTCTCGACCGAGTCCTGAGCGGCAACCGTCATGGCTACCCCGTACTCACCCCGCTCCACTTGCGGAATGTCGTAATAGCCCTGCAGAAACTTGCCCATCAGGGGCACACCCTCTTTCTCCAGAGAAAACACCACCTTGTCCAGAAAAGGCATGGACTTGCCGCAATCGTCCAGCAGCCCGGCCGCCTGATCGCCCGGCTCACCGACACAAGGGTAGGGTTCGCCCCGGTAATTCGGGTTGCGGCTCAGAACATGACGACGATTGGTCAAGGACTCGGTCAACATGAAGGGCCCCGTACCCACGGGCCAACTGTCCAGCGTCAGATTGTGCTGCGCCATGCCTGGCTGGCTATAGAAACGCTCGGCCTCCCAGGCCATCGGAGCCGTAAATGTCATGGCCAACCAGTATTTGAACTGCGGATACTTGCCATTGACCTCGATGCGCAACGTGTGTTTGTCCAGCGCCCGTACTCCTGACAGCGTATAAGGTCGCAAATCCAGCCATTGCGGGCGCGGCTCCTGTTTGTCGACACGGGCCAGCTCCCCGCTAAACTCCTTAAAGCCCCGGATATGCTCGGCCATCACGCCCAAAACGGGCGAGGCCAGCCGCGGGCTGGCCAAACGCTTGAAGGCATAGACGTAATCGTGAGCAGTCAGCTCGCGCGAACCCGTATGGTCAAAGTCAGCAATACTGTACGCCCCGCTCAGGTCCGGAGCCCGCATGGGGTAGTAGCGATAGTCACCCTGCTCATCCAGCGCAAACGCCGGATGAGGCTGAAAAGCAATGCCTTTCTTAATGGGAATGTCGTAACGGCTGATAGCCACCTGCTCCCCCGGCGCATCTGCAGGCAGCTGATTACCCTGTGCGTCCAGGTAGACCGGTTCCACCAACGCTTGCGCCACTTTAGGTATCAGGCGGTAGGGACGGTCCAGATAGTGATAGCCGTACAGGGGCTCGTAAATGGAATAGGTAAACGGCGTCTCGTCCCCGGAATAGGACAAAGCAGGGTCCAGATGATTAGGCGAGCGGGTCGTAAACGCACTGTACAGCGTGTTCTGGGCTGCACTGCCTTCGTGATAAGGACTATTGACCGGCTTGGAGCAGGCCGCCAAGGCGACGCATATCACGGCCAGCCCAATCTGACGCAGAGGACTTAGCATTGCCCTTGCTGCCAACAGTCATAGCGCCATTTCCATGGCGGAACAGGATTGGGCTCAGACCAGATGCCGACACGGGCCTGCTGGGCTTCACGCTCCAACTCTGCGATACGTGGATCACGCAAAAAACGGCCGCCTTTTTCACGATTGGCCATGGCCATTCCCGCCCGTACCAGTTTTTGGTTAGCCGTTTCCCCCCCTGCCAGCGGTACATCACAAACGGCACGACCGTGACGGTCCCGTTCATGGCATGACAAGGTCAGATGTTGACCGGAGACCAGATCCGACAGAAAACGCCGCGAGGCCTCGGCAAAAGGCTGGCCAGGACGACGGCTGTCCTTGGTCGTCTCGGGCGCATCAATACTGGCCAGACGCACTCGCTCCTGCTTTCTGTTGCCAGACAGAATCGTCAGTGTATCTCCATCGGCCACGCGCACCACTCGTCCAGTCAGCTCAAACCCTTGCGCCTGAACCGGCCCGGTCCATGCCGTCATCAAGGCGGTCAGGCCTGCGCAAACAGCGGCTCGCCGCGTCAAAGAAGAAAAGCCGGACAGCGGAAACACGATCATGATACGGACAACACTCCAGGCGGATTGCAGAAACCAAGCCAACAAATTATAGATACTGCGCACCGCCTGTCCAGAGCATTGTCCCTAGGCGGCCCGCCTGCATCGGGCTCCCTACCGACGAGGCCAGGCACGCTGCAAATACCAGGAGGCCTGCTCGACGCCCTCCAGGCCGAACACGGTTGCAGGGTCCTGTTGTACTCGATGAGCCACAAACAGATCCGCCACAGCATCGGGGGCCACCTGCCGCATCAGGCAGGCCTGATACAAAACAGCCAACTTCTGCACCCAGACACGGCCCCCAGCCTGAGAAACCGTATTCAATAAATCCTGGGCCGCCTGCCTCAGTTCCGCATCATCCCCCGTACGGACATGCAAATCGGCCTGCAAGGCCTCCCCTACGCCCTCCTGAATCAAGGCGCGCTGCACGTCCAGGCACATCACATTACCAGAGCCTTCCCAAATCGAATTGACAGGGGCTTCCCGTAGCAGGCGCGGCATCGGTCCTTCCTCGATATAGCCGTTGCCCCCCCAGGTTTCCATGGCTTCGGCACACAGAGCGATGGCCCGACGGCACACCCAGAACTTGGCCGCTGGAGCCAGGACACGCAGTACCGCCTGCGACACTGGGTCATCGATCCGCTCCTGCAAGTCCACCAGAAACAAGGCCAGATGAGTGGCAGCTTCGCTTTCCAGACTCATATCCAGCAAAACGGCCTGCATCAGGGGCTGATCGATTAATGCTTTGCCAAAAGAGCGTCGATGCTGACAATAATGCAAAGACTGCACCAAGGCCTGCCGCATCAGGGCGGCGCTGCCCAACACGCAATCAATACGGGTACGGGCCGCCATTGCCGCCAGCAAGGCAATGCCTCGACCTGCCTGACCCACCCGCCAGGCCAGCGCGCCGTCAAGATCAATCTCCGCACTGGCGTTGGAACGATTGCCCAGCTTGTCCTTGAGCCGGCGTATATAGCGCCGGTTCAGCCCATATTCGGTATAGCGCGGCATCAGGAAGCAGGAAAACTGCTCGTGCTCACGAGCCAGCACCAGATGTCCGTCCGCCTGTGGCACGGAAAAAAACCATTTGTGCCCGTACAGACGAAATGCCTGGGAGTCGGGGTGCGCCTCGGTGATGCAGGTGCGCAGATCAGAGCCGCCCTGCATTTCCGTCATCCCCATGCCCACAAGCACACTGCTTTTTTGCATGAACCATTGCGCCGAGGGATCATAATGATTAAGGCGCAACCTGGCGGCCCAGTCCTGAAACGGTTCAGTCTGCAACAAAGGGGCGGCCGCCCGCGTCATGGTCAAAGGACACAAGGTACCCGCCTCGATCTGACCCTGCATGTAAAAGCCCATCGCACGCTGCAGATGCTGTCCGGCCCGAGCCTCAGACGGCCAGATGTGCAGTCCCTGCTCCATACCCAGTTGCATCAGATGATGCCAGGCAGGATGAAAGTCCACCTGGTCCACGCGCTGGCCCTGGGCGGACCAGCCACGCCATTGCGGTGGCTGACGGTTGGCCAGGGCACCCTGCTCGCGCCAATGGGCGCAACCGAGCGTGCGCCCATATTCCGCCAGCGCCTGCCGGGCGTCCTCAGACGCCAGCATCGCTTGCCAATACTGTAGGGCCGGATCTTCGCCAAACAGATCATCATCCATCAAATCCGGCACTTGATTCTGTAACTGCTGCTCCAGACCCATCACGCCTCCTTGATACCGGCCTCTCGCTCCCCGATTCAGACTAGAGCCATTTGGCCTTCTTGAATTTCCAGTACAAGAATCCGCAGACACTGCCCATCAAACCCAAGGCATAGGGATAACCCAGTGTCCACTCCAGTTCCGGCATGAGCTTGAAGTTCATGCCGTAAATCCCCGCAACTGCAGTCGGTACAGCCAGAATGGCCGCCCAGGCCGCCAGCTTTCGGGTGGTGTCGGTTTGCTGCATCTGTCCGATCATCAAACCGCCTTCAAAGGCAAAAGCCAGCGCTTGTCGCTGGCTATTGATGAACTCGGCCGTACGGGCAATACGGTCCGACACCTCGCCAAAATAAGCCCGGCTTTCCGCATCGACATACTCAAGTTCAATGCGTGACAAGCGGCGCGTCAGTTCGGCCAGGGGCGACACCGCCGTATGGACTCGCAGCAGATCACGCCGCAAACGATAAATCCGCCGCACATCATTTTCCTTGAAGCCGCGAATCAGAAATTGCTGCTCGATCGCCTCGACCGCCTTCTCAGTCTGCTCCAGGGAAGTCTGGTACTGATCCACAATCAGATCCAGCAGTTCTGAGGCGACAAAATCACTGCCCCGTGCCAGCAAGGCAGGGGTACTCTCCAGGCGGGCACGCAACTGCAGATAACTGCTGTTGGAACCTCGCCGCACCGTCAGCAACAAGCCGTGGGCGATCAGAATCTGCGTCGTGCCCAGCAAGGGACGCAAATCTTTCAGACCCAAGGTGACCGCCACCACAATCAGACAATTGCTAAACTCCAGCAGCTTGGGACGGCGATGGGGAGCGATCAGTTCCTCGACCGCATTGTCCGGCAGGCCCAGTTGAACCCCCAGTTCGCGCAAAATCGCCTCGCTGGGATCTTTCAAGCCAATCCAGATAAAGCCATCCTTCAGGGGATCGTGGGCAGGCAGATGATGAATATCCAAAGCCATGGCAGGCTGGCCAGACTGATAGCGATACGCGGCCACCACCATATCCTGTACATCAGGCGTGACCGGAGCTATTTCTTGCATGCTGCCTCCTTGCAGACAAAGCCAATTTTTTTGTTCGATAATAGCACTGGCCTGCCTGCGCGCCGCGACGGTGGCCACTAGCAAGGATCAATATGAAATCACGAACCATTCTATGCCTGGGGGCCTTGATAATGGCGGTAGGCGTCGGTCTGGGCGCCTTTGGTGCCCACGCCCTGCGCGCCATGGTGGACGCCTCCGCCCTGGCGACCTGGCAAACGGCTGTCCTGTATCAATTGCTGCATGGACTGGGCCTGTTGCTGATCGCCGCCTTGGGTAACCGGCTTCATCCCGCCTGGCAATCTCGCAGCGCCGTCCTGATGCTGGTCGGCGTCCTGATCTTCAGTGGAAGCCTGTACATTCTGGTGCTGAGCGGTGTGAAGTGGCTGGGGGCCATTACCCCGATAGGCGGGGTTGCGATGATTCTGGCCTGGCTTTGTCTGGCTTTTGCCGCCGTGCGCGGCCAGGGTGCCTGACCCGGGACACTGGCCTTCGTATAATGGGGCGCATAGTCTGCCTAACAGGAGCGCCCCGTGTCCGATCCCGCTTTGTCCTTACGCGAGTTTACCCGCCAACTTCCCAAGGCCGAACTGCACCTTCATATTGAAGGCACCCTGGAACCAGACTTGATCTTCAAGCTGGCCCAGCGCAACCAGATCACCTTGCCCTACCCCGACCAGGCCAGCCTGCAGGCTGCCTATCAGTTCACTGATCTGCAGTCCTTTCTGGATCTGTACTATGCCGGGGCCGGTGTCCTGATTCACGAACAGGACTTCTTTGACATGAGCTGGGCCTACTTTTTACGCGCCCAGGCCGATGGCATTGTCCACACCGAAATCATGTTTGACCCGCAGACACATACGGCCCGCGGCGTTGCCATGGAAACCGTATTCGCAGGCATTGCGCGGGCGGCACGCCAAGCCAGATCCGAACTGGGTATCAGCAGCTATCTGATCCTGAACTTTCTGCGTCACCTCAGCGAGGCGGACGCCTTTGAGACCTTGAAAGCGGCCCTGCCCTTGCGCGAACAGTATGCAGATCTGTGGGTCGCCATTGGTCTGGACTCCTCAGAGAAAGGCAACCCACCCGCCAAATTCGAGAAAGTCTATGCTCATGGCCGTGAACTGGGCTTTCGTCTAGTTGCTCATGCCGGCGAGGAAGGCCCGGCCAGCTATGTGCGCGATGCGCTGCAGCTTCTGAACGTGGAACGCATCGACCATGGTGTGCGCAGCCAGGATGATCCGGCCTTGATGCAGTACCTGATCGATCACGCCATTCCCTTGACGGTCTGCCCTCTGTCCAACATCAAGCTCAAGGTGTTTGATAGTCTTGACCAACACAACCTGAAGCATTTGCTTGATCGCGGCTTGAATGTATGCGTGAACTCGGACGACCCGGCCTATTTCGGGGGCTACCTGCTGGATAACTATATGCAGACTGCCCAAGCCCTGGGCTTACAGGAAGCGGACTTGCGCACGCTGGCGGCCAATAGTCTGCGCGCCTCCTTTTTGCCCAAGGAAAAGCAGCAGTTCTGGTTGAACAAGCTGGAGTCTATTCCCGGCCATGGCTAAGCCTTCCCTGTATCTGCCGCGGGCGTTTTTCGCCCGCGACCCACGCTACGTCGCCCTGGAGTTGTTAGGCAAAACACTGGTGCTGAATGACGAACGCGGCCAACGCTGCGCCACCATTGTGGAAACCGAGGCCTATCTCGGCCCCCAGGACCAGGCCGCCCACAGCCGGCGAGGTATCACCGATCGCACCCGACTGATGTTCGGCCCGGCCGGCTATGCCTACATTTATCTGATCTACGGCCTGCATCACTGCATGAATATCGTCAGTGGCGTGGAAGGAGACGGCACGGCGGTGCTGCTGCGAGCCGCCCAATGGGCCTCTCCCCTGGAAGGGCCTTCCCTGTCCGGGCCGGGACGGCTGTGCAAAGGGCTGGATATCGACAAGGCCTATAACGGTGCCGATGCCTGCTCCCCCACCTTGCATCTGCTGGACGCTCCCGCTCTGGCGCCCGAGCAGATCCACATCGGCCCGCGCATCGGCGTGGACTATGCAGGCGACTGGGCCACGGCCCCGCTGCGCTACGCCATCGCACAGCACCCGCAGGTCTCGGTCAAACCGGGTAAAACCGCTGCAAAACGCAGCACAAAGGGCCTTAAACGCCCCGTCTAGAACAGGTATTATTAGTCCTTCAAGCTCTGAATGCTTCCCAGCTGCTTTAAAGGATTTCTCATGCGACTCTCCGTACTTCTTAGCGTCCTTCCCGCCGTTTTTCTGGTCGCCTGCACGGCCACGGGCAATAGCGCCCAAAGCGGTTCAAGTTCGTCGTTGCGCAACACCTCGGGGGGGCTGTGCGATGCCGACTCCCTGAGCCCGGCCGGACAAACAGCCAGCCAAAGCCAGATTGAACGTCTTGTCAAACAGGCCGGTGCCTCGCAAGCCCGCATTCTGGCTCCGGATCGTATGTACACCACCGACTACGACCCTACTCGCCTGAACATCCGGGTCGATGAGCAAAACCGCATTCTGTCGGTCTACTGCGGCTAAGCCCCATGACTCACGAGCAAAGCCAACACCTGCTGAACACGCTGTTCGCGCCCTGGGTGCAAGCCTTGAAGCTGCGCGTGGAAAAGGTGCAGGAGGACGGCGTGGTGCTGCGCCTGCCCTTTTCAGAACAATTGACCCATGTCGCGGGGGTGGTGTGCGGTCAGGTTTATATGGCGGCAGCCGATACCGCGATGGTGCTGGCCATCAGCCAAAGCCTGGGCGAATTCCGTCCCATGACCACCGTTTCACTGAACACCAGTTTTGTGCGCCCGGTTGCCCAAGGCGATGTCCTGGTCCATGCCCAGGTTCTGAAACGAGGCAAGAGCATGGTCTTTGGCGACATCAAGCTGTTTGATGAACAGGACCGCCTGGCCGCCCACGCCACCACCACCTACGCCCTGTTGCCAGGTTGAGCGCGGCCGAGCAGACAACAAGACAGACTCTGACACAAAACAAATAGCCTGGCGGTTTGTCATAGCAGGGCAGGCCCGACTATCATCGTCATAGCATGCTCGCCCCCGGCCTTGTCCAGGGGCCGCTGCCCCGTCCGATTCCTTGTTGATCGCTTTTCTGGAGACATTCAAATGGCAAAAGTCCTGGTTCTCTATTACTCCGCCTACGGCCACATTGAGAAAATGGCCCAAGCGGTGGCTGAAGGTGCGCAAAGCGCTGGTGCGACGGTGGATATCAAACGTGTCCCCGAACTGGTCCCGGAAGCGGTGGCCCAGAAAGCGAATTTCAAGCTGGATCAGGCCGCTCCGGTTGCCTCGATTGCCGACCTGGAAAACTATGACGCCATTATTGTGGGCACCGGCACCCGATTTGGGCGTATCAGTTCACAAATGGCCAGTTTTCTGGACCAGGCCGGTGGCCTGTGGGCACGCGGCGCCCTCAATGGCAAGGTAGGTGGCGCCTTTACGTCCACTGCTACCCAGCACGGCGGGCAGGAGCTCACGCTGCTGTCCATTATTCACAACCTGATGCACTTTGGGATGATTGTGGTGGGCCTGCCCTACAGCTTTGCGGGTCAAACCCTGCTCGATGAGGTAACCGGTGGCAGCCCCTACGGAGCCTCCACCATTGCCGGTGGCGACGGATCGCGCCAACCAAGCCAGAACGAGCTGGACGGTGCCCGCTTCCAGGGCCGTCATATCGCTGAAATTGCCATGAAGCTGAAAGGCTAAAACGGAGGACAAGAATGGGCATGATGATTGAAGGGCAATGGCACAGCAAAGAGCCAGTCAGCCGTACTGAGTCCGATACATTTCAGCGTGCCCAGTCCACCTTCCGGGACTGGATTACGGCCGATGGCGGCCCCGGTCCCCAGGGGCAGGCGGCACAGCCCGCTCAGGCCAACCGCTATCACCTGTATGTGTCGCTGGCCTGCCCTTGGGCGCATCGCACCTTGATCATGCGCGAACTGAAAGGACTGCACAAACTGATTTCCGTCTCAGTTGTGAATCCTGTCATGGACGATCAAGGCTGGACGTTTGAGCCGGCTGAAGGTGTGATCGCCGATCCAGTCATGGATGCCCAGTTCCTGCACCAGCTCTACGCCAAGGCTGATCCGAACTTTACCGGCCGCATTACGGTTCCCGTGCTGTGGGACAAGCATCGGGCCACGATCATCAACAATGAGTCCTCCGATATCATGCGTATTTTCAATAACGCATTCGATACCTTGGGGGCACGCAGTCTGGATATGGCTCCGCTCGACTTGCGTACCCAAATCGAGCAGATCAATGGCCATGTCTACGACGCGGTAAACAACGGCGTGTACAAAGCCGGCTTTGCCCGCTCACAGTCTGCCTACAACACTGCCGTGCATGCGCTGTTCCAGAGTCTGGACGGCTTGGAAACCCGACTGGCCAAACAGCGCTATCTGACTGGTACACGGCTCACTGAGGCCGACTGGCGTCTGTTCACTACCTTGATCCGCTTCGATCCGGTCTATGTCGGCCACTTCAAATGTAATCTGCGCCGTTTGATCGACTATCCGAATCTGTGGAACTACATGCTGGAGCTGTACCAGATGCCCGGCATCGCCGATACCGTCAATCTGGATCACATCAAAACCCATTACTACAGCAGTCACCGCCATTTGAACCCGACAGGCATTGTGCCCGCTGGCCCACTCATGGATCTGAACGGGCCCCACGGACGCGGCCATTTACCTGCCCAGCCAGGCCCCTTGCATATTGGTCTTCAGTAACCGGGGCGATCAAAAATATCAGGATTGAGCAAAATAGATCGGTCAACCTGATTAATGTCGGTGCGCCCGCAAAAAGCCATGGACACATCCAGTTCATTGGCCATCAATTTGAGCAAGCGAGCCACGCCGGGCTGACCGGCCGCTCCCAAAGCGTAGAGAAAAGCACGGCCAATCATCGCTCCCTGGGCGCCCAGGGCCCGTGCCCGCAACACATCCTGACCACTGCGAACTCCTCCGTCGACCAGCACCTCGATCTTGTCACCCACCGCCTTGCTGATAGCCGGCAGGCAGGAAATGGAAGAAGGCGCACCATCGAGCTGACGACCGCCGTGATTGGACACGATCAGCGCATCGGCGCCGCTGTCGACTGCATGGCGAGCATCCTCCGCATCCATAATGCCTTTGACAATCAGTTTGCCGCCCCAGGCATTTTTGATCCACTCGATATCTTTCCAGCTCAAGCTCGGGTCAAACTGCTCAGCGGTCCAGGTCGCCAAAGAACGCAAATCCGAAACGCCCTTGGCATGGCCGACAATATTGCCAAAACTGCGGCGATGGGTGCGCAACATGTTGCGACACCAATATGGTTTGGTCGCCAGATTGAGCAGATTGGGCACCGTCAGGCGCGGAGGTGTCGTCAAACCGTTTTTGATATCTTTGTGACGCTGCCCCAGCACCTGCAAGTCCAGAGTCAGAACCAGCGCCGAGCAATGAGCTGCTTTGGCACGCGCAATCAGGTTTTCAATAAAACTGCGATCACGCATGACGTAGAGCTGAAACCAGAACGGACTACGGGTCGCCTGAGCCACATCCTCGAGCGAGCACACACTCATGGTGGACAGTGTGAAAGGAATACCAAAGTCCCGAGCAGCCAAAGCGGCCAGCATTTCGCCGTCGGCATGCTGCATACCCGTCAGGCCTGTGGGGGCAATAGCCACGGGCATGGCCACGTCCTGCCCCAACAGCGTCGTCCTTATACTGCGATGACCAATATCCACTGCCACACGCTGTCTGAATTTCAGCTTGTGAAAATCCTGCTCATTAGCCTGATACGTCCCTTGCGTCCAAGAGCCAGAGTCGGCGTAGTCATAAAACATCTTGGGCACGCGGCGTTTAGCCACCAGGCGGAAATCTTCAGTGCAGGTAATTTTCGACAGATCCATGACATTCAGCTCCAAAACAATGGCGTAATAATGCGACTTTGTTTCCCTGGGGGCAAGTCATCCCCGAGTGGCTGGCTCTTGTTCCGCGTAGACGGGGTCACCCCCCAGAGATGGCTTAGGGCCCTCAGTCGAGCACACCAGTCCTGATAGACGGCTCACTGTTTCTGCTAAAGCACGCTCCCCCAAGAGGCTGCTCAATGCCCCCTGACGCGCGAACTACTCGCGATACACGAACAAAACCTTTCTTAACGCAGCTCCCCCAGGGCTGACTGGCTCTTTGTTGAGCTGCGTTGCCTCTCCAGGCCGATCCGACGAGAAGCCACTGCGAGCCGTTTGGCCTCTCCAGCCATCTCATCGCCTTGAAACCAGCCCTTGCCAAGCACGTGCCCAACCGAAAAACGACTATTCATCGAAACTTTATCGAAAAAAATTCGATATTGTGGTGACAAGTAAAAATAGCCGTGCTATAGTTCTACTTCTTTAGCGGCTGTAGCTCAGTTGGATAGAGTACTTGGCTACGAACCAAGGGGTCGTGGGTTCGAATCCTGCCAGCCGCGCCATATTCAAGAGTGTTCTATATAGAACAGTCTTCAAGACTTCAGTCTTGGCAAGTAAAGCCACAATGAATTTTCATTGTGGCTTTTTTGTTTCTGTCATCAATGACACACTGCGCACGCTCCTTACTCTCAGGTCCTGACGCTTGCCTCGTATGCATTCTGCCGCTGCGAGCTGCTCGACTGAAAAGTGGACTCGCGCCCTGCCTGCCATTCTTCACACTCCAATGCCCTTTTCTGCCTGTCCGAAGCAAGTTCCCTTCATGACATCGGGACGTTTTGGACTCATCCGACTCCAGGAAAACTAGTACAAGCGGCCAACTCAGGCACCAATCGTAATGGACTCCCCCTCTTCCTCTGGCCCGCTGCTCAGTCAAGCCGAACCATTTTCGTATTTATTTTAAAAAAAGAGTATTACAGGCTTGCCATGCAGATAAATAGTCTGCTATAGTTTCATTTCTTTGGCGGCTGTAGCTCAGTTGGATAGAGTACTTGGCTACGAACCAAGGGGTCGTGAGTTCGAATCTTGCCAGCCGCGCCATATAAAGAAAAAAGCCACTTCTTCGGAAGTGGCTTTTTTCGTTTGTCTTTCCGCTTTTTTACCTCACCTGACGTCCCCGTTTTATCTGCTTTTTTCCTGTGGTTTGCATGTAGCGGACTTAGTCAATTGTTCCCACCCATCAGCCTTGTCAGGCAAAAAAGCACAACACCCATCCTCAAGTCCCTGCCCAAGCGGTTATAAACTGAACTTCACAAATGCCACAAATGGGATGTAACAATTGAAACTTTATTTTAATTTCAAAAAATTAGGGTAAAACCTCTCTATTATTGCCAACACGAATTAAAAGAGGGGACATACCATTCCAAGAGCTTATGCCACGGGCTGCGTACAACACGCAGTCACATACGACAGAGAAAATTGAGCCGTCCGGCTTGTACCTGCTGAAACCGATATCCCGGTGCAGCCTGTCGTTGGCACATCTTGGGCTATTCCCATCTTTGAATAGACCCGAAAAACAAACAAAGCAGATCTGTTCATTAATCTAAAGAGGAAACCCATGACTCGTCGCATGCTCGCTGCGCTTTTACTGTCCATTCCACTTGCTGCCTGCCAGACCCTACAGGGTGGTGGAACGGGAGGCGAAGACAAGTTCACTGCCGCCTACCTAAAAACACACCTGAAACCAGGCGTCACCACCTCTGAGCAAGTGCGCCAGCTCTACGGCAAACCCGATACCACTCAAGAAGGCCCAAACGGACCATCGATGTGGACCTACTCTCCCCGTAACACCGCAAACGCTGACTTGCTGTCCTCTGCGATGGGTGCCTTCGGACTGGGGGCCGCCAGCAGCCTTACGGGTGCAGCACCGGCGGATTCCTACACGCTGTTCATTCATTTTCAAAACAATAAGGTTTCCGACTACAGCTTATCGCAGATCTAAAAACCGCTTGGTTTAAGACTGGCTATACTCAAAAGCCTGGGCGGGTCAGCCCAGGCTTTTTTACAGCAAGGCAACGAGACTCATCATGACTTCACGCACTTTCCGTTTACTGCCCGCCGGCCTGCTTCTGGCCTGCGGCCTGGCCTTCGCGCAAAACACGCCTCCCTCGACCCAGCTTGCCCAAATGGGTGGTGCCATGCACGCCGCCGCAAAAGTCTGCGGCGACTACTCCGAGGCGCAATTGAAAGAAATGAAGGAAAAGCAACAGCAGTCCATGAAAGAGATGGGCCTGAACGAAGCCGACTTTGAAGCAGCGTTCAATGCAGGTCTGGAACGCGGCAGCAAGGACATGGCCACGATCAGCGAAGCGCAGCGCCAACAAATGTGCGAGCAATTGCGCTCCGGCCCCAAGTTTTAAATTCGCTCTTCCCAACAAGAAAGCGCTCTGGCCCGCAAGGAACCAGAGCGCTTTTTACTGCCAGCGCCAAAACCCGAAGGTCTTACAGCGCCTTGACCATATCTTCGATGGTCTTTTTAGCATCGCCAAACACCATCATGGTCTTGTCCATATAGAACAGCTCGTTATCCAGACCGGCATAACCGGCGGCCATGGACCGCTTGTTCACGATTACGGTCCGGGCCTTGTACGCTTCCAGAATCGGCATGCCCGCAATTGGCGAAGCCGGATCGTTCTTGGCGGCCGGGTTAACCACGTCATTGGCCCCCAGCACCAGCACCACATCGGTCTGCGCAAACTCGCTATTGATGTCGTCCATTTCAAAGACTTGCTCATAAGGCATTTCGGCCTCAGCCAGCAAGACGTTCATATGGCCAGGCATACGACCGGCCACCGGATGAATCGCGTAGCGCACATTCACACCCTGGCTGGTCAGCTTGTCCGACAACTCTTTCAAGGCGTGTTGAGCACGGGCCACGGCCAAACCGTAACCGGGCACAATCACCACGGACTCGGCATTGCTCATCATGAAAGCGGCATCTTCTGCACTGCCGGATTTCACCGAACGATTGCCCTGATCCGCGCCACCGGCAGCCGCTTCCGGATTGGCACCAAAACCGCCCAGTATCACGTTGAAGAAGGCACGGTTCATGGCCTTGCACATGATGTAGGACAGAATTGCACCGGAAGAACCCACCAGCGAACCGGCAATGATCAGCATGGAGTTGTTCAGGGAGAAACCAATCCCTGCTGCGGCCCAGCCCGAATAGCTGTTCAGCATGGAGACCACCACCGGCATGTCCGCCCCGCCAATCGGGATGATCAACATCACGCCCAGCAGGAAGGACAAGGCCAGCAGCACGCCAAAGGCCCACCATGCCTGGGTAATCACAAAGATCGCACCGCAGAGCAGGGCCAGGAGCCCGAGCAGCAGGTTCAGCATGTGCTGACCTTTAAAAGTGACGGGTGCCCCTTGGAACAGTCGGAATTTGTATTTGCCCGACAGCTTGCCAAATGCAATCACCGAACCGGAGAAGGTAATGGCACCGACCAGCGCGCCCAAGGCCAGCTCCACACGGTTACCCATGGGCAGCGCCACCTCGGCCGAACCAATCCCGAAGGCCACCGGCTCCAGCACCACGGCAATCGCAATGGCGACCGCAGCCAGACCAATCATGCTGTGCATGAAGGCCACCAGCTCCGGCATTTTGGTCATCTCGACACGGCGTGCCATGATGGTGCCGAGCACGCCGCCAATGACCAGACCGATCAGAACCCGCAGCAGGCCAGAAAGCTCTTTGCCTTCAGGAGCCAGGCTGTAGATCAGCACGGCGGTGGTGGCAATGGCCAAGGCCATCCCCACCATGCCGAACAGATTGCCACGACGCGAACTGGCTGGATGCGACAAGCCTTTCAGGGCCTGAATGAAACACACTGAAGCCAGTAAATAGCACAAGGTAACGGTATTCATGGAAATCATGATTGCCCTTCCTTGGGCGTATTTTTAGCGCCCTTCTTTTTAAACATTTCCAACATGCGGCGGGTTACCAGAAAACCACCGAACACGTTAACCGAGGCCAGCGCGGTGGCGATGACGCCCATCACCTGTGCCCAGGTGCTTTCGGTTAGGGCTGCCGCCAGCATACCGCCCACAATGATGATGGCCGAGATGGCGTTGGTCACCGCCATCAAGGGGGTGTGCAAAGCGGGCGTCACTGTCCAGACCACGTGGTAACCCACGTAAATGGCCAGTACAAAGATGATCAGATTAATGACCAGGGGAGAAATAATATCCATGATCTCAGGCTCCCTGCTGTGGAAAGAGTCGTTTACCACCCTGAACCACCCGGCTGGCATTCACAATGTCGTCGTCCGCAGGGATATGCAGCTCGTCAGACTGATCCTTGAGCATCAAGCCCAGAAACTGTTGAATATTGCGGGCATACAAGGCAGACGCATCCGCGGCAACGCGAGCCGGAAAGTTGGTCTCGCCCACCAGGGTCACGCCATGCTTTTCCACAATCCGATCGGCTTCGGTCAAGGCGCAGTTGCCACCGCGTGCCGCAGCCAGGTCAACAATGACCGAACCCGCCCGCATGGACTGCACCACCTCCTCGGCAATCAGGCGCGGTGCGGGACGCCCCGGAATCAAGGCCGTGGTGATGATGACGTCGGCCTGAGCGCAACGTGCCGCCACCACCGCCGCCTGTCGTTGCAACCAGGAAGCAGGCATGGGACGCGCATAGCCGCCTACGCCTTGCGCCGCTTCCCGCTCTTCGTCAGTCTCGTAAGGTACGTCAATGAACTTGCCACCTAGCGACTCAATCTGCTCACGGGCAGCCGGACGCACGTCAGAGGCCTCGACCACCGCCCCCAGACGACGGGCCGTCGCAATCGCCTGCAAACCGGCCACCCCCGCGCCCAGCACAACGACACGGGCCGCTTTGACGGTACCCGCCGCGGTCATCATCATGGGAAAGAATCGGGGATACAAAGTGGCCGCTTTAAGCACTGCGGCATACCCTGCGATATTGGCCTGCGAGGACAGAACGTCCATGCTTTGCGCCCGCGTCGTACGCGGGATCAGTTCCAGGGCAAATGCCTGGCAGCCAGAAGCAGCCAGTCCATCCAGACCCTGGCTCTCGTAGGGGTCCAGCATACCGACGAGCACATGTTCGGCACGTAGACGGGCCAGATCCACATCGGCTGGCCCTACAAGCAGCAGTACGGTGGCCTGATAGGGATCGCCTATCGTAGCCCCTGCCGCCTCGTAGTCTGCATCCGAGCTGGCAATACCCTGTCCAGCACCCGCCTCGACAATCACATCATGGCCCGCCTTGCGGTAGGCCCTGACGGTATCGGGCGTGGCCGCTACCCTCTTTTCCCCGGTCCCCCGGGGGCTTAGTACACCCAGTCGCATCTTCAATCTCCAGTTAATTAACTAACTTCTACGATCTCTGACGACGTGCAGTACCCGGCTGGGTGAGTCTGCCTCTTTTCAGACGCGACTCAGCAACCACACCGGCCCGATGTGTGCTTCCACACCACACCGGAACACTCTCTATAAATTCGGATGCGCAAGTACAGGCGTCTGACACGCCTGCTTAAACAGGATAGAACGCTATCCTTTTGTTTCCCTCTCCCTCTCCTGCGCGCTGTCAAAAACAGTCATTCTTTTTGGAACTCACTATAAGGGCCTTTATTTGACACAAGAAATCTGCACCCGCACTAGACCGCTTTAGACAAAAACGCAAGACACATTACTACCACCTGATTATCGCAACAGAGGGCGTGAGCGGCAGATTTTTTTTCTCTGCGCATCGCGCACATCCTGCCAGGCCAGCCATTTCCAAAGACTTAGTTGCCTGATAATTAAAACTACAAGCATTGACCTGCTGCTAAGATAGCAACTTCGTATAAAACATGTCATCAACTTGTAATTATTGTTTGTGCCAAGGCCCCAGGGCGGTTTATATCGCCGGCGGCGCCTGAGCCACTTCCTTTAAAAGCCTAGGCAACCGCCTTCTTGCAGCGCGGCTTACCTGCATTATTCAGTCCCAGGCTGATCTATCCCCATGGCAGACATCCACATCGATCGCGTCGTTAAACGCTACGGCAGCAACACCATCATCAATGAACTGAGCCTGGAAATCCGGCACGGTGAATTCTTCACATTATTAGGCCCGAGCGGCTGTGGCAAAACCACCTTGCTACGCATGATTGCCGGTTTCATCATCCCCGATGAAGGCCGTCTGTATCTGGACAAAGAAGATATTACCTACCTGCCCGCCCACAAGCGCGAGACCGGCATGGTATTTCAGGACTACGCCCTGTTTCCGGACAAGAGCGTCTTTGACAACGTGGCCTACGGCTTGCGGGTACGTAAAGTCAGCAGCAGCGACATAAAGAAAAAAGTCGGCTACATTCTGGACCGCGTCGAGCTGGGCGGCATGGCCCAGCGTTACCCTGCTGAACTGTCAGGCGGTCAACGTCAGCGTGTGGCCCTGGCCCGTGCCCTGGTGATCGAACCCCGGGTGCTGCTGATGGACGAGCCCCTGTCCAACCTGGATGCCAAGCTGCGCATTCAGATGCGTCAGGTCATTCGTGAACTGCAACAGGAATCGAACATCACGGCTATTTTCGTGACACATGACCAGGAAGAAGCCCTGTCCATGTCGGACCGCATCGCTTTGTTGCGCCAAGGTCGGATCGACCAGCTCGATACACCTGAACTGATGTACTCCAGCCCACGTACAGCGTATGCTGCCGACTTTATTGGGGCGGCCAACCTGATCGACACCCTGGGCGTTCATCAGGAGCCCGACCACACCACCGTCAGCATCGCAGGCGGCCATATCATGGTGAACAATCCGCCCCCAGCAGGCCAGATCTTGCTGGCGGTACGTCCCGAACACATCACGCTGCATACGCAAGCGCTGGCTGGCAGCATCCCCGCCCAGGTGGTGGCTCGCCAGTATCTGGGGACCAAAACGGCCTACAGCCTGAAGCTCAATGACGGCAAACAGATCATTGCTGACGTTGCGGCCGCCCTGGACCCCCATCTTTTGGCAGGCCGCTCGGTGAACCTGAGCTTTAGCCCTGAATGTCGTCTGGTCGAGGCGTAATACTCATGGCTATTGCTGCAAGACCCCTGGCCCTTCGTTCTCCCTGGTTCCTGCCTGCCCTGGTTTGTCTGGTGGTACTGGTTTTCTGGGTCGTCTGGCCACTGGCTTCCTTGTTCTATCAAAGTGTCGTTGATCCGGCAACGGGCCTGCCCAGCCTGCACGGCTTTGAAACCTTTTTCAGTGACCCCCGCTACGTCGAGGCCTTTTTCAACACCATCAAGCTGGGGCTGATTTCCACCATCGGCACCTTGCTGCTGGGCGCTCCACTGGCCTATGTGGTGGCGCGCTACGACTTTCCCGGCAAAGCCATTGTCGCCATTTTGCCGCTGACCACCATTGTGCTGCCGGACATCATTGTCTCGCAGGCCTGGCTGATGCTGCTGGGCAATAACGGCGTGGTGCGTCTGGCGCTGGAGAACATCGGCATCGACCTGCCCAGCTTCTACGGCTGGTTTGGCATGTCTTACGTGCTGATCCTGAACGATTACACCTATGTGTATATCGGCATGCTGGCGGCGCTCAAGGCTATTGACGGTACGCTGGAAGAAGCGGCTGTGAACCTGGGGGCCAGCAACTTCAAGCGCGCGCTTAGCGTCACCTTTCCGGTGCTGATGCCTGCCTTGCTGGTCAATGCCATGATTGTGTTCACACTGGCCGTGGACAACTTCTCCATCCCCATGATTCTGGGCGGTCAGGTCGATGTACTGTCCTCGCTGACCTACACCACCTTTCTGTCCGAAATGAGTGGCAACCCCACCATGCAAGGCGTGCTGGCCGTCGTCTCGGTAATTCTGGTCGGTGCCGTGCTGTTCATCCAGAAACGGGTTCTGGAGCGCAAGACCTTCCAGATGCAGCAAGGCCGTGCGCCGCGTCCTGTACGCGCCCAAGGCCTGGCCGGCATCTTGCTGGCCATCGGCGCCGTGCTCTTTGTGACCTTCTCGCTGATTCCGGCCTTTATCGTGCTGATTGGCGCGTTCACCAAAGCCAGCGGCCCGGTCATGCAATACGGGACCTTCACCCTGGACAATATGGAGCGCGCCCTGCGCTACGCACCGGAGCCCATCCTGAACTCGCTGATGCTGGCCAGTGTCGCCACCGTTGCAGGCACCTGCTTTGCCACGATCTGCAGTTACTTGATCGTGAAAAAGCGACTGTTCGTGGTGACGGCGCTGGACTATATGGTGATGCTGCCCCTGGCCATTTCAGGCACTGTGCTCGGTATCGCCCTGATCCAGACCTACAACAGCGGCATGCTGGTGCTCACCGGCACCTGGGTCATCATGGCCGGCGCCTACTTTGTGCGCAAGGTGCCCTTTTCCATTCGCTCCGCGTCGGCCTCGCTCTACAACATTCCCGACTCGATCGAAGAAGCCTCCATCAACCTGGGTGTCAGTCCTTTTCAGAGTTTCTTCAAGGTGGTGTTGCCCTTGATGAAGCCAGCCATTTTGGGGGCGGCCATCCTGATGTGGGTGACTTCCCTGGCCGAAATTTCCGCCACGATCGTGCTGTATTACGGTGGGATGGAAACCATGCCCATCCAGATGTTCCGCCAGATTGACGCCGGTTTTCTGGCCCGCGCCTCGGCCTATGGCGTGATCTTGATGGTCGTGATTCTGGTGCCTATTTATCTGGCTATCCGTTTCCTCAAGCTGGATCTGTTTTCCAGCCGCTAATCTAAAAAGGCTCATTATGCTGACTACACGTTTCCTGAAAACAGGTCTGGCACTCTCGCTCAGTGTCGGCGCCCTGTCCCTGTCCAGTACCGCTCTGGCCGCCAATGCCGTGATGTATACGCCCAACAATGTGCAAACCATTGATACGGCCCTGGAAATCGCCCGCAAAACCGCGCCGGACCTGTCCATTCAACAAGTAACCTCAGGCGCGGGCGCCTTGATGAAGCGTATCGAAGCCGAAGCACAAAACCCGTTGGGCGATGTGGTCTGGGGTGCTGGTTACGGCACCATGGCTGCTTTCCAGCAAAACTTTGAGCCCTACGAATCACCCGAGAACAAGGCTATTGCGCAGGCCTTCCACGGCAAGGACAGCCTGTGGACCAGCTCCAATGCCCACGTCATGGTCATCATGGCCAACGAGCGCCAGCTGAAAGGCCTGGCCGCTCCCAAGACCTGGTCTGATTTGTTCGACCCTCAGTGGAAAGGCAAGATCATCATCGGTGATCCCGCCTCCTCGGGTAGTGCCTACGATCAGGTTTACGGTATTTACCAACTGTACGGCGCGGAAGGCCTTAACAAACTGGCTGCCAACGTCATCGTGTCCAAGAGTTCTGGCCAGGTCTACAAAAGTGTGGCTAACGGTGAATACCCACTGGGCGTGACCATGGAATACGCCGCTTACGCCTACGTCGCCGGTGGCCAGAAAGGGATTGAGCTGATCTACCCCGAAGACGGCACCTTTGTTGCCCCGGAAGGCGTGGCCGTGATCAAGAATCCTAAGAACGGTCAGGAGGCAGCTCGCAAACTGGTAGACGTTTTGCTGTCCAAGGAAGTACAGGAAGCCGAACTGGTAGAAAACTTCCGTCGCCCCACCCGTAGCGACATCAATGTGGCCGAACTGACCCAGTTGCCAAACCTGGATCAGATCAAAGTGGCCACTATCGATCCCTTGAAAGCGGCAGCTGAATACAACACCGTGCTCGACGCCTGGAAACAGGCTTTGGCGGCGGCAGGCAAATAAGTCCGGCAAGCACGGGGCTGCCTCGTCCTGCTTGGCAGCTCAGACCTTGCGGCCTGAAGACTGAACGCACAAAAAACCCTTGGCCTCTGGATATCACTCCATGCCAAGGGTTTTTTCATTATTACTGCCGACACACGGCGGCACGCAAGACTCGCAGGATGCCAATACACAGCCCTATGCGTATTCAAACCCGCGTATAAATCGGCAATACCGTCTGGGGCTGAGAGAAGCAAAGTGCCACTCAAGCTTCTACTTGGAGCAATCCACCGGGTAAATCTGGTCTTCACGCAGGCGTGGGCGATCGGCCTCTACTTCGGTCAAAGGTTCAACACGCTGCATGGTCGCCAACGAGCGCTGAGCCAGACGCTGGTACATGCGTGTTCCGAAAAATTTCCCATCAATGGCCTTCTGATCCAGCTCTTTGACGATTACTGCGGGAGAGCCGGCCACCAGACTGCGCGGCGGCACCTGCATGCCTTTTTTAACAAAGGCCATGGCGCCAATAATACTGTCCGCGCCAATATCTGCCGCGTCCATGACCACCGCATTCATGCCCACCAGTACGTTGCGTCCAATCACGCATCCGTGCAGCACCGCACCATGTCCGACGTGACCGTCCTCATGCACGATGGTGTCCTGGTAGGGCGTGCCGTGGATCACACAGGTATCCTGAATGTTGGACCCCGCCTTCATGATGATGCGCCCGAAGTCGCCACGCAAACTCGCCAGGGGGCCGATATAAACCCCTTCGCCGATAATCACGTCCCCAATCAACACGGCGGTAGGATGAACAAAGGCCGTAGGATGAACGACGGGCACCAGACCATCAATAGAATAAATATTTTGCATACCTGCCTCGTACAAAGCCTGCACCTGGCCAGCACGGGGTCCGGCCAAAAAGAAGATCATAGCCTCTACAGCTCGATATAATGCGCCGTCCTCTTTCTTTTTGCATCCTATGAGCATGTTGTATTACTGGCTGGCCTTTTGCTTGGGCATGGTGTTTTACGCCGCCTACCTGTCGCAGTCCTTTTTGCTGGCGCAAGGCATGATTTATATGAAAGAAACAGATAGATCGCCTTCCCTGCTCTGGCTGTTTACCCGTCTGCTCGGCTATATCCTGCGCACCATTCCCAGCCTGCTGATGCGTCCAATCCCCTTGATCCTCTGGGTCCTGGGTCTGGGCTTGACGGTGCAATACAGCTTCGCACCATAAGTAACAGAGACGCGGCGACCGCCTCCTTGCACCCGTCGCTATCCGTTTCAAGCGCTCATCCGAACCTCCCTGAGCCTGCGCCTACCAGTCAAGTTTGCTGCGTCGGTCAGTCAATTCCTCACCCGCTCCCGGCCCTACACTGAGTCAAATCATAATGGCCGGGTGCGGTATTGTGCACGGCATGGGGATCAAGATCGCGAATACCGCGACATGGAGGATGTATGCAGACAAGGAAAATCGTTCGGGCCGCCGCCGTACAGGCCGCCTCTCCCAATTACGATCTGGCAGCCGGCGTGGACAAGACCATTGAACTTGCCCGTCAGGCGCGCGATGAGGGATGCGACCTGATCGTGTTTGGCGAGACCTGGCTACCGGGCTACCCTTTTCATGTCTGGCTGGGCGCACCGGCCTGGTCACTCAAATACAGTGCCCGTTATCAGGCCAACTCGCTCGGTCTGGACAGTGCAGAATTTCATCACATTGCCCAGGCCGCGCGTACCTTGGGTATTTTTATTGCCCTGGGCTACAGCGAGCGTAGTGGCGGCAGCCTGTATCTGGGGCAGTGCCTGATTGATGACAAGGGCGAGATGTTGTGGTCGCGCCGCAAACTCAAACCCACGCATGTAGAGCGCACGGTCTTTGGTGAAGGGTATGCCCGCGACCTGATCGTCTCCGATACCGAGCTGGGGCGGGTCGGAGCCTTGTGCTGCTGGGAGCACCTCTCCCCCTTGAGCAAATACGCACTCTACTCCCAGCATGAGGCAATCCACATTGCTGCCTGGCCCTCTTTTTCACTGTACAGCGAACAGGCACATGCGTTGAGCGCCAAGGTGAATATGGCCGCTTCACAGATTTACTCGGTGGAGGGTCAGTGCTTTACGATTGCTGCCAGCAGTGTCGTCACCCAAGAGACGCTGGACATGCTGGAAGTCGGTGAGCACAACGCCCATCTACTGACCGTAGGCGGAGGCAGCTCCATGATCTTTGCCCCTGATGGCCGTACCTTGGCACCTTACCT
Organism: Alcaligenes sp. HNGD-HTN06; assembly: GCF_049932565.1. NCBI lineage: Bacteria > Pseudomonadati > Pseudomonadota > Betaproteobacteria > Burkholderiales > Alcaligenaceae > Alcaligenes > Alcaligenes sp. HNGD-HTN06. The sequence continues at coordinate 967,604 of NZ_CP187782.1, read as the reverse complement.
GCCCCATGATGCCGAAGGCCTGATCATCGCTGATCTGGACATGGAAGAAATTGCCTACGCCAAGGCCATCAATGACCCTGTGGGGCACTATTCCAAACCCGAAGCCACTCGCCTGGTGCTGGACTTGGGACATCGTGAGCCTATGACCCGCCTACACCCCAAAAGCGTCGTTAAAGAGAGCACGGCTAGCCCATCGCCACTGAGCAGCGCTCCGGCCGAGCCTACTCAGCCAAACTACAGCACTGACACGGTACTGCTGCACGAGCCATCCTGACGGGTCCAGGTCGATCAACCTTTACGCCCCACAGAAAGGGCCCGGTGCGCTTGCTGCTCGCTCATTGAGGGGTAAGCCAGGCGCCGGGCTCCAGCTGGTCTGAAATTATCGCCTCCTGGGACGCTTTCTGGTCTGGTCCAAACCCTGGAACATACCGGATACTTAGCCAGTTCGGCTGATGGCAGCGTTTGCTATCTGCCTCTGGTTCTAAGACGATGAGGTCTTCCATGGAGCAATGGTCTACGACGACAATTCCCCCCGCACGGCGCGCCCCTTACTGGATGGAAGCCGTCAACAAAGCCTATGTGCAACTGGAATGTGCCGTTCCCTCCCGCTCCACGGCTCCCTTCTTTGGCGCCATTACTCGTCGCGAACTGGCCGCCGTCAATCTGTCCCGAATCACCTCGACCACGCAAACCGTATTGCGCACGCCATTGCAAATCTCCCGCGCCTCTGAAGATATTTTTCTGCTCAGCATTCAGGTCGCGGGCACCGGGCAGCTGATTCAGGACCAAAAAACGGCCCATCTCAAGCCTGGAGATCTGGCCCTGTACGACTCCACCCGCCCTTACCAGCTTTTGTTTGACCAGGATTTTGAGCAATATGTGCTCTCCTTGCCCGGTTCCATCTTGCGCAAACGCTTGCACCATGCCGAAGACATGACCGCCTGCACGATGAGTAGCGCCCAATCCGGTACGGCACGCCTGCTCTCGCATATGGTGTCCGAGCTGATGAACAGCCCGCCGTCCCGCGGGGATTTGGTAGACCGCTCGCTGGCGGACAGTCTGGTGGGTATTTTAGTGGCGGCACTGGCTGACAATCTGAGCACACTGCCCTTGAAAGACCACACGGCCTCGCAGCGACGCGAGCGAATCAAAGCCTATGTGCTGGAAAACCTGCGCGATCCTGAACTGTGCGTTGGCAAGATCGCCCAGCGTCTGGGGCTGGCCGCCAGCACGATTCACCGCGCCTGGGACGGCGAGGCGACTTCACTGACAAACTGGATCTGGTCCATGCGCCTGCAAGGGGCTGAACAAGACTTGCGCCGCCTGGCTCATCACAAGCGAACCATTACCGAGATTGCCTACCACTGGGGATTTAGCAGCTCCGCGCATTTCAGCCGTGCCTTTCGACAGCATTTTGGGGTACCGCCCAAAGAGGCCCGCGAAGCGATGCGAGCCCTTTCTCAACCACGCTTGATGACTGGCTGATCAGGCAATCGCCTTGCCGTCATTCAGGGCCAGCAGGCCTTTGATCAGACGGTACAAGATCCAGACGCTCACGATGACGATCGTCACAAAACCGATCAGAATCGCCATCAGCAAGAAAGACAGGGCCACACCAGCCAAGCCCCACCAAAAGGTGCGGATTTGCCAGTCAAAGTGCGACTCCAGATACGTGCCGCGCACTTCATCGCGTTTGATGTAATTGATGATGATGGCAACCAGGGCGGTAATGCCGCCAAACATGGACAAGATATACAGCGCGTAATTGATGAGTGTCAGATTACGCAGACTGACCAGTTGATTGCTACCCCCACCTTGTGGGACAGGGTTCATTTCTTCATTCATCCATCACTCCTTGAAAACACAATCGGTAGCGTCATGCTTGTCCTAACGCTACCGAAGAAAGTCTATTCAGGCCAGCCCCTGCCTTAGCGCAACCCGATAAAAGGCATGGCCGAACCAGGCACCAGACTCTCTGGCAATTTGCCGTCCCACTTCTCCACGGCATTCAAATTGACCAGATTCGTATTTTGCGCCAGTGCCTGTGCCTTGGCCGAAATAGCCTTGGCTTCCGCTTCCCCGCGCAAACGAATGCCGTCGGCTTCGGCCATATACCGTTCACGCTGAGCACGAGCTTGAGCCTCAGCCTGAACCACCTCGATTTCCGCCTGGATGGAGGCGGTTTCCTTCTGTTGGCGAGTGGTTTCGATCTGAACCTGAGCCAGCATACGGTTTTCGATCGACTGCTCGTAAGCCTTGGAGAAGGACACTTCCTCAACCTGCACGCCCATCATCTGCAAAGGCGCAGACTCCAGCGTCACCCGCATGGCTTCGTTGATATCGGCCCCGAGCTTTTCACGATTCTGAATCGACTGGGCGGCCGTGTATTTACCAAACACGTTCTTGATCACGTCCAGCGCCTTGCGTTCGAGCAAGCGCGTTTCCAACGCCTCCAGCGAACCATATTCGGAATACAGCTGGGCCACATCGGTTTCTGGCACGCGATACGTGACCGATGCGACCATCGAGGCAGACTGCTGATCATAACTATAGGCTTCCAGCTGCATGCGAACTGTGTGGTCACGCACCGAAATTTTGCGCACCGTATCAAAGAACGGTACCTTGAAGTCCAGGCCCGGTTCGGCCACGCGCACCAGCTTGCCGTTGCGCAGCACCACACCCCGCTCCCCCTGGTCAACCTGCAGAAATGAGCCCATGGAGGCCACAATCAGGATCAGGAAAATAAGCAGCGCAGCCCCCAGGAAACCGAGTCCCCTGGAATAATTGGCGCCACCTTCAGACTTTGTTTTCGCAGCCAGTTTAGTAAATGGATTTTTATCAGTGCTCATCACGGTTTCCTGGGCGTGGCTGTCGCGTCTGGTCTTTTAATTGACGCCGTTCCACCATCAGTTGCCGTATGCCTTTGGCAATCAGGTAGGCCAATACCGCAGCCCCCAACAAAATCAAGATGATACGCATGACGCTTCAGTCTTCCCACTAGTTTTCAACAAGACGGCAATTATCCCCGATTCCTTCTGTCATGCTCAGAAAAGAAGCGTCAAAATATGACAACTAGCCCGAATTGCGGGGAATCCATTCCCAACGAGCACCATTGCATCGTGCTGCCCCGTACCTGACAGCCGCCTCGTTACTCCAGCGAAGCCAGTGCCGCATCCAGATCAGCCATATGTGCCTGTACGGGGGGGACATCACTGCGCGTTGCGATCAAACGCAGAATATGATTTTTGCTGTCCTGGAACGTGCGCATTAACTGCTCGAGCTCGGCCGTGGAATACTGGCGGGCGTTATCACGCAAAGCGGCTTCCAGTACATCCAGCTGCTCATAGACCGAATCCAGATCTTCACGCTCCTGGATATAGAGACGGGTCAGCCAGATCTGCTGGCCCACGGCGTCCCATTGCTCCAGTCCGGAGAAGCCATGTTTTTGCGTCAGACTATTTAACTGGCGGTACAAGTCCGAGCCGCGCTCCACCTGCTCAAGTTCCAGTACAGGCGGCAAGCCATCCGGCTGCCCCCCGTCCCACACGGGCTCGCTGCGCTCCACCGTTTGGAGCACGGGCAAAATATCGCGCAGGCTTTGCACGTAACGAGTCACCACCTGCTCATCTAATGCCAGCTCTGTTGAAGACGCCAAAAACGGCAAGCCCATCAAGGCTATGCCACAGATACAGAGGACTCGTTTAATCATCGCTCGCCCTAAAAAACAAGACTGCCGTCTTGAACGACGCAAAACACTTTGTTTGATTGTAAGCACGAGACCCGCTGCTTTACTTGGCCTGTGCCAAAAACGACACAGCCTTTTCATTCTTCAAGTGTCTTTGTTTGAAAAGTCTTGCACTCTTTGCAATCCGTGTTGTTTGAAACATCCCTCCTTCCCAGATCCGCAACTGATTCGGATGAAGCAAGGGAAAGGTAACAATTATTGTTTTTTACGTATCACGGGAACGGAGTGAACACAGCGCAATCCGCGTGGCGGATGCAAAAAAAAGTGGTGCAAGTATCTGGTGACTGCCGGCCATTAAGGGGCCGACATATCGTCAGAAAACAGCAGGCAATAAAAAAAGCCCTTGAAAACAAGGGCTTAATTTAATTCCAGCTGGCGGAGACGGAGGGATTCGAACCCTCGATACGGGTATAAGCCGTATGCTCCCTTAGCAGGGGAGTACCTTCAACCTCTCGGCCACGTCTCCAGCTCTAGGAAAGAAGCTACTATAGCATTTATAAAAAACCAATGCAAATAGCAAAAGAGATTATTTTTCCTGATCCAGCTCGAAAGTCTTGTGCAAGGCACGCACAGCCAATTCCATGTACTTGTCGGCAATAATCACAGAGGTCTTGATCTCGCTGGTGCTGATCATCTGGATATTGATGCCCTCTTCGGACAAGGCACGGAACATCGAGCTGGCAATACCGGCGTGGTTACGCATGCCGATGCCCACGATGGAGACTTTGCAAACGGCTTCGTCAAACACGATTTCACCAGCGCCCACGGCAGGGCCAACCTGATTGGTCAGCAATTCCTTGGTGCGCAGTGCATCATTGCGGCTGACCGTAAAGGAGAAGTCGGTCGTGCCTTGAACCGACAGGTTCTGCAAAATCATGTCGACTTCAATATTGGCGGCGGCAATGGGGCCCAGAATGGAATAGGCCACGCCAGGGGTGTCGGGCACGGCACGCAGGGTGAACTTGGCTTCATCACGGCTGAAGGCGATGCCAGAGACAACGGCAGCTTCCATTTTTTGGTCTTCCTCGAAAGTAATCAGCGTGCCCGAAGACATTTCTTCTTCGAGCGGAATCATGGGGTCGGTCAGGGACGACAAGACGCGTACGGGCACCTTGTACTTGCCGGCAAATTCCACGGACCGGATTTGAAGAACCTTGGAGCCCAGAGAGGCCATTTCCAACATTTCTTCAAAAGACAGCACTTTCATGCGACGGGCTTCCGGCACGACGCGCGGGTCGGTCGTGTAGACACCGTCCACATCGGTGTAGATCAGGCACTCGCTGGCCTTCATGGCCGCTGCCACCGCCACCGCCGAGGTGTCCGAGCCACCACGACCCAGGGTCGTGATATTGCCTTCATCATCCACACCCTGGAAACCGGTCACCACGACCACACGGCCTGCGTCCAGATCCTGGCGGATGCGGGTGTCGTCGATAGAACGAATGCGAGCACGGGTGTAGGCGTTGTCAGTTTTTACGGGAACCTGCCAGCCGGTATAGCTGCGGGCAGGTACGCCTTGGGCCGCCAGGGCCATGGCCAACAGGGCGCTACTGGCCTGTTCGCCCGTGGCTGCCAGCATATCCAGCTCACGCGGATCAGGCTGAACGCTCAGTTCTTTGGCCAGGCCTAGCAGGCGGTTAGTTTCGCCGGACATGGCCGAAGGAACCACCACCACCTGGTGCCCGGCGGCATGCCATTTGGCAACCCGACGCGCCACATTCTGGATGCGCTCGATCGAGCCCATCGACGTGCCGCCATATTTATGTACGATCAGGGACATCTTTTACTCTGCATCAAAGGGCTAAGGTCTGGGATAGACACAAAACCCAACTATTCTAACGACTTTCTGTGCCCCAAGCGCAGGCTCTACCACATGCGCACGCAAAAAAACACATACTTTGTCGACTCAACACCATAGCCCACGCTCCTGCCACAGGCCACCCCAAAACTACTTACTTGCTTGATCGGCCTTCAGGCCGGCTTGCTGCCCGCCTGAACCGGCAGATTCGATCAGCACCCGACCACGAACACAGCGGATCAGGTTTGGTCCATGCTTCCACATCAAATTTCTGTCGTGACCCTGGGCATGCACGCCACGCAGCTGGCGCAGCAGCTCTGCCAGACGGGCATGCGTGGGCAAACCGGCGCCCTGCTCCTGCAACCAATAACGGATCACCATGCTTTGCCGGGCCGGTTCCAGACCGCGCCAGGCGCTCAAACTGAAGCTGCGGCCGGTTTCATCCGGCTCCAGCCCTAGCCAATCCTGACGCGCCACACTGTCCAGGACCTCCTGCGTTTCACGGCTCAGGTGGGCCTGTCTTTGCAAACGGCTTTGCCAACCGGGCCAGCGTGCATCCAGCACAGGCGTGAGCAAGTCACGCACCGCGCCACGGGTGTAATCAGGATTGGTATTGGTGGGGTCTTGTACTGCGTGCCAGCCTGTGGCCGCCGTAAAATGTTCACTGGCTTGAAGAATGAGTGCCCTGGGCTGCTCCAGCCAGGGTCGCCAGTAACTCAGATCATCACGCTGCATATGGGGTGCCATCGCACCCAAGCCGGTTGTGCCCGTGCCTCGCAGCAAACGCATCAAAACGGTTTCAGCCTGATCGTCCTGATGATGGGCCAGCAGCACATGCTGCAAGCCAACAAAATGCGCCAGTTCAGCCAGACCTTGATAGCGGGCATCACGTGCGGCGGATTCCATGCCATCCGCGCTGAGACGGCGGGACTGCACCTGGACCCGCAAGCTGTGACAGGGTCGCTGCAAACGCGCCGCCAAGTCATGCACATGCACTTGCCACTGATCGGCAAAGGCTTGCAGGCCGTGATGAATATGGAAAAAATGAAGTGTGACTTTGCGGCGGCTGGCCCAAAAATGGGCATGTACCGCCAGCATAGCCGAGTCCGCGCCACCACTCAAGGCGACAGCGATGCTATCGCTGCTTGTAAAACTCAGGTGGTGGTCAAGCGCCTTTAGCAGCGCAGGCGAGGGGCTAAAGCCCCCCAGCGGACTGCAAGGCAATGGATCAGGCACGTACTTCCTGATAGCGGCCATAGGCCAGGAGACGTTCCATGCGTTGCGCCAGCAATTGCTCGGTAGTCAGACCCGACACCTGACGCAAGGCGTCGGCCAGGGCACGGCCCAACTGACGAGCCATCATCGTGGGGTCGCGATGCGCGCCGCCGATCGGTTCATTGATCACACGATCGACCAGACCCAGCTCTTTCAGACGGGGCGCCGTAATGGCCAGAGCCTCGGCAGCGACGGGAGCCTTGTCGGCGCTACGCCAGAGAATCGAGGCACAGCCTTCCGGCGAGATCACGGCATACGTGGAGTACTGCAGCATGGAGACTACATCCCCCACGGCGATGGCCAGGGCACCGCCCGAGCCGCCCTCACCAATAATGGTGGAGATGATAGGCACACGCAGCTTGGCCATGGCAAACAGGTTGTGACCGATTGCCTCGGACTGACCCCGCTCTTCGGCGCCAATGCCAGGATACGCGCCAGGAGTATCCACGAAGGTGAACACGGGAATACCAAATTTCTCGGCAAGGCGCATCAGTCGCAAGGCCTTGCGATACCCTTCCGGGCGAGGCATGCCAAAGTTGCGACGGGCACGCTCTTTGGTGTCGCGCCCCTTCTGGTGACCAATGACCATGCAGGGGGTGCCATTGAATCGTGCCAGCCCCCCCACGATCGCCAGGTCGTCCGCATACATGCGGTCGCCGTGCAGCTCGTGAAAGTCCGAAAAAATCTGGTTTACATAGTCCAGGGTATATGGACGTTGTGGATGGCGAGCAACCAGGGCCGTTTGCCAAGGCGTGAGCTTGGCGTAAATATTTTTGGCCAGCGTCTGGCTTTTTTGCTGCAGACGGCTGAGTTCCTCTGAAATATCCACAGCGGAATCAGATTGCACATAGCGGAGCTCTTCGATTTTGCCTTCGAGCTCGGCCAAAGGCTGCTCAAATTCCAGGAATGTATTTCGCATGTCGGTTCTTAAGGTTTAGGCCTAATTTAATATCGTACCGCAACTGTGTTCAGACTGCGCCACAGATGCCAGGTAGCCACCGTACACCACGGCGCCCACGCCTGGGCAACTTCACGCGCCTCGAACCGGGACACCGGTTCGCCGCTGAAATAGTGCTGAGAGATTGCCTTGAGCAGACCCGCATCGTCCAAAGGGAGAACATCGGGTCTGTGCAAGTTGAAAATCAGAAACATATCCGCCGTCCAGCGACCGACGCCACGAATGGCGCACAGGTCAGCAATAACGGCTTCGTCAGACAGGGACTGCCATGCCTGGGGGTCGATTTTACGAGCATCGAAGTGCGTCGCCAAATCAACGATATATTCGGCCTTGCGTTTGGGTAAACCCAATCCATGCAAGGTCTCGTAGCCCAGCTCCAAAATCAGTTGGGGCGACAGCGCCTGACCGCAGCCCTCCAGCAACTTCGCCCACAACTGGTCTGCTGTACGCGAGGCCAGTTGCTGGCCCACGATGGAGCGCACCAATGTGGTAAAAGCCGGCGCCTGATGTTGCAACCAGTAATCGCCATGCTGGGGGATGAGCTTGCGCAAGATACGATCGCGCTTCATCAACTGGGCGCACGCGTCGTCCCAGTAGTCAGGTTTGCCCACCAAACGCACTTGAGGGCCGGATTGAACGCCGCTTAGGCCCTGCGCCATTGTGTTGCTCCACCTGGCCGGTCCTCAAGCTCTACGCCCTGCTCTTTGAGCTGCTCACGAATAGCATCGGCACGCGCAAAATCACGGTTCTGCTTGGCCTGGCTGCGCTCAGCCAGAAGCTCGTCAATCTGGGTGTCGCTCAAGGAATCGGCACCGGCCACGCTGGCTGCCTGACCAAAACGTGTGCTGGCGCGCCAGTAGACGGCCGGGTCCACTTGCAACAGGCCGATCACGCCCCCCAGGGCGCGCATCAGACCAGCGGCCTGGGCATCCTTGTCGCGGTTGGCCTGGCCAGCCAGTTCAAACAGAACGGCAATAGCGCCAGCCGTATTGAAATCGTCGTTCATGGCTTCGGCAAACGCCAAGGCGGGGCCTTGCGTCCAGTCGATCTGAACGTCGGCAGCAGGAACGTGTTGCAGGGTCTGGTACAGACGATCCAGAGCCTGCTGGGCATCGCGCAGATTGTCCGGCGCGTAATTTTGCAGGCTGCGGTAATGATTGCGCACAATAAAGAAGCGCAGCATTTCCGCTTCACGCGGATTGGCGATATAGCTGCTTTGGTCGTCGGCCAGGCCCTCGGGAGCCACGGTATCGCGAATGCGACGGAAGTTGCCCAGAGACTTGGACATTTTTTCCGAGTCCACCATCAGGGGACCGCAGTGCATCCAGACATTGGCCAACTGGCCGCCAAAGGCCCCTTCCGTTTGAGCGATTTCGTTCTCGTGGTGCGGAAATTTCAGGTCCGGGCCACCGCCGTGAATATCCAGGGGCAGACCCAGCAGCGCCTTGCTCATGGCCGAACACTCGATGTGCCAGCCTGGTCGACCCAGACCGTACGAGGACTCCCATTTGGACTCGGCCGGCTCATCGTCTTTGGCCGATTTCCAGAGTACGAAATCCAGAGGATCACGCTTGGCAGAATTCAGGGCAACGCGCTCGCCCGCCCGCAAATCATCCAAAGAGCGGCCTGACAATTTGCCATAACCGGGAAACTGACGCACCGCGTAGTTCACGTCCCCATCTTCAGACTGATAGGCCAGGCCGTTTTCTTCCAGCTTGGCGATAATGCCCAGCATGTCAGGCACGTGCTGGGTCGCACGGGGCTCCGAATCCGGGCTTTGCACACCCAGGGCCTTTTCGTCAGCGTGCATGGCGTCAATATAGAAGTCCGTGACTTCAGACATGAGCTGTTTGCGCTCGACGGCGCGACGGATGATCTTGTCGTCGATATCAGTAATGTTGCGCACATAGGTGACGCGATAACCACTTGCTCGCAACCAACGCTGCACGATGTCAAAACTGACCAGCATTCGCGCGTGCCCCAGGTGACAGAAGTCGTAGACCGTCATGCCACAGACGTACATACGTACGTGGCCCGGTTCAACCGGAGAAAACACCTCTTTAGAGCGTGACAACGAGTTATAAATGCGCAACATGGCCTGTAATCGTCATAAAATCGGAACCTTGTGCCAGAACAATTGCCCTTGGATGAGGTTCCGTATTTCCCGCCCGGCAAGAGGCAAGGTTAGAATGATGGTCAATAAGTATAGCAAGCAGACCTCGTTAAAGGCAGCAATCTACCAACCTTCCTGGTCTTCAAGCCAGATTTTATAGGCGCCCCCTCTGTGTTCAGTACATCTAGACGGACTCGGTTTCTCGCTCCTTGCTCCCTGGCCCTTTTGCTGGCCCTGGGCCACACCGTGAGCGCCCAATCCCTGCCCGATTTGCCCCCGCCCAGTGCGCGGGTAAACGATCCCTTGCTGGATATCGCTCCCGAACCTGAACGTGGCTGGAAGGGTCTGGCTCGCGCGCTGGACGTACTGGCTCCCAGCGTCGATACCGCTTTGCCTCTGAGTGGCGCACAAATCAGCCAGCGCATCAGCACCCTGATTGCTCAAGGCCGTCATGCCGATGCCCTTCAGGCCATCGAGAAACAGCTGGAGCAACGCAAGGACCGGGGTGAACCGGGTGCCAATGTGCAGTTGCTGTTTTTGAAGGCGCGTGCCCTGTCGGCCAGCGGCGATCACAATGGCGCCATCCGCATTTATCAGGACATGACCACCTACTATCCAGAGCTTCCCGAGCCCTGGAATAATCTGGCGGCTGAGTACATTGCGCAAGACAAGCTGGAGCTGGCTCTGGAGGCCCTGAAGATGGCTCTGACCGCTGATCCGTCTTATGCGCTGGCACGCGCCAATATGGGTGAAGTCCAGCTCATGCTGGCCAATGACACCTACCGGCAGGCGGCCGCCAGCGGTGTGCCCAAAGCAGCCCAACGCGCACAACAAACTGGCCAAATTCTGCAACAATAAGATTTTTATTTGACGGGATTGCCCCTATCTTATGTTTGCAAGCACATTTCAATGGTGTGATCAGGCTCGCGGCTTGCGCACCCTGCTTATTGCTGCCTGTATGGCTATGCCTATGATGAGCAGTCCGGCTATGGCAGCAGATTCTTCCACTTCTTCTGAAGGCACTTCTATGAGCACCTCTCCACGCGTCCAACTGCAGACGAATTACGGCACCATCCTGGTCGAGCTGAACGCAGAAAAAGCCCCCAATACCGTGGCCAACTTTGTGGACTACGTTACCAGCGGTTTTTACGATGGCACCGTGTTTCACCGTGTGATCAACAACTTCATGATCCAAGGCGGCGGCTTTGAGGCCGACATGAAGCAAAAAGCGACCAATGCGCCCGTCAAGAACGAAGCCGACAACGGTTTGAAGAACGACAAATACACCCTGGCCATGGCTCGCACTTCCGATCCACACTCGGCGACCGCTCAGTTCTTCATCAACGTGGCCGACAACGATTTCCTGAACTTCACCGCGCCCACCGCCAACGGCTGGGGCTACGCCGTGTTTGGCCGTGTGATTGAAGGCACAGAGGTGGTCGATCAGATCAAGGGCGTGCGCACCGGCAACAAAGGCTTTCACCAAGACGTGCCTGTTGATGACGTCATTCTGGAAAAAGCCACGATTGTCGAATAAGCTCACGCTGACCGGCAAGATCTGGATTGCCGCGGACCTGCATCTGGGTCCGGACAATCCAGACACCCTCCGGGATTTTCTGCAGTTTCTGCACTCCGCCCAGCATCAGGCACAGGTCTTGATTCTGGGCGGTGATATTTTCAATGCCTGGATTGGTGACGATCAAATTTCCCGCCCTGCCCCCTGGCTTGCTCAAGTCAGTGAGGCGCTGCGCACGTTTGCGCAGCAGCATCCGCTTTATCTAATGCGCGGCAATCGCGACTTTCTGCTGGGTGACACCTACGCCCGCCATGTCCACGCCACGCTATTGCCGGATCAAGTCATCCTGGACACCTCGGCCGGTTTGATTCTGATGTCACACGGCGATGAGTATTGTCTGGATGATTTAGACTACCAACGCTTTCGCTACTGGGTACGCAAACCCTGGCTGCAAAAGCTCTATCTGGCCTGCCCTTTAAGCCTGCGCCAACGTATTGCCGACTCGGCCCGCGCCGGTAGCCAGCGCGGCAAGCAATACAAGTCCAAAGAGATTATGGATGTGCAGCCTGCAGCGATTATTGCTGCCTGCCAGGCCCATCCTGTGCAGGCCCTGATTCATGGTCATACACATCGCCCTGCAGTGCATGACATTCCCGGCTTTGAGCCGGTACGCCGATGGGTACTACCGGATTGGGAGGCGGACTCCTCGCAAGGAGGACGCCGTGGCGGCTATATCAGTATTGAGGGCACACAGCTTTGCTTGCACCAATGGGGTAAAGAGGATCAGTGCCAGACACTGGGACCTTAGTAAGAGTGACTTCACCTACAGCCAGCCAGGTTTAAGCTCCCCGTCTTTTTATACCTTCTTACGATAAAACCTGTTTTTTTTCACACGGTGCTGGTGGCAGGAATCAAGGTGGCTGCATGAGCATTTTTGAGCGGGCAGTTGGGCTCGTCTTGGCGGGTCTCCGGCCCGTGCTGCGCACGGGCGCCCTGGTCTCTTGCCGTATCCAGGCGCCCTGTGAACTCGCGGGGTCCTTCGTCCCCCGGACGAACCACAAGCACCCCGCTCAAACAGCAAAGGGCTTGCATCCTGGATACGGCAAGAGCCTGCGGCCAGAGCCCTGACTCGCCCGTCGAGCCCAACTACCCCCTCAAAAACGCAAAAGAGACCGTGATTTTTGCCAGCAAGATACTTTCACTCGCGGCTACTGAAGAGAACCATCGAAAGCTGGTCTCGTGTCCGAACATCGACTCTTAGCACCATGAGCAGCAAGGCTGCTTGTCCCCTCCTCACTGTGAGCCTCTCGGTTCGTCTGCCCCGGTATCCGGGGCGGTTCAGACTGCTTGCCGCAGGCGGTGTTCGGATACGGGGTGCAATCGCCCTTCTGTTTGAGCGGGACGCTTGTGTCTTGTCCGGTGGACAAGACACCCCGCAAGTTAAGGGCGCGCCTGTATCCGAACACCGACAAGGGTACCGGTGCACAGCACCGGCAAGTAGTCAGCCCGGATACCGGGGCAGACGAACCGAGAGGCGCCTTGCTGAGACCAAGCTCCCTTCAATAAGCAGCAGCGTATCGAAGCCAAGACAAGTCATGCCAGACCAAACAACGGGCGACAAACCCGCTATTTGCTAACAAACCCTTGAACACAATAGTCACCAAAAACGTGCCTATCAAGTTGGTACATCGCTAGATAAGCGGACAGACAGACAGACCGATAAATAGATAGATAAGTAGGTAGGTAAAGTAGGTGTGTGCAAAGACGACATTGACCGAGCCTCCCTGAAAAGAAAAATCCCCGCTGGCCAACAAGCCAAACGGGGATTTCAAAACATCTTAGGCGGCAAAGGTCTACGTCATCAGCCACACAAACAATACCCCGCCCAACGCAATCCGATACCAGGCAAAAGGACGATAAGTACGGCTGGACACAAAACGCAGCACGGCTTTCACTAGAAACAGTGCGCTAAAGAAGGCAGCCACAAAGCCCACGATAATTGCGGTGCTCTGGTCCGAACTTAAAGACGCGCCGTTGCGGTACAAGTCATAAACCGTGGCAGCCAACATGGTTGGCATCGCCAGGAAGAAAGAAAACTCCGTGGCCGTCTTGCGCTGAATACCGGCCAGCATGCCACCAATAATCGTCGCCCCCGAACGCGAAGTACCGGGCACCATGGCAATACACTGAGCGAAACCCACCACCAAAGCCTGCTTCCAGGTGATCTCCTCCAGGGCAAAGGCCGTGGCCTTTTGCGAGGTGGCGGTTTCACCCTGATCCAGCTCAGAGGTATTTTTTGCGTACTGCGGCTTGCGCTCGACCCACAGCATCAATAACCCCCCCAATACCAGCGTGAACACAAACACAATCTGGTGATGGAACAAGGCTTTCACGTACTGAATCGTCAAGGCACCAATAACAGCGGCAGGTAAAAAGGCGATCAGCAGATTGCGCGTGAACATCAGCTCCGTGCGATCACCGCGCAAGGTCCCCATAATCAGCTGAATCAGGCGGGCGCGAAAAATCCAGATAACCGCCAGGATCGAACCGAACTGAATCACGACCTCGAACACCTTGGCATCGCCCGAGGAAAAATCAATCCAGGACCCCAGAATCAACAAATGCGCGGTACTGGAGACAGGAATGAATTCCGTTATGCCTTCAACAATCCCCAGAAACAGGGCTTTCAACAAATAGAGAGTTTGCTCGGTCATGTTGTGTCAATCAACGCCAATAAAAATTAAGTGTTCAAGAACGGATCAATTTGTTCTTCATCGTAGGGCAGACGCTCCAGGCTGACTTGGGAAATGCGACGCCCTTCCAGCTCTTGAACCTTGAAGCGATACACGGCATCGCGTTGCTCAAGCTCACAGACATCACCCACCTTGGGCAATTGTCCGAAACGTGTCAGAAGGTAGCCCGCCAGGGTCGCATACTCTTCCTGCTCATCGACCAGGCCGTCTACACCCAGCATCTGCTCCAGATGATGCAAGTCCGTCGAGCCATCCAGCAACCAATGATCCTGGGACTCCTGAACAATATCGGGACTTTCATCTTCGCTGGGAAAGTCGCCCGCAATCGCCTCGAAAATATCCAGCGGCGTCACCAGCCCTTCAATCGTCCCAAACTCGTCGGTCACCATAACCAGTTGGCCACGGCTTTGCTTGATGGTTTCCATCAGATCCAAAATTCCGATGGATTCATACACAAACACCGGCTGACGCAACTGGTCCAGACGGATATGACCATGAATCAGCAAATCTGCCAGTAACTCTTTGCTTCGACCGATGCCAATCACCTCATCGAGCGAACCACGGCACACAGGCACCATGCTGTGAGGCTCCTGTGTCATTTTCTCGCGAAGGACCTGGACATCGTCCTGAATGTTGACCCAGGTAATGGCATTGCGTGGCGTCATGACCGAATGGACGGTTCGCTCGGACAAGGTGAGCACGCCACTGACCATATTGCGCTCTTCCTGACCGAACACGGTCTGCGCTGCCACACCCGGCAGATCGGGACCGATCGCCGCATCGCCCGAGTCCGGACGCTTACCCAGCATGCGCAGCACCGCCTCGGCCGTGCGCTCGCGCATCGGACGCCCCGCTTGCAACAGACGCAGCTTGCGACGCGCCAACTGGTTGAACATTTCGATCAGGATGGAAAAGGAAATGGCTGCATACAGGTAACCCTTGGGTACATGTACGCCAAAACCTTCGACCAGCAGCGAAAAACCAATCATGAGCAAAAAGCCCAGGCACAGGATCACCACCGTCGGACGGCTATTGATATAGGCGGTCAGCGGCTTGGAGGCCACCAGCATGATGCCAATGGCGATGACCACAGCAGCCATCATGATGGGCAAATGCTCGACCATGCCCACCGCGGTAATGACCGCATCCAGGGAGAACACGGCATCGAGCACCACGATCTGCGCCACAATGACCCAGAA
This sequence comes from Alcaligenes sp. HNGD-HTN06, assembly GCF_049932565.1. NCBI lineage: Bacteria > Pseudomonadati > Pseudomonadota > Betaproteobacteria > Burkholderiales > Alcaligenaceae > Alcaligenes > Alcaligenes sp. HNGD-HTN06. Next base: position 952,247 of record NZ_CP187782.1, on the reverse strand, counting down.
ACTGGCATACATGCGCGAGCCGGAGGCATGCGCGCTGCGGTTTTCGATACGCTCGTGCAGTTCCAGCGTACCTTTGAGCAAGAGAAAGAATCCGCCCACGATCATGATCAGGTCTCGACCTGAAAAAGCCAGACCCATGACAGAGACCAGAGGGTCTGTCAGTTGCACCAGGTGAGACATCACGGTCAGCAGGCCAAGACGCATCAGCAAGGCCAATGACAGACCCAGCACACGCGCCCGGTCACGCTGTGCCGGCGGCAGCTTGTCCACCAGAATTGCAATGAACACCAGATTATCGATGCCCAGAACAATTTCCAGAATTACCAGTGTGAGCAACCCAACCCAGACGGTCGGGTCCATCAACCACTCCATCTCAGCTCCTTGGCGCTGTGATTAAAAGAACACCCCGGCGATGCCGGGGTCTAGGTTCTTAATCTTGCAGGTGCGACAGCATCTGAATAAAGATCTTCGGACTGGCGGCAATCACATTTCCTGTTTCTTTCCAGGTTTGTTCGCCCTCAAAGTCGCCCACCAGGCCCCCGGCTTCGGTAACCAGCAAGGTGCCCGCAGCCAGGTCCCAGGATTTGAGGTTGACGGCACAAAAACCATCCAGACGACCTGCCGCCACATAGGCCAGATCCAGAACCGTTGCCCCCATGCGACGCACGGCGGCGCAATCGGCCAGCATGTCGGCGAACGGAGACGTGGGTTTTACACCCGCGCCCGAATCGGGAACGTGCGCACCGATCAGGGCATCGTGATAACGGGTCTGGCCCGAGACACGGATACGACGATCATTCAGGAAGGCACCGCCCCCCCGGCTGGCTGTAAACAATTCGTTGCGGTTGGTATCGTAAATAACGGCGTGGGCAGCCTGGCCACGGTGCATCAGCGCAATCGATATCGCGTAGCACGGAAAACCGTGGATAAAGTTGGTGGTGCCATCGAGCGGATCAATAATCCACTGGTACTCGGGAGTGCCTTCACCTGCAGGCTCCAGCGGTGGGCGCTCGCCCGTTTCCTCACCGATAAAACCGTGATCGGGATAGGCTTCGCTCAACACTTCAATGATGGCTTCCTCTGCTGCGCGATCCACTTCCGTGACATAATCTTTAGGGCCTTTACGCGCAACCGACAGGTGCTGGAGGTCCAGACTGGCGCGAGAGATAATGGTGCCGGCACGGCGAGCCGCCTTGATGGCGGTATTGAGCATCGGGTGCATGGAAATTCCGTTTTTTTAACAATAATTGAGCCTGCCTGGCGTGCCCTGTCGCAGGGCAAAATCGCATGGGCAGACACAGGAAGCGTAGCTTCAAAGTAGCTATTTTAAATGACTCAGACGCAAGCATCGGCATTTGATGATAATTTTCACCGGGTTCGCTTCATTATGGTGCAACCCAGCCACCCTGGAAACGTGGGCGCAGCGGCCCGTGCGATCAAAACCATGGGCTTTGGCGACTTATGTCTGGTCGATCCGCTGGACCCGGACGTTGTACAAAACCCTCAGGCCATCTCGCTGGCCAGCGGCGCCCTGGACGTTTTGGAACAAGCAAGTATCGTTCCCACCCTGGCTCATGCGCTGGAACCGGTCACCCTGGCGTTTGCCCTGACCGCCCGCCCCCGCTATCTGGGCCCCCCGGCTGCCGATATTCGCCAGACCGCCGAACTGAGCCGCGAACACCTGCGTCAACACGCCGGTACGGTGGCCATCGTGCTGGGCACTGAGCGTGTCGGACTGACCAACGATCATATCAGCCAGTGCCAGTACGTCTGCCACATTCCGGCCAACCCCCAGTACAGCTCACTGAATGTTGCCCAGGCACTGCAACTGGCTGCCTGGGAGTTGCGTTACGCCTTGCTGGCCGAAAGCGGCGCCCCCCTCTTGCCCCACACCGAGGGCAAGGTGGACCCTGGCAAAGCGCTGGCTACCCAGGCCAAAGTGCAAGCCCTGATGCAGCATTGGGAACAGGCCATTGAAAGCGTCAAATTCCTGGACCCCAAGCATCCCAAAAAACTGGTCCCCCGCATGCAGCATTTGTTTGGACGCGCGCAACTGAGCCTGGACGAGGTGGATATGTTGCGGGGCCTGTGTACCGCCATGATCAAGACCGCCAGAGCAGCGGGGCACCCCATCCCCGAGCAACGCAAAGAGGAATCCGCCGGTCCCGAGCAGCGCTGATTGCGCCACGGCTGCCGTCGCTCCCGCCTGCCCGCTGCACGCAGCGGGCATTTGCTTTATTGAACGATCACACAGTGGACACTTTCCGAGCTGGCGTATATTCTTAGCAGGTTACGTTTTGGTAAACATCGGCCGTTTTCAAGCATGAATACTCCAGAGACCGTAGAACCGCAGGATCAGGCCGGGCCGCGCACCTTGCAACGCGGCCTGCTGGTGCTCAAGACTTTGCAGAACCATCAAGGCAAAGGACTGAGCGTCACCGATCTATCGCGTGCCACCCAATTGCAGCGTCCCACGATCTACCGCCTATTGGCCGCCCTGATCGATCACGGGCTGGTGCAAAACAGCAGTCACAGCCGCCGCTACAGCGCCACACGTCAGGACCAGGGCTTGTTTGGCATGGACCCCAGGGTCACCATCATGCAACCCATCATGCAGGAGCTGGCGCAGCTGACGGGGGATGCTGTTTTTCTGGTGGGACGCGATGGCGACGATTCGGTCAGCTTGTGGCGTGAAATCGGCCCCTATCCGGTGCAGATACTGGCGACTTATGTGGGCAAACGTCAGCCTCTGGGAGTGGGCTCAGGCGGCATGGCCTATCTGGCCACACTGGGAGACGAGGCAATCGAGCAGATCATCGAACGCAACGCCAATCAACTGGATCAGTATGGGGGCATGACCCAACGGGAGATGCGCCAACTGGTCACCAACACCCGGATTCGCGGCTACTCGGTGGTCGGCAATTACGCCGTTCGCGGCGCTCTGGGAGTAGGTTGTGCGCTCTGCGATCACAAAGGCCGGCCCATTTTGGCCATGAGCGTGACCGCCATTACCGAACGCATGCCCGCACCGCGTCAGAAAGAGATCGCCGGTCTGTTGCGCGATGCACTGGATTCAGTCGCTGACAAATTTTAAGGAAAGAAGCGGGTACCGCTTTCTTTCCTTCGCGCCGGGCTTTCCAGCCTAGCCGCCCCTTTTCGCCCCCCGCTGACTACGACCCTTTAAAGCTCTGAGCCCCTGCGCTCCCTGGTCATCCACTCATCCAGCCCCTTGCGGGCCTGGACATCTGATCGTCTGATCCGTTCGTTTTCGCTAAATATCCTCTCTGCACAAATCCGAGCCGCTTTATATCTAAAGCAACTGCTTGGCTCTGCGCTAACCCTGTTTTCCCCTAGGGTTAACGCGGCATCGTTTCACCCTGCGTAAATAAAGCGACATTTACTTTATTGATCCACGCCCAAGCCTGTCGCTATCTTGTCAGCACAACGATAAGCCCACCAAGGGCACACCCAAAAGAGGAAAGCGAGATGCAGGCAACCGTCCCGACCCAGCTGCACGTGCTGGCGAAACGGTGCATCACGCAACCCTACCCCTTAGCCGACCCACTAGCCAGGTCGGGGAGACAAAAACAAGGATAAGTTCATCATGAACACCACTGCTACCCTCACGGCCAAGCCCAGGCCGAACTTGCTGACACGCTTTACCAACATCTGCGTGCGTTACGTAGAAAAATGGATGCCTGACCCGTATCTGTTCGCCGTCATTCTGAGTTTGCTGGTTGTCGGTTTAATCGCCCTGTTTGTAGACGGCGCCACCCCTGGAGGAATGGTGGATGCCTGGTACCGTGGAGTATGGGGGCCGAAAAGCATTTTCACCTTTGCCCTGCAAATGGTGTTGATTTTGGTGACCGGCTATACGCTTGCCGAAGCGCCGCCCTTAAAACGCGCCATTATCTGGCTGGCCTCTCGTGCCCGCAATCAGGTTGAAGGTGCGCTGCTGTGCTTTGCCGTAGGTTCCCTCTTTTGCCTGCTGAACTGGGGCCTGGGCCTGGTTGCCGGCGCTCTGGTCGCGCGTCAGGTCGCCCGCCGTCTGCCTCACGTGCACTTTGGCTATCTGATTGCCTCGGGCTATATGGGCTATTTACTCTGGACTCAAGGGCTCTCCAGCTCGATTGCGCTGGCCAATACCGACCCCAACAGCCCGATCAATGTTATCCACCAGTTGACCAACATGACGGTGCCTTTCAGCCTGACCATCTTTCAGCCCTACAGCTGGATTCCGGTGCTGGCCCTGATCATCCTGCTATTTCTGACGATCTGGCGCATGGAACCCGACCATGCCTTGCCGCCCGACCCGGCCGTCTTTGCCGATATTGAGAAAGACCTGCCCAAAACCAAGGCTAGCACTCCGGCTGAAAAGCTGGAAAACCTGTGGATTCTGAATGTGCTGTTCTTTGCCGCGGGTATGTACTACTTCGTGCGCAGCGGTTTTGCGTTGAACATCTCCTCCATGATCATGCTGTTTACCGTTACGGGTGCCCTGCTGCACTGGACGCCTATCCGCTTTATCAAGTCCTTTGTCGAGTCCGCCAAAACGGCTGGCCCGCTGATTCTGCAATACCCGCTGTATGGCGGCATTATGGGCTTGCTGGCCTATATCCCCATGGAAGGCGGCCGCGCCCTGGAAGAAATCCTGTCCTCCGCGCTGGTCACCGGGGCCAATGAATACACCCTGCCCTTCCTGACCTTTATCGCCTCCATCATCATCTCGCTGTTTGTCCCTTCCGGTGGCGGACACTGGGGAGTGCAAGGCCCCATCGCCGTGCAGTCAGCTCTGGCCATCGGTCAGGACAGCCCTGCCTATCTGGGCCTGATGTCCATGGCCGTGGCGTTTGGCGAAGCCGTTGCCAATATGATCCAACCCTTCTGGCTCTTGCCCGTGCTGGCCATCGCACGCTTGAATGTGCGGCAGGTCATGGGCTTTACCGTCGTGGCTTTTCTGATTGGCACCGTCGTGTTGACGATTGCTATTCTTATTGCTCCTTTCACGATCTGAGGTCATGCCATGTCTGTGAATGAGTTCGCCACCCGAAACACGACATCCAGCCAGCAGGCGGCGGAAGCTGCTCTTGCCCGCTACGAACAAACCGAGGATCTGATCCAGGCTTTTGCCCATCTGGACAAGGAGCAGGTACGGCGCCTGGCCCGGGAGCAGGAAAACCGTAGCGGCCCTTTGAAGGGGCTGCTCATCGGCATCAAGGACCTGATCAATACGGCCGATGCGCCGGCCACTTACGGGTCACCCATTTACCGGGACAACCGGCCCAGTGAGGACGCGCCCATCGTGCAAGCTCTTCGCGCGGCCGCTGCGGTGCCCTTTGGGAAAACCGTGACCACGGAATTCGCTCTGTTCCATCCCCCCAAGACCCGCAACCCCTGGAATCCGGATCACACGCCCGGCGGCTCATCATCAGGCTCGGCCGCCGCCGTAGCGGCCAATGTGGTGCCTGTGGCCTTGGGTACCCAAACCGCCGGCTCTGTCGTGCGCCCTGCCGCCTTTTGCGGTATCTACGGCTTCAAGCCCAGCTTTGGGGTCCTGCCCAGCAACGGCCTGAAAACGATCAGTCCCTCGTTGGACACCGTGGGAATCCTGGGCCAGCGCCTGGAAGATATACAGCGCGTGTTCAATGTGCTGCGCACCAGCCCGGAAATCACATCCAGCCTGTTGCAAGCCCCCTTGCGTCTGAGTTTTTTACAGACCCCGTGGTGGGAGGAACTATCAGACGATCTGCGGGACCGACTCAAGGCGGTGATAGCCCATCTGAGCGCCAACGACGGCCAGTTTGAGATCCAACGTAACGGTAAGGACAGCCTGTTTGGTGAGCTGACTCATGCACAACAGGCCATCATGGGCGCTGAAGTGCTGATTCATTTAGGCCATGAGCGCCAGCACCATCTTGAGCTGCTGTCACCCGCTTTGCAGGCCTATCTGGACCGGTGTGCGCAGACTCGGCCGGCTGAACTGATTCAGGCCCAAGGCCTGGTCAATCAGCTCAAGCGCCAGCCCGAGCTGATCTTCGGCGATGCAGATTTGATCCTGAGCGCCTCGGCCTTGGGCGAAGCCCCTACACGTGAGACGACGGGCGATCCGGTGCTGTGTCGGGCCTGGACAGCGTTGGGCATTCCATGTCTGAACATGCCCATTGGCTTTGGCCGCCAGGGGCTTCCCTTGGGCCTGCAACTGGCCGCCCGGCCCGGGCAGGATGACCTGCTGCTGGAAGCAGCCACTCGCATCGCCCATCACCTGGGCACCCGCTCCATCGCGCTGCCTGAGCTGCGTTCGTGACACTTCAGGCAACAGGCTTTAAAGAAACACATCGACAGAGGTATGACAGGGAAACCTAATGACGGACAGCAACTGGAATCTTAAGAATCAAGCGCGCCAGCAACGACTGCAACGCGCCAGCCGAGCACTGGCAGACTCGCTGCAAGGCAAACTGTGCAGCACAGATAAAGCCAGCTTATTGCTGGAAGCCGTCTTGCAGGCAGGCGATCGTGTATGTCTGGAAGGCAACAACCAGAAACAAGCCGATTTTCTGGCTGACGCGTTGGTGGGGGTCGATCCCACACAGATTCATGACCTGCACATGGTGCAATCCGTGCTGGCCTTGCCCCAGCATCTGGATGTGTTTGAAAAAGGCATCGCCAGCCGCCTGGACTTCAGCTTTTCGGGCCCGCAAGGTGCACGCCTGGCCCGGCTGGCATCGGCAGGGCGACTGAACATCGGTGCTATTCATACTTATCTGGAGTTGTTTGCGCGTTACTTTGTCGATTTGACTCCGAATGTGGCGCTCATCGCCGCTCAGACCGCCGATGAGCACGGCAATCTATACACCGGTCCCAATACCGAGGACACCCCCGCCATTGTGGAAGCCACCGCTTTTTCGGGCGGCATTGTGATTGCTCAGGTCAATGAGCTGGTCAATAGCAAGACCACGCGCCTGCCTCGCGTGGACATCCCCGCAGATTGGGTGAACTTCGTCATCCCGGCCCCGCGCCCCCACTTTATCGAACCGCTGTTTACCCGCGACCCGGCGCAGATCAGCGAAATACAGGTCTTGATGGCCATGATGGCGATCAAGGGCATCTACGCGGAATACGGCGTGCAGCGCCTGAACCACGGCATCGGTTTTGACACCGCCGCCATCGAGTTGCTCTTGCCCACCTACGGTCAATCGCTGGGCCTGAAAGGCAAGATTTGCCAGCACTGGGCCTTGAATCCGCATCCTGCCCTGATCCCCGCGATTGAGGCTGGCTGGGTGCAATCCGTGCATTCCTTTGGTTCCGAGCTTGGCATGGAAAATTACTTGCGCGCCCGCTCCGATGTGTTCTTCACTGGTCCCGATGGCAGCATGCGCAGCAATCGTGCTTTTTGTCAGGCAGCGGGTCACTATGCCTGCGATCTGTTCATCGGCTCCACCTTGCAGATCGATCTGCAGGGCAATAGCTCCACCGCCACGCTGGGCCGCATTGCCGGTTTTGGTGGCGCACCGAATATGGGGGCCGATGCCCGTGGCCGGCGCCACGCCAGCCCCGCCTGGCTCAAAGCAGGTCAACAAGCCCGCGCAGGACGCCAGGGGGCGGCCGGTACGCCGCGAGGCCAAAAGCTGGTGGTGCAGATTGTGGAAACGTTCCGCGAACACATGACGCCGGCCTTTGTGGACACCCTGGATGCCTGGACCCTGCAGGAGCAGACCGGCATGGATCTGCCCCCCATCATGGTGTATGGCGAGGATGTCACCCACATCCTGACCGAAGAAGGCATTGCCAACCTGTTGCTGTGCCGGAGCGACGAAGAACGCGAGCAGGCCATACGCGGCGTAGCCGGGTATACGCCCGTAGGCCTGGGCCGCGATGTGCGCATGGTGGAAAACCTGCGCGACCGCGGCATCATCCGGCGACCGCAGGATTTAGGCATAGACCCACGTCAGGCCACTCGCAATCTATTGGCCGCACGCAGCATGCGGGATCTGGTTGACGCCTCGGGCGGCCTGTATCAGCCCCCGGCGCGCTTTCGTAATTGGTAAGGGCCCGCACCGCTATTTGCATTAGGAGATCACGATGACTCAGCATCCTCACGGCCTGGAGACCCTGGCCTACCGTTTTCAGGGGCAAGAGCCCATTGGCCCCTTCCAGCCCGTGCTGATTGGCGTCGTGGGTTCGGGCAATCTGGAAGTACTGGCCGAACCCAAGGACAGCCCCGACTGCACTATTCACATTCATACCTCAGCACGAGGGTTTTCCGCCATCTGGGATGCCGTGGTACGGGACTTTCACCAGCGTCATCCGCTGGCCGGCATTCACTTTGACATCAACGATATGGGAGCCACCCCGGCCGTGGTCAGCCTGCGTCTGGATCAGGCCGCCAGCGAAGCGCTGGCACGTAGCCAAGCACAAGGAACACAGTCATGAGCAGTTATCTGGAATGTTCTGCCCGCCAGCGCGTCCAGACTCTGTTTGACGCGAACAGCTTTCATGAGTGGTTGCCCCCGGCGCAACGCATCAGCAGCCCGCACCTGGCTCAGTTGGGCGTCCCCTCCTCTTTTGATGATGGTGTGGCCATCGGCCATGCCTTGCTGGAAGGGCAGACCGTTTATGTGGCAGCGCAAGAAGGCGAGTTCATGGGCGGTGGTGTGGGCGAAGTCCACGGCGCCAAGCTGGTGGGCCTGCTGCGTCGTGCCATGATCGACCGCCCTGCTGGCGTAGTGCTGCTACTGGAGTCCGGCGGTGTGCGCTTGCACGAAGCCAATGCGGGTTTGATCGCCGTGTCGGAAGTGATGCGCGCCCTGCTGGATACCCGCAATGCCGGGGTGCCGGTGATTGCCCTGGTAGGCGGGCAAAACGGTTGTTTTGGCGGCATGGGCATAGTGGCTCGCTGCACCAATCACCTCATCATGAGTGATGTAGGCCGTCTGGCCATGTCCGGCCCCGAAGTCATTGAAGCTTCACACGGTGTGGAGGAATACGACTCCAAAGACCGTGCGCTGGTCTGGCAGACCAGTGGCGGGAAACATCGCTGGCTGACCGCCGATTGCGACGACCTTGTGCCTGACACTGTGACAGCTTTCCGTGCTGCCGCCGTGCAAGGATTGAAAAAACCAGCCCGTGGCCCCGTCACCGTGGAAGAACTGGAACAGGAACACCAGATGCTGGCCCATCGCACCGCCTTGCTGCCTGTCGAACAATGGGAGCACACGGAGAACCAGGCTCGCCACTTATGGCAGGCGCTGGGTTTGAAGCACAGCGATCAAGTCGGGCAGATGGATGCCGCGGCCGTCAAAGCATTACGCAGCCAGGAGGCGCTGTCATGAAATGGGAAGCACTGGTGAAATCGCTGTTCGATACGCAGCACACCATCACCGAACAGGATTTATTTTTACAGGGGACAGCCGAGTTTGAGGGTCAAACACTGAACGTTATTGGAACCACCGAACACGCGCCTATTGGCGTATCCCTGGCTTTGACCCAGGCTCAGGCGGTGCTGGACACCATCAGGCACCATCCTGGCCGCAGTCTGCTGCTCTTGGTCGATACCCAAGGCCAGCAACTGCGCCGCCGCGATGAGCTGCTGGGTATCAACCGCGCCATGGCCCATTTGGGCATGTGTCTGGATCTGGCCCGACGCAAAGGTCACAAAGTCATTGGACTGGTCTATGACCAGGCACTTTCAGGCGGATTCATCACCTCCGGGCTGATTGCCGACGCCTGCTATGCCGTACCCGAGGCCGAGATTCGCGTCATGCGCATTCCCGCCATGGCCCGCGTCACCAAGCTGCCCGAAGCCCTGCTGGAAGAACTGGCACAGTCCAATCCGGTTTTTGCGCCCGGCGTAGACAACTATGTGGCCATGGGGGGTATTCAGGCTGTCTGGGACAACCGTTCGCCTGAGCATCTGCGTGCGTCATTGCGTGCGGCACTGGCCCAGTCCGATCACCAGGATCGCCGTGCCAGTGATGGCGCCCAACGCGGTGGTCGCCGTCTGGCGGCCCAGATCATTGACCAAGTCTTGCAGGCATCCTGATGACCGCACCACTGCCCGCTCGCCGTCACCATCTGATTACGCTGGACAGCCCAGCCTGGGATCAGGTGCTGGCGGATCTGGAGCCAAGCAGCCACGCCAGTCTGAGCCTGCAGCAATGGCAGGCCCGAGGCTGGCCGCTGGTAGTCAGCCGTCAGCCAGGTGAACTGCGTCACGGGCAGCTGCAAGTGGGCATTCCGTTACCGACCGATTGGGGACGGCAACGTCTGTCCCTGATTGTTCCCCAGGCGCGGAGCCTGGCCTGGGGCTGTTTCCCCCCCGCCCATGAAGCCCAAACCTTGCTGCTGGTTTCCTTGGCGCAAGACTGGCTGAGCTTATGCCAGCAGATGCAGGCACACGGCTGCACAGCTCAGGTTTATGGCAGTTATGGCTGGGAGCTGATCACGGGGCAAGGTTATGTGCGTGAAGGCTCGGACCTGGATTTGCTGCTGCCCGTGCAGTGCGCCACGCAGGCCGATCGTCTGGTGCAGCTCTTGCATGCGGCCAGCGAATGGCCGGGTTTGCCCCGTCTGGATGGCGAGCTGCTGTTTCCGGATGACGCCGCCATCGCCTGGCGTGAATGGCAGCAATGGCGCAGTGGTGCCAGCAGCAAAGTCATGATCAAACACACGCATGGTTTACGTATTCAGGCGCACTCGGACTGGCCTGAGCACGCCCCTGCCCTGGAGTCTTCTCATGCTGCTTGATGCCATTGAAACAAGGGTATGGGCGCCCCCACCGACGCCCCCTGAGCTCATGGACCCATCCCCTTCCTGGCGTTGTGCGGACATAGGCCGGGCGGCTGTTCTGGCGCTGTATGACGAGCTGATTCTGGCCCCCAAGCCGGGACTGGTTTCCTTGCTCGACAGCGGCAGCCATGACGATATGGACGCCAGCACCTTCTACCGCAGTCTGTTCGCTCTGCGCCACTATTTTTCTGACATGGCAGCCCTGGGCCAACAGCGTGCTCCCTTTTGCCAACTGCAAACTCGCGGGATGGCAGCGGAGGCTCGCATGCTGGCGGCAACCGCCGGCATCAATACGCACCGTGGAGCCATCTTCATGCTCGGCCTGCTGTGTGCAGCCGCAGGCGCCTGCCTTCCTTTTCGCGCCCTGACTCCCGCCACGATTCGGGACCAACTTCAAACATTATGGGGGGCAGCTTTACAGGCCCGCAGCCAGCAAACCTCGTCCGCACTGCCGGGTGGACAAGCGGTACGCCGCTATGGTTTACAGGGCGCGAACCAGGAAGCCGCCCAAGGATTTCCCACCTTGTTTGAAACGGCCTGGCCCGCCTGGCAAGCCGCTGTCAACCTCTTGTCTCCGCACAGCGCACCTATTACCGATCAGCAATTGCAGACCGTGGGTTTGCATACTTTCTTTTCGGTGATGGCGGTCCTTGACGATAGCAATCTGGCCCATCGTGGCGGACTGGAGGGGCTGCACTACGCGCGCCGCTGCGCCGCACAGTATTTGCACGCAGGCAGCGCATTTACCCCGGATGCGGTGCAACGCGCCCAAACCTTGCATCACGCCTTTATGCAGCGCCGTCTGTCCCCTGGAGGCGCTGCCGATACCTTGTCGGCCTGCTATTGGCTGGACCGCCTGCAAGCCACGGCTCCCGGCCGTGCACGCCAACGTCGCCCTACTGGAGTCTGACCATGAAAATCGCCCTGCTGTTTTCCGGGCAAGGCATGCAATACGCGGACATGCTGCCCTGGCTCAAGCCAACCCATCCCTTGCTGCTGCAGATGCAGGATCAGTTGCACGTTGCCGATTGGCGCAGCGCCATGCGCGATGCCAATTGGGCGAGCACCAACGCCCATGCCCAGGTCGTCCTGACAGCCTGCGCCTTGGCCGCCTGGCAGCAATTGCAGGAACGCGTCCCTGCCCTGCAGGCGCCCAGCCCTTGTCTGGCTGCCGTGGCTGGCTACAGCATTGGCGAACTGGCAGCTGCATGCGTCGCGGGAGTGCTCTCCAGCAGCGACACGGTCACACTGGCCGGACAACGAGCCGCCCTCATGGATCAGGCCGGGGCCGGACAAGACAGCAGCATGCTGGCGATCAGTGGGGTTTCCATTCGGTCAATTGAACAATGGTGCCAGGCACAAGGCGCTGCCCTGGCCATACGCAATGGTCCCGAGAGCGCCGTCTGTGCGGGGCCACGCGACAAACTTTCGGCCCTGGAAACATTCGCTCAAGAACAGGGGGCGCGTTGCACGCCCTTGGCCGTGACTATTGCATCCCATACCCATTGGATGAGCAGCGCCGCTCACGCCTTTCACGAGCAGCTAAACCAAAGTGGGCTGGCGGCCCCCAATGTGCCTTGGCCAAGCAATGCCGGTGTGTGGGTACACAGCGCGGCAAGTGCGGCCCACGCCTTGGCAGCGCAACTGATGCAGACCGTGCAATGGGATGCCTGCATGGAACAGATTGAAGAACGTCAGCCCGATGTGGTGTTGGAAATCGGCCCAGGGCGCAGCCTGGCGACCCTGTGGAACCAACGCTATCCCGATATCCCTGCACGCTGCGTGGATGAATTCCAAACCCTGGATGGCGTGCAACGCTGGATGTCCAGACGGGCCTGACTGTCAGTTGCAGCACCAGGTGTACTCCTGCCCTGGCAGACTCGCTGGGGGCTTGAGCTGAGCATCTGGAAGCGGCAGCCCCTCCCTCCTGACCGAGCTCCAGCAAGGCCATCGCGTTCCTATCAAACCGGCTTGTGCCCTTCTTTCTCCAGTTGATTGCGCACAATACGGCACGCCCGCAGCACACTCAACACATTGGGGCTGCGTTCGCGCGACTTCATGCAAACCAGACCAATCCGCTGCGAATGCCGATACGGCCACTCCAGGCTTAACCACTGGATCTTGTCAGAAAACACCTCTTTGGCACGGGCAGGCAATAGAGAGCATCCCACCCCGCCGCTGATAAGACTCATCAACGAAAAGATGTCGCCGGTACGCATCACAATCTCGGGCTCGAACCCGGCCTTGGCCATCATGCGCTGCATATCACGCCCAGTGGCAAAATCATCGCTCAACGATACAAAACGCTCTTTGGAACACCGCGCCAAATCCACGACCGACCCTTGCGCACCGTGCCAGCCCAGCGGCGCGGCAAACATCAGCTCGTCATCAAAGATTGGCAGTAACTCCAGATCGGGCTGAGCCTGCGGAAGTTCGATCAGGGCGGCATCAATATGACCACTGCGCAACTTTTGCAGCAGCTTTTCATTGGAGTCCAGCACCAGATCGATCTGCAACAACGGCTTGTGTATCTTCAGCTCCACCAACAGGCGAGGAACGAGCCGGATTGTCAGTGAATACATGGAGCCAATGCGCAGTTGATCCGAGGAGTAGCCCCCGGCCTCACGCGCGGCATCAATACCCTGCTGCAAGGTGCGTATGGTTTCTTTGGCTGCCTCGGCCAGCTCACGGGCGGAGTCCTGAGGTACCAGATTACGCCCCTCCTGCAAGAACAAGGGGCACCGCAAGCCTTCTTCCAGGCTTTTCAATGCCCGATGAACACTGACCGCACTGGTACCCAACTGGTCCGCCGCACGGGAAATCGTGCCAGCCTCCAAAAAGGCCAACAAAACTTCCAAACGTCGTACCGTAATTTTTTCGTCGATCAGAAACATCGTGGGGCAGCGATAGGGGTAGCGTTCAGGCAAAGCGTACAGTATGGAGGAAGCGCTCTCTGCCTCCAATGCAGGCTAACCCGAAAAAAAACCCCAAGCTGCTGATCGCAAGGCTTGGGGCATTTTTGCTGCTATCTGCAACCACACTAGACGTGGCTATCCTGACCACTGAAACGGCTCGATATCCGGCCTCGGCGGCCATCCGGCTCAGGCCGCTTTTTTATCGCCGCCCGATTGCACGATTTCCCGTACGGGAACCGGGGTTTGCAAACCAGCTTCATTCAGCACTTGAATCGCGCGACGGAACAAGTGAAAGCGGGTATCCCAGAAGTCAGCGGCACTGATCCAGGCACGCAGATTGACCGTAATGACGCTATCCTTGTACTCCATAACCATCACTTGAGGGGCCGGGTCCTTCAAAACCTTGTCGTTTTCGTCCAGCAGGTTTTGCAGCAACTTCAAGGCCAGATCCAGGTCGTCACCGTACCGGACACCCACACCAAAATCCAGACGACGAGTCGTATTGCGGCTGTAATTGATGATGGGATTGCCCCAGATCAGACTGTTGGGCAACGTAAACTGAATGCCATCGACCTGCTCGAAGCGGGTCAAGAACAAGCCCACTTCCTGTACCGTACCATCCCCTTTGCCCACAACCGACACGAACTCACCCGCACGCAAAGGGCGCAGCATCAACAACATGATGCCAGCGGCAATGTTTTGCAGGGTGTTCTGCAGGGCCAAACCCACTGCCAGGCCAGCCGCACCCAGCACCGCAATAATGCTGGCTGTCTGGACGCCAAAGCGTGCCAGCACCGCAATCAGTACAAAAATACGGATCGTCCAGACCGTGACCGACTGGGCCATAGGCACGATGGTGGGGTCCACACGGGGGGAGCTGGCTGCCATTCGCTTGATGGCCCGGCCGGCAACGGCTGACAGCCACCAGCCAATAATCAGAATCAACAACGCGATCACGACGTTAAGCCCAATCGCGACCACAGCGGGAAATTCTGTCATCCAGACTTGCAATTTTTCCACGTTTCACTCTCCTGAAGAAAATGGCAAAGAACCGAAGGGACTGGCCGCTAAAGGTCAACATTGCTCGTGTGCATCATAGCCTTGAGACTGAGGGGAACCCAAGCTGCTCAAACGCGTGATCTTATCCACGAAAACTGTGGATAGCTCGTAGGAAAAACTGGGCAAATCAGAAAAACCGTTCGTAGTATCAGCCACTTAAAACGGGCGGGCAGAAAACGGCCAAATGCCTCAACACCCGCAATCTTATCCCCATAAAATGTGGACAAGTCACAGGATAAACCGTGAATCAGTGCATTTATCTAAACAATTTCAACAACTTAACAAACCCGATCAGAGAATCGACAATTCTTTACCATTTTTTTCCCCGGACCTGGTCCTTCATGCTATCGATCGGCTTATCCACAAAAGATGTGCATAAAAATAGGGAAAACCCCTGTATTAACCAAAAAACCTATTACAAAACAAAAAGATAGGTAGCCAGGTCAGGGATTCACCATTTGGCTGCTTAGGAGACCGGCACGCGCCACAAAGACGCCAGCCAATGTTGCTCCTGAGGCGGCTTGTCCGTGGGGCGGTAAAAGTGATGGATATACTCAAAACCTGCATGCTCCAGGCGCTGCGCCCACTGCTCCCAACTGTAGTAACACCCATAGCGCTGTCCATTCCAGCCTTCTTGCCCCTGACCGCGCGGATTGGAAGAAAACAGCACGCCACCGGGTCGCAGACTGTGCCGCAAGCTTGTCAGCACAGCCGGTAGCTGCGCACTGGGTATGTGAAATAACACGGCATTGGCAAACACGCCGTCAAACGCGGCGGCGGGCAATTTCAAATCCAGGATATCCTGATGCAGTACCGTCAGACCGGTTTGCTGGCGCGCCATCTCGACAAAGGCGGCGCACCCATCCAGTCCCACAGGTCGGTGACCCATGGCCTGAAATGCCACCAGATCACGGCCGGGTCCACAACCCAGATCCAGAATATCCACCGGCCCGGCTGCGCCGATGGCGGCCAGCAAAGCGTCCCGGTTCTGGCTGACATCATGGTCCCAGGTGCCATCACGGTACGCCTGCGCATGGTCCTGATAATGATTGACGGTGCGACGACTGGTCTCTTTCATCTGAACATCCTTGCCTGTGTTATGGGTTTACTTGACGCTACCTAACGATGGATCGACTATATCCTGAGTCCAATTTGAATCTGATGCCATGAAGCCAAGCTATCCGCTCTCCGTCCTAGACCTGTCCCCTATTGTGCAGGGCTCCACTGCAGCGCAGTCTTTCCGCAGTTCTGCCGATCTTGCCCGCCATGCCGAGCAGTGGGGCTATCACCGTTACTGGCTGGCTGAACACCACGGCATGCCCGGTATCGCCAGCGCCGCTACGGCGGTACTGATCGGCCATATTGCCGGCCAGACCAGCCGCATTCGGGTCGGGGCTGGCGGCATCATGCTGCCCAATCACTCTCCGCTGGTGATCGCCGAACAGTTTGGGACCTTGGCCAGCCTGTACCCGGGCCGGATTGATCTGGGCCTGGGCCGCGCGCCCGGCTCAGACCCCGAAACCGCTCGCGCCTTGCGCCGCAATCTGAGCAGCGACCCGGACCAGTTCCCTCGCGATGTGCTCGAGCTGATGGACTATATGTCTGACGAGCCCCGCAACCGCATCATGGCCGTGCCAGGTCGTGGCCTGAACGTGCCGGTCTGGATTCTGGGCTCCAGCCTGTTTGGTGCTCAGTTGGCGGCCGCGCTGGGTTTGCCCTATGCCTTTGCGTCGCATTTTGCGCCTGCCCAGTTGATGGATGCTATTGAGGTTTACCGCCGTCAGTTCCAGCCGTCGATCCATCTGGAGAAACCGTACATCATGCTGGGCTACAACGTCTTTGCCGCCGACACCGAAGACGAAGCCAAGTTGCTGGCCTCCTCCTGGCAGCAGTCTTTTGTGAACCTGCGCAGCGGTCGTCCGGGCCAGTTGCCGCCGCCCGTGCGTGACTACTACGAGCAATGCAGCCCACCCGCACAGCATCTTCTGGACTCCCTGCTCAGTTGTACGGCCATTGGCAATCCGGCGCAAGTGCTTGAACAGATGAAAGGTTTCATCGAACTGACGGGCGCCAACGAGCTGATGATCAACGCCAATATCTTTGACCACAACAAGCGCTTGCGCTCCTACGAGATTGCCGCCCAGTTGCGCGGCAGTCTGGTATGAACCCACGTCATCTCCAAGAGACCGCACTGCGCTACTTTCAGGAAGTGGCGCGCTGTGGCTCTATCTCGCAGGCGGCCAGCAATCTGTATGTCGCCACCTCGGCCATCAGCCGTCAGATCAGCGGGCTGGAAACAAACCTGGGCATGGCCCTGTTCGAACGCCATGCCCGTGGCATGAGCCTGACAGCGGCGGGCGAGCTTTTGCTGGCTCATGCCCGCCGCAGTGCTCTGGACGCCGAGCGCACCCTGCACGATATTGCCGCCCTGCAAGGCCTGCAAACCGGCCTGATACGGATTGCGTCCTCTGAAGGACTGGCCGCTCAGCTCCTGCCTCAATGCATCGCGCAATTCCGTGAAAAGCATCAAGGCATACGTTTTCAGCTGGACGTGTTGCCCCCACAACGTATCACCATGCTGCTCCTGAGCGGGCAAATTGATATCGGCATCAAATTTACGCAGACGGCCGAGAAAGATATTAAAACGCTGTTTCGACGCGATGCCCCTGTCATGGCCCTGGCCGTTCCCGGGCACCCGGTCACCCGGACAGAACGCATCAGTCTGAAAAGCCTTCTGGCCCACCCTTTGGCCTTGCCCGGGCCCGACACCACAGTGCGGCAAATGATGGACGTGGCATGCAGCGCGCAAAACCTCAGCCTGGACCCCGTATTCAGCAGCAACCACATGCAGTCTCTGCATCAATTTGCCTTGTCCGGCGCAGGCGTGACCGTGTCGGCTTTGCTCTCGGCGCGTCACCTGATTGAGCAAGGTTTGCTGCAAGCCAGTTTCATCCATGAACGCGGCTTGCTGAACCGTCAAATTGAAGTGCAGGCCCTGGCTGGCCGCCGCTTACCCTCTATTGTTCGCCGCTTTCTGGATGAGTTGCTGCCACAGCTTGAAATCGCGCCTTAAGGCTTGCCGAAATAGCAACGCTGGCCTGCTTATTTGTTGCTGGTTCGGCATCATCGCCTTTCCTATCATCTCTTGATTGAGGAGATAGCCATGACCCGACCCAGCACCGAACCCTTACCCGCGCCGCGCCGTTCCTGGCGGCGGCTTGTCCAGTCTTTTGCAGGCGCCCTGTTGGCGAGCAGCGCCCTGGTCGCGCACGCCAGTGATTGGCCCGAGCGCCCCATTCGCCTGATTGTGCCTTTCCCCACGGGGGGCGCCACCGATGTCATCAGCCGCCTGATTGCCGAGAGCGCCGCCAAAGAGCTGAACACCAACTTTGTGGTGGACAATCGAACGGGCGCAGGCGGGACCATTGGCTCTGGCGAGGTAGCCCGCAGCAAGCCCGATGGCTACACCCTCTTGTTCACCACCAGCAGCACCCACGCGATTGCTCCGCACCTGTACAAGTCCCTGCCCTACGATGCAGAGAAAGACTTCACGCCCATCGCCCACTTGGGCGATGCCGCCAGCGTCTTATTGGTGAACCCGTCCGTACCCGCACAAACGCTGCCAGAGCTGATTGATTACGCCCGCGCCCATCCTGATGAGTTGAACTACGCCAGCAGCGGCAACGGCACGATTGTGCATCTGGGCACCGAAGCCTTCTTGAATCAGGCCAATATCGTCATGTCCCACGTTCCTTACCGTGGCACCGGTCAAGGCATTAACGATATGCTGGGTGGCTCCATCCATGTTTTACTGGATGCGATCCCCACGGGGATGCCCTATGTGAAAAGTGGTCAGTTGCGCGCTCTGGCCGTCACCGGTCCACAGCGCTCGCCGCTGGCTCCCGATTTACCCACCTTTCAGGAGTCGGGGCTGCCGGGCTACGAGTCGGTAACCTGGTTCGGGCTGTATGCACCGGCAGGCCTGCCCGACGACATCCGTGATAAAGCCTATCAAGCTTTTGCACATGCCATTCAGGACCCCAACGTGCGCTCGCGCCTGCAAACCCTAGGCGTGGACCAACCTCGCAGCACCAGCCGGGAAGATTTTATTGCCCTGGTACGCGAAGACAGCGCACGCTGGCAAAGCCTGATTAAATTGACTGGAATACAGATTCAATGAATACCACTGACAAAGGCATGGACTGGCACAACCCTTACCCGTCCGCCCGCTCTGCCGTACTTGGCCAGAACATGGTCAGCACCTCCCATCCCCTGGCTGCGCAAGCAGGACTGCGCATGTTGCAAGCCGGGGGCAACGCGGTCGATGCGGCTCTGGCTGCCGCCATTACCCTGACCGTGGTGGAACCCACTGGTTGTGGCATAGGCAGTGACGCCTTTGCCATCGTCTGGGACGGCAAAGAACTGCATGGCCTGAACGCTTCCGGACGTTCGCCCCGAGGCTGGTCGCCGGATCGATTCAAAGACCACACGGCCATGCCCGACAAAGGCTGGGAAAGCGTCTCCGTGCCCGGTGCCGTCTCTGCCTGGGCCGAGCTGTCCAGCAAGCTGGGGCGCCTGAGCCTGGAGCAGGTTGCCGCCCCGGCGATTCATTATGCCCGTGACGGCTTTCCTGTCTCACCCGTGATTGCCCGCTTGTGGGAACTGGGCCGTCAACGCCTGGGCGATCAGCCCGGTTTTGCCGAGGCTTTTTTACGCGATGGCAAAGCCCCCGTTGCCGGACAGTGGTACCAGAATCCGGACCAGGCCAACACGCTGGAGCGTATTGCCGCCACCCAGGGTCGGGACTTCTATACCGGCGAGCTGGCCAAACGCATTGCCGACTTTTCCCGCCAGCATGGCGGCGCCATGGACGAACAGGATCTGGCCGAGCACCGTGCCCACTGGTGCGGCACCATCAGCCATCCGTTTGCGCAATCCGTCATTCATGAAATTCCACCGAACGGCCAAGGCCTTGCCGCGCTGATGGCGCTGGGCATCATGGAGCAGGCAGGCATCGGTCAGCAGCCACTGGATCACATTGATACGGTGCATTTGAGCATTGAGGCCATGAAACTGGCCTTTGCCGATCTATACGAACACCACGCAGATCTGGAGCACATGATTCATCATCCAGAGCATTTGCTGGACCCGGCCTATCTGCGCGAGCGTGCGGCCCTGATTCAAATGGACCGGGCAGGGGACCCCAAGCATGGCCTGCCCGGTCCCTCTGGCACAGTCTATGTCACCGCCGCGGACTCCAGCGGCATGATGGTCTCCCTGATCCAGTCCAACTACATGGGTTTTGGGTCCGGCGTAGTCGTGCCAGGTACCGGCATCAGCCTGCAGAACCGAGGCCATGGGTTTAGCCTGCGCCCTGGACACGTGAATCAGGTTGCCGGTGGCAAGCGCCCCTCGCACACCATCATTCCAGCCTTTGCCATGAATGCCGACGGCACGCCACAAATGTCCTTTGGCGTGATGGGCGGCCCCTTCCAGTCCCAAGGCCACATGCAAATGGCCTTACGGGTCTTGCTGTACCGCCAAAATCCGCAAGCCGCAGCCGATGCGCCTCGCTGGCGCGTCACCGGTGGGCGAGGCGTGGCGGTGGAACCCACATTCGATCCCGCTTTGGTTCAGGCTCTGCGTGAACGTGGTCATGAGGTGCTGGTCGAACCAGGCAGTGGTGTCTTTGCCTTTGGCGGTGCGCAGTTGATTCTGCGTCAGGGCAATCACTACGTGGGCGGCTCCGACCCGCGTAAAGACGGCCAGGTGGTGGCCTACTAAGTCCACCTCCCTGCCAGAGCGCGCAACCGCTCTCTGATTGGGGTCTGGATGATCTTATTCAGACCCCAAACCCCGCTTGGTCTTCGTCTCTCATTCGTCAAACCGCAGACCGGAGCAGGGCTACCTGCGTCAAGACCCTATCCCTTCGGCCTCCCACAACACCCCGCAAGGCTCGGCAAGCAGCCACTCACTACCCAAGCGGGCTCACGCACCACCCATCAGAAAAACGTACACCGTGGTCAAGATCTAACACCCCCCGGACACAAAAACTGTGTTTTTATCAGGTTTTCATCCGTGACACAGAATGACTGCTGTACCATCAAAAAATCGCCGCCCTCTTACCCAAAGGGCGGCTTTTCATCTGTCCAAACGGCTTGTCATCCCTGAAGCCGTCCGCTGGAGCCCCTTCGGTGCTGTCATTTTTTGAACGTCGATTAAATCCCTATCCCGAACAGCAGGTCGCCCCGCCCCCAAAAGGATTTTTCCCCTTCATCTGGGCCTGCACGAAACATTCCCGCGCCTGGATTGGCTTGATGACGCTGACCTCGATCGGCTTATCGGCCTACGAGGCCATGCTGTTTGCCCTGCTCAGCTATATCGTGGACTGGCTGCCCTCCATCGAACCGGCCCAGTTCTGGAACCAGCACGGCAGCACGCTTCTGGGCATTGCCGCCATCCTGCTGAGCAGCGTGGTCCTGATCAGTCTGCATACCGTAGTCATGCATCAGGTGCTGGCCATCAACTTTCCCATGCGCCTGCGCTGGCTGTTTCATAAGCTGATGCTTAACCAGAGCATGTCCTTTTACGCGGACGAATTTGCAGGTCGCATCACGACCAAAATCATGCAAACCGCTCTGGCAGTGCGTGAGACCCTGTTCATGGCTGTGGAAGTGGTCGTGGGCATGAGCGCCTACCTGATCGGCATTTTGATTCTGGCCGGCAGTTTTGACCGTCTGCTGATTCTGCCCTTCCTGTTCTGGCTGGTGGGCTATGCACTGGCCTGTGTGTTTTTTGTACCCCGCCTGGGTAAAGTGGGCGCCGAGCAGGCTGATGCCCGAGCGCTGATGACAGGACGCATCACCGACGCCTACACCAACATCAACACCGTCAAGCTGTTTGCCCATACGCGCCGCGAAGCGGACCATGCCAAAAACGCGATGCGTCGTTTCCAGGAAACCGGCCACGCCCAGATGCGCCTGATCAGCCTGTTTGAGGTGAGCAACCATGTGCTGGCCACCCTCTTGCTGATCAGCTCGGCGGGCCTGGCCCTTTACCTGTGGTCGATAGACCAGTCCAGCGCGGGTGTGGTGGCGGCTGTCATCGCCATGGCTTTGCGCCTTTCGGGGCATTCACACTGGCTCATGTGGGAGCTGACCAACCTGTTCGAGAACGTGGGCACGATTCAGGACGGCATCAATACCTTGACGCAAAAGCCCACGGTGGTAGATGCGCCCGATGCCAAGCCCTTGCGGATCGGGCAAGGCCGAATCGAGTTTCAGGATGTCAGCTTTGCCTACCGCGATAAAAGCCGCCAGGTGATTGACAAGCTCAATCTGGTGATCCAGCCAGGCGAACGGGTAGGCCTGATCGGGCGTTCTGGCGCAGGCAAATCCACCCTGGTCAATCTGCTATTACGGTTTCATGATGTGGACAGCGGCACCATCCGCATTGACGGCCAGGACATCGCCCACGTCACGCAAGACAGCCTGCGGGCCGCCATTGGCATGGTCACGCAGGACACTTCCCTGCTGCACCGTTCCATGCGCGACAACATTTTGTATGGCCGCCCTGAGGCCAGCGACGAGCTCCTGCACAAGGCGGTAGAACGTGCAGCTGCGGCCGACTTCATCTCGCAGCTGCATGACCGTGAAGGTCGTCAGGGTCTGGACGCCCATGTAGGCGAACGCGGTGTGAAACTGTCCGGTGGCCAGCGGCAGCGCGTCGCCATTGCCCGGGTCATGCTCAAAGACGCACCCATCCTGTTACTGGATGAGGCCACCAGCGCCCTGGATTCCGAGGTAGAAGCGGCGATTCAGGAAAGCCTCAATACCCTGATGCACGGCAAGACGGTGATCGCCATTGCCCACCGCCTGTCTACCATTGCGGCGCTGGACCGACTGATCGTGCTGGATCAGGGTCGCATCATCGAACAGGGCAGCCACCAGGAGCTGCTGCAAAAGGGAGGCCTGTACGCTCGTTTGTGGACACATCAAAGCGGAGGGTTTCTGGGGGAGAGTCGCCAGCAGGATGATTAAAAGGTGTCACTTGCTTGCAAAAAAAAACTGACGTTACATCGTTGTCCCATTAGAATTTCGGAATATCAAACTTCGCCGTACTTGCGGCGAAGTTTTTTTTCAACTTAATCCGCCCCTACGAAGAACAAGATTATGTTTTTAGTCTTCCCCGATTCGGCAGCAATTGCAGCACACCTGAGCACCCGCCTTCAGGATATTATCCGTCAGGACCCGCAAGCGACGCTGGGTCTGGCCACCGGGGGAACGATGGAGCCCATTTATGCACGTTTCGTACAGGATGTACGCACCAACGGGCTGGATGTGTCGGGTATCAGCAGCTTCAATCTGGATGAATATGTAGGCCTGTCTGCGACGCACGAGCAAAGCTACGCTTACTACATGCGCCAGCACCTGTTTGACCAACTGCCTTTTGATGCGACACGTCTGCATCTGCCCAATGGCCTGGCCACCGAACTGGAACAGCACTGCCAGCAATACTCCGCAGCGATTGCTGCCAGCGGCGGCGTCGCCTTGCAACTGCTGGGCGTAGGCACCAACGGTCATATCGGTTTTAACGAACCGGGCACGCCGTTTGACAGCCACACCCATGTGGTGGCCCTGTCCGAGCGGACCCGTATCGACAACAGCCGTTTTTTTGATTCCATGGACGAAGTGCCGGCCTCGGCCATCACCATGGGGATTGCCGATATTCTGAGCGCCCGTGAAATTGCCCTGGTAGTGACGGGCGAGCACAAGGCGCGCACCATGCTCAATTACCAGCAAGGCGGCATCACACCCGAACTGCCTTTCACCGCCTTGAAGCAACACGCCAACACCCATATCCTGCTCGACGAGGCGGCAGCCAGCCTGTTAGACCCCAGCCTGTGCCACCGTCCCCTGATCAGCCAGGCCGCCTGAGCCAGCTTGCCAACCCCCGCCCAGCGCTCGAAAGAGCGCGGCGCGGGACTGCAAACGCGATTGCAGCAAGCTGACGCGCACATCCTGAGCGGCGTACAAGGTACGCTGCGCATCCAGTAAAGACAGCAAGGTTTCCGAGCCGGAGCGATAACGTGCTTCGGCCAGTTGAAACGCCAGCTTGGCTTGCTCCCACTCCCGTTCCATGGTCTGTGCCTGGGCATCCAGGCTCTGCAGCTGTGCCAGCACACCCTCGACCTCCATATAGGCCTGCACAATGGTCTGGCGATACTGTGCCAGCCATTCCTGTAAACGGGCCTCGTTCAAATCCTTGTCTGCCTGCAGTCGACCCGCATTGAAGATGGGAGCCACCAGCCCGCTGATCAGACTGTAGACCGGATGGCGCACGCTTTCTTCCCAATGATTAGCCGATGCTCCTGCCCGGGCCCCCAAGGTCAGGCTGGGGAACATGGCAGCGCGAGCCACCTGCACATCGGCATGAGCCGCCGACAACTGGGCCTCCATGCGCGCAATATCTGGGCGTTGCGATAGCAACTGTGAAGGCAAACCCGCCTCCAGCTCTGGCACCTGCAAATTGGCAATGTCTTCCTGCGGCTCGGGCAGGATTTCAGTACGACCCAACAAAGTCGCCAACTCCACCCGCGTGCGAATCGCCTGTTCTTCAATCACCAACCATTTGCGCTGTTGCACAGCCAGCAACTGACGCTGCTGTGCCAGCTCCAAAGGAGATGCCGCCCCTGCCTGCAAACGGGCTTCCAGCAAACGCAACAAGCGTTGTGCAACAGCCAGGTTTTGTCGCGCAATTGCCACCCGCTGTTTATCACCCAAGGCTTGCAGGCTTAAATGCACCACCTGCGCCTGCACGCTGACACGCAGCACATCCAGCTCGTAGTTCGCCGCCTGAGCCAGGAATACAGCGCTGTCGGCCTGGGCCCGAAGGCGCCCCCACACATCGAGCTCATAACTCATGAATACACCAGTCACATAGTGCGAGCGGGACTCACCATGAGACGAAGAAACCGGCGCCTCTCGTTGCGCAGACAGATTGCCCTGCAATTCCGGCAGCAAACTGGCTCCGGTAATGCGTGCCTGGGCCTGCGCCTGCAAGATCCGGGCCTGGGCCCGACGCAGCAGCGCCACATCCTTCAAGGCTTCCTGCATCAAGCTGTTCAAGGCGGGGCTGTTATAGGCACGCCACCACTGCAGCTCTACCTGAGCCGGTACAGGGCTGGGTGTCGCCTTGGCCTGCTGTTGATACGCCTGGGGCAGCGTCGGTGGGGTTTTGTCCAGGTCGGAGGACAAGGAGCTGCAAGCCTGCAGCACAAGCGTGCTCATGACCCCTGCTATCCATCGGTAATGAGCCATGTCTACTCTCCAGCCAAAGCCTGCACGGGGTCCAGCGCTGCCGCCGTGCGTGCTGGCATATAACCAAACACCATGCCCGTCACCACGGCGCAGCCAAAGGCGCCCAAGGCCGCCCGCAAGGAAAACACCACATCCACCCCTCCAACGATCAAGCCAATGCCCACAACTGCACCTGCCAGCACGCCCAGGCAACCGCCTGTAATCGTCAACAGAACCGCCTCGGTCAAGAACTGGCGCAGGATGTCGCTTTGTCGCGCACCCGTTGCCATACGTATACCAATTTCCCGCGTACGCTCACGCACCGTCATCAGCATCACGTTCATGACACCAATGCCGCCCACCAACAAAGACACCGCGGCAATCAAACCCAGCATCATGCTCATGGCCTGCCGCGTGGAAGCCTCGGCCTGCAACCGCGCAGCTGCATTGCCAATCGAAAAGTCTTCTCGCCCGCCATGACGTTGGATCAGCAGTTGACGCATGCTCTGTTCCGCTTCCAGAACAGTGGAACTGTCCTGCGCATCAATCACCACATAATCAGGCTGCGTCTGGGCCTGATACACCCGTGCCCGGGCCGCCTGATAAGGTACAAAAACCATATCGTCATAGTCCTGCGCCCCCGAATCCGCCCCGCGCTCCTGCATCACACCGATCACCTCAAAAGGCGAATTGCCGATCAGCAACTGCTGACCTAAAGGCTGTTTGACATGGGGAAAAAATTGCTGGGCCGCGCGATGCCCCAACACCACCAGAGGCGCCAGAGCACGGTCCTCGGCATCGGTGTAGTAACGGCCCAGGGCCAGTTCCCAACGGTGAATGGCCGGCATGGTTTCATTGGCGGCAAACACATACACTTGCCGGTCCACACTGCCACGCCGCACGGTAATCGGGTCCCCGATCACCGGCATCACGCGTCGTATCAGAGGCAGCTCTCCAATCGCTTCCAGATCCTCCTGCGTCAGTTGCCCTTTGGGCAGCCCATGGGGTGGAGAGGAACTGCTCAGGTACATGATGGTGGTGCCCATCGTCCCCATCTGATCCATCACCCTTTGACGTGCACCCTCGCCCACCGCCAGCATGACAATGACCGAGGCCACCCCAATAATCACACCCAGTAAAGTCAGAGCAGTGCGATGCCGGTTAAGGAACATGCTACGCAAGGCACTGCGTGCAGCGTCCTTGATTTCCGAGAGCCAGGGTGAGCGGCGATGTTGCGGCTCCCTTAAAGACTGCCTGGCCTTCGAGGGGGCCGCTGCATCGGGGCGACTATCAGACAGGATACGACCATCACGGATCTCGATGACCCGGTCCGCCATCGCGGCCACTTTCTGGTCGTGCGTAATCAGAATGATGGTATGCCCGGAATCGGACAGCTCACGCAACAGTGCCATTACCTCCGCACCGCTAGCCGAGTCCAGCGCACCCGTAGGCTCGTCAGCCAGAATGACCCGGCCGCCATTCATCAGGGCACGAGCGATGGAGACGCGCTGCTGCTGACCGCCGGACAACTGGTTAGGCCGGTTATCCAGCTTGTCCACCAAGCCCAGACTGCTCAACAAACGCGCGGCACGTTCAGCGCGGCTGGCCTCGTCCATACCCGCATAAATTGCGGGCATCTGCACATTTTCACAGGCCGTTTCGGTCGGGATCAGGTGATAGCCCTGAAACACAAATCCAAAGGTTTCCCGTCGCAAGGCGGCCAGTTCGTCCGGGCCTAGCTGCGCCACATTCCGGCCCTCAAACAGATACGTGCCGCTGCTGGGTTTGTCCAGGCAACCAAGCAGATTCATCAGGGTCGACTTGCCCGAGCCCGAAGCACCGACAATCGCCACAAAGTCGCCTGGTTCAATGCGAAAGCTGACATCGAACAGAACCTGCACAGCCGGTTTGGCGCTGGGAGGGCCACCGTAAATACGGCAGATATCGCACAACTCAATCAAGGCAGGTGCGGCCTCTACCATTGCAACCACCGCCAGCCATGCTCGGCCGCGACCACGGCCAACACAATCTGCTCACCTTGAGCCAGCCCCTCCAGAACCTGCACCTGATGTCGATTGCGCACCCCCAGGCTGACCGGCTTTTCCTGCAGCTTGCCCTGCTCCAGCACAGGCACTGTAAAGGCGTCTGGACCACGCTGCAGGTCAGGCCGCAAGGCCACCACGGGCACCAGCAAAGCCTGGTCGGCACGAGCAATTTCAAACAGCACCTGCGCCGTCATCTGTGGCATCAATTCGCCGTCCGCATTGTCCACATCAAACACCACTGTATACATGATGGCCTGCGTCGCGGCAGGCGTGGCCGCCGTCGTTTCTTCCTGGGTGCTGCCTTCAGGCGCTGGCATGATCTGGCGCACAGTGGCCTGCCAATGGCGCACCTGGGGCTCACTCTGTTCGCCCAAGGTGGTGAACGTAACCGCCATACCAGGTTTGATACGGCGTATATCCGCCTCGGACACGCTGGTCCAGACTGTCATCGTGCTCAAATCAGCGATGCGTAGGATGGTGGGAGTCTGATACGTGGCGTTCAAGGTCTGGCCTTCACGGGCCTGCACACCAATCACGGTGCCACTCATGGGCGCGTAAATGCGCGTGTAGCCCAATCGCGCCTCGTCGGCTTTCAGCGTGGCCTGGGTCTGCTCCATCTGCGCCCGCACATGAGCCACACGGGCCTGCGCGCTTGCCAGGTTCGCCTGAGCAATCTGTATATCTTCCTGACGGCTGGCCTGCTGACGCTCCAGCTGACGCTGACGTGTCAACTGCTGGCGTGCCAACAAAAGCTGGGCCTGTTGCTCAGCCAACTGGGCGCGAAATGCCGCCAACGAAGCGCGGCCTGCATCGACTGTGGCCTGCTGTACGCTGGGGTCAATTTCCACCAGCAACTGGCCCTGCTCAACCTGATCGCCCGGAGCCACCGGCAATGCGGTAATCTGACCCGAGACCTGCGCACCGACATCCACATAGCGACGGGGCTTTAAGGTGCCCACCGCCGCGACGGTGGCACGAATATCACCTTGTTTCACAGACACCGTATCAAACCGCGCTGACGAACGCCCCGCATGCGCTGCCAGCGCACCGAGCGCCAGCAGCGCCACCAGGGCAAACGCCCAGCGGCGCCTCACTGCTTTGGACTTCATCACCGTCCCCTTTAAAACCGGAGATCCAGACCGGCACGAATCGCGCGTGGCGAACCGTAAACAGCGGTATTGACGGTCGTCAGATAATGCTTGTCAAAGACATTGTTCACATTCAGATAGGCGCTGACCTGCTTGTTCACCGTGTAGCGGGCCATCAAGTCAAAAACCGCCACACTGGGAAGGTCCAGACGTTGCTTCAAGGGACCTGCCTGTTCCTCATACACACCACTTTGCCAACGCAGTCCGCCCCCTACCGTCAGGCCCTGTCCCACCGAGGGCAGGTGATACGTGGTGTACAACTTGAAGGTGTTTTGCGGCACACCGGTTAGCAATGCCTTGCCATCGCGGTCCTGAGCAAGAACACGGGTAAAACTGGCCGATGCTTGCCATTGCGGGCTGAGCTGCCCGGTGGCCTCCAACTCCACCCCCCGGGTCAAAGCGCCCGATACCGCTTCATAGGCGGCATCTCCACTGGGCCCATATACGCCGGGAATCACCACGGCAAAGTTTTCCTGACGAGTACGGAACAAGGCCAGGCCCAGACTCAGTTGTTCATCCAGATAACTTCCCTTAAGCCCTACTTCCATGCTGTTGCCAGTGCGCGGGTCCAGATAGTTGCCATCCGCGTCGCGATACTCCTGGGGCTTGAAAATATTGGTGTAGCTGCCATACACCGACCAGTGATCGGACAAGTCATAGACTAGCCCAAGGTAGGGGGTGAACTGGTCGTTGGCGGTACGCACTGTCTCGGTGCGTTTGCCACTGGCGTAAGACAAGGAGTTCTTGTAGAGCGACCAACTGGTCATGCGGCCACCGAGCAAGACGGCCAGATTGTCGCTGGGCTTGAAACGGACGGTGGCATAAGCGCTGTTGATCTTTTCCACCGAACGCGTCTGGCCGGTGGCGGGATTGGCGGGTTCCGAGGGGAAGCGACCGTCCCAGTTAAAAATATCCTGAACGCTGGCATTCCAGTCCCTGTGCCACCACAGGGTATAGCTTGGCGCCAGATCCCGGGTACGTGAGCTGGTCAGCCCGACCACGGCCTCATGCTCGCGCCCGAGCAATTGGAACGGCCCGCTGGCACTGATATCCAGACTGGTCTGCACGGGTTCACCCGACCAGCGCCCCGCCCACAAGCCAACACCCGCTCCCGTATAACGATCTGGAAAGCCCTGCGAGGCATAGCCCAGTACCTCGTCGTAGCGCGTCTCGGAGCGATCCAGGACGCCTTTTAAGGTCCAGTCATTATCAAAACGATGCTCCAAGGAAGCAAACAAGCGTTGATTGCGACGCGACGAATAGGCCCATCTGGCTGCGCCGGATGTAGAACGGTCCCAGTCGATCAGACCTCCATCAGAATAGAAAAGAGGCAGGCCTCGTCCGGCATGATTCGTACTCTTGTGCTTCTGAAAGGTGTATCCCAGACTGAACAAGGTCGATGGCGTCAGATCCGCCTCAAAAATACCGTAAAAGATCTGCTTTTTTTCGTGCAGACGATCAATAAAGGAATGGTTATCCTGCCAGGCAGCCACGGTACGCAAACGCATGCTGCCGGACTCATTTAAGGGAGTGGACAGATCCGCTTCGCCCCGGTAGTAATCCCAGGCCCCCCCTTCCAGTTTGGCCCTGAACTGAAAATCCTGCGTCGGACGCTTGCGCATCATGTTCAGGGTAGCGCCCGGCTCACCCACACCATTCATCAAGCCACTGGCCCCGCGCAGAACTTCGACCCGGTCATAGAGCACCATGTCATTGCTTTGAAACAGCGAACGATAGCCACTGTAGGTCTGGCCCATGCCATCGACCATGTAGTTCTCAACCACAAAGCCACGCGCGTAAATCATGCTGCTGTCCGAGCCAGAGTTACCGCCTGCGACATAAACCAGCCCCGGGGTCTGGGCTGCCACATCAGCCAACTGGGTAAGCCCTTGATCATCCATGCGCTGTCGAGTCATCACACTGACGGACTGTGGAGTTTCGCGCAAAGACAGGTTCAGGCGGGTAGACGTGCTATTGGAATCGGCCAGGTAAGATTCAGAACCTTCAGTGACCCCGGGCGCCAATCGTTTGCCCTGTACCCGAATAGCGGCCAGCTCCTGGGCCTGTTCGCTGTTGCTGGTGGTCGGTGGCAAAGGCGTGACACTGATAATTACAGCCGAGCCACTGGGCGATGCCAGCAGGCCAGTGCCTGCCAGCGCTTGCTCCAGTGCTTCATTCAAGGAGACCCTGCCTTGCAAGGCAGGCGCCGCCCGCCCGGCAGCCAACGTGGCATCCAATAAAATCGCCACGTCCCACTGATGCGCCAGGGTATTGATGGTGGCGCTCAAGGGCTGGGCAGGCACGGCTAGTGTACGACTGTCCAGCATGATGGCCGCCGCCCCGCGAGCCTGCGCCCACACGGGGGTCCCCGGAGCACTTAAGGCCATCCCGGCCAGGCCAGCGGCCACATAAACAGAACGAACACAGTCGCCGCAACGGCGTAAAAGGGATTTCATGGCAAGAGGTCCTTGTAGAGGCTTTGCATGTGTAGACGAGCGAGAGCCTCTTTACCGGACAATTATTTTTTCAGGGACACCTGCCAAGCCCCTTTTGCATCACGCTGGACCTGCACCGGCAATATTCCCGGCAAACTATCCAGAAAAGCCCGCGGATCGCGCAAACGGAAACTGCCAGTCACCCGCAGTTCATGCAGGCGCGGATCATCAGCCAGATTGAGCGCCGGGGACAAATAGTCGTTCCACTGAGCAGCCACCTTGTCCAGTGGGGTCTGATCAAAAACCAGCCAGCCCAGACGCCAGGCGCCGACCTGCTCCGGATTGACTGCCACTCTTGTCGCGGGTGTATCAGCATCCAGACGCAAGGCCTGGCCAGCCTGCAGATCGATTCGTTGGTCATGCTTACGATGGGGGAAAAACGTCACCTGCCCGCGTGCCACGGCCACCTGCAACGCATGAGGACTGACCCGGACAGAAAACGCCGTGCCCACGACGCGTACCCGCCCTTGAGGGGTCTCTACCCAAAAGGGGCGTGTGGGGTCTTTACTCACCGACACATACATCATCCCTTCCATTAACTGCACTTGGCGTACTGTGCGCATCATGCGCACTTCCAGTCGGGTGTGGGGAGCCAGAGACAGGCGGGAGCCATCATGCAGATCATATTCACGCCGCTCGCCATGGCCGGTCTGCAACGCCAATACTTGCAACGCCTGCTGCCAATACCACTGGGCTCCTGTACCTGCCGCCAGGCCAATGCCGAGCACGCCTAGCATGGCCAATACCCGCCGCCGTGCAGGCTTGCTCCCCCGGTATGGGCCGGGCAGGGCCACGCGGTCTTGCAGGCCCTGGCCCTGCGTGCTCTCCCACGCTCGCAGCGCCAGCTCTGCAGCGGCTGCATGATCGGCACTGAGCGTACGCCACCGCTCAAACTGCGTCTTGGCCGCGTGCGCCGTGGCCTCATCACCCCCGTGCTGGCGAGCCAGCAATAGCAGGGCTTGCTCCAGGCGCGCTCGCGCAACTCGATCCGGTGCCGCCATGAAAAAATCTCACTACGCGTTGGCCAGGTCCAGACAGTCCAGCACCGCCCGTACCACATGTTTTTCAATTGACGCCAAAGACAGGCCCAAATGGCTGGCCGCCTCCTGATGGCTAAAACCATAAATGCGCACCAGAACGAATACCTCGCGCCGTTTGCGGGGCATGACCCCCAATCGAGACAATAGGGCCTGGAGCTGCTGGCGCACCTGCACCAGATACTCCGTGCTGGGAGCCTCCCTGGCCGTCATCATGGTCAAGGTATCGAGCATGACCTGTTCCGCCTGCCGACGCCTGGCGCCATCAATCACAATATTCTTGCCAGCACGAAACAGCAAAGCACGCAAATTGCGGGCTGGGCGCGCTGGCGACACCCCGGCAAACACACGGGCATAGCTTTCCTGCACCACCTCTCGTGCCGCCTCCCGGTCATTGAGAAAGCGGGCAAAGAAATTGACCAACTCGGAATAATGCCGTGCGTCCATCGAACGTTGAAAACCATCCCCCAGCACGCAACGAACACAAACAGACCGGTCACTGACTGCAGAAATGGAGACTATTATTTTGAATGAGAATGAATTCTATTACCGTTTTCGAACTATTGGCAAGCGTAGGTGTCAGTACGCGGGACTAATTCAGCACGCTCCCTCCCCCCCTCTTGACCGCCCTCGCTACAATATCCACTCAGCCGCCTTCTGGGCGGCCTTGTTGTTGAATTCCCTGACCTGTACTGCGCTATGACTTCTGCTGCCGATCTGTCCGCCCACACGCCCATGATGCGCCAATACCTTCAGCTCAAAGCGGAGGCTGGTTCACATCTGTTGTTCTACCGGATGGGAGACTTCTATGAGATGTTCTACGCCGATGCCGAGCGCGGCGCGCGTTTGCTGAATCTGACGCTGACCAAGCGGGGTTCCTCCAACGGCGAACCGATTCCCATGGCTGGCGTGCCTTTTCACGCCATGGAAGGTTATCTGGCGCGTTTGGTGGCATTGGGTGAGTCGGTCGCGATTTGTGAGCAAGTAGGCGATCCGGCCACCAGCAAAGGCCCCGTCGAGCGCAAGATCATGCGTGTTGTCACGCCCGGAACACTGACGGACGATGCCTTGCTGCCCCCCAAGGCAGACCGCCTGATCGCCGCTTGCACTCGCATGAAGGTGCAACGTCAGGAAATGGTGGGGCTGGCCTGGATGAATCTGGCCAGCGGCGAATTTCTGGTCAGCCAGTGTGAGCCCGATATGCTGGACACCGAGCTCAACCGTATCGGCCCCGTTGAGCTGGTCTATCCCGAGTCCCAGCGTCCTGCTCCCGAACTTCCCCAGGCCAGTTGCCATACTTTGCCCGACTGGCATTTTGCCGCCGACGGCTCGCGCGAGACCTTGCTCGATCATTTTGATCTGGACTCTCTGGCCAGTTTTGGCCTGGACGATCTGCCTGCGGCGACAGCTGCCGCCGGTGCATTGCTACGCTATGTCGGCAGCACACAATCCCAGTCCCTGGTGCATATCACGGCTATCCGCGTGCAGCACAGCTCGGACTTTCTGGTACTGGACGCGATCACCCGCAAAAATCTGGAAATCACCGAAACCATCAGCGGCGAAACCAGCCCCACTCTCTTCTCGACGCTGGATCATTGTCAGACTCCCATGGGCAGTCGCTTGCTGCGCCGTTGGCTGCATCACCCCTTGCGTTTGAACCAGACGGTTCAACAACGCCAGGACGTGGTGTCCCTATTTTTCCAGACCCAGCAAAGCGCCAGTCTGAATGCGGGCGACCCCTTGGGCGCCTTGCGCCAGGCACTGCGTCGCTTCCCTGACCTTGAGCGGATTGCGACCCGTATATCGCTACGTAGCGTACGTCCCCGAGAACTGGCCAGCCTGCGGGATGCACTGGCCACGCTGCCCGAGCTGCGTCAGGAGCTGGAACACAATTTTGCCCAGTCCGAGCACTTGCATCGACATTTGCTCAGCCTGGCCCTGGACCCGGAACTGGCCCGTCTGCTGCAGGCCGCTATCGCCGCCGAGCCCGCTTTGCTGATACGCGATGGTGGGGTCATTGCGGATGGCTATGATCCTGACCTGGACGAACTGCGCAGCCTGGCCAGCGACAGCGGTGATGTCCTCTTGAAAATCGAGGCCCGCGAACGCGAGCGTACCGGGATTGCCACGCTGCGTGTTGAGTACAACCGCGTACATGGCTTCTTTATCGAGGTCAGCCGCGGTCAGGCCGATAAGGTTCCCGAGGATTACCGGCGCCGCCAGACTCTGAAAAATGCCGAGCGTTTCATCACGCCCGAGCTGAAAGAATGGGAAGACAAGGTCCTGTCGGCCAAGGACCGCAGCCTGAGCCGCGAAAAATTCCTTTTCGATGAACTGCTGGACAAGCTGCAAAGCTATGCCGGCCCGCTGGCCCTATGCTCGAGCGCGCTGGCCGAGCTGGACACCCTGTCCTCTCTAGCGCTTCATGCCCTGGACCATAACTGGGTCGCCCCGGAACTGAGCGAACAAGCGGGTATCTGGATTGAGGCAGGCCGCCATCCGGTGGTGGAACACACTATTGAGCGCTTCACGCCCAATCATTGCGAAATGCATGCGCAACGCCGCATGCTTTTGATTACCGGCCCGAACATGGGGGGCAAGTCCACCTATATGCGTCAGGTTGCCCTGATTGCCCTGCTGGCCCGCATCGGCAGCTTTGTCCCGGCAAGCCGCGCCCGTATCGGCCAGATAGACCGCATCTTCACCCGTATCGGTGCCGCCGACGATCTGGCCGGCGGCCGTTCCACCTTCATGATGGAGATGACGGAAGCGGCCGCGATTCTGGCTGGCGCCACCCCCCACAGCCTGGTGCTGATGGATGAAATTGGTCGAGGCACTTCCACCTATGACGGACTAGCCCTGGCTTGGTCCATCGCGCATCGCCTGCTCAGCCACAACCAGGCGCTGACCCTGTTTGCCACGCACTATTTCGAGATTACCCGCCTGCCCAACGAGCTGCCTGCCGCTGCCAACGTGCACTTGGCCGCCGCGGAATCCGCTTCCGGCATCGTGTTCTTGCATGAGGTCCAGGAAGGACCGGCCAGCCGCAGCTACGGGATTCAGGTTGCACAGCGTGCTGGCATTCCCTCTGCAGTTATACGCCAGGCCAGCCGCGAGCTAAGCCGCCTGGAAGCGCAAAACGATCCTAGTGCACAACTGGATTTGTTCAATGCGGGCAGCGCTCCGGAAGCCACGGTCGCCGAGCCTGACCCGACTACAGAAAAAGCACTGGACTTGCTCGATCAGTTCAAGCAACTGGATGTCGATGACCTGAGCGCACGCGATGCCCTGGATCTGCTGTATCGCTGGAAAAAAGAGATGAAGGCGGCTGGTTAAACAGTCCAGAAGGGAGCCCAAGAAGCTCCCTTTTTTATGCAGTTTTCCGAGGGCCGTTGGCGAGCAGATCGACAATCAATCATTCTTAGCCTCCCCACCGTGAATCAATCACTCTATTTCGTGAGTATTTCTCTGGATTCTTTGCGCTGGATACGCCTGATACGCAGGCTAGCCATACACCGGGACAGACCGGATCAGTTAAGCTACGGACTTACTTAATTCTTGTTCGGGCAGTCCATGAATATCGACCAGGCATTGACCCTTTTGGGCGGCATCAGCGCGCATGAGTTCATGCAAACCTACTGGCAACGTAAACCCTTATTGATACGCGGCGCCATCCCTAATTTCAAGCACTCGCTGAGCATCGACAATATCCGTGAACTGGTGACACGCGAAGAAGTCGAGTCCCGTCTGATTATCCATGACGGTGAGGACTGGGAAATGGAAACCGGACCATTTGACGAGCTGCCGCCTGCCTCCCAACCCAACTGGACTGCGCTGGCCCAAAGCGTGGATTTGCACGATGACAATACTGCCGCGCTGATGCGACAGTTCCGCTTCATCGGTGATGCTCGTCTGGACGATGCCATGATCAGCATCGCCTCTGATGGCGGTGGCGTAGGCCCGCATTTCGACAGCTACGACGTGTTCCTGCTGCAAGCCCACGGCAAGCGTCACTGGCGCATCAGCCAGCAAAAAGACCTAAGCCTGGTGCCTGACCTGCCCTTGAAGATTTTGCGCAATTTCCAGGTAGAAGAAGAGTTCACCCTGGAACCCGGCGATATGCTGTATCTGCCCCCGCACGTAGCACATGACGGGATTGCGATTGGCGACTGCATGACGATTTCCATCGGCTTTCGCTCTCCTACTCAGGCAACGCTGGCCCGTGGCTTGATGGATGCCGCATCGGATCAACTGGCCGCTGCCAGCGGCGAAGGCTTTGGCCTGTACGCCGACCCACCGATGCCCATGCCCGAGGCCATGCAGCAGCGCTACACCGACCCGGATGCACAGGCCAGCACCACCCCTGCCGCCTTGCCGGAAAACCTGATTCAAAAGTCGCTGGATGCATTGAACGCCATTCGTTTTGATGAAGCGCTGGCCTCACGGTTCCTGGGCGTCTGGCTGACCGAATTGCCCAGTAATAGCTGGTTTGACATTGCCGAAGACCCGGTGGATCTGCACGATCCCACGCTGCCTGAAGGCCGCTTGGCTTTGGACCGCTGCTCGCGCATGATGTACCGCGGCGATGAGCTGTATATCAACGGTGAAGTCGCCCCCTGTCCTGCCAGCCCGGCGCTGAAACTGTTGGCTGATCAGCGTGAGCTCCCCACTTCTGGCGATGCTTTTGCAGAGCTGGATGAGGACGAACTGGAAATGCTGAATGCCTGGCTGGACGACGGCTGGCTGCAGTTCAAGGAAAACTGAGCACCGAGCCACTAGCTCTGGCGAACTCAGCAAAAAAGCGGGGCAGCTTGCAGGCTGCCTCGCTTTTTTATTTCTAGCCACCAAAGAATCGAAAGCCCACTATTTGCGGTTGCGGTTGCGGTTGCGGTTGCGGTTGCGGTTGCGGTTGCGGTTGCGGTTGCGGTTGCGGTTGCGGTTGCGGTTGCGGTTGCGGTTGCGGTTGCGGTTGCGGTTGCGGTTGCGGCAACATTATTCACGCCCCACAACAAGAAAAAGTACTATTATGAAAAACGCGATTCACAAGACGAGCAACTCGTCATAAAGCCCCCATTAGTGGCTTTGCAGCCCAGCTTCAATCCAGCTCGGGCCACACCCAAAAATCACGTAGCCACTCCAGTCCGTATAGTCAGGCACCCACCCACTTCAAAAGCGGTCTGCCATACAACCAAAAAGCGTCCTATCTGAACAGTCCATTTAATCGCTATAAATAGTGCTCGTTTGTCATCTCTCCTTTTGGAAAGCGCAGAGCACTATGTCTACCTCACGATCATCCTCATCCTATTTAGTCAGCGATTTGATCCCGCCCATTGTAGCCGGTCTGATCTCGGTCATCGTCAACTACGGCGGCACTTTTATTCTGGTTTTCCAGGCCGCCAAAGTCGCCGGCCTCAGCCCCGAGCTGACTGCCTCCTGGGTCTGGTCAATTTCTATTGGTGTGGGCGTGACAGGTCTGCTCCTGAGTTGGGTCTCGCGCGAGCCCATCATCACCGCCTGGTCCACTCCGGCCGCCGCCTTTCTGGTCACGGCGCTGGCCAGCACGCCGTATCAGGAAGCAATCGGCGCCTACCTGATCTCGGCAGCGGCGTTTGTCGTCCTGGGCCTGTCATCCTACTTCGAGCGCCTGATCCGCCTGATTCCCAACGGTATTGCCGCCGGTCTGCTGGCGGGGATTCTGTTGCAATTTGGCATAGGAGCATTTGGCAGCATGACGCTAGACCCGACACTGGCAGGCCTGCTGATTCTGGCCTATCTGGTCATCAAGCGATTCTCGGCCCGCTATGCCGTGGTCGGCATTCTGATTCTGGGCCTGACATTTCTACTCCTGGAGCAGCGCGTCGACCTGAGCGGCCTGAAACTGGAGCTGGCCGCGCCCGTGTTCACCATGCCGGTGTTCACGCTCAATGCCTTGCTGAGCGTAGCCTTACCCTTGTTTCTGATCACGCTGACCGGCCAATACATGCCCGGGATGCTGGTCTTGCGCAACGATGGCTTTCGTACCAGCGCCAACCCAATTGTGTGGGTCACCGGCCTAGGCTCGCTCATCATGGCCCCCTTCGGCTCCCACGCCATGAACGTAGCCGCTATTACCGCGGCCATCTGCACGGGCCCGGAAGCACACCAGGACCCATCCAAACGCTGGGTAGCCGGCATGGCAGCCGGAGTGTTCTACATTCTGGTAGGTGTGTTTGGGCTAACGCTGGCCGCTGTATTCATGACCTTCCCCGCGACCTTTATCACCACGCTGGCGGGATTAGCGCTGTTGGGCACCATAGGTGGCAGCCTGGCGGGGGCCATGGCCGATATCAAATCACGTGAAGCAGCCTTGATCACCTTTTTAGCTTCAGCGGCCAATATCACCCTGTTCGGGATTGGCGGAGCATTCTGGGGACTGGTG
Organism: Alcaligenes sp. HNGD-HTN06; assembly: GCF_049932565.1. Classification (NCBI taxonomy): domain Bacteria; kingdom Pseudomonadati; phylum Pseudomonadota; class Betaproteobacteria; order Burkholderiales; family Alcaligenaceae; genus Alcaligenes; species Alcaligenes sp. HNGD-HTN06. The sequence continues at coordinate 914,047 of NZ_CP187782.1, read as the reverse complement.
ATTGGCCTGCTGGCGTACTTCATTTTGAATGGGACGTTGCCGCAGCGTAAAACGGAAAAGCTGGCTACTGAAGGAGTCCCCGCGGCTTCTGATGCTCGGTGACTAATTGGAATGAATGCAGGCTAGGGCTGTGGTCTTAACCTGCATTTGCGACAGGGCCGCCGCCAGCAACGGCTTAGCAATTGGACATTTGATAGCCAATTATTCAAAGCCAGCTAAGCTGCTGAAATTAAAAAACTTTTCAGCGACTTATATAGCAGAAAACCTTGCATGTGCATGATAGTGACCCACAAGCTTTTCAAAGCTGCTTAGGCAGCAAACATTGCAAGTGCCGTGCGGGCCCTGTACCTGATTTTCTAAGCTGCCTACACGGCAGCAAACTAGAGCGTTTATCCCTAAACGCCAAACAGGTTCTACCTTATGACTTTTTCTGCCACCGAAACCCTTTTCCCAGCCCAGTTCATAAGCATCTGATTTTAAATAAAATCTCAAAATCAATAAAAAAGGGTTCTGCAAGCAGAGGATAATCATCCCGAACTCACCGACCAAGTTTATTGTAAAAAATAGTCACACAAGCTAAAGCAATTCCACCCATCAACAGCAAACAGACTTCTAATTCACCCAAAACACCCTGAAAGAATTAATAGACACAATCTCCTGACTGCCTCTTTTCCGCTCAAATGCTAGCCTGCGTTGGCTTTGGTATTCAGGAATACGGTGTCATGTTTGGCGATTTCAATCTTGCGTCTCCCTATGCGGCTTATGCCCGCCTTCGCCAGGGTCCGCCCTTGGTGTGGGATGCGAATTTCTGTGGCGGAGCCTGGCTGGTTCACAGACATCAGGATGTGCAGGCCGCTCTGCGCCATCCCGATCTCAGTGTGCGCCGTGTTGGCGGGTGGGTATCTCAGGCAGGAGCCCCTCCCTCCCCTCGTCTACAGGCTTTCAAGGGTTTGATGGCCAGGACGCTGGTTTTCCTGGATCGCCCCCGTCATACCCGCGTCAGGCGGGTTGTAAATGCTGCCTTCAGCCCGCAGGCGTTGCGGGACATAGACCGCAGCATTGAAAATCGCGTGACGCACCTTCATAGCGCTTTTACAAACCAGCTGCGCCACGGCCCAGCAGATCTGGTTGAGCAGGTCTGCCGACCGCTTCCGGCCTTGGTCATGATGGATCTGCTCGGTTTGCAGCAACTGCCTTTAGCTGTTTTTCAATCCTGGTCAGAGCAACTGGCACGTTTCATTGGGCAAGCCACGCCGGACCTACCTTTGTTAATGGATACGCAGGACGCCTTGCTGGATATGGCTGACTTTCTGGGGAACAGCGCCAAGCTGCAAGAAGGTGGGCTGGCCTGGCGACTTTTGCATGACGAGCAGCTCTCCCTTCAAGGCAGGCGCGAGCGTTTGGCGCAGTCCTGTATGTTGCTCTTTGCAGGCTATGAAACCTCCCGGCATCTGCTGAGCTCCCTGTTTCAAACGCTGCTTGACGACGCCAGCAAGCTGCAGGACCTGCTGTTGAATCCGCAGAAAATTCCCGCAGCGATCAAAGAGCTGCTGCGTTACGACAGCCCGATTCAATACACGGCAAGACGCTTGATGCAGGACCAACACTGGCACGGTCAGCATTTGCGCAAAGGTCAACTACTGCTGTTGCTCTTGGGTGCTGCCAACCGGGACCCGGAAGTTTTTTCCCATCCCGACGACCTGGACTTCAGCCGCAACAATCAGGCCGAATTGTCCATGGGTTACGGGATTCATCATTGCCTGGGTGCGGGTTTGGTGCAGTTGGAGGCCAAATTGGTACTTGAGCAGTTCCTGCCTTTGCTGCCTCGCCTGCAATTGGCTCAAAGAGAGCGTATTCAGCTTCCCGCCTACAGGGGCTGGAACCGCCTGCTGGTTCACTACCGGGCCATGCCGTCATGAGTGCTTTTATCGCTCACCTGGATCAGCAACTAGAGGCCTTGAAGGCCCGGAAGCTGTGGCGACAAAGAGCAATCTGCCACCCCTTGCCGGACGCGCATATCGAGCGCAATGGTCAGGTCTTGCTGAGTTTCGCAGGCAATGACTATCTGGGCCTTAGCCAGCACCCGCAACTCAAACTGCTGGCAGCACAAGATGTAGCCGGAGCCACGGCCTCCCCACTGATTTGTGGGCATCATGCGCTGGCTCAGCGACTGGAGCAAGAGCTGGCAGACTGGAGCGGCTTTGAGGCCAGCCGTCTTTTTGTCAGTGGTTATCAAGCCAGCCTGGGCGTGATTCCCGCGCTGGTCGGCACGGGCGACACCATCTTCTGTGACAGGCTGAACCACGCCAGCCTGATTGATGCTAGCCGTCTGTCCGGCGCCCGTTTACGCGTGTATCCCCATAGAGACATGGCACGTCTGGATGATTTGCTCAGTCGTCCAAGGACAGGGTTCAAGCTGGTGATCTCGGACAGCCTGTTCAGTATGGACGGGACTGTTGCCCCGGTCGATGAGCTGATCACCTTATGCGAACGCCACGATGCCCTGTTGTATCTGGACGATGCGCATGGTCTGGGGGTATTGGGCGAAACCGGACGCGGCGCGCCTGAGCATTTCCTGCTCAATAGCACGCAACGTCAGCGCCTGATTTATCTGGGGACTTTTGGCAAGGCAGCCGGGCAAGGCGGCGCTTTTATTGCCTGCTCCCACAACGTGGCTGACTGGCTCACTCAATCTGCCCGCAGCTATGTGTACAGCACCGGGCTGGCTCCGGCACATTGCGCATCCTTGCTGGCTTGCCTGCAACTGATCAAACAAGCCCAGCCCCAGAGAGCCTTGCTGAAAGAACACATTCAAACGCTGCAAAGCTTGAGCCAGGATCTGCCCTGGCGTTTGACGCCGTCCGACACGCCCGTGCAAAGCCTGCTGATGGGCGAGGTGGAACCTGCTTTACAACTGTCCGACGGCCTCCTGAAAAAAGGGATTTGGGCACCGGCCATACGGCCACCCACCGTCCCCCGTCATCAAGCCCGCTTACGTATTTCCCTGTCTGCTGCCCACCGGCAGCACGATATTGAAAAACTGGTTCAGGCATTACATGAAGCCGCCCACTCTTTACGGTGATTTGTCATGAATTCAAACACTTTTCCCCCTTTGGCTCAACGCAGTTTGCAGACTGTCTGGCATCCTTGCACGCAAATGCAGCATCACGATCACGGTGTGCCGCTGCTGGCAATCAAACGCGCCTCGGGTGCCTGGCTATATGATGTCGACGGCAATGCCTATCTGGACGCCATCAGCTCCTGGTGGGTGAATCTGTTTGGACATAGCCACCCGCATCTGGTGCAGGCAATTAGCGATCAGGCTCAGCAACTGGATCACATCATGCTCTGTGGCCTGACTCATGAGCCGGTTGTGCAGCTTTCCGAACGATTGGCCGCCTTGAGCAGCCATCGTCTGGGGCATGCTTTTTATGCCAGCGACGGCGCTTCTGCCGTGGAAATTGCTCTGAAACTGAGCGTGCATTACTGGCGTAACCAGGGGCAGGAACACAAGCACCGTTTTGTCGGCATCGCGCAGGGATACCACGGCGAAACGCTGGGCGCGCTGGCCGTCACCGATGTGCCTTTGTTCCGGGAAAATTACGGTGCGCAACTGGGCCAGCACTACACGGCAGCCAGTCCCGATCTGCGCCAGGCCCATAGCCCGGACGAACACCACCCGGTTACCGCAAAGGCACTGCAATCGTTGGAACAGATTCTGGAGAGTCATCACGACATTGCCGCCGTGATTCTGGAGCCGCTGGTGCAATGCGCGGCTGGCATGCAGATGCACTCCCCCGACTATCTGCGCGGGGTGCGCGAGCTGTGCGACCGCTATCAGGTGCATTTGATTCTGGACGAGATTGCCGTGGGTTGCGGGCGTACCGGCACCTTCTTTGCCTGCGAGCAGGCTGGCATCTGGCCTGATTTGCTGTGCTTGTCCAAGGGAATTACCGGCGGCACGCTGCCCTTGTCCGTGGTGCTCTCCAGCCCCACGATTTATCAAGGGTTTTATGACTCGGATTTGCGCCGCGGGTTTTTACACTCCCATTCCTACACCGGCAATCCCTTGGCCTGCCGCGCTGCGTTGGCAACCCTGGATCTGTTCCAGCAATACCCCGTTTACGAACTGCAAAAAACACTGGCTCAAGCACTTGATGAAGGCTTGCACACGCTGAAACTGCACTCTCCCAAGATGCAGCATCTGCGCCGCTGCGGGGTGATCTGGGCCTTTGACCTGGACACAGGCCCGGCTCGTTACGATCACCAGGGCTTTGCCCGACGCTTTTACCGCTCTGCCCTGCAGCAAGGACTCATGCTGCGCCCTATCGGCAATACGGTATACCTGATGCCCGGCTATTTATGGGGCACGCAAGAGGTGGAGCATTGTCTGAATGGCTTGGGTCATTTGTTGAGGGAATACGCATGAAAGCCTGCTTTGTGACTGGCACGGACACGGAGATTGGCAAAACACTGGTCAGTTCCGCCTTACTTCATTTGCTAAGCCAAAGCGGCGCACGCACGCTGGGCATCAAGCCTATTGCGTCGGGAGCCGAGGAAATAGAAGGCCGTCTGCATAACGAAGATGTGGACGCGCTGGCCCGGCACTCCAGCCTGAAGCTGGCACCGGCAACCTTCACACCGTACCTGTTTGAGCCCGCTGCGGCTCCCCACATCCTGGCCGATCAAGCGGGAATCGAACTAGACCCAGCGTTGATCAAAAACATGGTTCAAGCGGCGACAGAACATGCCGACTATGCCATCGTGGAAGGAGTGGGCGGTTTCATGCTGCCCCTGGGACAGGGGCGAACAGGTATCGATTTAGCACAGGCTTTGCAGCTCCCTGTCGTTCTGGTGGTGGGTCTGCGTTTGGGCGCTTTGAATCACGCGCTACTGACGGCTCAGGCCATACGCACCAGCGGTTTGAGCGTGCTGGGCTGGGTGGCCAACCTCATCGACCCGGAGATCCGTTATGCCAAGGAAAACCTGCAGACGCTGCATGACTATCTACCCGGCCCTTGCCTGGGCGTCATTCCCAGACTGAGCGCTGCAAGGCTGGATGACCGTATTCAGCAAGCGGCACAGCATCTTCAGTCACCTTGGCACAATGAAGACCAGGCAGATTCAAAAAGGCCTAAACAAAGTAGCTGCCCACGGTTCCCAGCAACGCCACGCCCAGCAGCAAGCACAGCGCTCCCCCCAGCGCAAAGCGCCAGGCAGGATTGATGAACCAGGCGTCCACACCGCGATTTAACAAACGCAGAGGCCACGGTCTCTGCACGCGGCTCATTGCCTCTTGTTGCAAACGGGTACGCAGGCGACCCACCTGCTCCTCACTGATTGCATCCATGGCTTCCCACTCCAACTTCCAGCGCAGAAAAGCAGCCTGATGCTCGGGATCAATCGTCAACCAGGCGCGAAAGGCAGACTGGCTGCGGGCATCGTTCTGATACTGGGGCTCGTGCTGTTTGAGCAGCCAATTCAAGGCCTGCTCATCAATGTGCTGCAGGTGCCCCTCCTTACACATACAAGCCCGCCGAACGTGGCATCGCCCCATCTACCTGATGGAACCGCGCCGGATCATGACGACACGCCCGCATGGTCATGCGTATATAGTGCTCCACCACTCGTGAACTTGTGCCCATTCGAGTGGCGATCTCTTTATAGCTCAGGCCCTCGAAACGATGCAGCACAAAAGCTTCGCGGTGACGACGAGGCAACGCCTCAATCAGCGCCAGCAGTCGAGCCTGCGGCTCTGAAGAAGCGGAATCATCAGCTTGTTGGCCCCGCCGCGTAGGCCAACACAAGCGTAAACCATGACGGAAAAACAATTTCAGCATGGGCGACTCCTCAATGCACTAAACGATAATAGTTCCTATTATCTTTACTGTCTTATGGAAAGTCCAGTCCTCCTCGATAAAGCTCCACCCCGCTCATCCACCCAAACGGACGAAGGCAAGGCTTCTTACGAGCAGTCATAGACTTCACCGGAAACGCACCGGCACTCCCAACTAACCCAACGGCATTCCGTGCAGCCATTGAGCGGTCTTTACCTGAGCGGCAGCAGACTCATGAGGTGAACAGCCTGGCTGTGGACTCAATGACTTAGCATCAAGCCCGGTCAGGACGAATGGCGGACATAAAAAAAGCCCTGGCAATAACCAGGGCTTTTTCCAGACGGCTCGCAGGCCGACTCAAGACAATCAACTACCGGGACGCAGATTGGTGGACAGCACATTGATAATGCGCTTGGCCGTCGCTGTCGTCTGCTCCTGACCTTGCTGATCCAGCACGGTCACGCGGGTACCGGCTCCTTGGGCACGCAGCTTGATGCGGAACGGCGTGGCTTCGGCCGTATTGCGACTGCCAAAGATGCGGCCAAAAATGTTTTGCTGTTCAATCTTCTCGCCCGTATCCGAATCCAGATAGCGAATAAAGAACTCACCCGCAGAGCGGTCACGATCCTCAACCGAGAAACCGGCCGAATCGATAGCCACGCCGACACGACGCCAGGCTCGATCAAAGGACTCGTTCAGCAGCAGCTCTGCCTGATCGCCCTTGTCCGAAGCCTGAACCTGAACGCTGGACGGGTCCTTGGCGGCGTTGGCCACCTGCTCACGAGCGGTTTCAATATCCGATCCCAGGAAGACCATCATGCGAGCCAGCATGGCCGCGTTCAGACCCGGATCCTCTTTGGCGAACACCCATTTAAAGGCGGTGCCATCCGCGGTGGGCGTCTCTTCCATGTGTTGATGGGAGACGTAGATTTCGGTCTTGTCGCCAACACGCTCAAAGCGGGTACGGAAGCGGTCACGTTCACCGCTGTCAAAGACCTGATCGATAATGGAACCCAAGGCGCTGCGAATCCAGCTTTCAGGAATCTTGGCCCGGTTCTCTGCCCAGTCGGTCTGGATCAGGCCGGCACGGGGGTCCTGCGACTGAATGGTGAACCCGTTATCACCCCAGAAATCAATAATACGGGGAAACAGATCCTCCACGGGGCGGTCGACAACCAGCCAGCGCAGATCACCGTCACGCATCACCTTGATAGCGTCGGATTGCGGCAAAATCTGATCGGCTCCGCCTTTGGCTTGCTGCGCATTTTGACCTTGCGAGTAAACCGAATAGGAGGTCACCCCTTCTGGGGCACGATAGTGGGCATCGCGGTTGGCCTGGGTCAGATCCGGCGGAATGCTCAAGGGATCGCCCGCAACCGTACTCTTGTAATTCACCGACTCGCCCCGGCCCATTATCTGGTCCACCGTGGAGCAGCCCGACAGCACCAACAGGCTCAGAGACAGCCCGATCAGGCTTTTATTAACTGGCTTAGCAATCATGGAAGAAGATCCGCAAGTTTCAAGGATTGACGCAGCAATTCGTGATGCTGTGCATTTAACGGCGTCAATGGTAAACGATATCCCAGCTGAGTAAGGCCCATTTCTGCAACGGCCCATTTCACGGGAATGGGGTTAGCCTCGACAAACAGGTTCTTGTTCAAACCTGCCAAAAAGGCATTCAAACGGCGTACCGTGGGTACATCCATATCCAGAGCGGCCTGACACAACTGGCTCATCAGGCGTGGCGCCACGTTGGCCGTCACGGAAATATTGCCCTTGGCGCCCAGCAGGATATACGAAGCAGCCGTAGGATCATCGCCGCTGACCACAATAAAATCTTCCGGCGCATCACGCAGCAGCAGTCCACCGCGCGCCAGATCGCCGGTTGCATCCTTGATGCCAATGATGTTGGGAATCTGCGCAAGACGCAGCACGGTGTCATTTTGCAGGTCTGCGACCGTGCGGCCTGGCACGTTATACAGGAATTGGGGCAATTCCACCGCTTCTGCAATAGCGCGGAAATGCTGGTACATCCCTTCCTGGGTAGGGCGATTGTAATAAGGCACCACCGACAAACCGGCGTCTGCACCCACTTCCTGCGCATGACGCGACAGCTCGATGGCTTCACGGGTGGAGTTGCCACCGACTCCGGCAATCACGGGAACACGACCGGCGGCGTGCTCTACAGCCACCTTGATCAGTTCGGCATGCTCATCGACCGACACCGTAGGCGACTCGCCCGAGGTTCCAACGACCACCAGCACACGTGTTCCTTCCTGTATGTGCCAGTCGATCAGCTTTCGGTAAGCGGCAAAATCCAGACCCCCATTGGGATCCATGGGTGTAACAAGGGCAACCATGCTGCCCTGAAAATTGGAAATAGCAGAGTCCGAACTTGCCATGATGAGATGAATCTCCGGGTTTAAGGCCCAACAGCCCAAAAAAATATTGACTCACAAGTTTAACGGATAAGCCGTTAAATCATAAGAACCATTTCAATACGCCTTCGCCCAGGGCAATCAAAGGACGCATCAGTGTCCAAAGCACGCCAGTGAACATCAGCAAGATCAGAATAACCATGCCGTAAGGCTCAATACGGGAGTAATGATAGGCCAAACGATCCGGCAAGAGACTAAATACGATACGGCCGCCATCCAAGGGCGGCAGGGGCAACAGATTCAAGGCCATCAAGACCAGATTGACCTGTACGCCTGCAATGGCCATACCCATCCAGAAGCGGCTGTCGCCCTGCCCCAGCTTGACCATCAAGTGTGCGTACAAGACCCACAGAATCGCCATCAGCATATTGGAAGCCGGTCCGGCAAGAGCCACCCAGAGCATGTCACGTTTGGGGTTGCGCAAGCGCCCCCAATCGACCGGTACCGGCTTGGCCCAGCCGAACAAAATGCCGCCCATTCCCATGAGTGCGCTGGACAGCAAGAGCACGGCAGGCACCACAATCGTGCCGATAGGGTCGATGTGGCGCAAGGGGTTCAAACTGATGCGTCCGGCCAGCATGGCGGTCGGGTCGCCAAACATGCGGGCGACATAACCGTGAGCCGCTTCATGCAAGGTGATGCCGAAAATGACTGGCAGAGCATAGACCGTCAAGGTCTGTATAAAAGAGTCCATGGTGATCCTTGGTCCAGGCCGGCAACTGATCCGATTGTGCATGCACACGGATCAGTCGCCTGCAAACAGCCCGTCTGATTGAGACAGCGAGTGCTGCCTCAAGGTTCAGAATTGAAACACGGATAGGCACCTGGACGCGAGTTTTGTGCAAACCCGGAGTTCAGGACAAGCCCAAGGTGGCAGGATCACCCGAACCACGACGCTGCACTTGCGGCGTAGGGCCGGTCAGATCAATCACAGTGGTTGCCTGCAAGGGGCACGGTCCGCCATCCACAACCGCGGCCAACTGATGCGCATAACGGTCCAGAATTTCCTGGGCATCATTTAAGGGCTCGTCCTCGCCCTCGGGAATCAGGGTGGTGGAAATCAAGGGGCTGCCCACCTGTTCCATCAGAGCCAGAGCCACTTTCTGATTGGGAACCCGAATACCGATCGTCTTGCGAGAGGGGTGGGACACGCGACGGGGCACCTCCTTGGTCGCTTCCAGAATAAATGTCCACGGACCGGGGGTAGCCATTTTCAGCAGGCGGTACTGCGGGTTGTCCACTTTGGCAAAGTGGCTGATCTCGGCCAGATCACGGCACAGCAAGGTCAGATGGTGGCGATCGTCCAAGCCACGCAGGCGCCGCAGGTTATCAGCGGCGGACTTGTCGTCCAGACGGGCGACTACGGCATAGCTGGAGTCAGTAGGAATGGCCAGCAGCCCTCCCTTAGCCAGTAGTTCGGCGGCCTGGGCCAATGCGCGGGGTTGAGGATTTTCGGGATGAACGACGAATAATTGAGACATATCGCGCTTCCTTGCTATTACGAGGGAAAAACATTAAACCTGAGTCACACACTGCCCGGCAAGACCGGGGCGGGGTTCAGGGTCGAGGTATTCTTGCACAGGTGTTGCACTATTTAAAAAAAGCGTGCTAGAATACATTTTTTACTTCACAGCAAGCCTTAAACGGCAAGCAACAAGTAAAAGCAGTAAATTAGTAAGTACTTAATATGTACTGTTAATACATACTGCACCAAACAGTGGTGACCGTAGCTCAGTTGGTAGAGTCCCGGATTGTGATTCCGGTTGTCGTGGGTTCGAGCCCCATCGGTCACCCCAAAATTTACCGCTTCCCAGGTTTTGCGTATCTCCTTAAAGGGTGACAAAATCAGGAACTGGAAAAATACTTGAAAGCCCGCCTCGTAGCGGGCTTTTTTGCGTTGGTTCATCGTAGCAAGTTTGGCACCTTCGCACACTCCCGACAAGTTCGGGCTGGACAATAAACTGTGTTCGATTGTGAACCTCGGACACGCCCTACCCAAGGCTCACTCCGCCTCTATCAGAAGGGACAGTACGACATATCAAGGCGCCCGGACCTCTTCATTTTTTTTCTGCACTCGCCCTTTGTAATAGAAACTGGCACAAAACCACGCTTTCTTATACTCTAATCTGTCCCATTTTCTGGAAATTTGCTGATGACATTCGGTTTCCCCTGCTGGGATCAGGCACCCGCTAACTGGGACTGGCTTGCACAAGATGAAGACGGCCAATGGTTTTGGTATGGCGTCCAGCCCAGTCCTGGAATAGGCGGAGGCGTCTGGCGCTCCCCTTCCCGTCTGCAACAGTTTGCCGCTCGCGGCAAACCAAACCCATCCTGGATGCACAGCCTTTACCAACGCCCGGACCTGCCCGACCAGAAGCGGAACAGCTAACACCATGCAAGAGCACTTGATCCATCTGCGCGCCCTGCTGCACGACTACTGGCCGCACCTGGCGCTGGCACTCAGCGTGATCCTGGGCGCATCTGCAGCCATTCATGCCGCCATGACCAAAAACGATGTCCGCGCGGCCATCAGTTGGGTGGGCGTCATCATCATGTCGCCCTTGTTAGGGCCATTTCTGTACCTGATCGCCGGCATCAACCGGGTACGTAGACAAAGCCGCCTCGAACACAGCGCGGACGTGTTTTATGAACAGGTTACCTATTTACACCCCCCAGTCTCTGACATTGGCGCACTGGTGGGCGCCCCGTTTCGGTCCCTGCAGATCCTGGGAGACCGTGTCAGCCGCAGTCAATTACGCAACGGCAATAATGTGCGGGTTTTGCTGGGCGGCGATCAGGCCTACCCCGCCATGCTGGAAGCCATCGAACAGGCTCGCAACACGATTGCCTTGCAAAGCTATATTTTTGATAGCGATCGCCTGGGCCAGGAATTTGTCAGCGCCCTGTCACGCGCGCACCAGCGAGGCGTGCAGATTCGGGTGCTGGTCGATGCCATTGGCGCTAAATACTCACGCACCCCCATTGTGCGACTATTGCGCCGTGAGGGCATACGCTGCGCTCTCTTCATGACCAACCCCCTGGGCTTTTTGCGCATGCCCTACGCCAATCTGCGCAGTCACCGCAAACTCCTGATTGTGGATGGCACCGTGGGCTTTACCGGGGGCATGAACCTGCGCGAGTCCTTTATGGCGCAATATAGCGACGGCAAACCGTCCCAGGACACGCACTTTCGCCTGGAAGGCCCGGCTGTCATGCAATTGCTGGCGTCATTTCGACACGACTGGCAATTTACCACTCGCGAGGATCTGTCGCCGGACTATTGGCATGCCAGCGCCACGCCCGCCCCCCGGCCTCATGTGCCAGCCCGATGCATTGCTTCCGGCCCTGACCGCTTCATGGCCAGCACCCACCACATGCTGCAAGGTGCGTTTGCCATCGCACAACGCCATATCCGTATCCAGTCCCCCTATTTCCTGCCCGACCAGATTCTATTGGGAGCCCTGAACACGGCGGCGCGGCGTGGCATACAGGTAGACATCGTGATTCCAGGGCAGAACAACCTGCGTCTGGTCAATTACGCCATGACGGCCCAGCTCGATCAGGTGCTACGCGCGGGCTGTCGGGTCTGGCGCGCCCGGGGGCCATTCAATCATTCCAAACTCATGACCATTGATGGCGTCTGGTCCTATATCGGCTCATCCAATCTGGACCCCCGTAGCCTGCGCTTGAACTTTGAGCTGGACGTGGAAATCTACAGCCGAGACACCGCACGCCAGATCCAGAACCTGATTGACCTGGAAATTGAAGACGCCGAAGCCGTCAGCCTGGAATCCCTGAATGCCATTGGCTTTGGCAAGCGCTTGCGCAATCGGCTGATCTGGTTAGCCAGTCCCTATTTGTAGGGTACGCGCATGCAAAACTGCTGCAAAGATCAAGAAAGCCCCTGGCTGGCATAATCTTTCAGTGCGCTTGTACACCCACCCTTTATAATCAAGCGCTTAACCGGTCAACACAGACAGGCGTGCCGCTCTCACACAGCCTTGAGCGCCTTTAAAAAAACAATGTCCGAGCTTTCTTATTCCGACCTGGCCCACTGGGCCGCCCACCATCTGGAAAACCGCCCTCCGCGTGCCAAGTCCCTGGTCATGACCCTGTTTGGCGATGTGATTCGCCCGCATGGCGGCAAACTCTGGCTGGGCAGCCTGATCCAGTTGCTGGCGCCCTTTGGGATCAGCGACCGGCTGGTACGCACCAGCGTGTACAGACTGGCCGAGGAGGGCTGGCTGAGCGCGCAACGTGAAGGGCGGCGCAGCCAGTACACCTTGCGGCCCGAAGCCAGCCAGCGCTTTGAGCATGCGTATCAACGCATTTACACCCCAACCTATCTGGCGTGGGATGGCCAATGGACGCTGGTCTTTAGCATGCCCAGCCTGATGATGAACTCCAAGCAGCGGGCGGACCTGCGCAAGGAGCTGCTGTGGGAAGGTTTTTGCGCCTTGTCACCCACCGCTTTCCTGCACCCCAACCCCGATCACACGATTCTGGATTACATCCTGCAGGCCACCCAGGCCCAGTCGCAAGTCTATGTGGCCAAGTTGGAACCCTCGCAACTGCCTCAGACGCGCCCTCTGTCGCAACTTATTCAAGACAGCTGGGATCTGGCGCAGGTCGCCAGCGGCTATGGGCAGTTCATACAACGTTTCGCGCCTGCCCTGAACATGCTGGACGCCGGCCACCCCTACGATGACCAGTTGGCATTTGTCATTCGCACGCTCTTGATTCACGAGTTCCGCCGCATCCAACTGCACGACCCCCAGTTGCCCATCGAACTGTTGCCCACAGGCTGGGCAGGAAAACAGGCTTACGAGCTGTGCCGGGATGTATATCGTCAGGTCTGCGGCAAGGCAGAACGCTATATCCTGTCTACCTTGCGTGCCGAGGATGAGCAGGCGCCCGAGGCCGCTGCCTACTTCTACGAACGCTTTGACGGCCTGCCTGTCCCCTGCGAAACCCAGAGCTGAACTCAAGACTTGGTCCGGCGCACGGCCCAGGCATTGAGGCGGAAAAAAACGGGCGGCTGTGATTGCCATCACGGAGCAGCCCGCATCAGGTTGTGCGGCTCAAATCAAACTCAGCGTCAAGGGCCTTGCCGTGCCATGACGCCCAGCCCAGGTCTTTGCGTCGGGTTCTGGGTTTGGGTGTCGTCGGTTGGGCTTGGGATCGAGGCTTGAGCTTGGGACCCGCATGGTTGCAATCGTATCGCCAGGGCCGCATTGCGTTCAGTCATCGCCCAGTCGCTTCAATAGCGCTTTACCGCGCCCGACTTGACGCGTGCATCGCACATCGAACAAAAAAACACCCCAAAAGTTGGACAGGTCGCCAACCTTTGAGGTGTCGTTCACCTACCGGTTTTTCTTACACCCACAAAACCAGCTAAGGCCGCCAGACGCAGGCATTCAGCCCGGTCTGGCAGGAAGGTTTAATGCGCAGAAGCCGCTTCTGCTCCCACACCCGTTTCGGAACGCACGGACTGCCCCTCGAAACCAGCACGGTCAATCTCGGCACGCGGACTACGATCAGTGATCGAGAAGAACCAGATTGCCAGGAAGGCCAATGGCATGGAGAACAACGCTGCCGACGCGTATGGGAAGGGCGCGGAGCCGGCAGGATTGCCCAAAGTGGCTTCCCATACCGAGGGGGAGAGCAACGTCAGCACCAAGGCAACGACCAGACCCAGGAACCCACCTATCGTGGCGCCACGTGTCGTACATCCTTTCCACAAAATGGACAGGAACAAGACCGGGAAGTTGGCCGAGGCGGCAATCGCAAAGGCCAGTGACACCATGAAAGCAATGTTCTGTTTCTCGAAAATAATGCCCAACAACACCGCAATCACCCCCAGCGCCAGGGTGGTTGCACGAGACACGCGCATGACTTCCTCATTACTGGCTTCGCCTTTCTTGATCAGCGTGGAATACAGATCATGCGACACAGCCGACGTACCCGACAGGGTCAAGCCCGCCACTACGGCCAGAATCGTGGCAAAGGCGACGGCAGACATAAAGCCCAGGAATACATCGCCACCGACCGCATCAGCCAGGTGCACAGCAGCCATATTGGAGCCACCAATCAGGTCGCCGCCCACTTCCAGGAAACGGGGGTTGGTCGACACCAGCACGATTGCGCCAAAGCCAATGATGAAGGTCAGGATGTAAAAGTAACCGATCCAGGTGGTTGCCCAGAACACGGATTTACGTGCTTCCTTAGCATCAGGCACCGTAAAAAAGCGCATCAGAATGTGCGGCAGGCCTGCCGTACCGAACATCAGGGCCATACCAAAGGAAATCGCGCTGATCGGGTCCTTGATGAAATTGCCCGGGCCCATGATGGCCTGGCCGATGGTCGCCGCCTGAGCAGCATCCTTGCCGGCAGCAAGCGCGGCCTCGGTCTTGACCTGAACCGCCGCGGCAAACAGCTTTTCTGGCGAGAAACCATATTGCGCCAGAACCATGATGGCCATAAAAGAGGCGCCAAACAGCAGCAGGCCCGCCTTGATGATCTGTACCCAGGTGGTGGCCGTCATGCCGCCAAACAGCACGTAAACCATCATCAGCACACCCACCAGCACCACGGCAACCCAATATTCCAGACCAAACAGCAGTTTGATCAACTGGCCTGCACCCACCATCTGAGCAATCAGGTAAAAGAGCACCACCACCAGCGTGCCGGACGCCGCAAAGGCACGAATGGGGCCTTGGCGGAAACGATAGGCTGCCACGTCTGCAAAGGTGAATTTACCCAGATTACGCAGCTTTTCTGCCAGCAGGAACGTGATGATGGGCCAGCCCACCAGAAAACCGATGGAATAGATCAGGCCATCATAGCCATTGATCATCACCGCAGCGGAAATACCCAGAAAGGACGCCGCGGACATATAGTCACCGGCAATGGCCAGTCCGTTTTGAAAGCCGGTGATGCCGCCGCCCGCCGTATAAAAGTCCGAGACCGACTTGGTGCGCGCTGCCGCCCATTTGGTAATCCACAGCGTCGCCAGCACAAAGACGGCGAACATACCGATGGCCGTCCAGTTGGTCGCCTGCTTTTGCAGCTCGCCCAGATCGCCACCCGCTGCCCACAAGGCAGGACTGGCCAGCAACAGCCCCAGAGCCAGGCCGGAACGAAGATAGGAACGCTTCATTTACGCACCTCCTCAAGCACTTCCTTGGCCATCTGGTCGAATTTGGTATTGGCGCGCCAGACATAAATGCCCGTAATCACAATTGCCAACACAATCACGCCAAAACCGATAGGAATGCCCAGGGTCATGACGCCCTCACCCAAGCGTGTGGCAAACAGCTCCTTGTCGAACGCAATAATGCCGATATAGCTGTAGTAAGCCACCAGCATGACGATGGTGAGTATCCAGCCCAGCCGCAGCCGGGTCTTGACCAGTTTTTGATAGCGAGGATTGGCCGTAATCCGACCTACAAGGGGGTCTTGCATAGTTTGTCTCCGCATTGTTCTGAACGCCTTGTTCGCTGGCGTATCTTATTGAACCGGCCCAGCCCTCACAGGCTGAAAACGGCGTTATGAAGACGCCTGCCGACGTCTATGCGGTGAACATTAGAGCTCGACACTTACACCATACTTACTAACTGCGCCTCCTCAGGGTTATGCCTAGGACAGACTAAATGCCCTCCAGAAAAAACCGCCATAAAGTCGGTCATATTCCTTATGCAACATAGGGTTGGAGAAAATAACGACCCCGTTGACACGAGCAGCCACAAGCCCCCGATCCAGACCGGAAAGGGACAAACTGTGCACGGAAAAGGGTAAGGTTGGCGCGGGTGGAGGGGTTCGAACCCCCGGCCCCAGGCTTAGAAGGCCTGTGCTCTATCCAACTGAGCTACACCCGCCAGGTGATGGCGGCATCACCCACACGATCAGGCGATGCACTGTCTCGAAATAAAAGTCCTGTATGAACAAGAATTTATTTCAGCCCTATTGTTGAGAAAATAGCGGCTACAAAAGACAATCAAGTATTTTAGCCTGAAAAGCGGTTTTAGATAAGCCGCAAGCTCGTCAGAGTGTCAATACTGTAAGAAAAACAATTATAAGTAGTATTTTTAATCCTAAATGGTACAGTCGTGTACGGATTAACCCGTTTTCCTGGACTCTTTTTCATGCCGACCACAAAGAAACTAAGCAAGCACTCTTTAATACTATCGGCCCCTCTTTTTATCTTGAGCGCAATTCTGAATACCGCACAGGCAGGTATTACCTACCAGTTGCGCCAAGTGCAGGCCAGTTCGGGCGAAAGCGTCAATATTGACGCCATCGTCTACAACGACACAGGCAGTCTGATGACCTGGACCGCCCCACGCAACCTGGTTTTGCAGTGGCGCGACGGTAAGGGTAACGTGATCCGCAGTCTGGCTGAACTGGTCAATGCCCGCCCCCGAGCCTCCATCCCCACCAACAACTTCACCGCTTACAGTTGGCGCGCCGTGGTCCCCAATGGGCTGACGGGCCTGCAAGCAGTGAATATTGAAGGTGAGCGCGTGATGCTGGCTCTGGACACCAATCCGCAGGCCCGCAGCCCGATTACCTCGCAGCCAGCCAATGGCGCGGTCGTGAATGCAGGCGCCGGAAACGACCCACGAGTCGTCGATCCTGCCCTGCCCTACGCTCAGGCCGTCGCTGCGGGCGCTCAGCCCGAAGGGCCCGCCATCATCAGCGGACAAGGGCTCAAACCTGCCAACTCCAGCTTTGAAAACTTCAGCAATGCCATCTCGGCCCATGACCCGACCTATTTTATTGTCGGCAACAAAGGCGGCAACAATGCCCGCTTCCAGCTAAGCTTCAAATACCGCCTGCACTCGCCCAAAGACCCGAGCAACCCCAAATTCTACGACCACTTCTATATTGGTTATACCCAAACCGCGTTGTGGGATTTGCATGCTGACTCCAAGCCCTTTGTCGACACCACCTACCGCCCCAGCCTGTTCTGGCGTAAAGACTCCATCTGGGAGTCCGAGCAAAAACGCCTGTTCATGGGCCTGGCAAGCGGGTATGAGCACTCCTCCAACGGCAAGTCAGGCGACGATTCCCGCTCCATGAACGAGGTCTTTATCCAGCCTGAGTTCAATTACCGCTTTGACCACGGTGCCACCCTGACGTTTGCCCCCCGTATCAAACACTATGTGTTCATGGGCGAGAACGCCGACTGGGCGCACTATCGGGGTCGCTATGACTGGAAGCTGCGCTACGCTCAGGACAACGGGCTGGTTTTGTCGGGCATGTACAACAAAGGGGCTGGCAGCCGCAATACACATGAGTTCTCGATCGCCTGGCCACTGAACCGTACCCCCTTGAACATGAACGGTTATATCTACGGCCAATACTTCTCTGGCTATGCAGAAACCATGCTGGGCTACCGTGACCGCTCTTCACAATTTCGCATCGGTCTGGCTCTGGTACCCTAAGATCCCTTACAGCAGTCCCCCACCGCGTCGGCTCCCCATGCCGGCGCGGGCCATATCGTGGTCACAGGCCTGAATCAGAAAGCGCTGAAACAAGGCGACCAGTCCTTCGGGCTCCCGCTCTTTCGGCCACAACAAGCCCACCTCCACAGACTCCACCGGATCGTGAATGCCGATGGCCTGGATGCGCTTGCCCTCCAGTGACCAGGGACGATAGACCATATCCGACAAAATCGTCACCCCGAAACCATAAGCCACCAGCCCCCGCACGGCTTCCAAAGAGCGCGTGCGCATGGCGACACGCTCCGGAAAGCCTGGGCTGCCCCAATGACGCCTGGCGGCCGCATCCGCATCGTCCACAGTCAGAAAAATATAAGGGTAGTGGTTGATTTGCGCCAAGGACACACTGGACTCATTGGCCAGGGCATGCTGGTCCGACACCCATAAACGACGACGGGAGCTGCTCAGTCGATGATGCCCGTACATGGCCAGATCACTGATATTGGACAAGATCGCTACCCCCAGATCGATGCGCTCGCTTTGCAAGGCCGCTTCCATTTCGGGACGCTCCATGTCCACCAGCTCGATATCGATATTGGGGTAGCTATGTTTGAAGCGACTGATAAGGTCAGGCAGAAAATAGCCCAGAACCGTGTAGCCAGCCGCCACCCGAATCTGTCCTTCAATATTTTGACGCCGCAAATCGGCGTGATTCAGCGCATCACTGACGGCATCAATCACATGATGGGCATGATGAAAAAACGCCTGCCCTTGCGGAGTCAGCTCCACACCGTGCGGCAAACGCTCAAACAGCGCCACATTCAACTGCCGCTCCAGGCTCTGGACTGCATTGCTGATCGCCGACTGCGAGACATTCTCGGCCTGAGCGGCCGCGGAGAACTGTCCGCTGACAGCGGCCGCAATGAAATAACGAAACTGCCGCAAGGTCACTTCGTGTTTCATAGCCATCCGTTTTTCAGATATCAGGTACTCGTAAATTTGATTTTACGATAACAAAAAGCTGCCCTAGACTAAAGCACAAACTAAAACAACTTGCACGAAAACCTTTCTTCCTGCAGGAGACAAACTCATGAATGCCCCTCTCAACAAACCTTACAAGGCCATGTTGGAATCCGTGTCCCTGGATGACAAATACACCGTCACCAAGGGGCGCGCCTATATGAGCGGAACCCAAGCTCTGGTGCGCCTGCCCATGCTGCAAAAAGAGCGTGACCGGCGCGCAGGCCTGAACACGGCCGGCTTTATCTCTGGTTACCGGGGCTCCCCATTAGGGAGCGTAGACCAGGCTTTATGGCAGGCCAGCAAACATCTCAAGGAACACGACATCGTGTTCAAGCCCGGTCTGAACGAAGATCTGGCCGCTACCGCTGTCTGGGGTAGCCAGCAGACCAATCTGTATCCCAGCGCCCGCTTCGATGGCACCTTTGCCATGTGGTATGGCAAGGGCCCAGGCGTGGACCGCTCCATGGATGTCTTCAAACACGCCAATTCGGCAGGCAGCTCACGCTACGGCGGAGTACTGGTACTGGCCGGCGATGACCACGGCGCCAAATCCTCCACGGTGGCCCACCAGTCCGATCACGTTTTCGCCGCGGCAGGCATCCCGGTGCTATACCCGGCCAACGTGCAGGAATATCTGGATTTTGGCCAGCACGGCTGGGCCATGAGCCGCTTCTCGGGCCTGTGGGTTGCCTTGAAGTGTGTCACCGAAGTAGTGGAATCCAATGCCTCGGTGGATCTGGACCCGGACAGCCTGAACATTGTCCTGCCCGAAATCGAGGACATGCCCGCCGACGGCCTGAATATCCGCTGGCCAGACCCACCGCTGGCACAAGAAGCCCGCATGATGAATCACAAGTGGTACGCCGCGTTGGCGTATGTGCGCGCCAACAAGCTGAACCGCGTCGAGATTGATTCGCCCGACGCCCGCTTTGGCATCATGACTGCCGGCAAGGCTTACCTGGATACGCGGCAGGCCCTGGCCGATCTGGGCCTGTCTGACGAGCTGTGTGCCGAGCTGGGTATCCGGCTGTTCAAAGTAGGCTGTATCTGGCCTCTGGACGGCCAGGATGCTCGCCAGTTCGCAACAGGTCTGACCGAAATTCTGGTGGTAGAAGAAAAACGCCAGATCCTGGAATACGCCCTGAAAGAAGAACTGTACAACTGGCGCGATGATGTACGCCCCAAGGTCTACGGCAAGTTTGACGAGACCGAACACGGCGGCGGCGAGTGGTCGCTATCGCGCTCCCCCTGGCTGCTGCCCCCGCAAGGCGAACTGTCTCCGGCGATTATTGCGCGCGCTATTGCCCGTCGGCTCTGCACCATGGATATTTCCGAGGAATTGCGTGCCCGCATTCAGGCCCGCCTGGCGATTCTGGATGCCAAGGACCGCGAGGCCCGCATGCCCCGCGTCAGTGTCGAGCGCAAACCCTGGTTCTGTTCGGGTTGTCCGCACAACACCTCCACGCGCGTGCCCGAAGGCTCCCGCGCCATGGCCGGTATTGGCTGCCACTACATGACCGTCTGGATGGATCGCAGCACGTCCACTTTCAGTCATATGGGAGGTGAAGGGGTCGCGTGGATTGGCCAGCAACCCTTTACTGACGAAAAGCACGTTTTCGCCAATCTGGGCGACGGCACCTATTTTCATTCCGGCATCCTGGCTATTCGCGCCTCCATCGCCGCCAACTCCAATATCACTTACAAGATTCTGTACAACGACGCAGTGGCCATGACGGGCGGTCAACCTGTCGATGGCATTTTGAAGGTCACAGACGTCATCGCCCAGGTACATGCCGAGGGCGCGCGCAAAATTGTCGTGGTGACCGATGAGCCCGAAAAATTCAAGGGCGTCACTCTGGCGGGCAATCCGCCGGTTTATCACCGCGATGAACTGGACCGCGTCCAACGCGAACTGCGCGAAATACCGGGTACCACTATTTTGGTCTATGACCAGACCTGCGCGACCGAAAAGCGCCGTCGCCGCAAAAAGGGAACGTACCCGGACCCGGCCTTGCGGGCCTTTATCAATGACACGGTCTGTGAGGGCTGCGGTGACTGCTCGGTCAAATCCAACTGCCTGTCTGTCGAACCTCTGGACACCCCTCTGGGTTCCAAGCGTCGTATCAACCAGTCTTCCTGCAACAAGGACTTTTCGTGCGTCAACGGTTTTTGCCCCAGCTTTGTCACGCTGAAAGGGGCGCAAGTGCGCAAACCCGAGGCCCAGGGTCGTTCCCTGGAGTCCTTCAATCTGGCGGACCTGCCGTTACCCAAACTGCCTGACCTGGACAGGACCTACGGCATCTTGATCGCTGGCATTGGCGGCACCGGGGTGGTGACTGTCGGTGGCTTGCTGGGCATGGCTGCACATATCGAACAAAAAGGGGTCAGCGTTCTGGATATGGCAGGTCTGGCGCAAAAAGGCGGTGCCGTCCTGAGCCATGTGCAAATTGCGCGCCGCCCCGATCAACTGCATGCCACCCGTGTTCCAACCGGCGAGGCGTCCTTGCTGATTGGCAGTGATGCTCTGGTCAGCGCCTCTACCGACGTCCTGAGTCGGGTCAGCCGCGACCGCACGCACACCATTATCAATACGGCGGCCAGCCCGACCTCGGATCTGATCGGCAATGCACACTGGAAGTTTCCATTGCAAACCGCCTGCACGGACATTGAGAACGCCGTAGGCAAAGACATCCGCTATCTGGACGCCAACGCCCTGGCGGTACATGTCATGGGAGACGCCCTGTATGCCAACCCGATCTTGCTGGGTTATGCCTTTCAGCGCGGCTGGATTCCACTACACATGGACAGTCTGCTACGCGCGATCGAACTGAACGGAGTGGCCGTCAAAGCCAACCGCGAAGCATTCCAATGGGGTCGTCTTGCTGCAGAAAAAGGCATAGAAACCTTGATGGAAGGGGCCACGCCCAAAGCCCGCGCGGTCACCTTTCCCGAGAGCGTGCAGGCATTGATCAAGCGCATGGAAGCGCATCTGAGCGCCTACCAGAACCCGGCCTGGGCCCAACGTTATCGCGACGCCATCAAGCCGATCATGGAACGCGAGTCGCGTCTGGACCAGGACAAGACACTGCCGCTGACGCGTATCGCGGCCACGCAACTGGCCAAGCTGATGAGCTACAAGGACGAGTACGAAGTGGCCCGTCTCTACACCGACCCGGCCTTTCTGGACAAGCTGCGAGCGCAATTTGCAGGTGAACCCGGCAAGGACTACCAGATTCAGTACCATCTGGCCCCTCCGCTGCTGGGGCGCAAAAACAGTCAGGGCCAGCCCGTCAAAAGCAAGTTTGGCCCGTCAACCCGCCACTTGTTCAAGATTCTGGCCAGTTTGCGAGGTTTACGGGGAACCGCGCTGGATGTATTTGGCTATACCCAGGAGCGTCGTCAGGAGCGCCAAAACATTCAGGACTATCTGGCCGACCTGAATGAGGTCAGTGCGCACCTGGATACAGACAATCTGGAAGTGGCTCTGCGCTGGCTCAACTATCCCGACCTGATCCGAGGCTATGGTCATGTCAAGGATGCGGGCCAGGTAAAAGCCTACGCCTTGCGCGAACAACAGCGCAGCCAGTTCCGTGCGCGTACGGAACCTAGCCAGCGCGTCGCCTGAACCCGCAGCCGGCCCTGAGCGCGGGGCCGGCTCTCTTGTCTCCTCCTTGACAGCAGCTTGTCCGTTCCGGCGAGCTGCTTTTTTTTGTCTGGCACGCCCCAGTCACACAGGCACCGTCCCCTGCCGTTAAGGGTATGAAGCCCCGCCACCCCATGGCTTGCCTGGCAAACTGACATACAATCGTGCAATTCGATGCCCGTGCCGCCACCTGTGGCTCTCAGGTCGATTCAGGACCCCACTCTTATGCGCCATCTAGTTTATGTATTTGTTCCCTCAGCCCTGATCTTGCTGACCGCCTTTCGGCTGGCCTTCGCATTGTGGCAATGGCCACGTGTACGCCAAGCCGGTGGCCTGCTGCCTATCCTGATTGGCGGCCTGCGCATTGATGCCCTGATGATTGCCGCCCTGAGCGCCCCCGTGGTCTTGCTGGCTCCCTGGGTGGGACACTATCCGCTCATGACGACGGTCGCCGCCGTCTGGTTTACCTTCGCCTGGTTCCTGTTGACCTTGCTGGAAGTGTCCACGCCCCAGTTCATCATTGAGTACGACACACGCCCCAACCGGCTGTATGTGGACTATCTGAAGCACCCGCAGGAAGTGGTGGGCATGCTGTGGAAAGGCTACCGACTGATGATCGGCATCGCCCTGATCGGACTGGGCCTGATTGTGTATTCAGGCTGGGCCATCTTCGGGCAGGTCTCCCCCGATCCGGTAATGAGCTGGTGGCTGCGCCCCATCTGGATGCTGGTGGGAGCCGCCCTGTGCGCGCTGGCCATACGCGGTACCTTAGCGCACCGCCCCATCAACCCTTCCTCGGTAGCCTGGAGCAGCGACAGCATGCTCAACACGCTGCCACTCAATTCACTGTACAACGTGGCCTACGCTATCTACAGCATGAAAAACGAGCGTTCTGCCGAGGATATTTACGGCGGCATGGACCCAGCAGAAATCAACCAGATCGTGTGTGATGCGGCTGCCTTGCCGGTCGGCCCCGAGAGCCTGCCCACGCTGCATCGTCAAACGCCCAGCCAAACCCGCTCACGCAAACCTAATCTGGTCCTGATTGTGGAGGAAAGCCTTGGAGCCCAGTATGTCGGCAATCTGGGCGGGGCCAATCTGACGCCCGAACTGGACAAGCTGGCACAAACGGGCTGGAACTTTCGACGTGCCTATGCCACCGGGACTCGCTCAGTACGCGGCCTGGAAGCCGTGTCAGCCGGTTTCCCCCCTACGGTGGCCGATGCGGTCTTACGCCTGCCCGGCTCGCAAACCCGCTTTTTTACCTTGGCCCAATTGCTCAAGGAACACAACTACCGCTCGCGCTTCATCTATGGTGGCGAAGCTCACTTCGACAATATGAAGAGCTTTTTTCTGGGTAACGGCTTTGATGAGCTGTATGAGCAATCCAGCTTCGAGTCTCCTGAGTTTGTAGGCACCTGGGGCGCCAGCGACGAGGACATGTTCAACAAGCTGCACGAGCTGCTCAGTCAGGACAAGGAGCAGCCTACCTTGACACTGGCCTTTTCCGTCAGCAACCACTCACCTTGGGAATACCCCGCGGGGCGCTTTCCGGTAGAGGGAGATCCCGCGACCGTCGAAAATACCGTAAGGTACGCCGACTGGGCCATTGGCGACTTCTTTAACAAGGCGCGCGAATCAGACTATTGGGACAATACGGTATTTCTCATTGTTGCCGATCATGACTCTCGCGTAGGCGGCGCCAACCTGGTGCCTTTGCGTCATTTTCATATTCCTGCCCTGATTCTGGGTGGCGGCGTTCCCCAGCGCCAGGACGAACGCATTATCAGCCAGATCGATCTGGCTCCCACCCTGCTGTCTTTAATGGGCATTGACAGTGAGCACCCCATGATCGGACGCGACCTGACCCGTCAAGAGTGCGACCGGGCCATGATGCAGTACTTCGAGAACTACGGCTATCTGAAAGGCGACATTCTGACCGTGCTGATGCCCCATCTGCCTCCTTGCCAATATCGCTATACCGCACCCGACAAGTACGAAGCGCTGGAACAGATTGATGAGACATTGGCCCGAGAAGCCCTGGCCCATGTGCTGTGGCCCAGTTGGGCGTATCACGCCCAGGCCTACACCTTGCCCCATCTGCAAAAACGCTGAAAAAGTGCCAGCAGGGGCTTGACCGTCTCCGCTATTCGTTCTATCATGCTTGTCTTTAGTCGGGGCGTAGCGCAGCCTGGTAGCGCATCTGGTTTGGGACCAGAGGGTCGCGAGTTCGAATCCCGCCGCCCCGACCACTATTTTAAAAAAGCACCGTTTAACGGTGCTTTTTTATTGCCTGCGGCCCTTGGCTTTTACCCTGGACCCGTCTCAGTTGGCTCCGCCTTCAAGAAACTGAGTTTGCCATTGGGCTCAATGTACGCGGCGCAGACCTCATCGAGCGATTTGATGCCAGCCAGCCGCATTTCACTGAGAATCTCGTCGCGGGTCACAAACTCCCGACGCATATTCCGCCACTGGTACTGCCCATCCCTGACCACACACACTTTGCGGGGTGTAACCAGCTTGTTGAGCGCGGGAAACTGATACATCAGCCAATCGACCACAAACCCCCACCCTACAATCGTCGCCGCCACCAGCAAGCCGTCAGTCAAGGAGTTGCTGCCTCCCGTCATGGCATTGCCGCTGGCATCGGCAATCAACAAAAGTATGAGCAGATCGGCAACGCCTAACGACCCCAGCTCACGCCGCCCCGCCAGGCGCAGCAGAATAAACAGAACGAAATAAACCACGGTACCCCGCAACACCGACTCCATCACGGGGATTTCCACAGCAAAGACCGTGCTCCAACCCATCGCCTGCATAGCGTCAACCATCCATATTTAGTTCAGGTCGAAATACTGATGCTCCTTGGGGCGCTGCGCGGCCACCTCCTTGGCCGTGACCGTGTCATTGAACTCGTTACCCAAATGGGAGCGCACGTAATTGACGACCTTGGCTATCTGCTCGTCATTGAGCACACCACCAAAACCAGGCATACCCTTGTTTCCCTGATTCACCATAAACACCACATAGGCAGGTGCGCCCAGTTTCGGGTTCTGGGACAAAGACGGATAAATTCCGGCCCCCTGAGCGCCCTTGCCATCGATCATATGGCAGGAAGCACACACTTGCTCATAAATTTCCTGACCGCTAGTCTGGGTAAATACCACTTTATCGCCCCCCACTACTGCCGTATCAGCATGACTGGCGCTCATCAGACCCCAAGCCAGAAAAACCGTGAGTGCTCGTATCATCATGACTGCCCTCCTTGGGAATCAGCGTGTTGCTCGCCCACAATCCGACTGTGCAGGCGGGTAATGGCATTGAGGGCCGACAGCACGGCCCCTTCCTGCCAGGCGTTGACATAAGAGGCGTGCTCACCGGCCAGGACCAGGCGACCATCAATCTGGCACAAGTTCTCGTAATGAGCAGCCCGTGTCTGATCCGTCCACATGCCGTAGCAACCCAGTGTCCAGGGTACGCGGTGCCAGGCTACGGCCACCCCGCTCTCGAACTCGTCCTTGTACTGAGGATGAATCTGCGCGCCATACTCCACGGCTTTCCTGATCCGATCCTCCGGACTGAGCGACGTCCACTCCACCGCGCTGGGCCCGAACATGTAACCGCCCAGCAAAACACCTTTTCCGCCCGCCATCATGCCCGCGCTCGGGTAGGAAATCTGTGTAATCGGCAAATCGGTGTAGCTGATACCTCCATAAATCGCTTCGTCATCCTCCCAGAAACGGCGTTTGAACTGCAGTCCGACCTTGACTGAAGGGGCATAAGGGACAGCATCGATGGCAGCATGCAGTGCCTTGCTGGCATCCAGATCAATCTGGCTGAGGATGGATAAGGGAATCGTGCAGACACACCAGTCGGCCATTTCGGTGTGCTCACGGCCCGTGATTTGATCCTTGTAGCCGACCGTCACCTTGCCATCGTTCTGTTTGATGGCCGTGACCTTGGCATTAAACGTAAATAGCCCCTCCAGCTCGTTACCAAACGCAGCGCCAATCTGATCCATGCCGCCGACCGGCTGAAACATGGTCTGCTGGAACTCGTACAAATCATGAATACCCATATTGTGCCAAACGCTGGAGCGCACAATATCAGCCAGCTTCAACGGTTCGGAAAACTCGGGTTGAGCATGCAGGCCACCTCCCGGATCACGCTCGAAACCACGTACCTCGGAACTGGTATGGCCTTTCACATACGCCATGTTCTTGTCCAACGCGCCCCAGCTCCGCAAGGCTTCCAGCAATTTCTCCTGATCCTCTGTGGACAAGGGGGCATCCAGCAAGTGGGTATGGATGGCTTTGGACAAAAGCTCGGAGACCTGCCCCTGAAAATCTGCATGAATGTGGCGAAAGCGCTGGGGCTTGCCATTGAAGTGGTCTTTGCTATGCAGATAAGCGTTGTAGTTGTACTGGATAAACGGCTCCAGCTTGACCTTGAGCCGCTTGCAGTAGTCCAGCAAGGCCCGGTGATGGAAGGGTATGCGCCACGGACCAGGGTTGATGTACTGATCCTTGTCGAACTTGACATCCTGCCTGGCGCCCCCCAACTCGGTATAGCTGTCCCCACCGTGCAAGGTCCAGTTGCGTCCCCCGACCTTGTGGCGATATTCCAGAATCTTGACCTGATAGCCGGCATTGCGCAGCTCTAACGCGGCCACCATACCGGCCAGACCCGCTCCCAGAATGACGACAGAGGTCCCGGGCCTGGGTTTACCCTCCAGGCGAATCGGCCCGTCATAACTACCCTCTGCGGCATGCCCCAGGCGCATCATGGCTTGATACATCGCTGCGCCACCCGCAGCGTACCCAACCATGGTCAGAAAGTGTCGTCGTGTCAGTCTCCCACCCTGTGAAACTTGGCTCATCGTGCGTTCTCCTCTTGGAAAAATGATGAACAGCATTCACCCCCAACTTTTTTATCTACCCCCGGTGCATGAATGCTGCCCCTATGGAAAACAACAAAGAACACCTTGCTTTGTTATCAAATTGCCACTTAACTATAAGCACCTAAAATAGTTAATCCCTCAATAGAAACATACGTTTACCGCACTCAAGGTTCACTGACCCCCTGTCACCCTTGGTTTCTTACGTACTCAGAACTCATTTGCTTGCCAAGTTCACTCTCACACGCTATAATTTTTTTCTTAGTCGGGGCGTAGCGCAGCCTGGTAGCGCATCTGGTTTGGGACCAGAGGGTCGCGAGTTCGAATCCCGCCGCCCCGACCAAAAAATTCAAAGGCCTTGCAGAGCAATCTGCAAGGCCTTTTTGTTTTGGTTCTCTTAAGCCTTGCCCCACCTTAACCACGGGGATAGGAGCTTTTTGTCCTTAGCGGGTCTGGCTGGGGCTCAGGCCGACCGAATCGGGCAGACCAAAAATACAATCAAATGCCCAGTTATAGAAAAAGGCAAACAGCGGAAAGAACGCCAGCAATACCGCCTCCATTAAAAACGCCTTCCACAAGCTGATATCCAGCCACCAGGCGATTAAGGGGATCAGCAAGGACACCAGCACAAGCTGGAAACCGGTCACATGCACTACCCGGTGCCAGAACGTACGAGCCTGTATATGACGACGACGCTCCCAGGCCTCAAACATCATGTTGTAGAACAGGTTTACCGTTACCGCGCAAGTGCTGATCATGAACGAAAGCACACCGCTTTGCATGGGCCCCGCGCCGCTTAACTGAGCCAGGACCGTCGCCGCTACCATCATGCCCAGCAATTCAAACAGGCCGATATACACCACTCTTCTTTTCCATCCCTGCACGATACACATCCTTGCTTAAAACCGTAGAAAGCATGATTATCCGCAGTACAGCTTTTAGAAAAAGTCAGATTCCATCAATTTTTCTGATGATTTAGCCATGATTACCAGTGACCATCTTGAACTGTTGTTAGCCGTGGTGGAGCACGGTTCTTTCTCCGCAGCGGCACGGACGTTGCGGCGCACCCAGTCCGCCGTCAGTATGGCCATCGCCAATCTGGAGGCAGAGCTGGACCTGACCCTGTTTGATCGCAGCCGTCGAGAACCCGTCCCCACCGCCGAGCTGCTGGCCATGCTGCCCGATGCCAGACTGATCGCCAGCCGCCTTCAGGCCTTACGCCTTCACCTGCAGGAACTGTCGGGAGGTCTGGAAAGCTATTTGCGCCTGGGCCTGGTCTGTGATGTCGACCCCAAGCCCGCGTTGACCGCCCTGCAAGCTCTGGAGCAACACTATCCCGGCCTGGACATCGAACTGCGAACGGCAGCGCAAGACACCTTGATCGAGGCCTTGAAAAAACGCGAGCTGGACTTGTGCATTGCCTATGGCGGACTGGAGCTGGAAAGTGTGGGAATTGTTCAGTCCCTGTGGACCGAAACGATCAGCGCAGTGGCTGCGCCCGGCCATCCCCTGCTGCAAAATGGCCCCCGCCCGCTGGAAGAGTTGAAAGCCCACAGACAAATCGTGATCAGCAGCCCGCAGAACGACACCGGCAAAGACCGATCCATGCTCAGCCTTCGTCAATGGAAAACGGATAGTTTGGCCATGACACTGGAACTGGTGGAACGGGGGCTGGGATGGGCTAATCTTCCCTTGTCGTGCCTGGGTCCCTCATTGAAGTCTGGGCGTTTGGCACGAATCCAGTTTTCAACGGGCAGCAATGGCCTGGACTTGCCCATTTATCTGCTGCAAGCCAAGGGTCAGGAAGCCGGCAAGGCTCAAGCCCTGTTCAGGCAGGCGCTGCAAAACGCGCTCCACACCCGCCTTCACCCTACTCCGGCACGGTGACGTTGGCCTGACCACTGTCCGCCAGAAACTGCGCCACCATCCCTTCTTTTTTCTGCCGGGCAATAAAAGCCTCGATCCAGGCATGGGCCAGCGTACGTTCCGATGGCACCGCCATGGCCTGACGAATCACGGTGAAACTATCAGGCAATACACGCAAACCGCTGCGGGAACGCGCATAGCGCTCCAGAGGCTGACGCACACCGGCAGCGGCATCCAGCTCCTGCTCCACAAACAGATCAATCGCATCGGCAGAGGTTGTCGCCCGCACCAGATCTGCGTGGTTCAAATGTCGGCTCAGAAACAGGTCGTAGGCTGCGCCTTTGCCCACCGCAATGCACACGCCCTGCCGATCCAGCTGGTCCACGGTCTGAAAGGCAGACTCCTCGCGTACCAGATACGTGCCTTCAATATGCACATAAGCCTCGCTAAAGCGGATCTTCTCCGCACGCTTGGGATCAATCGCCAGAAAGGCCAGATCCCACTCGTCACGGTACACCGCCTCAACCACGGCCTGGGCTGCATCATAGCCATGGAACTGCACCGGCAGGCCCAGCTCCTGAGCCACACTGCGAGCCAGATCCGCTGAAACACCTTTAGGGGACTGCTCATGGGCACCGCGCTGGGCCAGGACGGGATTGCCGTAATTCATGGCAACACGCAAAACCCCGCTGGGGGCCAGTTCTGCTGCGACAGCCTGCTTTTGTGTCATGTAAATGCTCCGTCATACTTTTAAGAACCCGGTCTTCTACAATAACGCACCTTGCTGTCCCACAACATGAATGGAGCGTCTCTATGTCTCGCGATGACCTTGGAAAACTCTTGCTGCGTGTCACGGTCGGTGTACTGATCCTGCTGCACGGCGTTGCCAAGATACGTTATGGCATTGGAGGCATCGAAAAAATGCTGATCGCCAATAATATGCCCGGCTTTCTGGCCTGGGGCGTGTACATAGGCGAAGTGATTGCTCCTGTCCTGATGATCCTGGGTTTTTATGCTCGTGCAGGCGGTTTGATTGTAGCCATGAACATGCTTATTGCCTTGCTCCTGGCCCACAGCAACCAGATCGGCAGCTTTAACGCCCAAGGCATCTGGGTTCTGGAGCTACAAGGCATGTTCTTGATCGGCGCATTGACCGTAGGCTTGATTGGTGCCGGACGCTACAGCCTGGGCGGCGATGCTGGCCCGTGGAACTAATGCTGGCCTGAGGTCAGATCTTTAAAAAACGCCCGCTTCGCCGGGCGTTTTTCATGGGTGATTAGTACCGCCCCCTAGCCCTGACCGCACCCGCCACTCCATCCGCGAACCACGTCCACTTCCTGCCCTAACTCGCCAAGGTCAAATCCAGCCGCAATCCCCCCTTCTCCGATGCGCTGGCTTGCACCTTGCCCTGATAGCTGCGCGCCAGCTCACGGACAATATCCAGTCCCAAACCGAAACCGGGGTGCCGTTCATCTGCGCGCTGACCACGGCCAAACACACGCTCCAGTTGCTCCGGGTCCAGGCCAGGGCCATCATCTTCCACCACCAGATGCAGCACATTGTCCTGCTGCCACACCTGGCACCACACATTCTGCGTCGCCCACTTGCAGGCGTTATCCAGCAAATTCCCGGCCATCTCCTGCAGGTCCTGCTCCTCGCCTTTAAAAAGCAGTTCCTGATCAGGCAGATTCAGATGGATCTGCTTGTCGCTATGCAAACGCCCCATCACCCGACACAGGGACTGCAGGCAGGCCGACACATCCGTACGCACACCAATGGCGCGTACCGCCATGGCCCTTGCCCGAGACAAGTGGTGGTCCACCTGTCGCTGGGCCAAGGCCACCTGCTCGCTGACCAATGCTGCCAGATGCGGATCGTGCGCCTGAGCAGCGTTGCCCATAATCGTCAACGGGGTTTTGACGGCATGGGCCAGGTTGCCAGCCTGAGCCCGCGCGCGGTCCACCATGCCTGCATTCGCACTGAGCACTGCATTGAAATCGTCCACCAAGGGCTGAATTTCGCTAGGAAAATTGCCGCTGACTTGCGGTTCGCGCCCTTCCTGCACATCCAGCAAACGGCGTCGCAACAGATGCAAGGGATACAAGGCCAGCACCACCTGCAAGATGGCCGCCAAAATCAGGCCCACGGCCAAACCGCCCAGAGACAGGAACAGAATCCGCTCAAAACGGGCCAAGGGCTCGGCCAGCAGCTCCCGGTTGCCTGCCACCATGATCTGCAGGCTTTGGCCCTTGTCGTTAACCTCGTCCAGCTCCTGGCGCAACACCACCAAGCGCTGCTTTTCCGGGCCGGGCAAAGACAACACGCCCCCGGGCGCATCGGGCGCGTTCACATCCAGGGCCTCATCCCATAAGGAGGTCGAGCGCAAAGCCACCGTCCATTGCGGGCTGCCGGCCTCGCGCCGGGCAATTTGCCAGTACATGCCCGAATAAGGTTGCTCAAACAAGGGATCGCTCAGGCGCGACTGCAAAGTGACACCATCGGCCGCGTCCAGATTGACGTCTGCCATGATCTGGTCCAGATGAGTCTGCAAACGCTGCTCGAACTGGCGATACACATGGTCCTGAAACAAACGGTTCAGCCCCAGCCCGGCCAGAATGATACTGAGCAAGATCCAGGCCAGGGTTCCCAGCAAAAGCCGGCTGCGCAAGGAGCCCAGGGTGGCCCGACCACGCCCGGCAATCATGCTTGCGGGTCTACCAAACGGTAGCCCATGCCGCGCACGGTTTCGATATAGCCGGGCGGCAGCTTTTTGCGTAGACGGCCAATGAACACCTCGATGGTGTTGGAGTCGCGCTCAAAGTCCTGCGAATAAATATGCTCGGTCAGTTGGGTACGCGACAGGACTTGGGCAGGATGGTGCATCATGAAAGCCAGCAAGCGATATTCATGGCTGGTCAGCGACAGCACCATGCCTGCACAGGTAATTGAAGACGAACGCGCATCCAGCTCCAGTTGGCCCAGTTGCAAGCGCGGATTCACCTGTCCCGCGGCACGGCGCAGCAAGGCACGAATGCGGGCTAACAGCTCTTCCATGTGAAACGGCTTGGCAACATAGTCGTCTGCGCCCGCGTCCATTCCCTCGACTTTGTCATGCCAGTCATTACGGGCGGTCAAAATAAGCACGGGCATGGTCAGGCCCGAGGCGCGCCAACGCCGCAGCATCGACACGCCATCCATGCCGGGCAGACCCAGGTCCAGCACCACCGCATCAAAAGCTTCCACCTCACCCTGATAATGCCCCTGCTCGCCATCATGAGCGACCTGAACGGCATAGCCCGCCCGCTCCAGAGCCTGTTGCAACTGCCCCGCCAGGGTCGGTTCATCTTCGACAACCAGTATCCGCATTATTCAATGTCCTTTCGAATGAGAACGCTTGACCCCACGCACCAGCAGCACTTCGGCACTCAAGGCATCCACTTTCAGGCGCAACAGGCGGTTGTCATCGACCAGCATGCGCAAGTCATACACCCATAGTTCAAGACGCTCGTCATATTCAAACTGCACGCGCAGCACCCGCCCCGGATAATCTTCCCGAACCCGGCGCAAGACCTCCCGCAGTGGCAAAGCCTCGCCCCGACGCACCGCTTCACGCGCCTGGTCATGCCCCCGATAGGCCGGGCCCGGTGGCCAGTAGGGACTGGGACCAAAACGCTCATTGGGAGGCGGTGCTGCGGGTGCGGGGGGAGCGGCCGGCAAACGGCGCAGGCAATCGTCATCGCCCAGATAATCATGCCCTGACCAATCCGAATGCTCCGTCTTGTCCCACGCGGGCACGCCTTGCCGTTTCTGACGGTCGCAGGCGGAAGAGTCGTGAGCGTGAGCCGCCGCCCCAGGCGCCACAGCCGCCCAAACGGCGGCCAGACACATCAGCAGTGCGGACTGTTTAATGGAGGTCATACGAACCGGTACGTGCAGAACAAAAAAGAGGGATCAAAAAAGTCACCCCCCCCTTATATAGCAAGCTGCGGATGAACATAACATGAACAGCAACTTCAGTTTAGATTCAGAGCCCCTTGTCCATAATGGGCACCAAGCTGACAGGACACACACATCTTCCCTCTTAAAAGGAAGCTACCCAGGAATCTGACAGCACTACTTGTTGATTACATGAAGGAGCTTTATATGAAACGTATGTCCCTTTTTTCTGCCCTGGTAGTGAGCGCAAGTCTGTTGGGCGGCACCGCTGCCATCGCTCAAGAAACCACGGGCGCGGCCCCAACGCAAAGCACCCAGAAACAAACTCGCCAGGCCCGCGACCACAAGCCGCTGACGGCCGACGAAGTCACCGATATCGGTCCGGCCTACCAGCGTCTGAAAGAGGCCGGCTATACCAAGGTGGGCAGCCTGCATCAGCGGGGCGATCGCATTATGGCCATGGTCGTGGATAAAGACGGCAAAGTGGTCCGGGTTCGCTCTGAAGGTGAAAACGGTGCTTTCACCGTGGTCGAGCGCAAAGCTGATGGCCAGCACCGCCGCGGCCATCGCGATGGCAAGGGTCAACAAACTCAAACCCCTGCCAGCGAGCAGCAAAAGAGCTAAAACCACCCGCAAATCGCATGATTCCCCTGACGTCCCCCTCCGCGCGGGCGACTCGCGACACAGGGCTAACCTCAACCATCGGTGCTTGTCCCTTGTCATTGCTCTAATCGCAAAAAAAGCGGAACGAGAAACGGCGCCTGCCCAGCGCCGTTTCTCGTGTCTACTGGCTAGTACCGATAGGGTCATCCCGCACAAGACGTTAGGATGAAGGTCTGTCTTACCTACGGGAAAAGTGCCTCTCATGCTGTCTGCTGATTCTGCCTATTCACAAAGCTACTCGGAATTTCACTGGTCCATTCCTGAACACTACAATATTGCCCATGATGCCTGCGACAAGTGGGCCGATGGCTCCGGGCGCTTGGCGCTGATCCAGCAACTGTCCGATGGGCAGGTCAAACGCTACACATTCGATCAGCTCAAGGCCTGGTCCGACTCCCTGGCGGCCGCCTGGCAGGCACAAGGCATTCAGCCCGGCGATAGAATCGCCATTTTCCTGGCTCAAGGTCTGGAAACTGCCCTGGCTCACTTGGCGACTTACAAGATTGGCGCCATCGCCATGCCTTTATTTACCCTGTTCGGCACCGAGGCCCTGCGTTATCGCTTGAATGACTCGGGCGCCAGCACGTTGATTACCGATCAACAGGGTCTGGAAACGGTACTGCCTTTGCGCGAACATCTGCCGCAGCTCAAGCATCTTTATCAGACTGACAGCCAGCAAGATCAGGAGCAGGCTCTGTCCTTGTGGCACGCCATTCACACCCATCCTGAGCCAGCACCGCGCACACTGACTACTCGCGCCGACGACCCGGCGCTGCTGATCTACACCTCCGGCACCACGGGGTCGGCCAAAGGAGCCTTGCATGCCCACCGGGTCCTGCTGGGGCATTTGCCTGGCGTGGAAATGTCCCACAACTTCCTGCCCACAGGCGAGGGGCTGATGTGGACACCCGCTGACTGGGCCTGGATTGGCGGCCTGCTCGATGTCTTGCTGCCCGCCTGGCATCACGGTATCCCTGTGCTGGCATACCGTTTTCCCAAGTTCGATGCCGAGGCGACCTGGAGGTTGATGTCCGAACAGGGTGTAACGCATACCTTCCTGCCGCCTACTGCCCTAAAAATGCTGCGCCGCAGCCAGTGGTCGCGCGAACAATGGCCTTTGAAGCTGCGGTCCATTGCCAGCGGCGGAGAGTCACTGGGCGCACAACTGCTGGATTGGGCCAAACAGGAACTGGGTATCACCATCAACGAGTTCTACGGGCAGACCGAGTGCAATATGATCGTGTCCTCCTGCTCGGCCTGGTTTCCCGGTCAGGCAGGTAAAATCGGCAAGCCCGTGCCCGGCCACAGGGTGGCGATTGTGGATGACCAGGGGCAAATTCAAAAAGCCGGTGTCGAAGGCCATATTGCTGTCCAGGCTCCTGACCCAGTCATGTTTCTGGGTTACTGGCAGCGACCTGAAGCCACTAAAGAAAAATTTGTAGGAAACTGGCTACTGACCGGCGATAAAGGCACGCAGGATGAGCACGGCTATATCCAGTTCGTGGGCCGGGACGACGATGTCATTACCAGCTCCGGCTACCGAATCGGCCCTGGCCCGATTGAGGATGGTCTGATGGGGCACCCGGCAGTGGCGATGGCGGCCGTGATCGGAGTACCCGACCCGGAACGCACCGAAGTCGTAAAGGCCTTTATTGTCCTCAAAGAGGACGTCGAACCATCACAGAATCTGATCAAGGAAATTCAGGAGCACATCAAGCGACGGGTCGCAGCGCATGAGTATCCCCGCTTGATTGAGTTTGTGGATGCCCTGCCCATGACGACCACCGGCAAGGTCATTCGCCACGCATTACGCAAATTAAGCCAATAGCCGCACGGGGGCCGGGCGATCGCCAATCCTCGATGAGCGCTCGCCTGAGCCCGACGCTGCTTACCTACCGTGTCAGCACGGAAAAAGCCCTTGTGCAATCTACAGGCAGGGGGCGGTGGCACAGACGCTCGTCCATGCCACCAAGGCAAGGGGATCTGCCCGTGTCTGATTAACCGAAACGACCCGTGATGTAGTCTTCGGTTTCCTTGCGGGCTGGTTTGACGAAAATCTGGTCGGTTTCACCAAATTCCATCAGCTCGCCCAGGTACATGTAGGCGGTGTAATCCGAGCAACGTGCGGCCTGCTGCATATTGTGGGTCACGATGACCACGGTGTAATCGGTTTTCAGCTCGGCAATCAGCTCTTCAATCTTGGCCGTGGAAATAGGGTCCAGCGCCGAGCAGGGCTCGTCCAGCAACAGAACCTCGGGCTTGATCGCCACACCGCGAGCGATACACAGACGCTGCTGCTGACCACCGGACAAACCGTTACCGCTTTGATGCAGCTTGTCTTTCACCTCATTCCACAATGCGGCTTTGGACAGGGCCCATTCCACACGCTCATCCATTTCACCTTTGCTCAGGCGTTCGAACAAACGCACGCCAAAGGCCACGTTGTCATAAATGCTCATGGGAAACGGCGTCGGCTTCTGAAACACCATGCCCACCTTGGCACGGATCAGGGAAATGTCCTGTTTGGAGGTCAGAAGGTTTTCATTGTCCAGCAGGATTTCGCCTTCAGCACGTTGGCCGGGATACAGCTCGTACATGCGGTTCAGCGTGCGCAGCAAGGTGGATTTACCGCAACCGGATGGTCCGATAAAGGCCGTGACCTTCTTTTCCTTGATAGACATGTTCACATTGCGCAGGGCATGGAATTTGCCATAGAAGAAATTCAGATTACGGATTTCAATCTTGGTCGATTCGTCGGAGGTAATAATTTGACTCATAGCGTTGGCCGACTAGGGCGCTCCGTGAAAACGTTATTTTTGGCGGAAAAGGCTTCGAGCCAGGATATTGATACCCAACACCAGCAAGGTAATCAACACCGCACCTGCCCAGGCCAGACGGTTCCAGTCCTCAAAGGGGCTGGCAGCATATTGGAAAATGACCACTGGCAGGTTGGCCAGCGGCGCGTTCATATTCATGGACATGAACTGGTTGTTCAAGGCAGTGAACAACAAGGGAGCCGTTTCACCCGCAATCCGCGCGACGGCCAGAAGAACCCCCGTCACGATACCGGGCAAAGCGGCTCGGTAGGAAATGGACATCACGATCTTCCACTTGGGGCAGCCCAGTGCCGCGGCCGCTTCACGCAGGCCATTGGGGACCAGCATCAGCATATTGTCGGTAGAGCGCACCACTACGGGGATCACCAGAATGGCCAGAGCCAAAGAACCGGCCCAACCCGAATAGTGTCCTACCTGAGCCACGTACACGGCGTAGATGAACAAACCAATAATGATGGACGGTGCCGATAACAACACGTCGTTCAGAAAGCGGGTCGCCGGGGCCAGCCAGCCGCGCTGACCGTACTCGGCCAGATAGGTCCCGGCCAGAATGCCAATCGGCGTGCCGATCAGGGTACCGACGCCAGCCATCATGACACTGCCGACGATGGCGTTGAGCAGCCCCCCCTCGCCACCCGGAGGCGGTGTGCTTTCAAACAAGAGGGACCAGGCCATGGCACTGCTGCCCTTCTCGATCAGGGTCCAGATAATCCAGAACAACCAGAACAGGCCAAAGATCAAGGCAGCAAAAGACACACCCAGCATCAGACGGTTAAATACCTGCCTGCGTTTGTAGATCGGGTTGCTCAGACTAATTGCAGATTTTTTATCAAACATGGTAGGTGATCCTTAGCGCGAGGTGCCTTCGTTCTTGGCCAGACGCAACAAGAGCAGCTTGGAGATCGCCAACACAACCGTGGTGATCAGGAACAGGATCAGACCCAGCTCCAGCAAGGCGGATTTCTGCATGCCACCGGCTTCGTTAAACTCGTTGGCCAGTGCCGATGCAATCGAGTTCGAGGGCGAAAACAGCGAGCTGGGCAAGTTAAAGGAGTTCCCAATCACAAAGGTGACGGCCATGGTTTCACCCAGTGCGCGCCCCAGACCCAACATGATCCCGCCAATCACCCCGTTCTTGGTGAATGGCAGAACCACCCGCCACATCACTTCCCAGGTAGTGCTGCCCAAACCATAGGCGGACTCTTTGAGCATGGGAGGAACCAGCTCGAACACGTCACGCATCACCGCGGTAATGAAGGGGATCACCATGATGGACAGAATCAGCCCCGCGGTGAACACACCGATGCCGAAGGGAGGACCCGCAAAGATCTGGCCCAGCACGGGCACCCCCTCAAAAAAGGAGATCAGGCCAGGCTGAACATAGCGCTGAAACAGGGGCACAAAGACAAACAGGCCCCACATGCCATAAATAATGGACGGGATGGCAGCCAGCATTTCAATGGCCGTCCCCAAGGGACGACGCAACCACGCCGGCGACAGTTCCGTCAGGAACATGGCAATCCCGAACGAGACTGGCACGGCAATACACAGGGCGATAAAAGAGGTCAGCAAGGTACCGGCAATAGGTACCAATGCGCCATATTCGTTATTGACCGGATCCCAATTATTCGTCCAGAGAAAAGAGAAACCGTATTCGGCAATGGATTCCCGGCTTCCATAGATCAGGGAAATAGAGATGGCAGCCAGCAAAATGAACACGAGAAACGCAAACGAGCGCGTCATGTTCTTGAAAATGCCGTCCATAAAGGCGTTCTGATTTGATTTCATGTAGACAGATGAAGGGTCAGGCCGGAATGGGACAAACGCACTGCAACCGATTTATGGATTCTGTAACAGCCAGGGCTGGACAGGTCCGGCAAACCGATAAGGTCACGCGCTGTGCGTTCAAGACAAAACCGTAATTTTTACATAATAAAGACGGCGCCACCTAGAGGTGGGCCGTCTCGCAAGATCAATTTACAACTGACCTATATTTGAACACGAATCTTACTTCCAGACCGCAGCGCCGTCTTTGGTCTTGATTTCAGCAGCCCAAGCCGCCTTGATCTTGTCGGTGACGTCTTTGGGCAGAGCCACGTAATCCAGTTCTTCAGCAGACTTGGCGCCGTTCTCGAAGGCCCAGTTAAAGAAGTTCAACACTTCTTTACCATTTTCAGGCTTGTCCTGCACCTTGTGCATCAGGATGAAGGTCGCCGACGTGATGGGCCAGGACTTGGCGCCAGGCTCTTCAGTCAGGATCACACCCATGCCAGGCGTACCGGCCCAGTCTGCATTGGCAGCGGCGGCCGCAAAGCTTTCCTGACCAGGCTGGACGAACTGGCCGTCCTTGTTCTGCAACTGGGTCCAGGACAGTTTGTTCTGCTTGGCGTAGGCGTATTCCACGTAGCCGATCGAGTTCTGCAGCTGACGCACGTAAGCGGCCACGCCTTCGTTACCCTTGCCACCTTGACCGGTAGGCCACTTCACAGCCTTGCCTTCACCAACCTGGGATTTCCAGTCGGGTGACACTTTGGACAGGTAGTTGGTCCAGCCAAAGGTGGTGCCCGAACCGTCGGAGCGGTGAACCACCACGATGTCTTTGTTAGGCAGAGTCAGATCAGGATTCAGCTCTTTGATGGCTGCATCGTCCCACTTGGTGATCTTGGCCAGATAGATGTCAGCCAGCACTTTGCCCGACAGTTTCAGCTTGCCAGGCTCGATGCCTTCCACGTTGATCACAGGCACCACACCACCGATGACGGCGGGGAACTGCAACAGGTTTTCTTTTTCCAGCGTCTCGACCTTCATCGGGTCATCCGAAGCACCGAAATCCACCGTCTTGGCAATAATCTGCTGCTGACCACCACCCGAACCAATCGACTGGTAGTTGACGCGGTTATTGGTTTGCTTGGCGTATTCAGCCGCCCATTTGGCATAGATTGGGTAAGGGAACGACGCACCCGCACCGGTGACGTCTGCAGCTGTGGCAGTGGCCGCAAAAGCGCTGAACGCCAGAGCAATACTTACCTTGTTGAATACACGTTTTAACATCGAGAAATCCTCTTGATGATAGTCAGAAGACAGGCCCACCCTGTATGTAACGTCATCATAAACAGGCTATATGACATGTTCATGACAGTCTGTATTTCATCCAGCACCCAGTCGTTGCATCAGGTTCTGGTGCAGGTTAAATGGCGCCCCACGGCTGCGAATACGGTTATACGTCCCGTCCGGGCTGGCCTTCCAGGACAATTGATTGTCGCGCAAGGCGTAGGTAAAGGCTTCGGCAATCACCCGCTTTTTCAGGCTGCGATCCAGTACGGGCACACCCAGTTCGACCCGGCGAAAGAAGTTGCGGTCCATCCAGTCGGCCGAAGAAATAAAGACTTCTTCCTGCCCACCATTGTAGAAATAGAAAACCCGTGAGTGCTCCAAAAAGCGTCCGATAATCGAACGCACCTGGATGTTCTCCGACAAGCCCTTTACGCCAGCACGCAGCGCGCAAGCGCCACGCACAATCAGATCCACCTTGACCCCTGCCTGGCTGGCGTCATAGAGCGCCTGAATGATCTTGGGCTCCAGCAAGGAATTCATCTTGGCCATGATACGGGCTTTCTTGCCTGCCAACGCGCGCTCGGTTTCGGCCTGAATCCGGTCCATCATGCTGTCGTGCAGGGTAAAGGGCGACTGCAGCAAGCGCTTTAAGGGACGCCAGGCGCCCAGACCGGTCAGCATGGAAAACACCTTGTCCATGTCCTCGCAAACTTCCTGATTGGCGGTCAGCAAACCGAAGTCCGTATACAGGCGAGCGGTACGTGGATGATAGTTTCCCGTCCCCAAATGGCCATAGCGACGGATGGCTCCTGCTTCACGACGCAGGACCAGCGCCATTTTGGCATGGGTTTTGTGCCCCACCACCCCGTAACTGACATGCGCGCCCACCTCTTCCAGCTTGGCCGCCCAATTGATATTGGTCTGCTCATCAAAGCGGGCCATGAGCTCGACCACCACCGTCACCTCCTTGCCTGCACGCGCAGCCGACAGGAGAATATTCATCAGTTCCGAGTCTTCACCGGTACGATAAATGGTCTGCTTGATACCCACCACAGCCGGGTCCGCTGCGGCAGCCCGCAAAAAGCTCAAGACAGGCTGAAATGACTGGTAGGGATGGTGCAGCAACTGATCCTTGCGGGAAATCGCCTCGAAAAACTGGGCCGGAGACTCAAACGTTGAATCAAAAGGCGCAGGAATCGGAGCGCGGTAATCCGGAAACAGAAGATCAGGGCGATCCGGCACATTGCACAGCTGCATCAAACGGGTCAGGTTGACCGGGCCGCTGACTCGGTAGGTATCAGGGACATCCAGCGAAAACTCGCTTTGCAAAAAGCGCTCCAGGCGCTCGGGCATGGAGCGGTCAATTTCCAGGCGTACCGCTGCACCAAAGTTGCGTTGCGACAGCTCGCCTTGCAGGGCGGCGCGCAAATTGGTGACCTCTTCCTCGTCCACAAACAGATCACTGTTGCGCGTAACCCGCCACTGATAACAGCCCTTTACATCCATACCGGGAAACAGCTCCCCCACAAATACACTGATCAGGGAGGTCAAGAGCATGTAGCCCTGAGGAATCCCCGCTATATCGTCGGGGACCCGGATTACCCGCGGCAGGGCACGGGGGGCCTGCACAATGGCAATGGTGCCGCTGCGGGCAAAAGCATCCTCGCCACTGAGCTCCACAATGTAGTTCAGGCTTTTGTTATAGACACGGGGAAAGGGATGAGCCGGGTCCAGGCCAATCGGCGTGAGCAAAGGCATGACATCACGCAAAAAAGTCTGATAAGCCCACTCGCGCTGGGCCGGTGTCCATAGCGCGGTCAGTAGTAAGCCAATGCCCTCCTCCATAAGTGCTGGCAATACATCGTCCATCAACAAATCGTTTTGCTTCTCAACCAGTTGATGGGCGGCCGCCTGCACCTTGTCAAACGCCTGTTGAGGCAAAAACCCGTCATCCCCCACTTGATGAGGATTCTGCAAAATCTGCTCTTTCAGGCTGGAGATGCGAATTTCGAAAAACTCGTCAAGGTTCGAACTGACAATACAGATATAGCGCAAGCGCTCCAGCAAAGGCGTAGTTGGGTTTTCGGCCATGGCCAGCACTCGCTCATTGAACTTGAGCAAGGACAACTCACGGTTTAGCAAGGTTGAATCTGGGGAAGGCAGCATGGTGAGGTCGTTAAAAAGCCAAAAAAGAGGGGAGTGTCAGACTTTTACTACATGAATGTTACAGCTCTATGACCCAGATGCCATCCGGGTGCCACTCACGCCTGCCTAGCAAAAGAGACGACCGGCTATCGCCTTCCCCACAGGTTTAAGCTAACTTTTCTTAATTTTCCTGTTTATGTAACAAAAGCCATGATTAATGTCCTTATAATCGCACAGTAATCATCCCGAGCGATGCCTCATGGAACAACTTCTTGCCGCTGTGGACCTGGGCTCCAACAGCTTTCGTTTATCCATTGGACGTGTGGTTCAGCACAACGGTCATGCCCAGATCTACACCATTGACCGCCTTAACGAATCTGTCCGACTCGCCGCCGGCATGGGCCCCGACAAGTACATCAGCCCCGATGCCATTGAACGTGCGGTAGTCATCCTGAAACGCTTTAACGAACGCCTGGCCGGCTTTCACCCCAATCGTGTTCGTGCCGTTGCCACCAACACCTTTCGGGTTGCACGCAATTTGAGCGAAGTGCTGCCCGCTGCCGAAGCAGCCTTTGGCTTTCCCATCGAGGTCATCTCCGGCCACGAAGAGGCCCGACTGATTTTCTCGGGGATCAGCAACGAGCTGCCCCCTTCCCCCAATCGCCGCCTGATGATTGATATTGGTGGCGGTTCGACAGAAGTCATTATTGGCAAAGGTCTCAAGCCCTTGCTGCTGTCGTCGCTTTATATGGGCTGTGTCAGCTACACCGACAAATTCTTTGCGGACGGCCTCATTACCGAAGAACGCATGAGCCATGCCATTCTGGCGGCACGCCGGGAACTGGAAGGGATCACGCGTCAGTACCGCAAAACTGGCTGGCAGGAAGCTTACGGCTCCTCGGGCACCGCCAAGGGACTGATCGCCATCCTGCAGGAAAATGGCATGTCCAAAAAGGGCATCACCCTGGAAGGCATGGAATTGCTGCGCAAACGCCTGATCCAGGATGGCAAGGTGGACATGCGCAACCTGAGCGGCATCAAGCCGCACCGCGCGCCGGTACTGGCAGCAGGTCTGGCCATCATGATGGCCGCCTTTCAGGAGCTTAAGATCCGCCAGATGCTGCCCGGCGAAGGAGCCTTGCGAGTAGGGGTTCTCTACGACATGCTCGGGCGCGAATCAGAGCACGATCAACGCGACCAGACTGTTCAGCAGATGATGAAGCGTTATCAGGTAGATACGCGCCAGTCTCACCGGGTTCACGATGCCGCCCTGCAGTTTTTCGACCAGTTGAAACTGCCCGATACGCCCGAAGTTCAGGAGCTGCAACGCCAGTTGGGCTGGGCCGCCGATCTGCATGAAGTGGGCCTGAGCATCGCGCATGCCGATTATCACAAGCACACCGCTTACGTACTGGAACATGCCGATATGCCCGGCTTTTCCAACGATGACCAGGCCTTGCTCAGTTTCCTGAGCTTGGGTCACCAAGGCAAGCTGGGCAAGCTGAAGCGTTTTGAAAGCACCAAT
The DNA here is from genome assembly GCF_049932565.1 of Alcaligenes sp. HNGD-HTN06. Classification (NCBI taxonomy): domain Bacteria; kingdom Pseudomonadati; phylum Pseudomonadota; class Betaproteobacteria; order Burkholderiales; family Alcaligenaceae; genus Alcaligenes; species Alcaligenes sp. HNGD-HTN06. Next base: position 870,740 of record NZ_CP187782.1, on the reverse strand, counting down.
GCCTGGTGGCTGACTTTACTGAGCCTGCGCCTGGCGGTCATGCTCATGCGTCGCCGGGAGGACAGAGAGACGTTGCCGCTCAGACTGGAAGCCCGTGGCAAAACTGTCCTGATTCATGTCGATCACGACTGGATGGCCAATCACCCTTTGACGCAGGCCTCCTTGCAGGCTGAAGTCCAAGCCTGGCAAAGTGACATCAATGACCTGAGCCTGGAGTTAGTCTAAGCACCTTGCCGCCCGGCCCCTGCCCAGACACGGCCAGACAGTCACCACGGTGGATCGGGATTGCTGCCCGGAACAAAGTCAAAAGTCTGTGGGGTCCCGTCGGCCCGCCCACTCAAAAAAACCCCCGAAAGTCGGATCGTCATCCAACTTTCGGGGGTTTTTTCAAATCCAGGCAAGCAACCCCGGCCCGTCTCAAACAGCTTGGAGCCGACCCGGCCTAGACCAGACCAAAATGACGTTTGTAGCGCTCGTCCATGGCCTCCAGATCCAGCAGGACGGGAAAGTCCGCCGTATTGAAATCGGGGTCCCAGGCCGGTTCACCACAAATGGTGGCACCCAGCTTCAAATATCCTTTGATCAGCGGGGGGATGCGCGCCGGCAAATCGCTGTTCAAACGCTCGACCGGGTAGCGGTTCAAGGGTTGCACACGAGGGAGCTGCGGATTGTCCTGCATGGACTTTTGGGCCACACGCCAGACTTCGGCTGCCGTAACACCATCATCGCGCAGGCTGACGCTGGCGCAGCCCAGCAAATAGCGATAGCCCCCCACCCGTGTCAATGCCGCAATACCACCCCACAACATCATGATGGCCGACCCGTTGCGATAGTCGGGGTGGATGCAGGAGCGCCCCACCTCAACCAGGCTGGGACGCAGCCCATCCAGGGCACTGATATCAAATTCGGACTCTGAGTAATAGCCGCCCGCTTTATAGGCATTTTCAGGGGTGAGCAAGCGATAAGTACCGACAACCCGATTTTCTTCGGGCTCGGTAACCATGAAATGCTCGCACCAGGGATCAAAGCGATCTATATCCAGACCATTGTGCTGGTCTGGAAAGACTGCGTTCATTTCCTGAGTGAAAATCTGAAAACGCAAGCGCTGAAGGCATTCGAGCTCGGCCTGGGTGCGCGCCAGACGCAAGGCCAAGCCTCCTACAGTATGACCCGCCCAAGTATTTCCCCAATCCACTTCAGTACGTTCGCGCTCAAGATTTAGCATCGTGATGACTCCAAACACTTTCGTGCATCATGCACAAACAATGTTTCAGGTATTTGATAGCCACATTACTATTTCATTAAATCTACTGCAAGCAAGGTATCAATGCCTGCTTGAGCCAGCTCGGTTTGTTCTGCTTCCACCATCAGACGCAGCTTGGGTTCGGTGCCCGAGGCGCGTATCAGCACACGACCGCGATCGCCCAGCATTTCTTCGACTTCTCGGGTAGCTTGTTGCAAACCAGCATGGTTCTTCCAGTCCTGACCGGGCTGTAAAGGAACGTTAACCATGATCTGCGGATACATCTTCAGGCCTTGGGTCAATTCAGGCAGGCTCTTGCCGCTGTGACACAGAGCGGTCAGGACCTGCAGGGCGGCAATGATGCCATCGCCCGTTGTGTGCCATTCCAGACACAACAAATGACCCGAGCTTTCGCCACCGAAAACCCACCCTTTCTGCTGCATCAGTTCCAGCACATAGCGGTCGCCCACTTTGGCACGGGCAAATTCCACGCCCAGTTCCTGCATCTTCTTCTCGAAACCCAGGTTGGTCATCAGCGTGCCCACGACCCCTTTAACGGGCTGAGTCTGCAGATGATCCGCAACAATTAGATACAACAGTTCGTCACCATTGTAGATGCGCCCTTGCGAGTCAACCATCTGCAGACGGTCGGCGTCGCCATCCAGTGCGATACCCAGATCAGCGCCATGCTTGCGCACCTCTTCGGCCAGCTTCTCGGGATAGGTAGCGCCCACTTCCTGGTTGATGTTAAAGCCATCGGGCTGCACGCCCACGGCAATTACCTCTGCACCCAGCTCGCGAAACACATGCGGAGCAATGTTGTAAGCCGCACCGTGCGCCGCATCCACCACAATCCGCAGCCCATCCAGGTTCAGGTCATTGGGAAAAGCGCTCTTGCAAAATTCGATATAGCGGCCGGCCGAGTCGGCCAGACGGCGGGCACGCCCCAAGGACTCGGACTTGACCCAATGCATGGGCTGGTCAATGGCCTGCTCAATCTTCAACTCGACCTCGTCCGGCAACTTGGTGCCTTGAGCGGAGAAAAATTTGATGCCATTGTCGTAGTACGGATTGTGCGAGGCGGAGATTACGATACCGGCTGCCAGACGCAGCGTACGTGTCAGATACGCCACCGCAGGCGTAGGCACAGGCCCTGCCAGCAAGACGTCGATACCAGCAGCCGACAAGCCCGCTTCCAGCGCCGATTCCAGCATATAGCCGGAAATCCGCGTGTCCTTGCCAATTACAACAGTGGGGCGACCGCTACCCTCGTACTGGGCGGCCAGCACTTGTCCAGCTGCGTAACCCAAACGCAAGGCGAACTCCGGGTTAATGGTTGGACCACCTACTTCACCGCGGACACCATCGGTGCCGAAATATTTACGATCGCTCATTCAGAGACTCCACATTCAACCGCATTCCACACATCCAACGCTTCGCGCGTGGCGGCTACATCATGGACACGGACAATTTTTGCGCCCCGCGCCACGCAGGCAAGGGCTGCCGATAGACTGCCAATCAAACGCTCACTGGCGGGTTTTCCCGTGACATGGCCAATCATGGATTTACGCGACAAACCGATCAACCAGGGGTAACCAGGTACTGCCGCCTGCTGCAAACCACGTAACAACTGATAGTTGTGGGCTGCTGTTTTACCAAAGCCGAAGCCGGGATCCAGCATGATACGCTTGGATTCAATGCCTGCGCTTACTAAGGCGTCACATCGTTGTTGCAAAAAATGACGTACATCAACGACAACATCATCATAGTGAATCTGCTCTTGCATGGTTCTTGGTTCGCCCTGCATATGCATGACGCATAGGCCGCAACCCGAGTCCCGGACAGCCTCGATGGCGCCGGGCATGCGCAAGGCGTAGATGTCATTGATCATATCGGCACCGGCAGCCAGGCTGGCACGCATGACCTCTGGCTTGAAGGTGTCCACCGACAAAGCCACACCACTCTCGCGCAGGCCCTCGATCAGAGGAATCACACGCTCAAGTTCTTGTTCCAGGGAAACGGGCTCGGCACCAGGGCGAGTGGACTCGCCACCGATATCCAGAATGTCTGCGCCTTCGGCGATTAATTGACGGGCGTGGTCCAGCGCCCGAGGCAAGTCATTGTGAGTATTGCCATCATAAAAGGAGTCTGGGGTGACATTCACAATCCCCATAACCAAAGGGCGCTCCAGCCCAAACTGGAAGCGCCCACAAGACCACTCAGGGTAATTCATGAAATAGGCGTGGCCTAGGTAAGTAAGTTAAGCAACGGGCGTTGACGCCGCGGCACCTTTGTCATCCGCTGGGCTGGGACCCGCTGCGGGAGGCGTGGCGCCATCGGAAGGCGTGTTGTCATTGCTGTTGGGCACGTGTGGCGCCCGTGGCGGCAAACCTTTCATGATGTCGTCGATCTGATCGGCATCAATGGTTTCCCATTCCAGCAAAGCCTTGGCCATGGCATGCATCTTGTCGCTATTGTCCTCGATCAGCTTGCGCGCAACAGCGTACTGCTCATCGATGATCTTGCGGATTTCGGAATCCACTTTCTGCATGGTGGCTTCGGATACGTGCGTGGTCTTGGTCACACTACGACCCAGAAACACTTCACCTTCGTTTTCGGCGTAGACAACCGGGCCCAGGGAGTCGGTCATCCCGTAGCGCGTCACAATGTCGCGAGCAATCTGCGTAGCCCGCTCAAAGTCGTTCGACGCGCCAGTGGTCATTTGATTCATGAACACTTCTTCAGCAATACGTCCCCCAAACAGCACGGCAATCATGTTCAACAGGCGCTCTTTGTCCATGCTGTAACGATCACCTTCCGGCAATTGCATGGTGACGCCCAGGGCACGACCACGAGGGATGATCGTGACCTTGTGAACCGGATCTGTCTTGGGCAGCATGCAAGCCACCAGCGCGTGACCCGCTTCGTGGTAGGCCGTATTGCGACGCTCTTCCTCGGGCATGATCATGGTGCGACGTTCTGCACCCATGATGATCTTGTCCTTGGCGCGCTCGAAGTCCTGCATATCCACGGTGCGACCGTTACGGCGCGCTGCAAACAGGGCGGCTTCGTTGACCAGGTTGGCCAGATCGGCGCCGGAGAAACCGGGCGTACCGCGAGCCAGCACCACAGCGTCCACGTTGGGTGCCAAAGGCACTTTACGCATGTGAACTTTCAGAATCTGCTCGCGACCACGGATGTCAGGCAGACCGACAACGACCTGGCGGTCGAAACGGCCTGGACGCAGCAAAGCGGGGTCCAGCACGTCAGGACGGTTGGTAGCGGCAATCACCAGCACACCCTGGCCCGTTTCAAAACCGTCCATCTCAACCAGCAACTGGTTCAGTGTCTGTTCGCGTTCGTCGTTGCCACCGCCTAGGCCAGCACCACGCTGACGGCCGACAGCATCAATTTCGTCGATAAAGATAATGCAAGGCGATTGCTTCTTGGCGGTTTCGAACATGTCGCGAACGCGAGAAGCACCCACACCGACAAACATTTCCACGAAGTCCGAACCGGAAATGCTGAAAAACGGCACTTTGGCCTCACCCGCAATGGCACGGGCCAACAGGGTCTTACCGGTACCGGGCGAGCCGACCATCAGGATGCCGCGAGGAATGCGACCACCCAGACGCTGAAAGCGGCTTGGATCGCGCAGAAAGTCCACCAGCTCCTGTACGTCTTCCTTGGCTTCGTCGCAACCGGCTACGTCAGCAAAGGTCACGGGGTTGGAATTCTCGTCCAGCAAACGGGCACGCGATTTACCAAAGCTAAACGCCCCGCCCTTGCCACCACCTTGCATCTGGCGCATGAAGAACACCCATACACCAATCAACAGGAGCATGGGGAACCAGGAGATGAACAGGCTGGTCAGGAAGGAAGGCTCTTCGCGGGCCTTGCCCGATACCTGCACACCGGATTTCACCAGTTCAGGGACCATCCACAGGTCACCGGGGGACGTCAGCGTGTAGCTGCGACCGGAATCCGGCGTGACATGCAGGGTATCACCCTGAATATCCACCTTGCTGATGCGGCCGGAACGGGCATCATTCATGAATTGCGTGTAAGTGACGCCATCAGTGGCTGGCGGCCGGCCGTCAAACTGCTTGAAAACAGTAAACAGCACCAGCGCAATAACCATCCAGATCGCGACTTTGGAAAACGAATTGTTCAAAGCCAATCTCCTGCGATTGCGATAACTTGTCCGATATGCTTACACATAGCTGAACAAGCGCCATACATAGTTCATTCTACCCGATTCAAGGACCGGCAAGTCATAAATTACCTGCGCTTTACACCACGGGCAACGAGAAAGGTTTCGGCGGATTTATCGCGCGAAGCCTTGGGTTTACGCTCGACGACTCTGACAAAATTCTGTTTGAAAGATTCCACGATCTGGGAAAACCCGCTGCCATGGAAGGCTTTGACAATCAAGACACCCTCATCGGTCAGATGCTGCAAGGCAAATTCCTGCGCCAGCTCGCATAAATGCTGGATGCGGGCGGAATCGGCCGATGCCACACCAGACAAGTTGGGGGCCATATCCGAAATCACAAGATCTACTGCAGCGCCTTTTAAAGAATCCTGCAACTGCGCCAGCACCGAGTCCTCGCGAAAATCGCCTTGCATGAATTCCACCCCGGCAATGGGTTCCATTTCCAATATATCCAGTGCGATAATGCGACCATTGAGCACACCGCCGGGGCCGACCATGCGTTCACGTATCAGTTGCGACCAACTGCCCGGCGTCGACCCCAGGTCCACCACGACCTTGCCCTGAACCTGAATCTTCTCCAGATCCAATATTTCACTGAGCTTGAAGGCCGCACGCGCACGATACCCCTTTTGTTGCGCCAATTTGACGTAGGGGTCATTTATATGCTGCTGAACCCACTCTTTAGAGAATTTTTTCTTGGCCATTCCCGTACAATCTCTTTATGCCAAAACTCAACCTTACACCTCATGAGCGCAGCGACCTTCGTGCTGCTGCTCACGCTTTGCGCCCAGTTGTCCTGATTGGAGACAATGGCCTGACTGACGCTGTGCTCAAAGAAATCACCGTCCACCTGCAAGCCCACCAACTCATCAAGATTCGCGTGGCCGGTGATGACCGTCAGGCTCGTCTGACCATGTTAGAACAAATCTGCGATGCGCTCGATGCTGCCCCTATTCACCATCTGGGCAAAATCCTGACGATCTACAGACCCAATATTGAACGCCCCCCTGTTTTGGGAGCGCCCATCGAAAAACCTACTCGCGCGGTGCGTAAGCCCTCGGAGCCTTACACGCCCAAGAAACTGGCCGCATCCGGCGTCCAACGCACACGCAGCACCGAACGGGCTCGCCGTGCGGAAATGAAGGCTGAACGCAGCAGCACCCAGGAGAAAAAAGCCTCGGCCGCCCCGCGCAGCGTTCAGAAGTTCACCGCAGTCAAACCGGCTGCTGCGCCACGTCGTAGCACCAGTCGTCCGGGCAGTGCCATGTCCTTGCGAGCTGGCGCCCGTCGTGGACTGGGCGGTTCGGGCAAACGCTAAGCGCCCGTAAATTATAAGGCCCCGGCACAATGTACAGGGGCCTTTCTTTTGCGTGCAGTCAGCAGCAGCGGGATAAACCCGCCGCTCAACGCCCGATCAAATGTATTTGATCGACAGGATTTCGTATTCACGAATGCCGGCTGGCGCCTTGACCTCAACCACATCGCCCTCGCTCTTGCCGATCAGGGCGCGCGCGACAGGGCTGGAGATGGAGATTTTGTTGGCACGGATATCCGCTTCAACATCACCCACAATCTGGTAAGTCACTGTATTGCCTGACTCCAGGTCCTCGATTTCAACCGTGGCGCCAAACACGATGCGACCATCGGCTTCCAGGGCGGCAGGCTCGATAATCTGGGCGTTGGACAAGGTGCCTTCCAGTTCGGCGATCCGCCCCTCGATAAAGCCCTGGCGCTCACGCGCGGCATCATACTCGGCGTTCTCGGACAAATCGCCTTGTGCTCGCGCCTCAGCGATGGCGTTAATCACATCCGGACGTTCCACCGTCTTGAGGCGGTGTAATTCGACTTGCAAACGTTGTGCGCCCTGCGCAGTCAATGGGATCGCAGACATAGTATTCCTGCTCAACAAGTAAAAGACGCTCCGTAGCAGGAGCGCCTGGAAGATAGGGGGATAACGATGATGGGGCAAACAATCAAACAGGCCGGATCGGCTGACCTGAAAGCCCTGCCGACCGTGCAGCGTACATCAAACACACTGCCCAGGCCTTAAGCTGCCGACTGCCCCAATAAGGCTTTTCCATCACGGAGAACTTCCGCGGCAGAAAAAAACCCCGCGAAGAACCGGGGTGTGAGATCTATTGTCGGCAAACTGCCTGAAAATAGCAAGCCCCTCTAACCCCTGTGTAAAAAAACAGAGGTCTGAGAAGCGGGAAGGCTGGCCATCTCACCGGTCAGGGAGTTTGCCGGGCCGCTGAGGGCCACAGCAAAAGGGATTGGCTCTACGGGCGACTAACCCTTGTTTCGGCCAGAACCTCGCAACAAGGCGTGGAGCAAAATGGCGCCAAAGGTGGCACAGCCGATCCCATCGAGTCGAATCACACCAAACTGCAAGGAGAAGTTACCGGCCCCCAGGATGAGCGTGACCGCGGCGACCAGCAGGTTGCGGTTATCGCTGAAGTCCACCTGGTTCACCACCCAGATACGGGCACCGGCAATCGCAATCAGACCAAACACGACGATGGACATGCCCCCCAGCACCGGACCGGGAATGGATTGAATGACAGCACCGAATTTGGGCGAGAAGCCCAGAAAAATCGCAATCACCGCGGCAAAGGCAAATACCAGCGTCGAGTAAATGCGCGTGGCCGCCATGACACCAATATTTTCAGCGTACGTGGTGACTCCGGTTCCCCCTACCGAGCCGGACAGCATAGTGGCCACCCCATCTCCCACAAAAGCTCGCCCCAGATAACCATCCAGATCCTGGCCCGTCATGGCACTCACGGCTTTGATGTGACCCAGGTTCTCGGCCACCAGAATAATGGCCACCGGCACAATCACGGTCATGGCGTGCGCCTGAAATACGGGCGTGGAGAAAGTGGGCAGGCCCAACCAGGCCGCCTGGGCAACCGGCGCGAAATTGATCGGGGTGCCGTAGCCCATCACGTTGGTAAACAGCCAATACAGCACGCAGGCCAGAAGCAGACCCACCAGAATCAACAGGCGCTGAGCCACACCCCGCGTATAGACGGCAATCCCGCCCACACACAGCACCGTCATCAAAGCCATCAGGGAATCAAAAGTACCGGCACCCATGGCGCCCTTGGCAGCAATGGGTGCCAGATTCAGGCCAATCACGGCCACAATGGAGCCGGTAACCACTGGCGGCATCCACTGGTTGATCAGACGTGCCGCGCCACCGTGAGTGCGCGCATTAAATACCCAGACCAGCGCACCGATCAGCGTATAGACCAGACCGCAGATGATAATGGCCCCGAGAGCCACACCAATATTGGGATTGGGACCGCTACCGGCATAACCGGTCACCGCAATCACCCCACCAATAAACGCAAAACTGGACCCAAGGTAACTGGGAACGCGGCCACCTACAAACACGAAAAAGATCAGGGTGCCAATACCCGACATCAAAATAGCCAAGTTGGGATCAAAGCCCATCAACAAGGGGGCCAGAATGGTGGAACCGAACATGGCCACCACGTGCTGGGCGCCCATCGCAATGTTTTGCGGCGTTGCCAGACACTCGTCAGGTTGCACAACCGCACCCGGTTCGCTGCCGGACACACGGCGCCAACGCGGAAAGTAAGACTGAGACATAGAGGGTTCCAGAAAAGGAATAAAGAAATACCGCTGAATTCGGCCTACGCTCGCACCAGCGCTTCCAGAAGCACCGGCGGATTCATTGAGGCATGATTTTAAACGTGAAAGACCCAACAAGGCACCTGAAAATAAGGCTGCACGCGATAAACACCACGTTGGACCAAGCAGAAGCAGGTTTCACCACGGTTTCTGCCTCCATCCTCAGGCTATATGCGGTATATACCCTCTCTATCTGCTTGTGCTTGACCGGCCCGTTACAATAGCGAATCAGCCTGCCTTTGGCAGTCAGATTCCCTACCTGAATAATGGCCGCAAGCATGAGTACGTCTATTTGTCTGATCCGCCACGGTGAAACCGCCTGGAACGCTGCACGTCGCTTACAGGGCTGGCAGGATATCGCCCTGAACGAGACCGGGCGGGAGCAGGCCCGGGCCCTGCACAGTTACCTGAGCTCTCCGGCATTTCAACAGTCCGTGGACGCCGTCATCAGCAGTGATCTGCAACGCGCCTGGGAAACCGCCGAGATAGCCTGTCAGCACTGGGACATCGCCATTGAGCGGCTGCCCGGATTGCGCGAGCGTGGCTTTGGCAAACTGGAAGGTCAGGCCTGGGATGCGGCAGGCCGACATGGCCCCGACCAGCCCGACGACACGGTTGATATTGATTATGCGGTAGAAGGCGGCGAATCACTGCGCCAGTTTCAAACCCGGGTTTTGGACTGCTTTGAGACGCTGCCCCAGACACATGCCGGCAAGAACCTGCTGGTTTTCGCCCATGGTGGCGTCATTGATATGGTCTGGCGAAAACTGAACCAACAGGCACTCAATGCCAAACGCACTCATGCCATTCTGAATACCAGTTTGAACTTCTTCAATATTGATGAGGACCTGAACTGGACCTGCACGCAATGGGGGCAACTGCCTCATCTGAATACGGCGCTGGACGAGCAGGCCTGATCCCCCCCCACCAGGCCTCGGTAGCGCCAGGCAGCAGCCAGAGGAAGGTGATCAGGCCTTGTTGTTCAGCCGTGGCTTGCGAGGAGCCCCGCGCGCAAGACGATCGTAGAGCCAGTCAGGCAAAAGACGCATCAGCCGCGACACAATCCCCATTTGCCAAGGAATAACTCGGTAGGAAACACCCTGCTCAATGGTCCTGCGGGCTTTGCGGGCAAAGTCTTGGGCCGGCATCAAGAAAGGCATGGCGTAAGGATTATGGGCCGTCATGGCCGTGCGGATATAACCAGGCGTAATTGTCACGACGGACACGCCGTAAGGCGACAACTCCAGACGCAAGCTTTCGCAATAAGCGATAACCGCAGCCTTGGAGCTGCTGTACGCACCCGCACCGGGCAACCCACGAATACCTGCCACGCTGGCAATACCGACCAATGAGCCCTTGCCTGCCGTTTTCATGGTGCTGATAAACGGTTCAAAGGTTGCCACCATCGCCAGCAGATTTGTCTCCACAATGGCCTTGAATACGGCAAAGTCTTCCGTTTCTTCCGTCAAAGTCCCCGCACTGATCCCCGCACTGGCAATAACCACGTCGATTCTCTGGCCCGTGAACTGCAAAAAGTCCTGGGCAGCCTGATGCAAAGCCTCCCTGTCGCGGACATCGGCAACATAAATACGATGTTCGCCCGGCAGGCTGTCAGCCAGCGCCTGGAGTGCTTCCTGCCGCCGTCCGAGCAAACCCAGGCAAGCGCCTTGAGCCGCGTACTCCTGCGCCAGCGCTTTACCCAAACCGCTGCTGGCACCCGTGATAAAGACCGTCTGCATAAGGCTGTACCCGCGCTTTACAGGAAGATCAAGGCAGCAATGCCCAGTACCAGCAACCATTTGAGCACGTAGTACAGGGTTTCGTTTTTCTTCTTGATGGCCTTGCCAAAGCGACGAACCGCATAGACCGTGCCAAAGATGCGGTTGATCCCGCCGGTGCGGTCGCCTTCCTGATTCGGGGCAGCCGCCGCACGCAGCAAAAACCCGCCTACCGCGTGATTGACCGCCTGTGCCCAGCGATAACGCATGGGGCGTTCAATATCGGCAAACAGGATAATGCGGTTCTGATCCGTCTTGTTCTCTGCGTAATGAATAAAGGTTTCATCAAAAACGACGGCTTCACCATCACGCCAATAATAGGTCTGGCCATCCACATCGATGTAGCAGTCAGGACTATTGGGTGTCATCAAGCCCATGTGAAAACGCAAGGAACCGGCGTAGGGGTCCCGGTGTCGCGGCAAGCGCGCGCCCGGCGGCAAAGAAGTAAACATGGCCGCCTTGATCGAGGGAATATCCTTGAGCAAGCTGGTGGTTACCGGGCACAGCTCGCGCGCCGAGGGATGATCGGCGTCATACCACTTCAGGTAAAAGCGCGTCCAGCCGGTTTTGAAAAAAGAGTTAAAGCCTGCATCGTTGTACTTGTCCGAAGCCTTGATGTGGCCTTCGCCAAACAAGTGCTGGGCCTCGGCGCGAATCTCATCGCAGTGTTCCAGCAGTTTGTTAAGTTCCGGGAAATGTTTCAGGTCCAGATAGGGCTGATTCGGTACCGCCGAAAAGCCATACATGAACACATTCAACGGCGCCGTGAAAGTGGAATGGTCCAGCAACTGCCGGGAAAAGCGGTGCCTGACTCGACCCCTGAAGTGCACGACAATCGTACACACAATGAATAAGGCAAGAATGAACCATTTCACGACACGATCTCCAAAGAAGAAAACTTCCACGCCCGGCTTAAAGCAGTCTGCGTGCAGTCACACGACGACGGTCGGGTCTTGTCTGAGGCAAGAACAAAAAAGGCGCACCGCCAGGGTGCGCCTTTCCAGCATGGAGCGACTTAGTGCTTCGCGAGCAGAGCGTGCAGCTCTTGAACCGCGTAAACCTTCAAGCCATCGCCATGACGCAGATACTGCAGGCCTTGCACAGCCGCTACAGCCCCCGCGATGGTGGTGTAGTAAGCCAGGTTGGCAGCCAAGGCATGTGTACGGATTGTACGCGAATCAACAATGGCGTTGCGTCGCTCTTCAACCGTATTGATGACCAGGGAAACTTCCCCGTTCTTGATCATATCCACAATGTGCGGACGACCCTCGGTGACCTTGTTCACCACCTGAACCGCCAGACCAGCCTGTTCGATGGCGCTGGCCGTACCACGGGTCGCCACCACCTTGAAGCCCAGTGAGATCAAGCCGCGAGCCACTTCAACCGCTTGCGGTTTGTCCTGAGCGCGCACACTGATGAACGCCAGACCGCCGTCAGGCAGATTCACGCTGGCTGCCATCTGCGACTTCACAAAGGCCTCGGCAAAGGAGGTACCAACCCCCATGACTTCGCCGGTGGACTTCATTTCAGGTCCCAGAATAGTGTCCACGCCAGGGAACTTCACGAAGGGGAATACCGCTTCTTTCACACTGTAGTAAGGAGGCGTGATTTCTTCGGTAATACCCTGCTCGGCCAGCGTCTGACCGGCCATGGCACGAGCTGCGATCTTGGCCAGTTGCAAGCCGGTAGCCTTGGACACGAACGGCACGGTACGCGAGGCACGCGGGTTCACTTCCAGCACGTAGACGTCGCCGTCCTGAATGGCGAACTGCACGTTCATCAAGCCCTTCACATTCAGGGCCTTGGCCATCAAGGCAGTCTGGCGCTTGATTTCTGCAACGGTTTCATCGCTGAGCGAATATGGGGGCAAGCTGCAAGCAGAGTCGCCGGAGTGGACACCTGCCTGCTCAATGTGTTGCATCACCCCGCCCACAAAGACGCGCTCGCCGTCAGCCAGACAGTCCACGTCCACTTCAGTGGCATTGTTCAGGAAGTGATCCAGCAGCACGGGCGAGTCATTGCTGACCTTGACCGCTTCGCGCATGTAGCGCTCCAGGTCTTGCTGCTCGTGCACGATTTCCATGGCACGGCCACCCAGAACGTAGCTTGGGCGCACCACCAGCGGATAACCGATCTCGGCCGCCAGAGCGATCGCTTCGCCTTCAGTGCGGGCGGTACGGTTTGGCGGTTGACGCAGGCCCAGCTTGTTCAAGAGCTTTTGGAAGCGCTCACGGTCTTCGGCCACGTCAATGGATTCAGGGCTGGTGCCGATAATGGGCACACCGTTGGCCTCCAGCGCACGCGCCAGCTTCAGGGGAGTCTGACCACCGTACTGAACAATGGTGCCGACCGGTTTTTCGATGTGAACGATTTCCAGCACGTCTTCCAGCGTCAGAGGCTCGAAGTACAGACGGTCGGACGTGTCGTAGTCGGTGGAAACGGTTTCGGGGTTGCAGTTGACCATGATGGTTTCGTAACCATCTTCGCGCAAGGCCAGGGCGGCATGCACGCAGCAGTAGTCAAACTCAATACCCTGACCAATACGGTTGGGTCCGCCACCCAGAACAATGATCTTCTTCTTGTCCGACGGATTGGACTCGCACTCTTCCTCGTAGGTCGAGTACATATAGGCCGTGTCGGTGGCAAATTCAGCCGCGCAGGTGTCCACACGCTTGTAGACAGGACGCACATTCAACTGGTGACGCAACTTGCGCACTTCCGATTCCACCGTATCGAGCAGGAAGGCCAGACGACGGTCGGAGAAACCACGGCGCTTCAGACCGAACAGCGTCTCGCGGTCCAGATCGGCCAGCGTCTTTTGTTCCAGCGCCAGTTCGATGTCCACGATCTCTTTGATCTGGGCCAGGAACCAGGGGTCGATCTTGGTGAGGTTGTGAACCTCGTCCAGGCTCAGACCTTGAGCGAAAGCATCGCCCACATACCAGATACGCTCTGGACCAGGCTCGCCCAATTCGACCTGCAGTTTTTCGCGGTCGGTGGTTTTCTGGTTCAGGCCATCCACACCCACTTCCAGGCCACGCAGGGCTTTCTGGAAGGATTCCTGGAACGTGCGGCCAATGGCCATCACTTCACCCACGGACTTCATCTGAGTGGTCAGACGCGAGTCGGCCTGAGGGAATTTCTCGAAGGCGAAACGTGGCACTTTGGTAACCACGTAGTCGATGGTTGGCTCGAACGACGCAGGGGTAGCACCGCCGGTGATTTCGTTCAGCAACTCGTCCAGGGTGTAACCCACCGCCAGACGCGCAGCGATCTTGGCAATCGGGAAACCGGTTGCCTTGGAAGCCAGCGCCGAAGAGCGGGACACGCGCGGATTCATCTCGATCACGATCATGCGGCCGTTATCGGGGTTCACGGCAAACTGCACGTTCGAGCCACCGGTATCCACACCGATTTCACGCAACACAGCGATCGATGCATTCCGCATGATCTGGTATTCGCGGTCGGTCAGAGTTTGGGCAGGCGCCACCGTGATGGAGTCGCCGGTGTGAACACCCATGGGGTCCAGGTTTTCAATGGAGCACACAATGATGCAGTTGTCGGCGCGGTCACGCACCACTTCCATTTCAAACTCTTTCCAGCCCAGCAGGGATTCTTCAATCAGCAGTTCCTTGGTAGGCGATGCTTCCAGACCACGACGGCAGATCGTTTCAAATTCTTCAGGGTTATAGGCAATGCCCCCGCCGGTGCCGCCCAGCGTGAAGCTGGGGCGAATGACCACGGGGAAGCCGGCGGTACCGATTTCCTCGGCAATGCGCTTTTGCACCGCCCAGGCCTCGTCCATGCTGTGAGCCACACCGGACTTGGCGGACTCCAGACCGATGGAGGTCATGGCGTCCTTGAATTTCAGGCGGTCTTCGGCTTTTTCGATTGCAGCGGCATTGGCGCCGATCAGCTCGACACCGAATTTTTCCAACACACCATGTTTGGCCAGGTCCAGGGCGCAGTTCAGCGCAGTCTGACCGCCCATGGTGGGCAAGAGCGCATCGGGACGCTCTTTTTCAATGATCTTCTCTACCGCTTGCCAGGTGATGGGCTCGATGTAGGTGACGTCGGCCGTATCCGGGTCCGTCATGATGGTGGCCGGGTTGCTGTTGACCAGCACGGTCCGGTAACCCTCGGCCTTCAGGGCCTTACACGCCTGGGCGCCCGAGTAGTCGAATTCGCAGGCCTGACCAATGATGATCGGGCCGGCGCCAATGATAAGAATGCTTTTTAAGTCTGAACGCTTTGGCATAGTGCGATTTATTTATTGGCCTGGTGAGCAGCCATCAGGCTGATGAATTTGTCGAACAGCGAGGCAATATCGCGCGGGCCGGGAGTGGCTTCAGGGTGACCCTGGAAGCAAAACGCGGGGCGATCCGTCAACTCGAAACCTTGCAGGCTCTGGTCGAACAAAGAGATGTGCGTGACCTTGGCATTGGCAGGCAGCGTAGTGGCATCCACCGCAAAACCGTGGTTCTGGCTGGTGATGAACACGCGGCCGCTGGCTAGCTCCTGCACAGGATGGTTGGCACCGTGGTGGCCGTTTTTCATCTTCAAGGTCTGGGCACCGACGGCCAGACCCAGGATCTGATGACCCAGGCAAATACCAAACACAGGCAACTTGCGCTCCAGCAGGCCCTTGCACGCTTCGATTGCGTAATCACAAGGCTCTGGGTCGCCCGGGCCGTTGGACAGGAACACGCCATCGGGTTCGTACGCCAATACGTCGGCCAGGGGAGTCTGGGCAGGCACTACCGTCACTTTGCAGCCACGGTCGGCCATCAGGCGCAGGATGTTGGCCTTGACGCCGAAGTCGTACGCCACGACGTGAAAGCGGCTGCCTTCAGGCTTGGAGAAACCCTGGCCCAGTTCCCAGGAACCTTCAGTCCAGTTGTAGGGCTTGTCCGTGGACACAACCTTGGCCAGATCCTGACCTTTCAGGCCAGGGAAAGAACGAGCCAGTTCCAAAGCGCGCTCGGTATCGTCACCGACCAGGATGCAGGCACCCATGGAGCCTTTCTCGCGCAGGATGCGGGTCAGCTTGCGGGTATCGATACCGGAGATGGCCACAACGCCCTGAGCTTTCAGGTAGTCGGGCAAGGACTGGGTGGAGCGGAAGTTGGACAGGCGGGCGGGACAATCGCGAATAACAAGCCCAGCAGCATGGGCTTTGGTGGATTCGGAGTCCTCGGGATTGACACCGGTATTACCGATGTGCGGATAGGTAAGCGTAACAATTTGACCGCTGTAGCTTGGGTCTGTCAGGATTTCCTGATAGCCCGTCATGGCTGTATTGAAAACGATCTCAGCAACACAGTGCCCCTCGGCACCGATTGACACCCCTTTGAATAGGGTTCCATCCGCCAGGGCTAGGACGGCACTAGTGATAGTGCGGGACTCCTCAGGAAATAAAGACGGCAGCACGTTAAAAACCCCGGATTCTGAAATTAATATTAAACCTTCTAATTATATGCTCAAACCAAGTTTTTCCGGTAGTTTATCGGTAATAACGCTGAAACCAGGCACGAAAACATGGAAAATCGACTACAGTAGTTGATTGGTTTGATGGCTTTGCGATGGACTAGTAACAGACATGACTACTCAGCTTGACTCTCTGCGCCAGTGCACAACCGTAGTGGCCGATACCGGCGATTTTGAGGCGATGCGTGCCTATCGCCCCACCGATGCGACCACCAACCCTTCCCTGATTCTGAAGGCGGTCCAGCAGGCGACCTACCGCCCTTTGCTCGAGCGCGTCATCGCCGACCACCCCCACGCCAGTCTGGCTGAAACCAGCGATCTGCTGCTGGTTGCCTTTGGCCGTCAGATTCTGGACATTGTGCCCGGTCGTGTTTCCACCGAAGTCGATGCCCGTCTGTCTTTCGATGCCCTGGCCAGTGTCGAGCGCGCCCGTCACATCATTCAGCTGTACGAAAAAGCCGGTGTGCCGCGCGAACGGGTGCTGATCAAGCTGGCCAGTACCTGGGAAGGCATTCAGGCCGCCCGCGCGCTTCAGGCCGAAGGCATCCACTGCAACCTGACTCTTTTGTTCTGCCTGCCGCAAGCCATTGCCTGCGCCCAGGCCAAAGTCACCCTGATCTCGCCTTTTGTGGGCCGTATCTACGACTGGTTCAAGAAAGCCGCCGGCCCGGACTGGGACGAAAGCGCCAACCAAGGCGAAAACGACCCTGGCGTACGCTCAGTGCGCGGCATCTACGAATACTATAAAACCTACGATATCCCCACGGAAATCATGGGAGCCAGCTTTCGCAACGTCGGCCAGATCAAGGCATTGGCCGGCTGCGACCTGCTGACCATCAGCCCCGAGCTGCTGGGTCAGCTCGATGCGGCTCAAGGCGAGGTTCCTGCCGTACTGGATGTGGCACGTGCCAAGGCGGTGGCCCCCGAATGGCGTGCCAGCAACGAAATTGCCTTCCGCACGGAATTGAACCAGGATGCCATGGCCACTGAAAAGCTGGCGGAAGGGATCCGCCAGTTCACTGCCGATGGCATCAAACTCGACAGCCTGATTCAGCAGGCGCGCCAGCGGACCTGACTGCTCAGTCTGACATCCGGACACAGGCGGTCTGATCGACCTGGCCAACTTGCCGGCCTGACTCCTTGATAAAAAAACGGCTCCTGATTCAGGAGCCGTTTTTTGCGGAGCGCCACATCCATCAAGGGACTGGCAACATAACGCTCAGAGCTTTTCTGTGCCACCACCCTGAGGCCGCCAGGCCAGCAGGCGATCCTCAAACACGCTGACCAGCCCATCCAGAATCAGCGCGAAAACGGTCAGCACCACAATACCGGCAAACACCGTATTCACATCCAGTGTGCCCTCTGCCTGCAGGATCAGATAGCCGACCCCACTGGCTGAACCCAGGTACTCACCCACCACAGCCCCCACAAAAGCCAGACCGACCGAGGTGTGCAAGCTGGAAAACACCCAGCTGGTAGCCGAAGGAATATAGACGTGGCGCAGCAACTGACGACGGCTGGCACCCAGCATGCGGGCATTGTCCAGCAGCGTGGAGCTGACTTCACGCACACCCTGGTACACGTTGAAGAACACGATGAAGAACACCAGCGTCACCGCCAGAGCCACTTTGGACCAGATCCCCAGACCGAACCACATGCCGAAAATCGGCGCCAGAATGACGCGCGGCATGGAGTTGGCAGCCGTCAGGTAGGGGTCCAGCAAGGCTGCTGCACGAGGTGACAGACCCAGCCACAAGCCACATGCCAGGCCGGCAATCGTGCCAATGGCAAAAGCCAGCAGGGTTTCGCTCAAGGTCACGCCCAGGTGCAGGTAAATATCACCGTTGGTGACAAACCAGGCCCAGATCACCTTGACCACTTCCAGTGGCTGACCAAAGAAAAACGCAACTTTGGGGTCCAGCGTCAGAAAATGCCAGGCCAACAAAATAACGATGAGCAGTGAGATTTGCCAAGCGCGCAGGGCCAGCTTGGATCGAGTAAAGGATTTAGACATATCAGGCACGCTTTTGCTGGGCATAACCCTTGAGAACCTCATCGCGCAAGACGGCCCAGATCGCCGCATGCAATTCGACAAAGCGGGGGTCATTGCGCACTTCGGCCACGTCACGCGGACGTGGGAGATCGACATGGAATTCGCCAATGGGATGCGTGCCCGGCCCGGCCGACAACACCACCACACGATCACTCATGGCAATGGCTTCGTCCAGATCGTGAGTGATGAACAGCACCGCTTTACGCTGCGCCATCCAGATCTCCAGCACTTCGTTTTCCATCAGTTGGCGGGTTTGGATGTCGAGCGCCGAAAACGGCTCGTCCATCAAAATGATATCGGGGTCCCGAATCAGGGTCTGGGCCAGCATGACGCGTTTGCGCATACCACCGGACATCTGATGCGGGTAGCGATCACCAAAGCCACCCAGCCCCACTCGCTTGAGCCAGACCTGAGCACGGTCGCGGGCCTCATCTTGCGGAACACCGGCAAATTCCAGTCCGGCCATTACGTTGGACTCGGCACTGCGCCAGGGCATCAGCGCTTCGCCCTGAAACATATAGCCCGCACGCTCATTCACCCCTTGCAAAGGTTTACCGAACACGCGCACTTCGCCCGACGAAGGGCTCAGCAAGCCCGCCCCTACGTTCAGGAGCGTGGACTTGCCGCAGCCCGTTGGGCCTACCACCGAGACAAACTCGCCTGGAGCAATGCTCAGGCTGGCGTCACGAACAGCCGTGTATGTACCTTTGCCATCACGGGATGCAAACACACAGCTGATGTTCTCTAAAGAAAGTGCTGCTTCAGACATTGGGGTACTTCTTGTTGGCATTGTCAGCAAATTCGTTGGTGTAGATCTTGCTGATATCGATCTTGGCGGGGTCCAGATTCGGCACGAACGCAGCCAGGGCCTTCAAGGCGGTGGAAGGACCGTCTTCATCGACCAGGCCATCGGGCGAGAGGGATTCCTTATTGGCATCCAGACACTGCTTGTACAGCTCCACATCACCCAACAGATAGGAGGCGGGCACCGTCTTGGCAATGGTTTCGGCATCATTGGCCTGGATCCACTTGTCGGCGCGCACGATGGCATTGGCCAGAGCCTGGGCCGTTTTCGGGTTCTGAGTGATGAAGTCTTCCGACGCGTACAAGCAGGCCGAGGGCATATTGCCGCCAAAAATGGCCTTGGTATCGGCAACGGTACGGGTGTCAGCGATGACACGCACTTCGTTTTCCTTGAGCAAGGTGCCGATGACGGGGTCCAGATTGGCCATGGCATCGATCTGACCCGTACGCATGGCGGTAACGGCACCGGCGCCAGCGCCCACACCGATAAAGGACACATCCGAGGGCTTGAGTCCGTTTTGCTCCAGATAAAAATTGACCATCATATTGGTCGAGGAGCCCGGCGCGGTGACACCGATTTTCTTGCCCTTCAAATCAGCCGGCGACTTATAGTCTGGCATCGTTTTGTTGGATACAGCCAGAACAATGGCGGGAGCGCGCCCCTGCTGCACAAAGGCACGGTAGAACTGGCCTTTGGACTGCAGATTGATGGTGTGTTCAAACGCACCGGACACCACATCTGCACTGCCGCCCACTACGGCCTGCAGAGCCTTGGAGCCACCCGCAAAGTCTGCCACTTTGACTTTAAGGCCTTCGTCCTCGAAGTAGCCATTGATCTCGGCAATGGACAAAGGCAGGTAATAAATCAGCGCCTTGCCACCGACGGCAATCGTGATGTTCTTTTTTTCCACTTCCTGTGCACGGGCCAGCGTCGGCAACGACAGGGCCAGCCCCGATGCTCCAACCAGTTTGAGTGCATGACGACGTGTCAGTTTCATGGCAATCCCCTTCTTGTTGTTGGTCATTAACTATTTAGGCTTGATACTTATACTAAAAACAAAAGGGGGATACCCCCCTTGTCCGCTACGCGGTCAAACCTGTTCAAGTGGCGCGACGCTCCATCAAGGCCCAGGCAATGGTGCTGGGGTCCACATATTCCAGCTCGCTTCCGGCTGGCACACCGCGGGCCAGACGAGTCACTTTCAAACCTTGGCTGGTCAGCATCTCCGCCAGATGGTGGGCAGTGGTTTCGCCCTCTGCGGTGAAATTGGTCGCTAGTATCACTTCCTGCACCAGGCCATCACCGGCTCGCTCTAGCAAGCGGTCAAATTGCAAGGCGTCCGGGCCTATGCCTTCCAGCGGCGTCAAGCGCCCCATCAGGACATAGTAAAGGCCTCGATAGCCATGCGTAGCCTCGATCATGTTTTGATCGGCAGGGGTCTCCACCACACACAACAACGCCGGATCACGGCGGGGATTGGCACAGGTCTCACAAATGGGCTGGACGGTGAAACCATTGCAGCGCTGGCAGTGCTGCAGTGCTGTCGTGGCATGTTCAAGCGCACGGCTCAATTGGTCGGCACCTACCAGATCGTGTTGCAACAAATGGTAGGCCATGCGGCGAGCGCTACGCTCGCCCACACCGGGTAGCCGACGCAGAGCCTGGATCAGAGCCCGAAGAGGTTCGGGCTCTGCGATCTGCGGTTCGTTCATCAGAACGGAAACTTCATACCGGGAGGCAGTGGCAGGCCAGCGGTCACGCCCGCCATTTTTTCCTGCGAGGTGGCCTCGGCTTTGCGCTGTGCATCGTTAAAGGCAGCAGCAATCAAATCCTCCAGCATCTCTTTATCGTCTTCCAGCAGGCTGGGATCAATGGAGACACGGCGCACATCATGGCGGCAGTTCATGGTGACCTTGACCAGACCACCCCCGGAAACGCCCTCGACCTCGATATCGGCCAAGGCTTCCTGGGCCTTTTTCATGTTTTCCTGCATTTGCTGCGCCTGGCGCATCAAGCCGGCAATCTGACCTTTCATCATGGTTTGGTTTTCCTGATTGATAGAAATTGACAAGGGGCCTTTCAGGCGGCCCGAACCAAAGGAGTGGCCTTGATCGATCCAGCTTTGACACTGGCATCAAAGTCCTGGATCAGGCTCAAGACAAAGGGGTCCCGGGCAACCTGCTCTTCGGCCTGTCGCTGGCGCTCGGCCAGCTTGGCCTGCTCCACGGCATGCGCGGTCGCATCGCCCGTATCCCCGTATTCGATCACCAACTGAATGGACTGGGAAAAGTATTCCGACAATACTGTGCGCAAACGCGCCTTGCCCTGGCTGCCTTCAGTGGCCTTGATTTTGGCACGCAAGTGGATTTCCTGCCCTTTCACCCCCAGCCATTCGCTTTGACGGGCAAGCTCGGCAGCCCAGCCACTCAAGGGCAAGCTGGTTGCCACGTCGGGCCAGGTTTCCGGTTTCATGCCGCCCAAACGGACCGCGCGCGGGCTGTCCGAGCCACTGTGCGGCACCGGCAGGCCCAGCTCGGTATCCGGCATGAAGCGATCAGACATGGACACCGAAGGCACATCGCCCTCTTCTTCGGCAAGAGCCGCGTCCATATCCAACGGCTGATAATTCTCGAATTCTTCGTCCATGCCCTCGGACAACCAGGCGGGCTCTTGCAGACCGTCCTGCAGGGAGGACGCCGGCGCGGGGGGCTGTGCCACAGCTTGCACACGGGCGGCCGCCTGCGATGACATCAAAGCTTGAGCGCCGCTCTTGCCGGGGACCTTGGAGGGCCCGGCGTCGGACTCTGTTTGAACTGATATACCCGGTTCAGGGGCGGTGGAAGCTGACACGGCGGAGGCGGACTCCTCTGCACTACCACCTACCGCGACGCTCGCAACGGATGACGGCTGATTGGTCACCCCTTGTTCGTCAGCACCAGCATCCTGCGCGGCGGACAGTCCCGAATCCTGAGAGGCCATTGCTGCTGCAGACCCGGGCATCTCCTCCCAAGCCGGTACGAAATCGTCGTCTGCAGAAACCGATTCTGCGACGGGAGCAGACTGAGCCGCGTGAGCACTGACGGGATCAGCAGCAGGAGTTCCGGCAGAAGCCGACACCTGTGGTTGATGAGACCGCGCCTGGGAATCGGCGGACGTATGGGTCGTTCGTGCCGTTTGCGTTTCTGTCTGAAGGCCTTGCGTGGCTTGCTGTACCGACGCAGCAGAAACGGCCACCGCGCCAGAGACAGCCGAAGCTGTCTCCATCCCTGAAGCGGACGGCCCCGTTTCAGAAACAGAAGCAGCCTGGCTCGCAACAGCCCCCTCACCGGACGGCCCTGCCGGGGGAGGCACATGCGCCGACACAGGCTCGGGCAACAGGGCCAGCATGCGCAGACACGCCATCACAAAACCGGCGTACTCATCCGGAGCGAGGGACAATTCCTGACGGCTGTGCACGGCGACCGAATAAAACAGCTGCACATGATCGGGCGAGAGCATGGGCGCCAATTGCCGCACGGCTTCTGCCAAGGGGTCATCATCAGAAATGGTACCGGGGATGCGCTGCTCGATGGCGATACGGGACAACAAGGTAGCCAGATCAGCCAGAGCCCCGGCATACGACAAACCACGCAATGCCAGATCATCGGCCACAGCCAGGATGGCCTGCGCATCGTAAGCAATCAGCGCTTGCAACAATTGCGCCAGATGGCGTTGATCAATCGTGCCCAACATGGCTTGTACAGCCTGAGCGCTAAGGTCGCCTGCACTGTAGGCAATGGCCTGATCACTGAGCGACAAGGCATCGCGCATGGACCCATCGGCAGCCTGAGCCAGCAAACGCAAGGCAGGCAGCTCGAACTGCATGCCCTCTTGAGTCAGAATGTCCTGCAAATGCCCCACAATCGCAGGCACGGTCATCTGCTTCAGATTAAATTGCAAACAGCGCGACAAGACCGTGACCGGAATTTTTTGTGGGTCCGTCGTGGCCAGAATGAACTTGACGTGCGCAGGTGGTTCTTCCAGCGTCTTGAGCATGGCGTTAAAGGCGTGCCCGGTCAGCATGTGAACTTCGTCAATCATGTAGACCTTGTAACGACCCGAGCTGGGGGCGTAGACCGCCTGCTCCAGCAACTGGGTCATCTCTTCCACGCCCCGGTTGGACGCCGCATCCAGCTCCACGTAATCAATAAAGCGGCCAGCATCAATCTCGGTACAAGCGCGGCACACGCCGCAAGGCTTGGAGGTAATGCCGGTTTCGCAATTGAGCGACTTGGCCAGAATGCGCGACAAGGTGGTCTTGCCCACACCGCGTGTGCCCGTAAACAGCCAGGCGTGGTGCAGGCGCTGGGTATCCAGGGCATGGGTCAAGGCGCGCACCACGTGGTCCTGACCCACCAGGGTGTCAAAGGAACGAGGGCGCCACTTGCGGGCCAGAACGAGATAGGTCATGCGAATTCCGGACGGCGTGAACCATCAATACAAATAAGCGAAAGGAAAAGTGTACCGGATTCGGTGCTGAAGGGAAGCAGATAGACCGGGCGCGTGTAACCCGACAAGCAAATGAAGTGGCGAGCCTGACTCCGGCACTGATTCTGCACGGCTGTGGCTGCTTCGTTCCCGACCTGACCAGATTCACCGCCGAACCATGCGGAGGGGCCCGCCGACAAGTAGTGTAGCATTAATATGGCAGCCACAGATCAGCCCGCGGGAAATAAAGCGCAGCCTGCGCGGGACGCCCGTCCAGGGCCTGCACCTGTTCGCAATAACGCTGCAATTGTGGTGCATAGCGATCCAGCATCCGGGCCTTGAAATCGTCCAGGCTTTCATGCTCGGCAGGTCTCCCGGTCTTGTAATCCACCACCAGCCAGTGATCCTCCTGCGAGATGGCCAAGTCGATAATCGACACCCGGCCACTGACGTCCAGCAAGGACCATTCCCGGTAAGCCCGGCTGACACCCAGCAACCAGCGGCCACGCTCGGTTTGTACCGTTGCGATAATCGCTTCAAACAGAGATTGGGCAGCGTCATCCAGATAGGTCGAAGGCACCCCGGCCCGCAACAACTGCCGACGCATCACTGTGCGGCTTTGCTGCAAACGTTCTACCGGCCACGGGTCCAGACCTTCACGGCCCAGCTTTTCCAGCCAGTCGTGGGCAACCGTACCAATGGCTTTTTCATGAGTCGTATCCAGAGACCACTGCCAGCTTTGATATGACGAACTGGCAGTCTGCAACTGCTCGGGCGGCGCGGCGGGCAGGCTCACCACACGCTGCAAGAGTGCAGCAGGGCCTTGCCCGGGCTCCTCGTGCTGGCTGCCCTGCTCGGCTTGCCACACAGGAGCCTGCGGCTGCTGCAGCACAGGCCAGAGGCGACTGAGCAAAGAGCGGCCATCCGGTTCACGCAGCCCCTTGTCCTGGGTAATGCTCAGCTCACCAAATAAATGCAGCTCTTGACGGGCGCGTGTCAGCGCCACATACAGAAGGCGATGACTTTCCTGCTCGGCCCGTATACGCTCTCGCGCGGCCAAAAATTGAGACACGGGATCGCGCTGCTCGCTGCCCTTGTGGCTGATAGGCCCCAAGATCAGACGGTCGGCACTGTGTTCGAGGCGAATCAAGGGTTCGGAATCGTTGGCCGACTGCTTGTGCAGCCCAAACAAGATCACTGTTTCAAACTCCAGACCCTTGGACTTGTGAATCGTCATCACCTCCACTGCCTTACCCGTGCCTTGTGGGGTGGCGTACAACGACTCGACACGGGCCTGAAACTGCTGCTGATCGGGCGGGCCATAAGGGCACAGCTCTTCCAGCAAACGCAACACTTGCTCAGCGTCGGCCTGATCGGCCAGACTTGGATAGACTTGCGGCCCGCCCAGACGCGTCCAGCATTCCTGCACCCAAGCCGCAAAGGGCATCAAACCACTGCGATTGCCCCTGTCCAGCAAGATCTGGCAGGCAAATAAAAGACGCGCACGCTCATCCGCGTCCCAGTCCTGAAAACGTGAAGGATGAGAAAAACGCTCCGGGCGGGCAGTAACAGCGTTACCGCCGTCAGATGAGAGCTCCTGTCGACCCGTTTGCGCCTGGGCCTGCTGGAGCTCACCGTGCATGACGGGGCTGGCACTGAGGCCAGAACTCAGCTCTGCCAAGGTCTGCGTGGGATACAGCGCACACAGGCGATGCAAACTCTCCAGACGCAAGCCGATCAGCGGCGAGCGCAAGACGGATAGCCAGGCCAGGCGATCGGCCGGATGTGCCAAGGCACGCACCAATTGCACCAGGTCCGCCACCACGGGGCGCTGTTGCAAAGGCTCCAGCTCCACGGCACGACAGGGAATGCCCTGCTCCCCCAGCTTGCGCACCAGGCCGTGCAAATGTGAGCGTGCCCGCACCAAAATGGCCACCGGATGCTCGCTATCCTGGTAGCGTTCCAGGGCCTGCGCGGCACACTGAACGGCCTCTTGTACCGCACGCTCTTGAGCCGCCTGCTGAGACGGCATGGCATCCTCACCCCGCGCAACGCGAAAGTGCCAGCAGGGGTGAAAATGCACAGCCCACTCGGGTATATCAGGTTTGAAAGCCGTCGAGTGTTCGTAAGTGACCATCCCCAAATCCGGGTCGGGGCGAGCCGGAAACAGTTGCGCCCCCACCTGGTTCACCCATTCCACCAAGCGCGGATGCGAACGGAAGTTGTTGCTCAGATTCAGTGGTTCCAGCTCAACCTCGCCCAGTCGTCGAGCTTGCCAGACTTGCAGGAACAAACCGACTTCCGCTTTGCGGAAACGGTAAATGGACTGCATGGGATCGCCCACCAGAAACAGGCTGCGTCCGTCGCCCGGCTCCCAGCCACTGGTCAGACGCTCCAGCAACTGTACCTGGGACTGGCTGGTGTCCTGAAACTCGTCCACCAGCAAATGACGTATGGATCGGTCCATCCGCAACAGCAGCTCGCCCGGCTCGTCGGCGTCGCCCAGGGCTTGCAAGGCACGTTGCGCAATTTCGGTGAAATCGACCTCAGCTTTTTCCGCAAAACGCAGTTTCAACTGCGCCGCAGCCAACCACAGGACCTGTATCAGATTGGCAAGAACCTCTTGCTGTTGAGCAGAATACTGTTCGGGCAAAAGCCGCGCACTGGCCAAACGGGCTATCCAGGGTTCGGTGCCCAGACAATTGCCCAACCATTCCGTCAGGATTTCTTTTTGTGCGGTTTTGGGTGGGAAGCCGTTGCGCACTGTCAGGCTTTTGCGCAAGCTCCCCGTCTCGGTCAGCAACAAGGCAGCCAATCCCCGCCAGCGCGGCACGTCCTCCATGACCGGGGCCAGCGGATCGCCTTGCCAATCGGCCAGGGCCAACACATCGCCCGCCTCCAGATTCGAGGCTGCAAAGCAGGCCACAGGTGCCAGTGTCTGCGCCCAGCCCGGCGGCAAAGCGTCGCTTAACTGCTGCAACTGCTGCTCCACCACTTCGCGCAAGCTGTCCTGCAAAAAGGCCACATCGCCACCCTGCCCTACGGCAGGCAGCCACTGATCCCGGCTGGCCAACATGCTCGCCAACAAGGCTTGCGCCTGCAGCAGATTCACATCCATATGTTCCAGGAAACGGGCCACGCTGGGCACGCTTTCAGCCATTTCAAGCGTGGCCCAGGCGGCTGCTTCGTAATGCTCTTGGGCCTTGTCCGTGATGGCCGGCACGCCGCCCAGCCCCGTAATCCAGGGCATGGCGCGCACCAGATGAGCACACAGAGAGTCGATGGTGCGAATGCTTAAACGCGCCGGATACGCGAGCAAATCCCATTGCTGCTCCTGATTGCGCTGCATGGCGGCACGCGCCAGTTCCCAACTGCGTACCCGGTAGGGCTCGGACGGTCGTTCCTGATGGGCTGCGGCCAGCTTCTCCAGCACGCGCGCATGCATTTCAGCAGCGGCTTTGCGGGTAAAGGTAATCGCCACGATTTCTTCTGGCCGCTGCACACGCGCCAGCAAAGCCAGAATCCGGTCGGTCAGCAACTCCGTCTTGCCCGAACCGGCCGGGGCCTGCACCAGAAAAGAGGAGTCGGGGTCCAGGGCCCGGGCTCGGGCGGCACTATCGCTAGGGACTGTCAGCATCACACCTCGCCTCCATTATCCTGGAGGTCTTCCTGAAACAAGCGTAAAAAAGGCAGAACATCGCAATACAGCAAATCGTTGCGGTTCCAGATTCGATTGGCAGCCTGCCCTTGCAGGAACTCATCAGCCAGTCCTTCGACCGCCTGCTTCCACTGTGCAATCTGCGCCGTCCATTGCTGCGCGCTTTCCAGTTCGGTCAGGCCGTCAATATCCATGCCGGGCGCAGCCAAGCCGCTCAAGCCTACCTGACGAGCGTGCAGACGCACAAAAGCCAGCCCACTGACCGTGCGCCCCTCGTCTTGCAGAGCCGCGGCATAAAACGGCAATTGCAGATTCACTGGTCTGGGCCGCAGCCAGTCCTTGTCCGGCCTCAGCTCGCCTATGCCGGTTTTGTAATCCAGCAGCAACTGCTCACCCCCGACCAGATCATCCAGACGGTCCAGACGCAGGTTCAGGCTCAGCAGACCCCGACTCCACCGCAACTCGTGCTCCGTCGCGCCCAACGCAAATGGGGGGCGCTGAGCTTCCTGATGCGCGTACTCGCACAAGACTGCACGGCCGCGCTCCATCTCCAGACTGCGCAGTACCGGACCGTAATCTGCCAGTTCTTCCTGGGCGGCCTGATCGATGCACGATTGCACCACGTCCTGCAGTGAACCCCCGCCCATCAGTTCATGCAAACAGTCCTGATCTTTCACGCGCAGCCAAAACAATTCAACGGCACGGTGCAGAAACATGCCGCGTGTATTCATATCGCCCACACGGGCGTAATCCGGCAGTGCCTGTCCATGCAGACGGAACTTCACAAACGCCCATAAGGGATTGCGGGCCTGCGTATCCAACACACTGATCCCGCCCCGTATGCGTTCTTCCTGTTGCAGGCCTGGCCCCTGTTCGTCGAGCAGCGCTTCTTGAGCGGCTGCGGACCCTGCCTGCACCGCCCAGGGCATGTCCAGCACGGGCCACTGCATAATCAAGGGGCTGGGCCGCAGCGCCTGCTCACCTTGATGCAAAGGGGCACTTAACAACACCTGTTTTCCGCAGCGCAGCAATGCACTCAATATCCAGCGAGCCCACTCCAGCTCACGCTCGGGCGTACTGCGGGGGGCTTGTACACGACGCAGAACCTGAGCCGGAATCAAGGGATTCGGTTTGACGGCGGCAGGCAAAATATCGTCGGTCAGGCCCAGCACCCACACAGCGTCCCAACGCCCGCCCTCTGCTTCCAGAAAACCCAGTACGTCCAGTCGGGAGCGCGGGTCGCGCTGCGGCTGAAACAAATTTTCCCGGGCCATACGGGCCAGCGTGCTTTGCGCCTTCAGAGGACTGACACGCCCCAGGACAGGTGCCTGTTGCGCCAGTTGCAGCAGCAAGGCCTCCAGAGCCTCCAAGGTCTGGAACTGAGCACTATCCAGCATCGAGGTTCCTGGAAAGCCCAGGGCTTCCAAACACTGACGCATGATTGAGGCCCAGGCATCCACTCCTTGAGCGCCGCTGGACACCGCTGCAAAGCGATCCATGGCCCGGTTCCAGGCCAGGGCCAGCTCGGGCGTGTGGAAGCTGAGCATGTCAGCGAACTCTGTGCGACTGACCCGGGTGATGCGATTGTCACGCCACGCCTTGTCAATACGGGCGCGGCCACCCGCTTCGGACTGTTCCGCCTGACAGGCGCCCAGACGCAACGCCTGTCCGAGCAGCGCCGGTTCCGCCTGTCCCCGGGTCGCCAGGGTAAACAAGGCTTGCAGCCAGGCCAGGGCCGCGGCCACCACCGGCCAATCGGCCAGGGAGCGGGCCGCGGCCACGTTATAGGGCAAGGCCCCCTGATCCGTGTGCATGGCCTGCCGCAAGAGCCTGTGCACCAGTGGCAATTGTGTTTCCAGCTGCGCTGCCACAATCGCCACGGTGCGACTGGGGTCCTCGTCCAATTGGCGCCGCGCCCACTGGACCGCCAGACGCCATTCGGTATCCGCATCCTGCGCCTGCACCCGATGGACCTCCGTGGCCACAGGCTCTTCATGCTCCAGGCGCAAAATCTCGACCCCCAATTGCTGCAAACCGCTCAACAGACTTTGCAGACGCGGCGAGTACTCGTGAAAACCGTGCAGCACCATATGGCGATGACGAATATGCAAGGCGCCGGCCTGCACGGCGGCCAAGACGCGTTGCGCAGCCAGATTGGCGTCATCCAGATCCGCCTGCGCCAGGCTTTGCCGATAGTGAGCGCGCCACTGCATGAAGCGTTCGAAGTCCACACTGGCTTCGCCGGGCTTGAGCTCGATATTCCATTCATCCAGCAAGGTGTCGGCCTCGCACGCCAGCCGCGCTGCCTGGCCCACATCCAGAAAATAGCCCTCTTCCTCGCACTGCTCGATGCTGTGCTCCCATCGCTGCAAGGCAGCGAAGCGATCCATCTGGTGCGCCGCAGGCTGCCACTGTTCGGAAAAACACAGCTGATCACTGGCCTGTGCCAGCCAGGCGCCCAGGGGCACAATTTCCGGTACCGCCACTGTTCCCCCGGCACCGGCCAGACGAGCCGACAGGTGCCCGAGCAGGCGACGCGCATAACGCTTGTTCACCGTCAAAACAATCGTCTGCGCACTGTTAAGCGTCTGCAAATGAGCCAGGGAAACGGCAGGGGTGTCGTACATAGAAAAAACCAGTTAAGGTTGCAAGAAAACAGAACAGCAAGCAGCGCTGACCGGGCCATTGTACCGACGCTCTATCACTTGTTTGTTCCCGCACTTACACTTAGCACCATGTCTAGCTCAAACACCCCCAACACTGAATTAACCGGCAGCTTGTCGCTGCGTACTGGCGACCATACCTGGGGCAGCGCACGCCGCATGGCTTTGCTGGCTGCCATTGCTGAGCAAGGCTCGATCTCTGCCGCGGCTCGCCATATTGGCATCAGCTACAAGGCGGCCTGGGACGCCATCGACATCATGAACAATATGGCGGGCGAACCCCTGGTGCTGCGCAGCACCGGAGGCCATCGCGGCGGCGGTGCCACCCTGACCCCAAAAGCCGAAGAACTGCTGGAGCTCTATCAGACCTATGACCGGCTGCACCAGCGTTTCATGAACCGTATTGGCCGTTTGATGCCTACCGTAGCCACTCAGATGGAGTTACTCCAAACCATGATTATGCAAACCTCGGCTCGCAACCAGCTTCCCGGCATCGTCACCACGATCAAGGCCGGTGCCGTCAACGATGAAATTCATGTGGACATTGGCCAGGGCCAAACGGTTGTGGCCTCCATCACCCATGAAAGCACTGAGAACCTGGGCTTGCGCGAAGGACAGAAAGTGCTGGCCTTTCTGAAATCGTCTTCGATCATGATTGGGACCAGTGACACACGCAGCACGCTCTCCGCACGCAATCAGTTGCCTGGCACGATTACGGATGTCATTAACGGTGCGGTCAATGCCGAAGTCCGCCTGGAGCTGCCACAGGGCCTGACAGTCACTGCCAGCATCACGCTGGACAGCACCGAGCATCTACAACTGAAAGCAGGCCAGGCAGCCTATGCCCTGTTCAAAGCGTCCAGTGTGATGATTGCTACGCTGTAAGCGCGCTCAAGTCCGCGCTGGCACAGCACTCCAGGACGCGCCCATCCCGAATGCGATAGACCTCCTCGACCAGCACTCGGGCATCCTCGGGGTCATGGGTAATCAGGATGGTAGGAATATCAATCTGCTTTTGCAACTGGGCCAGCTCGGCGCGCAAACGGCTGCGCAAGTCCTGATCCAGCGCAGCCAAAGGCTCATCCAGCAACAGTAACCGCGGTTCAAGCGCCAGGGCCCGTGCCAAGGCACAGCGTTGCTTTTGCCCGCCTGATAACTGGGCCGGGTAGCTGCCAAGCACCGACTCCAGCTCAAACGCTTCGACCCATCGCTGGGCGGCGGCGGGCAGGGTCCGTACAGAGCGATTGAACAAACCCTTGTTCAGGCCAAAGCAGATATTTTGTGCAGCAGTCAGGTGCGGAAACAGACCATAATCCTGAAACAGATAAGCGACCCGGCGCTCGCGCGGCTTCAGATTGATGCCTGCCTCGGAATCGAAATAAAGCTGCCCGTCAATCTGGATGCGGCCACGCTCAGGGCGCAACAAACCGGCCACACTTTGCACCGTCAAAGACTTGCCCGAACCCGAAGGCCCATAAAGGGCGATATGACGGGCTTCGGTCTGAATCTGTATATTCAGCTCGAAGCGGCGCGCCTCGCTGAACACGCTGCGTTGAATCTGTACCGTCAGGCTCATTGCATCCCTCTTTTACGACGCACATGACGTGGTGACAGCGCACTGGTACTCCACAAGACCAGTACGCACGTCACTGAAATAATCGCCACCAGCACCAGGGCCTGCTGATCCTCGCCCGCCTGGACGGCCTCGTAAATGGCAATCGACATGGTCTGGGTACGACCCGGTATGCTGCCGGCAATCATCAAGGTCGCCCCAAACTCGCCCAGGGCACGGGCAAAGGCCAGCAAGACGCCGGCCATAATGCCACGCGCCGCCAGAGGCAGGCTGACACGAAAGAAGATCGCCAAGGGTTTGAGGCCCAGCACACTGGCAGCATTTTCCAAACGCGGGTCCACATCCTCAAACGCGGCGCGGGCCGCTTTCAGTATCATCGGGAAAGCGACCACCGTCGCAGCTATTACCGCCCCCTGCCAGGTAAAAACCAGTTCAATCCCCATGCTGGAGAGCCACTGACCCACACTGCTGCGCCGGCCCAGCAGAACCAGCAAGTAATAGCCGATCACCGTAGGGGGTAAAACCATGGGCAAGGTCAGGACGGAGTCGAGCAGATCGCACCAGCGCGACTGCCAGCGCGACAGGGCATAGGCCAGCCCTATACCCAGCACACAGGCCAGCAGGGTCGCCCAACCGGCGACCTTGAGCGATAGGCTCAGGGGAATCCAAAGTGAAGTCATCCTGCAATCAATATCCTGTCAAGGTTGGGCAAAACCGTATTTTGCCAGCACTGCCTGGCCAGACTCGGACATGACGAAATCCTGGAAGGCCTGCGCCTTGTCGTGACGACCATCACGCTGGACCAGCGCGATGGGGTAAGTGACCGGCTCGGTCGTCTTGAGTACTTCCAGCACCTGAACCTTGTCGCTCATGATGGCAGCATCCGTTGCGAAAACAAACCCGGCTTCCACCTCCCCCCGAGCCACATAATCGAGCACCTGGCGCACATTCTGCCCCAGAATCTCGCGTTGCTTCACGGCTTCCCACTGCCCGGCTTTTTCCAAAGCCGCCTGGGTGTAGCGGCCAACGGGGACGACAGCAGGGTTGCCCAAAGCCACGCGCTTGACTTCGGGCTTGCCCAGATCGCCGGCATTGGTCACTTTGGCAGGATTGTCAGCAGGCACAATCAGCACAACCTGATTTTGTACAAAATTCTTGCGTGTAGCAGGGTCAAGCACCTTGGCCTGCTCGGCCTTGTTCATGGCCTTCTGATCTGCCGAGGCGAACACATCCACGGGGGCACCGTTGATGATCTGCTGCAGCAACACGTCCGAGGCGGCAAAGCTGGTCAGCACTTTGGTGCCCGGGTTTTCAGCCTCAAACTGGCCTGCCAGTTCCTTGAAGGCATTGGTCAGGCTGGCAGCAGCGGCCACCACCAACTCATCGGCTTGGGCTGTGCCTTGCAGAAACAGGGATAAGGCGGCTACCGATACGACACGTTTGAACATGATTTTCTCCTCCGGAACGGGTGTAGGGCATGAGTATAATCAGGAAATATATATAGGTATATAGCGCAAGTCAGCGCCCCTTGCCGAATGAAGTTCATCATCCGAGAGTGATAGCATGGCGGCTTTCCCCTGTGATCCGCGTTGCCCACGGCACGCTGACCGCCACGCTTGAGCACTTTTCTTTCATGACGCCAGCCAGTCTGATATCCGATTTCATCACCATGCTCTGGTTGCAAGACGGCCTAGCCGCCAACACGCAGCAGGCGTATCGGCAGGATCTGGAACGCCTGCAGGAATGGGCGCAGCGCGAACGCGACGGCAAAGCCCTGGAACAGCTGCAAGCCAGCGATTTGCGCGAATGGATGGCCAGTCAAGCCGATCAGAGCAAGGCCAGCACCGCCAACCGGCGGCTGGCCACCTTGCGTCGCTTTTACAACTGGACGGTACAGGAAGGCATGCGCCAGGACGACCCCTGCCTGGAACTGAGCAGTGCCCGTCAGGCGCCGCGCGTCCCGCATACCTTGTCTGAAGAACAGGTCGAGCGTCTGCTGGCCGCACCAGATATCCACCATCCCCTGGGCTTGCGCGACCGCTGCATGCTGGAGACCTTGTATGCCTGCGGTTTGCGTGTCACCGAACTGACTGAATTACCCTTGCAGAACCTGAGCCTGAGTGATGGCGTACTGCGTATTGACCAAGGCAAGGGAGGCAAAGACAGGCTGGTTCCCCTGGGGCAGGAAGCCATGCACTGGGTCGACCGGTATCTACGCGAAGCCCGACCCGCTTTACTGGGACAGCGGCGCAGCGACTTTGTGTTTATTACCGGTCGCGGCACCTGCATGAGCCGACAGTCTTTTTGGCTGATCGTCAAAAAATATGCACTCCAGGCCGGTATCCTGGCCCCCTTGTCCCCGCATGTTCTTCGCCATGCCTTTGCCACTCATCTGCTCAATCATGGGGCGGACTTGCGCGTGGTGCAGATGCTTCTGGGACATGCCGACATTTCCACCACCCAGATTTATACTCATGTGGCGCGTGAACGCTTGAAAGCACTGCACGCGGCCCATCACCCACGCGCCTGAGCGCCCAAGCACGATATGGCAAAAGAAAAACACGTCAGCGAAACACCGGCCACACAGTGGCTGCGTAAAAAAGGCATTTCCTTTAGCGAGCACAGCTACAACTATGTCGACCACGGCGGAGCCATGGAAGCGGCAGCCCAGTTGGGCCTGGACCTGCACCGGGTCGCCAAGACCCTGATCATGGAAGATGAAAACGCCAAACCCTTGATTATCGTCATGCACGGCGACCGCGAAGTCTCCACCAAAAACCTGGCTCGGCAAACCGGGGCAAAAAAAATTGCCCCCTGCAAACCCGAAGTCGCCCAGCGGCATTCCGGCTATCTGGTCGGCGGCACCTCACCCTTTGCTACCCGTAAAGCCATGCCCGTTTGGTTAGAAGAAGAATTGCTGGCGTTCGACACCATTTACATTAATGGCGGACGACGCGGTTATTTGCTGGGTATTCATCCCCAGGTACTGATCGACGTGCTGGGAGCGCGCCCGGTACAGGCCGGTCTGGAAAAAGGCTGAGCGCATCGGGCGGCAAGATGTAGCCACACTGTCCGCCCAGTCGCGTCAGATCCGGCCAGGTGATTGCACCGGCCTGGCTTTTCGCCAGATAATTCAGGCCTGCATAATCAGAGGGGACCCCATGTTTCAATCTTTGCGCCAGCCTGCCGTCATGACGGTGACCCTGGCTGCTGCTGGCATCCTGATGGTCACTATGGGGATCCGTCAATCCTTTGGCCTGTTCGTTGGCCCCATCGATAAAGCAACCGGCATGGGCATCCTGTCCATCAGCTTTGCCATGGCCGTGGGGCAACTGGCCTGGGGCGCAATCCAGCCGATTGCCGGTGCGTGCTCTGACCGTTGGGGCCCCGATCGGGTACTGATCGCGGGCCTGCTGATTCTGGCTCTGGGTTGCGCGGTAAGCCCTTTTATTGGCACCGGCCTGGGCCTGACACTGACGCTGGGGCTGCTGGCCAATATCGGCTCGGGCGCCGCCAGCTTCTCGACGCTGATTGGTGCCGCCGCCCAGCGCATTCCCGATCATGCGCGTGGACAGGCGTCGGGTCTGATCAATGCAGGCGGCTCTTTCGGCCAGTTTGTCTTTGCACCTGTGGTTCAAAAACTGATCGGCTGGGTCGGCTGGATGTCCACGTTTTGGGTCCTGGCGCTAACGGCATTGCTGACCTTGCCACTGATTCGCAAACTCAGCGTGGGCAACAAGGCCCAGAAAGCAGTGGCCTTCACGCCGGCACCGCCTGCCAGCGGGCCAGGCCTGACCCAGACCCTCAAAAATGCTATGAAAGACCGCAGCTACCTGCTGCTGAGCCTGGGGTTTTTCACCTGTGGCTTTCATATTGCCTTTCTGGTCACGCATCTGCCGGGCGAAATTGATCTGTGCGGCCTGCCCCCTTCGGTAGCCAGCTGGTCGCTGGCACTGATTGGTCTGGCAAACATTTTTGGCAGCATTGCCGCCGGTTCCTGCATTGCCCGCTGGCGCAGCAAATACGTATTGGCATTGATGTATGCGTCGCGGGCCGTACTGATTCTGTGGTACTTGATGATGCCCAAAACCGATCTGGTGTTCTATATTTTTGCGGTGGGCCTGGGCTTGACCTGGCTGGCTACCGTGCCGCCGACGGCCAATATTGTCGCCAAGCTATTTGGCACACGCTATCTGGCTACTTTGTTTGGTCTGGCCTTGTTCTCACACCAGATTGGCGGTTTTCTAGGGGCCTGGCTAGGCGGTATTGCCTTGACCCGATTCGGGGACTATAGCTGGATGTGGTGGGCCGATATTGCGTTGGCCACCTTGGCCGCCATCGTCAATCTGCCGATCCGCGAAGCCAAGATCAGGATGCAGACGGCTTAGGCGGCCGGACGTGAAACCCTGCCAAACAACAGCAAAAACGCTGGTCCGTAAAACAGTCCTTTTAACTGCCCCTACAACAAAAAGACCCGTCAGTGATGGCGGGTCTTTTATTTCTGGTACCCATACGCCCTCTTTACACCGGCGCAGAGCATCAAGCCCACGCAACTGGGCTTGAAACAGGGTGTTGATAGTAATGGTGGCCTGCGGCACAGCCTGAATCACCACCCAATGCTCCATGATCTTGCCGTCTGGCGCTTGCGGATGGGGCTGGATATAGTCCTCGGCGCGACAAACACGGCTTCCTGAACCCGATACGGTACGGTTTAAAGACGCTATCGTAAAAATCGATCACTCACTTACGATGGCGTTCTTCCTGCCCCCATCACGAGTTTGCGAATTGACAGCCAACGCTGCATTTGTGCCCAACCAGAAAAAGCCCGCCCACAAAATTGGAGATACCCATCAGATCACATCCTCCCACTATCCCGCTCCTGGCTCAATAACCGACGGTAAAGCGCTGTCGCGAATGAGCCGGTCGCTCAATTTCGTCGACCAACGCGACGGCGTAATCCTCGTAAGAAATCCTGCTGCCTTGGTCGGACACCAAAAGACTGTCTGTACCAATACGGAACGTGCCCGTGCGCTGGCCGGGGCCAAACTCGGCGGAGGGCGACAAGAACGTCCAGTCCAGCTCTTTTTCTTGACGCAGTTGATCCAGAAAGGCGATGCCACCCAGCGCCTCGGCTCGATAAGCATCCGGGAAGGCAGGTTGATCAATCAATCGCTGACCGGGGGCCACGTCCAGACTGGCTGCGCCACCCACCACCAGATAACGCGGCACACCGGCCGCCCGAACCGCCGTAATCAGCTTGGAAGGATCTGAGGACACAAAACGAACTGCGCTGACCGCAATATCGTGTCCTTTCAACAGTGCGATCAATCCATCCAGATCATTCACATCACCCTGAACAGCCCTGACATTGGGCAGGCTGACTATTTTTTCGGGATGGCGGGCAATCGCTGTCACCGTATGACCACGATCCGACAGCTCTTTTAACAGGCGTGAGCCGACTTCGCCAGAAGCCCCTATCAATGCAATACGAGACATAAACGCTCCTTGTGTGCTCAAATAAAGACCTGGTCTATAAAATAGACCATTAAGTGTGATGCTAGACAGTTTTTTGAGCGACCACAAGAAGTCACATCGGCCAGACCAGGTCACACGAAGGTGACTATTGAACCCAGGAAGATCCTCAGCCATGCCCTCATCGAGCACTGCTCCACCCGCTCCCCGTCCTTTGCAAGAAGAATTTGCGCAGCCCTGCCCCATTCGAGATGTGCTGGATCGCATTGGCGACCAGTGGAGCCTGCTGATTCTGGAAGCCCTGGCGCCAGGCACCCTGCGATTTAATGAGCTAGGCCGGGAAATTGGTGATATATCGCGCCAAATGCTCTCACGGACTCTCAAACGCCTGGAAACAGACGGGTTTGTTCAGCGAACGCTCTATGCGGAAGTCCCGCCGCGCGTGGAGTACACACTCACTGACCTGGGGCAGTCCTTTCTGACGCCCATGAGAGAACTGGTGAAATGGGCCGATATCCATCACGCCCGCATCTGCCAGGCACGCCGGCAAGCTGAACTGGGCTGAACAGACCGGGAAGCCCAGCCCTGGCCGGATAAGAAAAAAGCCGCTTTACGCGGCTTTTTCATCGACCCCCAGGCTCAGGCGGCGCTGGCCGGCAAGCCAAACACACGGTCAAACGTCCAACTGAAGATGAAGGAGTAAATCAGGAAGAACACTAGAATGGCCACTTCCATACGCAGAGCCTCCAACAGGCCAACCTGATACCACCACATGTACAAAGGCACGATAAACACCACCAGGCCGGCCTCGAAACTAATGGCATGCACACTGCGGCGTAACAGGCTGCGGCCCTTGACGGTTTGTCGGGCCTCCCAGTGTTCAAACGCCGTGTTGAACACATAATTCCAGACTATCGCAATGACTGAGATCGCCACAGCGATAGGGGCGGACTCGGATGCCTTGCCCCCGGCAAAATACGCCAGCAAGAAGGATGAAAAAACAATAGCAAAAAACTCAAACAAACCCACGTAAAAAACGCGGCGTTTCCAACCTTGGAGTGTCATGACTACCCTGCTGCAGTGCATCAGCCTGGCACTGGAGAACACCCAGCCGGACGAGACGATGCGTTCAACAATGAGTCGCAGCCCGCTGCGGCAGCCCTTTGAGCCGGCACCGTCACTGCGATAAAGCGCACAATCCTACCACAAGCCGGCAAGGGCTTTAGCCAGTCATCGGCAATAAGCCTTTTCAACCTGAACACACGCCGTTTGTTACCTGGGGCTTACGTCATTCACAGCCCGTATCACTCCCCATCAAATCGCATAATCTGTTAGCGCCAGAGCCTTTAAGGTGAAGCTTCCTACCTTAACTTTTGGACTGGAGCGAACGATGACAAGCCATAAAGCCAACACCGAACAGCTGCATGAACTTCTGTATCAAGCCCTGGAAACCGAATTAGGCGGGGAACTAGTCTATAAGTCGGCCATCTCCTGCGCACAGAACCCGAACCTGAAAAAAGAATGGGAAGGCTATCTGGACGAAACCATGACACATCAACAAGTGTTAATGCGTATTTTCGAGCAGCTGAACCTGGACCCTGCCAAGCAAACTCCTGGCCGACAAGTCTTAAAGCATATCGCCACGGCGCTGGTCAAGGCCATGGAACTGGCCAAGCAAGCGGGCGACCCCAACGCTGCTGAGCTGGTGGCCTCTGAATGTGTCATTCTGGCCGAAACCAAAGATCACCTGAACTGGCAGTTGATTGGACTGGTTGGCGAACAAAGCAAGGACAAGACACTGGCCTCCTTGCTTAAACAGGCCCATGATGCAGTCGCGCCCGATGAAGGTCACCACCTCTACCATACGCAAGGCTGGTCACGCGAACTTTGGATTCAGTCCTTGGGCTTTCCCGCCGTGCTGCCCCCACCGGAAGAGCAAAAACAGGTCGAAACACCAATCGGAGCCTCACGGGCCGAGCAGCAACGCAGCAAAATGCTTTAATAAAAAGGGCCTTACGGCCCTTTTTCTTTATGCGTCCCCATCCAGACGGCGGCGTGCCTTCAAGGCAATCGCAGAATAGTAGGCCTCCAGCTTCTTGAGCTGTTTCTCATCCAGCTCTTCCACATCAATCAGACGCTCATTGGCATCCGTCAAGGAAATAATAAGTTCATCGAGCTTGATGTGTATGGCCTTGCTGTCCTTGTTTTGATTTTGCTGAATCAAGAACACCATTAAAAACGTAATAATGGTGGTGCCGGTATTGATAATTAGCTGCCAGGTTTCCGAATAATTAAAATAAGGGCCGGACAAGGCCCATACCAGCACAGCCAGCACCGCAACGGAAAACATGATAGGAGAGCCGGCAAAGCGTGTCACTGCCTTGGCGAAACGGTCGAAAAAACCGTCTATGGAATCAGGTTTGCAAGGTTTCACAAACGGTGGCGACTGATCCCGACAATCCGAGGAAAACATCTCGTCCTTGTCCAGAAAATCCTTGTCGTTTTTCATGGCTAATCCCTCCTAAATAAAGGCAGTGTAGTCCGGGCTTAGCCGCATATATTTCAAATAAAAACGAAACTGGGCAAAATTAAAACAGGTTTCAAACCATGACACGTTTTCCGCCCGATGGCTCGGTAAACCACACGTACGCTGCCCCTTTCGCCCTGACGGCCCCCAAAGCCAGCAACTGAGCACAAGGCGCGAAAGCTCGCATGCCTTGCAGCTGCGCAGACTTGTTGCAGCGCGCCTCAGCCCTGCGGCAAGCGGGCAATGTCTGAGCATAAGCAAACGTTTCCAAGGCTTGCTGGTCCCCTCGATTTACGGCTGTTTGCGAACGAAATATTTTTTTACAGGTGACACTACCCAAGACACATCAAGATTTGTAAGATGCGGTCTGACTAGCTTGCTTTCAGTTTGATAGTTTTTGTAGAAAGTAGCTTGCAGTCTTTTTTCAAACACCCTATTCATCGCCTTTATTTAAAAAGGAGCAAGAAGTGGGCAAAATCGACCATAAAGGCATGTGCATTTTGTGCCAAAACCTGCCTCTTTCCAAGGCGCACACCCCAAAACATACCTATATGAAACGCGTCACCCAGGCAGAAAACTGCGGGGCTCAAGGAATACAAAGTCTGTTTTGCTGCACCGTCTGCCAAACTTACTGGCTTTATCAGCAAGACAAATGGGAAAGTTGCCTGGGATTCAAACTTTGGAGCGGGGATTTAAATGACTACCTGTCTTCCACACGAAACTCGGTCAGCACATGGAGTGCAGCCAACGCGCACCGTCACTCGCTCAAGGAACTAGGCAAGCGACCTCTCCATTAGCGCGATGCGCTTTCGCCACCACTGCGATCTTCCGCCTTGTTGGCCGGACCCGCCGGGCGCGGGTCTGCCGCCAGCCTTGTTTTTCACGTGACAAGGCTGGCTCCCTGAAAAGAGGTGGACACACGCCAAGCCCCCGATTCTGCGCAGAATGTCAGGGATCACATCAGGAGGGAACGTCTGGGGTGTCAAAAAGAAGCGTGGCGGACGATACAGCCAGATCGGCTTCCTACCCAGCAATGGCGGGCCCAGCAGGAATCGAACCTGCAATCTTCCCTTAGGAGGGGAAAGTTATATCCATTTAACTATGGGCCCGGCGGGCGTTTCTG
Source organism: Alcaligenes sp. HNGD-HTN06 (assembly GCF_049932565.1). Classification (NCBI taxonomy): domain Bacteria; kingdom Pseudomonadati; phylum Pseudomonadota; class Betaproteobacteria; order Burkholderiales; family Alcaligenaceae; genus Alcaligenes; species Alcaligenes sp. HNGD-HTN06. Next base: position 830,018 of record NZ_CP187782.1, on the reverse strand, counting down.
CCAGCCAGCAATGCAGAGTCGACACGTACACATAAGCACAAACGAGAGGGGAGGGTTAAGCCCCCGTTCTGCCCCATCGACTGCAAAATGACCGCAAACACACTTTCTGGTTAGGCCTTACCGCGTCTGACGGATTATCAACCACCCACGGCGCTTCACGCAGAAAAGCAGCCGCAAAGTGTATCAGCTAGACCGCAGCGACGAAAGACCCGAAACACGCAAACCCACGATCCAGTCCGTTCGCGGGCCATCGAAAAGCCCCCTCATCCGTATCCCTCCCCCGGCGCACCGCGTGCGTCGCGCCCTAGGCTCCTCGGTACACATCGACCTGCTATTTAACAAGTGGCGCAGGTCTCCCTCTCCAAGCCTCTCCGTCTGCCTGAGCCACCGGCTAGCCCTGCACAACGGTTTAGGACAAACCCCAATCTAAATATGTTGTTAATATATTTATAAAATATTAAGATGCTTTCCATGCTCTCGCCATGGCCTCAGGCCCCTGACAGAGCGGGACGATAAAAAAACCACTGGAGACAAACATGAAAACCAAACTTGGTGCATCCACGCTTGCCGGCTTGTTTTTACTGGGCGGCATGAGCCTGGCACAGGCGGCCGAAATCAGCTGGCGCGTTCCCACTTCCGTACCTGAGGGTTCTCCGTTCTACCAGAACTTTCTGGAGCGCTTTGCAAAGAATGTGAAGTTGATGACGGGTGACCGCGTTGAGATCCAACCCTTTGGGGCCGGAGTCATCGTGCCCGCCCTCAAGGTATTTGAAGCGGTAGAGACAGGTGTGGTGGAAGCGGGTCACTCCACCTCCAGCTACCTGGTCAATCAGGACCCGGCCAATGCCATTTTTGCGGGCTATCCCGGTGGTATGGGGCCCGATGCGTACCGCGTCTGGCTGTATGAAGGCGGCGGCAAGGAAAAGTTGCAGGAGCTGCGCGCCAAAAGTGGGCTGAAAACCATGATTGTGGGTTTGGGGTCCACGGAAGTCATGGCCCACTCCAACACCCCCATCCGTACCGCAGAGGACCTGAAGGGTCTGAAGTACCGCACGTCTGGCGCCTGGGCGGATGTGATGAAAGACTATTTCGGCGCCGTTCCCACGGTTGTGCCCCCTGGCGACACCTACACGCTGTTGCAGCGCAAAGGGGTAGACGCGGTGGAATGGGCCACCCCCTCCTCGAACACGCCCGAAGGTTTTCATCAGGCGGCCAAGTATATCGTCGTGCCCGGTGTACACCAGCCCACCTTCATGTGGGAAGTCGTGCTCAAGCAAGACACCTGGGACAAAGTTCCCGCCGATCTGCAACAGCTTATCGAGGCTGCCGCAGAGCTGACCACCCACCAATCGCTGGACTACTTCTATAACGCCGACATCAAGGCCATGGAAAAGTATCGTCAGGGGCGCAACGAGGTCATTACGCTGGACCCTGCCTTCATCAAACAGTTGGCCGATGCCGGTAATGACTGGGTTCACAAGAAAGCCGACGCCCAGGCACAGTCGGGCAACGACTACATGAAAAACCTGCTCGCCGACTACGATGGGTTTCTGAACCGCTGGCGCAGCGAAAGCAACTACCTGATCCGCGACTAAGTCCTACTTTCTGAAGGAGAGCTGCCATGCTGCAGCCTATTTCAAAACTGATCGACTTGATCGCCCTTGCCAGCGCCAGGCTGGCAGAACTGGCCGCAGCCATTCTGGTTACGGCCATGGTGTGGGAAGTCTTTGCACGCTACGTTCTGCATGCCCCCACGGTCTGGGCGTTCGATGTGGCCTACATGATGAACGGTGCCATTTTCCTGTTGGGCACGGCCTGGGTCATGCGCCAGAACGAACACATCAGCATTGATGTGGTTCGCAAGCACTTGCCCAAGTCCTTTGCTCGCATTTCAGACCTGGTCCTGTATCTGCTGGTGCTGTTTCCTTTGTTTGCCGTGTTGAGCAAAGTCAGCATTCACAAAGCCTGGATGGCCTGGAAGCTGAATGAGGTCGAGATGGTCAGCCCCTGGGCTCCGCTCATGTGGCCGTTTTACGCCTGCATCGCCCTGGGCCTGATCGCCTTTACCCTGCAACTGCTGGCGCATGGCGTGCGCTGTGCCGCCAAGCAAGCGGGCCCTGAGCACACGGAGGTGACGCCATGAATTTATGGGTCGCCGCACTGATGTTCCCAGCCTTGTTTCTGCTGATTTTTCAGGGCATGCCGGTAGCATTTGCCTTGATTCTGCCCGCCTTTCTGGCAGGGTGGTACGCCTTTGGCCCCATGATTTTTGACCAGATGTATGGCGCCTTGTACGGAGCGGCCACCAACCATATCCTGTCGGCCATTCCCATGTTTGTGCTGATGGGCGCCTTGCTGGAGCGTTCAGGCATTGCTGCACGCCTGTTTCGCACCATGCAGCTTTGGCTGGGCGGACTGCCTGGCGGGCTGGCCATTGCCACCATCGCCATGGCGGCTACCTTTGCCGCTGCCGCAGGCGTGGTCGGGGCGGTGGAAATCATGGTCGGGCTGATGGCCATTCCAGCCATGAAACGCTTTCGCTACAACAACTCCCTGATTGCAGGCACGATCTGCGCTGGCGGATCGTTAGGCACCATGATTCCACCCTCGGTGGTGGCGGTGGTCTATGCCTCCCTGGCCCAGGTACCGGTAGGGGAATTGTTTGCGGCCATGCTTTTTCCCGGTCTGCTGATGACTGGCATGTTTGTGGCCTATATCCTCATTGCCACCACGCTCAAGCCGGAGCTGGGCCCACGAGCCGATGACGAGGACATGCGCCGGCCTATCGGAGAAAAAATCAGTATCACCATGCGTGGTCTGGTTCCCATGATGCTGCTGATCATCGCTGTATTGGGCTCCTTGATGAAAGGCATCGCCTCCCCCACCGAGGCAGCCGCCCTGGGCGCTGCGGCTGCGGCTGTTCTGTGCATGTTCTATCGTCAGTTCAACTGGACGGTCTTTAGCGGCGCCTTGCGCATTACCGTGCGCATTACCGCCATGATCATGTTGATTGTGGCCGGGGGCACCATGTTTACCGGGGCGTTTGCTGCCAATGGCGGCGCCAGACTGGTGCAAATGCTGACCAGCGATCTGGGACTGGGCAGTACCGGTACGATCATCCTGTTTCTGGCTATTGTGTTCCTGCTGGGTTTTGTGCTGGACTGGACCGCCAACGTGCTCATTTGCGTGCCCTTGTTCCTGCCCTTTATTGTGGCAAGTGGCCTGGACCCCTTATGGTTTGGCGTGATGGTCATCGTTGTGATTCAGACCAGTTACCTGACGCCTCCCTTGGCCTCGTCGATCTTCTATCTCTTGTCGATTGCCCCGAAAGACATGAGCTACGGGCAGGTTTGCCGGGGTGTTCTGCCCTTCATTCTTGCCCAACTGCTGACCCTGCTGATCGTCGCCCTGTTCCCGGCAATTGCCACTTGGCTGCCCCAGCAAGTATCCGGCTTCTAATGCCATTTTTTATATTGGAGTCCCTGTGAGTAGCGCCCCCTCCCCCTCTTCTCGTGCCGCTGAAGTCGCCTACCAAGCGATTGAGCAGTTAATTGCCACACTCAAACTGGAGCCTGGCCAGGCCATTGTGGAAAGTGATCTGGTGGAAATGACGGGCCTTGGGCGTACCCCCTTGCGCGAAGCCCTGATGCGCATGGTGGCCTTGGGGCTGATCGAGCAGCAACCACGCCGCGGGCTGCGCGTCAGCGAAATCCGCGTAGCAGAGCATTTAACCCTGATCGAAACGCGTCGGGTCCTGGAACGTCTGATTGTGCAAGGCGCAGCCCGCTGGGCCACCCCGGCCCAGCGCAGCACCTTGCTGGCTCACGCACAGACCATGGTAGACGCCGCCGACGCCAAAGACATCGACGCCTACATGCTGGCAGACCAGCATCTGGATGAGGTGATCCATCAGGCCTGCCGCAACACCTTCGCTGTACAAGCCGTCACCCCCATGATCGTTCAATGCCGACGATTCTGGTATGCCTACCAATATGAAGGCGATCTGGAAGCCGGAGCGCAGGCCCATCTGACCCTGGCTCAAGGCATTCAGGACGGCGATCCCGACAAGGCCTTGCAGGGCTCGGAGACACTGATGGCCTACCTCAGTGCCTTCACCCGCAAAGTCATTGAATAACGCTATAGACCAACACCTAATAATCTGGAGACATCATGAAGCTGAACGGAATTCTCGTTCCTATCGTTACCCCCTTTGACGCCAACAACCAGTTAAATGAAGACGCGCTGGTACGTCTGGTGAACTGTTTCATTGAAGCAGGCGTGGGAGGCATCGTGGCCTGCGGAACGACGGGAGAATACTACGCCTTGAGCGCACAAGAGCGCCGCCGCGTGCTGGAAATCGTGGCGCAGACCGGCCGGGGCCGCACCACCCTGATTGCCGGCGTGAACTCCCTGTCACCGGCCGAAGCCATCAGCCGCATCCGCGAGGCAGAAGAGCTGGGCTACGAGGCGCTGATGCTCTCACCCACACCCTACAGCCTGCCCGGACAAAATGAGGTCATCGCCTACTTCAAGGAAGTGGCCGCTGCAACCGACCTGCCGATCGTGATGTACAACTTTCCAGCCCGCATTGGCATCCAGATTGAGCTGGAGTCCGTCTACGAGCTGGCCCAGGTCAAGAACATTGTGGGTATCAAAGAGAGCAGCGGCAACTTCAGCCGGGTCGTGGCCATGGTGAACGCCAATCTTCCTGACTTTCAGGTGGTGTGCGGCTGCGACGATCAGGCAGCCGACTTCTTGTTCTGGGGCGTTCGCAGCTGGATCAGCGGCGGAGCCAACGTCTTTCCTGCGGAACAGGTACAAATGTTGAAAGCGGCCGAACGTGAAGACTGGGCCAGCGTGCGCCAGATGATGAGCGCCATGCTGCCCGCGATCGCGGCCATGGAATCCGGTAACTACAACCAGAAAGCCAAGCTGGGCTGCATCCGCCATGGCATTGATGTGGGCCAGGTTCGCTTGCCGCTGCTGCCCGTCGAGGCCGAGGAGCGCGATCAGTTTCTGGCACAACTCAACACCTTCCAACTGGCACAGGAGGCCTGAATGTCCACGCAGATAGAATCCGTCTTTGCACTGGCCCGCGCCGGCAAGCTGCATGCCTCGCACCTGATCCCCGCCCATCAGGCGGCCGGCCAGGCCCAGCTCGATAACATCAGCCCCATTGATCTAGCGGTCATTGGCAAAATCGCCTCGGGAGAGGCGGCTGACGTGCAGGCGGCGGTCAACGCGGCCCGGGCCAGCTTCGAGTCTGGCGAGTGGTCGGCACAATCTCCGGCTGAGCGCAAAAGAATCATGCTCAAGTGGGTTGCCTTGCTGGAGCAACATGCCCAGGAGCTGGCAGCGCTCGACTGTGTGGACGCCGGCAAACCCATCACAGAATGCCTGAATACCGATATGCCAGCCACCATCGACACCTTCCGCTGGTATGCAGAAACCGCCGACAAATGCTTTGGTCGCATTTCTCCAACCGGCTCCGAGGCACTGGGCCTGATTACCAAAGAGCCGATTGGTGTCGTGGCAGCCGTGCTGCCCTGGAACTTTCCCGCCCAGATGTACGCCTGGAAAGTGGCACCTGCCCTGATATGCGGTAACTCTGTAATTGTGAAGCCCTCCGAGCTGACCAGCCTGAGCGCCTATCGGATGACGCAACTGGCGCACCAGGCTGGCATTCCTGAAGGGGCGCTGATTCTGGTCACGGGCACGGGCGAACAGGTCGGTGAACCGCTCGGCCGCCACGAAGACGTGGACATCGTCTCTTTTACGGGCTCGACCGACGTGGGCCGACTGTTCCTGAAATACTCGGCGGAAAGCAATCTGAAAGAAGTCGTGCTCGAGTGCGGCGGCAAAAGCCCGCAAGTCGTTTTTGACGATGCTGTGCTGGACGAGGCCGTGCCTTCCATTTTGGCGGCAGCCTTCTGGAACATGAGCGAGAACTGCAGCTGCGGCTCACGCTTGATTGTTCACAGCAGCCTGAAAGACGCGCTGCTGCAAAAACTCAAGCAGGGCCTGGAATCCTGGAAAGTGGGTCTGCCTACAGACCCAGAGGTCGCGATTGGTCCGATGGTCGAGCAGGCACACTTTGAAAAAGTCGCCAGCTTTCTGAAGAACCCGGGCAAAAATGCCAAATTGGTTCATGGTGGGCGGATTCACAGCGAACTGGGCAGCGGTTGGTACATCGAACCCACTATTTTCGACGGAATCACGCCGCAAGACCGCCTGTTTCAGGAAGAAGTGTTCGGCCCGGTCCTTGCCGTGAGCACTTTTGACACAGAGGAAGAAGCCATTGCACTGGCCAATGACACCCAATATGGCCTGGCCGCCTCCATCTATACCCATGACGTACGTCGAGCCCAGCGCGTCTCTCGCAAGATCAAGGCTGGAACGGTCTCCATTAATGGGTTTTCCGAAGGCGATATCACGGCGCCCTTTGGAGGCTTCAAGCAGTCTGGCTTTGGCGGCAAGGACAAGGGGATGGAAGCCTTGGACCAGTACCAGCAAACCAAGATGATCTGGTACGTCAACCAATAAGTGGGTTGGAGCCGGCAAGCGGCGCCACAGCTGATCGGCCTTTCAACGCCCCCGCCCCTTGGTACGCCAGTTTGACCAGGGGCTGCGGGGGCGGCGTCCTTTCCAGGGCCGCCCTCCGCTCCCCAACATCCACGGCTTCAGTAAAAGAAGGCCCCTCGCTCCAGCGGTACCGTCTTGTCGGTACACACACGCTTGAGTTCCTGAGCAAACAGTTTGTCCACCGCACGCTGGGGCCCCGCCATCCGTGTGAACAGGGCAATGGGTGCCAAGCCCCACTCGAAGGAATAGGGCACAATCGCCACCCCCGACACCCGCACCAGTTCCTCGGCAATTTCAGTAGGCACCACCGACACGGCACGCGCATGGTTTACGATCAGCTCACCGATCAACTTGGGCGAGGATGTTTCTACGCTGGGCACCGGCTCGGGCAGGCCAGCCCGCAAAAACAGGTTCGCTACCTGCTGTCGCATCGGGGTATGACGTGGTCCCAGAATCCAGTCCAGGTCCTGCAGTTGCGCCCAGTCCAGTTTGCGGCGACCCAGACGTCCCGCCAGCTCCCGGCTGGCAATCAGCCGCGGCTGCTGACTATATAGGGCCTCATGGCGCAGCCCTTTCATATTCAGATCGGGGGAACTGCGTGCAACCACCGCATCCAAGGCATGATCGCGCAGTTGCTCCAGCAAAGTTTCTGTCAGCCCCTCAGTAATGCTGACCGACACCACCTGCCCCTGCGGACGCGTCGCCCGCAAAGCAGTGGACACCAGCTTGCCGGACACCAGCGGAATCACGCCCAAACGCAAATGAGCCTGACGCCCCCGGCTGTGGGCCTGCAAATCCAGGCTCAACAATTCCATGTCCTGGACCAGCGCCCGGGCGCGTGAAATCACAATCTGCCCCTGTGCAGTGGCCTCCATACCCCGGGAGGAACGCAGAAACAGCGACGTACCAAACACCTGCTCGACCTCGGCCAGTGCCTGGGTCACTGCAGGCTGACTCATGGCCATCAAATCCGCCACTTTGGTCAGTGAACCCAGACGTTCAATCTCGATCAGCAAGGCCAGATGGCGCAACTTGAGCCGTTGCACCAAGCGATGCGCGATATCGTTTGTTTCCAAGCCTTTACCTTCCACTATAAGCATTTACTAATAGGGTAATAATAAGCCCTAATAGCCGCGCCAGATTAATTATCTACACTTGTTGAAAACCGGTACTGGCGTACGAGTGGCCAGACCTTCCCTGGATTTCACCAAACATCTGTTTGGCGCCTGAGCAAGAGGACACGATGAGTTCACCTGTAGATCGACAAGCCGCCCTGGACTACCACGAGTTTCCCATTCCCGGCAAAGTGACTATTGCCGCGACCAAACCCCTGGTCAGCCAACGTGATCTGGGCCTGGCCTATTCCCCTGGTGTGGCTGCCGCCTGCGAAGAAATTGTGGCTGACCCGCAAAATGCCTTCCGTTATACCGGCCGTGGCAATCTGGTCGGCGTCATCTCCAACGGTACCGCCGTGCTGGGTCTGGGAAATATTGGCGCCCTGGCCTCCAAGCCCGTGATGGAAGGCAAGGCCGTGCTGTTCAAGAAGTTTGCAGGCCTGGACGTGTTTGATATTGAGATCAATGAAACCGATCCGGACAAACTGGTTGACATCATCGCGGGTCTGGAGCCGACCTTCGGCGGCATCAACCTGGAAGACATCAAGGCACCCGAATGCTTTGAGGTCGAGCGCAAACTGCGCGAGCGCATGAACATCCCCGTCTTTCACGACGATCAGCACGGCACCGCCATTTGTGTGACAGCCGCCTTTCTGAATGGCCTGAAAGTCGTCGGCAAAGACATCAAGAAGATCAAAGTCGTCACATCGGGTGCCGGTGCGGCCGCGCTGGCCTGCCTGGATCTGATGGTGGATATGGGGCTGCCGGAAGAGAACGTCTGGGTGACTGACATTGATGGCGTGGTCTACAAAGGCCGCCCCGGTCATCAAGTGCCCGAACTGGCCCGTTTTGCCAAGGAAACCGAAGCCCGCAAGCTGGCTGATGTGATTGTAGATGCCGATGTGTTCCTGGGCCTGTCCGCCGGCGGCGTACTCAAAGCCGAAATGGTGCAGAAAATGGCAGACCGTCCTTTTGTGATGGCGCTGGCCAATCCCACACCTGAAATCCTGCCAGAAGTGGCCAAGGCCGCTCGTGACGACATTATCATGGCAACGGGTCGCTCCGACTTCCCCAACCAGGTCAATAACGTACTGTGCTTTCCTTACATCTTCCGCGGTGCGCTGGATGTGGGGGCCACCACCATTACCCGCGGCATGGAAAAAGCTGCAGCGCGGGCTATTGCCGCGCTGGCGGAAGAAGAGCAGGACGAAGCCGTGGCGGCCGCCTATGGCGGTTATGGCCTGAGCTTTGGCCCCGACTACCTGATTCCCAAGCCCTTTGACCCCCGTCTGATCGTGCGTATCGCCCCTGCCGTGGCCCAGGCTGCCATGGAAGAAGGGGTTGCGACACGCCCCATCGCAGACCTGGAAGGCTACATTGCCAAGCTGCAGCAATTTGTCTATCACTCGGGCGCCTTCATGAAGCCCGTGTTCGCCATTGCCAAGCAGTTGGTACGTGAAGGCGGCAAAGCCCGCATCGTCTTTACCGAGGGCGAGGAAGAGCGTGTGCTGCGTGCGGTGCAGGTGATCGTGGACGAAAAACTGGCTCATCCGATTCTGGTGGGCCGCCCCGCTGTCCTGCTGTCCCGCATCAAAAAATTCGGCCTGCGCCTGCGCCTGGGTGTGGACGTTGAAGTGACCAATCCAGAGTCTGACGACCGTTTCCACCAGTACTGGACGACCTACTGGGAAAAAATGTGCCGTCGCGGCATCAGCAAAGAGATGGCACGGGTGGAAATGCGCCGCCGCCTGACGCTGATCGGCGCCACCATGGTGCACCTGGGTGATGCCGATGGCATGATCTGCGGCACGATCGGCTCTTATCACAACCACTTGCGCTACATCGACGAGATGATCGGACGCAAGCCTGGTTCCAGCGTTTATGCCGCGATGAACATCCTGTTGCTGGGCGAGCGCACGGTGGCCTTGACCGACACCCATGTCAATGACGACCCCAATGCGCAGGAAATAGCGGAATACACAATTGAAGCAGCCCGCATGCTCAGCACCTTGAGCCTGGAGCCCAAAGTGGCCCTGCTGTCGCGCTCGAACTTCGGTTCGGACTCGGCCGCGTCGGGCCCCAAAATGCGCGAAGCCCTGAAGTTGATTCAGGAACAGGCCCCTGACCTGCAGGTTGATGGCGAGATGCATGCCGACTGCGCGCTGGACGAGGCCCTGCGTAGCCGCACCCTGCCCAACTCCCCACTGAAAGGCTCGGCCAACTTGCTGGTCTGCCCGAACGTGGACGCCGGCAATATCAGCTACAACCTGCTCAAAACGGCTGCCGGCAGCAACGTGGCCATCGGGCCCTTCCTGATGGGCGCCAATGCCCCAGTGCATATCCTGACTTACAGCTCAACGGTACGTCGCATCATCAATATGACCGCACTGACTGTGCTGCAGGCCAATCGCGGCTAAAGCCTCTAGGCAGAAACAAAAAACCGGCCTTTTCAGGCCGGTTTTTTGTATTGATGGAACGACAAAAAGCGCTTATTCCAGCTTGATATTGCCTTTCTTGACAACATCGTGTGCCCAGTCGTATTGCTCCTGAATTTCCTTGGCGAACTCTTCAGGCGAATTACCCGATGGCGTTGCACCCTGCTTTTCCAAGGCCGCAATGATTTCAGGCTTCTTCAACGCCTCAACAGCCGCTTGATGCAGCTTGGCGACGATCTCCGGCGGGGTGCCCTTGGGGGCCAGCAGACCATACCAGGCAGGGCTGTTCAGCTGCGGGTAGCCTTCTTCGGCCAGGGTTGGCACATCTTTCAAGGCGGGCAGACGCTCGGGCCAGGCAATGGCCAAAGCACGCAGATTGCCTGCCTGAATCTGGGCCATGGACGAGGGCAGATTATCGAACATCGCATTGATCTGGCCACCCACCGCATCGGTTACCGCCGGACCTGCGCCACGATAGGGGACGTGCACAATATCGGTGCCGGTTGCCAGCTTGAAGGCCTCACCAAACAAATGCAGTACCGAGCAGGTGCCCGAGCTGCCGTAGGAGTACTTGCCAGGATTGTCTTTCAACTGCTGCACGAACTCTTTGAAGTTCTGTGCCGGAAACTTGGGATTGACTTCGATCACGTTGGGCAGGTTTGCAAAATTGCTGACCGGCACAAAATCTTTCAAGGGATCGTAGGGCAAATCATTGGGGCGGCAGGCAGGGTTCACCGCCAGGGTCGAGATAGTGGCAATGGACAAGGTATAGCCGTCCGGTTTGGCACGCGCTGCCTCGGCCGCACCGATAGCACCACCGGCGCCGCCCTTGTTTTCAACCACCATGGACTGGCCCAATACTTCGCTCATGCCTTTGGTCACAATGCGCGTCACAATGTCAGTGGAACCGCCGGGAGCAAACGGCACAATGACGCGAATCGGCTGACTGGGGTAATCGGCCTGAGCGTGCGCCACTGTTGCCGTGCCGATCATGGACAAACTTGCACAAAGGGATAGCAGCGCAAATTTCTTGGGAAACTTCTCTATCATGGGAACATCTCCTCTTTCATCTTTTTGTCGATCCTTCCCCTGGGTAAGGGGACCTAACTAATCATAGCGCAGCTCGGTCCCCTCAATACTTAATTATCGTTGCAGATACCCACCGGGGATATACCTATATCTGCTGGCATTTACCGTCATCATGGTCACAATATTCCCGCTGATCCTGCCCGACTTTTTATTGATCGCCTTGGGGGCGCTGCTGCTGCATCGCTTTCATTTCAGTCGGGAATTCTTTCTCGGTGCGGAAAAACTGGTCTATTACGTCCTGTTTCCTGCCTTGCTGTTTGATTCCATTACCCGCATCCCCCTGAACCTGAGCGATACCTGGCCCCTGTTGCTGGCAGCCGCGACCCTGATTGCCGTAGGCACGGCACTGGCCTGGCTGGCACTGCCGGTTCTCAAACCGGATCCCCTGCAACACGCCGCGCTGACCCAGTGCGCTTTTCGTTTTAATACCTATTTGGGCATGTCCCTGGCCAGCGCAATTGCCGGCCCGCCAGGGGTGGCTGTCATGGCCTTGCTGGTCGGTTTTTCTGTTCCGATGGCCAATATGGTGGCAGTCACGGTGCTGGCTCGCGGTCAACAAGGACGCATCGCCATTGAGCTGCTTAAAAACCCGCTTATTTTGTCCACCCTGGCAGCCCTGGCCTGGAACCTGGCCGGCCTGTCCGTGCCCGCGCCTGTGCAGCTCGCATTGGGCCGGCTGGGAGCGTGCGCCCTGGGTATCGGTTTGCTGTGCGTGGGTGCGACCTTGTCGCTGCAGGGTTCACGTCAGGCCAGTGCCCTGATCGGCTGGATCAGCACCGTCAAACTGCTTGCCTTGCCGGCCGCCGCACTGCTGATTGCCTGGGCCCTGGACATGAACGCCCTGGAGCGTCAAATGCTACTGGTGTTTGCCGCCCTGCCCACCGCTTCCTCGGCTCATGTGCTGGCTGCCCGCATGGGCGCCGACAGCCGCCTGGTCGCGCTGAGCATGTCGATCGGCACTATACTAGCGGGCTTGACCATTCCACTGTGGTTATTCCTTGCTCCCTGATCTGTGCCTATGAATCCGCACTCCTTGACTGTATCCCTGCCTGACGAGGACGCCACGACCGCCCTGGCCCAGAGCCTTGCGCCGCTGCTCAGCGGTCAGGTAGCCGGTGTGCCGCCAGGCGGCCGAATCCATCTACATGGCGACCTGGGCGCCGGTAAAACCCACTTTGTGCGCGCCTTGTTGCGTGCCTGCGGCGTCACCGGCCGTATCAAAAGTCCCAGCTATGCTTTGCTTGAAAGTTATAAAGTTTCTAGCTTATACTTCTATCACCTTGATTTTTATAGATTTAGCGATCCACGAGAATGGGTCGATGCAGGTTTTCGCGATATTTTGCAAGACAATGCTGTTGTGCTGATCGAATGGCCCGAAAAAGCAGGGGATTTATTGCCCGAGCCCGATCTGGATTTACACCTGGATTATTGTGGTGACGGTCGTTTGGCCACCCTGGATGCACACAGCGCCAAAGGAACGCTATGGATTACGACACTCGCCCCCAGCCTGCAGAAGTAGCCCCAGCCGGCAAGGCCCGTCGCCGATTCGTCGCCACGGCCACGACCCTGTTCCTGCTTCCTGTCATCCCGCGACTGGCCAATGCCAGCACCATTGTGGCGGTCCGCACCTGGCCGGCCGACGAATACACTCGCGTTACCCTGGAAATGGATAGCGAGCTCAAGGCCGAGCACTTCACACTGGAAAATCCCCACCGCATGGTGGTCGATATCCAGGGCTTGACCATGAACCGCACCATTGAAGAGCTGGTGTCCAAGGTCCGCCCCAATGATCCCTACATCCGCTCAGTGCGCGTGGGCCAGAACCGCCCCGACGTGGTGCGTCTGGTGCTGGATCTGAAACAAGCCGTCGCTCCGCAGATTTTCACGCTCAAGCCCGTTGGCGAATACAAGTACCGTCTGGTTCTGGACTTATATCCGCGCGTCGCGCAAGACCCCCTGCTGGCCCTGCAAATCCAGGACGACAACGATCCGCTGGCCTCCGTCCTGGAAAGCCTGGCACAAAACTCGCCCGACGCACCCGTGCCAACGGTACAGGGGCAAACACTGCCTCCGGTGGCCCGCCCGACGCCGCCACCGGTCAGCACGCCTCCCCGCTCTCCCGCTCCCGCGGCCACGCCCGGCACGCCCAATCGCCCCTTGCTGATTGCGCTGGACCCTGGCCATGGCGGCGAGGACCCAGGTGCGATCGGCCCCGGTGGAACACGGGAAAAAGATGTCGTGCTGAACATCGCTCGACGGCTGAAACGCTTGATCGATGCCCAGCCAAATATGCGCACGTACCTGACCCGCGACTCGGATTTCTTCGTGCCGCTGCAGGTGCGAGTACAGAAAGCGCGGCGGGTCAAGGCAGACCTGTTCATCAGTATTCATGCTGACGCCTGGATCAAACCCAGTGCCCGTGGCTCGTCCATTTACGCCCTGTCCCAGAACGGCGCGACCAGTTCGGCCGCCCGCTGGCTGGCCAAGAAAGAAAACGATGCCGACTTGATCGGTGGACTGAATCTGGGCTCCCACAACCGTCAGGTCGCCCAGATTCTGCTGGACTTGTCCACGGCAGCCCAGATTAACGACTCCGTCAAAGTGGGTTCACGATTGCTAAGTGAGATCGGCAAGATCAATCGTCTGCATAAACGCAATGTTGAGCGGGCGGGTTTTGCGGTGCTCAAGGCACCGGACATCCCATCCATCCTGATCGAGACTGCGTTTATCAGTAATCCTGAAGAAGAACGCCTGTTACGAAGCGCTTCCCATCAGGACAAAATTGCCCAGGCCATTCTGACCGGCATCCGGGGGTATTTTGCCGAATTCCCCGCACTGGCCAGCCGGAGCTAAACCCGACAGCCCCTGCCCAAAAAAGCGCACCAGTTTTCTGCTGCGCTTTTTTTGATCTTTGGCAATGGCTGCCGGCTTAACGCCGTTTCACCGCCCCCCTTACCCGCTACACTATCCTTATTCCTGTTTACAGCGCTTTTACGTGAGCACACCTTAAGCGACACACCTTTCCAAGAGATAGTCGATGAGGCAAATCCAGTCTCCTTCTACTTTTTGGCGCCGTCCCAACCAGGCTATGTTCAGCCTGCCAGGTCTGGCGCTTTATCGCCTTCCCTGCCCGTGCGCCTCATCTCAGACCGGAGCCACAAATCCAGCGGCGGGGCCCGCCCCGTCCGAGCCGCCTGCCTGAACGGCCGCCTCTGCCACAAGTGGCAGCCTGGCTCAGCACGCTGACCCGCCTGCCCTGCCCCGTCCGCCAAGCGTTCCTGCCTTTGCTCCAAACGACAAGGAAAAGATCATGAAACACCGCCCCTGCCTGCTTATTGTGTACCTCTGTCTGTCCCTGATGGTCGCTCCAGCCCATGCTGACGACGACTGTGATGTCCCCGTACAGCAATGGCAGAGCCGGGATGCTGCGCTGGAACATGCCGCCAGTCTGGGCTGGGAGGTGCAACGCCTGAAAATAGACGACGGCTGCTATGAAATCCGCGGGCGGGATGCCCAGGGTCGCTCATTTAAAGCCAAGCTTGATCCGCAAACGCTGCGCGTCGTGAAAATGAAAGTGCGCGATGGCCATGACAAACCGGAGCGCGAACGTGACCGCGAAAGAAGCCACTAACGCGTGTGCCTGAGTGCCGCCGCTCTTACTCCCATCCTGAAGTCGTTTCCCTTTGCTCACCCTGGAGGACCAATATGTCCAAACGCTTTCTTCTCACCACCCTGGCTGCAGCCTGTAGCGTGGCCCTGCCCACTTTAGCGCAGGGCCGTACTGTGGCACTTTCCACCACTCTGAAAAACTATGGCGGTGACGGGGCCTACCTGGCGGTCTACCTGACCGATGCCCAAGGCGCCTACGTGCGCACGCTGTGGGTCGCCGGCGGCAAAGCCAAATACTACAAACATCTGTCGGACTGGAATCGCCTGTCAGCCGGCGATGGGCAACGTCTGCAAGGCGTAACAGGCGCCAGCGTCGGTGCCGGGCGCACGCTGGAGGTGACAGCAGAACTGGAGGATGCCCTGATTGATGCCGGGTACGAGCTGCGTGTCGATGCTGCCGCCGAAGACATGCGGGACAGCCCTTCGGAAATCCGTGTTCCCCTGACTGCCGCCAATGCCGGTTCGCCCCAGGCAGGTAAACAATATATTCAATCCCTGACCTATCAGTTGCAGTAAGGAATCCACATGATCTGGCGATTCGTCCATCGATGGCTGGGGCTGGTAGCGGGCACCCTCGCGCTGGTTCTGGGCATCACGGGCACGATGTTGGCACTTGACCCCTTGCGTAACGCCGTGCAGGCGGCTCCTACCGAGTCCGACCTGCCGCTTGCCACACTGGTTGAGCGCATCAAGGGCACCGTCCCTGGCGCAGAAGAAATCCGTCATCTGCCCTCGGGGATCTTCGTTGTCTATGCGTTTGAGGACGGACAAGCCCAGGCCGTACGTGTGGACCCGGCAGACGGCAAGATTCTGGGGGACTACCAGGCTTCCCTGCTGCCACGCTGGGTCAAGAACCTGCATCGTACTTTCTTGATGGACGATCCGGGGCGCATTACCGCCGCCATGGTGGCGCTGGCCATGTTGGTCTTGTCCGTGTCCGGACTCCTACTGCTGCTGCGTCGTATGGGAGGATGGCGGGGTCTTGCCGGCCCCGTTCGCGGAACCCTCCCCCAACGCCTGCATGTCCTGAGCGGCAGGGTCATTGTGCTGATCCTGGCCCTGTCCTCAGCCACCGCTCTTTACATGAGCGCCAGCACGTTCGAACTCATTACCCTGAGTCCGGACACGGAGCCCGAGGTGAGCTCACAAGCCACCGGACAGCCACCCCTTCCCCCGGACCAGATCGAACTGCTTCGGAGCTTGCGCGCGCAGGATCTGGAACGGCTCAATCTGCCCACGCCCGATGATCCACAGGACACCTGGCGTGTGGTCACCGCTCAAGGCCAGGGCTGGGCGGACCAGTACAGGGGCCAGACCTTGGCGTGGGAAGCATCCACCCAGGCACAGCGCCTCTACGACTGGGTCCTGCTTTTACATACCGGAGAGGGAGCCTGGCTGTGGGCTGTTTTTCTGTGCCTGTCGGCAGCGAGCATCCCCCTGTTCTGGTACACAGGCCTTCTGATGTGGTGGCAAGCGCGCCGCAGCCGCCCGAGACTTAAAGGCAATAGCCCTCTGACCCAGGCCGACAGCCTGATTTTTGTCGCGAGTGAAGGCGGCAGTACCTGGGGCTTTGCGCAAGCGTTGCACGATGCCCTCAAAGCCATGGGCCGTCAGGTTCATACCACATCGCTGGAGAACTGGCGGGTGCCGCCCGCAGCACGCCATGTGTATATCCTCGCCGCCACGTACGGTGAAGGCCAGCCTCCTGCCCACGCACAAAAAGCACTCAAGCGGATCGCCAGCCAGCCACCCACCGACGCTCAAGTCGCCGTTCTAGGGTTTGGGGATCGCCAGTTTCCTGATTTCTGCGGATTTGCCAACGCGCTCGAATACAGCTTACGGGAACGGGGGTGGCAACCCTTGATGGCGCTGGAGCGTATCCATCAGCAGTCCCCCCAGGAATTTGCCCGCTGGGGGCGCGCACTGTCCGACGTACTGGGTCAACCTGTGCCGCTGGCCTATCAACCCCGACTGCCGCGCATGGCAAGCCTGACCCTGCTGTCACGCCAGGACTTTCCCGGTGCAGCGGGCCAGC
Source organism: Alcaligenes sp. HNGD-HTN06 (assembly GCF_049932565.1). Classification (NCBI taxonomy): domain Bacteria; kingdom Pseudomonadati; phylum Pseudomonadota; class Betaproteobacteria; order Burkholderiales; family Alcaligenaceae; genus Alcaligenes; species Alcaligenes sp. HNGD-HTN06. The sequence continues at coordinate 813,093 of NZ_CP187782.1, read as the reverse complement.
CTGCCGTCATCCTGCGCTTTGCGCTGCCCGACCAGCCCTTGGCACGCTTCGCGGCCGGAGACCTGCTGGGCATTCTTCCTCCCGGTGAGCAGTCAGTCCCACGCTACTACTCTCTGGCCTCAGGCAAACAGGATGGATTCGTGGAAATCTGTGTGCGACACACCAGCGGCGGAGTCTGCTCTCCCTATTTGCATAGCCTGCGCATCGGGGACACGATTCAAGCCTTCATCCGACCCAACCCCGGCTTCACGCTTACCGGCTCCCGACGCCCGGTGGTGCTGATCGGCGCAGGGACCGGCGTCGCCCCACTGGCCGGCTTTATTCGAGACAACACACGCCATCGTCCCATGTACCTGTATTACGGTACCCGGGACTGCAAGCGGGATTTCTATTTTGGCAAGGAGCTCAAGGACTGGCAGACCCAGGGCCATCTGCGCGAACTACACACGACTTTTTCCCGAATGCCCGATGGGGGCGGTTATGTCCAGAACGCCGTGCAGCGTGACGCTCAACAGATCCGTACCCTTCTGGAAAAAGGCGCGCTTGTGCGTGTTTGTGGCAGCCGCCCCATGGCTCAGGCCGTCAAACAGGAGCTGGACACGATTCTGATGGACATGGGCAAAAGCCTGGCCTGGCTCAAGGAGAACGGGCGCTATGCCGAAGACCTCTTCTGACGTTCAACGTCTGACGCTGAACGGCCCCACCATGGGCACGCGATGGTCTGCCTTGGTGGATACAGACGATGCGGCACAGGCTGCAGGCCTGCAGAAGGCGTTGGCAGACGCTGTCCAGCAGGTGGACCGGCAGATGTCCCCGTGGCTACCCGACAGCGCGCTGAACCGGCTCAATCGCACTCCTGCTGGCACCTGGCTGGATTTACCGCCAGAAATTCTTGAGGTTTTGGCCTGCGCCCTGGAGGTCAATCGTCGCAGCCAGGGTGCTTTTGACCCTGGAGTCGGGGATCTGGTGCAGGCCTGGGGCTTTGGCCCGGCCCGACAGAGCCCCGATGCTGCTGCCATCCGTCGTGCTGCCCAAGCTGCTTCTGCCCCGGCTCATGAGACACTGGAGCTGGATGTGGCCGCCGGCCGCGCCATCAAGCACGCGCCGATACAGCTGGATCTTTGCGGGATCGCCAAAGGCTATGCCGTAGACCGTATGGCCCTGGTGCTGCGTCAATATGGACTTGATCACGCCTTGCTGGCCCTGGACGGCGAACTTCGCGCTCTGAACAGCCAGGCTCAAGGCCAACCTTGGGCGGTAGCGGTCGAGTACCCCCAGGACGGACGACGCGCCACGCACAGCGTGGTTGAATTGGATAATCTGTCCATCGCCACCTCGGGCGATTACCGGCACTTTCTACAACTCGGTGAAGTTCGAGTCGCACACACCATGGATGGTCGGCGGCGCGCACCCGTTCGCAACGATATCGCTTCTGTCACCGTTCTGGCGCCAGACTGTATGCGGGCTGACGCCTGGGCCACTGCCTTGCTGGTCAGCGGCAACGATGGCATGGCACTGGCACAAAGCCTGGGTATCGAGGCGCTGTGGCTGCTGCGACGCGACAATCGCTTGACCACCGTCGGGCTGGGACGGTTCAGCGAAGCGGTGACAGACCCCAAGCAGGCAGAATAAAAAAGGACGCCTTAGCGTCCTTTTTGTACACTCGCCCGATGGCCGGCCAGCCTAGAGCGCGGCGTCCCCCTTGCTCTTGCGTTTGAGCAGTTTCCATACGGCACCGAGCACAACCGGCACGGCCGCAGCCGCAATGCCGATCAACACAATAGTGTTCAAGTGCGCCTTGATGAAGGGCACATTTCCAAAAAAATAGCCCAGGATGATCAAGCTGCAAATCCACAGCACCGCCCCGGTCACGTTGTACGCCTGAAAGCGCAAGGCGTTCATATGGCCCACCCCCGCCACAAAGGGGGCAAAGGTGCGAAACAGGGGCAGGAAGCGAGAAATGACAATGGTCTTGCCCCCGTGCTTTTCATAGAATGCATGGGTCTTGACCAGCGCGCGGCGATCCAGAAAGCGCGATTCCTGGGTAAAGACTTTCGGACCTATATAACGTCCCACATGGTAATTGACGGTATTGCCCAGCACTGCCGCCACAATCAGTAGCCCACCGAGCAACACCGGGTCCAGCATGCCCGAGGCCCCGAAGGCCCCCGCAATAAACAGCAGGGAGTCGCCTGGCAAAAAGGGCAAAACCACAAGCCCGGTTTCACCAAATATAATCAAGAACAGAACAAGATAAATCCATGCTCCATACTGCTCGACCCACACACCCAGGTACTGGTCAATATGAAGGATCATGCTGAGTAAATCGGGCATAGTTCCACACCAAAATAATAATTTAGCCGGTCCGATACGGCTCAGACCGGCCCGCTAGAGCAAGCGGGTAAAATAAGCCGCTACCTGTTGAAACCCGTTGAACCTGTACCGTTCAACCCTGAATACACACAAGGCCAGCCGCCCTATGTCATCACGACGCCGTATTATCCCACTCCCGGACCTGCTTGTAAGCCAAATTGCAGCCGGTGAGGTTATTGAGCGCCCGGCATCGGTCCTGAAAGAACTACTGGAAAACGCCATTGACGCCGGAGCCAGTGCCATCGAGATTCGCCTGGACGGCGGAGGCATACGCCGCATCTGTGTCAGCGACGACGGCCACGGCATTCCCCAGGACGAACTGCCCCTGGCGCTGCTGCAGCACGCCACCAGCAAAATCCGCTCGCTGGACGAGCTAGAATCCGTTGCCTCGATGGGCTTTCGGGGCGAGGCCCTGCCATCCATTGCCTCGGTGGCCCGCCTGACCATCAATTCGCGCACCCAGGAAGATCCGCACGCCTGGGAGTATTCGCTGGGCCTGAGTGAACCGCAACCAGCCTCGGGGCAGATTGGCACGCATGTGGATGTACGCCAGCTTTTTGACGATATTCCCGCACGCCGCAAATTTCTGCGCACCGAAGGAACCGAATATGGTCACTGTGTGACCGCCTTGGAGCGCATCGCTCTGGCTCAACCACAGATCGCTTTTCGATTGTTCCACAATGACAAGCCGCAGCGTCACTGGCGCAGTGGCACCCTGGAACAGCGTCTGCTGGATATTCTTGGCAAGGAGTTCATCGAACAAAGCCTGCCCGTGGCTCAAGAACAAGGTTTGATTGGCTTGCGCGGGCTGGTGATCCACCCGGCCCATGCTCGCCCCAACGCAGACAAGCAGTTCCTGTTCGTCAATGGCCGCTTTGTACGCGATCGCACGGTATCGCACGCCATACGCAGCGCGTATGCCGATGTGCTGCACGGGGATCGCCAACCTGCCTATGCGCTCTTTCTGGACATTGCCCCCTCTACGCTGGATGTGAACGTGCACCCGGCCAAGCACGAGGTTCGCTTTCGCGACAGTGGCGCCGTGTACCGCTTTGTCTTGCAGGCGGTTGGACAAGCTCTGGCTCAGGGCAGCATGGCCGGCGATACACCGGTGGCCGCCATGCCCCTGCCACAAAGCGCAACCTCCTTGCCCGACATGGCTTCTGCCCCACCGGCGGGCGCTGCGGGCCTGGGCTCATCAGGCGAGTACAGTAGCCACGAACCGTCCATGCCTTACAGCCATCCGGCCCGTCAAGGCTGGCAATCCAGTTTTAGTCTGCGCGAACCCGCGGGGGGCGGCAATGCGGACTGGAAATCCCTGTACCGCCCCATTGAGCCAACGCACGACAACCCTCCCGCCACCCACTATCAAAGCGATACCGACACGGCTATCGACGAGTTCCCCCTGGGCATGGCACTAGGCCAGTTGCACGGTGTCTACATTCTGTCCGAAACCCGTCAGGGCATGATTCTGGTGGATATGCATGCCGCCCATGAGCGGGTGGTGTATGAACAGTTGAAGCAGGCGCTCGATGGCCGCGATCTGCCCCGCCAGGATTTGCTGGTACCGGTGGTGTTCAGTTGTTCGGAAACGGACCTTGCTTTGCTGGACGAGCATCACGACACCCTGAGCGAGCTGGGCTTGAGCATGAATCCGGCTGGCCCTGCCACAATCGCTGTGCGCGCCGTTCCTGCACTGCTGGCACAAGGCGATATTGAATCCCTGGCCCGGGCTGTTCTGCGCGACCTGGCTCAGGTGGGCTCCTCACGCCACCTGGACGAACAACGTAACGAGCTGCTCTCCACCATGGCCTGCCACGGTGCCGTGCGCGCCAACCGCCGCCTGAGCATCCCGGAGATGAACGCCCTGCTGCGCAAAATGGAGCAAACCGACCGGGCCGACCTGTGCAATCATGGCCGCCCCACCTGGTTCCAATGGACGCTGAGTGAGCTGGACAAACTTTTTATGCGTGGACAATGAACGATTTACCCATTCTTTGCCTGGCAGGGCCCACCGCCAGCGGCAAAAGCGCCACCACGCACACCTTGGCCCAATACTGGCCGATTGAAGTGATCGTGATGGATTCAGCGACGATTTATCGTGGCATGGACATTGGCACGGCCAAGCCCAGTGCTCAGGAACAAGCCGCTATCCCCCACCACCTGCTGGATATTCGCGATCCGGCAGAGAGCTACTCGGCTGCCGAGTTTGCCAGCGACGCAAGCCGCCTGATTCAAGGCATCCAGGCGCGCGGACGTTACCCCGTGCTGTGCGGCGGCACCATGCTGTATTACAAAGCCCTGCGTGAAGGGCTGAATGACCTGCCGCAGGCAGATCCGGTCATCCGGCGACAACTGGATGAGCGAGCCCAGGAAATCGGCTGGCCCGCGATGCATGAAGAACTGCACCGTATCGACCCGGACACCGCCGCCCGGCTGGCCCCACGCGACAGCCAGCGCATTCAGCGTGCCCTGGAAATTTTTCATATCAGCGGCAAAACCATGAGCGACTGGTTACAAGAGAAAGCCCAGCCGCAAGAAAAGAGCCACCACTACATCACACTGAGTCTGGAGCCCCAAGACCGGGCCTGGCTGCACCGTCGCATCGCCACCCGTTACCGGGACATGATCGAGCAGGGTCTACTGCAGGAGGTCGAAAAATTGCATCAGCGCTCTGATCTGCACCCGGGTCTGCCCTCCATCCGGTGTGTAGGTTATAGGCAACTCTGGGCTTATCTGGACGGTGAGGTGAGCCTGGAACAGGCTGTTGAGCAGGCCATTGCCGCTACCCGACAACTGGCAAAACGCCAATTAACCTGGCTGCGCTCCGAGCCTGGCCGTTTGCAATTCAACTGCCAGGACCCGCAGGCAGCCGAACACATCGTAGCGGCAGCGCGCCACTACTGGCCTGCATGAGGATCTGGCAGGCCAGCGCTGTGCGCACAAGCCATAAGTCCGGCACACAAGAGCAAGCGACAAGATAGAGATGAAGCCCCGGCGATTCGCGTAAGACGTCGGTTCCAGGCCTTGAGGCAAGACGATGGGCCAAGATTGCAGACCCAAAGCCCTACCTCAACGCGAGGGGGCAGCATGGCGATGTTGGCTTGGCACCTGAGCTTGGATCAAGGGAGAGCGTCGAGGCTGGGAAGCAAGGTCGAAAAATCCGAGCCTGGGGACTGCAAACTGAATCAGGGGCAGCGTCAGGGACGGGAACAGGGCAAAAAAAGGCAGCCTGTCGCTGCCTTTTTCCGCTTCATGGGTTAACGCGATCTCCGGGGTTTACACCACTTCAGTCTGCGCCTGCCCTTCCTGACGTTCCAGGATCTCGCCCAGCGTGTAAACGGTTTCCCCATGCTCGGACAGGGTTGCACTGATGGCCTCAGCCTTGTCGGCAGGAACAATCATGATCATGCCAATACCGCAGTTGAACACGCGGTACATTTCTTCGTCCGCTACGTTGCCATTGGCTTGCAGCCACTGGAACAAGGCAGGCATGGTCCAGGAATCACGATTCAGACGGGCGGTGAGGTTCTTTTGCAGGATACGGGGCACGTTCTCCAGCAATCCGCCACCCGTGATATGGGCCAGACCCTTGATGTCCGCACCGTGGGCAGCCAGGGCAGCCAGGACGGATTTCACATAGATGCGGGTGGGCTCCATGACCACATCCGCCAACGGACGGCCATCAAGCTCGTCAGTCGGCTTGGCATTGGCATGCTTGAGAATCTTGCGGATCAGCGAGTAGCCGTTGGAGTGGGCGCCGCTGGAGGCCAGACCCAGGACCACATCCCCTGGCACAATGGACTTGCCATCAATAATGCGGGATTTTTCCACCGCACCCACTGCAAAACCAGCCAGGTCATACTCACCTTCGGGGTACATGCCGGGCATCTCGGCTGTTTCGCCACCGATCAGGGCACAAGCGGACAGTTCACACCCCTTGGCAATACCACCGACCACCTGGGCTGCCGTATCCACCGACAACTTGCCGCAGGCAAAATAATCCAGAAAGTACAAGGGTTCTGCGCCCTGGACTAGAATGTCGTTGACACTCATGGCCACCAGGTCTATACCCACAGTGTCGTGGCGCTGCCAGTCAAATGCCAGGCGTAGTTTGGTACCAACACCGTCGGTGCCGGACACCAGAACGGGCTCTTTAAGGTGGGTAGGCACTTCAAACAAAGCGCCAAAGCCTCCGATTCCAGCCATGACGCCTGCACGCATGGTTTTGGCAGCCAGTGGTTTAATACGGTCGACCAGGGCATCGCCCGCGTCGATATCCACGCCTGCATCGCGGTAGGTCAAGGAAACAGAAGTAGTGTTTTTCATGGGAAAAGCCGTGGGATATGTGAAAATTGCGAGTTGGACGAAATTGTACGACACATGACCGAGCAACTGATTCTGGATATATCTCCAGCACCGCCTGCCTCTTTGGACAACTTTGTTGCCGGAGCGAATCAGGCTGCGTTGCAGGCTCTGCGTCAGTGTAGTCCAGGACGCGCGGTTTACCTGTGGGGACCGCCCGGTGCAGGTCGAACACATCTGCTGCGGGCGATGGCCAGTCGAGACGACAGCCGCTATTTTAGTGCAGATACTCCTTTCCAGCCCATCTTTGACATCGCTACCGATGACAAAGCCCCTCCCAGCCTTTTAGCCATCGACGATATCGAACGTTTTGACGAGCACGGACAGGCTGCCGTATTTGCACTGTACAATCGCTGGCGCGAGTCGGCCACCCGGCCAGACGCCTTCACACTGCTGGTCTCCGGCGACCGGGCTCCCAAAACCATGTCCGTGCGCGAGGACTTGCGCACACGCTTGGGGTGGGACCTGGTGTTCAGGCTGGAATACCTGTCGGACGCCCACCGGGCCGAAGCCATGCAACAGCGGGCTGCGGCCCGCGGGCTGCAACTGCAAGCAGAAGTGCTCAGCTGGATACTGACTCACTACGATCGCGATATGAACCGCCTGAGCGCATTGATTGATGCGCTGGACAACTATTCACTGGTAAAGAAACGCCCCATCACTTTACCCCTGCTCAAAGAACTTCTGGCCAACAGCCAGACCCAATCTTCTAGTTGAGTCATGACTGCTTCTTCTTTTATTGCCCTGTTTGATCTGGACCACACCCTGCTTCCTTTAGATAGCGATTACCAGTGGGCAGACTTTCTGGCCCGTACCGGCCGTGTCGGCGATCCTGTCCAAGCCATCCGTCTGAATGAAGAACTGATGGAACGCTATAACCAGGGATTGTTGACGGCCGAAGAATCGGCCGAATTCATGTTGGGCCTGCTCACCAACGCCAGCCAGGAAGAACTGCTGACCTGGCAGGACGAGTTCATGCAAGCCGTGATCCTGCCCTCGATCAGCCCGGCTGCCCGCGAGTTGCTGGCCAAACACCAGGATCAGGGCCATCTGGTGGCGATTGTGACTGCCACCAACGAATTTGTGACCCGCCCCATTGCCGCCGCGCTGGGCGTGGACCACCTGATAGCCACCACCCCCGAAATGAAGGAAGGTCGCTACACGGGCAAGATCAGTGGTGTGCCCAGCTTTCAGGCTGGCAAGATTACCCGCGTGCAACAATGGTTGCAGACCATGGACAAATCCCTGTCCGACTTCGAGCGCAGCTGGTTCTACAGCGACTCGCCCAACGATCTGCCCCTGATGGAAGTGGTGACGGACCCCGTTGCCACCAACCCCAGCGACAAACTGCGCGCCGTAGCGACCGAACGTAATTGGGAAGTCATCGATTTGTTCGCTGACATGATGGACAGCAAATCGTAAAATCAGACGCATGCTAAAGCGAACAATAAAAACATTTGTCGATCGGCTGCTCAAACCAGCCAAAAGCGCGCGTCCCAAAGGGCCGCGCCGCTACACACGTGAAGAACATGGCATAGACCGGCGTCTGGTCTCGCGTCATGCCATCAAAGTGTGCGAGGTCCTGAACCACGAAGGCTATCAAGCCTATGTCGTGGGTGGCGCCGTGCGCGATCTGCTGGTGGGCCTGGAGCCCAAGGACTTTGATGTGGCCACCAATGCCACGCCCGAACAGATCCGTCCTCTGTTTCGTCGCGCACGCATTATTGGGCGCCGCTTCCGTCTGGTCCACGTGGTCTTTGGTCAGGAAGTCATCGAGACCTCTACATTCCGGGCCGATGACAGCGGCAAACAAACGGACGAGCATGGCCGTATCCTGCGAGACAATGAATACGGCACCATCGAGGACGATGCCGCACGCCGTGACTTTACGCTGAACGCGCTCTATTACGACCCGCTGACCGAGACCGTCATCGACTACCACAACGGGGTAGCCGATCTGAAAAACCGTCAGGTGCGCATTATTGGTGATGCGCAAACCCGCTATCGCGAAGATCCGGTACGCATGTTGCGCGCCGTGCGCTTTGCCTCCAAGCTCGATGCCACCATCGAACCAGCCACCGACGCGCCGATCCGTTCCTTGTCACGTCTGATCGAGAACGTGCCCGAGTCCCGTCTGGCCGACGAGACGCTGAAACTGCTGAACTGCGGTCACGCCATGGACTGCATACAGCGCCTGCAAGCGCTGGGCCTGCACAGCAAACTATTGCCTATGGTGGAGCCGGTTCAGCGCCTGCCCGGCGGCGCGGAATTTCTGGATATGGCCCTGGCCCGTACCGACACCCGTGTGCGCGCCGGCAAATCCGTCAGCCCCAGCTTTATTTATGCCTGCCTGCTCTGGAAACTGGTCAAGCAGGAGTGGGACCGACGCAGCAGCCAGGACATGCATCCTCAACAAGCCCTGCTGGAGGCCGCCGACCTGGTTCTGGAAAAGCAAAGCCGCATCATGCCGATCCAAAAGCGCTTCCAATCGGATATGCGGGAAATCTGGTTCATGCAGCCGCGTTTTGAACGCGTCGCCAACCGTGCAATCTGGCGCATGACCGAACAGCCCCGTTTTCGCGCCGCTGTGGACTTTTTACAACTTCGTGCTGAAGCCAAAGAAGTCGATAGCGTGCAGGCACAGTGGTGGATGGATCTGGCCGATGCAGGCGACGAGGAGCGCAGCACCATGATTGCCGTGCGCAAACCCGCTACAGCGACCGCCACGGGCTCTCGCAGCGGACAACGTCGCACGCGCCGCCGCCGCTCCAATGCCAAGCGCAGCAGTACCAGCAGCGGAAATGCAGCATGAGCACAGCCGGAACAACGGTTTATGTGGCCTTGGGTGCGAACCTGGGTCAGGCACGTCAGACACTGGAAACCGCGGCGGCAGAGCTGGCCACTACTCCCGGCATCCAGGATCTGACACTGGCGCACTTCTACAGCACCGCACCGGTGGATTCCAGTGGCCCGGACTACGTCAACACCGTCACCCGATTCACCTGTACGCTGGCTCCCGAGGATTTGCTGGACAGACTGCAAGCCATCGAGCAAGAGCACGGTCGCACTCGCCTGTACCGCAATGCGCCCCGCACTCTGGATCTGGACGTGCTGCTTTACGGTCAAGAACAAATCGACACCGAACGGCTGACCGTGCCACACCCGCGCATGCACGAACGTGCCTTTGTGCTGGTTCCGCTGGCTGATCTGGCACCTGAGCTTGAACTGGCGCAAGGCAGCGTGAAGGACTTGCTTGCCCAGGTGCGCGACCAGGCCATCACACGGCTGGGCTAAGGCTGCTTTCAGCCCTGTCCGCAGCCGGCTCTGCAGCCCGCTGCCACCCCATTTGCAGCACCTGGGCAATGCTGCTGACAATCCCTTCACGACGGGCCGCATTGCCCACACGCAGCGCATAGGAGGGGTGCCAGGTCGCAATGACCCAAGTCTGCCCCCAGAGAAAAGGTTTGGCCAGATATTCGGCAAGCCGTCGCTCAGGCCCCAGCAAAGCAGACAAGGCGGTGGCTCCCAGCGTAACAATGACAGCCGGTTCAAGGCGCGCCAGTTCCTCTTGCAGCCAATACCCGCATGCCTGCACTTCGGCCTGGGAGGGGCTGACATGTAAACGCTGCTTACCCCTCGCTTTCCACTTGAAATGCTTGACGGCATTGCTCAGATACAGCGCGTTGCGCTCAATACCGGCACGCTGCAATGCCTGATCCAGAATCTGCCCGGCAGGCCCTACAAAAACGCGCCCCGCCAAATCCTCGTAGTCGCCAGGCTGCTCCCCCAGCAGCATCATGCGGGCCCTTGCCGGGCCCTCCCCCGGCACCCCGTGTGTCGCGTGCTCCCAAAGGCCGCAGCGACGACAGGCCTCCAGGACCGACGGCGCACTGCGTTCGGGCTGTGCATGGTCGGCCTGGACCGCAATCACCTTGCCTGGCATCTGACTTACCGCACTGAACTGGCCGACTCGTCGGGCTCCACGACGGGCCTCACTGACCATGGCCGGAATCAGGCTCGCTTCAGGCAAGCCCTTCCAGAATCGAACCGGCATGCTCTGCTGCAAAGCCGTTTCATTCAAGCGCGCGGGATTAAAAATGCTTTGGTAATAACGAAGCCACAAGGCTTCTACCTGGTCCTGCCCCGGATCAGCCTGTCGTGCTTTCAGATCGTCCGGCGCATCCCGTAGCTGCAGCGTATGACCATCCCACAGCGCCACACGCCGAGGCGTCGCAATACACCAAGAGGTTCCCCCCATCCGTCTGGAAAAATAATCAGCGATCCACTCCAGAACATCGTGCTCAGGCTCAAACCAAGCCCAGTACTCAGGCAACTGGCCCGTTCCACAATGGCGAAACCGCACATACGCCATCATGTCGTGCTTTTCCTTGCGAACGGCCTTGGCCATCTCATACAAACGCGCCCCATCCTCGTCGGCCACGGACTCCACACTGCGATCACCGTGGTGCCAGCGCCACAAGACACGATAGAGCAAGGCCCATCGCTGTGCAGTACGGCACAACGCCGCATCTTGCAGCAAAGCAGCCAGTCCTTTTGAAATACGGACCGACGGCCGGTTGGCGGGTTCATGCCCCTGGGGCTCTTGCAACACCTCAGTTGCGGGGGGCAGCGACTGGGAGAGCTCATATTCCAGCCCGATTTGCCCCGCCCTGGGCCCCGGTTCCGCGAAGGAGTCTGCCCAGCAAAGTTGTTCCGGTGCCCAGCCGGCGGCCAGAGCACGTAAAGCCTGTTCCCGCCAGCCAGCGTACCCCCCGTCTACCTGCAGGGTTACCATCCGGGCCTGCCCTTGCCGGGTGTCGGCCACGCGGAGAGCTGGCAAGCGGGCCTCATAGCAGGCTCAGTTGCTGCGGATTGCTCGACAGCATGCGACGTAAGGTGTCGGAGGCCGCCTCGGCTAGCCCGGGACGATAATCCTGCACCACAACAAAAGGCTGCAATGTACGGATAGAGCAACGCAAACGGATCAGGTCCTGGTATCGAATAGCCCGCATCTGACGCAGTTCCACCAGACGCTTGGCATTGCGAATACCAATGCCCGGCACACGGGCAATCAGTCGTTCAGGGGCCCGGTTCAGATCCACCGGAAAAATATCCCGGTTCGACAAGGCCCAAGACAACTTGGGATCAATATCCAAAGGCAGGTCGCCTGTATTCTGAAACAGTTCCTCGGCCCGAAACCCGTAGCTGCGCAACAAAAAATCGGCTTGATACAGACGGTGCTCGCGCAAGAGCGGGGGCGGCTGCGCCGGCAGCGCCGAGGAACTATCCGGAATAGGACTAAAAGCGGAGTAATACACCCGTTTGAGCTTGTAAGCCCCGTACAGCGTCTGGGCGGTTTGCAAAATATTGCGGTCATCGGCCGCATCGGCCCCCACGATCATCTGCGTACTTTGCCCCGCCGGCACCTTGGGCCGTTTCTCTTGCTGGGCCTGCTCCTGGGCCAGACGAATCACCCCCATGGCCCGCTTGATCGTGTGACCGCTTTTTTCCGGAGCCAGGCGATTCAGGCCGGCATCCGTGGGAAGCTCAATATTGACGCTGAGCCGGTCCGCGTACTGGCCTGCCAGCGTGATCAACTGCGGGTCGGCATCCGGAATGGTTTTAAGGTGGATATAGCCACGAAAATGATGATCCTCGCGCAAGGAACGCGCCACTTCGACCAGACTCTCCATGGTGTAGTCCGAGCTGCGGATGATGCCCGAGCTCAGGAAAAGCCCATCTATATAGTTGCGCCGATAAAAATCCAGCGTCAGATCCACCACTTCTGCAGGCCGAAAACGCGCGCGTGGCACGTTGCTGGAGCGCCGGTTCACACAATACAGGCAGTCATACTGGCAAAAATTGGTCAGCAGTATCTTGAGCAGCGAAACGCAGCGTCCGTCCGGCGTAAAGCTGTGGCAGATACCGGCACCGGTACTGGCGCCCAGACCCGTGCGCCCACGGGAATCCCGTTTGGGGGCCGCACTGCTGGCGCACGAGGCATCATACTTGGCCGCGTCAGCCAGAATCTCAAGTTTGCGCGCAAGCTCCATGGCACCATTGCTGTATATAAAAACAGTATTATACCGTTTTCAGCGACGGCGTCACCAAGCCTGCGACTCGGCAAAAAAAGAGAACCCTGCACCGGTCAAGCTGCCAGGCAGCTGACCGTCAGGCCCGTTATAGCGACAGTCAAGCGTCCAGCAGCTTGATCAATGCCTCTTGATGATGAGAGCGAGCCTCCAGCAATTGCCGTCCTTCTTCGGTCAACATGGCAATCAAAGGCGCGGGAAAAGGAGAAGGAGTCTGCGTCGTTTGTGGGATGGCCTGAACTAATCCCAGCGACTGTAGTTGTTCAAACACGGCTTGTTTCTTGTGCCAGGGAGTCTGGCGTAAACGCACAAGCTCAAGCGTGTTCCAAATCATGGGGTTGAGCTGCGGAATAGTGGTGGAGCGCTGAAGTTGCGTCATACAAGGCCCTTGATTAAGACCACCTCTATGGGCCGCTTGTGTGGGCCCCCTCGGTGGTCAGCCAGAAAGCATCCCTATACCGTACACCATAACGATGTACAGAATATTTCAATGAGTTCTGACAATCATCGTCGCAGTACGCATGCCAGATACCAATCCGCAATAACCCGCGCTTGCGCTTGGTGAAACCCAAAGAGACAGCCTGCCACCTTCCCGAATCCAGTTTTGGCGACGCAATACCTGTGCCCAGAGCAGCAGAAACACAACACCCGATCCCACACTGCTCAGCCCCGGATTGGCCTGCACACCATACGCATTCACCAGTTGCCCGCCGAGCCAGGAACCAGGCGCTGATGGATCAAGGCCGAATTGAACGGGCAGCCCCCCATGCCCTGGCTTGTCTGATTTACCGCAGTCTGGCCGAAACCGCATTCTGGGTAGCCCAGAACGAGGATGACGATGCCCGCGTGGCAAAAGGGCTGGCAGCCTTGGATTTGCGGCTGCGAGGCTTGTTGCTCAGGTCCTGAACGGGTGATGCTAAAAGGAGCCAGTGTCCAGGCCAAAGAAAACCCGCATTGAATGCTGTACTGACGCTGCTTTTACAAGCAGGCCAGAAACACTCATGCGGGTTTTTTATCAACAACGCCGGGAAGCCCAAGCTTCCCGCTTTACGTCTTACACAGCGACCAAAGAGATCTCTGCAATACGTTTGCGCCATTCAGCGGGGCCGGTGTTGTGCACGGACACACCTTGCGAATCCACCGCGACGGTCACGGGCATATCCTGAACCTCGAACTCGTAAATGGCTTCCATGCCCAGATCTTCAAAAGCCACCACTTTCGCATTGCGAATGGCCTTGGAAACCAGGTACGCGGAACCACCCACGGCCATCAGGTAGGCCGATTTGTGAGCACGGATGGCCTCAATGGCGGCCGGGCCGCGTTCGGCCTTGCCGATCATGGAGATCAGGCCGGTTTTAGACAGCATCATCTCGGTGAACTTGTCCATGCGAGTAGCGGTGGTTGGGCCTGCTGGACCAACGGCTTCGTCACGCACGGGGTCAACCGGGCCCACGTAGTAAATCACGCGGTTGGTGAAGTCCACAGGCAGGGACTCACCCTTTTCCAGCATGTCCTGGATGCGTTTGTGAGCCGCATCACGGCCCGTCAACATCTTGCCCGACAGCAGCAGGGTCTGACCAGGTTTCCAGGAAGCCACCTCTTCTGGCGTCAGTTCGTCCAGGTTCACCTGGCGGGACTTGTTGTAATCCGGTGCCCAGTGAATGTCAGGCCAGGCTGACAAAGGAGGAGGAACCAACTCGGCGGGGCCGTTACCGTCCAGCGAAAAATGGACGTGGCGCGTCGCGGCACAGTTGGGGATCATGGCTACAGGCTTGGAAGCGGCATGGGTCGGGAAGGTGTTGATCTTCACATCCAGCACAGTAGTCAAACCACCCAGACCCTGAGCGCCGATGCCCAGGGCATTGACCTTCTCGTAGAGCTCGATACGCAGCTCTTCCAGCTTGCTTTGCGGGCCGCGTTGCAGCAGCTCGTACATATCGATGTCTTCCATCAGGGCTTCTTTGGCCATCAGCATGGCTTTTTCGGCCGTGCCGCCCACACCAATACCCAGCATGCCGGGAGGACACCAGCCCGCACCCATCGTAGGAACGGTCTTGAGAACCCAATCCACCAGGGAGTCGCTGGGGTTGAGCATCACAAACTTGCTCTTGTTCTCCGAGCCACCGCCCTTGGCTGCAACCTGAATATGAACCTGATCGCCGGCGATCAGCTCGACATTCACGATACAGGGGGTGTTGTCGCGCGTGTTCTTGCGCGTGAAAAGAGGGTCGTTCAGGATGGAGGCCCGCAGCGGGTTATCCGGATTCAGATAACCGCGACGCACCCCCTCGTCACAGAGCTCCTGCAAGGAGCGCTGGGTATCGAAACGCACACCCATCCCCACTTTCAGGAATACGTTCACCACCCCGGTGTCCTGACAGATGGGGCGGTGGCCCTCGGCGCACATGCGCGAGTTGGTCAGGATCTGGGCGATGGCATCTTTGGCCGCCGGGTTCTGCTCACGCTCGTAGGCGCGGGCCAGATGCTCCAGATAATCAGTGGGATGGTAGTAACTGATGAACTGCACCGCATCGGCGATGGACTGAATCAGATCGTCTTCTTTAATGGTGGTCATGGTGGCGTCAATATCAAAAACGGGATGAACAAGGGGAAACTACTTGCCCTGCCAGACAGGCTCGCGCTTCTCGGCAAAAGCCGTCGCGCCTTCTTTGGCGTCTGCAGAGGTGAAGATGCCGGCGATGCGAGGGCGCTGCAGATCAAACAGATCCGCCTGACGCCAGTCGCGCGACTGGGAAATAATGCTTTTGGCGGTTTGCACGGCCAACGGACCATTGGCAGCAATCTGGGCGGCCAGCTCCAACGCCTGCTCAGTGGCCTGGGTGGGCTCGGCCAGACGGCTGACCAGGCCCAGTTCGGCCATACGGGCAGCCGGGTACATGCCGCCAGTCAGCACCATCTCCATGGCCATGTGGTACGGAATGCGACTGGGCAAACGCACCATGCCGCCGGAACCGGGCACAATGCCGCGCTTGACTTCAGGCAGACCAAAGTTGGCATTGTTGGCAGCCACAATCAGGTCACAGGACAGGGCAATCTCAAAGCCGCCCGCCAGACAGTAGCCTTCCACCGCGGCAATCAGGGGCTTGGCGGGTGGACGTTCGCAAATACCCGCAAAGCCACGGTCACCCACATAGGGACGCTGACCCGTTTTGGCAAAGGCCTTCAGATCCATACCAGCACAAAATGTGTTGTTTGCGCCCGTCAGCACGCCCACGGCAATAGTGGAGTCGGCGTCGAACGCGTCAAGCGCCTGGGCCAGCGCCTGGGCCGTTTCCAGGTTAATGGCATTACGTGCCTCGGGACGGTTCAAGGTAATCAACAATACCTTGCCTTTACGCTCTAGCGTGACAAGCTCACTCATGGACCTAGCCTCCTGTAAATTGCGGCCCGGGCTCCCGCTCGGGAATCAGGCCAGCAAATAAGCAGTATTTGGACAAACGCATATGATACGTCCAAATGCCAGCTGACCGCCCGGTACAAACAGCGCTTGCCCGTAGTCCGGACGGCCAAAACCAGGCATTGCAGGCGCTTTTCTGCTGTAAGGGCGCAGTTCACGCTAAAATAGAAAAATTTTGCAGATTCTCGCTTTACTGGCCATTGCTCATGCTCACCTTTCAGCAAATCATACTTACGCTCCAGCAATACTGGGACAAGCACGGATGCGCTCTGCTTCAGCCCTACGACATGGAAGTCGGTGCAGGAACCTCCCATACGGCAACCTTTTTGCGGGCTATTGGCCCCGAGCCCTGGCGCGCGGCCTATGTGCAGCCTTCACGCCGTCCCAAGGACGGGCGCTACGGCGACAACCCCAACCGCCTGCAACACTATTACCAGTTTCAGGTGGTGCTCAAGCCTGCGCCTGAAAACATTCTGGACTTGTACATCGGCTCGCTGGAGGCCCTGGGCATCAACCCCAAGGCGCACGACATCCGCTTTGTGGAAGATGACTGGGAGAACCCCACGCTGGGCGCCTGGGGTCTGGGCTGGGAGGTCTGGCTCAACGGCATGGAAGTCACCCAGTTCACCTACTTCCAGCAAGTAGGCGGCCTGGATTGCACGCCAACCACGGGCGAAATCACCTACGGTCTGGAACGTCTGGCCATGTACTTGCAAGGCGTGGAAAGCGTCTACGATCTGGTCTGGACCGAAGGTCACAACGGCCAGCGTATTTACTACCGCGACGTGTTCCACCAGAACGAAGTGGAGCAGTCCACCTACAACTTCGAGCACGCCAGCACCGACTTTCTGTTTGCGCACTTTAACGACTACGAAGCCGAAGCCAAGCGCATCATCGATGTGCCGCTGGCCCTGCCTGCCTACGAACAAACGCTGAAAGCTGCCCACACCTTCAATATGCTGGATGCCCGCGGCGCCATCAGTGTGACTGAGCGCGCTGCCTATATTGGCCGTATCCGCAATCTGTCCCGCGCTGTCGCACAGGCTTACTACGACTCCCGCGAACGCCTAGGTTTCCCCATGCTGAGCAACACATCCCCGGAGGCCAAGTAATGAACGCCTCCACGACACAGCCTTTGCTGATTGAACTCTTTACTGAAGAACTGCCCCCCAAGGCGCTGCAACAGCTGGGACAGGCCTTTAGTGACGGTCTGCAAAAAGTATTGAGCGAACAGGCCCTGCTGGCCCCAAACTGCGAAGTGCGTGCTTACGCTACGCCACGCCGTCTGGCTGCCTGGTTCAGCGCCGCCTACCAGCAGGCTGAAGACCAGCCTTATACCGAAAAACTGATGCCCGCCCATATCGGCCTGGATGCCAATGGGGAAATCGCCCCGGCCCTGGCCAAGCGTCTGGCCGCCAAAGGTCTGGAACATCTGAAGGCCAGCGATCTGCTGCGCGAGTCCGATGGCAAGCAGGACTACCTGTACGCCAGCGGCATTGCCACCGGCGCCGTTCTGAAGGATGGCCTGCAGGAAGCCCTGGAATGGTCCATCACCCACCTGCCCATCCCTAAAGTGATGCGTTACCAGTTGGCCGATGGTGTCAGCAGCGTCCGCTTTGTGCGCCCTGCCCACGGTCTGGTCGCCCTGTGGGGTTCAGAGATTGTTCCCGTCAGCGCGCTGGGCCTGCAAGCCGGTCGCCAGACACACGGCCACCGCTTCCTGTGTGACGCCCCCTTCGACATCCGTGATGCCGATAGCTGGGTCGCCCAAGTTCAGGAGCAAGGCTGGGTGGTTCCTTCCTTCGAAACGCGTCGCGAGCAAATTCGCACAGAACTGGAAGCCGAAGCCAAGCGCCTGAACGCCACACTGGGCAATGACCCCGAGGTGGAAGCCCTGTTAAACGAAGTGACGGCTCTGGTCGAATACCCTACGGTGTACGTGGGTCAGTTTGACGAGCAGTTCCTGCAAGTGCCGTCCGAATGTCTGATTCTGACCATGCGTCTGAATCAAAAGTATTTCCCGCTGTTTGACCCTGCCACACAAAAACTGACCAATCGCTTTCTGATCGTCAGCAATATGAAGGTGGACGATCCCAGCAACATCATCGAAGGTAACGAGCGCGTGGTTCGCCCCCGTCTGGCGGACGCCCAGTTCTTCTTTGAAACCGATCGCAAACAGACGCTGGCCGAACGTGTTCCTACACTGGCTGGCAGCGTGTACCACAACAAACTGGGTTCGCAGCTGGACCGTATCGAGCGTCTGCAATCCGTGGCTGGCTACATCGCCAAGCAACTGGGTGCCAATGAAGAGCACGCCCGTCGTGCCGCCCTTCTGGCCAAGGCAGACCTGAACTCCAATATGGTGGGCGAATTCCCCGAGCTGCAAGGCGTGATGGGGGCTTACTACGCCCAAGGCGATGGCGAGCCCGAGGACATCGTGCTGGCGATTCGCGAGCAATACCGTCACCGTCTGGACCAGCCCGTCACAGAAGCCAGCCTGACTCAAGCCATTCTGTTCCTGGCTGAGCGTGCCGAAGTTCTGGTCGGTATCTGGGGCATTGGTCTGGCTCCAACCGGCGAGCGCGATCCTTACGCCCTGCGCCGTGCGGCCCTGGGCCTGATCAGCGCCTACGAGCAATTGCAGGCCGGTGCCCAATTGAAGGCCAACCGCCTGAATCTGGATACCCTGCTGAACGCCACTGCCTCCTTCTTCAAGGATGGCGTGCTGGCTGCTGACACGGTCGATGCGGTCCAAGCCTTCATTTATGAACGCTACCGTAACCAGCTCAGCAACGATTACGAGCGCAGCGTGGTGGATGCCGTGCTGGCGCTGCGTCCACCGCTGGAGCAGGTGCACGCCCGTATACAGGCTTGTGCCTCCTTTGCCCAGCGCCCTGAAGCCGAGAGCCTGGCAGCTGCCAACAAGCGCGTCAGCAATCTGCTCAAGAAAGCCGAAGGCGAACTGGCAACGCTGGACGACAAGCTGCTGGTCGAACCAGCCGAGCGCGAGCTGGCTGCCAAGATTCAGGAATTGCAGCCTGTGGCCCAGGCCCAGTTTGAAGCGGGTGAATTTGACGCCTCCCTGGCCACCCTGGCCCAGGCTCGTGGTGCCGTGGACAACTTCTTCCAGGACGTCATGGTCATGGCCGAAGACCCAGCCATCCGCGCCAACCGTCTGGCCCTGCTTGCCAAGCTGCATGCACTGATGAACCAGGTTGCGGATCTTTCCAGGCTGGCCAACTAGTGAAACTTGCCATCATTGATCGGGACGGTGTCATCAACCATGACAGCGATGCCTTTATCAAAAGCCCGCAAGAGTGGGAGGCCATTCCAGGCAGTCTGGAGGCCTTGGCCCGCCTGACCGAAAACGGCTGGAAGGTGGTGATTGCCACCAACCAGTCCGGTCTGGCGCGTGGTCTGTTTTCCATGACCACGCTAAACGCCATCCACGCCAAGATGCGTCGGGAGCTGGCCTTGCTGGGCGGTTTGATCGACGCCATCTTTATTTGTCCGCACGGTCCCGATGATGGCTGCGCCTGCCGCAAGCCTGCCCCCGGCATGTTTCGCGACATTGCACAGCGCTATGAAGTAAACCTGCAAACCGTACCCTCGGTAGGCGATTCCTTGCGCGATCTGCAAGCGGCCAGCCAGGCCGGTTGTGCGCCCTGGCTGGTCCAGACTGGCAAAGGCATGCGTACTTTAGAGAAAGGCGGCTTGCCCGAAGGCACGCGCGTCGAGGCCGACCTGGCCGCTGTTGTCGACAAATGGCTCCACGGAAACTGATATGGGCATTATCCGCGCTTCACTTTATCAACTGTTCTTGTTGATCACCGTCATTCCCTACGCATTTGCCTGCCTGCTCATCGCCCCTTTGCCGCTAGATATACGCTATCGCTTTACGACCGGCTGGCCACGCCTGGCTATCTGGGGTGCGCGCACGATCCTGGGGATACGCTGGCAGACCAAAGGCTGGGAAAACCTGCCTGATGGCAAGGCCATCATCCTGTCCAAGCACCAGTCGGCCTGGGAAACACTGTTCTTTCCCTCGTACATGCCGCGCCAGGTGTGCTTTGTCTACAAGCGCGAGCTGCACAAAGTGCCCTTCTTTGGCTGGGGGCTGGCTTTGCTGCGCATGATCCCGATTGACCGTGCCAAAGGCCGCGATGCCTTTGAACAAGTCATCAAGATTGGCCAACAACGCATTGACGAAGGCCGCTGGCCCTTGCTGTTTCCCGAAGGCACCCGCACCGCACCAGGCACGACAGGCCGCTACAAAATGGGCGGCGCCTTGCTGGCCAGCCGTACGGGCACACCGGTGATCCCTGTGGCGCACAACGCGGGCGAATGCTGGCGTCGCAATGCCTTTATCAAGACGCCGGGCTTGGTTACTATCTCCTTTGGGCCGCCCATTGATCCCACGGGCTTGACCCCTGAAGAAGTCAACCAACGCGTACAAACTTGGATTGAAACCGAAATGCGCGTCTTGAATCCGGAACGCTATGACGGTCCCCCCACAACTGGCCCTGTTTCCTGACACGGCCTTCCCCCACCCGGCGCAGCGGCCCGCCCGGCCGCCTGCCGGTTCTGCTGTGTCACCCCAAGCTGATTTAACGGTTCGGCCCGAGACCCTGCCCGAAGGCGTACAGTGGCAGCAGGTGCAGCTGGAGGGTCAACTTATCGGTTATCAGCTCAAGCGCTCGCGTCGCCGCACTTTAGGCCTGACTATCAATGACAGTGGCTTGACCGTCGCTCTGCCCTCCTGGGTCAAACTCAGCCAGGCCGAACAAATTCTGCATAGCAAAAGCGCCTGGATACTGCGCAAGCTGCGCGAGTACCAACAGCGTCGCGAACAATTGGCGTTGCAAAGCCTGCAGTGGGTCGATGGCGATACCCTGCCTTTTATGGGAACACCGATCCGTCTTGGCCTGGACCCGCAGGTTCAACAGATTCATTTCGAGGGCATACTGGGCCAGATCCGGCAGGGCCAGCGCCTATTGCTTCCCCTGCCAGTCGATGCGGAGCCGTTGCGCGTTCAAGAGCTGACTCAGGCCTGGCTGCAGAAACAGGCCAAACAGTGGTTTGAGCAGCGGCTGCAACACTACCTGGACCTGTCAGGCCTGCGCGCCAGCAAATTACGTCTGGCCGCCCCCGCCAAACGCTGGGGGTCCTGCAATAGCGACGGAACGATTATGCTGAACTGGCGCCTGATACACTTTCACCCATCCATCATTGATTACGTCGTCGCTCACGAGGTCGCGCATCTGCAAGAGATGAATCACGGTCCGCGTTTCTGGGCTTTAGTCGAAACGCTCTATCCTGATTTTGTCCATGCGCGCAATCAGCTACGACAGTATGATCCAGGCACCCTGCCCCTGCTTTAAGGCAGGTTGAACTCTAGGAGCTCTACCTTATGCGTATCCTGCACACCATGCTGCGTGTCGGCAATCTGGACCGTTCTCTGGCCTTTTACACCGAGGTCTTGGGCATGAAGCTGCTGCGCCAGTCCGACTACCCGGACGGCCGCTTTACACTGGCTTTTGTGGGCTATCAGGACGAATCCGAAGCCGCTGTGCTGGAACTGACCCACAACTGGGACACCCCTTCTTATGATCTGGGCAATGGCTACGGCCACATTGCACTGGAAGTGCCCGATGCCTACAAAGCCTGTGAGGACATCAAGGCCCGTGGTGGCAAGGTGGTACGCGAAGCCGGCCCCAT
Source organism: Alcaligenes sp. HNGD-HTN06 (assembly GCF_049932565.1). Classification (NCBI taxonomy): domain Bacteria; kingdom Pseudomonadati; phylum Pseudomonadota; class Betaproteobacteria; order Burkholderiales; family Alcaligenaceae; genus Alcaligenes; species Alcaligenes sp. HNGD-HTN06. The sequence goes on along the minus strand of NZ_CP187782.1, from coordinate 791,127 downwards.
GAAGCACGGCACGACCGTGATTGCTTTTGTGGAAGATCCGGACGGCTATAAAATTGAACTGATCCAGGCCAAAGGGCGCGTGGATTAAAGCCAACGGAACCGGCCTTGAGAGGCCGGTTTTTGATTGTCTGGCCGTCAAAACGTCTCAGTGATGACACGCCTTGCCCGCGGGCTGCTGCACCCCTTCCTTTCCTCCCGATCCTTTGTACCTCCTCTCTCTTTCTGACGCATTGTCTTTCCACGTCTCTTTCACACCGCCCCTTGCCGGTCCCGCCTTCCACGCCACGTTCCCGCCCCCCTGCTGCTTGCCACTCTTTCCGAGCCGTCTTGCTGTCGTCCACTCTCCGTTTTACCAATAAGCCGTTACCTACCGCTTCTTTCCCTGTGAATCAAGAGCGCCCTTGGGCTGTGTGCCTTAGGCAAACCTCATCCAACAGGCAGCGCTCTGACTCCCATGCGTGTTTTGCGACTGCTTGTGCCAATACCCTTACAGACCGTAGCCGATAAAACCGGGCTGGATTCTGCGACAATCTAGTCTGGCTTTTCCCTGCCCTGCTTACTGCCAACACTATGCTCAATACTCTTTGGCTGTTTTTCTTCCTGATTGCCGCTGTCAGCGGTTTTTACCAATGGCTGGTAGGGGGAAATAGCGAAATTTTTGCGCAGATGGTGCGTAGCCTGTTCGATATGGCTGCCCTGTCCGTCCAACTCATGCTGCTGCTTTTTGGCACGCTGACCCTGTGGCTGGGGTTTTTGAAGATCGCCGAGAAAGCCGGGCTGATCGATACGCTGGCACGCTGGCTGGGCCCGCTGTTTAGCCGCCTCATGCCTGGCGTGCCCGCCGGTCACCCGGCCCTGGGTCTGATCACCCTGAACTTCGCCGCCAACGGTCTGGGTCTGGACAATGCGGCGACTCCCATCGGTCTGCGTGCCATGAAGTCGCTGCAAACACTGAACCCGCATCCTGACACGGCCACCAATGCCCAGATCCTTTTTCTGGTGCTCAATGCCTCGTCACTGACACTGATCCCCATCAGCATCTTCATGTATCGGGCTCAACAGGGCGCGCCTGACCCGACCATGGTGTTTCTGCCCATTCTGTTGGCCACCACCGCCTCCTCGCTGGCAGGACTGCTCAGCGTCGCGTTGGTACAGCGCCTGCGTCTGTTTGATCCGGTGCTGATGCTGTGGTTCGGGGTGTTTGCGCTTATTCTGGGTTCGTTCATGGCCTTGCTGGCCACCCTGAGCGCGGCCGCCATTCAGTCGCTGTCTTCCCTGCTGGGCAACCTGACCTTGCTGTCCATTATCTGGCTGTTCCTGCTGATAGGGTGGCGTCGCAACATCCCCTTGTATGAAACCTTCGTGGAGGGCGCCAAAGAAGGCTTTGCCGTTGCCAGGGACTTGCTGCCCTATCTGGTTGCGATGCTGTGTGCCGTCGGCGTGCTCAGAAGCTCAGGCGCGCTGGATATCGTCCTGGACATGATCCGCTGGCTGGTCAACCTGACCGGTCTGGACACTCGTTTCATCGATGCCTTGCCGACGGCTCTGGTCAAACCTTTCTCGGCTGGGGCAGCCCGCGCCCTGCTGATCGAAACCATGCAGCATCATGGGGTAGACAGCTTCCCCGCACTCCTGGGGGCTACGGTACAAGGCAGCACGGAAACAACCTTTTATGTATTGGCCGTGTATTTTGGAGCGGTGGGCATCCAACGCGCTCGCCATGCGGTCTCCTGCGCCTTGCTGGCTGATCTGGCTGGCGTGCTGGCCGCCATCGCCGTTTGTTATTGGTTCTTCGGCTAGGCGGGGACAAATAAAAAAGCCCCTCGCGGGGCTTTTTTATTATCAGGCAACTTGCACGACGCCTTTATCCATCAGATGATCTGCCAAGGCTATATAGTCCGCCAAAGACAAATCAGCAGGGCGGCTGGTGGGTGCGATACCCAGGCCATCCCAATCGATATGCGGCGTCCAGTCTCCCAGGCCACCCCGCAACATCTTGCGCTTTTGCGCAAAGGCCCTAGCCACAACCCGACTGAATACACCCGCATCGCGCGCCTGAAGCCGATCCGCAGGCAACGGCACCATACGCACCACGGCAGATACCACGCGTGGCGGTGGATTGAAGGCTTCGGGGGGCACTTCAAACAGTTTGACCATGCGGTAGCGCGACTGCAGCATTACCGACAGACGGCTGTAATCCGACGAGCCGGGCTGGGCAACCATGCGGTCGATCACTTCGCGTTGCAGCATGAAATGCTGATCCACCACTGCATCCGCGTATTCCAGCAAATGAAACAGCAATGGGCTGGAAATGTTATAGGGCAAATTGCCGACAATGCGCAGATTCGGCCCTAATGCACCAAAATCCACACTGAGCGCGTCGGCCTCGATGATCTCCAGCTTGCTGGGCGAGTAGTGATTGCGCAGCCGCGCGGCCAGATCACGGTCAATCTCGACCACCCGCAGGCGCTCCAGCGCTTGCGTCAGCGGCCGGGTCAGGGCGGAGAGGCCCGGACCGATTTCCACCATATTATCGACGGGCCGAGGGCCAATCGCACGGATGATCTGGTCGATGACGGCCTCATCTTCCAGAAAATTCTGTCCAAAGCGCTTGCGCGCCTGATGCTGGGCCATACTTGTCCTTAGCGACGGCGGGTGCTGGACTCGGGGTCCAGACGGTTATCAATATAGGCACGGCCGCGCAGGCTGTTCAGCCAATCCTCAAACGCAGGCTCGGCACGCTGCTGGAACAGTGCCTGACGGGCTTGCATGCGTTTGTACTCATCTTCCATATTGCGCGTGCGACGCTCAATAACCTGGATCAGGTGCCAGCCAAACTGGGATTCCACGACTGCCGTATCATTGCCGGGCTGCAGCTTGTTCATGGCCTGCTCAAACGGAGGCACGGTTTCCCCTGGCGAGAGCCAGCCCAGATCGCCACCTTGTGGTGCGCTGCTGTCTTCCGAGTAGCGCTTGGCCAGATCCTGGAAAGATTCGCCATTACGTAGTCGTTCTTGCAGTTGCTCAATACGCTGACGAGCCTGCTCCGAGGTCATGACCTTGGAGAGTTTGACCAGAATATGACGAGCATGAGTCTGAGTCACCATCATGGGGCCAGATTGAACCGCCGCCGCACCCTGTACGGGTGAGGTATTGGCGGGAGCACTGCCGCCACGTTCAAGCACCTTCAGAATATGAAAGCCTTGTCCACTGCGAATCAGATTGGACACCTGCCCAGGGGCCAGATCCTGCACCGCCTGCGCGAACAGGTCCGGCCATTCCGACAAGGGACGGGTGCCCATGACGCCGCCACTCAGCGCCTCCTGCCCATCCGAACTGGAAGCAGCCAGACCGGCAAAATCCGCCCCTGAACGGGCCTGAGCCAACAAGCCCTCGGCCTTGGTACGCAAACGGGCTTCTTCGCTGGAATTGGCACTTTCAGGCACCCGCACCAGAATTTGTGCCAGGCTCACCGGCGCATCCTGACTTTGTGCCGCAGACTGCCCCAGATTGCCTAAACCGGCGCCGCCTTGAGAGCGCAGATAAATGTCAATATCGGCATCCGTAATATTGATGCTGCTGTCGACAGCGCGCATGCGCAATTGGTCCAGCAAAATTTCCTGTTTCAGATTGGCGCGGTACTGCTCCCAGCTAATACCATTTTTTTCGATTTCGGCACGCAACTGGGCTTCCGTCATATTGTTGCGCGAGGCAATCATGCGCACGCCCTCTTCCACCTGCTGGGGGCCGACAGAAATCCCCATGGCACGCGCTTCCTGCTGCTCCAGGCGTTCATTGATAAGACGCTGGAGAACCTGTTTGCGCAATATCTCCTGATCCGGGGCAGGAATTTTCTGCTGTTTTAACTGCGCCAGCACCTGCGCTGCCTCCTGGTCCACTTGACGCAGGGTAATCACCTCGTCATTGACGACGGCAGCGATGCCATCCACAAACTGGGGCGCGGCCGTGGACGTCTTGTTGGATGCGGCGGGCTTGGACTGCGCCTGTGCCATTTGGGTCGTACCCAGACCCATGACGGCCATCAGGGCCAATGACAGGGTGCGGTTTTTCAAGCTGAAACGCATATTATTCATACCTCTCATGAATCATTTTTTCCTGTACGGGGTCCGAGATGGGTTCATAGCCGATCACGCGATCACGCAGCAATTTGATGGGGTCGTTGCCAATGCCACCCAGACCGGACAACTCCAGCTGGAAGAACATGGCTTTATTGGTTTCCCTGGCCGAAACCGCATAGCGTTGCAGAACCACGCGCGCCGCCCAGCAGCAGTCGCCTTTGTACTCCAGGCCCAACACAGTTTGTGTACCACGACTTTCCTGAATGGAATAGTCGTAACGTCCTACTGCATACAGTCTGTTGCTCAGGGGCCATTGGCCTGTCATGGAAACATATTCTTTGCCACGCTGATCTTCTTCAAGCGGCGTAAAGGTCGGATCGACAACCTGACGCGGATCACGTTCGTAGCGGTAGTTCACCCCCAGCGTGGCAAGACGCTTGGGCCGCCAGCGAATGCCGGACGTCAGGCGGTTGCGACGACTCTCATCCGGATTGAACTGGGCATCAAAGTTGACCGAAAACGTGTTGGTCAAGGCCGCGCTGGCCCCCACCAGATAGTCCGAACGCGTACTGGTACGCGCCTTTTCGTCACTCAGGGTGACCGTTTGCTTGTCAAAATACAGGCGCTGTGCCGCTTGCAAGACCAGACGCTCATACCCGGTATCGGCATCCAGCCAGCGGGAGGTCAAACCGACCGTCACCTGATTGGCATTGGAAATCCGGTCCCAGCCACCCGAGAAGATATTTTCGCTAAATGCCTGGGCAAAGTTGAAGCTGGCCAGACTGGTGTCGTACACGGGCAGCGTGGACTGATCGCGATAGGGCACGTACAGGTAGTACACACGCGGCTCCAGGGTCTGAATGGAGTCGTTGCCAAACAAGGTGGTATTGCGCTCGAAGGTCATGCCCGAGTCCAGGGACAGGATGGGCAACACACGGCTCTGCGTGCGGGAACGCCCAGCGTACTTGGCCATGTAAGGGCTAGGATCACCCACATACCAGTCGGTCTGGTATTGACTCATGTGCAAGCCAGCTTTGGGCGTGATGTACCAACCCGGGCGGATGATAGGGTAAGCGACCGTCGTATAGGACGATAAACGCGTACCATCTGGCGCCAGACGGGTACTGCGCATATCGTCAAATTCGCTCAGATTGCCACTGTAGAACGGCAAGCGGAAACGAGTCGCGTAGTTATCGCTGACCACATCAAAGCCGCCCCAGTTATAGCGAGAGGCGCCCAGATACCATTCCGGCAACTTGTCGTATTGCGGCTGACGGTAGTTGCTGGTGGCGTCCTGCAGGGTTTGATAGCGGGTCCCACTAACGTGAGCGCGAAAATATTTGGAACCTGCCCAACCCAGGGTGACCGTGCTGGCCAGATCCTGGATCGTGGAGTCGTTCAGGCCAAAGCTGCTGAAGTCGCGGAAATAATCATCATCCGAGACGCGGCGGATGTCGGCATTCAGGTAGAAACTGGCAGGCAGACTCTGGCGATACTGTCCCATGAACAGCCAGCGCTTGTAGCCCAGCTCCTTGTCATCAGGCAAATAATTGCCGGTCAGCTCCCCCGAGAAACTGTCACCCAGATACCGGAACTCGCTGCCCAACATGGCGCCACGCTTGCTCATCAAACGAGGGGCCAGGGTGGCATCGTAATTGGGGGCCAGATTCAGGTAATACGGTACCGTCAGGTCCAGACCGCCCCGCGTCGTCATGCCATAAGTGGGCAGCAGAAAACCCGATTTACGCTCCTTGCGCAGCGGAAAGGTCAGGTAGGGCGAATACAGGAGCGGCACGCCTTTAAAGTAGAGCACACCATTGCGCGCCACCCCTTCGTTTTCTTTGGAATACAGATCCACCTTGGGGGAGCGGATGTACCAGGCAGGGTCGGGACACGGGCAGCCGGAGTAATTCACATCGGCCAGCCGCATATGGTTGGAGTTGAGAATGTCCGCCTGGGTCGCCGTTCCACTGCCGCCGCTTGCCCCCAGCCAGAACTCCGGAGAGGACATGCGCCCGGTGTCTGCATCCAGGTTGTAATCAAACTCAGGACTGCGCACCAGGGCACCGTCACGCATGATCAGGCCATTGCCACGCACCTGCACCTGGCCGGTTTTTTCCTGGTAGTCGATGCGGTCGCCTTTGACGACAGAATCAATACGACGCACCTGCGCGCCGCCTTCCAGACGCAAGGTGCCGTCCTCCAGGGTTTTCATCTGGTCGCCTATCAGATAGACGGCCATGTCTTCTTCCTGAAGATTGCGCACCTGCAAACTGGGGGACGTCTTTAAAGACGGACGCACGGATGACTCGGCCTGGGCAAGCCCCATGCCTGTCATCATCAAGACGGTATACAACGTCGCAACTCGCACTAAGACCGCGCCTCCAGTTGTGTCCTGCATTTGCTCGTACCAGGTGAAAAACCCTGGCGACCCGGTATTATAGTTAAGCCTGCCGTTTAGCGGCACTGCTAAACACTAATCCGTTACGTTCTTCTGCTTCCTTTTATTTATGTCTGCTTCTATTTCTGCCGCTGCCGATCCTCGTTTGCAGCAAGCGATCACCTGGCTCAACACCCTGAAAACCCAATTCGGGCTGGATCTGGACAGCCTGCAAGCGGCCTCCAGCGACGCCAGCTTTCGCCGCTACTTTCGTTTGCAAGCCCAGAACCGCAGCCTGATTCTGATGGACGCGCCCCCTGCAACCGAAGACTGCAAGCCCTTTGTACAGGTCACCCAATTGCTGGCCCCGACGGGCATCCATGTCCCTGACATCCTGGCCGCCGATACCGAACAAGGCTTTTTGTTGCTCAGTGATCTGGGCCAGGACAACTTCCAGACCGCGCTGAAAACCCCCATGCCCCAAAGCGAGCTGGACAAACTGTACCGCAGTACGCTGTTGACCCTGGTGAAACTGCAACAAGCCGACACCACCGGCCTGCCGCCCTACAACGAACAGCGCCTGCTCGAGGAGCTGCAAGTCTTTCCCGAATGGTACGTACAAAAGCATCGCCAGTTCGAACTGAGCGAAAAAGACCATAACATGCTGCGCAAAACCTTTGCAGAGCTGGTTCAGGCCAATGTACAAAGCGCTACTGTACTCGTACACCGGGATTTTCACAGCCCCAATCTGATGATGCCCCTACCCGGCCAGACTGAGCCGGGCGTCATCGATTACCAGGATGCGCTGGCTGGCCCCATCACCTATGACATTGCTTCGTTGGTCATGGACGCACGCGTCACCTGGACCGAGGAACAGCAGTTGGACTGGGCAATTCGCTACTGGCAGGCGGCCATGGAAGCGGGCCTGGACGTCCCTGCTGACTTTGCCGTGTTCCACCAGCAATACGAGTGGATGAGCCTGCAACGCAATCTACGTATTTTGGGCGTATTCGCCCGCCTGTCCCTGCGTGACGGGAAGCATCACTATCTGGACCACATGCCACGCCTGCTGGGCTACGTTCATCAGGTTGCCAGCCGCTACGAAAGCTTCAACGGCCTGCTGCGCCTGCTCAACCGTCTGGAAGGACGCCAGACCGTTTTGGGCATGACCGTCTAATGCGTGCCATGATTCTGGCAGCCGGTCGCGGTGAGCGCATGCGGCCCTTGACCGATACCTGCCCCAAACCCCTGATTCCGGCAGGTGGCCAGCCCTTGATCGTCTGGCATTTGCGGGCTCTGGCCAAAGCCGGTTTTCGTGAGGTCATCATCAACCACGCCTGGCTGGGTGAGCAGATTGAATCCACCCTGGGCGATGGCAGCCAATGGGGACTGCACCTGAGCTACTCCCCTGAGCCATCGGCTCTGGAGACAGCCGGTGGTATTGCCAAGGCGCTTGATTTTTTCCAGGGTCAGCCTTTCTTGCTGATGAATGGGGATATCTGGTCAGACTGGAACCCGGCGCAGGCTTTTGCCATGGCCGAGCGCCTGCACACAGGCCCGGAACTGGCCTGGCTGGTTCTGGCCCCGAACCCGCCCCACCATCCCGATGGGGACTTTGGCATGCTGGATGGTCAAGCGCACCTATGCGCCAAAACCTGCGCAAACGCCCAGAGTGCCACACTCAGCGGCATCGGGGTCTACAAGCCCGAGCTCTTTGCGCAGTTGCCCAAAGGCCAGCCAGCCAAAGCAGCTCCGCTGTTGCATGCGGCCATCGCACGAAAACAGGTATTGGGTACTCTGCATGCAGGCTTCTGGATGGATATTGGCACCCCCGAGCGCCTTGCACAGTTAAACCAATACTTGGAATCGCGGGCACCCTCACAGTAAACTGAGATTTCCCGGCTAGCTGGCAGACGTTTCCAAGCACAACAAAGGGCAACAAAGCCAGCTAACCGCGCCTTCCTCGCCCCAATGACGTCTATGCTAATGGGTTTTGTAATCAGGACTTGAGCTGTCTTGAGTCCCTTGTCTGACAGGAACGTCTGTTCTCATGCTTGGTTCCTCCAAACGCACCGTATTCAAGCCCACCGCCTACGGCTCCAGCCGTCGAAAACGCCGCATCCCACGCTGGTTTGTCCTGCTGCTGACCGGTATCGCCCTGGGCGCCGGCGGCCTGCTGTTCTTGCAACAAAGTTATGGCCCCACACGTCTGACCGTGGAGCAGTCGGAACAGCTGCACTATGATCTGAACAGCGCCAATGCTGAAAAGCAGCGTCTGCAAGCTCAGTTGAACCAGACCAGTCGTGAACTGGAGGACGTCAGCCAGAAAGAGGACAGGCTGGATAAACAGACCAGCGAGCTGCAGGCTATGGTCGCCAAGCTGGAAAAAGACATTGCCTTGTTTGCCGATGCCATGCCGCCCGACCCACGGGGCACCTCACCCGGCATTCGCGCTGCCGAGTTCACCGTCCAGGACGGCCAGTTGAATCATTTTGTACTGCTGATGCAGGACAAGGGCAAAGAGACCGAATTCAAGGGCACCATGGAGTTTGTCGCCGCCGGCCGGTACAGCAATGGCCGCTCCGGCAATGTGGACCTGCCCAGCCAGACGGTCAGCGTGGGCCGCTATGCCTACATCAACGGTACTGCAGAGCTGCCCGCGGGCTTTACGCCCCGCCAGGTCACCATCCGCATCAAACCCGACGGTGCGAACCGCGTGGTTGCCACGCGTACGATCTACGTGACGCCTTCTCGCTGAGCATAGGCTCAGCTTGACGCGTGCAGGCTGCACCGTCACCAAAAAGCCCTTCGGGCATCTGGCTCAACTGCCAATATGCCGAAGGGCTTTTTTGCGGCCATCCTGCGCGGGGCTTTAGGCCACGTGTTGCAGGAAGTCCTTCAAACGCTGGCTGGGAGGATGGCTGAGCAGCTCGGCCGGGGGGCCGTCATGGGCCACCCGTCCCTGATCAATAAAGATCAGGCGGCTGCCGACACGACGTGCAAAATCCATCTCATGAGTCACCACCACCATGGTCATGCCTTCCTCAGCCAGCAATTGCATGACTTTGAGCACTTCCTGGCGCAACTCCGGGTCCAGCGCGGACGTCGGCTCATCAAACAGCATGAGTTTGGGCTTGATGGCCAGGGCGCGGGCGATGGCCACCCGCTGCTGCTGGCCACCGGACAACTCGTTGGGATAATGATTGACCCGCTCAGCCAGCCCCACTTTGGCCAACAGATCCAGGGCTTCCTGACGTGCCTGGGCTCGACTCGTTCCTCGCGTATGAACCGGGCCGAACATGACGTTCTCCAGAGCGCTCATCTGCGGGAACAGATTGAACTGCTGAAACACCATGCCCGCTTCCCGGCGCAGTTCGCGCACCTGGGCCGCCGTCCCGTTGACACTCAAACCATTGACGACAATATCACCGGCCTGGATATCTTCCAGCTTGTTGATGCAGCGTAAAAAAGTCGACTTCCCCGACCCGGAGGGGCCGACCACGACAACCACCTCGCCTTTATCAATCTGCAGACTGATATTGTCGAGCACGATATTGTCTCCAAAGCGCTTGGTTACTTCCTTGAACTCGACAATACTCATACGATCCTCATGCGGTGTTCAATCAACTTCAAGGTCAGGGCAATCAAGCCAGTCAGGATCAGATAGATCACGGCAACCGCTCCCCAAATTTCCACAGAACGAAAGTTGTTGGCAATAATCTCCTGGCCTTGACGAGTCAGCTCGGCCACCCCAATCACAATAAACAGCGAGGAGTCCTTCAAGCTGATAATGCATTGGTTGCCCATGGCCGGAATCATGCGGCGAAATGCCACCGGCCCAATGATATGGCGCAAAATTTTGTGAAACGGCAGCCCCATTGCCTCACCGGCCTCTTTCAGCCCCTTGGGCACGGACTGCAAGGCCCCACGCACAATCTCGGCAATATAAGCTCCCGAATTGATCATCAGGGTAAAGATCGCTGCCGTCAGGCCATCAATACGAATATTGGCCAGCATGGGCAGGGCAAAATAGATGAACATCACCTGTACGACAATCGGGGTGCCTCGAATAATCAGCACATACAGCTGACACAGGATAGAGAGCGTCAACAGCAGATAACGCCTGAAAAAGCCCAATAGCGACACGGCAAGTACCACTTGCAGCGAGGTCCAGACCCAGGCGGGCACAAAACTCAACCCGTTATCCATCAGCCAGGACAGGCCCTTGAGCAAAAAGCCGAGCACAAGCAGCCCCAGCACAAACCAGGCGGCCCGGCGCCAGGTGACCGGCACCCGCACATAGGTGGTAATCACCCCGGTCAAAAAACCCAATATGGCGCCGCCCACCAAACCCGACAGGGTGATGAGCAGCGTCATCTTTGTTCCTTCCAGAAGGCTGGGTAAGGCCCCCCAGATAGCGTCCCATTCAAAAGTCACCGTGCTACCTTTGTCTTTGAATAAACGCCCACAACAGAGCGTCAAAAAATAAAGCGGTGATCCCGTTACGACACGCGATCACCGCCTGGCATGCGTTTGGCTCTAGGCCTGTTTAATCAGGCTGCTTGCCAAACCATTTCTGGTAGATTTTGTCGTAAGTGCCGTCGGCCCGAATATCTTTCAATGCCTGGTTTACAACAGGAACCAGTTCGCTGTCTTTGGGAAACGCAATACCATAGAAGTCGCCACTTTTCACCGCGCCGGTAACTTTCACACGATCCTTGCCGCCGGTCTGAGCGTAATACTGCACGTTTGGTGTGTCATGCACCACGGCATCCACCCGACCTGTGGCCAGTTCCAGGAAGGCATTATCGATATTGGGGAACAGCTTGAGCTTGGCAGTTGGCACCGAACGCTGCATGAAGTCTACGGTGGCAGTCCCAATCTTCACCGCAACCGTCTTGCCTTCCAGATCGGAGGCGGACTTGATGGCGGAGTTATCCGTGTTCACCAAAATGGCCAGACCGCTCTCGTAGTAAGGATCGGAGAAATCAATGACTTGCTTGCGATCGTCCCGGATGGTTATCCCTGCCAGCGCCGCATCCAGATTACGGGTTTGCAAACCTGGGATAATGCCGTTGAAGTCCATGGGCTGAAACCGGTAATTCAGATTGGCTTTTTTCGCGATGGCATCCCACAAGTCGATGTCAAAGCCGGTGTACTTACCGTTTTGCTTGAACTCAAAAGGCACAAACGCCGTATCGGTTGCGACCACCAGCTCTTTGCCTTGTTGCGCCAGGGCCTGCCCCGCGGGCAAAGCCAACGCCAAGGCCAAGCCGGCCATCAGGGTTTTCATTTTTTTATTGAACATCCGTTACTCCTCTGTAGGGACTGACCCACAATCAGCCAGTTCGATGTTTACCCAAGTCTGGCACAGGCTCATGACCTGCCCCAGCGTTGATCTATGCTACCCGAAGCGGACTGCTTCTTTGGCTTTATGTGTTTTAAAAAAAGAAAAACCTCGGGAAATCCCGAGGTTTTTTGTCCAGACAGTCCTGCCAAAACCCGGCTTAGAACGCAGGAACAATCGAACCTTTATATTTGTCGGCGATGAACTTTTTCACGTCCTCGCTGTGCAATGCCTGGATCAGCTTGGCCACCCGTGGATCGTCCTTGGACTTGGCAGCCACGGCGATCAGGTTGGCGTACGGCGAATCAGCGCCTTCAATCACCAGCGCATCCTTGGTGGGATTGAGGCCGGCTTCCAGGGCGTAATTGGTATTGATCAGGGCAATATCCACGTCAGCCAGAACGCGAGGCAGCGTCGCGGCTTCCAGCTCCTTGAACTTCAGCTTTTTGGGGTTCTGATCCACATCACGCGAGGTCGCCAAGATGTTGCTAGGATCTTTCAGCGTCAGCACACCCGCCTTTTGCAAGAGCAGCAAGGCACGCGCACCATTGGAAGGATCATTGGGGATCGCCACCAGCGCGCCTTCTTTCAACTCGTCCAGACTCTTGATCTTGGTGGAATAAGCACCAAAGGGTTCAACGTGAACAAGGGCCACCGACACCAGATCGGTTTTGTGCTCTTTATTGAAGGTATCCAGGTAAGGTTTGTGCTGGAAGAAGTTGGCATCGATATGACCGTCAGCCACTTGCTGGTTGGGCTGCACATAATCGGTGAACACCTTGATATCCAGGTTCACGCCTTCTTTGGCCAAAGCAGGCTTTACAAACTCCAGCAGTTCGGCGTGCGGTACAGGGGTAGCAGCGACCGACAGGGTCTCGGCAGCTTGGGCCACGCTGGCCAGCAGAGCCGACACGGACAAGGCCAGAACGGGAACAAATTTCTTCAAAGACATGAGCGACTCCAGTTTCAGAAAGGCAGGACGATAACCACCACTGCCGGGACTTATTTTCGGCTCAAACGAGCCACCATGGCGTCTCCAAACACTTGCAGGAGTTGCACCAGCACCACCAGGATAGCCACGGTAACCACCATGACATCCGTTTGATAACGTTGATAACCAAAGCGCAGCGCCAGGTCACCCAGACCGCCGCCCCCAATCACACCAGACATGGCTGAATAGCCCACCAGGGCAATGGCAGTCACGATCAAGGCCGCCACAATCCCCGTGGTCGCCTCCGGCAGCAAGGCCAGCAAAACCGTCTGACGGGAGTTGGCTCCCATGGCGCGACAGGCTTCATTGACGCCGGGGTCCAGCTCACGCAGGACGTTTTCCACCAGACGGGCAAAAAACGGCGCAGCACTTAAGACCAGCGGCGGGATCGCCCCCTGCACCCCTAAAGACGTACCGGCCAGAATGCGGGTCAAAGGGATAATGACGATCAAGAGAATCAGAAACGGCACCGACCGTAAAATGTTCACAATCAACGACAAAGTCTGGTACACCCAGGCGTTGTCCAGCATCTGCTTGCGACTGGTCAGAAACAACAGCACGCCAAGGGGCAAACCAATAATGGCGGTAAAGCCCAGCGAGATACCCGTCATCAACAAGGTATCGATGGTGGCTTCACCAATCAGCGCCCAATCCAAATTGCTAAAGTTCATGGTCGCAATACCTCAAACTGCACATTCAATTCATCCAGCAAGGCATCCAGCCCTGCTTTGGCCTGAGCATCCCCTTGCACCGCCACGACCAACTGCCCATAAGGCTCGGTTTTGATACGGCCAATGGCGCCTTGCAAGATACTGACATTCAGGCCCAACTGGCTGGTAATACGGCTGATCAATGGCTCGGTAGTGGCCACCCCACGCACACTCAGGCGCATGACACTGCCAGGTACACCTTCTGCCAAGGCAAGCCAGTCGTCGATATTCACTCCACTTTCACTGAGCAAGGACTGGGTGGTGGGATGATGCGGGTGCAAGAACACATCCAGCACTTCGCCACATTCCACAATCTTGCCAGCATCAATCACGGCCACCCGGTCGCAAACCGAACGAATCACATCCATGCCATGAGTAATAAGAACGATCGTCAGTCCCAGCTCTTGGTTGATCTGGCGCAGCAAACGCAGGATGGACTGGGTGGTTTCCGGGTCCAGTGCCGAGGTGGCCTCGTCACACAACAAAAGCTGTGGACGATTGGCCAGGGCACGCGCAATACCGACACGTTGCTGCTGCCCGCCCGATAACTGACGCGGGTATTTGTTGGCGTGGTCCTTCAAGCCCACCAGCTCCAGGACTTCCAGAGCGCGCTGTTGGCGTTGGGCACGCCCCACCCCGGCCAAACGCAAGGGAAAACAAACATTATCGAGAACGGTACGGGAATGAAGCAGATTGAAATGCTGAAATACCATCCCCACGCCTTGCCGGAAGGCGCGCAACTGTGCGCCCGAAAAACGCGTGATGTCCTGGTCCTGCACCCAGACCTGGCCCGAGCTGGGTTGCTCAAGCAGATTCAACATGCGGATCAGCGTACTTTTCCCGGCACCCGAGCGACCAATAATACCGAAGACCTCTCCTTGGTGAATCTGCAAGGAAACGTCGTTCAAGGCGTGAACGGTCTTGCCTGCCAGGGAATAGGTTTTTGAGATGTGTTCAAGACGAATCAAAATGAACTCAGCCTAGTTAGTCAGTCGAGTTATAAAAGCCTGAGCTGTAAGCGAAATTTACCATAAAGCAAATTTGGCGATGACCAGATAGATATAACCCATGGAAATATTGAAACCATACTGAGGGCTGCACTGTATAGCAAGATTTCCGACCGGCCAATGCGCGCGGATGTGACCTTGGCTGTGCAAGGCAAGCGCCCAAAGAAAAAGGCCGCTAAGCGCGGCCTTGTTTCTACGTTTCAGTGTAGTGGTGGGTCGTGCGCGACTCGAACGCGCGACCAACGGATTAAAAGTCCGCTGCTCTACCGACTGAGCTAACGACCCCCTACTGAAAGATGAAATTATGTCCTGATTCCGAACTCTCGTCAAGCACTAAATGCAAAATAATGCGCAAAAAGGTGATTTTTTTTAAAACGACCTGAAAATGAAGGCCGCGAGGCCCTTTCCCACCCCACTTTTGCCTGCCGCAGAAACAAAATCTGAACATGAGCTACCACTCAGCCATAAAAAATGCCTCCCGATACTGAGGTCAGACCTCAATGCCGGGAGGCATTCCAAGACGATTCAGATTCGTCTAGCGCTTAACGGGCGCGAGAAATACGAACCTCGGCGCCACGGCGTTTGACTTCCAAGCCCTCAGACGGCAGGATCTTCAACCCTTCCAGCCCCTTGATATAGCTGGACCCCTGCATCTGCATGACGCGAATCTTGTTGCGCATCACAACCGGGCTGTGCTCGGGCATGCCAAACATCCAGACCTCGTCGAGCAAACGCGCCGAGTTGAACTCGGAGGTGTGCTTGACCACCGGCCCCAGACACAACATATGGCCTTCGCGGCCAAAGACCGGCAAGCGATCCAGACCCACCGTCATTTTCAGGGTCGTGCCACCTTCGTAACGCCAACCCGTGCTCAGATCCCACCAGGCATCGCCTGCAGGCAAATAGACCTCAATATCCTGACCAGGCTGCAAAACAGGTGCCACCAGCAAGGCCGGCCCCAACAAATACTGGGTATCCCACAAGCGGGCCTGAGCATCGGCGGGGAAACTTTGAGCCATGGAACGTTGCACCGGCAGACCGGTACGCACGGCGTCCTCAATAATGCCCAGCACATAAGGCACCAGACGGAAACGCCACTCCAGCCAATGCGCAACCAGCGCCTGCGTTTCCTGGTCAAATGCATCTGGACGCAGCGCAGGGACCCCTTGCAGGCTGAAATTGGCTGAAAAGACCGACATCGCCAACCACCGCAGGTACAGCTCAGGCGTCATGGCATCGGTGGGCGCTGCCGCATTGCCCCAGCCATGAATCTGGATGGGCACGCCACTATTACCGGTGGCCAGAGCCGACTTCAACGACTGGGTCAACCCGGCCCAGGTGTTATCGACCTGAGGCCCCAACTGCCAGGCAAAGCGTTGGGAGGACGGACTCAGGTCGCGGCTGGCTACGACTCCTTCTTGCGGCGTCTTGTGACCGGCAACCGCGTCAAACAAAGCCTGACGGGCCAGCACAGGGTAAATCGCACGCAACAAAGCGCCGGACTCGCCACCACGGCTGGTGATGGCATCAGGAATCTCAAAGCGGGCATTGCACAACACCGCCCCCAGGCCATCATCGACCATCTGACGCTGACGCTCGGCCCACATGCGGAACACGTCCTTGTGAGTCAGGTCCAGCAAGCCGTAGTCACGGCCACCGCTCAGCTCGTCACCGGGGAACACATGGGCGCAACCGTCATCATCATTGATGAGCAACCAGCCGCGGTCTTCCCACTCTTCAAACAAGCTGGTGCCGGCCAGCACACAAGGGCGCGTCCAGGCAGCCAGTTGCAACTGGTCGTTTTGCAAGGCCGAGAAGGACTCACGGGGATCGGCCATGCGTGCCGCGTCCCATTCCAATGTGGGCTTGTCCTGTTGAAAATCGTAGGGCTCCGGTGGCGGCAGGACAGCCACATCCAGGGCAATGCCCTGTTCGCGACACTGACTGGCCAGCTCACGCAAGGAGGTCACGTCCCGAGCCTGGGCGCCATCCAGCCACAACCCCATCGGCGTGACACCCGGCTGGCCGGCTCGTCCCGTCAGGGCCGAATACTGATTGATGATTTCGCTGGGATCGCCCAAAAACAGGAAAAAATCCAGGTCGGCGGCATGGACACGAGCACGATACGCATCCAGATCGTGCTGCCCCAGATCGTGTTCAACCCGCTCGAACGTATTGATGTACAGCCCCCAGCCCTGAGTGCTCCAGAGCAAAGGCAGGCTGCGATCTTCCGGACGATCGGAGTCAACCGTTTCCTCGCGCCGGTCCAGCTCACCGAGGGTTTCGCCCAGACCATACAGGGCGTCTTCCTCGGCCAGGGCCAGATCCAGTTGCCAGCATGGGCTGGGCTCTTGGACAAAGGTCAGCGGTTGCGCCGCACTGCTCAACAGCAGTTGCTCGCCCCGCCGGACCTCAAAGCGCCAGGGGTTGGACTGAATATGCAAGGCCACTTCGCCTTGCTCAATCCGCCACCCCGAATCGGCAGCTTCCAGTTGAAACTCGCTGACCGCCTCGTGGCGGGCCAGCAGCATGTCGCCCAAAGCTTTGGCACGAGCACTGAGCTTTTCGTTATCCAGCCGGGCCAGTGGCATACAGCGGAAACGAAAAACACCCGGCGCATGAGCTTCGATACGCAGCGCAAAATCGGTTTCGACAAAAGCGAAATCGGCCAGGGCCGGTTTCGTCGTCAACAAACTCAGATGATTAAACAATTGTGTCACGTCGTCAGAGTGGAGCGAACGGCACGATGCTGATCGCAGGGTCACGCTCAAGATTACTTAACAAGGTCACTATTTTGACGTATTTGCGCTACAAAGGAAAATGTTGCTTCAAAATTCGTCGAAATAAATCGAAAGACTGACCTTAGCGAGGTAGGAGGGCTTGCTCCAAACGCCGCTCCAAAGGAACGGGTTCCTCTAGACAATAGGCGGCAAACAAACTGGCTGCCAGCAGGCTCCAGCTCAAACCACGCGAGCCGTAAGCCGCAGCCATAAACAAACCGGGCTGCCCCGGCACAAAACCCATCACAGGCAAATGATCACTTAATGCACAGCGCCAGCCAGCCCAACCCTGCTCGGGCAAATCCCCCCCAACCGCGGGATTGGCCAACATGGCAGACACTTTTTCTATATTTTGCGCATGCCCCAGGCGACTGATCTGAGCAGCGTCACCAGAACGCTCGTACGTGCTGCCGATAACCTGGCCGTAAGAATCAACCGGCAGGATATAGCCCTGGCCGCTTAAAGTCACCTCCCCACGGGTCAAGGACTGCCCAGGAGGCAGATAGCTGACCTGTCCGGCCAGACGCTGCATGGCCATGAGCCTGGGCATGAGGCACTCGGTCAACAGTTCGGCTGGCAACACGCTCAGGCTTTGCGCCGCTGCCGCCACCACCACCCGATTGCTGCTTTCCAGGCAGTCCCCGTGCTGATTGCATACTTGCCAGACACCGGGTTCGTGTCCGGCACGCAAAAAGACCCGCTCTGGCAAGCACTCAATCAAGGGATGATCGAGCAAATGAGCGACCAGTGCCCCGGGGTCAAGCACCATACCCTGCGGAAAATACAGGCCGCCACGCTGCAAGGGCACGCCAGCCAGTGCGGAAGCCTGCTCACGATCCTGCCAATGCACCCAGTCCGGGTCCAAAGCCAAACGGGCCAAGGCTTGCTGAATCTCGGCATCGCCGTTGCCCGCCTGCCCAAATACCAGCGTGCCGACCCGACGGGGCCGGGCAGCCTGCGGCAGTGTTTTCCAACCCTGCCAGACACGCAGCACGGCATTGCGGCTCAACCGGGCCAACGGCGCGTCATCCAGCGCAAAGACCGGCGAGATCGCGGCCAGACGGTGACCATGGTGACTGGCATCCAGCCCCTTGCTCAACACGGGGTCACACACCAGAACGGGCACCCCTTTGCGGGCCATTTCCCAGGCGCAGGCGGCCCCCGCCAAACCGGCCCCCACCACAAGCACTCGCCCCTGCGCACTTGGCACGGGACGGCGGCGCCCCAGATGTGAACGCAGACGGGCGCGTATCGTGCACCATTTCCCACCTGCTCCCGGCACCTTCTCCACCTCGAAACCAACTGAGGCCAAGTCCCGGCGTACCTGCCCGGCACAGCACCAGGAGGCCGCCGTGGCTCCCGGCGCCGCCAGACGGACCAGTTGTCCGAGAACCGTACGTGACCACATGGACGGATTGCCGCGAGGCGCGAAGCCATCCAGATAAAACGCATCCGCATGGCACTGCAGCTCACGCATCATGGTGTGCGCCTGCCCGAACGCCAAGGTCAGGGTGACTTGTCCCTGATCCAGCTCCAGACGGTGTATCCCCGGCACCAAAATGGGCCAGGAAGCCAAGAGCTCCTGAGCCAGCGCCTGCAGCTCCTGGGGCAAGCGCTCGTATAAAAGAGCCAAATCAGAGCGGTGAAAAGGATGCGCCTCTACCGATACAAAGTGCAGTCTGTGGCTTCGCTGCGGGTCCTGCCGCCACGCCTGCCAGGTCGCCAGAAAGCTGGCCCCCAGTCCAAAGCCGGTTTCACAAATCGTAAACTGGGCTCGCCCCCGCCACCGTTCAGGCAGGCCATTACCTTGCAGAAACACCCGCCGCGCCTGCCCCAGCGGGCCATCGGCCGGATGATACGTGTCCTGATAGACCGCGCTGACGGGTACGCCCTGCTCGTTGAACGCAAGGACGGCAGGCAACAAGGGCTCAAACGCAGAGGCAGCCATTAATTTCCCCGCCCTTCACAACACTCATACACGCTCGAACCCCTTAAACTGGCCTTAATCAAACTGACACCAACAAACACGTACAATAAAAAGTCTTTGCTTCTGACTTTTCTTTTTTAGAACCGGATTGCCATGCCATTGTCACGTTTACCGCTCAGCGCCTGCCTGGACGCTGCCGTTACCGCAGCCCATGCCGCCGCCGCCATTTTACAAGCCTATGCGTCGGACCGTAGCGCTTTGGTGATCAGCAGCAAAATGCACAACGACCTGGTGTCGCAAGCGGATCACGAAGCGGAACAGGCCTGCATCAGTGTACTGATGGAGCGCACCCCGGACATTGATATCGTGGCCGAGGAAAGCGGCGGGGTGAATACGGGACGCCCCACCTGGTATATCGACCCGCTCGACGGCACGACCAACTTTCTGCATGGTATCCCCCACTACGCCGTATCGGTCGCCCTGATTGCACCTGCCGGCACGCCCATGGATAACGGCATTCTGGCGCAGGACACTCCGGTCATTGCCGTGGTCTACGACCCCAACCGCGAAGAACTGTTTACTGCCATGTACGGGGTGGGTGCCTGGCTGAACGGCAGCCGCATTCAGACGTCATCCTCGCAAAAGCTGGCCGACTCGGTCCTGGCCACCGGCTTCCCCTTTCGCGACTTCTCTTTTTCCGACCAATACATGCCCGGCCTGAACGCCGCCATCACGGGCAGCCGCGGGGTACGCCGCATGGGGGCAGCCGCCCTGGATCTAGCCTGGGTTGCCTGCGGCCGGTACGACGGCTACTGGGAGATGGGCCTGGCGCCCTGGGATGTTGCCGCTGGCACACTGCTGGTACGCGAAGCCAAGGGCGTATGCCAGGATTTGTATCAGGAAGAGCCCTGGCCCGTCAGTGGTCACGTCTACGCGGGTAACGCCCATATAGCTGATGAGTTGCTGGCCATGGTGAGCCCTTCGCTGACGCAGCGTCCCGTCAAACCTGCCCCTTAAGCTGCGCAGGCACCGTGCCCCCTCGTGAGCGGGACGGATCACATTAAAAAACAGCGGCCCCATTTGAAATGGACCGCTGTTTTTCCTCTAGGGGTAGGCTGTCCCCACGCTGCACGGCGGACACCCATCACGAACCTGCCATGTCAGGCTTGCGTGTTGGGCTTGATCTCTTCATCTCTCAGAACACGTCGCAAGATCTTGCCCACATTGCTCTTGGGCAATTCGTTCCGGAACTCGATAATCCGGGGACGCTTGTAGGCCGTCAGCCGTTCTTTGCACCACTGTTTGATATCCGCTTCTGTCAGGGACGGATTGCGCTTTACCACGAAAAGCTTGATGCTCTCGCCACTGTGCTCACTGGGCACCCCCACAGCGGCCACTTCCAGCACATCCGGATGAGCGGCGACCACTTCCTCAATCTCATTGGGGTAGACATTGAAACCTGACACCAGAATCATGTCTTTCTTGCGGTCCACCAGGCGAATGCGCCCTTGCTGGTCCATCACGCCAATATCTCCGGTTTTCAGAAATCCATTGGGCGTAAAGACATTCGCTGTTTCTTCGGGCTGATTCCAGTAGGCGGACATCACTTGCGGCCCTTTGACGGCCACCTCCCCCTGCTCGCCCATCGCCACAGGCTGGCCCTGTTCATCGAGCAGCAATACATCGGTAGAAGGCACGGGGAAACCGATGGTTCCGCTGAAGTCACGCGAATCCGTGGAGTTCACCGCCACCACCGGCGAGGTTTCCGACAAACCATAACCTTCGATCAAAGGGCAGCCTGTCACCGCCAGCCAGCGCTCGGCCACCGTCTTTTGCAGCGCAGCCCCTCCGGCCAGGCACAGCTTGAGCTGATCAAAAGGAAGGCTGCGAAACTTCTCATGATTGGCCAGGGCGTTAAACAGGGTGTTCACTGCGGGAACAACTTCAGGTGGATTGCGCTTCCAGGCCTTGAACACGGAATTGAGATCACGCGGATTCATCACCAGCACCATGTGCATACCCGCATACACGGCAAACAGCCCGCATACCGTCAGCGCAAAAATATGATAGAGCGGCAGGGCCACCATCATGGTGTAAGCAGGACCTTTAAAATCGCCCAACGCGGGAAAGCCGACCGCCTCGACCTGTAAAACGTTAGCCATCAGATTGCGTTGACTGAGCATGGCGCCTTTGGGGCGCCCGGTGGTGCCCCCCGTGTATTGCAACAGCGCCAGATCGTCAGGCTTGGCTGCTTGCCGGTACAGGCTCGCTTGCCCGCCCTGCTCAAGCACGGCCTGCAGGCGCTGCGCCCCCGGCAAGGAATAAGGGGGTACCATGCGTTTCAGATAGCGCACGGCAAAATTCACCACACTACCTTTGAACCCCATCAGATCGCCCACGGTACTGAGCACAACATGGGCCGGTCTGAGTTTGGCCGGAACCTGTTCGAGCACATGCGCAAAGGTTTCCAGGATCACGATGACCTGAGCCTGACTGTCGGCCAGTTGGAACTCCAGCTCGCGTTCGGTGTATTGGGGGTTGGTGTTCACGCCCACCATGCCTGCCCGCAGGGTTCCCAGCAAACAAATCAGAAAAGGCAAACCATTGGGCAGCATCAACATGATGCGGCTGCCGCGCTCCAGACCTTGTGCCTGCAACCAGGCGGCAAAGGCATCGGCCCGGCGGTCCAGTTCGTCGTAGGAAATATCGTGCCCCATAAAGGTCAGCGCCGTCCTGTCCTTATGCTTTTTAATCGCAGCATCCAGACAATCGATCAGGGTCTGCCCGGCCCCCAGCTGAATGTCGTGGGGCACGGAGGCCGGATAATGCTCGAGCCAAGGTTTTTGCTGAGTATCCAAGGGCTTGTCACCTAATACGTGTTTATTTATGGTTAACTCTACTCTACTTTATTGTTCAAGCCCAAGGACAAGCCCGCATCATGAAGCTGTTTGAACCCATTTCCACCTGGTCCCATGAAATTGCAGCCATACGGCGTGATCTGCACGCCCATCCCGAGCTGGCTTTCGAGGAAAACCGGACGGCCGATCAGGTCGCATCCTGGCTGGAGAAATGGGGCATTCCGGTGCATCGGGGCCTGGGCGTCACAGGCGTAGTGGGAATTCTGGAAGGCACAGGCGGCCAGGGCCCGTCCGTGGGACTGCGTGCCGATATGGACGCCTTGCCCATGCAGGAACTGAACGAGTTTGAACACAAAAGCCGCCACGATGGCAAGATGCACGCCTGTGGGCACGATGGGCATACCGCCATGCTGCTGGGCGCAGCTCGTTATCTGGCTGAGCACCGCGATTTCGCGGGCACCATCTACCTTATTTTCCAGCCGGCAGAGGAAGGCTTTGGCGGCGCACGGGAAATGATCAAGGACGGCTTGTTCAAGCTGTTCCCCATGCAGGCCGTCTTTGGCCTGCATAACTGGCCCGGCATGCCAGCAGGCAGCTTCGGGGTTTTGCCAGGCGGCATGATGGCCTCGAGCAATACCTTTGAAATTCGTATTGAAGGCAAAGGGGCCCACGGTGGGATGCCCCACCTGGGCGTGGACCCCATCATGGCGGCCGTGCAACTGGCGCAAAGCCTGCAAACCATCGTCAGCCGCAATGTGGACCCACTCGAGCCCGTGGTGCTGAGCATTACCCAGATTCATGCTGGCTCTGCCGACAACGTCATCCCCAACGACGCTGTCATGCGCGGCACCGTACGCACCTTTTCCAACGAAGCGCTGGATCTGGTCGAGACCCGCATGCGCGAACTGTGTGAACAACTCTGCGCCGCTCAGGGTTGCAAGGCCGAGTTTGACTTTGACCGCCGCTACCCACCCACCATCAATGATCCCGAACAAGCGGCCTTTTGCGCGCAAGTCATCCGGGAACTGGTCGGCCCCGACAAGCTGCGCCAGGACATTCGTCCCTCCATGGGGGCCGAAGACTTCTCCTTCATGTTGCAGGAAGTCCCAGGCTGCTATGTCTGGCTGGGCAATGGCGAGGGCGAACACCGCAGCCCGGGTCACGGCATCGGCCCGTGCATGCTGCACAACGGCAGCTACGACTTTAACGATGCCCTGATTCCGGTCGGCGCCAGTTACTGGGTCAAACTGGCTCTGGACTGGCTGGCCCAACACCGTTGACGCTTTAACAAATGTTTCATAGCGGGCCTAAAGCTTGCCGTTACAATGGCAGGCTCTATTGCTGAGGGCAGCCACCCCGCGCGACGGGCATCAGTGCCCCACCCTTTCTTCCACTACGGGAGTCTTTGTGACTACATCAAGCAACCTTTCTTCGCTTCCGGACGGAGCCCCCACCTTGCGCGTCATGCCCATGCCTACAGACGCCAATATTCACGGTGACGTATTCGGTGGCTGGATCATGTCCCAAGTGGACATTGCCGGCGCGATTCCTGCAACACGACGCGCTCAAGGCCGGGTTGCCACCATCTCGGTGAATGCGTTTACCTTCAAGCAACCCGTGTTTGTGGGTGATTTGCTCAGCTTTTACACGGAAATCATCAAAACCGGCCGCACTTCCATCACGGTTTCGGTGGAAGTGTACGCGGAGCGCAAACGCCTGCAACTGGAAACGGTCAAAGTAACGGAAGCCACACTGACCTACGTGGCCACCGATGACGAGCGCCGCAGCCGTCCGCTGCCCCCTCTCTAAGTATTCGTAACAGGCAGGCCTATGCAGGAAAACCTGGTACCCCCCACTTCGCCCAGCGACACCCCCAAACCGCGCCGCCTGGAGCCCGAGGATGCGCAACAGGCGCTGTATCGCCTAAAGAACATCCTGAAGCGCCAGGAGGTCGTCGAATCACTGGCCCAGCGTCAGTTCGAGGACGACGACCGCTCCAACCTGCTTGAGGGTCTGATCCATCGCCAGCATGAAAGCGAGATCAAGGCCATCCTCAATGATCTGCACCCGGCCGACATCGCTTTTATCCTGGAGTCCTTGCCCGAGCTGGAACGACAGGCCATCTGGCAGTTGGTGGACGCCGAACACGATGCGGACGTGCTGCTGGAAGTGGCGGATTGGGCACGCGAATCGCTGATTCGCTCCATGGATACCGCAGACCTGATCGCTGCCGCCGGCAATATGGATGCCGACGAGATTGCTGATCTGGTGCCCGACCTGCCGCCCGATGTGGTGGCTGCCGTGCAACGCGGCCTGACGGATGAAGAGCGTGCGCAGCTGATTGAAGCCATGGGCTACCCCGAGGACACGGTGGGCGCCATCATGGACTTTGACATGGTGCGTGTGCGTGAGGATGTCACCCTGGAGGTGGTCCTGCGCTACCTGCGCCGTCTACAAGAGCTGCCAGACCACACTGACCAGATTTTTGTGGTGGACCGCGCCGATAAATTGCAGGGCACCCTGTCCCTGACCCGCATGCTGGTCAGTGAACCCGAAACGCTGGTGTCCTCGGTCATGTCCACCGATTATCTGACTCTCAATCCCCTGGACTCGGACTCGGATGCGGCCGGGGCTTTCGAGCGCTATGACCTGGTCTCGGCCCCGGTCGTCGACGATATGGGCCGACTGATAGGCCGAGTCACCATTGACGAAGTGGTGGACGTGCTGCAAGAAGACTCCGAAGAGCAAGCCTTGTCGCGTGCAGGTCTGCAAGAGGATGACATCTTCTCGCCCATCCGTACCGCCATCCGCAACCGGGCCCCCTGGCTGCTGATCAATCTCTGTACGGCGGCCACTGCCTCTTTCATTGCGTCGCGCTTTGAGGACACCGTCAGCCACATCGTGATCCTGGCTTTCCTGATGTCGATTGTGGCCGGGATTGGCGGCAACTCCGGCAACCAGACCATGACGATGATTATTCGTGCCATTGCGACGGGCCGTGTCACCGGTTCCAACGTCCTGCCGCTGATCAAGCGTGAGTTGCTGGTGACCTTTCTGGTCGGCGTCTGTGGCAGTGCGGTAACGGCCTTTTTTGCCTGGTTTATCTCCGGCTCGATTGCGATTGCCGCGGTGATGATGGCCGCCATGATCGGCAATATGCTGATCGGCGCAGCACTGGGCGTGATGATCCCGATTCTGCGTGATCGCTTCGGCAATGATCCCGCCGTGGGTTCCTCGGTACTGCTAACCTTCGCAACGGACTCGCTGGGTTTCCTGCTGTTCCTGGGATTGGCAACGGTATTCTTGCTATAAATCGCCAGCAGGCACGATTAAAGAAACCGGCTTCTGGCCGGTTTCTTTATATCGGCATCAAAGGAAATCAATCACGTCTTTTAATCGTTTGGTCCAGGGAAATCTGAACATCCAAACACTGGTATGCCCGATTATCGGGGCGTCGGCGTGTCAGCTTCCAGTATGTTTACTTCATTTCCTTAGATACAAGCTCTCTACCCTTCCGGTGCAAGCCTTGATGACCAATCCCATAAAGTGTCTCAAACCCAGAGGCGACGCATCCGACAGGAGCGCTAAACAGGTTTTCCAAGCAACGACGACCGGGGAGACGAGCAAAGAGCCTCTTCCAGAAACACCTCCAGACTCTCCTCCGTCCCTACGGCCTGATCTCTTTGCAAAGACGCTGTCTGCGCTGTGTGCTCAAAGAAATCCAATACGCCATTGGTCACCCGTGGCGCAATGCCAGCCAGTTCCAATTGACGACGTACTTGCAGAACCTCATCACGACGGCGCACACCATGCACCAGGTGGCTGCGCAAGCAAGACTCCATAAAGTCCTGCAAGCCACGCTGGTTCAAATCCTCCAGCACTTCGTACAGCTCGGCTCGCAAACCCATGCGTTCGGCCAGCATCAGACTTTCAATCCCCAAGGCTTCCAAGCCCTTGGTCATGAGGCTACGCAGTAACTTAAGGCGCATCGCATCTCCGGCCTGTCCCGGCAAAACACGCACAGGAGCGCCCTGAGCCCGCCAGAAAGCCGCAGCCCTGCCAGCCCCCTGCCCGGCGGCCAGCAACGCCGTCTGAGCGCCTGTAGCGGGCACTGAGCCCATAATCGCCAGATCAGCCAACTCAACACCGTACTGCTGCGCCAGGACAGCCATGCCTTCCATGTCCTCAGGTTCAGCAGTACACAAATCCATATACAAGGCACCGGTCGTCAAGCAGGGCATGACCGCGCGGGCAACGGCGCCAGCCTGCGTCCCTGTAACGGCTGACAACACCCCGTCCAAATCCCGCCAGCGCGCATCTGCCTGCCGGCACAGCTGCGCACCCAATTGCTCGGCCAGCTCACGGGCAACTGCACTTTCGCGGCGCACCAAGATAAACGGAACCTGTACGCCAGCCGACGTCAGGGCTGCGCCATAAAAATGCGCCACCTCACCCGCCCCGACCAGGGCGACACGATGCAATAAGGGAGTTGTTGTCATAGAAAACACACGGAGAAAACGAGAAGTGACAGCCGTCTTTAGTCGGCTGCAGGCTGTAGCTTAACGGTAAAACTTCCCTGAGGGCCAAGAGACATTCAAACGCAACGTCGCCGCCCGGATCGCTGCCTTTACCCGAAAAAAAACCCCATGAACCGAAGATTCATGGGGTTGCTGCCAGCGTGCAGGACGATCTGAACCGGGATCAGTTCAATCGGCCATGACACTGCTTGTATTTCTTGCCACTGCCGCATGGGCAAGGATCGTTACGGCCCACACGTGGCACTTCGCCTTTGGCCACTTCATCCAGACCGGGATCCTCACCGCTCAGGGCAGCATCGTAGTCAGAATGATGGAAACGGACATTGGAGTTGGCGGGAACTTCAGCAGCGGCTTCCTCAACCTGCTCCGGCGTCTGGATACGTACCGTCATCAGCACCTTGACCACTTCGTCACGCACCCGATCCAACATATCGGAAAACAGCTCGAAGGCTTCGCGCTTGTATTCCTGTTTAGGATCTTTTTGGGCATAGCCACGCAGATGAATGCCCTGACGCAGATGATCCAGTGCCTGCAGGTGCCCGCGCCACTGTGTATCGATCGATTGCAACAGTACTGCACGCTCGAAATTACCCCAGTTGGGCTGACCGACCTGATCGATCTTGGCCTGCAACAGACGTTGGGATTCCTCGATAACACGATCGTGCAAATCGTCGTCTGTCAGGTTGGATTCTTTCTCCAGCATTTCGGCCAGAGGCAGATCAATCTGGAAAGTGCTTTGCAAGGCGGTGGTCAGGCCCGGAATATCCCATTGCTCTTCCATCGTGTCTTGCGGCACGTACTCACGGAACAGGCGGCTGACGGCCGCTTCACGCAAACTGCTGATCGTTTCCGTAATATCGCCCGACTCCAGCACCTCATTACGCTGGGCGTAGATCACCTTGCGCTGATCGTTGGCCACGTCATCGTACTGCAGCAGCTGTTTACGAATATCGAAGTTACGCGCCTCGACCTTGCGCTGGGCCGACTCGATGGAGCGCGTCACCATGCGGGCTTCGATAGGCTCGCCTTCTGGCAGACGCAGGCGCTCCATGATGGCGCGGACGCGATCGCCAGCGAAGATACGCATCAAGGAATCTTCCAGCGACAGGTAAAAACGCGACGAACCTGGGTCGCCCTGACGACCGGCACGACCACGCAACTGATTGTCGATACGTCGGGACTCGTGGCGCTCGGTGCCAATAATGCGCAAACCGCCAGCCTGTTTAACCTGCTGGTTCAGCGGCTCCCATTCGGCACGGATAGCCTGAATGCGAGCCTCTTTCTGCTCGGCACTCAGCGACTGATCTTCACGCACGGCGGAAATGGCACGCTCGATGCTGCCACCCAGCACAATGTCGGTACCACGACCGGCCATATTGGTGGCGATCGTGACGTGACCCGGCTTGCCAGCCTCAGCCACGATATCGGCCTCGCGAGCATGTTGCTTGGCGTTCAGAACCTCGTGCTTGACGCCGGCAGCGTTCAGGCGCGTGGAAATCAGCTCGGAGTTCTCGATGCTGGTGGTTCCCACCAGTACAGGCTGACCGCGTTCGTGACAGTCCTGAATATCTTTCAGAATGGCATTGAACTTCTCGTCATCGGTTTTGAAAACCTGATCGTTCTGATCTTTACGCGCCAAAGGACGGTTAGGCGGGATGATGACGGTTTCAAGGCTGTAGATTTCCTGGAACTCGTAGGCTTCCGTATCGGCCGTACCGGTCATGCCGGCCAGCTTGTCGTACATGCGGAAGTAGTTCTGGAAAGTAATCGAGGCCAGCGTCTGATTCTCGTTCTGAATGCGTACGCCTTCTTTTGCTTCCACCGCCTGATGCAAGCCATCGGACCAGCGGCGACCCGCCATCAAACGACCGGTAAATTCATCCACAATCACCACTTCACCATCCTGAACCACGTATTGCTGATCGCGGAAGAACAGGTTGTGGGCGCGCAAGGCGACCATCAGGTGGTGCATCAGGGAAATATGGCGTGGCTCGTACAACGACTCGCCTTCGGGCAACAGACCGATTTCCGTCAGAATCTGCTCGGCACGTTCGTGACCGGCTTCGGAAATATGGACCTGCTGACCTTTCTCGTCGACCCAGAAGTCGCCTTCAGGCTCGGGCTCGTGTGGACGAGGCTCTTGCGTCATGCGGGTCAGCATGGGCGGAACCACGTTCATGCGCACGTACAGCTCGGTATTGTCTTCGGCCTGGCCGGAGATGATCAGCGGTGTACGGGCTTCATCGATCAGGATGGAGTCAACTTCGTCGACAATTGCGTAGGACAGGCCGCGCTGGCGGCGATCCTCGGCGCGGTATTCCATATTGTCGCGCAGGTAGTCAAAACCGAATTCGTTATTGGTACCGTAGGTGATGTCCGCCTGATAGGCGGCAATCTTCTCAGCGTTGTCTTGCTGGGGAACCACCACACCCACGCTCATACCCAGGAAGTTGTACAGACGGCCCATCCAGGCGGCATCCCGTCGAGCCAGGTAATCGTTCACCGTCACCACATGCACGCCCTTACCCGAGAGCGCATTCAAATACACGGCCAAGGTAGCGGTCAGCGTCTTGCCTTCGCCCGTACGCATTTCTGCAATCTTGCCATTGTGCAAGGCAATGGCGCCGAGCATCTGCACGTCAAAGTGACGCATGCCAAACACACGGACACCCGCTTCGCGCACCACGGCAAAGGCCTCGGGCAGGAGCGAGTTAAGCGAGGCGCCATCCTGAACACGCTGGCGCAGCTCCTGCGTCTTGGCTGCCAAGGCCTCGTCACTGAGTCCCTGCATGGCAGGCTCAAGAGCATTAATCTGGGCGACCTGCTTACGGTACTGTTTGAGCAGTCGGTCGTTACGACTGCCAATAAGCTTTTTCAGCAATGAAACCATTCTTGTGTCGTCAATGTAGGCGAGGCCGCAAGGGCTTGAATCTGTGCCTCGAGCCTATCTCTGGTTAAAAGGGATGCGCAAGCAAACGATCAGTTTAACGCACATGCTGCAAGACGGAACTACTTGTCCGAATCCAATTGCGCGATCTGCTGCTCTACGTACTCACGCGCCGGCAGAAAAAGCTTGGGGTCCAGGGCGTGTCCGGCCATGCGCACTTCAAAATGCAGGTGCGAACCTGTGGACTGCCCGGTGGAGCCGACTCGGGCAATCAACTGCCCTTTTTCCACTACGTCGCCTAATTTAACAACGATCGAGGAAGCATGGGCATATCGCGTGCTCATGCCATTGCCATGGTTGATTTCCACCAGCTTGCCATACCCTGTCATGTAACGCGCCTCGGACACCACGCCGCCGGAGGCGGCATAGATGGGCGTACCCTTGGGAGCAGGAAAATCCAGGCCTTCGTGCAAAGCATGGCGACCCGAAATCGGGTGACGCCGCCAGCCAAAGGAAGACGCGACCTCATCGTAATCCACCGGGCGATAATTGGGCAGGCGGGCCTCGTTGCCGGTGCGCTCGGTCAGCACGCTGTCTAGCATCTGAAACCAGTCTTGCTGCTCGGACATCTGTTTGGCCAGATTGTCCAGTTGCTCGCCCAGACGATCGGCGTTCCACACCAGGTCGGCGCCATCCATGCTGTCCATCACGGCCAGATCCTGAACCGGCATGGAACCGGCCAGCTCCGGATCGGTGTACTCGATGCCCGCCGCCTTGGCAACGCGCTTGCTGACACCGTCCATTTCGATCAGCTTGGCCTGCAAACCGCCCACTTTTTCAGCCAGGCGGGTGACGTTGTCCTGCATCGCGGCGGCCTGGCTCTGGGCCATCTCCGTATCCAGCGAAACGCCGTTGCGCTCACTCCAGTGCGACTGCACCAGAGCGCCCGCCGCAGCAGAAACGCCCAGCGATACCAAGGCCACCACGGCGATCACCGTGCGGCGCACCCCTTTGGCTTTAACATCTAAGGACGTATAGTCTTTATGTTGATCCACTCTTGTATAACCTCGAACATGACCTGGAAGCCCCCTTTTTCCTCATCCGCGCCAAAACGCAGTAGCGGGCAAAGCCACGCTTTGGGTTGGCTGGCCAAGGACCAGCAAGGTTCCCAGGTACTGGAAATGGCCCGGCAGCTGATGGCAGCCCAGACCCATGTAAGCAAAGCCCTGCCCCCTGCTTTGGGCAAGGCCTGTAAAGTTGCACGTATAGACAGACAGCAATTGACGCTGGCAGTTCCCAGCGCAGCGCATGCGGCCAAGCTGCGTCAGCTTTTGCCCACCGTCACCCGACAGATGAATGCCGCTGGCTGGAACATTAGCGAGACGCTGGTTCACGTGCAAGCCCATTTGTTTGCAGCTGTGACAGAAAAGCCCGCACGCCAGGTACAAGTCCTGGACGAGCGGGCCCTGGAATCATTTGAAAAGCTGCATGACTCATTACCGCAAGGTCCTCTGGCCCAAGCCATCGAACGCCTGTTGCGTCATCATCGCAGTTAAACCGGGCGCGCAGATAGCGCCCTTACACACGTATCAAGCGAATTTCCACTCGCTGGAAAACGCATGAGGCGCGCTAGCCGCAGACTCGAACGTGACCAATTCCCAACTGTCCTGGGCGGCGAGCAGGGCACGCGCCAACTGGTTGTTCAGGCCGTGGCCGGATTTGCACGCTACATAACGGGCAATCAAGGGGTGGCCAATCAGGTACAAGTCGCCAATCGCATCCAGAATTTTGTGCTTGACGAACTCATCCTCGTAACGCAGACCGTCGCTGTTCAGGACGCGGTATTCGTCCATGACGATGGCATTGTCCAGACTGCCACCACGGGCCAGACCGGCCGCACGCAACGCCTCGACCTCGCTGGCAAAGCCAAAGGTGCGCGCACGTGAGATCGTCTTCACATACGAGTCATGCGCAAAATCCACCTCGGCAAAATTGGCCGTTGCATCAATTGCCGGGTGATGAAAATCAATCGAAAACTGAAGGGCAAAGCCTTCATAGGGCTCCAGACGGGCCCATTTAATGTCCTTTCCCTCGCCTTCAGAGACTTCAACGGGCTTGAGGACACGCAAAAATTTCTTGGGCGCTTCCTGCTCTTGCAAGCCGGCCGAGCGCAACAAATACACGAACGTGCCTGCGCTGCCATCCATGATGGGCACTTCTTCAGCAGTCAGGTCCACATGCAGATTATCAATACCCAAACCCGCAATGGCAGACATCAGGTGCTCAACCGTTGAGACACGAACATTGTCCTTGATGAGCACCGAGGCCATGCGCGTGCCACCGACCTTGTCGGCCTGCGCAGGCAGATCCACAATCTCCGGCAGATCAATACGGTGAAACACAATACCGGTGTCAGGCGCGGCGGGGCGTAATGTCAGCTCGACACGACGACCGGAGTGCAGGCCAACCCCTTTGGTACTGATGACATTTTTGATGGTGCGCTGACGGAGCATGGCTATTCTTGTATTTGTAAAGTGTTGTTCGCAAAGACTATTGTAACCGTAATACGGGTTATCCACTATACGCTTTCTAAAAACATACGCAATTGTCAAGCGTCAAACATAGCGACACTACGAAACACTTACGCCCCCTGAACGCGAACGCTCAGGGGGAGTCGTGGGAGAAATCAAATTGACGACTCGGGTAATCGCCGAACTTGATTTTTAATCAGCCTGCTTGCGCAAGAACGCCGGAATATCGAAATGATCCATACCGGCCGTCTCCAGAGCACGCACCTGAGCCGAGGCCTGGCTGCGTGGATTGCGGATAACCGCAGGCACATCCGCATTGGCGTAATCAGCACCAATCACGGGCATATTGTCCGTACCAGTACGTAACACTTCCTCGTTGTTTTGTACCAACTGTGGACGTGCTTGCTTGCGACCCAGACCCGTAGCCACGACCGTCACGCGCAGGCTGTCACCCATGGACTCATCGTAAGCCGTACCGAAGATGACGGTTGCATCTTCTGCGGCGTAACCACGGATGGTGTCCATGATTTCGCGGGTTTCGCGCATCTTCAGCGAGGACGAGGAAGTGATGTTCACCAGCATGCCGCGAGCACCGTGCAGGTCCACCCCTTCCAGCAATGGGCAGGCAATTGCACGTTCAGCCGCTTCGCGGGCACGGTTCGAGCCGGAGGCCACCGCCGTACCCATCATGGCTTGACCTTGCTCACCCATGATGGTTTTCACGTCTTCAAAGTCAACGTTCACATTCCCTTCAACATTGATGATCTCGGCAATACCGGCGCAGGCATTGTGCAGCACGTCGTCCGCCGCCTTGAAGCAATCGGCCTGAGTCGCATCCTCGTCCATCAAGTCGTACAGGTTTTCATTCAGTACCACGATCAGGGAGTGAACGTGCTTGCTCAGCTCCTCGATTCCTTCTTCGGCCATGCGCAGACGGCGGTTGCCTTCAAAAGAGAAAGGCTTGGTGACCACGCCCACGGTCAAAATGCCCAGCTCCTTGGCCACTTCAGCCACAACGGGGCTGGCACCGGTACCGGTACCACCACCCATACCGGCCGTAATAAACACCATGTTGGCACCGTTCAGGGCGGCACGGATTTCTTCACGAGCGGTTTCAGCAGCCGCACGGCCCTGATCGGGCTTGGCGCCAGCACCCAGGCCACTGCGTCCCAGACGGATCTGGATAGGAGCATCGCTGCTGGCCAGCGCTTGCGAGTCGGTATTGGCGCAAATGAAATCCACGCCCTGCACGCCCGACTTGATCATATGCGTCACTGCGTTGCCGCCTGCGCCGCCCACGCCCACGACCTTGATGACCGTGCCGCTGCTGCTGGTATCTAACATTTCAAAGTTCATCATGATTGACTCCCACTCAAACACTAATTAGTCAAGTTTCTACGTACTTCCCCGATACAACCAAAATTTGGAATCAGCTCAAAACATCTGCCAACCAGGGGGTTCGCACCCGGTTTGAACTGCCTCCCGGACCGCCCTTTCAGGCGGCCCGACCTGAGCGTCTTGCAACGCCCTTAATTCATAAACCATTCTTTCATGCGGGCCACCAGACCTTTGACACTGCCTTTTTGCTGTGCCACCTTGCGACCACGCGCACTTTGCAGGCGGGCTTCAGTCAACAGGCCCATCACCGTCGAAAAGCGCGGGTTGCGCATCACATCCGCCAGGCTGCCTTCGTAGCTGGGCACCGCAATACGCACCGGTTTCAGGAATACGTCCTCGGCCAGTTCCACAATGCCCGGCAACATGGCCGTGCCACCAGTCAGCACCACGCCCGACGACAGCAGATCTTCGTAGCCCGACTCGCGCAGGCTTTGTTGCACAAACGTGAACAACTCCTCGACGCGTGGCTCAATCACGGCACCTAAAGCCTGGCGCTTGACCTGACGGTTGGGACGATCGCCCAAACCGGGCACTTCGATCATTTCCTCGGGATGAGCCAGCGATTGCTTGGCAACCCCAAAGCGCAACTTGATTTCTTCCGCATCTGGCGTCGGCGTGCGCAGCATGGCAGCGATATCGCTGGTGATCTGGTCGCCGGCAATCGGGATCACATCGGTGTGACGGATGGCACCGCCGGTGTAAATGGCAATATCGGTCGTACCGCCGCCAATATCCACCAGCACTACGCCCAGCTCTTTCTCATCGGCCGTCAGGCAGGACAGGCTGGAGGCCAAAGGCTGCAAGATCAGATCCTGCACTTCCAGGCCGCAACGGCGCACGCACTTGACAATGTTCTGGGCGGCACTGACGGCACCAGTCACAATGTGTACCCGCACTTCCAGACGCAGCCCGCTCATGCCGATAGGCTCGCGGATGTCCTCTTGCGAGTCCACGATGAATTCCTGCGTCAGCACATGCAGCACCTGCTGATCGGTAGGGATATTTACGGCCTTGGCCGTTTCGATCACACGCGCCACATCCGTGGCGGTCACTTCCTTATCCTTTACCGCCACCATGCCACTGGAGTTGAAGCTGGTGATGTGGCTGCCCGCAATTCCGGTATAGACTTCGCGGATCTTGCAGTCAGCCATCAGCTCGGCCTCTTCCAGCGCACGCTGAATGGAATTGACCGTCGTCTCGATATTGACGACTACCCCTTTGCGCATGCCCTGGGATTCATGCTGGCCCAGACCAAGCACTTCAAACCGGCCTTCCGGCAGCACTTCGGCTACCACCGCAACCACTTTGCTGGTGCCGATATCCAATGCAACGATCAGGTCTTTGATGTCACGAGTCATATGTTCTTTACTTCACAGGGGTAGATGAAACCGGAGCCAGCGTTATCGCAAAGCCATTCGGGTAACGTAAGTCGGCACTTTGCAAAGCACGGTCGCCAAGCCGCTGCATCAAGGCAGGCCATGCCTGCACAAATCGTTCAACACGAACCGCAAAGGGCAAAGCCCCTTTACGACCGTGGGGGTCTGCAATATCCGCTGCCGGGTCGCGGCCCAGGCTCAGCTGCATTCCGTTGGACAACACCACATCCCAGGCATAGCGCGGGCTCAGGGTCACTTCACTGACCTGCACGTCCAGAGGTCCGAACCAGCGAGCCAGCTCGGCATACCGTTGCACCACCAGACGCTCCGAGTTCGGAGGGCCGCTTAACTGGGGCAAATCCATTTCATCGGGCACCACGGCCTTATTGGCAGAAAACGATTCACCCCAGGTGTTGATCATTTCGTCTTCATTCCAATAGGCCAGCGGCTGCTGCTCTTCAATCCGTACTGACAGGCTGTTGGGCCAGACGCGCCGGATCTGCGCGCGTCGTACCCAGGGGGCCGTTTCAATCAAGGCGCGGGATTGGTCCAGATCGACGGTGAAGAAGTTGCCTTGCAGGCGACCGGCGATAGTGGCTTTCACCCCTTCTGCCGTGACGTAGGCCAGCGGCTCGCCTTGCGTGGACTCGATCTGAATGCGCTCGATATTGAAGTACGGACGACGCACAGCCCAAATCACAACACCGATCACCAATGCCGATACTGCTAGCAGAGCCAGCGTATTGGCGATCAGGTTGGTCAGACGTGCATCGGAAAACATGAATCAGGCTCCCCGTTCTATAGGCTGCGGGCAATAGCCTGCACTTTGCAGCGGGCTGTTGCCAAAATGTTCACGCACAACTGGGCATAGCTGATGCCCTCCGCTTTGGCTGCCATCGGCACCAGCGAGTGGCTGGTCATGCCAGGAGAGGTGTTCATCTCCAGCAACCAGGGACGATTTTGCTCGTCCAGCATAAAGTCGGCACGGCCCCAGCCTTCACAGCCCAGCGCATTAAAGGCGCGGACCGACAAATCCTGGATGTGGGCCGTCAATTCAGGCGACAAATCCGCCGGGCAGAAGTATTGGGTTTCGTCCGAGTAGTACTTGTGCTCGAAGTCGTAGTTACCCTGGGGCGCCACAATATCGATGACGGGCAAGGCGCGTGCCTGCTCACCCTGGCCGATAATGGGCACCGTCAGCTCGCGACCACGAATGAATTGCTCAGCCAGCACAACCGTGTCGTAATGCATGGCGGTTTCAAAGGCGGCGACCGCCTGATCGGCACGGTCCACACGCACGACACCGACCGTAGAACCTTCGTGGGGCGGCTTCATGATCAGCGGTACGCCCAGACGCTCCACTGCCCCAGCAACCTGGCTGACATGATCCAGCTGCGCAAAGCCGGGGGTTGGCAGACCCAGGTGCTGCCACACATGCTTGGTCATGATCTTGTCCATGGCCAGGCTGGAGGCCATCACACCGCTGCCGGTGTAAGGGATGCCCAACCATTCCAAGGCTCCCTGCAACGTGCCATCTTCGCCGTAACGACCATGCAAAGCGATAAACACACGATCAAAGCCAGCCTGCGCCAGTTCGGTCAATCCTTTCTCGCCCATATCGAACAAATGCGCGTCCACACCCATGCTACGCAGGGCTTCATGCACACCTTGACCGGACATCAAGGACACTTCCCGTTCGGCGGACTTGCCGCCGTACAACACGCCGACCCGACCAAAATCCGCAGTCATGCCATTTCTCCCAGTTGAGCAGGAATCCGGCTGATGGACCCTGCACCCATTACCAACACCACATCGCCGTCACGGACAAAGTCCAGTACGGCTTGTGCCATATCGCTGATTTCGGCCACGAAAATGGGTTCGACCTTGCCGAGCACACGCACTGCGCGACTCAAGGCTCGGCCATCGGCGGCCACAAGGGGGGCCTCGCCAGCGGGATACACTTCTCCGAGAAGAACCGCATCGGCCTGGCTGAGCACCTGCACGAAATCTTCAAAGCAATCACGGGTACGCGTATAGCGGTGCGGCTGGAACGCCAACACGATCCGGCGATCTGGCCAAGCACCCCGTGCGGCCGCCAAGGTAGCAGCCATTTCGACAGGATGGTGACCATAATCGTCAACAACGGTAAACGTGCCGCCGCCTTGCGACTGGGGAACCGGGAAGTCGCCCACCAGGGAGAAACGACGGCCCACACCGGTAAACTCTTTCAGACCGCGGGCAATGACCTCGTCGCTCACGCCCAGTTCCGTGGCCACGGCGATAGCCGCCAAGGCATTGAGTACATTGTGTTTTCCGGGCAGGTTCAGGCACACGGACAACAAGGGAAGGTCGCCGCTCGCCCCCTTGCGCTGCACATCAAAACACATGGTGGTACCACGGCTTTCAATGTTGACTGCACGTACCTGAGCCTCCGTATCAATGCCATACGTGGTGACAGGGCGCGATACAAAAGGAATGATTTCGCGTACATTGGCATCGTCGTTACAGACGATGGCACTACCGTAGAACGGCAGACGGTGTGTGAAATCGATAAAGGCGCTTTTCAGTCGGGCCACATCATGACCATAGGTATCCATATGGTCCACGTCGATATTGGTGATGATGGCCATCACCGGCAACAGGTTCAGGAACGAAGCGTCGGATTCGTCAGCTTCCACCACGATGTAATCGCCCTGCCCGAGTCGGGCGTTGGCACCGGCTGAATTCAGGCGCCCGCCAATCACAAAAGTCGGGTCCAGATCGGCGGCCCCCAGCAAACTGGCCACCAGACTGGTGGTGGTGGTCTTGCCGTGAGTACCGGCCACCGCAATGCCGCGCTTCAGGCGCATCAGTTCAGCCAGCATCAGGGCGCGAGGCACCACAGGAATGCGCGCAGCACGAGCAGCCAGCACTTCGGGGTTATCGCCGGCAATCGCGGTCGATGTGACGATCGCGCCCATGCCGGCGACGTTTTCCGCCTTGTGGCCGATAACAATACGGGCGCCAAGCTGCTCCAGGCGACGAGTGACCGCCGTTTCCTGAATATCGGACCCACTGATGGCAAAGCCCAGGTTCAGCATGACCTCGGCAATGCCGCTCATGCCCGAACCGCCAATCCCTACAAAATGAATACGTTGAATGCGGTGTTTCATCTCACCCTCCT
This sequence comes from Alcaligenes sp. HNGD-HTN06, assembly GCF_049932565.1. Lineage (NCBI taxonomy): Bacteria > Pseudomonadati > Pseudomonadota > Betaproteobacteria > Burkholderiales > Alcaligenaceae > Alcaligenes > Alcaligenes sp. HNGD-HTN06. Next base: position 753,155 of record NZ_CP187782.1, on the reverse strand, counting down.
TGCCGCCTGCTGACATGCTTCGGCAATTTGCTGCGTGGCATTCAACTGTGCATGTTCTTGCGCGTGGCTGGCCACACGACTTAACTCTTCACGATCCAGCCCTTGCAACCACTGTGCAAGCCACTGGGCCGTCAACTCCGATTGTTTCTTGAGCCACGCGCCCGAACAGTCGCTCAGATAACGGGCGTTGGCTGTCTGGTGGTCGTCAATGGCATGACGTAGCGGCACAAACAGGGCGGCCACCCCAATGGCGGCAACTTCGGCCACCGTCATGGCGCCAGCTCGGCAAATCAGCACATCAGCCTCTTTCATGGCCTGCGCCATGTCACCAATAAAGGCAGTGCACTCGGCCTGCACCTGATGCTGTGCATAGCGTTGTTGCAAGCTGTCCAGATGCTGCTGGCCGGACTGATGCGTGATCTGCGGGCGCTGCTCGGGCGGGATCAAGGCCAAGGCCTCGGGTACCACCTGGTTCAGCGCGGCGGCCCCCAGGCTGCCACCCACCACCAACAGGCGCAAGGGACCGCTACGTTTGGCATAGCGTTCAGCGGCAGGGCCTTGACCCACGAAGGCGTCCCGCACCGGGTTGCCGACTGTCACCGCACCGGGCAAGGCGCCGGGAAAACCGGTCAGCACGCGGGTCGCCATTTTGGCCAGATAGCGGTTAGCCGTTCCCGCCACCGCATTTTGCTCATGCACCACCAGCGGGCGACGCGACACAAAGGACATCAGCCCCCCCGGAAAGGCGACATAGCCGCCCATGCCCAGCACGACATCCGGTTTGGCTTGCTGCAGACAGCGATGCGCCTGCCAGCAGGCACTGAGCAAGGTAAAGGGTAAGGAGAGCAACGCTTTCACGCCTTTGCCTCGTAATCCGGAAAATCGCAGAGGCAGCATTTTAATCCCATGCTGAGGAACCAGGCTACCTTCCATACGCTCTGGATGCCCCAGCCACAGCACGTTCCAGCCGCGCTGCTGCATGGCCTGTGCCACGGCCAGACCAGGCATGATATGCCCGCCCGTGCCGCCTGCCATGATCAGAATGGTTGGCGTGCTCATGTGCGCTTACCTCGCATCATTTGCCGGTTCTCAAAATCCACCCGCAGCAACAAGGCAAAGGCCATCAGATTCATCACAATCCCCGAGCCGCCATAACTGACCAAAGGCAAGGTCAGCCCTTTGGTCGGCAACAGACCCAGCACCACGCCAATGTTGATGAAAGCCTGCACGCCAAACCACAAAGCCACGCCTTGGGCAACGATGCCGCTAAAAAGACGATCCATTGCACTGGCCTGGCGGCCGATATTGAAGCTGCGCCAGACCAGAAAGCCAAAGGTCAGGATCAGGGCGGAAACACCCACAAAACCCAGTTCCTCGCCTATCACGGCAACGATAAAGTCGGTATGCGCTTCAGGCAGGTAATGCAGCTTTTCCACGCTGGAACCCAGGCCCACCCCAAACCATTCGCCACGACCCAGCGCAATGAGCGAATGCGACAGCTGATAAGCACTGCCATAGGCGTTATCAGGATTCCAGGGGTCCAGATAAACGAAAAGCCGCTCCCGACGCCAGGGAGAGAGCCAGATCAGCAAAAGAAAACTGCTGACCAGTATGCCCAGCAACGCCGAGAACAACTTGCCATTGATTCCGCCGATAAACAAAATGCCCACGGCAATGGCCACAATCACCATGAAGGCGCCCAGATCGGGCTCCATCAGCAACAGAACCCCCACCAGGCCCAAGGCCACAGCCATAGGCAAAAAGCCCCGCACAAAGGTTTGCAAATGCTGCTGCTTGCGCACCGTGTAATCGGCGGCGTACAGCACCATGGCTACCTTCATCAGTTCCGAGGGCTGGAAGTTGATGATGCCCAGGGGCAACCAACGGCGCGCCCCGTTCACCTCACGACCAATGCCGGGAATCAGAACCACCAGCAAAAGAAAAATGGAAAATGCAAACAGGGGGACGGCCAGCTTCTGCCAGACCCGCATGGGTACGGTGGCCGTGAACATGGCCAGCACCACCCCAACCACAATGAACAGAGCGTGGCGAATGACAAAATAGTAGCGGCCGTAGCTTTCATAGCGTGGTCCGTCTGCCAGAGCGATCGAGGCCGAGTACACCATCAGCAGCCCGAACAGGGTCAGCATCAGCGTGGCCGCCAACAAGGGGCGATCAAACACGGGTAATGCCGTACGTCCAGGGCGAACGGCATTGACACCCGAGGTCAGCTCAGCAAACAGACTCATGCCAGCTCTCCTCTATCCAGAGCCATTTCAGTGACTGCCGCCACAAAGCACAGACCACGATGGTGATAGCTCTTGAACATATCCATGCTGGCGCAGGCAGGCGACAGCAACACCACATCACCCGAACGCGCTTGCCCGGCGGCAGCCTGCACGGCCGCTTCCAAGCCCTCGCAAAAACGATGAGGAATATCGTGGGCCTGCAAAACAGCAGCGATCAATCTGGCATCCTGGCCGATCAAGAACACCTCTGCCACGCTATGCTTGGCGGCCATCGCCAAAGGTTCAAAGTCCTGACCCTTGCCCAAACCTCCCGCAATCAGCCAGACACGCTGATCAAAGCCACACAGGGCAGCAACAGTAGCGCCCACATTCGTGCCTTTGCTGTCGTCCAGATACTGAACGCCATCGAGCACACGTACCAGCTCCACACGATGAGGTTCGCCTTGATAGGTGCGCAGGCCATTGAGCAGCTCGGCCCAACCCAGCCCCAGGCAGCGGGCCAGCAAAAGGGCGGCTTGTGCATTCAAGGCGTTATGACGACCCTTGATCTGCAAGGCCTCAACCGGCATCAGCCGCTTCAGGCCCCCTTTGCCACGAACAGTTCCTGCCGCGGCTGCGTGACGTTTTTTCAGGCCGGTGGCGGGCAGCTCAAAATCGGTAGGCTCGTTGGCCACCAGCCATTGCATGCCACCATCGGTCTGCAAGCCCAGATCACCCAGCAACACGGGCTTGTCCAGCCCAAAGCTGCGCACGGATTCCTGACTGGCATCGGGAATCATCGCCATGACGACAGGATCGTCACGGTTGACCAGAGCCACATCGCACATGCCATACAAACGCTGTTTGGACTGAACGTAGGCGTCCATGCCGCCATGCCAATCCAGGTGATCCTGGGAAATATTCAACACGACCGCCGCATCGGCCCGCAGACTGAACGTGCTATCGAGCTGGAAGCTGGACAACTCAAGCACCCACACTTGGGGCAAAGCCTGACTTTCCAGAGCATCGCACAAGGCAGTCAAGGCAGCAGGGCTGATATTGCCCACGGCCCGCGCAGAGATACCGGCTTGCTCCAGCAAGTGGCGTGTCATGGCTGTAACGGTGGTTTTACCGTTGGTGCCGGTCACGGCGAGCACGCGGCTTTCCTGCCCTTGATCGGCCAGGTCCTTCAAGGCCCGAGCAAACAGCTCGATCTCGCCGATGATCTCGATGCCACGCTCCCGAGCCTGAGCCAAAAAGGCGGCCAGGGTGGGCTCCAGCGGCGACAGACCGGGACTGAGCACCAGCGTGTGTACATCCTTCAGGCTTTCGGTTTGCAAGGCCTGCGTGCCCAGACGCACATCCAGCGGCTCGCGGCTCAGCGCCTGGAGCATGTCCAGACCCTGCACCGTTTCACGCGTATCCGCCAAACGGACACCGGCTCCCTGGGCCAAGCACCAGCGAGCCGCAGCAAAGCCGGTCTCGCCTAACCCGAGGATAAGCATGAGACCGTCTTTGCGGATCGAAGGAAAACTCAGGGCATTCATCGCAATTTCAATGTAGACAGACCAATCATGACCAGCATCATGGTGATGATCCAGAAGCGGACCACCACCTGGGTTTCTTTCCAACCGCTGACTTCAAAGTGATGATGCAGCGGTGCCATCCGGAATATTCGCCTTCCCTGCCCGTAGCGCTTCTTGGTGTATTTGAACCAGGTCACCTGCAGCATGACCGACAAGGTTTCGACCACAAACACGCCACCCATAATGAACAGCACAATTTCCTGGCGTACGATCACGGCAATCGTGCCCAGCGCCCCGCCCAGGGCCAGTGCCCCTACGTCACCCATGAACACTTGCGCGGGATAGGCGTTGAACCACAGAAAAGCCAGACCCGCACCAGCGATGGCCGCGCAGATCACCAGCAGTTCGCCCGCGCCGGGTATATAGGGAAACAACAGATATTTGGAGTAGTCCACCCGACCGACAACGTAGGCAAAAATACCCAGGGCGGAACCCACCAGCACGGTGGGCATGATGGCCAGCCCATCCAGACCATCGGTCAGATTGACAGCGTTGCTCGAGCCCACAATCACCGCCCAGGTCAAGACCACAAAACCGAGCACACCCAGCGGGTAACTCACAGACTTGAAAAAGGGCACGATCAGGTCAGCCTGAGCCGGCAGGGACATGGTGAAACCGCTCAAGACCCATTCTTTGAACAAAGGCCACAATTCGGTGTTGGCAGGCACGGACACGGCAAAGCTCAGGTACACAGCCGCGATCATGCCGATCAAGGCTTGCCAGAAAAACTTTTGCCGAGAGGACATGCCCTCGGGGTCACGGTTCACCACTTTCTTGTAGTCGTCTGCCCAGCCAATCCAGCCAAAACCAAAGGTCACCAGCAAAACGACCCATACAAAACGATTGGTCCAGTCTGCCCACAACAGGGTGCTGATACCGATGGAGATGAGAATGAGCACACCGCCCATGGTGGGGGTGCCGTTCTTTTGCAAATGCGACTCGGGGCCATAGGCACGCACAGCCTGACCAATTTTCAGCTCAGTCAGCTTGCGAATAACCCAGGGACCCGCCAACAAGCCAATGGCCAGGGCGGTTGCGCTGGCCAAAATAGCACGCAGGGTGATGTACTCAAACACCGCGAAGGCGCGAATATGATCGTCCGAGAGCCAGCGTGCCAGTTCAAGAAGCATGGGTAGCCCCCTCGTTACGGGAGAAGTGGCTCTCCAGCGCAGCCACCACGCGCTCCATGCGGGCGCTGCGCGACCCCTTGATCAGCACATGGGACGGCTCCAGGGCCAGCAGGTAAGACACCATGTCTTCCAGAGTTTCGAACTGATGCGCACGCGCGCCAAAGGCTTGGGCGGCATGACTCGCATCGCCTCCCAGGGTCAGCAACTCATCCATGCCCCGCTCTTTGGCATAGGCACCCACTTCGGCATGCAGTTCGGAGCTGTTGTCACCGATCTCGGCCATATTGCCCAGCACCAGCACCTTGCGTCCTTTCAGTTGGGCCAGCACATCAATGGCGGCACGTACCGAATCCGGGTTGGCGTTGTAGGTATCGTCAATCAGTTGATAACCGGAGGACAGTTGCTTGGGCTGCATGCGGCCCGTTACAGGACGGAAGCTCTCCAAGCCTTGCACAATCGCAGTCAAGGGAGCACCGGCGGCATGTGCACATGCCGCTGCGGCCAAGGCATTACGCAGATTATGAATACCAGGGCTGTGCAGGGTCAGGGCCGTAGACTGGCCGGCCACGTGCAGCACAAAGCGGGTTTGAGCAGGTTCGACGAACATGTCCGCCGCAAAAACGGTTTCCTGGCCGCTGAGACCAAAACGCAATACAGCGCGCGCCCCTGCCCGTTCAGCCCACATGGCGCTAAACGCATCGTCATCCGGAATGACCAAGGCACCATCCTGAGGCAGCGCATCAATGACAGCGCCATTTTCACGCGCCACCGCTTCCACGCTGTGCATGAACTCCTGGTGTTCGCGCTGGGCATTATTAATCAGAGCGATCGTGGGCCGTACCATCGCGGCCAGCACGGCGATCTCACCGGGGTGGTTCATGCCCATTTCAAGTACCGCGGCTTTATGCTCGGCACTCAGGCGCAGGATGGACAGGGGAACGCCCAGATCATTATTCAGGTTGCCGCGGGTGGCCAGGCTTTCCGACTCGCCCAGCCAGGCACGCAAAATCGCAGCAATCATTTCCTTGGTCGTTGTCTTGCCATTGCTGCCGGTCACGCCGATCATGGGAATGTCAAAACGCGAACGCCACTCGGTGGCCAGACTCATCAAGGCACGACGGGTATCGCCCAGCACAATTTGCGGCAGGTCCACACCAGGATCACGCTGCGCCACAATCGCCGCAACGGCACCCTGCTCCTTGGCTTTTTCCAGATAGCGGTGACCATCAAACTGCTCACCACTCAGGGCCAGAAACACCTCGCCTTTGCTCAGGCTGCGCGAATCCGTGCTCAAGCGTACGCCACGCAACCACAGCAAGGCGGCTTTCGCCCAGTCGGTGTCATCAAACACCGAGCGCTCGCCTTGTACTTCCTGATAGGTTTCATGGCCTTTGCCGGCCAGCAATACGATATCTTCCGGGCTGGCCGCCCAGATGGAGGACAGAATGGCACGGGCGCGATCCATTTGTACCGCTGGCGCCTCTGGCATGCCGGCCACAATCTGGCGAATGATCTCGGCGGGGTCTTCAAAACGGGGGTTGTCTGTGGTCACCAGCACGCTGTCGGCCAGACGGGCTGCCACCTCGCCCATGATGGGACGCTTAGTGGTGTCGCGATTACCGCCACAACCAAAGACACAAATCAGCTTGCCGCCGCGCACACGGGCGACATCGCGCAGGGCTTGCAGGGCGCGCTCCAAGGCATCGGCCGTGTGGGCATAGTCCACCACAACCAGCGGCAAGGGCGAACGACCCGCCGTGCTCTTGGGTGTCACGATCTGCAAGCGGCCGGGAACCGACTCCAGCTTGTCCATGATACGAGCGATCTTGGACACAGGCCAGCCCACTTCCTGCAGCACACCGGCCACCAGCAAGAGGTTGGCCACGTTATGCTCACCGAGCAGATGGGTGAGAATCTGGGCGGTGCCATGAGTAGTAACCAGATTGAATACCTGGCCATCAGCACCGGTATGCACGTCCTGTGCCAGCAAATCCACATCGGGCTGGCTCATGGAGTAAGAAATCACACGCGCAGCCAGACCGGCCTGCATCAACTCACGGCCCATTGCATCATCAGCATTTACCACAGCGCTGCGCAAACCGGGCCAGCTGAACAGACGCAATTTGGCCTGCTTGTAGGCTTCCATGCTGTGGTGATAGTCCAGATGATCGTGGGTCAGGTTGGTAAACCCGGCAATATCAATACGGACACCATCCAGACGACCCTGCTCCAGACCGATGGACGAAGCTTCCAGCGCAACGGCATTGCCGCCTTGGGCACGAATAGCGGCCAGGCTACGGTGCACGGTCAATACATCCGGAGTAGTCAGGACACCCCCCAGATTGGAGCCATCGGGCAAGGTCACGCCCAACGTACCAATAGTGCCGCAAGGCACTTGAGAGTGATTCAGGGCGGAAGCCACCCACTGCACGGTCGATGTTTTGCCATTGGTGCCGGTCACAGCCACCACAGTCATGGCCTCGGAAGGACGTCCCCACCATTGGTGGGCCACTTCACCGAGCAAGGCGCTCAGGTTGGGGACCTGCAACACAGGCACGCCAGGATCGACAGCCTGATCGCCCTGCTCGCGCACAATGGCGACGGCCCCCTGCTGCACAGCCTGAACTTCATATTCACGACCATCCCCATGGTAGCCACGGCAAGCAAAAAACGCGTCACCCGCCTTGATCTGGCGGGAATCCAAACACAGATTGGCCGTGGGCGCGACATGCTGCGCCAGCCACTCCAATATTGCTGCGGCGTTCATCGTACATTCTCCGTACCGGGGCCAACAGCCACCAGCGAATCTATGGGCGCATCAGGCTGGACACCTAGGCGTCGCAAGCTCCGGGCCACAATTTCTGAAAAAACAGGCGCGGCAATACGCCCGCCGTAGTAGTTGGAACTATGGGGCTCGTCAATGGTGACGGCCACGACAATACGAGGATCGGAGACAGGCGCAAAACCGACAAAAGAGCCGCGATACAAGGACTTGCTGTAGCGTCCGTCCACAATCTTGCGCGCTGTACCGCTCTTGCCGGCTACGCGATACCCCTGAACCTGAGCCAGACGGGCGCCTGCCGGGCCGGCCGCAGCCTCCAGCATGGCACGCACTTCCGCAGCGACTTTGGGAGTGTAGACCTGAACACTGGCCGGTTTGCCTTCACGCTTGAGCAAAGTCATGGAGACCATGTCGCCATTACGCGCAAACGCCGTGTAGGCGTGGGCAATCTGCAGCAGGGAAACAGACAGGCCATAGCCATACGACATGGTGGCGCGTTCAATCGGACGCCAGCGCTCCCAGGGACGCAGCCGCCCACTGGCAATGCCCGGAAAATCGGCCTGAGGAGAACGGCCAAAGCCCAGCTCGGTAAACTTGTTCCACATTTCCTGCGAGGTCAGCCGCTCGGAAATCATGGTCATGCCAATATTGCTGGAACGACGCAAAATGCCGGCCGCATCCAGCATGCCGTTATTGCGGCTGACGTCGCTGATCACGCTGCCCTGATACCGATACTGGCCATTGCCTGTATTGAACTGGGTGGAGGTCGTGATGCGGTTGATGTCCAGCGCCAAGGCGACGGTGAACGGCTTCATGATCGAGCCGGGCTCAAAGGTGTCAGTCAGGGCACGGTTACGCAGGGCCGGACCCTTGCGGTCATCCCTGTCGTTGGGGTTGTAGGTAGGCAGATTCACCAGGGCCAGAATTTCCCCGGTTTTGACGTCCATGACCACGGCAGCCGCGGCATTGGCCTTGACGTCCTCCATCCCTTTTTTCAGTGCGGTGTAGGCATCAAACTGCAGGCCAGCATCAATCGACAAATGCAGGTCCTGGCCGTGAGTAGGCGGAATGATGGCGCGAACGTCTTCGACGACACGACCCAGACGATCCCGAATCACACGGCGCGAACCCGGTGTGCCCGACAAGGCGGAGTTGAAGGCCAGCTCAATACCTTCAATGCCTTGGTCCTCAATATTGGTAAAGCCCACAATGTGCGCCATCACATCCCCTTCGGGATAGAAGCGCCGCATTTCTTCCTGCTGGTGGATGCCCGGTATTTTCAGTTCCGCAATCTGGGCGGCAACGTCCACGTCCACTTGCCGCTTGATATAGACGAAATTGCGGTCCTCAACAGACAAACGGCGCTCGATATCGGACTGGCCCATACCCAGCAGCTTGGCCAGTTGACCGATCTGCTCGGGCTTGGCATTGCGGGCATCATCGGGAATGGCCCAAATAGCCTTGACCGGCACACTGGAGGCCAGCACAACAGACCCGCTACGGTCAAAAACCTTGCCACGCATGGGCGGCAGCACCTGGGTGCGCTCATAACGGCGCTCACCCTGCTGCTGCAAAAATTCGGTGGACAGGCCCTGTAAGTACAGGGCTTTGACGATCAATGCCCCAAAGCCCAGAAATAAAAGAACCAGCACCAAACGTGAGCGCCAGAACGGAATCTGCACGCTCAGGACGGGATTGTCGTGATAGCCGAATCGTCTCATGGGCGCCCCCCGGGCTGCGCCTGATTCGAACTCAACTCACCGCCTTGCAAGTAAAGCGTACGCTCCGGGGAGCTAAGCACCAGACCCAGCTCGTTGCGGCCGATGTCATCCACCCTGGCGTTACGCGCCAGTTCGGCACGCTCCAATTGCAAGCGACGCCAATCCGTATCGAGCTCACGGGCCTTGGTGACCAAACGATCGGTTTGCACGAACAGCTCGCGCGCCTGATAGCGCGCCGTCACCAGGGAGATGGCCGACAGCATCAACACCAAAGAAAGGGTGATGACCAGGCGCATCATCGGCGGCCTCGCTTGCCAGCAGGCTGACGGCGGTAGGCGGCCTGTTGCAGCAGACGATCACTGGCGCTGCGCATCCAGTCCTGGGGAATGGGGGTAGCGGTGCGTTGCACCACGCGTAGTACCGCCGAGCGGGCTCGGGGATTGTCGCTGGACTCCTCATCCGTGGGCAGGATTCTGCCCAGCGACTGCACCAACGGTTGGGGCAAGTCTTTTTCAAGAATGGGTAGACGTGACTGTTCCTGCGCAGGGCGCGCAGCCGCGTTCATGAACTGTTTGACCATACGGTCCTCCAGCGAATGAAATGCAATCACCGCAAGCCTGCCACCCGTCGCCAATCGACTCAGAATTGACGGAAGCGCGTGCGCGAGCTCTTCGAGCTCACGATTGAGGTAAATCCGTATAGCCTGGAAGGTCCTGGTTGCCGGATGTTGACCCTTTTCGCGCGTGCGGACGACACTGGCGACGAGCTCGGCGAGATCACGCGTTGTATGTAGCGGGCGGGATTGGCGGCGATCAACAATCGCCTTTGCAATCTGGAAAGCAAACCGTTCTTCGCCATATTCTGCAATGACCTCCTTTAAATCTTCCACGCTGACGTCGGCCAGCCACTGTTCAGCGGTCAAACCGCCGCTGGTATCCATGCGCATGTCCAAAGGACCTTCACGCATGAAAGAAAAACCTCGTTGCGCGTCATCGATCTGAGGCGATGAAATGCCCAGATCCATCATGACGCCCTGCAATGGACCTGCATCCAGTTCATCCAGCGCCTGGGCCAGATCACCAAAACCACTATGCACCACCGTCACGCGGCTATCTTGTGCGGCCAGCTCCTGGGCCACGGCAATGGCCTGCGGGTCCTTGTCGATCACAATCAGGCGCCCCTGAGGACTTAGGTGCGACAGCAACAAGCGGCTGTGCCCACCCCGACCAAACGTGCAATCTACGTACACACCATCGACCTGCCCGTGCAGTATGGGGTTCTGCGCCCAGCGCCGAGCCTCAAAGGACGGATCCACGAGGGCCGCCACCGTAGGCTCCAGCAGCACGGATCGATGTACCAGCGTCATGACTTACTCAGAAAGAAAAAGTGTCGAATACGTCTGTGGAGTTCTCTGCCAGATCCTGGGCCTGTCGGCGTTCCAGTTCCTGCGCATTCCACAACTCAAAATGGGTGGCCATACCCAGCAACATGGCGTCGCGCTCCAGACCAACTGCCGCGCGCAGTTCGGGAGCGATCAATATCCGACCAGCGGAGTCCAGATCAACGTCCTGAGCACTGCCCAGCAGCAGGCGTTGCAAGAAACGGGCACTCATGGGAAAGCGGGCAATCTGTTCGCGCTTTTCTTCCCACACACTGCGCGGATACACCAGCAAACAGCCGTCGGGATGGCGAGTGAGGGTCAAGCGGCCTTGTTCCTGCTGCAAAAGCGCGTCACGGTGCCGGGTCGGAATAGACATCCGCCCCTTTGCATCCAGTGTGAGTGCGCTGCTGCCTTGGAACACTTTTTCCCCCCACTTTTTTACACTATTTCCTACTTTTCCCCACTCTACGGGGGAAAGCCTTTGCGGTCAAGGCAGTGGTTGCAATTTTTTCAATCACAACAAGCACTTAGCGCACTATCCAAGAAGTGGCTAAAAAAAAATACTGAGTGAAATCAAGAAATTGCAGGGCGCATTAAAAGTGAATTGTTATAAAAACGCGCACGAGCGACTCTTGCCAAGGATTCATCGTCCTTAACAATTGCTTTCAAATGTGCGAAATCGGAGCAATTGGCAGCGCAGGCCGTAAGAAGTGTGAGACAGGCCTATAGGCCGGATTCTGTATGCCAGCGGGATTCCACTGGCCGGCAATCATTCCTCTGGACCGACCATTGCTGGCCGGTTCTAGCTACCTACCCGCATACTGAGACGAGCCGCCTCTCGGGCTAAAAGCCTGCGTATGCCTATTTGGTATTGCTCCGGGTAGAGGTTACCGCGTTTCACCCCACAGCACTTTGCACCGGAGTGCAAGAAAACACGGAAGTCGCCGTATCTGTGCCTGCTTGCGCAAGCCCTTGCTGTGGTCTCGTCTCTGTGGCCCTGTTCCTCGGCTCATCTGGCGTGGCGCCACACTTGCCGGACGGCTGTTAGCCGCTACCCTGCTCTATGGAGTCCGGACCTTCCTCGATGCTTGCGCACCGCGACTGCCCAGCCTGCCTCACAGATGCATTGTAACCTGCGACAATAGAGAAATTCGCAGGACGCGCTGTTTTATCTGGAGTCTCATGTCCACCAATCTGATTTCCCTGACCGATGCCCAGCTGGCATTCGGCCACCATGCTTTGCTGGACCACGCCGATCTGGTCATTCAAAGCAACGAACGTATCGGCCTGATCGGACGCAATGGTGCTGGCAAATCATCGCTGTTGAAAATTCTGGACCAACGTCAGGCTCCCGATGATGGGCAAGTCAAACGCCTGGGCGGTTTGAAAGTGGCAACAGTCGAGCAAGAGCCCGAGCTGGACCCCACTCTCAGCATTTACGATTTACTGTGCGGAGATTTCACCGAAACCGAGGACTGGCAACGCCCGGCGCGTGTCAACGCCCTGATCGACAAGCTGGGCTTGAACCCGGATGCGCTCGCCGGCAGCCTGTCGGGCGGGCAGCGCAAACGCGTGGCCCTGGCCAATGCTTTGGTCAATGAACCCGATCTGCTCTTGCTGGACGAACCCACCAACCATCTGGACTTTGACGGCATTCTTTGGCTGGAACAACTGCTGCTGGACTTTCGCGGCAGCGCCGTCATCATTACCCACGATCGTCGTTTTCTGGACGTGGTGGCGACACGTATTGTCGAACTGGATCGTGGCAAGCTGTTTAGCTTTCCCGGTAACTTCAGCCAATGGCAGGAACGCAAGGCCGAGTACCTGGAAGCAGAAAAGCAACAAAATGCCAAGTTCGACAAATTTCTGGCTCAGGAAGAAGTCTGGATACGCAAAGGTGTGCAAGCACGCCGCACCCGCGACGAAGGCCGGGTACGACGCCTGGAACAACTGCGTCGCGACCGGGCCGAGCGACGTGAGCGCTCGGGAGACGTCAAGTTCGCCATATCTGAAGGCCAGCGCTCGGGCAAGCTGGTTGCCGAGTTGCAGGACGTCACACACGGCTACGATGACCGCATCCTGATCAAGAACTTCTCGACCGTACTGATGCGCGGTGACCGCATAGGCCTGATCGGCCACAATGGCGCGGGAAAAACCACCTTGCTACGCATCATGCTGGGGCTGCAAGAGCCCAATTCGGGCACCGTGCGCCACGGCACCAAGCTCAATATCGGCTATTTCGATCAGATGCGCAGCAACCTGGACGAAAATGCCACGCTGGCCGATACCATCAGCCCAGGCAGTGAATGGGTGGAAATCGGCAATCAGCGCAAGCACATCATGAGCTATCTGGAAGATTTCCTGTTCCCGGCTGCCCGCGCGCACTCCCCCGTGCGCAGCCTGTCCGGTGGCGAGCGCGCCCGCCTGGCTTTGGCCCGCATGTTTGCCCAGCCTACTAATGTATTAGTACTGGACGAACCGACCAACGATCTGGACATCGAAACCCTGGAGCTGCTGGAAGACCTGATTCAGGATTACACGGGCACCGTGCTGCTGGTCAGCCACGACCGTACCTTTCTGGACAACGTGGTCACCCAGGTGATTGCGGCCGAAGGCGACGGCCATTGGGGCGAGTATGTGGGTGGTTACGACGAGTGGCTGGCACAACGTCCGCAAGCCAAAGCCGAAACACCCGCAGCCAGCGCGTCAACTCCTGCCGCTGCAGAAAAGCCTGCTGCTGAGCGCAACAACAAGGCTAACAAGCCTGGCCGTCTGGCCCCATGGGAAGAAAAGGAACTGGAAGCTTTGCCCGAGAAGATTGCGGCTATAGAAAGCCAGCAAGCCGAACTAGCGGAGCAACTGAGCGCACCGGATCTGTATAAAGATGGCTCTGCCCGAGCCGACGAGATCAACCAGCAACTGGATCAGCTCAACACTGACCTGGAGCAGTTATTTGAGCGTTGGGAAAAGCTGGAAGAAAAGCGCTTGGCCAGCTAAAGGGAGACAGTGGAATCAGGGATTCAGCCCGGTAAAACCGAACTGATCTTCTGGTTCCTCCTCAACCCGGGCAATGCGCTGACAGTCGACCATGATCGGTTCAAGTACCGTGCAACAACACGGCAGAACCTCGCCTGGGCCGACATACGCCAAGGGCTGCTCTTTATAAGCAACCTTTCCATACACAAGAGGAATACGGCAGGAGCCGCAATAGCCGCTCCTGCATTGGTACTCAACCTGATGGCCGGTTCGTTCCAAACCTTCCAACAAAGTTTCGCCGTCCCGCAACTGAAAGTCATGATCAGTTGTCCGGACTTGACTCATAACTCGATACCGTCGAAATCGCCAGCCGACACGGCCGAATCGATCTGGCCGACCAGGTACGAGCTCAATTCCACCTCTTGAGGTGCCACCTGCACGGTGTCCGAGGACAGCCAGGTGTTGATCCATGGAATGGGGTTGTGCTTGACGGACTCAAACGCAGGCTTCAGGCCCACTGCACCCATGCGGATATTGGTGATGTACTCCACGTACTGCCCCAAAATATCCTTGTTCAGGCCAATCATGGAGCCGTCGCGAAACAGATAGTCCGCCCACTGCTTCTCTTGCTCGGCCGCATCCTTGAACATGGCAAAGCAAACTGGCTCCAGCTCACGGGCGATCTGCGCAAACTCAGGATCATCACTGCCCGAACGCATGATATTGATGATGTGCTGTGTACCTGTCAGGTGCAGCGCTTCATCACGCGCAATCAGACGAATGATCTTGGCATTGCCTTCCATCAGCTTGCGCTCGGCAAAAGCAAATGAGCAGGCAAAGCTGACGTAAAAACGGATGGCCTCAAGAATATTGACGCTCATCATGCACAGATACAGCTTCTTCTTCAGCTCGTAAACGCTCAGCTTGCGGGTTTGACCGTTAATCTGGTGTTCACCCTCACCCAACTGGGCATACAGCATGGTGTCGCTGATCAAATCGTCGTAGTACGAGGAAATATCGGCGGCACGCAGCTGAATGTTCTCGTTGCGCACGATGTCATCAAAAATAACAGACGGGTCATTGGCAATATTGCGAATGATGTGCGTGTACGAGCGCGAGTGGATGGTCTCGGAAAAAGCCCAGGTTTCAATCCAGGTTTCCAGCTCAGGAATCGAGACCAGCGGCAGAAACGCCACGTTGGGACTGCGGCCCTGGATGGAGTCCAGCAAGGTCTGGTACTTCAGATTGCTGATGAAAATGTGCTTTTCGTGGTCGGGCAGGTTCTGGTAGTCGATCCGGTCCTGAGTGATGTCCACTTCCTCTGGACGCCAGAAGAAGGACAGCTGTTTTTCAATCAGCTTTTCAAAAATCGGATACTTTTGCTGGTCGTAGCGAGCCACGTTCACCGGCTGCCCAAAGAACATGGGTTCCTTGAGCTGATCGTTATCCGTTTTCGAAAAAGTACTATAGGTAGTCATGATGCTCTTTACCCTTGCTTAGATCTTGCACGCACCACCTGCGCAACCGTCGTCCTCGACTTCGCCATGCGAATCATCGGCACCGTCGCGCGTGTTGTGGTAGTACAAGGTCTTCACACCATATTTGTAGGCCAGCAGCAAGTCCTTGAGCAGTTGCTTCATCGGCACACGGCCACCCTCGAACCGCTGTGGGTCATAGTTGGTGTTCGCAGAGATCGACTGGTCGACAAACTTCTGCATCACGCCAACCAACTTCAGATAGTCCTCGTTACCGGGCATTTGCCACAGCAACTCATACTGATCCTTATATTTTTCAAACTCGGGCACGACCTGGCGCAAGATCCCGTCCTTGGACTGCTTGACCGAGACCAGACCACGTGGAGGCTCAATACCGTTGGTGGCATTGGCAATCTGGCTGGAAGTTTCCGACGGCATCAAGGCGGTCAGGGTCGAGTTGCGCAGGCCATGCTTGACGATGTCCGCACGCAAGGCTTCCCAATCCAAGTGCAGCGGCTCGTTGCAGATACCATCCACATCTTTCTTGTAGGTATCGGTTGGCAGCAAACCGGCGGCGTACGTCGTTTCATCAAAGGCCGCGCAAGGACCATACTCACGCGACAACTGTACCGAAGCCTTCAACAGGTAGTACTGGATGGCTTCGAAAGTGCGATGGGTCAGACCCAGCGCGGCGGGATCAGAATAGCGAGTCCCGTTCTTGGCCAGGTAGTAGGCGTAGTTGATCACGCCAACTCCCAGGGAGCGGCGCTTGTTGGTCGCATTGAGGGCTGCCTTGACCGGGTAATCCTGGTAGTCCAGCAGCGCATCGAGCGCGCGCACGATCAGCTCGGACAGACCATCGAGCTCGTCCAGCGACTCCAGGGCGCCCAGGTTAAACGCAGACAGGGTACACAGCGCGATCTCACCCTCGGGATCGTTCAGATCGTTCAAGGGCTTGGTCGGCAGCGCGATTTCCATGCACAGGTTGGACTGGCGCACCGGTGCGCGATCTGCCTGGAACGGGCTGTGGGTATTGCAGTGGTCTACGTTCTGAATGTAGATGCGGCCGGTGCTGGCCCGCTCTTGCATCAGCAGGGAGAACAACTCGATGGCCGGTAAACTGCGCTTACGGATGGCGGGGTCCTGCTCGTACTTTTCGTACAGACGCTCGAACTCGTCCTGATCGGCAAAAAAGGCGTCATACAGCCCGGGAACATCATGAGGCGAGAACAGCGTAATGTGGCTGCCCTTGATCAGGCGCTGATACAGCAGACGGTTGATCTGCACGCCGTAATCCAGATGGCGGATGCGATTTTCTTCCACACCCCGGTTGTTCTTCAGGACCAGCAGGGTTTCCACTTCCAGGTGCCACATGGGGTAGAACAAGGTTGCCGCGCCACCACGCACGCCGCCCTGCGAGCAGGACTTCACGGCAGCCTGGAACATTTTGAAGAAAGGCAGGCAGCCCGTGTGCTGGGCTTCGCCCCCCCGAATCTCACTGCCTACGGCACGAATGCGGCCGCCGTTGATACCAATGCCGGCACGCTGGGAAACGTAGCGCACAATGGCGCTGGTCGTGGCATTGATGCTGTCCAGACTGTCATCACACTCGATCAGCACGCAGGAGCTGAACTGACGGGTGGGGGTGCGCACCCCCGCCATAATGGGCGTGGGCAGGGAAATTTTGAACTGCGATACCGCATCGTAAAAACGCTTGATATAGCTCAGGCGGGTTTCAGCGGGATAGCGGGCAAACAGGCACATGGCCACCAGCATGTAAAGAAACTGGGGGCTTTCGTAGATGCGCTTGGTCACGCGGTTCTGGATCAGGTACTTGCCTTCCAGTTGCTTGACGGCACCGTACGAGAAATTCATGTCACGCCAGTGATCCAGATGAGCGTCCAGCTCGTCGAATTCGGCACGCGTGTAATCTTGCAGCAGATGCGGATCGTAGCGACCTTCCTTGGTTTGAAGGGTGACGTGATCAAACAGGCTTGGTGGCTCGAACTGGCCAAAAGCGATCTTGCGCAGGTGAAAGATCGCCAGGCGCGCAGCCAGGTACTGATAGTCGGGCGTTTCTTCAGAAATCAGATCCGCAGCCGACTTGATGATGGTTTCGTGGATATCGCTGGTGCGAATACCATTGTAGAACTGGATATGGGAACGTAGTTCCACTTGAGAGACTGACACATTGTTCAAACCTTCAGCGGCCCAATCAACCACCCGGTGAATCTTGTCGAGGTTAATAGGTTCGGTACGGCCATCTCGCTTGGTGACCATTAACTGTTCGGTTGATTGCATTTCAGTCTCGAAAATCGATGGTGAGTGACGCAAGACGCGGCTTTTGCAGCCGCCAGCGTCATGTGATGCACACCATATATAGTGTGATATTGCCGCCATTCTACTACATATAGCGGATTGAGCGAATAGTGGTTTTATCATCGCACGGCAGATTTTGGGGCAGGAACATGCAACCAAACTTTGCGCGATTAACAAATTTTACTGCGTTTGGAACTCTTGGACGCAGCGCAGCAAGGCCTCGCCATAGGCCTCTCTTTTGCGCACCCCGATGCCTGTAATCGGCTCCAGATCAGCTTCTGAGCCTGGGCAGCGGATCGCCACCTCTCGCAAGGTCGCATCGTGGAAAATAACGTAAGCCGGCACCCCATGCTCGCGCGCGATGGCAGCCCGCCAGGTACGCAAAGCCTCGAAACGCCTTTGTTGATCCGGGTCCAGCGCCGGACCGGCAGGTGCCTGGCCCTTGACTCGATGCGCCGCCGGTCCCCGTGTTACGGTTTCGCGCCGCAGCATCAGGGTGCGTTCCCCCTTGAGCACCTCGCGGCTGGCTTCGGTCAGCAGCAAAGTGCCATAACCTTCCGGATCAACCGTGACCAGACTGTGGGCCAGCAGCTGACGCAACACGCCTCGCCAGGCCTGATCGGTCAGGTCTTTGCCCACCCCGAAGACCGTCAGCTTGTCATGCTCGTGCTCCTTGACCCGATCGGTCAGCTTGCCCAGCAAAATATCGATCAAATGCCCTGCGCCGAAACGCTGACCTCGCTCGCGCCACAGCCTGTAGATCGTGGACAACATTTTCTGAGCCGCCACGGTGCCGTCCCAGGCCTGCGGCGCTTCCAGGCATGTGTCGCAATTGCCGCAAGGCTCGATGTGCTGATCAAAATAAGCCAGTAAGCGCTGGCGGCGGCAGGAAATGGTTTCGCACAGACCGAGCATGGCATCGAGCGCCTGCCCTTGCTGGCGGCGGTGGGCTGCATCGCCCTGTGACTGGTTGATCATGCGATGCAGTTGCACCACGTCTTGCAGGCCATACGCCAGCCAGGCGGTTGCCGCTTCCCCATCGCGCCCTGCCCGCCCGGTTTCCTGATAATACCCTTCCACCGATTTGGGCAGATCAATATGGGCCACGAAGCGCACATCGGGTTTATTGACACCCATCCCGAATGCAATGGTCGCCACCATGACGACCCCTTCCTCACGCAGAAAGCGAGCCTGGTTGATAGCCCGTTGCTGCGCATCCAGCCCGGCATGATAGGGCAAGGCATGGATACCGTTTTTACACAGAAATTCCGCCGTATCTTCCACCCGTGAGCGCGACAGACAGTACACAATGCCTGCGTCTCCTGCGTGCTCTTCCTGGATAAAGCTTAAAAGCTGTTTGCGCACCTCGTTTTTTTCAATGATGCGATAACAGATATTGGGGCGATCAAAACTGGCGACAAAATGCCGTGCCTGTTCCAGCTTCAGGCGCTGGGCAATCTCTACCCGTGTCAACTGGGTAGCCGTCGCCGTCAAGGCAACGCGCGGCACGCCAGGCCAACGCTGGGCCAGCAAATCCAGTCCCAGGTACTCGGGGCGAAAGTCGTGCCCCCACTGGGACACGCAGTGGGCCTCATCAATGGCAAACAGGGAAATCTGGCCCCGAGCCAGCAAGTCCAAACAACGATCGGTGAGCAGGCGCTCTGGCGCCACATACAATAGATCCAGCTGCCCGGTCAGGAACTCGCGCTCGACCTCACGGGCAGTCTGCCAATCCTGGGTGGAATTCAGATAGGCGGCATTCACACCGAGTTCAGTGAGCGCATCCACCTGATCCTGCATCAGCGCAATCAGTGGAGAGACAACCACGCCAGTGCCGGGGCGCACCAAGGCGGGGATCTGATAGCACAAGGACTTGCCGCCACCGGTAGGCATCAGGACCAGGGCATCACCGCCCTGGATCAGGGTCTCGATAATCTCGTGCTGAGAACCACGAAAACTGTCATAACCAAAAACTTCCTGAAGAACCTCAAGTGCTGACTGGGCCATGCCGCCTGCTTAAAAAATCGGAATAGAAAAACGCAGCGCGATGTTCGACTGACGACTTTCCAGATGACGGCGGGCCTGCAAACCCACCCTAAGGTGGGGACTGTACCAGAACTGCTGCGTGACCCCAAGGTAGCGATTCTCCCCTCCGGCTACGACCTGCTGTACCTCGTACTGGGTCTTGACCTCGCCCCAGCCGCGCAAGGGCACGGACAGGCCCAGCATTTGCCGACTACTGGCCGCCGCCACCTTCATGCCTTGATAACGACTCAAATCCAGAAAGTTATCCTGGTAGCGCTCACCCTGCCATTGCAGGTGCAAATCGCCCAGCACGTCCAAACCATAGGCCGCTTGATAGCGCCAGCCCTGCCCTACCGAATGGGAGGCCTTGGCGACACTGGCCTGCCACACCCCAAAATCCGGCGAGCGATAGGTCGCCCCCAAACCTGTCAGGCCGAAATCTCGCGCGCTTTCCATTTGGGTGTCAAGACTGGTTCGGCTGGTCAGATCAGTACTGACCATGAGACTGCTGGCCGTAGACCCATACACAAGATCGCCATTATCCTGCTTGCCGCTCATATCCAGCGCACCGATCGCCAGCGCGTAGCGCCAGGGCCCCACGGGGCCCTGCTCGAACTGCTGGCTGATATTGACACCACCCAGCTCCACGGGTCGCGCCCAGTCCGGAGCCGTCACCGTATCATTGCCCAGCGTCAGCTGCAGGCCCTCTCCATTCACATAACGCCAATTGCGCTCGCCAAACTGCCAGACCTGATCCGGCGCACTGCTTAGCCAGCGTGCGCTCCAGATGGGCGAGGACTGCTGGCTATATTGAATGGACCGGGCCAGACTGGCGGTCTGGGAGCCGCTCAGGCTGAAGTCGGCAAAAGAAAAATCCATGGACGAGGCAGGACTGAGCAGATCCTGGTCGCCCTGACGATGCCATAGGGAGGCATCAAAAAACGGCTCCACGGGCGGAAGCTCCTGAGCCTGAATCGCCGGCGCATCGTCCACCCCGTACACACGGGTTGCGGACAGATTTTCCAGCCCGACACGAGCTTGCGCCGTGGCCAATGGAACAGCGAACAGCATGGCAAGACCAACAACCAGCCCGCCTGCCAAACCTCGCTGGCAAGCTTTTATACGCATGATGAATGTCACAAAAAGAGTTTAGCGCCGGGCATCCAACATCACTTCGCCGCTCGCATCCAGCGAGCGTTTGATGGCAGAGTACTTTTCCAGCACAGCAGATTTATAGACTACACCAATCAGCCGTCCCGAGCCGTCACCATTCAATACAGGCAAGCGCTCTCCGGCAAAGTTCACAAAGTGCTCCTGAGCCTCGTCCAGACTCATATTCGGGTACAGCGTCTTGACGAAATCCATACGCAAAATATCACCGACCACGCGATCCTGCGCAGCGTTGTCGTCCAGCAACATCCGGGTCAGGTCAGGCTGTGCAATCACCCCTTGATAAACCTGCTCCTCGTTGACCACGTACAAATAACGCACCGGGTAATCGAGAAACATCTGCAAGGCATCACGCATCTGGGTCGTGGTGCTGACCACGGTATCGGCCGGACGTACCAGCTCAGCCAGGGTGGTATGACGCAGTTTGTGCCGCAGCAGGGCATCTCGTTCGCGCACCAGCGTCACTTCATACATGGCCACCTCAGCCACGCCGCGCGACACAAAATAGGCCATGACACAAGCCACAATCAAGGGCAGCACCAACTGATAGCTCAGCGTCATTTCAAACAGCATCAGAATGGCCATGAACGGGGCACTGGTTGCTGCGCCCAGAAATGCACCCATTCCCACCAGGGTGAAGAGGTACAAAGGCAAGTCCAGACCGGGCAATACCAGCAAGATCACCTGCCCGAACAAAGTGCCAAAGGCGGCCCCTACAAAGATGGCGGGTGTAAAGACCCCGCCCACCGCCCCGGAGCCGACGGTCAGCCCCGTCGCCAGCACCTTGAACACCAGGATAAGCAAAACGCTATACCAGGCCCAGTCGGTGTGCAGCATGGAGGACACGACGCTGAAACCGTTGCCAGCCACGCGCGGTATGGCTATTAGCAAGAACCCCAGCAACAGACCGCCCAGGGCCAGGCGTAGCGGCAAACCCAGCCCAGTACGTTTGAAGAGCGTGCGAAACAGATTCAGCAGCTTCAGGAAGGCCGGGGCTGCCAGACCGATCAATACGCCCAGCAGCAGAAACGGCAGGATGTCCCAGCCTGCCACTGCCTGCACATTCACCATTTCATACGGAGCATGGTAACCACCGAGCATGCGCATGGTCAGGTGGGCACTGACGGCTGCCATCAGTAACGGACCAAAACTGCTCATGGTCATGGTACCCAGCACAATCTCGGCCACAAATACCGCCCCGGCAATCGGCGCACCATACGCAGCGGCCACACCGGCCGCCGCGCCACAGGCCACCAGCAAGCGCAGGCGAGCCTCGCTGAACAGGGTGAAACGACCAATGGCTGACGCGGACAAGGACGCCAAATGCACCATGGCCCCTTCCCGACCAATCGAGCCGCCCGACGCGACCGTCATCAGGGAGGACAGGGAGCGCAGCAAACCCTGCCGGATCGACAAGCGACCATCGCCAATGGCTACTGCTTCCATATAGTCCGAATTACTACCCGAGGGCAGCCGTCCGGCCAGCCACAGCAACACGCCTGCACAAAGGCCACCCACCGTGGGAAAGAGCAGGCGCATGTACCAGCTCAAACTTTCGGTCACGGCCACGATGCCGCCATGCTGTCCGGCAACCACTTGCTGAACGAAGCGCATACCCTGATGGAAGGCCAAAGTGGCCAAGGCTCCCAGAATACCGGCCAGAACCGCCCAGGCCAGCATGGCAGGCATGTCGGACAACCACTTGAATCCCTGCAAACGCTTGCGCATCGACAGTACAGAATGGGCAATCATAAAAAAGGTCAGCCTTTAAAGCTGGGCGGCAAAGGCGGGCGGGACAAACCAAACATGCGCCAGTACACCCACACGTTGAATATCAACACAATGGGCAGGGCAATCACAATGGCCGACAGGATCAGACCCAGTGCCGGAACTCCAGCAGCAGCATCCCAAATGGTCATCTCGTCCAGGATCAGATAAGGAAAAAAGCTGAACGCCAGGCCCGCCATGACGCAGACCATCACGAACAAGGTCAGCAAGAAAGGCAAGGCAGTGGTGCGATAGCTGCTGTTAATCATGCGCTGCAAGCTCATTTCAATCGACACAAAGCAGCTCAGAATCAGCGCCCACAAGAACAGCACCAGGCCCCAGTATGGGCCATCGCTCCATTTGAGCAGCACGCCGGCATTCACAAAGGCCAGCACCACGGACACTCCGACGGCGCCCGCGGCGAACCAGCGCACGGAACGGCGCCCCCAGTTCACGGCACGCGCGCGTAGCTCACCGGCCTCGCGCATGATCAGCCAGCTCGCCCCCAACAGGCAGTAGGCGGCAATGGCGCAAAACCCCATAAAGACGGAGAACCAGATGTAGCCCGCATCGCTTTGAAAGCCCACTACAACCTGGGCCAGCAGGACGCCATGGGAAAAAGCTGTCAGCCAAGAGCCCAGCGCAAACCCCATTTGCCAACGAGACTGGCGCTCTACCGGGGCGCGCAGCCGGAACTCGAAAGACACGGAGCGGGCAAATACGCCCACGCCCAGAGCACACAGCGGTCCATACAATCCGCCCATTACCGCTCCCCAGGCTTTGGGGAAGGCACAGACAAACAGGCCCAGACCCAGAAACAACCAAAACTCGTTCGCATCGCGCCAAGGACTGAGCAAAGACAGCATGCGGGGACGCAAGGAGTCCGGTGCCAGCAAGGACAGGCACCCCACCCCGATATCGAACCCATCCAGAACCGTACCGGCTACGATGATCAAAAAGAACAGGGCTAAAAACGCCAGCGGCATCCAGAACGCAGGGTCATGCGCCCCTAGCCCCAGCGCATTTGCAAAGGAATCAATCATGCCCGCCCCCGATGA
The DNA here is from genome assembly GCF_049932565.1 of Alcaligenes sp. HNGD-HTN06. NCBI lineage: Bacteria > Pseudomonadati > Pseudomonadota > Betaproteobacteria > Burkholderiales > Alcaligenaceae > Alcaligenes > Alcaligenes sp. HNGD-HTN06. The sequence continues at coordinate 729,537 of NZ_CP187782.1, read as the reverse complement.
CGTGCAATCGGCACCACGCCAAACCGAACGGCATGTCGCAACTTCTGGAAAAACCCAATCATGCACAGGATGTAGACCGCGCCATACGCCAGTAAGCCCAGGGCTACCGTCAGAACATTTTCACTGCTCTGCACCTGCACCGCCTGAATATCCGTGCCCACCAGATAGGGAAGGAAACCGAGCAAAAGGTAAGCAGCGCCGGCGAGCAACATGACCCAGCCCAGTACCGACGAGACCACCATCACCTGACGCTCTCGATAAGACAGCGAGTGCGGGTCCAGCCCATAGCGCCGAGTACGCAGCAAGACCCACAGCAATACCCCCAGCATCAGGGCTCCTGCCAGCACAGCCAAACGAAAGGACCAGAATGTCAAGGTGACCGGCGGCATGGCCTCGGAAAACTGATCCAGCCCCATCAAAACACCGCTGTCATTGCGTCCCAGCCAGCGCCCACCGGCATGAGTCCAGCGCAGTACGCCCAGTACGCTGTCCTGCATGGCTGAAGGCGCCGCGATCAAAATCAGGTCCGGCTGCGAACCACTTTCCCAATATGCGGCCGCCGCCGCCGCTTTGGCAGGCTGATACTGAGCCGTCATGAATCCATTGCCCACCACAGAACACAACAGCCCAAGCCAGGCCGCCACGCCTAAAAACAGGGCGCTGCGAAATGCCAGACGTTCCTGGTCAGTGACCGGCTTTTGCATGGTCTGGGCACAAGTCACACCCAGCATGAAAAAGGCAACCGTCAGCAAGCTGCCTGCCAGCAAGAGACCGGCGTACCAGGGCAAGGCAGGCGTGCTGAGCACATCAAGCCAATCCATCACCACGTAATGACCGTCGATCACGTCCACCCCCGTGGGCACCTGCATCCACGCCACGATCGCCAGCAGCCAGAACGCCGTCACCGTGACGCCCAACGCCACCATCAGCACAACCAGCGTGTGAACCAGATTGGAGAGCATGCGCTGCGCAAACAGCATCACGCCCAGAAAGCAGGATTTGAAGATAAACAGGGACAGCATGGAAGCGGCCAGCATCGGGCCAATCACATCGCCTACCTGTTCCATCAGCCCCGGCCAGACACTGCCGAACTGAATCAGCACGGGCATGGAGGCGGCAAAGCTTAAAATAAACGCCAGTGCAAACAGACGCACCCAGAACCGGTAGGCTCCCATCCAGGCGCTTGCCTTACTGCCAAAGGTTCTAAGCTTGAAATACAGCAGCACCCAGGCCAATCCCAGCTCCAGGGCCAGAAACAGCAGCATGAATCCCAGGCTGAGGAAGAACTGGGCGTGGGACAAGGAAAGGGCGGAGTGCGTCATAATGAGCGCTAGTGTAGGGTGAATTGGCCTGCAAACGCCACCATACTACCCTAAGTTATTGCCGCAATTCTCAGGGCAAATACCCCTCTAAAACAAGAACGTGGCAAAATGGCCGATTAGTCCGTCGGCTTCTTTATTTCAAACGTGTATGACCTCTGACACCACTCCCGCTCCCGTCTCCAATTTTCTGCGCACGATCATCGACCAGGATCTGAGCGCTGGCCGTTACGCACAAAAATCCTGGGCCGGCCAGCCGGGCCCGGCCAGCACCCAGGAAGGGGCCGCTGTCGATGCCGCGCGCATTCGTACGCGCTTCCCCCCCGAGCCCAACGGCTATTTGCACATTGGGCATGCCAAAAGCATCTGTTTGAACTTCGGACTGGCCAGCGACTACCAGGGGGCCTGCCACCTGCGTTTTGACGACACCAACCCCGAAAAAGAAGAACAGGAGTACGTGGACGCCATTATCGACATGGTCAAATGGCTGGGCTTTGACTGGACCTTCAAAAACGAAGAGAACCTGTACTTTGCCAGCGACTACTTTGATTACATGTACCAATTCGCCGAGGCACTGGTCAACGCCGGCTATGCCTACGTGGACGAGCAAAGCGCCGAGGAAATGCGTGCCAACCGGGGCACCTTGACCGAAAAGGGAGTGAACTCGCGCTGGCGCGACCGCCCCGCCGAGGAATCCATCCGGCTCTTGCGCGAGATGCGCGAGGGCAAGCATCCCGATGGCAGCATGGCCTTGCGTGCCAAGATTGACATGGGCTCGCCCAATATCAATATGCGTGACCCGGTCATGTACCGCATCCGCCACGCCGAACACCATCGCACGGGCAACAAGTGGTGCATTTACCCGATGTACAGCTGGGCTCACCCCGTGGAAGATGCGCTCGAGCGAATCACGCACAGTTTGTGCACTCTGGAATTTGAAGACCAGCGTCCGTTCTACAACTGGATTCTGGAGCGGCTGGTCGAGCTGGGCCAGTTGTCCGAACCCCTGCCCAAGCAGTACGAGTTCTCGCGGCTGAACCTGTCCTATGTGGTCACCAGCAAGCGCAAACTGCGTCAGTTGGTTCAGGAAAACCATGTTTCAGGCTGGGACGACCCCCGCATGCCTACCTTGGCCGGCTTGCGTCGCCGCGGCTACAGTCCCGGAGCCATCCGTCTGTTTACGGACCGCCTGGGCGTATCCAAAGCCGCCCAGCATGTGGATTACAGTCTGCTCGAGCAAGCACTGCGCGATGATCTGGACCCGGTGGCCGATCGCAGCGTGGCGATCCTGGACCCGATCGAACTGATCATTACGAACTACCCGGAAGGGCAAACCGAGCTGTGCCATGCACCGCGCAATCCGCACAATCCGCAAGCCGGACAGCGCGAGTTCCCCTTTTCGGGTCGCCTGTACATTGAGCGCGAGGACTTCAAGGAAGAGCCGCCCAAAAAGTACTTCCGCCTGTTCCCCGGCAATACCGTGCGTCTGAAATACGGCTACGTCGTGCGCTGTACCGGCTGCGTCAAGGACCAGCAAGGCAATGTCACCCAGGTGCTGGCGGAATACCTGCCTGACACCAAAAGTGGCACCCCTGGCGCAGACTCGGTCAAGGTCAAGGGCAATATCACCTGGATCAGTGCCGAACATGCGGTGGCCGCCGAAATTCGTCTCTATGACCGCCTCTTTGCCCATCCTCAGCCCGATGCGGCCGACCAGGACTTTCTGGAGCACATCAACCCCAACTCGCTGCGCGTGATTCAGGGCTGGCTGGAGCCAGGTACCCGGGCAACGCCCGACGCCCGCTGGCAGTTTGAACGCCTGGGCTATTTTGTGGCGGATCGTGTCGACTCCACGGCCGAAAAACCCGTTCTTAACCGCACCACGACTCTGAAAGACACCTGGGTCTAAGGCTATTGACGTGAACGATCAGACGTATGCCAAAGGGCCTCAGGCCCTGGATTTCAAAAGTGCCACCTTGTATGCCGTACGGGTGGTGTTGCGTTCGGCCGACACGGCCGAGCAGCTAGCCGCCTTGGCGCAACGCATGAAAGATGCCGGCTCCTTTTTCGAGGACGAACCGGTGGTGATTGATGCCAGCGGCATCGATGCGCCTGTGGACTGGTCAGCCCTGATCGAGGCGCTGCGCCAGCACAAGCTGCACCCGGTAGGCGTCATTGCGCATGCCGATCACGCAGACAACGCCATCGACAGCGGTCTGCCCCAGGTGGAACTGTCCAATCCTCCGGCGCGCCCACAAACACAGGCGGCCCCGGACAAGGAAGTTCCGGTGCTCTCGCAAACAACGACGCAGGAAGCTCCTGCAGCGGCCGCCCCGCCACCGCCGGCTATTGCCCCGGCAGCCCTGACCATCCACCGCCAGTTACGTTCCGGTCAACGGATTTACGCCCGTCACACAGACCTGATCGTCATTGGTGCGGTTAGCCAGGGGGCCGAAGTCGTGGCCGATGGCAATATTCATGTGTATGGTCCACTGCGTGGTAAAGCCATGGCAGGCGCCCGGGGTGACAGCAAGGCACGCATCTTCACGACCGAACTGGACCCGGAGCTGATTGCGATTGCCGGTGTGTACCGCATCATCGAGACCCGGCTGGACGCGCAACTGCGCAACAAGCCGGTCATGGTGACACTGGAAGAAGACACGCTCAGGTTTGATCCCCTGAGCTCCTAGCAGTAACAGGCGCCGGCTTTTGCCGGCGCTTTTTATAAAGAGCAATACACACGCAGCGCTGCCTGGTGGAATCGTTCCCACCCGCCCCTACCCGGTCAGGTTGTGACCGTACCGGGCAGGCTGCTTTTTGCCTGGCTGAGCTGAACCCCGACAAATAGATACGGGCAGGCAAGCAAGCGTGAAAACAAACGTGTAAGCTGACACCGAACAAAGCAATTGATATGTTTTGTTTCTAAGCAGTAGGCTAAGCGGCACAACGGATGTCAACATCAGGCCCGTTATGCTTTACGATTATGTGACTTGAAAAACAAAGGAATCCGATTGTCATGGCGCGTATAGTTGTAGTGACCTCCGGCAAGGGCGGCGTGGGTAAAACCACCACCAGTGCCAGTTTTGCATCTGGTCTTGCGATGCGCGGTCACAAGACCGTGGTCATCGACTTTGACGTCGGCTTGCGCAACCTGGATCTGATCATGGGTTGCGAACGACGCGTGGTGTACGACTTCGTCAATGTGATCCAGGGCGAAGCCACATTGAACCAGGCCTTGATCCGTGACAAGCAGCTGGAAAATCTGTTCATCCTGCCCGCTTCCCAGACACGCGACAAAGATGCACTGACCCGCGAAGGCGTGGAAAAGGTGCTCGAAGAGCTCAAGGGCATGGGTTTTGAATACATTGTCTGCGACTCGCCTGCCGGTATCGAAACCGGCGCACTGATGGCCTCCTATTTTGCGGACGATGCCCTGGTAGTGACCAACCCGGAAGTATCCTCGGTGCGCGACTCGGATCGCATTCTGGGGATTTTGGCGGCCAAATCGCGACGTGGAGAGCAAGGCAAAGAACCGATCAAAGAATACTTGCTGTTGACCCGCTACAGCCCCAAACGTGTCTCGGATGGTGAAATGCTGTCCCTGCAAGACGTCGAAGATATCTTGCGTATCAAACTGATTGGCGTGACCCCGGAATCGGAAACCGTACTGCAAGCGTCCAACCAAGGAGTACCTGTTATCCATATCAAGGAAAGTGATGTGTCCCAAGCCTATCAGGACATCGTAGATCGTTACCTGGGTGAAGAGAAACCGTTGCGTTTTGTGGATTACGAAAAGCCAGGTCTGTTCAAGCGCCTGTTCGGAGGAAAGTAATATGTCTTTCCTGTCCTTCCTGCTCGGTCACAAGAAAACGTCGGCAACGGTCGCCAAAGACCGTCTGCAACTAATCCTCATCAACGAACGCGGTCAAGGTGGGGTTGCACCTGACTACTTGCCCCGCTTGCAAAAAGAGCTGGTGGAAGTCATTTCACGTTACGTGAAGATTAATCCCGATGACATCAAGGTGAACCTTGATCGCCAGGACTCGCTGGAAGTGCTGGAAGTCAAAATCGAAATGCCGCAGATCGATGCCAGTGCCATGGAAAACAAATAAAGCGCACCCGGCACACACCATCTTGCTGCTTGAAATGGCCATCCCCTGGGATGGCCATTTTCTTGGCTGTCTGCTTCGCACGGCAACGCGCGTAAAACCCGCCAAACGCCGTCCATCTTGCGGCTAGGTGGCTAATAGATAAGGTACAATTTCGCCTTGGTAATCGGCCAGTTCCGATTTTTCTTCGCGCCAGAGATGGTGGTTAAGGCCATCAAACGCCCATCCAGGCCTGGCTTATTGACCTATGCGGAGGGAATCATGACCGATCTCGGTCAGATGAAACGTCTTGTGCCCGCTCACCCCCAGCTTCCTGTTAGCGCCTATTTCGACCACGCTTTGTTTGAACGTGAACAAGAGCGCATTTTTCAACAGTCCGCCTTGTATGTCGGCCATGAAAAGCTCGTTCCCGAACCCGGCGACTGGCGCACCCTGATTCAGGAAAATGCTGCCCGTACCCTGATACGCAGCCAACACGGCGTAGAACTGCTCTCGAACGTCTGCAGGCATCGCCAGGCCCTGATGCTGGGTGGCATGCCCGGCCAGCCCAATCAGGCCAGCCACGGCTCCCTGAGCAGTACAGGCGGCCATATTGTCTGCCCCCTGCACAACTGGACCTACAGTGCCCAGGGTGATTTACTGGCCGCGCCACGATTCAAGGACAAACCTTGTCTGAACCTGGAACGCTATCCTTTACGCGACTGCCACGGCCTCTTGTTTGAAGGGTCACGGGATCCGGCCCGGGATATGGCGGCCTTGTTCAGCCGGCCAGAATTCGACTTTCAGGACTACGTGCTCGATCATGTCGAAATTCACCAGTGCAACTACAACTGGAAGACCTTTATCGAGGTCTATCTGGAGGACTATCACGTCGCCCCGTTCCATCCCGGCCTGGGCCAGTTCGTCACCTGTGACGATCTGGAATGGGAGTTCAGTGACTGGTACAGCTTGCAGCGTGTGGGCATACACCAGGCCCTAGCCCATCCCGGTTCGCCCACCTACCGCCAATGGCACGACAGTCTGCTGGCCTACCGCCAAGGCGAAGCGCCAGATTTCGGTGCTGTCTGGGTCACTTATTTCCCCACCCACATGATCGAGATCTATCCCCATGTACTGGTACTGTCCACCCTGTACCCAAAGGGCCCACAGGAGACCTTGAACGTGGTGGAGTTTTACTATCCCGAAGAGATCGTGGCTTTTGAACGGGACTTTGTGCATGCACAGCGCGCGGCGTACATGGAAACAGCCGTGGAAGATGACGAGATTGCGGAGCGCATGGATGCCGGACGTCGCGCCCTGATGGAACGAGGAGTCTGCGAAGTGGGCCCCTACCAGTCTCCGCTCGAGGACGGGATGAAACATTTTCACCAGTGGTATAGATCCATGATGGATGAGGACGGCTACCGATAAAGCCTCGAGCTTTTGCTGCGTACCACATAAAAAAAGCCTCAAGGTCGGGATGGATTCCCAGTACCTTGAGGCTTTTGACGCTGGCGAGCGTTTCAGCTCGTCCGGCAAATTTGAGTTTAGCGGTTCTTGCCGATCTGATCGCCGATGACGCCGCCAATCGCAGCCCCACCCACGGTGCCCAGCACACCACCATTTGTAATGACCGCACCGGCCACACCGCCCAGACCCGCGCCCGTTACGGCGCCTTTTTGACGTTTGCTCATCCCATCCCAGGAAGAGCAGCCCGCCATCACGACGGCCAGAACCGTGGCCAAACCCACTTTAGTGATAGTCGTCATATTCATCCGTTAACCTCCGTGAAGTATCCGTGCTCGACACGGCATTAAAGTCTATCTTCACCCTGCGGAGCAAATTAGTCCAGATCCTATTGTTAGGCAACGCAACAGATGTAATTTCGCTAGGAATCCATTTTTTTGATCAGGGCCAGAACTGATTTGAAAGCCGGGTTGGCCGGTGTTTCCAGCCATTCAAACAGGGCCATTTCGGCGCTAACGCGCTCCAATCCATGCATCGCCCAGCGATCCCAGGCTGCCTGCCGGGACTCGGGATGACGCGAGCCCACACAATCGCCGACCAACACGGGTTCATACCCGCGCTCACTCAAACCCAGGCCAGTTTGTAACACACACACGTGAGACTCTGTACCCAGTAACAACACTCGTGGGCGGCCTACCGGCAAGGCAGGCAGGAAATCGGCCTCACGCGTGGCATCAAAGTGCGTTTTATGCAGCACTTTATCAATATGCGGTAGCAGGGAGGCGTCGGTCTGGCCGATTTTCTCAGCCCAATGCTCGGTTGCCAGAACCGGCACCCCTAAAAGGCGAGCCGCCTGTGCCACCTTCCCGGCACGTTCGACCAAGGCTTGGTGGTCTGCAATGGCGGGCAACAGACCCGTTTGCATATCAACAATCAAGACGACGGACTGATGGGCATTGAGCACAGGCATGGCACCTTCCTTATTTCAGGGATTTGTAGCGGATACGACGGGGCTTGGCAGCGTCCTCGCCCAGGCGTTTTTTCTTGTCTGCCTCGTATTCCTGATAGTTGCCGTCAAAGAATACAACCTGCGAATCGCCCTCGAACGCCAGGATATGGGTAGCGATGCGGTCCAGGAACCAGCGATCGTGGCTGATCACCATGACCGAGCCGGCAAACTCCAGCAGAGCATCCTCCAGCGCACGCAAGGTCTCCACATCCAAGTCATTGGAGGGTTCGTCCAGCAGCAACACGTTGCCACCAGCAATCAGCGTCTTGGCCAGGTGCAAACGACCACGCTCCCCGCCCGACAGATTGCCCACAATCTTGTTCTGATCCGCACCCTTGAAGTTAAAGCGCCCCAGATACGCACGCGATGGCATTTCAAAGCGACCCACGGTCAGCAGATCTGCCCCGTCAGCAATCGCATCGAAAACAGTTTTGTCATTTTCTAGCGCATCACGCGACTGGTCGACATACGCCAGCTTGACCGTCTGACCCAGCTTGACCGTACCCGAATCCGGCTGCTCTTTACCAGCCAGCATGCGGAACAAGGTGGATTTACCGGCACCGTTAGGGCCAATAATCCCAACGATGGCACCGGCTGGCACCTTGAAGCTCAGGTTGTCAATCAGCAGACGATCGCCATAGCCCTTGCTGACGTTTTCAAATTCAATCACTTCATTACCCAGACGCTCGGCCACCGGAATAAAGATTTCCTGGGTTTCGTTGCGCTTCTGGTATTCGTGCGAGGACAGTTCCTCGAAGCGGGCCAGACGCGCCTTGGCTTTGGCCTGACGCCCCTTGGGGTTCTGACGTACCCACTCCAGCTCTTTCTTGATGGTGCGCTGACGAGCACTTTCCGAAGCCTCTTCCTGCTTCAGACGATCGTCCTTCTGCTCCAGCCAGGAGCTGTAGTTGCCCTTCCAGGGGATGCCGTGACCACGGTCCAGCTCCAGAATCCACTCGGCGGCGTTATCCAGGAAGTAACGATCGTGGGTTACTGCCACAACGGTGCCGGGGAACTGGCGCAGGAACACTTCCAGCCAGTCCACGCTTTCCGCGTCCAGGTGGTTGGTTGGCTCGTCCAGCAGCAACATGTCGGGCTTGGACAGCAGCAACTGACACAGGGCCACGCGACGCTTTTCACCACCGGACAGGTTTGCAATGGAGGCATCCCAAGGTGGCAGACGCAGCGCATCGGCCGCAATTTCCATCTGGGTTTCGATATCGTCCGCACCGCTGGTCGCGGCGGCCGCAATAATGGCTTCCAGCTCGGCCTGCTCGGCGGCCAGAGCGTCAAAGTCCGCATCGGGCTCGGCGTATTCGGCGTAGACCTGTTCCAGACGCTGGCGTGCCTCGAAAACCTGGCCCAGACCGGCCTGCACAGCCTCACGAACCGTGTGCTCTGGATTCAGCTGAGGTTCTTGTGGCAGATAACCGATTTTGATCCCTGCCATGGGGACGGCTTCGCCCTCGATCTCGGTATCTACGCCGGCCATGATCTTGAGCAAGGTGGATTTACCCGAGCCGTTCAGGCCCAGCACACCAATCTTGGCACCTGGAAAGAAAGACAAGGAGATATTGCGCAGAATCTGCCGCTTGGGCGGCACAATCTTGCCCACGCGGTTCATCGAATAAACGTATTGAGCCATATAAACCTAAAAAGGAAAAACAGGTCGTGTTCGGAAAACTGGGATTGTAGGCGTTTGGCGCCCAAAAGGCAGGCTTCTGTCGGACCCAGAACCAAACACCGGGCCTGAGTGCAGGCCTGTCTCGGGTAATATACTCACTTTTGCTGACAATCCAAAAACGCCATGCCCACATCTGACGCCCCCGAACTTGTATTTACCACGGAAGAGATCGAAACCCTGGGTCGCACGGCCGATGCGCTAAGCGCCTATCTGGGCCGGGCTGTGCTGGCCGAGATCGTGGGCGCAGAAGAAACCGGTTTTGAATGGGTCATCTTTGCCATGCCGCTGGACAAAGACGAAGACGAAAACGAATTCACGGTCGTGCAAATAGGTGGCGAACAGGCCCGTATCGTAGGCAACCGCGGTGGGCTGGCCCCACAAGACAAAGCCGTCTACGCCTGCCGCTATCTGTGGGCCATTCAGTTGAGCGATGCTGAGCCGGTGCGCTTTATCAAAGTGGACGAAGAGGGCGAAGAAGTGGCCTGGACCGAAACACTGGAAGAGCTCTTGCCCTTTGCGCTGGGCGAGGACGCCTTTGCCCCCGAAGACGACACCGATGACGAGGACGAGGACGAGGACGACGATGATGATGACAGCCCCGAGCCGGGCGTGCATGGTCACACCCTGCACTAATTGCGCTCAGGCCCGTCGCTTGTCACGCAGATAGAGCGCGGCCCCCACCGGCCACATCAGGGCCACCAGCAGATAGGACGCCAGCCCTTCAAGCCCATAGCCTGCTGGTGGTGTACGACCACTGGCCCGCAGGTGTAGCCCAAAGCGGGTGTAACGCGCAGCGGCCATCAAAAACGCCTTGGGTTCGTAGCGAAACCAGGGCAAGCATTTCACCACCGTATCCTGCGCCAGCAGCCACAAACCCAGTGCGTGCTGCTGGCTGGTCTTGCCTTGTACCGACAAAGAGTCGGGACTGTCGTGATAGACGCGGAACACGGTATTCACAAAGCGGTTCTTGTAGCCCGCACGGGCAATCGCCCGCCACACCAGACTTTCAGGTACAAAGCCATCAATTTGATCGGGAAAGGGAAACCTGCGCAGCACGGCGGTACTCAAGCAGCCGAACTTTTCGCCCCGCACGTGGTAGCGAAAGCTTATATCCAAGGCGCTGGCATCGAATACATCTTTGGGAAACATATCGCCCACGACCTTACCGTCAGGACGCACGCACAGGCCGGTAATGCCGGCATAACCTGCCCGCTCCTGCAGTGGAATGTCAGCCCAGATCTGAGCCATATCGTAGAGCGCATTGACCAGCAAGGTGTCATCGCTGTCCAGCGCCACGACCAGCTCGCCTTGTGCCAGGGCCACCCCGTGATTGAAAGCGGCTTTCTTGTGACGGTTTTCCTGCCAGGCATAGCGAATCGGAAAAGGGGCCTGCTGCTGCCAGCCTTGCACCAGCTCCCGGGTGCCGTCAGTGGAGCCGTCATCAACCACCACCCACTCAAAATCCTGGCAAGTTTGTTCACATAAGGAACGATATACCCGCTCCAGCGTATGGGCGCGGTTATAACTCGGTGTCAGGACGGTGAATAAATGACGCCATTCCATGAGCGGATGTCCCCAAAAGATGCCATTACCTGTATTGATTAGGGTTGCAGGCAAGGTTTTATTTTTGCATCACAATGACACCATCATAAGCCAAGCGGGACACGGTGCCGTGCAGTATTCACACCGCCCTGCCCTGGCCGGAAGCAAAACCGGTCACGCACAAAAAAACCACAGGCACGCCTGTGGTTTTTTTGCTGCTGGCGGTGAATGCAGGAAGGAAAACCAGGTTTTCGTCTGCACACTGCCTACGTCAGGCACTTAGACGCGCTTGACTTTTTCCAGCATTTTGAAAACGCCCTTGGGTGCGCGCACAAACAGACGTTTGAATGCTTTACCCAGGCAACGACGCTCCAGCGTGTTGCGGCGAGTGCGTTTGATTTCCGCCATGGTGATCTCCGATCTTAATGTAAGCCCTGCCGGATGATCCCGACAAAAGCGCAATAGCTAACCAGAAATTCTACCGTAATCCGCGTTAAGATACAAAGGCTAGAGTGTGCATCCCCGGCAACACCCTGCTGACATGTACCGCTCCAACTGGCGCATGAGGCCTGTTTGCCAGGCCTTTCCCCTGCCGCTTCCTTACCCTGCCATCTCCAGAAAGCCGACCCTGCCATGAGCTCAGAAATCCGCATTTTTGGCGCCCGCCAGAACACTCTGAAAAATCTGAATGTACGTATAAAAACGGGCGAGTTACTGGTTATTACAGGCGTATCGGGGTCGGGCAAAAGTTCTTTGGCTTTCGACACCCTGTATGCCGAGGGCCAACGGCGCTACGTGGAAACATTTTCCCCCTATGCGCGCCAGTTTCTGGATCGCATGGACAAGCCCCAGGTCGATCGCATCGAGGGCATTTTGCCCGCCATTGCCATCGATCAGGTGAACCCGGTGCGCAATTCACGCAGCACGGTGGGCACCATGACGGAGCTGAACGATTACATCAAGCTCTTGTATGCCCGCCTGGGCGAGCTGTATTGCCGCCAGTGTGCTCAGCCGGTACGCCGCGACAATGCCGACAGCATCGCCAAGCAAATTCGCAAACTGGCAGCCGACCATGACGACCCTCGTCTGGTTTTGACCTTTGCGGTCAAGGTTCCCGCCAACTTCACGCAAGAAGAAATCGAAACCTTGCTGCATCAGCAGGGTTACACCCGCCTGCATCACGAGGAAACCCATACGGTCACCGCCAGCGGTGATGGCCCCAAGAAAGGCAAGAGTGCCAGAGCCACATCGACTGAACAGAAGCTTCTGTATGTCATTCAGGACCGCTTCCGTGCCAGCACAGTCGAACCTGAGCGTTTCATGGAAGCGATCGAGGCCGCCTTGCGCCATGGTCAGGGCAAACTGACTGTTTATGCCTCCGCCAGCGCAGAAGGTCCCGAGACCGCCTGGCGTTTCAGCCAGGGCCTGCATTGTGCCCAATGCGATATTGAATACAGTACCCCGGTTGCCAGTACCTTCTCGTTCAATTCGCCCTTGGGCGCGTGTGACACCTGCCGCGGTTTTGGTCGGGTGATGGGTATTGATTACGGATTAGTGGTTCCCGACCCCAGCAAAAGTCTGCTGGAAGGCGCGATCCGCCCGTGGCAGACGGCCAGCTACAAAGAATGCCAAGTGGAAATGGAGCGCTATGCACCGGCTGCTGGCGTGCGCCTGTCCGTGCCCTGGAAGGACTTGAGCCAGGAAGAACGCGACTGGGTGATTAATGGCACCCCGGACTGGAAGGGTGGCAATCAAGCCTGGAAAACCCAGTGGTACGGCGCCCAACGTTTCTTTGACTGGCTGGAATCACGCGCCTACAAAATGCATGTGCGTGTGTTGCTGTCCAAATACCGCAGTTACACCACCTGTCCGGCCTGCGCCGGCTCTCGTCTGAAACCCGAAGCCAGCTTGTGGCGTGTGGGCGATCAGGCCGCCCCCGCCGATTCCCGCTACCCACGTTTCATGCCCGTGCATTCCAACTGGCTGCGCGAACAACTGGATGCCATGCCCGGCCTGAGCGTCCCGGACCTGATGCGCCTGCCTATCGAGCACGTGCGCACGTTTTTCGGTGGCCTGCACTTTGGCGACGCACGCGATGCGGCCATCGACCTGCTCTTGAAAGAAACCCTGTCCCGTCTGGATTATCTGTGCGATGTGGGCCTGTCCTATCTATCCCTGGACCGCCAAAGCCGCACCCTGTCTGGCGGTGAAGTACAGCGTATCAACCTGACCACGGCGCTGGGCACCTCGCTGGTGAACACCTTGTTCGTGCTGGACGAGCCGTCGATTGGTCTGCACCCGCGCGACATGCACCGCATTATTGAAGTGATGCACCGTCTGCGCGGCAATGGCAACACGCTGGTTGTGGTCGAGCACGACCCACAAGTGATGGTGGCTGCCGACCGTATTCTGGATATGGGCCCCGGCCCGGGCGAGCGCGGTGGCCAGATTCTGTTTGATGGTTCGCCCCAAGCCTTGCGCGGCGCGGAAACGCTGACAGGCCGCTACCTGAGTGGCGAGCTGAGCATCGAATCGCCCCGCCCCATGCCGGTGGCCGACAATACCCCGCGCCTGCTGCTGGAAGATGTCAGTGCGCACAATCTGCGCCATATCTCCGTGTCCATTCCGCTGGGCCGTCTGGTCTGCGTGACCGGCGTTTCCGGTTCAGGCAAATCCACACTGATCCAGGACGTGCTCTACCCGGCCATCCTGAAACAACAAGGCAAACCGACAGAAGCCCCTGGTTCTTACGGCGCCCTGCTGGGCGCCGAGCAGATTGCCGAAGTGGTGATGGTGGACCAGACACCTATCGGCAAGACGGCACGCTCCAACCCGGCCAGCTATGTGGGCGCTTTTGACCCGATCCGCAAGCTGTTCGCCCAGGCTCCACTGTCCAAAGAACGCAGCTACACGCCGGGTACCTTCAGCTTCAATAGTGGTGATGGCCGCTGCCCGACTTGCGGTGGCACCGGTTTTGAACATATCGAAATGCAGTTCCTGTCCGATGTGTACCTGCGCTGCCCGGATTGCGATGGCAAGCGCTTCCGCCCCGAAGTGCTGGAAGTGCGTATTGAACACTTCGGACGCAGTGCCTCGATTGACGAGGTACTGGACATGACCGTGCATCAGGCCATGGAATTCTTCGAAGGCCTGCGCGACGTGCAAACGGGCCTGGCTCCCTTGGCCGATGTCGGTCTGGACTACCTGAAACTGGGTCAGCCCGTGCCCACGCTCTCGGGCGGTGAAGCACAGCGTCTAAAGCTGGCCGCCTATCTGGCCCAGGCCTCACGCACCCGCCTGAGCCAGGTAAAGGTCGCCAAAAAAGGCAATCTGTTCCTGTTCGACGAACCCACAACCGGCCTGCACTTTGACGACATTGCCCGCCTGATGCGCGCCTTCCGCAAACTGCTGGCCGCCGGTCACAGTCTGTTGATCATCGAGCACAATCTGGACCTGATCCGCGCTGCCGACTGGATTATTGATCTGGGCCCTGAGGGGGGCGAACACGGCGGCCAGTTATTGGGAGCAGGAACACCGGCCGACATCATGGCGCTGGCCCAATCGCACACTGGCCAGGCCCTCAAAGAGTACGAACACGCTATTCTGGGCGCAGGCGCTGCCCTGTTTCAGGAACCCGAGGTAGATTACAAGGCCCGCTCAGGCGGCAGCAACGATGGCCAGATCGCCATTCTGAATGCCCGTGAGCACAATCTGAAAAACATCTCGGTTCACATCCCGCACAACACCTTCACGGTAGTGACAGGGGTGTCCGGTTCTGGCAAATCCACCCTGGCCTTCGACATTTTGTTTAATGAAGGTCAGCGCCGTTATCTGGAATCCCTGAACGCTTACGCACGCGCCATTGTTCAGCCAGCTGGCCAGCCTGATGTCGATGCGATTTATGGCATTCCGCCTACGGTCGCCATTGAACAGCGCACCAGCCGCGGCGGACGCAAGTCCACGGTGGCCACCATGACGGAAATCCACCACTTTCTGCGCTTGCTGTATGTGAAACTGGCCACCCAGTACTGCCCGGACTGCCAAGTCCCGGTCGCACCACAAACGGCCGAGCAGATCGCCGCCCAACTGTTGCGCGACCACAAGGGCGAGCATATTGGTTTACTGGCCCCGCTGGTGACCGCCCGCAAAGGCTATTACACCGACCTGGCCAAATGGGCTCAGGGCAAGGGCTATACTCATTTGCGCGTCGACGGCGAATTCATCCCCGTGACCCCCTGGCCACGCCTGGATCGCTACAGCGAGCACACGCTGGAACTGCCGGTGGCTGATCTGATTGTTGATCCGCGCCACGAGCTACAACTGCGTCAGGCTATCCGCGATGCGCTGGAACTGGGCCACGGCTCCTTTAGCGTGCTGGCCCCTTTGACGCCTTCGGGCAGCCTGTCGCTGGACGAGCGCCGCCAGGGCAAGCCACTGTCCAACGCCCGTCAGCAGCACTTCTCCGTCAAACGGGCCTGCCCCTGCTGCGGTACCAGCTTTCCCGAGCCGGACCCCCGGATGTTCTCCTACAACTCCAAGCACGGCTGGTGCAAGGACTGCTTCGGTACCGGCCTGAAACTGACCGGCTTCGATCAGGATCAAACCGGCGAAGAAAACAGCTGGAACAACGGTTATGAAGGCGAGGCGGTGGAATGCCCGAGCTGCCACGGTCAGCGTCTGAACCCCGTTTCCTTAGCGTTCAAATGGCGCGACCAGTCTATTGCCAAGCTGGCCGGCCTGCCTGTGGATGAGGCACAAACCTTTTTCGGCAACCTGAACCTGAGTGGTCGTGAAGCGGACATTGCCCGCGATATCCTGAACGAGATCCGCAGCCGTCTGGACTTCATGCATGAAGTGGGCCTGGGTTATCTGGCACTGGATCGTGCCGCCCCCACCTTGTCGGGTGGCGAGGCCCAACGTATCCGTCTGGCCGCCCAGTTGGGCTCGAACCTGCAAGGCGTGTGCTATGTGCTGGACGAACCCACCATTGGTCTGCACCCGCGCGACAACCAGATTCTGCTGAACGCCATGGCGCGTCTGGAAGGCAATGGGAATACTTTGGTGGTTGTCGAGCACGATGAGGACACCATACGCCGTGCCCAGCACATTATTGATATGGGCCCCGGTGCCGGTAAACGTGGCGGTGAAGTCATCGCCCAGGGTACGCTGGCAGAAATCGAGGCCAACCCCAATTCGCTGACTGGCCGCTATTTGCGCGAGCCGCTTAAACACCCCATGCAGGCGCGCCGTCCCGTTCAGGCCGATGCGCCCATGCTGACGGTGCACGATGCCAGCCTGCATAACCTGAACAAGGTCCAGGCCGGTATTCCGCTGGGCAAGCTCAGTCTGGTCACCGGTGTCTCGGGTTCCGGTAAATCCACCTTTGCCCGCGATGTGCTGCTGGATAATTTGCAGCGCGTTGTCGGCAGCAAAGAAAAGCCTGTGTGGCAGGGTTGCTCCAGCATCAGCGGCTGGGAAAGCCTGGACCGCGTGCTGGAAGTGGACCAGACCCCGATTGGCAAAACACCCCGCTCCTGCCCGGCCACATACATCGGCTTCTGGGATGAAGTACGCAAACTGTTTGCCAATACCAACGATGCCCGCCTGCGCGGCTGGAGCGCTTCACGCTTCTCCTTTAACACCGGCGATGGTCGCTGCCCCTTGTGCGAAGGCCAGGGCATGCGCACCTTGGAAATGAGCTTCCTGCCGGACGTGAAGGTGCCTTGTGACGCCTGTCACGGCCAGCGCTTCAATCCGGAAACACTGGCGGTGACCTGGCGCGACGTTTCCGCCGGCCAGCTGTTGCAAATGGATGTGGACGAGGCGGTTGAATACTTTGCTGCCCATCCTAAAATATTGCGCCCCCTACAACTGATGCAAAGCGTGGGGCTGGGCTATCTGACTCTGGGTCAGCCCTCCCCCACTCTGTCGGGCGGCGAGGCGCAGCGCGTCAAGCTGGTCAGCGAACTGGTCAAGGCCCGCCTGGACGAAGGCATCACGCGTACAGGACGCGCCTACAAGGCCCCTCACACGCTTTATGTACTGGACGAGCCCAGCGTGGGCCTGTCCATGGCCGATGTGGAAAAGCTGATTGTGGTCTTGCACCGCCTGGTCGATGCAGGCCATACGGTGCTGGTGATTGAACATAATCTGGATTTGATTGCCGAAGCCGATTGGATCGTGGATCTGGGACCCGAGGGAGGTTCAGGCGGCGGCAGACTGGTGGTGCAAGGCACCCCCGATCAGGTCCAGGCCAACCGTGCCTCGCATACCGGCATGGCTCTGGCTCAATTTTTAAAGGAACACGGCGCATGTATGGCCGATTTGAAGACAGACTAAAAGGCTATGCGCTGGAAATGCAGGGCTATGTGGGCCATATCCAGGCCCGTAGCCCTGAAGAGCTAGGTCGTGCTTTTGAACAAATAGAACATGCCCGGCAAGCGGGACACTGGGTGGCTCTGGCCCTGGATTATGAGCTGGCCGAACTGTTCGAGCCGCGTCTGCCCGCCCGTGAACAAACCCAACATGCGCCGCTCAATGCCCTGGTATTCCAAGGCGCCCAGGAAGTCGATTTGTGGGACAGCCAGGTCGTGCCTGAACTGAGCGTCCAGTTGCAGCTCAGCCAGCAGAACTATCGGGATGCGCTCGCCCAGGTCCAGCAAGGCCTGCAAGCCGGGGATTTCTACCAGATCAACTACACCATGCCCCTGCGTATCCAGTCGGAGATGGTCCCACGCGATCTGTATACGGCTCTGGCCACTCGTCACCCTGTCGCCTATGCCGCCTACCTGGAGATCGGGGATCGCCATATTTTGTCGCTCTCGCCCGAACTGTTTCTGGAAAAACGAGGCAATATCGTGCGTACCCGGCCCATGAAAGGCACGCGCCCCCGCGATACGGACCCGGTTCAAGACCAGCAAAACGCCCAGGAACTGCAGCACAGCATTAAGGACCGGGCTGAAAACCTGATGATTGTCGATCTGCTGCGCAACGATCTGGGACAAGTCGCCCGCACCGGCAGCGTACAAACCACCAGCTTGTTCGATGTTGAGCAATACGCCTCGGTCTGGACCATGACCTCCAGCATTCAGGCTGAAGTAGACCCGGACTGCCGCCTGGAAACCTTGCTGCGAGCCCTGTTCCCTTGCGGCTCTATTACGGGCGCCCCCAAGCTGGCCGCCATGCAATGCATACGCAAGCTGGAACCACAGCGCCGTGGCATTTACTGTGGGTCAGTGGGCTACCTCAGCCCCGCAGGCGACCTGTCCCTGAATGTCAGCATCCGCAGCCTGGAGCTGGACATGCACGGCCAGGGCGTCTTTGGGGTGGGCGGAGGGATCGTACTGGACTCAGACCCGGACCAGGAGTGGCTGGAGTGCCTGTGGAAAGCACGGGTCCTGCAAGCCCCTGTAACACTGACTTAAAGGCAGCATCATGAGCCAAAGCAAACCTGAGCTGATAGAAACATTGCGAGTAGACGCTGACGGCCAGATTCCCTTGCTGGAACTGCACCTGGAACGTGTCGCGCGAAGTTGTGCAGAGCTGGGCTACGACTGGGATGCGCAAACCTGGCTGCAAGCCATGCACCAGGCTCTGGGCCAGGCCCCCGCCCATACTCCCTTGCGCTTGCGCATACTCTGGAGTGCGCAGGCCAGCGCCCATGCCCAGGCCCAACCCCTGCCTGCACTGGAGGGGCCCTTGCAGTTGTGCCTGTCCCCCACCCCACTACCCGCACTGGACCCGCTGCTCTCGCACAAGACCACGCATCGGCCCTGGTATCAGGAAGCGAGTGCCCTGCTGGAACAAAACCCCCAGCTTTTTGATGTCATTTTTCTGGACACGCAAAATCGGGTATGCGAGGGCAGCCGCAGCAACATCTATATTCAGGATGAGCAGGGCCTATGGTGGACCCCTCCAGCCCACGGCTGGCTCTTGCCCGGTGTACAACGGCAGGCCCTGCTTAACAGCGGTCTGGCACGTGAAACCGAGATTTCCCTGGACGCCTTGCTCAATGCCCGTGCGATCCGGGTCTCGAACGCCCTGCGCGGCTGGCAGGATGCCTTACTGGTTCAAGATCCGGCTTAAGGCGTAATCGGCCGCAAGCATGCCCATGCTGGCCGTGATGGTCACCCCGGAGCCATAGCCCGCACAGGCCAACCCTTGCAACGCCCCATCCTCAGCCTGAGTCCAGTTTTGCGGCAGGCGGGTTTCCTGCTCGAACCACAGGCAATCCACTCCCATGCGAGGCACGCGCTTCAAGGCCCGTCCCTGTGCATCACTGCCTCGGGCAAAGCCATGCTGTTTGCGCAGAATCTGACGCAGCTTGCCAAGTAGGGCGTCATGGCGCGCCACCGATAAATCTCCCCGGCGCAAGCTCAAGGGATCGGTCTTGCCCCCGGCACCGCCACAACTGAGCAAGGGCACCTTGAGACGACGGGCCTGCAAGATCAGCGCGATCTTGGCACTGGCTTGGTCCGTACAATCAAGAAACACGTCAGGACGCTGCTCCATCAGGCTGGCCGCATTGTCCTCGGTCACGAAATCTTCAATCAACTGCACAACACAGTGCGGGTTGATCTGCCTGATGCGCTGGGCCATGGCGTCAATCTTGGCCATCCCCAAGGTGCTGTCCAATGCAGGCAACTGGCGGTTGATATTGGACTCGGCAATATTGTCCAGGTCGATCAGGGTAATCCGGCCCACCGCAGAACGGGCCAACGCCTCCACGGCCCATGTTCCCACGCCGCCGATGCCGGCCACCATCACATGGGCGGCAGCCAGACGCTCGCGCGCGCCGGCTCCATACAAACGATCCAAACCGCCGAAACGGCGTTCGGCATCCATGTTGTGCTGCTCTGTCATGCCCTCTGTCCATCACTGGCCGTTGCGACCAAACCCGTGCAGAACGCCAGCCTGCAGGCCAGCATGTCTCCACCACAAGGCAGGGGCGCCTGCGGCGCCCCATATCCCTCTTGCCTTGCTCGACCAGGCCATCAACAGCAAGGTCTGCACCAAGGCTAATGGATAATTCTACGTCTAATTTCGCCTGCACAGCCCGTGAAACAGGCCTTATGCCCTGGCGGCTTGACGGGTCCCTGCCAAATAGCAACACTCATATAAGCAAATTAGTATTTTTCCTTAGTTATCAGCGAGAAAGCCCGCTACAGTGGACTGTGCTTGTTCTACAATCGTCATAGGTTTCAAGCATCTGTGATTTTGGCTTTCCCCCTTTTTTGCCGTGAACATCGATTCTATTTCCGCCTCGCCTTCCGCCGTACCCACACCGTGCAGCTTCCGTGTCCTGACCGACGAAGAGCGCAACGCCTCTTTGCGTCAATCCCTGGAAGAGGTGCAGTGGTGTGAAAAGCAGGACCTATGGGTCTATGGCTACGGTTCCCTGATCTGGCGTCCCGATTTTGAGTTCGCCGAACAACGCCAGGCCCTGCTGCGCGGCTATCACCGGGCGCTGTGCCTGTGGTCACGGATCAACCGCGGCACTCCTGAACAACCCGGTTTGGTGTTTGGCCTGGATGTGGGCGGATCGTGCCGGGGCATGGCGTTTCGTATTCCTGCTGAAAGCGTGCCCAAGGTATTCGATGCCCTGTGGCTGCGCGAGATGCCCAGCGGGGCATACATTCCCCGCTGGTTGCGCTGCCGCACCAGCCAGGGCGATATTCGTGCACTGGTCTTTACCATGAATCGCAAGACCGATGCCTACGTTCCCCGCATGCCCGACGAGCAACTGCGACAAGTGGTGTATTCGGCCCAGGGCACCAATGGCCCTTGCATTGAATACGTCATGGAAACCGCCTCGGCGCTGCAACGCTCTAAAATTCTGGATAAACGCCTGCAATCAGTGGTTCAATTGCTACAGAGTCACACTGCACTGCTTAATCCTCAACAAGCCTAAGAGCGCCCCATGTCCCTTGCCGATCTGCGTAACGAGTACGAACGCTTTTCCCTGAGCGAAGATGAACTATGTGCCGATCCTCGCCAGCAATTCCAACGCTGGCTGGATCAGGCCATTGAACTGAAGGAAGTTGAACCCAATGCGATGACCCTGGCCACCGTAGGTGCCGACGGCCGCCCATCGGCGCGTGTGGTCCTGCTTAAAGCTTACGACGAACAAGGGCTGGTGTTTTTCACGAACTACACGTCTCGCAAAGGTACGGAGCTGGACCACAACCCATGGGCCAGCCTGTCCTTTTTCTGGCCCTCCATGCAGCGTCAAGTGCGCTTTGAAGGCCGTATCAGTCGTATCAGCGCGGCCGAATCGGACGAGTATTACCACAGCCGCCCTCTGGGCTCGCGCATTGGCGCCTGGGCCTCGCCACAAAGCCAGCCCATCAGTCGTGCCGAGCTGGATGCACGTGCCAAGCAGTACACTGAAAGCTTAGGTGAACATCCCGCCCGCCCTGAACACTGGGGTGGCTTCCGACTGACTCCAGACCACGTCGAATTCTGGCAGGGCCGCGCCTCGCGCCTGCACGACAGGCTGGTGTTCGACCGCAAGGACCCATCTGATTGGCAGGTGAGCCGACTGGCTCCGTAATGTACCCTTTGGGGGTGCCCTCCCGTCAGACTCGATGCAATGACTGTTTTTTCTTCTACTTTCGATAGTGATTTCTTTCGTTCGGCACTCGGCCGTTTCGCCACAGGCGTGACGGTCGTGACCGGCGCCAACAAAGACGTTCCAGGCCAGGCCGTTGGCCTGACCGTCAGTTCTTTCAACTCCGTCTCTCTGAACCCGCCTCTGGTCTTGTGGTCATTGGCCAAACGTTCTCAATCCCTGCCGCATTTTGTGCAGGGTGACGGTTACGTGATTCACGTTTTGGGGGCCAGTCAGCTAGCGCTGGCCAAGCGATTTGCCTGGGGAGAGCACGCTGAGCGCTTTCGGGATCACCCGCTCAAACGCTCACCGCGAGGTTTGCCCATGCTGGACGACGATCGTTGCAGCGCTTGGTTCGAATGCAAGCCCTATGCCGTCCATGAGGCCGGCGACCACCTGATCTTTATCGGTGAAGTTACCCACTGCGAGCGCAGCGCTCACCAGCCCCTGATCTACCATGCGGGCGACTTTGATCTGACCCCGTCCCTGGCGTGATGGGCTGTTGCAAAACGCGCCTGCCCGCCGCTTCAGGGCGGGAGTACACTACGCCTTTTGCTCTACTACGCCAATAAGGTATTAATCATGCCAAACGATGTCGACTGCATAGTGCTGGGAGCGGGTGTCGTGGGTTTGGCCTGCGCCCGGCAAATGGCCCGGCAAGGCATGGAGGTTTTGCTGATCGAGCAAACCGCCAGTATCGGCAACGGCGTCAGTTCGCGTAATTCGGAAGTCATACACGCGGGCATTTACTACACCCCGGGCAGCCTGAAGGCCCGGCTGTGTGTCGAAGGCAAAGACATGCTGTATGACTATTGCCGGGATCACCATATCGATCACCAACGCTGTGGCAAGCTGATTGTGGCGGGCAGCGCTGAACAGGAAGCCGACTTGCGCAAACTGCAGGCCCAGGCAAGCGCCTGTGGCGTAAACGACTTGCAGTGGCTGGATGCCGCCCAGGCCAAGGCGCTGGAGCCTGCCCTGAGCTGCAGCGCCGCCCTCTTATCGCCCTCGACCGGCATTGTAGACACCCATGCCCTCATGCTGTCACTGCAAGGCGATGCAGAGAACCACGGCGCACAATTGGTGTTCAATACCCCCTTTATCCGTGCGCAGGTCCTGCCCGGCCAAGGTTTTGAGGTTCACGTGGGCGGGGCTGAGCCCTTCAGCCTGACCACCACACACCTGATCAATGCGGCCGGACTAGGCGCGGTAATGGCAGCACGACATATCGAGGGGCTGGACCCCAGCCATATTCCCCAGGCCTATCTGTGCAAGGGCAGCTATTTTTCATTGGCGGGCCGCTCCCCCTTCAAGCACCTGATCTACCCCATGCCCAATAAAGCCGGACTGGGTGTGCATCTGACCCTGGATCTGGCTGGACAGGCCCGCTTTGGCCCTGACACAGAGTGGGTGCAGGACGAAAACTACGACCTGGACCCGCAACGCGGTCAATCCTTTTATGCCGCCGTGCGCGAATACTGGCCCGCTTTGCCCGATAACAGCCTGAACCCCGCCTACAGCGGTATTCGGCCTAAAATTGTGCCTGCAGGCCACGCGGCCGCCGACTTCGTTTTTTCGGGACCTGCCACCCACGGCATCCCGGGTTTGCTGAATTTGTTCGGCATCGAATCACCCGGCCTGACCGCGTGTTTAGCGATTGCACAACACGGCCAGCACGTTCTGGCCCAGGCAGCTTAAAAACTTTTCTGAAATCTTTACAATACTGTCGATGAACGATTACATCTTGACCCTATCCTGCCCGGATCGCACCGGCATTGTCCACAGCGTATCGGGCTGGCTGCTTGAGCAAAACGGCAACATTCTTGAAGCACAGCAGTTTGGCGATGCCGCCACCAACCGCTTTTTCCTGCGCATCCAGTTTTCCCTGCCTGAAACACAGGACGTCAGCGCCCTGCAAGCCAGCTTTGCCCCCATTGCTGAAAGATTCAGCATGGACGCCAATATTTACGACGCCCAGCGCAAAGCCCGCCTGCTGATTCTGGTCAGCCGCCAGGGCCACTGCCTGAACGATCTGCTGTTTCGCGCCCACAGCGGCCAGTTGCCTGTGGAAATCGCGGCTGTGGCCTCCAACCACACGGACCACGCCGGTCTGGCTTCCTCGTACGGCATTCCTTTCCATCACCTGCCGGTGACACCGGAAACCCGCCCACAACAAGAGCAGCAGATCATCGATCTGGCTCGTGATCTGAAAATTGATCTGGTCGTACTGGCCCGCTATATGCAGATTCTGTCCACCAATCTGTGTCAGTCCCTGTCAGGCCGCGCAATCAATATTCACCACAGCTTCCTGCCCAGCTTCAAGGGCGCACGTCCTTATCACCAGGCCCATGCCCGTGGTGTGAAAATTATCGGCGCCACTGCCCACTACGTGACTGCAGATCTGGATGAAGGCCCGATCATTGAGCAGGACGTGGAACATGTAACCCACGCTGTCAGCCCAGCCGAACTGACCCAGATCGGTAGCGATGTGGAGTCTCTGGTTCTGGCCCGTGCCGTGCGCGCCCATGTGGAGCACCGGATTTTGTTGAACGATCAGCGCACCGTCGTGTTCCGCTAAGCCGCACGATCAAGCCTGCCAGAAACCTTATAAAAAGCCCTCAATGCGTGGATCTCTATCCACCGCATTGAGGGCTTTTTTAATGACCAGCCGATTGGCTTCAGAGGGCAAAGCCTGAGAATTGCTCGCTTCCTGTCAATGAGTCCTGTGGACCGTTGCTAACAACAGACCGTTCGCTGTGCCAGTCTCTTTGCCAGAACACCACCGGCCTGTCGCCAAGACGGACGGCAGCCCCAAATGCATCATGAGCCATGCCTCGCCCGGTTCCTCGCAGATTGACCTCGGACCAAGCACCGCCACGCTGGTCTACTGCCCTAACGCCAATCCTTCCCGCCGAGGGTCTACCCCCGCTTCCAGCCCTTCCTGGGTCCAGCGTATGACATGCGTACCGCTGGGAAAAGGCTGCTCGCGTACCTCGTGCCCCATCGCCCTTAATGCCTGCGACTGTTCCGTCACCGCAGTGCCGGCCTCCAGCTCTGTCGCCCAATTGCGGCTGCCATAGTGCGGCAGGCTGACGGCTTCTTGAGCATCCAAGTTCCACATCAGCATGCCCGTCAGGGCCTGGGCTACATAGGGAATAATGGCGCTGCCGCCGGGAGAACCCAGCGCGATCACAGGACGCCCATCCTGCATCACCATCATCGGAGCCATCGAACTGCGCGGGCGCTTGCCCGGTTCAACCCGATTAACAGACAAACGGGCCATCTCGTCTTTGGGGTTCAAGGCAAAGTCTGTCAGCTGATTATTCAGCAAGAAGCCACGAACCATGATCTTGCTGCCAAAGGCCGACTCCACCGAGGTGGTCATGGAAACCACCTGCCCCTTGGCGTCCGCCACCGACAGATGCGTGGTGGAGGGCAACTCGGGCGTGTTGTCAGTGGCGGCTTGTGCGTCAGCCAAAGGCTTGCCCGGCTGGGCATGACCCATGGATCGGCCTGGCTGAATCAAGGCGGCACGGGATTTCAAATACGCCGGTGCCAGCAAAGCCTGCTGTGGCACAGACACAAATGCCGGATCAGCAACCCAGGCATCCCGATCTGCAAAGGCCAGACGCCCTGCTTCAGAGAAATAATGAATCGCTTCCACAGATTGCGGCTTCACATCAGCAATAGGCGTGTGCTGCAAGATACCCAGCATCTGCATCACACTGATCGCCCCTGAACTGGGCGGTGCCATGCCACAGAGCGCCACCTGCTGCCAGTCCATACAGAGGGGCTCACGTCGCAGCGCCCGGTATTGCGTCAAATCGGACACCGTCAAGTCGCCCGCAATCGGGTCGGCGGCAACAGCAGCCACCATATCCTGGGCAAGTTCCCCTTGATAGAAAGCCTGTGCGCCCTGGCTGGCCAACAAGCGCAGCACCTGTGCATACTCCTTGTTCCGAAGACGGTGGCCAACCGGCCATGGTCTTCCCTGTCCGTCCAGAAAATAGGCACGCGCAGCCGCCTTGTCGGCCAGCTCGGGGTTGTCGGCAATCAAGGTGTGCAAGCGGGGGCTGACCTCAAAGCCATCTTCGGCCAGCTCAATGGCCGGTTCAAACAGGGAGGCCCAGGGCAGGACGCCACCGTCCTTATGCATCAGCTCCAGGGCGCGCAACAAACCCGGCACCCCTACGGAACGTCCGCTATTGACTGCCTGCTTGAAAGACAGGGTTTGACCGTTCAGCTCAAAACGGTCCGGAGGGCTGGCGGCAGGCACGGTTTCGCGCCCGTCGTAACTCGTCAAACCCGACTCTGGCTGAAACAGCAAAACAAAGCCACCCCCACCAATACCGGACGACTGGGGTTCCACCAACCCCAAGACCAGTTGAGCGGCAATAGCCGCATCCACCGCACTGCCTCCCTGATCCAGCATACGTAAACCAGCCCGGCTTGCCAAAGGATGCGCCGTCACCACCATGCTTTTCTGAGTGACCAGCCTGTCACGTTGCATGACATTGCTGGCGGCTTCCGGATTCGCATGCTGACTCGCGGTTTGACTGGCCTGCGCGGGCAAGGCCAGCGACAAAGCTACAAGCGCCGACAGCAGTGCCGGCTTCCAATACACGCTCATGGATTCTCCTTTTCCTGATCCAGCAACCATTGCTCCAGCAACAGCACCGCTTCACTGGGTTGATTGGCGGTCGGATAACTAAAAAAATATGCCTCGCTCACGGGCATGGCATGGGGGAATGGCATGAGCAATTCGCCCTGCTCCAGCGCGGTCTGGATCAGAAAGCGTGGCATCAGCGCCATCCCCATCCCAGCCTGCACGGCAGCCAGAAGCAGGCTGAACAGCTCGTAGCGCGGTCCCGAACTGACACGCAGATCAGGCTCCAGACCCGCAGACCGATACCAGTGTAACCAGCTATCCGGACGCGTCGACATATGCAGGTGGACCAACTTTTGCCAGCTCCCGTCGACTGCAAGATGAGGTGAGCAGACCGGCACGAGCTCGCCTTCATCAAACAGTTTGATGCCTTCGGTTTGCGGCCAGAGCTGCCGCCCATGATAGATAGCAGCATCAAAGGGGTGGTCCCCGAACTGAAACGGTGTGGTACGAACCGACAGGCTGACCGTGATATCGGGGTAGCACTGGGCGAAACGGGCCAGACGCGGCATCAGCCAGACGGTGGACAAGGTCGGCAGCACAGCCAGATGAATGTTGCGGCCTACACCGGCCCGCGCAATCAGACTGAATGTGTCTTTACCGATCTGCTCCAGATGATGGCGAATGCGCGCCGCATAATCGCGCCCTGCCGCCGTCAAGACCAAACGCCGCCGCACCCGCGTCAACAAGGTGACACCCAGACGCTGCTCCAGGCCGCTCACCTGCCGATACACAGCGCTATGCGTCAAGGACAGTTCTTCCGCGGCACGGGAAAAGGTTCCCAGGCGTGCAGTGGCCTCAAAGGCCTGTAAGGCACCCAAGCTGGGCACACCTTGTCTCATTTGCTCCCCCTCTTTTCCTGACTGGCTACCTATCCTGCGGCGACATCGTTACGCCAGCACACGACATTGTGCAATTTTATCAATTGCCTTGTGCGCTTTATGCACACTATGCTGAGACTTTACAGGAATATCGTCGGCCCCTTGCCTTCTGAGAGCACAACAATGTGCACACCACGACTCCTCGTGGCTGCGGTCAGCGATGTTCAAACCGCTCTTTTTGTTTCTCAGACCGATGGCGGCCTTTCTGGCACCACCTGATTGACCCAATTTGCTTTTCCCGGAGTACCTCTATGTCTGCCAACCCCTCTTTCCATTGGGACGACCCCCTGCTGCTGAACCAGCAGTTGAGCGATGAAGAACGTATGGTGCGCGATGCGGCCCATGCTTACGCACAGGAGAAACTGCTGCCGCGCGTGTTGGAGGCCTTCCGCCACGAGCAGACTGACCCGGCCATCTTTGCCGAGATGGGGTCGCTGGGCCTGCTGGGTGCCACCATTCCGGATACCTATGGTGGCGCGGGGCTGAACTATGTCAGCTATGGCCTGATTGCCCGCGAAGTAGAGCGGGTGGACTCGGGCTACCGATCCATGATGAGCGTGCAGTCCTCCTTGGTCATGGTGCCGATTTTTGAATTTGGCAGCGAGGAGCAGAAACAGAAATATCTGCCCAGACTGGCCAGCGGTGAATGGATCGGTTGCTTTGGGCTGACCGAGCCCAATCATGGCTCGGACCCTGGAGCCATGGAAAGTCGCGCCCTCAAAGTGGACGGCGGCTATCGCCTGAGCGGCAGCAAAACCTGGATTACCAACTCCCCGATTGCCGATGTGCTGGTGGTCTGGGCCAAAGTCGTGGGCGGTGAAGACGACGGCAAGATCCGCGGCTTCATTCTGGAAAAAGGCATGAAAGGCCTGTCCACGCCCGCCATTCACGGCAAGGTAGGTTTACGCGCTTCACTGACCGGCGAGATTGTCATGGCCGATGTGGAAATCTCCGACAGCCAGATGCTGCCTCATGTTTCAGGCTTGCGCGGTCCCTTCACCTGCCTGAACTCGGCGCGCTACGGAATTGCCTGGGGCGCTCTGGGCGCCGCCGAATCCTGCTGGCATACCGCTCGTCAGTACACCTTGGACCGCAAGCAGTTTGGCCGTCCACTGGCTGCCAATCAACTGATACAGAAAAAGCTGGCCGATATGCAAACCGAGATCACTCTCGCACTGCAAGGCTGCCTGCGTCTGGGTCGAATGAAAGACGAAGGCACGGCAGCAGTCGAGATCACCTCCATCATGAAGCGCAACTCCTGCGGCAAGGCGCTGGACATCGCTCGTCTGGCACGCGACATGCTGGGCGGCAACGGCATCTCCGACGAGTTCGGCATCGCCCGCCATCTGGTCAATCTGGAGGTCGTCAATACCTACGAAGGCACGCACGACGTGCACGCCCTGATACTGGGTCGCGCACAAACCGGAATTCAGGCTTTCTTTTAAACCGAAGCCAACAGGGGCAAGACGGCTTGCCCCTGCCTCTTTGGGAGGTTGGGCGCGGGCGATTTCATACCCCATTACAAACCGCCGCTGCACGGACGAACAAGGCGCCCAGCTGCAAAAAGCATCCCCAACAAGGTGTGAAGATTTGTCTCGCGAGAGAGTCGCGTCACCGCCGTGACGCTATTTATTATTCTTGTGAAGGCTTCAGTTCAAACATGCTGGTCGCATCCAGCTCCAGCACCAGTTCATCGCGCTGGTTAAATACATTCCAGTTCCAGCGGATGATGCCCAGATCCGAACGGCTGCTGGACACCCGTTTGGATGCAACCGTGGCTTCCAGACGAATGGAGTCTCCCGCCCGCACGGGCAAGACCCAACGCAGACGCTCCACCCCGGGCGACCCAAAGGATTCAGAGTCATGCAGGCTCGTATCCACTGCCATACGCATGGCTTTAGCACAGGTCAGCCAGCCGCTGGCAATCAGGCCGCCCCAATGGCCTTGTTCAGCCTGATTTTCATCAATGTGAAAAGACTGCGGATCGTACTTGCGGGCAAAATCCAGCATCTCTTCGCGCGTTACCGGTACGAGTGGATGCTTAATCAGCATGCCCACTTCAAATTCAGCAAATTTCATGTTGTGGCGCAACAAAAAAAAGATCGAGATCGCCACTCTACCATCTCTGCCAGAATTTGCAGCACCGCAGCCGAAGCAGCCATAAACAGCGGCAAAATGTCCACATCAAGGACCTGCATTGGCCTGCCTGTGCGCCCGACCTCAATCTATGGCATAAAGAGGGTTTTCCGATTACCTTTGCGCCCGGTCGGTTCAGGGCATCTGAAGATCACACGGCTATGACAACACTGGATTCATCTTTGCAATTTGCGAGCCTGACTCAAGGCACACAAGCCATTGAACTGGAATATCAACGCATTTACCCAGAACGGGAAACTGCCCCGCTACTGGTATTCCTGCATGAAGGGCTGGGCTCCATTGCCATGTGGAAGAACTGGCCAGCGCAGTTGTGTGAGCATACTGGCTGTAGTGGCCTGATGTACTCACGCTATGGCTATGGCCGCAGCACTCCGCGCCCCGACAACCGCCCCAAAACCCCCGACTACCTGCATGAGCAGGCCCTAGATGTCCTGCCTCAACTGCTCCAGCACCTGGGCGAGGACGGCCAGAAACGGCCGATTGTACTGGTGGGTCACAGTGACGGAGGCTCAATTGCCCTGTTGGCAGCCAGTGGTTTTGGCGAGAAACTGCAAGGTATCGTCGTGATGGCCCCCCACCTGTTTGTGGAAGATATTTCCTTGCGTGGCATTTTGGTGGCCCGTGAAGCCTATGAACAAGGATTTTTGCGTGAACGTCTGGCACGCTATCACGATGACGTGGAATCTGCCTTCTGGGGCTGGAACGCAACCTGGACGGAGCCCGAGTTCCGCGACTGGAACATTGAACAGGAGGTCAGCCGGATTCCGTGTCCGGTCCTGGCGATTCAGGGGGTCGATGATGAATATGGCACGCTGGAGCAAATCCGGCGCATCAAGCAGCTGGTGCCTCACACCGAGCTGCTGGAGCTGGAGCAATGTGGCCACCTGCCCTACCGGGACAAGGAAACGCAGGTCAACCAGGCGATTGCGGAGTTTTTGCAGCAAACAGCCCGCTCAACAGCAGACTCTCCCAGTTCCTGAGGAACTCACAACCCTCTGCAGTCATCCGCGGCTGATTTACTCAAAGGCCGCGGCTGCTCGACCCAGGCGGTCATTGACTGCCTGCCAGTCTGGCGTATCCGGGCAACGCTGCACCCAGATATGCTGGTACTGGCCTTGGTCCAGGCGACGCAGCATGGCATAGAGGTCCTGGGCATAAGCCTGGGCATCCGAACTGCAGACATACCAGTCATGTACATCAGCCAGAAAAGGAGGCATAGCGGCAAAAGCCACAATGGCCTGCTTGCCCCCTTGAGCCAAAGCAGCCTGCACCGCAGGCACACTGTCTTCATCAAATAAAGACAAAGGGGTACGCGGCGCATAATGCGCTTTCAAGCTGCCCGACACCTGTGGAGCCTGTTGATCGGGGCTGGCCGGTTCGTAGCCAATGACCTCGGCAATCATGGCGGCGGTAATATGACCTGGACGCAACAGCACGGCACCTACGCCTTGGTGGGTTCGCGACACATCCACGATGGTGGATTCAATCCCCACTTCTGAAGGGCCCGCTTCCACAATCAGCAACTGATCTGGCCCCATATCCACGAACTCATCGCGTACATGGCTGGCCGCTGTGGGCGATACCTGTCCAAACTTGTTGGCCGAAGGCGCCGCCACACCGGCCTGACCGCTGGGCTTGAGTTCCGCCATGCGCTTGAGCAGAGCCTGAGCCACCGGATGGGAAGGACAACGAATACCAATGCTGCTTTGACCGCCACTGACCGTATCCGGAATAGCCGGATTACGCGGCAAGATCAGCGTCAAAGGACCGGGCCAGAAGGCGTCGATCAATTGTTGCGCAACCGCGGGGATATCTTTCACCCAATAACGCAGATCGGCGCCAGGGGCCACATGCACAATCAGAGGATGATTGGCAGGACGGCCCTTGGCCTTGTAGATCAATTGCACGGCGGCCGGGTTCTCCGCGTCCGCGCCCAAGCCATACACCGTCTCGGTCGGAAAGGCCACCAGCCCCCCTTGTGCCAGTACATGGGCGGCTTGCTCTATCTGCTGCTCGGAAGGGCCAGGGGTGGTGGTATCAGTCATGATCAAATGCAATGCGCAACGCGGCAGCGGCACGGGCAGTGCGCTCGCGCACTTGCTCATCCGATGCCCCCACAATATTGACGTGCCCCATCTTGCGGCCAACACGCGCCTCAGCTTTGCCGTACAAGTGCAAGGACACACCCGGCACCGCCAGCAAGGCGGCCCAATCCGGCTCACGCATCTGACTGTGTTCATCAAACCAGATATCGCCCAGGATATTGAGCATCATGGACGGACACAAGGCGCTCGTGTCACCCAGGGGCAGAGCCGCCATCACCCTGGCCTGCTGTTCAAACTGGCTGGTGACGCAGGCATTCATGGTGTAGTGACCGCTATTGTGCGGACGAGGGGCCACTTCATTGGCCAGCAAGCGGCCATCTTCCAGAATAAAGAACTCCACGCACAACACGCCCACGTAATTGAGCGTGCGGGCAATCGCGGCGGCCGCCTGACGAGCCTGTTCGGACAGAGCATCGTCCTGGAACTGGGCGCTGATCGTGGACACGGCCAAAATGCCATCGCGATGCTCATTGCGGGCACACGGAAAGGTTTTGACCTGATCGTCCAGACCACGGGCGAGCACCACCGAAATCTCAGACTTCAGGGGCTGCAGGGCCTCCAGCACACAGGCCTGAGAGCCAAATTCCTGGAAGGCGGCCAAGGCCTGATCGCGGTCTGCCACCCGTGCCTGCCCCTTGCCGTCGTAACCAAAGCGCGCCGTCTTCAGAATGCCGGGGAACAAGGCGCTGTCAGCGACGTGCAAATCATCCAGGCTTTCAATGGCGGCATAGGGGGCCACCGGCACACCGGCCTGCGAAATAAAGGCCTTTTCACGAATGCGATCCTGCACAATGCCCACGGCATCACCCGAAGGCGTGACCCGTGTATGTTGAGCCAGGGTCAGCAGGGACTGTGCAGGCACGTTTTCAAATTCGGTACTGACGGCCTGACACAGCTCCCCCAGTTGAACCAATGCTTGCGCATCATCGTAGGCTGCGCAAATATGCAGATCCGCGACCGCACCGGCCGGGCTATGAGTGTCCGGGTCGAGCACGGCCACCTTGTAACCGAGGCTTTGGGCGCTATGGCAGAACATGCGGCCTAGTTGGCCGCCTCCAATCATGCCCAGCCAGGAGCCAGGAACCAGAAGGGCAGCATCATTCATGGGGGTCATCATCACAAAATAAAATCAGGCAGTAACAGGAGGGACACGCATAGCGCGGGCGGCCTCGGTCTGGCGGGCACGGTACGCAATCAGTTTTTCAGTCAGCACCGCATCGTTGACGGCCAGATTGGCAATCACATGCAAGGCGGCATTGGCGGCACCCGCCTCGCCAATCGCGAAGGTGGCAACCGGCACGCCTTTGGGCATTTGCACAATCGACAAGAGGGAATCCTCGCCGCGCAAGTAACGCGACGGCACGGGAACCCCAAAGACAGGCAGGTGTGTCAGGGCAGCCAACATGCCGGGCAAGTGGGCCGCGCCACCAGCACCCGCAATAATGGCTTTCAGGCCACGGGCGGGCGCCTGGGCACCGTAATCCACCATATCGATGGGCATGCGGTGGGCCGAGACCACGCGGCATTCATGAGACACGCCAAATTCGTCCAGAATGGCGACGGCCTGGCTCATGACCTCCCAGTCGCTGGAGGAGCCCATCACAATGCCCACCACAGGGGCTACAGGAGTTTGTACGCTCATCAGAGATACGCCCTAAAAGGAAGAAGGCGCCATGCTGCCAGGCGCCTTGGTAAATGGAAAAACAGCAGGGCCCATCCAATGATGGGTTTTCAGACGGGGCAGGCTGTACGGTGCCCCTGGCCCGTCCCCAGAGCCCGGCTCCTCATCGCAGCGTCGTCCAACGAGCTGTCGTCGTTCACCACCCTGCTGATGACGATGAGGCGGCTCGCTGACGGCGAGCACCTGTCCGGGCTGCACACCGTTCACGCTGTCAGGCGCTCCAGTGCTTCGCGGTACTTCTCAGCGGTACGCTGGGCTACTTCAGCAGGCAAACGAGGAGCGGGTGGCGTCTTGTCCCAAACCTGGGTTTCCAGCCAGTCACGCACGAATTGCTTGTCGTAGGATGGGGGGCTGATGCCTTCGGCATAGCTGTCGGCAGGCCAGAATCGCGAGGAATCGGGGGTCAGCACTTCGTCCATCAAATGCAGTTGGCCCTGCTCGTCCAGGCCAAACTCGAACTTGGTATCGGCAATCAAGATGCCACGGCTGGCCGCGTAATCGGCGGCTTCCGTGTACAGACGCAGGGTCACATCGCGGATTTGCTCGGCCAACTCCTGTCCGACTTCCTTGACCACATGAGCGAAATCCACGTTCTCATCGTGCGAGCCCATTTCTGCTTTGGCGGCCGGGGTGAACAGCACATGAGGCAGCTTGGCGGCCTGCTTCAGGCCAGCAGGCAAGGTAATGCCGCACACAGCGCCGGTTGCCTGGTAATCCTTCCAGCCAGAACCGATCAGATAACCACGGGCCACGGCTTCCACCATGATGGGTTTGAGGCGCTTGACCACCATGGAGCGACCTTCGACCTGCGCGCGCTCTTCAGGCGCCACGACATCGACCGGGTTAACGCCAGTCGTATGGTTGGGGATGATGTGTGCCAGCTTGTTCAGCCAGAACTCGGTCATCTGCGTCAAGACAGCGCCCTTGCCAGGAATGGGGTCGTCCAGAATCACATCGAATGCCGAAATGCGATCACTGGCCACAATCAACAACTTGTCCTCACCCACCGCATACATGTCCCGAACTTTGCCACGCGCCAGCAAGGGCAGGGAGCTCAGGCTGGATTGATGTAAGGGCTCTTGCACGATTTCATCCTTAAAACGAAAACATCCCGCTGACTATGGATGCAGGCGGGACGACAATCCCGGCGCCTGCGGCACCGGGCAAAGACGCGAAGACCGGGGCAGGCAGTCGTGCTGCCCACGCCGGCTTCGCCTGACATAATTACTGAACGATCTGAGACAGCTCGCCGGTGCTGTACTGGCGGGCAATTTCCTGCAAAGGAATGGCCTTGATCTTGGATGCCTGACCCGCGGCGCCGAACTGCTGGTAGCGGGCCACGCACACTTTCTTGGCGGCTTCGCGAGCAGGTTTCAGATATTCGCGCGGGTCGAATTTTTCTGGGTTTTCAAACAGGAAGCGACGGATGGCAGCCGTCATCGCCAGACGGATATCGGTGTCGATATTGACCTTGCGCACGCCGTACTTGATGGCTTCCTGAATTTCCTCAACGGGCACGCCGTACGTCTCTTTCATGTTGCCGCCGAACTGGCGGATTTCAGCCAGCAGTTCCTGAGGCACACTGGAGCTGCCATGCATCACCAGGTGGGTGTTGGGCAGACGACGGTGGATTTCTTTCACACGCTCGATGGACAGAATATCGCCGGTAGGCTTGCGGGTGAACTTGTAAGCGCCGTGGCTGGTACCAATGGCAATCGCCAGCGCGTCCAGTTGCGTGCGGCTCACAAACTCAGCCGCCTGCTCGGGGTCCGTCAGCAACTGATCCAGGGTCAGGACACCATCTGCACCGTGACCGTCTTCCTTGTCACCTTGCATGGTTTCCAGAGAGCCCAGGCAGCCCAGTTCGCCTTCTACGGTCACGCCCAGCTTGTGAGCCATATCGACCACTTTACGGGTCACTTCCACGTTGTATTCAAAGTCGGCAATGGTTTTGCCGTCAGGCAGCAAGGAGCCGTCCATCATCACGCTGGAGAAACCCAGTTCAATGGCGCCCTTGCAGATTTCGGGCGACTGACCGTGGTCCTGGTGCATCACCACGGGGATGTGGGGGTAGGACTCGACAGCCGCTTCGATCAGGTGACGCAAAAAAGCCTCGCCGGCATATTTGCGGGCGCCCGCCGAGGCTTGCATGATGACGGGGCTATCCGTCTCCGAGGCGGCTTCCATAATGGCCTGGACCTGCTCCAGGTTATTGACGTTGAACGCTGGAATACCATAACCGTGCTCGGCCGCATGATCGAGCAGCTGGCGCATGGAAACTAGGGCCATGAGAAGACCTCCTGAAGACTAAAATAAGTGAAAAACTTGACTGGACACAGTCTGTGTCCAGCCCATTGTTGGTTGAGCCTGTTAACGGGCGCTCCGACGCGCCGACTTGGGGCGGAACGCTTGCACCACCTGCTCATGCGTTTGTGCGTAAGGTCCGCCAATCAGATCGATGCAATACGGGACGGCTGCAAAAATACCGGGAACCAATACGTGACCGGTTTCTGAATCCCGTAATCCTTCCAGTGTTTCCTGAATGGCTTTGGGCTGCCCAGGCAGATTGATAATCAGAGCAGCGTGGTCCTGAATTTCTCGGATCACCGCAACTTGCCGCGACAAAATCGCTGTTGGTACGAATTTTAAACTGATTTGGCGCATCTGTTCACCGAATCCGGGCATTTCGCGTGTTCCTGCATCCAGAGTCGCCTCCGGGGTCACGTCGCGACGAGCCGGGCCGGTGCCGCCCGTAGTCAAAACCAGATCGCAACCGGCTTCCACCAGCTCGACCAAGGTAGCGGTAATCAGGGCTCGCTCATCGGGAATCAGTCGCTCCAGATAGGCCGGCGCTACCGTCAAGGCGCGGTCAAGCCAGCGACGCAGCGCGGGAATGCCTTCATCCTGGTACTGTCCGCTGGAGGCGCGGTCCGACACCGACACCAAGCCGATACGCAACTGATCCGGATGCTCGCGGGGAGACTGTCGATTGAATGTCATGCTTTTCCTTGGAAGCGAAATAAACTACAGGCCCTGAACGGGCCTGCCAACAGCACGATTGTAACGAATCACAGTGGGGCTTAAATACAACGGCCGCCGTCTACCTCGATGCAGGTGCCGGTAATGAACTCAGCCTCGTCGGAGGCGAGATACAGAGCCGCCGCCGCCACATCCTTGGGTGTGCAAAAACGCCCCAGTGGAATTCCCGCCAGAAAACGGCTGCGATTTTCCGGCGTATCGGGCATGCCCATGAACTGTTCCAGCAAGGCGGTGTCCCCAATCACCGGATTGACACAATTCACGCGGATATTGTCTGGCCCCAACTCGGCCGCCATGCCTTTGCTGATGGTAACCACCGCGCCTTTGGTGCCGTTGTACCAGACCAGTCCGGGGCGCGGACGCAAGGCGGCCGTCGAAGCGATATTAATGAAGGAACCTGAACCCTGAGCCCGCAGATAGGGCACAAAATGTTTCGCTGTCCAGTAAATGCTTTTCACATTGACGGCATACACCAGATCGAACTCACTTTCGCTCACTTCCAGCAAAGGCTTGTTGCGATGCGTGGTGCCCGCATTGTTCACCACGATATGCAGCCCGCCGCACTCGCGCAGCGCAATGTCGAGCAAGGCCTGAACCTCGTCCCCTTGTGACACATCGCAAGCGGCAAAAATGGCTTGCCCGCCCGTCGCCTGAATCTGGGCCGCTGCCGCCCGCCCCTGCTCCACATTCAAGTCGGCAATCAGCACGCGCGCACCTTCACGTGCAAAGCGCTGTGCGATACCCAGGCCAAAGCCCGATGCGCCACCGGTCACGATGGCCACCTTGTCTTGCAATCGCATGTTTGTCTCCTTCTGTTATTTTTATTTCCATAAAAAGGGCGGCTCGATGCCGCCCTAAAAAAATGCTGTTTTAGCGTTCAAATGCCATGCTGCCAGAAAACCTCCAACACCACAGCCGCGCTAACCCCTACATTCCCTGGCATCAAGCAGGGGCATGACGTAGCGCAACCGTTTTCAGGCTGGTCAGGGCGTACAGCGCTTCAACCCCCTTCTCTCGGCCAATACCAGACTGTCCGGTACCGCCAAACGGCAGTTCTACCCCGCCTGCAGCGCCATAATTGTTCACAAAGACCTGGCCGGCCCGTAGTTGTCTGGCCATGCGAATCTGACGCGCACCATCGCGTGTCCAGACCCCCGCCACCAGGCTGTAAGGCGTGCCATTGGCCAGGGTGATGGCCTCCTGCTCCGTACCGAAAGGTTGGGCAATCAGGACTGGTCCGAAAATCTCCTCCTGGGCCAGACGATGTTGGACAGGCACGTGATCGAGCAAGACAGGCACTTGATAGAAACCACCCGTCGGGGCCTTGGAGTCCAGCTTGCCTTTCGCCAGCACCACAATGCCATCCTCATCCAGATTCTCCAGATAAGAACGCACCCGAGCTTGCTGCTGCGCGCTGATCAGAGGGCCGCAATCCAGATTGTCGCTCGCTGCCCCCGTCAACAAGGCCTTGAAGCTTTCAGCCAGACGTTCCGTAAAGTCACTATAAATCGCACGCTGAATCAATACACGGCTGCCTGCCGAGCAGGTTTGGCCTGCGTTCTGCACAATCGCATTGACAATAACCGGCAGGGCCGCGTCCAGATCCGCATCTGAAAATACGATCTGCGGCGATTTGCCGCCCAGCTCCAGCGTGACAGGCACAAAATTCTGCGCGGCCTGCAAGGCCACCTGACGGCCCGTGGCAGGAGAGCCCGTAAAGGAAATATGGTTGATATCAGGATGCGCGGCCAGGGCCTGTCCGGCCTCACTGCCCAGGCCCGTACAAATATTCAGCACCCCGGCAGGCAAGCCCGCCTCGTGCAACAACTCCGCCACGCGCAGCAAAGAAAGACTGGCATCTTCAGCCGGCTTCACCACGCAGGTATTACCTGCGGCCAGGGAGGCCGCCACACTGCGTCCAAAGATCTGCAGGGGGTAATTCCAGGGAATGATATGCGCTGTGACGCCCAAGGGCTCGCGCAACGTAAAGGCCGTCATTTCCCAACCCAAGGGAATGGTTTGACCGTGCAGCTTGTCCACCGCACCCGCATAAAACTCGAAATAGCGGACAATGGCGTCAGCATCGGACTGGGCCTGGCGCAAAGGCTTGCCCGTATCCCGCGACTCCAGCCGCGCCAACTCCTCGCGAGCATCGGACAGGGTTCGGGCACAACGCAGCAATAACTGACTGCGCTGCGCTGCGCTCAGGCGGCGCCACGTCCCCTGACTGGCACGCCTGGCGGCCTGCACGGCCCAATCAATATCCACCGCGGATGATTGCGCCAGTCGGGCAAAGGTTTCGCCTGTGGAGGGGTCGATCACCGGTAGCAAACCACCGCCCTCCGCGCCAAGTTGCTGTCCGTCAATCCAATTGCGACACTCCATGACCGCCTCCAATGCTATTGTTGTCTCAGCCAATCGAGCTTTGCTCGAGATCATTCTACTCAAGGACCTGCTGCTGTGGATTCTCAAAACTGTACTTTGCTCCTGGCGGGCGCTGGCGATCTGGGCACACGCACCGGAATGCTGGCCCGTCGTCATGAATGGCCGGTTATCGGCCTGCGCCGTCACCCCCCCCTGGACGATCACAGCGGCATAGAGTGGGTACAGGCCGATTTGAGCGAACCTGCGTCATTACGACTGAAACACCGCCCCATCACTCACGTCCTTTACGCGGTCTCCCCTGACCAGCGAAACCAGGCTGCCTATGAGCGCGTTTTTCTACAAGGTCTGGAAAATCTGCTCAACGAGCTGGACCTGAAAGCCCTGAAACGTTTTGTCTTTGTCTCCTCGACGGCGGTATATGGCCCCTCGACAGACTGGGTGGACGAAAACTCCCCCACGGAGCCCACCCAGTTCAATGGAAAAATCTTGCTGGAAGCCGAGCAAAGGCTTCATCACCGCATCCCCGCCCAGGCTGTGGTCATCCGCCCCAGCGGTCTGTACGGCCCCGGACGCACCCAACTACTGGATCGGCTGCGCGAAGGACGGGCCACCGTACCGGATGACCCGGAGCATTGGGCCAACCGCCTGCATATCGAGGATGCCGCAGCGGCCTGCTGGCATCTGCTACGCGCTCCTGCGCCCTTCCCGTGCTATATCGGCACCGACAGTCGGCCCTACCGGATTACCGAGCTATATGACGGGCTGGCCGATCTGCTGGGTGTGCCACACCCGGAACGACGCCCGTCTGCAGAAGGCGGCAAACGCCTGCGCAACCAGCGCCTGCTCGATAGCGGCTTCAAGCTGGAATGGCCCGATGCCATGCAGGGCTATGGACAACTGATTAAAGAGGGGGCGTAACCCCATCGCGTCCGGTCTTTACACAAAAGCAAAAGCCAGCCAACTTTCGTTGGCTGGCTTTCTGAGGCATGAACCAGTCTGAGGACGGGTCACGCGACAGGCGGCAAAACTTAAGCCTTGTCTTCCAGGGCAGCCACAGCGGGCAGACGTTTGCCTTCCAGAAACTCCAGGAATGCACCGCCGCCGGTGGAGATGTAATCCACCTCTTCACCAATATTGAATTGGGCAATCGCCGCCAGGGTGTCGCCCCCCCCGGCAATCGAGAAAGCCTTGGAATCGGCAATCGCGCGCGACAAGCTTGCCGTACCTTGTGCAAAGGCCGGGAATTCGAACACGCCCAGAGGGCCATTCCAGACAACCGTACCGGCCTTGGCAATGATGTCAGCGATCTGGCGCGCCGTTTCAGGGCCCACATCCAGAATCATGTCATCATCCTGAACCTGGTCAGCAGCCTTGATTTCAGCGGCAGCATCAGCCGCAAAAGACTTGGCGCATACCACATCGACGGGGATAGGCACGTCGGCACCGCGCTCTTTCATGATGCGGATCACCTCGCGAGCTTCTTCCAACTGGCTTTCTTCGACCAGTGACTTGCCCACGGACAAGCCGCTAGCCATCATAAAGGTGTTGGCAATGCCGCCCCCGACCACCAGCTGATCAACTTTTTCAGCCAAAGCGCGCAGGATGGACAGTTTGGTGGAGACCTTGGCCCCCCCCACAATGGCTACCAAGGGCCGCGCAGGCTGGTTCAAGGCACGCCCCAGAGCGTTCAGCTCGGCTTCCAGCAAGGGACCAGCGCAAGCCACCGGCGCAAAACGGGCGATCCCTTCCGTGGTGGCCTCGGCACGGTGAGCCGTACCGAAGGCATCGTTTACGTAAACGTCACACAAAGCGGCCATTTTGCGGGCCAACTCAGGATCATTCTTCTTTTCACCGACGTTGCAGCGGCAATTCTCCAACAAGACAAGCTGACCGGGCGACACCTGCACGCCATCCAGCCAATTGCGCCGCAGCTCAACCGGCATGCCCAGCAATTCGGACAGACGTTGCACCACGGGTTCCAGAGAATCCACGGGCTGGCACTCGCCTTCTTTGGGCCGCCCCAGGTGCGAAGTGACCATCACCGCAGCGCCGGCATCCAGCGCCATGCGAATGGCAGGCACCGAAGCACGGACTCGCGTGTCTTCGGTAATACGCCCGTCTTGCAAAGGAACATTCAGATCAGAGCGGATAAATACCCGCTTGCCTCGCAGCGCGTCCGTTTCGGCCAGCGCAGACAAGGTCTTGATGCTTGTAGACATGATTTTTTGTTCTGGGAATTAACGTGACAGGGGCGGGAAATCCCGCCCCTGCTATTCAGATCTTATTTGGCCGACATCAGTGCGATGGTGCTGTCGAGCATGCGAATGGAGAAAGCCCACTCGTTGTCGTACCAGGCAGCCACTTTCACCATATTGCCACCGGTCACTTTGGTCAGCAGGGAGTCAACCGTGCTGGAAGCGGTGGTGTGGTTAAAGTCGATGGACACCAAGGGCTCGGTGCAATAGTCCAGGATGCCTTTCATGGCGCCTTCGGAAGCGGCCTTCAAAATGCCGTTCACTTCTTCAACCGTCGTGTTGCGGCTAGCCACAAAAGTCAGGTCAACCATGGACACGTTGATGGTTGGAACGCGCACAGCGTAACCGTCCAGCTTGCCATTCAGTTCTGGCAACACCAAACCTACGGCAGCGGCTGCGCCGGTCTTGGTGGGGATCATGCTGCTGGTGGCCGAACGGGCACGGCGCATGTCCTTGTGACGCACGTCCGTCAGGACCTGGTCGTTGGTATAAGCGTGGATGGTAGTCATCAGACCGCTGACCACGCCCAGTTCCTTGTGCAGGGGGGCAACCAGAGGAGCCAGACAGTTGGTCGTACACGAGGCGTTGGAGATCACCGTGTCGGTGCTCTTCAAAATGTCGTGGTTCACGCCATAGACAATCGTGGCGTCCACATCCTTGCCGCCGGGGGCGGAAATAATGACTTTCTTGGCGCCGGCCTGGATGTGCTCGCTGGCCTTTTCTTTGCTGGTGAAAGCACCGGTACATTCCAGTACCACGTCCACACCCAGCTCGGCCCAAGGCAAGGTCAGGGCATCGCGCTGGCTCAGCAGGCGGATGCGATCACCATTGACCACCAGATAGTCGCCGTCGAGCGACACATCGGCGTTAAAGCGGCCATGCACGGAGTCATAGCGAGTCAGGTGTTCATTGATCTCGGCACCGCCCGAGGCGTTGATGGCCACGATCTCGATATCGTGTTTTTTGCCGTACTCGTAGTGGGCACGCAAGATCATGCGGCCGATACGACCATAACCATTGATTGCGACGCGAATCGTCATGTCAGACTCCAATTACAAAATTTCTTGAACGGCCGCAGCGACTTTCTCTGCTGTCAGACCAAAATGCTTGAACAGGACGCCAGCCGGAGCCGATTCGCCGTAGGTATCAATCCCCACCACCGCGCCTTCCAGACCCACGTACTTGAACCACAGACCCGTCGTACCCGCTTCCACCGCCACACGCGGGATGCCCGGGGTCAGAACCTGATCGCGCCATTGCTTGTCCTGGGCATCAAACAGGTTGGTACATGGCATGGATACCACGCGGGTCGCAATTCCTTGCTGAGCCAACTGCTCCTGCGCCTGCAAGGCCAGACCGACTTCCGAACCGGTTGCCATGATGATGGCGCGCGCATCTGGCGCATCGCGCAGCACATAGCCACCACGGCGGATGTTCTGGATGGTTTGTGCATCGCGCTCCACGAATGGCAGATTCTGGCGCGACAACAGCAAGGCACTGGGGCCGCCGTCCTGCACATTCATGCCGATGCTGGCGGGACGCTCGATCGAGCAGGCCCAGGCTACGGCCGTTTCCGTGGTGTCGCAAGGACGCCAGACATGCAGGTTGGGGATCAGTCGCAGACTATTGGCGTGTTCAATGGACTGGTGCGTCGGACCATCCTCGCCCAGACCGATGGAGTCGTGGGTAAAGACATGCACCACGCGCTGCTTCATCAGCGCTGCCATGCGAATGGCGTTGCGCGAGTAATCCGAGAAAGTCAGGAAGGTACCGCCAAACGGCAGGTAGCCCCCATGCAGGGCCACGCCATTCATGATGGCAGCCATACCGAATTCCCGCACACCGTAGTTGATGTGACGACCAAAATGTACACCGTCGGCGTGAGCGCGCACTGCCTCGGCGCCCTTCCAGTCGGTAAAGTTGGAGCCGGTCAGATCAGCCGAGCCGCCCAACATTTCTGGCAGCACATTGACCAGCGCGCTGATTGCCAGTTGCGAGGCCTTGCGCGAGGCAATGGTTTCAGCTTTCTGAGCGGTTTCCTCAATAAAGGCCTGTACTTTAGCGCTGTAATCGGCAGGCAGTTCGCCTTTCAGACGACGGGCCAGTTCCGCGGCCAGTTCAGGATAGGCCTGGCTGTAGGCGTCAAAACGCGCTTGCCATTCCGCTTGCTGGACGCCCCCTTTTTCGCGGCAATCCCAGCCCTGGTAGACTTCTTGAGGAATTTCAAACGGGCCGTGGTTCCAGCCCAGCGCAGCACGGGTGGCGGCGATTTCCTCAGCACCCAGCGGAGCGCCGTGGACCTTCTCGGAGCCGGCCGCGTTAGGCGCGCCCTTGCCGATCACGGTGCGACAGCAAATCAAAGTGGGGCCGGTGCCTTCTTTGGCGTTGCGGCGGGCCTGTTCAATCGCGTTGTGAATCGAGGCGGCGTCATGACCGTCAACAGCACGGATGACGTTCCAGCCATAGCTTTCAAAGCGGGCGGGCGTATCGTCACCGAACCAGTTCTCGACCTTGCCATCAATAGAGATGCCGTTGTCGTCGTACAGCACGACCAGCTTGGACAGCTTCCAGGTGCCGGCCAAGGAGCAGGCCTCGTGCGAGATCCCTTCCATCAAACAGCCGTCGCCTGCAAAAACCCAAGTCAGGTGATCTACCACCTCGTGGCCGTCACGGTTGAACTCGCGGGCCAACAAGGCTTCGGCCAGCGCAAAGCCAACCGCATTGCCCAGACCCTGGCCCAAAGGGCCGGTCGTGGTTTCCACGCCAGCCGTAATACCCACTTCTGGGTGGCCGGGGGTACGCGAATGCATCTGGCGGAAGTTGCGCAACTCGTCCAGAGACAGGTCGTAACCGCTGAGGTGCAACAAAGCGTAGATCAGCATGGAACCGTGGCCGTTTGACAACACAAAACGATCACGATCAAACCAGGCGGGGTCGGCGGGGTTGTGTTTCAGGTGCCGGGACCAGAGAACCTGGGCGATATCGGCCATGCCCATAGGCGCACCGGGGTGGCCCGAATTAGCTTGTTGCACGGCATCCATAGCCAAGGCACGGATGGCATTGGCTAGGGTTTTATCAGAGGCTGACGCAATATCCATTAGAAGCTCATTGGGGCGGCGGCGCGACAATTCCGGCTAGCGGACGGCTCACGGCCCTGATTAGTTTATAAAACGCGCTATTTTAGCATTGCTGGCGCTAAATCGCCCTCACTTGCGCTGCGGCCTTGCGCTTTCTTCCCCCAGCCCAGGTACGGTATGCTTGTGCGGTTTTTTTACCCTTGATGGTGTCCTGATATGGCAGCTCCCCGTTTTTATCATCCCTTTGCCCTGACGGCCCACACCGAGATCGCCCTGCCCGACGCCCTGGCGCATCACGCCATCCGGGTACTGCGTTTAAAAGATGGGCAGGACATCGTCCTGTTTGACGGACTGGGCACCCAATTTCCCGCTACCTTGCGCATCGAGGGCAAAAAAGGGTTTGCCAACCTGGGGGCGGCCGAAACACCCGTACGCGAACTGGCTGGCCGCATTACCGTCCTGCAAGGCATTGCCTCCAGCGACAAAATGGACTGGATTATCGAAAAAGCGGTGGAAATGGGAGTGAGCTGCCTGGTGCCGATTCGCGCGCAACGCAGCGTGCTGCAACTGAGCGCGGAACGGCAGGCCAAACGCATGGTCCACTGGCAGCGGGTCATCGAGTCAGCCAGCGAGCAGTGTGGCCGCAATCGTCTGATGGAACTGGCGGCGCCGCTGAGCTTGTCCGACTACTTTCGGGATGCCCGAA
This sequence comes from Alcaligenes sp. HNGD-HTN06, assembly GCF_049932565.1. NCBI lineage: Bacteria > Pseudomonadati > Pseudomonadota > Betaproteobacteria > Burkholderiales > Alcaligenaceae > Alcaligenes > Alcaligenes sp. HNGD-HTN06. Next base: position 684,867 of record NZ_CP187782.1, on the reverse strand, counting down.
CGGGTCTGCATCTGTTTTGTGACCCTGATGCGCCTCAGCAACTGGCACAAGCCATAAAGCCGCAGGACCAGGCCGTCACCATTTTGATTGGCCCCGAAGGCGGCTGGTCGCCCGAAGAACAAAAAGTGGCGCTGGCTGCCCAGGCGCAGGCCATTCGCTTCGGGCACCGCGTACTGCGAACCGAGACCGCTGCCTTGGCGCTGACGGCAGCGATCAGCGCCTTGCAAGGCTGGGAATAAGGCTTATTCCTCGTCCTGGCTGGAGTAGGAGGCAGGGGTCTCGCCTGGTTCCGGATCAGGATGCTTGCCGGCATGTAAAACAACACAGACAAAACGGCGCTCGTTGTTCGAGGCCCAGGCATGCACATCCTCACACACGCCCAAGATAGCCTGGGCGTCTTTTTCCAATGCGGGATCGCCACTGTGCAGGTTGTCCAGCCACAAGGCCAAACCAGCCTTTTGATCCAGTACGGTATCGCACAGGCAATCGTAGAGCGCATCCAGATTGCCACCAAAAAATTCAGGGTAATCAACAGCTTTGGCGACTGCTCGCAGCACAGCGGAGCGATTGCGCGCACGATCGCAACTTACTTCCAGGGCAGTGAGCCCCTGGTCCTGTGCCTGCTTCAGAAAATCAGCAGCCGTCAGGCCCGTTGCGTCGAGCACGCCGCCTTGTTGCAAAGCCTCTTGCAAAGTCAGGGATTGGCTCATCAGGACGCTTCCTTAAAAAACGCTAATACTTCTTCACGACGACTCATGGTATCGGTCTTTCCTAACTCGATCAGCTCTTGGGTGTAGCCGGACTCGAATAACAAATATGAAATTAATGCACCGCCTGTGGTCGGACCGGACTTTGAAGATACACCAAGTACTCGAAATAGGGTACGTGCAGCAGTTGGCATCTGATGAATATGCCGGGTGGCAATTTCATCCAGCGAGCGGCTGGGGGTGATGGCAAACGTGCTGACAGGACGCAGCGATTGGCTTTGTAATACATTTGCAGGCATATAGGCAAGCAATGTATTGATCCGCTCCATACGTTCAATATCCGTTGACACACTATCGAGGAATATGTTGGACAAGGCATAGCCACTGATCTGCGCCAAAGAGGGGTATGGCGGGTCTGCACATTCTTGCTCGTGGTACGTGTTGTCCGCATATCCCGTCCCCACAATCAAGACTTTATGGGCGCCCAGATGTATGGCCGGACTGATGGGGGCCAACTGACGCATAGTGCCGTCACCACACCATTGAGTTTGCTTACCCACTTGCAGTGACTGCGCCGGAAACATGAAGGGAATGGCGCTGGAAGCCATCAGATGGTCCACTCCGATGACGCCGGGAATGGCGCGACGCAGATTGCGTGTCCAGGGGCGAATGCGCTCATCCGACTGGTAAAAAGTCAGGTGCTCGCCAGTGGTGTAGGCGGCAGCGGTAATGGCCAGCGCCCCCACATGCTGCTGGGCCAGATTGCGTTGCAGGCGCTCAAAGTCCAGGCTCTGTTCCAGCAACTCGCGCAAGGGTGAGTTGTCCAGCATGGAGTGCGGCACATGATCGCGTAGACGGGGGGCCAGCCAGCCCAGGGCTAGCGTGGCTACCCAATGCGCACTGGTGGCCAGCAACTGCAAGGGGTCGGCATGAAAGATGTCATTGGTGCGCAAGGACCCCCACAGCTGTTGTATATGGTCGACAGCTTCGTGCGGTTTATCAGCGCGGCAGGCCAGACCGGCCGCATTGATGGAACCGGCCGACGAGCCGCAAATAATATCGAAAGGATTGCTGAACTGGGGGTTGCGCTCCGGGTCCAGCAGCTCCAGCAGGCCGGCCAGCACCCCGGCCTGATACGCGCCGCGCGCCCCGCCCCCGTTCAGGATCAAGGCCAGCGGGGCGGGTGAGCGCTGAATCATGATCCGTATCAGCCTTCAGTAGCGACGTTGGCATCCACCACCGTGACGGCCGTCATATTGACGATACGGCGCACTGACGAGGTCGAGGTCATGATATGAACCGGTGCCCGGGCTCCCAGCAGGAAAGGGCCAATTGCCACGTTACCACCCGCAGCCGTCTTGAGCAGGTTGTAGGCAATATTGCCCGCTTCCACGTTCGGGCAGACCAGCAGATTGGCCTCGCCGCTCAGGGCCGAGGTCGGCAGGATCTGATGACGGGCCTTTTCATCCAGCGCGCAGTCGCCGTGCATTTCACCATCCACTTCCAGGCTGGGGTCGAGCTGGCGCACGCGCTCCAGCGCACCGCGCATGGTGACCGCTGCGGGCGAATTATTGGTCCCGAAATTGGAACTGGACAGCAGAGCCACCTTGGGTTCGATATTGAACTGGCGCATTTTACGCGCTGCCGCCAGGGTGATCTCGGCCACCTGGTCCGAATCGGGATCGTGGTTAATGTGCGTATCGGTCAGGGCCACACTGCGCTCACTGAGCAATAAAATATTCATGGCAGCATAGGTTTTGACACCCGGTGCTTTGCCAATGACCTGGTCCACCAGTTCCAGGTGATTTTCGTAACGTCCCACTGTGCCACAGATCATGCCATCGGCATCGCCCAGATGCAGCATCATGGCCCCGATCAGGGTCGGGCGACGCCGCATTTCCACGCGAGCCATCTCTTTGCTGATACCGCGACGCGACATGATTTCCCAGTAACTGGTCCAGTAACGGTGGAAGCGATCGTCCTGTTCGGGGTTGGTCACCTCCACGTCAATGCCCAGACGCAGACGCAGACCATAACGTTCGATGCGCTGTTGCAAGACAGCGGGACGGCCCACCAAGATGGGACTGGCCAACCCCTCATCCACAATAATCTGTACGGCGCGCAGGACGCGTTCGTCCTCGCCTTCACTAAAGACCACACGGGATTTGGCACCATCTTGCACCAGCCCCCGAGCCAGTGAATAAATTGGCTTCATGAAGGAGCCGGATTTATAAACAAACTGGCGTAGCTGATAAATGTAGTTGTTCAAGTCCGCTATGGGGCGGGTCGCCACGCCCCCTTCCATCGCCGCTTTGGCCACGGCCGGAGCAATACGCACAATCAGACGCGAATCAAAGGGACGAGGAATGAAGAAGGACGGACCGAAAGAGACCTCTTCCAGCCCATAGGCAGCCGCAACGCCCTCATCCTGCTCTTCGCGTGCCAACTGGCAAATGGCCTGCACAGCGGCTTTTTCCATGCCCCGCGTAATGGTGGTGGCCCCCACGTCCAGCGCCCCACGGAAGATGTAGGGGAAGCACAATACATTGTTGACCTGATTCGGATAGTCCGACCGGCCGGTTGCCATGACCACATCATCACGCACGGCGTGGGCGTCTTCCGGCAGGATCTCGGGATTGGGGTTGGCCAGAGCCAGAATCAACGGTCGGGCCGCCATCTTCTCCAGCATCTGGGGCTTGAGTACGCCACCGGCGGACAGCCCCAGGAATACATCGGCCCCCTCGATCACCTCACTGAGGGTACGGGCATCGGTCTGCTTGGCAAAACGGGCCAGTTCGGGCACAGGATTGCCGGGGCGACCTTCGTAGAGCACGCCATCAATATCCGTAACCCAGATATTTTCCAGTGGCAGCCCCATATCAATCATCAGGTCCAGGCAGGCCAGGGCCGCCGCACCCGCACCGGACGTCACCACCTTGACTTGCTTGATGTCTTTTTCAACCACGCTCAAGCCGTTCAGAAAGGCAGCGGTGACGCAAATGGCCGTGCCATGCTGATCGTCATGAAAAACAGGAATGCTCATGCGCTGGCGCAGCTTGCGCTCGACTTCAAAGCACTCGGGCGCCTTGATGTCTTCCAGGTTGATGCCGCCAAAGGTCGGCTCCAGACCCGCGATGATGTCGACCAGCTTGTCGGGATCGGTTTCATTGATCTCGATGTCAAACACATCCAGACCGGCAAAGCTCTTGAACAGCACGGCCTTGCCTTCCATGACGGGCTTGGAGGCCAGGGCGCCGATATTTCCCAAACCCAGCACGGCGGTACCGTTGGAGATGACGCCGACCAGATTGCCCCGCCCGGTATAGCGAAAGGCGTTTTGTGGGTCCTTGACGATTTCTTCACAAGCGGCTGCCACGCCAGGCGAATACGCCAGCGCCAGATCCCGCTGGTTCGATAATTGCTTGGTCGGCGTGACCGAAAGCTTTCCGGGCCTGCCCTGTTCATGATATTCCAGAGCTGCTTTCCGAAAATTGGCGTCCATGCTGTTACCCACTCAAAAATCCATTTAAAACGGACCGGGATCGCCTGAAAGCGGCCATTGTCTGACAGCGTCTATTCAAACAGACCTGCAGCCTGTTCAAACCGTCTGCCCTCATCTGCCCTGCTGACAGCCTCCATCCCAGTCGCCTTGCCGAGCCTTTGCGGCCCAGGCAGGAACCATTCTAGCCCTTGAATTACATCAGGGGTCAAGCACGGGCCAGGACAAACTCACAGCATCTGGCCAGGATAAGAAAAGCGGTCGGTGGGATCAAACAGGGCCTTGATGCGGCTATCCACATCCTGGGCCTGCCACGGCTGCTCCTGATTGGGCCAGGACCAGTCTTGCGGGTCCGAGCCACTAAGCACGGTCTCATCCAGCACCAGCCACTCCACCCAGGCCAGATCACCACCGTGGCCCAACATCAGATGCGCCAGATTGATGCCATCGCCGTCACGTGGTTCGAGCGCATCCAGGCGGTAACGGCAGGGCCAATGCTCCTGACGCAGGGCCTGCGTGTCGGGCTCGCCCATCAAGCGAAACAAAGCGGGGATCAACTGCTGCATGCGCAGGCTGTCCAGAGGGTTACGGTTGTCCTGTCCGAAGGGGCCCAGCGCCGCTTGTGTGTTGTCCGCCAGAATGACCGAGCAATGCAGAACACCCGACAACGCCGTACGACCACTGGGCCAATCATGCTGACGACGGTCAGCCAGCCAGGCGGCCACCGTCATGCCGGCAGGCGCAGTGGCCAGCCCCTGAAAGCCTTTGGCCTCCATCTCTCCGAGCAAACAACCCGGCTGAACAAACCAGCGATTGGAGTTGGGTTCCAGACGGTCGCAGCGTGCCATTTGTCGACCCGGAGCCAGAACAATCACCGGACCATCCGTCTCGCTAGCCTGCGGCACACCCTCCAGACACACCGTGACCCCATACTCGGCGGCCAGCGTCAACACCATATGCACGTCCGCGCTGGAAGCCGGCTCCAGGCGCGCCTGTTCATGATCCGGCTCCGCACTGAGCAAGGACCACTCGCCCTGAACCCGGGCTTTCAGACGCGAACAAAATGACTGCCAGGCCGTCTGGGGAGGACGACGACCCATCAAAAATGCACGCCTGGACGAAGAAACCATAGACTTTTCCTGCAACAAACCTACACTTGAGGCCAACTGGCCCGCCGGCTTGCACCCTTCTTGAGCATGCGCACCTGCCACAGCCACCTGACGCCCTTTTGAGCAAGGTCCTACAATACACTTTTTACCCGAGATTTGCCGTATGTCCCGCCTCGCCAGTCGTACCGAACACGTTCTTCCTTTTCATGCTGTTGAACTCTTCAAACAGGCCAATGCCTTAAAGGCCACGGGCCGCGACATTATCAGCCTGGGCATAGGTGAACCGGACTTTACCGCCCCGCAAGCCGTGGTCGATGCGCTGCATCAGGCCAGCAATCAAGGCCTGGGCCAGTACACCGCCCCAGCGGGCTTGAGCGCCTTGCGCGAGCGCATCGCCCTGTATTACGAACAGCAGTTCCAGGCCCGTGTCGACCCGTCTCGCATCGTGGTCACGGCAGGGGCTTCGGGCGCCCTGTCACTGGCGACCCTGGCCCTGATCAATCCCGGCGATGAAGTGCTGATGCCCGACCCCTCCTACCCGGCCAACCAGAACTTCATCATGGCAGCGGGCGGCACAGCCCGTCTGATCCCCGCCTCGGCAGAAGGACGCTTTCAACTGAGCGCCCAGCACATTCGCGATCATTGGGGTCCCAACACGCGCGGCGTGCTGATTGCCTCGCCCAACAATCCGACAGGTGCCACAATTTCCCGCCCAGCCCTGCAAGAGCTGATCAAGGAAGTGCGCGCCCGTGATGGCTTTATCATCATGGACGAGATTTATCTGGGTCTGTTTTACGAACAGGCGCCCCTCAGCGCCTTGACCTTGGATCAGGACATTATTGTTATTAACAGCTTTTCCAAGTACTTCCACATGACGGGCTGGCGTCTGGGCTGGCTGATCCTGCCCTCCTGGATGACCGAAGCCTGCGAGCGCATGGCCGCCAGCCTGGCAATCTGCGCCCCCTCACTGGCCCAGCATGCCGCCCTGGCCTGCTTTGAGCCGGAAACCATGGCGATCTACGAAGAACGCCGTCTGGCTTTCAAGCAACGGCGGGACTACCTGCTGCCCGAGCTGGAGCGTCTGGGTCTGCGCGTGCCTGTCCGCCCGGATGGCGCTTTCTATATCTATACGGATATCCGTGAATACAGCCAGGACAGCGATGCGTTCTCGCAGCAATTGCTGCACGAGGCCGGTGTGGCAGCGGTACCGGGCCGAGACTTTGGCACCGCTCACGCGCCCTATACCTTGCGCCTGTCCTATGCCACCGGCATGGACCGTCTGCAAGAGGCAATCAGTCGTCTGGGCCAGTTCCTGGGCCGCTAAGCCCCGCTCTGGGCCCGGCCCTCAGACGCCCAGACACTCGTTACCTCCCATCCGGACCGCCTAGCGTGTCCGGACCGGGATACCGGAGGCCAGGGCAATACGGCGACGCTCTGCCAGCACTTTGGCCCCGTAACCACCATCGCTGGGGCCGGTGGCCCCCACATAACAGGCTAGTCCCCCTTCAATGGAACCACGGCGACGGATACAGTCGGACAAAATCTGACCGCCCACCCGGATATTGGCCTCAGGGCTCAATACCGCCAGCGTGCCCTCCATATAGATATCAAACTTCTCTTTATGGACTTTAGTCATGACCTGCATTAGCCCTTGGGCCCCCACATGACTTTCTGCATAGGGGTTGTAACGTGACTCAATGGCGATGACGGCCAGAATTAGTTGCGGGTCCAGGTTCTTTTCCTTGCCCACAATAAAAGCCGTGTGGATCAGGGCCCCGGATACCGAGTAGGCGATCTTGTACTTGCGCGCCAGGTAGCTGCGCAAGGCCTGCTGCTGGGCGGCTGTCACGCCTGCGATGGGCTGCCCCGTCACCGAGGCACGCAGATTTTTCATAAAGCCCTGATAGGCAGAAACCGCCTGCTGCTGTTCCGTCTGGGTCAAATCCTGGCCATCTTCAGACAGGGCCGGCTGACTCGTGTCTGCCGGCCAGACCGCCAGACTGTACGCATCGTATTTCACCGCCTCGGGGCGCAGGGTTTGCACGAGACCGGTATAAAGCTGGTTAAACTGAGCACGCATGGAAGGTACAACCACACAGGCTGCAATCGTCACCAGTACGGCTATGCCCAGATACATGGCACACACATGTACAAACTCGCCGATGCGATACGTCAGGGTACGGGCTGAGCGACTAAGTACATAGTCCATATCTTGGAAGCCCATGGGTTCATCCTTAGTATTGCTAACTGCCCGATGTTAACCTTAGAACCTGTTCAAGGTCTTAACCAAAATATCTGCAAGCGGAGCCCCGTTCTTCTGTGAAATACCGTGACTTGAGAGACTTTATTGCCCAACTGGAAGCCAGGGGCGATCTGAAGCGGATTACGCAGCCCGTTTCCACCTCGCTGGAAATGACTGAAATCAGTGACCGGGTACTGCGTGCCGGTGGACCGGCACTCTTGTTTGAGAATGCCCAGCATCAAGGCGTCAAGGCCGCCATGCCGGTCCTGGCCAATTTGTTCGGTACGCCGCAACGCGTTGCCTGGGGGATGGGCGCGCAAGAGGTGTCGGCATTACGCGACACAGGCGAACTACTGGCCAATCTGAAAGAGCCGCAAGCCCCCACCGGCATGCGCGATGCACTGTCCAAAGTGTCCATGCTCAAATCCGCCTTGTGGGACATGAGCCCCAAGCACGTACGCTCTCCTGCCTGCCAGGAAGTCGTACTGGAAGGCAAGGATGTGGACCTGAACCAGATTCCCTTGCAACTGTGCTGGCCTGGTGACGTCGCTCCCTTGTTGACCTGGGGTCTGGTCATTACCAAAGGCCCACATGCCAAGCGCCAGAATCTGGGCATTTACCGCCAGCAACTGATTGGTCGCAACAAGCTGATCATGCGCTGGCTGTCCCATCGCGGCGGAGCACTGGACTTTCGCGACCACGCCCTGACAAATCCCGGCAAACCCTTCCCGATTGCGGTTGCTCTGGGGACAGACCCTGCCACCATTCTGGGGGCGGTCACACCTGTCCCGGACAGCCTGTCCGAATATCAGTTTGCCGGGCTGTTGCGCGGCTCACGCACCGAAGTTGCCAAGGCACTGGGCAGCGACTTGTCCGTGCCTGCCTGGGCCGAAATTGTGCTGGAAGGCCATATCCTGCCCAGCAATCACCCGGACGCCCTGACACCCGACGTGCCTGAAGGCATGAAACCGCCTGCCGACAGCCACTACGAAATGGCGCTGGAAGGCCCTTATGGCGACCACACTGGTTACTACAATGAGCAGGACTGGTTCCCGGTCTTTACGGTCGAGCGCATTACCATGCGTCGCAACCCGATCTATCACAGCACCTATACCGGCAAACCACCTGATGAGCCTGCTGTTCTGGGTGTCGCGCTGAACGAAGTCTTTGTACCGTTGCTGCGCAAGCAACTGCCCGAAATCGTGGACTTCTATCTGCCACCCGAAGGCTGCAGCTACCGCCTGGCTGTGGTGTCCATACGCAAGCAGTACGCGGGCCACGCCAAACGCGTGATGTTCGGGGTCTGGAGCATTCTGCGCCAGTTCATGTACACCAAGTTCATCGTGGTCGTGGACGAGGACGTCAACACCCGCGACTGGAAGGAAGTGATCTGGGCCATGACCACCCGCATGGACCCGGTGCGCGATACTGTGCTGGTCGAGAACACCCCTATCGACTACCTGGACTTTGCTTCGCCCGTCTCGGGACTGGGTGGCAAGATGGGCATGGATGCCACCAACAAGTGGCCGGGAGAAACCCAGCGCGAATGGGGCACACCGATCAAAATGGATGAGTCCACCAAAAAGAAAGTGGATGATATGTGGGGCTCGCTAGGGCTGTAAGGCAGAGCGCGCGTTTAGCCCGTACGCATCAAACGCAACAAAGACCATCACCGCAACGGTGCATGGTCTTTGTTTTATTGGGTGCATTAAGCCGGCACACCAAGCAGGCCGGCCGCCTGGCCTTCCCAATGCGCCGGTCAGGCCTAAGCCAGCGGCTCCACCAGCTCAATCAGGTAGTCGTCGGGATCAAATACGAAAGCAATCGTACGTTTGCCATGACTCATCTGCTTGGGTGGGGTTTTGATTCTGACCCCCTGCTCCTGCAGATAATCCACTGCCTGATGCACGTCCCTGACCATCAGGGCCAGATGACCGAACGCCCCGCCTTTTTCATAAGGTTCGTCTTGATCCCAGTTCCAGGTCAGTTCCAGGCTGGACTGCGTGCTCGGGTCAAAGCTGAGAAAGACATTGGTGAAACGGCCGGATTCATAATCCGTGTGACGCACTACCTGCATGCCCAGAACATCGCGATAAAAAGCCAGCGATCGGTCCAGGTCCAGCACACGTAGCATGACGTGATCCAGGCCAAACTGTATTGTGGAAGTACTCATAGCAGGGGACGGGTTTAAAAACTGCACTGTAGCAAAACAGCCCGCCCTGCATCATGACCGCTCATCAAGGGTCCATGAGAAATACTCAAGCCTCAGGCTCGCGCCGTCATCAGCTCCGAGGTAATGGTCTGGATGAATAAAGGCACGCAAGGATTGGCATTGCTTTCCTGCCACATGATGTTGATAAAGGATTGCGGATGCTGCCCGGACAAATCCAGATCAATCGCCACCAGATCACGGTGTACATATTTGCGCAAGGATTGCGACAAAATGGCGATGCCAATATTGGCCGCCACCATGCTCATGATGCCGGTAATAGTGCTGGCTTCCTGCACAGAGTTGGGGTGAAAACCGGCATGTCGGCACAATGAATAAAAGTAGCGGCGCCAGACCTGCCAGTGTGTCTTGCTGCCCACCACAAACCGCTCATGGGCCAGCTCGACCAAGGGGATGGACTTTTCCCGGGCCAAGGGATGATCGCTTTGCAACAGCACAATCGGGTCATCATGACACACAGGCTTCCACTGCACGCCCAGCTCTTCGGGATCATCCGAGAAGGCAAAGCCAAAACCCAGGTCCAGACTGCCTTGCTGCAAGCCCTGAATTTGCTGCTGCGTGGGCATATATAACAAATCGGTTGTGATGTTTGAATATTGCTGCTTGAAATGTTCCAGCGTTCTGGGCAGCACGTCCTGCACCGCATAGTCATTGTAGGCAATGATCAGATGCCCAATATCGCCAAACTTGGCTTTCTGAGCCAACTCGATGCCGCGCTCCAGATGCACGAACACCTGTTCAATTTCCTGCAGCAGCAAAAAACCAGCCGCCGTGAGCCGGACCTGGCGGGTGCTGCGCTCAAACAGATCCACCTGCAAATCATCTTCCAGCTTTTTGATGATGCGCGTCAGCCCTGGCTGCGTGATATGCAGCAGCTCGGCCGCCTTTTTGAAATGCAACTGTTCGGCCACCGTTTTAAAGGCCCGCAGATGATGCAAATCCAGGCGTGCGGGAATCATGATTTTGCTCATATTTTAGATTGATAACATCGCGGTCAATAATAGTGCGTGAATAGTGAATGGACAAGCGATTGGCAGAGGATTAGCTTATCTAGCACGCACTGGATGGCGCTTTGCAAGCAGGCCAGGACCGGATGCCCAGCCCTACAAAAAGGAGGAACTCATCCTGTTGCAGCCGGTGCTCTGATCGAGCATCCAACCAATACCAATACGAATAAAAGACAGCCACACACGCCAGTAAATAATAAAAAACCAGCTACCCCCACAGGGTTTGATTTCAAAAAACAGATAGTCCCAATACTTGAGGAGACATAAGTATGCAAAGGGCAAACACGGTGGCCGAATCGGAACATACCGAGACCGGTCACATTAAAAAAGTAATGATGGGTTCAGCGGCCGGCACGATCGTTGAATGGTTTGACTTTGCCTTGTTCGGCTATATGGCCGTTTACATTGCACAGAACTTCTTCCCTTCGGAAGACAAGATGGCCGGCTTGCTGGCCACCTTTGCGGTATTCCTGGTGTCCTTTATTGTGCGGCCTCTAGGCGGCATCTATTTCGGCAGACTGGGCGACCGGATTGGCCGCAAGAAAATCCTGGCCCTGACCGTCTTGCTGATGTCCGGCTCGACCGCGGCCATTGGCATGATTCCAACTTATGACAGTATTGGTATCTGGGCACCGGTTTTGCTGATTATCATCCGCTGTATCCAGGGGCTGTCGGCCGGTGGCGAATACACAGGCGCCACCATCTACACGGTTGAGCACAGCCCCATGAACAAGCGTAATTCCTACGCCTGGGCCATGTCTGGCGCCACGTACTTTGCATTTGCGCTGGCTGCCGGTATCAGTGCCGGTCTGGCTGCGATTGTGGGTACCGACGCCATGGGTGACTGGGGCTGGAGGATCATCTTCCTGCTGGCCATCCCCATGGGTATTGTGGCCTTCTTCATCCGCGATCATCTGGCCGAATCGCCCGAGTTTCAACAGATGCGTGCAGAGAAGAAAGGGCAGCTCAGCTACAGCGCCTCCCAGGTATTCAAGGCAGAGGGTTCCAATATTGTGAAGCTGGGCGGCTTCATTGTGCTGTACGCCCTGTCTTTCTATATCTTCTCCACCTACATGAACACCTTTTTGCGCACGGTCATTGGCTTGTCCTCGGTCCAGTCCCTGACCGCGAACATGGTGGCCCTGCTGTTTGTCACCGCCCTGACCCCCATTGCCGGCGTGATCTCGGACCGGGTGGGCCGCCGTCGCATGATGCAGTTTGCCGCTGTCTGGCATGCACTGTTCACCATACCGGCCTACATGATCGTCAGCAAAGGAGCGTCCCTGGAAGCGGCCATTTTCGGCATGCTGATCATTGGTATCGGGCAGGTGGCCGCCAGTGTCGTGGCCGTGACCTTGCTCTCGGAGATGTTCCCCACCGACATGCGCTATACCGCCTCCAGCATGTGCTACAACATCACCTTCGCCATTTTTGGCGGTACGGCGCCCTACCTGGCCATCTGGCTGACCACCCAGACTGGCAGCTACCTGGCTCCGGCTTTTTACGTCACGATCGTCGCGGTATTGTGCTTTTTCTGGGTTACGGTTCTGATGCCCGAAACGGCCAACAAGCCGCTACGTCGCTATCACACCGAACCGGCCCATGATGCCAAACCGGCTATCAACATGGGCAAGGCAAGCGCCAGCTAGGCTTTCCCTCTTTCTGCCAGCTTTCCGCTATCAACAGCCCTGCTTTGCAGGGCTGTTTTTTTTACGAAACAATTTGATTTACATTAAAAGCCAGTCTTCTCAAGGTGATTCTATCTATACCTAAAGCCATATTCCCATGCCAGCTTCTATAGAATAGCCTGTTGAAGCGCGCATCAAATATAGACTGAGTCCTTGCCCTAAGCAGACTGAAAAGCGCGTTTGCACTGCCAAGGAATTTGCACCATGACCACTGTCAGCCTGACCAACGTAACTGTAAGCAGCGACCCCGCCTCGCACGTCCAAGGGTGGCTGACGGTGCAGTTCAGCAACGGCTACAGCACTCAGGCCTACTGTCCGGACAGCCAGGACAACTGGGCGCAAGGAGCCCGGACACTGTGCGAACTGGGGAACAGCAATGGTTTGGCCCCCACCCCGGTCGACACGCTTCTGTTGCAGGCAGGCCCAAATGGCAACTATCTGGTCCTGCAGGCGGACTTGCCCAGGCCTTCCATTCCCATGACCTACGCGCGACCCGCTAACGAACACATCTATATGGAACTGGCCGATAAGGAACAAAGTGTGTTCAGCGCCGACTTTCTGGCCATTGCGGCGATTATCGGCGGAGCACTCTACGGTTTGAAGTGCTTATTGGAAAAATACTTACTGCCTAAACTGTAAAAGCGCAGCGTCAAAAAAAACGCTCTGTAAAAACAGAGCGTTCAAAAGAAAAAAGAAAACAGGAAATTACACGGCCAGAACCGAATCCGTACTTAGAAAATGTTGCTGAAACTGCAGCGCCTGCAGCAGCAAATCATCATCCTGATGCGGCTTGCCGATCAACTGCAAGCCCATCGGCATTTTCTGGGCATAACCCAAAGGCAGGGAGACCACGGGCAAGCCCAACAGTTGCCAGGCCCGGCTCATGAATGGCGCCCCGGTACCCTCGGTTTTACAAGGCGCTATCCCTGCTGCCGCAGGTGCCAGGATGAAATCCGCCCCTGCCTGTTCGAACCAGTCCAGCAGCCCCTGTTTGAGTGTATCCGCCCGCAGCAAGGCCGCGATGTAGTCCTTGTAGGGAAAAGCCAGTCCCGTACGAATCAAGGACTGCACATGGGCACTCAAGCTGTCATGGTGCTGTTGTTCATACACCAGATTGCGCGCCACCTCGTAAGCCATGATCTGGGCGTGCAATGCCGTCAGCTCAACAATGCTGTCCTGCAAGGGAAAATCCACACACTGATGCCCCTGCCCGATCAGATCCTGCTGGCAGGCCTGGAGGGTCTCCAGCATCTTGTCTTGAACCTCGCCCAGTGCCTGGCCGGTAAACATCGCGAACACACTGCTGCTCTGGGTGCCTGGCGCCGCCAGATTCAACGGTTTGTGCAATAGCAGATTACGCAGCAAAAGCGTATCCAGCACATCATTGCTGAGTATCCCCAGCGAATCCAGCGACTGCGCCAAGGGCTGAATATTGCGTAAGGAAAACTCATTGCGGGTGCCTACATAGCCTGTGCAACCGCAATAAGAGGCGGGTCGTATGACCGAGGCCGCCGTCTGTGTGCCAAAGGCGACCGGCACCATGAAATCAGCGACAGCGGCAGCAGAGCCGCTGGACGAACCACCGGGTGTGCGCTCGGCATCATGCGGGTTGTTTGTCTTGCCTGCCTGAAAGTAAGCAAACTCGGTCGTGACCGTCTTGCCCATCAAGATGCCGCCTGCCGCTTTGATTGCGGTAACACAGGAAGCATCCATGTCTGGAATCCGATCCTGGTGAATGGCCGATCCCATGCTAGTGGGAATGCCCGCCGTGTCAATCACGTCCTTGACCGCAAAGGGCAGGCCCATCAAGGGCGAGGCCTTGTAAAAATCGCTGCGACTTTCGTATTCGGCCAGATAGTCTTCTTGATCAATCAAATACTGCCAGGCGCCGATCTTGTCATCACGTAGGGCGATACGCTCATAGAACGAGGCCACGATCTCGGGCAGACTGGCCTGACCCGAATGCAGAGCATGCAGCAATTGATGCAAAGGCAGCTTAAACCACTGTCGTTTCATTGTGCCACTCCTTGAGAGCCTGCAATAAAGAGGCGTCCACCGTCGCCACCCCGCCGCCAACACGACCACGCTCGCCAGCACCGTCAATCATGCCCAGCAGCACCAACGGTCCGGTATTGCTGGCCATCACTTGCGCAAAATCGGTAATGCCGGGGCGTCCGGCCAGAAAAGGCAAGCGAGTCTTCAAGAACAAACTTTGACGCGTCAGATAATCCGAGGGCAGGAATGCCTGCAGATTTCTGGCACTGAGACTGGCCAGATCCAGACACTGACCACCCAGTCCCACAAAATCCACCACGGCACTGTCACCCAAGGCACCCAGTGCGTTCGCCTGCTCATGGCCGGGCTCTTTATTGCCCGCAATGACAGGAGCATCCGTCACCAACCAGCTCGTGGAGCCGGCCAGCTGCAAACCAAAACGCAAACCATTGCCCCCCACTTTAACAATGGCGTTAGCGCCATCGGCAGGTGTCTGATATGCCAGGATCAGCGCGCTGGCCGCCATCCAGTAATTCAATGCCCAGGCCATCGCGCCATGCAGGAAAGTCTGACTGGCCTCATCATTGATGCCCCAGGAGACAATAATGTCGGCCAGTTGCCGGGAAGCATGCAGGGTCCGCGCATGGCCATCATCACCATTTAGCAAGGACGCCTGAACGATGGGTGCCAGTTCTACCGGCCCCTGGAACTGCGCGGCCAGCCGTGCACCCAAATCCTGATGCAGCCAACGCAGATGCAGCACCATCTCATCAGCAAAAATACCCAGTCGGGTGCACCACTGCATGCCCTCATTGAACACCGAGTATTTTTTGTTCTCGGGCCGATTGCTGTCGCTGACCTCGATCAGGCACATGGACGGTGTCGCAACGCCGGCCAGCGGCACGACCACCCCATAATCCTGAGCGGGGGCCAGCTGCACGCCGCCCGCCTCCAGCAAGGCTTGCGCCTCTTGCTTGCTCGTGGCCCACCCCTCGTACAGTATGCCAATCAGGACCGAGTTTCGTATCGCAGCAGGCAGTTCCTGCGCATCCCGAAACGGTGGCCCGGCATGCAAGACCAGGCGGTCTTGCGAAGGCAAAATGGATTGCAGGGACCGCACCCCCGTCCAGGCTGGCATCACGGCCAGAGCCTGTGTCTCTACATGCTGAGCCATCTCGTCTCCTTATGCCACACGCACCCAGGTCTCGCTGTTCGCCAGACTGGCGGACTGCGCACGCGAGCCGTTAAAGTCACGCTCGATGGTGTTGCCCGGCAAGGCCGTGCCATTGATCAGCACCTTGGCTTGCTGCGCCGGGTGAAACACACACATCATTTCGTGCTTCTGGGTTTGGGTCTGGCTTTGCGGCAGATCCACGCAAATAGCTGGTTGCGTCATTTGATGCCATTGCAACTCCACCGTCAGACCAGCACGGGCGGAGGTCACAGACTCGCTGACCAGTTCCGGGAAACGGTTCACCGTCTGAAAAACGCCGTCATCAAACACCTGCAACCTGTCCAGCGCCACCGCCTTGCGAAACAGGCCGAAATGGCGCACAAAATCCTGCACCAGATAGTGGGCCAAGGGCTGGTTGTCCGTGATCAGCAAACGCGCGTCATTGTCCTGTCCGTCCTCGTAGGGCTTGTCCAGAACCAGAATGGCCTGGCCGCTGCCATAAGCCGAGCTGGCAATGCGAAAATACAGGGACAAGGACGACCAATCCTGCTCAGGGTCGGTCTTTAAATAAATAAAAGGGTTGTCGCCTGTCCAATCCAGCGTACCGGTTTTAATACCCGTCATGCTCAAGTCTCCGTGTTCAAATTATTCATCATGGGTACCTGGGCCCGTCAGGCCAGGTCTTTTTCCACCGCGTATTGCTCACGCAGGTGCTGGAAATCCGTACTTGGCTGCCATCCCAGAATTTCCTTGGCGGCCTGGCTGCTGAAAATAGAAGCACGAGGATTGTTCTGATACCAGCGCGGGTTCTTGATTTCAGGCACAGGACCAATAATCTGCTGATACCAGTCTGTCGTTGCCAGGGGGTGGGAACTATCGTCTGCGCTGATGAAAAACACGCCGTAGCGCAGACCTTGCAGATTCACGGCCGCCTCAAAGGCGCGTGCCAAGTCCGCTGCCCAGATGTAATAAAACAGCCAGTTACGGTCGGGGCTGTCCACAAACTGGATATATTCGTGAATGGTTTCGGGCAACACCACGGCCAGCGGACGCAGGCAGATAATCTCCATATCCGTGGCCTCGCTGAAACTCTTGGCCATCTGCTCCATCATGATTTTGCTGACGCTGTAAGCCTGATAAGGTTTGTTGTCGTGAGCTTCATCCACGGGCAGATACTGGGGCTTCCAGTCCGCCCGCATTTCCGACAGGCCGCAGGCGGAGATGCTGGAACACAGCACCACTTTTTTTACGCCATTTTCCCGACAAGCTTGTAGTACATGCCAAGTGCCTCGTACATTCACATTGATGTACTGCTCCTCGGGCGCTTTCCAGTCAAAATCGATAGCGGCCAAGTGAATAACCGCGTCCGCATCCTTGGTCGCGGCACGAACCGCGTCCAGATCCATCACATCGGTTTGCACAAAGGAAACCTGATGCTGGCTGGGCTTTAAGTCCGCCACGACCACATCCATGGTCTGCATCAATTGCTGTACGACGTACGAGCCCACACGGCCCGAACCGCCTGTAACCACCACTTTCTTCATGGTGTTTCTCCTGTTTATTGTTATAGATCCAATACCAATTCAGCCGACACGGCACGCGAAACACAAATCATCATGGTTTCATTGAGCTGGCGTTCCTGCTCAGACAGCACAAAATCACGATGCTCCGGCAGACCGGCAATCACCCCAGTTTCACAAGTCCCGCAAGTTCCGTTCTGGCATGAGCACTTGACCCGTATGCCTTCCCGTTTCAAGGCCGCCAGAATCGTTTCATCCCCGGCTACCGCAATGCGTTTGCCCGATTTTTGCAACGTCACGGTAAAGCTCTTGCCCTGCAGCATGGCTGGATCGGTCTCCACCGAGAAACGCTCCAGCACCAGTTGCCAGCCACTGTCGGCCTGTTCCTGTTGATAGTTTTCCAAGGCCGTCAGCAACGGCTGCGGACCGCAGGAATAGACGACGGTTTGTGCATCCAGCGCTTTCAATGCTCCTTGCAGATCAAACAGGCCGTCCTGATTGGAGGCATGCGTGGTGATGCGCTGGCCGTCCACCTGCTGCAGTTCTTGCAGAAAAATAAAATCTGCTGCGTTTCTGGCCAGATACAACAGATGCCAGTCCAGGCCAGCGGCTGCAGCCGCCTGAACCATGGGCACAATAGGCGTGATGCCTATGCCACCGGCAATAAAAAAGCACTTCTTGTTGGCAGCAAAGGGGAAGTGGTTTTTCGGCAGACTGACAGCCAGCGCATCCCCTTCTTGCAACACTTCATGGATGTAGGCCGAGCCCCCTCGCCCCGCGTCCTCTTTCAGAACGGCAATCTGCCATTCACGGGTGTTGGCCTGCTGGCCACACAGGGAATACTGACGGTATAGCGGCTCGCTCTGCGAGACCGCCAGCTCCAACTCAATATGGGCCCCCGGCTCCCAGGCGGGAAACTCGGCCCCGTTTTGCAAACCCAGGGTCAGACCGACGACACGGTCCGAGAGCCTGGTTTTCTTCAGCACGCGTGTTTGCAAAGTTTGCTGCATGATGCGGCTCCTGCTCCCTTAGGCGATCGCTCTGATCGGCAACACCCGGCTTTGTTCGTCCGCACGACGCTCTTCGGCGCGGTACAGATCGATCAGCCAGTTCTGCAAACGCTTGATGACCAGCTCTTCGTTGGTCAAACGGCCACGGGACGCAAAGTTGGACTGCATGCCTTGATGCGAACGACGCCAGGCAAACAGATCCTCGATCATGACGGGGTACAGATCGTCGTGTTCCTGATCGAACTTCTCTTTGTGGTCCTCACGCTCCAGCGTGGCTTGCGGGTACATCCAGGACACACCATAGGTGGACTGCTGGGCACTTTTGGGCAACCACATGAAATACTTGACCTTGTCGGGCATGGCCACCAGCAACAGGTTGGGGGCCACCGTCACGTAGGAAAGCTGGGTACGTTCCTGGTCGGTCAAGCCATCCATGGGCGGCTGCAAAATGGAGCCGGTATGGGTGGGTGCAGCATCTCTATGTGTGGAGATGAGGTTGTAGGACACAATGCCATTGGGCACATCATTAAAGACAGCGGTTTCATCCACCCGGTCCGGATTGGTTTCATACATGCCTCCCCAGGACGAGGCGTGCAAAAAGCTGCAGTGATAGCACTCGTCATTGAAGATCTTCCAGTTCCAGTCGAAGCTCTCCATCTTCAAGGGTTCCGAGGACTTCAGTTCGGCCATGCGGTAGTTGGCCAACTGCTTGCCCAGATTACCCAGACGGGTATGCAAAGCGGGCGCGGTGGCGTCATAGTTGATGAAGATGAAGCCTTCCCAGACCTCGGTGCGGATCTTGGGCAGACAGACACTCTTGGGGTCGAAACTGGCGTCAGTATCCGTCAGGCCGGGAGCCGAAACCAGTTCACCTTCCATGTTGTACACCCAGGCATGCAGGGGGCAACTGATGCGACGTACATTCCCCGCCCCTTCCAGCAACAGCATATTGCGGTGGCGACAGACGTTGGACAGGACATTGATCCCGCCTTCACGCGTGCGAATGGCGAACAAGGCATCATTGCCTACATCAAAGGTGAAGAAGTCACCGGCATTGGGGATGTCGGTTGCACGGCCCACACAGAACCACTGCTTCTTCCACACAGCATTCAGTTCAAACTGAAAAAACGCTTCCGAGGTAAAACACTCGGGAGGCAAGGCAAAAACCTCGTCGGTTTCCTGCTGAAAATAGCTGCGGTCAAATTCTTCAATCGCAATCGGCGAGCGCACAGCATGATTCATCTCGATATCTCCTCTGGTTTGCATGAGCACCATGAATGGCTTTTATTTGGTCAGGCCCATGATGCGACAGGGAGTGGCGCTTGAAAATTGAGTAAATTTGACGGAACGATGAGTTTTTTTTGTTGTTGAAACGAAGGAAGGAGAAACGGAAGGCTGCAATCGTTGCGGATTGAGAACGACCAGTCCGGCCTCAACCCCGATTCAAGGTCTGCGGAACGGCCGCTGGCAAGTCCGCTCCATGCCTGAGGTGAGCAAAATAGCGCGCAATAAAGGGTTCACAAGCCCGATGCGTTGCAAGAACGGCCTCCCAAGCCTCAAGCATTACCTTAGAGACTAGGGACAAAGGGATAGTGGCAGTGGCAGTGGCAGTGGCAGTGGCAGTGGCAGTGGCAGTGGCAACCCCAGTAAAACTGAGAAAGTCCCATCACTGAACGCCAGCCGGGGAAACGCTCCGACCCTACCGCCTAGCGGATTGCAATGGACGCCACCCAATCCACAAACTCCTGCTCCTGCCGACTATGATTCGCCTCTTTGGGATAAGCCAGGAAATACGCGTATTCATCCAGACAAACATCGAACAGCTGAACCAGTTCCTTTTTCTCGATCAGTGGCTGCAACAGAGCCGGACAACCCAGCATCACCCCTTGACCGTTCAGAACCGCATTCAGGCGTACATTCGTGTCATCGATATGAAAGCTCTTTTTAGCCGTCAGTTCCTGACCAGCCGCCTTGCGTAACCACTGCTCCCAACAGAGTTGATTCTCTTCGTGAATCAGCACATGCTGGTTGAGATCTGCCGAAGACCTAATCTGGCCATGCGCCTGCAAATACGATGGCGCACACACGGGCGTCAAATTACCGGGGATGATGCGCAAAGTCTGTAAGTGCGGCCAGTCCCCCTGCTTGCCCCAGACAATCGCAAAATTGATGTTGTCTCTGAAGAAATCCGGCGCCTGCAAGCTATGCAGTAAATTAATTTCAATATCCGGGTGCTTCAACCAGAAGTCACACAGCTGCCTGGTAAACCACATGCTGGACACAAAGGGGCGCAAGGACAGATTGATGCGGCTTTTGCCGTGTGGCATACGCAATTCGCGCAAGGCCTGATTGATCTCGTAAAAAGGCCGCTGCAAACGATCAAACAGAAACTGCCCTTGATCCGTCAGCTCCAGGGAACGGTTTTTGCGCAAAAACAGTTTGCAGCCCAGATACTCCTCCAGCACTTTGATCTGATGGCTGACCGCTGAGGGGGAGACCAGCAAATCCTCGGCTGCCTTGGTAAAGTTCAGCCTTTGCGCCGATACCGTAAAAGTTCTTAACGCATTCAGTAATGGCACCTGCATGACGGGCGATGTCTCCTGGGGTGGGTCTAGTTCAATTGGAATTATTGATTATCGGGAGCATAAGCCCTGCTGCCCTCAAAAACCAGTCGGGCAGAATGCAAAGCCAGGATCAGACGCAAAAAAAACCGGCCGGAGCCGGTTTTTCAAAATACGCGCCACTTACTCGTCCACGCGGGGACTGCGTCGCACGGGAACCAGAACATTGCGGGCTTTTTCACGCGCTGATTTAGACGAGTCGTACAACTTCCACGCTCCCAGGGCCAGAGCGCCAATCCGCATCCAGCGCCCACCCAAACTGCTCAGCAATGCCGATGCACCGGAGAGCAAAAACGGATAACGACGCGACAAAGACAACGCATTACTAACCACGCCGCCCATGCTCAGACCAGAAGGTTTGACACTGTTCCACAAATTGCCAGGGCTTAAGTCCTGCCCCAGCGAATGGACCTGGGACGATAAAGTCTGGCGCTCCAGGGAGGCGCGCACTCGCAACAATTCAATACGCACAGCCCGCTCCTGGGCAGACATGCTCTCTTGTTTGATGCTCATTTACCGTCTCCTTCGGTATCCCGCAAGCGCTCAATAAATGCAACATCGCGACGCAACTCGGACAAAGTGGCCGAAAAAGGAATCGGACCGGAGGTCAAACGACGGCGTACCGCCATGAACAGACCCACTCCCAAACCCGCATACAGCACGACCAACACGCCCAGAGCCCAGTAGCGATATTCTGTCGGCCAGAAATACAAAGCCAGCAGCAAGCTGAACACCAGCACTGCCAGCGTTGAGAAGAGCAGCGCGCCGAACACCATGCTAAACAGCGTGATCAGGCTCGCCTTTTGCTGGCCAGCTTCCAGAGCGAACAGCTCCAATCGAGTACTGACGGCCCCTATCAAGGTAGAACCAAGCTGACTGATAGTTTGCCTTAGCGCCATGTTTTATTCCTGCTCTGCGACATCCTGCCATTGCACGCAATGTCAGGAGCCTGATTGCGAAGAGGCTGCCGATCCGAACCGGAAGGTTCGGATCGGCAGGGCTACTTTTTCTGCTGCTGAAACCAGTCAGCAGCGCAGAGCACAGACAGATTAACGACGGCTGATCAGCATGCCGAACATCAGGCCCACAATACCGGCCACGCCGATGGCTTGCCAGGGTTTGTCATGCACATAGTTATCGGTGGCCTTGGCCGCACGAACACTATGCTCAACCACCGCTTCCTGGGCATCATGCAGCGAATCGCGGGTCACACGCAATGAACGCAAAGCTCGCTCACGGAGCTCTCCAGCTTTATCGCCCGTCGCTTCGGCTGCTTCACGCATCAGTTGCTCAGCTTCATCCAAGCTCGCTTTCACTTCCTCGATGAATTTGTCTCCGCTGTTTTCCAGACTTTTCTTGGTAGCCATAAATAACTCCTTGCAGTTGAAAGGGACACGCGACAAATACGTATCGCCAAGTGAATGACGCCATCACAGCGCCGCACAAAATTCTTTAACCCGCTCTATTCAGGATAAAGATACTCCGTAAACCTGCAACGGACGCGTCGCAAGCTTACTTCAAGTGGGTCACGTCTACCGTAGACGGTACACCATTCTGAATGCTTTCCTGCTTCATCACCATTTGCACTTCCGGGCAGTACCAATCGGTAACCTGAGAATTAATACCCGGAATAGGCAGGCTGATGCCGCTGAAACTGGCTTGGGTAGGCTCGATCTCTCGCTGGTAGCGAATCGGCCAGCATTCGTAATTGCCCAAGGCCGTCTGCACCGTCTGCTGGGCGCCCACCGTTTTGGCACCAGTATGGACACGCAGCACATTGGACTGGGCTCGTTTGTCCAGATTGATCTGGAAATCCTGGCGGGGGAAGGTCTGGCCTTCCTGCAAGCCGCCGTGCTCGTAGGAAAACAGCCCCAGCAAACGCAAGTCAAATGAACCGTGGACCGCTTCCAAGCCACCTCGGCCATCGTCACGCTGAAAGCGGGTACGACCATCACGCACTGTCATGACATAGTCAATATTGGGCTTGCTGGCCGGTAAGCCAGCCAGGGCCACACTAGCCTTGCCCTGTACGCGCGCCTGACACTGGTCGCCCCCCTGCTTTTTCACGTCGGAAAAAGCAAGGTCTGCGCCCATGGCCAGAAAACCCGAACCCGTCAATTGAACCTGGCCGCCATCACGCATGAAAGGGACGTCGCACAGACCGGCCTGAGCCGAACCCAGGCCCGATATCACCAACAGCGGAGCAGCCATCCAAGCTTTCAGTTTCATGCACATCCTGAATTCAGTGAAACGTAGGTTTGACTCTTTATTATGCCTATCCCCTCTAGGGGACGAGCAAGGGATTGTAAAAAAGCGCGACAAGTTCCCGGCCTACACCTCGCCGTCCTGCACTTTTTGACGGGTACCGAAAATACGGTCCCCCGCATCCCCCAGGCCCGGCACAATATAACCATGCTCGTCCAGGTGCTTGTCAATGGACGCGGTATAGATATGTACGTCAGGATGGTGTTTTTCAAGAGTGGCAATGCCTTCAGGCGCTGCCACCAGCACCAGGGCGCGAATGTTCTTGCAGCCTGCTTTCTTCAGCAGATCGATGGTGGCAACCATGGAACCTCCGGTTGCCAGCATGGGGTCGATAATCAGGGCCAGGCGCTGATCCAGCTCCCCGACCAGACGTTCCAGATAGGCCTGGGCCTCCAGGGTCTCTTCATTTCGGGCGATGCCGATCACGCTGACCTTGGCACCCGGAATCAGGTTCAACACCCCGTCCAGCATGCCAATACCGGCACGCAAGATGGGAACCACCGTCACTTTCTTGCCTGCCAGCTTTTCCACTTCCACATCCCCACACCAGCCTTCAATCGTGGTGGGCTCCAGGGGCAAATCCTTACAAGCCTCGTAGGTCAGCAAGGAGGCGATTTCCTGGGACATTTCGCGGAAATTTTTCGTGCTCAGATCTGCCTTGCGCATCAGGCCCAGTTTATGGCGGATCAAAGGGTGACGTATTTCGTGTATGGGCATGATTGCTTCATCAAATTAGGAACAAACTACAAACAGGGCCGCTGCACCGCAGCCCACACTATCGTGATCATTAACGCACTGCCAACCACTTCACCACTGCGTCAAAAAAGGGCCGGGCAGAGGCAGAACGTTCGTCATTGACCATCATGACAACAATATACCGCTTTCCGCTCGCTCCCAGCACGTAACCGGCCAGCGCACGGCTGTCGCGCAAGGTGCCTGTTTTCAGGTGGGCGCGCCCCTGCACCTCGTCGTCCCGCAAGCGTGAACGTACCGTGCCATCCACACCGGAGATGGCGAAAGAGGAAATATATTCAGGCATCCAGTTCGAGCGCCAGGCAACTTTCAACATATCAGCCATGCCGCCGGCGGTCACCCGTCCGTTGCGCGACAGGCCCGAGCCATTGTCCACAACCCAGCCGCTGGTGTTGACGCCCTGGCGTCCCAATATGTTCATGACTGCCCGCTCGCCGCTGGCCACGGTGGCCCCGGGCCCGCTCATCTCCGCGCCCACGGTCAGCAAGATGGTGCGGGCCATCACATTATTGCTTTGCTTGTTCACCAGACGGATCAGGTCAGACAGGGACTGCGAATCATGCCAGGTAATGGCCTGGGCACGACCCGGCACCCGGCCAGGCTTGATATCACGCGCCAGGGTGCCGCCCAGATCGCGCCACAGACTGCGAAACAGTTTGTCGAAAAACTCAGTTTGAGAGTGCACCAGACGATACACGCTGAATTCGCCACAAGAGGCGGCCGCCTTACCGCTGACGCGTACCACCATGCCCCCAGCTTCGGGTTGAATCTGGGTGCCGATCACCGGTGAGCCCGGGCACGTTGCGGTCGACCACTCCACTTCACCCTGCACGCGCACACCCGGCAGCGGCGGATCAATAATCGCCACCCATTTGCGCGCCTGCGCATCAGGTTGAAATACCAGCCGAGAGGCTCCCAGCCCGACCATCATGGCATCCGGGCTGGCGTTATAGGGTCGATCACCCGCGTTATCAAAATCCCCCGGATTGATCGTCACATTGCCAAAAATGGAACGATCCACAATCACTTCGGTCAGATTCTTCACCCCACGCAAACGGAGTTCACGCAACATGTCCCATAACTGCGGCACGGTCAGAAACGGATCGCCTCCCGCCTTGATATACAAGGGTCCTTTCAAGGTGCCCTGCTCATCAACCTGCAGGCCGTCCTGGGCCATCAGGGTGGTGCGCCAGGTATATTCCGGCCCCAAGGCGGACAAGCCAGCCCAGGTGCTGACCAGCTTCATGACCGAAGCGGGGTTGCGGGGCTCCTGGGGATTGACGCCAATCAGACGCGGGCCATCTGCCTCGTCCACCACAATCGACAAAGACGATTGGGGAAGGCGGCTGGCACTCCAGACCGACGCCAACTCGGGAGGTAGGGCCTGGGCCAGAGCCAGTGAGGCGCCTTGCACCATCAGCAAGGCTACCAGAGCCATATGCTTGCAACGACTCAAAACAGGCTTTGTCTTCAAAACACCCATGCCCTCGTCTCCAACAGATCAATTCAGGAAAAACCCAAGCATACCGAAAGAAAAACACTGCGGATATGGCCGATTCAGCAATCTGACGGCAAAGCGTTAAAATAGTCGGTTACCCCATCAGGCCCGACCTTGCAGTCCGTGGCCCTTTACGACAAACCATGAGCATCGATCCCTCTTTAACCATCGCCCAGTTCGACTACGAGCTCCCCCCCGAGCTGATCGCTCAAAGCCCTCCGGCCCAGCGCCAAGGCAGCCGTCTGCTGCATCTGGACGGGGCCGGCCAATTGCATGACCGCCAGTTCACCGACCTGCCTGGCCTGCTGCGCAAAGGCGATCTGCTGGTCTTTAATGACACGCGAGTCATCAAGGCGCGCCTGCATGGTCAGAAAAGCAGCGGCGGCAAAGTCGAAGTGCTGATCGAGCGCGTGACCGGCCCTGACACCGCCCTGGCGCATATCCGCGCCAGCAAGTCGCCCAAGCCAGGCACCTTGCTAGAACTGGCCGATGGCAAGGTGCTGGCCGACTGCACAGGCCGCGAGGATGCCCTGTTTGCCCTGCGCTTTCATGAACCCGTGCTGGACATGCTGGAGCAGTACGGGGCCACGCCCCTGCCCCCCTACATCACCCATGCGGCCGATGAGCAGGACGAATCACGCTATCAGACCGTTTATGCCCGACACCCCGGTGCCGTGGCCGCTCCTACGGCAGGCCTGCACTTTACCGACGACATGCTGGCCACCTTGCGTGCGCAAGGCGTGGACCAGGCCTTTGTCACCTTGCATGTAGGGGCCGGCACCTTCCAGCCGGTGCGTGTCGACAATATCAGCGAACACGTCATGCACGCCGAGCGCTACCACGTACCCGCCGCCACCCTGGCCAAGATTGAGGCAACCCGGGCTGCGGGTGGCCGCATCATCGCCGTGGGCACCACCAGCGTGCGCTCACTGGAATCGGCCGCCAGCAAAGAGCCCGGCATGAACCAGCGCTGCGCCGATGGCAGTATTGAAGGCGATACACGCCTGTTCATCACTCCCGGCTTCCAATATCAATGGGTTGATGCACTGATCACCAATTTTCATTTGCCCCAGTCCACCTTGCTGATGCTGGTGTCAGCCCTGGCGGGGATCGAACCCATACAACGTGCCTACCAGCACGCCGTCCAATCCCGGTATCGCTTTTTCAGTTATGGCGATGCTATGTTCATTGAGCCCCCTACCCCATGAGTGGACTGAAGTTTGACCTTTTAAGCACCGACGGCGCCGCTCGCCGTGGCCAGATCACCCTGAACCACGGTGTGGTGCAAACCCCCATTTTCATGCCGGTAGGCACTTATGGCAGCGTCAAGGCCATGATGCCGCACGAATTAAAGGACATCGGCTCCCAGATCATCTTGGGCAATACCTTTCATTTGTGGTTGCGTCCCGGTACGGAAGTGATGGACAAATACAAGGGCCTGCATAACTTCATGCAGTGGGACAAGCCCATCCTGACCGACTCGGGCGGTTTTCAGGTATTCAGTCTGAAAGGCATGCGCAAAATTACCGAGGAAGGGGTGAAATTTGCCTCCCCCATCACCGGCGAACGCCTTTTTTTAACGCCTGAAGTGTCCATGCAGATCCAGTATTCCTTGAACTCCGACATTTCCATGGTGTTTGACGAATGCACGCCCTATCTGATTGACGATCGCCCGGCCACTCACACCGAGGCGGCCAAATCCATGCGTATGTCCCTGCGCTGGGCCCGTCGCTCACGCGAGGAATTCAAGCGTCTGAGCAATCCCAATGCCTTATTTGGGATTGTGCAGGGCGGCATGTATGAAGACCTGCGCGACGAATCACTGGCGGGCCTGACGGAAATCGGCTTTGAGGGCTACGCCATTGGTGGTCTGTCGGTCGGCGAACCCAAAGAAGACATGATGCGCATTCTGGCGCACACCACCCCCAAACTGCCCGCCCATGCGCCGCGCTATCTGATGGGTGTGGGCACGCCTGAGGATCTGGTCGAAGGCGTCAGCCAGGGCGTGGACATGTTCGACTGCGTGATGCCTACCCGCAATGCGCGCAATGGCTGGCTGTTCACGCGTTACGGCGATATCAAGATCCGCAACGCCCGCTATCGGGACGATACCCGCCCGCTGGACCCCAGTTGCAGCTGCCATACCTGCCAGCATTTTTCGCGTGGCTACCTGCATCACCTGCAGCGTTCCAATGAGATTACCGGCTCACGCTTGAATACCTTGCACAACCTGCATTTCTATTTGCAGATCATGCAAGAGATGCGCGATGCCATCGAGCAAAAGCGTTTTGCAGCCTGGCGGGAGCAATTTCACCAGGACCGGGCACGCGGCATCGAATAACAGGCTGTTTGTGATCCGGCAATAAAGTGCCGCTACAATACACCGTTAGTTTTTGACAACCCACACAAAAAAATCCTCAGGAGCCCCACATGTCCGCTGTTGACATTCTGACTCTCATCCCCGCCCAGGCAGCTGCCGGCGGCGAAAACGCCCTGATGGGCATGCTGCCCATCATCTTGATGTTTGTTGTGCTGTACTTCCTGATGATTCGTCCTCAGATGAAACGCCAGAAAGAGCACCGCAACCTGGTGTCCAACCTGGCCAAAGGCGACGAAGTCATCACCTCCGGCGGTCTGCTGGGCAAAGTCAGCAAAGTTCACGACAACTACCTGACCGTTGAAGTGGCCAACCTGACCGACAAACCCGTCGAAGTTCTGGTCCAACGCGTGGCCGTTACGACTGTTCTGCCCAAAGGCACCATCAAGTCGCTGTAATGCCTCCGACCCCGGACCTCGGTCCGGGGTTGCCATTTCTGCACCCGTCGTAGATATCCCATGAATCGTTATCCCCTCTGGAAATATGCCATCGTATTGGTCGCGCTGGCGATCGGCCTGATCTATACCTTGCCCAATCTGTTTGGTGAGTCTCCTGCTGTGCAGGTTTCCAGCGCCAAATCCACGGTCCGGCTTGAAACCAGCCTGATCACGCATGTTGAAGCGCTGCTCAAGCAGAACAATATCCCTACGACGGGCTCGTATTTTGAACAGAACGGACCCAGCGCCACAGCGCGTTTCCGTTTTGCGTCTACTGACGTCCAGCTCAAGGCCAAGGACCTGATCGAGCGCGAGCTGAACAAGGACTCTGCCGCGTCTGCTCCCGACTACACCGTCGCCCTGAACCTGGTGTCTGCCTCGCCCGCCTGGCTGACCGCGCTGGGCGCGCACCCCATGCATCTGGGGCTGGACCTGCGTGGCGGCGTACACTTTCTGCTGCAGGTCGATATGCAAGGTGCCCTGACAGCCCGCTACGACTCCATGGTCGCGGACGCCCGCAGTGTGCTGCGTGAAGCCAAGGTACCGGTTGGCACTATTGAGCGTGAAGGCCAGTCCCTGCGCCTGAGCTTTGCTTCGGCTGACGAACGCGACCGCGCCCAGTCTGAGCTTCGTCGTGCCATCCCCGACCTGGCCTTTACCCCTGCGGGCGACAGCGGGCTGACGGCGCGGCTGACCGAGACCGCCACCATTCAAGTCCAGACAAACGCGCTCACACAAAACATCACCACCTTGCACAACCGGATCAACGAGCTGGGCGTGGCTGAACCAGTTATCCAGCAACAAGGTTCCGACCGCATCGTCGTCCAGTTGCCCGGCGTGCAGGATGTGGCCAAGGCCAAGGAAATCCTGGGCCGTACTGCCACGCTGGAATTGCGCATGGTGGAAGACTCCCCCGCTGCCGTCGCTGCCTTGAACTCGGGCACCGTGCCTTTTGGGCTGGAGCGTTATACCGAGCGCGGTGGCGCCCCCTTGCTGCTGCGTCGCCAGGTAATCCTGACAGGCGAAAACCTGCAGGATGCCCAGCCCGGCCGCGACTCGCAGACCCAACAGCCCACTGTCAACCTGACGCTGGACAACAAGGGTTCACGGATCTTTCGCGATATTACCCGCAACAACATCAACAAACGCATGGCCATTGTGCTGTTTGAGAATGGCGTGGGTGAAGTGGTCACTGCCCCGGTTATCCGCAGCGAAATCCCCAACGGTCAGGTTCAGATCAGCGGCAGCATGAATGCCCAGGAAGCCGCTGACATTTCCCTGCTGCTGCGTGCCGGTTCACTGGCCGCGCCCATGAGCATCATCGAAGAGCGCACCATTGGCCCCAGCCTGGGTGCCGACAATATTCGCCAGGGCTTTAACGCCACGCTGTACGGCTTTATTGCGATTGCCATCTTCATCATGCTGTATTACCACCTGATCGGCCTGTTCTCGACCATTGGCCTGACCTTCAACGTGCTCTTGCTGCTGGCCGTGCTGTCCATGCTGCAGGCGACCCTGACCTTGCCGGGTATTGCCGCCATTGCCTTGACGCTGGGCATGGCCATTGACGCCAACGTCCTGATCAACGAGCGTATCCGCGAAGAACTGCGCAATGGTGCTTCCCCGCAACAGGCCATTCACCTGGGTTTTGATCGTGCCTGGGCCACGATCTTCGACTCCAACCTGACCAGCCTGATTGTGGGTGTCGCTTTGCTGGCCTTCGGTTCCGGCCCCATCCGCGGTTTTGCGGTTGTACACGTGATCGGTATTCTGACCTCCATGTTCTCTTCGGTGGTTGGGGTTCGTGCCCTGGTCAATCTCTGGTATGGCAACCGTCGTCGCCTGCAAGGGATTTCGATCGGCCAGGTCTGGAAGCCACAGGACAAGAAGTAAAGCGCCAGGGCCGGCGCAAGCCGGCCAGGCCCAACTACAGGCATAAAGCATCATGGAATTTTTTCGTATTCACCGCACTATCCCGTTCATGCGCCATGCACTGGTGCTGAACCTGATCAGTTTTCTGACGTTTATCGCAGCGGTTGTTTTTATTATCGTGCGCGGCTTTCACCTGTCCATCGAATTTACCGGTGGGACAGTCATGGAAGTGCATTATCAACAAACCGTACAGGTCGAAGATGTGCGCCGCTCGGTCCAGTCTCTGGGCTACACCGATTTCCAGGTACAGAACTTCGGCACCTCCCAGGACATCATGATCCGCCTGCCCATCCTGGATGGGCAGGATTCCACCCAGCAAAGCGAACAGGTCATCCAGGCACTGAAGCAGCAACACCCGGACGTAGAACTGCGTCGTGTGGAGTTCGTCGGGCCACAGGTGGGACAGGAGTTGCTGCATAACGGCTTGATGGCCCTGGCCTTTGTGGTCGCCGGTATTTTGCTCTATCTGGGTTTCCGCTTTGAATGGAAGCTGGCACTGGCATGTGCCATTGCCAACTTGCACGACGTGGTCATCATCCTCGGCTTTTTCGCTTTCTTTCAATGGGAATTCTCGCTGTCGGTACTGGCCGGTGTGCTGGCGGTGCTGGGTTACTCCGTGAACGAATCCGTTGTGGTGATGGACCGTATCCGTGAAAACTTCCGCAAGCAGCGCAAGATGTCGGTAGCCGAGATTATCGACCTGTCCATTACCCAGAACATCTCGCGTACCATCATCACCCACGGTTCTACCCAGATGATGGTGCTGTCGATTTTCTTCTTCGGTGGCCCCACACTGCACAACTTCTCGCTGGCGCTGACCATCGGCATCTGGTTTGGTATCTACTCCTCCGTGTTCGTGGCTGCCGCTATTTCCATGTGGCTGGGCGTGAAACGTGAGGATCTGGTCAAGCCGATCAAGAAAGACGAAGGCGGCGAGGTTGTAGAAGGCTAAGTTGCTTCTTTAGTCGCTGTTAAAGAAAAGCCCGACATTAAAACAATGTCGGGCTTTTTTGTTTCTAAGGCTGCTAGATTGCAAGCAATAGGGTGGCAGCAACAAGCCTCTTTTTGTTTTCTTGGGGGACCCGAGCCGGTCGGCGGGGCGAGTCAGGCCGTTCGCCACAGGCAGTGCTCTGATGCGGGATGCAAGGGTCGTGCTGTTTGAGGAGCACGTTTGCGGTTTGTCCGGCGGACAAACTGCGCTCCGAGTTCACGACCCGCCCGCAGCAGAGCACTGACAAGGGGACCCGTGCACCGCACGGGCGAATGGCCCGCCAAGCTGACCGGCTCGGGTCCCCCAAGAAAACAAAGGCCTGCCACCCTATATTGATCTAAAGAGAGACCTCGGC
This sequence comes from Alcaligenes sp. HNGD-HTN06, assembly GCF_049932565.1. Classification (NCBI taxonomy): domain Bacteria; kingdom Pseudomonadati; phylum Pseudomonadota; class Betaproteobacteria; order Burkholderiales; family Alcaligenaceae; genus Alcaligenes; species Alcaligenes sp. HNGD-HTN06. Next base: position 653,457 of record NZ_CP187782.1, on the reverse strand, counting down.
ACGACAGCTATACAGCGAGCAATACTGCGATGGCAATATGGCAGAACCTTACTGCTGTAGCGGCTCCAGCGCTGTCTAGAGCGAATCTCATTTCCATAAGGCTGATAGAGCTTATCGCCGCCACTCTCAGCCCACACGCTGCAAGGACCGGATAAGACACAACAACAAGCCGACAGTCGAGGGAACAAAATAAGCGCAGTCTACTTAATTAATGCGGGATGGTTTCATCCGGCCGCAGCGTCAATACACGCACACCACTTTCTGTCACAGCCACCGTGTGCTCAAACTGTGCCGACAGCAAGCCATCACAGGTACGTACGGTCCAGCCATCTTTCCCGGTTTGCACCGCATGACCGCCTTGATTGAGCATAGGTTCAATGGTGAACACCATGCCCTCCTTCAATCGCAAGCCTGTGCGCGGCGTACCCCAGTGCAGGACCTCGGGGGCTTCATGCATTTCTCGCCCGATGCCGTGCCCACAGTGATCGCGCACAACGGAGTAGCCGTTCGTGCGTGCGTATTGCGAGATGGCAAATCCCACATCACCCAAAGTCGCGCCCGGACGCACGGCTTGTATGCCTTTCCACATCGCCATATAGCAGGCATCGACCAGTTTTTGCGCAGCAGACGTAACCTGCCCCACCGTGTAGGTTTTGCTGGAATCCGCGATAAAGCCATTCTTCTCCAGGGTGATATCGAAGTTCACGATATCTCCCTCTTTCAACACATCCGCCGTGGACGGCATACCGTGACACACGACTTGATTGAGCGATGAGTTCAGAACATAGGCATAACCGTACTGCCCTTTGCTGGCGGGCCGGGCTTGCAGGTCCTGGACGATGTAGCTCTCGACCAGATCATTGACCTGCATGGTGTTCATGCCAATCAGATCCAACTGATCCAGACGCGTGAACACTTGCGCCAGCAAACGACCCGACTCGGCCATCAAGGCAATTTCGCCTGCCGTCTTGATCATGCGGGCTCCGTTTGTTCCAGGGGCACCGCAGGCTCACCCAAACCGACCGCCCTCATCTCTCGGGCAACGATGTCGTTAAAGCTCAAAGTGGGATTCAATTCGCACAGCAAACCCATACGTATCCAGAAGGCAGCCTGCGCGTTAATGGAGCGACACGAAACGGTGCTCGCCTTGCGCAACTGATCGTGTAACTCATCATCAATATTGACAATACCCATCACTCAACCTCTATATGAAACACATATGAATCATATATTCATAGAAAACCCTTCGCAAGAGGGCCGAGTTGAACGCGTCAGATACGGCCAGTTCACCCCTGTGGCGGCTTCCCATAAACGCACCTCTGAGGGGCGGCCTGCCCGCAACAAGTTGAACAAGAACAGTCCCTTGTTCGTGCCCCCTGTAAGACGGGGCGTTATAATGCTCGATTCTTCATTCTCAATGGCCCGCGGGATATACACCCGTCACGGCTTCTCTTATGACTGACACCACACACCCTAGCCCCGACACGGCGGACGCTGCCGCCAAACCTGCCCGCAAACTCTTCATTCGCACCTTTGGCTGCCAGATGAACGAGTACGACTCCGAAAAAATGGCTGATATCCTGAATCAGGATCGCCCCGTTGAGTTGACCACCAATCCCGAAGAAGCCGACATCATCCTGTTCAATACCTGTTCGGTACGCGAGAAGGCGCAGGAAAAGGTGTTCTCGGACCTGGGCCGGGTCCAGCACTTGAAGGCGCTGAATCCCGATCTGGTCATTGGCGTGGGTGGCTGTGTGGCCAGCCAGGAAGGTGACACGATTATTCGTCGCGCGCCTTACGTGGATGTGGTGTTTGGCCCCCAGACACTCCACCGCCTGCCCGAGCTGATCGTCAAGCGGCGCAACAGCGGCCGCTCGCAGGTGGACATCAGCTTTCCGGAAATCGAAAAATTCGACGCCCTGCCCCCCGCACGCGTGGAAGGCTATTCGGCCTTTGTGTCCATCATGGAAGGCTGCAGCAAGTACTGCAGCTTCTGTGTGGTGCCCTACACCCGCGGCCCCGAAGTCTCCCGTCCCTTTGACGACGTGCTGATGGAAGTGGCTGACCTGGCCGACCAGGGTGTGCGTGAAGTGACGCTGCTGGGCCAGAACGTGAACGCCTACCGTGGCCCTACCGACGTGGCGGGCGAAATTGCCGACTTCGCCATGCTGCTGGAATACGTACACGAGATTCCCGGTATCGAGCGCATTCGCTACACCACCTCGCACCCCAAGGAAATGACCTCGCGCCTGATCGCAGCCCATGGCAATCTGCCCAAGCTCGTGCCCTTCCTGCACCTGCCGGTGCAAGCAGGTAGCGACCGTATTCTGGCTGCCATGAAACGCGGCTACACTGCGCTGGAGTTCAAATCCATCGTGCGCCGCCTGCGCGAAGCCCGACCGGATATCGTCCTTTCCTCGGACTTCATCGTCGGCTTTCCCGGCGAGACAGAAGAGGATTTCCAGAAAACCCTGAAACTGATTCGCGATGTGAATTTCGACCAGTCCTTCTCGTTTGTCTACTCCCGTCGCCCTGGCACGCCTGCCGCCGACCTGGAAGACAACACCAGCAAAGAAGAAAAACTGGACCGTTTGCACCGCCTGCAAGCACTGGTGAACGAACAGGCCCAGGCCATCAGCCAGGCCATGGTCGGCAGCGTGCAGCGCATTCTGGTCGAAGGCACCTCACGCAAAGACGATTCGGAACTGAAAGGCCGTACCGAAAACAACCGCATCATCAACTTCCCGGGTGATCCTCGCCTGATCGGACAAATCGTGGATGTGCATGTCACCCAGGTACTGACCAACACATTGCGCGGAGAAATCGTGACCCATGACCGGGTTGCAGGAGCCTGATCTATGACTAGTCAACGCCGCCGCCTGCCCACTGCTGTGCGTCTGGATGGGGACAACACCCATCTGGCCAATCTGTGTGGCCCCTTGGACGAGAACATCAAGCAGATTGCTATTGCCTACGACGTCACGCTGCGTCGGCGTGGCAGCCATGTTTCGATTGAAGGCGCGCGTGCGGAACAGGCCGCCAAGGCCATTGATTGGTTTCATTCGCGCGCAGTGCATCGGGCGCTCAATATCGACGATATCCAACTGGGTCTGGTCGAGCTGGGCGCCAGCCGCAGCCACGAAAAGGAACCTGCGCCAGAGGCTTTGCCCGAGCTGCCTCCTGTGGGTCAGGACGACATTTCCCTGCGCACGGCCAAACGCGACCTGCGGCCACGTACCCCTGGTCAGCGCGAGTACCTGCGCAACATTCTGAACCACGACATCAACTTTGGCATCGGCCCGGCCGGTACCGGCAAAACCTGGCTGGCCGTGGCCTGCGCCATTGATGCACTGGAGCGCGAATCCGTCCATCGTCTGATTCTGACCCGGCCGGCAGTGGAAGCCGGTGAGCGGCTGGGGTTTTTGCCCGGCGATCTGGCCCAAAAGGTGGACCCGTATCTGCGCCCCCTGTACGACGCCCTGTACGACTTGATGGGCGTGGAAAAAGTGCAGCGCCTGTTTGAGAAGCAGACCATCGAGATCGCACCGCTGGCCTACATGCGCGGCCGCACGCTGAACCATGCTTTTGTGATTCTGGACGAAGCCCAGAACACCACGCCGGAACAGATGAAAATGTTCCTGACCCGTATCGGTTTTGGCAGCAAGGCCGTTATTACTGGTGACCCCACCCAGGTGGACTTGCCCAAAGGCCAGCGCAGTGGTTTGACCCATGCCGTCACGGTGCTGGAAAACGTGCAAGGTATTTCCTGCTCGCGCTTTAGCAGCCGTGATGTGGTGCGCCACCCCCTGGTTGCGCGAATTGTGGACGCATACGAACGAGCCGGTGATGCCTGATCTGTCCTTGAGCGTCCAGTACGCTGTTGAATGTCCCGAACTGAGCCGCTCCCGTATCCGCCGCTGGATGCAGCGCACCCTTGAGATGGCGGTCGAACGCATCCACCCCGAGGATCGCTTTACTGGTCTGTCTGCCACCTTGCGCATTGTGGGAGCCCAGGAAGGCCAAAGCCTGAACCTGAGCTACCGAGATCGCGACTACGCGACCAATGTGCTGACCTTTGAATATGGTCAGGACGAAGACGGCGTGGTCCATGGCGACATTGTGTTGTGTCTGCCCGTTCTGGAACGTGAAGCCCAGGAACAAGACAAACCCTTTTTGCATCATGCTGCTCATCTGGTTGTGCACGGCTGCCTGCATTCGCTGGGTTATGACCACCTCGAAGAAGACGAGGCCCAGGACATGGAAGCACTGGAAACAGCCGTGCTGGCCAGCTTTCGTATTCCTGATCCCTATCAGGAACGCTAGCGCGCGCTGTGCCGGCTTCGTGTGGCCGCCGATGACAAAACCGCATCAATACGCGCCGTGCTTCACGCCTTGCGAATGATGACAGGTCCATACCTTGTCATCGTTTTTCGGTTATGCTTAATTTTTCCTTAACTCGTCCTTCGGACAATGTCAGACTCTGCTACCGACCCTGAGCCCCGCCCTTCCAAGGCTAGCTCAAACAATCCTATCTCTCGCTTAAGTGCTTTTTTCAATCGGCGTCACGAGCCCGAAGACCGAGAAGACCTTAAGTCTGTCCTGGTTGCGGCCCACGCTCGCAAAGTCATCGACGACGAATCGCTCTCCATGATCGCTGGAACGCTGGATATGGCCAATAAGACGGTGGCCGATATCATGGTGCCGCGCTCTAAGATCGATATGCTGGACATCGCCAAGCCCTTGACCGAGATGCTGCCCATCATTATTGAAACGGGCCACAGCCGCTTCCCCATCTATGAGACGGAACGCGACAACATCATCGGTATATTGCTGGCTAAAGACTTGCTGCTGTCCATTGCCAACCCCACACTGGATCTGCGGCCGCTGATCCGCCCTGCCGTGTTCATTCCTGAAACCAAACGCCTGAATGTGCTGCTGCATGAGTTCCGTGGCAGCCGCAATCACCTGGCCGTCGTCATTGACGAACATGGCGGCACCGCCGGGCTGGTCACGATGGAAGACGTGCTGGAACAAATTGTCGGCGACATCGAGGACGAATACGATGAAGACGCCGAACAGACCATTTTCCAGGCAGGCCCTGACAGTTGGCGGGTCATGGCCCTGACCGAAATCCCCGATTTCAACGAAGCGTTCCATACCAATCTGCCCAACGACGACTTTGATACCGTGGGTGGCTGGCTGGCATCCGAACTGGGGCACATCCCTCGCCGGGGCGATGTCGCCCAGCTTGACGGCATCAGCATCACCGTCGTGCGTGCCGATGCGAAACGAGCCCTTTGGCTGCACGTTCAGCGAGCCACACCCGCCGAGCCCCATCTTGAACAATCCTGATTCCAAACCTGTCCCCCAGGCGCTGCGCGTCGCGTTAATGCTGGCTCTGGGGGGCTTGCATGCCCTGTCCTTTTCGATAGGCCCGCTGCCCTCCTGGATTCTGCCGTTTTATCAGATCACCCTGCTAGCCATAGCCTGTTCGCAGATCATGGCAGCGCAGTCGTTACGACAAGCTTTCGGACGCAGCTATTGGTTTGGTCTGGGCAACTTTGCCGTCGGCGTGTATTGGCTCTACATCAGCATGCACCAGTATGGCGGGATGCCATCATGGCTGGCGGCCCTGGGGGTCTTGCTGCTGGCAGCTGCACTGGCCCTTTTCCCCGCCCTGGCTGCGGCCGTGTGGCAAAAGCTGCGTCCCAAACACAATAGTGATGCCTGGCTACCACGACTGCTATTGTCCGCGGGGTTTGCAAGCTGCTGGGCGCTGAGCGAATGGCTGCGGGGCACGCTACTGACCGGCTTCCCCTGGCTGAACATCGGCTACGCCCATGCGGAAGGCATGTTTACCGGCTGGGCTCCACTTGTCGGCGTCTATGGTCTGGCCTGGCTGTCCGCCTTCAGTGCCGCGGTCATCGCCCAGTTTGCCGCCTCCAAAGACAAAAACCAGAGCCCTTCTAGTGCCATTGGTATTGGCATCGCCATGGTTTTCGGCCTGATCGGCATCAGTTTGCCGCATATCGCCTGGGTTAAACCTCAGGGTGATCCGTTCATCGCCCGGCTGGTGCAAGGCAATGTCGACCAGAGCGCCAAGTTTGGCCCCGCGATGGGCGAGGGCATAGAACGCTATTACGACTTGGCCAATCTGGACGCCAAATCCCCCGAGGACGCGCCGCGTCTGATTGTCCTGCCCGAGACCGTCATCCCGGTTTTGCAGAACCGTCTGGAAACCAGCTTCTGGTTGCGCTGGACAGAACTGGCCCAACGTCATCAAGCCAATCTGGTGCTGGGCGTACCCATGGATCGCGGTACGGTCGATGGCAAACTCAGCTATACCAACAGTGCCTTGCTGATCACCCCCCAAACCCAGCCTCAGGACATCATCAACAGCACTGCTGCCTACTACGACAAACACCATCTCGTGCCCTTTGGCGAATTCATCCCCGCCGGCTTTCGGTGGTTCGTGGACATGATGAATATCCCCTTGGGTGACTTTCACCGGGGCGCCCTGCCACAAGCTCCTTTCCAGCTGCCAGAAGGTCGTGTCGCGGCCAATATCTGCTATGAAGACGTTTTTGGTGAAGAGATCATCCAGGCCGTCCAGGGCCGCCCTGGTCAGCAGGGGGCGAGCGTGCTGCTAAATATCAGCAATCTGGGCTGGTTCGGGAACTCCTGGGCCTTGAGCCAGCATTTGCAGATCTCGCGCATGCGAGCCTTGGAAACAGGACGTCCCATGCTGCGCGCGACCAACACCGGCATGACGGCTGCCATTGATCCGTATGGACGGATTCGCGCCGTGCTGCCGCCCTTGACACCGGGCGTACTGGATGTGGAAGTACAGGGCACCACTGGCCTGACACCCTACGTAAAATACGGCAACCTGCCCTTTCTGATCTGGGCCAGCCTCTTGCTGATTATGTTTGCCTGGCGCGCTCGCCGCTCATCCTGAGCACCGGGGGTGCGGCACGCCGACATGTCCAGCGACCGCGTCGCCTGAACAGACCTTCTTACTGCAACGCCTGGGGACCCACGGGATACAGACCCGCGGCAAATCCCCCTGCATGGTCCCGATTCCAGGTCTTGCACCAATCCACAAACTCGTCTGCCGGGATCGGCGTCGAGCACAAATAGCCCTGCATGTAATCGCAGCCGGCGTGGTTGAGCAAGTCCAGCTGCTCGTGGCTGGTCACTCCTTCTGCCACGACGCGCAAACCCAGTTTTTGCGCCATGACGATCATGGCCTGGGTCAGGACCAGATCCTCGCTGCTCAGCGCCAAATTACGGATATAACACTGATCAATCTTGAGCACATTGATGGAAAAGCGCTTCAAATGGGACAGAGAGGAATAGCCTGTGCCGAAATCATCCAGCGCCACACTCATGCCATATTCACGCAAGGAGCGCAGCTGCTGCAAGGCCTGCCCCTGATCATCGAGCAACAGACGCTCCGTAATTTCCACCACCAGCGCATCGCCCGGAATGCCCTGGGTTTGCAGATACTCCACCCATTCCCGCGCACAAGAACCATTGAGCTTGAACTGCGCGGGTGACACGTTCAGGCTGACCCGGAAACTGGGGTCCAACTCGTGGCGCAGCCTGACCGCCGCCTGGGCAGCCGTCTCGAATACCCATTCTCCGATCAAGACAATCAGCCCGGAGTCTTCGGAAAAAGGAATGAACTCCGAAGGCGGCACCAGACCGAGCTGAGGATGCTCCCAACGAATCAAGGCTTCAGCGCGGGTGACCTGTCCCGTACGCATATCCACAATAGGCTGGTAATAGAGCTGAAACTGCTTTTCGCTCAAGGCCTTTTGCAGATCCTGGGAGAAACGAAGGCGAGCCTCCACCGCTTCGCTCATGGCAGGTAAAAAACGGCAGTATTGGTTGCGACCACACGCTTTGGCCGCATACATGGCCATGTCCGCATTTTTCAAAAGCTGACCGGCATCGTCCCCATCCTCGGGGAACAAGGTGATACCCACGCTGGCAGAGACAGACACCGAGTTCTTGCCCAGCTGGAAAGGCTCCTCAATCGTGTCCAGCAAACAGCGACAGGTACGTTCCACAATCGATGTATCACTGATATCGGACAAAATGACAGTGAACTCGTCGCCACCAATTCGCGCCACCGTATCTGTCACCCGCACACAGCGTTGCAGGCGTTGGGCCACTTCCTGCAAGAGCACGTCTCCTTTCTCATGCCCCAGGGAATCGTTCACATCCTTGAAAAAGTCCAGGTCCATAAAGATCAGGGCGAAGGGCAAACCAGTACGGCGGGATTGCTCGCGAGCCTGTTGCAAACGATCCTGGAACATTTGCCGGTTGGGCAAGCCTGTCAAATGATCGTAATGCGCCTGCCGCCACATCTGGGCCTCACGCTTTTTATGGCTGGTGATGTCCGTAAACAGGCCGATGTGACGATACACCGTGCCGTCGGGGTTCCACGCAGTGCTGATCGTCAGGCGCTCGGCAAAATCCTCCCCGTTCTTGCGACGGTTCCAGATGTCCCCCTGCCAACGCCCCGTTTCTGAAATCTCGCGCCACATCTTGCGATAGAACTCGCGATCTTGACGACCGGAATTCAGAAGCGACAAGCTGCGTCCGCGAACTTCATCGAGCTCATAGCCCGTGATGCGGCTAAAGGCCGGATTGGCATCGACCACGTGGCCAAAGCGGTCGGTAACCACAATGGCTTCGCAGGTGTTCTCATAGACTACCGCCGCCAAGCGACCCGTCACCTCATTACGCACCCGCGTGGTGATGTCCTGCACCACTGCCACCATGGCGGTACGGCCATCCAGCCGAATGGGAATGGCACAGATCTCTACATCAATGGATTTGCCATCATGACGCAATGCCCGTGTTTCATAACGCAAACTGCTGCCGCCTGAACGCGAATCGGGCACCGTATGAGTCAGGGACGGAAATCGTGGAGACAGGAAAATCTGATCCACCGTGAACTCCTGACGCAATTGCGCGCGACTATATCCCAATGTTTCCGCCAACTTTTTATTAACAAAATCAAAGCGGCCGTCGCGGCTCACGTAAATACCCAATAAAGGGTTGTGACTTACGCTGCGGCATATGGCGTTGAGCTGCGATAAATTGCGCTGCTGAATGGAGAGCTGGGCATCCCGCTGTTGAATCTGCAACCCGCAGTCATTCAGAATCTGCGACAAATAGCGCGTTTCATCCGTACCGGAACTGATGCTTTTTGTGCGGTAATGCCCCTGGGTAAAGGCCTTTCCCTGGGCGAGCAGTTGCCTCAAGGGCGTGGCCACCCAGGCGCGCAACATAAAGTAAGAGAGAAACAGCGCCAACGCATCGAGCGCCAGCATGAAAAACACCGTCCAGCGGTGCTGGGAGCGGGTACGTTCACGCAGAACGTCAAAAGCGTCCAGCAATTGCTGCGTGTTATGCCGGAACAGGGAATCTTCGGCATTCAGACTGGCAGCGGGTAAAAGCACCTGCTCCGAGCTGACCGGAAAATCCAGGCGCATCAGCCGCCGCTGCCACTCATTGCTCAACTGCGAGACCAGTCCCAGCAAGGGTTTGTCCAGCGGCACGAGAACCACACCATCGACCATGCCTCCCTCGCGAAGCAACTGCACGACAGACTGAAACTGCTGGTCGAGCTGACGCAAACGGGCCGGGGTGGAGCTGGATGGCGCGGCCAGCGCCACGGAATAACTGATATCCGACAGTTGTCGCAAAAGGCCACTGCTGGCCTGCAAGCGGATATCTGCCTGATTCTGCTTGTAAATGACCGTAACCGTCGCGGAAATCAACAACAGCCAAACCAGCAGCACCCAAATCAGCAAAGCACGCAAACTGATTCGTCTTTGTGCATCCACTGGAACAGGCAGAGGTGATGATATGCACTGCTTTGCTGACATAGCGCCATTAAATAGAAAATGCAGGCTCAGAGATCGGCCTACAAAACGTAATGATTGCAGGTGAAATGTTACTCATCGAAGCATAACATCATTAGATTACCGAGCAGCGCAAATTTCTTATAGAGCCTTCATTTATGCGCCTAAGAGGGGATTTACCCCCCCGCAAAAGGGACAAAAAAACGACGTGAAGTCGAGAAACGATTTACGTCTATTGACTCATATATGAAATGTTATGACACAAAGAAGATACAAAACACCGCTTGAAATAAAAAGATACGGATGGGAGCAAGTCGCACTCGGCCCGGTTTCCCCTGCCTGCCTCTTGTGTCCATCTCGCCCCTTCCTACCCGCGTTCGTCTTGCCTCAGCCCCCTGTCTTGAAGTTTTTTTGCTTTATTTTTCTTTTTTCTCTCAAAAGACTTGCACAAAGACAAAAACATCTTCATAATCTCAATTCTTCGTTGGTGGTCAACAAAAAAGAACACCGAAATGGGGGTATAGCTCAGCTGGGAGAGCGCTTGCATGGCATGCAAGAGGTCAGCGGTTCGATCCCGCTTACCTCCACCAAAAAACGAAGATTAGCTGTAAGTCCTGTCCCCTTCGTCTAGAGGCCTAGGACACCACCCTTTCACGGTGGGTACAGGGGTTCGAATCCCCTAGGGGACGCCAAAGCTTTTGCTTGGCACCGCTGCGGAGCGGTAGTTCAGTTGGTTAGAATACCGGCCTGTCACGCCGGGGGTCGCGGGTTCGAGCCCCGTCCGCTCCGCCAAAAGATTTTATGAATCAGTCCCGGACTGGTTCTAGCAGTTTGAAGTGGCAAGCCTCGTCAAGCCTGACACTTATTTCGATACTTTGGTTTTTTGGCACAGTCAAAAAATGAAGTAAAGAGAAATTGGGGGTATAGCTCAGCTGGGAGAGCGCTTGCATGGCATGCAAGAGGTCAGCGGTTCGATCCCGCTTACCTCCACCAAAACGACGGTTTAGTTGTAAGTCCTGTCCCCTTCGTCTAGAGGCCTAGGACACCACCCTTTCACGGTGGGTACAGGGGTTCGAATCCCCTAGGGGACGCCAAAGCTTTTGCTTGGCACCGCTGCGGAGCGGTAGTTCAGTTGGTTAGAATACCGGCCTGTCACGCCGGGGGTCGCGGGTTCGAGCCCCGTCCGCTCCGCCAAAAATTCCAAAAAGCCTGATAGATTTCGATCTGTCAGGCTTTTTTCATTACTGCTGCAAAACCCATGGCAGGCTTTTATAAAGGCCTGCCTTTCCAGGCACGCCGCAACCCAGCGCCCCGAGTCAAACCATGGTCGCGCTCCGCTCCTCCAAGGCCACCCCGTCCATCGGGCTCTCCTACCGGTACCATGCCCCCCCCCTGATAGTCCCAGCCCCCTTTCCAGGAAATGAGGCGTGGCCCAGGGCTCGCCAGCTGCAAGCGAGCTGCCTGCGCAGGCCTGTGGCTTGCTAGTGCTCTTGCATTTCTCCCTATTCAAATCAGCAATTGTCTTGCTCCCGCTCTCCAGGGAAGTTAATGTATTGCGTTATCGTTACTTCAATATTCAAGAGTCATGCCTGTCAGCACCCTGGGCCAGCGTGGCCCGACCGAACACCATCGCCGCGAACAGATCATCGAGCAGGCCAACAGGCATTTCCGGCTCTATGGTTATCGCAAAACCTCGGTCGCGAGTCTGGCCAAATCAATCGGCGTCTCCAGCGCTTACCTGTATCGCTTCTTCGACTCCAAGCAGGCTATCGGCCAGGCCATTTGCCACTCGGTGCTGCATGGCATGCATCAGCAGCTGCAGCAGATTGTCGACAGTGACCTCCCTCCCATCGAGCGGCTGCGCCACTTTATCGAAACCGCCTGCCAGCTAAGCCTGGAGCTGTTCCTGCAAGAAGGGCGCATGCAGGAAGTCGTGATCGAGGCCCTGCAAAACAACTGGCCCACTGTCGATCAGCACAGGCAGGATCTGCTGGCACAAATCACGGCACTGGTACGCGCAGGCCGGGAAAGCGGAGACTTCGAGCGGCGTGCCCCGCTGGACGAAGTGGTTCAGGGCATTTTGTTTGCACTCACAGCCTGTCTGCATCCCGTGCTGCTGGAGATACATCCGGCCGAAAAAACGCGTCAGGGTTTGCTGGTGGTAACCCCCCTGATTTTGCGCAGCCTGATGCCCTGACCTACCTCCCTAGTTACAGTTCAACCAACTATTTACTTACCCGGAGTCCTGAATGGCTCTCTTTCGCTCTCTTAGTCCTGTATTGAGTTTGTCCACCACCCTGGTTCTCATGGGGTGCAGCCAGCAGACCCAGGAGGCTGACCCACGCACCCAGGCGCCCTTGGTGATTCAAAGCATGGTTCAAGCCAAGGCGGATCAGCAACGGCGCTTTCTGGGACTGGTCAGCGCACGAGTCGAAAGCCCACTGGCCTTCCGGGTGGGCGGCAAAATTGACACACGCCATGTCCAAAACGGTGAACATGTGAAAAAGGGGCAGCTCCTCATGACGCTGGACCCCAAGGACCTGCAGTTGGATCACCGCGCCCGTCTGGCCGCCGTACAAGCTGCCCAGGCTCAGGCCGAACAGGCCGAATCGGATTACAAGCGCCTGTCTTTGCTGGTCGACCAGGGGGGCGTCTCTCGTCAGGCCCACGAACAAAGCAGACAGGCGTTGCGCAGCGCTCAGGCCAATCTCAAGTCCGCCCAGGCACAGGCCGAAATCGCACGGAATGCCGATCAGTACAGCGCCCTAAAGGCAGATGCGGATGGCATTATCACTGCGCAGATGGGTGACGTTGGCCAGGTTGTCAGTCCCGGTCAGGCCGTGCTGCGTCTGGCTCTGGACGGCCCGCGAGAGGTGATCGTCAGCCTGCCTGAACAATGGGATATTCCGCTGGGCACCCGCGCCACGATCGAGCTGACCGACTCCCAGCAAAGCCTGCCCGCCCGATTGCGCGAACTGGCCCAGTCCTCGGACCCGGCCACGCGCAGCTATCAGGCCCGCTTCTCCTTTGACGATGAAACCATCAGCGCCCGCCTGGGTTCCAGCGCCATCGTGCACCTGACACCCCCGGAGGCGGATGCCTTGAACCAGGTTCCCCTCACCGCGCTTTACGATCCAGGCAAAGGCCCGGGCGTGTGGGTCATCGACGCTCAGAACACCGTGCATTGGCAGGCAGTGACTATCGCCAAGCTGGCCCAGGAACACGCCTACCTTTCCGATGGGCCCGAAGCGGGCACCCCTATCGTGGCGCTGGGCGCCAATCTCTTGCACGAAGGCCAGGAAGTGCGCCCTGAAACACGCGAGGCCAAGCCATGACAGGCCGCTTCAATCTTTCCGCGCTGGCCGTGCGCGAACGGGCCATCACTCTATTTCTGATCATCGCCCTGGCGGCGTCCGGCATCTACTCCTTCGTCAAGCTGGGTCGGGCAGAAGACCCGGCGTTTACCGTCAAAGTTCTTACCGTTACCACCCTGTGGCCCGGTGCCACGGCCCAGGAAATGCAGGATCTGGTGGCCGAGCCCCTGGAAAAACGCATGCAGGAGCTGCGCTGGTTTGACAAAGTGGAGACTGTCACCCGTCCCGGCACTGCCCTGATGGTGGTGACCTTGAAGGACACCATGCCCCCGGCCGATGTCCAGAGCGAGTTCTACCAGTTACGTAAAAAGCTCCAGGATCAGGCGCCCAGTCTGCCCCAGGGCGTACAGGGCCCTTTCGTCAATGACGAGTATTCGGATGTGTCGTTCAGCCTGTTCGCGCTGCAGGCCCCTGGTTTGCCGCCCCGCCTGCTGACCCGGGAGGCGGAGAAGGTACGCAGCCAGTTGCTGCAAGTGCCCGGCGTCAAGAAGGTCAACATCCTGGGGGAGCAAAGCGAACGTATTTTCATCGATCTGGACGAGACCAAGCTGCACAATTTGCAACTCAATCCCCAACAGATCCTGCAGGCCCTGTCGCAGCGCAGCGCCATGACCCCCAGTGGCGCCATCAGTACCGACGGGCCACGGATTCATCTGCGCCTCAGTGCGGGACTGGATAATGTTCAGGCGATCAGCGACACCTATATTTATGTTCAGGGTCACGCGCTGCGTCTGGGCGATATTGCCACCATCAGCCGGGGCTACGAGGACCCGCCCAGCTTCGAGATTCATCATAATGCGCAGTTTGCCATGCTGCTGGATGTGGTCATGCAAGAAGGCTATAACGGCCTGTACCTGGGCAAAGATCTGGAGAAAGCGCGCGAAGAGATTGCTGCCGCCCTGCCTTTGGGATTCTCGCTGGAGACCGTGACCAACCAATCGGTGAATATTGCCTCGGCGGTGGGCGAGTTCATGTTCAAGTTCTTCGCCGCGCTCAGTGTGGTGCTGCTGGTGTGTCTGATCAGCATGGGCTGGCGGGTGGGGATCGTCGTGGCCGCTGCCGTCCCCCTGACACTGGCCATGGTGTTTGTCATCATGATGATGACGGGCAAGGTCTTTGACCGAGTCACACTGGGCGCGCTGATTATCTCGCTGGGCCTGCTGGTGGACGATGCCATTATTGCCATCGAGATCATGATCGTGAAGATGGAAGAAGGCATGGACCGCCTGAAGGCCGCCGCCTACGCCTGGAATCATACGGCAGCCCCGATGCTCTCTGGCACGCTGGTGACCATTATTGGCTTTCTGCCCGTCGGGTTTGCCCGCTCCTCTGCCGGAGAGTATGCAGGCAACATCTTCTGGATTCTGGCAGCCGCCCTGTTGACTTCCTGGGTGGTCGCCGTGGCGTTCACGCCTTATATGGGCGTGAAGCTCTTGCCCGCCATTGCGGCCCGCCCAGGGGGCCATCAAGCCATTTACGACACGCCCAACTATATGCGCCTGCGGCGCATGATCGCCTGGTCCGTACACCATAAGTTTCTGGTGGCCGGTATTGTGGTGGGGGCCTTCATACTGGCGGTGGTGGGCATGGGTTTCGTCAAACAGCAGTTTTTCCCCACGTCCGATCGGCCTGAACTGCTGGTGGAGGTGCAGTTGCCCGAAGGCAGCAGCATCCAGTCCACTCAGGCCGTCACCCGCAAAGTGGAAAGCTGGCTGCGCGAGCAGCCTGAAACACGACTGGCCACCAGCTATGCCGGACAGGGTGCGCCACGCTTTTTTCTGTCCTACAACCCGGAACTGCCGGACCCTTCGTTTGCCCGTCTGGTCGTCCTGACGGCGGATCATCACGACCGCGATGCCTTGCTGCAGCGCTTTCGTCAGGTGGTGGCCGATGGTCTGACTCCCGAGGCACGGGTTCGCGCCACCCAACTGGTATTTGGCCCCTCCACCAAGTATCCGGTCGAGTTTCTGGTTCGGGGCCCCGAACTGGACAGGTTGCGCGACATTTCGGAACAGGCCATGGCCATCATGCGAGCCGACCCGGACATGCGTCAGGTCAACGTGGACTGGGGCGCACGCGTGCCCGTGTTGAAGCTGGATATAGACCCGCAACGCCTGCAAGCCCTGGGCTTGAACCGCCAGCGTCTGGCCGAGCAAATTCAGCTGCAACTCGATGGTACGACAGTGGCGGAATACCGTGAGGACCTGCGCAATGTCCTGGTCATCGCCCGCAGCTCGGCGATCAACCGGCATGACCCCACCCGACTGTCTGGCCTGACCGTCACCAACGACCAAGGCAAGAACCTGCCACTGGAACAGATTGGGAAACTGGAGATCATCCAGGAGGAGCCCAAGTTGGCTCGCCGCAATCGTTTACCCACCATGACCGTGCGCGGTGACATTGCTCCACACGTTCAGCCGGCAGAAGTGGCCAACCGGGTCATGGAGGCATTTGCTCCCCTGCAAGCCTCTCTGCCACCGGGCTATCTGATCGAGATGAGCGGGATTACCGCCGAGGCCAAGAAATCCAACGACGCTCTGTTGCCGGTCTTTCCGGTCATGATTGCGCTGATGCTCCTGGTCATCGTGATCCAGGTGCGTTCGCTCTCGAACATGATCATGGTATTTCTGACTGCCCCCTTGGGACTGATTGGCAGCGTGCCGGCCCTGCTGATCTTTCAGCAGCCCTTTGGCTTCACCGCCATTTTGGGGCTGATTGGTCTGGCCGGCATCCTGATGCGTAACACGCTCATCCTGATCGAGCAGATCAAGACCAATCGCGCCGAAGGGGCCTCCCCCTATGATGCGGTGATTGAAGCTACCGTCCAGCGCGCCCGCCCGGTTATCTTGACGGCGCTGGCCGCCGTGCTGGCGTTTATCCCGCTATCGTTTTCCGTGTTCTGGGGATCCATGGCATTGACGCTGATCGGCGGCACAGCCATCGGCACCATCCTGACCCTTTTATTCTTGCCCAGCCTGTATGCCATCTGGAATCGCATCCAGGACCCACGGGTCGCATCCCTTGCTTGAAGGCTGAAACTGTGTAAATAATGGATGCATGGTCTGAAACAAGCTCCCCGCGCCCGGCAGATTTTTTCTCTGCCGGCTGCCTCCCATTAAAAATGGGCGCCTTTTGCCGGGGGTGGGCTTTAGCACAGAAACCATGCATCCCACTGCCTGTTTTGTGGGTCCAGAGAACAGAACGACGCAAGATAGCTTATGTCTACACAGAAAGACCTGCCCGCCGCCCTGTCTCACGCATTCGAGAAGGCGATCTACCGTGTACATAGCCCGCAGGGCGATATAGATGTGCGTATCGGCCAGTTCAACAGAACCTTAAATCAGTTACTGCAACAGGAAACCAGCCGTGGGGCGGCGATTTTGACCGCCTGCAATCCAGGCGCACAAATTTGCAGCCGTGCTTTTAACGACGCAGTCCAGGAAAGTTTGCTGCGTAGTTTGCAGAAACTGGACTTGCGCTGGTGGCCTGCAGTCAACCTGGACCCCAATGGTAAATGGCCAGATGAACCCAGCCTGCTGGTACTCGATATCAGCCTGCAACAAGCACGCTGGCAAGCGCGCCTGTTCAAGCAATTGGCTTTTGTCTACATCCCGCTCGATGGCAAGCCGGCCTTGCATGATGTGCAACAACGCCTGCCTGCGTCGAATCAGGCCCAGTTAAACAGCACCACCTCCCTCTAGACGCTGACGAAAACCGGGGGCAATGGCCGCCGCTTTGAGTTTTCCCCCGGGCAGAACCTTCGCCCACGCTCGCCACTCATGACCGCTGGCAACCTGTACCCCGTCCATATTGAAGACCTGGTATTCCATCTTGAAACGTCCCTCCTGCCATTGGACGACCCGCACCCCAATACGAATTTCCTGGTCATAAGTCACCGGCGCACGGAAATTGGCGCCCACATCCACCAGTGGTGTCACCGCGTCGTACTCACTTTGCAAAATACGCTGACTCAACCCCACTTGCCGCAGCCAGGCCTGATACGTGCTGTCAAACCAATAAAAATAATTGGGATAAAAAACAATCCCGGCCTCATCGCAGTCACCCCACTCCACGGTGATGCGGCGCTCGAACACATGCATGTTGATCCTTTGACAAATTTTCCCCTTAGTTTAGCGCGGATAAAAACCTCGAACCCTGGGCAATCAGCCTGTCAATCAGCCATTGAAACATTTTGCAAATATTTGGATGGAAACAATTTGCATCAACATAAATAATGAAAATTAGAAGAAATTAAGCGCATTTTCATTCAATTAACATGAAAACAAGCCAGTCAGCCCGACAATGGCGTGCTATCGACAGGGCGGCAAAGTCGTCTTTCAGTGAGGGAGAACCTAGCATAGCCGCGTCACTGAATAAGGTAGCCTGCCATGTCTGTAAATACCCCCGCCCCCTGGACGATCCGTCGCATCATGGAGCTGTACGAGTTGCCTTTTATGGACCTTGTATTCCAGGCACAGACTGTCCATAGACAACACCACCCTGCCAATCAGATCCAGCTCTCCAGCCTTCTGTCCATCAAGACAGGCGCCTGTCCCGAGGACTGTTCCTATTGTCCACAGTCGTCCAAGTACCAGACCGAGCTGGAACCCGAACCCCTGATGCCTCTGGAGAAGGTGCTGGAAGCCGCGCGTGCGGCCCAGGCACAAGGAGCGCAACGCTTTTGCATGGGCGCTGCCTGGCGCTCCCCCACCGAAAAACAGCTGGATCAAGTCATTGATATGGTCAGCGCTGTCAAAGCCATGGGACTGGAAACCTGTGTCACCCTGGGCATGCTCAAAGAAGGCCAGGCCGAACGCCTTAAAGAGGCCGGACTGGACTACTACAACCACAATCTGGACACCTCGCCGGAATTCTACGGACAGATCATCAGCACACGCACCTACCAAGACCGGCTGGACACCTTGGAACGTGTCCGCGCAGCCGGATTGAACAGTTGTTGCGGCGGAATCATTGGCATGGGCGAGAGCCGGCGCGAGCGTGCCGGTCTGCTTGCTCAACTGGCCAATATGCGCCCCTACCCCGAGTCCGTGCCGATCAATCAACTGGTTAAAGTGCCCGGAACGCCTCTGGATCAGGTCGAGGACCTGGACCCTTTCGAGTTTGTGCGCACCATCGCCATTGCCCGCATCCTGATGCCCACCAGCGCCGTACGCCTGTCTGCCGGCCGCGAAACCATGGACGACAGCACCCAGGCACTGTGCTTTATGGCCGGAGCCAACTCGATTTTCTACGGCGAGCAATTGTTGACTACTGGCAATCCGCAGTTTGTGGCCGATCAGGACCTGTTTGCCCGACTGCAACTGGAAGCTGCCAAAACCACCTTGTCCGAACCACCTCTGTCCCTGGAACAGACCCGACCACGCGCCATGCTCGAGGCTCTCTGACATGCTGACCCTGTTCGCCAGTATTCTGTGCAGTGTTGCCGTTTCCATTTTGCTGAAGATCGCTCGCCAGCGGCAGATCGATGTGGCTCAGGCCATCATGGTCAACTACGGCGTAGCAGTCACCTTAAGCCTGGTACTGTTGCAACCCCATCCGAGCAGCCTGCTCAATCCTGCTACCCCGTGGTGGATTCTGATTGCGCTGGGCGTCCTGCTGCCCAGTGTCTTTCTGTTCATGGCGGCCGCCGTCCGACAGGCTGGCATCGTACTCAGTGACGCCGCCCAGCGACTGTCGCTGTTTCTACCCTTGTTGGCTGCTTTTCTTCTGTTTGGCGAACACATGGGCGGCCAGAAACTGCTGGGTATTGCCCTGGCCCTGACTGCCCTGCTGTGTTTGCTGATACGCCCCCGCTCGTCCAGCAGTCAGGAACCGGGATCCGGGCACCCTGCCCTGATGCTGCTGGCGGTATGGTTAGGGTATGGCGTGATCGACATTCTGTTCAAGCAGCTCTCCAAAGCGGGCGCTGCCTTCTCCAGCAGCCTGGTTGTATCCTTTTCCCTGGCGGGTGTGCTGATGTTGTGCTGGCTGTTGATCAAGCGCTGCCAATGGCACAAAGGTAGCCTGCTGGCCGGACTGGTACTGGGTTCACTGAATTTTGGGAATATTTTCTTTTATATTCGGGCCCATCAGCTCTTTCCCGAGAACCCGACTCTGGTGTTTTCTGCCATGAACATCGGCGTGATTGCGCTGGGAGCCCTCATTGGAGCCGGTTTCTTCAAAGAAAAGCTCAGTGCGCTCAATATCGTGGGTGTTGCCCTGGCCATAGGAGCCATCGTCGCGCTGATTCCCCGTTAAACAGCCCCCTGCCGGGCCAAGCCCATCGGGGCCCGGCAAACCGCACTATAAGAAAAGCCATATGATTGACATTTAAAGCGACGGGGCACGACTGCTTTTCATCTCCTGTAGATTAGAAAAAACAAATTCTACCGACGCTCACGTCGGAGACTACCCAGGAGACATCATCATGACCGGATTAACACGCCGCCAATTACTACTGGCCACCTGCGCTGCAGCGGGCACATTGGCCACGCCTTGGCTCAGCCACCGCGTTCTGGCTGCCAGCAAACCGGTGGTCGCTGCCCTGTTCTGCGGCCACATCGATGACAACGGCTTCATGCAGGCGGGCTACCAAGGCTTTAAAAAAGCCATGGATCAGCTCGCTCTTAGCGGCCATTACAAAGACCAGGTTGCCAATGAAACCCAGGCGCAGATAGCCGCCTTGCGTGAACTGGCCACTCACTACAAACCTGACTTGCTGATCGCTCACGGAGGTCAGAATACCGACGCCGCACTGGCTGTCGCCAAGGAGTTTCCTGATATCCGCCTGGTGATCACCCAAGGAGCGGTTACCGCCAGCAACCTGAGCAGTTACGACGTTCGTCAGGAAGAGTCCGCCTGGCTGGCCGGTGCCTATGCAGCCCTGATGACGAAAACCGGCGTGGTGGCACACCAGTCCGGGATACGGGTGCCACCCGGCTTACGCGCCCGTGCGTCCTATGCGGCTGGCGTCAAGCACGCCAATCCGGAGGTGAAGCTGCTGACAAATTTCTCCGGCAATCAGGATGATATTGAGCTGGCCGCCCGCGTCACCCAGGCTCAGGCCAAAGCCGGAGCAGACATCATCTACACCATGCTGAACAAAGGACGTAGCGGCACAACGCAGGCCTGCCGTGAACTGGGCATCAAGCAAATCGGCAATGTGATTGACTGGGTGGCTCGCGAACCCGATGTGTTTATAGGTTCGGCCTGGGCGGATGTAGGCATTGGCGTTTTTCAAGCATGCAAGGACCTGAGCGAAAACAAGTTCGAGTCCGGCAAAATCTTTAAGGTGGGCTTGCAACAGCCTGATGCGGTACGGCTGATCATGGCTCCCGATACCCCGGATGTCGTGCGCCAGCGTATTGCAGCGCTGCAGCAGGACATTCTGAGCGGCAAGATTGAGGTTGAGGCCGAATTTAACGGGCCTGAATTCCAGATTTAAGATTCAGGCAGGCCTACAAAAACCCAGGCGTGGCCTGGGTTTTTTCATGAATGAATCATGCTTGAAAAGGCTACAACACCATGTCCGATTCTGGCGAGGGCTCAGGAAGCCGGATCTGACGATGTACGCTTGCTCTCTGCGTCTTCGGCGTGTCCCGGGCTTCCCGTATCGATCTGCTTCCCAGAGCCATCCAAGTCTGCGGCACTGCCCACGACGGGATCAACCCCCTTGTCTTTCTCTGTATGTGTCGCCCCTGCAGATTCATCCCCCTCCTTGCGCTCCATGGCCGTGCTTTCCATCGTTGCGGGCACCCGCTCTTGAACGGGCGGCAGATCCTCGAACACCGGGTCGTGCGACACGTCAGAGCTGATATCCACGCGTGGGTCCAGCGCCACGGCGGCTGCCGAGCTTTGCAAACTGTCGGGCATGGGCACAAAAGTGGTGGGAGCATCCTGGCTCAAGTGATCACCCAGTACCTTTTGCGGACGAACCAGCAAGACCAGCGACAAGCCACAGACCGCCACAAAGATGTAATACAGATTGCTGCCGATATAGGTCATCAGGCCACCGGCCAGCAGCGGCCCCACACAGGCCCCCAGCCCATACACCATATAAAGAATGGCACTAAGACCTACGCGCCGCTCCGGATCGACGTTGTCATTGGCAAACGCCGCCCCCAAGGGATACAGGGTAAATTGCAGCACCCCGAACATGGCCGAGAAGATCAGCAAAAACCAAAACGGCACCTCGAACCAGCCCCATAATGGAATGGCCAGGGCCAGCAAACAAATGGCATTGATGCGAATCAGCTTGACGCGGCTCATGCGATCCGCCAGCCAACCTACCGGCCATTGCGCCAGAACGCCCGCGGCCACCGACACCGCCACAAACAAGGCAGCCTGCTCACTACTTAAATGCACGCGCACAGCGTACACCGGTGCCAGACCATAAAAAGCACCCGTCAGCATACCGGCAACCAGCAACACCATCATGGACAGGGGCACTCGATCAACGTAATAGCGTGCATTGATCGGCGCTGGTACCTGCAAAGGCGGGTGACTGCGGCGGGTAATGGCCACGGGCACCAGACTGAAGGCCGAACAAATGGCCACAAATACCAAGGGCTCGTAATTCAAATGGGGAAACAGCGTGAGGGACAACTGTCCCAGCACCGTACCCAGGCTGGAAAACACCATGTAGATGGCAAAAATCGTACCGCGCTGGCTGTTGTCACTTTGCTCATTCAGCCAGCTTTCAATCCCCATAAACTGCACCACCATGGCCGCGCCCGCCAAAAAGCGCAGCAACAACCAGACGTACATGGAGTCGATCAGAATCTGAAGCAGCACACAAATGGTGACAATAGCCGCGCTGGCCGCATAGGCCCGAATATGGCCTACCCCCATGATGAGGCGATGTCCCATACGGGCGCCAAAAACCAGACCCAGGTAATACACGGCAATCAGGCCGCCGATCCACACCTCTGACACCGAGATGGCCGTCAGGCGCACCCCCATGAAGGTATTGAACAGGCCCGAGCTGAGCAAGAGCATCAGGGTCGCAAAATACAGGGACGAGAACGCACCCACCGATGTCAGCATCCACACATCCTAAAAAAACTGCAGAACCGCCCAGGCCATCGCGATCGTTCAGGTGTCGGCACCGATATCGCGACAGAAGCACGGTAAAAAAAAGCGCCAGCTTGCAGCCAGCGCTTTGTAAGCCTTCTCTCCCACGCCACGCCGGACTGGCGCGGGATCAGATACTTAAGACTGTACCTGTTTGAGCAGGGTGTCTGCATCCGTTGTGTGCAGGCCACCGTCGTTGTCAATGTTCAGCTGCGTGACAACGCCGTCGTCCAGCAAAGCAGAAAAACGCTTGGAACGAACGCCCAGACCTTTGGCGGTCAGGTCAAATTCCAGACCCAGTTTCTTGGTCCAGACCGCGCTGCCATCGGCCAGCAAACGAACTTTGCCATTGACGTTCAGGGACTTGCCCCAGGCGCCCATCACGAAAGGATCGTTTACCGCCACGCACCAGATCTCATCAACGCCAGCCGCCTTGAACGCCTCTGCCTTGGCGATAAAGCCGGGCAGGTGCTGTTCGGAGCAGGTTGGAGTGAACGCGCCTGGAACGGCAAACACGGCAATTTTCTTGCCTTTAACCAGATCAGCCACCTGAAAGTTATTGGGGCCCATAGGGCAGCTTTCCGTGGCGGTTTCAATGTACTCGCTAAGGGTCGCGTCTGGAACGCGCTCACCGACTGAAATGGACATAAGGTCTCCGTATGAATAAATACCGCCAGCATGGCGGCCCGAACAACCTATGATACTAATAGACTGGCCGCGCCAATAGGCAAATAATACTTATCAGTACGTTTCACTTGCCTACATGCCGGGGGAAACCCATTCAACAGAGCCCGGTCATGCAATAAGCGCAAGACGCCAGCAGCCGACGATTCTGACATCAGGCCGTTTCAACACACACCAAAGCAGCCGCTGCACAAAAACAATCTGCCCGCCTCCAAAACGCCCGCCCACAAAAAAGGCCGGGCTTGTCGCCCGGCCTTCAGGGTGATTCACGTTTTACACAGACGACATAACGCCATGCTGCCCCATTATGGGCTCACCCCGCCCTGACCGCGGATAGCAATCAGGACTCCTACAGCCATCCCATCATGCGGGGCAGCCAAAGCGTAATTTCCGGAATGAAGGTAATCATCAGCAGGAAGGCCAAACCGGTCAGCAACCAGGGCACCGTGGACTTGGTCACTTCGGTCAGCCCCAGCTTCGATATGCTGGAGGCCACATACAGATTCAAACCGACCGGCGGTGTCGCCAGCCCGATCTCCATATTCACCACCAGCATGATGCCAAAGTGAACCGGGTCCATGCCCAGCTTCATGGCAACCGGGAACAGGATGGGAGCCATGATCAAGATCAGACCCGAGGGCTCCATCACCATGCCGATCACCAGCAGCAAGACGTTCACAAACAGCAGGAACGCGATCAGGCCCATGCCCTGCGACACAATCCATTCGGCAATCGCCTGTGGAATCTGCTCGGAGGTCAGGATGAAGGCAAACATGACCGCATTGGTGATGATGTACAGCAGCATGGCGCTCATGGCTGCCGATTCCAGCACAATGCGTTTTACCTCACGCAGCTTCACATCCTTATAGACCCAGACGGCAATCACAAAGGCGTACACGGCACTGATGGCGGCCGCTTCGGTGGGGGTAAAGACACCGGAATAGATACCGCCCATCACAATGACGATCAGCATCAGGCCCCAGATGGAGTCCAGGAAGGCACGCCAGCGCTCTTTGTAGGAGGCACGCGGCATACGGGGGTAGTCCAGTTTCCAGGCACGGAACATGGTCGTTGCCCCCAGAAGGAATGCCAGGATCAAACCTGGAACCACGCCGGCAATAAACAACTGACCGATCGAAGCTGTGCCCACTTTGGCGCCGTCCGGACCTTCCACCATCATGCCACTGGTGGCCACGGCGTACATCACCATCACAATCGACGGTGGCAGCAAAATGCCCAGACCGCCCGACGTTGCCACAATCCCGGTACCAAACTGCGCCGGATAGCCTTGTTTGACCATGGCCGGAATCATGATGGAACCAATGGCCGCCACCGTCGCCGGCGACGAACCGCTGATGGATGCAAACAAGGCGCAGGCCAGCACGGCCGCCAGACCCATGCCACCGGGCATGTGCCCCACCAGGGAGGCGGCAAAACGAATCATGCGCTGGGCGACCCCGCCATGAGTCAGGAAACTGCCCGCCAGAATAAAGAACGGGATCGCCATGATCTCGAACTTTTCAATCCCGGTGAACAGCTTGAGCGCAATACTGTCCATCGGAACTTCGGTCATGGTGAACAGAAAGCCCATCACCGTCAGGCCCAGGGCAATCGATACGGGCATGCCTGTCAGCAGCAGGACAGCCAGCATGGCAAAAATAATCAGGGCGGTCATGCGCGCGCTCCTTCAGATTCAGACAGACCGCGCTCTGTTTCAGCCACCAGATCCGCCACCGGCTCGTGATTGGGCAAATGCCCCGTCTGAATAAAGTTCATCAAGGCCTGCAGAAAGCGAAAGCACATCAGCAACGAGCCTGCCGGCACAGCCAGATACACAATCCACACGGGCACTTCCAGATCAGCCGACACCTGGGCCGTCTGGGCAATGCCATAGACAAAGCTGCCACCGATCCAGGCCACAATCGCGGTGAACAAAGCGCCCGACAACAGAGAAATCACCACCAGCAGATGACGCCAGCGCGGTCCCACCGCGTTCACCAACACGTCCACCCCCACGTGGATGCCAATGCGCACGCCATAAGCAGCGCCGAACTTGGCCATCCAGACGAACAGGTAAATGCACAGCTCCTGTGCCCAGAGCAGGTTGATGCCGGCCACGCTTCGATAGGTAGAACGAGCCATGGCCATGACGGACTCATAGCCCTGAGCCCGCGACCAGGCCACCAGGTCCGCCAACAGACTGACCGAGTAGCGCTGGCAGACCGCTACAAAAATAATCACTACGGCGGCCACCATCAGAAATGAAATGAACATTTCCTCAAAGCGGTCCAGAAATCGTAAAAACATGGGTAGCTCCAGACTACAGTTGGCCCGCCCGGAACCGGGCTGGCGCAAACAGAGAGCGGGAAGAAAGGAAGAACAGGTCTGAATCAGACCTGTATAAGACAATCAGATGACGCTGCTCTTATTCGGTGGCTTTATAGAAAGCGTCAATCACGTCCTGACCGATACGCGAAGCCATTTCCTTATGAACAGGGCGCAGTTGCTTGACCCATTGTTCGCGCTCCGCATCACTGAGCTGGTAGAACTGAGTCTTGCCGGACTCTTCCATGGCTTTCATGGAGTCGTTGTTCTCTTGCTCGGCAATGTCGTTGGCATACACCGTGGCCTCGCTCATGGCTTTTTCCATGCCTTGACGAATATCGTCAGGCAGGCCTTCCCAGAACTTCTTGTTCACGATCACGGCGTAACCCAGGTAACCGTGGTTAGACACGGTGGCATGCTTTTGCACTTCGTGCATTTTCTGGGTGTACATGTTCGAAGGCGGATTCTCGGTGCCATCCACAACACCCGTTTGCAAGGCCTGGTAGACCTCGGAGAACGCCATCACCTGGGGGACGGCATCCAGTGCCTTGAACTGGGCTTCCAGCACCTTGGAGGACTGGATGCGCATTTTCAGGCCCAGAAAGTCATCCACGCTTTTCAGCGGGCTGTTGGCGCTCATGACCTTAAACCCGTTGTCCCAGTAAGCCAGGCCCTTGATGCCCTTGGGCTCCAGTTTGTCCAGCAGCATGCGGCCCACGGGCCCTTCGGTGACTTTGCGCAGATCGTTGCGGTCATTGAAGATGAATGGCAGGTCAAACACCTCAAATTCGCGCACACCCAAAGGACCAAACTTGGCCAGCGACGGTGCCAGCATGTGTACCGCGCCCAATTGCAGGGCTTCGAGCTCTTCCTTGTCTTTGTACAGTTGCGAGTTTGGGTAAACCTCGACAACCACCTTGCCCTCGGTGTACTTTTCGGCCAGTTCTTTAAAGCGCACGGCCCCCTTGCCCTTGGGCGTATCGGGCGATACGACGTGGCTGAACTTGATGATCAGGGGGTTGGCCATGGCGGGCGCGGACAGAAACACGGACGCCAGCACGCTGGCCACAAGGGTCTTTTTCATGGTTGCCTCCGGTCGGTGGGGAGCCGACACGTGTTATTGATTGATTTGCGTGAAAGCGTGTAGCTTAAAAAAGCGGTCCCGAATTATCTATTGTGGAAATCCGAAACCTTTTGCCATGATGCGTCTTGCTCGCCCGTCCGGATTCATACGCCAGGCTGCCTCGCGTACCCTGACCCCTCACCCGCTCAGCAGCTATGTGCCGATTCTGGCCATCCTGATTATTGTGCTGCTGATGGGCGTATTTGCCTGGGCGGTCAACAAGGAGCGCACGGATGAGCAATCCAATGAACTGATCCGCAATGCCTTGTGGGTGGAACAATCCCTGTCCTTTCAACTGCGCTCGCACGAAAACAATTTAAGCCGCATTGCCAGCGAAATTGAAATGCACTCCCCACCCATCACCACCCAGACGGCTTTAACGCAATTGCAGCATTTCAAGACGATTCATCCTGACCTGCTGAAAGTGGCCATCCAGGACCGCTTTGGCACGACCTTGCTGGTACGTCCACCCGGCGCCGACACCCGTATTGCGGCCCACGTCAGCACACCCAGAACCTCGACCTGGCTGCCAGCCTATTACTCCAGCGAGCACCAGGAAAGCGTGCTGGATCTGGTGGTTCCCATTTACGAGGACAATGCCATTGTCGGCACCTTGCGGGCCACTTTCTCCCTGGCGACCATCCTGATGGAAAACGTGCCCTGGTGGATTGCCGAGCAGTACCACGTTTCCCTGATTGATCAGGGCGACCAGACGCTGGCCACGCGCTCCAAAGGCGAGCCCGGCCCAAGCGAGCTGCGCTATGCCATGTCGGTGGACCCTCCCTTGCATGGGGTGCGTTTGCTGATGATCCCATACCCGCAGCAAAACATTCCCACGTTCACACTGCTGATGACCGTCATCGCCGGCCTGGCCTTGCTGGCTGTGGTGAACCTGGCCATGCAGCACCACTACGCCCGCAAGCGCCGTGATGCGGAACTGGCATTGATGCAAGAGCAGGCCTTTCGCAGCGCCATTGAAAACTCCATGGTCACTGGCATGCGCGCCCGCGATCTGGACGGCAAGGTGCTGTACGTGAACCCCGCGTTTTGCGAGCTGGTCGGCCGCCGCAGTGAGGACATTATTGGCCTGGCCCCGCCCATGCCCTGGTGGGTGCCGGAGATGATGGATGAAACCCTGGAGCGCCGGGACCGCCTCAAATCCACCCGCGCCGTGCAGGTTTTTGACACCCAGTTTCAACGACCCGACGGCTCTCGCGTCGATGTGCAGGTTTTTGAGTCCCCCCTGATTGATGCCCAGGAACAGCATGTAGGCTGGATCAGCTCCATCATTGACATCAGCTCGCGCAAGCAGGCCGAAGCCCTGGCCAGTTCACAGTCTGAACAACTGCACCACACAGCCAAGCTCATCACCATGGGCGAGATGGCCTCTACGCTGGCCCATGAACTGAATCAGCCCCTATCGGCCATTGCCAGCTATGCGGCTGGCTCCCTGAACCTGCTGGGTGCAGAGCCGCTGGACCCCAGGCAGCTGCGACGCGGGCTGGAGAGTCTGGCTGACCAGACGCGTCGCGCCGGGCAGATCATTCACCGTATCCATGATTTCGTGCGCAAGCGAGATCCGCAGCTCAGTCCCCTGAATCTGCCCGATGCCCTGCAGGGTGCCCTGGCCATGGCCAAAGCGGGCCTGCGCCATCACCAGATCCAGTTGATTGTGCCCTCCCACCCCGAGCGGCTACCCGTCATGGGCGACAAGGTTCTGCTGGAGCAGTTGATCTTCAACCTGCTGCGCAATGCGGCCGAAGCCATGTCAGGCCTGGAGCCGGAACGGCGCATTCTGGAAGTGACCATGCAAGCCAGCAATGGCGTGGTGCTGGTGATGGTGGCCGACCAAGGACCCGGCGTGGCAGCGACGATCATGGCCGAGGTCTTCCAGGCTTTCACCACGACCAAAGCCCAGGGCCTGGGCATAGGTTTGAATATTTGCCGCTCCATTGTGGAGCTGCACCATGGCAAACTCTGGTTTGAAAACGGGGTTCCCCACGGTGCCACCTTCCTGTTTTCCTTACCCCTGATCGAACTATGACTAAGCGCGCTCCCCTGGTCCATATCGTGGACGACGACCCAGCCATCCGCGATGCCTTGTCCTGGCTGTTTTCCACTCGGCAGGTCCATACCGAACAGTGGGAGAGCGGCGAGGCTTTTTTAGCTGCCCTGAGTCCTGACACACACGGCTGCATTTTGCTTGATATCCGCATGGAGGGCCTGTCCGGGCTGGAGGTATTCGAGCAGTTGCGCGACCGCCAGTCCTGCCTGCCTGTCATCTTTCTGACAGGTCATGGCGACCTGCCGCTGGCCGTATCAGCCTTGAAACAAGGCGCGGCCGACTTCATTGAAAAGCCCTTTAATGACAACGATCTGGTGGATCGGGTTCTGGATGTGTTGCGCAGTTACGAAGCCAGTCAGCAAGAGCGGGACGATGAGCAGGCGCTGGAAGAGCGGCTCGATACCCTTTCCCAGCGCGAGCGCGAAGTGCTGGCGCTGGCCCTGGAAGGACGTCTGAACAAACAGATTGCCCAGGAGTTGAGCATCACCATGCGCACCGTGGAGGTCCACCGCGCACGAGCTCTGGAAAAAATGCAGTCGCGCACCCTGATCGAACTGGCGCGTCTGCTCGATCCAGCACGCTTGCGCGAAGACCGCCCCCCTCCAGGGCCTTAGGCGGGGCCCGCGCTGCGGATGTATATAATGCAACCATAAACAATTAGAACCGCGCACTAGGCCCGGTCTCCGGAGCGATCATGAGCACCACTACCGAAAATACTGATTTGCACCTTTCCCATCTGGATGAGGATGGAAAGGTTCAGATGGTCGATGTCAGCCATAAATCGGCCACCGCCCGCTCGGCCACTGCCCGCGCCGTGGTTCGCCTGAGCCCGGCCGCCTACCAGTTGCTGTCGGCCCAGCACAATGCCAAAGGCGAGGTGCTGAACACCGCACGCGTGGCGGGGGTTCTGGCCGCCAAGCGCTGCGCTGAACTGATCCCCATGTGTCACAGTCTGCCCCTGGATTTTGTCGGCATTGAGTTTGAAAGCGATGCCGCAGCGGGCACCATTGCCGTACTGGCCACCTGCCGGACCCGCTACACCACGGGCGTCGAAATGGAAGCCATGACCGCCTGCTCGATTGCGGCGCTGACGATTTACGATATGTGCAAAGCGGCTGACAAAGGCATTGTGATTGAGCAGACCCGTTTGCTGGAAAAAACCGGCGGCAAAAGCGGGACCTGGACGGCCTCGGTATAGGGCCTGTTGACCCTAAGCCCTTTCACGGAGATAGCATGACAAGCCCTTTGACCCCGACCAACAGACCGGAGAGCTCCACATTACGTGTCCTGTACTTTGCCCAGGTAGCCGAACGCACCGGCCAGCGTCAGGAAACCTGGGACTGGCCGCAGGAAGGCACCGTCCAGCAATGGACCGATGCCCTGCTGGAGCGCCACCCAAATTTGAGCGACATGGCCGGCCGACTGCATGTAGCGGTTAACCAGTTTCACGCCAAACCCACCGACCCTGTGCGCCCCGGCGATGAAGTGGCCGTCTTTGAGCCCGTCACCGGAGGTTAAAATGGTACGTATCCAGACCGAAGACTTTGATGTGGCGGCCCTGAATGCCGAGCTGCGTGCCACGGCAGGCGGCAAGGCCGGTGCCATGGTGACATTTACGGGTTATGTACGCGATCAGGCCGATGGCACCGCCACCGAATCCCTGTTCCTGGAACAC
This sequence comes from Alcaligenes sp. HNGD-HTN06, assembly GCF_049932565.1. Classification (NCBI taxonomy): domain Bacteria; kingdom Pseudomonadati; phylum Pseudomonadota; class Betaproteobacteria; order Burkholderiales; family Alcaligenaceae; genus Alcaligenes; species Alcaligenes sp. HNGD-HTN06. Next base: position 623,258 of record NZ_CP187782.1, on the reverse strand, counting down.
TATCCTGGCATGTGCGAGCGCGAAATCGAAACCGTGTGCGAGCAGGCGCGCCAGCGCTGGCCCATTCTGGATACGCTGGTCGTGCACCGCGTAGGCGAACTGCATCTGAACGAACAGATTGTCTATGTTGGGGTCACCAGCGCCCACCGCGGCGATGCCTTTCGTGCCTGCGAGTTCATCATGGATGTGCTCAAAACCCGTGCGCCCTTCTGGAAGCGCGAAACCCTGGCCGACGGCCAGCGTTTCTGGGTGCAGCAGCGCGACAGCGACGCCCGAAAAACCGATTCCTGGAACACTACTGCGGACACCAGCAAGCATGTCTAAAGCCCAGACCGACCGACCTGCCGCACGTTTGAACGTGGCGGTTCTGACCATCTCAGAGCGCCGTGGCCCCGACGAGGACACGTCGGGCGATTACCTGGCAAGCAGCCTGAGCGAAAGCGGTCACCATTGTGTGCAGCGCGCCATCAGCAAAGACAATATTTATGCCATTCGCGCCATCTTGAGCCAATGGATTGCAGACCCCGACATCCATGTCATCCTTTGCAATGGCGGTACCGGCTTCAGCCATAAAAAATCCACCATTGCGGCGGTAACACCGTTACTGGATCAAGTCATTACCGGCTTTGGCGAGCAGTTCCGGTATTTGTCGTATCAGGATATTGGCTCCTCGGCCTTGCAGTCCGATGCCTTGGCGGGAACGGCCAACCGCACGCTGATATTTTGCCTTCCCGGTTCGGGCGGCGCCTGCGCACTGGCCTGGGAGAATATCCTGAAAGAACAGTTGGACAGCCGTCATCGTCCCTGCAATTTTGCCTCCCAGTATCTGGAACCGCATTCCCCTTAAAGCCTGAAAGCACCGGGGCCATCCGCACCCCAAACGGTTCTTTGGGGCCTGCCCCTCCCCTGCTTCAGCCACGACCTTGTTTTATCGACTGTATCCAATCCTATGATCGAATTTGACGTAGCTCAGCAGCGCCTGGCCCAAGCGGGGCAAGCCCCCACCCAAACCGAGCACTGCGAACTGGCCCACGCCCTGGGACGTATTCTGGCTCAGGACATCACCGCCCAACTGGACATGCCGCCCGCCGACAACAGTGCCATGGACGGCTATGCGCTGCGCCTGAGCGACATTGTCGAGGGCAAGGAACTGCCCATTCAGCAACGCTGCTATGCCGGGGATATTCCCGAACCCTTGCAAGCAGGTATGGCGATCCGCATCTTTACCGGCAGCATGTTGCCAGCCGGCGCCGATACCGTCGTCATTCAGGAAAACTGCCAGGAAGATGAGCACGGGGTGCGCATTCTGGAAATGCCCGTGGCTGGCGTGAACATCCGTCGCCGGGGCGAGGACATGCGCATGGGTGACGTGTTGATCACCACAGGTACCAAACTGACTGCGGCCCATATTGCGCAATTGGCGGCGCAAGGCCACGCTCAGCTACCGGTCTATCCACAACTGACTGTCGGCATTTTGACCACAGGCGACGAGCTGACTCCTGCCGGACAGCCCTTGCAAACCGGCCAGATCTACAACTCCAACGCCCCCATGCTGCGTGCGCAACTGCAGGCGCTGGGCGTGGAGTCAGTGCACGCCGTCCATGCCAAAGACACGCTGGACGCTATTCAGGACGCCTTGAAAGACTTGCTGCAACGCTGCGACCTGGTTCTGACAGTCGGCGGTGTATCCGTCGGCGAGAAAGACTTTGTCAAACCTGCCATCGAAGGCATGGGCGGACAGCTGGATCTGTGGAAAGTGCGCATGAAGCCTGGCAAACCCCTGGCGCTGGCCTACATCGACAACAAGCCGCTGGTCTGCCTGCCCGGCAACCCGGTCTCTTCCTACGCTGTGTTTTCCTTGATGGTCTCTCCGCTGATTCGCCGCCTGCAAGGCCGCAAAGACGCACTGCCCGCCACACGCTTCGGCATTTTGCAAGGCGAGCGCCAATTCAAGGGTGACCGCGAAGAGTTTATCCGGGTACAGGTGGACAACGACGAGCTGGGCCGCCTGCTGGTGCGTCCATTCGGCAACCAGGGCTCTGGCGTGATCAGTTCTCTGCCCTGGGCCCAGGCACTGGCCCGCATCCCCGCAGACACCACCGTAGTGCCGGGTGATGCCGTTCGGCTCTATGAATACAGCCAGTGGCAGGCCTAGCTTCAGGGGCTCATTCCGCTTTTGGCTTGGCCCTACAAAACCGCCCTGCTCGGGGCGGTTTTTTTATGCCGTGTGTTGACGCAATTCTCGGATGTCGCCGCGACAGACACTCTGCCCTTAACGCGTTCACGTCAGGACACGCGGATACGTGAACGACCCTATCGCCCCCTCTTTTCTGCATGTATGCGTTCAGGGGAAACAGAGGAGCCCCAACAGGCCTACCAGCTTTGCGCCTGATCCAGATCCTGTGGCGTATTGATATTGAAAAAAGCATGTTCGGGGGCATCGCGCAAATCCACCGCTATCGCACCTATGCTCTGCAGAAAATTCATGACACGACGCTCACCACTGAGCAAATACGCTTTCAGCACCGCAGCCTGATCGGCACGCAGCAACAGGCAAAGGGGGTGGCTGCGTTCGGCCTGCACATAAGCGGCAACGGCACCCTGTTCTTCTACGGCCCTGCTCAGGCGTTTACCCAGATCGCTGGGAACAAAAGGCAAATCGACCGGACAGGACAAGACCCAGGGTGTGGTGACCTGATCGAGCACACTGGCCAGACCGGCCAGGGGGCCCAGATAGCCCTCCAGCTCAAGCGCATCGGGGACCACGCGGCCCCAATGCACATACTGCTCAGGATTGCGATTGGCACTGATCAATACAGGGCCGACCTGCGGGCGCAGGCGACGCACCACATGCTGAACCAGCGGCTGGCCCTGCAAGAGCAACAAGCCTTTATCAATCTGGCCCGACAAATCAAAGCGCCGGGCCCGCCCGCCTGCCAGCACGATACCGCTCATGTCCTGTGTGTTTATCATCCGCCGATGTAACTCATTTCTATACGGTCACGACTCGTGGTTTGCTCGCCACGAATCTCGGAATATCGGTCCTGCCGTCCGGTCCAGACGCCGTGCATATAGGCGGCTAACTGCTCGTCGGACGCGCCCGAGCGCAATTGCGCCCGCACATCATACCCCTGAGACGCAAACAGGCACAGAAACAGACGCCCTTCCGGGGAAAGACGCATGCGCGAACAGTCGCCACAGAAAGGTTGGGTCACGCTGGTAATCACCCCCACCTCTCCAGAGCCATCCTTAAAACGCCAGCGACTGGCGACTTCCCCACGATACTGTGCCGCAACGGGCTCCAGCGCAAAGCGGGACTGGATACGTGCCACTATCTCCGCTCCGCTGACCACCTCCTGAAGGTTCCAACCGTTGCTGGTGCCCACATCCATGTACTCAATAAAACGCAGGATCTGGCCCGAACCCTTGAAGTGTTCCACCATGGGCAGAATCTGATCGTCATTCAGACCTTTGCGCACCACCATATTGACCTTGACCGGGCTCAAGCCTACCGCCTGCGCCTTGGCAATGCCTTCCAACACCGTGGAGACGGAAACGCCACTGTCACTTAACTGCGTGAAACGGGCGTCATCGAGCGCATCCAGGCTGACAGTGACACGATTCAAGCCCGCCTCTTTCAAGGACTGGGCTTTGCGACCCAATAAAGTGCCATTGGTTGTCAACGTCAGTTCCACCGGCTCACCCTGCGGGGTGCGCAGCTTGGCCAGCATCGCGATCAGCACTTCGATGTTTCGTCGCAACAGCGGTTCGCCTCCTGTCAGCCGCAGCTTGCGCACGCCCAACGACACAGCCTGTCGTGCCACCCGCTCGATCTCTTCAAAACTGAGAAGGGAAGAATGGGGCAGGAACTCGTAGTCCGTACCAAATACCTCCCGCGGCATACAGTAGGTACAGCGGAAGTTGCATTTATCCGTCAGGGAAATGCGCAAATCACGCAAGGGACGCTGACGTTTGTCCCGGGGTTGCCCCTCGACCGGCGCAAACCGCACGGTAGGGCGACGGGACGCGTCGACACGGCCCGTTTGCGGCGTCTGCTCAGGGCGGGCTAGCACCGCCTGTGCAAGCTCCGATCCAGAGGGCGGCGTATCGCCTCGCCCAGGGAAAGCGATCTCCGAATCCGAAGAACTCGCCTCTTGATATGGCCTGGCCTGAGCGCTGTCTACAGACAGAGGCTCACGTTTTGGCCCATGCTCATCGCTCATGGTGTTCTCTTTTTCAAGGACAGGGTTCGTCCCCGTCTCATGGTGTGTGTTTTCGTCATGCAAAGGGGCTTAACGCCAAAGCAAATCGGCAGCCCGCCCAAATGCCTGTTCCAGCGTCATGATCTGACCTAGCCCCCGTGGGTCGTAACCCACCAGATCTTCCATAAATTGACTATACGCGCAACCGCCAATCACGTTCATCAATTGCTGCATAGGAGCCTTATCCAGCAACTCCTGCTCGAGCGCAATGAAGTAACGTTCCTGCGCCAGGGGTATGAACTCCAGCCCACAACGGCTGGCCGCCGTTTCCACGCCCAGGCCGGTATCGGCCATGCCACTGGCCACATGCGCTGCCACCGCCATATGCGTCAATTCTGTTGTTTCAAAGCCCAGCACCGCATTCGTGTTTACCCCTAACTGACCCAGCAGCAAGGTAGCCAGAAAGCGGGTGCTGGAACCCATCTGCCGGTTTACAAAGCGCACATCGGGCCGCAGCAAATCCGCCATGCCCGTGATGTTCTTGGGGTTGCCCTTTTCCACAAACAGGCCTGTGCGTCGGGTAGACAGAAAAATCAGTCGGTGACGCGCCGGTGACAGCCACTGTCCGTACCGGCGCAAAGCCGCCGCCTCAAACTCACCCACTGGCACCTGAAAGCCGGCCAGATCGCAATCCCCGCGCTCCAATGAGGCCAAGGCCTCGATCGCGGTGCGGTAACGCAGCTCCAGAGGCAAACCCTCGCGTTCGTTGGCAAAGCGCATCAAGCCTTCAATCGCAAATCCATGGCTGGCCTGAAACCGCAGACGGTCCAAGGGTTGAGCGTACAAACGACCCAGTTCCTCTTCCAGCTCGGAAGCCATGCTCTCCAGGGTTGGCGTCAGGCGCGCATCCAGACGCCGGTTCGCCCACAGCAAACGCTGGGCGAACTCGGTCAACTTGGTGCCTTTGCGGCGGGACGTCTCCAGCAGGGCCGCATCAAACTGTTTTTCAGCATTGCGCAACAAGCCCCAGGCATGTCTATAGGAAAACCGGCATTCCTTGCTGGCTCCAGCCAGATGCCCCAATCGTTCGATGGCACCTAACAGACGCAGCACGTCTCCCATGGGAAGCTCAACGCCGTCTGCATTTTCCAGAATCCATTCAGAGCGCAGCCGGGCTTTGAATTTTTGTTTGGTCATGTGTTTTTTAAGACCGGTCGTGTTTTCGTATTTATGTTCTGTGCTGCATGTACCAAACATTATATATGCGAATAATTGCTTATTGAAGTTACGTACTTAAGTGGTTAGATTACGGGGGAAAACACAATCAAATAATATGCACGGCTGTGCATAAAAATATGGAGGCGCAGGCTCCCGTTCCGGGCACCGCGCACACAGGACATGCAAACTACCCCCCATGCGCAGGAACAGGCCCGGTCCGGCCTGACACCTGAAGAGCTTGCCTTGCAGGCCGTGCAGGAGCACGCCGGTCAAAAAGGTAACTTGTTGCCTATATTGCACACGATTCAGGACCGGCTAGCCTGTATTCCCGATTCCGTGGTGCCGGTGCTGGCCGAGCAGCTCGCCCTGTCACGGGCAGAAATTCATGGCGTGATCTCCTTTTACGCCCATTTCCGCAGCCAGCCCCACGCAACTCACACCCTGGAAATCTGCAGGGCCGAAGCTTGCCAGGCGCGGGGTGGACTGGAACTGAGCGCTCATGCCCGCCGCCGTCTGAACTGTGACTTTCATGAAAACAGCGAGGACGGTCAGTACACGCTGGAGCCTGTTTACTGTCTGGGCCTGTGCGCCCAGTCTCCTGCCGTCATGCTGGACGGTGTTCCCCACGCACGCGTTACGCCCGCAAAGCTGGACGCGCTGCTAAGCCGCCCGGAGTCCCAATCATGAGCACCATTACCGTTTATATTCCGCGCGATACCGCGGCGGTTGCCATGGGTGCGCATCAGCTCGCCCGGCAACTGGCGGCCCAGGCCAAGGAACGCGGTCTGGATGTGCAAATTGTGCGCAATGGTTCGCGCGGTTTGCTGTGGCTGGAGCCCATGGTGGAAGTGCAAACGGCAGAAGGCCGTGTGGCTTACGGCCCTGTCCAGACCGAGGATCTGCCTGGCCTGTTTGACGCTGGTTTCCTGCAAGGCGGTGCACATACCTTGTGTCACGGTCTGACGGACGCCATCCCCTACCTGAAGAATCAGGAACGCCTGACGTTTGCCCGCGTGGGCATTATTGATCCGGTCAGCGTGGCCGATTATCAGGCCTGTGGTGGCTTTGAAGGTTTGAGCAAAGCGCTGGCCATGGAGCCGGCCGCCATTGTGAAAGAAGTCACTGACTCCGGCCTGCGTGGTCGGGGCGGTGCGGCTTTCCCGACCGGCATCAAATGGAACACGGTACTGAACACCCCGGCACAGCAGAAATACATTGTCTGTAATGCCGACGAAGGCGACTCGGGCACGTTCTCCGATCGCATGCTGATGGAAGGCGATCCGCTTTGCCTGGTAGAAGGCATGACGATTGCTGGTCTGGCCGTCGGTGCGACCTATGGCTACATCTATGTGCGTTCCGAATACCCGCTGGCGGTGCAAGCATTGAACGAAGCCATTGAGGCAGCGCGTGCAGCAGGCTGGCTGGGCAAGAACATACAGGGCAGCGGGCGCGAGTTCGATCTGGAAGTGCGCAAAGCGGCAGGAGCCTATATTTGTGGCGAAGAAACCGCCCTGCTCGACAGCCTGGAAGGCAAGCGCGGCATGGTGCGAGTCAAACCACCCTTGCCGGCAATCAAAGGCTTGTTTGGTCAACCCACCGTCATCAACAACGTGGTGTCCCTGGCCTCTGTGCCCATCATTTTGGCCAAGGGCGGTGCCTATTACCAGAACTACGGCATGGGCCGCTCGCGCGGCACCCTGGCGTTCCAGTTGACGGGTAATCTGAAAAACGGCGGCCTCGTGGAAAAAGCCTTCGGCGTCACGCTACGTGAACTCTTGTACGACTACGGTGGCGGCAGCGCCAGCGGTCGTCCCTTGCGTGCGGTCCAGGTCGGTGGCCCATTGGGTGCTTATCTGCCTGAGCATCAGTGGGATGTCCCTCTGGACTACGAAGCCTACATGAAGATCAATGCCATGGTCGGTCACGGTGGTCTGGTGGCCTTTGACGATACGGTGGATATGGCCCACATGGCGCAATACGCCATGGAGTTCTGCGCCATCGAATCCTGTGGCAAATGCACTCCCTGTCGGATCGGCTCCACGCGTGGCGTGGAAACCATCCAGAAGATCCGTCGCCGCGAAGACATGGACAACCATGTCGAGCTGCTGCGCGATCTGTGCGACACCATGTTCTCCGGGTCCTTGTGCGCCTTGGGCGGCATGACCCCTTACCCCGTCCTGTCCGCGCTGGAACACTTCCCCCAGGATTTTGGACTGGCCCCGCAAACCGAGCAGGACCTGGCCAAGGTCTAAGACGGAGATCACCATGAAAGAAACAGTCGCCGTACGCGAACGTGACCTGGGCACCCCAGCCTCGACCCAGACCGAGATGGTCAAGCTGACCATTGATGGCCAATTGATTGAAGTGCCCGTGGGCACTTCCGTGATGCATGCCGCCGCCTTGGCTGGCATCAACATTCCCAAACTGTGCGCCACCGATTCACTAGAAGCCTTTGGCTCCTGTCGCCTGTGTCTGGTGGATATCGAAGGCCGCCGCGGCCACCCTGCCTCCTGCACGACGCTAGTGGAAGAAGGCATGGTCGTGCAGACCGAAAACGACACCTTGCACAAGCTGCGCCGCAACGTGATGGAGCTGTACATCTCCGATCACCCGCTGGACTGCCTGACCTGTCCTGCCAACGGCAATTGCGAGCTGCAGGACATGGCCGGCGTCGTGGGCCTGCGCAGCGTGCGCTACGGCTTTGACGGCGCCAACCATCTGGACGACACCACCGACAACTCCAATCCTTACTTTGCCTATGACTCCAGCAAATGCATTGTCTGCAATCGCTGCGTACGTGCCTGTGAGGAAGTACAGGGCACTTTCGCGCTGACCGTAGACAAGCGCGGCTTTGAGTCGCGCATCACTGCCGGCCAGAATGATGATTTTCTGGGCAGTGACTGCGTCTCCTGCGGTGCCTGCGTCCAGGCCTGCCCCACGTCTTCGCTGATGGAGAAATCTGTCATCGACCTGGGTCAACCCGAACACGCCGTCATCACCACCTGCGCTTACTGCGGCGTGGGTTGTGGCTTCAAGGCCGAAATGAAGGGCGACAAGGTCATTCGCATGACGCCCTGGAAAGACGGCAAGGCCAATCGTGGCCACGCCTGCGTGAAAGGTCGTTTCGCCTGGGGTTACGCCACGCACCAGGATCGAATCCTGAACCCCATGATTCGCAAGAAGATCACCGACCCCTGGCAGGAAGTGTCCTGGGAGGAGGCTCTCAACTACGCCGCCTCCGAGTTCCGTCGCATTCAGGATCAGCACGGTCGTGACGCCGTGGGCGGTATCACCTCCTCGCGCTGCACCAACGAAGAGACCTATCTGGTGCAAAAGCTGGTTCGCGCCGCCTTTGGTACCAACAACGTGGACACCTGCGCCCGCGTCTGTCACTCTCCGACCGGTTATGGTCTGAAAATGACACTGGGTGAATCGGCGGGTACCCAAACCTTTGACTCGGTCATGCACACCGATGTGGTGATTGTGATCGGCGCCAACCCCAGCGCGGCACACCCCGTCTTTGCGTCGCGCCTGAAACGACGCTTGCGCCAGGGCGCACGCCTGATCGTGATTGACCCGCGCCAGACCGAGCTGGTCAGCTCGCCGCACATCCAGGCCGATTACCACCTGCCGCTGCGCCCCGGCACCAACACCGCCATTATGACCGCCATGGCTCACGTCATCGTTACCGAGAATCTGGTCAACGAATCCTACGTGGCCGAACGCTGTGATACGGCCGCTTTTGAGGAGTGGCGCCAATTTGTCAGCCAGCCCCAGAACTCGCCAGAAGCCATGGCCGAGATCTGCGGCGTGTCCGCGGACGACATCCGTGGTGCAGCCCGTCTGTACGCCACCGGCGGCAACGGCTCGATTTACTACGGTCTGGGCGTGACCGAGCACAGCCAGGGCTCCACCACGGTGATGGCCATTGCCAACCTGGCCATGGCCACCGGCAACGTGGGGCGCGAAGGCGTGGGCGTCAATCCGCTGCGTGGTCAGAACAACGTGCAAGGCTCCTGCGATATGGGCTCGTTCCCGCATGAGTTCCCCGGCTACCGTCATGTCTCCGACACAAGCGTACGCCAGCAATTTGAACAGGCCTGGGGCGTGCCCCTGCAGTCCGAACCTGGGCTGCGCATTCCCAATATGTTTGAGGCCGCCTTAAGTGGCAGTTTCAAGGGGCTGTACTGCCAGGGCGAGGACATTGTTCAATCAGACCCCAATACCCAGCACGTGGCCGCCGCCATGGCCGCCATGGAGTGTGTGGTGGTGCAGGATCTGTTCCTGAACGAAACCGCCAAATACGCGCACGTTTTCCTGCCTGGCTCGTCTTTCCTGGAAAAAGACGGCACCTTCACCAACGCTGAGCGCCGCATCTCGCGCGTGCGCAAGGTCATGGAGCCCAAAGCCGGCATGGCCGACTGGGAAGTCACCTGCGCCTTGGCCCGGGCTCTGGGCTACCCCATGAGCTACGATCACCCCAGCCAGATCATGGACGAGATCGCCCGCCTGACCCCCACCTTTACCGGCGTGTCCTACCAGCGCATTCAGGAACTGGGCGGCAGCGTGCAGTGGCCTTGCAACGAACAGGCCCCGGATGGCACCCCCACCATGCACATTGACCAATTCGTGCGAGGCAAGGGGCGCTTCATGTTGACCCAGTACGTCCCGACTGAAGAACGCAGCAGCCGCAAGTTCCCCTTGCTGCTGACCACCGGTCGCATCTTGTCGCAGTACAACGTGGGCGCTCAGACCCGCCGTACCGAGAACGTCGCCTGGCATGCCGAAGATTTGCTGGAAATTCACCCGGCAGATGCCGAGGACCGAGGCATTCGCAGTGGTGACAAAGTCTCGGTCAAGAGCCGAGCTGGCGAGACGGTCTTGCGTGCAACGGTCACCGAACGGGTGCAGCCAGGGGTGGTCTATACTACGTTCCACTTTCCCGAGTCGGGCGCCAATGTGGTCACCACCAACAATTCGGACTGGGCCACCAACTGCCCCGAGTACAAAGTGACGGCTGTGCAGATTCAACGCGTCACGTCCGACTCGGCGTGGCAAAACCGCTGGAACCGCTTCAACGAGATTCAGCAGCGCCTCCTGCAAGGCGAGACTGTCCCCGCCGCGGACCTGCCAGACCCGGAGGATCACCCCTGCTCGCCGGAGCATGCCCCGGCGGTCGCGAAAGTATGATGCGTACTAACCGACCTTAAGGAGTTGCCACGTGAGCCAGGCAGATTTTCGTGATGCCAGTGCCCCTGCCACCGTATGGCGGCAGGCGCGTACCCCGGCGCAAGCCAACACCGGAAACCTGCCCCAGGAGGACCAGGACATGCTGGCCCGCGAACAAGCCGTTGCCCTGGAATTCAATGGCATCAGCCATAGCGCCTTGCTATGCAGTCCCAGCGATCTGGAAGATCTGGCCTACGGATTTTCCATGACTGAGGGCATCATCCGCGATGCAGACGATATACGCAGCGTGGATGTGCTGGAAGGCGAACGTGGCAGCTTGTTGCAGATCGAGATTGCCAGTGCGTGTCAGCATCAGTTAAAGGCACGCCGCCGTCAGCTGGCAGGCCGTACAGGCTGTGGTCTGTGCGGCCTGGAAAGCCTGGACGAGGTACGCCGGGCGCTGCCCCGTCTGCAAGCTCCCCATCACCGGCCCGATGCCAACGCCATCTTCCGGGCTCTGGATGCCTTGCGCTCCAGCCAGCCCTTGCATGGCCTGACCGGGGCCACTCACGCCGCTGCCTGGTGCAATCTGCAAGGCGATATCCTGGCCGTTCGCGAAGATGTTGGCCGTCACAACGCGCTGGACAAGCTGCTGGGACACCTGCTGCGCAACGATATTGATCCCCGCTCTGGCATGGTGCTGATTTCCAGCCGTGCCAGCTTCGAGATGGTCCAGAAAGCCGCTGCCATGGACATCAGTTTCGTGGTGGCCGTCTCCGCCCCCACCACCTATGCTGTACAGATTGCCGATGAACTGGGCGTCATGCTGGCCGCCTTTGCCCGTGACCGCAGCTTCACGCTGTACAGCCATCCCCACTACCTGAATTCTGCCGAGTCTGCCTCGGCCACCTCACCATGAATATTGTCCCTTTGATTCCCATGGCCAACCAGATCGGCCAGTTCTTTGAAACCCTGAGCAATCGGGAGCAGGGTCTACGCGAAATTGCCGACCATATACAGAAATTCTGGGACCCGCGCATGCGTCGCTCCCTGCTGGATTTTGTAGAGCAGCACCCGAATGGCAAAAGTGAAGATGGCGAGCTGACCGCCATCGTGCTGCAAGCTGTCCTCACGCACAGGCAGCAGCTAGAGCCGCGCCAGCCATAAACCGGCTCTGCGCAAGCCTGCGGCCACTGTGCCTACAGCCAGCCCCCAGGCTAGCTTTTTTGATGCCATACCTCTTCAGTAAACGCGCGGATCAGACCTGGCCACGGCAGGCTGTGAAGATAAAAAAACCCGCCTGGGCGGGTTTTTTTAGGGACCTGAAAACGATCAGTCGTGTTCTTTGACGCGATACACCAGTACGGTGTTTTTGGCCATGTTCAACACCTTGATGGTGACACTGCCCAGCAACAGGCGAGACAGACCACTGCGGCCGTGGCTGCCGATAAAAATCAGATCACACCCTTCCTGCTCGGCGACCTGCACAATACCGTCGGCCACGTTAAAGTTGGACACGGATTTACCGGTCGCCTTTACACCCGCGGTTTCGGCACGATCCAAAATCTGCTGCAGGTATTTTTGTGACTGTTCTTTGGCGGTTTTGTCGTAGTCCTCGTCGGTGATGGCGTAAGCCGCGGCCATACCATCAAAACCCACCGTGGCGGCAAACGGCTGCGTCACGTGCAAAGCCAGAATTTCGGCTCCCATTTGGCGGGCAAAGGTCACGCCCTTGTTGGCTGCCTGAGAGGAGAGCTCGGAACCGTCAGTTGGAATCAGAATTTTCTTGAACATGGCATAACCCCTTTGAATGGAGACAGATAGCTTAGCGCTGCTTACAGACGCAGGACAAGCGGATAAACACCTGAACCTTGAGCCAGGTCAGGTTTCGTTCAATGCGCGAAACAATACGGCACAACGTGTGCCGGTGCGGCAATAGGCCAGGGTCGGGGCTGGCAAGGCTTCCAATAATTGGCCAAAACGGGCAACATCAGCAGGGGTAATGGCACTACCGACCACCGGCTGATACTCTACCTGCAAGCCTGCTGCCTGAGCGGCCTTCATCACATCAGCTGACAAAGGCTGATCGGGGCCGCCCTCCAGGTCAGGCCGGTTGATAATAACGCTTTTGAAGCCCGCATCGGCTACCGCTTGCATGTCCTCTCCCGACAACTGAGGGGCGACGGCCAATTGCTCGGTCAAAAACTGGTGTGGAAAGGACATAGACACTCCTGAAGTCGGGATAAACTAAATCAGTTCAAAGGAAAAATAGTATGTTCCCCCCCGAGAGTACGCAAGCCCCTTTCGCCTCGTCCCTGCCTAAAGGCAGCCAGGCCAGCACCTTGCTGATCCGCCCCGCCAGTCTGGAAGACATGGCGGCGGTGCAAGCCATCTATGCCTATCATGTGCTGCACAGTACGGCGACCTTCGAACAAAGCCCGCCTGACGAACAGGAAATGCGTCGCCGTTTTACCCAGGTGCAGGAGCTGGGCCTGCCCTGGCTGGTCGCACAACTGGATGGGCAAATCGTCGGTTATGCCTATGCCACCAGCTACCGATCCCGCCCTGCGTACCGCTTCACGGTAGAGAACGCCATCTATCTGGCTCAGGGGCAGATTGGCAAAGGCCTGGGCAAGGCGCTATTGGAACAAGTGGTGATGGAGTGCGAAAAAGGTCCCTGGCGACAAATGGTGGCTATTATCGCCGGCCATGACAGTCGGGGCTCCATCGCATTGCACCGTTCACTGGGCTTTGCCCATGTCGGCACCCAACCGGCGGTGGGCTATAAATTCCAGCAATGGATTGATGTGGTCATCATGCAGCGCAGCCTGGGAGAAGGCAGCCACAGCCTGCCTGCCACCCAAGTCTAGCAACCCGGTTCAGGCGATTCTCAGACTGTACTGATCCAGCCATTGTTGCAGCTGCGGGCTGGCGAGCACCTCATACTCCGCCAGCCGCTGTGCGCCCACCGGGTCATCAGGCACGCTGCGTAGCGCGGGGTGGCACATCATGCTGTCTCCATGCTGCATGACAGCCAGCCAGGCCCTGACCAGTTCACCGTAGCGCTGCCTGCCTCCCTGGAAATCGTACACACCGGTAAAACCGGTATTCAAGGTGATCCCCCGGGCCCGGGCCAAGCGTGACAACTGGCTGGAACCGAGGGCCGCAATAATCCGTGCCTTGAATCGGTCCTTGAACGCAAAGCCGCTTGCCAGTCGATCAGCGCCGGTATAGCGCAGCCAGGGCAAGCGGGCGGCATAGCGACGCTCCACTTCGGCCAACAAGGCCTCACGAATCATGGGTAGCTGATGCACATGTTGGTGCCCATCAATGTAGTCAGGCCCCTGTCCCATGACCTGCTCAAACTTATCCAGCTGGCGGGCCACGCTGTCCTTGATCTTCTGGCTGTCCAGACGATTCAGCAGGCTGCGAATAATGACCTGCTTGAGCGGCATCGCATAAACACCCGCTTGTCCGGCAAACTCGGTAAAATTCAGATGCAAGCCTTTTTGCAAGGTACTCTGACGCAGCGCTGGAGCATTTTGTATAAAGCTGTTCCCATCGACCAGGCAGGAGGTTCCTGTCAGGCGCCGGGCCTGGGCCAAGCTCAAGATGGCCTCGTCTACTGCCTGGGCCATGCCGAAATCATCCGCGCATATACTGATCTGCCTGTCTTTGGCCACCGCTCGCTCCGCTTTCGCTTTATGTCTCGTCAAATCATTCTGTTCATTCTGGTCGGCACCCTGGCCGCCTTCACGCACTGGGGGATTGTAATCGCCCTGGTGCAAACGCTGAGCCTGTCGCCCTTGCTGGCCAATCTTTTTGGCTGGCTGACTGCCTTTCTGGTGTCATTTGGCGGCCATTACTGGCTGACCTTCCGGTCCCAGAATGCCCGTTTCCTGCCCGCGCTATCCCGTTTTTTTCTGGTGTCGGCTGCTGGCTTCGCCGTGAACGAAGCCAGCTACGCTTTCTTGCTGAATCACTCCGGCCTGCGTTACGACCTGCTGCTGGGCTTGATTCTTATTGGCCTGGCGGTGCTGACATTTCTGGCTGGGCGACTGTGGGCGTTTCGCCGCACATAAGCTCGTACTCATCGCTATCAAAGCGCCACAAGGCGATGCGCTGGTCATCATACAGGCGCTGGGCATGGTTGAGCACCTGGCTTTGGCGCACCGCGTCAGGCGCACCGATCAGCCACACTACGGCTGCCCGGTCCCGGCACAACTGCTGGCGCAGGGTTGGCCGGTCTATCAAGATCTGCGCCCCGCGATGAGGCTCGAAACGGGCCGCTTCCACTAGCTCCTTACGCCAGCTATCCGTATGCATGATCTCCGGATCATCCCAACGGCCCATCACACTGACGTTCGACATGCCCGGTACATAAAACCCCAGATCGTAGCGGTAGTCATTGAGATAAACGATACGATCTCCCTTGTGGTACTGGGCGGCAAGAACGCGGCCCAAGGCCTGACTATTGACCTGTGGACGTAGCACCATGGTCAATACCGCGACCAGACAGACCGTGAGGCAAACCGCCACACTCCCGACAGCAAAACGCGCTACTTTCGCTTCCCCCTCCCGCTGGCTTTGGCGGATCAGACCATCGGTCAGAAAAAAAGCCCAGGGCCCCATGGCGGGCAGCACATAGCCCAGCAGCTTGGACGTGGGTATGGAGAAAAAAATCAGGACCGTCAGCAAAGCCGACAACATCAGCCCCCGTACCGCCCCCAAGCCATCCGGCGTGTGGTCGGCGCCTCGGCCCCGCCGGAACAAAAAGGGCGTCCACCCTAAGGTGGCCACCGGCATCAAGGCGAAGTAGAACCAGAAGGGTTGCGGGTTGTTAAAACCCGTTTCCAGAAAGCGCTGGAAATGCTGGTAGACGATGTAATAGTCGAAAAATCCCGGATAGCGGGCTTGCATGACCCACATCCAGGGCGTGGCCACCAATGCCAGCAGGCCCAGGCCGGTCCAGGAAAACAGCCGCAGCAAGACGCGCCACTGACCACGCCCCAGCAACCAGAACACCAGCACGCCACCGGGAATCAGAATCCCGATCAGGCCTTTGGCCAGAAAGGCCAGACCCGCCATGACATACAGTCCCATCAATGCCAGCCGATAGGCGCGTCCCTGCTCCATTTGCAAGGCGGCATGTGCACCAAGCAGCACACAGCTGCTGATCAAGGCCGCCACTGTCATATCCAGATTGGCGTAGTGGGAAGCGCCGAACAGCAAAGGACTGCTGGTCAGGATCAAAGCCGTCCAGGCGGCATGTTGCCGACTGGCATGACGCTTCAAAAAGGCATGCATTCCGGCAATCAGCAGCGCGGCCATCAGGGCCGGGACCAGACGGGCGCCGACAAAATTGACGCCCAGCACTTTCAGACTCAAGGCGGTGAGCCAGTAATGCAGCGGTGGCTTATGAAAAAAAGGCAAACCATCCAGACGCGGCACCAGATAGTCACCGGACTCCAGCATGGACAGGGCAACACCCACATAGCGTCCTTCGTCCGGAATCAGCAAGGGGTAGACTCCCAGCGTCAGAGCGAACCACAGCAGTGCGAGCAGTCCCACCCAGGCGCTGGGCAGCGTACCCAGGCGCTCTACGCCACGGCGCAGCCAGCAGGCCATCCCATCAGACTGCCCATGTGGGACCGTTGCGCCAGAAGGGGAAAATGAATTATCGATACTCATCGTTCACGATCAAACCAAGAGAGTGAGGCAGCCACTGTCGTGGCTGTCGACATGAATCAGAATATCGTTGTAGCGTTCAATTACATTTGACGGCATTTTGCCCATTAAACGGCAAAAATCACCTTCAATCCCCTGATGGAGCCTGACGCTGGGAGGCGTTCGGCTCCTGGCTTTGCGACGGCACGGGAACGGAGGACAAGCCCTGCCCCCGACGGCGATGAACCAGATATAAGGGCCGGTTTTTGACCTCGGCAAAGATGCTGGCGACATATTCGCCCACGACACCCAGCGACAGCATGTTCACGCCGGCAAAAAACAGCACCACCGTAATCAAGCTGGCCCAGCCCCGCACCGCATCGCCATAGAGCAAATGCTTAAAGATAATGAACAAGCCATAACTGAATGACAGCATGGCCAGTATCGCACCTAGCAAACTTAGCAAGCGCAGCGGCCAGGTGGTGAAGGCCGTCAGACCGTCCACGGCAAAGCGCAACAACTTTGCAGGACGAAAGCGGCTAACACCATGCAGACGCTCCGCAGGCGAGTAATAAATAGGTTCGGAAGGAAAGCCCACCCAGGCAAACAAGCCTTTCATGAAACGGCTGCGCTCGGGCAAGGCCAACAAGGCATCGACCACACAACGATCCATGAGGCGAAAATCCCCCGCGTCGCGTGGCACCCGCAAGCCATTGGACGTACGCATGAGCTTGTAGAACAAGCTGGTGCCAGCCCGCTTCATCCAGGTCTCGTCATCGCGGGTTTCGCGCACGGCATAGACCATTTCCAGACCCGTGGACCAACGCTCCAACATGGCTTCAATCAAGGCGGGGGGATGCTGCAAATCCGCATCCATACACACCACGACCTGCCCGCGACTGGCCTCCAGACCTGCCGTCAACGCCGCTTCTTTGCCAAAGTTGCGGGATAACTGCAGATACACCAGTTGAGGATAGGTTTGCCGCAACTGCTCAACCACCAACGGGGTTGCGTCCGTGCTGCCATCATCGACGAAAATGATTTCAAAATCCGGGACCAGTTCGCGCAACTTCGCCACCAGAACCGGCAGCAAAGCGGGCAGGTTTTCTGCTTCATTCAAACCAGGGATGACGCAAGAAAGCGTTTGGGCCTGTCTTTTTGTAATCATTATTCCTAGCGCACCATGTTGTAACAAAATAGGATTCAGCCAACAAAAAGTAATCGTAGCTTGCCAGCCCGCCTAGTGCAATTTACCTTCCGTGATACTTGTGTTTTATAAAGAACGCTGTTCAAAACCTGATCCACCTTTGCCCTGCCGGCTTGACCGGCCAAGCGTTCAGAACGCTACATCTACACTTCTGAAACTGCAGTCGAGTGTAGGGACACAGGCGTTGAATCTGCGTGAAATCAAGCACAGCAATGTGTGTAAACCAGATGTTTCCTTTCCGGCTTGACCCCGGCGAGCGCTGCCAATAAGATAGATAAAATATATATCTTTAAATTCAAAATATTATGGCTCTCAATCCTTTATGTACCCGCCAGGAAATTCATGATCTGGTCTGGGATTTCTATGACCGTATCCGGATGGACGATGTTCTTGGCCCGATTTTTTCAGAACGCATCAAGGATTGGGATACGCATCTGGGCGTCATGGAGGAGTTCTGGTCCTCCTTGCTGCTCAAGACAGACGGCTTCAATGGCAACCCGATGGCCAAGCACTTGTCGCTCCAGCACATTCAAGCCAGTCACTTTGAACAATGGTTGCGTCTGTTCAAAGAAACCTGCCAGGAGCGTGAAAACCGGGCCATGGCCGAGCTGGCACTGGAATATGCCCAGCGCATCGCCCGCAGCTTCTGGTTTGGCTACCAGTTCCAGCACAACCCCACCCAAGTAGCCACAGAGTTGCAACTGCCCTGATCATGCGTCTGACCAATCTTACCGATTATGCCCTGCGTCAATTGATGTATCTGGGCCAGAATGAAGACAGGCTCTGCACCATCGCGGAAATTGCCCAGTACCACCAGATTTCCCAGGCCCACCTGATGAAAGTAACCCATCTGCTTGCCAAGGGCGGCTGGATTCAGACGCAGCGAGGAAAAAATGGTGGGATGCGCTTGGCACGCCCTGCCGAGGACATCAATCTGGGCGAGCTGGTCCGTTACACCGAAACAGATCTTGCCGTGGTGGAATGCCTGGGCAGCGGCACCCATTGCATTCTGAGTGGGCGCTGCAATCTCAGCAGCATTCTCAAGCAGGCCCTGGTCCAGTTCCTGAGCTATCTGGACAATTACACCCTGCGTGACATTATTGTTCCGGGCAGCAGCCCCGAACAGACCATCGCCTGGCCAACCCGGTCCCTACACTCCGCCTGAGCGGGCACACAGGAGAGCGCTAGTCAGCAGGTGGCAGCGCAGCAGGTGGCAGCGCAGCAGGTGGCAGCGCAGCAGGTGGCAGCGCAGCAGGTGGCAGCGCAGCAGGTGGCAGCGCAGCAGGTGGCAGCGCAGCAGGTGGCAGCGCAGCAGGTGGCAGCGCAGCAGGTGGCAGCGCAGCAGGTGGCAGCGCAGCAGGTGGCAGCGCAGCAGGTGGCAGCGCAGCAGGTGGCAAATGGCCCCGGATTCCTTGGAATCCGGGGCCATTTTCACGATCTAAGGGCTCGTCTTACGCCGGGAAAATCAAATCGCTACGAACCGTGCCGGGATGCGCGCGGATTGCATCGAGCACCTCCTGATCAGGCACACGATCCAGGTCTGTCATGGCATAACCCAACTCGCCCTGCGTTTGCAGTTGCTGACGAGTGATGTTAATGCCGTGCTGAGCCAGAATATTGTTCAGGCTGCCCATCGCCCCCGGCACGTTGCGATGGACATGCAGCAAACGAACCGCCCCCTGGATGTCGTAGTACGACACCTCCGGAAAATTCACGGCCCCCTTGGTCGCACCACTGCGCAGATAACTGACCAGCTTTTCCGCCACTTCACGGCCGATATTCTCTTGCGACTCCTGCGTGCTACCGCCGATATGCGGTGTCAAAATAACATTGGGCATACCGATCAACGGGCTCTTCAAGGGCTCGTCCACGCTTTTCGGCTCGACTGGAAAAACGTCCAGCGCCGCCCCTGCCAGATGGCCACTGACCAGCGCCTGATGCAAGGCATCAATGTCCACGACCGTACCGCGCGAGGCGTTGATCAGAATGGAACCCGGCTTCATGGCCGCGATGGTCTCGGCATTCATGATGTTCTGCGTTCCCTGGCCACCGGGAACGTGCAAGGTCACTACATCAGATTCAGCCAGCATCTGTTTCAAGCTGCCGTAAACACGCGCATTGCTCAGAGGAAGCTTGGATTCGACATCATGATAGAGCACGCGCATACCCAAGGCCTCTGCCAAGGTGCCGACTTGAGAGCCGATATTGCCGTAACCAATCACACCCAGCGTCTTGCCGCGAATCTCGAAGGCACCATCGGCGCTTTTGTCCCAAAAGCCCTGATGCACACGCAGGTTTTTCTCGGGGATACGACGCAGCAACAAGATGGCCTCACCCAGCACCAGCTCGGCAACCGAGCGCGTATTGGAGAACGGCGCATTAAAGACCGGGACACCGCGGTTTTGAGCCTGCTCCAGGTCCACCTGGTTGGTCCCGATACAAAAGCAGCCCAGCACTTTGAGCTGGTCTGCCTGTTCCAGCACCCGGCGGTCAAACTGACTGCGGGAACGGATGCCCACAACTTCTGCGCCTTTGACAGCCTCCAGCAGCTCTTGACCCGACAAGGCTCCCTTGTAGGTCTGAATGTCGGTCAAGCCCGCCGCCTCAAAAACTTCACGGGCGCTAGGATGAATGTTCTCAAACAGGACAATGCGACTCATGATGGTTCCAGTCATTTAAATAGTATCTAAATGGTACTATTTTTTTGACCTGACTGAGTGAGCATCAACAATAGCAACAGGGGATTGGTGGACGGAGGGCAGAACCGGTCCCTCAATCCGCGCCCAACAGCAAAAACCCAGGCTTGGAAAACTGCTTCCAAGTCCTGGGTTAGTCGTACAGGCGGCGCCGGATCACTAGCGGCCGCCGCGGAACAGCTCCCTATCAGGAACCAAATGGCACCGGACGGGGTGTGTTGTCACGCGATGGGGGCAAAATAGGCAACGTGATTTCAGGCTGCTTGCCCGTCAGCGTTTTCAGGAACGCCACGATCTGGGCATTTTCTTCCGCAGTGAAACTGCGTCCCAGCTGCAGCCGGCCCATGGTGTCGACCGCTTCGGTCAGAGTATTGACCGCGCCGTCATGGAAGTAGGGGTAGGTCAACTCCACGTTACGCAACGTGGGCACCTTGAAATTGAAACGGTCGGCATCCTTGCCCGTTACAGCTGCACGACCTTCTGCAGGGTTCGTGGTCTGGTAGGGTTCGACCAGGCCCATTTTCTGGAAAGAGGTGCCGCCCAGGTTGGGACCATTGTGACAAGCCACGCAGCCACTGCCTTTGAACAGTTGATAACCGGCCAGTTCCTGATCTGTAATGGCTTTTTTGTCACCCTTTAACCACAAGTCAAAGCGGGAGTCCGGGGTCACCAGGGTTTCTTCAAACGCCGCAATCGCCGAGGTGACTTCATCAATACCGAAATCGTCCTTGCCAAATACCTGCTTGAACTCGGCCTTGTACTCGGGGATCGAGCTCAGAAACTCCATGGCCAGTTCATGTGTAAATGCCATTTCCTTCGGGTTGGCAATGGGGCCGCCGGCCTGCTCTTTCAGATCGCTGGCTCGACCATCCCAGAACTGGGCCAGGTTCAGGCTGGAGTTAAGGACGGTCGGTGAGTTGATCGGGCCTTCCTGCCAGCGATCCCCAATAGAGGTGCGGATATTGTCCGTGCCCCCCATGCTCAGGTTGTGGCAGGAATTACAGGAGATAAAACCCGAGCGTGACAAACGGGGCTCAAACCACAGCTTTTTACCCAGCTCCACCCATGCAGGGTCCGTGACAACGGCGGCAGGGATGGGCTGTACAGGTTCATTTTCCTGGGCCTGCGCGGCAGTGCCCAGCAACAAACCGGCAGCCAGAGCAGAGAGAGTGAACAGGCGTAATTTCATAACAACTTCCTTATGGGATGACAGAGCTTCCTGCCAGTAAGGAGTCCGGGTAGGACGCATAACCCTGCTGGCCTTATGGACATCGTAAGGAATGCCATTTCATTACACATTGATACATCGCAAGGAAAGAATCTTTCTTCAGATCGTTAGGGAACTTTCGGTGAAAAGTCCCCCTGCCTGACAAGCCGCTCCTATGAAACTTCAAAGTCTGAGACAAAAAAACCGCCTGTGCACGACCAGGCGGTTTGAGGACAATTATTGCAAATTATGTTTTTTACACGCCCAGATAGCGTGTCCACAACGTGCGGTCCGCTCCCAGTGCCTCAGAATTTCCCTGCCAGACCAATTTGCCCCGTTCCAGAATAATGTGGTGATCCGACAAGGCCATCAGGCGCTCGACATATTTGTCGATCAGCAAGATGGTCTGCCCTTCTTCACGCAACACGGCCAGACAGTTCCAGATTTCCTCACGTACCTTGGGCGCCAGACCTTCGGATGCTTCATCCAGAATCAGCAGCTTGGGGTTGGTGACCAAGGCACGGCCAATGGCCAGCATTTGTTGCTCACCACCCGAGAGCTGATTGCCCATATTGGACGCACGCTCCCGCAGACGCGGGAAAAAATCATAGACACGTTCAGGCGTCCAGGTTTTGTGCGCCTTGGGGTTGCGATTGCAGGCAAAGGCCGTCAGGTGCTCGGCCACCGTCAGGTTGGGAAAGCATTGACGCCCTTCAGGCACAATGGCGATACCGGCCCGGGCGATACGGTCCGGATTCCAGCCTGCAATGGACTGGCCGTCGAACTTCACATCGCCGCCGCGCACGGGCAACTGGCCCAGAATGGTTTTCAGCAAGGTGGTCTTGCCCATGCCATTGCGACCCAGCACTGTCACTACCTGACCGCTGCGAATGGACAGATCCACCCCAAACAGCACCTGACTGGCGCCATAGCCACTTTGTAATTGAGTCGTTTCAAGCATGGCTTTCCACCTTGGTTGGAGCTGGCGTGTCATCGTCGCCCAGATAAGCTTGGCGCACCGCCTCGTTGTCGCGGATCTCGGCCGCAGTACCAGTCGCAATAATGTGGCCAGCCACCAGCACGGAGATCCGGTCAGCCAGGCGGAACACCGCCTCCATATCGTGCTCGACCAGCAACATGGTGGCCTTGCCGCGCATGGTCTCGATCAGCTCGGTCAAGCGCAGCGTTTCGTCCGGCCCCATGCCTGCCATAGGCTCATCGAGCAACAGGACTTGCGGCCGGCTGGCCAAGGCCAGGGCAAACTCCACCTTGCGCTGCTCGCCATGCGGCAAAACACCGGCCTGGGTATGCAGCAGCGAGGCATCAATGGCGCATTCGGCAGCCAGGGCACGGGCTTGTTCATACAGCTCGGTTTCCGTCTGCCGCGCACGCCAGAAGCGGAAACTGCTGCCACTACAGGCCTGCAGGGCCAGTACCAAGTTATCCAGTACCGTGTAGTTCTTGAAGATATTCGTGATCTGGAAGGACCGTGCCAGCCCAGCGGCAACGCGCTGGTGACCGGACAGGGCCGTCACATCGCGCCCTCCCAGCAAGAGTTGCCCCGAGTCCGGGCTCAGGGTACCCGACAACAAGTGAATCAGGGTCGATTTACCGGCCCCATTCGGGCCGATCAGACCATGGATTTCACCGGGAACCAGATCCAGGGAAACATCATTGGTAGCCTGCAAAGCACCAAAGCGCTTCATCAGACCACGGGCTTGCAAAGCGGCTGTGCCGCTGCCCGCCTTGGCGGCGGCTATCGTGTTCGTCATGCTTGCTCCT
The DNA here is from genome assembly GCF_049932565.1 of Alcaligenes sp. HNGD-HTN06. NCBI lineage: Bacteria > Pseudomonadati > Pseudomonadota > Betaproteobacteria > Burkholderiales > Alcaligenaceae > Alcaligenes > Alcaligenes sp. HNGD-HTN06. Next base: position 600,110 of record NZ_CP187782.1, on the reverse strand, counting down.
TGGCGGCCGTTGCCGGATCAGCAGCCGAACGGACACGTACCAGTCCGGCCAGTCCTTTGGGTGCGAAAAACACCACCAGCAGCAACAAAATACCCAGCGGCATATGCCAGTACTCCGTCCAGTTGCGCAGGATTTCTTCCAGCACCAACATCACGAACGCCCCCAGCGCACCGCCATACAACAGTCCAATCCCCCCGACCAGCACCATGATGATCAGGTCGGCCGACTGGGTCCAGTTCATCAGGCTGGGCGAGACAAACAGGTTGTGGTTCGCCAGCAAGGCGCCGGCCAGGCCCATGATGGCGCCACTCAGGGTATACGCCGTCAAACGGATGCGATAGACCGGGTAACCCAGGGTCGTCATGCGACTTTCGTTTTCACGGGTGCCCATCAAGGCCTGTCCGAAACGGGCATTGACCAGACGGTTGAACAGGAACAGAACCACAAGCAGGATAGCCAGAACCAGGTAGTAAAAGCTCAGGTCATTGCTCAGATCGATTCCGGGCAGCGACGAGGGGCTATACATATTCAGGCCGTCCTCACCCCCGTACTGGCGCAAGGAGATGAACATATAAAAGATCATCTGGGCAAAGGCCAGGGTAATCATGATGAAGTACACACCACGGGTACGCAGCGACACCGCCCCCGTCAGGAACGCAAGCAGACCGGAGATCAGCATGGCAGCAGGCCAGGCGACCAGGCCGCTTTGCACACCTTCTGTGGCCAGAATACCGACGGTGTAGGCCCCTGCCCCAAAAAAGGCGGCATGACCCAGCGCCACCATCCCGCCATAGCCCAGCACCAAATTCAAGGCACTGGCCGCCAGGGCATAGATAAAAATGCGGCGAACAAACGAAATGTAGAACTCAAGCCCATACATCGGTGCAATCAAGGGAAAGGCCAGCAAAGCCAGCAGCACCAGGGCCGACAAAATACGCGAAGTAGACATACATTAACCTCGCGCCGGGAACAGGCCCGAAGGACGGAAAACAAGAACCACCGCCATCAGAACGTAAATCGAAATGGCAGCAATCGTAGGCCCGACGCTGGAAGCGACGTCAGCCGGGAAGATATTACGCAGCAACATGGGCAGGAACGCACGGCCAGCAGTATCGACCATCCCCACCAGCAGAGCGCCCACAAAAGCGCCGCGAATCGAGCCGATCCCACCGATCACGATACAGACCAGAACCAGGATCAGAATATCCTCGCCCATACCGATCTGAACCGCGGTAATCGGGCCGAGCAGCGCACCGGCCAGCGCAGCCAAGGCGGCGCCCAGCGTGAACACGCCCAGGAACAAAATAGGCACCCGCACACCCATCAGGGTGGCCATCTGCCGGTTGGAGGCGCCTGCCCGCACCAGCACACCGGCTCGTGTTTTGGTCACGAAGGCATACAAGGCCAGCGCCATCACCAGACCAACCGCAATAATCATCAGACGGAAGGCGGGATAGAGGAAATCAGGCAAGAGTTCTACCGGCCCGGACAACAAGGCGGGCATATTCAACATTACGGGGGTTGGCCCCCAAATCATTTTGACCACATCGTTGGCGATCAAAATAACGGCGTAGGTTCCCAGTACCTGAGCCAGGTGGTCACGAGTGACCAGCTTGCGCAGAATGAGAATTTCCAGGGCAATACCGACCAGGGCTGTCACTGCCACCGCCACCACAATGGCGGCGGTAAAAGACCCTGTACGCTGCATGGTTTCCGCGGCCACATAGGCTCCCGCCATATAGAGGGAGCCGTGGGCCAGGTTCATGATATCCATAATGCCAAAGACCAATGTCAGGCCCGCGGCAATCAGAAACAACATCAAACCAAACTGCAAACCATTCAGCAATTGCTCGCTAATCAGAATGAGCGACATGCTTTTACCACCTGTGAATCTTAATTAAGTTTGCAATCTTTGGCGTAGACGTCCTGGTAGGAGTCAAACACCTTGCTGACCATACGGTTGACCAGACGTCCATCCTGGTCCTTGACCACTTCACGCAGGTAATAAGCCTGGATAGGGAAGTTGTTGTTGCCGTAGGTAAAGGGGCCACGCACCGAGTTGTAGTCGGCCGCTTTCAATGCCTTGAGCACCGCCTCACGGTCCGAGACTTTGCCGTCCACTTGCTTGACTGCGGCATCGATCGCCAGAATCACGTCATAGGCCTGCGCGGCATACACTGAGGGGTAACGACCGTCGTAGGCTTTGCGAAACTCCTCCACAAAGGTCTTGTTGGCCGGAACGTCCAGATCAGGCGACCACTGCGCGGTATTGAGCATGCCCAAAATCGGCTCGCCCACGGCGGGGATGATGTCCTCGTCACCCGAGAAAGCCGGGCCCAGCAAGACCACATCTTTGTTCAGGCCAGCCGCCACAAACTGTTTGATGAAGTTGATGCCCATGGCGCCGGGCAGAAAGAAAAACACAGCCTGAGGCTTGGCGGCACGAATCTGGGCCAGCTCTGCCGAGTAGTCGATCTGACCGAGCTTGGTGTAGAGCTCATCGCTGACCGGTTTGCCATACCCACGTTTGAAACCGTTCAGATGATCCTTGCCGGCTGGATAGTCAGGAGCAATGATGAACATCTTCTCGTAGTTGCGGTCTGCCGCCACTTTGCCGGCCGCCTCGTCAAACGCATCGTTCTGATAGGACACCCCAAAGAAATAAGGATTGCAGCCTGCGCCGGCCAGTTGGCTGGGGCCTGGATTGCTGGTCAGGTAAGGCACCTTGGCCGAGAACAGAGCAGGAGCGACAGCCAGCGCCACGTTGGAGCCGACAGGCCCGGTAAAGAAGTCGATCTTGTCACGCTGCACGAAACGATTGACCAACTGGCGGGCCTGGTCGGGATTACCGGCCATATCCTGCTGGATGAACTCGGCCGGAAAGCCGCCCAGCTTGCCGTCCAGTTGCTTGATGGCCAGATTGAAACCGTCACGAACCTCGCCCCCCACGGCAGCAAACGGACCCGAGGTGTCCATTGCCATCCCCACTTTGATGGTTTCGGCCTGAGCCAAAGAACCGCCAAAAGCCGCAGCCAAGGCCACGGTCAATGCAATACCTTTCATGTTATCTCCTTGCGCCACCGCGCTTATAGGCTGTCTTTATCTAAGATGCACAGCAGATCGAACCACAAATGCAACCATGCCAACCGTTCATTTATAAATAGTTTAGTTATGAAACAATTTTGCTGGCAAGCTGTGGTTTTTACCTACACCTCCTCGAAATCCTGCTCATGCGACAGGAAACACGAACCTGTGCCAATCGCAGGGACGGATAAGCACTATAACGACTGCGGACACCGTCGTTTATGCACGTTTTCCTTGATTTTGTTAACAGTATCGCCGCTGGTCGGCTGCTAAACTGGGCGCTCGCCTCATTCTTGGAGATCCCATGCGTATTTCCCATTCCCTGTGCCGCCTGGTCCTGGGCAGCGCCCTGCTCCTTCCCTTTCTGAGCCATGCACAGTCCCCGGAATCCGTTTATCTGGCAGATCTGGCCAAGTCCAATCCGCACGTCGCCCAGCAATACCAAAAGCTGATGCAGGACGTGGCCAACAATGCCAGTTGGGTCAAGGACTTCGGCACCGCCTCACCAGGCCAAACCGTTTCTCTGGATGGACGCGACTATCAAGTCTTTTCCGGCTGCAAACCACATGACTGCCCCCGTGCCAGCTATGTCGTTCTAATGGATACGGAAAAGCAGACCCTGACCCAGGGTGCGTTCGTGGAGAACAAGGAAGCAGGCTTAGGTTTGGACAGCAGCCAAATTCAATGGCTGGGCAATCCGGAACTTGACCAGATCCGTCTGATGGCACCGGCCCTGTTTTAGGAAACAGGGCTTGACCTTGCCCCTGTGGCAAGCCTTAAGCTCGCTTCATTGTTTTTATCCAAGGAGTCAGCCATGTCCACCTTTTCTGTTCCCGACATGACCTGCGGCCACTGTGTACGCAGCATCACTGAGGCCATTCAGGCCGTTGCGCCTCAAGCCACGGTCAGCACGGACCTGGAAAAACATCAGGTCACCGTGCAGGGTCTGGATAGCGCACAAGCCCTGAAAGTGATTGAAGAAGCGGGTTACACGCCCAGCCCGGTGTAGACACACAGCGCCGGGCGCACAGCCCACGCATTCACACCACAAAGGCCGGTATCAACCGGCCTTTGTGCTCTGCCTGGAGCAAGAACACCTGTTGGCAAGGTTGGCATCACAACAGCCACCTTGGCCGAGGTACCCGCCGTTGACCGCAAGAATCGGAGTGCTGGCGATGAAAGACCCGCGTATTCTGGCGTCGTCATCAACATTGACAGGGCTTTTGCCATGAAGACGGACCTTGCTTACGAAACCGACGAGCAGCGCTGGGCGGCCGTACAAGCGCGGGATGCCGCCGCCGACGGCCATTTTGTCTATGCCGTGCGCACAACGGGCGTGTACTGTCCCCCAAGTGCCGGCAGTCGGCTGCCCAAACGTGAAAACGTTGAATTCTTCGATTCTGCCCAAGCGGCTGAGGCGGCCGGCTACCGTTGCAGCCGTCATCCCAGTAAAGACCAGAGCAGCGCTGCCGCCGAGCGGGCGGCCCTTGTCGCACGCGCCTGCCGTCTTATCGAGGCCTCGGACACCCCACCGTCACTGGAAGAGCTGGCCGCGCAAGTTGGCAAAAGCCCCTTTCACTTTCATCGACTCTTCAAGGCAGAAACCGGTCTGACGCCCAAAGCCTACAGCTCGGCCGCCCGGGCACGCCGACTGCGCAAAGAACTGAGCAGCCCAAACACCTCCATTACCGATGCGATCTACGACAGTGGATTCAATTCCAACAGCCGGTTTTACGAGGCCTCCGGTCAATTGCTGGGCATGCGCGCGCGCGACTACCGGGCTGGCGGCGCCGGGGCCGTCATCCGCTTTGCTGTGGGCCAATGCTCGCTGGGTGCCATCCTGGTCGCTCAGAGCCAGCGCGGCATCTGCGCTATCTTGCTGGGTGAGGACCCCGAGCAATTGCTGCGCGACCTGCAAGACCAGTTTCCCAAAGCCGAACTGATTGGCTGCGACGCTAAGTTCGAGCAATTGATCGCCCGGGTGGTCGGTTTTGTCGAGAACCCGTCGATCGGTTTGCACTTGCCCCTGGATGTGCAAGGCACCGCCTTTCAGCAACGTGTCTGGCGTGCGCTGTGCGAGATCCCACCCGGCGCTACGGCCAGTTATACCGAGATTGCTGATCGCATCGGCTCACCCAAGGCAGTACGCGCCGTGGCCCAGGCCTGCGCCTCCAACCACCTTGCGGTCGCGATTCCCTGCCACCGCGTCGTACGACGCGACGGCGATCTGGCAGGCTATCGCTGGGGCGTAGAACGCAAACGCGAGCTGCTGCGCCGCGAGGCACAAGACTGAGGACGGGCCAACTGCCCGGCAACTGCGGCTCCCTCGCTCAGGACAGATACCCGCGCTTGCAATACCTGCCAAACAACACGACGCCACGGCCACCAGGCCTGTCATGCGAACCGTCTCCTTCACGCCTTGAGCCTGCCGAATTCGAGAACAAGAAACGGAGTTCCGCGCGAGCTCAGGATCATTACGATGTGAGCTCTCAATGAACCCAGTGGGAGGTTTCACAAATGGCTTTACTGGATGGCAAAGTGGCAATTGTCACGGGGGCATCGTCGGGTATCGGACGCGCCACGGCACTGATGTTTGCGGCCCACGGGGCGGCACTGGTTCTGACGGCAAGACGTGGTGCCTTGCTTGAGGAACTTGCCAGCACCATCCGGCACGATGGCGGAGAGGTCGAGCTGGTGGTCGGCGACATTACTCAGGCCCAAACCCATGAGCGGCTGGTTGCAGTCGCCCTGAACCGATTCGGCGGTTTGGACATCGCCGTCAATAACGCCGGCATCATCGGCCCCCTCAAACCTCTGGTAGCGATAAGCCCTGAGGAATGGCAACACACACTCCAGACCAATCTGACCGCAGCCTTTCTAGGGGCCCGCAGCCAGATTCCGGCCATGCTCACGCGTGGCAGCGGTTCACTGATTTTCACCTCCAGCTTTGTCGGCACCAGCGCGGGCCTTCCTGGCATGGCGGCCTACGGGGCTTCAAAAGCCGCACTCATGGGATTGGTAAAAGGCATTACGGCTGACTATGCGGCTCAAGGCATCCGGGCGAATGCCCTCTTGCCTGGCGGCACCGATACAGACATAGCCGGAGACCCCAGCACCAAGGAATGGGCAGCGGGGCTGCATGCCCTGAAGCGCATCGCCCAAGCAGACGAAATTGCGTCCGCTGCGCTCTTTCTGGCCAGCCCCTTGTCCAGTTTTGTTGCCGGATCAGCCCTGTTCGCGGATGGCGGCAATGCCGCCGTAAAGTGACGCCGCACTGCGTCCTGAGCACAGAGGAGTCCCTGCACGGACTCCCGGCGGACAAAGGCTTAGCCCAGTTGTCCTAACACCGGGAATGTTTTGAGCACCCAGATCGCAAAACGGGCCAGTTCACCGCTTGCCATGGCCCAGCCCATCACAATCAACACCAGACCCGCACCCCAACGCACATAGCGTCCAATCGTGCGAATTTGCGTCATGCGCTGCAAAAAGGGCGTCAAAAAGCACGCGGCCAGAATGAAGGGAACACCCAGGCCCAACGCATATACAGACAGCAGGATACTGGCTTTGCCTGCGCTGGCGGTACTGGCCCCCATCATCAGAATGCCAGCCAGAATCGGGCCGATGCAGGGAGTCCAGCCAAATCCAAATGCCAGCCCCATCAGCGTTGCGCCACCGGGGCCCGCCGCTTTACCGGACTCAAAACGGTAGTACCGTTGCAGACTCATGGGCATGCGCAGCACACCCATCACACTCAAACCGGCTAAGGCCACCATCACGCCTGCCGCCACATTCAACTCATAGCGGTAGGCCATCAAGAGCTGGCCCAGGTAAGACAGGCTGGCCCCCAAGGCAATGAACACCAGCGAAAAGCCGGCAACAAAGCACACGCTGCGGCCCAGTAACTGGCTGCGCTTGACCCGGGTATATACCTGGCCGTCCCCGGCCAGATAGGACAGGTAGCCGGGAACCAAAGGCAAGACACAGGGGGACAAAAACGAAGCCATGCCCGCCAGAAACGCCGTTATCAGGGCAATCAGGCCCAAATCCAGAGACGCTATTTCCATATCAGGGAGCCGCGGCAGGTTCCGGTTCCGAGTTCGCTGGCATACGCATACGCTCACGCGCCAGTTGCAAGCCCTGATTCACGACCTTGGCGGTTTCCGAATCGGGCGGGAACTGCGCCAGCAAACGCTGCCAGTAATCGATGGCGGCCGGATACTGCTCCTTGTGCAAAGCCGCAGCCCCCGCCAGCATCAGGCCCAAGGGCTCTTCCGGATACAGATCCAGGGAACGTTTGACCAAACGGCCGGGCAACCCATCCAGGGTGTCGATTCCAGCCAGCAACATGGACTCGGCATATTCAGCCAGTGCCGTCGGGTCTCCGTCCACCACCGGCATGGCTTTGGCATAGGCCTCTGCCGCTTGCTGATGACGACCGTAGTAACGGTGCGAGCGGGCCATCATCAACCAGGCCCCCGGGTCATCCGGGTTTTCTTTCAGACGCTGTTCCAGACGGGCCACCATGGCCTCAATATCCACGGGCTGTGCGTTAGCCTGTTGCTGCACGGCGGCAGGGTCCAGCATCACCGGGTTACCCAGATAAAAGTACAGGGCGATGGCAGCAATCGGGATGCTGATCATCAGGGTCCAGGCCAGCCTGGGGGCGCCAGTGTGCTGAACAGTCTCCGTTTTAAGCCCTTCGCTCTCTTCCAGTACGCGCTGACGCAAATCCATCTGCGCCTGCTCGAAATCTTGAGCGGACAAGACACCGGCCTGCTTGTCCCGCTCAATTTCTTTCAACTGCTCGCGCAAAATCGCCAGGTTCGCCTGCTTGTGTTCAACCACACGCTGCAAGGCTGGCTTGCGTTTGACGCTCAGCATCAGATAGGCCGCACACAGCAGTACCAGCAGCGCGGCTACGCTATAAAAAACAATAGTCACGATTGTTCATCCCGAGAAGAACCCTGCAAAAGGGCATCGGCTTGACGGCGTTGCTCATCCGTCAGGGCCGTTTCATCACCCGCACGGCGTCGACGGCGCAGGGTAAAGGCATAAACCAGAAAGCCAGTCAGTAACAACAGGGCTGGTCCCAGCCAGAGCAGTGCCGTGGTGGACTTGAAGGGCGGGCGATACAAGATGAAGTCACCGTAGCGGTCCACCATATACGAGCGGATTTGATCCGGGCTGCGGCCCTGCCCCAACTGCTCCATGATCTGATGGCGCAAGTCCACAGCCAGCTCGGCACGCGAAGCCGCAATAGACTCGTTCTGGCACACCAGACAACGCAGCTCAGCAGCAATTTCCAACATCACTGACTCCTGAGCTCCCTGCGCGTCAGACTGCGCCTGAGCGGTCGGTACCAGCAGCCACATACTGGCAAGGAAAGCGGCCATCCATACACGCATCATCATGGCTCTTGCTCCAAACGACGGATTAAGGGCAAAAAGGTCTCCTCCATGGATTCACGCGAGACAGGGCCGATATGCTTGAAGCGCACAATGCCCTGCTTGTCGATGACAAAGGTCTCCGGTACGCCATACACGCCAAAATCAATGCCTACGCGGCCATCCCTGTCCATAACGGACACTTCGTAAGAATTGCCGTTGCGCAGCAGCCACTCGCGGCTTTCCTCAGGCACGTCCTTGTAGTTCAACCCCACCACCGGCACCTTGTGCTCAGTGGACAGCTCTTTGATAAAGGGGTGTTCGGTCAGACAGGGATAGCACCAGGACGCCCACACATTCAGCAGCCAGACACGCCCCTTCATCTGCTCGCCCGAAAAGCTGACTTCGGGATTGTGCAACTGAGGCAAACTGAAAGAGGGTGCAGGTTTGTCCAGTAACGGTGAAGGCACTTCGCTCGGCTTTAACGTCAGACCGATGCCCAGAAAAACCAGCAACAGGACAAAGCCAATCAGAGGAACAGTAAAACGATTCATGCCTGTACCTGCGTATTCATGGCTTTGCTCTGCACAGCGGCACGGGTTTGCCTGGCGCGATAGCGTCGATCACTTATTGCCAGTCCACCGCCCAGGGCCATCAGCAAACAGCCTAGCCAGATAAAGTCCACCAGGGGCTTGTAGTACAGACGCACACTCCAGCCACCCTGCTCAAAGTTATCGCCCAGCGCCACGTAAATATGGCGCAAGCCATTGGCGTTGATCGCCGATTCCGTCATGGGCAAAGCCGAGGACAGATAGGTACGCTTTTCCGGGTACAAGGTCGACACTACTTTGCCGTCCTGCAGCAGCTCCACCGTGCCACGCTCGGCCGAGTAGTTCGGGCCGGGCACAATACGCACGCCCTGAAAGCGCGCGTCATACGCGCCCACCTGCGCCGTCTGGCCAGGCTGCAACAAGACATCGGTTTCTGTCTCGTAGTGGCTGACCATGGTCACCCCCAGCACAAAGACGGCCACGCCGATATGAGCCAGATGCTGGCCCAGCCAGCTGCGCGGCTGAGAGAACACGCCTGAACGCGTGGCGCGCACACGCTTGACCACATCAAACAAGCTGCCCAGCACAATCCACATGGCCAGGCCGGCGCCCAAAGCGGCGGTACCCTGCCACTGGCCGTACAGCAAAGGAATGGCTGCGCCCAGCACCACGCTGAACACAATCACCAAGGCCAACTGGCGCACGATGTCCATCAAGTTGGCCCGCTTCCAGTTAGCCAGCACACCAAACACAATCAGGACCAGCGCCGGGATCATCAAAGGCACAAACACCTTGTTGAAATAAGGTGGCCCCACGGAAATTTTGCCCAGACCCAGCGTATCCATAATCAGGGGGTACAAAGTCCCCAACAGAACCGTGCCCGTCACGACGACCAGCAGGACGTTGTTGACCAGCAGCAAGGATTCACGCGATACCACGGCAAACTGCCCACCTGCGCCAACACGCGGCGCCCGCCAGGCAAACAGGATCAGGGAGCTGCCAACGATGACGGCGAACAGGCTCAAAATGAACACACCGCGAGCCGGGTCAGTTGCAAACGCATGTACGGATGTCAACACACCGGAGCGCACCAGAAAGGCGCCCAGAATCGACAGCGAGAAGGTGCTGATTGCCAGCAGAACCGTCCAGTTCTTGAAGCTGCCGCGTTTTTCCGTGACCGCCAAAGAGTGAATCAAGGCGGTACCCGCCAACCACGGCACAAAGGAGGAGTTCTCCACCGGGTCCCAGAACCACCAGCCGCCCCAACCCAGCTCGTAATAGGCCCACCAGCTGCCTACAGCGATACCCAGGGTCAGAAACAGCCAGGCAGCTGTCGTCCAGGGACGCGACCAGCGCGCCCAGCTGGCATCCAGACGCCCGGCCAGCAAAGCGGCAATTGCAAAGGCAAAGGCCACCGAAAAACCCACATACCCCATGTACAGCAAGGGCGGGTGAACAATCAGGCCAATATCCTGCAAGAGCGTGTTCAGATCCAGACCTTCTGCCGGAACCGGGAACATGCGCTCGAAGGGGTTGGAGCTGATCAGCACAAACAGCAAGAAACCGGCCGTGATCAGACCCAGCACACCCAGTACACGAGCCAGCATGGCCTCAGGCAAGGAGCGCGAATAAATGCTGACGGCAAAGGCCCAGCCCGTTTGCATGAACATCCACAGCAGCAGCGAGCCTTCATGCCCGCCCCACACCGCAGCAATGCGATAGAACAAAGGCAGCTTGGTGCTGGAATTCTGCGCCACATAAGCCACGGAGAAATCAAAACTGGCAAAGGACCAGGCCAGACACAGCAAGCTGAAGGCCACCAGACCAAACTGCCAGCGGGCCGCTGGACGGGCAAAGGCCATCCAGGCCAGATTGCCGCGCCAGGCCCCATACAAGGACACAATGCCTTGGGCCAGTGCCAGCACAAACGCAAGAATCAGGGCAAAGTGCCCAAGTTCCGGGATCATGGCTGAGCTCCTTGTTTCGCACGCTCGGCCTGCTCCATGGCGTGCATGGCCTCCGGCGGCATGTAGTTCTCATCGTGCTTGGCCAGCACTTCTTCCGCCACAAAATGTCCCTGTTCGTTCAAGCGACCTTGGGCCACGACGCCTTTCCCTTCTTGAAACAGGTCGGGCAAAATCCCGGTGTAGCTGACGGGCACCTGGGCCGCACCATCGGTGACCACAAAGTTCACGGCCATGCCTTGATCTCCACCGCGACGGATACTGTCCATCTGCACAATGCCACCGACTCGGAAGGTGCGGTTCTCGGGGCTTTGTCCCTGGCTGACCTCGGTAGGGGTAAAGAAGAACACCAGACTACTTTGAAAGGCATTCAGGATCAGGGCCGTCGCAGCGCCCAGTACCACCAGAGCCCCCAAAATCAGTACCAGACGATTCTGTCGCTTAGTCATGACCTTGCTCTCCCAGAGCACGCTCGTCACGCACGCGCTGCCAGGCGCGTGCCCGCCCTGCCCGTGCAACCAGCACCTCGCCCAGGATCAGCACGGCACAGGCCAGCACCGAACCCCAGACATACACGGCATAGCCGCCCATAGCGAAAAAATCGCTCACACTCGACCAATGCATCCTCAGCCCTCCGGCAAGTTGCGAACCCAGGCGGTATGCGCCTCACGTTCAAGAATCAAGTTGCGCACCCGGTACAGTGCAATGGCAATGCAGTAACACCACATGGCCAGACTCATCAGCAGCATGCCCGTCAACATGACGGTCGCCATGGACGGCGAACTGGTCAGCGATACCGATGCTCCCTGGTGCAAGGTGTTCCACCACTGCACCGAGAAATAGATAACGGGCACATTCACCACCCCGACCAAGGCCAGGATGGAGGCGGCCTTGTCCGCGCGGCGCGGATCGTCAATCGCTCCGCGCAAGCCCATAAACCCCATGTACAGAAACAGCAGCAACAATTCGGACGTCAGACGGGCATCCCAGACCCACCAGGCGCCCCACATGGGCTTGCCCCACAAGGCGCCCGTAACCAGCGACAGCACCGTACAGATCGCGCCGGTCGGAGCCAGCGCGGCAGCCATCATGGCGGCCGTACGACTATTGAAAACCAGGCAGATCAGGGACCAGAAGCCCATGGCCAGATAAATCAGCATGGACATCCATGACACGGGCACATGCAGAAAAATAATGCGATAGCCCTCGCCTTGCTGAAAATCGGTGGGAGCCAGGAAAAAGCCCACATACGCCCCCGCCACAAACAGCAGCAGCGCCAGAAACGCAGCCCAAGGCACCATGCGTCCGGCCAGGGCATAAAAGTTTTGAGGGGCGGCGTAGCGATACAAAAAATTCATGACATTTACTCAAGAGCAAGGCGCAACGCCGCTGCCGTAGCAAGGGGCGCAAAGAACAAAGCCAACAGTAAAAAAGCGACCAGAACGGACAGGTGCGCTTGCGCTCCCAACCCGGCCTGAACCGCTTGCACGGCCCCCGCGCCAAAGACCAGCACGGGAACATAAAAAGGCAAAATCAACAAAGCCAACAACACCCCTGCTGAACGCAGGCCCAGCACCAAGGCCGCGCCAATCGCTCCCAGCAAAGTCAGGACAGGCAGGCCCAGCGCCAGCGACAGCATCAACACCCCCAGACTGGCTGGGGGCAAGCTAAATTGCAGGCCTAAAATGGGGGCCAGCAGCAGCAAGGGCACGCCCGTCAGCAAGGTATGCGCCAGAACCTTGCCCAACACCCACCAGCCCAGAGGCAAATGAGAAAACAGAACCTGCTCCAGGGCGCCATCCTGCTCGTCCTGCTCAAACAGCCGACTGAGCGACAACAAGGTAGCCAGCAAGGCTGAAACCCACAGCACGCCCGGAGCCATCTTGGAGAGCAAGGCGGCGTCGGCACCGACTCCCAATGGAAAAAGGCTGCACACCACCAGAAAGAACACCAGGGGGATCAGGACGTCACCGGGGCGACGCACCGCCAGACGCCATTCACGTTTCAGAAGGGCCAGGAAAAGACTCAACATGCCGACCCCAGATCCAGGTGCTGCACGTCCAGCTTCCAGGGCAAGGCCTGATGACTGGTCAGAATGACGGCCCCCTGCCTTTGCAGATGCTGCGCAATCAGCTCGCCCAGGAAATGCTGGCCGGCGCTATCCAGTGCGGTGAGCTGTTCATCCAGAATCCACAAAGGGCGATTGCTCAGGGACAAACGCACCAGAAATACGCGCCGCCGCTGCCCGGCAGACAACTGCCGCAGCGGCACGCGGCGGTACGCCAGCAAACCGCCTGCCCGCAAAGCCTGATCGTAGTCCTGGCGCTCCCATGCAACCCGATCCTGCAGCAAGAGGCTGTCCAGGTTTTCCTGCACGGACAAATTGGCATTCAGCCCGGGGGCATGCCCGCCATACATCAAGTTGCGGCGATAATCACTGTCATTACGCTGTACAGGGCGCTCATGCCAAAGCAGTTGCCCCGCATCAGCCTGGGCGATGTTGGCCAGAATACGCAGCAAGCTGGTTTTGCCGCTGCCATTGGGGCCACTGACCAGACAACATTGGCCGGCTTCAAGCTTGACACTCAGGTCAGAGAACACACGACGCTGCCCTCGTCGGCAGGACAGCGAAACCGCTTCAAGCACAGCACCCCCTTATCATGAAAGCCAACAGCGCGAAGCCGCCCGAGCAAAAAGGCGGCTTTACTGGCCCGCCAAGTCATCGCGAGCCTCCTTCAAGACAGGGGATGCCAGACTTAGTTCCGCAATAACCCCTCGAAATGCAGGCTTTTTGATCTAGGCCAAATCCGACACTAGGCCTCGGTCTTGTTACTATGGTGCCTTAGCACTTCTTTGAGTGATGCCCATGACAAGCCCTATCACCCTCACCCCTCAGTCTCTCAGCCCAGAGGTTTTCGCCCCCTACGGCTGGATGTTAGGTAAAGGTTTGACCACTGCCCCAGCCACAACCGCATTTAGCAATGCCGCCACTGACTTCTGGCACGAACACGCCTTTGACACAGGTCCAAGTGGTCAGACCGAAGTGCTATGGGTGAATTACCGCATTCAGGACCCCTCGATTACGACACTGGAAAATCACCTGCTGACCCAGCAGGCTCTGATTCCGCTGACCGGGGAGGTGATTCATATCGTGGCCCAAAGTACACCCGAGGGCGGCCCGGACCTGAAGACCCTCAAAGCGTTCCGGATCATTCCAGGGCAAGGCGTGTGCATGCGGCCCGGCTGCTGGCACAGCAGCCGAGTCGCCGGCAAGGAAGTGACCTGTCTGATGCTGACACGCCTGTCTACCACCGTCGATCTGGTGGCGCATTTAAGCCAGGGTCAACCCGCGCGCGAAAGCGAGCTTCGCCCCTTGGAGCAGAGCGTGCGTGTGATTCTGTAAAGGGTCTGCCTGGTCGCCTGGCGACCAGCGCACAATGCCCGATCAGAATGTCGAGGCCGCACCGTATTTCAGCGCCAACTCAATAAAGGCACGCATTGCTGCCGACTGATAAGCGCCCTTGCGCTGCATCAGGATCGCGCGTCGTTGCGGCGGTGCCGGGTCCAGGCTGACGGCCACCAGATACTCGCTATTGCCAGCAATGGCAGCCGGCAGCAAGGTCGCCAAACCCGTACGCCTTACTACTTCAATCACCGCATTGAGCGAGTTGGACTCCATTGATACATTCAAGTCCAGATCGTACTCACGGCAATAGCGTTCAATCTGCCCGCGTGTAGCAAACTCAGGAGTCAGTAAAACGAGGGATTCCCGCATCAAGGTTTCTCGATCAATGCTGCGCCGCTCGGCCAGGGGGTGAGTGCGGCTCATCACCAAGGCCAGTGTCTCAACCAGCAGGGCCTGAAACTCAACCGCCGCCGAAGTGGGCTTCTCAAAAGCAATACCGATATCGAGCTCGTCCTCAACCAACTGCGTTTCCACACGCTCCTGCAGCATTTCCTGTACCACCAACCGCACATTAGGATAACGACGGTGAAAGGCCTCTACCAAGGGGCCAATCAGATACGAGGTAAATGTGGGCGCGACCGCCACCCGCAAGGAGCCGCGGCTCAGATCACTGACATCGTGCAAGGCACGACGCCCCTCTTCCAGATCCTGCAAAGCCTGCCGGGCATAACGCAGATAGACTTCGCCAGCATCCGTCAAACGAACCAGACGCCCCGTACGGTCAAAGAGTTGCGCCCCCAGATGCTCTTCAAGCTGACGCACCTGCTGAGACAAAGCCGGTTGCGAGACATGCAGGGCGCGCGCAGCGCGGGTGAAGCTCTGATACTGGGCAACCGCGAGAAAGTAATTAAGATGGCGCAAAAGCATAGGGGGCCTTTCTATAAGTAAACCCAATAAAAAGCATCAGAATTCGGTATTTTACCTTATGACCCGGACGCGTTAACCTTCTATCCACGCCGAACTACAAGGACAAGGATGAAAGACATTATCGACGGTTTCCTGAAATTCCAGCGGGAAGCCTATCCCAAGCGCGCCAAGCTTTTCAAAAATCTGGCTACACAACAAAACCCCCGCGCCTTGTTTATTTCTTGCTCCGATAGCCGCCTGGTCCCCGAGCTGGTCACACAGCGTGAGCCGGGCGATCTGTTCGTGATTCGCAACGCGGGCAATATCGTTCCCTCTTACGGACCGGAACCGGGAGGGGTCACCGCCTCGGTGGAATACGCGGTATCCGCTCTGCGCGTGTCGGATGTGGTGATCTGCGGACATTCGGACTGCGGCGCCATGACTGCCATCGCGTCCTGCCAATGTCTGGATCATATGCCTGCCGTCGAGCACTGGTTACGCTACGCAGACTCGGCTCGCCTGGTCAACGAGGCGCGTACTCACGCCAACGAACAAGAGCGCATCGCCTCCATGGTGCGCGAGAATGTGGTGGCTCAGCTGGCCAATATCCAGACCCACCCTTCCGTGCGGCTGGCCATGTCAGAAGGTCGCCTGACCCTGCACGGCTGGGTTTACGACATTGAGTCCGGCACGATTGATGCCTATGACGGTGGCAGCATGAAATTCGTGTCGCTGGCAGACAACCCAGACGTTGCTGCCGCCCCGGTAAGACGCGTGTAAACGTATCGGGGACTGATTCACGCCTGGCCGTTGCCAGGCGTTTTTTTTCGTCTTTGAACCTGCTTGTAACGGTCCTTTAGCCCACCAGCACGCGCCGCGCCAGCGTCCCACAGAAATAAACGCTCCCTCGCTAAGATGGACGGTAATCCGATAATGCGTCATCCTTCTGTTCCATCCGAGCTGCCATGGCAGGGTGAACACCGCAACACACACAATTCAAAGCGGTACCGCCCAGGCCGATGAAAGACTCTTTACAGAATGAGCAGGCCCATGAAGAAAACTTGTCTTGCTCTGGCTCTGATGGCCCTGCACGCCGCCACCCAAGCCCAAGCCGGTTCCGACAAAGAGACCGCCGCTCACGCCCGCGCAACTGCCGCCCTCTTGCCAGGAAACGTCTACAACCACGCGCTGGCTGGGCCAATAAGCGATCCGGCGACCGAGACTATTTCCCTGAATGTGTCAGCACTTTTGCAGGAGATCGCTGCCGACCCGCAGGCTTATGGCGTGACTCCGGTAGCCACAGGCGAAGGGCATCACAAGCTCCTTGCCGAATATGCACAGTCTGTCGTCAGCGCCCCTAGCCAGGTTGCCATGCTGGCCTCCTCGGCCAACACGGCCGGCCAAATGCAAATGCAGCATATTGACCGTCGTCTGCAAACGCTTAGCGCCTCCCAGGATTCAGAACTGGCCGTCTGGTTGCAGGGAGAAGCCATAACCGGCAGTCGCAACAGCGCGAATGCGCGCCCGGAGGGTATTCAGACCGCCTGGAAACTGGGCGTGGACCAACCGCTGGATGCGTGGACACTGGGTGCCTATCTGTCTTACGAGAACCTGGATGGCGACACGGACGAGGAAGGAACATATAGTCAAAAGCGCCAATCGGCAGGTCTGTACGGACGCTGGCAATCCGAGAAATTTTGGGTGAATGCTCAGTTGTTCTACAGCGATCTGGATAACAAGACCCGCCGCCATCTGTATTTGGGCACGGCGGCGCGAGAGCATCAGGCCAAAGCGGGGGGCGAGCAGTATGGCGGCAAGATCAGCACGGGCTACGACTGGCAGACAGAAAGTGTGACTCACGGGCCGCTCTTGAGCCTGAGCATGCAACAATCCCGGATCAAGCCTTTATCCGAAGATGATCCGAATCTGTCCACCACCATGAGTTTTGATGCCCAGTCCCAACGTTCTGTGCAAAGCAGTGTGGGCTACCAAATCAATGTCGCCATCAGCCATCAGTGGTCCTTGTACACCTCCGCAGAGTGGCTGCACGAATTCAGAAAACCGGCGGAACTGCTAGGCGCACGTTTGCAGGACGGACCCTACAGTAAACGCCACCTTTACCTGCCCACGGATCAGGAAGAGGCGCGTGATGCAGGACTGCTGGAATGGGGGGTAACGGGTCAGCTCAGCCATCACTGGACACTGGGTGCAGGCATCAGCGTTCAGCTGGCTCCAGGCACCCGTCCACAAACAGCCATGTACTTGAATACGGCGTATCTTTTCTAGGCTGGTCTGTCTTGCCGCTCCTTGCCGCGTTCTGCCTCGCGCCTGAGCCAGAGCCCAATTGCTCAGGGCACCGTCACTCTATTCAGAAACGGCTCCAGACGACTCGCGCGGCAAGCTCACTAAAACCACACCTCGCACAACAGTGGCAGCCCGACACCTGAGGCAAGAGTCGTGTCCGGGCACAACGGAAGCATAAAAAAGCAGGCCCCCGAGAGGGGCCTGCCATTTCTACCACCGGCACAACTCGCTTAGACGTTGAACAGGAAATTCAGCACATCACCGTCTTTCACGACATATTCCTTGCCTTCCGCACGCATTTTGCCAGCTTCTTTGGCACCTTGTTCGCCCTTGCAAGCCACAAAGTCGTCAAAGGCGATGGTCTGGGCACGGATGAAGCCGCGCTCGAAATCGGTGTGAATCACGCCAGCGGCTTGAGGGGCGGTGTCGCCCACACGGATGGTCCAGGCACGCACTTCTTTGACACCTGCGGTGAAGTAGGTTTGCAGGCCCAGCAAGCTGTAGGCGGCGCGAATCACACGGTTCAGACCAGGTTCTTCCATGCCCAGATCGGACAGGAATTCGATCTTGTCGGCGTCGTCCAGCTCAGCGATTTCGGCTTCCACGGCAGCGCATACGGCAACCACAGGAGCGCCATCAGCGGCAGCGTAGTTCTGCACGGCTTCCAGGTGTGGGTTGTTGGTAAAGCCGTCTTCTTTCACGTTGGCCACGTACATAGTGGGCTTGGCGGTGATGAAGCCGTAGGATTTGATCTGGTGCAGTTCGTCTTCGTCCAGCTTCAGCGAGCGCACGGACTTGCCTTCGCCCAGCGCTTTTTCGATACGCTCCAGCAAGGCCACCAGCTTGGCAGCGTCTTTATCGCCCGAACGAGCCAGTTTCTGATTGCGGTGAAGGGCTTTCTCAACCACGCCCAGATCAGCCAGCGCCAATTCAGTATTGATGATTTCAATGTCTGCCAAGGGGTCCACCTTGCCGGCAACGTGAATCACGTTCTCATCGGCAAAACAGCGCACCACATGCACGGTTGCGTCGGTTTCACGGATATTGGCCAGGAACTGGTTACCCAAACCTTCACCCTTGGAGGCGCCCGCCACCAGACCGGCAATGTCTACGAATTCCACCACGGCAGGCAAAATGCGCTCGGGATTCACGATCTTAGCCAGATCTTGCAAACGCTGGTCAGGAACTTCGACCACACCGACGTTCGGTTCGATAGTGCAGAAGGGGTAGTTTTCAGCCGCAATGCCGGCTTTGGTCAGAGCGTTGAACAGAGTGGATTTACCAACGTTGGGCAAGCCAACGATGCCGCATTGCAGTGCCATGAGTATCCTGAAAATCAAAGAGTTATATAAACGATGCGCTATTGTAGCGCCCTTGGGCGCTACAGCGCCTGCAGACGGATCAGAACAGTCGTGCCGGGGACACAGGAGAGCGCCTTGAACGGCAGGTATTCTTAAACCGGAATACCGTCAAACAGCTTGAGCAGTCCGATAATCAGCAAGACCGGGCCACCGTTAAAGATGGCATGCAGCACAATCGAGGCGCCCATGCCTCGACGCACACGCAGCCAGGCCAACACCAGTCCGGTCATACATTGGGGCAGGACCAGCAAGGGCAGCAAATACCAGCTCATGCTGTTGAGCTGGAAGTTATACAAATGCAATGCGCCAAAGGCCAGCGTTGCACCATAAAACACCCAGGGAAAGCAACGCCAATAGCGTCGCATGGATGAAAAACGCCATGCCCTCCCCTGCACCGCTCCCACCAACCTGCGCCACCATCCGCTATCTGCGGGCAAGGCTTCACGGGGCATGCCGGTATAACGACTGATCCAGACGGCCAGACACAAAACCAGCAGTCCTTGGATCAACCACCCGCTTGGTCCCTGAAACATCAGAAACACGGCCAAGGGGACCACTGTCAGCCATTGGGACGGACGTCTGAGCACAAAGCGGAAAACCAGCTCTTCCACAATGGGCGCCCAGATGATGGCTTGCGCCCAAGGAATGCGGGTCGGGTCCAGACGATGCTGTGCACCACCTAGACCCGCCACCGAGACCGCGATTGGCCCCAGTACCAATGCATTAATCAGCCACAGCATGCCCGCCCATTGCAGCAGACGCTTCCAGGGCAAGGGAGCAAACCAGTCCAGATACCAGCCATCACCCGGTACCCTGCCAGGCAAACGTCGGGCGCTGCGGGGATGGCGCAAAAAGTAAAAGAAGTCTTTGAGCTCATCCCTAAAACGCAACGGGCTACTAGGCACTGACTTCATGCATCAGGCCTTCTGCGGAGCATAAAGCTGGCGGGTGGCCTGCTCAAAGTCGCCACGCAGCAAGGCAGGCATCATAAGCCGGCACCGGTTCATGCCATCTTCAATCTCGCGCAACTCTTCTTGACGGGGCGCATGCAGTACGAAATTCACCACTTGCTGGGCCAGGCCCAGGGTGCGAGGGTGACCAATCCCCAGGCGCAAGCGCCAGAAATCCGGCGTGCCAAAGGCGGACTGAATATCGCGCAGGCCATTATGCCCCGCGTGCCCGCCTCCTTTTTTCATCTTCACCTGTCCGGGCAGCAAATCGAGCTCGTCATGCAGGACCAGCACCTGCTCGGGCTTGAGCTTGTAAAAACGCATCAAGGCCCCGGCGGCTTGCCCAGACTTGTTCATGAAGGTGATGGGTTTGGCGATGATGACGTTCTCACCTTCAAAGCGCGCTTTGGCGACCCAGGAAAAAAATGACTTTTCCAGATTGAAGCTCGCATGCAGATCATCGGCCAACTGGTCTGCCAACCAAAAGCCCGCATTATGACGGGTGGCTTCATACTCGGGGCCGGGATTACCCAGGCCAACAATCAAACGGATAGGCTCAGACATGAATGTTTTCGCAGGAGGCATACACCAGCAATGGCGCAGGCAGAAATAACAAACCCCCGCCAGCATACGCTGACAGGGGTTGATTCGCCAAGCTGCAAGCCGGCCAAAGCCGACAGGCAATCTTGATTACTCGGCGCCTTCTTCGGTTTCTTCCGAAGCAGCAGCACCACCCACTGGCAAGGCAGCAGCCAGCAGAGGGTTGGTGTCGTTGCCAGCGTAAGTCACGCCCAGTGGCAGCTTGATGCTGTCCAGGTGCAGGTTGGCGTTAGCCGTCATACCGCTCAGATCCACCGTGATGGACGCAGGCAGGTTACCGGGCAAGCAGGTGATTTCCAGCTCGGTCAGGATGTGGCTGATGACCTGGCCGCTCAGCTTGACAGCTGGGGACACTTCACCACCTTCAAAGTTCAGAGGAACTTTGGTGGTGATGGCTTGCGAAGCCAGAACGCGTTGGAAGTCAACGTGCAGAACCTGCTGCTTGTAGGGGTGCCACTGAACCGAGCGCAACAGCACTTTTTCAGCTTTACCGTCCAGTTCCATCGTCAGGATGGATGCGTGGAACGCTTCTTTGCGCAGGTTGTGGTAGATCTCGTTATGGTCCAGCGAGATTACGACGGGCTGTTCTTCGCCACCGTAAACAATTGCAGGAACTCGACCAGCGTGACGCAGGCGGCGGCTCGCACTCGTACCCTGTACATCACGCGACGTAGCGGTGAATTTCATTTAAAACTCCAATGGCAGAACACTTGAGGCGTACTGCTGAAAAGTGGTAGCGGACTACCTAGTTGACGTGTGCCGCGACCAGCACACGTTAAAAAACTTAATCGCTGAACAAGGAGCTGACCGACTCGGCGTTCGAGATACGCAAGATGGTCTCGCCCAGCAGTGCTGCACAGGACAGCTGACGAATCTTGCTGCACTCGCGGGCCTTGGCGGACAACGGAATGGTGTCCGTCACAACCAGCTCGTTCAATTGGGACTGCGTAATGCGTTCGATGGCTTCGCCCGAGAGCACAGGGTGCGTACAGTAAGCGTAAACCGCCTTGGCACCGCGCTCTTTCAGGGCTTCGGCCGCTTTGCACAGCGTACCGGCCGTATCCACCATGTCATCCATCAGGATGCAGGTGCGTCCGTTGACATCACCAATGATGTTCATGACTTCGGATACGTTGGCACGCGGGCGACGTTTGTCGATAATGGCCAGATCCACTTCCAGTTGCTTGGCCAGTGCACGTGCGCGCACCACGCCGCCGATGTCAGGCGAGACAACCACCATGTCCTGGTAGTTACAGCGCCAGATATCGCCCAGCAAAATGGGGGAAGCGTAGATATTGTCGACCGGGATGTCGAAGAAACCCTGGATTTGGTCTGCGTGCAGATCCATCATCATGACGCGATCAACACCGACCACTTGCAACATATTGGCCACGACTTTGGCCGAGATCGACACACGCGCCGAACGGGGGCGTCGATCCTGGCGGGCGTAACCAAAGTAAGGGATGGCAGCGGTGATGCGACCGGCCGACGCGCGGCGCAAGGCATCGACCATCACCATGATTTCCATCAGATTGTCGTTGGTGGGAGCGCAGGTGGGCTGCAGAACAAAAACATCGCGACCGCGCACGTTCTCGTTGATTTCAACCATGGCTTCCCCGTCAGAGAAGCGACCCACCGTCATTTTCCCCAGCGACATATCAAGGTGGTTGACGACATCGACAGCAAGGCGAGGATTAGCCGTGCCGGTGAAGATCATGAATCGGTCTTGTGCCATGATGGGAGATAGATTTTGATGCAGGAAAAGCAAAGCTGTTGATCGAAACCCCTACAAGGAAACGACTCAACAGCTTTACATTATCGCAGGCCAGGCCTGAAAGGTGGCTGGGGAAGAAGGATTCGAACCTTCGCATGCCGGAATCAAAATCCGGTGCCTTAACCAGCTTGGCGATTCCCCAAATACTTACTTAATCCAGTAGCGTAGCGGATGATCTTGCAAACCAGAACAAACCCATGTTTGATCGACCAGCAATTTACCACTATTTGATTCTTCGCTACCAGAAAAATCTATTTTACTGCTATTTCGGTCAATTTCAAACTGACCTTTCATGGCGCTTTGTTTGTCTCTGCACTCAACAAACAAACAAGAACCTGAGCCCGTCATTCTAGCATTTAATTTTAAACTTTGCAAACCCTGCTTTAACAGCAACAAATTAGGATAAAGATTAAATGCAACCGACTCTAGATTGTTTCTGCCAAAATAAGGATCACTATCCTTGGCTTGCCAGAATTTTTCTTGCCAATCAGTAAAGAACGTTATTGTGATCGGTTTCTCATCGCGTGTCAAGCATTCGGCGCTAAATATTTTTCCTGTGGATATAAATTGCGGCGGCCGAATGATGATGTAGTCCCGGGGCGGCATCTGAATGGCCTGCAATTGTTCCCCTACCCCTTCCGCAAATGCAGCCTGTCCGAATACAAAAACCGGCACATCGGCGCCCAGAGGCAAGCCAATATCCATCAAGGCCTGACGGCTCAGGCCCAGGTTCCACAAACGGTTCAAGGCAATCAGGGTCGTGGCCGCATCGCTGGAGCCACCGCCCATCCCCGCTCCCGACGGAATGTTCTTGACACAAGAAATATCCACGCCTTGCCGGGTGCCCGTCGCTTGTTGCAGGGCACGAGCGGCTTTGATCACCAGATCCTGTTCAGGCTCCACATCGCTCAAGGTACTGTGTACCCGGCAGATTTGTCCGTCACTACGTGGAACGAAGCTCAGGTAGTCATTCAGATCCACAAAGCGGAAGGCGGTTTGCAGAAAATGGTAGCCGTCTTCACGACGACCCGTGACGTGTAAAAACAGATTGATCTTGGCCGGAGCCGGGACGTTGTAGAGCGCCATGACACAAACCTGCTCGCGCTTTACTGGTCCACAACCAAACGCACGCTGATGGAGCGATTGGCTTCATGACGGTTCAACTGGAGCAAGCGCGGGCCTTGTTCGTCGTAACGCGACAGCGTCACACGCCAGCCGGACTGCTCGAAACTGCTCAGTTTTTGCTGATCGTCCCTGCGTTCACTTTGAACGGGGGCACTGCCCGTGCGGCCATGCAGCCAGTCCCGCAAGCCGGCCACGGGCACGGGGCTGCCCAGAACCTGTTCCACCAACGCATCCGGATGAGTGGCGAGCTCCTGGCTTCCGTCGGTACGCTCCAAAATGGCCTGCCCCGGCAGTACCCAGACACGCGCCAAGGTATTACCCAATGGATTGCTCAAATCCAGCATCAGCTTGCGCCCATCATCACGCCAGGAAAAACCACCCTGCACGGCTTCGACCTGCGAGCTGGAGTGCGTCACGCTTACGGCAAAGCGACCTGAACGTGACAACGCGCTGGAGGCCTGATCAGCCTCGGCGCCACTGCCGTCCTTGGGCTGGGGGGGGGTGGCACAGGCACTGAGCACGGCAAGCAGCGTCAGGGCCGCAGCCCGATACCATAAGCGCTGTTTCAACATCTTCACGGCAGCGGCACTCCCAGTCGCTTGATGGTTTCAGTCAAAGTGCGATTGTCTGGATCTTTACTCAAGCCCGCCCGAAAGACCAGCATGGCATCTTCGCGACGGCCTTTGACCCAGAGCACTTCTCCCAGATGGGCAGCCACATCCGCCTCGGGCAAACGCTCGTAGGAACGTTGCAGATACTCCAGCGCGGCCTGCAAATCACCGATGCGAAACAGATACCAGCCAACGCTATCCAGAATATAGGGGTTGTCCGGCTCCAGTTCCATGGCGCGCTCAAGCAAATCCTGGGCCTCGTCCATACGGCGATTTTGATCCGCATAGGTATAGCCCAAGGCGTTATACGCATTCGCGTGGTCAGGGCGCAACTCGATAACGCGGCGCATCAGAGCCTCGAACTGATCATGCTTGGCCCGCTGCTCGTACAGCATGGCCAGGTTGTATTTGATTTCAGGGCTGTCGGGCAGCTCACGGTCAGCGCGCTCCAACACTTCCAGAGCCTGATCCGTACGACCGCTGTCCTGATAAATGGAGGAATAGGTCAGGGCCACCACCACCTGCTCACTCATATCTCGCGGGCGGGAGCTTTCCAAAGTACGGCGTGCCAGGGGCAAGTTGCCCTGACGGGCCTGCAGAACCGCCTTGTGAATCTGCGCCTGAAAACGCAGCGCAGGCTCCTCGATCAAATCCAGCTGACGAATAGCCTCGTTCAGATCACCCTGCGCCTCGGCAATCTGCACCAGGGACAAGCGAGCTTCGGAGATGCTGGCCAAAGCCGTATTGACGGCGTCATTCAAGGACTGGCGGCGCTGCTGCTGAACCGTAATATATTGTTCCAGCAACTGGCGGGCCTGCGCATACTCCTTGGCGCGGATGTGAATTTCGGCCTGGGTATAGAGCAGGTCAAAGTCTTCCGGGTTAGCGCGCTGCAAGGCGCTGACAATGGCCTGGGCCTCGTCAAACTGTTGACGCTCGACCAAACGATTGGCCAACAATAACTGCAGCTTGCGGCTGTCCGGATTGTCGCGTACGAAGGCACGTGCGCTTTGCAAGGCAGCCGAAGGATCAATCTTGATGCCATATTCCAGCACTCGCTGCGCGGCTGCTTCAGAATGCGGGTCCAGTTTCAGGGCTTCCCGTGCCTCGCGCTCCGCGCGTGCTGCGTCACCGGCACTCCAGGCGGTATCGGCCAGAGCAAGACGGGCGATAGGCAAAGAACGCACCGGCTGCTGCAAGGCCTTGTCCAGCACCTCCAGCGCCAGTCGGCGATCCACCATTTTGCTGACCATGCTCATGGCCTGTACCACGGCCTGCTCTTTATCTTCAGCCCGTGAAATGCGCAGCCACAAGGCATCTGCCAGGCCTTCGGTCTGACCGCTGGACGCTTCCAGCGCCAGGGCAGTGGCCTTGGCTTCCGCATCGTTGGGGGCTAACAGGGCCCACTCTTTGGCAGCCCGCAATGCGCGGCCCAGATCACGGTCGGCCATTGCATATTGAAACGCGCTCTGAGCCAGCCGAGGATCACTGGTGTCACGAGCCAAGGATAGAAAAGTCTGGCTGGCAACATCGTACTCGCCTCGGGAAGCCGCAACCTCGGCCACCAAAATGCGATAGAGGATGTCCGAGGTCAAGCCTACCAACGGCAGTTGTCCGCTGCGCAAGCGGATGGTGTCGACAGGCGGCTCCGCCTTGAGTATGGGAAGTGAGGTTTGTGCTTGCGCCGAAACCGCTGCAAGCAACGACATCAGGCCCAGCTTTAGTGCTAAGGTCAGAGCATTCATCCAGAAAAACCCGTGCCCTGATACGCGCGATAAAACGCCCGATGGCACAATAAAGGAATCAGATTTGTTGATGGTATCACCCCCCCATGCCTGAACTGCCAGAAGTTGAAACAACTCGTCGCGGAATTGCGACGGTTATCCAAGGAAAAAACGTCCGACAATTCCTGGTTCACGAACCACGTCTGCGCTGGCCCGTGCCCGCCTCCTTGCCCCAATGCCTGGTAGACCAGACCGTTCTTGACTGCACGCGTCGAGGCAAGTACTTGTTGTTGCATTTTGAAAAAGGCGTGCAGATCATCCATCTGGGCATGTCGGGCTCCCTGCGGCGCGTGGCGCTGGAGGAAGAACGCCGCAAACATGATCATGCGGAATGGATTTTTGACGAGGCCCGCTTCCTGCTGCATGACCCACGACGATTTGGTGCGATATTATGGCATGCCCACCAGGACGGCCCGCTGGAAAACCATCCTTTGCTACGTACTTTAGGCATTGAGCCTTTTGACCCCTTGTTTACGCCGGCCTATCTGTTCCGGCATTTGCAGGGACGACGCATGGCCATCAAACAGGCTCTGCTCGGCGGCAAGATTGTCGTGGGCGTGGGCAATATCTATGCCTCCGAATCTCTTTTTCTGGCGGGCATTCATCCCGAACTGCCTGCCGGTGAAGTTTCTCTGCATCGCTGCGAGAAACTGCACGCGGCTATCCTGAGCACCCTGCAGGCCGCCCTGGACTCAGGGGGCAGCACCTTGCGCGACTACGTGAACGCCAGTGGCGAGCCAGGTGCCTACTTTGCCATTCACGCCAATGTGTACGAACGGGTGGACAAAGCCTGCCCGCGTTGCCAACAGCCCATCAAACGTATCGTTCAGGGTCAGCGCGCCACCTACTACTGCTCGCGCTGCCAACGCCGCTAAGCCCGCTCTCTTCCCTTCTGTCTGCCTGTCATGCCGGTTCCGGCAGGCAGGCGCACGCGCGTTTTAACAGCAGGCCTATACCCTATTCAGGTATTCACCTATATCTAACTGATTCGCCATAAACTAATCTGACATCATCCCTATCGACTGTGGAGTCATTTTCATGAGCAAGTCCTTCGCCTCGCACAACGACCTGGAAGACAAAGTCGTTGCCTTTGAAAAACTGTCCGACCATGCCTACGCCTACACGGCTGAAGGTGATCCCAACACAGGCATCATCATTGGTGATGAGGCCATTATGGTGATCGACACTCAAGCCACGCCGGTAATGGCACAGGATGTCATTCGCCGCATCCGCGAAGTCAGCGACAAACCCATCAAGTATGTGCTGCTGTCGCACTACCACGCCGTGCGCGTACTGGGCGCATCGGCTTACCAGGCTCAGGAGATCCTGGCCAGCCGTGACACTTACGACCTGATCGTGGAACGTGGCGAGCAGGACAAGGCCAGCGAAATTGGCCGTTTTCCTCGCTTGTTTCGCAACGCCGAATCCATCCCTCCCGGCCTGACCTGGCCCACCATGACGTTTGAAGGACACATGACGGTGGACCTGGGCAATCTGGAGGTCCATCTGATGCAAGTAGGCCGCGGCCATACCAAAGGCGACACCATCGCCTGGCTGCCCAAGGAAAAAATCCTGTTTGCCGGTGATCTGGTCGAGTATCAGTCCACTCCCTACGCAGGCGATTGCTACTTTCGCGAATGGCCACGCACATTAGATCGTCTGGACGAATTCAAGGCAGAGAAAATGGTTCCTGGCCGTGGCCCTGCGCTGAAGAACGCTACGGAGGTGCGTCAGGCCCTGGCAGGCACCCGTGCCTTTCTGACCGACTTGTATTCCAGCGTGCAGCAAGGCGCTGCGGCGGGCAAAGATCTGAAAACCATCTACCGCGAAACCTACGATTTCATGAAGCCGCGCTATGCGGACTGGGTCATTTTCGATCACTGCATGCCCTTTGATGTGTCCCGTGCCTACGACGAGGTCAACGGTCACGAAGACCCACGTATCTGGACCGCCGAGCGCGATCTGGAAATGTGGAAGCAGCTCGAAGGTCAATAAGACGCCAGGCCAGGGAGAGAGAAGATGGGAGACATTAATTACCAGACCCTGGAGCTGACACAAGCCCCCCCGCCGGCCGCCCATCACCGCCACCCTGTCGTGGTGGTGGGGGCCGGCCCGGTGGGGCTGACCATGGCTCTGGACCTGGCGGCCAAAGGCCACCAGGTCGTGATTCTGGACGACGACACGACGCTGTCCAAAGGATCACGGGCCATCTGCTTTGCCAAGCGCACCCTGGACATCTGGGACCGCCTGGGCGTGGGCGCTCGCATGATGGACAAAGGCGTGTCCTGGAATGTGGGCAAAGTTTTTTTCCGCAACCAGGAGGTCTGGAGTTTCAATTTGCTGCCGGAAGAAGGCCACCAGCGTCCCGCCTTCATCAACTTGCAGCAGTACTACTGCGAAGGCTATCTCTACGAAGCGGTCTGCGCCCAGCCCCTGATTGAGCTGCGCTCCGGCCATAAAGTGCTGAACGTGGTGAATCAGGCAAACGGCGTGCATCTGGATATAGAAACCCGACAAGGCCATTACACTCTGGAAGCAGAATGGCTGCTGGCCTGCGATGGTTCACGCTCGGCCATTCGCCGCGCCTTGGGGGAAAGCAGCAGCGGACGCGTGTTCAAGGACCGTTTTTTGATTGCGGACGTGCGCATGCAGGCGGACTTTCCCGCTGAACGATGGTTCTGGTTTGACCCGCCTTTTCATCCCAACCAGTCTGTTTTGCTGCACAGCCAACCGGACAATGTCTGGCGCATCGACTTCCAGCTAGGCTGGGATGCGGACCCCGTGGAAGCCGTCAAGCCCGAGAACGTGCTGCCCCGCATTCGCGCCCTGCTCGGTGCCGACGCCCCCTTTGAACTGGAGTGGGTCAGCATTTACACCTTTGCCTGCGAGCGCATGGAGCGCTTTCGTCATGGCCGCATCCTGTTTGCCGGAGACTCGGCCCACCGTGTCTCGCCCTTTGGCGCACGCGGCGCCAATAGCGGTATCCAGGACGCCGACAACCTGGCCTGGAAGCTGAATCTGGTTCTGAATGCCCAGGCCCCCGACAGCCTGCTGGACAGCTACCGTAATGAACGTGAGCTGGCCGCGGACGAGAACATTCGTCACTCCAGCCGTTCAACAGATTTCATTACCCCTAAAAGCGAAGTCAGCCGCCTGTTCCGTGATGCAGCCTTGATTCTGGCGCGTCGCCACGCCTTTGCCCGTGTGCTGGTCAATAGCGGTCGCCTGTCCTTGCCCAGCGCTTATCCGGACAGCCCGTTGAATACGGCTGACACACACGAATTTGCCGCCTGCGCCACGCCATTGGGCGCCTGCGTCCCCGATGCGCCTATCGAGCAAAACGGTCAGGCAGGCTGGTGGCTGGGTCAATTGGGTAGTGGCTTTACCTTGCTGGAATTTGGCGAAGGCCAGACCAGCCAGCCTGAAGCGCTAGAAGAATTGGTCGCCCAAGGTCTCATGACCCGCCGGCGCGTCTGGCCGGCAGGCACGCCAGCTGTCCAGGCCCAAGGTGACATCATCGACAGCCAGGATATGCTGCGTCAGCGTTATGACGCTCAGCCCGGCTCCTGCTATCTGATCCGTCCCGATCAACACCTGTGCGCCCGCTGGCGTCATCTGGATGGGCAGGCTGTGCGTATTGCCCTGCAAAAAGCCTGTGGCCATTTCCTGGAGAGTGCTTCATGTCTACACTGAATACCCATACCCCCTTGGAACGGGCTGACGACTTCTACCAGATGTTGATCGATGCCCACCAGGGCCTGAGCACGGCCCAAAGCCATGCCATGAATGCCGCCCTGGTACTGTTGCTGTGCAATCATATCGGCTCGCTGGACGTGATCAAGCAAGCCCTGGATGCCGCCCGCCAGACCTGCCTGGAGCAGGCCGCCTGAATCTGGAGATCCCAATGAGCGCTTTGAAGTATCAGATTGGTTTTGGTAATGCCTTTGCCACCGAGGCCCTGCCCGGTGCGCTTCCCCTTGGGCGCAACTCGCCCCAACGCTGCCCCTATGGCTTGTACGCTGAGCAACTGTCCGGTACCGCCTTTACGGCGCCGCGCGCCGATAACCGCCGCTCCTGGCTGTATCGCATTCGCCCCAGCGCCAAACAGGGAGCCTTTGCCGCTTTTGAGGGAGCCCCCTACTGGAATGAGGACTTCGGACACGGGCCGGCCAACCCCAACCGCTTGCGCTGGAATCCGCTGAACCTGCCCGATACACCCACTGATTTTCTGGCCGGCGTTCACACCTGGGCAGGCAATGGCAGCAGCGACTCGCAAAGCGGCATTGCCATCCATTTGTATGCCATCAACCAGTCCATGGGACGCCGGGTGTTTTACAACGCCGATGCCGAGATGCTGTTCGTACCCGAGCAAGGGCGTCTGCGTCTGCTCAGCGAACTGGGCATCCTGGAAATCGAACCCTGCGAAATTGCCGTCATGCCTCGTGGCGTGCGCTTCAAGGTAGAGCTGCTGGACGATACCGCCCGGGGCTATCTGCTGGAGAATTTCGGCGCGCCGCTGCGCTTGCCCGAACTGGGTCCGATCGGCTCCAACGGTCTGGCCAATGCACGCGATTTCAAGACACCGGTCGCCTGGTACGAGGATGTCAGCGAGCCACATGAACTGATCGCCAAATTTACCGGCGGCTTTTGGGTCGCCGCATTAAGCCATTCGCCACTGGATGTGGTGGCCTGGCATGGCACGCATGCGCCTTACAAATACGATTTGCGGGATTTCAATGTCATCGGCTCGATCAGCTACGATCATCCCGACCCGTGTATTTTCACTGTGCTGACCTCCCCTTCGGACACGCCGGGTACGGCAAACCTGGACTTCGCCATTTTCCCGCCCCGCATTCTTGCCATGGAAAATACCTTCCGCCCACCCTGGTTCCACCGTAATTTCGCCAGCGAGTTCATGGGTCTGATCCAGGGTGTGTACGATGCCAAGGCCGATGGCTTTGCGCCGGGCGGTGCCAGCCTGCACAATTGCATGAGCCCGCACGGCCCCGATGCCAGCACCTTTGACAAGGCCAGCCGCGCAGATCTGAGCAAGGCGGACTATCTGCGCGGTACCATGGCCTTTATGTTTGAAACCCGCAAAGTGATTCGTCCCTCGCCTCGGGCCTTGCAAAGCAACAGCCTGCAGGCTAACTACGATGCCGTCTGGGACGGTCTGGAAAAACATTTCTCTACGGAACAAAAGGCATGACCCACGCTTATCTGAATGACACTCACGATCCCACGCTGCAAAGCTGGGTGCCCGGCGCCAACGAGGCCGACAACGGCTTTCCTATCCAGAACCTGCCCTTTGCCGTAGCGCGCCGCCGTGACAGTCAGGAAGACTTCCGTGTCATGGTGGCGATCGGCCCCTACGCCCTGGATCTGGGCCTGCTGGCCTGCGATACCCCCTGGCACGGCAAAGCCGCCGACGCCCTGGCAGCCTGCGTCAAACCGGCTCTCAATGATCTGATGGCCTTGGGTCAGGAATATTGGAGCGCACTGCGTGCCGCCTTGTCGCAGGACTTGCGCCAGGGCTCCTCGGCCGAATCGCGCCTGCGCCCCATGCTGATCGAACGCAGCAAGCTGGAATACGCCCTGCCCGCCCAGATTGGCGACTACACCGACTTCTACATTTCCGTGCACCACGCAACAGCAGTGGGCAAACAGTTCCGCCCCGATGCACCCTTGCTGCCCAACTACAAGTGGGTGCCTATTGGCTACCACGGCCGGGCGTCCAGCATCGGTGTGTCTGGCCAGCAGTTCCCGCGCCCCATCGGCCAGACCCGCCCACCCGAGGGGCAGGAGCAGCCCAACTTTGGTCCTTGCCAGCGCCTGGACTTTGAACTGGAAATGGGCATTCTGATTGGCAAAGGCAACAAAGCGGGTCACCGTATTCCTATCGGTCAGGCAGACGAGCACGTTTTTGGTCTGTGCCTGTTCAATGACTGGTCGGCACGCGACCTGCAAGCCTGGGAATACCAGCCTTTGGGTCCCTTCCTGGCCAAGAACTTTGCCTCGACCATCTCCCCCTGGGTAGTAACACTGGAAGCTCTGGCTCCTTTCCGTCGCCCATTCAGTCGTCCTGAATCCGATCCTCAGCCCCTGCCCTATTTGCAGGACCAGGCCAATCTGGAAAGCGGCGTGCTGGATGTGGAGCTGGAGGTGTACCTGAGCACCGAGCAGTCACGCCAGCAACACAAAGATCCGGCCCTGCTCTCGCGCAGCAACTTCAAGCAAGCCTATTGGACCGTGGCCCAACTCGTTGCCCACCACAGCGTCAACGGTTGCAATCTGCAAACCGGTGATCTGCTGGGCACTGGCACCTTGTCCGGTCCGGGCAAAGGTCAGGAAGGCTCTTTGCTGGAAATGAACCAGGGGGGCAAGAACCCGATTGATCTGCCTTGGGGAGAGCAGCGCAATTTTCTGGAAGATCAGGACGAGGTCATTCTTAAGGGTTTCTGCCGCCAGGATGGCTACCCGACCCTCTCTTTTGGCGAATGTGCCGGACGCGTCTTGCCCGCTATTGTGTAGGCAAGGAGGCTGTCAGGCCCTTTTTGAGCGCCTTTGAGCCAAACACCCCGGTTTCCGTATCAGAAACCGGGGTGTTTTTTATACGCCACTCGAGCCGGCTGGTCGGGCTAACATCAGGCCGTAACAAGCCAACTCTTCGGGCCACTCCAGACAGAAAAATGCCTCGGCGGGCAGGCTAGCATGGATCAAACCATCAAGATTCCAACGGTTTGTGTCTGGCCCAGGTCCATAAAAGATAAAACAGAACGCAACCATACAGGCCCAGTACTGCGCCGGAGGCCAGTACCTGACTGAGAAAATGATAACCCTGCATGATGCGTAAAAAGCCAAACAACAGGCCCGCGCCCAGTCCCAGAACAAATCCTCCGGCAGTCAGTTTGCGGCAGCCTATCATGACACCCACAAAAAACAGGGAGAGCAGCACAAAGCCGGATGCAGCATGGGCGCTGGGCAGGGCGTTACCTGCCTGGGCCCAGGAATGGGCCCAGAAATAATCAGGCATTGATTCCGTGCCACCGAACAGGGCCAGATTAAAAGGCCTTGGCATGGCGGTCAGATGCTTCAATACGCCTATTAGCAAGGGGCCGCTGCCCATGTAGAAAGCGGCCCCTGCCCAGGCCAACTGCCGGCAAGAGCCCCTGGGTAAGCGCCAGGCCACAACCGCAGCGATGACTGCCCCGCCAAAGGGCACGAACCACACCAGCTTGCGACCGAACAAATCCACAAACGGCTGCAATCGCCAGGGGAAGTCCCGCAGCTGAGGATCGAAGAAAAAGGCGCTTAAGGACAAGTCCGTTGCCGAGCCCATGGTGACCGAGGCCAGAACTCCCAAAACAAGGAAAAAGACCGCACTACCGAGGATATAAGGGCGAAAAAGCATCCAGCCACCACGTCAATCAGTCAGGCAAGACCTTACCGGGGTTCATAATCCCCAAGGGGTCCAGCGCCAGCTTGATTTGTTTCATCAGACTCAACGCCACCGGGTCTTTATAGCGGGGCAAAAGCTGACGCTTGAGTTGACCTACGCCGTGCTCGGCACTGATGGAGCCCTGAAAACGATGGACGCTATCGTGGACCAGGGTATAGATTTCGTCCTGGCGCTTTAACAGCTCTTCTTCCGTAAAAGCCGTTCCACGTGCCACGTTGTAATGTAAATTGCCATCGCCCAGGTGTCCGAAAGTCACGTTTTCCAAGCCTGGAAAAGCGTCCTGCAAGGCCTGGTCCGTCTCATGCACAAATTGAGCCATCAGGGAGACGGGAATGGAAACATCATGCTTGATGCTTTTCCCATAGGCTTTCTCGGCCAGCGGAATGCTCTCACGCAAATGCCACAGCGCCTTGCTCTGCGCAATGGTCTCCGCAATGACCGCATCCTGTACCAGCTCCTGCTCCAGGGCCTGCCCGATCACGCTTTCAAAGCGCTCGCGCGCATGCTCCAGGCTTTCGCTATCAGACAGCTCCAGCAGGGCATACCAGGCTGCCTGGGCCGCCGGCCCCTGAAACGGCATGCGTTGATCGGGATAGCAATGCAGCACCGCTTGCAGACAATTGCCCGCAATCAACTCAAAACCGGTCAGGGAGGCTGCCAGACCCTGGCGTGCCAAGGCCAGAACGTGTACTGCATCCTCAATGGTGTCCAGCGCCAGCAAGGCGGTGCAGGCAGCAACAGGTTGGGGATAAAGCTTGATGGTGGCTGCCGTGATGATGCCCAGCGTCCCTTCACTGCCAATGAATAGATTACGTAGGTCGTAACCGGTATTGTCTTTGCGCAGGCCGTGCAGACCGTGCAAGATTTCGCCCTGGGCGGTCACCACTTCCAGGCCCAGCGTCAGATCACGCGCGTTGCCGTAACGCAGAACCTGCGTGCCGCCCGCATTGGTGGCCAGATTGCCACCAATGGTGCAACTGCCTTCGGCGGCCAGGCTCAAGGGAAACAGGCGCTGATGGTCGCGGGCGGCCTGCTGCACATTCTGCAAAATGCAGCCCGCCTCCACCACCATGGTGTCGTTCTCGGTATCCACGCTGCGAATTTTGTTCAAACGCTCCAGGGACAATACCAGTGCGGTGGCCGTGTTATCCGGCGTCGCGCCGCCACACAGACCCGTATTGCCGCCCTGCGGAACAATAGGCACACGATGTTCAGCACAGAGGCGCACGACCTGGGCCACTTCCTGCGTCGTTGCAGGTCGGGCAACCGCCACCGCAGTGCCGGTATAGCGTCCTCGCCAATCCTCCAGGTACTGCTGCATGGATTGTCCTGTCAGCACATGTTGCTGACCAATACGCTGTTCAAGTTCGTTTAGAAAAGTCATGACCCAAGCCACTCAAGAAAAACAGTCGGGCGCTCTTGCTGTCGCGCTACAGCTCTTAATGGTAACTCACGAAAGCGGGGGGCATTCACGCTAAACTACATTCTTTACTTATCCACTCAGGACACGACGTGACCCAGCTTCCTGCCCTACCGACTGCTGTTTTCAAGGCCTACGATATTCGAGGCACGGTTCCCGAACAACTGAACCCAGACTTCGCCTATCAATTGGGCCTGGCACTGGCCGCCAGTGCCCGTGAACAAGACGTTCAAACCCTGGTCGTGGGCTACGATGGCCGCCATAGCAGCCCTTCCCTGTCCCAGGCCCTGCAAAAAGGCATCCAGGCAGGAGGTGTCAACACCGTGGACCTGGGGATGGTACCCACCCCGGTCGTTTACTTTGCCGCCAATGTCTTGGAAACAGGCTCGGGGGTTGCCATTACCGGCAGCCATAACCCATCCAATTACAACGGGTTCAAGATGATGATGGCCGGCAAGACCCTGCACGGGCAGGACATCCAGGGCCTGATGCAACGCATGCAGGCCGGCGCCCAGCCAGCGCCTCAACCCGGTACAGGCCAGAAGAAAGATATGCTGGACCAGTACGTGCGCACGATCGCCGAGCGCGTCACCCTGGCGCGCCCGATGAAGATCGCCCTGGACTGTGGCAATGGCGTGGGCGGCGTCGTTGCCGCCCGGCTGTTCAAGGCCCTGGGCTGCGAGGTCGACATGCTGTTTGAGGAGGTGGATGGCAGCTTCCCCAACCACCACCCTGACCCGGCCGAGCCGCACAATCTGCAAGACCTGATCGCGCATGTACAAAACACGGACTGTGAAGTGGGCCTGGCCTTTGACGGTGATGCCGACCGCCTGGGCGTAGTGACGCGCTCGGGCCAGATCATCTGGCCAGACCGTCAACTGATTCTGTATGCACGCGATATTTTGCAACGCGAACCTGGCTCCACCATCATTTTTGACGTGAAATGCAGCCGCCATGTCGCTCTGGAAATTGCCAAGGCGGGCGGCCAACCCTTGATGTGGCAGACCGGTCATTCCCTGATCAAGGCCAAGCTGGCCGAGACGGGCGCCCCCCTGGCTGGCGAGATGAGCGGCCACGTTTTCTTCAAGGAAGCCTGGTATGGCTTTGACGACGGCCTGTACACCGGTGCACGCCTGCTGGCGATTCTCTCGCGCACAGCCAACCCCACGGCCGAACTGGAAGCCTTGCCCCAGGACTTGTCGACACCCGAACTGAAACTGCCACTGGCCGAGGGTGAGCCCCATGCCCTGATTGCCCGGCTCCAAAAAGAAGGGCGTTTCCCAAGCGCCAATCAGCTCAACACCATTGATGGCGTGCGTGCCGAGTATCCCGATGGCTTCGGTCTGGCTCGCGCCTCCAATACCACGCCCGTGATTGTGCTGCGTTTCGAGGCCCAGTCCCAAGACGCGCTCGATCGGATTCAAGGGGAGTTCCGGGCGGCACTGCTGGCCTTGAAGCCGGATGCGGCATTGCCTTTCTAAAGTCGCGTTGATTCACTAGCGTCCAGTAGCCCTGCTCCAGGCTCTAGCAATCTAAAAAAACGGGCTGAACTGTCTGCGATGACTTGGTTGTGAATCCAAGACTTCAACGACCGTTCAGCCCGTTTTGTCTACCTTGGTCTTGAACCAAGGCGGTCAACACCTTATCGGCTCAAAGACTGGTACAGATCCAGATGGGCCTGACTGATCCGGTCTATATCAAATGCCTCTTGCGCCAGGCGCCGACTTTCAACGCCCATCGCCTGTCGCTTGACCGTATCCTCACCCAGTTCCATCACGGCTTCTGCCAATGCCTGTGCATTTCGCACCGGCACCAGCACGCCAGTGACTCCTGGCTCGATCGCATCGCGGCAACCGGGCACATCGGTTGTGACCACCGCCCGTCCGCAGGCAGCGGCTTCCACCAGGGATTTGGGCAAGCCCTCACGGTAAGACGGCAGCACAGCAATATGCGATTGGGCGTAAAGCTGCGCAATATCGCGCCGTTCCCCCAGACACTGCACCAGGCCTTGTTGCTGCCAGCCTTGCCACTCCTGATCGCTGATGCTGGCCGGATTACCCGGGTCGGGGCTCCCGGCCAACACCCACTTAACCGGGCTGCCTTGAGCGGCGCTGATGCGGGCCGCCTCCACGAACTCTCGCACCCCTTTGTCCACCAGCAGGCGAGACACCATCAAGGCGACGGGCGGGCCCGGCGGCTCGGGCACAGCCTGAAATTCGTTCAGGTCCACTCCGGAGCCACGAATCAGGATGCATTGGTCGCGTTTGACCACGCGATCGTTCAGCAGCACATCACGATCATTGCTGTTTTGGAAAATCACACGGCTGTTGGGATGCCCCAAGGCAATACGATAGAGCAGCAAAGCAATCCAGCGCACGGGGTCAAAGGACTTCTCGCGTTGAGTAAACACATACCCCAGACCGGACACGGCGGCCAAGAAACCGGGCACGCCAGCCAGCCGCGCCGCAATGCCGCCATACAAAACAGGTTTGATGGTGACGGCATGAACCAGTTCGGGGCGCTCCCGTCGGAACAGGCGCCACAAGGCCCAGATGGTTTGCAACTCCTGTAAGGGATTGGTCCCGCTGCGCGTCATGGGCAGTGCATGATGCTGCAAGCCGTGGCGCTCAATGTCGGCAACAGCAGGGCCGTCCATGGTAGAGACATGCACATCGTACCCTTCACGCTGCGCAGCTTGCGCCAAGGGCAAACGGTGCGACAGGAAAAAAGCCGGATTATTCACCACAAACATCAGCATGCGGGTTTTGTTACCCGACTCATCGGTCAACACACTGAGGGCCTGACGGCTGCGCTTGCGTTTGGGTGGATGCTGGGCCGTCAAGGTCTTCCAGGCCTGCGTGTAATTCTTGACCATGCCTTCCAGGGAAAACAGACGGGCCACCCGTTCACGGGCATGCTCATGCCGCGCCTGCCAGGATGGCGCACCCAGCTCATCGACGGCGCTGTTGATGGCGCCGGCCAGCGCCTCGGCATTGCTGGGCGGCACGATCCACCCCTCATTGCCCACGATCAGGGCCGCATCGCCCACATCAGTGACCACGTTGGACACACCGGCAGCCATGGCCTCGCACACCACGTTGGGGAAACCTTCTGCCGAACTGGACAAGACATGCACGTCCAAGGCATTCATCAGACGAGGCACATCGCTGCGACGCCCCATCAAAATGACACTGTCACGCAATTGATGTTGATCCAGCAAACGCATCAAGGTCTCGTTGCTGCTGTCCATGCCATCACCAATCAGCAAGCAACGCAAAGTGGGATGCCGGTGCAGGCTGCGAGCCAAGGCCGCCAGCAAATTGGGGTGATCCTTCAAGGGATTCCAGCGGGCCACACTGCCTATGACGGGCGTATCCAGCGACAGGCCCAGCTCTTGACGCACTGCTTCGCGTGCCTGCTGATCGGGATGCCAGCGGCTCAAATCGTAGCCATTGGGAATCACCTTCATGATGTCGGCGCGATACCCCCATTGCTTGTGACGTCGGGCCGCGTTCTCGGCGCAAGACACAATCAGATTGGGAATCAGGCGCGACAGGCGGGCACACAACCAGGCCACCAGGCGCGCTTTCGGGCTGCCCTGATACAAGTTGGCCCCCGAGTTGCGAATGCCCCAGGAAACCGCCGGAATGCCCACCAGACGCGCTGCCGCGCCGCCAATCAGATCAGAGTGGTACATCCAGGTTTGCACAACATCGGGCTGCACCTCGCGCAGCACCCGCGTCAATGCCCCCAGCCCTTTCAGAAAACCCAGGGGTGACTGCATGTGCAGGCAATACAGAGGAATATTGGCCGCACGTAGCTGCGGCCCAAAAACATCTTCGTCACCCAACGAGATCACAATATGTTCAGTGTCCTGCCCGGGGGCCGTCACCAGACGAAACAGAACCGTTTCCGCTCCCCCCTGCCCCAGCCCGGCAATAATATGCACGACCCGCAAGGCGGGCCTTGTTTTTCCTGCCTTGTCCTCATCCGCTTCCTGACTCAACGACGCTGGTTGCACTGCACTCATGCTTTGGCTCCCTCTTTTATACCGCCACGGGCGGCCTGAAAGACCTGGTCCCAGTTAAGCAAAACCTGCTCTAATTCATAACGCTGGCGCACCGCGGCCGCAGCGCGACGCCCCAGCACACCCCGAAAAACGCCATCCCCCATCAGCTCGGCCAAGGCAGCAGTCAAGGCGCCTTCGTCCCCAACCGGCACCAGCAAGGCATCTTTGCCATCGGAACTGATCTCGCGCGGGCCACTGGGACAGTCCACCGTGACGGCAGGCAAGCCCATCGCCATGGCTTCCAGCAGTACGTTCGGGAAACCTTCCACTTCCGAAGTCATGACAAAGGCATGGGAGCGCGCCATCTCCTGCCAGGGCTGGGCCGTTTTGCCAGCCAGCTCAATCCGGTCGCTCGCCCCGCACAGGGCGATCTGCTGTGCCAACTGTGCACGCTGCGGGCCATCGCCCCAGATCTTCAGTTTCCACTCCGGGTAATCGGCAGCCAGTCCTGCAAACACGCGAATCAGCACGTCAAAGCGTTTAGAGGGGACCAAACGGCCCATGGCCATCAAGGTGCAATGCCGGTTTTCCTCCACCCGCACCTCGCGTTGTACCGCATCCAGCGCCTGGGGCAAGGGGTTGGGTACAACCATGACCTGTTTCATGCCCGGCACCATGGCCTGAAACGCTGCGACACTGGCACGGGTCTGGACGGTAACCACCTGGGCTTGGGGATACAGACGACGACGCAGGCCTTGCAAAAGCTTGCCGGCACTGCTGCTGAAGGCCGGATTGGTACGCTCGCCCACCACAATGGGAACGCCCATCTTGCCCAGCCCCAGCAACACATTGATATTCACATTGGTCAGAAAAGAAACGATCACGTCAGGCTGCTTTTCATGCACCAGCTTGCGCATGGCACGCAGCTTGGCCAGGGGTTTGGGCAGCCAGCTGCCGCGCATGCGATGGGCCAGCCACACCACCTCCACCCTGGAATCGATTGGGTAAAAAGCAGTGCCTCCCCCGCTGTAGGTTGGCACCAGGGTCACCTGGTCACCTCGCAAGCCCCAGGCATTCGCCAAGGTAGAGGCGACACGCTCGGCGCCGCCTGCGTTCAGGGAGCTGACGAAAAACAGAATATTCACTGGGCCTCCGTGGGCTCATCGACCGGATAGCGAGAGTCTACCGACACGACGCAAAGCGCCATTTTAAGTCCGACGCAGGCACTGTTCCAACACTTGCTGCCATAGCGCCAGAACGCGGGCCGAGGAAAAACGGTCACGCACATCGGTGGCTCGACGCGCCAGGCGCTGGCGCTTGTCCTCATTGGCCATCAGGTCGGACAAATGCGCC
This sequence comes from Alcaligenes sp. HNGD-HTN06, assembly GCF_049932565.1. Taxonomy (NCBI): domain Bacteria; kingdom Pseudomonadati; phylum Pseudomonadota; class Betaproteobacteria; order Burkholderiales; family Alcaligenaceae; genus Alcaligenes; species Alcaligenes sp. HNGD-HTN06. The sequence goes on along the minus strand of NZ_CP187782.1, from coordinate 560,065 downwards.
GCCAAAGCCTCGATATCCTCAACCGGGCGCACCAACACACCATCAATATTGGCGCGAATAATCTCACGAGGTCCGGTATCACAATCGAAAGCCACCGCGGTCAGGCCACTGGCCATCGCCTCCAGCAGGCTGTTGGACAAGCCCTCCATCCGGGAACTGAGCACATACAGATCCGACTGTTCGTACCAGTCCGCCATATTGCCAACACGCCCCGGGAGCTGAATCCGCTCCTGCAGTTCCAGCTCCTGGATCCGCGCCTCCAGCGCCCCCCGCTGCTCGCCTTCGCCCAGAATCACCAGATCCCAGTCGGGGAAATAGTTCGATAGCATGGCAAAGGACTCGATCAGGGTGTCAAAACCCTTGACCGGGTGCAAGCGGCCCACCGCCAGCAGGCGCTTGCGCCCATCTGGCAAGGCGGGAACCGGCACCAAAGGCTCGGCACTGTCCATGGGCCAGCGCACTGCATTGGGAATCACGTGTACCTGACTGCCAGGGACATGCTCACGCAGCCAGTCTGCGGTGCCGGCGGTCAAGGCAATAACGGCGTGTGCCTGCGGATAAGTACGTAAGCGGGCTTTCTGCCAGAAAGGCGACAACGATTGAGACGGTGGGTGGGTATGCTCGGTTGCAATCACTTTGCAGGGCAGGCCTTTGGCGGCCGAGATAGCCAGCACAGAGGAGGTGGTCATCATGCCAAGAACGACATCGGGCTTGGTTTTTCGCAACAAAGCACGCAAGCGGCTGACACGACGCCAGTTTTTCCACAAGGCATCCAGACGGCCCCGGCTGTTGCCTGCCGTCCCCAGAACATGACGCTCCACTCCTTGCGCCACGGTATATGCGTCTTGGTCACAACCGGCCTGCGTCACCAGGGACACTCGATAGCCACGCGCCACCCAGGCTGCGCTCAAATCGACTGCAACACGTTCCGCCCCGCCCCCACCCAAAGAGTGGATCAGCAACATGATATGAGGGCGAACTACCGAATGACTGTGCACGTTTTCCTATTCCTGCGAACCAGACGCCGTTGCGCTGGCTGGCTTTAAGGCCAAAATGAAATAACACGTAAAAGAGGCCGCGTACATCAGACTGGTCGCCAGCATGATTCCCGAAGGACCCATGCGTGCCGCCAGCACCGGATTCAAGGCCGCTTTCACCAGAAAATTGATCACGGCAATGATTGCCATGGATTTATAACGGTTCTGACTGGCCAGCAACTGCACCAAAATCAGCACCCCAAAATAAAAAGGCAGTTGCACCAGCCCCCACCGAAACACCTGGGCGACCGTGGCCGTATCCTGCGCCGTGAAGGCGCCGCGCTCAAACAGCAGCGCCACGCCCCAGGGAGCCAGCAAGACACCAATGGCCGCTGCTCCCGCACCAGCCAGCAACATCATGACTGACCACTTCAAGGCCATGGAGCGGGCACGGGCCTGATCTCCCCGGCTCTGGACATCTGCCAGTACCGGCAAGGCGGCACGGCCTACCGACGCGGCCCCCACCCCCAGCACCAGCGCCAGCAAACGCGTGGCATAGCCCAACGTGGCGTTGGCATTGGCACCCAGATTGGCAGCCGTATATTGGTCGATCGGACCGACAAAACTCATGGCCACCTGCCCTACCAGCATGATGGTGGCCGCCTTGAGCAGATCGGGCCATTGCTCGGCACGCAAGCTGATACTGGGGCGCGCCCAGATCTGATCGGCCCGTGAGGCCAGGACCATCAACCATAGCGCCTGAATAGTCAGGCCCAGCAAGGTGCCCCACAGCAGCGGACCAATGCCCGCATTGGCCCCTGCCGCCAGCACCCAGATGAGTATGACAAAGGCCGGAACGCTATCGAGCAAGGTATTGATGTGGCGCTCATGAGCGCGCAGACGAGCGGCGCTCAAACCTATCATCAGGGTCAGCACAGCCGCTGGCGCAAAGGCAAACAGCAGCTCCTGACTCATTTCATGAACCGCGGGACTCAAGCCCTGCCCAGTCCATTTCAGCACCCAGGGCCAGCTGATCCAGATCAGTGCGCCCAGCACACAGCCAAGCACGATGCACCAGGCCTTGAGTTCCCCTAAAAAGCGGCTGCGCGCAGCCGGTTCCAGGCGATGCAGGCGCACCAGAACGGGAATCAACACAACCGACATGGAACCGACAATGGTGACGGGCAGCCAGTTGGCCATGACCATCGTGAATTGATAGGCATCGACGACATCGCTCACACCATAGCGATACGCCACGGCCATTTCCTTGAAAGCGCCCGCCGCCTTGCCTAGCAATAGAAAAAACGCCACCCGCATCGCCCCCAGGGCGATGCGACGATGGTCGTCATGCAGACTAGACAGACGTGCTTTCAGGCCGGTCCAAATCAACTCAGAAACGCCACATACCAGGGCATGGCAACATTCAGGCCCTGCAAAATTGTGTGAGTCGGCTCGTAGCCCAGTTCAGTGCGAGCTTTAGAGATATCCGCTTGCGAATGCAGTACATCCCCGGCACGAAAGTCCGCATAAACAGGCTGCTTGGTGTAGTTGATCCCGTTGCGGCTCAAGGTCTGCTGCAGATACCCGAACAGCTCGTTCAGGCTGGTTCGGGCATTCAGTGCCACGTTGTAGACCTCGGCCGTGCGGGGCTTTTGATGCACAGCGGCCAGGATATTCATCTGGATCACATTATCAATGAAACAGAAATCGCGGCTGGTCTGACCATCACCATTGATTTGCACGTCCTGGTTCTGGATCATGGCCGATACCCATTTGGGAATCACGGCCGCGTATGCGCCATTGGGGTCCTGACGTTTACCAAACACGTTGAAATAACGCAGGCCCACGCTGGAAAAGCCATAAGCACGGGCAAACACGTCTGCGTACAACTCGTTCACGAACTTGGTGACCGCGTACGGAGACAAGGGGCGTCCGATGGTATCTTCCACCTTGGGCAAACCGGGATGGTCGCCATAGGTGGAACTGGAGGCCGCATAGACAAAAGCGCCGACCTGCTCGTCACGCGCTGCCACCATCATGTTCAAGGCGCCGCTCACATTGACCTCATTAGAGGTCAATGGATCGTTCAAAGAGCGAGGCACTGAGCCCAGGGCGGCCTGATGCAGCACATAATCCACGCCCTTGACGGCCTGTCGGCAGGTGTCCAGATTGCGGATATCACCTTCGATAAAGCGGAAACGGGCCCAGCGCTCGGCACCAACCTGATCGCGCACTTCGTCCAGATTGTATTGATGGCCAGTCGCGAAGTTGTCCAGCCCTACGACCTGTTGATCCAGGTTCAGCAACGCTTCCAAAAGATTGGAACCGATAAAGCCGGCACAGCCCGTCACCAACCAGGTTTTAGGCTGATTACGCAACTGCTGGCTCGCCTGTTCAAATGCAGAGCTCATAATGCTTTCCAAAATTAAAGGCGCAGATCGGACTGGTCGCGATCAAACACATACTTCAAGTCGTAGAGCACATGTTCGGGCTTGCCCCACTGGCGCACCCCTTCAATACCCAGTTCCTTGAACTGGTTGTGGGCCACAGCCACAATCACCCCGTCATACTCGCCTGCCTGGGGAGTCTCGATTGGGGTAATGCCGTATTCGTGCTCTGCCTCTTGCGGATCAACCCATGGATCATAGACATCCACATGAACATCGTATTGCTTGAGCTCATGCACGATATCGACGATACGGGTGTTGCGCAGATCCGGGCAATTTTCCTTGAAAGCCAAGCCGAGCAGCAACACGCGAGAGCCTTGCACCTGAATGCGGCGCTTGGTCATGGCTTTGACCAGTTGGGACGCTACATAGCCGCCCATGGAGTCGTTCAGACGGCGGCCAGCCAGAATGATCTCGGGATGGTAGCCAATAGCCTGAGCCTTATGGGTGAGGTAATACGGGTCCACACCAATGCAGTGACCGCCAACCAGACCGGGACGAAACGGCAGGAAGTTCCACTTGGTGCCGGCCGCCTCCAGCACGTCCAGGGTATCAATGCCCAGACGGTTGAAAATCAGGGCCAATTCGTTGATCAGCGCAATGTTCACGTCGCGCTGGGTGTTCTCGATCACCTTGGCAGCCTCTGCCACACGAATGGAGCTGGCCTTGAAGGTACCGACAACAATAATCTCGCGGTACAGGGCATCGACCAGATCTGCAACCTCGGGGGTCGAGCCGGAGGTCACTTTTTTGATCGTGGAGACGCGATGTTCCTTGTCACCCGGGTTGATCCGCTCAGGGCTGTAACCGGCATAAAAATCTTCATTAAAGCGCAGGCCCGATACCTGTTCGAGCACGGGCACGCACACTTCTTCGGTCGCGCCCGGATACACCGTCGATTCGTAAATGACAATATCACCACGCTTGAGCACTTTACCGATGGTTTCAGAAGCTCGAACCAAGGGGGTCAGGTCAGGCTGCTTGAACTCATCAATGGGCGTGGGCACGGTCACGATGAACACATTGGCCTGGGCCAACTCATCGGCCTCGCAGGAATAACTCAGGCCGGTGGCCTGGGCCAGCTCTTCGCTCTCGACTTCCAAGGTGCGATCCACCCCTTCCTTGAGTTCGGCGACACGACGCGCGTTAATGTCAAACCCAATAACGGAACGCTTTTTGCCAAACTCCACTGCCAAAGGCAAACCGACATATCCCAAGCCGACTACGGCCAGTTTCACATTCTCAAGTTGCAACTTCATTCTCCAGTTAGCGCTATGCGCAAGGAATAATCTTGAACGCCTAACAGTATTAGTCCCGGTCTGCCCGCCGCCTTACCGAGGGCAGCAGCAACCAGGAGGGGCGACGCCACGAAACTAGACGGGAATAGAGCCAGATATAAACGAGTGAAAAGGCCAACATGCTGGCGCACAAGGCCCAGGTATTGTCCCACCAGATCGTTGCCGGAACCAAACCGATCAAAGCCAGCACCCACAGGTAAGGCGAGGTCATGGCGTTACAAAACGCGGGCAAGGCCCCGCCACTGTCACGACTGAACGTGGAGCGCACCAGACGGCGAAACACCAGTTGATGCAAGTGCAAGGCATCGGGCTGATCCACGGGCACACCGCGTTTGAAACGCCGGCGCCAAATCGAAAACAGGGTTTCAAAAACAGGGTAAAACAATACCGCCAGGGCATAGAAGGGCGATACGCTGGGATTGCGCACAACGAGCTGGACAGCCAATTCGGCCAGCATGAAGCCCAGGAAGTACGCCCCGCCATCGCCCAGAAAAACGCGCCCGAAGGGAAAATTCCAGACCAGAAATCCCAAGGTGGCCGAGGCCAACGAGGCGGCAATCAGAAAAATCGGAATGTCTTGCACCTGCAAGGCTACCAGCGCCAAGGACAAGGCCATCAAGGTGGCAATCATGCCGGCCAGGCCATTCATCCCGTCAATAATATTGAGGGCATGTGTACAGCCACCGACAGCGATCATGGTAAAGAGCAAGGAAATGGGCCAAAAACCCAGTACCCAATCTGCCCAACTGACCCCCACACGCGAGACTCCGCCAAGCAGCCACCAGGCGATGGCTGCCGACAAAAAGGCGGCCAGCAAGCGCTTGAGGGAACCCACATCCTTGGTGATGTCCTCGACCAGACCCGCCACAAACACCGGCATGGCGGCCAGAAACAAAACCGGCCACAACCAGGTCAAGGTCATATTGCTCGGACCCAGCACCAGCAAACCGGCCAAACTGCCGGCCACCACCGCCAGCCCCCCCACGCGGGGTGTGGGGCGGGAATGGGAAGCCTGGGGCTTGCTCAGGTCGCTGTCCCCGGTCAAGCGGCCGTGCCAACGTTCGGAGGCTACAATCAGCCCGCCGACCATAAAAGCCACGACACAGATATACAACCAGGTAAAGGATTCCCCCATCTGAGGTAAAGACACCGCGTAACACCCTGCAAGGTTAGGAACTACATTATTATCAACCTGCCTTCCGGATTGTGTCCGTGACCAGTCGCATTAAGTGCAACAATTTCCGTCAAGTTCCGTATCACTTTCGCATAGGCAGGAGTAGCTCGCTAATTTGCCCGAGCGCGAGCCCGAAAGCAAGTATTTTGCGGGATTGACGCTCAGGAATCGGGTTGGGGCAACGGTTCGGTAGAAGCCAGTTGATTGCCGCACTCGGTCAAGAGCCGGCGCAACCAGCGATGACTGGGCGAGTGCCGGTTGCGTTCATGCCAGAGCTGATAAAACCGCATGGGCGGGAACTCCAGCGGAGCCTCCAGAATTGCCAGGGGCAGCAGGCGGCAATAGAACTCGGCAAAGTGGCGCGAAGTGGTAAACACCAAGTCTGTATTCTGTAGCAAATACGGTGCTGCCGAAAAAGACTGCACCACGACACTCTCATCACGCTGAATGCGCAGAGCCGACAAGGTAGTGTCGATGACACCGCGCTGATTGATGGAATACGGCATGGGCACCACATGGCGTGCACGCACATAATCGTCCAGGGTCAGGCCCTTGCGCGCCAAAGGGTGGGTCGCCGCGACCAGACAGACGATCTGATCTTCCAACAGCACCGACAAGTGCATGCGATCGGGCGGCTCGGGCCAGTTGCCGATGACCATATCCAGATCCCCTTCAGCCAGCGAACGCTCAAAATCGAAACTGGCATCCAGGGAATGCAAATTCAGGCGTGCGCCCGGTGCTTCCCGGCGCAGACGCTCGACGACCCCACCAATAAAAACAGGCGCCAGGTAATCCGGCGCGCCGATATGAAATTCGCTACGGCTGACCTGCGGGTCGAAACTGTCCGGCGCATTGACCATGCAATCAATTTCAGCCAAAGCGCCCTTGGCGTGAGCCAGCAGACTGATGGCACGCTCGGTAGGCACCATGCCGCCTTTCTCACGAACCAGCAATGGATCGCCAATAATGTCGCGCAAGCGTCGTAGAGCCGCACTGATAGCAGGCTGCGACTGGTTCATTTTGAACGCGGTACGCGAGACACTGCGCTCGGTAACGAGTAGGCAAAACACCCTCAAAAGATAGGTATCAAGCGGGTTATCCCCACGTCGGGCGGCCATCCTGGTCTCTCCTTCTTACGCTTTTTTCCAGCATGATAATGACATACATGCACAATACGAGATGGCATATATCATTTATACGCCTAATTCTATTTTATTTATAAGCAGAAAACTTAAACTGGTCCCACATAAGAAAATCATAGCCCCCCCTGGCGGTGGTTTATAAGGGTTTGATTAAAACAAGCAAACCATGTAAACGCCTCCCCACTACCCTTGATACAACGGCTCCCAGGCCTGGCCCTGGAGTCGGCTCGGCTCGCATTCTTTACGCTTAGACAATCGGACTGACACATGACTACTCAAACCCTCACCACCTCCCAGGCGCTGGCTGAACTCTCCAGCCTGGACCAGAGCCAATTTGTGGACAAGCTCGAAGGTATTTTTGAACACTCCCCTTGGGTCCCTGAGCGTAGCTGGAACCAACGTCCCTTTGAGAGCGTGGATCAACTGCATGCCTGCATGGTGCATGTGGTCGAACAAGCCTCTTACGAGGAACAGAAAAACCTGATCTGTGCTCACCCCGAACTGGCGGGCAAAGAAGCCGAGCAAGGCACGTTGACCACGGCGTCAACGGGTGAGCAGCGTGGCGCCGGCCTGGACCAGTGCTCAGCCGAGGAGCTGGCTCGCCTGCGCAGTCTGAATGCACAGTACCGCGAACGCTTTGGCTTTCCCTTTGTCATCGCTGTCAAAGGACTGAGCCGCTACCAGATCATGGACACGGTTCAAGCGCGTCTGAACAACAGCGCTGAAACCGAGTTCCAGACCTGCCTGACCGAAATCGGCAAGATCGCCCGCTTCCGTCTGGACGCGCTGCTGGCCTGAACCTGAAGCCTGCCGGATCACGCATTGATCCAACAAGATTATCAGGGCAGCGACAGCCTGCGGCACGCTGCCCTTTGTTTGCTCTGACCTTGCCTGCGCGGGGCTGCTTGTCACACCGCGCAGCTTTGCCTCATCGAGGATCTGCCATGACCATCACATTGAAGCTGGAAACCCTGACCGCTGATGCCTTCGCCCCGTTTGGCGACGTTATCGAGGCGAGCGACACGGTGCAGCATTTCACCATCAACGAAGGCAATACCGAGCGCTACCACGACCTGGCCAACATTGACCCCGGCACGGACGGTCGAGCCATCGTTTCGATTTTTCGCGGCCAGCCGCGCAGCCTGCCCTTTACCGTGGAGATGATGGAACGTCATCCCAAAGGCAGCCAAGCCTTCATCCCCCAGTCGGGCCAACCCTACCTGGTCATCGTGGCCCCCGCCGGTCCCGCCCCCAAAGCCAGCGAATTGCGCCTGTTTCTGGCCCGCGGCGATCAGGGTGTGAACTATGCAACCGGCGTGTGGCACCACCCGCTGATGGCATTGAATCAGGTCGCCGATTTCATCGTCATCGACCGTAAAGGCCCGGGTGACAACTGCGATGTCATCCAATTGGAAGAAAAAGCCATCATCGCGGAATTGGAGACCACCGCAGCGTGAGCCAGTCCTGTCCGATCACGCCGGACCTAGCGCCCATTTACGCGCATCGTCCGGCAGATATTGACCCCGAGCATTGGCGCGCTCGTGTCAATCTGGCCGCTGCTTACCGGCTGGCCGCCCGCCAGGGCTGGGACGACCTTATCTACACCCACCTGTCTCTGCGTCTGCCGGGCCAGGATGGGCTGTTCCTGATCAATCCTTTTGGTTTGCGCTTTGCGGAAATCTGCGCGTCCAATTTATTGCTGATTGACACGCAAGGGCAGGTCGCGGACGGAACCGGTCGCCGTGCCAATCCCAGTGGTTTTGCCATTCATGGCGCGGTTCACCGCGCCCGTGCGGATGCACACTGTGTCATCCATCTGCACACCGACGCCTCCATCGCCGTATCAGCGCTGCCCTGCGGACTTCTGCCCCTGTCACAGCACGCCATGCGCTTCTGGCAAGACATCGGCTATCACGACTATGCTGGACTGGCCTTCCCGCCTCAGGAGCAAGAAGCCCTGCTGCAGCAGCTAGGTGCCCATCCGGCCCTGCTGCTTCGTAATCACGGCGCCCTGACTTGTGGGCGCACCGTTGCCGAAGCCTATGTCTTGATGGATGCTCTGGAGCGCGCCTGCCGCATTCAGCTTTCGGCCATGGCAGCCAGCCCGCAACTGCATCTGCCCCCGAAGGATGTGCTGGATTTGACACATCGCCAGCTTTTACCGGGGAACGAGCCCGAGGGCTTGCTAGAATGGCCGGCTCTGCTGCGCAAGCTCTACCAGAGCGAGCCGGATTTTTGCCGCTAATCCATCCCCCTTACGGAGTCTTTATGCCTTCTATCAACATACAACTATTCGACGGCCGTCCAGTGGAAATCAAGCGTGAACTTGCTCAGGCCCTGACCAAAGAAGCCTGTCGCGTGCTTGGCTGTTCACCAGAGGCGGTTGATATTGTCTTTACCGACGTCAAGCGCGAGAACTGGGCCACAGCCGGTGTCCTGTGGTCGGACAAATAAGCGAATTTCCCAAAGCGGCTGGCAAGCCGCTTTTTTTTCATCAGCCTCGTTATCCCGCGACAAGCTGGCACGAATCAGTAATTTGGCGGCTTCTAACACAGTTTTTGACGCTGAACTAGGTGGGCAATACCCCTAGCAGCGAAAAACACCTGAAAAAAGCAGGAATAGACTCGACTACGGCGTGAACACAGCCCCCCGTCTACCGGGCTTATATCCTTTCACCCTTGCACCGATCAGCCTGCCATATGTTTTTACGTATTCTACTTATCAAGCCGTACCGCCTTCCAGTGATACCGCCCATCCGATAACTTTATGCTTACGCGGCCCAGGCATCGGCTGCGCATAACGTATTAAATAAGGAGACCCGGATGTCCGCCAACCCAGAAGTGTCCACACCCACTGCTTGCGACGGTGTAGACGAGCGCCTGCCAACGGCGCGCCTGGCAACCCTTGGTTTACAGCACGTCATGGTGATGTACGCAGGTGCAGTTGCTGTCCCCCTGATTATTGGCGCCGCCCTGGGCCTGACCAAAGAACAGATCGCATTCCTGATTAATGCTGACCTGCTGTGCTGTGGCCTGATTACCATCATCCAGGCTCGCGGCTTGGGTATCTTCGGCATCAAGCTGCCGGTGATGATGGGAGTGTCTTTTGCGGCAGTCAGCCCCATGATTGCCATTGGCCTGGACCCTCAACTGGGTCTGCCGGGCATTTTCGGTGCCACCATCCTGGCCGGTATCTTCAGCATTGTGATCGCCCCGGTATTCAGCCGTCTGATGGGGCTTTTTCCGCCCGTTGTGACTGGCATCATCATTACCGTCATTGGCGTGACGCTGATGCGTGTGGGCCTGAACTGGATCGGCGGCGGCTCTCCAACGATTACTGACCCAGCCACTGGCCTGTCCATGCCCAACCCTGAATACGGCTCGTTGGAGAACCTGGCCATTGCTTTGATGGTACTGACCGTCATCTTGCTGATCACCAAGTTCGCACGCGGCTTTCTGGCAAACGTAGCGGTGCTGATTGGGCTGCTTGCGGGCTTTTTCGTTTCACTGGCCATGGGTCGCATCACCTTCGATGGCCTGGATCAGACCAGCTGGTTTGCCGTGGTGACGCCCTTTCACTTCGGGGTTCCCACATTCAGTTGGGCACTGCTGGGCGCGGCGGCAGTATTGTCACTGATCATGGTGGTCATCATGGTTGAATCCCTGGGCATGTTCCTGGCACTGGGTTCCATCTGTGGCCGTCCTACTGACCGTGAAGCGCTGGTGCGTGGCCTGCGCACTGATGGGCTGGGTACGCTGGTCGGTGGCATCATGAACACCTTTCCACACAGCTCCTTCTCGCAAAACGTTGGGCTGGTCAGCGTGACCGGCGTACGCAGCCGCTGGGTATGCGTCATGGGCGGTGCTTTCCTGATCATACTGGGCCTGTTTCCCAAAATGGCCTTTGTCGTGGCTTCCATCCCCAACTACGTTCTGGGTGGCGCCGGCATCGTGATGTTTGGCATGGTGGCTGCCACCGGCATCAAGATCCTGATGTCTGCCAACCTGAATCGCAACCCCTACAACCCCTACATCGTGGCCATCAGCCTGGGCTTTGGCATGATTCCCCTGGTCGCCGAGCACCTGCTGGACAAGATGCCTCCCGCTCTGGCTCCCCTGCTGCACAGCGGAATCCTGTTGGCCGCCGTCTCTGCCATCGTGCTGAATCTGTTTTTCAACGGTGTTCAGAAATACGCAGATCAGGGCCACACGGTCGAATCCACTGCCGCCACCCAGGCCCGCAAGCAGGCCGACGCAGCCGAAACGACCGAAGACAGCAGCAACCATCTGGCCGCACAAAACGGCTAAGCCGCCCTCCTTTTCGAGTAAGCGCCCGACCTGAAACGGGCGCTTACTCAAATTTCCGCAGTACATACGGAAAAGTATCGACTGTCCATAATTAATCTAAGCACAGTCAGTAGCACCCCCTATCCAAAAACCAAAGCCTCAGGCCGAAAGGGACATCAGATCCCAAGGGCCTGCTTGCGCTCAAACAAAGAGGAGACACCATGAAACATCGACGCCCCGCCGCCCGTTGGGCATGCACATTGCTGGCCGCCCCCCTGCTATCGGGCACTGCTCTGGCCGCAGACTGGAGCGACACGTTCCTGGGCTATCGCTTCAGCACGCAATACACCGAGCCCATGAACGATCGGACTATCCAGAAGCACATCCTGAGCCTGACGCACGTCAACGGCTACAGCCTGGGACAGAACTTTTTTAATCTGGATGTTTTGCAGTCCGACCGCTACGACCCGTCCAGCGGAAATGGCAGCAATGGCGCCACCGAGTTCTACGCGACCTACCGCCACCAGCTTTCCATGGGCAAAGTGTTCGACAAGGACCTGGGCTTTGGACCGGTCAAGGACGTAGCCATCACGGCAGGCTTTGATCTGAACACCAAGAACACCGCCTTTGCACCTCGTAAGCGTCTGCTGGTGCTGGGCCCGACCTTCAAGTTTGATGTGCCCCGCGGCTTTGTCGATCTCAGCCTGATGATCGGTAAAGAATGGAACCACTGCGGCCTGGGAGCACCAGCCTGCCCCGATAGCCGCCGCTCGTTTGACCCTCAGTTCATGGCTAGTCTGAACTGGAACCTGCCTTTCGAGGTAGGCGCCTTGCCGCTGAAGTTCCAGGGTTTTGCCAACTATGCCAGCCCCAAAGGCCATGACTACGCCGGGATCAGCACCAAGTCTGAAGTCCTGGTGCGTACCTCCCTGATGGCGGACGTAGGCAAAGTGGCCTTCGACAAGAAAAACACCCTGTGGGTGGGCATTGGCTATGAATACTGGCACAACAAATTCGGCAACCGCTACATGGCGAACGGCAACCTGAAGCCCGGTATTAAAACCAGCGCTCCGACCGTACAGGTGGAATGGCATTTCTAAGCAGGAGACAAGAAAAAACCGCTTCTCACAGCGGTTTTTTCATCAGAAAACAGCCCCCGTCTAGAACTGCACCTCGCCATCCCAGTAGCCTGGCGTGTTGTAGATGACTCGCAGGTAATCGATAAAGCGCCGCACCTTGGCGGGCAAATAGCGTTGCTGCTGATACACCGCCTGAATGTCATAGCTGGGGACTTCGAACTCATTAAGCACGGTGACCAGCTCGCCTCGCTTGAGTTCGGGCTGGATCTCCCAAGTGGACCGCCAGCCTATGCCCCAGCCCTGCTTGACCCAGTTAAAAAGCAGCTCACCGTCATTGCAATCGAGGTCTCCATCGACTCGTACCGCAAAAGGCCGGCCATCACGCAAAAAGGTCCAGCCCCGCTGCTGCCCGCCCTGCAAATTGAACGCCAGACAATTGTGACGCGCCAGGTCCTCGGGCACACGCGGCACGCCGTGGCGCTCAAAATACCCGGGCGTACCACACACTACCCGACGGTTCGGATACAAGCGCACCGCCACGTAATTGGGGTCGGTGACCTCGCCAATCCGCAAGGCCATGTCATAGCCTTCGCGCACCAGATCGACCACGCTGTCCGTAAAGTTAAAGGACAGCTTCAGTTCGGGATAGCGTTTTTTAAAGGACAAGGCATGCGGGGCTACATGGCGCCGTCCAAAGGCCGCCGGAGCCGATACCACCAGGTGCCCACGCACCACCTTGCGCTGGGCGCTGATGCTGGCCTCCGCCTCCTCAAAGTCCTTCAGGATCTGCTTGCATTGCTCCAGAAATTGTTCGCCCAAATCCGTCAGGGTCAGGCCACGAGTGGAACGGTGCATCAAACGTACGCCCAGACGCTGCTCCAGTGCATCCAGGCGACGGCCCATGACCACGGGAGTCACGCCCTCAACCACGGAAGCAGCCGCAAAACTGCCTTTTTCAGCGACCAACGCAAAACTTCTAATTTCGGTGTAACGGCTCATTCAATACTCCAAGTATCGATAGAAACAATCGTACCACCATTTCTAGGCAGGTCTATCACTCCTTATTATCGAGTTGTGAATTTCGTCAAACGATGATCTAGGAGATATCAATGGCTCGAATGAGAGCAGTGGACGCCGCCGCCGCAATTTTACGTAAAGAAGGCGTGAGCACCGTATTTGGCGTGCCCGGCGCCGCCATCAACCCCTTCTACTCCGCGTTGCGCAAAGAAGGTGGCTTTGATCACATTCTCGCCCGCCACGTGGAAGGTGCCTCCCACATGGCCGAAGGTTTTACCCGTGCCAATCCCGGCAATATCGGCGTGTGCATCGGCACATCCGGCCCCGCTGGCACAGACATGATTACCGGTCTGTACTCCGCATCGGCTGACTCGATCCCGATTCTGTGCATTACCGGCCAGGCCCCTCGCGCCCGCCTGTACAAAGAGGATTTCCAGGCTGTGGACATCGAATCCATTGCCAAACCCGTGACCAAGTGGGCAGTGACCGTTCGCGAACCCGATCTGATCCCGCGTGTGTTCCAGCAAGCCTTTCACATCATGCGCTCGGGCCGCCCCGGTCCTGTGCTGATTGATATGCCTATCGACGTGCAGATGGCCGAGATCGAATTCGATCTGGACACCTACTCGCCCCTGGAAGCGTACAAACCGACGGCCACCCGCGCTCAGGCTGAAAAAGCCATCGAACTGCTGAACGCTTCCGAGCGTCCGCTGATCGTCTCCGGTGGTGGTGTCATCAACGCCAACGCCTCCGAGCTGCTGCAAGAATTTGCTGAACTGGTCAATGTGCCGGTCATCCCGACCCTGATGGGCTGGGGCACCGTGGCTGACGATCACCCGCTGATGGCAGGTATGGTCGGACTGCAAACCTCGCACCGCTACGGCAACCAGACCTTGCTGGCATCGGACTTTGTATTTGGTATCGGCAACCGCTGGGCCAACCGCCATACCGGTTCGGTTGACGTCTACACCGAAGGCCGCAAGTTCGTGCACGTGGATATTGAACCCACCCAGATCGGGCGTGTGTTCGGTCCGGACCTGGGCATTGCCTCGGACGCCGGTGCTGCGCTGAAACTGTTTATTGAAGTGGCCAAAGAGTACAAGGCTGCCGGCAAGTTGCGTGACCGCGCCGCATGGGTTGCAGAATGCCAGAAACGTAAAGCCACCTTGCAGCGCAAGACCAGCTTTGACAATGTGCCCTTGAAGCCGCAGCGCGTTTACGAAGAGATGAACCGTGCCTTTGGCCCCTCCACCACCTACGTCAGCACCATTGGTCTGTCGCAGATTGCCGCCGCCCAGTTCCTGCACGTGTACAAGCCACGCCACTGGATCAACTGCGGTCAGGCAGGCCCGCTGGGCTGGACCATTCCTGCCGCTTTGGGTGTGGTTGCGGCTGACCCAGGCCGTGAAGTGGTGGCCATTTCGGGCGACTACGACTTCCAGTTCATGATTGAAGAGCTGGCCGTGGGCGCACAATTCAAGCTGCCTTACCTGCACATTCTGGTCAACAACGCCTACCTGGGTCTGATTCGTCAGGCACAACGCGGCTTTGAGATGGACTATTGTGTGCAACTGGCCTTTGACAATATCAATGCCCCTGAAACCGAAGGTTATGGTGTGGATCACATCACCGTGGTGGAAGGTCTGGGTTGCAAGGCCATCCGCGTCCACAAACCCGAAGACATTCAGCCTGCCATTGAACAGGCTCGTGCATGGATGAAAGAATTCAGCGTGCCGGTTGTGATTGAACTGATCCTGGAGCGCGTCACCAACATTGCCATGGGCACCGAACTGCACAATGTGACAGAGTTCGAATCCCTGGCCGAAGCGGGTATTGACGCCCCCACCGCCATCTCGCTGATGGACTGATTGCTGATTTAAAAAACGGAGTAGCACTATGCCAAAATTTGCCGCCAACCTGACCATGCTGTTTAACGAGCACGACTTCCTGGATCGCTTCCAGGCAGCGGCCCAAGCCGGTTTCAAGGGAGTGGAGTACCTGTTCCCCTACGCCTACGACAAACAGCAGCTGGCTGACAAACTGCAACAACACGGTCTGACCCAGGTGTTGCACAACCTGCCTGCGGGCGACTGGGACGGCGGCGAGCGCGGCATTGCAATCCTGCCCGAGCGTGTGGGCGAATTCCAGGACGGCGTTGGCCGTGCCATCGAATACGCCACCGCGCTGGGCTGCAAACAGGTGAACTGCCTGGCCGGCAAACTGGCCGACGGCGCTGATCGCGAAGTGGCCCACAAAACGCTGGTCAGCAACCTGCAGTTTGCGGCAGCCAAGCTGAAAGACGCTGGTCTGCGTCTGCTGGTTGAACCCATCAACACCTTCGACATCCCCGGTTTCTACCTGAATCGCACCGAACAGGCTGCGGCTCTGTTGCAGGACGTCGGTTCGGACAATCTGTTCATTCAGTACGACGTCTACCACGCCCAGCGCATGGAAGGCGAGCTGGCCAACACACTGAAAAAGCACCTGGACAAGATCGCACACATTCAGATTGCAGATAACCCCGGTCGCAACGAACCGGGTACGGGCGAGATCAACTACGCCTGGCTGTTCAAGTACATCGACAGCATCGGCTATCAAGGCTGGATCGGCGGCGAGTACAAGCCCGCTGGCGTGACCAAGGATGGCCTGGGCTGGATGACGGAGCTGACAGAAGTCACCGCCTGATCGTCGGATACCTGCAGATAATTATTAGGAGATTACACAATGGCTAAAATCGGTTTTATTGGTTTGGGCATCATGGGCGCACCCATGGCGGTCAACTTGATCAAAGGCGGTCATGAACTGTTCGCCTACACCCGTGGCGACTTCCCCAAAAGCGTCAAGGAAGCAGGCGCTACCGTTTGCGAGAATGGCGCCGAAGTCACCCGCCAGGCTGACATCATCATCACCATGGTTCCCGATACCCCCCACGTGGAAGATGCCCTGTTTGGTGAAAACGGCGTGGCCGCGGGCCTGAGCGCTGGCAAGATCGTGGTGGACATGAGCTCCATTTCCCCGGTCGCCACCAAGGACTTTGCCGAACGCATCGTCAAGCTGGGCGGCGAGTACCTGGACGCTCCCGTCTCTGGCGGGGAAGTCGGCGCCAAGGCCGGCTCCCTGACCATCATGGTCGGTGGCAAGCAGGAAGCCTTCGACAAGGTCAAGCCGCTGTTCGAACTGATGGGCAAGAACATCACCCTGGTGGGTGGCTACGGCGACGGTCAAATCACCAAAGTTGCCAACCAGATCATCGTGGCCCTGACCATTGAAGCCGTGGGCGAAGCCCTGTTGCTGGCCTCCAAGGCTGGTGCCGATGCTGGCAAGGTCCGTGAGGCCCTGATGGGCGGTTTTGCCAACTCGCGCATTCTGGAAGTTCACGGCGAGCGCATGGTCAAGCGCACGTTTGACCCGGGCTTTCGCATCGAATTGCACCAGAAAGACCTGAACCTGGCCCTGACCACCGCGCGTCAGCTAGGCGTGGCTCTGCCCAACACCGCTACCGCACAGGAGTTGTTCAACACCTGCGCCGCGCACGGTGGCGCTGCACAGGACCACTCCGCGATGGTCCGGGCCCTGGAGATCATGGCCAACTACGAGATTGGTCAATAAGACCGGTTCAAGGGGGTTCCCGCCCGTGCTGGTTTGCTGCATGCCCCAGACCAGCACAGGCGTGGCCTCCAGCAAGCGGGCTGCAGCCCGCTTTTTTTACCGCCGGACCTCACCAGGACAGCTTGCACTCCCCAGGGGGGCAGCAAGTCCCAGTGATCTCATGAAGGCGTGTTGTAGCGCGGTAAGATGGTCAGTTGCCATCGCTCTGCCTTAGGATTGACCCATGAAGATCGAGCCACAAGACTTACTCAGCAAAATGTTTCAGGCTGCCGTCAACGCGGCTCAACCCGAACACTGCATCCCGCCCTACCTGCCCGATGCTCCTAAAGGACGCACCATTGTGATTGGCGCCGGCAAGGCATCGGCAGCGATGGCCCAGGCGCTGGAGCGTCACTGGGACAAAGGCCCCATCAGCGGCGTGGTCGTCACCCGCTACGGCTACAGCGTACCCTGCGACCACATCACCATTTTGGAAGCGTCTCACCCTGTGCCTGACCAGGCTGGCGAAGATGCCGCCCGCGAAATTTTGCGAACAGTCAGCAATCTCACTGAAGATGACCTGGTGATCTGTCTTATTTCCGGCGGCGGTTCGTCTCTGCTGCCTTTAGCCGGAGAAGGCATTACCTTGGCCGACAAGCAAGCCATCAATAAGGCCTTGCTGAAATCGGGCGCCTCGATTGGTGAGATGAACACGGTGCGTCGCCACCTGTCGGCCATCAAAGGGGGGCGTCTGGCGGCGGCCTGTGCGCCTGCCCGTGTCCTGAACCTGCTCATTTCGGATGTCCCGGGCGACCAGCCCATGGACATCGCGTCGGGCCCCACGGTGGCCGATCCCACCACCTGCGCACAAGCGCTGGACATCATTCAGCGCTATGGTATTGACATCCCTGCCGCTGCCCGTGCCCGGCTGGAAAGCGGCGAAGGCGAAACCATCAAACCCGATGACCCTCGCCTGGCTCATGTCACCACCCATCTGGTAGCCACGCCGCAACTGGCTTTGCAGGCTGCCGCTCGGGTCGCCCAGGCCAGCGGTGTCCACCCGGTCCTGTTGGGCGACAGCATTGAGGGCGAGGCCCGCGAGGTCGGCAAGGTCATGGCCGGCATTGCCCTGAGCGTGGCCAAACACGGGCAACCCGCCCAGGCTCCCTGCGTCCTGCTCTCTGGCGGAGAAACCACCGTGACCTTGCGTGGCCAGGGCCGTGGCGGTCGCAATGTGGAGTTTCTGCTGTCCACGGCGATCGCCTTGAACGGCGCAGCCGACATTTATGGTCTGGCAGGCGATACTGACGGGGTAGATGGCCAGGAAGAGATTGCCGGTGCCTTCTGCGGTCCCGACACATTGGAGCGTGCCTGGCAACAAGGTATACGCCCCAGGGCCAGTCTGGACAATAATGATGGTCACGGCTTTTTTGAAGCCCTGGACGATGCCTTGGTTACGGGTCCGACCCTGACCAATGTCAACGATTTTCGCGCAATTCTGGTTTTATCCCCTAGCGATTAACGCTTTTCTTAAAGGAAATGGACATGAGAGACACAAAAGCACTGACCCTGACCGATGTCAAAAAAATGGCCGCTGCAGCCGAGCAAGAAGCACTGAAAAACAACTGGGCCGTCAGCATCGCCATTTGCGACGCGGGCGGTCATGCGCTGTGGATGCAACGCATGGATGGCGCTCCCCTGATGAGCGCCCAGGTTGCCCCGGCAAAAGCGCAAACCTGCGTGCTGGGCGGTGGCAAACCCAGCAAGGTCTTTGAAGACATGGTCAACAATGGTCGCTTTGCCGCTCTGTCCATGCCCATCACACCACTGGAGGGCGGCGAGCCAATCGTGGTGGACGGTCAAGTGATTGGTGCTGTCGGCGTGTCCGGCGTGAAAGCACCCGAAGACGCTCAGATCGCCCGCGCCGGTATCGCTGCTCTTTGAGCTATCGATCCCCCTAAGGACAACAACCCATGAAACGTCAACGTCATTCCCGCATTCTGGCTACCCTGGGTCCTGCCAGTTCTACGCCAGAACGCATTCGTGAACTGTTCGAGGCCGGCGCTGATGTGTTCCGCCTGAACTTCAGCCACGGCACACATGAAGACCATGCCGCGCGCTATCACACCATTCGTCAGATTGAAAAGGAAACCGGTCGCAGTATCGGTATTCTGATGGACCTGCAAGGTCCCAAGCTGCGCGTTGGCAAAATGAAAGATGGCCGCGTGACACTGGAAACCGGCCAGAAATTCCGCCTGGATCTGGACCCCGCCGAGGGAACCAGCCAGCGTGCCTACCTGCCTCACCCCGAGATCTTCGCGGCTCTGGAAGACGGGACAGACCTGCTGCTCGATGACGGCAAGCTGCGTCTGCGTGTGGACAGCTTTGGTCCGGATTTTGCAGAAACCACGGTCATGGTCGGCGGCCCGCTGTCCGACCGCAAGGGCGTGAACGTACCCGGCGTGGTACTGCCTATCTCGCCTTTGACCGAAAAAGACCTGATCGATCTGAAATTTGGTCTTGAACTGGGCGTAGACTGGGTTGCCCTGTCCTTTGTACAACGTCCTGGCGACATTCGTGAAGCCCGCGAGCTGATCGGCGACAAGGCCTGGATCATGGCCAAATTGGAAAAGCCACAGGCACTCGAACACCTGGAAGAAATTGTCCAGCTGTGCGATGGCGTGATGGTGGCACGTGGCGACCTGGGCGTGGAAGTTCCACCCCAGCGCGTGCCTGTGTTGCAGCGCCAAATCGTGCGTACTGCCCGCGCGGCAGGCCGTCCGGTAGTCGTCGCCACACAGATGCTGGAATCCATGATCACCTCGCCGGTTCCCACACGCGCCGAAGCCTCCGACGTGGCTACCGCCATCTACTCGGGTGCTGACGCCGTCATGCTGTCCGCCGAATCGGCCTCCGGCCAGTTTCCGTTGGAAGCGGTATCCATCATGGACAGCATCATCAAGGAGATCGAAAACGATCCCAGCTGGCGCACCATTCTGGAAGCCAACCACAGCACGGCAGAAGCCAGCACCGCAGACGCGATCTGCTGCGCCCTGCGTCGTGTGGCCAGCATTCTGGAACCCGCAACGAATGTGGCCTACACCACCACCGGCTTTAGCGCCTTGCGCGCCAGTCGTGAACGGCCCATCGCCCCTATCCTGGCACTGACGCCCCGTGTGGAAACCGCACGCCGTCTAAGCCTTGCCTGGGGCGTGCATGCCATTCCCTGCGAGGATGTCAGTGATCTGGGCGAAATGATCGATCATGCGACTGATATGGCAGCGCAACACGAGTTCGCCCAGGGCGGCGATACGATCGTGATGATTGCCGGTGTCCCCTTTGGCACCAGTGGACGCACTAACTTGCTGCACGTGGCGACCGTCCCACAAAAGTAAGTTCGTCCCAAGCAGGTCAAAAAAAACCTTGTCCATCACTATGCTGGACAAGGTTTTTTTACCGTCAGGCGCCAGCATCATGCATGGACATAACAAGCCCTAAGAACAAAGTTGCACGGATACAGGCAAAAAAAAACCCGAGATCTAAAGATCTCGGGCAAATCCACCAAAGGAGGAGGGTGGAGGAGACAATCGTGGCAAGTTGGGCTACCAGATACAATATCGAGCCAGAAAGCTAAGGGTTATTACGCTTGTTTTTCCTGCTTTCTTTTCAACATCCAATAACTAAAGTCTACCTACAAAAATGGTGCAATGCAAGATAAATACCGTGGAAAACCCTTAGACGCTGATCTTGTCGCTTTAATACATCAATTTCCTAGCGCAAATTCTTGATCGGGTATCTAGTCGTTAACCCTAAGCCGCCGAAACAGGGTTCAAGAGCGGCAGTCCGACATCAGGCAAATCAGCATAATGCCTGCATTTTGCCCTTTCCTAAGCCCTCAATCGGGCACCTCTCCCGTGCCTCACTCCCCATGCGCACAACAAGTGAAACGCTGACAGGACAGGTCGCTTCGGAAATGAATACCTCGCCAAATCACTGGGTTAGGCTATGGGACACGCTCGCGGAATCGCAGCGGGCATACAGGCCGACTTCAATGAAGGATGGAGTGCCACTGTTGTGCAATGCAATCCCATGCTTGAAGAGCTCGGCCGCGGAATTGCCCGCCTGACTGGCGAAATTCACACAGACAATGACTACATCAGGGGATTGCGTGCCGCATTGGAGAAAGTACAGCCCGTCAGCGGTCTGTACCATCGAGACCGTGACAAGCTTGTCGAGCTTCACAAACAAGAAAAAGCGCAGCGCGAGCGTCTGGAGTCCCTCATCGCGGTGGCCCGACCGGCATAGTATCGATACTGAGCGTTTCGGGCGCTGAGGTCCCTTCTAGGCCGTTGATGCACCGGACCCGGTCCAGGCTGCTTGCCTGGCTCCCCCTGCGCCTGGAATTTCTGCGTGCCCTACACCTGCATTGAAAAGCGGGCCCGTCATGGGCCCGCCTCTACCGCCAGAGAATCAGACTGAAGATCTGCTTTTGCCACGCTCCCGGCACAAGCATTACAAACGATACGCCGTGGTCGTCATCACTTTAGACATCATGCGCATCAGGGTCTTCACCGGAGGTGGCAAACCCACTGCCCCGTGATTTTCTGCCGTACGCCGATGTTCGATCTCGTCATCCCGCATTTTCTCTACGATGCGGCGGGAACGATGATCATTAACGGGCAAAGACTCCAGGTGACTTTCCAGATGCTCTTCCACCTGACGTTCGGTTTCGGCCATGAAACCCAGGTTATACGGCACACCCGCACGGCTGGCGAGCAAGCCCAAGGCAAAAGAGCCGGCATACCACAAGGGGTTGAACACGCTGGGGCGGCTCTCCAGTTCACGCAGACGGTCATCGCACCAGGCCAGGTGATCTACCTCTTCCTGCGCGGCTTGCAGCAGCACCTCAGTTGCCTGGGGATCTTTGCACAACATGGCCTGACTGCGATACAAGGCTTGAGCGCAAATTTCGCCCACATGGTTCACACGCATTAGTCCAGCAGCATGACGAGCCTCGTCGACGCTGATCTCGGACACTTCCTTGCCTGCCGGATTGGGACGTGATGCTCGGGCCGAACGCCCAAGGACTTCCAGAGCCCGATTGGTCTCGCCGAGAATCTGATCAAAAAAGTTATTGCGCCGGTACAAGCGGGTATCGCTGTTGGAAACAGTATGGCTCATAGGGACACCTGCAAAACAAAATAGAGGGGTATTATTGCCGCAAAAAGGCGATCACAGCCTTGCTTTCGGACAAGAGCCACAGCAAAGGCAAGACACATGCCATGATGACCAGACCTATGCCGGCAATTTCCTGATCGGACTGCAGATAGAAATTACACAGGCGAACCGGATTGTCGTAATACAACAAACCTACAATCGCCATCATCCAGCTGAAGTTACCAAAAAAGAACAAGCGAAATACCAGATGGGCGCGACGCCAGGATTCCATGAACACCATGCCCATCAGCACCAGGCCAATATACTTGGCCGTTGCCATGAGAGGCGACACCAGAACATCGTCCAGCGCTTTGGGGACCATCCAGTAAGCCGCAGCAAAGCTGACCAGGATCAAACCGGGCAAACCGTATTCATTCAGGGCGTAGTAGGGACGCAGCAAGGACTGCACAAAGGCCGAGCGGCCCACACCCTGGTAACGCAAGGCCGACTGCAAGGCGACACCGGACAGGACCAGTAGCGGGATATGAACCAGCATATGCAGGCTCATGGAGGCAGTCAGGGGGCGGTCCCAGTATGCAGCAGCAGCAAACAGCACGGCGGCCAGCAACGCCAGTGCGCTGCCCAAATAGGGACGTATCGTGGAGGACGCAACAACACGTTTCAACGACATTACCGGTCCTCCTTCTTGTCCAGGTCCTCTAAGGCCCGTTTCGCATAGGCCAGGGCCAGCATGGGTTCGCCATAGTCCACGATTCGCCCCAGGCGCGGCTCGGGGCTGACGACGTGGTAGGCCGCATTATGCTCGTACTCGTCGAAGGGAGCGGGAATCACGATGATGCCAAAATCATCCAGTACACGCTGGCGCTGTTCCCCTGGCATCATGGTCACGAACTGCCAGACAGCCGGATCGGCTTTCATGGTTTTGCTGTAACGGCGCAAATGATCGGGCGAATCGGTAGGATCGAAGCTGATACTCAACAGGCGCACACGGTCCTGCAGGCCTTCGTCCAGAATTGCTTTTTGCAGCTGCTGATACTCCGAGCCCATCGCCAGACAAAGCGTGACGCAACGGGTGTAGATGAAGTTGACGATGGTGATGCGACCATCGTTTTGCAACAAGGAACTTAGCGGCGTACTACCCCCGGTCGGAAGCAGTACCTCTACATCGGATATCAAGCGCGGGGAGGCAGCCACGTCATTGCGACGGGCTGTCTCGGCGGTCAAGGCAGTAAAGCCTTGTGTCAGGTGGGCCAGAGCCCCGATACCCAGGGCAACAACCAGGAGAATACTTAGAAACAGTCTCATCTCTGGCCCATCATTTCAGTCCTACTCTTCCATGGGAGCCAGGTCGGCATCCCCATTCCAGGGATCAGTTTTATCAGCAGTTTTTTCACGTTCGGCTTTGACAAAGGCCACATCCACAGGATCAGCACTGTTGCCACCTAATTCAGTACGCAGGTAATTGACCACTGCCGTCAATTCCTCGTCATTGAACTTCTCGCGGAACTCGGGCATCGCACCATTGTACTTATTACCCTTGACCGTAAGTTCGCCAACAATACCGTGCAGCATGATCTGGACCAAAACTTCTGGCTTGCGCAGCACCCACTCCGAACCAACCAGGGGCGGGAATACGCCCGGCACACCAGCACCGGTTGCCTGGTGACAGGCCGCACATTGGGCCACAAACAATTGCTGACCATCCACGGCGCCTTCTGGCAGCTCGAAATCGGCAACGATACGGTTGTCGCCCACTGTGGCGTCGTGACTCAGATCGCTGCTGAAAATGTAGTAGATGCCCCACAGGAACAGACCGGCAATAATCACCAGGACGACCCAGGGGATAGGCGCCGCGTTTTCTTCCGGATCCGCATTTTCGCGCAACTGCGCGTCATATTTACGATTGTCGCTCATTCTAATTCTCCGAGGCGCCCCGCCTTGCGGGGCGCACTAGCTCAACAATGCCTGCTTATTTGATAACGCTGGCGGGCGATACGGGATACGTACGATCCAGCGCCAACAGGTATTGAACCAGGTCCAGGGCTTCTTGCTTGGCTACCACCACCTTGCCTTCAGGGGCAAAATCGCCAGGCAGATTCACAACTTTATCGCCCTCGTCAGCCTTGTCCTTGAGCTCGAACATGAAAGGATAGGACGGCATATTGCTGCCAGGGGTATAAGCGCGAGGCTGGTACAAGTGCCCCAGGTGCCAGTCCACGCTAGGCTGACGGGCGCCGATATTGAGCAAATCGGGACCGGTACGCATGGTACCGAGCAGGTGCGGCGTGTCGTAGTAGTAGTCACCGGCCACCGAGGCACGACCCCAGCCGCGCTGAAAGTCAGGAGCCTGGTTCTGGCTGCGTGGCTGCTGCGAGTGACAGTACACACAGCCCATGTCGATGTACTGCTGACGGCCGCGCAGTTCCACCTCGGTGTAGGGCTTGAGCCCCGGAGAGGGCTCCACCTTCTCAACCTGCAGGTAAGGAACAACGACCAGAGCCGATGTGGCCAGGGCCAGCGTCACCATGGCGCCGCCCAATAGTTTGTATTCGCTTTCCATGACTAAATCATGCCTCCACTACATTGCGAGTTGCCGAGCGCTGGTGAAACAGGGCTGGACCAATACGACGGCTGCCATAGCGCAAAGCCATTGCCACAAAGTGGAAGGCAAACACAAGGTGACCCAAAGTCATCAAACCACCACCAATCGAGCGCGACTTCAGATAAGGCATCGTGACAAAGACCGATTCCATGAAGGCTTTGGCAGGGTCCAGCATCGCCAGACCTTGCAGCCAGCCGCCAATGCTCAGGCCGATTGCGTAGATGGCAAAACCGATCACCACCAGCCAGAAGTGCAGGGAGATCAGTTTAGGATAAGGCCATTCCCAGGACATCACGCGCGGCATCACGTAGTAAATGGCGCCGAACATCACGATCGTAAAGAAGCCGTACAAGCCGATATGGGCGTGGGCCACCGTAAAGTGCGTGAAGTGGGTGATTGTGTTGATACTGCGCAGCGCCTCAAAGGAACCTTGAATGGAGCTGACGGTGTACATCATGCCGCCCAGCACGATAAAGCGCAGGGTGGGCGAGTGAATCAGGGTGCGGAAGTGACCTTTCATGGTGTAGTGCTGGTTAATCGAGAAAGCCAGCACGGGAATGATCATCATCATGCTTTGCACAATCGACAGCGTCACCATCCACTGCGGCACAGGGCCGCCAACCAGGTGGTGACCACCGACCTGACCGTAGAAAAACGCCAGACCCCAGAAACCCACCAGAGACAGGTTGTAGGAGCTGATGGGCTGACCGATGATCTTGGGCAGGAAGTAGTACACCGACGCCAGGGCCATCGGAGTGTAGAACAGACCCAGCACGTTGTGACCAAACCACCAGTTCATGGTTGCCTGCTCAACACCCACGTGTACGGCTGGCAGGTTGCCGACCAGGAACAGGATGGGGAACCAGAACAGCGCCGCGCCCATGTACCACACCGACACATACAGATGGTGGGCACGACGGTTTTGCAAAGTGAAGATCAAAGGCATGGCTGCCAGCGCGCCGCCAATAACCATCAGGATATCAACCTGCCAGGGCATTTCCAGCCATTCCATGCCGTCAGTAATACCCATCGCAATACAGGTCAGCCCACCGACCAGACCCAGGTTCCACAAGACACCGCCGGTGATGGCGTATCGGGCACCAATCAGGGGGGTCTTGAGCAGACGGGGCAGCATCCACATGGCAACGCCAAAGGCGGCCATCGGGGCCCAACCATAAGCGACCGCATTCAGGTGCAGGGTGCGCATACGGCCGAACGTCATCCAGGCGTGTTGCGTCAAGAACTCGGGCTCATGCAGCTTGATCGAGCTGATCAGACCCGCGGTCGAGGCCACAATCAGCCAGAACACCGAACAGGCCAGCAAAATGAAGGTGACCGACGCGGTGGAGCGGTCGGCTTCCACACGTTCTGCCAGTTCAACGCTCAGCGCCTGACGATCCTCAGCAGAAATGGTCTTGTGGCCCATTTCATCTTGAAGTGCCTGACGTTGTTCAGGGGTGGCGGAAGGGTCATCTACCTGCCCGATCTCGCCTTTGGAGAAAATTTCTCGCGAGGCGGCGGGACTGTGGTCAAAGAAGTTACGACGTAACGACCAGATGAAGACAAAAAGTCCGGTAACGGACAATATGAAAGCTAGTAGCAGTATTGAAACGGTATTCACAATGATCCAGGCCTGGTTAATGTGAAGCTGCCAAGCAGCTCGGCGGCACTTGACGCGTCGCAGATCGAAAGAGCATGGACGCAAAAAATCTGCGACTGCCTAGGTCGCGAGAGCCGTCATGTTAAAACACCCGTCTGTGACGTCTGAATAAAGCCCCCATTGAAAGCAAGGTTTATTGAGACAGGACAAATACGAGCACGACATTTTTTGGTATACGGGCGACTGTCATTATAGGCGAGGGTAAACCCGTGTGACATATCTGTTTCAAAATGCCGTGTACCGCTCCGAAGTTTATCCTAGGACAATCAACAAAACCAGTCTAAATCTTACAAAGAGCGTGGTTCTGCCCCGATTTGTCCATACGGTTTTTCTTATATGGGCCTGGAACAGGACGACAAGCACCGGCATGCCGTTCAGTGGCAGTAGCCATCGCCCCACAGGTCAGATGCGGACGCTGCACGCGAGCGCGTCAAAAAGTACAATCACCCCTGACAATCTACTGACGAGTCTTGGCTCGCACTGACAACAAAGGAATTCATATGGAATGCACAATCGACTGGGGCGGCAAGGACGGCATGCTGTTTGTTGCCCGTACGGGCAGCGGTCATGTGACGGCCATGGACGGCGCTCCCGAAGGAGGCGGCAATAATCTGGCTCCCCGACCCATGGAAATGTTGCTGACCGGCGCAGGCGGCTGCGCAGCGTACGACGTGGTGCTGATTCTCAAGCGAGGTCGTCATGCCATTACCGGCTGTCAGGTCAAACTGACGGCTGAACGCGCCGACACCGATCCCAAAGTCTTTACCAAGATTCATTTCACTTTTGTGGTGACCGGCAAGGACCTGCCTCAAGCCGCCGTCGAGCGTGCCGTGCAGCTGTCGCATGACAAGTACTGTTCAGCCTCGGCCATGTTGGGCAAGACCGCCGAGATCACTTATTCCGTCGCTATTGAGCAAGCCTGAGTTCGCCATGTCCCTTTATCCCTACGAAGACCTGCTGCGCCTGGTCTACACCCAAGGCACTCCCAAAGGGGATCGCACCGGCACCGGTACGAACTCGGTATTTGGCCACCAAATGCGCTTCGATCTGTCGCAGGGCTTTCCACTGATCACCACCAAGAAGCTGCACACCCGCAGCATCTTTATCGAGTTGCTATGGTTTTTGCGCGGCGACTCCAACGTGCGGTGGCTGCAAGAGCGTGGCGTCTCTATCTGGGACGAGTGGGCTGACGAGAACGGCAATCTGGGCCCCGTCTACGGCGTGCAATGGCGCTCCTGGCCCACTCCCGATGGGCGTCATATTGACCAGATCAGCCAGGTGGTAGAGCAGATTCGCAACAATCCCGACTCGCGCCGCCTGATCGTTTCTGCCTGGAATGTGGCCGATGTCAATCAGATGGCCCTGCCCCCTTGCCATGCCCTGTTCCAGTTCTACGTTGCCAACGGCAAGCTCTCCTGCCAGCTCTACCAGCGCAGCGCGGATATTTTCCTGGGTGTGCCATTCAACATTGCCAGCTACGCCTTGCTGACCCACATGGTGGCCCAGCAATGTGATCTGGAGGTCGGCGATTTCATCTGGACCGGAGGCGACTGCCACCTGTACTCGAACCACTTCGAGCAGGCTGAACTGCAGCTCTCACGCGACCCGCGCCCCTACCCCAAGCTGACCATCAAGCGCAAGCCGGCCAGCCTGTTTGAGTACGAGTACGAAGACTTCGAGATCACCGATTACGATCCTCACCCCCATATCAAGGCGCCCGTTGCCGTATGAGCACCCTCCCACTTATCCGTCTGGTTGTCGCGTATGCGGCCAACCGTTGCATTGGCAAAGATCAGGACCTGCCCTGGCGTCTGCCGTCCGACCTGCAGCACTTCAAGCGTGTGACCATGGGTTTGCCCATCATCATGGGCCGCAAGACCTGGGAGTCGCTGGGCCGGCCCTTGCCGGGTCGCCCGAATCTGGTGATCAGCCGCAATGCGGACTATCAGGCCCAGGGCGCGCAGGTTTTCAGCAATCTGGACGATGCTCTGGCGGCCTGCCCCGGTTATGACACCGTTTGCGTGATTGGCGGCGAACAGCTTTTCCGTCTGGCCCTGCCCATCGCTCAGGAGCTGATTGCCACTGAAATCAAGGCAGAGGTGGACGGCGACACCTTCTTCCCGATACTGCCGGAAGGTGAGTGGGAAGAAATTGAACGCCTTCCCCAGCCTGAGGAAAATGGCTTTACTTACGACTATGTCACCTATCGTCGCCGCTAAGAAAGCCGTAGAGCAACGAGCGGGGCGCTTAGTCACTATGCGGCGCATGACTTCCTGGCAATGAGGTCAAGGCGTTGTTTTTCATGCCTTGCAAGCCTTTGACCACCACCGCTCTATCGAGCTGACAGTCACCAAAGCCCAAAAACCCTGGCTCGGGCTTCGCATCGCTTCAGTTGTCGGGACAGGCATCAGGCACGGGCTTCAAGCAAGCACCGGGGCCTCTGCGCACCCCCCTGCTGACGCCCGAAGCCAAAAAAAAAGCCTGAACCCGTCAAACGGATTCAGGCTTTTTTCCGATCAGTCCGCCTGCATCAGGCAAGGCCAAACTGCATTCGTACGGGCTCTACGTCTGGCCTTACTCCGCGACCGCCGCGTAAGCCGGACCATCCAGCAAACCGTCCAGATCCGCCGGATTATCAGCCTTGAGCTTGAAAATCCAGGTATCGAACGGGGCTTCATTCAACAGGTGCGGCGCATCCGACAAGGCTTGGTTGAACTCCACCAACTCACCCGAAACCGGCGCATAAATATCGGAAGCAGCTTTCACCGACTCCACCACCCCTGCCGTCTGACCGGCGGCCAGCCGGGTCCCAGGAGTGAAGTCCCCGACAAAAACCAAATCACCCAACTGGTCCTGCGCAAAATCAGTAATGCCTACCAGCACAACTCCGCCTTCCTCCTTGGCCCACTCATGACTTGCTACGTACTTTCTATCTACTGGCAGTTGCATATTGCCTCCCTGACTAACCAGCCAACACCTGTGTTGATTTCAAAAACGGCCACCCAATCGAGGCCCTGCCGTCTTCACCCGCTTGCTTAACTTTGAGCCGCCTGCGCCTTCAGTGCCCGCGCACAAGCCGCGGCCGAAGCCCAAGCCCATTGAAAGTTGTACCCGCCCAGCCAACCGGTAACATCCACCGCTTCGCCAATAAAGAACAGGCCAGGAACCTTGCGTGCTTCCATGCTTTTCTGATTGAGCTCACGGGTATCCACGCCGCCGCTCATCACTTCCGCCTTTTTATAGCCTGCAGTGCCACTGGGCTTCAACGCCCAGGCATTAATCACTTGCCCCACGGAACGCAAGACGCGATCCGGCAAATCGGCCAGACGTTGTTGGCCTACGCCTTTGGGCAACAGCTCCGAGGTATCGAGCCACTGCTCCACCAAACGACGCGGCCACAATGTCGACAACACCGTCACCAACTGCTGGCGATTCCCCGCCTTCAAGTCCAGCAACTGCTGGGCAATGTCCTGGCCCGGTGCCAGATCCACGCAAATGCTCTCACCTGGCTGCCAGTAGCTGGAAATCTGCAAAATACCCGGCCCTGACAAGCCGCGATGCGTAAACAACAGGTCTTCCAGAAAAGCCTGGCGCTGCTTACCCTGCCCGGTACTGACTTCCACTTCCAACGCCACGCCACTCAGGGCAGAAAATGGCTTCCAGTCACGACCGTCGAAAGTCAGGGGCACCAGTGCGGGATGGGGCTCAATTACTTTCAGACCGAAGTGACGCGCCACACGCAGGGCATAGTCCGTAGAACCCAACTGCGGAATGGCCATGCCCCCTGTCGCAATAACGACTTGCAGGGCATTGAGCTCACCCTGACTGGTGCGCAACACAAAGCCTTGCTCCGTACGACCAATGGACTGAACGGAACAAGGCATGCGCCAGGACACCTGCCCTTTCAGACATTCCTGACGCAGCATCTGGATAATGGACTCGCTGGAGTCATCACAAAACAGCTGACCTTTGTGCTTCTCATGAAAGCCAATGCGAT
Organism: Alcaligenes sp. HNGD-HTN06; assembly: GCF_049932565.1. NCBI lineage: Bacteria > Pseudomonadati > Pseudomonadota > Betaproteobacteria > Burkholderiales > Alcaligenaceae > Alcaligenes > Alcaligenes sp. HNGD-HTN06. The sequence goes on along the minus strand of NZ_CP187782.1, from coordinate 529,620 downwards.
AGTCGCGCACCAGCTGCAAGAAATCCTGCGGGGTATAACCGGCCAGCGCTGAACGGCAAAAGTGCGGGTTTTTGGACAGGAAGTTCTCGGGCGACGTGCCCGTATTGGTGAAGTTGCAACGTCCTCCACCGGAAATACGGATTTTCTCGGCCAGCTTTTCAGCGTGATCAATCAATACCACTCGCAGGCCGCGCTGGCCTGCGATACTGGCAGCCATCATGCCGGCTGCACCTGCGCCTATGACGGCCACATCAAAAAAAGGGATCACGCAAATTTACTCGTTGGGTTCAGACTCAAGCACGCAATCTACGTAGTAGCGCGGCAGTCCATCGGGGCCAATATCCTGCGCCAGTCCATGCACATAGGTTTCAAAGCCGGGAAAACGCGCATTGAACTCGCGCGCAAACTGCAGGTACTCCACAATGCGGGAGTTAAAGCGTTCGCCAGGTATCAGCAAAGGAATACCGGGAGGATAAGGAGTCAGCAACACACCGGTCACCCGGCCCTCGAGCTCATCAATGCCCACGCGCTCGATATCGCCATGCGCCATCTTGGCATACGCATCCGACGGTTTCAGAGCAGGAATCATATCGCTCAGGTAAACCTCGGTAGTCAGGCGGGCCAGATCGTACTTGCGGTAAGCCTGGTGAATCTGCTGACACAGGTCACGCAAGCCCATGCGTTCATAGGTGGGCTGAGCCTTGCAAAAATCCGGCAAGATGCGCCACATGGGCTGGTTGCGATCGTAGTCGTCCTTGAACTGTTGCAAGGCGGTCAGCAAGGTATTCCAGCGACCTTTGGTGATGCCAATGGTGAACAGGATAAAAAAGGAATACAGGCCGGTTTTTTCCACCACCACGCCATGCTCGGCCAGGTATTTGGACACCAGAGCGGCCGGGATGCCCTGCTCGGCAAAGGTGCCAGAAATATCCAGACCGGGTGTGACGACTGTCGCCTTGACCGGGTCCAGCATATTGAAGTTGGTGGACAACTTGCCAAAGCCATGCCATTCCGCATCGGAGCGCAAAATCCAGTCCTCGCGCTCGCCTATGCCTTCCTCGGGCAGCGTGTCAGGGCCCCATACCTTGAACCACCAGTCGTTCTCGCCGTACTCCTTGGACACCTTGCGCATGGCACGGCGAAAGTCCATGGCCTCGCAAATGCTTTCCTCAACCAGAGCAGTGCCACCCGGTGGCTCCATCATGGCTGCCGCCACATCGCAGGACGCAATAATGGCGTACTGCGGGCTGGTGCTGGTGTGCATCAGATAGGCTTCATTGAACACGTTACGGTCCAGCGGTCGGTTTTCCGCATCCTGTACCGTAATCTGGGACGCCTGCGACAAGCCGGCCAGCATTTTGTGCGTGGAATGCGTGGCGTAAATCATGGTGTCTTTGGTACGTGGACGGTCCGCCCCAATCGCATGCATGTCGTGATAGAAGTCATGGAAGGCCGCATGCGGCAACCAGGCCTCATCAAAGTGCAGCGTAGGGATCTTGGAATCCAGTGTTTCCTTGATCATTTCCACGTTGTAGATCACCCCGTCATAGGTACTTTGCGTCAGCGTCAAAATACGGGGTTTCTTATTCTTGGCCTTGCTGGCAAAGGGGTTCGCCTCGATCTTGCGTGCAATGTTTTCCGGCAAGAACTCCTCTTGCGGGATGGGGCCAATAATCCCCAGGTGATTGCGCGTAGGGCGCAAGAACACCGGGATGGCGCCCGTCATGGTGATGGCGTGCAGAATCGACTTATGGCAGTTGCGATCGACCACCACCACATCATTGTTGGCGACGTTGGCATGCCAGACGATCTTGTTGGACGTGGACGTGCCGTTCGTGACGAAAAAGCAGTGATCAGCATGGAAAATGCGCGCGGCATTGCGCTCGGCATCCGCGACCGGACCGGTATGGTCCAGCAACTGCCCCAGCTCGTCCACCGCATTACAGACATCCGCGCGCAGCATGTTTTCACCAAAGAACTGGTGAAACATTTGCCCAACCGGGCTTTTCAGAAAGGCCACGCCACCCGAGTGCCCCGGGCAGTGCCAGGAATAGGAACCGTCCGATGCATATTTGACCAGTTCGCGAAAAAACGGCGGCGCCAGACTTTCCAGGTAGGAACGTGCTTCACGGATAATGTGACGCGCCACGAACTCGGGCGTGTCCTCGAACATGTGAATAAAGCCGTGCAATTCGCGCAAAATATCGTTGGGGATATGCTGCGAAGTTCGCGTCTCGCCATACAGATAGATGGGGATGTCCTCGTTGCGAAACCGCAGCTCGCCAATAAAGGAGCGCAGGTTCTTGATCGCATTGGCGACATCTTCTGGGGAATCCACATCGAATTCCTCATCATCAATCGACAAAATGAAGGCGCTCGCGCGGCTTTGCTGTTGCGCAAAAGAACTAAGGTCACCATAGCTGGTGACCCCGAGAACCTCCACGCCTTCGGCCTCTATCGCCGCAGCCAGGGCTCGAATACCCAGACCCGACGTATTTTCGGAACGGTAGTCTTCGTCGATGATGACGATAGGAAAACGAAACTTCATCCAGAACTCCTAGGTACGGGGCAAGGTGACGCCCAGCTGACCTTGATATTTACCGCCACGGTCGCGGTACGAGACTTCGCACACTTCATCGCTTTCAAAGAACAGCATCTGGGCACACCCTTCCCCCGCGTAAATCTTGGCGGGCAGCGGAGTGGTGTTGGAAAACTCCAGCGTGACATGGCCTTCCCATTCGGGTTCCAGCGGGGTCACGTTCACAATGATGCCGCAACGGGCATAGGTGCTTTTGCCCAGACACATCGTCAGCACACTGCGGGGAATACGAAAGTATTCAACCGTGCGGGCCAGAGCGAAGGAGTTGGGCGGGATAATGCACACATCACCGACAAAATCCACAAAGGACTTTTCATCAAACGCCTTGGGGTCGACGATGGTCGAGTTGATGTTGGTAAAAATCTTGAATTCGTTGGCACAGCGCACATCGTAACCATAGCTGCTAGTGCCGTAGCTGACGATGCGCTGACCGTCCACACTGCGCACCTGGCCTGGCTCGAAAGGCTCGATCATGCCTTGGGCAGCAGCCCGCCGAATCCAACGGTCGCTTTTGATACTCATAAGAAATTAGCCGCCTTAAATCAGTAACCGGTTATTTTATCGTTTAGAGACTTGCACAAGGCAACTGCGATGCAAATTTGTCTTTGCACCACAATTGCCTGTCCGCTTTGCGCCAGACAAGTCCGCCTCAATCCTTCGAGAACCAGCGGTAAATCAGGGCCAGACCATTGACGGTGCCGATACTGACTTCAGCGGTCAGGCCCCGTGCCAGGCGGTAACTGGCCCGACCCACGGTGCCGGTATCGGCCATGGCCTGCTCCAGGCTGACCGAAAAATCAGCCGTCAATGCCTTGGTAATGGCAATGAACTTGCGCTCTTCGTTGCTGGTGCCGCTGTTCAGGGATTTGACCACACTTTCCACCGGCAAGATGCTGCCCGCACTGCCCAGATCGCCCGAGCGCATGGACACCTCATCAATACCGAACTTGCGGTAGAAAGGCTCACCATCTCCCAGAAAGGAAGTGCCTACACTGAGCAGCAACGCCATATCACCACCGGAGTCATCCGGGCCATGGCCCAGCAGCAACCAGGACAGTTTTTCAACCTCGCTGACTTCTGGATAGGACACCAAGTCGATTCGGGGTTTGCGGGCCGTCCCCACTACCTTAACACCTGCCTCTACAGCCTGGCCGGTACGCAAGGCTTCAATGTCCAGGATCGGAGAGGTGATATCGCCCTGAAACGTCACCGTACCGCGTCTGAGCAACAGTTTCTGCCCATACAGTTCGATCCGCCCACCCCGAGTGCGCAAGGCCCCGATACCCGTCAGTTTGCCGTCCATCATGGTGATTCTCAGACTGCCCACCAGACCCGAGTTCACGCCATAACCAGTCAGGTAAAAACGGGGTCCCAGATCGACATCAATTTGCAGGCTCATATCCGTCGTGGCGGCAGATGGCTCAGCGGCAGGCTCATCACCGGCCCGCACAATCACCACATCGCTGTCTACGGTGGGAATGCCGCCCAGCATGTCCAGATTGAACCAGCCAGCATCCGCCACCACCTTGCCAGTAATGGCAATGCGGGGCAGTTCCATGTCCAGATTGATATTGCCGGAAATCATGGCGTAACGATCGGAACGCTGCAAAATGGGGAAGCGGAAAATATCAACATCAAACGCTCCCTGCTGAGTGCTCAGGTTCCACTGGCCCGCAACAGTCAGCTTGCCATCCTTGGCATCCGGGCTTTCTTTCAACCAGGTCGCCGTACGCCACTCCTGGGGCTCCACGCGTAAACGAGCGGGAAAGGTCAAGGACTCCAGCCTGAAGACATCGCCATCAAAACGGGCATCCAGCTCACCGTCAATCAGGCGAATACCGTCATCGAGTCGGGTAAAGCGCAGCTCGCGCCCCGTTACTGTGCCCCGGCTGGTCCAGGCCCATTTGGCGCCCACATCAATATTGACGTCCGCATTCAAACGCCCGCCCAACTCCATGGCATCGCCCAGGAACAGGCGTGTCCAGCTCAAATCATCAATATTGGCCTGAATGCTGACGGTTTTACGATCGTTTTCATTCAAGACCAGCCCATGAATCTGCGTCTGCGCCTTGGCGGTCAAATAGCCCATTTCCTTGGTACGCAGGTCCAGTTGAGCATCCAGGCGACTGCTGGTGGCCGAGACGGGCTTAGCGTTGACGACAACGCTCAGGTCTTGCAGACCCAGGGAGGTGGGCGGATCAGCAAAGACCTGCACATCACCGGCCACACGGTCTACACGCAACTGCCCCGACAAAGCGCCGGCAAACTTCAGATCCCAACGCGCCTGAAGATCAATCTCCGGGGGCTGGGTTTTCTTGTGCTTGACAATCCTGACACCCCCTTGGTCTTTGTCTGTGTTTTCCTCTATGCCCACCTTGCGCAGCAAACGGGCAATACGGGGCTCGGACAACACCAAGTCCCGGACCTCGCCGCGGCTGGCCCATTGGCCGGGCTGGTAGCTGGATTCCTGGTGCCGTAGATTGATCCACGACTCTCCGTCAACAGACGTACTCACCGTAGCAGCTCCAACCCGAACCGACCAGGGAGCCAATGGCTCGGAAGCCTGCGATGTCCTGCCGGCGTTGTCTGAGCGGGTGCCCGCCTTATCCGTCTGGCCGGGTTTGGCTTGCGCTGGTGACCCGGCTTCTCGCTGTGCGACAGCCTGTGCTGCCGCCTCATCCGACGTTGACAACGCCGTCTCATTCTTCGCCAACCCAGCCGCCTGCTGAGCGGTGGTGCCTGTCCTGTCTTGATCCCCAGAACGAACCTGTGTTTCCAGAGCGGGAGTCTTGGGCGCCCGCAACGCATCGGTAAAGCGTACAGGAAGAGCGGACTGCAAACGCAGTGCCACACCGGCATGATCGGCTACCAGCCGACTGACTTTTCCGTCCCAGTATGCCGCCTGGCCCTGTTCCGCAAAGTGCCAGCCGCCTTCCAAGGCCAGATCCGCCTCGGCCAGACCTTGACCCAACTGCCCTTTCGCCTTGCCGCCCAGATCGTACTGGGCAGTTAACTGCAAAACATGACGGGCGATGTCCCCGCGCAATTGGCCTTGTACCGACGCCTTGCCCAACTCCAGTCCAGGCCATAATTGCTCGGCGCGTGGGATACGGGCCAGCAAATCCAGTTCGGCTTTACCCGACATGCCGAACCCCCCTTTTAGCTGGACCTGGTTGTCTCCCACTTTCATATCCGTAAGCACCTCGGAGACATTCAGCAAACGCCACCAGTCGGGCTGACCTGGTTGAGCCGGCGCGGACGCCTTGGCCTTGATATGTCCCAGAGCGGGTTGCCTGTTCCAACGGCTACCCTGCAAAAGCTGGATGTCTACATCTGCCCGGAGCAATTGTTCTTTATCGGCCAGCACCACATCGAACTGGCCTTGCGTATTGATCAATGCATCGGGCAGAACATCGCCCAACAAGGCGTGTAAATCCAGCTTATCGCTGCGGAACTGGCCTTTGAAATGGTCCTGAACGTGCCCGCTGTCCTGCGTGGCGTCCCAGGTAAAGTCCGCGTCCAGCGTGGATTCATCCGGTAACTTCACCGCCAGCTGAGCCTGCCTGACCGGCACGGAAGCCAAGGGGCTCAAATCTGCCTGAACATCCAGGCTGTAGCCCTGACCCTGCCCCGTGAGGGACAAGGTCGCTTGCTCCAAAGAGCCATCCAGCTTGATCTGAGCATTCACCACACAATCAGGCAAGGGCTCGGGCTCAGGAACAGCAACCGGCTCCTTGATACGCTCGTCAAGCACCACGCCTGTACCGTTTGACGGTGCAGAACGGATCAGCCCCGCAGCGCCCTGAGCATCATGGTGCTGCTCGGGAGCGGCTGCACCCTGAGCCGCTGACGCTCCCTTTGAGTCAACAGACGGGCTGGCGGACGTTTCCGTCGCCTTGACTGAGGTTTGCGCGGTAGCGGGCGCTGCGCTGGCAGAGCCAGTCACGTTGCGGGACGAATCAGCGGGGGCTGATTTTGTCGCGGGTGCGCTGGTTTTGTGAGGCTGCGCATAAGCGGGCAGATACTGCTTGGCACAAATGGGCGACTCTGCAGTTAAACCACGCGCAATAATTTGTATATCAGCTCGTGCCGGGTAGGGCGCCTCCAAGCCCGCCAGCTCCACCTCGCCTTGAAAGCCGGCACGAATGGACTCGTTGGCCACCATCAAATCGTATAGGCGTAGCTGCGCACGGTCCGACTCCAGCGCCAGCGCCGAGGACAAGTCCGCTAGGGCCACGGGCAAGGGGGTGCCATCCTGGGACAACAAAAACTGGCCAAGTGCCAGCTTGTCTACCGCAATACTGACCGGCAGCTGCGGCATTTTGAACGGTTCATCAGACTTGGGCGCATCCGACGTGCTCAAGGCCACATCTACTTTATGGGCACTTAACTCCACCACATGCAAGCGGCGGTCCCACAATTCGTCCCAGTTAGCCTCCAGGCGCAAACGCTCGATATCGATATGAGTATCGGGCAAGCCCAACACCAAATGATCGATGCTCAGCCCATCCCAGATGGTTCCGCGCACACCTTGCGCGCTGCCTTGTACATAAGGCAAAGCCGTGCGCAGCGCCCAGCGTGTCCCCACCTGACTGGCCAATACCCAGTACAAAAAGCCGCACACCAACAGCAGGGCAAGCACAATGAAAGGGATGCCCCATAAGGCGAAATACCGGAACCAGCGCCGAACCCAGGCCATTAAAATGCGATTCCCAAAGAAAAGCTCAAACGGACACGCCTGTCTCGCTGACCATAGGCCAGATCAAGATTGAAGGGCCCGGCTGGAGTACGAACCACAGCCCCCAGACCGTAACCCCAGGCTAAATTCATATCACCAAAGCTGGGAGCGGCATCGCCCACGTCCACAAACGCCCGCATGCCATACATGCTGGTGAAAAAGTGCGTATATTCCACACTGGCAACTGCCATGGCAGGCGCACCAATCACAGCCTCGCCGCGTTGCAGACCAATACTTTGATATTTGTAGCCCCGGATACTGCGTGCGCCCCCGGTGCGATAACCGAAATCCGGCGGCGTCCGATCCGTCATGCCCCACACTTTGCCGACTTCGCCCCGTATGGACAAGACATCCCGATCTCCGATGGGCCACCATTGCTGCAAGCGCAAGTTGCTGCGGTAGAAGCGCTCGCCTCGATCCAGCGTGATACCGGCTCCCAGGCCAAAGTCGATCAGATTACCGTCTCGTGGATCGTATTTCTTGTCCACGTCACGACGCAGCCACTGCCAGGTTGCAATCGCAGACGGTGTTTCACGGGTCGGCAAACCGATGATCTGGGTTTTATCCCAGGCACCCAGCAAGCCCCACTCGGTCTCGTACTCGACCCGACTATTACCTGCTGCCTTGCGCTCCTGCCGCAGTTTCCAGCCCACGGCGGCGCGCTGCGTATCCAGACCCTCAATGTCAGAGCGGTCGTACAAAAGCCCAAAACTGTTTTTATAGCCGCGCAGCGTCGGCGGCAGATGGACGTCATAAAAAGCACGCTGACGCTTTTTATCCACGCCAATGCCCGCCTCTGTCCAAACAGGCAGGCCAAACACAATATTTTTCCGATACAGGCCTTCAACTCGCAAACCGTGGTCACTGTCCACCCCCAAAGAGCCCGTAAACTGCTTGGAAGGCGCCTCCGTGACCCGCACCTGAACAGGCAATTCCACGTCCCCATCAGGCAGCTCTTTTTTCTTGCTGGCATCCTGATTCAAGGTGACAAAAGCCCCCCGGAAAAACGTGGTGGAAGCCAGGGACTGCTGCCACTCATCGAGCTTGTCCTGATCGTAGGGGTCGCCGGGGGTGTAACGCACATACCGATCCACCAGGGACTGCGGTACCCGTTTTAGCCCCGTCATCTCCAGCGGCCCCATGCGAACCCGCGGCCCACTGTCCACCTTCAAGGACAGATCGGCCACACTTTCATCGGCGTAGACAGTGGCCCGCGTGTCCACATAACGCGCGTAATAAAAATCCTGACGCTGCACGCTTTCAAGCAAATCAGCCTTGGCCGACGACCAGACCGAATTGAGAAACGGATCGTTTTTCTTCAGGGGAAAGCTGGCCTTGATGCCTTCAAGGCGCACCTCATACTCCGGCTCCTGAATCTTGCCTTTGAAATCCAGATTGACATCACGCACCCGCGTGAGCTCCCCGGGACGGATAATGATGTCCCAGTATTCTCCGCCCGCGTCCTCCCCCACTTCCAGGGTGACCACGGAATCAAAGTAGCCCTGCGTCTGCAAGGCAGAAACAGTCGCGTCATGCGCCCGGCGACGCAAGCGCGTGACCTCCCCAAGATCCTGGTCCTCCGCCAGCCGTGTGATCGCACCGACTGCACGCTGGATTTCCTTGAGTGCCTGGGGCGGCACGCCCCCTGGATCAATAATGACCTCAGGGACAGACGATTGCGCCCAGGCACCAGGGCTCAGGACCAATGAGAACAGCAGGCAAAAGCCGGATTTGCGCATACGTGCTCAAAGAGGACGGGGAACAACCTTGGGGCGCTGCCCCGACGTATCAGGTGGCAACTGAGACACGTTGGCCGACACGCGATTGGCAATCTCGTGATACAGGCGGGCCTCGGGGCTGTCCGCATTGGCAATGACGGTAGGTGTTCCGGAGTCGGTCTGCGCACGAATACTCATTGCCAAGGGCAAGGCACCCAGCCAGGGCACGTTGTACTGGCTGGCCATATCGCGGCCACCATGCTGACCGAATACCGGGTCAGCGTGACCACAGTTCGAGCAGATATGAACCGACATGTTCTCTACAATGCCCAGCACAGGCACATTGACCTTCTGGAACATCTTCAAGCCTCGTTTGGCATCCACCAGCGCCAGATCCTGAGGCGTGGTGACAATGACCGCACCAGTCAACGGTACTTTCTGAGACAGGGTCAGGGCAATGTCACCGGTCCCGGGAGGCATGTCGATAATCAGGTAATCCAGGTTGTCCCAGCGCGTCTGTGTCAGCAATTGGGTCAAGGCTTGAGTGGCCATCGGGCCCCGCCAGATTGCAGGAGCGTCTTCGTCCAGCAGAAAGCCGATGGAGTTCGCCTGCAGACCATGGCCGATCAGCGGCTCCATCATCTTGCCGTCTGCGCTACGGGGACGCTCGTGCAAACCGAGCATCGTGGGCACGCTGGGGCCATAAATATCCGCATCGAGCAGTCCGACCCGGGCACCTTGCATATGCAGGGCCAAGGCCAAGTTCACCGAGGTGGTGCTTTTACCCACGCCGCCCTTGCCCGATGACACCGCAATAATGTTGCGGATATTGGGCATGGGGCGCAGGCCCTCCTGCACAGCATGCACGCCAATGCGCGGATTCAGGTGCAACTTGGACAGGGTGGCACCCACGCCTGCCAAGGCCTGCTCAATGCGTTCACGCAGTTGACCCTGTATGTCATAAGCCGTGTAGGGCAGATGCAAGGTCAGTTCAACCTGATTCTGGTCAATGCTCAGTTCGCATCGACCCGCATCGACCGATAACTTCTTTAACGTGTTGGGATCGGTCACACTCGCCAGGGCTTGCAACACGCGCTCAGAACTCACTGTCATTTATCCAAAACCTTGATATAAAGAAACATCACCATACCTTTAAACCAGAAAATTAGCGGTTCAAGGGGAATTTTTTTACACTTATGATGTCATACTAACCCTATGAACACATTTAACCAGATTATCCGCACAGCCCTCTTTGTCTTGCTGACAATTTTCGGTGCAATCATGGCGTTTATCTTCATGGTTTCCACTGCTATTGCGATCGGCATTTTATACATTGTGGCGCGTATTAGTGGCCGTCCTTTCGGTGTCAAAGCCTATTGGGATCAGCGCCGCCGCCCCGCTACTGCCAGCAGACAGTCGTCCTCACCCCGTTCGCGTGATGTGACCGACATAGAGATGCGCGAGATCCCTTAACAGTTCTTGACTGTTTATCCTGTATTGGACGAACAGCAACACTGAACAGGTAGGCTTTCGAACACCCTGAGTCCGCAAAGGCTCAGGGTGTGTGCATTTGTGTGATTCACACTGCCTGATCGGGCTTGGCCCGTGTACGTTTCTCTGTCTTGCGCAGCACAAGTGGGCAATAGACCGTAGAATCCTTGTTCCCTTTCTCTTTTATTGTGTTAAGTCATGTCACGAACGATATTTGTTACGACTGCCCTGCCGTACGCCAACGGCTCGTTTCACATCGGCCACATCATGGAATATATCCAGGCCGACATCTGGGTTCGGTCCATGCGAATGTCGGGACATACGGTACATTTTGTATGTGCGGATGACGCTCATGGCGCTCCCATCATGCTTAAAGCAGAAAGTGCGGGCATCACCCCAGCGCAACTGGTTGACAAGATTGCGGCGGAACGCCCCAGCTATTTGAACGGTTTTCACATCAAGTTTGACCACTGGCACCGTACCGACTCGCCAGACAACGTCGAGCTGGCCCAGGATATCTACCGTACGCTCAAAAGCGCCGGTTTCATCGATACACGCACCATCGAACAGTTCTATGACCCAGTCAAAGGCATGTTCCTGCCCGATCGTTACATCAAGGGCGAATGCCCCAAGTGTCACGCCAAGGACCAGTACGGCGACAGTTGTGAAGTCTGTAGCGCGGTCTACGCCCCTACCGAACTGATCGAGCCTTACTCCACCCTGACCAATGCGCGTCCGGTGCTAAAGAGCTCGGAACACTTCTTCTTTCGCCTGTCCGACCCGCGCTGCGTGGCCTTCCTGCAAGAGTGGACCACGGGCAAGAACGCCCAGGGCAAGCCACGCCTGCAATCGGAAGTATTAGGCAAGACCCGCGAATGGCTGGGTACCGGTGAAGGTGCTGAGGCCTCCCTGAACGACTGGGACATCTCCCGCGACGAACCCTATTACGGCATCCCGATTCCGGATGCACCCGGCAAATATTTCTACGTCTGGCTGGACGCGCCTGTTGGCTACCTGGCTTCCCTGAAAGCCTACTGTGCCAAGGCAGGTCTGGACTTTGATGCCTTGCTGGACCCGGAAGGCAACACGGAGCAAGTCCACTTCATCGGCAAGGACATCGTGTACTTCCACGCCCTGTTCTGGCCTGCCATGCTGAAGTTCTCCGGCCGTAAAGTGCCTGACGCACTGAACGTGCACGGTTTCATCACGGTTAGCGGCGAAAAAATGTCCAAGAGCCGTGGCACGGGCATTTCGCCCCTGCGCTACCTGGAACTGGGCATGGATGCCGAGTGGATGCGCTATTACATGGCCGCCAAGCTGAACTCGCACGTTGAAGACATGGACTTCAACCCTGACGACTTCATCGCCCGCGTCAATAGCGACCTGATTGGCAAATACGTCAACATCGCCAGCCGTGCCGCCAACTTCATCAGCAAGCATTTTGATGGCAAGCTGGCTTACCAGGGTGACACCTCCGAGCTGCAAGACCAGCTCAAGGACGTTGCCGAGAAAGTCCGCGCCGATCTGGAAAGCCGTGAGTACGGCCGTGCCGTACGCCAGATCATGGCTCAGGCCGACCTCATCAACCAGGCTTTTGATACGGCGCAGCCCTGGGTCATGGCTAAAGGCATTGCGACTGCCGAACAAGCCCAGAAAGATGCGCTGCAAGACATTTGCTCGCGCACCCTGGCTGGCTTCAAGGGCTTGTCCGTCATGCTGACCGCCATTTTGCCTACCCTGACCGATCGCGTGGCGCGTGAACTGTTCGGCCTGGACCGCAGTTTTGTATGGGATGACGTGGCCGCCCTGCCCGATCACATCGCTCCCTTCAAACACCTGATGCAACGCGTCGACAGCGCCATGGTCGATGAGCTGCTGGCTCCCCCACCCGCCCCTGTCGTGCTGCCCGGTGGTGAAGCCATTGCCGACACCATCGACATCAAGGACTTCATCAAGGTGGACCTGCGCATTGCCAAAATCATCAGCTGTGAGGCCGTAGACGGTTCGGACAAACTGCTGCGTCTGAGCCTGGACGCGGGCGAAGGTCGTTTGCGCCAAGTGTTCTCCGGCATCAAATCGGCCTACCAGCCCGAGGATCTGATCGGCAAGCTGACGGTGCTGGTGGCTAACCTGGCTCCTCGCAAGATGCGGTTTGGCGTATCCGAAGGTATGGTTCTGGCAGCCAGCCACGCGGATGAGGCCGTCGATCAAGGTATTTATATTCTGGAGCCATTCCCCGGCGCTCAGCCCGGTATGCGCATCAATTAAGACGCATTCCTGATACGCAAAAAAGCCTCGTCCCAAAGCGAGGCTTTTTTGTATCTATAAACCAAAGAATCTGTTCAAAACAAGCGGTTCAAGCCCTTGGGGCGCCCCTGCCTGCAGGAAAGCCGATACACTCTCTACCTTGAAAGCGCTGTATTGATACACAGCCTGACGCTCTGGCTGCAAGGACCTTCTGGCATGGAAAATCTCACCCCCTCTGATCTGGATCGGCACCATGGTGCCCAGCGTTCAACCTGGGTCAGTGTTCTGGTCAATATCAGCTTGAGCCTGCTGCAAATTGTGGTGGGTATCTTCGCCCATTCCCAGGCCCTGATTGCCGACGCCATCCACTCCCTGTCAGACCTGTTCTCGGACTTTGTGGTGCTGATTGCCAATCACCATAGCCGTCGCGGCCCCGATGCCGACCACCCCTACGGACATTTGCGTTACGAGACCGCTGCCACCTTGGCGATCGGCGGTTTGTTGCTGGCCGTAGGCGCCGGCATGCTCTGGAATGCCATCTCTTCATTGCGGGACCCCAGCAGCATCGAGGCCGTCCATCCCGTTGCCCTACTCGTTGCCTTTACCGCTCTGTGTAGCAAGGAGCTCCTGTTTCGCTACATGCTGCGCGTGGCAAAACGTCTGCGCTCAACCTTGCTGGTTGCCAATGCCTGGCACGCCCGCTCCGATGCGGCCTCCTCCCTGGTTGTCAGCCTCGGCGTCCTGGCCAACCTGGCAGGCTTGCCCTTGGGCGACCCTTTGGCCGCCAGTATCGTGGGCTTGATGATTGTGCGCATGGGCTGGAAATTTTCTATCGGCGCGTTTCATGACCTGACCGACAAAGCCGTTGATCAGGAAACCGAGGAGCGCATCGCCAAGCTGTTACGCGAGACACCCGGGGTGGAAGGGATACACCAGTTGCGCACCCGCAAACTGGGCGACATGATCTGGGTGGAAGTCGATCTGGAAATGGACGGCACCTTAACGATTGCCCAAGGCCATGCCATCGCTGTGGCGGCAAGAGATCGCGTCATGGCTGAAGAGCCGGTACTGGATGTAATGACGCACTTTGATCCGGTCACCCCCAAACAGTAAGATTGCACTTACCTTGATCACTGGCCCAGGCAGCCCGCCCGGCTATGACGTGCGGCGGGCGCTCTCGGGGGCCAGCATCTCGACCAGCACCCGGGACAAGGCGGTCACCATCTCATTGGCGTGAGGCCGATGCAATATCGCCAGCTCAAAAGCGTCAATGCGCGGTAGTCCCTGAGCCTGTCCCAATTCAATATGATCCTGACGTACCGCACGCCGCGGCAGCAGGCTGATACCCATTCCATCGGCCACAGCCCCCTGAATCCCGCTCAAGCTGGAACTGGTGAAGCTGATGCGCCAGCGCCGCCCCAAGGATTCCACGGCACTGATAATCTCTTCGCGGTAAACACCGCGACGCGGGAAGGTGACCAAAGGAATAGGGTCCAGATGAAAGACGGGATCAGTGGCACTGTCGACCCACGCCGTCTGCTCGGGCAGACAAGCCACCGCCTCGCGGGCATTATGCCGCTGCTTGACCAAGACCAGATCCAGCTCACCCTGATCATAGGCCGCCAGCAAATCACTGCTCAAACCACTGCTGACCTCCAGGCGCACTTGTGGAAACCGGCGATTGAAACCAGCCAACGCCCGCATGGTCTGGCCATTGGTGAAGTCCTCCGGCACACCCAGACGCACGGAGATGGTTACCAAAGAACCCGACAAGGCTTCAGAGAGCTGATGGTTCAAGGCCAGCATCTGACGCGCGTAAGCCAGCAAGGTCTGCCCCGCCTCTGTCGTGCTGACACCACGACTGGCCCGGTCCAGCAAACGCAGTCCTGCCAATTCCTCCAGACGACGCACCTTCTGACTGATCGTGGACTGTGTTGAGTGCAAACGACTGGCTGCCGCTGTAAAACTGCCGCAGTCAACAACCGTCAACAAGGCCAATAGCAGATCCAGGTCATACAAAGGCCGGTTCAGACTGGGACTGCTGGATCGTTGATGATCCATGTGTTCACCCCCTTTTCTCTATTCTCGATGAGCGCCCGGGGCGTGGCAGAACGATTTTTTCAAGCTGCCACACCGGCCGTTAAGACGCATCTTGCGGTGTGGCAAACGGAGTCTGCCTGTGAATTGACCGCGCTGCCGCGTCAGAGCATGGTGAGAGACGAATGCAGATCCTGAGGGCGCCTGTCTGGCCCACTGCGCGCCAGGTTTCAAATCCGAGCCCACGCTTCCAGCTATTCAAAAAACAAATACAAGAGATTTATACATTTAATTTGTAAATATCACCAGCTCTCGTTAATGTGTATTGGTCCCGCGCATTACAACGACATCCCGCCTCTGCCTTTGGGCCGCCGCAGGGATTGCGCCGTGCCGTTCGACAGATTTTTCCTTACTGAATTTCATTGGGAATCAACATGTCCAAAGTCAATTAC
Source organism: Alcaligenes sp. HNGD-HTN06 (assembly GCF_049932565.1). Lineage (NCBI taxonomy): Bacteria > Pseudomonadati > Pseudomonadota > Betaproteobacteria > Burkholderiales > Alcaligenaceae > Alcaligenes > Alcaligenes sp. HNGD-HTN06. Next base: position 514,338 of record NZ_CP187782.1, on the reverse strand, counting down.
TACGCCCCGCCAGGCGGGCATCCGCCACAGACACAGCTGCTGACGGATCGCGCCATGTTCACCGAAGCCTATGCCGTGCTGCCCAAAGGCGTGCTGCAGGACATCGTGACCAGCTACCTGCCCGGTTGGGAAAACACCCGTCTGTGGGTACTGGCACGGCCTTTGTCCGGCTTTGCCGAGACCTTCTCGCAATACATCATGGAAGTCGGCCCGCAAGGTGGCAGCGACCACCCTGAGGATGACCCCGAGGCCGAAGGCGTGATTTTTGTCGTCAAGGGCCAGCTCGAACTGGTTCTGGAAGGCACCAAACACATCATGGAAGAAGGCGGCTATGCCTTTATTCCTCCGTCTACCAACTGGTCCTTGCACAACCGCAGCAACGAACTGGCCAACTTCCACTGGATCCGCAAGCGTTACCAGCGTGTCGAAGGTCTGGATGCCCCCGAGGCTTTCGTGACCAACGAAAAAGACGTTGAACCCCGCGTCATGCCTGACACCGATGGTCGTTGGAGCACCACCCGATTTGCCGATATGTCCGACATGCGCCACGATATGCATGTGAATATCGTGAACTTTGAACCCGGTGGCGTGATTCCCTTTGCAGAAACGCACGTCATGGAACATGGCCTGTACGTTCTGGAAGGCAAGGCGGTTTACCGCCTGAACCAGGATTGGGTTGAAGTGGAAGCCGGCGACTTTATGTGGCTGCGCGCCTTTTGCCCACAGGCCTGCTATGCCGGCGGCCCTGGCCGTTTCCGCTACCTGTTGTACAAAGACGTTAACCGTCATGCCAACCTGACCATTGGCGGCAAACGCTAATATGGCCTGAACCCGAACAGCCGCTGCCTGCCAGCGGCTGTTTTGCGTTGCAGACAGGCCCAATCTGAACTGCCCGCCTTTAACCTCTTTAAGGTAGAGTCGGCACACCGAACACGACACAGCCCCGCGTGTCAGGACTTATTCCAAGCTTTGCTCTCTCAGGGAGAAAAACATGAACGATAAACACTATCTGCTGCGGTCCATCCAGATTGCGAAAGAGAACGTTGACCGTGGCGGTCAGCCCTTTGGTGCGGTGTTGGTACGTAACGACCAGGTGCTGGCCGAAGGGGTGAATGAAACCTATATCGCCCATGATCCTACCGCGCATGCGGAAATCCAGGCCCTGCGCAATGCCAGCCAAACCTTCAAAAGCAGCCAGCACACCGGCAGTACCATGTATGCCAGCGGCATCCCCTGCCCCATGTGCATGGCTGCCATGATCGCGGCAGGCGTAGAGCGCGTGGTGTACTGCGCCGATGATAAGGAAGGGGCTCCTTTTGGCTGGTCCACCCAAGCCTTCTATCAAAAAATGCGCCAGGACTTCGGACAGCAGGGTGTGAAAGTGGAACATTTGCCCTTGGCTGAAAAACGCCAAGTCTACGAAGACTGGCAAGCCCGTTTTGGTCAAGGCCCCGCCCAGGATTAGCCCAGCACCTTCAAGACCCTGCGTTCGCGCAGGGTCTTGCGTATTGGCATGGACAGAATGACAAGAAAAGCTTATAAATCGAATTGTTTATAGTAACGATTCTCATTTATTAATTTATTACCGAATCAGAACAGGCGACTGTACAGGTCCGCAATGTGGTTATGGCCGTAAGCACTGTGGCTCTGACGCATTGGGGCTGACGGCAGCCTCACGCCCGTTCTGCAGTCAGTTTGTTGTTGTTCACGTCCAAAGGAAATCCATGATTGTGTGCCGCCCCGCCTCCTTGAAAATGATTGTTGCCTCTGTCATGGGGGCCTTGCTGCTGAGCGCCTGCCAAAGCACACCGCAATCTCAACAGTCGGGCCTGAACGCGTCTCGTGCCAACACAGCCCCGCAGGCGCAGGTGAGCTTTCGCCAGGACTCAATCGAAGGGGCTTACGAAGTGCTGGCCGCCAAGGACAGCAATCAATTGTTCGTGGCTGCCACCCCTTTGTTTGAGGATCGCACCGCCGGCTTTGTGCATGTTCTGGACCAGGACACCTTGCAACCAACACAGTTGATCCAACTGCCACGACGGGCATTTGCCTTGGGGCTGAACCAGAAAACACACACCCTGTACGTGGGCAATACCTTGGATGGCTCCTTACTGGCCCTCAATAGCCTGAACGGTACGGTCAAACAATTGATTCAGCTGGGCCAGAAAGAGGACAAGGGAGGCTGGGAACATACCCGCAAGGTCATCATTGATGAACAAGACAACCGCATCTTTGTGACCAACCCCGCTGAAGGGGGGCGTGTGTGGATTGTGGACGGCACCCAAGGCCGTATTTTGCACAATATCGACAATGTGGGACTGTGGCCTGCGGGTGCCGCGTATGACGCCAACACCAAGCGTCTGTTCGTGGGTCAGGGCGGCAAGGAAGAGATTGCGGTCATCAACCCCGCCACCGGCACGATCGAGCAGCGCTTTAGCACGGGCGATGCCAAAAGCGACAAGCGTGAGGACTCGCGTCACTTCTTTGTAAATGTGGCCCTGAGTGCGGATGGCAAGCAGTTGTTCGGCGCCGATGCCAATACCGGCAAGATCTACGTCTTTGATACCACCTCAGGGAAAGTGGAAAACTCGGTTGACGTCGGCCCAGGGCTGCTCGATATCGTCTATAACCCGGCTCGCCAGGAGTTGATCGCCACCAACCGCGGCGTGGATCGTGACTCGCCTGCTGGCACCGGCGCCATCAACATTCTGGATGCCCGAACTCTGGCCGTGAAACATCGCCTCAGCGCCCCCATTCACCCCAACAGCGTCACCTTGAGCGCAGACGGCCAGACCGCTTTTGTGACCATCAAGGCTCCGCATGGCGACAAGAGCCCCCATTACCTGAAAGGGGCCAAGGATAGCGTGCTGCGTCTGAACCTGAACCAACTCTAAACCTGCGGTCTGATACCCATCCCAAAGCCTGGTTTGTCCACTGTGCCAAGCCGGCTTTTTTTACCTCACAGTGGGGTCCGCCCACCCGCGTAACCCCTTCTGGGCCTCGCATCCAGCCTGGTTTTGCCCCTGGCTCCTACCCTCTTTCCAGGTCAGCCTCGGGGTGCGCCCGACGCATGTCACTCCCCTTGACACAAAGCGGTCTGGAAACCAGACCAAAAGCGGATTGCTGCAACCTGCCACTTGATCAATAGAATCAATTAGTGACCTAGCAAGACGCCTGCCGATTCCCGGCCAAGTCCATGCCTTTTCCACCTCCAGAGATGCCCCACACAGGCATCTCTGGAGCGTTTTCTATTGCAGATGACCTATGGTTCAGCTAAACGCTTATCATCAGCCTATTGGCCCCGCGCTTGCCCACTGGCAAGCCCGCCCCCAACCTGCACGCTGCGTTCTTCAGGGCACATACTGTCGCCTGGAAGCCGTGGACCCCGACAAGCATGGCGACAGCTTGTATCAGGCCTACAGCCGCGCCCGCGACGGGCGCGACTGGACCTATCTGTCAGTCGGGCCCTTCAGCAACCGGATACAGTTCGATCAGCACCTCCACGCCATCAGCCAGGCCAGCAATGCCGTGCATTACGCCGTCGTAGACCAGACGACCGGACAGGCGTTAGGCACCCTGGCCCTCATGCGGATTGACGCGCAAAACGGCTGTATCGAGGTAGGTTTTGTCGCCTGGTCACCCGCCTTGAAACAAACCCGCCTGGCCACCGAAGCCCACTATCTGTTGATGGCCTACGCCATTGAGAAGTTGGGCTACCGTCGCTACGAATGGAAATGCGACACGCACAACGCCCCCTCACAAGCAGCAGCACGGCGTCTAGGCTTTCGTTACGAGGGGGTGTTCCGTCAGGCCGTTGTCTATAAGGGCCGTTCACGCGACACAGCCTGGTTCTCCATCACCGATAAAGAATGGCCTGCCCTGAAAACAAATTTCCAGACGTGGCTGGCCCCGGAAAACTTTGACGGGCAGGGTCGACAAAAGCACCGTTTGGGTCAGCATGTAACGCCCACACCCACCGATGCGGGCGTGCGCCGACTCCAGCAGATGCTCGCATTGCAATCCGAGCTGAATCAATTGATTGACCCGAACTGGCGAGTAGCCAAACAGGGCTACTACCGCGCAATCTGGGTGGAATGCGCGGAGCTGGCTGCTTACCTGGACTGGAAGTGGTGGCAACAGTCCGAACGAAATCTGCCGCAACTACAGCTGGAGTTAATCGATATTCTGCATTTCGGACTGTGTGATGTGCTTCACGCTAACGATGCCTTGCGCGAACAAGAGGCCGCTGCCGCGCTGGAACAGCTCCAACACGCCCAAGACACAGCCGCCGGTGATTCCACCACGCTCATGCATGCCCTGGAACGCTTTACCTTGCGAGTGCTGCAAACCCGTCACTTTGATTTTGAGGGCTTTGCCTTGCTGGCAGGCCTGTGCGGTCTGACGCTGGATACGCTCTACCATGCCTACGTCGGCAAAAATGCCCTGAACCGATTGCGCCAGCTACGTGGCTATCAACAAGGCCACTACCACAAGCACTGGGGCGGGCAACAAGATAATGAACATCTGGCGCACCTGCAGGCGCGCCTGCCGGTTGAGCAGGACAACTACCCTGAGTTGATTCTGCAAGCCTTGCTAGAGCGCTATGACACGTTTTTTTCAGGAGAGACGCAAGCCCGCAACGGGGCTGCGCTACTACCTCCCCTTTCTTCACGCTGACAAAGGACTGTCCATGTACCTCGACTGCGATTGTTCCATTGATGTCTTTCTGGACTCGCCCAAACCGGACTCCAATCCCGTGGAAAATAATGACACGCGACATCCACCCGATCCCCGGCCACAGCCGCATAAGGTGCAACACCCCTGGTCCCGCTCGCGACGACGCGAGCGCTCCCGATGGCGTCAGGCATAAGCGCAAAGGAGAAAAGTCGCCGCGCCCGGCTCATGCCGGGCCAGCATATGCGATCCCTCTTCATGCCAAATGGAATAGGAGCTATGAGCCAAGGCACATAGCTCCTTTTGATTTAAATCAAGACAATGACCCCATCGTCGGCGCATAGACCGGCGAAGCATGCTAAAGGAGACAAATCGCATGGATACCCCCCTCAGAGACAAATCCTATTTCGATGAACGTGCCACCCAAGAGATGGCCACGCATCTACCCCAAGTCCAGCGCGACACCCGCGAAACCATGGCGTTTGCCTGTCGCATTCTGGCCATGACCGAACAGGAGGCCGGTCTGGCCGGCCAGATCAGTGTCCGGTCCGAACGTCCCGGGGCCTACTGGACCCTGCGCTTTGGTCTGGGTTTTGATGAAGCCACACCCGATGACTTCATTGAAGTTGATCGCGACCTGAACACCCTGAGCGGCCAGGGCATGGCCAACCCCGCCACCCGCTTTCACCTGTGGGTGTACGAAGCCCGCCCCGACGTCAACTCCATCATTCACACGCACTCACCCTGGGCGACCGTGCTGGCGACCGCCCGCCAGCCTTTGGTGATTTCGCAAATGGACATGACGCCGTTGCACAATGACTGTGCGTTTCTGGGCGAATGGCCCGGTGTACCCATTGCCGACCAGGAGGGCGTTATCATTTCCAAAGCGCTGGGCGACAAGCGCGCCATCATCCTGGCTCACCACGGTTACCTGACTGCGGGAAAAAGCTGCCAGGAGGCGACCTACCTGTCGGTCTACCTGGAACGTGCGGCACGCCTGCAGGTGCGTGCGCAAGCGGCGTTTGGCCCGCTGACTCCCGTCGATGACACTCTGGCGGCCGAGGCCCACGACTACCTGCTCAAGCCCTCCATTGTGAACGCGACCTTCGATTACTGGTCCCGTCAGACCCAAGGCATTGCGCCCTTAACAACGACTCGCTGACGCCCACACTCAACACCCCGCTTCCACCAGGAGGTCGCTATGACGATGCCTCACACCGGACAGGCGCGTTCGTCGCGCCAGTACGTCACTGCTGGCTTGGCCAGCATGATGGGAACCACCATAGAGTGGTATGACTTTTTCCTCTACGGCACTGCTGCCGCACTGATCTTCAACAAGATCTTTTTTCCCGCCTTCGACCCGATTACGGGCACTCTGGCGGCCTTTGCCACCTATTCCGTAGGCTTTTTTGCCCGTCCCCTGGGCGGTTTTGTGTTCGGCCATTTCGGGGACAAGCTGGGCCGAAAATCCATGCTGTTAATTACGCTGTTTCTGATGGGTATTCCTACCATCCTGATCGGACTGATTCCCTCCTACGACAGTATTGGCTATTGGGCGGCCGTCCTGCTGGTCCTGATGCGTTTTTTGCAAGGGGTTGCCGTGGGAGGTGAATGGGGTGGCGCTGTCCTGATGGCGGTGGAACACGCCCCGGATGGTAAAAAAGGTTTTTTTGGCAGTCTGCCCCAGACCGGGGTCGCGCCGGGCCTTATTTTGTCCTCTTTGGCGATGGGAGCCGTTGCCAGCCTGCCCGAAGAAGACATGTTGAGCTGGGGCTGGCGCCTGCCCTTTCTGGCCAGTGTCGCGCTGCTGTTGGTAGGCTGGTGGATTCGAGCCAAAGTGGCCGAATCTCCAGACTTTGAGCAGATGAGCAAAAAGGGCAAGCAGGTCGCTATTCCCGCCCTGGAAGTGCTGCGTCACTACCCCCGTGAAGTTCTGCTGGTGGTCGGCGGCCGCCTGGCTGAAGTCACCTGGTTTTACACGGTGGTGACCTTCGCCCTGGCTTATGCCACCACCACCCTCGGGGTAGAGCGTAGTGTGATGCTCAATGCCACGGTATGGGGCGCCTTTGCCGCGCTGTTCACCATGCCCCTGTTTGGCGTACTGGGCGACCGTCTCGGCTTTAAATGGGTCTTTATGGCGGGTACGCTTTGCATGCTGGCATTCTCCTCGCCTTTCTTCTCCATGCTGGGCAGCCTGGACACCGGCACCATCACCTTGGCGCTGGTCATTGCCATTGGTCTGGTCTATGCAGCACTCTATGGCCCGCAGGGCGGTCTGTTTTCCACGCAGTTCCCCCCCGAGGTACGCTACAGCGGGATCTCAATCGCTGTCCAGGTCTCTGGCGCCATCGGTGGCGGTCTGGCCCCTTTGGTGGCGACTTCCTTACTGGCCTATGGAGACGGACAACCTGACTACATCGTCTGGTATCTGAGTGCGCTGGGCTTGATCGCTTTTGCCAGCAGTTGGTTCATGCACGGACCGGCCCACTTCTCCCTGCCCAATCTTTCCCGTCCCAAGGTGCGCACATGAGCATGGCCGGCATTCACTACTACTTCTGGATGAACTCGGATTGGGCTTACCTGGGAGCCGACCGTCTGGAGGCGATCGTCCGCAAACAGGGTATCCCCATCCATTACAAGCCCGTCGATTTGCCGCAGGTGTATGCCCGTACAGGAGGTGTGCTGCTCGGACAACGCTCCCCCGAACGCCAGGCCTATCGGATCACTGAACTGCAGCGCTGGTGCCGCAAGCTGGGCATCCCCATCAACCCCACGCCCCGCTTCATGTGCCCGGATGCCACGCTGGCCTCGACCGTGGTCATCGCCATCAATCAGGCCAGCTTGCCCGTCCTAGAGCTGTACAAGGCCATACTGCGGGCGCAATGGTGTGAAGAGCGCAATATTGCCGATCCAGCAGAACTGGCTCGAATCATGCAGTCACAGCACCTGGACGCTGACTACTGGTTTGAACAGGCGCCGCACATGCAACAACGCTATCAGGCTTATACCGACGAAGCGATTGCAGCCGGTGTATTCGGCTCGCCCTCCTATGTGTATCAGGGCGAGCTATTTTGGGGGCAAGACAGGCTGGACATGCTGGACGAGGCCATCCACATGCATCCTGCCCCGGCTTAAACCGACGTTCCGACTAGTGTTCAACGGGTTTTACAGCAAGGGCAGAACAAGGCTACCAAGCGTGTTCTGCCCTTAGCGATAGTCGCGTCAGAGACTGGCTGGGCCCCGTCTCCATCCTGCTCAATGTCATTCAAGAGCGGGGACCCCAAAACGGTCTAAAAACCATCCCAACACCGAAGCCCGGCGCTTGAGAAAGCTCAACACTCAGCCCCCCAGGGTTCACGTCGATGCTCGTTCACTGACTGACTGAGTGCCGCGGATGAGTCCTCACAAAAAAACGGGGAGGCTCGGGTGAAACACCTGCGAACGGCTACACGCGCAGACCTGAAAAGCAACGGCAGACCTGCCAAAGCCCCCTCATTCGTTCGGTCTTAAAAGCCGTAGAATCACGCTTGTTCCTGCCAGGAAAATTCACCCATACGTCAACGTAGCATTGCTGAGAATCGACTTCTGGGTTCGGCCTAAAGCCCGGGATTCCGGCTTTCAGCACGCCGCCTGCCAAAAATAAAATGCAATGAGCAATTTTGAAAATTTACTTTTTCCGTTGATACAAAATGTTATGTCTGCCGTACGAATCATATCGATAGATTTTATCTATTCATAGAGTCTGTATTCTGAAGGAATTGGCTACTTGAGCAATGCCAGTAAAGGTAGCCGTCTTCGACAGAAGAAGGGCGCGGGGCTTTATATTGAACAAATACGCCACTATAAAGTGTCAGCCGGATCAAAAAACCAGGATTTTGCTGATCTCCAATAACACTCGACAGCACGAACACCTTCTGCAATCTCTGCTGGCTGGAGCGTTTCGGGTTTCTGTTGCCGCTGATGGAGTGCAAGGCTACACCAAGGCCCAGCTAACGCTACCCGAACTTATCCTGATGGATAAACAAGTAGGCGGGATTGATGCCTTATCGCTGACACACATGCTGCAAGGGCTAAAAGCAACCGCCCACATTCCCATCATCATTCTGGATTCACGCAGCGAAAGCAGCAGTGAAGAATGCGTCAATTTCCTGAAGGCAGGAGCCGTTGATTACATTGGCAATCCCTATGCCGTTGACGAAGTCAAAGAGCGCATCAACGTTCCCTTACGTAATCCCAAACAGGCGCTCTCCCACCTCTCTGCCGGCAAGACTCTGACCCAGCGGCCCAGCACCACTGCTGAAACCAGCATGCTGATCTACGCCATTCAAAAAACAATCGATGCCAATCTGGGTTCACCGCCCAGCCAGAAAGAACTGTGCGATATGTTCAAGATCTCAAGACGAAAAATCATGAATATATTTCAGCGCAATTTCGGCTTGAGCGTCAGCAGCTATATCCGACTGCAGCGTATGTATCGGGCTGAGTATCTGCTACGAACGACCGCCTTGAAAATTGATGTCATCGCAACGGATTTGGGGTTTTCCAGCCCGGCCAATTTCTCGACCGCATTCAAAACCTATGCAGGTGTGGCGCCTGGCAAATTCAGACAGGCCATTGAAAAAAACAAACTCCCCACAGAAAAAACACCTGCTCTTCGATCCCTGGGTTCTCCCTCTTTTTCATCAGAATGGTGCCCACCTTAAATAGGAGGGAATAAAGCGGCACGCAGGTGCGCAAAAGAAGATTCCCGTCCGCGAAAGCACCACTTGGGAAGGCCCCGACTTGCCGTATGGGCACAGGATGATAAAATTGTGGGCTTGAATAGCTCAATTCAAAACAGATCCGGGACGACCTGGATCTGCCTTTTCAATACAGGGACGGCCCTACTCCTTCAAAAGGAGCATCCACGATGGTCCACCCTGCCTCACCCTCACATGCCCTGGCGCATGTTCCTGCTTCCCATTCCTGCCTGTTTTTTGAGCACGACGCATCGCGTCGCCTGGCCATCTTCAGCGTTGCGCGCGGCAAACAACAACCATGAAACACACCGGCTCCTCCCCTCTGCTTGCACCTGTCACCTGGTTACGCCTGTTCGGCTCCTGGTCCATTGTGGGTCTGTTCACGGTTTTTGGCAGTCAATGGCTGGGCGACTCCCTGAACGGCACTACGGCAACCCTCGCCTTTCTGGTTCTGTTCATCACCATTCTGGCCGCCTCCTTTGGCGTCGTTCGTGAGGCAGACCATCTGGCCCATCAACTGGGCGAACCTTACGGCACCCTGATCCTGACTTTATCCATTGTGCTGATCGAGGTCATTCTGATTGCCTCGGTGCTGCTGGGGCCGGGCGACTTTCCCACCATAGGCAGAGATTCGATCTATGCGGTGATGATGATTATTCTGAATCTGATCACTGGGCTGTGCCTGATTGCCGGAGCGGCGCGCAATGGCGATCAGGCGTTCAACCGTCAAGGTACCCGCACCTACCTGTCCATGATCGTCTTGCTGACCAGTATGGCGCTGATACTGCCCAACTACACCCGCACTGCGGGCGAGTTCAGCACGACACAGGCCATCGGCATTTCGATACTGACGGGCCTGATCTATGCCCTGTTCCTGTCTCTGCAAATGGGTAGCCGTCGCCATGACTATATGCAACCCCATGACACTGTGCCAGGCGCCAAGAACGCAGCGCCCACACCGCGTGATCCCCAGGCCACCCGCGCCATGCTGATACGCAGCCTGGTGCTGATCGCCCTGATTTTGCCGATTGTCTTGCTGGCGCATGATTTGGCCATCGTGACCGATTACGGGATTGCCGCCTCCGGCGCGCCCGTCGCCGTCGGGGGGGTGCTGATTGCCATTATCGTGTTCACCCCCGAGTCCATTACCGCCATCAAGGCTGCCATGAACAATGAAATGCAACGCGCCATCAATCTTTGTCTGGGGGCCTTTGTCTCTACCGTTGGGCTGACCGTACCCGTGGTCCTGCTTATCGGCTTGATAAGCGGTAAACAGGTCGTTATGGGTATCAGCAATACCGACATGGTGCTGTTTCTGCTTACCGTCATGCTGAGCATGCTGAGCTTTGGCGGCCCACGTACCTCTCCCATTCACGGCTATATGCACCTGATGGTTTTTGCCGTGTTCGGACTGCTGCTGTTTTATCCCTGATTAGGCACCAAAAGGACCCCTCTTGACGCAGACAAACGGGCCCGCCCGCCTCGCCTTTACTTTTTCTGCGCCGCAATAAGCTGCGCCAGCCGCTGAATGGACAGCGGTGCGCAGCCTTCTGCATCATTGCTGATCGTCACATAAGCAGCTTGGCCCGCCCCCGTGATGCCGCCAATCGTGCGTGCCAGCACGGTACGCGTAGGCAAGTCCTCGCTGACAATGGCATTAAAAGGGGTGTGTTTTTTCTGAGCATCGGCATAACCGTAGGCCCCAAACTCCCGATTCAGATTCCAGCGACACACCAAAGGACCGGGCCATAAGGCGCGCAATATCGGCAACTGCTCCTCGATGGGCGGCATCTTGCCATGCAGGCCCAGACAAAACGTTGCTCTATTGGCCTTGAGCGTATCGACCAGATTTTGACTCAGCAGCTCGGGGTCTCGCACTTCTACGGCAAGCACCACTGAGGAGCCTTGAGGCAAAGCCTCGCGTGCCGCCGCCAGCATGTGCCCCAATTTATGGAACAAGTCGGCGGGCCGATGCAACCAAGCCCAGGACAGTGGGCTTAACTGGAAGACCAGTACCCCCAGGCTGGCCCCCAAGCCCTCCACGGCAGGCTGCACAAACTGCTCCACCGCCAGACGCGGGTTCAAAAAGTCGGGATTGGACTTGCGCACCTTGCCCTGCTCATCGCGCACTTGCGCGTCCGTAATCAGGGATGGACACTTCACCACGAAGCGAAAATCCTTATCGACCTGCGCGGCGTAGGCGCCATACTGCATGACCGTCAAAGGACGCCAGAAAGTCCGATCAATGCACACCGTGCGCATTAAGGGGTGTTGGTGGTAGGCCTCCAGGCCGTGCTTGGACAAGGTACTTGGCTCGTACTCGCCATCCCAGACCAAACCTTGCCAACCGGGGTAAGACCAGGTGGAGACACCGAAACGCAGGGTTTCAGGCAGCTGAGCTGCCAGCTCGCTTAGCTCCAGGGCGGAAGCAGCAAGGCTGACTTTGGTGATTTTGCGTCGCGAGGGGGCGGCGGGCTTTGAGGCGGGTGGCTGAGGAATGGCATCGCCGAAAAGATCTTCTTGCATGCCAAATATAGTGCCATGGGAAGGAGCTGGTCGCCAATGAGCAACGTGATCAGCATCGTTTGATGAGGAATCAGCTGCGCAGCTTGCTTAAGCTCCGCCCATGCTGTGCGCGCCTCAATGCGGGCTTTTAGAACAACACGACTGTCCAGTGCATGCTTGGGCAGCCAAGTAGGTAGCTGGATATAAGGCTGGCTCGGATTCCACACAGCATCAAGCATCATGATGCCAAATCTCGATTTCGTCGACAGGTTGCCACCTTATGTCGTCACCAGTGACACGTCGATAAAAGGTGTACTTATTTTCAATACATAGCGACGTGCATCCAGTTTCGCTGAAAGAATCAGCGGCTACCACAGCCTAAGAAGTAGAAATGCAGTCGTTTTGCAGCCCAACACACCCGAATCCCGAGAGCGGCAAAGCCTGGCTTGGGAAAACGTTGCAGAAAAACGGGGGAGTTGGAAACAAAGCAGAACTGGAGCGGGTGATGGGAATCGAACCCACGACGGATGCTTGGGAAGCATCAGTTTTACCATTAAACTACACCCGCCCTGTTGGAGAGGTCTGCGTCAAACGCAGCCGGTCCCGCGAAAGGGGAAGCGAAAATTATAGCGCGATCTGGTGGCTGTGCGTCACACCCGCCCTATCTTTTTCACCCACCACCACATGAATTTGGCGGCAAGACTCACTACAATAGAGCTTTCCCGCTTTTAGCTGATACGCGAGCCGTTTCCGATGCCCGCGCCACAACCATGACCTCCAGCAACGAAAAACAATCCCTGTTGTCGCCCACTGTCGCCAACAGCAATTCCGGCGAGACCCATATCCGTAGCTTTGTTCATCGGCGCGCGCACATCACGCCCAGCCAGGAGCAAGCCTTGGCGCGCCTCTTGCCGCTGTGGTCGATCAGCTACCGCGACAACATCCTGAAACCGGAAACGGTGTTCGGCAACGACAGGCCCGTGATTCTGGAAATTGGTTTCGGCATGGGTGAAACCACCCAGAAAATTGCCCAGGCCCGACCCGATGACAATTTCCTGGGTGTGGAAGTGTTTAACGCCGGTGTCGGCGCTTTGCTCAAGCGTATTGATGACAATCAGATCAGCAATATCCACATCATTCAGCATGACGCAGTGGAAGTGGTGCGCGACATGATCGCGCCTGCTTCGCTGGCTGGCATTCACATCTACTTCCCCGATCCCTGGCCCAAAAAACGCCACCACAAGCGCCGACTGGTCCAGTCGCCCTTTATTCAGTTGCTCAGCAGCCGCCTCAAGCCCGGTGGCTATATTCACTGCGCAACCGATTGGGAAAATTATGCGGAGCAGATGCTGGAAGTGCTGTCGGCTGAACCCATGCTGACCAACACGCACGAGGGCTACGCACCTCGTCCCGACTTTCGGCCGCTAACCAAATTTGAGAATCGCGGACTGCGTCTGGGCCATGGCGTATGGGATCTGATCTTCACGCGCAATGACACCCCTACCCCTGAACTGAACTGGCCCAAGAAAGAACAATGAGCGCAACCCTGTTCCCGCCGATCGAGCCTTACGCACAAGGCACCTTGCATACCGATGATGGCCACCATATCTACTGGGAATGCTGCGGCAACCCGGCCGGAAAGCCAGCCATCTTCCTGCATGGTGGACCGGGATCAGGATGCTCTACCGATCATCGCCGCCTGTTCGACCCGCAAAAATACAATGTGCTGTTGTTCGATCAGCGCGGTTGCGGGCGCTCATACCCCCATGCCAGCCTGGAGAACAACACCACCTGGCATCTGGTTGAGGACATGGAGCGCTTGCGCAGGGAAAAGCTCAAAGCGGACAAGATGCTGGTCTTTGGCGGGTCCTGGGGTTCGACTCTGGCGCTGGCCTATGCCCAGAATCACCCCGAGCACGTCAGCGAACTGATCGTGCGGGGCATCTTCATGGCGCGCCCGCAAGAGCTGCACTGGTTTTATCAGGACGGTGCCTCGCGCCTGTTCCCCGATATGTGGGAACAGTACCTGGCCCCCATTCCCGAGAACGAGCGCCATGATTTGATCACGGCCTACCACAAGCGTCTGACAGGTGACGACCCTGCTGTACAGCTGCGGGCCGCGCATGCCTGGTCACAGTGGGAAAGCAACACCATTACACTGTTGCCCAGCCAGAATCACCTGGACGCCAAATCCAGTGATAAGGCGGCCTTGGCTTTTGCTCGTATTGAAAACCACTATTTCATGAATCAGGGCTTTCTGGAGCCGGATCAACTGCTCAAAAATGCCCACCGCCTGCACGGCATTCCCGGGGTAATCGTCCAGGGGCGCTATGATGTGTGCACTCCGGCGCATACAGCCTGGCAACTGCATCGCGCCTGGCCTCAAGCAGAATTCCATATGGTGGCCGACGCGGGTCACGCTTATGACGAACCGGGTATTTTGGCCCGTTTGTTGGCTGCCACCCGGAAATTTGCCATCTGAATCACGCGTCCGACCCTTGTCGGACCCTATCCAGAGACAAGAATGAACATTACCTTGAATGGCCAGAGCAAGACTTTGGCAAACTCCGATACGGTTGGCTCACTGATCCGCGAGCTAGGCTACGAGAACAAGCGCATTGCTGTAGAGCTTAACGGCGATATCGTGCCCAAAAGCCAGCATGCCAATACCCCTATCAAGGACGGCGACACGATTGAAATCGTGGTTGCGGTCGGAGGCGGCTGACGCCCCTTCCTAAAATGCACAATTGCTGACATTCCGGTACCGCTTCACCGTTAGAAATGCGGTCATAATGGGTGGATTGGCCTGCCAGGGAGCAGGCTGCCATAGAACCCTAACTTCAGGAGTAAAGCGATGGGCGTATTCAGTTTTCTTAAAGATGTCGGCGAAAAACTCTTTGGCGCCAATGAGGCCAAAGCAGCCACCGCGGACGAACTGCAGAAAGAACTGGCCAAACACCAGCTGTCCGCTGACGGTCTGAATCTGACGGTAGAGGGCGATAAGGTCACGGTCAGCGGTCAGGTTGCCTCCACCGAACAGGCGGAAAAAATCGTACTGGCACTGGGTAATACCTTGGGTGTGGCACAAGTCGATAACCAGCTGACGGTGGCACAGCCGTCCATCGAGGCCACCATGTACACCGTCCAAAAAGGCGATACCTTGTGGAAAATTGCCGAAGTCCATTACGGCACAACCCATGGGGCCAAGTACACGGTCATTTTTGAGGCCAACAAACCCATGCTCAGCCATCCTGACAAGATCTATCCCGGTCAGGTACTGCGTATTCCTGCCCTGTAAAACGGGCTTGTACCGGTCTTTGTCCATCGGTGACAGGCCTGGATTTGCGCTCAAGCCAAAACAAAACGCCCGATGCAGTGCATCGGGCGTTTTTTATTGACTCAAGCCTCCAGGAGAAGCGGATCACGCCACTGCCGCCGACTTTAACGGCTGCCTAGCGAAAACCCTTGAAACCTTTACCGGCCAGACCTTTCAAGGCTCCCATGCCGCCCAGGCCCCGCATCATTTTGGCCATGCCGCCCTTTTTCATCTGTTTCATCATGCCCTGCATCTGCTCGAACTGATTAAGCAGACGGTTGACCTCTTGCACCGACACGCCCGAACCAGCCGCAATGCGACGCTTGCGCGACGCCTTCAGCAACTCAGGCTTGGCACGCTCGGCAGGAGTCATGGAATTCAAGATGCCTTCAGTACGGCGCAATTGCTGCTCAGCCTGACCGCCTTGCAGCTGGGACGCCGCCTGAGAAAACTGGGCAGGCAGTTTTTCCAGCAAAGAGCCCATATCGCCCAGCTTTTTGACTTGCTGTAACTGATCGCGAAAGTCGTTCAGGTCAAACTTGTCGCCGGCCTTGATCTTGTCGGTAATCTTTTGCGCGTCGGCAATGTCGATGTTGCGCTGAGCCTGCTCGACCAGAGAGACAATATCGCCCATCCCCAACACCCGCTGAGCCATGCGCTCGGGGTGGAAAGGCTCCAGACCGTCCAGTTTTTCCGATACACCCACGAACTTCAACGGTTTGCCGGTGACGTGGCGTACCGACAAGGCTGCACCACCTCGGGCATCACCGTCGAGCTTGGTCAAGACCACACCGGTCAGGGGCAGAGCGTCGGCGAAAGCCTTGGCAACATTGACCGCGTCCTGGCCCTGCATGGCATCGACCACAAACAAGGTTTCGATCGGGTTCAGCAAATCGTACAGCGCGCGTATCTCGCGCATCATCTCTTCATCAATGCCCAGACGACCGGCCGTGTCGACAATCAACACATCGAAGTGATGACGTTTGGCATGATCCAAGGCATGACGGGCAATGTCTGCAGGCTTTTGGCTGGGATCGGAAGGCAGAAACTCCACACCGACCTGCGCGGCAACGGTTTTCAACTGCTCGATAGCGGCAGGACGGTAGACGTCGGCACTGACCACCAGCACTTTTTTCTTGCCTGTCTTGCGGCCATGCTGGATATGGCCGCCTTCGCTAAGCCATTTGGCCAGCTTACCAGTGGTCGTGGTCTTACCGGCCCCTTGCAAACCCGCCATCAGAATCACAGCGGGAGGCTGGGCAGCCAAGGACAGCTCGCTGGCGTTGTCGCCCAGGTCTGCCCCCATCAAGTTGGTCAGCTCCTGATGAACAACCCCTACCAGCGCCTGCCCCGGATTGAGGCTGTCGGCAACTTCAACACCAAGTGCCTTTTCCTTGACCCGCGCCACAAAATCGCGCACGACCGGCAAGGCCACGTCCGCCTCCAGCAGCGCCAGACGCACTTCCCTCAACATATCCTGAGTATTGGATTCGGTCAGACGAGCCTGGCCGCGCATGGTTTTCACCACACGTGACATACGCTGGGTCAGATTTTCAAACATAGGACTGGGTTCGCTTAAACTAGGTTATCGTGTGGTCTACGAATAAGAATAAAATGGCCACTTGAGGTACGCCCCGTACCGTTTTTCAGGAAAACCGGGACTTATGTCTGCAAGTATTGTATTTCACTTGCTCGCCGCACTGGCGTACATCGTGCTGTCGATCTCGCTCTGGCGTCCATTGACTCGCGGCAGCACCCGAACCGTACTGAACGCCCCCAGCCGGGTAGCCTTGCTATGCGCCATCATTGTGCATGGAGCGGGCCTGTTGCTGACGATTGTGCAGCCCCAGGGGCTGCATCTGAGCTGGGCATTGGCCCTATCGGCGGCAATCTGGCTGGGTATGGTGGTGTTCTGGTTCCAAAGCCTGTATCTGCGTCTGGACAGCCTGCTGCTCATTCTACTGCCTGCAGCCACAATCGTCAGCCTGCTGGCCATGGCTTTTCCCCAGGGCCATATCGTCAACCATGTGGGCAATGAATGGTTGCGCATCCACCTGATGATCGCCCTGGTCGCTTATGGTCTCAGCACAGTGGCTGCCTTGCATGCCGTCCTGATGACCGCGCTGGACCGTCAACTGCACCGCCCCGTGGCTCATCAGGAGCAACGCGGCCTGTTCAGCCGGGTGCTGGACACCATGCCGCCCCTGCTGGTCCAGGAAGAGCTGCTGTTTCGTCTGATCCGCGTCTCTTTCCTTATTCTGACCCTCACGATTTTGAGCGGAGCCGCTGTCTCCATGGCCATAGATGGTAAATTTCTGCCAGCGGACCATAAAACTGTCTTTACCTTGCTGTCCTGGGTTACATTTGGTGGCTTATTATGGGGTCGAAAACAGTATGGATGGCGCGGTCGGGTAGCCTTGCGCTGGACCTTGGCCGGCTTTGCCTTCCTGCTGCTCGCCTATACAGGCAGCCACTTTGTACTGGACGTCATCTTGCAACGAGGGAAAATTGGGTAAAGTCTTATTCTGGGTTGTGGTCATTCTGGGGGCCATGATCATTGCCCGCATCGTGTCACAAAACAAGGCCCGCAAGCGCATTCCACCCAACCCGACCACGCGCCCCCCACGCAAGAAAGGCGGTGCCGAAGAGATGGTTCGTTGTGCGCACTGTGGCATTTACCTGCCGCGCTCTGAAGCCCTGATGAGCAATCATCACACCTGGTGCAGCCTGGAACACGCCAAGCGCGGCCCGCGCAATTGAAGCTATGGCTCGCATGCACCACGCCTACGACCTGGATCGCCAGGGCTGGCTCAAACCTCATGCCAATGTCCTGCGGGCCCTGTCTCCCAATCAGGATGAGCGCCCCGAGGGCGACACCCCGACCTTGCTGGTGCTGCACAACATCAGCCTGCCCCCCGGGGAGTTTGGCGGACCCTATATTCGGGATTTCTTCCAGAACCAGCTGGATATCAGTGCTCATCCCTGGTTCGAGAATATCCGGGACCTGAAAGTATCAGCGCACTTTCTGATTCAGCGCACGGGCCATATCATCCAGTTTGTGCCCACTACCCGCCGTGCCTGGCATGCGGGTGTGTCACGCTTTGAAGACCGTGAGCGCTGCAATGACTTCTCTATTGGCATCGAGCTGGAAGGCAGCGATTTCGAGCCTTTTACAGAAGCGCAGTACCGGGAACTGTCCCGTCTGAGCCGCGCCCTGCGTATGCGTCATAACTTGACCGCAGTACGTGGACACGAGCATATCGCCCCGGGGCGCAAGACCGATCCGGGGCCATGCTTTGATTGGGAAAGGGTGAAGCGGGAACATGGCTGGCCCAAAGAAAGCCTGCCGGAGCAAGAGCTGGAACCCAAGCCGCAACCAGTGCCCGCTCAGGATCGATAAAGCAGTTCAGGGCCAATATCAGCCAAGGTGTTGCAACCCGTCAGAGCCATTGCCACTTCCAGTTCCGCCCGCAAAATATGCAGGACGTGCGCCACGCCGGCCGCTCCTGCGGCGGCTAGACCATAAATATAAGGACGGCCAATCATCACGGCTGTTGCACCCAGCGCCAATGCCTTGAGCACATCGGTTCCGCGTCGAATACCGCCATCCATCAAGACCGGCACCCTGCCCTGCACGACCTGACAAACCTGTGCCAAGACGTCCACAGAGGCGGGAGCACCATCCAACGTTCGCCCTCCGTGATTGGACACCACAATTCCGGCGACCCCCCTATCCAGGGCTCGCTGAGCGTCTCGGGGTCGCATCACACCCTTCACCCATACCGGTAAAGGACTGTTCTGCACCAACCAGGCCAGATCCTCCCAGGTCGGCGCCGTATCCAACAAACCACTAGCAAACAAAGGACTGGTTCCTGCTGCACCCAAAACCACCTGTTGCTTGGGCACCCCCCGCAGATTCACGGCGTCCACCCCCTCAGGCAAGCTAAAGCCGGCACGTTGCTCCTGATTACGCACACCATTGACCGCAGCATCTACCGTCAACATCAGCGCGGCATAACCGGCCGCTTCGAGCCGCCTCAATAAATCCACAGTAAAGGCGCGATCCGTTTGCCAGTACCACTGGGCCCACAAAGGGGCGTGCGCCCGTGCGGCGATCTCTTCAAAGGAATGACTGGCCTGCATGCTGATTACGCTAGTCGCCCCCATCGCACCCGCGCCCAACACACTGGCCAATTCACCGTCAGGGTGAGCCAGGCGCTGATAAGCCACGGGAGCCAGAAGAATCGGGTAATCCATGGACTGCCCGTGCAGCGTCAAGCGGGTCGAGGGCTGATCAAATTCGCTGAGAGCAGCAGGCCATAGGCCCCAACGCCCGAAGCTGGCCAGATTGTCTTGCAAGGTAAGCTCATCGGCTGCCCCCGTGCTGAAGTAAGCCCAGTCCTGCGCACGCATACGCTGACGGGCATAGGATTCGTAATCCCTCAGGCAGCTAATCTGGGCCGGGATGTGAGTGAGTGGGGGCAGTCGTTCGTGGGACATGGTCAATCAAGCTCCAGGCGATCAGACATCGCTCCATTCACGCAGCAAATTGTGGTAAATCCCCGTCAGGCGTGACAGCTCCTGGGCATCCGCATTCTGCCTGGCCAGTTGCTGAATGCTCTGATCAAGCTCCCACAGCAATTTGCGTTGATGCGCGTGGCGCACCATGCTTTGCGTCCAGAAAAAGGAGGCATAGCGCGTTCCTTTCGTTACCGGCTCTACGCGATGCAAGCTGGTACCGGGATACACCACCATATGTCCTGCAGGCAGCTTGATGGATTGAGTGCCGTACACATCCTCGATGATCAGCTCGCCCCCCTCGTACTCGTCGGGATCACTGAAAAACAAGGTTGTGGACACATCGGTACGCAGGCGCTGGGGCGTGCCAGGAACGGTAAAAATCGCGTTATCAATGTGGTTGCCATATTCCCCGCCACCCTCGTAACGATTAAAGCGTGGCGGCAGCATGCGCAGTGGCAAGGCAGCGGCAATAAAGCCGCTGTGCTGCCCCAGTACGTGCATCAGAAACTCGCCCATCTGACGGGCAAGAGGCGCATCCAGAGGCAACTGCAAATTGCGCTTGCTGTGCTGGGCCAGATAGCCTGCCGTCGTGCGTCCGTCCTCCCACTGCGCCTGCTCCAGGGCCTGGCGACAATCGCGCAATTGCTCGGCATCGAGAACGTCGGGAATAGTAATCAGCATGAGAGACCTGCGAGAACAAAGACACACATCGGAACGCGGAAAAAGCAGATGAGCCGCCCCCGCGGGCGGCCCATCTGCCATCAGCCTACCCGAGGCAATTTACTCGAAACGGTAAGACGCATTGAACATGTAAGAGCGGCCGGGGCCCACGTTGGCAAAAATCCCCACGTGGGAAGCATCATACATGCGTACATTGCTGATGTTGTTGACGTTGAACTGGAAGGACACGTTCTTGTTCAGCTCGTAGCGCGCCATCGCATCGTAACGCCAGTACGACGGCAGCTTCAGCTGATTGGCATCATCCACAAACCGCTTGCCCACAAAGGTGGCGCCTGCACCCAAGGTCAGCTCGGGCATCACTTTGTAAGTCGTCCAGATATTGAAGCTTTGTTTGGCGATGAATTTCATCTGATTGCCGTCAAAGACGTTGCTGCCATTGCGGTACTTCTTGATCTTGGGGTCCAGGTAGGTATAGCCTGCCCACAGATTCCAGTTCGGCGTGATCGCGCCAGCCGCACCCAGCTCCAGGCCCCGCACACGATTGCTGCCGCTTAACGACACATCACCGGTCAGCGGGTCGGTAGAACGGGCATCTTTCTTGTCGGTCTGGAATACGGCGGCGGTCAGC
The DNA here is from genome assembly GCF_049932565.1 of Alcaligenes sp. HNGD-HTN06. Lineage (NCBI taxonomy): Bacteria > Pseudomonadati > Pseudomonadota > Betaproteobacteria > Burkholderiales > Alcaligenaceae > Alcaligenes > Alcaligenes sp. HNGD-HTN06. The sequence goes on along the minus strand of NZ_CP187782.1, from coordinate 493,274 downwards.
GACAGTTTTTCGTCGGCCACATCCCACTTGGTACCCAGCTCCCAGCTGTAACTGCGCTCGGGCTTCAGATCACGGATGGCCGCGCCGCCTGCCGGGCCATCTGCTCCCCCAGCCTGCCCCAGATTTTCGCCTGTCGGGTTGGAGGACGTACCGTAACTCAAGTAGATGGAACCGTTCTGAGCGGGCTTATAGACTACGCCCAGCTGATAGTTCCACATATCGTCGGTGCGGGAGTCCTTGGTATTGTCGGCCTCAAAGCGATCAAAGCGCAGGCCGCCATTCACCATCCATTGCTCGTTCAATGTCAAAGTGTCAAAGAGATACGCGGAACGGGTATTGATGTCGCCTGTCTTGGTCTTGGGACCGTACTGCAAGGAATAGTTGTACTGACGATTGGGGTCGGGGTTGTAGAACGAGTCCGTGTCACGGCCTGGCCCGCCCGTCATGGCTTTGTTGTGAATTTCCTCTTTGCTGATCTCCACACCCGCCACAATATCGTGCTTGATCGAACCGGTATTGAAGCTGCCATACACATCAGTCTGGTTCAGCAAGGACTCAGCCACCCGGTAATTCGTCCGGTCATCGCGACGAAACTGCAGACCAGGTCCCTCCGACGCGCAAGCACCACCCGCCCCTGCCACGCAATTGTCAAAGGACGGACGGGTCATCAGGTAATGGTTCAGCGTCTTGCTGTAACGGGTAACGTTACGCACCGTGAAACGATCATTGAGATCATGCTCAATATTGGCTGAGGCGGTATCGGCAATGTATTTGCGGAAATCTACATTGTGACGACCGTAGAAATTGTCACGATCCGCTTCCAAAGGCGTGACACGGCCCGGGTTGGCGGCATTCTTGAAGGGGAAACCCAGATCGGGCATATCCTTGTTTTCAAGCCGGGAGTAGGACAACGTAACACGCGTGGGCGTGCCCAAACCAAAGGCAATCGAAGGAGCGATTCCCCACCGGTCGATTTTTACCCCATCGCGACCCGGGACATCGCCGCCCATACGCATCAGGTTCAAGCGAATTGCCCCCGTATCCGAAAACGCATAGTTGCCGTCGGCAGTCAGACGATACTGGTCCGACGTGCCATAACCCGCTTCCACCTGGAAAAAGTCCTTGAGCTTGGGCGACTTGGTCACCAGGTTCAAGCTGCCGCCCGTGCCGCCACGGCCGGTATAGGCCGAGCTGGGGCCTTTCAGAACCTCAACCGATTCCAGATTGAAGGTCTCATGCGAGCCACGAGAGTAATCGCGCACACCATCGATAAAAATATCGGTACTGGCTTCATAACCACGGATAAAAGGACGGTCCCCCACGGGCGTGCCGCCTTCACCCGATCCCAGCGTAATGCCAGGGGTCGTGCGCAGCACATCTTGCAGCGAGGTCGCGCCACGGTCCCGGATCACCTCCTCTGGAATCACGGTGATGGAACGCGGTGTGTTCAACAAGCTCTCAGAGAATTTGACCGACTGCGCTTTGTGGGCCTGAAAGCCATCTATGCCATTGGCGTCTGCCGAACCCTGCACTTTAATCGACTGCAACTCGGTCACACCCGGATCAGCGGTTTGCGCCATCGCAGGCGCGGTCAGGGCAGCAAACAAGGCAGCAGACAAAACCGTCTCGGCAAAGCGGCGAGGCGGTACGGAAGAAACAAACAACATACCAGCTCCAAATGGTAGGTATCACTTTTTCAAGACAGGACTAAGGGAGCCAGGCCAATCGCTTGCGTCGGCGGCTTCTCACTGCTTGATAAGTTCTTTTAATAAAGGAAACGTAATATTAATCATTCTTATTACTAAGTCCATCCAAAACAGGCCTTTTCCTTAAATTCTGCTGAAAAAAAGCAGGATCAGTACCAGAGTGTGGCGTACCCGCATCGTACTGAGATCAATTCTCATTAAGATAGACAAAAAGTGAAAAATCGCTTAATACCTATCGCTTCCTGATGAGGATTCTGGGCTTTTGCGCCGCGTTAGCCGACTGACAAACACAAAAAAGCCCTGATCCTCGTACAGAGGATCAGGGCTTTTCCAAGAAGTCCCGGACTGCGCTTTACGCACAGTCCATACAAGGTTAGAGATTCAACAACAAACGATTCACCCGTTTTACGAAACTGGCGGGATCTTGCAATGCGGCACCTTCAGCCAGCATGGCTTGTTCCAGCAGCAGTTGCGCCCACTCCCCAAAGGCTTCATCGTCAGCGGCTTGCACCTTGGCAATCAAAGCATGCTCTGGATTGATTTCCAGAATCGGCTTGACCTCCGGCGCTTCCTGCCCCGCCGCCTGCAACATGCGCAGCAGGTGCGGACTCAGTTCGTTGGCGTCCACCACCACGCAGGCCGGGGAGTCGACCAGACGGGCCGTAATACGCACCTCTTTGACCTTGTCGCCCAACGTGGTTTTCAGACGCTCCACCAAAGGCTTGAAGGTCTCGGCGACTTCAGCCTGATGTTTCTTTTCCTCTTCGTCAGCCAGCGAGTCCAGGTCCAGCCCCCCTTTGGCCACGGAAACCAGTTGCTTGCCTTCAAATTCGCGCAGATAAGACAACATCCACTCGTCCACGCGATCAGACATCAGCAGCACCTCGATCCCTTTCTTGCGGAACACTTCCAGATGCGGGCTATTGGAGGCGGCGGCGAAGGTATCTGCCGTCACATAGTAAATCTTGTCCTGGCCTTCCTTCATGCGACCGATATAGTCGTTCAAGGACACCGTCTGGGCCGAGCCCTCCTGATGCGTGGACGCAAAGCGCAGCAAGGCCGCAATCCGGGCCTGGTTGCCCATATCTTCGCCCGTGCCCTCTTTGAGCACCTGACCGAACTGATTCCAGAACTCAGCATATTGCTCGGGCTGGTTCTCCGCCAGATCTTCCAGCAAGGACAGGATGCGCTTGGCGCTGCCTTCGCGGATGGCGCGTACGTCGCGGCTTTCCTGCAAAATTTCGCGCGAGACGTTCAAGGGCAGATCCGCCGAGTCGATCACGCCACGCACAAACCGCAGATAGGCCGGCAACAACTGCTCAGCGTCGTCCATGATGAACACGCGTTTGACGTACAGCTTCACGCCGCGGCGAGCGTCACGATCCCACAGATCAAAAGGAGCCTGCTTGGGCACATACAACAGTTGGGTGTATTCGCTGCGACCTTCCACCCGGTTGTGTGTCCAGGCCAAGGGGTTCTCGTAATCGTGAGCGATGTGTTTGTAGAATTCCTGGTACTGCTCGTCGCTAATTTCCGACTTGGAGCGCGTCCACAAGGCACTGGCCTGGTTCACGCTTTCCCATTCATCTTGTTTGACCTGCTGCTGCTTGTCTTCGTCCCAGTCCTCTTTGCGCATTTGTACCGGCAAAGAAATGTGATCCGAGTAGCGGCGCAGCACATTGCGCAAACGCCAGCCATCCAGGAACTCATCCTCGCCTTCGCGCAGATGCAAGGTGATGCTGGTGCCGCGCTCGGCTTTCTCGGCAGACGCGATGGTAAATTCGCCCTCGCCGGTGGACTCCCACAAGACGGCTTCCTGGTCCTCGCCGGCACGACGTGTCAGTACCGACACTTTATCGGCGACGATAAACGAGGAATAAAAGCCCACCCCGAACTGACCAATCAGTTGGGTGTCTTTTTGCTTGTCGCCTGTCAGCTGAGAGAAGAACTCCTTGGTGCCGGACCGGGCGATCGTGCCCAGGTTGGCAATGGCTTCATCACGCGACATGCCAATGCCATTGTCGGAAATAGTGATCGTGCGTGCTTCCTTGTCAAAGTCCACACGAATGCGCAGTTCCGGGTCGCCCTCAAGCAAGGCAGGATTGTCGATGGCCTCAAAGCGCAGTTTGTCACAGGCATCCGACGCATTGGATACCAGCTCACGCAGGAAAATCTCCTTGTTGCTGTACAAGGAGTGAATCATCAAATGCAGTAATTGTTTGACTTCAGCCTGAAAACCCAAGGTTTCGGACGTATTCGCAGTGTCAGTCTGGCTCATGGTGAAAAAGCAAAAAATGGGTTGATGGCCACGCGCAGGTGCGCGCCCTATTGCAGACAGATAGGGTCGGCCCCGCATATTTCAAGAGAGCAATCAGGCAGACGGTCCGGCAGTCAGGGGGATCACCCCGGCGATCATGACGGCACAGCCCAGCAAACTCCAGGCATTGGCTTTCTCGCGCAGGACCACCATGCCCAGCAGCGTGCCCGCCATCATGGACATTTCCCGAGCTGGTGCCACCATGGACAGGGGGGCTCCCAGGCGCAGCGCCTGCAAAACCAGTATGTAAGACAGGGGCGAGAGCAGGCCCACGGCTGCCGCCAGCTTCCAATAAGGCTTCAGTTTGATAAAGCCTTCCCGTCCACGCTTGGCAATGAAGGGGGCCAGCATGCCCAGACGTAGCACATTGCTGAACCAGTCCAACAAGAACGGCGAGATCAGTAATACTTTGACGCCGTAGGCATCCACCACGGTATAGGCCGCAATTAAAATCCCCGTCTGCATGCCCCAGCGCACGCCGGTTAGCGCAGCGGGGTTGAAGAAACGCCGCAAATGACCTTGCGTGGCAATCAGCAAGATTCCCATCACCACCAGCAAGATACCAAGCACCCCCACAGGCCGTACCGGCTCACCGAGCAGAATGAAGGCGCCCACGGAAGAGAGCATGGGACCGGTGCCGCGTGCAATCGGATAGACCACCGACAAGTCCGCCACCTGGTAGCCTTTTTGCAGACTCAGGCTATAGCCCATATGCAGCAACGCGCTTAACACCAGACAAGTCACGGTCTCGGTGGTCCAAGGCATATTGCCTTCGGTAAACACCACCCACAACATGATGGGAAAATAAAACAGGATGGCAAAAAAGGAGTACGCAAATACAAAATGGGCTCCTGCCATCGCCGCTCGTTTGGAGAGCAGATTCCAGCCCGCATGAATGAACGCAGCACACACCACCAACAACACAGCGGTCCAGGACATGAGGGCTTCCACCGGCAAATCGCAAAACAAAAACTATACGCCCCCTTCAGGGGCGAGGCCAGCCAATCACGCCGCTTTCAACGTCCCATGACAAATAAGAGACAATACGGGAGCATTTCATCATCAGGGTATGATGATCGTCACGTATTTTGATTTGGAGCCGACCATGAGCACCTTGCTGTATGTTGATTTTCCCTACTCCGGCCCCTGGGGCGAGGACATGGCCATCGCCATGAAAGAACTGGCGCAATCCATTTCGCAGGAACCGGGATTGATCTGGAAACTCTGGACGGAAAATCAGGAGCAGTCCAAGGCTGGCGGGGTGTATTTGTTCAGTGACAAGGCAAGCGCACAGGCCTATCTGGACATGCACAGCAAGCGGCTCAACAGCGTTGGTATCACCGGCATCGACGCCCGCTTTTTTGATGTAAATCCGGCACTGAGCGAAATTAACGCCGGCCCGTTGTCCGGCAACTAGCGCCGGCCGTACCGACGCAGTAAAACCCGCCTGCCTCTCCAGCAAGCGGGTCATCAAACCTTGTTTAAGCCGTCAGCTCAACCGCTTTGAAATCGACCGGAACATCCAGCGCATTGTTGATGTAATTGGTGAACAGATTCAAGGCCGTGACACCGACCAGCTCCACCACCTCACCCTCGGAAAAACCTGCGTCGCGCACGGCTTGCACATCCGCCGCCGACACTTGACCCCGCTGATCGACCAGCTTGAGCACAAACTTCAGGGCGGCCGCCGTGCGTGGATCATCAGACTGACCACGTTGGGCCTGGGCCAGAGTCTCGGGGCTCAAACCAGCATTGGCACCGAGCACATTGTGGGCAGCCAAGCAATACTCGCAACGATTGCGGTCAGCAATAGCCACTGCCAGTTGCTCGCCCAGTTTTGCACCCAGCTTGCCACCCGCAAAAGCACCGAAAGACCCCCACATGCTGCGCAAAGCGGCGGGCGAGTTGGACACCATTCGGAACATGGCAGGCACATTGCCGCCAAAAGCCTTTTGAATTTCCTGCAAAGCAGGTTGGCTGGCGGCGGGAGCTTGAGCAACATCAGGCAACGTAAGACGGGACATGGTGATCTCCTGGTGAAGTAGGCCCTGAGGGCCAAAATGAATCTGACAGGGATAGTGTCTCGCCAGAATCAAGATCATTGGATAAGATTAGTCCCGACAACTTATCTTTTCATCCAAAAAGGGATGATTTCATGAATCTGGATCGCCTCTCTCTTTTGCTGGAACAATTCCGTGTCCGGGCCCATTTGTTTTACAACGGCTCCTTATGCGGCATGACCCGCTTTGCGGCTCAGCCCGGGCGGGCCTTTTTGCACATCCTCAGACGGGGTCAGCTGGGGGTGCGTCACGATCCGCGCGATCCAGTGCCGGAAATCCTGACGATTGATCGTCCCAGCCTGCTGTTCTATCCACGTCCGCTGGACCATACTTTCTACGATATGCCCGAGGAGGGCTCGGACTTTACCTGCGCCACCCTGGATTTTGACGGTGGTGAACATCACCCGCTGGCCCGGTCGCTGCCGGACCTGATCATTGTTCCCCTGGAAGAGGCGGCAGGTCTGGAGCAAGCATTGAGCCTGTTATTTGCAGAAACAGAAGCAGTACGTTGCGGCCATCGTTTGCTGGCCGATCGTCTGTTTGAAATCGTGCTCTTGCAACTGCTGCGCTGGTTGTTTGACCATCCCGACCGCTGCGATATTCCCGTGGGCCTGTTCCGGGGGCTGTCCCATCCTCCCGTCGCCCGCGCCTTGCTGGCCATCCAGGCCGACCCGGGACGAGACTGGACTGTGCAATCGCTGGCTGAACAAGCCAAGCTCTCGCGCAGCGCGTTTGCCGTCCAGTTCAAGCAGTGGGTGGGTGACACGCCGGCCGACTATCTGGCCCAATGGCGTCTGTCGCTGGCCTGCCAGCGCTTGACCCAGGGCCAGTCCGCCAAACGCATCGCACTGGATCTGGGCTACGCCAATCCCTCGGCCCTGTCACGCCTGTTTCGACAGCGCACCGGTCAATCCATGCGCCAATGGCTGGCTGCCCGCCAGTCAGACTGAACGATCCTGTTCCAGCACCGCCAGAAAATTCTGGAGCGCGGGATTGGTATTGTCGGAAATGTAGGCGCTCATCAGCTCGGCCGCAATATCGGCAGCATCGAGCAAGGGCAGATACACCAGCGTATCCGTGCGCAGCCGAGCCAGGGAGGCCGGCACGATAGCCGGTGCGATCCCCGCCTCCACCATAATCAACACCGTGGGCACCATGCTCTCCTGGACAAAGCGCGGCAGGCAGCCCGAACGCTGCAGCAAACGTTGTTGAAGCAGATGGAAGTAGCGCGATTGCTGACGTGAATAGGCCACCATTTCGTAAGAAAACGCCTGATGTAGCGTCAGCCCCTGGCTATGTTCCTGCGCACGGGGATCATCGCGTCTGAGCACGAACATCATGGGTTCGGACTCCACCAATTGCGGATTCAGATCGGGCACCGCAAAAGAGGGGCGGATCAACGCCACATCCACCCGGCGCTCATACAAGGCGGCAGGCATGTCACTGGAGTTCATCTCGTAAACCTGCATATCCACCTGCGGGAAGTCCTGACGAAACCGGTACAAATGCCGTGATACGCCCGCATAGGCACTGCTGGGCGTCAGGGCGATACGCAACATACCGGTTTCCCCGCGGTGAACCTGCTGCACCGCTTGCAAAGTCTGCTCCATCTCATTGCCGATAAGGCGCAGGCGGCGCTGCAGCTCCGCGCCGGCCGCAGTCAGTTGCACCGTGCGCGTCGTGCGGATGAACAAGGTGGCCCCGACCTGCTCCTCCAGCCTGCGTATGGCCTGACTCAAGGGAGGCTGGGTCATGAACAGACGCTGTGCCGCACGACCAAAGTGCAACTCTTCGGCCAGAACCAAAAACATTTCACTTAATTTGGAGTCCAGCATATGCCCACCAATTAGGTTTTTAAAAAGATTAATAATGACTATTTTTAATATTAGACAACATAATAAGCTCTCTCTACTATCCGTTCTGACTTCTATCAAAAAAACAGGGCCATACTGCACGCCACGGCGAATCTTGGCCCATTGCAGGAGATGAACATGACGGTATTCAAGCATCGTGCCTCATTGCTGGGCGGCCTACTCACACTGACTTTGCTGGGTTCCGGCTCGGCACTGGCCGACGCCCCCTACCCTTCGCAAGCCATTACTTTTGTTGTGCCTTATGCGGCCGGCGGCAGCTCGGACACCCGTTCGCGGATGCTGGCTCAGAAAATGAGCGACAGTCTGGGCGTGACGATTGTGGTGGAGAACAAGCCTGGCGCCAGCGGCAATATCGGCACCAGCATGATTGCCCGTGCCAAGCCCAACGGGTACACCATCGGTCTGGGCAACTTTGGTCCAATGTCCGTGAACAAAGCCCTGTACGGCAGCAACCTGCCCTTTGATCCCGAACAGGATCTGCAGCCCATCGCCCTGATTGAGCGTGGCGCCATGGCTTTGGGTGTAAACAGCAACTCGCCCTACCAGTCGTTGGCCGACCTGGTGAACGACGGCAAGAAGAACCCACAAAAACTGGACTATGCCTCGACCGGAGCGGGCGGCGCCTCGCACCTGCTGACCGAGCAGTTCAAAGCCACGTCGGGTTTTGACGCGGTACACGTTCCTTACCGCGGTGGCGCACCGGCATCCAACGATCTGCTGGCCGGCAATATCTCCTTCTACCTGGAATTGGCCAGCTTGTTCTTGCCGCACATGCAAATCGACAATCCACGTTTGCGCATTCTGGGTGTGACCTCTGAAGAGCGTGTCAAGGCCATGCCTGATGTTCCCACCTTCAAAGAGCAAGGCGTGGATCTGGTCGCCTCCAACTGGTTTGGCGTGATTGCTCCCGCAGGCATTCCAGCCGATGTGCTGGAAAAACTGAATAAAGCCGTCAACGATGCACTGCAAGACCCCGAGTACCGCAAGATTGTGGAATCCCAGGGCGCAGAAGTGGTGGGCGGCACGCCTGCAGAGTTCTCTGCTTTCATCAAGGAAGAAGCAAAGCGCTGGACGGCACTGATCAAGGCACAAAACATCTCGATTCAGTAATTGCTACTCTGCGCTATGACTGCCCATCCCTCTCCTCTCGCTGTGCAGGACCAGTCCATTCAGGCCTGGTCCTGGCTGGCGGACCCGCTTACCTGTATCAGCACCCACCCCGAGGGCCCCTTGGCGGGCCTGAGCTTCGGCGTCAAGGACGTGCTGGATGTGCAAGGCATGCCCACGCGTTACGGGGCCCATTTCCCCGACGCGCGGCCCGCGCAGCATGATGCGGCCTGTGTGGCCGTGCTGCGCCGGGCCGGTGCCATTCCAGTCGGCAAGACCGTGACGGCAGAGTTTGCCTATGCGGCGCCCGGCCCGACCCGTAACCCGCTGAATCTGGAGCACACTCCCGGTGGCTCCTCCAGTGGGTCTGCGGCTGCCGTGGCCGCGGGCATGGTCGATTTCGCTTTGGGAACCCAAACGGGCGGCTCCATGATGCGCCCTGCTGCCTTTACCGGCATTGTCGGCTTCAAACCTAGTTTTGGTGCCATTCATCGCAGCGGTCTTTTCCTGCTATGCGACAGTCTGGACACCATCGGCTACTTCAGCCGCGACTTGTCCGTATTGCGCCGTGTGGCGACGGTTCTGCAAGGTTTGCCCGATGTTAAGGTGCCCACCTGTCCCCGCATCGGCGTGCTGGATGGCAAAGATCTGGGCCCAATTACCCCCGCTGCCCTTGCTGCTCTGGAGCAAGGTTGCCTGCACCTGGAACAACAAGGTGCCCAACTGGAGCGTCTGCCCGCGGACCCGCAACTGAAAGAGCTGCTGATCCTGCAAGGCCAGATCATGGCTTACGAAATGGCCCGCAGCCTGCTGCCCGTCTGGCAAGCCAGCCCCAATGCCTTGCGACCCATTACCGTGCAAGCGATCAAGCAAGGCCTGGAATTGCCCCCGGCGGACTACCACGCCTGGCAGGCACGCCGTCGCCAGCTCCAGACAGAATGGCAGGACCGATATGCTCATTTCGATGCCTTGCTAACTCCGGCGGCCCCTGGCCCCGCGCCCTATGGGCTGGACAGCACAGGCTCCTCGATTCTGAACCGCCCGTGGTCCTTGTTAGGCTGGCCGACCTTAAGCCTGCCCGCGCCCGCTCAGGACTCCCCGCTGCCCCTGGGACTGCAACTGATCGGACAAGCCCATCAGGACGCGGCCTTGCTGGATCTGGCCGTACTGCTCAGTCCTGAACAGGCCCACTGAAAAACGCCCTGCCAGGCGGTGTCCCTCCGAAACCACCCCAGGCAGGGTCAACACGATAAACAGCAACCAGAATCATTAACAAATACTTTAAATAACAACTATTTAGGGGTATTTTGAGTTTTCTCAATTCACGCCTGAATACAACCCCCCCAGACCGCCACGCTACGTACTAAGATGGGCAGATGTCCCCGGTGCGCTGCGTCGGTACTTTTGCATGGTGCGACTTGCCAGCTCCCGGCCCACCCATCATTCGGAAAAGGCCATGCGTCGCCCTCTATTTCTGCTGCTCTCCACCTTCTTTCTGATCTGGGCTGTACAAGCCTTGTGGCTCTCTCCCTCGCCCCCAGGCGACACGCTGTGGGTAATCCGGCAGGAAGGCATGCTGCTCACCGGCATTCTGGCGCTGGGCACCATGACGGCCATTATGGTCCTGGCCTTACGCCCCCGTCGCCTGGAACCGTGGCTCGGTGGCATGGACAAAGCCTACAAGCTACACAAGTATCTGGGCATCCTGGCGATTTTGCTCAGCCTGGCGCATTGGCTAAGCAAACAATCCAAAGACCTGATCGCCGCCGCCATCGGCACCAGCGGCAAATTGGCCAAAGTGCCCGTCCCCGAATGGGTCAGCCTCTTCAAGCCCTATGCCAAGACGCTGGGGGAATGGACGTTCTACGCGCTGATTGTGATGTTGATCATTACCCTGGCGCACCGCACGATTTCCTATAAAAAATGGTACAGCCTGCATCGGCTAATGCCGGTTGCCTATCTGATTCTGGTCTTTCATGGCGTAGTCTTGACCCCACCTGCCTACTGGAGCGGGATAGGTGGCTGGCTGCTGGCCGTCAGCCTGGTGATCGGAACAGTAGCCGCCAGCATTCAGCTGTTACGCAATCTCAGTTCGGCTTACCCGCACACCGGTACCGTCATTTCCTGTACCCCGCAAGGCGATGTCCTAGAAGTGCAATGCCGCATGGATCAATCCTGGCCGGGTCATCAGGCGGGCCAGTTTGCCTTCCTGCGTTTGAAAGGCGAAACCGAGTCTCACCCCTTCACCCTGTCCGACGCGGATCAGGATGACCAGATTGTGCGTTTTCACATCAAGCAACTGGGCGACTGGACGCGCCGCCTGCCAGAGCGCCTGCATATCGGACAGAACATCGAGCTGGATGGCCCGTATGGCCGTTTCACTCAACCGGGCCGCGACGACAAGGGGGTTTATATCTGGGTCGGCGCAGGAGTGGGAGCGACCCCCTTTCTGTCCTGGCTAAGCCAGGAGCATGAGGAGGGCCATGCTCCTTACGCCTATCTGCAATATGCCTGTCAGCACAGTTCCGACCCACTCGCCCAGGCCTTGAGCAACGCCGCCAAAGAGCACCCGGATGTCAAGCTGGATATTTATGCCGATGGCCGCCGCTGGAGTCCCCAAGAGGTGGTGCAGCACTATCAGGCGGGCAGACCATTACATATCTGGTTCTGTGGCCCTGCCGGGATGGGCAAGCAGCTGCAGCGGGAGCTCAAGCGTGCCTTGCCCGCTAAGTCCTGGACCTTGCATAAGGAACACTTTCAGTTCCGCTAGAACCGGGCTGGCCACCAGCAAGCTCGTCACACCGGGTTCCGCCTTTCACGGGGGCCCGGCCTGGATTTACAATACGGCATGGACAAATTACGACTGGACAAATGGCTCTGGGCGGCGCGCTTTTACAAAACGCGCAGCCTGGCCAGTGAAGAGATCACTAAAGGACGGGTTTTGCTCAATCAGCAAAGCACCAAGCCGGCCCGCGAGGTATCGGTAGGGGATCTGATTACCCTGCGCAAGGAAACGCCAGCCATGGAAGTTCACGTTCAAGCCTTGAGTGGGGTACGTGGCCCCGCTCCCGTGGCGCGCACTCTCTATCAAGAAACCGAGCAAAGCAGTGCACGACGCGCGCAGGCCGCGGAACAGCGCCGTCTGGCGCCTGAGCCTGCCCTGGATTTTGACGCGGGACGCCCGACTAAAAAAGATCGTCGTCAGATGCAGCTACTGCGCGGTAAATAAGCCACTCACTGCTCATACATCCCGAGAGTTCACCGGCCCTGCCAGGCCTTGCCTGGCAGGGCCTTTTGCATGCACAAGGGCCAAGAGCGCCTAGCGGCGTACATCACCACTCTCCTGCATCTTTTTCCCGCCGCATGCGCCGCTCTTCGCCCCTGAACCCGCCCTTTTGATATATCAGAAATGGCTTTTATATATCAATAAAATCAAGGGTTTACACCATTGCCCACCTACTCTCCAAAACGCTATAAACCTAAAACAATTACATGCAAACGCATTTAAAAAATGTGAGGAGAACGGAGAATGAGAATCACGGCAGTACGCGCAATTCCCTTGAACGTACCTTTTCAGTTCCATAGCGCGGGCATCAAAAAACCCAGCAATCTGGCCATCTGTCATGTGGAAATCGAAACGGATGAAGGCATTACCGGTTATGGCCTGAGTGCCATTACCGAAGAGCACCCCGTGGCCAGCACCATCAACGACATCCTGGCCAGTGATTTGGTCGGACAAGACCCCTTGAACACGGAGCGTCTGTGGGATCGCATGTACTGGAACGTATGCCCTCGCGGCCAGACCGGCTATGCCATGCATGCGATCTCAGCATTGGACATTGCCTTGTGGGATATCAAGGGCAAGGCCCTGGGTTTGCCTGTCTGGAAACTGCTGGGCGGCGCCCGTGAGAAAGTGCCCGCTTATGCCACGTTTGGCTTTGCCTTCCTGAACGAGGAGGAACTGGTCAAGGTCGCCCAGGACTGCGTCAACCAAGGCTTCAAAGGCTTGAAGATGGTCGTGGGCCATCACGGCCTGCAACGCCGAGATGAACCACGCCCCTTAGCCGAGCTGATTCGTCAGGACATGCGCCGCATGAGCCTGGTACGAGAATCCATTCCTGCCGAGATGCCCTTGTATATCGATGGCAACTGTAGTCTGGACTATGTGCACGCCAAGACCATTGCGCGCCACGCCCGTGACCTGGATGTAGGTTTCTTTGAAGAACCCATCACACAAAATGACACCGGGCGTATGCGTGAACTGCGCCAGAGCACGGGCATCACTGTGGCGGCCGGCCAGAACGAAGGCCAGGCCTATCGGTTCCGCGATCTGCTGATGCAGCAGGCGGTGGACATTGTGCAGCCTAACGTACTGATATCCGGCGGTTTTACCCAGTCCCGCAAGATCTTTGCCCTGGCTGAAAGCTTTAATGCTTCGGTAGCCAATGGCGGGGCATTCCCCTCCCACAACGGTCACTTGCACTGCGGCTTGCTCAATGGCGGTGATGTGGAATGGCATCTGGCCGCCAGCGCCATGATGGCCGAGATCTACACCGGCCTGCCCCAGCCCGAACAAGGCTGGCTACACATGCCAGACGCCCCCGGGCTGGGTCTGAGTCCCCGGCAAGATCAGATCGACAAGCTGCGCAGCAACCCTGGCAGCCTGGGCTCCGGCAAAGGCTGAAACCACCGACTACCGAGGAGGTAAAAAAACATGAAACCCTGGTCCCGTGTTGTACTTGCCCTCAGTTTTATCGTCGCTGCCGCACCCCAAAGCTGGGCAGCTCCCCCCGCCTGGGCCGAGCGCCCGGTGCGCTTGATCGTCCCTTCTGCCGCAGGTGGTTCGGGCGACACCCTGGCTCGTCCTCTGGCCGAAGCACTGGGTAATGAAATCGGTCAAACCGTTGTCGTAGAAAATAAAGGTGGTGTCGGTGGTGTGCTGGGTGCCAGCATGGTCGCCAACTCCAGCCCCGCAGACAATCAGCTCTTGTTTGGTGCCGTGCATCACATGATTGCGCCTGCCGTGTTGAAGAACTTCCCCTACGACACCCGCAAAGACTTGAAAGCGGTCACCTTGATTGCTGCCATGCCCAACGTGCTGGTGGTCAATGCCAACTCGCCCTACAAGAGCGTGGATGACCTCTTGGCTGCGGCCAAGCAAGGCGCAGGCGTGAACTATGGCACGAGCGGCGTGGCCACGATGCTGCATTTGATGGCGGGCAAGCTGGAGAAACGCTCTGGCACCACCATGACTGCCGTGCATTACAAAGGCAGCGGCCCGGCCGTCATGGCGCTGATCAGTGGCGATCAGGTGGACTTCATGTTCGAGACCATGCCTTCGGCTGTCGCACAGATCCGCAATGGCCGCTTGCGCGCTCTGGCCGTCTCCAGCCCGGAGCGCGCGGCTGCCCTGCCTGATGTGCCGACGCTCAAAGAACTGGGTATGGATGAGATCACCGCCCAGACCTGGTATGGCATCTTCATGCAGGGTGACGTGCCTGATGCCACGGTACAAGCCGTCGCGGACAGCATTCATCGAGCCTTGGACACTGAGAAGATCAAGGAGATCTGGCAAGGCAACGGGGCCACCCTGCTTACCAATAGCCCTGCCGAGTTCACACAATATGTGGATCAGGAACTGAACTATTGGGCCGATGCTGTCAGTGATCTGGGCCTGAGCGACTTTTAAATCGCTGGACTCAGGCCAGAAAGGAGCTGCCTGGTGCAGCTCCTTTTCTTTGTCCTGGACTGCTTCGCGGTATGCTGTGTGCCTGACGATTGCAGACCATGACCATGACCCGTCCTTTTCATCCCTTTGAGGCGCTTGCCACTCAACTCCTGCCCCATAGCAGCACCAGCCATAACGATGGCTCTCACGACCAGTCACACCTGCAGCGTGTCTGGAAGAATGTCTGTGCGATTCAGGAAAAAGAAGGTGGGGATCTGCGGATTTTGCTGGCAGCAACGGTGCTGCACGACTGCGTTGCGGTAGAAAAGAACTCGCCGCTGCGTTCGCGCGCTTCCACCCTGTCAGCGGAACAGGCACAACACATTCTGGCCAAGATAGGCTGGTCCGGGCAGGACTGCGAGGCCGTGGGCAAGGTTATCCAAAGCCACAGCTTTTCAGCCAACATTAGGCCGGTCAGCCTGGAGGCCCGCATTTTGCAGGACGCCGACCGGCTGGATGCCATTGGTGCCTTAGGGATAGCTCGCTGCTTCTATACCGCCGGGCGCATGGGCTCGGGCCTGTATGATCCCTGCGACCCGCAGGCACAACACCGCCCCCTGGATGACAAGCGCTACGCGCTGGACCACTTTGCGGCCAAGCTGTTGAAACTGGCTGAGGGCTTTCAGACTAAACGAGGACAGGAAATCGCCCGCGAAAGACACGAGCGGATGGAGCAGTTTGTGCAGGATCTGCTGAGGGAGCTGTAAGGCAGCGCGTTTGCCGCGACGTTCTTACAGTTCCGTATATTTCTTGTTCGTCCCGCGCACCTTGTCGGCGGGATACTTCTGCGCATTTTTCGCCAGTTTGCAGGCGACCGCGTCGTTCATGTCCACGCCCAACACGAACGCCAGACGGCTCAAATAGATCTGCACATCCGCCAGTTCGTCACGCACGGCTTCGGCAGTTTTCGGGTCCCTAGCCACCTCGTGCGATTGCGCTTCTGTCAGCCATTGGAAAATTTCGATCAGTTCGCCCACTTCATTGGTCAAGGCCATGGCCAGGTTTTTAGGGCTGTGAAACTGGTCCCACTCACGCTCGCGCGCAAACTGGGCGACGGCCTCATTCAGACCGGATAAATTCATCAAAGGACGGTTTGAGTCTGTCATTGCGTACTTCACTTAAAAAAATTCAATCCGACCACAGACTCACACAAAGGTGGCCGCCAAGGCAAGTCTGCTCATCGTCGGGCTGCGCTATTCAGACTCATCATCAGACGATCCAGCGCATTGGCAAACTCGCGCCGGTCAGCCTGGCTGAAGGGCGCCGGACCGCCTATGTCCACGCCGGTGCTGCGCAGCTCTTCCATCATGTCGCGCATGGCCAGACGCTCGCCTATGCTATTGACATCCAAACGCTCACCTCTGGGGGTCAGGACCAGAGCCCGACGCTCCAGAACCTGCGCCGCTAACGGGATATCGGCGGTAATCACCAGATCTCCCACACTGGCGTGCTGAACAATATAGTCATCCGCCACATCAAAGCCACGCGCCACCTGCACGGCCCGCAGCCAGGGTGAAGGGGGAGTGCGCAGCATCTGGTTGGCCACCAGGATCACATGGCGACTCCAGCGCTGCCCGGCGCGATACAAAATTTCTTTGATGACGACCGGACAAGCGTCTGCATCTACCCAGATCTGCATAAATTACAGGTCCAAGGCTTGGGCCAGTAGGCGATCAATGACCTCATTGGTCGAGACACCCTGCTCGGTAGCGCGAGCGCGCACGGCATCAATAACAGGCTGCGTCAGCTTAACGGGAAAGGACACCAGGCCAGCAGCCTGATCCAGACGACGTTGTTCGCGCCGGTCGGCCACGGCGGAATCAGCTGCAAAGCGTTGTGGCGTGCCCGCCTTTTTTACATTTCCCAGCAATTTGACGGCGCTGAGTTTTTCCATATCGGTGCGTTTCATGGGATTTCTTTATAAGAATGGGCTGAATTGCTCGAAACAAGCGAGCAAGGCGTGGGCAAGGCCCCACGAGCCGGCATGGCTGGCATACTGCGCAGCTTGTGGATAAATGTCCAGACTTTTTATGTATATGTCTGGCAAATACCAGCATGAAGCCACTCCAGAGCCAGGCCTATTGAACAAGAGCCTACTGACATCGCCGTCGCGAAAAGACGGGATTGCGCTTGCCAAAACAGTTCAAGCCCTGCCCAGCATACACAGGCGCAGCAGGCGCAAAAAAACCCGCCGAAGCGGGTTTTTCTGGCCTGATCGTATCAGTCCTGACGTGCAGTCACTTCTACCAGATGGTAGCCAAACTGGGTCTTGACGGGGCCTTGCACAACGCCCACGGGGGCGCTGAACACAACCTGATCGAACTCGGGCACCATTTGGCCACGACCAAAAGTTCCCAGCTCACCGCCCATGCGGGCCGATGGGCAGCTGGAATTGTCCTTGGCCACCTGAGCGAAGTCAGAACCACCTTCGATAGCGGCTTTCAGTTCATTCGCTTTCTCTTCGGTGCTGACCAGAATGTGGCGTGCGGAGGCTTGTGCCATGGTGTACTCCTTTTTTAGAAAATCGTTTGAGCTTAACCCAGAACCATGCCGGAAGCGAAGTCTCCGGCATGGCTTTATACGGGCTGTTTCAATTTCAGACTCAGGCAGCCTGCTTGCGCTTGTAGGCCGCAATACCGTGACCCAACGCGACAATCAGCAAGGCACCAGCCACTTCCGCAGCCAGCTTGATGGTGGTGCTAGGCTCGCCGAAGTACTCGATGTATTTAACGTCCGTCACCAGCATGCCGCCAGCAATCCAGCCCAGCAACGCGGCGCCCAGCGTTACCACAATGGGGAAACGGTCGATCAGCTTCAGAACCAGTGTGCTGCCCCAGATAATGATGGGCACGCTCACCACCAGACCAAAGACCACCAGACCAATCTGATGATCCGGGTCAGCCGTCTGAGCGGCACCCGCAATCGCGATCACGTTATCCAGACTCATCACAAAGTCCGCGATAATAATGGTCTTGATGGCCTTCCACAAGGTTGCCCCCCCTTCCACATTGCCGTGACCATCTTCCTCGGGGATCAGCAGCTTGACGCCAATCCAGACCAGCAACAAGGCACCCACCACTTTCAAGAATGGAACGGACAGCAAGGTCAGAGCAAACGCGATCAGGACAACGCGCAGACCAATCGCCCCTGCCGTTCCCCACAAAATACCTTTTACGCGCTGCTGTGCAGGCAAGTTGCGACATGCCAGGGCAATCACCACAGCATTATCGCCCCCCAGCAATATATCGATCAGGATGATCTGAAATACCGCCGCCCAACTCATTGTCTGCAAAAATTCAATCATTTATAAGACCGCCTTTTCATATTGTTTAATTGAAACCCGACGACCATCTTGCATGACTGTACAACGAGAAAATGACCGCTGTTGTACAAAACAAAAATGGCCTGATCCATTAAGGACACAGGCCATCTTTTTTGAGGATGCACCTTGCCCATGAATGGCAAGGTCTCGCTTGCAACCCTAAGGCTGCCCGGGCACCGGGAATCGGTGAAAAACACAAATTGCCGTGATGACGATGCGCCGGAAAGTAAGCTACTCCCCCTGATAGTTCGCAAGTATAGCGATCTTGTGGCAAACAACAAAGCGTTTCGCCGAACATGGCGGTTTTTCAGTACACGTTCGAAGACCGCGTTGCATGCCAACCTCAAAATCGACCGCCCCGCCTTTACAGACACTTCAACGCGTTCAGGTCTCCCGTGTACGGAAAGCGCAGCTCTTCGTAAGCAAAGGGCTGAAAATGCACGGTCAGACCGTCTGCATTGGGCAGGATCACCGCGTAGCTGGCCGGTTCAAAAGTGGACGTTGCCGCTCCCTCGCGCTCCAGATCCAGTTCATGCTGATGGTTGGTGCCACTGACCGTTACAAAGTGCAGACCGTTCCACACGCCGCTGGCACAGCGATGCACATGACCGGAAAACAAATGTACGGGTGCTGGGTGCGCCTTCAACGCAGGCAGTAGCTCCAGGGCATTGCTCAAACGCAGCCAATCCATGGAGGGATACTGCAAGGCGGGCAAAGGATGGTGCGAGAACAGCATCACCGGCCCGTTATGCGAGGCCAGTTCCTGCTGCAACCACTGCAGACGCCGTGCGCACAGATAACCGTTGGTGTAGCTGTCTTCCAAGGTATCCAGATAAATCAGACGCCAATCGCCCCTGGTTTCGGCATATTGCACAAACCCGGGCAAATCGGTCCTGGCGTCTGGAAATACCCGCTGAAACGCACTGCGGCTATCGTGATTGCCCATCAACAAGCGCACGGGCGGAATCAAGTCTTGCAAGCCTTCACGCAGGCGCTCGTACGCGCGTGGGTGACCGGCATGGGTCAGATCGCCCGTCAGCACGCACAGATCCGCATCGGCATGATGGCGATTAATGTGCTGCACACAGTGACGCAAGCGATCCAGAGGGTCCGAACCAAACAACAGGCCATCGGGCGGGGTAATGTGCAAATCCGAAAACTGGATAATCTTCATCAGAATTCCTTAACGAATGCCGGCGCGCAAAAAAGCCTGCATGAACTGCTTTTGAAACAGCAGAAAGCCCAGCAATAGCGGCAGGATCGTCATGATGGTGGCGGCGCTGATCAGGGAAATGCTGACACCACTTTCAGGCGCGCCAAACAGGGACAAGCCCACAGTCAAAGGCCGTGTATGATCCGAGCTGCTGATCACCAATGGCCATAAAAAATTGTTCCAGTGCGTTGACACCGACACCAGGGCATAAGCCAGGTAAACAGGCTTGACCAAGGGTACATACACACGCCACAACACCCCCAGACGGCTACAGCCCTCCAGACGCGCCGCCTCTTCCAGCTCACGCGGCACCTGCTTGAAGGCCTGACGCAGCAGGAATACCCCAAACGCACTGGCCATATAAGGCACACCCATGCCCCATACCGTATCGGTCCAGCCCAGCCAGGCCACCATGCGGTAATTTTCCACAATCAGCACTTCGGGCAAAATGAACAATTGCAACAGCAGCAGCATGAACAGAAACTGGCTGCCAAAGAAACGAAAGCGGGCAAAGGCGTAGGCAGCCAGCGTACACAGAACAAACTGACCGATCAGAATCGTCAGCACCAACGCGGTCGTATTGAAGATGTAGCGCAGCCAGGGCGCACGATCCCAGGCCGCGGCAAAGTTATCAAAGGTCCAACCTGCGCTCCAGTCAAAACGCAAGGCCGCTGACGGGTCACGAAAAGCAGCCCAGCACGCGTAGAGCAAAGGCGCGATCCACAGCAGGGCCAAAACGTGCGCTCCTACCGTATCCAGTGAGGGCAAACGCAGCGGGCGGCTGGGGGCAGTCAAAACAGTGTCCATGTTCATCACTGGTAGTGCACGCGTCGTTCGGCGTAGCGGAATTGAAAAATAGCGACGGCGCCCAGACCCAACAAGAGCACCACCGTCAGTACGGCAGCCGCGGGCGTATCCATGTAAGCAAAAGCCGTTTCCCAGATCCAGTACAACATCAGCTTGGAAGCGTTATTGGGGCCGCCCTTGGTCAGGATAAAGAGGTGGTCAACCAGTTTGACCGAGTTGATCAATGCATTGATCAGAATGAATAAAGTGGTGGGAGCCAGCAAGGGCAGCAGTACACGGCGCCCATATTGCCAGCGGCTTGCGCCTTCCAGACGGGCAGCATCACGCAGTTCGGGCGGGATGGTTTGCAAGGCGGCCAGATAAAAAATCATGAAAAATCCGGCCTCTTTCCAGATGGTCACCACCATGACTGCGCCCAGGGCAGTTTGAGGCTGACCTAACCAATTGGTGGCCCCGGCGCCAAACAGCTTGGCAATCTGATCCAGCAAACCCAGATCCGGCGTGTAAAAAAACAGCCAGAGGTTCGCGGCGGCGATCATGGGCAACATGGTGGGCGTGAAGTAAGCGCAGCGCACCCAGGCACGCATGCTCATGGCCCGGTTGGCCCACAAGGCCATCAGCAAGGCCAGTGCCATGGACACCGGAATCACAATGGCGGCGTACCAAAGATTATTCTTCAGAACCAGCCAGAAAGTCGGGTCAGCCAGCATGGCATCGTAGTTGTCCATGCCCACAAACTGGGCCGGACGACGAGCCGTGCCTTTACTTAACAGGCTGGACCAAAACGTGTGCAGCGCCGGGATAAAGGCAAACACGCTTAGCAGCACAAACAGCGGCGTCAGCAAGAGGTAGGCAAATACCCACTCTTTACGCAGCACACGCAATGGTTCAGCCATTCCTGCACCTGCTTAGTTGAAAGGACGCAGCAAGCGATCCGCGGCGGCCTGGGCCTCATCCAGGGCGGCTTGAGGCGTCTTGGCATTGGTCAGCACGGCCTGCACGGCGTTGGACAACAGTTCACGCACACGCGCTGTTTCGTACGTGGCAAACTCGGGCGAGGCCACGGCCAGTTGATCACGCGCTACCACGGCCTGTGGAAAGGTCTTGGCGTAGTCAAGCAGCGCCTGTGTTTCGTAGGCTGCAGGGCTGACACCCACATAGCCCGTGGCCATGGACCACTTGGCAGCACGCTCGGGGGCCGTCATCCAGCGCACGAAATCCAATGCGGCTTTTTTCTGCTCGTCATTAGCGCCCTTGAACAGGTAGAAGTTGCCACCGCCGGTAGGAGAAGCCGCTTTTTCCTTGGCGGGCAGCATGGCCACGCCAAAGTCGAACTTCGCTTCGTTCTTGACGGCCGTCAGGTTGCCCGTGGTGTGCCACATCATGGCGGTCTTGCCCTGCACGAAGGCCTGGCGCAAGGTACCCCATTCAATCGTGCCCGCGGGGCTGACCTTGTGCTTGTAGGCCAGATCGTGGAAGAACTGCAGCGCTTGCACCGACTTGGGATCATTGAAGTAGACCTGCGTGCCTTCTTCATTCATCAACTGACGGCCGTTTTGCAAGGCCATGGCCTGGAACATCCAGTAGGGATAGCCCGTCGATGGAATCATCAAGCCGTGATGCTTGTCATTAGTCAGTTTCTGGGCAGTTTGCACCAGCTCGTCCCACGTCTTGGGAGCTTGATCGGGGTTCAGACCCGCCTCACGGAACATATCCTTGTTGTAGAACATGACGATGGTCGAACGCTGAAAGGGAATGCCCCAGACCTTGCCCTCCAAGGTGCCGTTAGCCATCAACGCAGGGTAAAAGCTCTTGAGCCAGTCCTGGCTGGGGGCATCCTGAGCCACATCGCTAAAAGCCTCGACCAGGCCCTGCTCCACCAGATCATGCGTATCCAGTGCGCCCAGCACAGAAAGCTGCACCGGCTCGCCCGCACGCAGGGCCGACAAGGCACGCACCCGCGTTTCATCGTAGTTGCCGGAATAGACGGCCTTCACGGTCACTTCCGGGTTCTGGGCCTGATAGTCCTTGATCATTCCATCGACCACCTCGGTCAGCGGACCACCCACGGCAATCGGGTAATACATGGTCAATTCCACCGCGCTGTGGGCACTGGTGCCCAGGCCCATCAATAAAGCGCTGGAAGTGGCAAGCAGACAATTCTTCAACATGAGTAGACTCGCAGTACGTTTAGGGAACAACAGCAAAAGAAGCAGCGGTCAGCGCATCGGCAGACGGTGTCGGCAGGCGAGCGCCGCTGTCCTGATTAAAGTAAAAAGCGTCAGCGGGATGCCAGCTCAGACCACAACGTGTACCCGCCTCGAAACGGTGGCTGTGCGGGGCACGCACGATCAAGGTATGCCCATCATCAAGTCGCACGTACACATAAGCATCTGCCCCCTGAAATTCCTGATGCACCACGGTGGCCGCCACAAACCGCTCGCCCGCCTCGTGCAGGTTCAGGTTTTCGGGGCGCACGCCCACCAGTACACGATGCGGCTGGTCGTACTGCCGACGTGAAGGCCACAGTCCCAGGGGCACTTGGTCACTGTGAATCATCATCATGGGCGGGCTGCCGATGAAACTGGCGGTAAAGACACTCATAGGCTGGCCATACAGGTCCTGGGCACGGCCCTGCTGTTCAATACGTCCGGCATTGAGCAACACCACGTGATCCGCCATCCCCATCGCCTCGGTCTGGTCGTGAGTGACATAGACCACCGTCAATCCCAGACGCTGTTGCAGGGAGCGAATTTCGTGGCGCACGGTGTGACGCAGCTTGGCGTCCAGATTCGACAAGGGCTCGTCCATCAAGCAAATGCGATGCCCTGAGACAATGCTGCGCGCCAGGGCCACCCGCTGTCGCTGCCCTCCCGAGAGCTGGCCGGGTCTGCGCTCTTGCAGCCCTTCCAGATTGGTCAGGGCCAAGGCCTCGCGCAGACGCTCTTGTTGCTGCCGGCGGTCCGCACGGCGCACCTGCAAGCCGAACAAGATGTTGTCGGCCACATTTAAATGGGGAAACAGGGCGTAGGACTGGAACACCATGCTCAAGCCGCGCTTGGCGGGTTCCATATGGGTGGCATCGTGCCCATTAATCAGCAAACGGCCCTGATCGGGCGCTTCCAGCCCGGCAATAATGCGCAGCAAGGTCGATTTGCCACAGCCCGATGGGCCCAGCAAGGCCGTGAATTTTCCTTCCTGAATGGTCAGATCCATCTGCTTGAGCACAGCCTGCTCGCCCCAGGATTTGACTATGCCCTGCAACTCGATCGCGCTGCGGCTCATACCTGCACCTCATCCGCAATCACAAGCTGAACACGCGCAGGAATCTGATCGCGGTAAGGTTCGGGAATGGGCTGATCGCTGACCAGAATATCCACATCGTCCAAGGAGCCGCTGCGCACCGGGGCGCGCCGACCGAACTTGGTATGGTCCAGCACCAGAATCCGCACCCGGCAATTGCCCCGCAGCGCCTTGTGGCAGTCGGACTCGGCCATATCAAAGTCCAGCAAGGCACCATCCGAATCAAAGCCCCCAACCCCGGACACCCCGAAGTCTGCCTTGAAGCTGTTGAACAGCCGTTCGGCACCGGGGCCCAGAATTTCAGGATTGGGTTGTCGCAGCTCGCCCCCCGTCAGCACCACGCGATGGCTCATATTGTGCGACAGGGCCAAGGCGGCACTGATGTTGTTGGTCACCACCGTAAGATCTCGGTGATCTGCCAACGCCAAGGCAACTTGTTCGGGAGTGGTGCCAAAACCCAGCAGCAGGCTGGCACCGGCAGGGATCAGCTTGGCAACGGCTCGACCAATACGGGCCTTGGCTTGCAAGTGGGTAATGCGGCGCGTTTGAAAAGGCGCATTGCGCTCGACCACGTTCAGCTCGGCGCCGCCATGACGACGACGCACCAGATCGGCCTCATACAGGTGGTTCAGGTCGCGCCGTATCGTCTGGGGCGTCACCCCGAAATGCGCGGCCAGGCCATCAACGGACACCGCCCCCTGGGCGGCGAGCAAATCCACAATAATGCTTTGCCTGACGGATAGGTTCATAACACGGCATACAGGTTTCGTTTGAATACCTGGCAGTGTAGGAACGCGACATGACGACTCAGTGACGCTCAGATGAAAGTTTTATGACGCCGACATGTTCATATGAACATGTCGGCGCTCAATCCAGACAGCATTCGCGCCGGCCGCCTGGTGTCAGTGACGGACTGGCCTTACTCAAAACCTCGCAACAGAGCCCCCATCAGCAACTCAGGCCCATGCGCGTGCTCTGCAGCGCCTGTTTCAGATGCCTGGTGCTGCCACTCATTCAGAAAACGGGAAAGCATCTGCCCAGTCTGCGCCTGGCTGAGTTGCTCGGTCTCCGATGCCTCGTCCTGTTCATAAATGAGCTTGCCTCGCTTGATGGTCTGAACCACGCGCAAGCTGGCCAATTGCTCGGGATCGACCGATGTCGGATCTTGCGACAGGACAACAAAGTCCGCCAGTTTGCCCGGCTCAATCGACCCTTTTTCCTTCTCCTCAAAATGCTGGAAAGCCGGCCAGATCGTCATTGCCTTCAGGGCCGTCATGACATCTACCCTCTGATCCGGCCCCAAAATATCGCCCGATCGGGTGCGACGCGTGACGGTCGCCGACAACACCCGCATGGAATCCGGGAAGGCCACGGGCGCATCGTGGTGGGTTGAAAACATCAAGCCATGCTCACGCACCCAGCCAGTGGGAGAAATATTGTCGGCATTGACCGGCCCCACCGTACGGTCACGGTGCCAGTCTCCCCAATAAAAGGTGTGCATGGGGAACAAGGACGGAAAGACATCCAGGTCTGCTATGGACGCTATCTGGTCCCGGCGCAGAAACTGCCCGTGAATCAAGACGGCCCGCCGATCCCGGGGACCATACTTTTCACGTGCTGTTTTAATCGCAGCCAACAGCAGATCCGAGGCGGCCTCCCCATTCGCGTGAGTCAGCAGCTGTATATCGTTCTTGAAGGCCCAGTCCACCGAATCAAACACCTGGTCGGGCGTGACCGCTGCGTACCCCCGGTAATCGGCGCGGTAGCCTGCTGGTGGCTTGTAATAGGGGCGGTCGCGATAGGCCGTAAACCCCTGAGGGGAGCCATCAATCGTGAGCTTGGCACCGGCCACCCGAAAACCATCGGTGTAATGCCGCGATACATGACGCGCGATAAAGTCCCGGTCCTGGAGCACATCGACGTAGGCAGCGACATCAATATCGATCTTGCCCGCCGACGCCGCGGCCTGCATCAAAGGCACCGTATCGGACGTGGCCCGCCCTTCCTGTCCGGTCGTGTAGCCGTAACGCTTTAACAGATCGGTCCCGGCCACAAACAGGGCCTGAACCTGCTCGGGTGTGAGTTTGCCCATCTGGCTGGCCACGCTTGAAAAAAAGGCCATCTCTTCGAGCACCCCATTGGGTTGGGTGCTACCCTCTTCCCGCCGAATGACACCGCCTGCCGGATCCGGGGTCTGGGCGGAAATGCCCGCCATCTCCAACGCCTTGCTGTTGAGCACGCCAATGTGGCTGGACTGATGAATGATGATGATCGGCACGGACTCGGACACTGCATCCAATTCCTGTCGCGTGGGGTGGCGCTGCTCTGCCAGTTGGGCGTCGTCATACCCAAAGCCCAGGATCAAGCCCACCTGCCTGGTTTTACCTTGCTCATCCAGCCATTGCCGGAGCGTCTCCTGCAAACTGGCGATGTCTTTGACCGCCCCATCCGGGGGCGATAGCAGATTGGCGGACATGGCCTGCACACCAATCATGAAGGCGTGGCTGTGCGCATCCACAAACCCCGGCAGCAAAGCCTTGCCCTGCAGGTCGATCACAGAGGTGTTTGGACCTTTATAGGCTTGCATCGCCTGCAAGGTACCCACATCCAGAATCCACCCCTCCTTGACCGCGACCGCTTCGGCAGCAGGCTGGCTGTCACTCATCGTCAAGACCGGCCCGCCCATCCAGATCTGATCGGCCGTTTCCGCTGTCCAGGCCGAGCCAGCCATCACCAGACTGCCCGCCAGCACAGACACTTTCAGAATGTTTTTGAACCACATATGCTCCCCTTTCTGCTCAGAAAAAAGTGGCCAACTCGTTTACTGTGCCACAAGGAGACCGGCTCTGTCCTGCTGTCTGTATCGGTTTGCTGGCCATGCTGCCGCTCATTCGTGCCAAGCCCCAGACTGAGCACGAATGAACGGGACCACGCTATGCGGCTACACGGTTACGCGACCCGGCTTTTTGAGCGTACAACATAAATCACGATCAAGGTCAGCAAGAACGGCACACCAAACAAAAGGGTGTAATGGAAGATATTGATGAACCAGGTGGTAATCAGAATCGCCACAATACCGATCAGACCCAGCAAGGTGCCGATGGGATAGGCCGGCATCCGGAAACGCAGCTGCACCCCTTCCTGCGCCACGCGGCGGCGGAAAAACAAATGGGTCAGGAAAATCATGCCCCAGGTAAACAGGGCACCGAACATGGACAAGGCAATCATCACCGGGAACGCCGTTTCCGGATTGTAGGCATACACCACGGCCGCCACACCCACCCCGCTGGCCGACAAAGCCAGGGCATTTAACGGCACTCCATTGCGTGCCACCTTACCCAGTACCAGTGGCGCATCCCCCGCACGCGACAGGCTGAACATCATGCGTGTAGAAATGTAGAGCATGCTGTTCATGGCCGACAAAGCAGCAATAATCACGATGAAATTCAAAATGCTGTCTGCATAAGGAATGCCCACCGACTGCATCACCGTAATGAAGGGGCTGCTTGTGCCATCTGCAATCAGCACCTGCCAGGGCACCAGCATCACAATCAGGGACAGAGACAAGAGGTAGAAAATGATCAAGCGCCAGATGGTTGCCTTGAACGCCTGGCGCACCGCCTGCTCAGGGTTTTCTGCCTCGCCCGCCGCAACCGCAATCATCTCGATACTCAGATAACTGAAGATGGAAATAATCACGCCCACCCAGACTCCATACCAGCCATTGGGCATGAAGCCACCCTGGCCCAACAGGTTTTCCTGCACCTGTGCGGGCTGGTAATAACCCGTCAACATGCCAATGGCCAAGACGATAAAAGCAATAATGGCAAATACCTTGATCAGGGCAAACCAATACTCCACCGAGCCGAATGCTTTAACACTATAGGCATTGACCGCAATCAGCACGGCCGAGAAAAAGACGATCCAGATCCACGGCGATACCTCCGGAAACCAGAACTTCATGTAGTCGGCCACCGCCGTCACCTCAGTGCCGACAGCCAGCACAATGCAGGCCCAATAGCTGTAGCGCACCAGAAAACCGGCCAGCGGATGAATATAAAACTCGGCATACGCGCCAAAGGAGCCCGAGGTAGGATGCTCTACCGTCATCTCTGCCAGGCACCCCATCAGCACCAGGGCAATAAAACCACCAATGACGTAGCTCAGCACCACCCCGGGTCCCGCAAAGCCAATAGCAAACTTGCTGCCCAGGAACAGGCCGGTACCAATGGCCCCCCCGATCGCAATCATGCTCATCTGACGGGCATTCAGCCTCTTGTGCAGTCCGGCCTCGCGCGATTGAATCTGTTCAAATCGGCTCATGTCTCCTCCTTATGATTGTTTTTTTAATGAGTGCGATCAAGTCACCTTGGAGCGGGTTTTGTAGGCCGGCTTGTCCCATTCCCTGTCCGTCAGCACCGCCTTGAGATGCTGGACGGCCTGCCAGATATCCACAAAAGACAGATACAAAGGGGTAATGCCAAATCGCATCACTTCAGGTTCGCGATAGTCGCCAATCACACCCCGTGCAATCAGGGCCTGAACAACGGCGTAACCTTGCTCATGCGCAAAACTGACATGACTGCCGCGGAAATGATGATCGCGGGGCGTGATCAGGCGCAAGCCAAACTCGGCACATTCCTGCTCGACCAGACGGATGAACAGATCAGTCAAGGCCAGGGATTTACGACGCACGGCCTGCAAATCGGTTTGCAAGAAAACGTCCACGCCACAGGCAACCAGGCTCAGGGACACAATAGGCTGGGTACCGCACAAGAAACGCTCGATCCCGCTGGCCGCCTCATAAGAGGGGCTCATGGCAAAAGGATACTTGTGCCCCCACCAACCCGACAAAGGTTGACTGATCTTGTCGAGCAGCTCGGGATTCACCCACAACAGGGCCGGTGCGCCAGGACCGGCGTTCAAATACTTGTAGGTGCAGCCAATGGCAAAATCAGAACCGCTGGCTTTGAGCTCGATGGGCAAGGCGCCCGCCGAGTGGCACAAGTCCCAGATCACCAGCGCATGGTGCTCATGTGCCAGACGGTTAGTGGCCTGCATATCGTGCAGATAGCCGGTACGATAATTCACATGGGACAAGACCACCACGGCAGTTTCGTCATTGATGGCGGTTTTCAGATCGGCCGGCTCATCAATCAGTTCCAGCCTATAGTCTTTACCAAAAAAGGCGTTAAACCCTTCAATGATGTACAGATCCGTTGGAAAAGAGTCGCGCTCGGCCAGGATGACTTTCTTTTGCGGATGACGCTCTTTTTGCAAATTGACAGCCGCAGCCAGAACCTTGAACAGATTGACCGAGGTACTGTCACTCACGATGGTTTCGCCCTGGCCAGCACCGATCAGCGAAGACATCTGATCGCCCAGGCGCACAGGCAAGGTCCACCAGCCTGCCTTGTTCCAGCTGTTGATCAAGTCGGTACGCCATTCCTGGGCAATCACTTGCTGCGCACGCTCCATCGCGTGTCGGGGCATGGCGCCCAAGGAATTTCCATCCAGATAAATCGTGTTGGGTGGCAGATCAAACCTGGCTTTGAAGCCAGCCAGTTCGTCGGCCTGATCCCACTGCTCGCATTGCTGCAAGGTAATCATGTTCATGCTCCTCGATTCTGCTTTTTACGTCATTTAGTCTAGCATCGAGGCTCTGGCAAATTATTCCAAAGTGACGAACATCATGATTAAATTTGGAAGAAAAATCGTTTTTTAAAAACTCTTTTCGAAGATAATTCTAAAACATGAGACTAGACGAGACAGACCTTAAAATCCTGCGTCTTTTGCAGGATAACGGCAGACTCAGCAACCAAGAACTGGCTGATCTGGTGGCCCTTTCCCCTTCCTCCTGCCACCGACGCGTGAAAATCCTGGAGCAGGAAGGACTCATTGAAAACTACAGCGCCAACTTGAGCGCCAGCAAACTGGGTTTTGCCATTGAAGCCTTTGTAGAAGTGAATATCGCCCAGCTCAATGAAAGCGAACACCAGTACCTGAGCAAAGCACTGGCCACCATGGATGAAGTCCTGCATGCCTACATCGTGACGGGTCAGGCCAACTACATGCTGCACATCCGCACGCGCAATTTCGAGACTTTCTCCAACTTTGTCGTTCACAAGCTCAATACCCTGCGCGGCGTCACCAAAATCCATTCACAGATTGTGCTGTCCTGCATCAAAGCCAAGGGGCAACGCTTGCCGGTGTAACCGCCGTCGCGGCACGGGCTGGCATAAGGCCAACGCTTGCACTCAGAGGTAATTGAGCGTGAAGCGGCGTTTGAAATGCTCGCTGCGCCACCAGCCCTTGCCACTTTGTACCGGTTTGTCATCGACATCGAACAAGTCGATACGCTGCACGATCACTGCCTGGTTTTCCTTGATCCACAACTGCTTGGCCATCTCCGCTGAGGCATCGGCCATGCTGATCTCTTCTTGCGCATGCTTGATGGGCACATTCAGCACAGAGGTCAGCATCTCCACCATGGTGCGGGTTTCCAGATCCTGTTGCCCAAGACGTTCGCCAATCGAGCGCAGCACGTAGTTTTCTGCAAAATAAAGCGGCACGGCAGACTTGTAGCGCACCGCTTGCAGCTTATACACCGGCTCGTCGGACGCAAAGAATTCGGCAATCTCCGCCGGAGGGGCGACCAATTCCCACCGGGCAACCTTGGTACTGGTGTCCTTGCCCAGCTGGACCAGATCATTGAGGGAGTTCAGCTCCCAGGAACCTGTATTCTTGCGCTCCAGCACAAAGGAGCCACGGCTGGGAAAGCGCTCGATCAGGCCATTACGGGTCAGGATTGCCAGACCCTGCCGTACCGTAATGCGGCTGACACCAAACATTTCCCCCAGCTCGGCTTCCGTGGGCAAACGGTCGCCCGGCTTTAAGCGACCGTCCTGGATATAGCGGGTCAGCTTGTCAGCAAGCTGTTCGTAGAGCGGTTTTGTACTCACTGCGTAATTTCATCCCCATTGATGGCCATGTGCGGCTGGCCCCACCCACCTGCGGTATTCACCCTGCTGTGTTCAGCCGTCTCTCCTGGCTTTCCCTGCCTGCAAACCACCTTGTTACTCGCGCTCCAAGAGCCCTTTAATCAGAAACATCTCGGCTTCGTGGACGCAACAGATCTGCTCCCAGGCGGCATCGCTTTGCGTGGCCAGGCGCCAGGTGAGCAAGCTCACTACACATTTATCCGCCCCCAGCTTGAGCACCTCGCCGGGAATGACACGCGACATATTGCGAAACTGCATCACCTCTTTGCTGGCCCCCACGTCGTAATCCACCTGCAAACGCGCTGCATCCACATTCAGACGCACATAGGTTTCCTGACCGCTAAAGACCGAGGTTCCCTTGAACAAGCCCGGTTCCACTTCGCTACGATTCGCACTGCCCCAAGCCCACTGACCTTGCAGGAGGCCATCGGACATGATTTCAAAAGCGACCTGTGCCGGGCGCTCCACCAAGATGCTGCTGGAATGACAATGTGGGTCTTTCACTGACTGGCTCCTGTTCCATCGTTATTGTTATGACAATAAAAATATTGTCATATCAAAATCCCGCTCCCACTAGACGGGAAAACACGTATTAGCCACGGGCAAAAGGACACGCAGACTCCGGCCCCTCCCAACGCAAACAGACGATAGTGTCCTTGGTAGTCCGGTATGGCGACCAGTGTCTTCTTCTGCACAAAACGCCCTTTTTCCCCTATGAAGCCACGCTAGGAACGCTAGCGTTGACCTCCTTCACACACCACTGCCGCCCTTAAATTGGTCATACCAATTATCAACATAAAAAGGCGTTGAGCTCTAAATTATTAGGGTAAACACTGACGTTCAATCAAATTACCCTTTGGATACAATGCGTTCTACTCTTGACCACATCTTTAATGGTCAGACCAATTTGGCGACCTACTGGTACGCTTCCTCTACAAGCGCCCCCCCTTTGCTCCTGCGGAGATAGAAGAACATGCAACAAGCGTGGCTGCAGCAATACGATCCCACCGGCAATATCTGGCTGTCGGCCCTGATCGCCCTTATTCCCATCATCTTTTTTTTCCTGGCCCTGACCAAGTTGCGCATGAAGGGCTATCAGGCAGGCACCATTACCGTGCTGCTGGCACTGGGCGTAGCCCTGTTTTTCTATCGCATGCCCGTCTCCACCGCCTTCGCTTCGGTGGTCTATGGCTTTTTTTACGGACTGTGGCCCATCGCGTGGATCATTGTGGCAGCCGTATTCCTGTACAAGATTTCGGTAAAAACCGGACAGTTCGACATTATTCGTGCCTCTATCCTGTCCATCACCCCTGACCAGCGCCTGCAGCTGATTCTGGTCGGTTTTTGCTTCGGGGCGTTTCTGGAAGGCGCGGCCGGCTTCGGCGCTCCCGTCGCCATTACCGCAGCCCTGTTGGCCGGTCTGGGTTTCCGCCCCTTGTACGCTGCTGGTCTGTGTCTGATTGCCAATACGGCTCCCGTAGCCTTTGGCGCCATGGGCATTCCCATCATTGTGGCTGGCCAGGTCTCGGGCATTGATCCCTTCCATATTGGACAAATGGCCGGTCGCCAACTGCCCTTTATGACCATCATTGTGCTGTTCTGGCTGATGGCCATCATGGACGGCTGGCGCGGCATCAAAGAAACCTGGCCTGCCGTGCTGGTCGGCGGCGGCTCCTTTGCCTTGGTGCAGTTCCTGACGGCCAACTACATTGGCCCCGAACTGCCCGACATTACCTCGGCCCTGGTTTCCCTGGTAGCCCTGACCTTGTTCCTGAAGGTATGGCAGCCCAAGCGCATCTTCCGCTTTGACGAGCAAGAAGCTACACCGGTCCAGAGCGATGTGGCCCAACAAGCTACTCTGCCGCTGACCACCGGTCGCATCATCAAAGCCTGGTCGCCCTTCATCATCCTGACCGTCATGGTCACGATCTGGAGCGTGCAGCCCTTTAAAGTACTGTTTGCCGCCAACGGTCCGCTGGCCTCGACCATTGTGAACATTCCTGTGCCTTTCCTGCACAATCTGGTCGAAAAAGCCCCTCCCGTCGTCGCCTCGGCTACTCCTTATGGCGCGGTCTATGCCTTTAACTGGCTCTCGGCTACCGGCACAGCCATTTTGATTGCCGCCTTGCTGACCATTCTTTTTCTGCGCATGAAGCCCGCCAAAGCAGTGGAAACACTGGGTGAAACCTTCAAGGAACTGGCCGTTCCCATTTACTCGATCGGCATGGTGCTGGCCTTTGCTTTTATCGCCAACTATTCCGGCTTGTCGGCTACTTTGGCCCTGGCCCTGGCCCACACCGGCAAAGCCTTCACTTTCTTCTCCCCTTTCCTGGGCTGGATTGGCGTGTTTCTGACCGGTTCCGATACCTCGGCCAACGCCCTGTTTGGTGCTTTGCAAGCCACCACGGCCCAGCAACTGGGTTTGCCTGAAGTGCTGATGGTTGCGGCCAATACCACGGGTGGCGTGACCGGCAAGATGATCTCTCCCCAGTCCATTGCCATTGCCTGCGCCGCCGTCGGCCTGGCTGGCAAGGAGTCCGACCTGTTCCGCTTCACCGTCAAACACAGCCTGATCTTCGCCGTTCTGATTGGCCTGCTGACCACCCTGCAAGCCTATGTGTTACCTTGGATGATCCCCTAAGGGCCCGCCCTCATCCTTCATCTGCAAGGCCGTAGACTCGCGCCTTGCAGATTTATCTTTTCGGTACCTCAAGAACTATGCGCCTCTCTGATCACGTTGCCCAACAATTGCTGGCGCTCATTCAGTCCAGCGATTTCAAAGCGGGGCAACGCTTGCCCGCCGAACGCACGTTGGCAGCCCAATTGAACGTGTCTCGCGCCTCCTTGCGCGAGGCCATTCAGCAACTGACCAGCCAAGGCATTTTGCGCAGTCAGGTCGGATCAGGTACTTACCTGACCTCTCAAACGCCGCAGTGGACCCAGCGTTCGGTGGACCCGCTGGCCGCCTTGATGCTGTCCGATCCGCAATACCGATACGACGTACTGGAAGCCCGTATCGCACTGGAGAGCAGCACGACCTGGCACGCTGCCTTGCGCGCCTCGCCCGAGGACAAGAGCAAGATCCTGCAATGTTTTGAGCAGATGATCCGCTACCAGCAAAGCGGCGATACCGATCTGTCGGCCCGGGCCGATGCCCAATTCCATCTGGCCGTCGCCGAAGCCTCGCACAATCTGGTTCTGGTTCAGGTCATGCGCGGACTGTTCGATCTGGTGCTGAGCAGCGTGACACAAAACCGCGACATCATCATGTTCGTCCATGACAGTCCCGAAACCCTCACCCACCTGACCGCCCAGCACGAAGCCCTGGTCAAGGCCATTATCGATGGCGACGCGGCCCATGCGCGCCATGTCGTGAACGAGCATCTGGGCTACGTACGCAACACGCTTCTTCAGGCGGACGAAGACCTCGCCCGCCGCGAACGTGCCGCGCGCTTGCAGACCTCTCCCTCCGTCTTACCCGACCCCATCCTGCCATGATTATTTCCTCCTCGACCGACTACCGGCGTGCCGCCCAAAAACGGCTGCCTCCCTTTTTGTTCCACTACATCGATGGCGGCGCCTATGCCGAGCACACCCTGCGCCGCAATGTGGACGATCTGGCGGAGGTCGCCCTACGCCAGCGCGTCCTCAAAGACATGAGCCAGCTGGACACCAGCGTTGATCTGTTTGGCGAAAAATTGTCCATGCCGGTGGCTCTGTCTCCGGTCGGACTGACGGGTATGTACGCACGCCGGGGAGAAGTTCAGGCTGCCCGGGCCGCCGATGCACGCGGTATTCCCTTTACCATGTCCAGCGTATCCGTGTGCCCGATCGAAGAAGTGGCACCTCGTCTTAGCCGACCCATGTGGTTTCAGCTCTACGTGCTGAAAGACCGTGGCTTCATGCGCAATGCACTGGAACGCGCCCAGGCTGCCGGTTGCAGCACCTTGGTCTTTACCGTGGATATGCCCGTACCCGGCGCGCGCTACCGTGACGCACACTCGGGCATGAGCGGCCCCAACGCCGCCCTGCGCCGCTACGCTCAGGCCGTCATGCATCCGCGCTGGGCCTGGGATGTAGGTTTGCTGGGTCGTCCGCACGATTTGGGCAATATCTCGCGCTACCTGGGCAAACCCACGGGCCTGGAAGACTATATGGGTTACTTGGGCGCCAACTTTGACCCGTCCATCTCCTGGAAGGACCTGGAGTGGATCCGTGAATTCTGGAAAGGCCCCATGCTGATCAAAGGCATCCTGGACCCGGATGATGCCCGCGACGCCGTGCGCTTTGGAGCGGATGGGATCATCGTCTCGAACCACGGTGGCCGCCAGCTTGACGGCGTCCTGTCCTCGGCCCGCGCCCTGCCGGCCATTGCCGATGCTGTCAAAGGCCAGATCAAGATTCTGGCGGACTCCGGTATCCGCAGTGGTCTGGACGTAGTGCGCATGATTGCCCTGGGTGCCGATGCCGCCATGCTGGGACGCGCCTACATCTATGCACTGGCCGCCGCCGGACAATCCGGAGTCGACCACCTGCTGGGCCTGATTGAAAAAGAAATCCGCGTCGCCATGACGCTGACCAGCGTCAGCAGCATCTCTCAGATCACCTCCGAGCTGCTTGTCCGGGAGCCTTGATAATGACCGCTTCCTCCATCCGCACGGATCTGCTGCAGCAACTGCGCTCTATTGTCGGCCAGGCACACGTCCTGACCGACGATCGCAGCACGCGCCGCTATCGCAAGGGCCACCGCACAGGTGAAGGCAAGGTACTGGCCGTGGTTCGGCCCGGAACGCTGCTGGAGCAGTGGCGCAGCCTGCAAGCAGCCGTCGCCGCGGACTGCATCGTGATCATGCAGGCGGCCAACACGGGCCTGACCGGGGGCTCCACCCCCGACGGCGACGACTACGACCGCGACATCGTGTTGATGAACACCATGCGCCTGCAAGGTATACAGGTCATTAACGATGGCGAACAGGTTGTCTGCCTGCCCGGCGCCACGCTGGATCGTCTGGAACAGACACTGGCCCCCCTGGGGCGCGAGCCCCATTCGGTCATTGGTTCCTCCTGTATCGGCGCCTCTGTGCTGGGCGGGGTCTGCAACAACTCCGGCGGTGCCTTGGTACGCCGTGGACCCGCCTACACGGAATTGACCCTGTACGCCCAAGTGCGGGACGATGGCAGTCTGCAACTGGTCAATCACCTGGGTATCCATCTGGGCGACACGCCCGAAGAAATCCTGAGCCGCCTGGAACAGGGCAACTACCGTGCTGCCGACATCCTCAACGATCCGCAACGCAAGGCCAGCGATCCCCGTTACGCCGACGACGTACGCGACGTGGATGCCCAAACTCCTGCCCGTTTCAATGCTGACCCCTCCCGCCTGTACGAAGCCTCGGGCTCAGCGGGCAAGCTGTGCATTTTTGCCGTGCGTCTGGATACCTTTCCCAAAGAAGCCAGTACGGTGTTCTACATTGGCACCAATGAGCCGGATGAGCTGACGGCTGTCCGCCGACACCTGCTGACCCAGTTGCCACGCCTGCCCATTGCGGGCGAATACATCCATCGCACCGCTTACGATATTGGTGAGCAGTACGGTAAAGATACGTTCCTGCTCATCGACCGCTTTGGGACTGCCAAAGTGCCCTCCGCCTTTGCGATGAAAAGTCGTATCGACGGCTTTTTTGAACGCTTTGGCTGGCGCGGCGTCACCGATCGTGTGATTCAGGCCGTCATGAATCGTCTGCCCAGTCACCTGCCCGCACGGATGCGGCAATGGCGTGACCGTTTCGAGCATCATCTGCTGCTACGCGTCTCCAACGACACCGCCCAGGCCACCCGCGATTATCTACAGCAACAATTTGGCGACAGCACGCAGGGCGCGTATTTTGAATGTGATACCGAAGAAGGCCGCAAAGCCTTTTTGCACCGCTTTGCGATCGCCGGTGCCGCCATCCGCTACCGCGAATCCCATCCCAACAGCGTGGAGGACATTGTGGCGCTGGATATTGCCTTGCGCCGCAACGACCGGGAATGGGTAGAGCAACTGCCCGACGATATGGAGAAAGATATCGTCCACAAACTCTATTACGGTCATTTCCTGTGCCACGTGTTCCATCAGGACTACATCATCAAAAAAGGCGTGGCGCCTCTGGAGATGGAACACCGTATGTGGAAACTACTGGATGAGCGTCAGGCTGAATACCCAGCCGAGCACAATGTGGGCCACCTGTACGTCGCCAAACCTGCACTGGCGGGTTTCTACCGCGAACTGGACCCTACCAACACGTTCAACCCCGGTATCGGTCATACGTCGCGCCGTAAATGGTGGAGTGCATGCTGCGCCGGCAAACACGACTAAATGCCCGCTTCTGGAAGGCCTCACTCCCACGGGACGTGGCGCTATAGTCAGCACACGCGTTCGTGCTGCTTATAACGTGGTTATCTGAAGGAGTGTGCCGGGGCTTGATGGCGGGGGTCGCGCCGTCGAGCTCCGTCAGGTAGCCAGATGGCAAAGCAGGTGGATATCCTCGGGGTCCAGCGCAAACAAACGTGGGTCCGGCTCGGGTGCGATCACAAAGCCCTGCGCCCTATAAAAGTCCACGGTATTGACTGAAGGCGTGGCCGAGACATAGACCGCCTTCGCCCCCCACAGGATCGCCTGTTTCTTGGCCTGATCCAACAAGCAGGCCCCCATGCCTTGCCCACGCAGCGCCTGGCTGACATGCAGGAAGAAAAGCTGACGCCAATCGCCTTGCG
Source organism: Alcaligenes sp. HNGD-HTN06 (assembly GCF_049932565.1). Lineage (NCBI taxonomy): Bacteria > Pseudomonadati > Pseudomonadota > Betaproteobacteria > Burkholderiales > Alcaligenaceae > Alcaligenes > Alcaligenes sp. HNGD-HTN06. The sequence continues at coordinate 456,080 of NZ_CP187782.1, read as the reverse complement.
GGCCCAGAGGCAAACGGTCCAAACCCACCGCGGCCACCAGACGGTCATCCTTGAAGACCCCCATAAACCAGGCACCGCGATGAAAGGCCTCCTCGTGTTCCGGATGGTATTTCTCGGGATCGCCTTCCGGCCAGCCACGCAGATCTATCACCACCTCTTGTTTGTGCAGCACGCCTTCGCGCCATTCATACAAGGCCTCAATTTGCTCGCTGCGATCAATGGACCACACCCAATTCAATTCGGTTTCACTCAAGGGGCGCAGCGTCAGGCCAGCAAGCACAAAGGACATGATGATCGGTTTGAAAAATACGGTTTTACAACAGTGAAGGTTAAGCCCAGGCTTGAATCATAGCGTTCCTCCCTCCTCTTGCGAGACGGAACGCCATGCTCGGGTTCACACGCAAATCTCCTAGGGGGTCACATAGATTTGCGCATGCAGATCCTGAATCTTCAGGCCACGCTTGAGCGCCATGCCAATGGTAGCGTCGACCAGCGTCGGGGAGCCCGCCACATAGACCTTCCAACCCCGCAAATCCGCTTGTTCACTGCCTGCAATATCGGTCACCAGGCCCCGACTACAGTGTGCGACCGGTATCCCCGAGACGACCGGAGTGAAAAGCAGCGTGGGATAGTCGCGCGCCAAGGCTCGGAACTCCTCAAGCCCGTACAAATCCCGCCCTTCACGGACACCAAAATACACATGAATCGCCTGGCTCATGCCACTGGCCAGCGCTGTCTCCACAATCGATTTAATGGGAGCCAGACCTGCTCCCCCTGCGATACATAGCATGGGCCCACCATGCCCCTCACGCAAATACGACGTTCCCTTGGGCAATTCCAGCGTCACCCGCTCGCCAGGCTCAAGCACGGTATGCACATACGCAGAGGCCACCCCGCCGGGGACACGACGGATATGAAACTCCAGCTCCGCCTCCCCCGGTCGATTAGCCATGCAGTAACTACGCGCTGGCGCCTGCCCGAACTTGATATCAGCATATTGACCGGCAAAAAACATCAGGGGCTGCTCGTCGGCCAGACGAATGCGAACACGCCGTATATCGTGGGTCAACGCCTCCAGCGTGACGACTGTGCCCTCGACCTGACGCAGGGGGACCTGTCCCCGGACGTCATCGGTCCCTATCCAGTCCAGCGTGACATCGCTGCGTGGGATGGCCCGGCAAGCCAGAATCAAGCCGCGCGCGCTTTGAGTTTCCGTCAGGGCAAAACGGGAGTAATCCAGCAGGTCCACCTGTCCCTGCACCAAACGGGTCTTGCAGCCACCGCAGCGGCCCTGACGACAGCCGTAGGGATAGACGATCCCGTTCTCCAACGCTGCCTGCAGAATGTTTTGCCCTTCCTGAGCGTCAAACTGCATGCCGGTCTGGCGGATGATAATGGTTTTGCTGCTCATTGCTGCCCTTTCAAGTAGGGCCGCACAGGCCCTGCATAGCGGTCAACTCCAGCCCCTTTCTTGGCACCACAGAAAGGTCTGACTGTCTCATCGTTGTATGTGACATGACACTTTCCCGGAAGTTTGCACGCAAACCCGGCAATATGCCTGTTTTTTCAAGAGATTATTTCACGCCAAGGCTTACTTGGGGCGGCGAAACAAGGCCCGCCAACCGACACGCCAGGCCACAGCGGCACAGTGAAGGCCCCAGCATTTCGCCTTATCTGTGCAGCCACGGCTTGGAATGTCACCCTGCCCCTTGCCCTACAGCCCCCCTAGGCTGCGTTTATCCAGTCAAGGGCTAGCCGGGAATCTCAGTCGGGGTTCTTGGGCCCGTGGCGCTTGGGCAAAATGGCAGGGGTATCATCTTTTGGTTTGAACCAGTTGGGGCTAGGGTCATGCTTTGGCTTGGGAGAGCCGTCAAACTGCGTCGCCTTCTGATCACCCGTTTTGCTTGGTGTCCTGTCCTGACTCTGCTTATTTACTTCTTTCAAATCTTCCTGCACCCGCCTTGCAATATCCGCTTGAGATTCACGGCTGGGTTCTGGGGCCTCGGGTTGCGTTGGCAATGCCCGGCGATCTTGGCGTGATGTATTCATATAAGCCTCCAACAATCAGGTTTTGCAGGCAAATTCAGGCAAGCAGCGTATCTATGGCAAATTTGCATCGCCCCCGCCCAGCCAGACCAGCAAACCGGGCGCCGCTCGCCTCCTTTGTCGTGTGTCAACGCTTTGCCTGGGGGTGGCCCTCATCGGCCCGAGCCAGAAAGACCCGTACCAACTCAGGGGAATGCACTTCCAGCCAATGGGCCATGGCACGTTCCTGCTCCAGAATCTGTTGGCAAACGGCGGCCGTCTCGACGTCCCCCAAATAGTCAGCCGCTTCCTTGATCTGGCTGTAGGCGGCAATTTCAAGACTCTCAAAGGCAAAACTGAACATGCTGCCCTTGACCACCTCGTCAGACGCAAACATCCCCGAAAACCCCTGAAAGGTTGCCATGACCTTGCCGCCCAGATCCTTAAGCAGGGATGTGTCACCACCGCGCCGCTCAATGCACTGACGCACCAAGCCCTGCTGAGTCCGGGTTTCTTCAATATGCTGCTGAATGCGCTGATGCAGTTCGGGATAATGCTCGACACGCGAGAGCATGCTGTTCAACATTGTTTCAGCTTGTTCTTCCATCGCATGCGCATCCCGCAGCCAGTCCATTAAATGTTTGCTTGCACGTGAGTGAGTGGTGTCCATGAGATCCTCCAGTCGGTTTACCCTGTCGCAACGGCGACAAGCGATGGATACCCAGCACAAAGCGTTCCCAAACCGCGAAATTGTTGTCCCTGCCCTCAGAACAAGACTGACCGCAGGGCGACTTTTAACCCGTTCGGCCCGCCCGAGGCGGGTGTGAAGCAAGCGTGCCGCAACCCCACTGAAGCTCTATCAGAACACGGCCAGCAACGATGCCCCCAGCCCCGCCAGAAGCACGACCAGGGCGGGCGGCACACGTCCTACTGTCAGCAAACCAAACAAGAGCAAAGCCAGCCCAAAATCCGCCCGAGTATGAATGGCACTGGTCCACACCGGGTCATACAGAGCCACGCCCAAAATGCCCACTACACCCGCATTCACCCCGGCCATCGCCGTGCGAATCCCCGCCCTGTGTCGCAAACCCTGCCAAAAAGGCAAGACCCCGATCAGAATCAGCAAGGCCGGAACAAAAATAACCCCCAACAAGACCAGCCCGCCCAGCCACCCGTGCAAGGGGCCTTGAGCCATCGCGCCGATATAAGCCGCAAAGGTAAACAATGGCCCTGGAACTGCTTGGGCAGCGCCATACCCCACCATCAAATCGGCATTACTGACGAGCCCACTGGGTACGACCGCAGCCTGCAGCAAAGGCAACACCACGTGCCCACCACCAAACACCAAAGCCCCGGAACGGTACACCCCTTCCAGTAGTTGCGCCGTGGACGAAGCACTGACTGCTGCCCACACCGGTAAAACCATCAACAGACCCGCAAAGAGCACCAACGCCGCCGTCCCGACCGTACGTGACACTGGATACGAATGGGCCTGCATAGCACCGGCCTGCACAGAATCCAGCCTCCACCAGGCCAACAAGCCCGTGACCGCAATCGCCAGCACCTGCCCGAACGCAGAAGGCAGCAAGAGACTGAGCAAAGCGGCCAGAATCGCCAACCCCGCCCTGCCCCGATCAGGACATAAGGAACGGGCCATACCCAGCACCGCCTGAGCCACAATGGCCACCGCTACAATTTTGAGCCCATGAACCCACGGGGACTGCGCGATCCCCTGCTGCCCGGCCAAACCCAAGGCGAACAGAATCAAGGCAATCGCGGACGGCAAGGTAAACCCCGTCCAGGCAGCCAGCAAACCCATCCAGCCAGCCCGCCCCAAGCCAATCGCCATCCCCACCTGACTGCTGGCCGGACCCGGCAGAAACTGACACAAGGCCACCAGATCAGAGTAGCTGCGATCGTCCATCCAGCGCCGGCGCTCGACGAACTCCGCACGGAAATACCCAAGATGGGCAATAGGGCCGCCGAACGAAGTCAGGCCTAATTTCAGGAAGGCCCAGAACACCTCCAGAGCGGAGCCATTCCCAGACTCTAATGACGCCTGTCGCGACGGAATCCAACGGTTCATTGCAGCTTTATTCTCCTGTCACGACCGGCCATGCGCTGTGTCCAAATAAGAGGAAGGGCTAAAGAGACACACGAGAATTGCCAGTCTTAAGCAGCAAACCCTGTGACGCTAAAGACCACTAGTGTACGAGTTCCTGGTTCATTGAGATGACAAGGCCAGCATAAGGAATAAGCGAAAACGTACCAGCCCAACCCACTGCTCTTTTTTTAAAGATTATTACTTTTTCACAGAGCCGGCCTGGAAGGGGGAGATCGCTGAGGGGAGGCTAATTCAAGGGTCAGGGATACTAACTACCAGGAGGGTGGGAGGGGATGGGTGTTTTTTAGGCGGGGGATTTTGAGTCGCGAAGAAACAGTGCTTTGTGAGGTAAAACCGCTCACCTTAAGTTGATATAATAACACCATAAACAACTTAAGAATCAGTGGGTTAGCCAACTTAACGCAATTTAGTAAAAACTACTCACTGTACCGATACTGTACCGAAATCAGAGGTGGTTTGGTACATCTACGCAGCTGCTTCATAGCTAACAAGGCGGGAGGAGAGATGTGGTTTTGAGATCGCTGCATGGTTGCTTATGCACGTAGCCCATGTAAATGCTCTAGGCCAGGACGTAAGATACTGCGTTTTCTGCTCGTAATCGCGATGATTGTTTCTTGTTTGTAGGCTATGGGTTCATGGCTACTTGAATGAGGATGATGTGATCTGAACAAGATTAACCGTAGGGCAGCTTCAGAAGCGGCTAAGGCTTCGGTAGAACTGGAAGGGTTTGAAGTGCCAAAAGATGTTTTGGTAGAAGCTGAGAGGTTTATCGATGGTGAAATCACACTCCAAGAAATAATTGATAGCTTATATAAAAATAGAGAAAAAAATCATACGGATGATAACTAATATTTGGCAGATTATTTAAATCATAATAATTGAAAATCTTCTGTTTTTCATATTTTCAAATTCAGCTATGGCTTGCATAAAATATAGAATCGACAACCTCATTCGAGTACTTGGACTTCATTCTCAAGATAAAACCCGGCTCAATATGATATGCATGTGACAAGAGGCCTTTTAATCTCAATGTTTCATCACAATCAAGGCGTCCATTTCTGAATGAATTAATAAGAGAAGCAATTTCACGTTTTCGATTCCGCCCTATTGACAACTGATTATCATTGGTCAAAACAACGCCAGTCACATGCCGATTAAATGCCTTAGATGAAAATACCGTTTTTGAACTGTTTACCCTTATTTTTCTATGACAATGCTCCCATGACAGTTTTTTTACGACAGCGGGCACATCAAAAAGAATACCTTTCTCTCTACATGTGAACGTCAAATCATCAGCATAACGAGTATACGAAATATTTCTTTGCTGACAGTACTCGGCCATTTTCTCATCAAACTTATTCATAATGAAGTTTGATATAAATGGTGAGCTTGGCGCTCCAATACTTAGCCTCAATCTACTGCGTCGGGTACTCCTAAAGAAAAGAGCATTCTCCAGAAGAATGCGATCTATTTCATCGCATTGAACGCCGTAATCACTCAATGCCATGAAGAGCAAATCCGGGGTAATGCTAGGGAAGAAATTCTTAAAGTCCATCTTCAGCAGATACCGACTATTCACATGTCGAAGAGCATTCAATCTAATGCCTGTACCCTTTTCATAGGCTGTTGCTGCATTATGGACATCTAAAAAAACTCTTAACTCCTCGATGATGACTCTTTGAATGAATTTTGCTTCTTGAGAAGGTTGGGCGATCAGTCGAAAATCAATGGAGTTTCTCTTTGGTATAAAGTACTTTTTATATCTCCTTGGCATTGTTATCACAAAACGCAATAACTCGCCCTCTGTCATCATAAGTTTTTCGGTTAGCTTGGAAAGTAAATTCATTTCACCTCCTGCTTTAGCTTATGAATTTGCTTCAGAACCAAAGATCTTTTTCTTGATTGCTCGTCATCAGCCATCACATAAGTTTTTCGAAATGCCATAACAATTGCTGGTGTATCTCTAGTCCGCCCCTTTAAATCAGTACCAAATTTTATTCGGCGAGCACTTTCTTCTTTATTAAAATAATATTTGACGTGACTGTATGTCATATGATCAATAAGATTAACTTTCTCAAGAAGATACAACAACCGACTAACAGAGGCACTATCAATATCAATATTGAATGCTGCTAACGCAAGTTCAATTTCCGTAAATGTTATAGGGTGTGCCAAAACAATGATATCTTGAATCAATAAGGCGATGTGAGCGGAGTTTTCTATTGAAAACCTTTGGGTTTTCAGCATTTTATCTAACTTTCGCTTTACATCGTTGGCCATAATGTTGATGTGCTCATACTCTAATACATCTTCTGTTGGCCATGGGTATACAAGCACGGAGTCTGGGTTTGTTCGTTTAATACTTTGCAAAGGGCCAAGAAAAATAAATGAATCTTCTTTATCCAACTTCTCTTGAGGAGCTAACACAAGCAACTTTCCAACGGTATTCGGATCCATACAAAAAAGCCCAAGCTCGACAAGCGAACCAGGGCTTTCTAAACAAATAATTATTAATGTTGCGATGTTTGCAATATCAGCTTCAAACTCTAAAAGATCAGAGTACGCACCTTCCTTGAAATAATCCTTGAAGTCTTCGGCTTGGATGCACACCTTGTGAAAATCATTGTCATGAGCCGAGAAATATGCAATTAAACGTTGGCGTGCGCTGATAGGAATAACAGCGTTCACATCAATAGGCCCGCCACAAAGAAAAACCCTAGGTGGAAGGAAAGAGACAGTAAACTTCGAATGATCGAAGTTCTGGAACTCCTCTATAAGTTGATCATCAAACTTCATGGCCTGTTATGTTGCAAAAAAACGGCCTCAAATGAGGCCGTTTTAAAATTTCCTTACCTAAAGGATGCGTCAAACACGCGCTTAACGCTCCTGAGATGCTTGTGCGAAGGATCGTTAAGCGCGTGTTTGACGCAACCTAAATATCCTCAATAAATGAGTGTCTGGCTAAGCGCCCGACAAGGACAAATGCATAATCTGCCCATACGCGTAAGGATGTTGCAGTATATATTGAAAGAGCTGAGCACACAACACGGTCGCTTCCACCGATGGACATGGTTCCAGTACAGTGCTAACCGGCCGTTCACCTGAAATTCCACCGCTCTATATTTGCCCTAATGCAGTCACTAGCCTTCTGAACGTGCATGTCGATAAGAGTTTTAAGCTCTTCAATGTGTGCAGCCGTGACGGGGTCGTGTTTACCCTCATTCAAGCGCCGAGCAATCGGGTTTAAATTCCGGCCCACTGCCAAAAGTTGAAAGTTGGACTCTCCCAAAATCTCAATCTCTTTCATTGAAAGCTGTGGCTCATGGGTAAGGACTGCTCGTAACGCATCAATCACAAACTGGCGTCCAGAAGTGTTTTCTTCCTTTGCTCTTGTCGCAAGCGCTTCTCTTTCAGAGTCAGTCAACATAATTTCAAAGCGTTTTTTCGCTTCATGCTGAACTTCCTCCACTGGCTTAAAAACAGTTCGTGGCTTGCCAGCTTGTAACCCTGCAAGTTGTTTTTCAATCGCTTCACGCAACGCAGCACCTGGCTTTTTACCTACGGATGCACAGTATGCGACCCAAGGGGTTTTTAGATCGCCTAGGTAAACGTCCATACGAAGTGACGGCCCTCTTTCTTTCTGTTCACTCATAGCCTTACATACCCCTCAAAATGACCGAAATCATCTGGTTTCACAAACTATACGTATAGTTCCCCGGCGGTTAGCCTATCCTGCAATAGTCCTTACCCAGTCCGTTTCTTGGTCATGACCAAGGAATCCCCAATCCGACGAGCAAAGAGGTTTCCGACCGTGATTGGCGTCTATGGGTGTCAAGGGCAACCCCGGAAGCCGCAGCGCCCACCAGGGCGACCGGGTGAGGATGTTGGGCGCAGCCTTCACCCTTGATGCGCATGGATGCTTTAGAGCCTGTTGGCAAGGGGTAGGAGCAAGGCAAAGCCGCTGACCCTGCCCCCGCAGCCTGTCCGGCAAGGTCGGACGCGGTATGCAACCCGAAGGGGGTTGCTCCAGGCACTACACGACTCAAATCCTGTTAGCGTTCATGCTCCTGGCTTGGTAACGGGTATGAGCGAGCAATGATCTCCATAAAGTTTTCGTACTCACGGCGACCGAGGGTGGAGGGTTTGGCTCCAGTGCGATTTGCAGCCAGAGTTATTTCCTCAACGTCTCTAGCGCGGCTAAAGACAAGATCAGCCTGCAACGCAGTTAAAGATGCTGGATCATTCATGCGATCCCATTGCTGTAGCCAGTGAGCAATGGGTTTGCTATCGGGAACGCCTCCCATCGACACCCGCATGAGACGTAGCAGGGCGTGGTGCTCATTAATCGTAAACATCGCTAATCTCCTTTGCTCGCAGTGCCACCTTGGCGGCCCCACTGGGTTTTCTGTAGCCTTTCTATAACGTGCTGACGGTAGGCGGAATTAAGTATCGAGTTCCCCGCTGCAAGGTGGTTCAAACGACCAGCTGTGACCATTTGTCCGCTTTGCAGGTCTCGTCTTGTACTTTGTCTGTTTAGCCCATGAGTCACAGGCGATGCTGCTGCCTGGGCAACATCTCGCAGACTGATGCCAGCCGAAGAAATGCCACCGGCCAAGGCTGCTTCGGCCGCATATGCCCTCTGCAACAAAAAGAGCGTCACGCCCGTAACGATAAGGATTTCAAGCATGGTAGCCATCGGGTGATCAGTAGTCACTGCCAACACCTTGGCTGTAAGCGAACTGAAAAACTTCGTCCCCATGCCTAGGACAGTGGACACCAAAGCGATCTGCATGATGGGGGTCATCACCTGCCCAAACCAGCTATCAAACCACTTGGCCGTCACCGGAAACATCAGCATTGCGATGAAAAAGGGGCCGATACCCAGCATGACAGTCAGCATGACTTTGGAGGTAATGACCATGGCACCGGCTGGGATAGCGATAAGAAGCGTAGCGATATAGTGTCAACAAAGGTGCAAAATATAAGCACTACGCTCTATTTCACCTTCGATGCAGCAATACGAGTCCCCATTCAGCGCTTAGTACAAAATGTTTTGGCTACAGGGGGCCAACCCGTCTTGCGAATAAGTGCTTTCCAAGTGCCAGAGGGTGTCTTAACAATCGTCGCCATACATGCTCCGTCGAACGCATTGCGCTGCGTCAGTGTACCGAAACTGTACCTAAGCGAACTTTGAGGAAAATCCCCCAGTACTGGGGCTATGACTTGAATCGCGCTAAGTGCTTGTAAACACTAGAGATTTTTGAGTGGTGCCCGGGGCCGGAATCGAACCGGCACGCCTTGCGGCGGGGGATTTTGAGTCCCCTGCGTCTACCAATTTCACCACCCGGGCTAGGTATGGCAACCTGGGAATCCAGGCTTGGAAGGAAAGATTGTTATTATACGCAGATTTTTGAAGATTTTGGCAAGTACCCAGGCAATTTTTTTTGTTTCAGCGCCAGCTCGGCCGATCTTCTGTCCAACTCCCCTTTTATTGCATCTTTTCCGCCCGCTTTGTCACAGTTGCTTAAGTTATGACAAGCCCTTTTCACAAGGCCTGAGTTCTGCCCGGCCTGGTCTGATTCACCTTCCTAGGCCTGCAAAAAAACAGGCCAGGTGCATTGCCCTGGCCTGCTCCGTCTTCTGCTCGGCGTGAAGGGGCTAGTCCGCAGCGGCCACCTGTCCGTTACGTATCCACTCACGCCAGATCGCGACCAGTAAGGCCATCAAAACCGGGCCGATGAATAAACCCACAATACCCATGGTTTGAACCCCGCCCACCAGACCAAAGAAGGTGGGCAGAAAAGGCAGTTTTACCGGGCCGCCGACAAGGCGAGGTCTTAGCGTTTTATCCACAATGAACAGTTCGATTGCGCCCCACAGAAACAGGCTGACGCCCGCAACCAGGTGGCCTGAACCGACCAGATAAAGCGAGACCAGGGTGAAGGACAAGGGTGCGCCACCGGGAATCAGCGCCATGAAACCGGTGATAACGCCCAGTAATACGGGTGACGGCACACCCGCAATCCAATAGGCAATCCCCAGGACTACGCCCTCTCCCAAGGCAATCAGACCCATGCCGGTGACCGTGGAGTTCACGGTTGCGGGCACGACGCGGGAGAAACGCTGCCAGCGACCCGGCAGGATGCGTTCGCCCACGATGTCCAGCTGAGCCAGTAAGCGGTCGCCATCTTTGAAAATAAAAAACAGCGTGATCAGCATGAACAATACGGTCAGCAACAAGTGGAACACGTTGCCGGTGGCGGAAAGCACCATGCGGTAGATATTGCCCAGATGCTGGCCGCTGACCATTTCCACCAGTTCCCCCAGTGCATGGGGTTCGCCTAGATAGAGCTGCCAATACGCGGTCAGACGTTCGCCCACCAGTGGCATGGCCTTGATCCACTCGGGCGTGGGTGTGCCGTAGCGGTTGGCGGCCAGCGCCCAGGTGATAAAGCTGCTGGCTTCCTGAATGGCAAAGGACAAGGCCAGGGATAAGGGCACAACCAGCACGACGATGACGACCAGCAAGGCCAGGGTGGCGGCTAATGCGTTACGTCCATTGCACCGGACGACCAAGCGTTTATATAAAGGCCAACCGGCCAGGCCAATGATAAGTGCGGCCAGAACAGGGACCAGAAATCCCTTCAAAAAATAGACGCCTGCGGCCAGCAAGAGCAGCAATAGCCAGCGAGCGATGAGAAATGCGGGTAAGACGGGTTGCATAAACGGTGGAGACCCTCTTGTCTATTGGTCTGGGCATGGGTCGGTGCCCGAAAGTTTTTTTGACGATAGCATGATCGCAGGCCAAGGAATACCCGTTTCTTACAACAAGCTGATCACGGTTCTTCAGCTTATGACAGGGTTGGGGCTGCAGGCGCGATCCGCACAGGTCAAGACTCATCAGAACGGGGGTTGTCGCAGTATGAAAGGGGAAGGCTACCTGACTTGAGCGAGGCGGCTCTTTGCCCTTCGTGTGTTCTGCTTCGCACCACGTTTTGCCAAGTCTACTCCTGCTGCTGTGAAACCGCTTAAACGCTTCTTTCACCAAGCAGGGTCTGGTATACCGATAGGCGGACAGGAGGCTTGGGAAGCTGGACTCACCCCGCTATCCAGGCAGACGTAAAAACGCCCTAAGGCACCATGCCGTTGGGCGTTTTATTGTGTTTATCAGTCCGGGAAGTGGGCCTCTCTCAGCACGAGAGTCGGTAAGCGCAGGCCGATCATCCCTTATCCTCCCCGATCAGGGCGCCACCGGCAAGGCGCGTTTATGCGCCGATGCACGGAATGTCTTGATGATGATCTGTGTCGCCTCGTCATCAATGACTTTAGCTTCCAAGAAGTCATCGATCTGCTCATAGCTGACTCCAAAGGCGTCCTCGTCCGGCTTCAAGGGAGTCAGGCTTTCCAGGTCGGCGGTCGGGACTTTAAAGACCAAATCATCAGGGGCCCCCATCGCGGAGGCCAGAGCACGTACACGTCGTTTGTTCAAGCCCGCCAGGGGGGTAATGTCTGCGGCGCCATCACCGAATTTCGTAAAAAACCCCATCAAGGCCTCTGCGGCGTGATCGGTACCGACCACCAGCCCCCCCCTGGCCCCGGCAATGGCATACTGAGCCACCATGCGCTGGCGAGCTTTGATATTGCCCATCAAAAAGTCCTGTTGCGCCGCATCACGAAATGTCAGGCCGGAGGCCAGCAACTGTTCCAGCATGGCATCCGAGGCAGGCTTCACGTTCACAACCAGCGTCTGATCGGGATTGATGACCTTCAGGCCTCCTTGCGCGTCTTTCTCATCGGCCTGTTCACCGTAGGGTAGACGGACAGCAATAAACTGCGCCTGATGGCCTTGCTCCCGCGCCTGCTCGACAGCGCGCTGAGACAGGCATCCTGCCGCCAGGGAGTCCACGCCCCCACTAATCCCCAGGACCAGGCTACGGCAACCGGTGCGCAGTAGATAGTCACTTAGAAAGCGGACGCGACGTTCAATTTCCTGCTGAACGTCGAAATGATCCATCATTCCCAATTCCGCACGAATACTGGCTTGCAAAGCGCGTTGATCATCAGTCATGGCGCAGGCTCTCTACACAAAGTGAACAATAATTCGATTGTAAAGGACTGGAGAAACTGTGCCAGATGGGAGAGGCATCCCCCGTTATTTAATGCGTAAGCAAGCTGTGCTGGGCCAGAAAGTCCAACACAACAGAAAACCAGGGACTGTTGCTCCTCTAAAGCCGCCCAAGCCCGCAGCCCCTGGCTCCAGACGAGTCAGACAGCTTGTCGCAGGGGGAGTCTGTCTTCGGGATTCACGCACTCTGCTGTTTAAGCGCGACGCTTATAGTACGTCCGGCAGATGAGCTATCGCGCGCGTTCAGCGTGCGCCCGAAGGCAAACTCAGACAAAGGTAGCGGTGCGCAGCATCGGCAAGCCATCCGCCTGGAGCCAGGGGCTGCGGGCTTGGGCTACGTTTATACGAAGATCAACACCACCCCCACCCTCAAAACCATAAAAAAAAACCCCATCTGCCAGAACAGATGGGGTTTCATCAGCTAAACCTTAATTGGGCTTAGCGATCCAGTTGCGACACGTCGCGCACAGCGCCACGGTCTGCCGAAGTAGCCAGCGCGGCATACGCTTTCAGGGCCTGCGACACAACACGTTCGCGGTTCACGGGTTTCCAGGCCTTGGCACCACGCGATTCCATTTCGGCGCGGCGTGCCGCCAATTCCTCATCGCTGATCGCCAGGTGAATACGACGGTTGGGGATATCGATTTCGATGGTATCGCCATCTTGTACCAGGGCGATATTGCCGCCCTCGGCCGCTTCCGGGGAAGCATGACCAATCACCAAGCCGGACGATCCGCCCGAGAAGCGGCCATCGGTAAACAGCGCCGAACTTTTGCCCAGCCCCATCGATTTCAGGTAGGAGGTGGGGTACAGCATTTCCTGCATGCCGGGGCCACCTTTGGGACCTTCGTAGCGAATGATGACCACGTCACCCGCCTTGACCACACCGTCCAGAATGGCGGCAACGGAATCGTCCTGGCTTTCGTAAACACGAGCTGTGCCAGTGAAGGTCAGGATGCTTTCATCCACACCTGCCGTTTTAACAATGCACCCGTTGATGGCCAGATTGCCGTACAGCACGGCCAGCCCGCCGTCTTGCGAGTAAGCATGGGCCTTGTCACGAATACAGCCATTGGCACGATCGGTGTCCAGTTCCTGATAGTAGCGGTCCTGGCTGAAGGCCACTTGGGTGGGAATGCCGCCAGGGGAAGCACGGAAGAAGTCACTGATGGCTTTGACGTTGTCGCCCTTGACGTCCCAACGCTTGATGGCTTCACGCAAGGTGCCGCTGTGTACGTTGCCCACGTCCAGATTGAGCAGGTCAGCCCGAGCCAGCTCGGCCAGAATCGCCATAATGCCACCTGCGCGGTGTACGTCTTCCATATGGTATTCGGGGGTGGCAGGCGCAACTTTACACAGGCAAGGTACACGGCGCGAGATGCGGTCGATATCGGCCATGGTGAATTCCACCCCGGCTTCCTGGGCTGCGGCCAGCAAGTGCAAAACGGTGTTGGTGGAACCGCCCATGGCCACGTCCAGCGTCATGGCGTTCTCAAAAGCCTGATAGGTGGCGATGTTGCGGGGCAGAACGGATTCGTCGTCTTGCTCGTAGTAACGCTTGGCCAGATCCACGATCAGGCTGCCTGCGCGCTCAAACAGGCCTTGGCGACGCGCGTGCGTCGCCACAATGGTGCCATTACCCGGCAGGGACAGGCCCAGCGCCTCGGTCAGGCAGTTCATGGAATTGGCCGTGAACATGCCCGAACAGGAACCACAGGTGGGGCAGGCGCTACGCTCCACGGCTTCGGCCTGTTCATCGCTCACGTTGGGATCGGCTGCCTGAATCATGGCATCGACCAGATCCAGCTTCTGCACCACGGTTTTGCCATCTGGCGAGTAGACCTTGCCCGCTTCCATCGGTCCGCCCGACACAAATACCACGGGAATGTTCAGACGCATGGCGGCCATCAACATGCCGGGGGTGATTTTGTCGCAGTTGGAGATACACACCATGGCATCGGCGCAGTGCGCGTTGACCATGTACTCCACCGAATCGGCAATCAGTTCGCGCGAAGGCAGGGAATAGAGCATGCCGCCGTGGCCCATCGCAATACCGTCGTCCACCGCAATGGTGTTGAACTCTTTTGCCACGCCACCAACCGCTTCAATTTGACGGGCCACCAACTGACCCATGTCTTTCAGGTGTACGTGACCCGGTACGAATTGCGTAAAGGAGTTCACCACCGCAATGATCGGTTTGGAGAAATCCTCGTCTTTCATACCGGTGGCGCGCCACAGGGCACGCGCGCCGGCCATATTCCGACCGTGTGTCGAGGTACGGGAGCGATATTGGGGCATGACTACTCTCTGAACAGGAAAATTATGTAAAGATACCTATCATAAACGTCCCAAGGCGCTTTGTGCGCGTCAAGGTCGGGCAGGCGTCTTACCATAGGGCAGCTACCGATCTGGCACCCAGAATCCTTTGCAGCAAAACCCCTTACTTAACAGGAGATTTATTATGCCGCAGGCCGTGCCTGACCTTTCCAACCTGCTCAGACAGGACATCCGCTTTCTTGGCAAGACCCTGGGAGAGGTGATTCGTGACAGCGAAGGAAAGGCGACCTTCACGCTGATTGAAGCCTTGCGCAGGGCTGCCGTCAGTTTCAGACGTGAACACGATCCGCAGCAAGCACGGATTCTGGAAAAAGACATTCCCAAGCTGAACGATGCCCAGGCCCGCTCGGTGGCCCGTGCCTTTGCCTACTTTCTGCACTTGTCCAACATTGCCGAGGACCGCGACCAGAATCGTCGCCGCGAAGAGCAGGACCCGGAAAAATTGCTGGGCAGCCTGCAGCACGCCATCCAGACCCTGATGGATCAGGGCCTGAGCGCCAAGAAAATTCGCCGTTATCTGCAAGAGGCATGTGTGATGCCGGTGCTGACGGCTCACCCAACCGAAGTTCAGCGCCAAAGTACCCTGGCCGTGCATATGGCGATTGCCGATGAGCTAAACGGCCTGGACCACAAGGCCAGCGCCGCGCAATCGGCCCGCACCCAGGAGAAGCTGACCGGTCTGGTGTCGCTGCTGTGGCAAACCCGCATGCTGCGCGATCACAAGCTGACCGTCCTGGACGAGATCGACAATGCGCTGGCCTATTACGGCTCCACCTTTTTGCCTACGATCCCCCAGCTCTACCACGATCTGGACCGCCTGCTGGAACCGGGCAAGAAAAGTCTGCTGGATCAGAAAACCCGCGCCCTGCCCGCTTTTTTGCGCATGGGCAGCTGGATTGGTGGCGACCGTGACGGTAATCCCAATGTAGGCCCGGAGACAGTTGAACAGGCGGTACTGCGTCAGTCCACCCGCGCCCTTCAGCATTATCTGGAACAGATTCGTCTGCTCGGTACGGAAATCTCGGTGTCCGACGCGTTAAATCGGGTCAGCAAAGACCTGGCGGCCTTGTCGGCCAGCAGCCAGGACCGCTCGCCACACCGGGTGGACGAGCCCTATCGTCGCAGCTTCATCCATCTGTACGCCCGTATGGCTGCCACGGCGCAAACCTTGCTAGGTCGCGATCTGGCCGATCGCCCCACTTACGCCGCCCCGCCCTACGCCAGTCCCCAGGAGTTCAAGGCCGACTTGCAGATCATCGCGGACTCGCTGGCAGAAAACAAAGGCGGCGCCATTGCCGGCCTGCGTTTGAACGAATTGATTCAAGCCGTGGAAGTGTTTGGCTTTCATCTGGCCACCCTGGATTTGCGCCAAAGCTCCGATGTCCACGAACGCGTGCTGGACGAGCTGTTTCGCGTGGCCGGCACACTGTACAAGGACGAACCGGTCAACTACCGCCAGTTGTCCGAAGAGGACCGTGTCCACTTGCTGCGCTCCGAGCTGCGCCATCACCGCCCCCTGGTCTCGCCCTGGTATCGCTACTCGGAAGAAACCGAAAAAGAACTGTCCATCCTACGCAAAGCGGCCGAATGTCGTCGCCGCTTTGGCGCACGGGCTCTGGAGCAGACGATTGTGTCGCACACTGAAACGCTGAGCGACTTGCTGGAAGTGCTGGTATTGCAGCAGGAGACCGGGCTGATCGTGCCCAACTCCGATGAGCCTGAACACCAGGGCTTGATGGTCGTTCCCCTGTTCGAGACCATCCCCGACTTGGAACGGGGCCCGCAAATCATGCAGGAATGGCTGGACATGCCAGAAATACGCCAGCGTGTACGCCATGCCCAGGATAGTGTGCAGGAAGTGATGCTGGGCTACTCGGACAGCAACAAGGACGGCGGTTATCTGACCTCCAACTGGACCTTGTACCGTGCCGAACGTGAATTCGCCCAGGTGTTCTCGCGCCGCAAAATCCGTCTGCGGCTGTTCCATGGCCGTGGCGGCTCGGTAGGCCGTGGCGGTGGTTCCAGCTTCGACGCCATTCTGGCCCAACCTCCGGGCACCGTGAACGGCCAGATCCGTCTGACCGAGCAAGGCGAGATGATTCAGGGACGGTACAAAGATGCAGACGTGGGGCGCTGGCATCTGGAGCTCTTTGTCGCTGCGACGCTGGAAGCCAGTCTGGGCGCACGCAAAGGGGCACCGAATGATGACGAACATCTGGCCGCCTACGGCGAAATCATGGCCTGGATGTCCGAGCAGGCACATCAAAGCTATCGCGAGCTCGTCTACGGCACGCCCAATTTTGATCAGTACTTCTTCCAGTCCACGCCCATCAAGGAAATTGCCGGCCTGAATATTGGTTCGCGTCCCTCGTCCCGCAAGGCCACGCAAAGCATTGAAGACCTGCGCGCCATTCCCTGGAGTTTTTCCTGGGCACAATGCCGCCTGCCCATTCCAGGCTGGTACGGCATGGGCACCGCCTTGCATCGCTACCTGGAATCAGGGTTGCCCGATGACGGCTTGAACCGTGCCAAGCGCCTGGCCCAGCTGCAAGCCATGGCACGAGACTGGGCATTTTTCCGTACCCTGCTCTCCAATATGGAACAGGTGCTGGCAAAAACAGACCTGGACATCGGCCTGAAATACGCCGGGCTGGTCGAAGACCCGGAGCTGCGCGAGACCATCTTCACGCAAATCCGCGACGAGTTCGAGCTCACACACCGACTGTTCCGTGAAATTACCGGTCATGAGCTGCTGGCGCACGATCAGGCACTGCGAGATGCCCTGACCGAACGCTTTGCCTATATTGACCCGCTGAATCACTTGCAGGTGGAACTGCTGCGCCGCCATCGCCGCCAAGGGCAAAAAGCCAGTCAGCCAACGCGCAGTGGTGTCAATAAGCAACACGTCATCCACCTGACAATTAACGGCATTGCCGCAGGGCTGCGTAACTCGGGCTAAAGCAGAAACCAGGAAATCGGCTTTGTTAATTACTTTTATAAATAAGCTAATTTCCAAAAGAAGTTAAAAGCGTACAATAAGCCATTACGTCGCTTTTTGTATAAGGCGTGATCCTTACGGGGATCACGCCCTCTGGCTTATGGTACTTGCAATCATTCTGGGAATGCTCACTGGTCTGTCGCTGGGCCTGACAGGCGCAGGCGGGGGAATTCTGGCCGTGCCCGCCCTGGTGCTGGGCATGGGCTACAGCATGACGGCGGCCACTCCCGTCGCCTTGCTGGCCGTGGGCGCGGCCGCTTTGCTGGGTGCGCTGGACGGCCTGTACAAACATATCGTGCGCTATCGTGCAGCCGTCTTCATGGCCGTGACGGGCGCGCTGGTGACGTCACTGGGCGTGCGCATCAGCCACGCTTTACCGGAAAAGGTACTGGTAACCCTGTTTGTGCTCATCATGCTGTGGATTGCCACCAAGATGCTGCGGCGGCCCACCGTAACGGAACATGCCCACACACCCTGCTGCGTGAACCCCACAACAGGGCGCCTGCATTGGACACCCCTTGGCACGTTCACCTTGGCTGCCATTGGCGCAGTGGCCGGTTTGTTCTCGGGCATGCTGGGGGTAGGCGGCGGTTTCCTGATCGTCCCCGCCTTGAAACGCTTTAGCGATCTGTCCATGCACAGCATTGTCGCTACCTCGCTGATGCTGATCGCCCTGATCTCCTTGAGCGCCTCCGGCATGAGCCTGGCTCAGGGGGCCGTCATTCCTCTTAGCGGATGGGTGTTTGTAGCCGCCGCCATGGGTGGGATGATGATAGGTCGACAACTGGCTCCCCGTATTCCTCCTGTGCGTCTACAGCAAGGCTTTAGCATTCTGACTGCCCTGGTCGCCCTATCCATGCTGGCCCGCACCTATCTGTTTTAGGACAGGGGACGAAACGCAAGGTCCTGCCGACTCGGCAATTCACACCTGATGCCACCCCTCTTTTACGGATTGAGCCGGTAGTCACTGAACGAGCCCCCGTCCCGCGGCCGCACAGCCACAATACGTTGAACAATATGGTCCGGCTCAGCCTGAAAACCATGCTCATAAGCCACGACATCCAGGTCGACACACCAACGCAGCAACTCCCCAGGCTGCAGCAGGAAGTCCGGATTACGTGGCCCGTTGTAGCGCTCGTTCCCCACCGCAAAGGTTTCGTAGACCAGAACCCCGCCCGGCTCCAGGCTCTCCAGCAATGTCGGCACCAAGGGACGCCACAGATACCGGGTCACCACCAGCGCGTTGAACTTGCGCCCCGCAAACGGCCAGGGAGCATTTTCAATATCAGCCTGGACAATTTCACCGTAGGGCGAGGTAGCCGCTACCGCCTCCGGGTCCCGATCCACACCAATGACGGTATTGCCGCGCTGGGCCAGCCAGCGCGCATTGCGCCCCCGGCCACAGGCCACATCCAGGACGGTGCCCGGATTGGGAATCAAGTGGGCCCAAGCCTGTAACCAGGCGCTGGCCTGTCCCCTGTCGTTCATCCTTACCTCTTTGCTCAGCAGACAAAACGCTCATGGTAACGCAGCGGGGGACAAGCTCAAGCTCCCCGCTGGCCTGGGCTACAATTGGCCCGGATTCCACGCTATTTTTTTGAGGGTGTATGAAAGTCCTGCTGCAAAAACCCATATTGCTGATGGCCGTTCTGTGCCTGCCACTATGGTTTATCTACGGCAACTTCATCCTGGCTGCAGCCACGTCCATCCTGATTGGGATGCTGGTGGGCATGATCCGCACCCTGCACCAAGTGACCCAGGCCAAAAAAGCCAGCGCAAGAAGCGCCAACCCGGCTTCTTCCGAGACCCCTAACGACAAGCCCCACTGACGCCATGAATGTACTGTCCGCCCCCGCCCTGCCACACGGCCTGCCCCCACTGTCGGACGAGCTGAAAAAGCACCTTGCGCAGGTCAACCACTACCTGCTGGAGCGCATTGAAGATGAAGGCGGCTTTTTGCCCTTCGATCAATGGATGCACCATGCGCTGTACGCACCGCATCTGGGGTATTACACCGGCGGCAGCACCAAATTCGGCAGCAATCAGCCAACAGGAGACTTCACCACTGCGCCGGAGCTCTCGCCCCTGTTTGCACAAACCCTGAGCCATCAGGTCAAAGAAGTCCTGGCAGGCAGCCAGTCCCTGTCCATTCTGGAGTTTGGCGCGGGCAGCGGCGCCCTGGCTTACGCGCTGATTACCGAACTGCGCCAGCAAGGCATCGAACCGCAGTATTTCATTCTGGAAGTATCCCCTGATTTGCGCGCCCGCCAGCAAGAACGTCTGGCTTGCCTGCAGGCTCAAGTGCAATGGCTGGACAGCACGCCTGATAGCTTCAAGGGCTGCGTGATTGCCAATGAAGTTCTGGACGCCATGCCCGTCAGCCTGTTCACCTTTGACGTAGAGGGCAAGGTGCTGGAAGTGGGCGTCATTGCCGCAGACGACAGCACCGCCCAGGGCCTGCCCGCGCCCTTCTATCTGGCAACCCGCCCCGCTCCTGAGCATCTGGCGTTGCTGGTCGCCGAACGTGTTCAGGCGCAGCCTTTTTACCTGTCCGAGATCAATCTGCAGGCTGAAGCCTGGGTGCGTAGCATGGGCACCTGGTTAAAGCACGGCGCTGCCATTCTGATCGACTACGGGTTTCCACAGCGCGAGTACTACCACCCACAACGCGATAAAGGCACCTTGATGTGCCATTTCCGTCATTTTGCCCATGCCGAACCTCTGGTGCTGGCGGGTCTGCAAGACATTACCGCCCACGTGGACTTCACAGCCATGGCTGACGCTGCTCTGGAGGCAGGGCTGGATGTGCTGGGCTATACCAGCCAGGCCCGGTTCCTGATGAACTGCGGTATTACGCACTACCTGGCCTCCCCTCCCGACGATCCCTCCCCTGCCGCCCAGCAGCAATGGGCGCAGACCATGAGTGCTGCCAACAAGCTGCTGTCTGAGGCGGAAATGGGCGAGTTGTTCAAAGTGCTGATTATCGGGCGTGATATACCGGCCCCGGTACTAGGAACAATGAGCGGAGATCGACGCGAGCGCCTGTAAACACATTGCCTGTCGAGCCCTGAAAGCCGCTTGCCCAGGGGCGGGACCCCTGCCCATGAAATGGCAAGATATCGACCCTGCCATCTTGAGCGTCCGTTAAGCGCGCCCAACCGTCCTTTGGCTGCAGTACGACTGTGATTCTGCGGATCACCCTTCACCTTGTCGCGAAGACAAGGTGACGAGTTAAGCGATCGATGGGCTGCATCGGCCAAAGCGGGAACCTGCACACGGCCTGTAGCGAAGGAACGCTAGAGCGACTGCTCCAGGGCCGCCAGTCTGGCAGCGCGCACTGCCTCCCGGATTTTGCCAGGTTCAGCCTTGTGTTGCGCAGCAACAGCCCCTGCATCCACACTGGCCATAATCTGACGCAAGGTGTCCCAATCCTGCTCGGGAACGGCCTTCAAACAGGCAGCGGCCTGAATCAGTTGCTGGAAACGATCAGGCTTACGCAAAGCATCCAAAGACTCCATGACCTGCAAGGCGAACTCTGGCTGCGAGCGGGGCTGCAACAAGGCTGGACTACTTAAAAGAACGGGCAATAAACGGGCTTGGTCACGCCATTCAGACGGTGCACGTATCTGCTCAGCAACCTGTGCGGGCGTCTCGGAAACATGGCACAGCACGGCAAAGCATCCTGCCAGATCCAACTGCCGATCTCGGGCGATCTGAACCTGCTGACCGACCTGCTCGTTGTAGGTCAGGGCGGGCATGATCCGCTCCAACGCCCCCACCTCCTGAAGCACCTCAAACATCCGGGCAGGCTGACTGGCAGACAGGCCCTTGGCCACCTCCAGGTAAACACGCTCGGGCACGAGCTCGTCAACCTCGCCGTGCTCCACCAGCTCGCGCGCCAAGGCCCAGGTATCATCAGCCACCGTGAACTGGACAAAGCGCGCAGCAAAGCGTGCCAGGCGTAACAGGCGCACGGGATCTTCACTAAAAGCGGTGCCAACGTGCCGGAACAAGCGGGCCTGCAAATCTGCCAGCCCATTAAGAGGATCATGCAGATTGCCGGCTGCATCCACCGCCATGGCATTGATGGTCAGATCCCGACGACGCAAATCATCGGCCAGACTGACATCGGTACCCGTGTAGAAAGTAAAGCCTTTGTAGCCGCGACCTGATTTGCGCTCAGTCCGGGCCAGCGCGAACTCTTCTTTGCTGTGAGGATTCAAAAACACAGGAAAATCGCCGCCTACCGGGACAAAGCCGCGCGCAGCCATGTCTTCGGGTCGGGCGCCCACCACCACCCAGTCCTTGTCGCCGGCCGGCAAACCGAGCAAGGCGTCACGCACCGCGCCGCCGACCACATACACCTGCAAGCCCGCCAGCAGCGGATCTGGCGGCCCCATCAGGGCCGCCAGGGCTGCACGTTGTCTGTCATCAAGCATGGAGCAGGCCATCATCAAGGCAAGGACGCCGTCGTCGTTCCGCCAGGAGCAATAACACCCAGGCGATCCTTCAGCGAATGAGGCCGGCCACTGAACATCATGGCGTAGTAGTTCGCGTTGGACAGCACATTTTTCACGTACAGGCGTGTCTCGGTAAAGGGGATGGTTTCCGCAAAAATGGCCCCTTCAACCGAGCCATTCAGACGCGAACGCCATTGAATGGGACGGCCAGGTCCCGCGTTATAACCTGCCGAGGCCAATACCTGTGACCCGCCCAGTTGACCCAGAACCATGTTCAGGTAGTTGGTACCCAATACCGTGTTTACCTCGAACTCATTCACCCGTGCCGGCGAGAAATCGTGCATATCAATCTTGTTGGCCACCCATTTGGCGGTGGCGGGCATCAATTGCATCAGGCCCGACGCCCCCACACCCGAGCGGGCATCGGTAATAAAGCGCGATTCCTGACGAATCAGACCATACACCCAGGCTGGGTCCAGATTGATGGATTTGGCCTGCTCGGTCACGCGCCCCTCGAAAGGAGCAATAAAACGCTGGCTGAAGTCGATCTCGTTCTTGGTCAACAAAGACGTGTTGACCACCCGATCGTAAATATGCTGCTCGCGGGCAAACTCGGCCGCCGCACGCAACTGCCTGTCGTTCATGCCGCGCAAAGCGAAATTCCACTCGGGAACCGCTTCAGGACGCCAGCCCAGCTTGAACAGCTCCACCGCGCGCAACAGACCCGCATTGGTACGAGCATCTTGCATATCCAGAGGCGTCAAAGGCTGCGGTTGCGCCGGCAAGGACGGGGTCAGCCCCAACTCCTCGGTTGCCAGTTGCCCATAAAAGCCCAGGTCTCCCACAATGGACTGAAACAGGGCACGAGCCTTGTCTTTATGTCCCAAGGCCGCATGCGCACGTCCTGACCAGTACACCCAAACCGGCTCCGCCTTTTGCGCATCATTCATTTTATCGATGGCTGCAGCCACCTGCTTCCAGTCGATCGTGGCCTGACGCAACTCGGCGCGCACTTGCCAGGCGTTGTTGTAATCCGTCATGGGGGTACGACCGGAGCGGCGATACCATTTGGCCGCATCATCCTCCACCCGCAAGGCACTGACCAGACCAAACTGGCCCCAGACCCAATTCAGGTTTTCCTGGGGAATCTTGCCCGCCCAGGTGCGATCGATATAGGCTGCTGCCGAATCCCGCTGACCGCGGGCCAGGCGAGACAAGGCCAGCGACACCAGTTCGGGATTGACCGAACTATTGTTCACATTACGGTCGAGCCATTTTTGTGGCGAGGCCATCAAGGCGGTGTAATCCTTCATCTGCGGCGCGGTGAAAATAATTGCCGCCAGGCGTCGGGCCTGAGCAGTACGGTTGTTTTCAAGCGCGTCCCGCATCAGGTCACGGACCTGATTCTTGCTGATCACTTTGCGGGCGTACAGTTGATCCAGCGCGGACCAGCAAGCCTGGCTGGGCGCAAAAGAAGCCAGCAGATCGTCGACATCGACCGACTCTCCGGCCACGTTCCGGGCTGTCGCCACAGCGCACTTCACCGCCGAGCTGGGCGCATGCACGGGCGCCAGTTCACGCACCAGCGCATAGTTACCTGCCCGTGCTGCCGCCACGATCCAATCAGACTTCAGGCGATTTTCCAGGTATTCGTCTTGATTGCCGGCCAAAAACAAACGGACTTGCTCGTCTGGCACCGGCGTGGTCGAGTCCTGTAACAGGCGACGCAGCCGCCAGTATTGGGCATAGGAACCCAGGACGGGATCGTCTGCTGCCACGGGGGCCAGGGCGTCAAGCGCACTCCAGCGCTTGGCCTGCATGGCTTGCCGCGCGTCGATCAGCGCCTGGCGTGCCACCGGCGGAACAGGCGGGACGCGATCCCAGCGCCGTACCGCCTCTTTGGCAGGCTGCACAAGTACGGCTTGATTCGTGATTGTCGCTTCGGGGGAATGGGTCTGGGCCTGCGGCGAGGGCGAACCCGCACAGCCGACCAAACCCAGTGCGAACACCACCAGGGCGCTCAAGGACGGACGTGGAAGCGCGCCGGCCATGCCCCAAGCTGGTGTTTTCTGGTACTTTAGCTGGTTGATACCCATAGTGACGGCCTTTAGAAAATCACCCATGATTCAGAACGTAGAGCATAACGCAGCCGCGCTGCGCACGCGACTAAAAGACCTGCGAGCCGGGCAGCCCTCCATTGACACCAACCGGGGTGCCCTGCTGATCCGGGGCCGCCTGTTCACCTGGCTGGCCACCAACCGCACTCGCCTGCGTGAACAAGGCCGTGCCGAACCCACCACCATTGCAGCTTTCTGGCCAATGGCCGACGAACCGGACCTGCGCCCTTTGCTGGTTCAATGGGTGGAAGAAGAAGGCCTCAATGTCTGTCTTCCTGTCGTCAAAGAAGCGGACGCTCCCCTGAGCTTTGTTCAGTGGACACCCGAGACGAAAATGGAAAAAGGGCGCTACGGCATAGAAATCCCGAGCTCCTCCCAAACCCTGCAACCGGACATTGTCCTGGTCCCTACTTTGGGCTACACCCGCCAAGGCGACCGCCTAGGGTATGGAAAAGGGTACTACGACCGGACCCTGGCGGCGCTAAAAGCGCAAAACCATGCCTTTACCAGCATTGGTATTGCCTGGGCAGTGGGCGACCTGTCGGGCCTGCCTTATCAGCCCGCCCCCCACGACCAACGGCTGGACAGTGTGCTGACCGACAAAGGCTGGGCCGTACCTGCACCGCAGCTATAAGCACCTGGTTCGCCAACCCGGCTTTGCCGGCCCCCCCGCGCCGCGCATCGTATGACGCAACGCTCGGTGTGAGCCATTGAGCCGGGTCATGAAAAAACCCGCCAAATCCATCTGGCGGGTTTTTTTTGATGCTGGAGAACTTAACGCCAAGTCAGATTCGGCAAGATAGCCATGCTGGCATCGGCCCCGTTCAGGGTGTACATGTGTATACCCGGCGCCCCGCCATCGAGCAGATCCTGACACAAGCGCGTCACCACATCGATCCCGAAAGCGCGAATCGATGCCCGATCATCACCAAAATCGGCCAGTCGCAAACGAATCCAGCGTGGCACTTCCGCACCGCACATGGTCGAAAAACGCAGCAACTGAGACGAGTTGGTAATGGGCATGATGCCCGGCGTGATCGGAATGGTGACACCTTGAGCCTGGGCCCGCTCCACAAAACTGAAGTAGGCATCCGGGTTGAAGAAGTACTGGGTGATCGCGCCATGCGCCCCGGCCTTGACCTTGTTCACAAAGTGACCCAGGTCTTCCTCAAGGCTGGTGGCCTGAGGATGCATTTCAGGGTAGGCAGCCACTTCGATGTGAAAGTGTTCGCCATAGTGCTCTCGAATGAAGGACACCAGATCACTGGCATAGCGCAGCTCACCCGTGTCACCGCCCATGCCCGAGGGCAAGTCGCCGCGCAAGGCAACAATACGGCGTATGCCCTGATCGCGGTAGGTATCGAGCATCTCGCCCAACTGGGCCGGAGCCGTACCGATGCACGACAGGTGCGGTGCCACATCCAAGCCCAGGTTTTGCAGCAATGCCACCGCATCGACCGTACCAGCACGTGTGGAGCCACCGGCTCCAAACGTCATGCTGACATAGGCCGGATTCAAGCCCATCAGGGTCTTGGCAGTGCGCACCAGTTTTTCCTGCGCCGCGCTATCGCGCGGCGGGAAAAACTCCAGGCTCAAGGTTTGCTTCTTGCTCATTTAATTAACAATCCCGACAGCAGCCCGGAAACCAGGCTGTAGACGATCGCCCCAATCACCGCCCACCAGAATCCTTCAACCTGAAACCCTTTGAGAATGGAACCGGCAAACCAGAACACCAAGGCATTCAGTACCAGAAGGAACAAACCCAAGGTCACAATGGTAATGGGCAAGGTCAGCACAATCAGCAAAGGTTTGACCAACGTATTGAGCAAGCCCAATACCAGCGCCGCAATCAGGGCTGAGCCAAACGAGGCCACGGTAATACCGGGCAGGATGTAGGCAACAACCAGCAAAGCAACAGCATTCAGGATCCAGACAAGTAGCAAAGTCATGATAGGGCTCCAAGAACAGGCGTCCGAAGACGCCGGTGTGTTTTAGTAGCGGTAGTGCTCAGCCTTAAAGGGCCCTTGCACAGGCACGTTGATGTAATCTGCCTGCGCCTGGGACAAGGTAGTCAGGTTCACACCCAGTTTCTTCAGGTGCAAGCGAGCTACTTTCTCGTCCAGGTGCTTGGGCAGTACATATACTTTACCTGCTTCGTAGTGCTCGCCACGGGTGAACAATTCAATTTGTGCAATGGTCTGGTTCGTGAACGACGCCGACATCACAAACGAGGGGTGCCCAGTTGCGCAGCCCAGGTTCACCAAACGACCTTTGGCCAACAGGATGATGCGCTTGCCGTCGGGGAAAATAATGTGATCGACTTGGGGCTTGATCTCTTCCCACTCCAGGTCTTCCACCGAGGCCACATCAATTTCATTGTCAAAGTGACCGATATTGCACACGATGGCCTGATCTTTCATGCGTTCCATGTGCGAGCGGTCGATGACATGGTAGTTGCCTGTCGCGGTCACGAAGATGTCTGCTTTGTCGGCAGCTTCTTCCATGGTTACCACGCGGTAGCCTTCCATCGAGGCCTGCAGGGCGCAGATGGGGTCCACTTCGGTGACCCAAACCTGGGCGCGCAAGGCAGCCAACGCTTGCGCACACCCTTTGCCCACGTCGCCAAAGCCACACACCACCGCGATCTTGCCGGCAACCATCACGTCCGTGGCACGCTTGATGCCGTCCACCAGGGACTCGCGGCAGCCATACAGGTTGTCGAACTTGGACTTGGTCACCGAGTCGTTCACGTTGATGGCAGGGAAAGCCAGCTCACCTTTCTTGGCCATCTGGTACAGACGGTGCACGCCTGTGGTGGTCTCTTCAGTCACACCCTTGATTTGGGCCAGGCGGGTGGAATACCAGGTTTTGTCGTTTTGCAGACGGGCGCGGATGGAGGCGAACATGACGCGCTCTTCTTCGCTGCCGGGATTGTCCAGAACGGACAGATCTTTTTCAGCACGGGCGCCCAGATGCAGCAACAGGGTGGCGTCGCCACCATCGTCCAGAATCATGTTGGCCTGTTCGCCGGGCCAGTCAAAAATGTCGTGGGCGTACTGCCAGTACTCTTCCAAGGTTTCACCCTTGACGGCGAACACGGGCACACCGGAGGCGGCAATGGCCGCAGCAGCGTGATCTTGCGTGGAAAAGATATTGCACGAGGCCCAGCGCACTTCAGCGCCCAGAGCCGTCAGGGTTTCAATCAGCACCCCGGTTTGAATGGTCATGTGCAAACTGCCGGCAATGCGTGCGCCCTTCAGGGGCTGCGAGGCGGCAAATTCCTCGCGGGTGGCCATCAGGCCAGGCATTTCGGTCTCGGCAATGGTCAGCTCGCGGCGGCCCCATTCAGCCAAGGAAATATCGGCAATTTTGTAATCGGTAAAAGTCACAGTCGGGCTCCGTTATACGGCACGCGGACTGCACGGAGAGCAAATGAATCTCACCAGCAGCCCGCCATGCGGGTCGTGGTGAGCGTCGTTCTCCAAGGTGGATACCACCTATCCATACCCCGAGCCTGGCAAGATCAGTGTCTTGTCGCAACGCCCCTCGAGGATGGCAATTTACTGTTGGTGATTGTACCTGTTTGGCTCCTCTTGGGAAGACAGCCTCACTGGTAAAAAACATCATTTCTTTGTCTGAGTCCGAGTCTGGCCCGCCTCATCCCACGTTGCGGGCACCCGGATCGGGAACCCACAACGCGATACTACGTCTGCAAAGCGCCGCTCATGCGGCCTTTGCCTGTTCGCCCAAAAGGCTTAGATGGCCTGACGCAAAATCTGCGCCTTGTCCGTGGCCTCCCAGCTGAACTCAGGCTCGCTGCGGCCGAAGTGACCATAGGCGGCTGTCTTGGAGTAGATGGGACGCTGCAGATCCAGCATGTCAATAATGCCGCGTGGGCGCAGGTCAAAATGCTGGCGCACCAGCTTGGCGATTTCGGTATCCGGAATCACACCCGTGCCTTCGGTGTAAATGGTGATGTTGATTGGCTCGGCCACGCCAATGGCGTAGCTCAACTGCACCTGGCACTGACGCGCCAGACCGGCGGCCACAATATTCTTGGCCACGTAACGCGCCGCGTAGGCCGCGGAACGGTCCACCTTGGAGGGGTCCTTGCCGGAGAAGGCACCGCCACCGTGCGGGCAGGCACCGCCGTAGGTGTCCACAATGATCTTGCGGCCAGTCAGACCGCAATCGCCTTGAGGACCACCAATCACGAACTTGCCGGTGGGGTTCACCAGGAAGCGGGTTTTCTCGGTCAACAGATCCGATGGGAAGCATGGACGAATGATGTGCTCAATGACCGCTTCGTGAATGTCCTTCTGGGACATTTCAGGCGCGTGCTGGGTGGACAGCACCACGGTGTCCACTTCGGCAGGATGGCCGTCCACATAGCGGAAGGTAACCTGGGACTTGGCATCCGGGCGCAACCAGGGCAGACGACCATCTTTGCGCAGCTCGCTTTGGCGTTGCACCAGACGGTGGGCATACCAGATCGGAGCAGGCATCAGATCAGGGGTTTCGTCGCAGGCATAGCCAAACATCAGGCCCTGGTCGCCGGCACCCTGGTTCAGCAGCTCTTCAGGGCTACGGTCCACGCCCTGGGCGATATCGGGCGATTGCTTGTCATAGGCCACCAGAACCGCGCAGGATTTGTAATCGATGCCGTAGTCGCCATTGTCATAGCCAATGCGCTTGATGGTGTCACGGGCTACCTGGATGTAGTCCACGTTGGCGTGGGTCGTGATCTCGCCGGCCAGCACCACCAGGCCGGTATTGCACAGGGTTTCAGCGGCAACACGCGCTTGCGGGTCCTGCTCGAAAATCGCGTCCAGGATGGCGT
Organism: Alcaligenes sp. HNGD-HTN06; assembly: GCF_049932565.1. NCBI lineage: Bacteria > Pseudomonadati > Pseudomonadota > Betaproteobacteria > Burkholderiales > Alcaligenaceae > Alcaligenes > Alcaligenes sp. HNGD-HTN06. The sequence continues at coordinate 427,053 of NZ_CP187782.1, read as the reverse complement.
CGGAAATCTGGTCGGCAACCTTGTCGGGGTGCCCTTCAGAGACGGATTCGGACGTAAAGAGAAAGTCGTTGTGGTTCACAGCGTAGCTTCCTTGGATAAGGGCTGATAATCAGCACGAGGTTGAACAAACTGCGTTGCACCTCGAAGCCAGCGATGTGGATACGATAGACGGGGCGCGACGCTTTAGCGGTTTATAGTGGGCAGATTGCTGCCTGATCGCTCCGCAAGTTGTCGTTTAACTCAGCGATACATTCCATTTTAAGCGAAAATACGTATTTATTTCAGCAAAACTTCACACTAAAGGATTGCCAGGCCCATGCTCGCGGCACTTTTACGTCTGATGGCTCGTCTGCCTTTACCCGTCCTGCATGGGCTGGGCAAAGGAATCGGACGCCTGATTTACGCTTTTCCCGGACGCTATCGCCGCCGTCTGCAAAGCCACTGTCGGCAAGCGGGTTACGACTCCCCCGCTTTTTTTCGACAAGCGGCCGGAGAAACCGGCGCCATGATCCTGGAAACGCCACGCGTCTGGTTGTATCCGGAAAAGTGCCTGGCCCGTTGCACTGCGGACGACCCCACCCTGCTCCAGACTACCCATGCCGAAGGGCGCGGTGTGCTTTACCTGACCCCACACTTGGGCTGCTTTGAAATGATTGCGCGCTATCTGGCCGGTTTAGGACCGCTGACCGTCATGTTCCGCCCCCCCCGCCAAGCCTTCCTGGAGCCCTTGATGGTGGCGTCGCGCGAATTACCAGGAATGCATGCCGTCCCCGCCAACATGAAAGGCGTGCGCGAATTTGTTCGTGCTTTTCGCAGGGGCGAGTCGGTCGGCATGTTGCCCGATCAGGTTCCCAGCGGCGGAGATGGTGTATGGGCGCCATTCTTTGGTCGCCCTGCCCTGACAATGACGCTGGCGGGCAAGCTGGCACGCCAATCCAACGTGCCTGTGATTGTGACTGCTGCCGAGCGCCTGCCCAAAGGTCGTGGATGGCATATCCATACCTTGCGTCTGCCCGAGCCCTTGCCCGAGGACCCGACAGAACTGGCTACCCTGATCAACCAGTCCATGGAAACCATGATCCGGCGCTTCCCCACCCAATACCTGTGGGGCTATAACCGCTACAAAATTCCTCACGATGCGCCCCCTTTGCCTGGCGATACCACCCCATGAGTTTTAATTCTTACCCGCTGCTCAAATCCGTTTTTTCCTATTTTGGCCGTGTCCCGGTACGCACGCGCCAGCGTTGGGGCACTGTGCTGGGCGGACTGGTACATCGCTTTGCCTCGCGCCGCCGGCATATTGTGCGTACCAATCTGGACCTGTGTTTTCCCGACACCCCCGAAAGCACCCGTCGTGAATGGGAAAAGCAGCACTTTCGCTTGCTGGCTCAATCCTATCTGGACCGGGGCCTGCTTTGGTTCGGCCTGCCCAGCACCATTTTGAACACCCTGCACCTGACGGGTGAAGAACACATTACCCAAGCCCTGGAACAAGGCCGCAAGGTCATGCTGCTGGTCCCGCATTTCCTGGGGATGGATGCAGCGGGCACACGACTGTCCATGTCCATTTCACCCTTGGTGGCGTTCTACACTCCGCAACGCGACCCCCATGTGGATCGCCTGATGTATGAAGGCCGCAGCCGCTTTTCCTCGGTGCCGCTGATCTCACGCAAGGACGGTATTCGCGGCCTGATGCGCGCGCTGCAAAAGGGTCAGCCAATTTATTACCTGCCCGATATGGATTTCGGCACCAAAGGCGCGGCGTTCGTGCCCTTTTTCAATGTTCCGGCGGCCACGCTGTTGTCCACCGCGCAGATCGCCCGAAACCAGGACGCGCTGGTCATTCCGGTGATTTCGCGACTGGACGCACAAACCGGCCACTACCATATTCAGGTGCTGGAACCCATGGCCGACTTTCCGGGTGAAGGCAGCCTGGAAGAGGCCACCGAACGCATGAATGCCCTGATCGAAAACTATGTGCGCGAGGACCCGCCGCAGTATTATTGGGTACATCGACGCTTCAAAACCCGCCCTGAAGGGCAACCCGGCATCTACTAGGCCCCATCATGCATCGCTCTCCTGCACCCCAACCCGCAGCCACAATCTGGCATTTCAGCAAAATGCACGGTGCGGGCAATGACTTTGTCATGCTGGATGGTGTGACGCAGGACATCGAACTGACACCGGAACGAGCCCGCGCTCTGGCAGATCGCCATTTCGGGATTGGTGCCGATCAGATTTTGCTGGTGGAGGCGGCAACCGAAGCCGGCGCCGACTTCCGATACCGGATCTTCAACGCCGACGGCGGCGAGGTCGAACATTGCGGCAATGGCGCGCGGTGCTTTGTCCGCTTCGTGCATGAGCAAGGCCTGTCGTCGGCCAACCCTTTGCGTGCGCAAATTAGCACCGGCATCATCAGCTTGAATGATGATCCGGAGCGCGGCGTGGAGGTCATGATGGGCACCACCCGATTTACGCCGGCCGATGTTGCTTTTGACCCAAGCGGGCTGGAACAGAAAGCTCAGGGCGAGGATACGCTGTGGCTGCTGCCCGTGCCCGATCAAGCCGAACCCGTCTCCCTGTCGCTGGTGTCCATCTCCAATCCCCATGCGGTGCAAGTAGTCGATGACCTCAAGCAGGCTCCCGTTGCCACGGTCGGCCCGTTTATCGAGTCCCACCCCCGTTTTGCCCACAAGGTCAACGCCGGGTTCATGCAAATTCTTGATCCCCACCATATCAAGCTGCGCGTCTACGAACGCGGTGCGGGTGAAACGCTGGCCTGCGGGACCGGCGCCTGTGCGGCTGTGGTGGCAGGCATACGCCGGGGATTGCTCCAAAGCCCGGTTGTCGTTGATACTCGTGGAGGCAGTCTACGCATTGAATGGGACGGACAGGCGCTACGCATGAGCGGCCCGGCCCAAACCGTCTTTACCGGACAAGTCGATATTGATGCACTGTGTGCATCCGTAGCCAGAAAGGAAACCTTCTAGACATGGATACCCCCAACAGCCTTAGCGCCGTGGACGTGGCCCAGTTTTTGAAAGCCAACCCTGATTTTTTCGACGCACACGCCGACGTTTTTGCCAAACTGATGGTGCCCCACCCGCATCAAAGCCGCGCCATTTCCCTGGGCGAGCGCCAGATCATGCTGCTGCGCGAACGCGGCAAGAAAACCGAACGCCAACTGGCCATGCTGGTGGCCAATGCCCGGGGCAATGAAAAAATCTCGCGCCAATTGCATCAATGGAACTGCCAGATGCTGGCCGAGTCTGATCCCGCGGCCTTGCCCGCTCTGATTTGCAGCAGCCTGGAACGCATCTTCGAGATGCCAGTCGTGCGCCTGCATTGCTGGAATCCGGACGAGGTACTGGCCGATGACCCCTTGGTCAGTTGGGCCTATACCTTGCTCAAACCCTATTGCGGTCCCCGGCGTGAACAAGACTTTCTGGCTGACCTGCAGCAGGATGCCCAGTCAGTGGCGATCGTGCCCTTGAGATTCCCCGAATCCGATACCTTGTTTGGCCTGCTGGTGCTGGGTTCCCCCGAGGACTCTCGCTTTACCGTCGATATGGGCACCGACTTTCTGGAAGGCATCGGCGAACTGTGCAGCGCGGCCTTGCAGCGTTTACACAAACCCAGCCGTATTAATCAAAACGAATGTCAGGCCTGAAAAAACCAGACTGCACCGCTAGCAAGGACCACTCGCCCGGGCAATCTGTCGCCCACCCGGTGCTCAGTCCGGCCATGCAAAACTGGCTAAATCAACTCAGGCAGGAAAAACGCTATTCGGAACACACTCTCAGTGCGTACCGGAACGACTTACGTCATTTGCTGGCGCAGTATCCCGGCACCGACCCCGACACGCTAAATCAAAGCCAGTTACGGCAGGCCGCGGCCCGCTTGCATGCCCAAGGCATGGCACCACGCAGTCTGGCCCGCATTCTGGCTGCCTGGCGCGGCTATTATCAGTCGCGTACCCAAGCGCTGGGCTGGCCCTTGAATCCTGCCGCCAGCCTGAAGGCTCCCCGGATAGGCCGACCTCTGCCCAAAGCACTGTCCGTAGACCAGACCCAGCAACTGCTGGACCACGCCAGCGCACCTATTCAGGACGATCCGGTCAGTTTGCGCAATCAGGCCATGTTCGAGCTGTTTTATTCCAGCGGACTGCGCCTGGCCGAACTGGTCAGCCTGGACACCCATTATCACCAAAGCCCCCAGCATCAATCCAAAAGCTGGTTATTGCTGCAAGAGCGCGAACTGCTTGTGAGTGGTAAAGGTGGCAAGACGCGGCGCCTGCCGGTTGGCGAGAAGGCCGCCCAGGCCTTGCAGGCGTGGCTGAAAAAACGTCCGATTCTGGCCTCGCCGGCCCATAACGCAGATGCCAATGCCGCGCTGTTTCTGGGGGCACGAGGAGCGCGGATCCACCCGCGTGTCGTCCAGCAGGAACTGGAAAACTACGCCCGCGCCAGCGGCCTGCCCGTCCATGTGCATCCCCATAGCCTGCGTCACAGCTTTGCCAGCCATTTGCTGCAATCGGCCCAGGACTTGCGGGCGGTACAGGAGCTCTTGGGTCATACCAATATCTCTACCACCCAGATCTACACACGGCTGGACTTTCAGCACCTGGCCCAGGCTTACGATCAGGCCCACCCTCGGGCACAACGCAAGAACCGGGCCAGTGACAAGCCGGAGGAGTGAATCAGGGCTGCAAGGCCTTGACCAGTTGATCCGTGTTTGAGCGCATCATGCCCAAGTAGGTGTCCACGCCGGAGCCGGGCTCCCCCAAGGCGTCGGAATACAAAGTCCCGCCCACTTTCGCCCCGGTTTCACGCGCAACTTGCTCTACCAGCTTCGCGCTGACCGTGTTTTCCACGAAAATGGCCTGAATCTGTTCACGACGAGCCTGCTGAACAATTTGCGCAATGTCCCGCGCCGAGGGCTCCGCCTGGCTGGAGACGCCCACCAGAGGAATAAAGCGAATATCGTAGGCCTTGCCCATGTAGGAGAAGGCATCGTGGGACGTAATGACCTTGCGCTTGTCGACCGGCACTGCCTCTAGGCGAGCCTTGATGGAATCATCCAGTTCCTGAATGCGTTGCGCATAATCCTTGGCACGGCGCTGATAGTAGTCCGCATTGGCTGGGTCCGCTTGCTCCAGCCCCTGGCTGATATTGCGCACATATATTTGCGCCAAGGCCAGGCTTTGCCAGGCATGTGGGTCCTGACTGCCATGCTGATGGCTGTCATCATGGGTGCCGGGCTCTTTCTCGCCCTGTGGAGCATGTCCGGCCTCATGGGCGTGGGCGGGTTCCTTGGCACGATCATGATCGTGGTCGTGGTCGTGGTCGGCATGGTCATCGTGACCGCCCTCAAACGCCAAGGGCGTAATGCCCGCCGTAGCCACGACCTGCGGGCCCTGATAACCCGCGGCCTGCTGCAAACGCGGCAGCCAGGTCTCGAACTCCAGACCGTTAATTACCAGCAATTGCGCATTGGCCAGAGACTTGGCGTCACTGGGGCGTGGCTCAAAGGCATGGGCGTCACCATTGGCGGGCACAATCGTGCTGGCTATCACCTTGTCGCCGCCAATCTCCTTGACCATGTCGTTCAGGATCGAAAAGCTGCTGACCACGCGCAAGGGTTCCGCCTGTACGGACAGGCTCAGTGCCAGCAAGCCCAGCGCCAGTACGGCGCGGCCTGAATGAATGTCTCGCATTTTCATCGATCATGCTCCAAGAGAGAGGCCATGCGCCGACGCCGCGCGCGCCATTGGGAATACGCACGCAGCAAACCGCCTTGAGGGCCAAAGGTGATGGAAAGAAAGTAAAACGCACCAGCCGCCAGAATGATCGCGGGAGAGGCCGGCACGTTGTAGTAGTAGGAAAACAGCAAGCCCAGATACGCGCTGATCATGCCGAGCAAGGCCGCCACCAGCATTTGCCGGCCCACGGAATACACCCAGAACCGGGCCGAGGCAGCGGGCAGCATCATGATCCCCACCACCATCAAGGTCCCCAGAACCTGAAAGCCGGCCACCAGGGTAATGACCAGCATGAACAAAAACAGCATATGAACCAGCGAGCCGCGGCCCCCTTGGGTGCGTAAAAAAATCGGGTCCATGCACTCCAGCACCAGGGGCCGAAAGACCAGCGCGAGGATCACCAAGGTGACCGTCGTGCTGCTGGTGACCAGCAGCAAGGACGCATCATCCAGGCCCAGTACCGTCCCAAACAGCACATGAATCAAATCCATATTGGAGCCGCGCAGCGACACCAGCAGCACCCCCAACCCCAGAGACACCAGATAAAAGGCGGCGAAACTGGCGTCCTCACGCTGTGGAGTCAGGCGCGCGACCAATCCGGCCAGCAAGGCCACCACCAGGCCCGTAATCATGCCCCCTATGGCCATCGCACTTAAAGACAGGCCGGCCGTCAGAAACCCCACCGCCACCCCAGGCAAAATGGCATGCGCCATGGCATCGCCCATCAGACTCATGCGACGCAGCACCAGAAACACGCCCAACGGCCCGGCCGCTGCGGCCAGGGCGAAGGAACCGGCCAGAGCGCGCTTCATGAAGCCAAAGTCCATGAAAGGGCCGAACAGAACATCAATGAGTGCCATCACAGATAGTCCCCCGCGCACAAATGCCGGGCCAGATGCAGATTCTCCGGCGTCAGCACAGCTTCGGTTTCCCCCCAGGCAACAACTTGTCCGGCAAGCAGCACCGTTTGCGGAAAGCAGCTACGCACCATATCCAGGTCGTGCAGCACGGCCATGACCGTACGGCCCTGTTGATGCCAATCCAGAATCAAGCTCATCAATTCATCCGATGTCGCGCGATCCACCGCGGCAAAGGGTTCGTCCAGCAACAAAATCTGGGCGTCCTGCATGATCATGCGCGCAAACAAGGCACGCTGTAACTGCCCGCCCGACAAGGTGCCAATGGAACGCCGGGCGAAGTCCGCCAGACCGACCTGTTCGAGCGCATGGGCAATCCGCTCATGCTCCGCCCTGGGGAAACCGCCCCAGGCTCCGACCCGCTTCCAGGCCCCCATGGCAACCAGGTCATGCACCGTCACGGGAAAGCTCTTGTCCAGATCCCCCATCTGCGGCAACAGGGCCAATTCATTCAAAAAGCCACTATCGACAACAATCCGCCCCTTGAGCGGATTGATCTGCCCGGTCAAGCCTTTGAGTAAGGTGGACTTGCCCGCCCCGTTTGGCCCCACAATGGCTGTCAAGGAGCCTCGGGTAAAGCAACCGCTGATATCACGCAGAGCAATTTTGTCTTTCCAGCCCAGCGCCACATGATCCAGCTCGATCAAGGTCTGATGTGAACTCATGCCCTTACCACGCGCCCATGGCCCAGGCCGTCAGCAGCCACAGCGCAGCAGCCACGCACAAAGCGCCCAGTACGCGCTGCCCGACCGAGGCCAGCAAGAGCGAACGGCGCGGCGCCGGACTGCGGAAAGTCGAGGGAAATTGAGGACAGGACATGAAACAGGGATAATGCGGCTGGATGAGGATATTTAATTTCTCTAAAGATGTTATAACATAACAAACAACCCATCAAGCGCCATGCCTGTACATATTCTTACGCCCGCCGCCATTGAAGACCAGCTTGCTACCGCGGACCAGCTTTGCCTGGAGCGCGGCAAACGGCTGACTTCAATTCGCCGTCAGGTACTGGAAATCCTGATTCAGGCCCAGCGCAGTTTGCGCGCCTACGAACTGCTGGATCTGGTTCGCGAGTTCCAGCCTGGGGCCAAGCCCCCTACCGTGTACCGCGCCCTGGACTTTCTGACAGAGGAAGGCCTGATCCACCGTCTGGATGCCGTCAATGCCTGGACTGCCTGTGTGGATGCCGGCGGCCACCCCCACGACTTGCTGATTGTCTGCACCCAGTGTGGCACCGTGGTGGAACTGTGCGCACCGGACCTGAGCCAAAGGCTGGCTGACTGCGTACGCGGTGCCGGCTTTGCCCTGTCGGGCCACGAAACCGAGCTGCGCGGCCTGTGCCAGCGTTGCGTCGCGGCTAAAAACGAGCGAAAACCCTTATCTGCCCGCTAAAACATGGTATTTTGCCGCCAATCAGTATATATTCCTCGATCGATTGGCAAACCTCTGTGAATTTTTACAGATCACCGTTTGCCCAACAGGCAAGGCTGTGATGTAATCGCACGTTGTTTTCGTGCGGAGCAGGGGGGTACAGGAAGCCGCGGCAAGGGCCGTGCCTTGTACCTTTCGCCCGCCACTGCGAGGCATGTTTATGAACGCGGCATCAGATCTGAAAAACATGGTTCCAGTCACGGTGCTGACTGGTTTTTTGGGCGCTGGCAAGACCACGCTGCTCAAGCGCATCCTGAGCGAATATCACGGTCGACGCATTGCCGTCATCGAGAACGAATTCGGACCGGAAGGCATCGACAATGAGTTGTTGGTACAGGACTCCGAAGAAGAAATCGTTGAGCTGAGCAACGGTTGCGTCTGCTGCACGGTACGTGGCGACCTGATGCGCACCCTGAACGATTTGCGTGTGCGTCGCGAGGCGGGCGAGCTGAAGTTTGAACGCGTCATCATCGAGACCACCGGCATGGCCAACCCCGGCCCGGTCTGTCAGACCTTCTTCATGGACGATGATATTGCCGACTACTATCGGCTGGACGCGGTCATCACCGTGGTGGACGCCAAACATGGCATGGCCACGCTGGACCAGCAGGAAGAAGCCCAGAAACAGGTTGGCTTTGCGGACCGCCTGCTGATCTCCAAAAAAGATCTGGTCAACGATGCCGAGTACGAGGCCCTGCGCGCCCGTCTGATCCGTATCAATCCGCGGGCCACCATTACGCCAGTTCACTTTGGTGAAACCGATATCAAGGATTTGCTGGAAGTCAGCGGTTTCAACCTGAACTCCATTTTGGACATTGATCCGCAATTCCTGGCAGAGCAGCATCCCGATGCGGCTGACGACCATGATCATCACCACGATCATGCCCACGGCGATGAAGGCGAGTGCGGTCCGGGCTGCGGCCACGATCACCACCATCATCACCACGGACACGCCGCTCACAATGACGAAATCGGAGCCTTCGTGTTCCGTTCGGATCGTCCTTTTGACCCCGAACGCCTCGAAGATTTCCTGTCGGGCATTGTTCAGGTATTTGGACCAGATCTGATGCGCTATAAAGGCATTCTGTATCTGAAGGGCATCAATCGTCGTATGCTCTTTCAAGGCGTACACATGATGATGAGCGCCGAGCCCGGCAATGCCTGGCTGGCCAAAGATAAGAAAGGCACCAAGCTGGTCTTTATTGGCCGCAAGCTGCCCCAAGATATATTCACCCAGGGCCTGGAGAATTGCCTGGTCTGAATTAATAATTATTCAGTAAATGCGGAGCGATTGCGCGTGACGACAGTTACAGGCTCCCAGACGTCAACAAGAGGTAAGCATCATGGCAACTAAGTCACATGACAGTACTACAACCCTGCTGACCGAGCAGGAGCTTTTGGCGATGCCTGAGTCAGACTACATGAACGCCGCCCAGCTGGAGTTTTTCAAGCATCGTTTGCGCCAGCTTGAGCAGGAAATTCTGGCCAATGCGGGTGCCACCACGGAAAACCTGCGTGAAACCCAGTTCGTTCCTGACCCAGCTGACCGTGCCACGATCGAGGAAGAACACGCTCTGGAACTGCGAACCCGCGATCGCGAGCGCAAGTTGCTCAAGAAAGTGCAACAGTCCATCGCCCTGATCGAATCGGGCGAATACGGCTGGTGTGAGGAAACCGGCGAGCCGATCGGCCTGCCCCGTTTGCTGGCCCGCCCGACCGCCAACCTGTCGCTGGAAGCCCAGGAGCGTCGCGAGAAGCGTCAAAAGATGTTTGGGGACTGATAGGCTGATTCGCTCATGCCCCGACAAAAAGCCCGCCTGATCATTCTGGCGGGCTTTTTTTTGCCCCTGCGTTTCACGCGCCCCGCCAGGCAAATCGGCCAGGAAACACGTAGGCCCAGGCGAACCCGCAGCAGCTAAAGCGGATTGACACGCAGAACTGGCGGCGGGCGGGCAGCCTGACAAGCGGCACAGCCCGAACCGTGCTGAGTGCGCCATGCACGGCCTGGCCCTCCGTCCCGCTTATCCTCTGTCTTGCCCAAAGACAAACTCCCGCCAGGCCCTGAAAAAACTTCCTGCTGTCACGCGCTTGAAATTTTTTACCCGGCCCCCAGATGGAAAACTTAAAGGAAGGAAATCATGGAACAATTTCACGCCACTACCATTGTCTGTGTACGCCGCGGAGATCAAGTCGCCATCGGTGGCGACGGTCAGGTCACCCTGGGCAATGTTGTCATCAAGGGCACGGCCCGCAAGATCCGCCGTTTGTACAACGACAGCATCCTGGCCGGTTTTGCCGGCGCGACTGCCGACGCATTCACCCTACAGGAACGCTTTGAAGCCAAGCTGGAAAAGCATCAGGGCAACCTGTTGCGCGCTGCCGTCGAACTGACGCGCGACTGGCGTACCGATCGCGTCCTGCGCCGTCTGGAAGCCATGCTGCTGGTGGCGGACAAAGAGCACACGCTGGTGCTGACCGGCAATGGCGACGTGCTGGAGCCCGAGCATGGCCTGGCTGCCATTGGTTCGGGGGGCTCCTATGCGCAATCCGCAGCCCTGGCTTTGCTGCAAAACACCGATATGGCACCTGCCGACATCGTCAAGAAATCGTTGGAGATCGCAGGTGATCTGTGCATCTACACCAACCAGAACCATATCGTCGAAACACTCTGACAGCCGGATACACCACCATGTCTACACCTAATATGACTCCCGGAGAAATCGTCTCCGAACTGGACAAGCATATCGTTGGCCAGGGCAAGGCCAAACGCTCTGTGGCCGTGGCCCTGCGCAACCGCTGGCGCCGCCAGCAGGTTGCCGAGCCCCTGCGCAGCGAGATCGTGCCCAAGAACATTTTGATGATTGGCCCCACCGGCGTGGGCAAAACCGAAATCGCCCGCCGTCTGGCCAAGCTGGCCAATGCGCCTTTCATCAAGGTTGAGGCCACCAAATTCACGGAAGTGGGTTATGTGGGCCGTGACGTCGAAACCATCATCCGCGATCTGGTGGATATTTCGGTCAAACAAACCCGCGAGATCGAGATGCGCCGTGTCCGCACTCAGGCGGAGGAAGCCGCTGAAGACCGCATTCTGGACGTGCTGGTGCCGCCTTCACGTGATGCCCACGGCCAACCGCAGCGTGAAGATAACTCGGCACGCCAAGTGTTTCGCAAGCGCCTGCGTGAAGGCAAGCTGGACGATACCGAGATTGAAATCGAGATGGCCCAGGCCATGCCTCGCATGGAAATCATGGCCCCTCCCGGCATGGAAGAAATGACCGAGCAATTACGCGGCATGTTCTCCGGCCTAGGCCAGGAAAAGACCAAAGCCCGCAAGCTGACGGTCAAGGAAGCCTTCAAGCAACTGACCGAAGAAGAGGCTGCCCGTCGTGTGAACGAGGACGATTTGCGCACGGCCGCGGTAGCCAATGCCGAACAGAACGGGATTGTATTCCTGGATGAGATCGACAAGATCACCGCGCGCGGCGAAAGCCAAGGCAGTGGCGGCGACGTCTCCCGCCAGGGCGTGCAACGGGACCTGCTGCCGCTGGTAGAAGGCACCACCGTCACCACCAAATACGGTGTGGTGCGGACCGATCACATCCTGTTCATTGCCTCGGGCGCCTTTCATTTGTCCCGCCCCTCGGATCTGATTCCCGAACTGCAAGGCCGCTTCCCTATTCGTGTGGAACTGGAATCGCTCAGCGCTCAGGATTTTGTGCAGATTCTGTCGGCCACCGATTCGTCCCTGACCAAGCAATACACCGCCTTGCTGGGCACCGAAGACGTAAAACTGGACTTCCGCCCAGACGGCATCCAGCGTCTGGCCGAACTGGCTTTCGATGTAAACGAACGCACCGAAAACATCGGCGCCCGTCGTTTGTACACCGTCATGGAAAAACTGTTGGAAGAACTGTCCTACAGCGCTGGCAGCCACGGTGAGCAAAGTGTGGTCATCGACGCCGATTATGTGAACAAGCAGTTGCAGGAAACCGCAGCTAGCCAGGATCTGGCACGCTACGTGCTGTAAGCGGCGGACAGTCGTAGTAGCACAAACGGGGGCAGAAGAATCTGCCCCCGTTTTTTATCCCGTCCCATTTCCCTGCAAGCCCAGAGCACCAAGCGTCGCTGCCCATCCCGCCCCACTCGTCGGCCCTCTATGTCGACCGCCTCTACACTTATCACGCGACTTTACATGCCGTGACCGACCGCCTGATTGCCTGGGGCAGAAAAAAGCCGGGCGAACCCGGCTTTTCATATGGTTTTTGACACGGCTTATTTACTGATCTTGATGACCACGTAATCCCCGCCGTCACGCTTGGCCGTGAATTTCACCTTGTCGCCCGGTTTGATGTCGGCCAGCAAGGCAGGATCAATTTTGTACACCAATGTCATGGCGGGCAGTTCCAGTTCGCTGATCTCACCATGCTTGATGGTGATTTTGCCTGCTGCCGTGTCCAGTCGACGAACTTCGCCCGATGCACTGGCTTCCTGGGCCTGGGCCACCACGACATAAGCCGATCCAGCCATGACTCCCAAGGCTCCCAGCGCCAGAGCCGCGCCCCGTTTTGTCCACGTCATTTTTCACTCCTGCAAATTGGGCAGAGCTGAACAATTAGCTCATAATGCCTACTTTCGGACGCCTGCTGCGTCTGTTTCCGATCAAGCATAACGCTAAACCTTTGCAAAAGCATGAGCGAATTTATTAAAGGGTATGTGCTGCGTCCAGCCACTCCCGCCGACATTCCCGCCATTTTGGGCCTGATGCGCGATATGGCCTCCTTTGAGAAACTGGAGCATATTTTCAAGGCCAGCGCCGAGTCGCTGCGCAACAGTTTCTTCTCGGATGAGCCCAGCGCCTACTGTCTGGTCATCACCCCTGAGGGCCAGCCCGACACCATAATTTCTTACATTATGTGGTTTTACAACTACTCCAGCTTTCTGGATCGCCGCGGCATCTATCTGGAGGATTTGTACATCGATCCTGCCCACCGTAAAAAAGGTCTGGGTGCCGCAGCACTGCGCCATCTAGCGCAGATGGCGGTGACTCAGGGATGCGGCCGCCTGGAATGGGTGGTGTTGGACTGGAACCAGAACGCCATTGATTTTTATCAGCATCAAGGCGCCCAGGTGTTGCAAGACTGGCGCGTGGTTCGTGTCACCGGAGAGGCCCTGGTCAATATGGCCAATGGCACACCCGTGCCCGCAGAAGCACAAGGCTAAATTATGTCCACACGACTTTCCATTATCAGCACTCGCACGGGCGACGACGGGACGACCGGCCTGGGCGATGGCAGCCGCGTGCCCAAAACCGCAGCCCTGATTCACGCCCTGGGCGATGTGGATGAGCTGAACAGCCATATTGGTGTGCTGCGCAGCCTGGAGCTGCCCGAAGATGTCGACGCCCTGCTCTCCGATATCCAGCACGATCTGTTCGATATGGGAGCCGAGCTGTGCATTCCTGGCCATCAGGTCATCGGTTCAGTCCATGTGGAGCGCCTGGATGCGGCAATACGCCATTACAACGAACCCTTGGGGATACTGAAGGAATTTATTCTGCCCGGCGGCAGTCCGGCCGCGGCACAGGCGCATGTGCTGCGTTGCGTGGCACGACGTGCCGAGCGCAGTGTCGTGGCCGTCCCTTCGGAGGCCTTGCCACAGGATGGTCCACGCCTGTACCTGAACCGGCTGTCGGATTTGCTGTTTGTGCTGGCGCGTACCCTCAACCGCCATGCGGGCCGCCCCGATGTCCTCTGGGAACCCAAGCGCCACGAATCGTCCACAAGCTGATTGCGTCGTAGCGCGTTACCCCGTTACGCACAGGGCCCTGCATTGACAGGGCCCTGTTTATTTTCATCTTCAGACCTGATCGATGCGGGTGACATCCGCAAAGGTCAGCACGGGTTGATCGGTCGGATCTTCGTAGACCTGCCATTTCAGAGACTGGCTGCCCACCTGAATATCCACGGTTGCCAAGGTGTTCTCCCTGTCACTGTCATCAGGGTCACAACGCCAGATTGGGAACTGCACGTGGTGCTGGTCCGCTAGAATTTTCAAGGGATCGACGGCTGAACCGGCTTGCAAGAGCAACTCGTCGCCGCGCTCCTGGCGCAATTCGGAGGATCGGGTAATACGCTGTTCAAACCCTTGCATGGACTCGTGCACAGCGTGGTTGGCATGCAACTGATTGCGTTCAATTGTCTGGACCGAAACGGCCTGCGCACTGAACTCCACGCTTAGCAGGCGCGTATCGCCCCGCTGGGCCAGGCTCAGGTGAAACGCTCCCGAGCGGGGATGGTCCTGCAAAAGGCTCACTGCCTGATCAAGGTCAGGCTGATCCAGCATGGCGCGGGTCAGAACCATACGCGGCACGCCAGGGGTGGCATGGCGGGCGCGGACATTATTGACCGTCATGGCCAGCCCGGCCTGTGTCACGGCAAAACTGTGCCCGGGCAAGGAGGCCGGATACAGGAACGACACAAATGACATGCCACTGTCAGGAATGAATTTGCCCACCCCGCAATAACCGGCAAAACCCGGGTCACCGTCTTCGTTGTGCACCAGTCTAGGCTCACCCTGGGCTGGCAACTGCACGGTCGTGCAGCCGTCCGGGGCCATGGCCCACAAATCGCCACGGCAATTCCACAAAAACACGTCCTCAAAGGGGAGCTCCAGACCCAATGCCAGGCCCTGGAGCTCGGTCCATATTCGGGGAAAATAACGCTCGGTATACTGCGCCAGCTCAGTGGCAACAGCCGTCCCCTTAAATTGCATGATGCCTTGCCAAGCTGTTGAGCTGAGCAAATAGGCATGCACGGCGGGGGCTCCAAAACGTCCCAAAGAATGGCCAATTTCTTTGGGACCACCAGTTAACTCCAGATAGGACAACTTAGCCATCGCGTCTATTTCCAGTAGGCACCAGACTGGTGCAATTGATTTTCAACCAACTCAATACCGCTTACAGCACGACTGCCCGCCTTGGCCAGAACCTGTTCCAGCAAGACCTCGACCAGCGCCTGAGCGGCAACCAGAGAAGGAAAAAAAGACGGGCTGTCGGTTCCAAACAATAATGTGGCATCTGCCTGCTGCGCAATAGGGGCAAGCAAGCTGTCGCAAATCGCCAGAATATGTGCCTGCGCCTGCTGGGCTGCCCCATGAGCCAACACCGCTTCCTGGGAATAGGGAGCAAAACCGAACAAGACCAGCACATCGCCCTTTTGCAGGGCCCGCAAATCCATATCCAGGGTGCCGGACTCGCCGCGCAACAAGGCAATCGAGGGGCGAAACAGGCGGTACTGGTAATGAAAAGAAAACGCGGGCGCGAAAGAGGCCCTGAACCCTGCCACAAACACCCGCTTGGCTTTGCTGAGCAGCGCCACGGCCTGAGGCAAGCGCGTTTCGTTGACCTCCCGCAATACGGCCAGATTATCCATTTGCACGGTCAGCACCTGCGCCAGGCGGTCTTCTTTGCGGCGGTTGCGCACCACGGCGCGGGCTTGCTCGGCATAGCGTCGCGCCCCCTGACCGTGCAGGGCCTGGGTGAATACGGCCTTGAACGGCGCCCAACCATCAAAGCCCAAAGACCGGGCAAAGCGCAGCAGCGTGGCCGGCTGCACCTGGGCCTGTACGGCCAACTGTCGCATGGACATCAAGGGCACCTGATCGGCGTGATCAAGCACATAGCGCGCGCTTTGCTGAAACTGGGGCGACATGCAGGCAAAAGCCGCCTGAATACGCTCGGTCAAAGTGCTCAAGGAGTTCATGGGCCAACACGCTTAAAAAGGGATACCAAGTATATATCGGGTACAAATGCAGTCTGAACGCAACAGTGAGGTCTTTATCCACCCCTGCCACCTCAACAAAGATGATTTATTTGTTGAAAGTATTATTATAGTTTCAACATACGTTGAAAACCCTTATGCGTTTACTTTCCGGATCTGCGCCATGACACACGTCTTTCATCGCAACCCAAAACAAACCTTGCCCTATGCAGTCAAAGGCGATGGCATCCATATCATTGACAGCACAGGCAAGTCCTATATCGACGCCAGCGGCGGGGCAGCCGTCTCCTGCCTGGGACACAGTCACCCTGTCGTGATTGACGCCATCAAGCATCAGCTCGATCAGATTGCTTACGCCCATACCTCGTTTTTCAGCAGCCAGGCCGCAGAGAGTCTGGCGGACTTTCTGAGCAGCCGTGCGCCCGGCGATCTGGACCATGTCTATTTTCTGTCCGGCGGCTCCGAGGCGGTGGAAGCCAGCCTGAAGCTGGCTCGACAATATTTCGTGGAAATAGGTCAAGCCGAACGCCATATCTTTATCGCACGTCGCCAAAGCTATCATGGCAATACGCTGGGCGCACTGGCGATCGGCGGCAACGAATGGCGTCGCAAGCCTTTCCTGCCCTTGCTCGCTCCTGCCCAGCATGTCTCCCCCTGTTACCCCTACCGCGATCAAGGCAGCCATGAAAGCGACGAGCAATACGCCGACCGGCTGGCCCAGGAACTGGACGACACCATTGAACGTCTCGGGCCCCAAAATGTGGCCGCCTTTGTAGGCGAAACCGTTGTTGGCGCAACCGCCGGTGCCCTGGCACCCGTGGGCGATTACTGGAAAAAAATCCGTCAGGTCTGCGACAAGCACGGCGTTTTGCTGATTCTGGACGAGGTCATGTCCGGCATGGGCCGCACCGGCTACCTGTACGCTTGTGAAGAGGATGGCGTTGTACCGGACATCATGGCCATTGCAAAGGGGCTGGGAGCCGGCTATCAACCGATCGGCGCCATGCTGGCCAGTGACCGGATCTATCAGGCCATCCTGAACGGCTCGGGCTTTTTCCAGCATGGTCATACCTATATGGGGCACGCGACGGCCTGCGCCGGCGCCCTGGCCGTGCAACAAGTGATTGAACACGAGCAGTTGCTGGAAAATGTACGCCAACGGGGCGAACAACTGCGTCGTGAGTTGCACCAGGCTCTGGACGAGCATCCCAATGTGGGCGATATCCGCGGTCGCGGCCTGTTCATGGGTATTGAACTGGTACAGGACAAGGCCAGCAAACAGGCATTGGACCCCGGCCTGAAAACGCATGCGCGGATCAAGCAAGAGGCGTTTTCACAGGGGCTGATGCTCTATCCTATGGGCGGCACCATTGATGGGGTTCACGGCGATCATATCTTGCTGGCACCGCCCTTTATCTGCACGGAAGCGGATATTCACGAGATCGTGAAGCGGCTGACACACACCCTGGAACGCGTCCTGCCTCGTCAAGTCTGAACGTCCCGAGCGTCTGCCTGACCACCCGAGCAGGTGACAAGGAGCCGGCGCTCTGTCCTATAACTGGCGGCCTACATGCCGCCATTTCCCTCAACACAGAAAGGAGAATCATGGCCCGCCTACCTTATGCAGACCTGAGCGCCCCCGATGCGGCTCCCTTGGTCGAGCAAATTATTGCCGAACGCGGCAGCGTGCTGCACCTGTACCAGATGCTGCTGCACAGCGCGCCCATTGCCAAGGGCTGGCTCAATCACCTGACCGGCATACGCCACCACAGCAGTCTGCCGGGCGACTTGCGCGAACTGGTCATCATGCGCGTGGCCTTGCTGAACCGCGCTCCCTACGAAGCCGATCAGCACGCCCCGATCGCCCTTGCAGAGGGCCTGAGTCAGGCGCAGCTCGATGCTTTATCCAACTGGCAGGACTCCGATCAGTTCACACCCATTCAATGTGCCGTACTGGCCTATACCGATGCCATGACCCTGCAGGTACAAGTGGAGCCTGCCATCTTCCAGGCCATACGGCAGCATTTCAATGAACGCTTGACCGTTGAGCTGACGGCCACCATCGCCACCTACAATATGGTGTCGCGTTTTCTGGAAGCCCTGCACATCCATTCGGATGATGCCCGTTAAGGCGACGGCCCCCAGACCTCCCCTTTACCCCCTCCCAGCCGCCCCGCCAGAAACTCCACCATCGCCCGCAGTTTGGGGGGTAAATGGCGAGTGGGCGGATACAGCGCCCACAGGGCACCACAGTATTGCGTCCGGAACTCCCAATCGGGCAAGACGCGTACGATACGCCCTTGCTGCTCCGCTCCCTTGGCGACAAAGCGCGGCAGGCTGCCGATTCCCAGCCCTCGCTCTACGGCGTCGAGCCGGACTCCGGTGTGGTTGGCCGCATAGCGGCCGCTAACCGTCACGTTCAGAACCTTACCGCCCTTGCTGAAACGCCAGCGTGAATCGCTCGGCGCTTCCCCTAAATAGATGCAACTGTGCTCGCGCAACTGCTGCGGATGCGTGGGCAACGGGTGTGCCGCCACGTAGTCCGGGCTGGCATACAGACCATGTCGAATATCGCTCAGATGTCTCCCCATCAAACCCGGCTGCGGCTGGTCGGTGATACGAATGGCCAGATCCAGTTGATCGTCGATCAGGTCCGTATAGCGGTCATCCAGACTCATCACCACGTTCACTTTGGGGTACGCGGTCAAGAAGTCAGGCATGTGCGGATGAATCAGAAAATGCCCCACCGCTTTAGGAACACTCAAGCGTATAAGACCCTCTGGCTCCGT
Organism: Alcaligenes sp. HNGD-HTN06; assembly: GCF_049932565.1. Lineage (NCBI taxonomy): Bacteria > Pseudomonadati > Pseudomonadota > Betaproteobacteria > Burkholderiales > Alcaligenaceae > Alcaligenes > Alcaligenes sp. HNGD-HTN06. The sequence goes on along the minus strand of NZ_CP187782.1, from coordinate 408,377 downwards.
CTGAAACTGCCCCGATATTTCCATCGCGGCCTGTGCGCAGGCCAACATGTCACGCGCATGTTCATAAATTGCCTGACCGCTGTCACTCAAGCGCAGTTTACGCGTGGTGCGCTGCAGCACCCGGGTTCCCAGCCCTTTTTCCAAACGTGCAATGGAACGGCTGACTGCCGAGGGGGTATTGCCCAGCTGGCGAGCAGCTTCGGAAAAACTGCCCGTCTCCACGACTTTGACAAACACCACCATGTCGCTCATCAAGGAAGTGAGGTTACTTGTGCTCATAGGGAATAAATTATGTCGTTGAATTGCAATTATCAGGGGGGGCTACTACGCCTACAATGCATGAGCACCCACCCATCGATTATGAAATGCACGATAAATTATATTTGACCAGCCATAAACTTTTTGGCAAAACAGAAATCCTCGAGTGTTATCACTCGGAAAATGAGCGCTATGTCGTTCGGCTGGATAAAACCTTATTCCATCCCCAAGGTGGTGGTCAGCCTTGCGACAAAGGCACATTAAACGGACACGAAGTTCTGCATGTGACCCAAAACCGCGACGGACAGGTTTTGCACTATCTACCGGTGAGCCTGCCCTTGGGGCCGGTAGAAATGAAAATCGATCAGATGCACAGGCTTGCGCATGCACGTTTGCATACTGCCGGCCACCTGATCGGCCATCTGCTTGAGCAGACTGGCTGGCAAGCGATCAAGGCGCATCACTGGCCGGGCGAGGCGCGGCTCGTGTTTCGTCAGTCCAACAATGCGCTGCCTCCTAGCCTGGAAGACTTATCGGCCCGCTGCAGGGAACAAATTCAGTTGGCCCACCCTATTTCCATCCACATTCATCAGGGGCACCGTCAGATTGCAATTGGCAAGCTGGGCCAGTATCCCTGCGGCGGAACGCATGTTGAAAATACGGCAGAATTAAATGGATTGACCATAACCCGTATCAAAAATAAAAAAGATGAATTGAGCATTCATTATGAAATACTCGATTAATGAATAATCAAAATTTAGTCTATTGATTATTTCCGGCCATCAGCAGAAAGCATCAAAAAAAGTAAACATCTTTATTCTTTATCGGCACACGACAGCCAAACCCAGCCTATAGGGCCAGCGCCTTGGCACACTGTGCGCAGACGGATACCACTCGATGAGCAAGTCCGCATCTGAGACTGGCACCGCCTATTGATGCTTACGCTTCACAAAACCCAGATCCATGGCCTTATTCATCATCGACAGATGCCAAGTGACAGGAGTATCGGCTTTAGCTTTTGCAGGCCCGGCGAGCAGCCCCTCTGCGTCAGACGGACAAAGCGGAGCAGGGTATCAGCCATCCGGGGATGCATTGCCAGAACCGGCCTACAACGCAGCGGCGGGCGGCGGGGCACGCCGGCAATCCGTCGTCGAGGCTGTACATGAACAGCGTCCGGAGTCTGCACTCTGGTCTGTCCTCCGGCCTTGCCCCGGCCCCCCTCAAAAAAAATCCCGTCCTGCAACTGAGGACGGGGTTGCTGCTTTTAGACCATGGACTGACCCGTCTTGCGGGCCATGCGCCAATCACGAATCAGATTGCCCAACAGCAAGACCAGAATGATGGCCGACATCACAGGCCAGACCAAAAAGTAAATTGTCATCAGCATCGTGTTCTCCTTTCTACGTCGTTTAAACCTGCCCTCAGGCGCGGGCCGAGGCGGGTTCGCCTTGTTGTGACTGCCGCGTTTTCTGCTTTCCCGGCGCGGGAGTGTCGTCATAGTGAAACGACTGCACACGCTCGGCCAGCACGGAAAAATCAAAACGCTCCTGGCTGCGCAGACTCAATGCCACACACACCACCGCGCTGACTCCGTAAGCGGTCAAGGAACCCAGCAGCACGATGTACTCACGCAAGAAACCGATAAAGTTGGGCAAGAGAACCGCGGTCGCAATCACCCCCACCGCAATCGCAATACGGCTGTTGAAAAAAGCGAACGCCATCAGACCGGCCACCACGCCTCCCCCAATCGAAGCGCTTATTTCGTAGAACACGGCTACCACACCCTCAATGGGGATCAGCTCAAAGCGCACAATCGTAAACAGCACCACGGCACACAGGACCGACCAGCTAAACGCCTTGTTGGTGACTCGGTCCCAGTAGAAACTGACGATGACCGGAAAGACGATTGCCCCCCACAGTGCGCCCACAAACACCAGCATGACCAGAATATCCAGACGCAAGCTGGCAAAGATCACCCCCACCATCGTGGCGACCACCATGGTGATACGGCCCCACCACAACATGCGAGTGGGGTTGGGTCGACCGCGAGCAATGTTCTTGGCATAGATATCCGTCATCATGATGGCCGACAGGGCCGCCAGGTCCGAGTCCGCGGTGGAGGACAGGGAGCCGATAACCAGAATAAAAAACAGGGCAATGCCAAAGGGTGGCAAATACGTGGATGCCATCTGTGGAATGATGTTGTTCATATTGCCGTCTACAGGCTGTAGACCGGTGAACAGGGCCAGCAGTCCCAACATGCCCAGACCAATCACCACCGCGCCATAGCCAATGGTGGCGGTCAGAAAGGTAGGCTTGATCAGATCTTCACGCACGGCAAACAGGCGCTGCGCGATGGTCTGGTTACCAATCGCATAGGCCAGTACCGCGACAAAGTAGGGAGCCCCTTGCTCCAAAATCGCTTTGGTCGAATAGAAATTCGCTTGTTCGGAGTCCAGGCGCCACCAGTTGGCCTGAACCATCTCTGGACCACCAGCATTGAAAAAAATCAGCGGAATAATAATGACAGCCGACAGGATCATGGCCACCAGTTGCGCAAAATCGGTCATGACCGAGGCGCGAAATCCCGACCACAAGGTGTAGGACAACACACCTAACCCGGCGATCAGCACACCTTGAATGAATGTCAGAGGGCTAAGGATCGAGACCAACGCACCAGCGGCCGTGAAGTTCACCATCAGGCTGATGCCACTTCCCACCACGTTGGAAATCGCCATAATCATCTGACTGGACGAGCCGTGCCGCGCGTGCAGCACCTCGGCCAAGGTATGCGCCTGCGGCGCCAACTGGCGAAACCGCCTCCCAAAGGGATAGATGAACAGAATCATCAAGGCACCCCACAGCCCGTAATGCAAAGGCCCGGACAAGCCATACTTGTAGCCTGAGGTCGCACTGGCATAAAACGACGCGGCCCATACCCAGGTGGCAATCATGCTGGCCGCCGCCAGGCCAAAGCCCACTGCACTATTGGATACCATGTATCCGTCCACATTTTCTTTCTTCTGACCAATCATGAGCGACATCAAGAATGTCGCGCCATAAAAACCAAGCAGCAGCAAGATTGCCGTGGTGCTTGAAAGTGTAAAAAACTCCGCCTCTTGCATGTCTTTTCCCTTTCTCTTCTGCGGCGGGAAGTCTGGCCAAGCCTTCCCCGCTCGCATGCGTGCCGATTTCGCCATAACGCGCTGGGCGGCACAGATCCCAGGACCTGAACCGAAGCACCCAAACCGAACGCGCGCGCACACGCTCCCGCCCTCGGCACAAGCCGAAGCGAGAAAAAGCAAGACACAACGCAAAGTGCCTCACATTACGGCAAGTCTGCGGGCCGGACAAAAAACAATATGGCCAGAGACAAGCCGCTCTGTTGCAGGCCGATGTCCGCCAGGACAGTCGGCTGGTTGTTCCGCGACCAGAAGGTCGGGCAAGGTGTTTCGGACTAAAAAGCCGGGTTGTTGTGCAACAACCTGTTGAAGAACAGACCGCCATTTTTATGCGATTTTGTCGCACCTGAGCGGTCAGTTCGAGAAGCTGGTTCCATGAACCAGAGCGTCCAATTATACATATTTAAAATTTTAGGGTCTATATCATGCCGTTTCAGCATCGAGAAAGCCCCTCTCCGTCCTGTCCCCGTCAGTCGTAAACCCCGTCTTTACGGAGGCTTTCACGCGCCAGCTCCTGACAGACTGCCGGGACGCTGCCCACAAACGCGTAGCCTTGACCACGCACGGAGCGAATCGGCAGCTCCTCGCCGAGAGCCCACAATTTGCGTTTCAAACGGCTGATGACAACATCCACAGAACGCACTTGTGCCCCGCCCTTTTCCTCCGGCAGAAACAAACGGTCGCGCGCTACGGTTTGCGGACTGAGAGCGAACAAGGCCAAGACAATACGGCGCTCACCCCGAGTCAGCATTACAGGCTGACCGCGCGGGGTGAGCAGGGTCCATCCGTCTTCCATCAGTTCCCATAAGGAGGAGTCGGATTCCGGGCCCGTTTTTGACACGACCAGTGCTTCTTTGGAGCAATTGGGTTCAGCCAGTGCCACGCTTTGCCGCAAGGCATAGCCGCGTCGACGCAAGGCTTGAACGCAGGCCACCACCTCGACCGGCAGGGCCTCACGATCAAAGCAGGCATCGGCCCCTGCCAGCATCAGATGCCCCCGCTCCATACCGGCCATCTTGTCTCGTCGCACGACAATAATGCCCGCTGCAGGAAAGACAACGCGCAGACGATTGATATGCAGAAAAACCTTGTCTGCCTGACACGACAAGGCAAAGGCCGCCTGCACACCTGCTGCCGATGCCAATGACAAGCACTGCCCTATCGTTCCAACTATCTGAACCCGTACGCCCCACTGCTCCGCCTCCCGTGCGATATGCTGCAGGCCCGTCAGCTCGTCATACAACAGAAATATCTGCTCCACCGTCATCGTCCCCATCCTTGCTGGCCTCTTCAGGCTCTTTATGTTTTTTTTACCCTTGAACCTGGCTTAGAAAGCGCTGTGCCGCAGCCGCGTCAGGGACCGCAAGATCAAGTATTCCCGGCACTAACACAGCCAGCCGCCACGGCATTCGTGATAGTGGCAGAATTTGCCTGCAAACAGCCCTGGATAAGTTCAGAGCCGCCGTTTAACTGAGCAGAGAACTTTCTCGACGTCCCCTTGATCGCGCCACTTGCTGTGACAGGCTCCACATTAAGTTCGGTACTCATCGCCACCGCAACACGCTGACCAATGTGTGTCAGCACCATATTGCTGCCAAAGTTCAAGAAGCAGCCCCCGTACGCGCTGATGCATGCCGGTTTCACGGCGCAAAACCGCCCCTCACACCGTTATGGCGATTGATTGAATCTGGATACTCAGAAAAATCTTACCGAACCCCTAACCCAACCGGCTGTGTTTATTCTCTTACTGCTTTTTAATAATTACTTTTGAATTTCCACTAAACCCATTTGAATCATTGCACAAAACAGGAATTTATTAATTTTTTCCATTTCAAAGTCGATTTAAATATTAGATCTATTGCACTGCCGATAGACCGATGGAGACAGGCCGCTATATTGTCTGAACGCAGTGGCAAAATTGGCCGGATTCACATAGCCAGACTCCACAGCCACATTGATGACAGCCATGTCGGTATGCGTTAACAGGTGCATGGCATAGGCCATCCGGGTGGAGCGCACGTAATCGTGCACCGTCACGCCACAGGTCGCTTTGAAAAGTGCATTCAGGCGCCGGGCACTTGTGCCGAACAAGGCCGCCAGATTCTCGGCGCTGAGCGGCTCCGATAAATTGTCGCGTACATGCTGCTGCACTGTCTCTACCAAGGGGGTGCGTGGGGACGACTCCTTGCCCCGTTCCAGCAAGCGCCGACGTTCCCTGCTCACGCTCTCTGGTTGTATTTCTCTCAACCCCAGATGCAGACGAATACGCTCGAGCACCAGTTGTACGTTCGTTCGATAATCGATGAAATCGCGCGCCCCGCTACGCAAGGCCATTAACTGACTGTCGGCACAGGAACGGGCCGACAAGAACACAACCGGTATGGCGGCTGTTTGCGGGTTGGCGCGCAGCAATCGCATAAAGACATCCCCTCTCAAACGAGGCAGATGGTAATCACTCAGCACAAAGTCGGCCCGCAATGACAGACAGCGCGCCAAGCCTTGCTGCGCATCAAGCGCAAAGCTGACGCGGCCAAAACTGGTGCGCAATAACACCAACAGATCTGTTGCACCGAAAGGTTCGGGAGCAATGAAAAGAATATGAGCATCCGACGAAACATGCATAAGCCATTCACCTTTAGATAGATTAGCCTACATTGCTCAAACCGATGATGGTTCTATTAGTTAATAGGCTTATACCTGAATGGTTCTATTAGTTAATAGGCTTATACCTGAATGGCTCTATTTTCGAAACGCCTCAGTTCCCTTCTTTTCAAAAAACAAAGTTACATTATTTCAATCAATTGCTGTTTATATTCATTAATTCTTTACCAAAATGAAATGAAACGAAAATCAATTTGTATGAAATCCCCATACTTGCCTGATGTTTCTTAACAATAAATAGAGATTCAAAATGTGACAACAGAGCAGAAAAAAACCCCGCCGCAGCGGGGCTCATCCTGCTCAGCGACCAGGGAACTCAAGCCTGACGCGTGCTGGCGTAGGCAGCCTGAGCCAGAACAGCTAAAGGGCCTATCTGCCGCACTCGCTCGATTTGCTCGGGAGTGCGGACATAAATGCAGCCTGCATACGACAGGGCATTGACCGAGATGCCATCCACCAGCTCCACGCTACGCGGCACCACCAGCAGCCAGCCCTGACCGGCCAGCATATTATGGGGCGGCAACAAACCCTGTTCGTCCATGACCAGACCCAATTCCTTGCACGCAAGCTGGTAAGCGCTCAACAAGCTGCTGCTCAAAGTGGTCGGGTCCTGCGTCTCCAGCAGGCGCACAAAGCGGTGTTCAAAGGCCAATGCCGGGTGCCGATGCACGCTGCCAACCGGGGCCTGAGCAGGAAGCTCATCCAGATACAAAGCCAAAGAGCCGTTGCTCTCTGCCGGGGGGACCCATTGTGTATGTTTATGCCGCTGACTGGCTCCGGCCGGTCCGCCGCCGTTGTAAAACCCCAGCCCGCCCTGCAGGGCCAAAAAATTCGCCAGAACCTGAAAATCAATGTCGCGCAAAGGACTCAGCTGCTCGCTAAACACCTTGTCAGCCAGCACCAGATGCAAATCACAGACCGCGAACTTGTTCAGCACTATATTGTGGGTGGGGCTGGCATCGGCTACGGTCAATGCCGGTGCTGGGGGCAGGAAAGGATTGAAATTGGGGTCGCGCGGCCCGCCCGGGATCGAGACGCTGGCTGCATCCTTGGCCGCCAGAGTGGACACCCAACGCACAAAAAACGTCAGCCCCTGATCGTGCATCAGCTCTTCTTGAGCTTGCACAGGCAACAAATCCCCGCTGGCCAGCGCAGCCTGGCTGAGTTGGTCCAGGCGTTGCAAAATTTCCTTGCTCACGTCGTCTCGCTCCTCATTTGAAGTTGTATAGTGACGCCTTATTGTAGGCAAGAGACGTGAACAAACACGCATTGCTGCCTTGACCGACTTTTCCACCATCCCTATCAGGAGTACTCCATGTCCGGTATCCGCCGTATTGCCAGCCCACTGCCACTGCCTTTTTCGCGTGCGACCATCGCTGGCGGTTTTCTGTTCCTGTCCGGTCAGATCCCTTACGACGCCCAGGGCGAAGTGGTACGTGGCTCCATCCAGGACCAGACCCACGCCGTCTTTGATCGCCTGATCGAAGGCCTGGCACTGGCCAACGCCACCTTAGCCGACGTGGTCAAAGCCACAGTCTGGCTGTCCGATATGGCCCTGTTTGCTGACTTCAACAAGGTCTATGCCGAACGTTTTGGCGACACCTTGCCCACCCGCTCGCTGGTTGAAGCCAAGCTGGCCAAGAATGTGGACGTGGAAATCGAAGTCCAGGCCTGGTTGGGCGATCGCGCTTAAGCAACCTTGAGGCCGACGGGCCGTCACATTAATTAACGCTGCCCGGCCTCGACTGTGGCACACTGGATTCCCCCTTGTCCAAGGAGAATTCTGATGCGTTTATTTGCTTTGGCCCGTCACACTTTGCTGGTTTGCTCGGTCGCAGGACTGGGCATCAGCACCGCTTATGCCGCAAGCACAGGCAAGAGCACAGAACCGACGGCAATCAAACGCTTTCTGGCGGATGCGGACATGCCCTTTTCCCGCGCCGTGCAGGCCGGTGATTTTCTGTTTCTGTCCGGGCAAATTCCGCTGAACGAGAAAGGCGAGATCGTGCGGGGCAGCATTGAGGATCAAACCAATGCCACCTTGGACCGGATTGAGGAGGCCTTGGCCCTGGCCGGCGCCGACCTGAACCAGCTGGTCAAAGCCACCGTCTATCTGTCCGATATTGCCTTGTACGACCAGTTCAACAAAGTCTATAAGGAACGCCTGGGCAGCAACTTCCCGGCCCGTTCTCTGGTACAAGCCAAACTGGCAGGCGGGGTGGATGTTGAAATCGAAGTCCAGGCCTGGACAGGCGCCAAACCCCCTGCCGCCAAGCATTGATACGACGAACTTGCCATAGCCAATTCCATATAAGCAGCACGTCTACTGCCTGACTGGCTTGTATGGCACACTAGCACCCTCAGCCAGACCTTGTTACCTGCGCCAGGCTTGCCGCCTGGCGTTTTCGTGCTTTACGGATATTGTCATGATCTACGCGATTACTGCCCTGTTCGCCTTTCAGTTACTCGGCGAAGTCCTGGTGCAGACTCTGTCTTTACCGCTGCCCGGCCCCTTGGCGGGCATGCTTTTGCTGGCGGCCGCCTTGCTGATCCGTGACGGGGTTCCGGCCGCCCTCGAGAGCACGGCCAGTGTCATGCTGCAGAACCTGATGCTGCTGTTCATTCCCGCCGTCACCGGCGTGATGCTGTATTTTGATCGGGTGGCCGATGAATGGCAGCCCTTTCTGATTGCCACCCTGGGTGGCACCGTCATCACGATGGTGGTGACGGCTCTGGTGCTTAACCGCTTGCTCAAAAACCGTCAGGAAGAAGAAAAATGACCGACGGACTGTTTCAAATCTGGGTCTTTTTGTCCAGCTCCCCCTTGCTGTGGCTCACCCTGACCTGCTCGGTCTACGCGGGCTCGGTCTGGATGTATCGTCAATCGGGGAGCAGCCCCTTTTTGCTGCCGATTCTGGTCTCCGTACTGGTCATCGTCGCTCTGCTTATGCTGACCCGCACGCCCTACCCAGTCTATTTCGAGGGCGCCAAATTCATTCACTTTCTGATTGGCCCGGCGACCGTCGCCCTGGCCGTGCCACTCTACAGCCAGTTGCGTCAGCTGCGCAAAATCTGGAAACCCTTGACGATTGCGCTGCTGATCGGTTCAGTCACCGCTATTTTCAGTACGGTTCTGATTGCCTGGGCCTTGGGTGGATCGATGGAAACCATCATGTCGGTCGCCCCTCGGTCGGCCACCATGCCCATTGCCATGGCATTGGCAGAGCAGTTTGATGGCCAGCCTTCCTTGGCAGCCGTGGCTGTCGCGATTACCGGCATCGCCGGCACCATCATGGCACGCCCCCTGCTGAACCTGCTGCGCATTGACCGCCCCGAAGCCCGCGGCTTTGCCGTGGGCGTGACGGCACACGCGATTGGCACCGCTCGCGCCTTGCAGGTCCATGAAACAATCGGGGCCTTCTCGGCCATTGGCCTGAGCCTCAATGGAATCATGACTGCCATACTGGTGCCCTTCGTGCCCCTGATCTTGCGCTGGCTGGGCATGGTCTGAGCCCACTCAGGCAGGCTGAGCTTAACGCCACTCGTCTCGATAGACGAAGCGGGGCATCTGCCAATTACGATGCAGGGCCAGCATGCGGAAACTCAAGCCGATAATCATGGGGCCCAGCAAGGTTACGTAGGGGTCCCAGTCCAGGTGCTGGGCACCCAGATATAAAGCGCCGGTCAGCATGGATACGCTGGCATACATCTCCTTGCGCAACAGCAAGGGGATGTCATTACAGAGAATGTCGCGTAAAACACCCCCGGCACAGCCGGTAATCATGCCGCTGAGCAGCACCACCGTAATGGGTAACTGCATCTCCAGCGCGATCTGACAGCCGATCACGGTAAAGACCACCAGCCCCATGGCATCAAGCAGCAGGAACAGACTGTGCAAACGTCGCATGATCGGAGCGATCAAGGCCGTCAAAATGGCCGCGCCTGCCGTAATCCACAAATACTCGGGATGCTGCACCCAGGTCAGCGGATAATGCCCCAGAAGCACGTCCCGCACGGAACCGCCCCCCAAGGCCGTGACGCAGGCGATGGTACACACGCCAACCCAGTCCATGTCACGACGGCCTGCCGCCAGGGCGGCGGTCATCGCCTCTGCAGTAATGGCAATAATGTAGAGAACAAGTAAGAGCATGATATTTTTTACGCATCAAGCTGTTGAATAAGGCCGCGATAACAACGCAGCATCAGTAAACCGGGCACGGCAATAAACACCGTACAGATAAAAAAGCCTGGCCATCCCAGGGTCTGAACCAGCAGCGGTGTCAACGGGCCGGCCAGATAGGTGCGGCCCACCGCCGACAAGGCCGACAGCAAGGCAAATTGAGTCGCTGAATAGGTTCGGTTGCACAAGGCCATCAGCAAGGCGACAAAGGCCGCTGTCCCCAGGCCACCACACAGATTTTCCAGACCCACCACCATGCCCATCAGCCACATGGACGGCGCGGTTTCAATCGCGATCAGCCAATAACCCAGGTTGGAGACGGCCTGCAGCAGCCCGAAAATCATCAAGGCCCGGTAAAGCCCGAGGCGGGCCATGATCGCTCCCCCCATCAAGGCCCCGACCACTGTGGCCGCCAGACCAAACACCTTGTTGATCGTGCCGACTTCCGACAAGGTAAAGCCGGCCGCACGAATCAGAAACGTAGTGGACAAGGCGCCGGCAAAGGCGTCACCCAATTTGTAGAGCACAATCAGGGCCAGCACGCTCCAGGCGCCGGGACGAGAGAAAAAATCCGCCAAAGGCGCGACCACCGCCTCGGACAGGCTGCGCGGCGGGCGGCTTTGTTCCTGAGGGTCGGGGGACACCAAGGTCACCAGCGCGCACAGTGCCATGAAGGCACCCATCAGAAAATAGGTATTGGCCCAGCCCAACCAGCGATCGGCCAGGATCAGCGCCAGGCCACCGGAAACAATCATGGCGATGCGGTACCCCATGACTTTGACGGCCGCTCCCGCCGCACGCTCGTGGGCCTGCAGCACGTCCGTGCAATAGGCATCAAAAGCAATGTCCTGTGTGGCGGACAAAAAAGCCACCCACACGGCCAGCAAAGCCAGTGCGGTCAGATTCACGGAAGGGGAAAACAGGCCCATCGCGGCAATCGAGCCCGCCAGCAACAATTGGGTCAGCAGTATCCAGCCACGTCGACGCCCCATGAAGGGGGGAGCATAACGGTCAATCAGGGGAGCCCAGAGAAACTTCAGCGTGTACGCCGAGCCCACCAGGGTCAAGAAGCCGATTTCGGTCAGCGAGACCTGTTCCACGGTGGCCCAGGCCTGCAAAGTGCCTGACACCAGGGCCAGGGGCAGGCCACTGGCGAACCCCAGAATCAGCAAAGGCAAGACTCGGGGACTGGTATAGACACGTGACACGTCAGGCCTTGTTAGCGCGAAGCACCAAGAAAATGGGGGGATTCGAAACGGTAGACAGCCAGGGTACTGCGCCAGCCCGGTAAAAAACGAACCGTATGACCGCCATTGAATGCAACACGATCAAGAATACGTACGCCCACTGCCTGAGCCAGATCCTGAAAATCTTTCATGGTGCACAAATGAATGTTGGGCGTGTTGTACCACTGGTAAGGCATTTCACCGGTCACCGGCATGCGGCCACGCAAAATGCTCCAGCCGTGCGGCCAGTAACCGAAGTTGGGAAACGAGACGATACCATACCGCGCCACCCGCGCCATCTCACGCAAGATGTGCTCCGTATGGTGCATGGACTGCAAGGTCTTGGACAGAACCACGGTATCGAACTGCTGATCGCTAAACAGGGCCAGACCTTTTTCCAGATCTTGCTGAATGACGTTGACACCCCGGCGGACCGACGCAATGACGAACTGATCATTGAGCTCCACCCCTGTGCCAACGACCTGACGCGTATCACGCAGATGTGCCAGCAAGGTCCCATCGTTACAGCCCAGGTCCAGCACTCGCGAGCCGGGCTCGATCCACTGCGCAATGCGCAGCAAATCCGGTCTTAACATGGCGGCGGCCACTTGTGTTTGCGGCTTAGTCATTCTGCCAGCACCCCCGTCGTGCGCGTGCGCGCAGGCAAGCCCAAATTAACGGCGATCTGATCATAGTATCCCTGTACGACCGCATGGTAGCGGGGGTCTTCCAGCAAGAAAGCATCATGTCCATGCGGAGCATCGATTTCAGCGTAGGTCACCTGACGCTGGTTACGGAGCAGGGCCTGCACAATTTCACGCGAGCGCTCGGGCGAAAAACGCCAGTCCGTGGTGAAGGAAACAAGCAGGAACTTGGCCATCACGTTTTCCAGGGCTTTGCTCAGATCCCCCTGATACGGACGGGACGGATCAAAGTAATCCAGGGCCCGCGTAATGATCAGGTAGGTATTGGCGTCAAAGTAGCGTGAGAACTTCTCTCCCTGATAACGCAGATAGGATTCGACCTCGAATTCCACGCCATAGTTGTAGTGGTATTCGCCACCTTGCGCCGGCGCACGCTGGGTGCGGCCAAACTTCTCGGCCATGACGGTATCAGACAGGTAGGTGATATGGCCCACCATGCGGGCCACGCCCAGTCCGGCCTTGGGTACCACGCCATGCTCGTAATAATTGCCGCCATGAAACTGCGGGTCAGACAAAATGGCACTGCGGGCCACTTCGTTAAACGCAATATTCTGCGCTGACAGGCGCGGTGTGCTGGCAATAACCACACAGTTCTCGACGCGATCGGGGCAACTGATCGCCCAGCTCAAGGCTTGCATGCCACCCAGCGATCCTCCCATGACGGCCGCGAACTTGCGAATGCCAAAATAGTCGGCCAGACGCGCCTGGGCACGTACCCAGTCCTCCACGGTCAGAACGGGAAACTCGGAGCCCCAGGGCTTGCCGGTAGCGGGATTGATGCTGGACGGCCCCGTAGAACCAAAACAGGAGCCAATATTGTTGACGCCAATGACAAAAAACCGATCCGTATCCACGGCCTTGCCGGGACCGACCATATTGTCCCACCAGCCTACGCTTTTGGGATCGTCATCGTAATAGCCGGCAACGTGATGGGAGGCATTGAGCGCATGACACACCAGGACCGCGTTGCTGCGCTCTTTATTCAGGGTGCCGTACGTCTCGACGGCCAGCTCGTAGCTGGGCAGCACTTGCCCGCTGCGCAGGTGCAGCGGTTCATCAAACGCAATGAGTTCGGCTTGTACAGGGCCCACAGAACCTTCGGGGATCAATCCGCAGGATGGGCTAGCGGCGCCAACGTTGGCGCAGGGGACGGAATCAGTGGCCATCTGGACCTCTTTAGCTGGATTTATGGAGCGCCCGCAAGCGGATCAGGCAAATCGGCGCAAAACGTATAAGACAAAATTCTAGCATCGCTGCAGCGCGTCGTCCAAACCAGGCAGGCCGCCTCCCTTCGCCACTGTGCCTAAAGATCCGTTCGGGAAACAGACAATGCTTTGATTTGCATCATTATTTCCATGTTCATCGGTCTGCCAGCTAAGCTAAATTTGAGTACATTGGCGCGACGTTTACCACGAATGCATGAGGAATGGCTTTACCGTGACGTATTTAACTTCACGCGAACAGTCCTGCCTGAACTGGGCTGCCCATGGCAAGACCAGCTGGGAAATCAGCATCATCCTGGGCATTACTGAGCGCACGATCAACTTTCATTTCCAGAACGCTTACGCCAAACTGGGGGTTTACAGCCGCCAGGCCGCCATTACCCTGGCCTTGCAACAGCGCCTGATCAGCGGCGACCCCGCTAGCGAGCTAAGCCGTCAAAGAAAATCTTTGCCTGAGCCGCATCCGGCGCCTTACCGGAATCCGTCATAACAAAGCCCTGCACCAGCCAGCCCGGCTCCATACGGATCATCGCCTCCAGGCGCAACGCCACGCCGCCCACATCGCGTGTCATGTAAAAAATCTGGCCAGGTGGCGGGATCTGCACGGCGCTTTTCTGACTGGCCTGCCCATCCGGGACGAATTTTGCACGCAAGGACTCATGCAGCGCCTCGTACAGGCGCTCACGGGCGGCTGGGTCCTGTTGCAATTGCGCGGGAAGAATCACATGACCCACGGTATAGATCTGCCCACCCGCGGTCGCCGTCGTCAGGTAAAAATCCAGCGGGTACTGCTCGAAATCCAACACGCGGTGACTGGTGCTTGGCTTGCCGGGCAACATGGCTGACAAGCCCGTTTGCTCAAGTTGAACCTTGCGCCAGTTAAACTCCGGACTGCAGGCCGCCAACATCCATAAGGCCGCCAGTACGGCGGTCATGCGCCTGATTATCATGGTGCTAATCCCATATCCCGTTTCATGCTTTTCATCAGCTGCCTGAACAGCCGCCTTATACTCGCCCTGCCCGATTCGCCTTTTGGCGCAACTTAACAAAGCAAGTTTGGTCGGACTACTATTTATAGACGGCCCCAGGCCCCTTGAACAGTCCCGTATCTTGCATCCGATTTCGAAAGTGGGAAACACCACCATGAACACCAGCCACGAACGCCGCCTTGCCCTGCAACAGAACCCCGATATCTTGAAGGGGATCTTGCGAGGCATCGAGAAAGAAGGACTGCGCGTTGATGCGCTGGGCCAGCTGGCAAAGACTCCCCACCCCCGCGCCATTGGTTCTGCCCTTACCAATGCCCACATCACCACCGATTACGCCGAGGCCCTGCTGGAGCTGATTACCGAGCCGCAAGCCCGGGTTGAGGACGTGCTGCAAGAGCTGGCCGATATTCATACCTTTGTCGCCGGCAAACTGGATCAGGAAATCATCTGGAACCAGTCCATGCCCGCCTTGCTGCCCGCCGAAAAGGAGATTGCCATTGCCTGGTACGGCACCTCCAACACGGGCATGCTCAAGCATGTTTACCGTCGCGGCCTGGCCGAACGCTATGGAAAACCCATGCAGTGTATTGCCGGGGTGCATTACAACTTCTCCCTGCCCGACGGCATCTGGCCCTTGCTGAACGTCTGCGGCGACAATCTGCAAGATCAACGCTCCAATGGCTACCTGGCGCTGATTCGCAATTTCACACGCTACTCCTGGTTGCTGATGTATCTGTTTGGCGCCTCGCCCGTGCTGGATGCGAACTTCCTGCAAGGTCGTAGCAACAATCTGGACAAGATCGACGACGACACGCTGACCATGCCCTGGGCAACCAGCCTGCGCATGAGCGACCTGGGCTATCACAACAAGGAAGCCCAAGCCGAGCTTCAGCTTTGCTACAACGACCTGGACACCTTTGTGATGCGCATGTATCACGCTGCCGTGACCCCTTGGCCGGATTACGAAAAGCTGGGCACGCACCGTGATGGCGAGTGGATTCAGCTCAACACCCACATCCTGCAAATTGAAAACGAGTACTACTCCAGCATCCGCCCCAAGCGCACAACCCAGCGCAGCGAACGCCCGGCCACCGCCCTGGCTCAGCGCGGTGTGGAGTACATCGAAGTACGCTGCCTGGATATCGACCCCGAATCCCCTACTGGCATATCCGAGCAAACCTGTCGCTTTCTGGATACCTTCCTGCTGTTCTGTGCCGTGCAAGACAGCCCCTTTTTCCCGGACGGTGGCTACTGTCAGGACAGCAAGAACAACTTTGCCACCGTCGTGCGTGAAGGCCGTCGCCCCGGCCTGATGTTGACCAACCAGCAAAAACAAGCGGTCAGCTTGCAACAATGGGGACGGGAGATTCTCCAGTCCCTCTTACCCTACGCACACATGCTGGATCACGCCCTGGATACAGACGGCCATACCCAAGCCGTGCAGGCACAAATGCGTAAACTGGACGATCCGGAACGGACACCGTCGGCCCAGTTACTGAAACGCTTACACGAGACGGGCCTGAGCTTTCATGACTACGCCCTACAGCGCAGCCGCGAACACCACGCCAGCCTGCTGGCCCATCCTTTGCCGGCTGACAAGCAAGCCGCTTTCGAACAGCAGGCCGCCGACTCTTTGCAGGCCCAGCTGGATATTGAAGCCCAGGATCAAGAGTCCTTTGAAGATTATGTCCAGCGCTACGAGCGCAACCTCATTCCCCCGGAAATTCAGAACCGTTAAGTTATTCATCGCTTGCCGAGCCGCCTCCTGAAGGCGGCATTTTTTTACCTGGCAACAACCAGGGGCCGAGTTGGTCAGCCGCACGGCCCCGTGTCCTATACGTTACCCACCCCCATTTCCCCCACGACCAAGCCTGGTTTTCCGACTGTTTCCATCGGTTATTGTTATGTTATAACATCCCAAAAAATTGACTTTTCCGGAAGATGAGATGCACTTCAGTCCCCGCCCCTTGCCATTGACGCTGGCCCTCGCGCTTTGCGCCTCAGCACAAGCCAATGAGCTTGAACCCCCTGTCTCTCAGTTGGCCCCGATCCGAATCTCCGCCAGCCCCCTGGCCTTGCAACAGACAGAACTGGCCACAGCCAGCACGGTGCTGCAAGGCCCCCAGCTGGATTTGCGCCGTAGCAGCACTTTGGGTGAACTGCTCGATGGGGAAGTGGGCATCCACGTCGACAGCTTTGGCAGCGGTGCCAGCCGACCGGTCATTCGTGGCCAGACTGCGCCTCGCGTCAAAGTGCTCAGCGACGGCGCCGAAGTGATGGATGCCTCTGCCATCTCCCCCGACCACACGATTACGGTCGACACCTGGCAAGCTGAACGCATTGAAGTACTGCGCGGGCCCTCCGCCCTGCTGTATGGCGGCGGTGCGATCGGGGGCGTGGTCAACGTGCTGGACCGCAAGATTCCCACGGCGATCCCCGAAAAAGGGTTTGAAGGCTCAGTCCGCGCCCAAGGCTCCACAGCCGATCGAGGCCGGGTCGGCGCATTCGACATGACAGCCGGTCAGGGCAATATCGCCTTGCACGTAGAAGGGGCCTCGCACCGCAGCCGTGACTATCGCGTGCCCAACTGGACCGACAGCCGCGTCAAAGACTCCGACTCCCGTACGGACACTGGCAGTGTTGGCCTGTCCTTTATTGGCGAGCGCGGTTACATCGGGGCCGCGTACTCCTATCGGGAAGGCAGTTATGGCTTGCCCGGCCACAGCCATGAATACGAAGACTGCCACCCGCACGGTGCCACCTTGCATTGCGGTGGCCACGGCCACGATCACGGCCATGGCTACGACCAGGACCATGAGCACGCTGCGACAGCGCATCTGCGCACCGAGCGCGTTGACCTGCGCGGCGAACTGCGTGATCCTTTGCCCGGTTTCAAACGGGCTCGCCTGCGCGCCGGTTCCACCAACTACCGGCATGTGGAAAAAGACGGCGATAAGGTTGGCACCCGCTTCACCAATCGCGGCTACGACACGCGGCTGGAACTGGAGCACCAGCCCTGGGGGCCTTTTGAAGGCGTCATTGGCCTGCAAACCAGCCAGTCTGATTTTGCCTCGCGCGACGGCACGGAAAACTTCATCCCGCCCACCCGTACTCGCAGCCAGGGCTTGTTCCTGCTCGAGAGCCTGAACTGGGACAACTGGCGGCTGGAACTGGGCGCACGCCAGGAATGGCAAAGCATCACGCCGGACTCGAACACCCTGGAGCGCCGCACAGGCACTGCCACCTCCTTCTCCCTGGGCGCTGTCTGGGACTTTGCCCCCGAGTATGCCGCCACCGTGTCCCTGTCGCGTTCGCAACGCCTGCCCACGGCACAGGAACTGTTTGCCAAAGGCGTGCACTTTGCCACGCTGAGCTATGAGCGCGGCGATCCCAATCTGGATCGGGAAACCAGCCACACTCTGGATCTGGGGCTGCAAAAGCATCTGGGCGATCTGCGTTTTGATCTGCGCACCTTCTACACGCGCAGCGCCAACTACATTTACGGCCACAGTCTGGACCGCCACGAAGACTTTCAACTGATCCAGTACAGTCAGGGCAAAGCGCAGTTCTGGGGCCTGGAAGCGCAGGCCTCCTACCCGGTCACCTCCTGGGCTTCGTTCAGCGTCCATGGCGATCTGGTGCGTGGCAAACTGCAAGACCCTGGCCGCAACCTGCCACGCATACCGGCCGCCCGTCTGGGTATTCGCACCGATCTGAACTGGCAGAACTGGTCGGGTTTTGTCGGCTACACCCACACCTTTGCCCAAAACCGACTGGCTGACCATGAGCTACGGTCACCCTCTTACGGTTTGCTCAGCATGGGTTTAAGCTACCGCCTGCATAGCGCTCAGAACACCTACACCTTTTACCTAAGGGGAAATAACCTGCTGAACAAGTTGGCCTACCGCCATACCTCTTTCATTGCCCGTCAGGCGCCGCTGATGGGACGCAACATCCTGGCTGGAATACAGGTGGAGTTTTGAGCAAGACCGCCATCCACACGGGGAGCCGGCTCTACCAGATCGTGGCCGACATGCAGGGCGAGCGTCCCTGGGGCGACTTTCTGGATGCCGGCACCGGCAAGGGTTCGCTGCGTTGGCTGCTGACCCTGGACACGGCACGCTGGACGGCCATTACCGCCTCGCCCAGCATGGCCGAGCAGGTGACACGCGAACTGGGGGATCAGAAGCGCCCCCAGGACCGGCTGCTGGTCGGTAACTGGAGCGACCCGTCGTTCCTGCAAGGTGAACGCTTTGACACGGTGCTGGCGGACTATTTACTGGGCGCCATTGAGGGCTTTGCCCCTTACACCCAGGATCAACTGTTCAGCCGCCTGCGACCCCTGACCGGCCAGCGTCTCTACCTCATTGGGCTGGAACCTTACGTGCCCTACAGCAGTACCGATCCGGCCGGCAAGCTGATCGTGGAGATCGGCCGCTTGCGCGATGCCTGCCTGCTACTGGCCGGTGAGCGCCCGTATCGCGAGTATCCGATGGACTGGGTGCTGCGCCATTTGCGACAGGCGGGATACCGCTGTGTGGATGCGCAGCGCTTTGCCATCCGTTATGGAGACAGCTTTATCCACAGCCAATTGGATATGTGTGACGGACGTTTGCGTCGCCTGCAGGATCGCACACTGGCGGTCGCCTTGTCCGAGCATGTTCAAGCCTTGCGTCGGCGCGCCCTGGCCCTGAATCACACCCTGGGTGGCCTGCGTCATGGTCATGACTATGTGATTTGCGCCGAACTAGCTTAAGAAAGAAAGCAGCACAGGAAAGACACAAAGGGGCTACGGCCCCTTTATGTCTTAAAAACGCTGCACGGACAGGTCGCTTTATCGAGACCCTGGTTAACCGAACCGATGTCCGGGCTATGCCCCTGCCCGTTCAGATCACGGCCCTGCTTCTTGCCCGGACAATCGGTGCTCCTTGAAAGCCAGGGATACCATCCGCGCTCCAAACACAAGGAGCAACGTTATTTTGTCCTAGATCAAATGATTGATATCAAACCTTAGGCCACTTCCAGCTATTCATGTCGAGCGCCACAGAGGCGCAAGCAACAGACGCAAAAAAAGCAGCCACAGGCTGCTTTTTACAGTCACGCTCAGACGAGGAAAACACCCCGACAGGCAGGAAGCAAGCCCGTAAAGAGCCGCATCAACAAGGAATTCTGGCGCGTCCGACAGGAATCGAACCTGTATCGAGGGCTTCGGAAACCCTAATTCTATCCATTGAACTACGGACGCCAAGCTCGCTATTGTAGCGCGACTTTGAACTTTTTTTCAGTATCTATACGGCAATTATATGTATGCCAGATCAAGAGTCGGATACAAGAGCGATACAGTCCGCTATAATCCATGGTTGCGCGATCTGGGTCGGTGGCTTGCTAGACACGTCCTTGCGCACACCCCTTAGGTAGGCGCAAGCCTTTATTGGTGGCCTGTATAAGGCCCTCCCGTCATTTCTTGTACGAACTCGCAGGATCCGATAATGAGCAACACGGAACAAAAACCCGAAGAACACAACGAGGGTCACTCAGCCATGATCAAAACCCCTAAACAATTGCTTGTGACCGTGGCTCTGGCTTTCTTGGTGCCCATCGCGATTATTGTCATGCTGGTCAGTCTGGTCACCTCCACCATGAGCACAGGCGCAGGTTCGGCCGCCCTGTCTCCAGAGGCCATTGCCGCACGTATCCAGCCTGTGGCCGGTTTCAAGCTGGTGGACGCCAACGCAGTCAAAGAACTGAAAACCGGTCAGCAAGTATACGAAACCACCTGTACTGCCTGTCACGGTGCCGGTGTAGCCGGCGCGCCCAAGTTTGGCGACAAAGGTGCTTGGGGCGAGTTGCTCAAGCTGGGTCAGGACGAACTGGTCAAAAATGCCATTCATGGTATTCGCGGCATGCCCGCCAAAGGCGGCAACCCCTCGCTGGATGACGTAGAAGTGGCTCGTGCCGTTGTCTACATGGCCAACGCTGCCGGCGCCGACTTTAAAGAACCCGAAGCCCCTGCTCCAGAAGGCGAGAAGGCCGATGCCAAGCCTGAAGCTGCAGCGGCCGAGGACAGCAAGCCTGCCCAGGCTCCTGCTGCTGCCGCTGCCCCTGAGGCCAGCCAAGTCGCTGCCGCTGACGATAGCAAGGTCGACCCTGCTGGCATCAAGCTGTACGACACCATTTGTTTCGCCTGTCAC
Organism: Alcaligenes sp. HNGD-HTN06; assembly: GCF_049932565.1. Taxonomy (NCBI): domain Bacteria; kingdom Pseudomonadati; phylum Pseudomonadota; class Betaproteobacteria; order Burkholderiales; family Alcaligenaceae; genus Alcaligenes; species Alcaligenes sp. HNGD-HTN06. The sequence continues at coordinate 387,763 of NZ_CP187782.1, read as the reverse complement.
GCGGCCGGTGTAGCCGGTGCGCCCAAGTTTGGTGATCAGGCCGCCTGGAAACCTTATATCGAAACCGGTATGGACACGATGCTTCAAAAGGCTATTCACGGTGTGGGCGCCATGCCCCCACGCGGTGGTTCGCAAGCCTCTGACGAAGAACTTCGTGCAGCCATCCAGCACATGGTCAACGCGGCCAAATAAGACTGCGCCAAGGCCCTGTCATCGCACAGTGCCTCTGCATAAAAAGCCCGATGAATATTCATCGGGCTTTTTCTTTGCGCTGGCTATCGTACTGCTGACCGGCGCTGAGGCAGTCGACACAAAAGTGGCATGTATAAAAAAGCCTGAATCCGGCGATCATGCGGATTCAGGCTTTAGCAAGCGCAAGCTATGGGTCAGACCAGTTCAAACCTGCCAACGAGCAGGCAGCGCAGTCTGACCATCGCGCCAGCTCCGCTTTACTGCGCCTTGCACAAAGGCAATGCCGTCAAGGACAAGCCCAATTGCACACGCCTTTGCAGCCAGGGGCTGGCGCGGTAGCGCATATCACCGGTCACGGCCTGAAGGGTATTGAGCACATCGAGCAGATCGCGCGAACCGACGGCGTCCCCCATGGACAATGGGCCATTGTGCGGATAACCCAAACCCAGGCGTACTGCGGCATCGATATCCGACGGGGTGGCAATCTGCTGCTGAGCAATATCACTGGCAATATTCACAATGGTGGCCACCAGACGCTGCGCCACAAAGCCAGCCGAGTCCTCAATCACACTAACGGCAGTCCCATCGCTGGCCAGCATGGCCCAAGCCTGATCACGCCACTCTGGCGTTGTCGCCGCCGAGCACATCAACACACGTCGACGGCCTTTTTCCAGACCGAACAAGGTATCCAGCGCCACGCTGCGGGCCGGGTCCAGGCCATGCAGGGACACTAGGCTGGCCACATCCTCACCGTAAGGTGTCAGCAAGATCAAGGCATCGGCAGGAGGCTGATCGCCATCGACTACCGTCATGCCCAACTCATTGAGCAATTGCAGCGCACGAGCCTGGCCTTGTTCGTGGTAGGGTGAGACCCACACGGGCGCGAAAGAGGTCACGGCAGGCACGGCAGGCTCTTGCGGAACCTGCTTCTTGCCATCCTCATACTTGTAAAAACCTTCGCCATTTTTGCGGCCGAACAGCTTGCCGGCGTGACGCACCGCTGTAATGGGCGAAGGACGAAAGCGCGGCTCGTCGTAGAACTGGCGATAGATGGACTCCATCACCGGGTGCGACACATCCAGCGCGGTCAGATCCAGCAGTTCAAAAGGCCCCATGCGGAAACCAGCCTGCTCGCGCATGATGGCGTCAATCTGGTAGAAAGGCGCGACGCACTCCTGGGCAATCTTCAAACCCTCGATGTTCATGCCGCGACCAGCGTGGTTGACGATAAAGCCGGGCATATCCTTGGCGCGTACAGGCGTATGGCCCATCTCGCGCGACACCTGCATCAGAGCATCGCCCACGTCAGGAGAGGTGCGCAAACCATCAATGACTTCAACCACTTTCATCAAGGGAACAGGGTTAAAGAAATGGTAGCCCGCCACACGCTCAGGGTGGCGGCAGGCTTGCGCAATCGCGGTAATGGACAGCGAGGAGGTATTGGAGGCCAGCACGCAATCGGCCGAGACAATCTCTTCCAATTGCTGCAACAAGCCCTGCTTGACATCGAGACGCTCCACGATGGCCTCAACGACCAGATCGGCAGAGGCCAGGCCTTGCAAATCGCTGGCCGTTTGCAAACATGCTGTGGCCGACTGCACCTGCTCAGCCGTCATGCGGCCTTTCTCCTGCAAACGGCTCCAGACGGCATGCACATCGGCCAAAGCGGCCTTGAGCGAGTCCGCATTCAGGTCATAGAGCAGGACCTGCTTGCCAGCCTGGGCGGCAATCTGAGCAATGCCCCGTCCCATGGCACCTGCGCCAACAATAGCGATGGTTTGTATCTGTTTCATGATTCACAACCTGATCGAAAAGCAATAAAAATTAAGCCTGCTCAGCCGAGCCGGTCACCAGGGCCTCGACCTTGTCGGGCGTAAGCTCCAACACACGCGCCAGGACCTCGCGGGTATGTTCGCCCAGGCGTGGCGGCGCACTGCGGTACTGCACCGGCGTGGCTGACAAACGCAAGGGGCTGGCCACCGAAGGTACACTGCCCCCCTGCCCGGTCGGCAAGTCCAGGCGCAAACCACGCGCCAACACCTGTGGGTCCTGATACACCTGCTCCATCGTATTGATGGGCCCGGCGGGAATACCCACGGCTTCCAGCGCCTGCAACCAGCTATCGCGCGTCCGGCTCAGCATGACCTGCGCCAACATGGGCACCAGTTCATCCCTGTGCATGACCCGCCCGGCATTGCGCGAAAAACGGGGATCATCGGCCCATTCGGGATGCCCCAGCTCCTGCGCAAAGCTGCGAAACTGGGCGTCATTGCCCACCGCCACAATCAAGTGCCCGTCACTGGCCTCAAAGACCTGATAGGGCACCAGATTCTGATGGGCATTGCCGGGCCGCTGCGGGGCCTGTCCGGTACATAAGTAATTCATATTCTGGTTGGCCATCATGGCCACCTGACAATCCAGCAAGGCAATATCCAGGTGCTGCCCCAGGCCGCTGCGATGACGCTCCACCACAGCCGCCAGAACGGCTACCGTGGCGTACATGCCCGTCATGACATCGGCCACCGCCACCCCCGCTTTTTGCGGCTCCCCCCTTGGCTCTCCGGTCAGGGACATCAAACCACCCAGCCCCTGGATCATGAAGTCATATCCCGGGCGGCTTGCATAGGGGCCGGTCTGCCCAAAGCCGGTAATCGAACAATAAATCAGGGCCGGGTTGATGGCTTGCAGGCTTTCGTAGTCCAGACCGTACTTCTTCAGGCCACCCACCTTGAAGTTTTCCACCAAAATATCGCAGCGTCTGACCAACTGGCGCACCAGATCCGCACCTTGTGCAGTGCCAATATCCAGCACAATAGACTCTTTATTGCGATTGGCCGCTCCAAAATAGGCCGCGTCCTCTGTGTCCGTCCTGTGACCATCCTTTAGATAGGGAGGCCCCCAGCCCCGGGTGTCATCCCCGGTACCGGGGCGTTCAACCTTGATGACCTCTGCACCTAAATCGGCCAGATTTTGGGTACACCAGGGACCTGCCAGCACGCGCGTCAAGTCCAGAACACGCAATCCGGCCAAAGGCGCTTTTCGTTCAGTCGTGGTCATAGCAGACAAAAATCCTTCAAGTTGCTTATTGTGCACCAGGTCTTCTTAGTCCGGTCTACGGACAGAAAAAGTGCTCAAACAATGGTCATTTTCGAGCCGGAGGACATTTGTGCAGCGCACCACGTCCGGCTACGATAAAGCATCCTAGAATAGGTGACGATAGATTATCAGCGGCAGATCTTCCTTGCAGGACCCCACCCCATCAAGAGGCGGGGCACATCATTCGATAATAGGAGACCGACCTTATGCCTTCGGCATTAACGCAGCAGCTTTATCAATCTATGACCCTGCCTGTGATGGCAGCGCCCATGTTCATCGTCTCGAACCCCGCCCTGGTGATTGCTCAATGCGCCAGCGGCATCATTGGTTCCGTGCCGGCCCTCAATGCCCGTCCCCAGGAAAAGCTCAAGGACTGGCTGAACGAAATCGAGGACACCCTGGCCGAGCTGCGCGAGCGCCATCCCGAGCGCCGCATTGCCCCCTACGCCATCAATCACATCATTCATCAATCCAATGACCGGCTGGAGCAGGATCTGAGGGTATGCGCCGACCACAAAGTGCCCTTGGTCATCACCAGCTTGCGCGCCCCGCAGGAGATCGTGCCGCACGTACATGCCTGGGGAGGGAAAGTTTTTCATGACGTGACCACCTTGCGTCACGCCGAGAAGGCGTTGGAGGCCGGGGTGGACGGTCTGATTGTGGTGGCGGCGGGCGCGGGCGGCCATGCCGGCACCCTGAGCCCTTTTGTACTGGTCAACGAGATCCGGCAGATTTTTGACGGTCCGATTGCGCTGTCCGGCGCCATGAGCCGGGGCAGCGATATTCTGGCCGCCCAGGCCATGGGTGCCGACCTGGCCTACATTGGCACGCGCTTTATTGCCAGCACCGAAGCCAATGCCTCGGACGACTACAAGAACATGATCGTCAAAGGCCGCGCCGCCGATATCGTCTACACCCCGCTGTTTACCGGCATCCCGGGCAACTACCTGAAGGACAGCATCCGGGCGGCTGGGCTGGACCCGGACAAGCTCGATGCCGAGAAAGTGGCCGATACCGCCTTTGGCTCGGGCATGAGCAAGGCCTGGCGCGATATCTGGGGAGCCGGCCAAGGCATCGGCGGCATTGATTCGGTCGAGTCTACTGCCCAGATTGTGGCCCGTTTGCATCGCGAATATCAGCAGGCCAAGGCTGCGCTGCTGGCCTCCCCCTTCGCCTGAACAGGAGCACGCCATGATACGCACTCATGACGCCGGTCCTTGGCTGGAAGTCATTCTGGACCGACCGGAGCGACGCAATGCCCTGACCGGCCCCATGTACGAAGAGCTGGCCGAGATCATCGACCAGGCCGATCAGAACCGACAATATCGCGCCCTGATTCTGACCGGCGCGGGCGAACATTTCTGCGCGGGCAACGACATTTCCGATCTGGCCACGGTACGCAACACCACCGAGCCGCCGCCGATCACCTTCTTGCGCAGTCTGGTCAAGGCCGATATTCCTCTGATTGTGGCCGTGGAAGGTCATGCCGTGGGCATTGGGGTCACCTTGCTGCTGCACGCGGACTTTGTCTATGCGGCCCGCGACGCTCGCTTGCGCATGCCGTTTACCGCCCTGGGACTATGCCCGGAAGGGGCATCCAGCCACCTGCTGGCCCAATACGTAGGACAGCGCCGTGCCAATGAATGGCTGCTGCTATCGCAAGGCTTCAGTGCCGAGCAGGCCCTGCAAGACGGCCTGCTCACCGAGCTGACCGACCACGGCAACAGCCTGGAAGCTGCCCGTGCCTGCGCCCATGCACTGGCCGAGCAGCCGCCCATTGCCTTGCGCACCAGCAAACGCTTGTTGCGCGAGCCCCAGCGCGAGATTTTGCTGGACGTGCTGGAGCGGGAACGCAAACTGTTTTCCCAACTGCTGGAAGGCGAGGAGGCCTTGCACATCCTGGGGCAAATGCGCCAGAACCGCAGCGAAAAGTAGCCGCACCGGTAGCCTGATTTCTGCGCAAACCCGCATGTGCAGCGATCTTGCCACACTGACCCCGATTCAAAAGGGGTGATAAGGGGCCTGCAAGCGCAGGTCCCTAATTTTTTTTACCGTATTCGCAAAAAATTCTTGCGCATAAAAAAAAAATCGCTGTATTTTATTTTTTGCGCTGCAACAAATGCACCGCTTTAACACGTTCTTTGCGGATACGCCCATGACACACTCCTGTCCCCCCCAAGCCCAAGGCTTGTACCTTCCCGCTAATGAACACGACGCCTGCGGCGTCGGATTTATCGCACACATCAAAGGCCAGGCGAGCCACGCCATCATCACCCAAGGCCTCAAAATCCTGGAAAACCTTGATCACCGCGGCGCAGTCGGCGCAGACCCTCTGATGGGCGACGGTGCAGGCATTCTGATCCAGATCCCCGACCAGTTGTACCGCGAAGAAATGGCCGCCCAGGGCGTGACCCTGCCGCCCCCCGGCGAATATGGCGTTGCCATGGTGTTTCTACCCAAGGAAACCGCGTCCCGCCTGGCCTGTGAGCAGGAGTTGGAGCGGGCCGTACGTGCTGAAGGCCAACACATGCTGGGCTGGCGCGATGTCCCGGTGGACAGCACCATGCCCATGTCGCCGACCGTCAAGGCTAACGAGCCGGTGATTCGCCAGTTGTTTATCGGCCGCGGTCCGGATGTGATGGTGCCGGACGCACTGGAGCGCAAGCTGTATGTGATCCGCAAGACCGCCAGCCATGCCATCTACCGCATGGCCCTGGCCCACGGCCAGGAGTATTTTGTGGCCTCCGCCTCGGTGCGTACCATCGTCTACAAAGGCTTGCTGCTCGCCGACCAGGTGGGCCGCTATTATCGCGATCTGGCCGACCCTCGTGCCTGCTCCGCCCTGGCCCTGGTACACCAGCGCTTTTCCACCAATACCTTCCCGGCCTGGCCTCTGGCTCACCCGTACCGCCTGATCGCCCACAATGGCGAGATCAACACGGTTCAAGGCAACTTCAACTGGCTGCGTGCCCGTGAAGGTGCCATGGAATCGGCCGTGCTGGGCTCGGATCTGCAAAAACTCTACCCCATCGTCTACGAAGGCCAGTCGGATACCGCCACCTTCGACAACTGTCTGGAGCTGCTGGTCATGGCTGGCTACTCCCTGCCGCACGCCATGATGATCATGATGCCCGAGGCCTGGGAGCAGCATGCCGAGATGGACGAGAGCCGTCGTGCCTTTTACGAGTACTACGCCGCCCAGATGGAACCGTGGGATGGCCCTGCGGCCATTGCCTTTACCGACGGTCTGCAAATCGGCGCGCTGCTCGATCGCAATGGCCTGCGTCCAGCCCGCTACGTCATCACGGATGACGACATGATTGTGCTGGCCTCCGAAGCCGGTACGCTGCCTATTCCCGAGCATCGCATTGTCAAGAAATGGCGCCTGCAGCCGGGCAAAATGCTGCTGATCGATCTGGAGCAGGGCCGCATTATTGACGATGCCGAAATCAAGTCCCAGTTAGCCAATACGCACCCCTACAAGCAGTGGATTGAACGACTGCGACTGCGCCTGGATTCCCTGCCCAACGTGCCAGGCGTGCGTCCCCAACTGGCGACCCGCGACCTGCTGGATCAGCAACAGGCCTTTGGCTGGACCCAGGAGGACATCAAAGTCGTGTTGTTGCCCATGGCCAGCAAGGGCGAAGAAGCAACCGGCTCCATGGGCAACGATGCGCCCCTGGCCGTGTTATCGGACAAGGCCAAGCCCTTCTACAACTACTTCCGGCAACTATTTGCCCAAGTCACCAACCCACCGATCGACCCGATTCGTGAGCAAATGGTGATGTCGCTGGTCTCTTTCATTGGCCCCAAACCCAATTTGCTGGACATCAACAACGTCAACCCGCCGCTGCGTCTGGAAGTATCCCAGCCCGTGCTCAGTCCGGCTGACATGAACCAGATCCGGCGCATTGAAGCGGCCAGCAATGGCAAGTTCCGTAGTCAGGAGCTGGATATCATCTACCCCAGCGCCTGGGGACCAGAGGGCATTGAAGCCAGTGTGGCTGCGCTGTGCGCCCGGGCAGCCGATGCCGTGCGCGACGGCTACAACATCCTGATTCTGACGGATCGCCGCTGCGACGCCGAACATGTGGCCATCCCTGCCCTGCTGGCGACCTCGGCCATCCATCAACACCTGATCCGTATCGGTCTGCGTACCCGCACCGGTCTGGTCGTGGAAACCGGCTCGGCCCGCGAAGTACATCACTTTGCGCTGCTGGGTGCCTATGGCGCCGAAGCCATGCACCCCTGGCTGGCTTTTGAAAGCCTGCAACATCTGGCCCAGGACCCAGTCAACCAGATTGATGCTTCTCAAGCCGAGGGCTACTACATCAAGGCGATCAACAAGGGACTGTACAAGGTCATGTCCAAAATGGGCATCTCCACCTACATGTCCTACACCGGAGCCCAGATTTTCGAGACTATCGGTCTGTCGCGGTCACTGGTAGACAAATACTTTGTGGGCACCTCCTGTCCGGTAGAAGGGATTGATATTTTCACGGTCGCCGAAGAAGCGCTGCGCCAGCATCGCGCCGCCTACAGCAAAGACCCCGTGCTGGAAAACCAGCTGGAAGCCGGTGGCGAGTATGCCGTGCGTGTGCGGGGCGAAGCCCATATGTGGACGGCCGACACCATCGCCAAGCTGCAACACGCCACCCGCAGCCAGAACTACAGCACCTACAAGGAATACGCCCAGCTCATCAACGAGCAAAGCCGCCGTCACATGACACTGCGCGGCTTGTTCGAGCTGCGTCTGGACCCGGCCAAGGCCATTCCCCTGGACGAAGTCGAGCCCGCCAGTGAAATCGTCAAACGTTTTGCAACCGGGGCCATGTCGCTGGGCTCGATCTCCACCGAGGCCCACGCCGTGCTGGCCGTGGCCATGAACCGGATCGGCGGCAAATCCAATACCGGTGAAGGTGGCGAGGATGAACTGCGCTATCAACACGAAATGCAGCATGGCAAAAGTGGCATCCGCCAAGGTGACACGCTGGCCAGCGTATTGGGCCAGGACCGGGTCTATGCCGATATCGAACTGCAGGAAAACGATTCGCTACGCTCACGCATCAAGCAGGTTGCGTCTGGCCGTTTTGGCGTATCAGCCCAGTATCTGTGCAGCGCCGATCAGATCCAGATCAAAATGGCCCAAGGGGCCAAGCCCGGTGAAGGCGGGCAGTTGCCTGGCCATAAAGTGTCCGAGTACATCGCCAAGCTACGTTACTCGGTACCCGGTGTCGGCCTGATTTCGCCTCCACCTCATCACGATATTTACTCCATTGAAGATTTGGCCCAGCTGATTCACGACCTGAAAAACGTGAACCCGCAGGCAGACATCTCCGTGAAGCTGGTATCCAAGGTCGGCGTGGGCACGGTGGCGGCCGGGGTTGCCAAAGCCAAGGCCGATCACATTGTGATTGCCGGTCACGACGGCGGCACCGGTGCCTCGCCGCTGTCCTCCATCAAACATGCCGGCACCCCTTGGGAACTGGGCTTGGCTGAAACCCAGCAGACTCTGCTGCTGAACCGCTTGCGCAGCCGCATCCGCGTGCAAGCCGACGGCCAGATGAAGACCGGCCGCGATGTGGTAATCGGCGCGCTGCTGGGGGCTGACGAGTTTGGCTTTGCCACGGCTCCGCTGGTGGTGGAAGGCTGCATCATGATGCGCAAATGCCACCTGAATACCTGTCCGGTAGGCGTGGCCACCCAAGACCCCGTTTTGCGCCGCAAATTCAAAGGCAAGCCCGAGCACGTGGTGAACTACTTTTTCTTCGTTGCCGAAGAAGTGCGTGAACTGATGGCCAAGCTGGGTGTGCGCCGCTTTGACGATCTGATCGGTCGCAGCGACTGGCTGGATATGCGCAGCGGCATCGAGCACTGGAAAGCCCAGGGTCTGGACTTCTCGCGTCTGCTGCACAAAGTTGAAAACGAGGAGTCGCCCCGTCAGATCGCCACCCAGGATCATGACCTGGAACACACGCTGGATCGCCAACTGATCGAGCGCAGCGCCGTCACCCTGAACCACGGTACGCCACTGTCCTTCATTACCCCGGTACGCAACCGCAACCGCAGTGTGGGCGCCATGCTCTCGGGCGTGTTCACCAAGAAGTACGGCCATCAGGGCCTGCCTGACGACAGCCTGCACATTCAGTGCAAAGGCACGGCGGGTCAGAGCTTTGGCGCTTTCCTGGCACAGGGCATTACCCTGGATCTGGTGGGCGAGGCCAATGACTACGTAGGCAAGGGCTTGTCCGGTGGACGCATTATCGTGCGCTCGCCCAACGACTTTCGTGGTTATGGTCCGGATCACATCATCGTGGGCAACACCGTCCTGTACGGCGCCCTGGCCGGTACGGCTTACTTTAATGGCGTCGCTGGCGAGCGCTTTGCCGTCCGCAATTCCGGTGCCAGTGCCGTCGTGGAAGGGGTAGGCGATCACGGCTGCGAATACATGACCGGCGGCACCGTGGTGGTGCTGGGCGAAGTGGGACGCAACTTTGCTGCCGGCATGTCCGGGGGCGTGGCCTATGTGTGGGACCCGCAACGTCGTCTGCAACTACGCTGCAACCCGGGCATGGTGGATCTGGAGCCAGTCCTGAGCAAGGCCGAGCAAGAAATGAACAGCAGCATGGCCCAATGGCACAGCCGCAGCGCCCAGAGCGAGCGTCAGACCGACGATGCCATCTTGCAAACGCTGGTCCAGGAACATTTCAAGGCCACGGGCAGCTTCCAGGCCCGCGAATTGCTGAAAGACTGGGACAGCGCCCGCGCACAGTTCGTCAAGGTCATTCCACGCGAATACCGTCGTGCCCTGAGCGAATTGTGGCAAAGCCCGTCAACGGGCAAGACTACCCCCAAAAGCAGTAAAACCCGCCGTTCGGCTTCGGCCTGAACCCTTCCCATCACCATCAGGAAACGACACATCATGGGAAAGACGACTGGATTTCTTGAGTTTCAACGTCTGCAAGAAGCCGTGGAAGCTCCTTTAAAGCGGGTCAAGCACTGGAAAGAGTTTGTCCAGGTATTGAATGACGAACAGGCCGGTCAGCAGGCGGCCCGCTGCATGGATTGCGGTGTGCCCTTCTGCCACAACGGCTGCCCGGTCAACAACATCATTCCCGACTGGAATGATCTGGTGTACCGCCAGCAGTGGAAAGAAGCGCTGGACGTGCTGCACTCCACCAACAACTTTCCGGAAATTACCGGCCGCATCTGCCCCGCTCCCTGCGAGGCCGCCTGTACCTTGAATATCGACCGCGTCCCGGTCGGTATCAAATCCATTGAACACGCCATTATCGACAAAGGCTGGGCAGAAGGTTGGGTGGTTCCCCAAGTGCCCACCCAAAAAACCGGCAAACGCGTCGCTGTCATCGGTTCCGGCCCAGCGGGGCTGGCCTGTGCCCAACAATTGGCGCGCGTAGGCCACGACGTGACGGTGTACGAAAAAAGCGACCGGATTGGAGGCCTGATGCGCTACGGCATTCCCGATTTCAAGCTGGAGAAACACCTGCTGGATCGTCGTATCGCACAAATGCAGGCCGAGGGCGTGCAATTTTCCCCCTCTACCTACATTGGCCAGACGCAGGACCAAGCTGCCCAGGAGCCCGGCCTGACCGTGCTATCACCCTCCGAACTGGAACAGCGATTTGATGCCATTGTCCTGGCAGGCGGCTCGGAAACCCCGCGCCTGCTGGACGCACCCGGCAGCCAACTGCAAGGTGTGCATCCTGCCATGGACTTTCTGCGCATCCAGAACCAGCAGGTGGCCGGTTCGCGCGGCGCACCTGCCATCAGTGCCCAAGGAAAGCATGTGGTGGTCATTGGTGGTGGCGATACCGGCTCGGACTGCGTCGGCACCAGCACACGACAGGGCGCAAAATCCGTCACCCAATTTGAACTGATGCCCCGCCCGCCCGAGCAGGAAAACACGGAACTGACCTGGCCCTACTGGCCCATGAAGCTGCGTACCTCCTCCTCTCACGAGGAAGGCTGCGAGCGCGACTGGGCCATCAACACCGTCGAGTTGCAAGGCAAAAACGGCCATGTCAAAGAACTGCGCGCCGTGCGCGTGGAATGGAAAACCGATCCATCGACAGGCCGCATGAGCATGAACCCTATCGCTGGCTCCGAAATGACCTTCCCAGCCGATCTGGTCTTGCTGGCCATGGGCTTTACCGCGCCCGTGCGGCAAGTGCTGGACGCCTTCGCCGTAGAAGCCGACCAGCGCGGTAATGTTGCGGCCAACACCGACAACTACCAAACCAGCCGCGCCAAAGTCTTTGCCGCCGGCGACATGCGACGCGGCCAGTCCCTGATCGTCTGGGCCATCCGCGAAGGTCGCCAGTGTGCCCGTTCCGTCGATGAGTTCCTGATGGGAAGTTCCACACTGCCCCGCTAAGTCCTCGTGGCAGCGCCAGCAAGCAAACAGCCAGCCGCGAGAAACGGTTGGCTGTTTGTCTTTGAGCGAATGGGCCCTGCCCGTTAACAACGCGAAGCGACATGCGACGCGGCCAGCCCCTGATCATCTGGGCCATCCGCGAAGGTCGCCAGTGTGCCCGTTCCGTCGATGAGTTCCTGATGGGAAGTTCCACACTGCCCCGCTAAGTCCTCTTGGCAGCGCCAGCAAGCAAACAGCCAGCCGCGAGAAACGGTTGGCTGTTTGTCTTTGAGCGAATGGGCCCTGCTCGTTAACAATGCGAAGCGACATGCAACGCGGCCAGCCCCTGATCATCTGGGCCATCCGCGAACGTCGCCAGTGTGCCCGTTCCGTCGATGAGTTCCTGATGGGAAGTTCGACACTGCACCGCTAAGTCCTCTTGGCAGCGCCAGCAAGCAAACAGCCAGCCGCGAGAAACGGTTGGCTGTTTGTCTTTGAGCGAATGGGCCCTGCCCGTTAACAACGCAAAGCGACGTTACAGGATCTTATGTGCCGTTTGCCGTTTGCCGTTTGCCGTTTGCCGTTTGCCGTTTGCCGTTTGCAATCAGCCTACAGGCTATCGATCCACAGTCACTAGCTCTAGCCGTGAAGCGGCAGATTAAAGACAACACCGCGGGAGCTTATTGGCGGTTGGCGGTTGGCGGTTGGCTGCCACCATTCTGAAGTCCTTGCTGGCGGGGGACGGGATTGGAGCAATCAGGGAGCTTGCCGCCGTCTGAGGCTGTCGTAGGGATGCAAGCGCCTTGCTGTTTGAGTTCGGCGCTTGTGGTTTGTCCGGGGGACAAACCACCGAACGAGTTCAAGGAGCGCCCTACGACAGGCTCAGACAAGGGTATCGGTGCGCAGCACCGGCAGGCTTCCGCTCCACCCCCGTCCCCCGCCAGCAAGGACTGCCGCAAGGAAGCCCCCAACGAAAACGATCCAAACCAAGCCAAACCAAGCCACCACAACCCTCTGATTCCAAACAACATTCATCAGAAATCTAGGGTTTTCCCTTAAAAACCACAAGCCACCCCACCCCCTAGGGTTTACCCTTGCTTAAAAACTAGGGAAAACCCTATAATGAGGATTCGTAACTTAGACCTTCACCTTAAAGGGAAAGCAAATGTCTACCATGACCACTTACTCGCACTACATCCACTGGAGTGATGCTGTTGAGCGTGGGGTAATGCAGCACGCCCTGGAAAATGGTGAATCCGTGTCTTTAACTGCACTGACCAAAGCAGCGGCCAAACAAGTTTCCAAAGCCGCAAACGTGGTGTTCAAGTACATGGTCGAACTGACCCGCGCCTTGAACGAAGCCCGCATCCGTGATTCCCGCATGTCGGCCAGCTACTGGTAAGCCACGCATCACCGTCGTACCGCTCAAGCAAAACACCGCTTGATGTTGAAAAGCCTGCTGATTTAGCAGGCTTTTGTTTTTTCTGCGCCTGCCAAACCCGCGTTTCCGTCAGCGCACCCTGACGCACAGCCCAAGATCTTAGATCAACGGGCGTCAGCACCTCACGGCTTGTCCCCCAAGAAAGAGACTGGCTTTTACAAAGGCAATACCACTTCTGATGATGTAAACCATGCAAAAGGCCCGCAAAAGCGGGCCTGCAGGACAACCCAGCCCCCAAGTCCAGACCGAGAACCCAAGCGTTCTCAATCAAGGCAAAGCGCTCAAGACTTGTTCAACAAGTTCTTCAACATATCCAGGCGCTGCTTGGGACTCAAGGCCGCCTGCGCCGGATCTTCCTGCGCACCGGGGTCTTCGATCTTCATCTCATCAATAAAGCGGGAGCGCTCGCGCACCAGATTCTCACGCGCACGTCTACGTTTCTTGCACCAGCTCAAGCGCAAGCTACGCTGTGCACGGGTAATGCCCACATACATCAGACGCCGTTCTTCCTGAATACGCTGGGCCAGAATATCTGCTTCTTGATCCGGGTCTATATCCTCGTCATCGCGCCCGATGTGCGGCAACAGCCCTTCTTCCACCCCCACCAAAAACACATGCGGATACTCCAGCCCCTTGGAAGCATGAAGCGTGGACAATTTGACCGCATCCGGGTCATCGTCCTCACCGCGTTCCAGCATGGTGATCAGGGCGACTCGCTGCACCAGATCATTCAAACTAAGCTCATCGTCTGCCGCTTTGGACTTCAACCAGGTAATCAGCTCCAGCACGTTTTCCCAACGGGTCTGCGCAGGGCGTTCGTCGAACATATCGTAGAGATAGCGCTCGTAATCGATGGCTCGCAGCAGTTCGTCCAGCAGCTCGCTGACAGCCGTGTCATGTCCTTCCTGCTCACTTTCTACCCGATCAGCTCGTTGCTGAATACGCCCAATAAACTGCGCAAACACGCGTAAAGGCTCCAACTGCCGCTCGGGCAAGCGATCTGTCAGCGCAAGTGGTGAGACGGCCGCAAACAAAGACAGCTTTTGTTCTGCCGCAAACTGACCCAGCACCTGCAACGTGGCTTGCCCTATCCCCCGACGCGGAGTGGTGGCCGCCCGGATGAATGCCGGGTCATCATCCTCGTTAGCCACAATGCGCAAGTACGACAGAATGTCGCGAATCTCGGCCTTGTCGAAAAAGCTTTGCCCGCCGGAGATGGTGTAAGGAATACGCAAATTACGCAGCGCCTGCTCAAAGATACGGGCCTGGTGGTTGCCGCGGTACAGCACCGCAAAATCACGCCATTCGGCCTGACGCTCGAAGCGCTCTGCCGAGATACGCATGGCCACCGAGTCGGCCTCATGCTGCTCGTCGTCTGTGACATGAACCTGAATGGGCTCACCAAAACCCAGATCGGACCACAGTTTTTTTCCGAACACGACCGGATTGTTGCCAATGACATTATTGGCTGCCTGTAAGATTCGCTGCACGGAGCGATAGTTCTGCTCCAGTTTGATGACTTTCAGCTCGGGATAATCCTTAGGCAACTGCGCCAGATTCTCCACGGTAGCGCCGCGCCAGGCATAGATCGCCTGATCGTCATCGCCGACCACTGTAAACATGTTGCGCTGCCCTGTCAGGGAGCGCACCAACTGATACTGACAAAGATTGGTGTCCTGATACTCGTCCACCAGCAGATACTGCACTCGGCGCTGCCAACGTTCGCACACTTCCTGATTGTCTTGCATCAATTGCGCAGGCAAGCGAATCAGGTCATCAAAATCCACCGACTGATAGGCAATCAAGGTGGCCGCATAGTCTCGGTAAATGCGGGCCGCTTCTATCTGGCTGGGTGAGTTCGCGGCACGCTCTGCCTGGTCAGGCCCCATCAAGGCGTTCTTCCACAAGGAGATCTCTTGTTGCACGGATCTGAGGCGCCCTTTGTCCGTGGTGGCCAACAGCTCCTGAATAATCGCCAGGGCATCATTCGCGTCCAGAATGGAAAAGCGCGGCTTCAAACCCACGTGCTGAGCCTCCTCACGCAGCATGCGCAGGCCCAGAGAGTGGAACGTGCTGACGGTCAACCCCCGCAGCAGCTTGGGGTCCACCAAGGCGCGAATCCGCTCGTTCATTTCACGTGCGGCTTTATTGGTGAAAGTCAGCGCCACCACTTGGCGGCCGGTATATCCACACTCGCGCAGCAAATAGGCGATTTTCTGCGTGATTACTCGTGTTTTGCCACTCCCTGCCCCAGCCAGCACCAGACAGGGCCCATCCATATACAACACAGCCTGACGTTGCATGGCGTTCAGGTCAGTGGGGACGGTATGGCCTGGTGTAGTGACGGAGGTAGTCATGGTGGAATCAGTGAGTACTAGGCAAGAAAACGAGGCTCAAGGCCAAACAACAAGCAGCGCTAAAGGTGACATCCCGGCCAGTCCGAGTACGGTTTGATGCAAAACGACAGGCTGGCTCAGAAAGACAGCGGCGGCAAGGTACAACGGCATGACAGCATGCGGTACCGCCGCATAGCGCACAAGGATACACCCTGCTGTACCCGAGACGCTCCTACTGTCTCTCTACGTACCTGAGCCTGTGGAACCTTAAATCTCGAGGGGGTCGACCTCAATCGTAATACGCACCTTGTGCTGTTTGGCCAGTTGCGCAACCTGTGGCCCCCAGTAGCGCACAAAGGCCTGCAAAGCCGGACGATGAGCGCTTTCCAGCAGCAACTGGGCACGCTCGACCTTGGCAACGCGCAATACGCGCAACGGCACTGGATCGTACAGGAAAACCTGATCCGCACCGGGAAATTCATTGGGGTGGTCTTCGGGCAGGCGACGCGCCTGGGTCAACAAACGCAGGGCATCCGCCAACTGTGGCGCCTCGGCTGACAACAGCACCTGATAAGCAAAAGGCGGCAAACCCACGGATTCGCGCTCGCTCAGGGCGCTTTGAGCAAAGCCTATGTAATCGTGCCTGATCAAACTCTGGTAGACAGCCTGCTCCGGGTAGCCCGTCTGGATAATGACATCCGCCCCTTCCGTGTGACGGCCAGCCCGACCCGCAACCTGCATTAACTGAGCAAACAAACGTTCTGGCGCCCGAAAATCATGTGCAAACAGCGTGGCATCGGCATTGAGTACACCGACTACGCTCAGACGCGTGAAGTCATGACCTTTGGCCACCATTTGCGTGCCCACCATAATGTCCACTTCGCCCGCATGCACCTGCTCGAACAATTGTTGCGCACTGCCCTTCAAGCGGGTGCTGTCGGCATCGATACGCACCAGTCTCGCATTGGGAAAACGCTCGCCCAGAAACTCTTCGATCCGTTGCGTGCCACGACCCATGGGTTGCAGATCCTGATCGCCACAATCGGGGCAGGCACGTGGCACTGGGGCCTGATAGCCGCAGTGATGACATTGCAAATTGTGCTTGAAGCCATTTTGCCTATGGAGCACGGTATAAACCGTACAACGGGGGCATTGGGACAGCCAGCCACAGGACGCACAATGCAGCACAGGTGCGTAGCCCCGCCGGTTAATGAAAACCAGCGACTGTTCACCACGCTCCAGACAAGCTTCCAGGGCCTCCAACAGTTGCGGCGAAAAACCGGACTCCAGACGCAAATGCCGGGTATCGACCAGCCGTACCCGCGGCAGGGAAACCTCACGCGCCCGTTTGGGCAGACTCAAGAGACGATAACGCCCTTGCCGGGCGTGATTCCAGCTTTCCAGCGAAGGGGTCGCTGAACCCAGCACCACCGGTACTTTCAGGTCATAACCACGCCATACGGCCAAGTCCCGCGCGGAGTAACGCAGGCCATCTTGCTGCTTGTAAGAAGCGTCGTGCTCCTCATCCACGATAATCAGGCCCAGCTCAGGCATGGGGGTAAAGATGGACAACCGTGTTCCCAGCAGAATACGCGCCTGACCACTATTGACGCGCAACCAAGAACGCAGCCGTTCACCTTCGGACAGGCCGCTATGCAGGACAGCCAGCACATCGCCCGGTAAGACACGCGCCAAACGGGCGCGCAGGACTTGCTCGAACTGGGGCGTCAGATTGATTTCAGGCACCATAAACAAGACCTGCCGGCCTGCAGCCAACGCGTGTTCCAACACCCGCATATAGACTTCGGTTTTACCGCTACCCGTTACCCCGTGCAGCAAGATGCAGCTACCGGGTTTGGCGGCCACAATGCCATCCACCGCAGCCTGCTGTTCGGCATTGAGCACAGGCAGGACATCGCTGTCCACCGGTTCCACCTTCTTTTCCTTGCGCTTGGCCAGGCGCAGTACTGGCCCCCCTGCAGACCGCTTGCCCAGATAGGCGGAGGGTTTGCGCAAGGGCCCCGGCAAGGATGGCATCATGACCTCACCCAGAGGACGGTGGTAATAGGTAGACGCAAAGCGCGCCATCCGCAACCAGTCCTCCGGGAAAGGAGGCAAGTCATCCAGCAGTTGATCAATCGCCTTGACCTGCTCGGGCGGATAGGAAGGTTGCTCGGGCAACGCCACCACAACGCCTATCATCTGCCGCCGCCCAAAATGCACAATCACCCGTTGTCCAACCTGCACAGGCTCATGGTGCTGATAGTCAAACACCCCCTCAAGGGGAACGTCCAGGGCTACATGCAGCCAGAAAGGCCCGGTGCTTGCCGATGCAGAAATAGCGTCTGGGGTGGCGGTCATGGATGGTGTTTCAAAAAAGGGCTGGCCGGGCTGAAAGCCTGATAAGTCAAGAGCTTAGCGACCTGTGGATAACTTTGGGGAAAATGACATGAACAAAAAATACAAAGAAGCAAGCACAGATACAATTTAATTTTCAATATCTCTGGAATAAAGATAAAACCTAGAGATATCAAACAATTAAAATCAGGTATTGAAATCGAACCTTAAATAGAAAGGCCTCAACACTGAGTCGGACTGTGTGTATAACTTTGCGCACAAGCTGTCTCAGCTTGTGCGCAATAAGGATCAAACGCTGTGATGGCGACGGCTGTAGGAATGCACTTCATCCACCAGAATGCCCACGGCTTCCGGATCGGTAAAACGCGAGATGCCATGACCGAAGTTGAACACGTGGCCGCCCTGGCCCACGGGACCGAAGTCATCGATCACACGGCGGGCTTCCCGGCGAATGGCCTCTTCACCCCCGAACATGGTCATGGGGTCCAGATTGCCTTGCAGGGCCAGTTTGTCGCCGATACGAGCACGGGCTCGGGACAGATTCACTGTCCAGTCTACGCCCATGGCATCCGCACCACAGCCCGCGATATCTTCCAGCCACATGCCACCGCCCTTGGTAAAGACAATGACGGGAACGCGCTGGCCATCGTGCTCGCGAATCAGGCCATCGACCACCTTGCGGGTATAGGCCAGGGTAAACTCCTGGAACAGGGAATCGGACAGCACGCCGCCCCAGCTGTCGAACAGCATCACAGCCTGTGCACCGGCGCGTATCTGATTGTTTAGATATTCGCAGGTGGTTTGGGCGTTGATTTCCAGCATGCGGTGCATCAGGTCCGGACGCTGATACATCATGCTTTTTACCAGGCGGTAGTCATCCGAGCCCTGGCCTTCAACCATGTAGCAGGCGATTGTCCAGGGACTGCCGGCAAAACCGATCAGCGGCACCTTGCCGTCCAGCTCCTTGCGGATCAGTGAGACCGCGTCAAACACGTATTGCAGCTTGCCCATGTCGGGCGCTTCCAGTGCCATGACGTCGGCCTCGTTGCGCACGGGACGCGCAAAGCGTGGGCCTTCACCGGCGACGAAATCCAGACCCAGGCCCATGGCGTGTGGCACGGTCAGGATGTCCGAAAACAGAATGGCGGCATCCAGATCGAAACGGCGCAAGGGCTGCAAGGTGACTTCGCACGCAAATTCGGGATTCTGAGCCAGTTGCATGAAGGAGCCAGCCTGGGCACGGGTGGCATTGTATTCAGGCAAATAACGCCCGGCCTGACGCATCAGCCAGATGGGGGTGTAGGGCACAGGTTCGCGCAACAGCGAGCGCAGGAAAACATCGTTTTTTAATTGAGGTAAAGACACGGCAATCCCTATTGAAAAATGCCTGTTAATTTTAACCATCGTGTTCGTCGTCTGGGCTTGACGCGGATCGAAAGCGTGCTGCATCGATATGGTGCTTGCGCATCAGTGCCCAGAAAGCACGCCGGTGCTTTTGCGCGGAGCGGGCTGCCATGGCGATATTACCGCGATGGCGATCAAGGGCGGCATGGATGTAAGCCTGCTCGAAGCGGGCCACTATCCGTCCCTTGGCAACTTTGAAAGACTCCTGGCTGCAGGCATAGCGCGAGGCTACCGCAGCGGCATAGGCTTCCAGCGTCGTCCCCTCCTGTTGCAAGATCGTTTGCGACAGGCGCTGCTCCGTTGGGCCGGGGTGCAGGACCAGATCCTGGTTTTCCTGCACCCTATAGTGTATCCGACCGGACAGTCCCGGTTCATTCAAAGCATGGGATGAGGACTGCAAACGCTGGCGATGGATGCGGGCACGTAGATCGTCCAGGCATAAAGGCTCGCGCACATAGTCGGCCAGGCCCAGCTCCAGCAGGTCTGTCAAGGCGGCAGCCTTGATGGTGGCACGCACCAGGCCAAAGACCGGCACCGGCAGGTGCCCTCGGGCCGCAGACAAGGCGCGGCGCACGTGGATCAGGGTGGCCGCTTCGATCGGTATCAGACAGGCGTCAAATCGCAACAGCAAGGCGGCTGAGCGGCGTAAAAACAGGTAGTCCTGATCGGGGCAGGTGGCCGGCGGGGCCTGCAACAGGTGCAATTGCAAACGCTCGCAAGGGGGAATGATGGCCTGCAAATTGCGGGCCCAGTCAGGATGGGTGTGCAACAAAGCGCAATCGAGGTGTAGACGCATAAAACTGTCCTTGAGAAGCTGGGCGTACCCCACGGGTCGCCTCAAGATCGTGAGCTTCTAGAATAGGAATCCGACCCGTTTGCGATAAGTCGGACTTGCGCCTACGTAGCTATACTTAATCCCCGCACAGACGGCTGCGACGCCACTCACTGGGGGACACGCCGTAGCGGCGGCGAAACGCGTGGCTGAACACCGCCGCGTCGGAAAAACCCATCTGCCAGGCCAGCTCACTGATCTGCCGACCCGGCTTGCCATCGAGCAGCAATTGACAGGCGCGCTCCAGGCGGGCAGCCATGATGTAATCAGCGGGCGCCTGCCCGCACAATTCAAACAGCTTGTAGAGATAACGCCGCGAAATGCGGAACTGCAGCGCCAGAGACTGCGCATTCAATCCCGCATCCCCCAGATGGTCCTGCACATACTGTTGAATTTGCAGCAACTGGCCACGCCGCACCTCGTCCAGGGCGGACTCGCTGGGCACCGGGCGTCCGTCGGCCAGGCTCAGCGCCATCATGCGAATCACGGTCTGAGACAGTTCGCTCAAGGCCGAGGGTGACAAATGCCCGCGCTCTTGCAAACCCAGCCGCAGCATGTCCATGGCAATCCGGGCGGGGCCTGTGGTGGCGGAAAAGGAACGGGCCACCGCATCGCTCAGCCAGGGTAGCCAAGGCAGCAGGCGCTCCTCCTCAAACTGCAGGACCAGAAAATGGGATTGATCCTGCACGGCGACTTCATAGGGGCGGGTGGTGTCATAAATGCCCCACTGCCCGGCATGCAATATAGCGCTGCGATCATCCTGTTCAATCTGGCTGCTGCCGCTGATCTGCAAGGTGACCTTGTAAAGAGCCTGCTCGGAACGGCTTGCCAGGGCCTGAGTGCGCCGCACACGCTGCGCACTGGTACATAGCTCCATGACATCGACCGAACCCATGCGATCGCTTGCCGCACGGTTGGAAAAGCCCCGACGCGAGTCGGGCTGTACCTCCAGGGGCACAAAGTACGCGCACACCACTTCCTGCCAAGCGGCAAGGCTCTTGAAAGAGGCAGAGGGAGTGCGCAATAACATGGACATTGCCTGGGGGGGCCCTTGCGGCCAACGCTAATGATCGGGATGAGGGCATGACATGCCCCCTTTTCTTATAGCCCTAAAAAATCCAAGCGTCTACGGACGTTAACCCGCTGTTTCAGCGTTCCATGGAACCGTACAGGTAAGGAGCAGGCTCCAGACCCATGCGGTTCATTTTGGCGGTCAACGCTGTACGCGCCTTGAGCACATCGTCAAAGCGTTGCGCTCGTGAAGCCCCCACCTCGGCAGAGGTAAAAGGCCGGTATTCGGGCGTGATGTCTTCCGGGCTGAACTTGGCCACGATCCAGTTCAGCACACGCGCCAAGTCGGCATTGTCCAATTGCGACTGCGACGCGCCGGGCACCCGTATCATGTATTCCCGCCCCGCCGGCAAACGCGTGAACAGGCCGATAGAGCGGTTGAAATCCGGAATCCCACGATGCGTCAAGCCTTGACCGTCATAGCGATGGCAGCCCGCGCATTGCAGCATATAGTCTTTAAAAGCTTGGGAGCTTTGCAAGTAATCGCCCGTTCCGGCCATCTCTTCCTGGGCCTGAGCCCAAGGCGTGAACGCCAGGAGTACGGCGCCCAAACAGGCCAGGCGCAACGATGTCCACACAGTGATGCCTCCTTCGTGGAGCGGACGCCTTCCAGGCCGCCGCTCACCATGCTCAAGCCCAAGAACGAGCCCACACCCGGCAAAGAAGCGACCCAAAGATCCCTTCTTGCAGAGCGTGGGCACGCTGGCGGCTTGTTTTAGTTTTTCGCCAAACCCACCAACACCGATGTCGTGCAATGGAACGTACTGTTCTCGTTTGCCATGCACCAGTTGACATCGTTATGCAGGAAGAACTCGTAACCGGGGCGCTCGCGGGTCTGCGTGTTGCACTGGCAGCGCCCGCAGGCGGTCTTGCCGCAGCAGTCGTGGTAGCTGATCAGATAGTCCTTGCCATCATGCGGGTTGTGGCAGGTGCCAATCCACGAAATGGGCGAAGGCGTTGATCCTGGCGGGCAGGTGGTGGTTGTGCCACCGCAGCACGAACACAGGAACCCGTCCACCGCGCAGTGACGCCAGTAGTCGCAGGAGTTCACCTCGTCTTCATTGGCCAGATCGGGATTCAAACTGAGGTGATCCGCAGCACTGCTGTTGCTACCGCCGCCCGCAGCGCGGGCCACAGGCAGGACCGGCAGCACAAAGGCCGAACCGACCATTAACTTGCCCACCGAGCGCAGCACGCTGCGACGCGAAGTCTTGTGGGCCACAGAACGGGAGAGACTCTCCCCAAATTTATCCAGCCAACGCATTGACGTTCTCCTTTCGTGATACCTGCACTTGCTTCATGCCCGAGTCGCCGGCCAAGTATTCTTGCGCCGAGGCCACGCCCAGGTCTTTGGCGGTAAACAGGCTTTCGAGCTGTTCACGCGAATTGACCAGTCCCTTGCCGCGCACCACACCCTGCTCGTCGATCAGAACCGCATAGGGCAGCTTGCTGATCTGAAAACCCATGCCCAACTGGGTGGACAGAACGTAGGGGAAGGCATCCAGTTGCGCTTTCTGGTAGAACGCCAGGTGCTCGGGCATCTCACCATCACTGGCCAGCACAATATCGACCCACTGGCCTTCCGAACCCTGAATGGACTTCAGAATCGGCAGGAGCTTCTTGCATACCGGGCAGGTGGGGGACATGAAGAAAATCAGTTGGCTGCGCGGGCCGGCCACCCCGACCGAGACTGCTCGACCACGCAGGTCCTGCAGCTCCATCACCGGGGCAGCATCACCCACTTGCGGCCCCTTGTCCATGGTCAGCGCCCCCATGGGAGCGACCCGTTCGTACAACACGCCGATCTGGCGCGACAGGGCAAGCACCACCAGCACCAGGGCCAGTACGATTACCCACAAAATGACATTGGAAATCAGTAAAGCGGTCATTGAGGTCTCCTAGGAATTCTGCATTTTCTGAAATTTCAGATGGGATTCGATCAGTTGGTTGGCCGCGTAATACAGCCCCAACAAGGCCAAGGTGGTACCAAAGAACGTCAAGCCGTCCACCCAGACCAGCTCACGGGCACCATCACTCGCCCAATCACCACTGACCAGCGCCAGCGCAGCCAGCACGGCATTGCGCGCCACCAGCCACCAGGACAGGCCGCCGGAAGACTCACCCAGGCCCGAGCAGCCGCAATCCACATCGCGACGGCCACGCAGCAGGTTCAGCACAATCCCGCTGGTGGCGACCAGCAACACGCATAGAGCCAGCACCGCCCCCAGCGAACGACTGGCCGGCCACAACAGCAAGGGCGTACTCAGGGCTTCGGCGGCCACAAACAACACACTGAACGGACGCACCAGGGCTTCGGGCAACAGGCGGTAGGCGCCCACGGCAGCCTCAAACAAGCTGAAGTGGCGCAGTTTGTCCAGGGCGCCCAGCCCCATCAGCACAGCCAGACACGCCAGGCTGGCATAGGTCAGGACGGGGTCCATATCAAGCCCCTCCCACCGGGTGGAACTGAACCTGCAAAGAGGCTTCTGCCGCGCCTTCAATGGTGCGCAAGAGCTTGGGTTCAGCTTGGCTGATGTCGTAGACATTCACATTGCCACCGTCCAGCGTCAGCATCAGATCGCGTTGCTGATCGATGGTCATGGACAAGGCATCCCGACCAGGAATACGGGCGATCCGCTTTTTGGTCTTGGTGTCCAGAACCCAGATCTCGGCGGCAGGGAACTTATGGGTGCCCTCTTTGCCATCGGGGTGCATGAACACGTACATACGGCCGCTGGCACGGTGCAGGCCCACCAGGTTGTAGCCGCCAGGCACCCAGTTGCCCGCCTTGTCCTCGTCGTCCAGCATGGACCAGGGGCCCCCTACCTTGACCTCATCTCCACTGAAATCGGCGCTGTAGAGATTGCCGTAATAGGAGACGAAATAGGCTTTGTCCTTATCCAGGGCCGGGGCGATGAAGACTGGATCATCCTTCACGGAGAACATGGGCTTGCTGCGCGACTGGCTGGCCACCTTGCCGTTCTCGTCCAGATTGATGGTCAGCAAGCCGCCATCGCCGCAAATGGTCATGAAACTGCGTGGCCGGTTAGGCTGGGGGATCACGCTCCAGCACCCGGCAGCGGCAGTCACGTCCTCCACATAATCGCCTTTGGCCACATCGACAATACCAATCGAGGTCGCTGGCGAGGCATTTTGCAGCACGATGAACTTGCCATCCGTGGTCTGACGGAACAGGCCATCGTAGTTCAGGCCCTGCACGCGCTTGGGCGGCAAAGCGATCTCTTTTTCAAAGGTCAGCTTGTCGGCATCCCAGACCTCCACCACGTCCGAGCGCTTACCGCGGGTAATACGCTCGTGGTAGGTCGTCATGGTGTAGATTTTCTTGCCATCATTGGACAACTGCACATGACCGTTAAAGGCCGTTGGCACCATGCCCAGGAATTTGCCCGTGGTGTAGTCATAAACATGGACACGGCTTTCGGTCAGGTGCATGAACACCGAGTCCATGACATAGATACGATTTTCCTGCGGGGCAGACACACTGTGCCCGCCTGTCAGAACCTCGCGCGGCTTGTCCTGGGCTTGTGCGCCACCGCCCAGCGCCAGCAAGCCCAGCAAAGCGGCGGCAGTCGATACTTTAAATTTAGACTTCATTGGATGTCTCTCCTCATGGGCGTCCACGCTGTCAGAACGCATAGGCATAACGGAATTGCAGGCCGCGCATACGCGGGCCATTTTCGACTTTCAAATCATGGATGTATTGCAGTTGCACCTGATGGGCATCCGTCAACTGATGGGTGATCTCGGCTGCAAGTTGATGGTTGCGCGCCCGCGTGACGGTGGTTTGCCCATTGACCCGCTCGCGACCGCCCGTTTCGTAGCGGTAGCGCAAACCCACATACGTTTTCTCAGTCAAGTTGGTGGACACCAACGCCATCAAGCGGATTGCCGTGTCTTTTTTCAGGGTCTGGCCGTAGTAGTTCTTGTTATTGCCAAAGAATTCAAACTCCGCCACGCCCTCCACAAACGAGGATTCCCCGAAACCTTTGACGATTGCAAAATCCTGTACGGTGCTCCAGCGGTTCTTGCCGGCAGACACATCGGCCTGTGAGCCGTGGTAGCGACCCGTCGGTGCGGTAATGAAGGGCTCCCAGGCAAACCAGAATCGATTGTCGGGATCATTGTGCAGCCAGACCGCGGCACCGGCGGTCACATCGCCAATACCAGTCAGGCGGTCACGCGGTGCTCCGGGCACATCCAGGGTGGTGCGCAAGCCAGGCACAATCAGCTCATACTGCACCGTTTTACCGGCCAGTTCGCGATAGTGCATCTGGCGGTAAACCATGCCTTGCACACTCAGTTTGGGGCTGTCTGCCAGACGGGCGCCCTGATCGTAAAACCCGTGAGATTTCAGCCCCATCATGTAAACGGCCAGAACATTGGTCCCTACCGGAGCAGGAATCCAGTCCCGTGCGCTGGGGTCCCCGGCAAAGGCGGCCCCGACACTGACGCCGCCCAAGGCCAAGGCCAGAGCGGTACGCTGCACGATTGCAATCATTATTGTTGTCTCCTCAAGAAGGCGCGAACGGTATCGTTATTGTGTTCGCGCCCGTGTACTGAATCCGCTCAAGGCCTTGTCATGCCGACCTCCAGGCCTTGCTCGGCTTTTCGCTAGGCGGCCGGGTAGGCCATGCAGACCGATTTGGTCTCCAGGTAAGCCTCTACGGCCGCACGCCCGTGCTCCCGACCCAGGCCCGATTGCTTGTAGCCCCCAAAGGGCATGCTGGGGTCCAGCATGTTATGCGTGTTGACCCACACGGTTCCGGCCTTGATGCCCGCAGTCAAACGCTGAACGCGGGCCAGATCCTGGCTCCAGACGCTGGCGCCCAGGCCAAAGTCCGTATCGTTGGCCAGTGCCAATGCCTGCGCCTCCGAATCAAACGCCGTGGCGACCACCACCGGCCCAAAAATCTCTTCACGCATGATGCGGGCATCGGGGGCCACATCGGCAAACACCGTGGGGCGTACAAAATAGCCTTGCTCAGGACGCGCGCCCTCGCCCGCCAACATGCGTCCCCCTTGCTGACGACCCACGTCGATGTAGTTCTGCACGCGCTGCTGATGGCGCGCCGAGATCAGCGGCGCAATCTGGGTGGACTGCTCAAAACCCGAACCCAGCGTCATGGAGGACGCCAGATCGGCTACGCCCTGCACCACGCGCTCATAAATGCCTTTTTGTACAAACAGACGCGAACCGGCGGTACACACCTGCCCCTGGTTAAAGAAAATGGCATTGGCCGCCCCTTGAATGGCCATGTCCACATCACAATCGTCCATGATGACCACAGGTGACTTGCCGCCCAGCTCCAAAGACATGCGCTTCATGTCATTGACGGCCTGATGGCCGATCAACTTGCCCACCTCCGTGGAACCAGTAAAGGAAATCTTGTTCACGTCGGGGTGTGCTGTCAGTGCCGCGCCCGTGCTCTCGCCACGACCCGTGATGACGTTGATCACCCCAGCGGGAAAACCGGCCTCCAGAGCCAGTTCGGCCAGACGGATGGCCGTGAGCGGGGTTTCCTCAGCGGGCTTGAGAACCACGGTGCAGCCAGCGGCCATGGCCGGGGCGATTTTCCACACTGCCATCAAGAGCGGGAAGTTCCAGGGCACAATCGCCCCCACCACCCCTACCGGCTCCTGACGGGTATACGCGTGGTAATTGATACCGGGTGGAAAAGCGATGGAAGGCGACAGTAGCTCACCACTGATCTTGGTGGCCCAGCCGGCCATGTAACGCAGCCATTGTGCGCTGGCACCCACTTCCAGACCGTAGGAGAAGAACAGCAGCTTGCCATTGTTCAAGGTTTCCAGACGAGCCAGTTCGTCGGCATGAGCTTCGACCAGATCAGCCAGACGCAGCAACAGGCGCTCACGCTGGGCAGGCAGCATCTTGCTCCATTCACCCTGCTCCAAAGCCTGGCGGGCGGCCCGCACGGCCCTGTCTACGCCTTGAACACCAGCCTCGGGCTGATGCGCAATCACGTGTCCCGTGGCGGGATCGTAGACGGGTATCGTGGGTCCTTGAGATTCAGTGACGGGTTTGCCGTCAATAATCATGTGTTCGCGAATCGCGTTACGCTCGGCTTGTACGTCCTGCCCCATAGTCTGTCTCCACACGGAATAGTTGATTCTTCACGAATCCAGTATAGGGACGAGGCCAAGCCCAGACTTGTGATTCTGTGCACGAGGGCTTGTTGATTTGGGTACGGAGTGCACCCCGACCTGCGTTAGAACAAATCGAGCTGGGCGGGCAGGCTGGCTTGAATGTCGCCCACGCCGCTCACATGGACGCGGCGTTCGAAGTGCAGCAAGCTGGCTTTGCGATGCAAGCCGGAACTAAAGCCGGTCAACATGCCATTGGCTCCCTGCACGCGGTGGCAGGGCACGATGATGCTGATGGGATTGAGGCCACAGGCCTGACCGACCGCGCGCACGGCCTTGGGGCGGCCCAGATGATCGGCCATCTGACCATAGGTCCAGGTCTGGCCGTAGGGGATGGTCAGCAAAGCCTGCCAGACCTGTTGCTGGAACTCGGTGCCTTGCAGGCGAAAGGGCAGATCAAACTGCTGCCGACGACCGGCGAAATAATCATCCAGTTGTGCCTGTACCGGCAAGGCCAGCTCCGGTGCAGGCACCAGACCGGCCCGTTGCTCGGCGGTCAGGCCATGCACGGTCTCTTGCTCGAAGTCCAGACGCAGCAAAGCACCTTGAGCATCGACCAACAGACGCATCGTCCCTAAAGGCGTGTCAAAGCAGGCCGTACGCAGCCCGACATAGGCAAACATGGCAATTCCGGTCCAAAGGCAGAATGCTTGATCATACTGCGCGACTCGAGCCTCTTCAAAAACGCGGACAACACCCAGGCAGCTTGGGCTTTAGCGTCAAAGAGAATCGACAAATGACAAATGACAAATGACAAACTCCAGATTACGCACGACAGTTTGTTGAGCGGGATACTCCAAGCAAGGCGCATGCTCCCACAAAGCGTCAGGCACTCAATAGTTAGGAGTTGGCTTGTACTTTTGTGTCTGCCCACACCCACCGCTAACGGATGGGAGTGACGATCAACACGCAAACCTCGACACCCTCAAGCCCCTAACGCCGCTACATAAGCCGAAAGAACCACCTACGGCCAGGCCCTAGAAGCAGGCAGGGCTTGTATTAATAGTCATTGTGAGCCGGTCTGGCCCGGGGGGCCGTCCTCCGGGCGATTCAGGCTTCTTGCCGCAGGCAGGCTGGCTATTCGGGGTTCAAGCGTCCTGTTGTTTGAGCGCAATGCTTGTGCCTTGTCCGGGGGACAAGGCACTTTCGCGAGTTCAGGACGCGCTCGAATAGCTCGCCTGACCAGGGTACCGGTGCGTAGCACCGACAAGGAGCCAAGCCCGGAGGACGGCCCTCCGGCCCAGACCGGCGTTTTCACGAGACACTCTCTAAACATGCAGCCACTTTTGCGCTCCTTGTTTCCTTATCTCACCAGCCTCCTGCTTCGGACGCAGCTCCGCTCTACCAGGGCCCAAAACGAAGAAGAAGAAGAAGAAGAAGAAGAAGAAGAAGAAGTGACGCAAGCAAAAAATAAAAAACGGATAAACAGCGAGGGGATTCTCGATGTTTATCCGGCAATGACAACAAGTGCAGCAAGGTTTAAACGGTTTGCACACCCGTGACGGTCAAGTCCAGGCCCACACGGCGTACCACAGCCTCGAACTCGTCACGGCTGAGGTGATCCAGCGCCGTGGCTGGATCGCGGGTGGCGTCGCAGGCGATGATGCCACGGCGCATGTAGGAATATTTGCGCAGCGCCAGTGCCACTAGCGGTTGAAACTCGTAACGGATCAGCGAGCAATAACGGTCGAACACACGCGCGGCCTCTTGCTGCTCGCCTTGCCGATACAGCGCATAGACTTTGAGCAGGATTTCCGGAAAGGAGAAACCTGTCACGACACCATCGGCACCCCGCTGCAATTCCTCCAGAAAATGCATGCCGCCCAAGCCACTCAAAATGGGCAAGGTATCCCCTGACAAACCCCGCACGGCGGTGATTTTCTGGCCGACAGGGGGATCTTCGGAGTTCAGAATGGATACTCCCGCCTCCTCTTTCAGCCGCACCGCCAAAGCCGGGCTGATACGGGCTGCAAACAATTCCGGAAAGTCGTGAATGACGACGGGAATACGAATGGCCTGCACGATCTGGCGATAAAAAGACACCTGCATCTCGTCGTCCGCCCCGGCCAGGGGTGCGACAAAGATGGCATCTGCTCCCAGGTCCTCGGCACTGCGAGCCTGCTCCACCGCGGCTGCCGTTCCCATGGCCCGCACCCCCACCCAGACCGGCACTGCGCCACGCACGCCGGCCACCACCGTTTCAATAACACGCCGACGCTCGAACGTGCTGAGCTTATGCAACTCGCCCATCACCCCCAGAATCGCCAGTCCGTGTATACCGGCCTCCAGCTGAAAATTCACCAGACTGACCAGGCTTTGCAAATCCAGCTCGCCACCCGGTTTGAAAGGGGTCGGGCAAATGGAAAAGACACCTTTATTTTTCATAATGACACTCAGGCTCAACGTGGAATGACAAACGGCTTTTGCATACGCGAAATCATGCGTACCAAAGGCCAGAGAAGAATGAAGTAAATCAGCGCGGCCGCGACCAGCGGTGTCTGGCTGTAGGTCTCACCCTGCATGATCTGGGCCGAGCGCAACAGCTCGGGCAAGGCCACGGCCGAGGCAATCGAGGTCTGTTTGATAGCTTCCAGCGTATTGCTGGCCAGATCAGGGATCACATTCCGCACACCTTGCGGCACTACCACATAGGCCATGGCCTGGCGGGCATTCAGTCCCGTCGAGCGAGCCGCCTCATTTTGCCCCGGTGACACCGACTCCAGGCCCGCCCGGAAAATCTCTGCAAAATAGCCACTACTGTTCAGAACCAGGGCCAGCACCGTGGCAGAGAACTCATTCAGAGGCAGGCCCAGGAACGGCAGGCCGTAATAAATGAAGATCAGCAGCACCAAAGGCGGAAAGGCCCGGAAAAAGTCCACGTACAGCAAAATCAGCCGATTCAGCCAGCGATGCTGCTGATAGTGCACAGCGGCAATCACCAGACCCAGCAAGGCAGCCAGCGGCACGATAATGACCGAGAGCTTGACGGTCAGCCACAAGCCCTGCAGCAACAAGGGCCAGCTGGCGGCGAGAATCGTCGGATTGAGGAAGGTATCGATCAATTCCATCGCGCATCCCTCCTACGATTTGATCGCATAGCGCCGTTCCAGCACCCGCGTGAGATACACGAAGGGGAAGAAAATCAGGCAGAACAAAAAGGCCCCGGCCGTAAAGGCGGTGGGGTTGGCAATGGTGGACTGAATGTTGCTGGAGACGTTAAGCAATTCAGGCACAGCGATGACCGAGCCCAGCGTGGTGCCTTTGGTAATCCCGATGGCACGATTGGTCAGTGGGGGAATCGCCAGCCGCACGGCCTGCGGCAAGATGATGGCAAACAGCGTCTGGCTGAAACCAATGCCTGTCGAGCGCCCCGCTTCCCATTGCCCGGTCGGCACCGCTGCAATACCGGACCAAAAGATCTCTTCCGCAAAGGCGGACAGCACCAGACTCAAGGCCAGCACCGTGGCTGGCATAGGATCGATCACAATCCCCACAGACGGCAAAGCAAAAAAGACCAACACAATAATGACCAGTTGTGGAATCGCACGGAATACGTCCACATACAGCGTCATCAGGATATTGACTGGACGCCAGCCATAACAGCGCAGCACCGCCAGTGCCAGACCCAGGGCCGTGCCCAGAACCACGGTCATGACGGCCATTTGCAGCGTCACCCAAAAGCCCTGCAATATCTCAGGCAGGTAGGGGCTGATCAGCGTCCAGTTAAAGAAGTAATAAAGAATCTGCTCCATGGCGGGCCTCAGTGCATGCGGCTCAGAAAATCCTGAATGCGCTTGTGACGCGGCTGGCCCAAAATGTCCTCGGGACTGCCTTGATCCAGAATCACACCCTGGTCCATGAATACAATGCGGTCCCCCACCTCGCGGGCAAACTGCATTTCGTGGGTCACAATCACCATGGTCATGCCTGCATCACGGGTACGTTTCATCACGTTCAGCACTTCCCCCACCAGTTCAGGGTCCAGGCCCGAAGTAGGTTCATCAAACAGCATGACTTTGGGCTCCAGCGCCAGCGCACGGGCAATGCCCACACGTTGCTGCTGACCGCCGGACAACTGGCTGGGATAGTGCTCCATGCGCTGGGCCAGACCGACCTGCTCCAGGTGATGACGGGCCAGTTCCTCGGCCTGTGGCTTGGGTACTTTTTTCACCTTGCGCAACGCCAGCATCACATTGCCCAGCGCCGTCATATGCGGGTACAGATGGATGCCCTGAAACACCATGCCTATGTTTTGGCGCACCTGATTCAGATCGGTGCGAGGGCAGGTCACTTCATTGCCTGCCACCATAATCGTGCCGCTGGTGGGGGTCTCCAGACGGTTGATGCAACGCAGGCAGGTACTTTTTCCCGAGCCCGACCCGCCAATCATCACAAGAACTTCGCCGGTGTTGACGCTCAGGTCTATGCCTTTAAGAATTTCGGCCTGCCCAAAGGATTTGCGCAAGCCCTGGATGCGGACAATCTCACTCATGGTCGCTCCTTGACCGCCTGCCATCCGGGCAGGCGGGAACCGGCCCAGCAGGGCCGTATAGCTGGAAAATCAGCGCAAAAGCGCCTTAAGGACGGGAGCAGTCGGGGGTGTGCCCGGTGGGCTCGTAGCCGGGATAATCAGGCACGCCATAGCCGGGGAAGATCACCGTCATGGCGGTGCCGGCATTGGGTTCAGTGCCAAACCATTTCATGTGCAGCTTGGACAGCGATCCATCCTGCTTCATGCATTCCAGCACTTCGTCGACACGATTGCGCAAAGCCGTATCGTCCTTGCGAAACGCAAAGGCATAGTTGGCTTCGGTCGTCATGTCGTACACCGGTGCCAGAGCAGGGGTTTGCGTGGCAATGTAACGGGCCAATGGCGTTTCGGACATATTGGCAAACGCGCGGCCAATAGCCACCGCCTGCACCGCATCGGTATTCTTGTTGAAACGCTGGATCTTGTAGCCGTATTTATCCTGGTTATCCTGCAACCAGCGATCCGAGAAACTGCCATTATTGACAGCAATCGTCTTGCCTTTCAGATCATCCAGCGTATTGACCGTTGCGCCTTTTTTAGCCAGAAAGCTCAGACCGCCTGCCATATACGGCTCGGCAAACAGCATTTGCTCGGCCCGTTCCCGTGTGGTGTTGGTGGGCGCCGCCACCATGTCGTAGCGACTGGAAAACAGGCCCGCAAAAATGGCGGAAAACGGCGTGTCGATGACCTCGGCACCGTCATAGCCCATGCGCTGGGCTACTTCCTGGGTCAGATCGTTGGAAAAACCATCCAGCTTGCCATCGGCGCCGCGCATGAAAAACGGCACCAGGCCCACATCCGCGGCCACTTTGAACTTCTTGCCCTGATTGGGATTGTCCGCCTGTGCAGGCAGGCTCAAGGCCAAACTTGCAGCGACAGCCGCCAGCATCACACCCGCTTTCCTGCCCAGACGGGCACGTCCCAGACGGGCATGTCCCAAACGGGCATGTCCCCCTTGAGAGGGAGTACGTGTGCGAGAAATAGCCGCGACCCACGCGGCAATGGTGTTTACACCTTGCATATTGTTGTCTCCTTGCCATTATTTTCTGTTTGTAGTGCGTTCATTCTAGGGTTGGCAAAACCTTGATGTCATATGCTTTTTTATTAACTCTTCATAACATTGCATTAAGCCAATAAGGCTGCCGCCTGCATAACATGGCGTTTGCAGGCAAAGTTCGGCAGGCGCCAATAGCGCAACCGGAACAAGACTTCTCTATGAGAAAGGGGGCGACGCGCCAGCGACGCCGTGCAGGATTAGGGCTTGAGTAATGAACGAGCCACTCAGGCCCAACCCGCCCGCATGCCCCGGGAAGCCGTCGAGACCACCATTTCCATGAAATCGTGTGCCAGTTGCGAGACCGGCACCACATTGGAATGCAGCATGTGCAAGGGCATGGTGGTGCGCGGATTGATCGGTCGTACCACCACATCCGGCCAGACGCGACCGGCCACGGCCAGTTCGTCCACAATCGCAATTCCCGCGCCGGCCTGCACCATGGCACAGGCAATATGAGTCAGACGCACTTCTACCGCCAGCTGCGGTATGCCGGGACGGTTGCCGAACAACTGCTGCACCATCTGGCCATAAGGGGTGTCATTGCCATAGCCAATCAGGTCCAGACCTTCCAGGTCACGGGCGTCCAGCTCCTGCTTGTCAGCCAGCGGATGGCTGGCTGGCAGCACAGCCACCAGATGGTTTTCGTAAATGGATTGGGCGTGCAGGCTGGGATGGGTCAGGGGCACAATCGCCACGCCCACTTCGGCCTGTTGCGTGACCAAAGCCTGTACCAGGTCGCTGGAAATCAGGGTACGCACATAGACCTTCACATCCGGAAAGGCCTGGCGAAAACGCGTCACCGCCATGGGAATCAAGGTCTGTCCCAAACTGGGACTGACGGCAATGTGCAAGCTGCCATGACGCTTTTCGATCAAGTCGGTCGCCACCTCGTTGACCCGCTGCACACTGTTATGGACTTGCTCCACTTCCTGATAGAGCCGACGCGCTTCGGGCGTGGGATACAGCCGCCCTTTGATGCGCTCAAACAGCACCAGACCAATGCGTGATTCGGTATAGGACAGGAGGCGGCTGATGGCCGGCTGCGACACGTTCAGCAGTTGCGCTGCCTTGCTGATCGAGCCGGTCAGCATGATGGCGCGAAAAACCTCGATTTGACGAAGATTGAGCAACATCCCTTAACGTAGCCTTATGTTTCGAGCACAAATAAGCATAAGACATTTTAAGTGGCCTATGTTTCAATTTTTTCAAGCTGCCATCCCGGCGCGCCTTGATCGCACCGGGCTTACAGAGCGGCCTCATTACTACGACACGGAGACAAAACCATGCAAACCCTGCTTGCTCGCACCCTGGCGGTGCTGGGCGTGGGACTGGCCGCTGCTGCGCCCACCGCCCACGCCGCTGACAACGTTCATCTGATGCTGGACTTCATTCCCACCGGCGACTATGCCCCGTATTACTCGGGCATTGCCAACGGGATTTACGAGAAACACGGCATAGACCTGAAGATCACCCGCGGCACAGGTTCGGGCGACACCGTGCTGAAGGTAGCCGGTGGTGCCGCCGATATTGGTCTGGCCGACATTTCCGCCATTCTGACCTCGCGCCAGAACAGCCAGACTCCCATCAAGGCCATTGCGTCCACCTTCTCGCACTCGGCCCATTCCCTGTTTGTGCTCAAGGACTCGGGCATCACCAACTTCTCCGGCCTGGAGGGCAAAAAAATTGCCGTCTCGCCCGGCAACAGCCACAAGCTGTACTTCCCCATGGTGGCGCGCAAAGCCAATACCGATCCCGACAAGATTCAGTGGGTCACCGTCGACGGTTCTTCCATGGCGCCACTGCTGATTAACGGCAAAGTGGACGCCGCCCCTTTCCTGGCCACCAACTACTACTACCAGAACAAACAGGCCAAGCGTTTTGGCAAGGAGATCGTGGTGCTGCCCTTTAGCGACCAGGGTTTCAACATCTACGCCCTGTCCGTTTTCACCACTGACAAGACGCTGGCCGAACGCCCACAGATGGTGCAGAACTTTCTGAACGCCACCATCGAGGCCTGGGACGCCGCCCGCAAGGACCCGGACACGGCTTGTCAGGCCCACGTCAAAGCCAATCCTGAAATTGACCGGGATGACTGCATGGGCAATCTGAACGCCGTGCTGGGCTACATCTACACCGATTTCAGCAAGGAGCACGGTGTCGGCAGCCTGGAAGAGGGTCGCATGAAAAACACCTATGAAGCGGTGGCGGAGGCACAAAGCCTGGACCCTGCCTGGGACTATCACCAAGCCTACGACACCCAGTTCATCGTCAAGGCCAACGGCACGGCCAAGCCCTGAGCCACGCTGATTTTCGCGAGCGCTGGCTGGCCCCGGCGGGCCGGCGCGCGCCCTAGGAGCGCATTGTGATACGCATTCAAGACGTGAACCTGATCTACGGTCGTCATACCGAGCGCGAGACTCAGGCACTGAAACACATCAATCTGGACATCCAGGACAACGAAATCATTGCCATCGTCGGCGCGTCGGGCTGCGGGAAATCCACCCTGCTGCGCCTGATTGCCGGCTTGCTGATGCCCTCAAGCGGCACCGTCAGTATTGATGATGAAATCGTTGCCCACCCCCGCCAGGACACCGGCATTGTGTTCCAGGCCCCGACCCTGGTGCCCTGGGCCAATATTCTGGACAACACCCTCTTGCCGTCCAGCATCATGGGTTGCCTGGACGATCAGGCCCGCAGCCGCGCCACGCGCCTGTTGACCACCGCAGGTCTGGGCAATTTCCTGCACCATCATCCCAAACAGTTGTCTGGTGGCATGCAGCAACGCGTCGCCATTTGCCGCGCACTGGTTCACAACCCGAAAGTGGTGCTGATGGACGAGCCTTTTGGCGCTCTGGACGCGCTGACCCGCGAGACCATGACGCTGGAGTTGCTGCGCCTTTGGTACGAAGACCCCAAAACCATCGTGTTTGTGACGCACTCGATTTCCGAGGCCGTCATGCTGGGGCATCGCATCGTGGTCATGTCGCCACGCCCCGGCCAGATTACCGAGATTCTGGACGTGAGCCTGCCGCGTGAACGTGACTTTTCCCTGGTGGGCACACCGGAATTTACGCGCTGTGCCGCTGCCGTGCGTGAACTTATTTTCCAACACGAGGTGGCGTGATGAGTGAGCAAGCTCAAACCCTGGGCGTCACGCCCGTCTATAAACGACGGCTACGCCTGCGCGATTTCAATGAAATTACCGTCCCGGCCATCACCCTGATTGCCGTGGTCATTTTGTGGGAGCTGGCCAGCCGCCTGTTTGACATCCCTGAGTACCTGGTGCCCGCCCCCTCGCGCATCTGGGCCGACTCCATGCAGATGAAAGAAGCCATGCTGATGCATACGCTGGTCTCGACGCGCACCATCATGCTGGGCTTTTTGCTGTCCATTGCGGTGAGCTTCCCGCTGGCCGTGCTGATTACCTATTCACGTTTTTTTGAGCAGGCCATCTATCCCTTATTGATCCTGACCCAATCCATCCCCAAGGTGGCTCTGGCTCCGATCCTGGTCATTATCTTCGGCCCCACCGAGTTACCCCGTGTGGTGGTGACGTTTCTGGTCGCCTTCTTCCCGCTGGTGATCTCCATGACGGCAGGCCTGCTCGCAGCGCCACCCGAGCTGATTGAGCTGGTGCGTGCGTGCCGCGCCACCCGCCTGCAGGAGTTTTTCCGCATTCGCCTGCCCTTTGCCGTGCCCTTTATTTTCTCGGGCCTGAAAGTGGCCATTACCTTGTCCGTGGTGGGCGCCGTGGTGGGCGAGTTTGTGGCGGCCGACCAAGGTCTGGGTTACCTGATCACGACCTCCACCGCCTTTTTCAAGACGCCGGTTGCCTTCGGTGCCATGGCCATCCTGTCGGTCCTGGGCATTGTGTTCTTCCAGGTGATTTCCGCCGCCGAACGCATCCTGTTCCCGTGGGCGATCAAAGACAATCGGAGCTGATCATGACCTCCCCTTATACCGTCATCCGTGGTGGCCTGGTGCTGTCCCACGCCCAGGCCAAGGCCGAGCCTTTGGACATCCTGATCAAGAATGGCGAGATCGAAGCCATGGGCCCGCCCGGCTTGCCCGTCCCCGTCGATGCCACGGTGGTGCAAGCGGACGACCAATTGCTGCATCCCGGCTTGATCAACGCCCACACCCACGGCCATGGCACTTATGCCAAGGCCATGGGAGATCGCTGGTCACTGGAACTGTTATTGACGGCTGGCCCCTGGATCAATGGCGACCGCCATCTGGAAGACAAATACCTGAGCACGCAGCTCAATGCGGCCGAAATGCTGCTCAAGGGCTGTACCGCCAGCTACGACCTGTACTCCGAGGTGCCTGTACCCACTGCCGAAGGCATGAATGCCGTGGCCCAGGCCTATGTGGATGCCGGCATGCGGGCCACGGTCGCGCCCATGATGGCCGACCTGTCCTTTTACCAGTCCGTGCCCGGCCTGATCGAAGCCCTGCCCCAGGACTTGCAGAAGTTTGTGGCCCAACTGACACCGCAATCATTCCGGGTCACGCTATCGGGGCTGACGGACTTTCTGGACCAGCAGCGCAACGCCGACCGCATTCGCGTGGCCCTGGCCCCGACCATTCCCATGTTGTGTTCGGACGAGTTCCTGCAAAGCTGTGGTGAAATCAGCGCGGAGCGCGATATCGGCCTGCACAGCCACGTTGGCGAGTCCTATGTGCAAGCCCTGACCGGCATGAAACGTTATGGCAGCACCATTGTTCAACACCTGGACAAGCTGGGCCTGATCTCGCCCCGTTTCACCCTGGCGCACGCCATCTGGCTGGACGAGCGCGACCTGGACATTCTGGCGGTGCGCGGAGCCATGGTGGCCCACAACCCCGGCAGCAATATGCGTCTGGGCAATGGGATTGCCGATGTGAATGCCATGCTGGAGCGCGGTATTACCGTGGGTCTGGGCACGGACGGCTCAAACAGTGGCGATAACCAGAACATGTACGAAGCCATGCGCCTGGCCTCCTTCTCATCCAAGGTGCGTGGCCCCAATACCGAACGCTGGATTACCACCGAACAAGCGCTGTACGCGGCCACCGAAGGCAGCGCCCGCTGCCTGGGCATGGGCGAGCAACTAGGACGTCTGGAGCCGGGTCGCAAGGCCGATATCGTGTTTCTGGATCTGGCCCATATCAACTGGATTCCGCATAACAACACGGTCAATCAGCTCGTGCATCTGGAAGACGGTCTGGCCCTGCGCCACGTAATGGTCGACGGCCGGTTTGCCGTGCGCGACCGACAGTTAACACAAGTGAATATGCCGCGCCTGCGGCAGCAAGTGGAGCAGGCCCAGGAACGCATCACACGCAATACCTACGACAAGCGCCACATCACGGAAAAACTGGCCAAGGCCGTAGGTTCTTTCTGCCTGTGCCTGGGCCATGACCGCTATCACGTGCAGCGCTGGGCACACCCCAGCCAAGACTTAACATGACGTTATGTTTTACAGATAAATAGGCATACGACATTCATGAATGGATTTGCTTCAATCATGGAAACGAACACGATTGCGGACACGCGAGCTAGGCGGGTCCGAGCCATTCAAGGAGGAAGACAATGAGCGATTTTGATCTGGTAGTACGAGGAAATATTGTTGAGCGCGACCGCATCATCACGGACGGCTGGGTCGCCGTGCGTGAGGGCCGGGTGGCCGCACGCGGTATTGGCGCGGCTCCTTCAGCCCGTGAACATGTGGATGCGCGTGGCATGTGGGTCATGCCCGGCGTGCTGGACGGTCAGGTGCACTCCGGCAGCCAGGCCAATCAGGAAGGGCTGGGCTGGGCCTCACGGGCGGCGGCAGCCGGTGGCGTCACCACCATGGTGGAAATGCCTTATGACGACCCCGAACCCGTGGCCTCCCGCCCGCAGCTGGAAGACAAGATTGCCCGCATTGAAAGCGATTGCCATGTGGACGTGGCCTGCTACGGCACCCTGAATGACCAGCACGGTCTGGAAGCGGCCGCCGGCCTGATTGAAGGCGGTGTCTGCGGTTTCAAATTCTCAACCTTTGAAGCCAGCCCCAACCGCTTCCCGCGTGTGGAAGAAGACATTCTGATGGAGGCCTTTCGCCTGATCGCCCCCTCCGGTCTGGCTTGCGGTGTGCATAACCAGGACCAGGAGCTGACCCGCAAGAACATCAAGCGCATGGTTGAAGCGGGTGATACAGGCTGGGACGCGTTCTTGCGCGCCCATACCCCCCTGATCGAAAACCTGGCCACCAGCGCCATTTATGAAATCGGGGCCCAGACCGGCGCCCGTGCCCACGCCGTACACGTCTCCCTGTCGCGTGGCTTTGAGATCTGCAATATGTATCGCCGGGCCGGCCACAAAGCCTCGATCGAAACCTGCGTGCAGTACCTGATGCTGAACCACGAGGAGCATACCCGCCGCTTTGGTGCCAAGACCAAACACTACCCACCCATTCGTCCCAAAGTGGAAATGGATCTGCTCTGGACCCACATCGCCAACGACGAATGTACCTTCGTGTCCTCCGACCACGTAAGCTGGGGCCTGGAGCGCAAACAGTTTGAAAACGTGTTTCAGAACTCCTCCGGTGGTCCTGGTCTGGAAACGCTGCTGCCCGCCTTCTGGACCGGCTGCGCCGAGCACGGCATTTCCCCCACCATGGTCGTCAAGCAATTGTGCTGGGGCCCGGCCCAACACTTCCTGCTGGAACACCGCAAGGGCTCGCTGAATGTAGGTGCAGATGCCGACATCGTGATCGTCAAACCCGACACCTACCGCTTTGACCCGTCCACCAGCCTGTCCGCCGTGACCTGGAGTTCTTTTGAGGACCGCGAGTTTCAGGTACGTGTGGAAGCCACCTATGTGCGTGGACAACTGGCCTGGGACGGCAAGACCATACGCAATGCCGCGGGCGACGGTCAGTTCATCCGTCCGCACAAAGCAGGCGAATTGTCATGAGTCTGGCCATGCCCTTGTTGAATCAGGAGCGCCTGTGGCGCAGCACCCAGGAGCTGGCAAGGTTCACATTGCCCGACCAGCCCTGGACCCGCCGCGCCTTCTCCGAACTGTTTCTGCAATCACGTCAGTGGCTGCGGGAACAGTTCGAGCAAGCAGGCTTGAGCGTACGCATGGACGCCGCCGGCAATCTGATCGGTCGCCGTGAAGGGCGCAAGCGTGGGCTGGCGCCGATTACAACCGGCTCACACTGCGACACCGTGATGTATGGCGGACGCTACGACGGCATTATCGGCGTGCTGGCCGGGCTGGAAGTCGCCCGTTGCCTGAACGAGCAGGACATCGAGCTGGACCATCCTTTTGAAGTGGTGGATTTTCTGTCTGAGGAACCTAGCGACTATGGCGTGTCCTGCGTAGGCAGCCGTGCCATGGGCGGTGTCCTGTCCGAAGCCATGCTGGCCGAACGCAATCCACAGGGCGAAACACTGGCGCAAGGCATTGCCCGCATCGGCGGCCGCCCCCAGGAACTGGCCCAGGCCCGTCGTGCCCCTGGCGATACTGCCGCCTTTGTCGAGTTGCATATCGAACAAGGGCCCGTGCTGGAGTCGCGCAATCTGCCCATTGGCGTGGTTAGCAATATCGTGGGCATTTGCCGCCATCGCATCATCATTACCGGTCGCCCTGACCATGCCGGCACCACCCCCATGGACATACGTCGTGATGCCCTGGTCGGTGCCAGCCTGATCATCGGTGAAGTGGACCGCAAGGCCCGCCGTGCGCTGGGAGGGCCAGACTATCTGGTCGCCACCATTGGCAACCTGAACCTGACGCCCAACGCCTCCAATGCCGTACCCGGCCGTGTGGAGATGATGGTGGAAGTACGCAGCGACCGCCAGGAGCTGATGCAGAACTTCACCGAGGAGTTGCTGGCCCAGTTGCGCCCGGACATCGAGGCCATGGGCCTGGGTCTGGACGCGGCGCAAGTCAGCCTGGCCAAGCCCACGGACTGCACGCCCGATGTGATGAGCATCATCGAGCAGGCCGCCAGTGCGTTGGGTTACCCGAGCATGGTGATGCCCAGCGGGGCCGGTCACGATGCGGTCTACATGGCCCCCAGCGGCCCTATCGGCATGATTTTCATTCCCTGCCTGAATGGTCGCAGCCATTGCCCCGAAGAATCGATCACTTCCGAGCAGTTGCTGGATGGTACACGCGTGCTGTATCAGAGCATTGTCATGTTGGACCAGCACCTGGAGAGCTGACATGGACTGGTCCTGCGATCAGCTTGGCGAACGCGAACGCTACCGCTTGTTGGTCAACACCGTGTTGCCGCGCCCCATTGCCCTGGTCACCACCTGTGACCGGCAGGGGCGCGTGAACACGGCCCCTTTCAGTTTTTTCAATGTGATGGGCTCAGAGCCTGCCGTCTTGGCGCTGGGCCTGGAAAACGACGCGCACTCTGCCGATGGCCTGAAAGACACCACCCGCAACATCCTGGCAACAGGACAGTTTGTGGTGAACCTGATTAGCGCGAAACTGGCACACGCCATGAATATCTGCGGCATAGCCTACCCGACCGGACAGGCCGAGCACCTGCAAGCGGGCCTGGATCTGGCCCCCAGCGCACAAGTGCAGCCGCCCCGTATCGCCCAATGCCCGGTGCAGTTTGAATGCCGCTTGCACACTGCACTGGACCTGGGCCCGCTACGCCATATCGTCATTGGCGAAATCCTGCATCTGCACTGCGACGACGCCATCCTGACGCCTGACGGGCGCATTGACATAGCCGCTTACGACCCGATCGGGCGCCTGCATGGTTCGGACTGGTATGTCGGCCTGCAAGGCCGCTTTCAATCAGAAAAACTGAGCCATCACAACGGGCCGCCGCCCATCCAAACCTAAAAACATCATGAATCGTCGCCCTCATATCTACGTTCTGAACCCCAATTCCAGCCAGATCGTAACGGATGGCCTGGACCGTGCCGTCCAGCCCCTGCGTCTGGCCGATGGCCCGGCCATCTCCTGCCTGCGCTTGCCCCAAGGCCCGGCGGGTGTACAAAGCCAAACCGATATTGACACCCTGATTCCTCACCTGCGCGCCCAGGCCCTGAGCGTCCAAGAAGACGCCGCCGCCTATGTGGTGGCCTGCTTTAGCGACCCCGGCCTGTACACTTTGCGCGAAGTGGTGGATGTGCCTGTATTGGGCATTGCCGAAACCGGCGTGCTGACCGCCTTGACGCTGGGCCAACGCTTTGGCGTGCTCTCCATATTGCAGGCCTCCATCCCGCGTCACCTGCGCTACTTTGGGGCCATGGGCGTCACCGACCGCCTCGCTGCCGATCTGGCCATCAATATGAGCGTGTCAGAACTGGCCGACGAGAAAAGAACCCTGCAAGGCCTGACAGAAGTCGGCCGGCGTTTGCGTGACGAGCACGGTGCTGATGTGGTGGTACTCGGCTGCGCGGGCATGGCCAGTCAACGAGAGGCGCTGGAGCAAGCCTTGGGGATTGCCGTCGTGGAACCCACGCAGGCTACCGTGGCCGTTGCCCTGGGTCGTTGCTTGCTAGGCTGGTAAGTGTCGATGAACGCCCCTCCAGAATCGAGCGGTCTGGCAAGCGCACGGCGTCTGCTCCAGGCTCGCCACGAACACCGCCCCATCCAGGACTGGCCCGAAGCGCTACGCCCGGTGTCTTTTGAGCAGGCCTACCTTGTCCAGGCACTGCAAATGGAGGTGTTGGGTCCTATCGGCGGCTGGAAAGTAGGTGCAGCCACCGCAGTGGCCCCCCCTACCTGCGCGCCCCTACCCCTGCGCTTTCGCCATGCCAACCCAACAGAGCCCGTCGGCACGGATCTGGACTTGCGAGGCATGGAAGTGGAGATTGGCCTGATCCTGGGACAGGATCTGCCACCCAGTCACGCCCCGTACTCGCTGGAGCAGATCTGGGAGGCGGTCAGCCAAGTCTGCGTGGCGGTCGAAATCGTAGAGTCCCGCTTTGCGCAACGCGATACGGTAGGCCGCCTATCCACCTTGGCAGATCTGGCCAGTCATGGTGCGCTGGTCTATCAAGTCCAAGGCAAGGCGGCACAGGACAGGAAACTACTCCAGCCGCAGTGGGCGCGCTTGCAGGTCGGACAGCAAACACCCCTACAAGGCCCAACTCAAAACCCCGCTGGCGAGTTGACGCGGCTGCTGATCTGGCTGGCAAATCAAGGCAGCCATCATGGCGGTGGATTGCAAAAGGGGCAAGTCATCATCACCGGCTCTTGCCTGCCCATGCTGTATGCCACTGCCGGAGACCGGATTCAGGCGGCCATTCAAGGGCTAGGCGAACTGGACTTTATCTGTGCCTGACACCAGCGGAAGCGGCCTGCCTATCGGATAGCACCGCAAGTGGGCTTTTACTCTCTATGATGTGTACTGCAAAAAGTACACGGGCGCGATCCATTGCCGCCCCGCCACCCCAACATTCGGAGAAAGGCCCCATGAGCAAAAACGAAATCACCTGGTCCAATGGTCAATGGAGCGACACCAGCGCCCCCTTGATTGGCGCTACTGACCACGCTTTCTGGATGGCCACGACGGTGTTTGACGGTGCCCGCTCCATTCAGGGCCATACGCCGGATCTGGACCTGCACTGTGAGCGTCTGAACCGTTCGGCCATCACCCTGGGCATGGAACCGGTGATGACCCCCCAACAGACCGTCGACCTGGTACACGAGGGCCTGAAAAAACTGTCCCACACGACGGATTACTACATCAAGCTGCTGTATTTCGCACCCGGCGGTTTTATCCAGCCTGATCCGTCAACGAGCCAACTGGCCATTCATATTTTTGAATCTCCCATGCCGGACGACAGCGGCTTTAGCGCCACATTCAGCGAATTCCTGCGCCCCGATCCCTCCATGGCTCCCACCGATGCCAAGGCGTCCTGCCTGTACCCCAATACCCAGCGTATCTTGCGCGATGCCAGCGCACGCGGTTTTGACAACGCCATCGTGCTGGACTCCAAGGGTAAAGTGGCCGAGTTTGCCGTCGCCAATTTGTGGATTGTGCGTGACGGCATCGTGCTGACGCCCGAACTGAACGGCACATTCCTGAACGGCATTACCCGCCGACGTGTCCTGCAGCTGCTGCGAGATGACGGCATGGAGGTGCGGGAAGCCAGCCTGACGCCACAAGACGTGTTGGAAGCAGATGAAGTATTCAGCACTGGCAATTACGGCAAGGTCCTGCACTGCAATCGCATTGACGACCGCCACTATGCTCGCGGCCCGGTTGAAACCCGTGCTCACGAGCTGTACATGGCGTATACCGAACGCAATTAAGGGGCGAACAGACTCGCCGCCCCCACGAACACCGGGGGAGGATGAGTCTTGAGCCTGAACAACTGGGTGTCCGGGACAGGCTCTGCCCCTGGAAAAACGGCTCAATCATGAGCCGTTTCGTAATCAAGCCTGCGAATCAACCGTGCATGGGTCCAGTGGCTCATTGGCGACCGGGGCACTTTCCTGCAGCGCCTGCGCCTGCTTCATCTGATGGAGCAAGCTATGCAGCATCTCGGTGGACAGACCGTGCAGCACCAGGCGGTAGCCAGCTCGCAAGGTCGACATGGGCACCAGAGGGTGGCCATTGTTCACCAGAATCAGGTGCTCAGGAGCCTGCAGGATCTTGGCCGCGTAAATGCCAATGGTCTCATCCAGCTGCAGGGAGTTGGCCGCGCGCCAGAAGTCGTTATCGGTCAGCAGCAACTGATACAAGGGCGTGAACAGTTCGATGGCACTTTGCAGGTCCACCTTGTTCAAGGGACCTTGGGGCATATCCTCCAAGGCCAGGGGCACGGGCTGAATCATGGAAAAATCCACCCGCTCCGGCGGGCCAATTTCCTGATGATTGTCCCGCAACGCCTGATTGAGACGGATGACGAAATTGAACAGGTTCAAATCGTGCTTCACAAAGGTGTGATCCCGCAATTCGTCCAGATTCATGGGCGTGAGCGGCGTGGTCGGCACCGAGGTGGGGGAGTTGGCGGCAATAAAAGCCAGCACCTGTGAGCCCAGGTGAAAGTGTCGCAAGATCAGCCAGTTTGCCTGAGGCGAAACAAAACGCTTGAGGCCCCACACCAAAATGCGGTGCAGCAGGCCCGAGTG
Source organism: Alcaligenes sp. HNGD-HTN06 (assembly GCF_049932565.1). Classification (NCBI taxonomy): domain Bacteria; kingdom Pseudomonadati; phylum Pseudomonadota; class Betaproteobacteria; order Burkholderiales; family Alcaligenaceae; genus Alcaligenes; species Alcaligenes sp. HNGD-HTN06. The sequence goes on along the minus strand of NZ_CP187782.1, from coordinate 342,800 downwards.
CGACCATTTGCGCGGCAAAAAGGTTTTAACGACCTGAATCAGCACAATCGTCAAACGGGCCAGGGGCCGCAAAAACGGCAACAAATACTGGCGCGAGGACGAGCTGGAATCAGTCAGCCAGGCCTGCTTGACCTCGTCTGGCAAGGGGGTGCTGCGATCCAGATACAGGGCCCGCCAGGGATTGGGGTCCTGCGGGTCATGCGGTTTGCTTAAAAAATCCGGGATGGGGTCCATGTCTTAATACTCTTTCGCGTATTGGAACTGCATCAGATACAAGGCGGCGGTACGACGCGCGGTGTCAATAATAATCTGCTCGGCACGGCCTGTTTCATCGCAGTCCAGGGCCAATTCCACCGCCATCAGCCATCGGGCCAGATGATGCTCGTCATTCATGCCGTGATAGTGCAGGAAGCGGTACATATCCGGCTCCAGCGACAGCGCGGATTTGAGCAAGGGAAGTAAGGCCGGCACAATGCGCTGACCGGTACCTTCAATAATGTAGATCGCGCCCAGCAAGCCAATCGGGTCCTGGCTGGCCGCCAGAGCATGCAAATAGGAATTCAGCGCCTGACCGCCTGGATTACGCGTCAATTGCTCTATCTCGGTAGCGGTACCGCCTGCGTGCCGGTAGTCCTCGAACAGAATGTTGAAATCATCCTGCTCTTCGCCAGCATGCAGGCGAATCAGCTCTGCCAAGGGCGCGTAGGCGGGCGATAAGGAGTCGCAGGCTTCACGCATCCATTTAGCCCCTTCCCGCACTTGGGGAATCCAGTCGGCCATCCATTTCTGATAATCCTGCATCCGGATAGAGCCGTCGTGCAGGCTGCGCAGCAAAGGCGTACGCCACACTTGCGAACGATAGTCATGCCAGATAGGGGCCAATTGCGTCAACAAGTCGCGCAAACCTTGTGGGGCCGTGGCAGGGTCGTGCGGGGGAGCGATGTCCACCAGATCGCAGGACGCAACAGCCGCCTGCTTGGCAGACGGGTAGGACACGGCGGGGGCCGGTGCATTGCAGGCCTCCACTTCCAGTAGCATGTAGGCCGTCATGAAGCGACCCGACTCGGGCACGTAGCACAGGATTTGTTCGCCGGGCGTCAAGGTCCGATCGCGCATGAACTCGGCCAGCATGATCAGAATCGAGGCTGCGCCCGTATTACCGCGCCAGCGCAAATTGCTGTACCAGCGCTCGGCAGGAATACCCAGGCCTGCCTGCTCCAGCAAGTCCGCCACCACGGGCAGGAACTTCTCGGACGAGTAATGGCACAGGAAATGGCTGATGCGCTCAGGGTCAACCCAACCGTCTCGCACCAGTTTTACGTATTCGTGAATTCCGATATCGAACAAATGAGGCAGCAAACGGATATCCTGACGCAAGGACAAGGCGCCATCCTGCTCCGCCTGAGACCAGGAATCGTAATCCAGATGGCTGCGCGTCGAATCACGCGCCGCGCCCAGCTGCATGCATACGGGATAATCGCCGGAAAAGGATTTTTGATGAATCCAGCGCAAACGCAAACGCACACCGGCCTGCGTGGTAGGCAGAATCTGATCCTGGTGGCTGAGTAACGCAGCTCCCGCGCCATCGGATAACATCCAGCGCAAAAAATGGGAGTCAAAATCTGCCTGATAATCTTGTGACGCAAAACGCGAACGGCGGAACAAGCGCGAGGGCATTTCACTGGCTACTGCCACACCGTGACGGTGTGTGCCCAGCTCAATCCCTTGGGCAACAGCCTGTAGCGCCGTGACACCCGCGGCACAGATCCCGTGAACGGAATGCACTTCCAGGGGCGGGGCCGCCAGCTCTCCCTGAATGGCATTGGCAAAACCGGGCATCAGCAAGTCCCCGCCCGAGGACCCGCTGGCCAGCAGGCCCACATCCGCCATGGTCAAACCTGCCTGCTCCAGGCAGGCCCGCACGGCATTAGCGGCCATGGTGGCATTGCTCCAGCGCGTACTGCCATCCTCTCCAATGGCGTAATAGCGCTGCGCAATACCGTTTTCGGCCAGAATGCGCTGCTTGATGCGCCCTGAAATACGGTTCAGCGGGGCGATAAACTTGTCCATTGCGGCGTTGTCGACCGGCTCGCCGGGCATAAACCACTGAGCCTGATGAATCACGACCTGATCAAAGGCCACGGGCATAACACTACTCCTGATTACACGCCATCACGCCAATGCGTTGTCTGGCCCACGGCGTTCATGGTTTGACTGCGGTAGCGGGGCACGAACAGACCCAACACAAAAACACGCAGCATATAGGGCACCAGCCCCCCTTCATTCAAGGTCTCGGGGGTGCGGGCTCGGTATTCGGTATCGTGCAGCCGCTTCAGCTCCGACCAATGCGCACGCGAATGCTCATGGTGGGCCACATGCAGGCCGATATTAAAAAGCAAGGGGTTGATCAGCCCCTCAAAATTGCGCGCGTAGCTCAATTGACCGCCCTGATGGGCCTGATGACTGCCATCGGCATGGGCATGCTGTAGATAATTGGTGGTCAAGAGCCAGTGCAAACCATGCAGCTGCGGCACGATGACGTATAAAAAACCCTTGACTGGGTCCAGGGCCAGGGCAAGCGTCCAACTCCCCAGCCACAGTCCGTACTGCGCCAGGCAATAGCCCCAGACACCCGGCCAGTGTCGGCGCAGGCGGCCCAGCCAGGCATAAATTGCCGGATACAGCGCAAGCACGGCTTCAAAGGGGTGCATCAACCAGCCCAGCGCGTCGTTGGTATCGCCACGCCAGAAGCGGTAGGTACGAGCCACGTCTTTTTGTCCATGTTTATAGCGATGATGATTGCAGCCATGCGCCGGCCAGAACACGCAAGCGGGATGGCCCTGTAACAGGGTCAGCCAGAAATCCGTCAGGCGATTGGGCAGACGGCCTCGCCACATGCGCACATGATGATGATTGTGGTTGATGACACCCATACCCAGTGTCAAAAACAGCAGCAAGCCATACAGAATCCAGGAGAAGCCACCCCGCCACAAAGCGACCACCACGACCGGGTAGACAATCAGGTACAGCAGGCTTTGCCAGTCACGCGGGTGACGTAAACGCCACGCAGCACTCATCCCCGCGCCTCCTCGGGGCGATCAGGCAGGCGCGTGCCAAACAGGCGGTCCATGAAACTGAACTGAAACCCATAGTTCCCGTTGTACTGGGCATGATGACGCTGGTGACGACGACTGGCGGCCAACCAGTTCCGGCTGGAGACATGGGGGAAAAAATCGTAATTGGAGTGGCCTATGCAATTGAAAAACAGGCTGAACAGGGGCACCGACAAGAGCGACCAGAAGCTGAAATCATGCACAACCATCGGCAACAGAATCACATTGCCCAGCATCAGAGATTCAAGCGGGTGAAAGCTGTAGGTGGAAAACGGCGTCACCACCACAGAAGAATGATGCGGGCCATGATAACGACGCAACCACCGCGTGTGCAGCAAACGGTGATTCACCCAGAAATGCACATCGTTCCAGATCATCAGGGCCAGGATTTCCAAGGCAATGCGGGTGGCGCTGGCGTCCGGCGTCAACCGCGCCCAGCCCAATTGCAGCAGCCCCCAGGGGAACACCATGCCCAGGCCGAAAATCAGAATGGCCGATCCCGACTGCTTCAGTTCCCGGCGCAGTTGACCGGGCCGCAACGGACGCGTATCGAGAGGACGCCCCCAGCCCACAGCCGGCAAGAGCCATCGTGTCAGCGCCAGGGTTACCAGTGCAAACAGCAGGTAGATGCCGCCGAAAAACAATAAGCCCACGCCCATTACCTGCCAGACGCTCAAGGCCTGAAAAGCCTGCCCCATTCCACTCTCTACGTAACAAAATGTGCTAATGCTAGCGCGGTCAGAAAAATCACGTTTGTTAATTTAGTTACTAATTGCTTGCCGCCGTCCAGGCGGCCCACGCCAGGCCGATTTGCAGCAGCCCGGCGCGGGAACAACAGCCGTGTACTTTTGCTCCGTGGCAGTGCCATTGAGAAGCCGGTACTCACCCAGGGCGCCTGTGTGAGGAATACACAACACAGCAGAACTTGATCTTGCGCTTGCCTTGAACTTGTCCGCATACGATATACTGAGTCGTCACAGACTTTCCCTAGACACCATGAGACGTTGGTTCGTCGTCGTCTTACTTCTCATCCTACCCCTGCAGGCTTACAGCTCTCACTACCACGCAACCGTGCAAGGTGGTCAGTCCGCCTTATTCGCTCAACACGAATCGGATGCGGCCGAGCCTGTGGACCACCGAGTCAAATCCGGAAAGCATCCTTTGCAGCAGCTCAGCGCCATTTTGGCGCATACGCCCATGCAACAGTACGCTGACCATGCGGATACCCCTTTGCCCTGCCCGGTTCAGTCGTTCTGGCTGCATGCCTGGCCTTCGGCTTGCCCGCCTTATTCCCTGCCCGCTATTTGCTGCGAATTCGCCCCCGAGCATCGTCCACCACGAGTCTGACTCCTGACGCGCCCCTGCGCCCTGCTTGTTTTGCGTTTTTGCACTTATTTCTCTGTCTAACAGGACAACATCATGGAATGGCTACTCGATCCCAGCATATGGGTCGGCTTATTAACTCTGGTGGTGCTGGAGATTGTTCTCGGCATCGACAACCTGATCTTTATCGCGATTCTGGCCGATAAACTTCCCCCGCATCAGCGTGACCGTGCTCGCCTGATCGGCCTGTCTCTGGCGCTGATCATGCGTCTGGGTCTGCTGACCATCGTCTCCTGGCTGGTTACCCTGACCACGCCGCTGTTCTCCATTGGCCCGCTCAGTTTCTCGGGGCGCGACCTGATCTTGCTGCTGGGTGGCCTGTTCCTGCTGTTCAAGGCCACCAGCGAGCTGCATGAGCGTCTGGAAGGCGGCAGTCACCACGCCAGCACCAACAAGGCTTACGCCAGCTTTGGTGTGGTGGTGGCGCAAATTGTGGTGCTGGATGCCGTGTTCTCCCTGGATGCGGTGATTACCGCCGTGGGTATGGTGGACGAACTGCCTGTCATGATGACGGCCGTTATCATCTCCATCGGTTTGATGATCTGGGCCTCCAAACCACTGACCACCTTCGTGAACAATCACCCCACCGTGGTGGTGCTGTGCTTGAGCTTCTTGCTGATGATTGGTCTGACGCTGACCGCCGAAGGCCTGGGCTTCAAGATCCCGAAAGGTTATCTGTACGCCGCTATTGGCTTTTCCATCCTGATCGAGTTCTTCAACCAGATTGCCCGCCGCAGCCTGCTGCGTTCGGAGTCGCGCCGCCCTTTGCGTGACCGTACCGCCGAGGCCGTGCTGCGCATGCTCAGCAACCGCAAGCATGAAGACAAGGATGAAAGTGGCAGCGAGGGCCAGCCGGATCTGGATGAACAGACCTTCCGCACCGAAGAGCGCAATATGGTCAGCGGTGTACTCAGTCTGGCCGAACGCCCCATCCGCTCGCTGATGACCCCTCGCCAGGAAATCACCTGGCTGAACATCGAAGACACCACCGACACCTTGCGTCAACAGTTGCGCGCGACCCCCCACAGCTTTTTGCCCGTCTGTCAGGGAGATCTGGACCAGGTCGTCGGTGTAGCGCGCGCCAAGGACCTGCTGGCGGATCTGGACGAGTATCCACAGGTCAAGCTGTGGCCGGATCTGCGTGAACCCATCATCGTGCACGAGCACACCGATGTGCTGAGCGCGATTGCCATGCTAAAGCAGTCCAACGGCCAATTCGTGCTGGTCACTGACGAGTACGGCGCCATTGAGGGCTTGCTGACACCCATCGACATTCTGGAAGCGATTGCCGGCGAGTTCCCGGACGAGGACGAGCAGCCTGCCATCCAGCAGATCGGCCCCAACCTGTGGCAGGTGGACGGCAGCATAGATCTGCTCTTGCTGGCCCAGGCGGTCGAAGCAGACGATCTGCTCCTGAAAGACAACAGCTTCAACTCGGTCGCCGGTTTCCTGCTGGAGCGTCTGGACTCCCTGCCCACCGTGGGCACAGTCGTTGAAGCTGAGGGCCTGCGCTTTGAAATTACCGAAGTCAGCCAGCGTCGTATCGCCACGGTACACGTCAGCCGCTTGCACGTAGCGGAGCAAGCGCAGGAATAAGGGCGACCACGCTACACAGCGGCCGTACTGGAGCGGGTCTGCAGGAACGCCTCCAGGTCGCAAGCAAACAAGGCCAGGGTATTACCCTGGCCTTGTTACCTATGACAGGCATCCTCTGCGCTGTATGTAGCTCTTGTTGTTCACGAATGCCGGTGGCGACCGGCATTCGCTGCCCTGTTGTGACGAGGACAAGGGGGGCGTACCAAAATCAGGCGCGACTTAGCAGAGCAATCCCGCCGGGAAGACGCATTGCATCCAGACCGTAGAGCTGCTGCAAGATGTCCAGCGCCTCCGACAAATTATCCAGACTGACCCCGAAGCTGACCAGGATAGAACCCAAGGACGCGTCCCGTAGAATCACGTGCCCGGCCCAATATCGGTTCAGCTCGGCCACCACCTGGGACAAGGGCTGTTCATGAAAGACCAGCCGGCCCTGGCGCCAGGCAGGAAAATCCTTCTCTAGAACGGTTTGCACCGCGCTGATGGTGTGGCGTCCGTAGACCAGCCTCTCGCCGGCCGCCAGACGATAACCCTGTCCACCGAAATCCACCTGGGCGCTGCCTGACAAACACGTCACCTCGGTTTCGCCATTCACATAACGAATATTGCTGCGGCCGTTAAAAGTCTGAATGGACCCGGCACCAGCAAACACGGTACAGACCGATGCCGAACGTTCGGACTGGCGCACTTCCACTTCGCCCTCAAGCAAGGCCACGACCCGGCCCAGATGTGGATCATCGCTGACATTCAAACGACTGCGCGTATTCATGTCCAGCCAGACATGATCGAGCAACTGCACGCGCCGCTGCTCACCCGCACCGGTACGGTAATCGGCACGCAAATCTGCCAGCGAGGGCCACAGTTGCAACGGTGGCCTGGCGACCAGGTATAAACCGCCACCCAGCAGCAGGCCACCCAGCAAGGCACGGCGCAAAGGCCGATGGCCACGTTTTTGGGTCAGCTTGGCCTCACGTAGCCAGTCTTCGCGATGCTGTGGCATGGCATCCCACAGTTCACGAGCATGAGCAAAGGCGGACGCATGGGACGGGCTGCGGCCACACCAGCGGCGCAGCTCCCGAGCCTGACGAGAGGTCAGCGAGGACGTTTTCAGGCGGCTGACCCAAGCTCGTGCCTCTTTGTGCAAGGTGTCTTCATCCAGATTCAAGGCAGTAGCGGGGTTCATCAACAATGAGTAAAAAAACGCGACACACCGGTCGCAGAGCGTCATCCAAACGTTTTATCCCGTCGTTTAAACGGATAAAAAGCGAAATTCAACGGTAAGCGTAAATTGTCGGAAACTGCAGGCCCTATCGTCAAGCGATAGGCCGTCATAAAGGGTAAAGCCTAGGTTTGGCAGCACTGCATCACCTGCTGGCGCAACCAGGCGTGGGCTGGGTCAGTGTGGCGGCGACGATGCCAGACTTGCTGAAACAAGACGGGGGGAATGGGCAGGGGGGGCTGGAAAAACACCAGTCTGGCCTGATCGCGTAAATGCTCGGCACTACGACTGGAGACTGTCAGGATCAAGTCCGTGCCCTCCAGCACCTGGGCCGCTGCACTCCAGTGCGGCAAGGAAAGCACAATCTGCCGGTGCAGGCCATGCTGGCTCAAGGCCTTGTCGACCTCGCTCTCGCCGCCGGGGCGCATGGCCAGCAACACATGTGGACGCTGCAGCCACTCGTCCAGGCCCGGGGGCTGCCCGCCGCTCAGGCTGGCTTGATCGGCGATGCAGATCAAATGCTCATCAAACAAAGTCTGCGCCCGCAAGCTGGCCGCCATTTCCGAGAACACGCCAAAGGCCAGATCAATCTCACCATCACTGAGCTGGGCCAGCATGGCCTCGCGGCTGGCCTGGCTTACCGCCAGCCGAATCCCCGGTGCCTGCTGTCGTAAACGTCGCATCAGGGGCGGCAGTACGATTTGCGCACCGTAATCAGACATGGCCAGACGAAATTCACGTTGCTCGCTGACCGGGTCAAAGCCACCCGTATCCAGCAAAGCATTGAGCTGCTGCAAAGCCTGTTCCAAGGGACGCTGCAATTGCAGCGCCATCGCTGTCAGCTCCAGCCGCGAGCCTCGACGTATCAGCAAGGGATCGTTAAACACCTGGCGCAAGTGCGCCAAGGCGTGACTGACCGCAGGTTGGCTTTTATGCAGTCGATGGGCAGCACGCGTCACATGCTGCTCCGTCAACAAGGCATGCAGGCTTAGCATCAGATTCAGGTCTATACGACGTAGCTCATCCATAGAACGAATAATGACTGTGCGCACTATCAATTTCAATAAGTTTCACGAATAGTGCAAGATAAGGTTTTAGCTTCTATGGAGAGTTGTCTATGTCCGGTACCGCTTTGATAAGCCTGTTCGTGGCTGTTTTTGCGGGAACGGTGGTGCCGTTCCAGGCTGCCAGCAATGCCGTCCTGGGAAAAATGCTAGGTCACCCACTCTGGGCCACGCTCGTGTCCCTGTCCATCAGCGCCGCCTTGGTCCTGCCCACGCTTTGGCTGATGCGCGCCCCCGCACCGGTGACCGCACAATTGTCCCAGGCGCCCTGGTGGGTTTGGACGGGCGGAATTGGCGGGGTGATCTACATCAGCGCGGCCTTGATCCTGACCCCACGAATGGGCGCGGCCAGCTTTATTGTGTGCGTCGTGGCCGGGCAAATGCTCAGCTCCATGCTGATCGACCACTATGGCCTGATGGGTTTGAATCCCCGTCCCGTACCTATGGGCCGCATCCTGGGCGTGCTGCTGATTCTGGCCGGAATGGGACTGGTGCAATGGTTTACCCCCTCGGCACCCACCGGCAAGGCCTCGGGCCCAGACGCCACAGCCGAGCACGGCGAAGCTCTGCCAGAGAATCAGGCGATAGCCCGAGAGTCGCCAACCAACACGCCGCCCCGCGCCTGAAGCCGACTCAGGCCCGCTTGCACTGAGAACGGAACTGGCTGCACCACCAAAAACCGGCTGACAAGGCCGCTGCCGCCAGCATGCCCAGCGCCAGCAACAAACCGCTCTCAAACAGGAGCGGGGCCACTACGCCGGACACGGTAGCAAACAAGAGCATTTGCCAGGCACTTTGTACCGAGGAGGCCAGGCCGCGCATGCTGGGAAATGTCCCCAACGTCACCACGGTCATGCCTGGCAAGGCCATGGACATGCCAAAGGCATAGACAAAAATCGGCATCACCGCCCAGGGCACCTCTGCCTGAAACAGCAGGTTGTACACCGTGTTAAATGCCGCCCCTCCCAGCATCAAGCCCAGGCCCAGGCGGATCATGCGCGCCGGGGCGAGCTTCTCGGCAAAACGCGCATTGATTATCGAGCCACCCAGCATGCCACCAATAAAGGGCAGAAACAGCCAGGCAAATGCCGTCTCCGTCAGTCCCAATACGCCAATCACAAAGCTGGCTGCCGACGAAATGTACAAGGCAAAACCGCCAAATGCGAAGGCAATCGCCGAGATCGCCAACACAAAGCGGCCATTGCTCAAAGCGCGCACGTAATTAGCCAGAATAACCCCCAACTTCAAGGGCTGACGGGAGGCCACGGGCAAGGTTTCAGGCAACTGGCGCCAACACACGGCGATCAGCGCGACGCTCAGCACCGTGAGCATCCAAAATACCGAGCGCCAGCCCGAGTAGCTGCTTAAGTAGCCGCCCAACACGGGAGCAATCGCCGGAGCCAGGCTGAACACCATCGTGATATGGGCAAACAAACGCTGGGCCGTGACGCCCTGCACACAGTCTCGTGCCAGGGCCTGGCCTACCACCCGGCCCGCTCCTGCTGAACAGCCTTGCACCATACGGAAAAACAGCAGCCAGGAAAAACTGGGGGCCAGTGCAGAGCCAATCGAACCGATCAGAAACAGGATCAGGGAGGCCAAAATCACGGGGCGACGTCCAAAACTGTCAGACAACATGCCCCAGAACAGGCTCATGAAAGCAAAACCGAACAGATACAGACTTAAGGTCTGCTGAACCATTGACTGGTCAACAGAAAATTCGACACCAATGCGGTGAAAGGACGGCAGATAGGCATCGGTAGCAAAAGGCCCCAGCATCGCCAACGCCGCCAACACCAAGGTCAGCTTGCGGTAATTCATAGATAGCTTTGGAAAACAGGGAGGGCGCCAGACAACAGCGCAGGGATAGGGGCATGGTACCCCTTAACCGGACCGTACGGACACCTCCGTACGGAGCATAGTGTATCAAACGCCCCAGACAGGACCGAATCCCTGGGAGGCGCCCGGGCCAACGCGCTGACACCGGGATTAACAACCGGTTCAGCGCTTGCCGGGCGAGGGTGTTCCAAACGCCTCGCGGCTGGTCTGCCCAAAGCCGCTTTGGTGCAAAAGACTGCGTTCAATAAAGCGGCTGACTTGAGAGCGCACTTCCGGCAGCCAGGGCCCTTGGTCGAACACCTGTGGAAACTTCATGCTGAACCAGGCGTACAGACTGATCTGCTTGCTCAACAATTCGGCATCCTCCAGACGCGAGGGACTGGCCGACTTCAGCCAGGAGGGCGCCGGGGGCAGGGCCATCGGCCGTTGCGCCACATAGGCCGACAGGCAACGTTTGAAATAATCCAGCTCGGTATCTTTATCCACCGAGACCGGCGCACAGGCAAAGGTGAACTTCTCGCGCAACTCCAGTTTCGGTGCCAGGCGGTCCACCCAAAAACCCAGCTCGATGGCATCTTTCAGGCCGGCCGTCTGGAACAAAGGACTGTCTGAGGCCACCTTCTGGGCAAAATACTGCAACACCGCGCCAATATTGTTGTTATCCAGCAAAGCCGCCAGCGCCTGGACATGCTCGGGGCTGGGCGCGATGGGCAAACGCAGATCCACACTGGGTGCCTCAGTTTGCAGTTGCGTACGGATGTGGTTCAAGTCCTGCTTATCCATCGCCCCCACATACCCTTTGGGGTACAGACCGTAGCGGCCGGCACGGCCGGCAATCTGGCGGATTTCGGTGGCGTTCAGGACGCGCATGGAGCGGCCATCAAACTTGTGCACCGTGGAGAACAGCACACGGCGAATCGGCAGGTTCAGACCCATGCCGATCGCATCGGTCGCCACCAGCACATCGGCCTCGCCTTGGGAAAAGCGCTCGGACTCGGTACGGCGCACTTCCGGAGCCAGCGCACCATAGATCGTGGCCACTTTCCAGCCTTGGGCGCGGTAGCGGGCACTCAAGGTCAACACATCTTTACGGGTGAAGGCCACCACCGCATCGCCCTTGGACACTCCCTGCGCTTCACGCTGACGATCCTTGCGGCCACGCCAGGCGGCAGGTTGACGCCCTTGTCTGCCCGTGGCGGGCGGTGGCTCAACCGGATAAGGCATCACTTCCAGTGGCGTCTTGCGTTCGGTAAATTCCAGCTCCATGGTCTCTTCCATGGAGCGCACCAGCCGCTCACAAGGGCGCAACACCGAGGCATCGCCACACACAAACAGGGTACGGGCCGGAACACCGACCAGGGCGGCCGTCCAGGCCCAGCCACGCTGCTCGTCTTGCAGCATTTGAATCTCGTCCAGGACGGCCACGCGCACTTCCATCGTGGGGTCCATCATCTCGACCGTGCAGGCGGTGTGCTGGGCGCCGGGCACCATCACGCGCTCCTCGCCCGTCACCAGATTGCAGGGGATGCCCGCATTCATCAAGCGATCGCGCACTTCCATGGCCAGCAGGCGCAAGGGCGCAAGGTAAACCCCCGAGCGGGCCTCCATCAACGCTTCCAGGGCCTCGTGAGTCTTGCCCGAATTGGTCGGCCCCAAACGAAACACCAGGTGACGTCGTATGCCACGAGCCAGACTGAACATTTCCGGGAAATCGCCCAGACGCATCAAGTCCTGGGCACGCTGCTGCTCCACACTCTCCAGAATGCGGCGCACCGGGCCATTGAGCAGACGCTTCTCAAAATCTCCGGCCTCGATTTCCTTTTGCTCGATGCCCTCTTCCAAGGCCATGCGCAAGGCCTTGGCCAGTTCCAGAAACGACGAGCCATCAATCAGGGGGCGCTGGGTTTGCAAAAACGCATCCAGCGAATCTTCCAGACGCTGGGAGAGACGGTTTTGAGCCGCCGTATTGAACAGGACCGCCACGCGCGCCGGCAGACGATCCAGCTCCGAGCCGGTACGCGGCAAAGGCACAGCCGCCTGCATGCGTACATTGGCGCGCCAATGCTGACGCTCGCCCGCTACGGGCACATTCACCGCCAGCCACACATCCTTGTGCCACCACAGACGTAACGGATCTTCCGGGTCGAGCTCGTAATCGCACGCTTCCTGCGTCCTGATCCGGTTCAGTACTTGTTGCTGACGCCATTGCGTGCGGGCGCGGTCAGCGGCTCGCTGATACTGCGCTCGTTCACGATTGCTCAGGGTACTGGCGTGCTGTTCTCGCCATTGCTCAATCTGGCTTTGATCTATCGCAGCCAGTAAATCCGGATGATGGGCGACGCGGTCACGCCCTCCAGCGGCTGCGCTGCGCACTTCCAGCTTGGTACTGGGCAAACGGCGGTCCGCCAGCCACAGCTCATACTCCTGACGGGTAATCCCCAGCAAGGCCATGGTTTCTTCGGAACCGATACACTCCTGCTCCCAAGCCCAACGTTGCTGGCGCTGCTCACGCTGACGTTCCTGACGCTGGGCTTGTGCCTGCAACAGAAACTCCTGCTGCTGGGCATCCAGCTTGAATTCCTGGGTCAACACAGCGGCGCTGGCATTACGGCCATACACCGTCAGGAACCAATGAGCAGGCTCACCGGCTTGCAGGCCCTCAAAAGCCTCCAGGGTAATGCGTTGCGGCTCGCAACCCTGCTCTTTTAACCATGCCGTCAAACGCTCCTGTGCGTGATCGAACTTGCGCTGCTTGTCGCTTTGTTCTTTTTGCCGCGCCTGTTCACGTTCTTTCTGGGCCTGCTCCCAGCGCTGACTACGCTGCTCGCGGTCGCGCTGTTCAGCCTGTAACTGCCACAAATAGGTTTGTGCCAAGGGCAAGCTCTGCCAGGCCTGCAGCAGCGCTTGCAAACGTGGTCCACGCTCAGCTTCCGGCCAGTTCTCGCTCAAGGGCAAAGACTGGGACGCGATCGCCCCGGCCAAGCGGCCGCGCTGTTCAAGCAGTTGCTCACGCAAGGCTTCATACGCATCCGCTTCCAGCTTGTCCACGCTCATCTGATAGAGCAAGCGCAAGATGCCAATCACAAGCTCGGGCACCCCTTGGGACGCCAGACGCTGGTCCGCATCCTTCAAACCCAGTTCGGCAGCGATGATCTGATTGAAAAAAGCGGCATCCTGCGGCAGGCGCCAGGCTTTCAGCCATATCCGCCGTATGCCTGACCGGTCCTGATAACGCGCTTTCTTGGCGACCTGACGAGCCACGCCTTCCAGGCGCGGGTAGTCCAGCCATTGAGGATGGAGCAGCATGCCCGCTTGAGTGGGGACGGGAGAATCGGAAACGGACGAAGCGCGACGCGCAGCCATAGGGCGGGGACCTGAAAATACGGGAAGAAGAGAACGAGAAAGGCAGAAAAGCCGGTTCCAGCAAGCATGAGCAGCATTATACGGGTCTGCTCTAGGACGTTCAGAGAATACAGGCAATCACCGTAATAAACGTCATTGAGGGCAAGAAAACATAGGACAATCCCCGCCCACAATCATCAAGCAAACGAGTCAAAGCAGGCAAAGAAAGTAAACTGGGCTCGCAGCGGATGGCGCAGAGCCAATCACATACGCGGTCCGCCTCGAGGAAACCGTCACACTGCCTTCCTTCGCGTGGGAACGACGGCTTGCACAAGGCATCAAGCACGGCGCCCTCGCCAAGCGCAGCAGCAAAACAGCGGCTCAGCTAAACAAGATCAGCGAGGCCACACATCAGCCAGCCATTCCAGACAGCCTTGCGGCAAGGCGACCCAACCGGACTGACTGTGATTGCAGCCCGGTATCATGCGAAAGCGCGGTTCCCCACCCTGATGCTGAGCCAGCTCCTGCGCCAGCTCGCGCGCGCCATCGACCATGCGGCGCTCCAGCAGACGCTGACGCCGCTGCTCGCGGGCCGGTTCCGGCAGGGACTCTTCGGCCGGTCCCAGGCGCTGTTCGTATTCGCCGACCGTGATCGACACCGGGACGGTCAAGGCCGCCGGCGGCAGGGGCTGCGCCAGCAATCGGGCCAGATAGGCGTCCCCCCACCACACCGAAGGGCTGGATACCGCCATGGCCTGGAACAGGCCTGGTTCGTGCACCAACGCATGCAAGGCAAACAAACCGGCCAGCGAATGGCCACACAACAAGCGGCGTTGCGGATCCAGTTGCGCCCTGCCGTGCGCCCAGGGCAGAAACACATCGCGCAGCAAGACCCGGAAATCATCGGCACGCCCGGCTTCGCCCTCGGGTCCGGGCGTGTAATCCTGTTCGCGCCAATTTTCCTGGACATAGCCCACGCCCAGCACCGCACCGCACAGAGGCGCCGCACCGGGTACGGCGGCCAGCACCGCCTGAAACTGCGCCTGGTCCAGCACGCAGGCCAGCGGCCAGCCGCTTTCCGGGGCCGAGCCCAGGGGGACGGCCAGGGTCAGGCGATAATGACGCCCCAAAGGCGAAAGATAGTCTAGGTGTTCAAGCTGCATAAAAGAGTCGCGGTGATGACGCCAAAGCGTAGCCGATGAACTATACTTTCTTTCTGCGTAAACGGTTCTCATTCAGAAACTTAATGTCCACATCTGCTGTTCCGGCCACGGCGCTGGCCGACTATCAACACATCCTCAAGCGGCGCTGGCTGCTGGTGGGCGCCCTGATCCTGATCATCATGGCCTCGATTGTGGCCGATTTCATGCTCGGTCCCTCGGGCCTGAGCCTGGGCGAACTCAGCCACGCGCTGTTCAAGCCGGAACAGTCCGATCCGACCACACGTGTCATTGTCTGGGAAATCCGCCTGCCTTATGCACTCATGGCCATGGCCATTGGCCTGGCCCTGGGCCTGTCAGGCGCGGAAATGCAGACCATTCTGAATAATCCCTTGGCCAGTCCCTTCACGCTGGGCATTTCCTCGGCGGCTGCCTTTGGCGCCTCCTTGGCCATCGTGCTGGACCTGTCGCTGCCCGGTGTTCCCCAGGCCTGGACCATTGCGGCCAACGCTTTTGTCTTTGCCCTGTTTTCGGCCTTGCTGCTTGACGCGGTGGCGCGCTGGGGGGCGATGAGCACTGCCAATCTGGTGTTGTTTGGGATTGCGCTGGTGTTCTCATTCAATGCGCTGGTCTCGCTGGTGCAGTTTGTGGCCAGCGCCGAAGCCCTGCAAGGGCTGGTGTTCTGGACCATGGGCAGCCTGTCGCGCTCCTCCTGGGGCAAGGTCGGTATCATGCTGGCGGTGTTTGCGCTGATTTTGCCGCTGTCTCTGCGCGATACCTGGAAACTGACCGCCCTACGTCTGGGAGAGGACCGCGCCGCCAGCTTTGGTATCAATGTCTCGCGCCTGCGTCTGGTGTCCCTGCTGCGCATCAGTCTGCTGGCCGCGCTGGCCGTGTCCTTTGTAGGCACCATCGGCTTTGTGGGACTGATTGCCCCGCATATTGCCCGCCGCCTGTTTGGTGAAGATCACCGTTTTTACTTGCCCGGCAGCGCGCTGGTGGGCGGAGTGATTCTGTCGTTGGCCTCGATTGCCTCGAAAAACATGGTGCCCGGCATCATTATTCCGGTCGGCATTGTCACCTCCCTGGTGGGTGTGCCCTTCTTTCTGGGCGTGGTGCTGCGCCGCCAAATAAAGTGAACCATGCTTGAAGTCCACGATCTGAGCCTATCCTACGGCAAACGCGAAATTCTATCCCGGCTGACCATCAAGCCCTTGCAAGCTGGTCAGCTTGTGGCCCTGCTCGGTCCTAACGGCAGCGGCAAATCCACCCTGCTCAAGTCCTTGGCAGGACTGCTCAAGCCCACCACGGGCGAGGTCTTGCTCGATGGCCAGGAACTGAGCGGTGTCAGCTTTGAGCAGCGGGCCCAAAAAGTGGTGTACCTGCCCCAGTCCTTGCCCGCGTCGGTTCACCTGCGCGTCTTTGAATCGGTACTGGTGGCTGCCAATGCCTCGGCTCCCGGTGGCCATGCACGGGACGTGGACCATGAACACATCCTGCACATCCTGCAGCGCCTGGGTATTGCGCACCTGTCCATGCACTATCTGGACCAACTCTCGGGTGGCCAGAAACAACTGGTCGGTCTGGCGCAAGCCCTGATCCGCAAGCCCACCTTGCTGCTGCTCGATGAGCCACTGTCCGCCCTGGACTTGAACTATCAGTTCCATGTCATGGACCTGCTGGCCCAGGAAACCCACGACAACAATCTGATCACCCTGATCGTGCTGCATGACCTGAACGTGGCCCTGCGCCACAGCGACTACGCGCTGATGATTGAAGGCGGCGGTCTGCTGGCGCAAGGTGAGCCTTCCAAGGTGATTACCCCCCACTCGCTGGCCCAGGCCTATGGCGTGCGCGCCCGCGTGGAAAGTTGCTCGCAAGGTACCTTGCAAATCATTATCGACGGGCTGCAAGAGCCTGTGCTGTGACTTCGGAGAATCCATGAACATCCTGCGCCACCTGCTGCTGTCGCTGTGCCTGCTCCTGCCCTTGGGGGTGAACGCACAGCCCATCGAAGTCACCGATGTCATGGGCCGTACCGTTACCCTGCCCGGACCGGCCAAACGGATTGTGCTGACTCAGGCCCGACACTTTCCGGTGCTGGCGCTGGTTCACCCCGAACCGGCCACGCTGATTGCGGGCTGGTCGGACGAGTTCAAGACCTCTTTTTCCAACGAATACGAACGTTATCTGAAGCACTACCCGCAACTGGCCAACATCCCCGTTGTGGGACGCCATACGGCTGATACCTTCTCGGTAGAGCAAGCCCTGGCCCTGCGCCCCGACCTGGTGGTGCTGACCGCTGCCTTTGCCGGCCTGACGCCCGGCCAGGACACGCGCGACTCGGCCCTGATCCAGCGTCTGACCGCCGCCCAGGTCCCCGTCATTGTCATCGACTTCTTTGTCAATCCGCTGGAGAACACCGTGCCCAGCCTGCGCGCCCTGGGTTACGCCGTTGGTGAGAAGGAGCGCACTGAGGAATTCATCCAGTTTTACGAAGAACACATGCAGGGTGTTGCCCAGCGACTGACGGATCTGCCCCAAGACGATCACCCGCCCGTTTTCGTGCATGCGCATGCCGGCAGCACGGACTGCTGCAACTCGCCTGGCGCCGGCACCTTCAACGACATGATCCGCTATGCAGGCGGCCATAATATTGGCGCGGATATACTCAAAAGCGCTACCGGCAAACTGAACTTTGAATACATCCACTCCCGCGCCCCGATGGTTTATGTGGCCACCGGCACAGGCGCCGGCAAGCGCAGCACCTCCGGCGGGCTGACCATTGGCACGGGCGTCAGTGAAGATCAGGCGCGTCAAAGCCTGCAGGCCATCATTGACGGCAACCGTCTGCAGGCCTTGCCAGCCGTGCGCAGCGGCAACAGCCACGGTATCTGGCACGCTTTCAACGACTCCCCCTTGCATATGATTTTCATCGAAGCCTTGGCAGGCTGGATTCATCCAGATCGCTTTGAAGGGGTGTCGGCCCTGAAAACGCTGGAAGAAGTAAACCAGCGCTTTCTGACCGTGCCCATGGAAGGCACTTACATGATTGATCTAAAGCCCGCGTCCTAAACCTTCATGTCGCGCCTGATTCCACTGGAGCTGCCCCCCACGGGCGGCCATCCCCATCACGTCCTGTTGCGCCTGCCGGACGGAAAGCCTGCACAAGGCCCTCTGCCTG
The DNA here is from genome assembly GCF_049932565.1 of Alcaligenes sp. HNGD-HTN06. Classification (NCBI taxonomy): domain Bacteria; kingdom Pseudomonadati; phylum Pseudomonadota; class Betaproteobacteria; order Burkholderiales; family Alcaligenaceae; genus Alcaligenes; species Alcaligenes sp. HNGD-HTN06. The sequence continues at coordinate 324,900 of NZ_CP187782.1, read as the reverse complement.
TGCTGTGCCTGCTTGATGGTCAGTGGACCTTGCCACTGCTGGAAGAAAGCGGCCACCCCGCCTTGCAGCGCTGCGCGATTCTGTCGCTGGGCTATCAAGGCGATCGCGACCAGATCACCCGTTACCGCGCACTGGACTACACCCCGCCCGGCCCGGACGGCGGCTTATGGGAAGATCCGCGCGTTCCCGAGTGGCAAGCCGGTGGCGCACCCGCCATGATCGAACAAGTGCGCAGGGCTCTGGCCTTGGCCCAAGGAGTAGCGCCCGCACTGACCCGTGCCCGTATCAGCCTGTACGGCCACTCCTACGCGGGTCTGTTCGTGCTGTACGCCCTTAGTCAACAGAGCCTGCCCATCCATCATTATCTGTGCGCCAGTCCGTCCTTGTGGTGGCGCGATCCCCTGATCTGGACTTTGCTGGAGCAATTGGGCAAGCCGGTACAGGTGGATATTCTGGCCGGTGCCTCCGAGGCCTGGTATCCGCTGAGCGCTCAGGCAGCGGGCCCGGAAGGACGCAAAAATGGTGTACCTACCCTGCCCACCATGCGACAACTCCAAGCGCACTTGCAAGCCCAAGGCATGCAGGCGAATCTGCATGTTCTGCCCGGCGCCGGCCACGGCCACGTTCTGGCACAAGCCACCTTGCGAGCCCTGGAACTGGCTTGTGGCGCGGCTTAGCCGTGTTCTCCCGGCGCGCATGACGCGCGTTTTCACTTCATATCCAAGTTTTCCCGCCCTAGGGTAACTCCCCCCATTTCTCCCCTTGTTTTAGGCCTCAACTTCTTTTAGTCTGTATTTATATGCAAGTGCATAGAAATTACAAAAGAGATGGGAGACAGATTATGAAGGTAGCGGTATTAGGTGGCGGACACGGTTGTTACGCGGCAGCAGCCGACTTGAGCGAACAGGGTCACGAGGTCCGTTTGTGGCGTCGGGATACGGCTCAGTTGCAGCCCTTGCTGGACCGTCCGGTCATGACGCTGAAAGACGAAGCAGGCGAGCGTGAAATCCCCATTGCCAAGATCTGCGCCGATATTGGCGAGGCCATCGCCGGTGCCGATCTGGTGCTGATCCCGTCACCTGCGATCGCCCAGGAAGATATTGCCCGCGCCATGGCTCCGCACCTGACAGACGGCCAGGTGGTGTTCCTGCCCCCCGGCACGTTTGGCTCTTTCATCATGAGCGAGATCGTGCGCGGCACCGGCAACAAGGCCGATGTCAGCTGGGCGGAAACCGGCACGCTGCCCTGGCTGGCCCGCAAGCATGGCGATACCGTCATCAACATCACTACCCGCGCCACCCGCTTGCCTACCGGCGTCTACCCAGCCCGCAATACCGACCACGCCCTGGCGGTGATTGGCAAGGTGTTCCCCAGCGTGGAGCGCTGCGAAGATGCCCTGTCCGGCGCGCTGATGAATGCCGGCCCCATCATCCACCCGCCACTGATCATGATGAATGCCGGCCCGCTGGAGCATTTCCCGGCCTGGGATATCCACAACGAAGGCACCCAGCCCTCGGTGCGCGCGGTAACAACGCAACTGGACAATGAGCGCATGCGCATTCGTGAAGCGCTGGGCTACGGTGCCCCGCATTTCCCTCTGTCTGACCATTACGAGAACGATCAGTGGATGTATGGCGACCGTTCCTCGCACTCCAAGCTGGTGAAAAGCGGCGACTGGCGCGAGAAGATCGACCTGCAAGAGCACCGCTACATGCGGGAAGACACCATGCTGGGCCTGGCGTTCTTTGCGTCCGTCGCCGATTGGGCCGGTGTGGACGCCCCCGTCACCAAAGGCTTGCTGGCCATTGCCGGAGCCATCGTGGGCGAAGACCTGCGTCAAGGCCGGCGCACCCTGGCCAGCCTGGGTCTGGACACGATGAACCGCGAACAACTGCAAGCCATGCTGCACGCCGGGAGAGCCTGATGAACGCGCCCGCCCCGATCAAAAGTATCGTTGCGGTGGGCGCAGGTCGCATGGGGCGGGGCATTGCCCTGGCCTATGCGCTGCGCGGCCACGCCGTGACCTTGCTGGACTTCAAACCCCGTCAGCCTGCTGATCGCACCCGTCTGGAAGCCGACATACGCCAGGAGTTAGGCGCCACGCTGGAGCAGTTGGCCGAGCTGGGCATGTTCGCAGCCCAGCAGATTGACGACTATCTGGCCTGCATCAGCATCGCCCCGTTAAACGACGCGGCCCAGGTGCTGGGCCAGGCAGACCTGATTTACGAAGGCGTGCCCGAAACCCGCGAGGCCAAGGCTGACGCACTGGGCCGCATTGGCGAACTGGCCCGGCCCGAGGCGCTGATCGCCTCCACGACCTCCACCATGCTGGCCTCCGACCTGGCCCCCATGCTCAGTCACCCCGAGCGTTTTCTCAATGCCCACTGGCTCAACCCGGCATTCCTGATTCCTCTGGTGGAAATCAGTGCCCACCCCGGCACCAGCGAACAGACCTTGAGCCGTCTGCAAAGCAATCTGGAGTCCATCGGGAAAGTCCCCGTGGTCTGCGGCTGCCATCCCGGCTTCATCGTGCCACGCCTGCAGACCCTCATCATGAATGAGGCGGCCCGCATGGTTGAGGAAGGCGTGGCCAGCGCCGCCGATATTGATAAAGCCACCCGCTACGGTCTGGGTTTCCGCTTTGCCAGCATCGGCGTGCTCGAATTCATCGACTATGGCGGCAACGACATTCTGTACCACGCCGGCCAGTACCTGTCGCAGAACCTGGACCCGGAGCGCTACGCCGTTCCCGACATCATCACCCGTTATATGGAAAGTGGACGCAACGGTCTGCGCAGCGGACAGGGCTTTCACGAGTACCCAGTGGACCAGCAGCCCGCCTATCGACGCGACGTGCTGGCCCGCGTACTGGGCATGCTGGATCACATCGGCCTGGCCCCCGCCCACGCCGAGCACTTTGCCAAGGAGACACAGGAATGAAAAAAGACTCCCACGCTGCGCCTTCGGCTTGCTGCCCTCCAGGAGGGCGCTTTTCATCCTGGGGCAGCCCGACGATGAAAAAAACCGCTGCCTTGCTGTTTGCCCTGATGAGCTGTCATGGTCTGAGCCAGGCTCAGGAAGTCCCCACCCTACGGGTAGGCTGGACCATTCCGGGCGAGGAAGCCAAGTATCTGATGGCCAAGCGCCCCGAGCTGTTTCCACAATTAGGCAAAAAATACCAGATCCAGTGGACACAGTTCCAGGGCACCTCCCCCATGGTGCAAGCCATGCGGGCCGGTGTGCTGGAATGTTCCACCATGGCCCCCATGTCGCTGGCCAATGGTGCGATTGAAAGCGGTCTGGAAGCCTATATCGTGGCCCAGCACGTGCACTCGGACGATGATCATTTCTCCGTCTACTGGGCCGTGAAGGAAGACAGCCCGATCAAGACCGCGGCGGACCTGAAAGGCAAGGTCATCGGCACCAATGCCTATGGTGCCGGGGTGTACTTCGACATGCTGCTGTGGCTGCGTCAGAACGGCATTGACCCGGACAAGGACGTGAAAATCGTTGAAACGGGCTTTCCGCCTGCCGCCGACGCCATTCGCAGCGGCCGCATTGATGCCGGTCCCATGGCCCAGCCCTTTGCCCTGCTGAACGAGAAGAAAGGTGGCTTGCGCAAGCTGTTTTCCCTGTCCGAAGTGGCCAGCCCATCCGTACAGATTTTCGAAGCCTGCAGCAAAGCCTATAGCGACGCCAACCCCGAAGTGGTACGTGCCTACGTGCAGGATTTGAAAGCGGCCATGGGCATGCTCAGCAAAGACCCCTCACTGGCGGTGGATGTAACCGCCCAGATCACCCGTGCGCCCAAGGACTTGCTGGCACAGTACCTGTTCACCGACCAGGACTTTGCACGTGTCCCGGACATGCAGCCCAATCTGGAATCGATTCAGGGGACCTACGATCGCTATCACCAGGCCGGCTTCCTGAAAAAAGCGCTGAACGTGCGGGACTTCTACCGGGCTGATTTACGCGAGGCAACACCATGATTGAACTGGATGGTGTCGGCAAAACCTTCAACACCCGGCAGGGCCGCAGCCACACCGCCCTGCAGGACATCGCCCTGAGCATTCCGGCAGGGCGTTTTGTGTCTATTCTGGGCCCCAGCGGTTGTGGCAAAAGCACTCTGCTCTATATGTTGGGGGGCTTTGAGTCCTGCTCCAGCGGACAGATTCGCGTCAAGGGCAAGCCCATTACCGGCCCGGGCCCGGACCGCGGCCCGGTGTTTCAGGAGTACGCGCTGTTTCCCTGGAAAACCGTCCTGGGAAACGTGGCCTACGGCATGCGTGAGCAAGGCATGCCCAAGGCGCAGGCCGAACAGCGTGCCAGCGAATGGCTGGACAAAGTCAAGCTGGGGCCATACGCCTCCTTTTATCCGCGTGAGCTGTCCGGCGGCATGCGTCAGCGCGCAGCCATCGCCCGCACCCTGGCCTATGAGCCGGATATCCTGCTGATGGATGAGCCCTTCGGGGCACTGGATGCCCACACCCGCGTCACCCTGCAAACGGAACTGCTCAGTCTGTGGGAGCAGTTGCGCAATACCGTGGTATTCGTGACGCACGGCGTGGACGAGGCAGTATTTCTGTCCGACACCGTCATTGTCATGACGGGCTCGCCCGGCCGCATCAAGGAGGTGGTGGAGATCGACTTGCCCCGCCCCCGTATCCGCAGTGAACTGCTACGCAATCCGGTCTATCAGGAAACCATTATCCGTCTGGAGCAATCCCTGATGGCGGAGGCCCATCCATGACGCCCCAGCACTGGTATGAACATCGCTGGGCCTGCCTGGTCATGGCGGCCATCCTGGTGCTGCTGGTCTGGGCGGGCTTGGCCCGCTGGGTGGGGCTGGACTCTTTCCCCAGCCCCTGGGCAGCCCTGCATGAGGTACCGGCCCTGATCAGCGACCCGATGGCCTGGTCGGCTATCCTGCAATCGATAGGCCGCATGTTTGCCGGTTACGCCCTGGCGCTGCTGGTAGCAGTACCGCTGGGTCTGGCCATGGGCCGCAGTCGCCTGGTCTATACCGCCTTCTATCCCTTGGTAGCCTTGGCCTACCCCATGCCTAAAGCGGCCTTGATGCCGATTTTGATGCTGTGGTTCGGGCTGAGTGACTTTTCCAAAATTCTGGTCATCGCGCTGGGGGTGTCCTTGCCCTTGCTCTATCACAGCTATCACGGCGCAAGCCGTATCGAGCCCAAGCTGATCTGGGTGGCCCAATCCATGGGCATGGGGCCGCTGGCGCGGCTGGGCAAGATCGTGCTGCCCGCCTCCTTGCCTGAAGTCATGATTGGCTGCCGCGTGGGGGTGGTCATGGCGCTGATCGTGATGGTGTCCTCCGAGATGATCGCGCGCCAGGAAGGCATAGGCAATCTGCTGTTCACCTCCATGGATATGGCGCAGTACTCCACCGTGTATGCCGTCATCATGCTGCTTGCCGTACTGGGCATTGCCTGCGACGCCCTGTTCGAGTTTGTTCGCAAACGCTGCACGCGTTGGCATGACTCCACCCAAAGCCTGATGGACAAAGGATGACGCCATGACCACTAAAACCCTTGCCTCAGCGGAACACGCTAGGCGTTCTACTCCAAGCCGCCCGGCCAAACGCCGGGACTGGTCCGGACTGTCTTTGTGCATCAGTCCGGCCTTGATGCTGATAGTCTGGGAACTGTGCACTCGCTCGGGCTGGGTCAGCCCGCAGTTGTTGCCAGCCCCCTCCGCCATTTTTTTGCGGGTGCTGGAGCTGGCCGCTCAGGCCGACTTCTGGCACAACCTGAGCATGACGATCTACCGCCTGCTCAGTGGTTTGCTGATCGCCTGCGTGGTCGGTGTAAGCCTGGCGCTGACAGCTCAACTGACGCGCTGGAGCTCCTTTCTGCTCGATGCCCTGATCCGTCTGCTGGCCCCTATTCCCAAAATCGCCCTTTATCCGGCGCTGATTCTCATCATGGGGTTTGAAAGCTCATCGAAAATCGCACTGGTGGTCTCGGATGCGATTTTCCCAGTGCTGATGGCCAGTTGGGTGGCAGCGCAGACGGTGGACCGCAAGCTGATCTGGTCTGCCCGTGCCGCGGGGACATCCCGCAGTGCCTGTTTGTGGAAAATCATTTTGCCTGCCATCAGCCCGACCGTGCTGGCCGGCGTGCGAGTAGCCGGTGTCATTGCCTGCGTGGTGGTCTTTCTGGCCGAGATGATTGCCTCTACCGACGGGCTGGGCCATATGCTGACCGCCGCTGCACGCAGCTACCGCACGATTGATATGTTTGTCCCCCTGGTCTGGATCTGCGTGCTGGGCTTCGCACTGAACCTGACCATTGCCGCTTTACAGCGCAAAGTGGATCATACGAACTAACCCATCAAGACTGAACTGACCACTTGCCCGGCCACCTTGCAGCGCTGGCCGGGTTTTCGCAGGCTGACTCAATCACTCAGAACGGGTAGCCTGCTTTTTTTTGCCTCAAGGAAGCCGCTTCACTATGGCCAGCCGCCCTCTGACCGACGCCTATACCGGGCACGATACCTTCATCCCCTATCTGCTCAATCGCAGCACCTCGGCCTTGAATGCCGACTTTCAGACCTTGCTGCGCAGCCATGACCTGACTCTGCTGCATTGGCGGGTACTGGCTTTTCTGAATGAAACCGATGGCTTGGGCGTCAGCACCCTGGCGCAATACACCGACGTGGATCAAACCACGTTGTCACGCGCCCTGGTCGTTATGGAAAACGCCGGTCACCTGTCGCGCCAGGCTGATCCGCTGGATCAGCGTCGCGTGCTCATCCATCTGCATGAACAGGGTCGACAGCATTTTCTGCGCGTCCTGCCTGCCGCGCTGGACATTCATCACCGTGCCATTCAAGGCTTTTCGGTTGAGGAGCTCGCCCTACTGCGCCAATTTCTCAACCGCATTCGCGCCAATATCAACGGGGCGACGCCCTAAGGTCAGTGCTTGCCTTGCTTCACCCCAGCGTCCAGGTAGACGCTTTTTTTATGCCCAGGCTACTGCGCCTTCTTCAAAAACAGGCCATGTCCGGCCGGTGAACCAGACTTGAAATCGTCCTTCATCCTGAAGGAGCCTTTATTTACCGGTAAAAAGCCCATAAAATGATAATGATTAACATTTAGTATCGCAGTCACCCGCCTGAGATGTCCTGCCAGGCAACCGTGGCTCTCTTACGGAAACAAGATCTCGTGACTCTTTCCCCTACGCGCGCTGAACGTCGTCGGCTATTGCTGGCCGCGGCGGCCGGTCCTTTGCTCTTTGGCGTCCCTCGCCTGCTTCGCGCGCAAGACGGCCCCTTGAAAATTGCCTTGCTGACCTCTTTGTCCGGCCCCTTTGCCTCCTTGGGAGAAAGCATGCGGGCTGGCCTGGAGTTGTTGCTGAAACAGTGCAATTACGAAATGGGCGGACGTCAGGTTCAATTGCTGGTCGAAGATGACCACGGCAAGCCGGACGAAGCCATCCGTAAAGTACGCAAGCTGATCGAGCGCGACCAGATCGATATTCTGGGCGGGGTGATCAGCGCCAATATCGCGCTGGCCATTCGTGACATCGTGCATGATGCCCAACTGCCAACCTTCATCTCCAATGCGGCAGCCAATGATCTGGCCCGGGGGGCAGCCAGCCCTTACGTCTTTCGTCCCACCAAAACCAGTTGGATGCTGGGTCACACCGGCGCCTTGTGGACCTTTGAGCAGATCGAGAAATCCGGCGGCATCACCCTGGGCTCGGACTACACCGCAGGCCGCGAATACATTGAAGATTTTGCCAAGACCTACCAGGAGCAGGGTGGCACCCTGGGGGAGCGCATCTGGACCCCCTTGGGTACGCCGGACTTCGCGCCTATCCTGATGAATCTGGCCGCCAGCAACCCCCGCTTCGTATACACCTTTCTGGCCGGTGCTGATGCGGTTCGCTTCCATCAGCAAATGCAGGACTATCAGCTGCACGGCAAAATCCAGATTGTCGGCCCCGGTGCCTTGTATGACCAAGAAGACGTAATTGCCACGGTCGGCAAGGCCGCCCTGGGAGGAGTCAGCACGTTTCACCAATCGCCAGGCGCGGCAGCGGCCCAGGAATTTGTGGCCGCCTACCAGGCCAGCCGGGGACGCTTGCCCGGCGAGGCCAGCACCGCCGGTTACGTCACCGGCCAGGTCATCCAGGCAGGGCTGGAAGCGGTCAAGGGCGATCTGTCCAACAAGGCCGCCTTCAAACAAGCCCTGCTGGATCAGCCAATCCACACCGCCTTTGGCCCCATGGCGTTTGACCCGCGCAACAACCAGTCAATTCTGGACATTTACGTCAACCGGGTTGAACAAGACGACCAGGGCCGCCCGTTTAACACCGTGGTTCACACTTACCAGCGCATCCAGGACCCCGGCCCACGTTCTTGAGCTCCGCCTTGTCTTACTTTCTGCTCCAAATCCTCAATGCCCTGTCTTTTTCAGCCCTGCTGATGCTGGCAGGGCTGGGCCTGTCCTTGGTGCTCAGCCTGATGAACTTCATCAACCTGACGCATGGCTCCTTTTTTTTGCTGGGCGGCTATATCAGCGTCCAGTGGCTGGCTTCGGGCGCGCCCTGGTGGCTGGCTTTTCCCGCAGCCTTTGCCCTGTGCGGCCTGATGGGTTTCTTGCTGGATCGCTTCCCCTTTCGCCGCTTTTATCAGCGCACCCACTTGATGCAGGTGCTGCTGACTTACGGCCTGTCCGTCATTCTGGCGGACCTGATGCGCTGGGGTTTCAGCGCCGACACGCTATCGCCCATGCTGCCACACGTGCTGCGGGGCGGAGTGTGGATCTTGGGACTGCCTTTTCCCACCTACCGCCTGTTTCTGATCGTCACAGGCCTGACGCTGGCCTTGCTGTTCTGGTTTCTGCTGGATCGCACCCTCTGGGGCGCGGCCATTCGCGCTTGTGTGCACGATGCGCAGATCGTCGAAACCCTGGGCTTGAACTCGCGCCGCCTGTTCGCCATCGGCATGGCCCTGTCTGCCGCTCTGGCGGGCTTGGGCGGGGCGTTGGGGGCAGGCATGCTGTCGGTCTACCCCGGTCTGGATGAAGAAATCCTGTTGCTGGCCTTGCTGGTTGTGGTCATTGGTGGCCTGAACTCAGTGCGCGGCACCTTGCTATGCGCGCTGATCCTGGGCTTTGTCACCACCTTCGCACGCGTCTGGGTCCCCGCCTTTGCCAACGCCGCCACCTTGGCCGTGATGCTGGGTCTATTGCTGTGCTGGCCCAACGGCCTGAGCAAGTCCGCTACCCGACAGGTTTAAATGAACACGCTCAACATTCACCGGCTGCGCACTGGACTTTGGCCCGCCCTGGCCTGCCTGTTCGTACTCAGCAGCCATGCCTGGGGCGACCCGTTTCTATGGCGCTTTGGCACCGAAGCCCTATTGATCGGCTGCGCCGTGCTCAGCATCAATCTGCTGATCGGTTATGGGGGACTGGTCTCTCTGGGACATGGCGCCGTTTTTGGCTTTGCTGCCTACGCCACGGCCATCAGCAGTCAGTATTGGGGCGCATCCCTGCCCCTGATGCTTCTGGTCGGCATGGCGGCAGGCACTTTGCTGTCCATATTGATGGCACTGATCAGCCTGCGCAGCTCCGAACTGTTCTTCATGGTAGCCACGCTCGTTACCGGTCAACTGATTTGGGAAGTGGCGTTTCGCTGGCGGGATGTCACCGGCGGCGCCGATGGCCTGCGCGGTTTCCCGCGTCTGAGCCTGGGCGAACTGCCCTTGAGCGCCCCCTATACCTTGATGGTTCTGGCCCTGCTGCTGGCTATCATCTGCTGGTTGTTGCTGCGCTCATTTAGCCGCGCTCCTATCGGTCTGGCCTTGACTGGTCTGCGCGACCAGCCTTTGCGGATGGCCGCCCTGGGTTATCAGGCATGGCGTATCCGCCTCTACACCTTCATGATTGCAGGTGCGATAGCCGGTGCCGCTGGCGGGCTGTATCCCTTTGCGAATCAGTACGTCAGCCCGCAGCAGGTGCATTGGAGCTTCTCGGCCACGCTGATCATCATGGGCGTGATCGGTGGCATACGTACCTGGCGCGGCGCATTCATCGGCGCTACGTTCTATCTGTTTGCCCAGACCTACCTGAGCTCCTATACCGATCGGTGGCAGTTGCTGGTGGGTTTGATCTTTGTGCTGACGGTTCTGTTCATGCCCCATGGGCTGGCGGAACGACGCAAGAGGTCTGCATGAGCGTTTTACTGAGCACTCGCGAACTGGCCCTGCAGGTAGGCGGCCTCTCTATTCTGACTGACGTCAGTCTGGAACTACGCGCCGGCGAAACGCTGGGTTTGATTGGCCCAAATGGCGCGGGTAAAACCACGCTGTTCAACATCATCAGCGGGCTTACCCGCCCCACAGGCGGCCAGGTGTTGCTACAAGGCCAGGATCTGCGCAGCCTGGGCCCCATTGAGCGGGCTCGTCACGGTCTGGTGCGCAGCTTTCAGACCAGCCGGATCTTCCCCGAGCTGACCTTGCTGCAAAACCTGAGCCTGGCAGTACGCATCAAGAAAGACTGTGGCTACCAGTGGTGGGGACGCAAAGCGGCCCGTGCCGCCAGCCAGCACGCAGCCCAGGCGCTGCTGGAACACAGCGCGCTGGCCGGCCGCGGCCATCAACTGGCCAGCGCACTGTCTTATGGTGAACAGCGCATTCTGGATGTACTGATTGCCCTGGCTCAGCAACCCAGCGTACTCTTGCTGGATGAGCCTACCGCCGGCCTGTCCGAATCCGAGTCTCGTGACGTCATGGCACTGGTCCATGCCAGGCGGGGTCAATGTGCCGTGCTGCTGATCAGCCACGATATTGATATTGTTTTTCAAGAATGTGACCGTATTGCCGTGCTGTCCGGCGGCATGTTGCTGACCTGCGATACGCCCGAGGCCGTGCGCCAGCACGCGGGTGCGCGACAGGCCTATTTAGGCGAACTGGCGTTGGAGACGGTATGAAAAACGCACTGAGCATCTCCGGCCTGACGGCCCATTACGATCGGGCAGACATCCTCCACGACATCAATCTGTCCATTCCCGTCGGGCAAAGCGTGGCCTTGCTGGGCCGCAATGGCGCGGGCAAGACCAGCCTGCTGCACTGTTTGTTCAATATGGGCCCCATGTGGCAAGGTCAGATTGAGGTGCTGGGTCAGGACATTGAAGGCATGCCCACGTACCGCATCGCCCTGCTGGGCATGGCCCTGGTGCCGCAGGGGCGGGGGCGCTTCCCGACGTTGAGCGTGCAGGAAAGTCTACGTCTGGCTGGCCTGGCCCATCGTCCGCAAACCAAGGACCGCTGGACGTTGGAACGCATTTACGACGGCATGCCGCGGCTGTACGAGCGTCGCCAATCCTCCTGCTCTGCGCTCAGCGGAGGCGAGCGTCAGTTATTGGCCCTGGCCCGTGCCCTGCTGACGCAGTCTTCCCTGATTATTCTGGACGAACCTAGCGAGGGCCTGGCCCCCATGACCATTCAAGATACCTTGCTGCCCCAACTGCAATCCTTGAACCAACAAGGCATTACCGTGCTGATTGCCGAGCAGAATCTGAGCCTGGCCCTGGAGCTGGCCGATCGTGCCTTGCTGCTGGGCCACGGCCATCTGGTCTACGACGGCCCTGCGGCCCAGTTGCGTCAGGATGCCGCACTGCTGCAACGCCATTTGGGCCTTTGACATGTTCTCGGTGTATAGCCTGTCCTTGCCCCTGGCCCCTGGCCTGGAATCCTGGTTACAGGACCAGGTTCCCGGCAGCCTGCGAGCCACCATCGCCCGCCGCCAGCGCCAGTCCGACCAGCACTTGAGCCTGCTGGCTCACGGTGCCTTGCGCCATTTTCTGGCTCCCCTGCTGGGCTGCGCGCCACACGCTGTTCCTGTCAAAAACCTGGAGCATGGCAAGCCCGTGCTGGATCTGGATAACCCCGATCTGCACTTTAGCCTGTCGCACAGCGGCGATCGCGTGTTGTTGGGCATCGCCGATCAAAGCATAGGCGTCGATATTGAAGCCATGCGGCTGCCCGTGCGAGCCGGGCTGGTAGAACATTGCAGCGTCCACGCCGAACGTGCATGGCTAAAAAACGATCTGGACTTTTACGCGCTCTGGTGCGGCAAAGAAGCTGCCTTGAAGCATGCGGGAACAGGCTTTCATATTCCGCCTCAAGAATTATGGTTGAACGCCCACCCGCAGGGCGGTTGCACCGTACAATCCACCCATCCCATCTTGCAGGGACTGGTCGTACACAGCAGCCGGCCAGCCGCCAATTACACGGCTGCGGTCTGCCTGAATACTCCCTTTCCATCCTGGACAATCCGCTTTCTGGACAGCGCTCAACTGCCTGACAGCCAGCTGACTGACTACGACTAAACCTGACAAGCCTGCTTATTTATGTAATAGTTCTCATTACCATGATGACATCTATTCCTGTTAAACAAATTTGGCCTGACGCCTTTGCCCAGCGATACCGCGATGCAGGACATTGGCAAGGGGAAACCTTTGGCGCCTTGCTGCGCACACGAGCACAACGCCACCCCGAGCGGGAAGCCATTGTGGGCGGCACCCAGCGCTGGACGTACGGCGCGCTGGATCAGTACGCCAGCCAGATCGCGGCGGGCCTGCTGCAAGCCGGTTTGCGCAAGGGCGACCGGGTTCTGGTTCACTTGCCCAACATTCCTGAATTCGTCAGCGTTATCTTTGGCTTGTTCCGTGCAGGTCTCCTGCCCGTGTACGTCTTGCCGGCACACCGCATTACCGAAGTCGAGCACTTTGCCAACACTGCCCAGGCGCGCGCCTATATCGGTGTGGATACGCATGCCGGTTTTGATTATCTGCCTTTGGTGCGCGAGCTGCGCGAGCGCTGTCCTCAGGTAGAGCAGGTGTACATCGTGGGCCAAGCTCAGGAATTTGTCGCGCTGGAACAACTGCAACGCCATGCGGCCGATGTGGACGTGCCCGACTCGGCGGCCCAGCCTTCCGAAGTGGCTTTCCTGCAAATTTCGGGCGGTAGCACGGGCTTGTCCAAGCTGATTCCCCGCACGCACGACGACTACATCTACACCTTGCGCGAAAGTGCCAAGATTGCCGGTCTGACCGAGAACAGTGTGTTCCTGGGCGCCTTGCCGATTGCACACAATTTCCCCATGAGTTCGCCCGGCTTTCTGGGTGCGCTCTATGCGGGTGCCAAAGTGGTACTCAGTCCTGCCCCCAGCCCGGACGTTTGCTTTGAGCTGATCGAGCGCGAAGGCGTGACCGACACCAGTCTGGTTCCCCCGCTGCTGATGCTGTGGATGGATGCGGCCACCAAGACCCACGCCAGGCTGGACTCGCTGAAGGTCATTCAGGTTGGCGGCGCCAAGTTGAATGCCGAGGCGGCCAAACGCGTACGCCCTACGCTGGGCGTGACCTTGCAGCAGGTGTTTGGCATGGCCGAAGGTCTGGTGAACTACACCCGCCTGGACGATCCGCAGGACATCATCATCAACACCCAGGGCCGTCCTATCAGCCCGGACGATGAAATACTGATCGTGGATGACAACGGCAATCCGGTCGCCCCGGGCCAGCCTGGCTATCTGCTGACTCGTGGCCCCTACACGATCCGGGCTTACTACAACAATCCGTCGGCCAATGCCCGCTCCTTCACCGAGGACGGCTTTTACCGCACCGGCGACGTGGTGCGCATGACGCCAGAGGGCTATTTGATCGTTCAGGGCCGTGCCACCGACCATATCAACCGTGCGGGCGAAAAAATCTCCGCCGAGGAAATTGAAGATCATCTGCTGGCCCACCCGCAAGTCTTTGACGCCGCCGTGGTATCGGTGCCCGACGAATTCCTGGGCGAGCGCAGCTGTGCCTTCATCATCCCCAAGGATGACAAACCACGCGCGATTGAACTGAAGAAATGGATACGCAGCCGCGGTCTGGCCGACTTCAAAGTGCCGGACCAGATCGTGTTTGTGGATCGTTTCATGGAAACTGCGGCCTTGAAAATCAGCCGCAAGGAACTGCGCGCCCAACTGCGCGAACAACTCGAGAACACGACACAAGAGCAATCATGAGCACAGCACTTACCCTGGAACGCATGCGGGCCGATATTGCCACCATGCTGCACGAAGATCCCCAGGACATTCTGGATGATGACAACCTGATCGACCTGGGCCTGGACTCCATGCGCGTCATGACCCTGGCCACCCGCTGGCGCGAGGCGGGCGCGCCGATTGAATTTTCCGAAATGGCCTCCGTGGTCACTCTGGGCCAATGGTGGTCGCTGATCGAGCGTGCCCAACAAAACGGTCGCTGATTTTCTTACTGCAACACGCTTATGTTTAGCTCCCCTTCCGAACTGCCATTGCGCCCCCTGACCGAAGCACAAGAAGGTCTCTGGTACGCCCAGCGTTTGGACCCGCTTAACCCGATTTTCAATACCGGGCACTGCACGCATATTCATTCGGCGCTGGACACGGCGCTGTTTGCCCGAGCCATCAATCTGACGCTGGCAGAAGCCGACGCCTTGACCTTGCGCATGGTCGATACGCCCGACGGCCCAGCCCAGTATCTGCGCCCGCAAGAGCCGATTCAGCTGGAGGTTGTTGATCTGTCCTCGCATGCCGATGGTGCAGAACAAGCCCAAACCCTGTTGATGGCCGACCTGCGCACTCCGCTGGACCCGACCGTTGCACCACTGGCACGACACATCCTGTTTGTGCTGGGGCCCAAGCACCATCTTTGGTATCAGCGTATCCATCATCTGGCCGCGGACGGCTATGGCATGGCATTGATCGAGACGCGTGTGGTCAAGCGCTACCAGGCCTTGCTCAGTGGCCGTGAAGATCATGGGCATGAGCTGGAGTCGTTCACTCTATTGCAAGATGACGATCAAATCTATCGGGATAGCGAACGCCGCAGCAAGGACAGGCAGTTCTGGCTGGACACCTTAAGCGATGCGCAACCCGCACAAAGCCTGAGCGAATCCCAGGCCTTGAGCGACCATCATTTCCTGCTGGCACGCAGCGCCGTCACACCGGAGCTGACGGCCAGCCTGCAAGCATTGGCACAAAGCAGCGACATCAGCTGGCCAGACATTCTGACGGGACTGACCGCCGCCTATGTGCGCCGTCACACCCGCCAGGACGAATGCACGGTGGGCGTGCCCTGGATGGGCCGTCTGGGCCATATCAGCGCCCGCATTGTTTCGACGGTCATGAACGTGGCCCCGTTGCGTCTGCAGATCGATGAATCCCTGCCTGTAAACCAGTATCTGATCCAGGTCGCCAAAGCACTGCGCCAGGCACGTCGTCATGGTCGTTATCGCAGTGAGCAACTGCGCCGTGATCTGGGCTTGCTGGGCGGCATGCGCCGCCTGCACGGCCCCATCATCAACGTGCTGCCCTTTGACGCCCCCTACGAGCAGGCGGGCCTGAGTGCCAGCCAGTCAGTGCTGTGCGCCGGGCCCGTAGAAGATCTGAATTTCACATTCCGCGCTCAACCCGATGCCAGCGGTCTGCGCTTGGAAGTGGAAGCCAACCCCCGTTTGTACACCGACGAGCAGATTCAAACCCATCTTGTCCGTCTGGAACAATTCCTGTTGCGTGCTTTGCAGGCCGATACCCTGTCTGCCGTACCAACCCTGACCGATGCTGAACATCATCACTGGATTGAGGCCGTCAACCAGACGGCTCACCCGGTTCCTGAAACCACGCTGTGGGCCTTGATCCAGGCCCAGCTTGTCGCCCACCCGGAACGAACCGGTCTGGAGTTTGAAGGCAAGAAGCTGAGCTACGCCCAGATCAACGAGCAAACGGCCAATCTGGCCGCGCAACTGCGTCTGGCAGGCGTACAAACTGGCGATATCGTGGCCGTGGCCCTGCCCCGATCTATGGAGCTGGTGCTGTCCTTGCTCGCAATCCATCGCGCGGGGGCCGCCTACTTGCCACTGGATCTGGACCAGCCTGCCGATCGTCTGAACACCATCTTGCAGGCAGCTCAACCGCGCCTGCTGGTCGGCCAGCCCGATTGCACGCTGAACGCCTCCCTGCTGGTTCCTCAGCCTGAACAGGCTTGCAGTGCAAAAGCCTGGACCGCCGCAGGCCCGCACGATCCCTCTTACCTGATCTACACCTCCGGCTCTACCGGCACACCCAAAGGCGTGCTGGTCAACCACGACGCCATCGTCAACCGTTTGGTGTGGATGCAAACCCATTACGGCATGGGTGCCGGTGATCGCATTTTGCAAAAGACCCCCGCCACCTTTGACGTGTCGGTGTGGGAGTTCTTTCTGCCTTTCCTGTCGGGCGCGACCTTGGTCGTGGCGCCCCCGCAAGCACACCGCGACCCGGCCCATATCGCCCGCCTGATCCGCGAACAACACATCACGGTGCTGCATTTTGTGCCCTCCATGCTCAATGCTTTTCTGGATGAGCCTGTTGCTCGTGGACTGGCGCCGCGTCTGGTGTTTTGCAGCGGAGAAGAGCTGTCGGCCGCTACCCGCGACCGCTTCCACTCTCTGCTGAATGCCGAACTGCACAATCTGTATGGCCCCACCGAAGCCGCCGTGGACGTGTCCTACTGGCCCGCTTCGCGTGAAGACCACTCCCAGCCTGTTCCGATCGGCTTTCCCGTGTGGAACACGGCCCTGTACATCCTGGACGAGCAGTTGCGACCTGTACCGCCCGGTGTGGCTGGTCATCTGTACCTGGCTGGCCGTCAGCTGGCACAAGGCTACTGGGGCCGCCCGGATCTGACAGAAGAACGCTTTGTACCCGACCCCTATGCCCTGCATGGGCAACGCATGTACGCCACCGGCGATGTAGCCCGCTGGCGTGAGGATGGTGCCGTGGTTTTCCTGGGTCGTTCCGATCACCAGATCAAGCTGCGTGGTCAACGTATCGAGCTGGGAGAAATTGAAGCTCTGCTGGCCCGTCACCCCGCTGTGGCCCACGTTGCCGTTATCGCTCGTGAAGATGTACCCGGACACATGGCCATTGTGGCGTACTGGGTGCCGCAAGCAGACAGCCCATGCACGGACAAGACACTGGCCGCTTATGTAGGCGAGCACTTGCCGTCCTACATGGTGCCCAGCGCCTGGATCAGCCTGGATGCCTTGCCGGTGACGGCCAACGGCAAGCTGGACCGCAAGGCCCTGCCGGTGCCTGCGCTGCAAGTGCGTGCAGCCGGTTTGCCGCTGGAAGGTGCCACTCAACACCAGATCGCCGCCGCTTTCGCCAGCGTGCTGGAAAGCAGCGAGGCCTTTTACGCCGACGACGACTTCTTCGCCCTGGGCGGGCACTCCTTACTGGCCGCCAAGCTGGCCTTGCTGCTGCGTGAAGCACGCGGTCAGGCCGTGTCGATTGGCACTATTTTTGAATACCCCACCATTGCGCGCCTGGCCAGACATCTGGATCAGTCAGGCAATGCAACCGCCGATGGTTTTGGTCCTCTCATCACCTTGCGTCCGGGGCAGAACGATCAGCCCGCACTGTTTGTGATTCACCCGGCCGGTGGCTTGTCCTGGTGCTATGGCGCGCTGGCGCGTCATCTGCCCCCAGGCCGTGCTGTTTATGGTTTACAGGCTAGCGTGCTGTCTGACTCCTCGTTGGACCTGGATGGCAGCCTGGACGCCATGGCCAAGGTATATGTAGATCGTATCGAGCACGTTCAGCCTAGGGGCCCCTACCATCTGGCAGGCTGGTCCGTGGGCGGCATTATTGCTCAGGCCATGGCCGTGGAGCTGCGTCGTCGCGGCCAACTGGTAGGCATGTTGTCCTTGCTGGACGCCTACCCCAGCGATGCGTGGCGTAACGAGCCGGCGCCCGAGCCCAACGCCATCTACAAGGCGCTGCTACATATTGCGGGCCATGATCCGGACAGCTTGCCCGACGTTTCCCTGACGCGTCAGGGTGTGGTGGATTTCCTCAAGCGCAGCGGTCACCCGCTGGCCGAGCTGCCCGACACGCGTCTGGACAGCGTATTTCAGGTGGTGGAAAACAATAACCGCCTGGTGCGCCTGCACGAGCATCGCATCTATGACGGCCCCCTGCTGTATTTCCGCGCGGCGCTGGATCACGCAGGCACACAATTGCATCCCGGTTTGTGGAAGCCTTACGCAGAACAGCTGGAGGTCCACGACATCGCCTGCCTACACGCCCATTTGACCGGTACTGAAGCCGTGGCCGTCATGGCTCCGCTAATGGACACGGCCATGGCAAGTGCCGAACACGCACAAGCCCAACCTGAACTCAATATATAAACCATGTCTGTAAGACGTTTTTTTCTGGATATCTCACCCCTGATCGAAAGCCGGGCATTTCGCTTTGCCTACTTCGCCCGTGCCGCCACCGTGCTGGTAACCGGAATGTTGATGGTGGCCGCCAGCGTTCAGCTCTATGATCTGAGCAAATCCAGTGTCGCCGTCGCCTTTCTGACCGTGTCCATGGCCACTCCCATGGTGCTGGCCTTAATTGCCGGCGGAGTTCTGTCCGACCGTCTGGACAGACGCAGCCTGATGGTCTGGTCGCGCAGTGTCTACATCATCAGCGTCGTGCTGTTTTTGCTCAACACCCTCTTGCCCACTCCCCAGATCTGGCTGATTTACGTAGCCGCCGCTATTGGCGGCGCCGCGGGTGGCATCAGCGTGCCGGCCATGATGTCCGCCACTCCGGCGCTGGTCGGTCGTGACAAACTGGCGGCAGCGGCAGCTCTTTCCGGATTGGCTATGCAGCTGGGCGGCATTATTGGGCCCGCGCTGGCTGGCGTCCTGATCTCTGGCCCCGGCCTGGTTTTCTGCTATGTGATTGTGCTGTGCGGGGTCATCGTCACCCCCCTGCTCTTGCGCGCTCTGCCCCCGCTGCCGCCGCAAGCGGGCAAACAGCCCCAGAAAAATGCACTTCAATCCCTGCGTGACGGCCTGACATTTGTCGCCGCCCACCCCCTGCTGCGTGCTCTGCTGCTCATTGATCTAGCCGCCCTGATTCTGGCGACTCCCCTTGCCCTGATGCCCGAGTGGGGCGACTCCATTTTGCAAATGGGAGCGACGGCAACCGGCTACCTTTACGCCGCTCCTGCGGTGGGGGCAACGCTGGCTGCGCTGTCCAGCGGCTGGTGCCGACAGGTCTCGCGCCCAGGCGCGGCCATTGTGATCGCCGTTCTGGTGTGGGGTCTGGCCGTTGCCGCCCTGTCCCTGCAAGCGTCCCTGGGATGGGCGCTGGTTTGCCTGGCCATCATGGGCGCGGCCGATACGATTTCCAAAATCATGCGCATGGCACTGGTGCAGCACCACACCCCTGACTACCTGCTGGGCCGCGTCTCCAGCCTGTGGATGACGCAATACTCCCTGGGTCAGGCACTGGGCAATCTGCAGATGGGCTATCTGGCACGCCTGCTGGGGCCAGCCGTGGCCGTCGCGGCTGGCGGACTGGCCTGCGCCGCCGTCGCCTGTGGTTTCGGCGTGCTCAATCAGGGCCTGCGCTCGGTCCGCAATCAGGATGGGCCGCCCCATGCCTGAGACCCCGATTCTGCTCTACCCACGTCTGCCGCACGCCTGTAGAAAGACTTCCCGCATGGACCGTCTTGTCGACCGAACCTTTATCTAGGATTAAAAAATGCTAATCAATGTCAATTGCATTCGTCGTACTCCTGCCGCCTTGCTACGCAAAGCCGGCCTAAGCGCAGCGGTTTTGTCGCTGTCTTTAGCCAACGCCTTTGCCGCCCCTGCTTTTGACCAGCCTGATGCAGATTTCCGTGGCTCCTTGAACGCTGCTGGCGTGGTCTATGCCGGCAGCGAAGCCCAACTGTCAGGTCGCGGTTTCACACCAGGCCAGGAAGTCATCCTGCTGCAAAACGGACATACGCTGACGCCTGAAGCCCTGGTCGCCGACAAGGACGGCAATCTGCGTGCGACAGTGGCCATCCCGGCCGATGCGGCCACGGGCCTGCATCCGGTCGTCATGCAAGTGAGCAAACCTTCGACCGCCAGCATCTTCAACCTGAAGGTATCCCCTAAGGTGGAGCTCAGCGGTCAGGACAAGTTTGAACTGCAATCGCAGCATCTGGTTCCCGGCTTGTATCAAAGCGCCTACAGTCCCAAAAGCCAGGCTCTGTTTGTGACCTCGGCCGTCGGCCGCCCGCCGGTCAAGCAATCGCAACTGCTCAAAGTCAATCCCAAGACCCTGAAAATCGAAGCCAGCGTCACCCCGGCGGCCCAGGAGGGTCGGACTGATGGTCAGGTACAAGCGGTATACGGCGTAGCCGTGGACGACGCCCAAGGCAATGTCTGGGTCAGCAATACCCGCAGCAACACGGTCTCGGTCTACCGTCAGAAAGACCTGAAACTGGTCAAGCAGTTTGAGCAAGGGGCCGCCAGCCACGCCCGTGACGTCGTGGTGGACCAGCAAGCCCAGCGTGCCTATGTCTCGTCGCCCGGTTCCAAACTAATTTCCGTCTTTGACACTAAGAAACTGACTGCGCTGGAGCCGATTGAGCTGGAATCCAAGACCCGCAATCCGCTCAGCCCCATGAGTCTGGCTCTGGATGCCGAAAACGGTCGCCTGTACACCGTCAGCGCCAGCACCAATGAGCTAATTATTGTCGACCTGAACAACGGCAATGCCCAGACCGTCTACGCGCTGCCCGGCGCACGAGGCGCTGCCGGTGTGGCGGTGGATAGCAAAAACGGCCAGATTTATGTGGCCTCCCAGGGCAGCGACAACTTGCTGATCGTGGACGCCAAGGATGGCTCCGTGCAGCACGACATCCAAATCGGGGCTGGCGCCCTGAATGTGGTCTTCGATCCCAAAACGACACTGGCCTATGTCGCCTCACGCGGTGCCGGCACGGTCACTGCCGTCAACGGCAACGGTGAGATTGTTGCCAACCTGGACGGTGGCAGCTTCCCCAACCATGTCTCGGTGGACGGTGAAGGCAATGCCTACCTGGTCAACAAATCCAAAGGCAAGGATGACCCGACGGCTGACCGCATCACGCGCATTCATCTGAAATAAGCCCCTGAGGCGTCCCTTTCACAAAAAGGGACGCCACTGCCCCCTGCCCTCAAAAAGGACTCCTATGAACAGCCGTATAGCCGACCACGTCCGCCCCGCCACCATTGAAGAATGGTTACAGCATTACCAGGCCGACAGCAGCGTCTTTGCCTCTCCCACCGTCAGTTTGATGGCACACGGCACGGCACTGGAGCGGCATACCCATAATGCTCAGGGACAATTGCTCAGCGATGCCCAAGGTTTGTTGTCAGAGGCTGCGCAGCAAGGACTGCACGCCCCGCTTTTGCTGGGCGTGATTCCCTTTAACCCTGCCCGCAACGCTTATATGCGTGTGCCCACCACATACCAGCGCGATCCCGTATTGCGGCGCCCGGTCCAGCGCCCACCCCTGGCCCGCTCCCGCAACACAATCGCCAGCCAGCAGCTATTGCCCGACGGCCAAGGCTACGAAGACAGCGTCAGCCACATTCTGGCCACGATGCGTGAACAGAACATCTCCAAAACCGTGATGGCTCGTACCGTAACCATCACACTGAATGAAGCCCTGGACCGTCAGACCGTGTTGAGCAATATGCTCCACAGCAATCCAGCCGGCTACACCTATGCCCTGCCCCTGCCGGGCGGAGCAGCGCACGACCCAGATCTCTTTTTCGGGGCCAGTCCTGAATTGTTGGTGCGTCGCCAAGGCGACCTGGTTACTGTCAACCCATTGGCGGGCACGGCCCCACGTTTTGCCGATCTACAACGCGATCAGGCCAGCGCCCAGACCCTGATGGCCTCCAGCAAGGATCGGCGTGAACATGCCTACGTCATCCAGGATGTGGTGCGCATTCTGTCCCGGTTCTGCGACACCCTGGACGTGCCTGAGGGCCCCAGCCTGACCAGTACCGCCAACCTGTGGCACCTGTCCACCCGCATCAGCGGCCGCTTGCGCAACCCTGGCGTCAGCTCTCTGGAGCTGGCCCTGGCCATGCACCCCACCCCGGCCGTATGCGGTCTGCCGACCCAGCCCGCCATGCAGGCCATCGAAGCCACCGAAGTCTTTGATCGCGGCTACTTTGCGGGTGCGATCGGCTGGAATGACCACGAAGGCAACGGCGAATGGGCCGTGGCCATCCGTTGCGGCCACTACACCCAGCAAGGTCTGACCTTATCGGCGGGCGCGGGCATTGTGGAAGGCTCTGTACCGGCACTGGAACGCCAGGAAACCGGCAACAAACTCATGACCCTGATCAACTCACTGGGTCTGGCGCAAAACATTGCACTTTAACGGAGACACGAACCATGACCATACACGCGCTGCCCAGTTACGAGCTGCCTCAAGCTCCCGTGACCAACCGCGTCAACTGGCGTCCACAGGCAAATCGTGCCGCCTTGCTCATTCATGACATGCAGACCTACTTTCTGCAGAAATACGATATGAGCCTGGCCCCTATTCCCATGCTAATCGAACGCATCGCTGCCCTGCGCGACGTCTGCCACAAGCGGGGAATTCCCGTGTTCTACACGGCTCAACCTACCGAACAACCCGAGAAAGACCGCGCCTTGCTGAACGACTTCTGGGGTCCAGGCCTGACCGCCAGCGAATTTCACAGCCAGCAAGCCGTCGTGCCCGAGCTGACACCCGCCAAGCAGGACATCATGCTGACCAAATGGCGCTACAGCGCCTTCCAGCGCTCCGACCTGCGCGAGCAACTGCGCAATCTGGGCCGCGACCAGTTGATCATCACCGGCGTTTACGCCCACATCGGCTGCATGAGCACTGCCCTGGAAGCCTTCATGCAAGACGTACAGCCCTTCCTGGCCATCGACGGCGTGGCCGACTTTTCGCTGGAAGAACACCACATGGCCATTCGCCACGTCTCGCAACGCTGCGGCGTCAGCCTGACCTGCGCCGAAATCCAGGACAGCCTGCAAAGCTAAACAGGAAGCACACATGAGCACTAGCGCACAAGAATTTGCAGGTGAATGCATCGCCGTCACGGGCGCGGCTCGTGGCATTGGCGCTGCCGTCACCCACCTACTGCTGGAGCGAGGCGCCCGCGTCATCGCCCTGGACCTGGACGCCGAAGGCCTGACCCAACTGAATCAATCCGAATACAGTGATCGGGTTTCCTGCCACCTGGTCGACATCAGCCAAGCCGATGCCGTCGATGCCGCGCTGGCCCAAGGGCAGGAAAAACTGGGCCTCATTCAGCGTTTAGCCTGTGTCGCGGGCGTCCTGCAAATGGGCCGCATCACCGAGCTGAGCAACGAACAATGGGATCGCACCTTTGCCATCAACACCACCGGCGTCTTTAACGTCTGCCGCAACGTGGCCAAAGGCATGATCGAGCGCCAACAAGGCGCCATCGTCAACGTCAGCTCCAACTCCGCCGCCACCCCTCGCATCGCCATGGGCGCCTACGCCGCCTCCAAAGCCGCCGTCACCCAGCTGAGCCGCTGCCTGGGCCTGGAACTGGCCCCACACGGCATCCGCGTGAACATCGTCTCCCCCGGCTCCACCGACACCCCCATGCAACAAGCGATGTGGGCACAAGGCAGCTCGCGTGAAACCGTCATCGCGGGCTCCGGAGAGAACTACCGGCTGGGCATCCCCTTGCAGAAAATCGCCACCCCAAAAGAGATCGCCGAAGCCGTCCTGTTCCTGCTCTCGGACCGCGCCAGCCACATCACCCTGTCCGACCTGCGCGTGGACGGCGGTGCCACACTGGACCAAGGCTAAACAGCCAGACGCAAAAAAGGGCGGAAATTCCGCCCTTTTTTAATTACCCATTAGAACGAGTCCGGACAAAAGCATACGCACATCCCTACTAGTGACAGTGCCGATAAGGACTGAGCACCTATTGCCAAGCCAAGGAAGAATACGAGCGAACCGAAACATCGTAAATGTGGCTCAATGAAGACAGACTCAGTCAGGTCAAATCGGATCGAATCAGGTCAGGTCAGGTCAGGTCAGGTCAGGTCAGGTCAGCATCAGATTAGACCTGCTCAATGCAGGTAGCCTCCTATCAGCTACGTCTTAATTCCGTCCAGTCTGTGAACTAGATCGGGCAGCTCCAGCGGTTCCAACCGCCCCCGCCAACAACCGTTGAAGGCAGGCCCACTCAAGAGCACTGCCACCATGCTGTTCGGATCTGGGCAGCCCCCCCCGGTACAGCCTCCTGAGCCCGCCTATAGCCCGTCCCTCAAAGCCTAAGTCCAGCTACCGCTACTTCTTGTCCTCGACCGGAGCCTCACCCTGCTCAATCCCGAACAAATGCTCCAGCCCCGAAGCCAAAGCATCCCTCCAAGCCACAAAATCATGCGCCGTCGAACTTTCCACGTAACGCACGTCATAGCCCCGTGCTCGCAGCACATCATCCAGATGACGATTCGCCTGCACCAGGCTGACATCCCGGCTGGAGCCGGAAGACTCAAACACCCCGGCACTCATATAAATCCTCACCGGCACAGCAGGTGAATCCGCCATCTGGCGCGTCAGCCACTGCCCCCGCTCTTGACCGGCAGGAGCCCACCAGAACGACCCCGACATGCTCAAGACATTGCCAAACCACTGCGGCAGACGCCACGCCGCATTCATGGCGGCCGAGCCTCCATAGCTGGAACCACCAATCGTTGTCTTGTCTGCCGAGGACTGCACCCCTTGCGCCTTCAGCCAAGGCATCAGCTCCTTATCAAGAAATTTGAGGTAGGCCTCGTTAGGCGGCAGCTCACGAGCGCGCTCCGCCATACCGGGATTGTCCACCAGCACCAGCCACATGGGTTTCACGCGTCCCTGGGCAATCAAGGTATCCAACATGGCAGGTGCACGCGCCAGATCTCGATAATCCCGGCCATCAAACAAAATCAAGGTATGTTCTATATCCTGCGCATGGGTACCAGCAGGCTGATAAATCTGCACTTGGCGCTCCAGGCCCAAGGTCTGACTGGGCAGACGTTCCGTGCGCCACTGTCCTTGGCCGGCCTGCTGTGGCTCCAGGGCCACCACTTCTGCAGGCGCTTGAGTCAAACGTACGACCGACTCGCCCTCAAACACATTGCTGCTGCTCTCCGGCAAGGTCCGAGCATTGTGAGGGTCCCGTTGCAATGCGGCCCGCAAGACCTCACGCGCCAGGTCTTGGCCGACATAGGGCACATCCGGTGCCATGCGGTACGTAAAACGGGCATCACGCGGCAAGTCGTAGGTGATATACCAGATATCCGACTCCCCCAAACGATGCATGCGATCGCTGTACGCGAAGGGCCCGCCATGCAGACGCACCTCTTGCTGCGCACCCCGCCACACAAAGGTGACACGATCATGAGTCGCGCTGTAACGCTCCACCAAGGGGGAACCGACACGCTGCACATAATCCCAGAATCCCTGCGAAGGCTCGCCAGCACGTAAACGCATGCTCCACTGGCGAATCACATCCCCTTGCAAGGGTTCGGCCTGGGCGGGCGCTTGCGCAGCCGTCACCGATTCGATCTGCCACTGATATTGGCCCTGCCCCAACACGCGCAAGCGATACTCGCCCGCCGTCCCGGCAACAAAGCCAAATGGGCTTCCCCGCTCCGGGGCATGCGTCCAATGACGAATGACTGTGCCATCAGGGCCAAACAACTCCAGCGCCACCTCACCATTGCGCTGCCATTTGCCTTGCACGAGGTCATTCTGCTGCAAACTCACTATGCGTTCATGATGTTCGTGCGCCTGAACTTCACCCTGAGCCGAAGGCAGCGCCGCCGCCCATGCCGACTCAACGATTCCCACCATCAATATCGCTACAACAGGTGCGCGCAACATACATCCTCCTAAATGCCGGTTTGCCGCAGGCCAGGCCCAGTCCCAAAGAGCAGTATACGATCAAAAATAATCGACACTGCCCCTTGGCCGGCGCCAGATAGCCCTTTTATCAAACCAGACGGAAGGCTTGAATCAGTCGGTCCAGCTCCTGCACCTGATCCTGCAGCTCACTGGAGGTGTGGGCAACCTGATTGACCATCTCCGCGTTCTGATGGGTTGCCGAATCCAGTTGTCCGACCGCCACGTTGATCTGCTCGATACCAATCGTCTGCTCACGGGTCGAGGCGGCGATCTCATGCACAATCGTCATTACCTGCGAGCTGCCCGTGACCATCTCCTCGATAACCTCACCGACCTGCCCCATCAGCAGTACCCCTTCACGCGTGCTGTTGGACGAGGCCTCCACCAACTGGGCAATTTCCTGTGCAGAGGCCGTCGTGCGTTGTGCCAGCGCACGCACTTCGCCGGCCAC
The DNA here is from genome assembly GCF_049932565.1 of Alcaligenes sp. HNGD-HTN06. Lineage (NCBI taxonomy): Bacteria > Pseudomonadati > Pseudomonadota > Betaproteobacteria > Burkholderiales > Alcaligenaceae > Alcaligenes > Alcaligenes sp. HNGD-HTN06. The sequence continues at coordinate 298,653 of NZ_CP187782.1, read as the reverse complement.
CACCGCAAACCCCCGCCCCTGCTCACCGGCACGCGCCGCTTCCACGGCAGCATTCAAGGCCAGAATATTGGTCTGAAAGGCAATCGAGTTAATCACGGTGGTGATATCGGCCACCTTACCGCTGGTATCACGAATGGCACCCATCCGGTCCACCAGCTCACTGACCATCTGGCCGCCATGCTGGGCTGTTTTCTGCACCTGACTGGACACCTCTTCAGCGCGCAGGGCGTTTTCTTCGCTCATACGCACGGTGCCCGTCATCTCTTCCATGGCCGAGGCCGTTTCCTGCAAGGCGGCCGCCTGCTGGGTCGTACGGCTGGACAGCTCAAGATTGCCCGCCGACAGTTGCGAGGTATCGTCCGCGATGACGCCGCTACTGTGCTGCAGGGTGCGCAACACATCATTCAGCTTCAAGCGCATCTGCTCCAGCGAGGCCATCACGCTATTGTCTGGAATCGTGCGCAAGGAATGCGCAACGCGCAGGTCGCCATTAGCAATCGCCTGAGCCGCCTCATGCAAGACGCTCGGTTCGGCGCCCAGTTCGGCAAGAATTTGGCGTGCCAGAAACACCGTCACTGCCGACACCAGCAAGACAATCAAGACAAACACCACTGAAGAGTTCAGCAAGCTGCTCAGAAAGCGGGACTTGATATTGTCAATGTACACACCCGAGATCAGTATCCAGTCCCATTGGGGCACGCCTTTGCCAAAGGCCAGCTTGGGTGCATTGCTCTGGTCGCTGAGTTTGGGCCAGTGATATTCCAGAAAACCTTCGCCCCCATTGCGACCGATGCGGCTCATCTCGGTAAACGGATGGACTCCATTGCTGTCGACGACTGCACTGACGTCCTGACCATCGAGCTCTGGGCGGGTCGGGTTCATAATGGACACAACGCTGGAGGACAACACCGACACATAGCCCTCCTGTCCGAAGCGGATACTGCTGATGCGCTGCAATGCCTGCTTTTGCGCCTCTTCTTTGCTCAGTAAGCCCTTGCTGGCTAACTGCTGGTAGTCCTGCGTAATGCTCACGGCGATATTGACGATATGCTGCAAACTGCTTTTTCGCTCCTCCATCTGTGCCTGATAGAGTTGATAGTTCACAAATACAAAAACCGCCACCAATGCCATCAACCCCAAGATCAATGGCAACCACAACTTCTGTTTCAAGCCCAAACGCATCATATTCCCCGAGCAACGCTGAAAAGACAGGTCCCAGATACGCAAAAAACCGACCGCTGAAAGGCGGCCGGCCTGTTGAGAAGGCCCCATCGGACAAGCTGGGTAACGGCTTAGGGCTTGAATACTTAATTAAAGTTACATATAGAGATGACTGGATGCTAAGGCAGCTTACAAAATGCTGCCACTCACCCGTCGGGACGAGTCGGGACCTTGTCCGAAAGAGGGTTCGCTACTGGCCAACGTCAGCAGGAATCCGTCCTCGGACATCAGCTCCGAAGTCAGACGGCCCTGGTAATGACCCAGCTCCAGATTCAAGGCCAGATCGCGCTGCTCCAGATTGTCCACCCCCTTGATGACCAGCTCGAAACCCTGCTCGCTCAACAAGTGACAAGCGGTCTCCAGCAAGGCCTTAAAGGTGGGCTCACGGCAGGCGCGCTGAATGATGTCGGCCTCCAGCTTGACCCCAGTAAGCGGCCAGCCGCGCAAACGGTTAAGTTTGTAGTTTTCAATATCAGCACTGGTCAACCACACCTGAATCTCATGGTCTTTCAGATACTGCAAGGCCTGGATCAGCTCCGGTGTCTCTTCCAGCTCGTCTTCACTGAATAAATCCAGCTCCACACAACACGGCTGCAGCTCAAACTGCCGCAGCAGGCCAGGTATGCGCTTGTAAATAGGCAAGAGCATGTCTACGGGCAACTTCAGACCGATGTGACTGGCGCGCAGCGAATAGTCCTGCCACCAACGGCGCACATCTGCCATCAGGGTGCGCAGCATCCACTCGCACAAGGCCTGGCGGTGTATCGAGTCGGGCATATGGCGCAAAATCAGGTCGGACGACAGTCTCAGCCCGGTGGGCGAGGTCCAGAACACCTGGGCATCGACCCCGCTGTACTGGCCCGTGCTGGTGGCCACCCGTAACTGATACGAGAAGGACAAGGCTTCACTGGCCCGCGGGTCAAGTACATCCAGCGTTTCCAGGGCACGCAACAACTCCACCGGGGTAGGCTGAGCAGCTTCCTGCTCGTCACGCGGGGCGTAAAACTCCATGACTTCCGTGTCCTGGGGTTCGGGCTGGGCCAGGAGCTTGCCCGTGAAGGTGTAGCCCCAACCGTGCACCGACTTGATCGGCAAGGCGATTCCGGCCCGACTGGCCTTGCGGCGCAAACGGCTGATCAGAGAGTCCACCGCCCGGCTGTCGCTGGCGGCCAAGCCTTTGTCGCGCATCAGATCCTCACGGCTGAAACGAGCGTCGGCATGACGGACAAAGGCGTCCATCAATTGGCGTTCACTATGGGTCAGCTCCAGGCCCACGCCATTAGGAGCCACCAAGGTCCAGCCTTTATCGCGCAAGGTCCATTCCTGCCCGACCGGGTCCTGGGGCTCTTCCACCGTCTGGGTAGTATGAATAGCGGCGTACACATTACGGCGGCGCACGGCATGGCACCAGGCCATCAGCTCAGACACTTGCACATCCAGTGCCAGACAGGCGTCGGCCCCCGTCAGCAAAAGCTGCACGCGGGCACTGGCAGACAGGCCGGACTGAACCACCACAATCCCCAGGGAGCCAAAATCATTACGCAGCTTGGCCACCATCAAGGGGACATAACCGGCCTCAACAGGGAACAGCAACAGCTCTGCCCGGGCCTGACGTGCTTCGGCCACCTTTTCCAGAGATCTGACAACGCTTGTTTTGGTACCGAAAACCCGCAATTGCTCCAGCCAATAATGCAAGCCTTCGCCTTCTTCCAAAACAATCAACACGCAGCGTGCATGTTCCATAAGCGCCTACTATTTAATTATTAGCAGTCTCGCGACGCACCCAGCGCGAGCCGACAGTACTATTTTTATCAATAGTTGGAATTATCACTTCTAGAATACAGAGCACAAAGTAAAGAATGGTCAAATGTGGCGTTTGAAATTTTTTGTCTTCAAAATAACGTCAGCCTTACCCCGCAAACCCCGACAGGATTATTTTCCAGCCAAGGTTCTTTTAAAATCGTGCCTCATAAATAATTATAGTTTTCATAACACTATGACATAAAAAAACCCGCTCAAGAGCGGGTTGTTCTAGCGCAAGACGGGGCGAAATAATTACTGGGCAGCCGCCTGCAGACGAGACTGCAACTGCGCGGCAGGAAGCCAGCCATCGGCGCGGCTGCCATCCGCGAAATAAATCGCCGGGGTGCCTTGAACACGCAATTTCTGTCCCACGGCCAATAATTGATCCAAGGGATGCTCACACGAGGCCTTCTCGGGCCGCACTCCCCCTCCCATCCAATCACTCAAGGTCTTGGCGGGATTTTGAGCGCACCAGATATCTTCCGCTTTACGGCGACTATCCGGTCCAAGAATAGGAAACATCAGGCTATAGACCGTAACGTTATCGATCTCCTGCAACGTCGTATGCAGACGTTTGCAGTAACCACAATTGGGATCTTCAAAAACGACCATTTGACGACTGCCGTCACCCTTCACCAGCTTGATCGCCTTATCCAGGGGCAACTCATCCAGAGAAACACGATTGAGTTCCTGCATGCGCTGCTCGGTCAGGTCAACCCGGCTTTTGCTATCGAGCAAAGAGCCCTGCATCACAAAACTGGCTTGGGGATCGGTATAAAGCAAGGTCCCCCCTACCTCTACCTCCAGTAAATTGGGAAAGGGAGTGGCCCGGATGCCATCGACCGTCACGCCCGGAAAAGCCGCCTCAAAGGCTTGGCGTGTCGTTTCAAAACGGGCGTCTATTTTGGCAGGGCCGGCAGCCTGGACCAGGCTGCCAAGCGACAAGAGCGCCAGAGCCAAGACAGAACGAAGGGGCAACTTCATGACGTACATCCTTTGCTAATCGACAAAACTCGGGCGGTCTTAAAACAGGAGGGCACCGGGGCTGACTCCGGCAGCATGCGCAATCAGGCGGCGTTTTACCCACGGCAAATGATCCACGACCTGCATGCCTACATTGCGCAGCATGGAGACCGGCGCCCCTGGCGCAGCAAATAAGCGATACAGGCCATCGGTCGCGGCTCGCATGGCAGCAATGGGTTCGGCGCGGGCCCGCTTGTAACGATTGAGCACGCGCATATCTCCGACCGAGTAATAGGAGCTACGTTCGGACAAGACCTTGATAAGGGTTTCGATATCGCCCAGCCCCAGATTCAGGCCTTGACCGGCCAAGGGGTGTACGCGATGCGCGGCGTCACCGACCAGCGCCACACCGGGCGCCACCATGCCGCTGCGTTCAAAAGTCAGGGGGAAGCCGTAGACAGGACTGCGCAGTTCGAGCGCTCCCAGACGGCCGTTGGATAAGGAGAACAGGCTGTTTTGTACATACTGGGCCTGCTCTTGCGGCGGCAGGGCCAATACCTTGTCCGCCTGCGCTTGCGGTACAGACCAGACCATGGACACTTGCGGTTTGCCATCCACATCGGGCATAGGCAGCAGCGCCAGAATCGAATCACCTGTAAACCACTGCAAGGCGACGTGCTGATGCGGGCGCTCTACATTGAAATGGGCCACCAGACCTGCGTCCCCGTATTCACGCCCCTGATGCTCAATGCCGGCGGCAGCACGCAGGCCCGAGCGGGCACCATCAGCCCCCACAAACAACTCGGCGCTGATGCGCTTTTGTCCGGCGGTCACCATGGTAGTGCCTTCCAGGCGCTCAAAGCGATCTTCAATCCAGGGCACTCCAAACACTTGCAATGCCTGATACAGCGCCTGCTCCATCTGGCCCGACTCCACAATCCAGGCTAGACAGTCCTGAGCATCCTGCCAGGCGTGCAGATTCAGGCAACCGCCGCCGTCCCCATGCACTTCCATGGCCTGGACTGGCGAGATGCGCTGGGCTGACATCAGATTCCAGGCCCCCAGCTGCGCCAGAAAACGCTGGCTGGCTACGGAGACAGCATAGACGCGGGGGTGGTACTGTCCGGCCGCCAATGGCATGGGCTTATAGGCCGGAGACAAAATACTGACCTCAAATCCGGCCTTGCGCAGCCCCAGAGCACTGGCCATCCCGGCCAGGCCGCCACCACACACAACAATTCGTTCTTTCTTCATCGCGCGCTTGGTGCTCCTGCCTGACGTGGCCACAACAGCCACATTTGCCCCTGCTGCTTCATGCGTCCGGCCTGCGCACCCGCCTCATCGCCGGTGCCCCAGTACAGATCCGTTCGAGCAGGGCCTTTGATGGCAGCCCCCGTATCCTGGGCAAAGACCAGCCGTTGCAAGGGCTGGCTGCTGGCAGGTTGCGAGGTCGCCAGATACACCGGCGTGCCCAAAGGCACATAGGTCGGATCAATGGCCACGGAACGCAAGCCGATCAGGGGGATGCCATAAGCGCCCTTGGGGCCCAGATCCGGGTCCACAATGGCTTCTTCCCTAAAAAAGACCATGGCGGTATTGACGTTCATCATTTCCTGGACACGATGCGGGTTGCGCTTGGCCCAGGCCTTGATATTTTGCATGGAAGTTTGTGCCAAAGGCATCTCGCCCTGCTTGGCCAGCCATTGGCCTACCGAGGCATATGGACGGCCATTATGGTCTGCGTAGGCCAGACGAACCGCACTCCCATCGGGCAAGATAGCGCGGCCTGAGCCCTGAATCTGCAGAAAGAAGCCTTCTACCGGGTCTTGTGCATAGACAATCACAGGCGGCTGCCGCTCCGGCTGGGCCATGATCTGCTCACGCGTGTCGTAGGGCACGATGCGCTTGCCAACCTGCTTGCCACGAATACGCTTGCCTGCCAGCTCGGGATACAAGCTCCCCAGATCAATCGTCAGCAAATCATCGGGCGCGGCAAAAAGCGGCCATTGGTAGCCGGAGCTACGGGAGCGCGCGGCTTTGAGCAAGGGTTCGTAGTAGCCTGTGACCGTGTTTTGTGCCACCTGGCCCTCGCCGGTCAGCAGGCGCCAGGGTTGCAGGTGCTGTTGCAGAAAATTGCGCACCGCGGCCGTATCCCGGGTATTGGCATCCAGTCCAGCGGACGCCGCCGCCTGACATACCGGCTGCCAGGCTCGCGGGTTGGCGCGAGCAGGCATGGCCAGCGAACCACTGACAGGACGCATCAGGCCCTTGCAGTTATTGATAAACCCTTTCCAGACATGATCCAGCGAGTCTGCCTGCCAGCCCGGCAGGCTCGACCAGTTCACGGCCTGATAGCGCCCGGCCAGCGCACGCGCCGGGGTCTCGGGCAAGGCAGACAGGGACGGCACGCGCAACGGCTGCAGTGCAATATCCGGCCCGCTTTCGGCAGTACCCGGAGCCGTTGGCGAAGCACCCCGGTCCACAGGCGTAGTGGAACAGGCGCCCAAGGCCAGCAGAACGGCTGGCACGCAATACTTTATCTTCATGGCTGGGGGTGACCCTTAGTGCAAGGTACGGGGAGAAGAAAGGATGAACTCCTGAATGGCGACCTCAAAGGGCACACCATTTTCACCAACACATTGGTAGCTACCGCGCATGGTGCCAAACGGCGTGTTCAGGGGGCAGCCGCTGGTGTACTCAAAGGTTTCGCCTGGAGCCAGAACCGGCTGTTGGCCTACGACGCCCAGACCGCGCACTTCCTGAACCTGCTGGTTGTCATCCGTGATGATCCAGTGACGACTGATAATCTGGGCCGTCTGTTGTCCATGGTTGGTAATCCGGACGGTATAGGCAAACACGTATTGATTGCTATCGGGCTCGGATTGCTCAGGCAGGTACTGGGGCGTGATCTGCACCTCAATATCGTCAGGCTTCATGATGGATTCCAGGTTACGGCTGTACATACACGGGGCGCTGCACGGCCCCCCGGCTTGAAACTATAATGATGACATATGGCCACGATTTTCGTGATGTCTAATCTTTACGGCACCTATTATGTCCCAAGCCAGCTCCACTCGTATCGCTCCCAGTATTTTATCGGCCGACTTTGCCCGTTTGGGAGAGGAAGTCCGCAATGTGATTGCCGCCGGTGCCGACTGGGTTCACTGCGACATCATGGACAACCACTTTGTCCCGAACCTGACATTCGGCCCCATGGTCTGTGCCGCGCTGCGCCCCCACACCACCGCTCCCATTGACGTACACCTGATGGTCGAGCCCGTCGACGCGCTGATTCCCCAGTTTGCCAAAGCGGGCGCCGATTACATCAGCTTTCACCCCGAGGCCTCCCGCCATGTCGATCGCACGCTGGCGCTGATCCGTGACCACGGTTGCAAGGCCGGCCTGGTGTTCAACCCGGCCACCCCCTTGAACTGGATGGATCACCTGATGGACAAGCTGGACCTGGTTCTGCTGATGTCCGTGAACCCTGGCTTTGGCGGACAGGCCTTCATCCCTAGTGCCATGGACAAGCTGCGTCAGGCTCGTGCCCGCATTGATGCCTGGACCGCGCAAGGAGGCCAGCCCATCCTGCTGCAAATTGACGGAGGCGTGAAGGTGGACAATATCGGCGCCATCCGTGCCGCCGGTGCCGACACCTTTGTCGCCGGATCTGCGATTTTCGGGCAGCCCGATTACGCCCAGGTCATCCGCGACATGCGTGCGCAAATCGCCTTGGCCGAACAGGCCTGATCACCCGGCCTGCTCAGGGACGGGCCGAGCACGCGTTTATTGCAACATCGCATTGCGGCTGTAGCCGCCCTGCCGTACCAGGCTGTCGGGGCGGCGACGCTCCACAAACAAGGCATTGCCCTGCACGCGCTTGGCCTGCGCTTTGGCGGAGCTGGCCAGCTCCGCAATCAAGGAGCCCGAGTACAACTCGGGCTCATCAACCGTCACTACCCCCAAAGACAGGCTCACCAGTGGATGAAATACCAGCACGCCCTGCCGGTTCTCCGCCATATAACCGCCTGCCTGCCGATGCTCCAGGCGATAGAGAGACTCCAGCTCTTTTTCCAGCTCGTCCAAAATGCCCTGGCAACGCTCGGCCCAGTCCGGACTGGTGAACACCAGAATAAAATCGTCTCCGCCCACATGGCCGACAAAGTCCATGCGCGCTACGGTATAGCGGGTAAACAGTTCCGCCATCGAGCGAAGCAGCTCATCGCCTTTGCGATAACCGTATAGATCGTTATAAGGTTTGAAATGATCCAGATCGGCATAACAGACCGCAAAGTTTTGCCGGTTGCGCAATAAACCATCGATATGTTCGTCGATCGGCACGTTGCCCGGCAATTGCGTCAGGGGATTGGCATACCGGGCGGTCATGATCTGAATCTGCGTAATCTCGCGCATCAGCTCCACGCTGGAGCCCAGGCCCAAATATTCGCCCGCACCCGTAATAATGAAGCCATCACTGAGCGCATCACCCGCCCCTTGTGTCATCAAGGTCCCCAACTCCAGCACGCTGGTGTCGCAATCGACAATCAACGGCGGTGTATCAATGAACAGGGAGCAAGGCTTGTTGCCATACAGCTCCCGGTGATAGGGCCGGGCAAGCTGGTCGTAGAGCTGGCTACGACGCAAAATACCCGTCGGCCTGTCCCCTCGAAGCAAAGCCACCGCACTTAAATCGGGGTGGCTTTGGAACAGTTCATACACGCGGTTGGTCGGCGTATTGTCCGGCACGGCTGGCGCCGGACGCAGCAAGCGTCGAACACTCATGGAATTGCGGCCATGCACATGCCGCTGAACCTGTAGGCTGGACGGGCCAAACAAAGCAGCCTGGGCAGGCTCCAACTGAGGAGGTGGATTGGGCTGGGGGCGACACAGCAAATACCCCTGACCACAGGTCACGCCCAAATAGCGCAAGGTGCGCAGCTCCGCCCCCGTCTCAATGCCCTCGGCGATCACCGTGGATTGCGCGTGGCTGGCGATATCGCAAATGGAACGGACCAATTGCTGCTTGAGCACATCGGTATCAATATCGCGTACAAAATACTTATCGATCTTGACGTATTCGGGTCGCAACTCGGACCACAAACGCAGCGAGGCATAGCCTTCGCCCAGATCATCAATGGCAAACTGCAGCCCTTCCTGCCGATACAGCTCCAGGGCCTGGTTCAGATAATCGTAACTGTCGGTGCGCTCGGACTCGGTCAGCTCCACCACCACCCGGCTCCAGTCAATACCATGCAGTTGCGGCATGCCGGTACGCGGCTCCAGACGGGCCGAAGGCAACATGCGCATCACCACATCCGGGCTGGAGTTCAAAAACAGTTTGCCCGCCAGACCCTGCCGATTAAAACTGCTGACCAGGGTATGGCAGCACAGCTCCTCCAGATCCCATAAACGCCCGCACTGCCGGGCCGCATCAAACAGGGCCAGCGGCGAATAAAAACTGGTGTCTTTCGGCCCCCGAATCAAGCCTTCGTAGCCCAGAATCAAGCCCGACTGTAAATCCACAATGGGTTGAAAAACCGGCGTAACTTGTTTTTCTACGAGAATCTGATGAAATGTATCGAGCATCATCTTTCCGCTCCTAGGACCTGACTGAACGGACTATCGAAAGCCAATCTTGTACCAAAATACGGTTTGCTCACTAAATTGATAAGCCCGCGCGCAGTAAGGAGCTTTAACATGATGAATCAAACGAAATGAAAACCCGATGTTCCGAAAACTTTTCTGCTCGACCTTAACAGGAATTTGACAATATTTTGTCACAAGTTCGCTACAAAAAGATGAATATTTTCTCTGTACTGTTTGATCTGGATGGCACGCTGCTCGATACCATTCCGGACCTGGCCTCCGCGTGTAATGCCATGCGTATTGACTTCGGTCTGCCTGTGCTCCCGGAGGAACGCATCGCCACCTTCGTGGGCAAAGGCTCGGAAAATCTGGTGCAGCGCGCCTTGACGGACCTGCCCGAACCGCTGGCCGACCCCTCTCAGGCACTGGAATCATTTTATTACCATTACCAATTGTGCAATGGCCAACACAGCCGCCTGTATTCCGGGGTACTAGAGGGATTGGAAGATTTCAAAAATCAGGGCTTGCGTCTGGCCGTCGTCACCAACAAACCGGAACAGTTTGCCCGCCCCTTGCTGGAACAGACTGGGCTGGCCTCGTATTTCGAACTGCTTGTGGGCGGCGATACCTGCCCACGCAAAAAGCCCGATCCCCTGCCCTTTCTGCATGCGTGCGAACAGATGAATCTCAGCCCCCAGCAGGCTTTGGTCATCGGCGATTCCATGAACGATGCCCAGGCGGCACGTGCGGCGCACATCCCGGTTTTGCTGGTTCCTTACGGCTATAACGAAGGCAAGGATGTGCAAAGCCTGGATTCCGATGGTATAGTTGCCTCTATTGCTGATGCGGCTATCTGGCTGCGCAACCAACGAAACACCATATTTACGTCATAAAATTCATGTCTACTCGCACTCACGCATCCACCATCTACGGCGCTTATTGGCGCTGGTGGCGTTCGTGTATCGGGTAGATATAACCTTGAAGTCTGGCGCGCCTGCAAAGTAGTACACAGCGTAGCGCCACCAGGAAATAAGCCCGGTAATCGCAACGACCGGGCTTTTTTTGTTTCTGTCCGGCTCGTCGTACCCACTGACCCTCGAGATCCCAATGACAGAAATAGAATTCAATGCCCTAGCAGCAGAAGGTTTTAACCGCATCCCCCTGATTGCGGAAACCTACGCCGACCTGGATACACCCCTGTCGATTTATTTGAAACTGGCGCACAACGGACCCGAAGGTGGACGTTATAGCTGCCTGATGGAATCGGTTGTGGGCGGCGAACAATTCGGTCGCTACTCCTTTATTGGTTTGCCTGCCCGTACCGTCATCCGCAGCTACGGGCGTCACACCCAAGTGCTGCACGATGGCAAGCCGGTGGAGACTGCCGAAGGCGATCCACTGGAATTCATCGAACAATTCCAGGCCCGCTTCAAAGTCGCTCTGCGTCCTGGCATGCCCCGTTTCGCAGGTGGCCTGGCCGGTTACTTCGGTTACGACACCGTTCGCCACATCGAACCGTCTTTGGGCGCCAACCGCAAGCCCTTCCCCGCCGATCAGGAAGAGGGCGTGCCCGACATCATGCTACTGCAGGTGGACGAACTGGTGATTGTGGACAACCTGGCCGGACGCACCTATTTGCTGGTCTACGCCGACCCCGCCCAACCCGAGGCCTACGTGCTGGCCAAGCGCCGCCTGAAAGAGCTGCGTGAAAAACTGCGCTCGCCTGTGGTGATTCCCTACGCCTACGCCAGCATGCAGACCGAATGCGAGCGCGATTTCGACAAAGAGGATTACCTGAAAGCCGTCGCCCGCGCCAAGGACTACATTGCCGCTGGCGACCTGATGCAAGTGCAGATTGGCCAGGTCATCACCAAGCCTTTCCGTGATTCCCCCTTGTCCCTGTACCGTGCCCTGCGTTCGCTCAACCCATCTCCCTACATGTACTTCTGGAACTTTGACGACTTCCAGGTGGTAGGTGCATCGCCAGAAATTCTGGTGCGGCAAGAAGAGCACCGTCAGGATGGGCGCAATATAGAACGCGTCACCATTCGTCCCTTGGCCGGTACCCGCAAACGCGGCGCCACCCCTGAGGCCGATGCAGCACTGGCCGCCGAGCTCAAGGCTGACCCCAAAGAACGCGCCGAACACCTGATGCTGATCGATCTGGCCCGCAATGACATTGGCCGCATCGCCAAAACCGGCACAGTCCAGGTCACTGACACCATGGCCATCGAGCGGTATTCGCACGTACAGCATCTGGTCTCCAACGTTTGCGGGGAACTGCAAGACGGCATGAGTCAGATGGACGTCTTGCGTGCTTCCTTTCCGGCGGGCACCCTGACGGGCGCTCCCAAGGTACGCGCCATGGAAGTCATTGATGAACTGGAACCCGTACGCCGTGGTGTTTACGGTGGCGCTGCAGGCTACCTGAGCTACTCGGGCGAAATGGATCTGGCTATTGCCATTCGCACCGGTGTCATCAAGGACGGCATGCTGTATGTGCAGGCCGCGGCCGGCGTTGTGGCCGACTCCGATCCAGAAAAAGAATGGCAAGAGACCGAAGCCAAGGCACGGGCGGTTATCCGCGCTGCCGAACAAGTGCAATTCGGTCTGGACGAGCCTATTTAATCGCCCCACTGCCACTTTCTTTTTGCCGGAGTATTCCCATGCTGTTCATGCTCGATAACTATGACTCGTTTACCTATAACCTGGTCCAGTACTTTGGAGAACTGGGGCAGGAGGTAGTGGTGCGACGCAACGACCAGGTCACGCTGGAAGAGATTGAAACCCTGAATCCCAGCCATCTGTGCGTCTCGCCCGGCCCCAAATCCCCTGCGGATGCAGGCCTGTCTGTCGCCCTGATCCAGCACTTTGCCGGCAAACTGCCTATTTTGGGCGTTTGTCTTGGGCATCAGGCCATCGGGCATGCTTTTGGTGCGCGCATTATCCGTGCGCAACAGATCATGCATGGGAAAGTCTCCCCCATCACCCACCAGGGCACGGATGTGTTCCGCAACTTGCCCTCGCCCTTTAATGTCACCCGCTATCACTCCCTGGCCATCGAGCGCGACAGCCTGCCCGACTGCCTGGAAGTGACAGCCCAAACCGAAGATGGCGAGATTATGGGCGTACGCCACCGCGACCTGCCCGTCTATGGCGTGCAGTTTCACCCCGAATCGGTGCTCAGCGAGCATGGCCACGCCTTACTGAAGAACTTTCTGGACCTCTAATATCATGAACACCATCACTCCTACCGAAGCACTGGTGCGCTGTATCGAACACCGGGAAATCTTCCACGATGAAATGCTGCATCTGATGCGCATGCTGATGCGTGGCGAAATGTCACCGCAGATCGCAGCCGCCTTGTTGATGGGCCTGCGTGTCAAAAAAGAGAGCGTCGGTGAGATTTCCGCCGCTGCCCAGGTCATGCGCGAATTTGCGACCCCTGTGATTACCCCTAACCCCGACGAATTGCTGGATATGTGCGGTACAGGCGGGGACGGCTCCAATACCTTCAATATTTCCACCGCTGCCATGTTTGTAGCCGCCTCCGTCGGAGTCAAAGTGGCCAAACACGGCAACCGCAGCGCATCGTCCTCCTCAGGCAGCGCAGACGTGCTGGAAGCCTTGGGCGTGCGCCTGACCTTTTCACCCGAGCAAGTGGCGCAAAGTATTGCCGATACCAATATCGGCTTCATGTTCGCCCCCGCTCACCACGGCGCCATGAAAAATGTCGCTGCCGTGCGTAAGGAGCTGGGGGTACGTACCATTTTCAATATTCTGGGTCCTCTGACCAACCCGGCCGGTGCCACCAACCAGTTGATGGGCGTGTTCCACCCCGACCTGGTAGGCATTCAGGTTCGCGTGATGCAACGCCTGGGGGCCAAACACGTGCTGATCGTGCACGGCAAGGACGGCATGGATGAAGCCTCCCTGGGAGCGGCCACCCTGGTGGGCGAACTCAAGGACGGGCAAGTGCGCGAGTATGAGATTCACCCCGAAGACTTCGGAATGGCGATGACCTCCAACCGCAGCATTCGCGTCTCCAGCAAAGAAGAATCCGCCGTAATGATTATGGAAGCCCTCAATAACCAAGAGGGCACCGCTCGTGATATTGTTGGCCTCAATGCTGGTCTGGCCATCTATGCTGCCAACCACGCCGACTCCATTGAACAAGGCCTGCGCATGGCTTTTGAGGCCATTGCCAGCGGTGCCGCCCGCGAAAAACTCGAACAATTCCGCGCTTATACAAGGAAGTTAAACCCATGAACGACATTCTGGCCAAGATCCTCGACACCAAAAGAGCTGAAGTCGTTACCGCCCGCCAGTTGCGCAGCGAGTCCGACCTGCTGCGCGAGGCGAAGAACCGGAACGACCTGCGCGGCTTTGCCAGCGCCATTGAAGACAAGATTGCCCAAGGCAAGCCAGCCATTATTGCGGAAGTCAAAAAAGCCTCCCCCTCCAAGGGTGTGATCCGTGCCGATTTCAACCCCACCGAAATCGCCGCCAGCTATGCCGCCCATGGTGCGGCCTGCCTGTCCGTCCTGACGGATATCCAGTATTTCCAAGGCTCTTACGATCACCTGCGCCAGGCGCGTGCCGTGTGTGCGCTACCCGTACTGCGTAAAGATTTCATTATTGACCCCTACCAGATCATTCACGCCCGAGCCATGGGCGCAGACTGCATCTTGCTGATCGTCGCAGCCCTGGAGCAAGATCAGTTGATGGAATTTGAAGCCATGGCGCACGAGCTGGGTATGGATGTTCTGGTTGAAGTACATGACCGCGCCGAACTGGATATTGCTCTGCAAATGAAAACCAGCCTGCTGGGTATCAACAACCGCAACCTGCGTACCTTCGAGACCGACCTCCAGAACACGCTGGACCTGCTGCCCTTCATCCCCAGCGAAAAGCGCGTTGTCACCGAAAGCGGCATCCACACCCTTGAGGATGTCGCCCTGATGCGCGATAACCAGGTCCAGGCTTTCCTGGTGGGTGAGGCGTTCATGCGTGAACCTGATCCAGGCGTAGCCTTGCAGAACCTGTTCTTTGGTCAGCCTGCATGAGCACCCCCGCTTGCCCCCTGTGCGCCTTGACGCCCGATCAACTGCTCTGGTCGGGCGCAGGGCTGCAGGTACTGGCCGTCACAGACAGCCCCTTTCCCGGTTATACACGGGTGATCTGGCAAGAGCATGTGGCTGAAATGACAGACCTGTCTGAAGCACAGCGGCAGCACCTCATGGCGGCGGTCTATGTGGTGGAGCAAATCCAGCGTGAACAGCTGGGAGTCGCCAAAATCAATCTGGCTCAATTCGGGAATCAGGTTCCGCATCTGCATTGGCACCTCATTCCTCGCTGGAAGGACGATCCGTTCTTTCCGGATTCTGCCTGGTCACCCGCCCCCCCTCGCACGGAAGAACAGAAACAAGGCTGGGCTTCCCATGAGACACGCCTGCTTGAGCAAGTCAGCGAGTATCAGCAGGCACTGCGTACTGCGCTGCAAGCCCGGTTCGACCACTAAACACGCTACTGCGCGACTCCACCGGCAGGAACCAAGCCGCTCTTGCGCTACCTGCACGCAAACAGTGTGCTTGCGTAGCAGAGCATAGCCCCTCTTTACGCCTGGCAACACGACCCTCTCGCCTTCAACAATCCCCACCTAAGAAGGATAAGGGTAAGGTGTGCCCAAAGACTTCGTTCCGCCACCCCTTGACCTTGTCGCTCCGAGCACAAAATTAACCTAGATCAAGCCTGGACAACAATCACCTAGCCCCACCAAAAACCACCATATATAGTGTCGTGAATCGTAAAAATCACTATATATAGGTTTTGGTGAACAATATGGCTACCCAGGAAACCGCGTCGCGTCCCGTTGCTCAGCTGGACATCATCCGCTCCATTACCGAGTATCTGGACCGCCAGGACTGGCGCGTACAAGCCAATGCCAACCAGGGCTATTCGCTGGGCGGGTTGATTCTGAACAGCTCCGGCAAAATGATTGCCAACTACTGGCTCAGTCATGTCTACCCCGAAGCGATCGGCCAGGCACACCGTCAGGCCGACCTGCATATCCACGATCTGGACATGCTTTCTGGCTACTGCGCCGGCTGGTCCTTGCGCACCTTCCTGAATGAAGGACTCAATGGCGTGCCCGGCAAAATCGAATCCGGCCCTCCCCGTCATCTCAGTAGTGCTGTCGGCCAGGTCGTCAATTTTCTAGGCACCTTGCAGAATGAATGGGCCGGCGCCCAGGCTTTCAGCTCCTTTGATACCTATATGGCCCCCTTCATCCGCAAGGACGGCTTGAACTACAAGCACGTGCGCCAATGCATGCAAGAGCTGATCTACAACCTGAATGTGCCCTCGCGCTGGGGCACACAAACGCCCTTTACCAATCTGACCTTTGATTGGGTGTGTCCCGACGACCTACGCGAACAGGTGCCACAAATCGGCGGTGAAGAAATGCCGTTTTGCTACGGAGACCTGCAAGCCGAAATGGACATGATCAACCAGGCGTACATCGAAGTCATGAGCGAGGGCGACGCCCGTGGACGGGCTTTCACCTTCCCCATCCCCACTTACAACATCACCCGGGACTTTGACTGGTACAGCCCGAATGCCGAACGCCTGTTTGCCATGACGGCCAAGTACGGTCTGCCCTACTTCCAGAACTTCATTAACTCCGAGCTGGAGCCGAACATGATCCGCTCCATGTGCTGCCGCCTGCAGCTGGATCTGCGCGAGCTGCTCAAGCGCGGCAATGGCTTATTCGGTTCTGCCGAGCAAACCGGCTCACTGGGCGTCGTGACCTTGAACTGCGCCCGCCTGGGTTATCTGTATCAAGGCGATGAAGCCGGCCTGTTTGCTCGTCTGGATGAACTGCTGGAAATGGGCCGCGACAGCCTGGAAATCAAGCGCACCGTTATTCAGCACCACATGGACCAAGGACTGTTCCCCTACACGCGCCGTTATCTGGGCACCTTGCGCAATCACTTCTCCACGCTGGGAGTCAATGGCGTTAACGAGATGATCCGCAACTTCACCCAGGATCAGGAGAGCCTGTGTACCGTCTGGGGGCACCAGTTCGCGGTGCGTCTGCTCGACCATATTCGACAGCGCATGGTGGAGTTTCAAGAACATACCGGACATCTGTACAACCTGGAGGCCACCCCTGCGGAAGGCACCACCTATCGCTTTGCCAAAGAAGACCGCGCCCGCTGGCCCGATATTTTGCAGGCCGGTACCACGCACATGCCCTACTACACCAACTCCTCACAATTACCCGTCGGCTTTACCGAAGATCCCTTCGAAGCCCTGGAGCGCCAGGATGAGCTGCAAGGCAAATACACGGGGGGAACAGTGTTGCACCTGTACATGAGCGAGGCTCTGTCCAGCACCGATGCCTGCCGCAATCTGGTGCAACGAGCCCTGAGCCGCTTTTCCCTGCCCTACATCACCGTCACGCCCACCTTCTCCATCTGCCCCAAACACGGCTATCTGTCGGGGAAACACGAATTCTGCCCGCACTGCGACAAGGAACTACTGGTCAACAAAATCGCACAGGCTCGCAACGAAACGTCCATTCCGACCTGCACTAACCCGCAAACCCCTCCAACCGGACAGGGGCAGAAACCGAAGCCGCAACAGACACAAAGGCAGGAGCAGGACACAGAACCAGCAACGCGAAAAGTAAATGTGTCTGCCCAACCAGAAGCATCCGCCTACTAAAGTAGCTCTCGGACACCCGACCGCCACCCCTGAACGAACGCTACTTGTCCTGCCTATTCCCACTAAATCCGGACAACCCACTTAGCTTGACCGCGACTTGCTAACCCGCCTCGTGGCACACCGTGGCCGAACACATCCGACCTTGTGACGGCCCTTTTATCCAAGGAGTTTTCTTATGAGCACCGAAACCATCACTCTCCAAGATTCCGAGCGCCAGCCCTGCGAAATATGGACACGGGTCATGGGCTACCACCGTCCCATGTCGTCTTTCAATATTGGCAAGCAAGGTGAATTTCATGAGCGACGCTACTTCACAGAAACCAGCACTGCGTTGAGCAACGCCGTCCCTTCCAGCCAGGCTAGCCGCTAATAATATGACGTACGCCACACGCCCCCCTTACCCAAAGGCCAACACCCACAAAGTGGCATTGAAAGTGGGCGGCTGCGCTCCTTTCTCAGCCACGGATTACCCGGGCAAGCTCGCTGCTGTCATCTTTGTGCAAGGTTGTCCCTGGCGCTGTGGCTACTGCCATAACCCGCATTTACAAGAGCGTACGACTGACAGTGCCATTGATTGGGACGATCTGATGGTTTTTCTCAATCGCCGGGTGGGCCTGCTGGATGCGGTGGTCTTTAGCGGCGGCGAACCCACCCTGGACCCCGCCCTGGGCTCGGCAATCCAGGCGGTGCGCAGACTCGGCTTCAAAATTGGCCTGCACACGGCTGGAACCCATCCAGCCCGACTGCAGGCCATACTCCCGTGGCTCGACTGGATAGGGCTGGACATCAAAGCCGAGTTCAGCCAATACGATGCCATTACCCAACGTAGCAAGAGTGCGGCTGCACCTTTGCGCAGCTTGCAGCTGCTACTGAACGGAGAGGCACTGTTTGAATGCCGCAGCACCCTTCACCCGCAGTTGCATAGCCCGGCCTCGATACAAGCCTTGGGGCAACATTTACATAAGCTGGGCGTCCAGCGCTATGCCGTGCAGATCTTCCGCACACAAGGCTGTGAGGATAATTTTCTGAATGAAACTGGGCAGGCTTTGGAGGCCTACCCAGGCGCAGAAGTGTTAGAGACGCTCCAAAAGCTGTTTCCGCATTTTGAAGTGCGGCGCTCTTAGCTGCCTTCGGACGAAGCGGGCGTTCGGATAGGACGACGCAGCACATCCTGTAAAGCCGCTTTGCCCTGCTTGAGTACGGCACGGGGATGCAGAATATCAGGTTCCAAAGCATCCAGAGTGTTCTTCACCATCAGACCCAGCTCCGTATCGCCCTCAATCGACAAACGCCGATTAAAAAACAAGGTATCCGGGTCTTCCTGCCGCTGTAAAAGTTGATAAAACGCCCAAAGATCTGCTTTCAAGGTCAAATCCGGACTTTGTGCGCGTACGGACAGGGGGTAAAAAGCTCCTTGGCGCCAGGTGTAGTCAAACGCCAAACCCGCATCCGCCACCTGTATGCGTAACGCCCGCCCTTCCAATCGTTCCGCCACATCAGTCGGCACGTGAGGGCGCATCAACACGTTCAAGCCGGTACAAAACAAACGAGAGCCGGGCCACGGGGGCAAACGACTTACAACACCAGCCACAACAGCGGGCAAACGAGGTGTCCTTATATCATTCACTCTTGCATCCCTCCCTTAAAAACGCTCTGGTACCGGCGCCACCCATTCCAAGCCGGGACGACCGTGCCAGAATCCGTTGCAGGCTTTGGCAGGCAGCAAGGGCAACATATCCTCGTGCGCATCTGATGCCTGGATACGGCCCTGCACCACATCATGAAACAAATGCACGACGGCATCCATATGTTGAGACTGCGGGCTCAAGCGCAGCATATCGACACCCAAGGCGCGCAGGTCCTGTATCTGTTCCAGCAAGGTGTACACCCAGGCGGATTGGGTCTGGATACCATTGATGTTCAAAAAACCCTGCCCCTCCCGTGTTTCCAGCAACAAACCATCGGGATAGTCCATGCACACGTACTGGCAATTGTCCTTGGGCAAGTTGCGATTACGCGCGGCAAAACAACGGGCCGAGAAAGCCAAGGGCAGGCGCCCGAAAGCAAAGACCTCGGTTTCCAAACCGGCAGGCCTGTCCTGCTGCAACTGCGCCAGTCCTGCACGGCCCATTTCCAGAGGCATCACCCAGCGCACCGCCCCTTGGGAGGCGATCAAATCCAGCACGGGCCCGTTATAAACATTCAAAAAAGGGCCGGCGACAAAGTCCCGACCCTGCATCAAACGCACCGCCCCCATATCATTGGCTTCAATCAGGTACTCCGCCTGCTCGGTAAGCTTGCGTAGCGTATTGACGTCCCGCCCGGACTCCAGCAAGACCTGACTGGACAGAACCGGCATCTTGCCAGCCTGAGCCAGCATCTGCGCAATATCCAGCCAATCATCCAGCCGTAACTCGTGACGGCGTGAACATACCGTCTCGCCCAGATACACCACATCCACAGGCCAGTCACAGGCCGACTCATAAAACTGCATGGTGGCGATGCGGGACCAGTAGTACTGCAAGGGGCCTAAAGATAATTTCATGTTTGAGCCTCCCGTGCTCTACTTCCAGGGCCGAGAATAGGCACCCAGCGTATGTTGCTGCCCTTCGGCCAATTTGTTCAAAGCCCCCATCCAAGCGGGGTGGACTGAATAACGGGCAGGCGTGGATTTGGCCGAATCAATCGCTTGACGCCACACCTGGGTAACTTGAGCGACATAAGCGGGACTACGTTGCCGGCCTTCAATCTTGATGGCGCTGACACCCGCCGCCAACAACTGTGGCAACAAGGACAAGGTATTCAGACTGGTGGGTTCTTCCAGGGCGTAATAGTTTTCGCCCGCCACATCAAAGCGCCCTTTGCACAAAGTGGGGTAAGCCGCGTTCTCACCCTCCTGATAACGATCAATCAGCACTCCGTTCAGACGCGACTCCAGGCCTCGATCTGTTTGTTCCCAGCGCACATGCCCGGCGGGGGAACAGACCCCATGCGTATTGGGCGATTCTCCGGTGGCATAGGAGGACAAGGCACAGCGCCCCTCCACCATCACGCACAAACTGCCAAAGCCAAAAACCTCAACCTGAACGGGGACCTGCTCACAGACCTGTTCCACTTGTGCCATGGACAAAACCCGCGGCAGGACCACACGCTGAATACCGAAGTTCTGGTGGTAATACCTGATGGCCTCCGGATTGGTGGCTGAACCCTGCACCGACAAGTGCAAACGCAGATTGGGATGTGTCTGGCTGGCATACGCCATCAAACCGGGGTCTGCCATGATGACCGCATCGACCTGAGCCTCGGCTGCCCGGTCCACCGCATCGCGCCACTGCTGCCAGGCATTGGGTTGCGGATAGGTATTGAGTGCCAGCAAGACTTTGCGGCCACGCTGATGCGCATAATCAATGCCTTGTGCAATCGCCTGCGCATCAAAATTGAGCCCGGCAAAATTCCGGGCATTGGTGGCATCTCGGAACCCCAGATAAACACTGTCGGCCCCATTGTCGATCGCCGCTTTCAAGGCGGGCAGGCTGCCTGCGGGGCAAACCAATTCCATCTGCGGCTGATCAGACGCGGCTAAAGCCGTGAACGCTGTATTCATGACACTCCCCGATCTTCACTCTGGCCAGGGCAGAATCCTGGCTCGACAAGACCACCACTATGCCTGCTCCGAAACGGGGGGGCCTTAACGCATATCAAATTCTTCCCACCTCCTGACCGACGGCAAACAAGTCTCACCTTGTCTGCACCATAAGCGGGCAGAATGGTCCACAATGCCTCCCAAGCCTTTTGTGCTGGAGTCTTGATGACGCATACAGAGATCACGCTGGATACACGCGGCCTGCCCGCCCCTGAACCTTTGGAGCATTGCCTGGAGGTGCTGGCCGAGCTGGCCCCCACCCAGACTTTATTCATGTGGCTGGATAGAGAACCTTTCCCCCTGTATGACATTCTGCGTCGTGCCGGTTTTCGCTACCAGGGCACCCAAACAGAAAACGGCTTTCAGCTCATCATCCGCAGGAACTAAGTCTATGCAACGCGCTTTATCGCTGGATCAGTCCCCCTCTTTATCACTGACCTTGCCCCTGTTTGCGAACGTCCCTTTTTTTGGTCTACTGGCCGCCATGCTGGCACTCTACAGCGGACCGGAACTATTCAACTCCCGCTGGCACCCGGCCATCTTGGCCTTAACCCATGCCTGGAACTTGGGAATCGTGGGCAGCGCCATGTTTGCCTCTTTGGTACATATTTTGGCAGTGGCCTGTAATGTGCGTATTCCGGTGGCACGCGGTCGGGCGCTAATTTTCTGGAGCATGCTCGGCGCCGGCACACTACTTCTGATGACAGGCTTTCTGAGCTGGCAACGCTGGGCGTACACACTGGCAGGCATTTGTCTGGCCCTTGCTCTGGGCGGCTATCTGCTCACTGTCATGCTGGCCTTGTGGCGCTCTCGGCGTGACATCTTTCGCGGTGCCAAAGAGGTCGTCGCCCCTATCCGCCTGGCCATGCTGGGTCTGTTGCTGACTGTCTCAACAGGGCTTGCCATGCTGGTCGCCCTGACAAACGAACAAGCGGTCGCCAATCTGCTGAACCTGCACGTGATGATGGGTTTGGCCGCTTGGGCAGGCTTGCTGCTGATCGCCATGTCGTTCCAGCTGCTGCCTATTTTTCAAATCACCGAACTTTACCCGGCGCCTCTGGTGCGTTGGCTTCCTTGGGTCGTAGGAGCATTGCTGATTGCGCAATGGGGCTTGAGCTCTTTGCCTGGCTCCTGGCTGCCCGTGCGTGATCTGGTCACCTATCTGATCTTTCTAAGCTACGGCTTATGGGCAGTGATTACCTGGGCGCGACTCTGGAAACGCAAGCGCCCCACAGCAGGGGCCAGCACGTTATTCTGGTACAGCTCCTTGAGCAGTCTGGTGGTTGCGATCCTTTTGAACTTCTGGGCCCACAGTCCCGCCGCCTCCAACGCGGAGCTAGCCATGGGAGTCTTGCTGATAATGGGAGCCTTAGGTTCCGTCGTTTGTGGAATGCTCTATACCATCGTGCCTTTTTTGCTCTGGCGCGAGGCACAGGAGCATGTCAGCATGGACACTGATAATACCGAGCACACCCGCGCCCTCTTGCAGTTGATTCCCAAGACGGCTCACTACATCCCCGCGTCCACCGCCCGAGCACATTGGGCCTTGCACAGCCTAAGCCTGGTGCTTTGGACAGGGGCAAGCCTGGGAGTCGAATCTTTCGCATGGGTAGCAGCCCCTGCATTGCTGTTGTCTTTTACAGCCTTGAGCTGGAATCTCTGGACCGCCTGGCAGCGCTATCGTCATAGCCTGCGCGCTATTCGCGCGTATCAGGCAGAGCACCGTATTGCCGCAAGGCCGCACTATCCAGAATCGTAAAATTACGTCGCTGAACTCGAATCAGATCCCGGTCCATCAGATCACGCAATGTGCGCGATAAGTGCTCCGGGGTCAGGTTCAGACGGGAAGCAATCACGGACTTGCCCACGTCAATCCTGAACGGCACACCCTCCTCACCTGGCCATTCCTGCAAGAGATAGCCGACCAAGCGCTGCACCCCGTTGTGCAAGGTGTAGGCTTCCAGTTCACCCATCAAACGATATAAGCGCTCACTTAAACCGGCCAGCATCAAACGCGCCACATCACTTCCCTTGTCCAGTTGTTCCATCAAGGCGTCCTTGTTGATGTGCAAGAGCAAAGAGTCCACGAGTGTCTGGGCTGTCACGATGTAATTACGGCCCATGAACATTAAAGCCTCACCAAACCCCTCCCCTGGGCCGACCAGACGCACCACCCGTTCTGCCCCTGATGAAGAAACAAACACCAGCTTCACTCGGCCATATACCAACATATGAAACCCGACGCACGGGTCACCACTACGAAACAAAGTGGTGCCGCGTAACGCGTGTACTTCCTGAGTACCTTTGGCGATCGGTTCAAGCTGCTCTAGCGGCAGCTCCTTGAAAATAGGCAGATGAGCCAAGTGAGCCTGGATACGCTTCCAACGCCCAGCTCCTTCGCCCTGCATCAGTCGGATGTCCGACAAATCATCATTGCCTGTGTGTGAGGCCGTATCTTGAGCCGCCATATCTTTTCCATGAATCAAGTAGAACCATCGCTAGACTGACATACTCCTTTCCCGCCTGCTCAGCATTGCTCGGCGCCTGATTGATACACGTCAAACAGATAAATCGAGGTCTTGGAGAGAAAGTAAGAAAACAGTCAGAACTGCTAGTTCAGCATGACTTAGGAGCAGATCCAAGCAGGAAGCGGTCAAATTTGACCATGTTAGTGATAGGGAATATCAAGGGGTGGCGTTGATAGGAAGTGGCCTCGTTTCCAAGTCGACTTCGATTCTGAATGGGTGTGATACGCCTTCGCAGGCTGAATAGCTGCAATACCAAATAGGAGAATGGGTGGGAATTTCAGGGGGCCAGGGGAGGAAAAATGCAGGTAGAAGAAACAGCGGACCGAACACCCATCTGATCTTGGCCGTTGGATGCCGTCGATAAAAAATTGAGCGGGGCTGGAGTACACACAACCGGTGAACCACCCGCTAGTTAAAGTGGAAGGTTGTAACCCGCCTTGGCACCAACTGATGGCAACCAGCGGCCAAGCCGCGTCGCTAGAGCCTGGCTGAGCCAAGATAAATAAAAGAGGCAACTTCAAGCTGCGCAACAGCAGCAAACCCTAGAAGCACTAAGCGTAGCGCGATCACCCGGCAGATAGACAACGGCTTGATGCGAGAGGGTGAGGTTCAGCAAGCCGCTAAGGCTGAACCCGCCCCTCGTAGGGCTGTCATCGTGCAGGTAGCACCCGCAGAGGACTCAACATCAACCCTTAAGCCCAGGAAGCATACGCAATGACCGACCCCCTCGGCTTAGGCCAAGAGACGTAGTCTGCAACAAGCAGGGATAGGCAGTGCCCAGAACGGGCTTGGGGAGGGGGTGTGGTACCGTCTGAAGTCGTAACCCAGGGGCCAGACGATCAGCATCGTTCCGGTGTATCCGTCGCCGATGCGTTGGCGACCCATAAAACAAAACCCCCGCAAGGGATACTTGCGGGGGTTTTGAGCAATAAGAGCTTGACGATGACCTACTTTCACAGACGTCCGTCCACTATCATCGGCGCAAAGGCGTTTCACAGTCCTGTTCGGGATGGGAAGGTGTGGGACCACCTTGCTATGGTCGTCAAGCGTAACTGGTTGCCAGGCCGTCTTTTAGGGGACGTCCCAGCCAATTGGAAGAAGCACACTGCCAGCGATCAGTACGGATCAGCTAGCAGCGGTTACGAAGGTGTCGAGCGCGGGTTGCGCTGCACTTCAATATTACGTTCTGTGGTCAACAACTTAACTCACTACAACCTCAAGGGTTATAGGATCAAGCCACACGGGCAATTAGTACTGGTTAGCTACATGCATTACTGCACTTCCACACCCAGCCTATCAACGTCCTGGTCTCGGACGACCCTACAGGGGGGTCAAGCCCCCGGGATACCTAATCTTCAGACGAGTTTCCCGCTTAGATGCCTTCAGCGGTTATCTCTTCCGTACGTAGCTACTCGGCAATGCCATTGGCATGACAACCGATACACCAGTGGTACGTCCACTCCGGTCCTCTCGTACTAGGAGCAGGCTCCGTCAAGTATCCAACGCCCACGGCAGATAGGGACCAAACTGTCTCACGACGTTTTAAACCCAGCTCACGTACCTCTTTAAATGGCGAACAGCCATACCCTTGGGACCGGCTACAGCCCCAGGATGAGATGAGCCGACATCGAGGTGCCAAACACCGCCGTCGATATGAACTCTTGGGCGGTATCAGCCTGTTATCCCCAGAGTACCTTTTATCCGTTGAGCGATGGCCCTTCCATACAGAACCACCGGATCACTATGTCCTACTTTCGTACCTGTTCGACTTGTCAGTCTCACAGTCAAGCACGCTTATGCCATTGCACTATCAAGACGATTTCCGACCGTCTCTAGCGTACCTTCGAACTCCTCCGTTACACTTTAGGAGGAGACCGCCCCAGTCAAACTGCCCACCATGCACGGTCCCCGATCCCGATAAGGGACCTAGGTTAGAACCGCAAACAGACCAGGGTGGTATTTCAAGGATGACTCCACGCGATCTGGCGACCACGCTTCAACGTCTCCCACCTATCCTACACAGGCCGGTTCACAATCCAATGCAAAGCTACAGTAAAGGTTCATGGGGTCTTTCCGTCTAGCCGCGGGGAGATTGCATCATCACAACCATGTCAACTTCGCTGAGTCTCAGGAGGAGACAGTGTGGCCATCGTTACGCCATTCGTGCAGGTCGGAACTTACCCGACAAGGAATTTCGCTACCTTAGGACCGTTATAGTTACGGCCGCCGTTTACCGGGGCTTCGATCAAGAGCTTGCACCCCATCACTTAACCTTCCGGCACCGGGCAGGCGTCACACCCTATACGTCCACTTTCGTGTTTGCAGAGTGCTGTGTTTTTAGTAAACAGTCGCAGCCACCGATTCACTGCGGCCTCTTCATGCTTTGTGCGCAGGCACATCACACTAATGAGGCATACCTTCTCCCGAAGTTACGGTATTAATTTGCCGAGTTCCTTCTCCTGAGTTCTCTCAAGCGCCTTGGAATATTCATCCCGTCCACCTGTGTCGGTTTGCGGTACGGTCTCGTAGAGCTGAAGCTTAGAGGCTTTTCTTGGAACTGCTTCCAGTTAGTTTAGAGCCGAAGCTCTATCCAGTCACACCCTTGAATTACGCACCCGGATTTGCCTAAGTGCCTTCTATGATGCGCCAACGGGGACATCCAACACCCCGATAACATTCTGCAATCCGTCCCCCCATCGCACTCTACGACGGTGCGGGAATATTAACCCGCTTCCCATCAGCTACGCATCTCTGCCTCGCCTTAGGGGCCGACTCACCCTGCGCCGATGAACGTTGCGCAGGAAACCTTGGACTTACGGCGAGGGGGCTTTTCACCCCCTTTATCGCTACTCATGTCAGCATTCTCACTTCCGATACCTCCAGCATTCCTCACGGAACACCTTCACAGGCTTACGGAACGCTCTCCTACCATGTGTACTAAAAGTACACATCCGCAGCTTCGGTCTATGGCTTAGCCCCGTTACATCTTCCGCGCAGGACGACTCGATCAGTGAGCTATTACGCTTTCTTTAAAGGATGGCTGCTTCTAAGCCAACCTCCTGACTGTCTATGCCTTCCCACTTCGTTTCCCACTTAGCCATAGTTAGGGACCTTAGCTGGCGGTCTGGGTTGTTTCCCTCTTGAGTCCGGACGTTAGCACCCGGTGCTCTGTCTCCCGTACTGTACTTGCCGGTATTCGGAGTTTGCCATGGGTTGGTAAGTCGCTGTGACCCCCTAGCCATAACAGTGCTCTACCCCCGGCAGTAATATACGAGGCACTACCTAAATAGTTTTCGGAGAGAACCAGCTATCTCCAGGCTTGTTTAGCCTTTCACTCCGATCCACAGCTCATCCCCTAATTTTTCAACATTAGTGGGTTCGGTCCTCCAGCACGTGTTACCGTGCCTTCAACCTGGCCATGGATAGATCGCCTGGTTTCGGGTCTACACCCAGCGACTGAATCGCCCTATTCGGACTCGCTTTCGCTACGCCTCCCCTATTCGGTTAAGCTTGCCACTGAATGTAAGTCGCTGACCCATTATACAAAAGGTACGCAGTCACACCACGAAGGTGCTCCTACTGTTTGTATGCATACGATTTCAGGATCTATTTCACTCCCCTTCCGGGGTTCTTTTCGCCTTTCCCTCACGGTACTGGTTCACTATCGGTCGATCACGAGTATTTAGCCTTGGAGGATGGTCCCCCCATATTCAGACAGGATTTCACGTGTCCCGCCCTACTTGTTCGATGCTTAGTTCCACGTACTGAATTTCGCCTACAGGGCTATCACCTGCTACGGCTGGACTTTCCATTCCATTCGACTATTCAATACGCTAAAACATCCAGGCTGGTCCGGTTTCGCTCGCCACTACTTCCGGAATCTCGGTTGATTTCTTTTCCTCGAGTTACTGAGATGGTTCAGTTCACTCGGTTCGCCTCCACATGCCTATGTATTCAGCATGGGATACCGTATTACTACGGTGGGTTTCCCCATTCGGACATCTACGGATCAAAGCTTGTTTGCCAGCTCCCCGTAGCTTTTCGCAGGCTACCGCGTCCTTCATCGCCTGTGATCGCCAAGGCATCCATCATATGCACTTATTCGCTTGATCCTATAACGCTTGGTGCTGTTATAGGAATATGAGTATACGTTGTTGCCGTTCATCAATCCTTAGCTGTTATCTAATCCGAAGATCAGACAACGTCTATATTTTTGAGAACTTTCGTTGAACATAATTTGTTCTGTTGCAATCACAACCCGTGTATTGTCATCACAAGTCGACTAATCGTCTTGCGTTTATTAGACAACACACCTTCGTTGTGCTTCTTCCTAATTGTTAAAGAGCAATTCGTGGGTTGCATAACCCAACGAGCAGTATTCTTTAAAAAGAACACTCTTCGTTGAATCTAGCGCCAGGCAAACCGTTGTTTGTCTGTGCCCTATACTCTGTCATGAACCTTGCTGTATCGACAACCACCTATAAAAGCGGTGGTGGAGGATGACGGGATCGAACCGACGACCCCCTGCTTGCAAAGCAGGTGCTCTCCCAGCTGAGCTAATCCCCCGAGGTAATCGTTGGTGGGTCAAGTTGGAATCGAACCAACGACCCCCGCCTTATCAAGACGGTGCTCTAACCGACTGAGCTACTGACCCATCTATCACCAGTGGGCGATACCTTCAATGGTCATGACATAAACTAACAGCCAATAAGTGTGGACGCTTTCGCTTTGCGAGCCATTCGCTCTAAAAGGAGGTGATCCAGCCGCACCTTCCGATACGGCTACCTTGTTACGACTTCACCCCAGTCATGAATCCCACCGTGGTAAGCGCCCTCCTTGCGGTTAGGCTACCTACTTCTGGTGAAACCCACTCCCATGGTGTGACGGGCGGTGTGTACAAGACCCGGGAACGTATTCACCGCGACATTCTGATCCGCGATTACTAGCGATTCCGACTTCACGCAGTCGAGTTGCAGACTGCGATCCGGACTACGATCGGGTTTCTGAGATTGGCTCCCCCTCGCGGGTTGGCGACCCTCTGTCCCGACCATTGTATGACGTGTGAAGCCCTACCCATAAGGGCCATGAGGACTTGACGTCATCCCCACCTTCCTCCGGTTTGTCACCGGCAGTCTCATTAGAGTGCTCTTGCGTAGCAACTAATGACAAGGGTTGCGCTCGTTGCGGGACTTAACCCAACATCTCACGACACGAGCTGACGACAGCCATGCAGCACCTGTGTTCCGGTTCTCTTGCGAGCACTGCCAAATCTCTTCGGCATTCCAGACATGTCAAGGGTAGGTAAGGTTTTTCGCGTTGCATCGAATTAATCCACATCATCCACCGCTTGTGCGGGTCCCCGTCAATTCCTTTGAGTTTTAATCTTGCGACCGTACTCCCCAGGCGGTCAACTTCACGCGTTAGCTGCGCTACTAAGGCCTAACGGCCCCAACAGCTAGTTGACATCGTTTAGGGCGTGGACTACCAGGGTATCTAATCCTGTTTGCTCCCCACGCTTTCGTGTCTGAGCGTCAGTATTATCCCAGGGGGCTGCCTTCGCCATCGGTATTCCTCCACATATCTACGCATTTCACTGCTACACGTGGAATTCTACCCCCCTCTGACATACTCTAGCTCGGCAGTTAAAAATGCAGTTCCAAGGTTGAGCCCTGGGATTTCACATCTTTCTTTCCGAACCGCCTACACACGCTTTACGCCCAGTAATTCCGATTAACGCTTGCACCCTACGTATTACCGCGGCTGCTGGCACGTAGTTAGCCGGTGCTTATTCTGCAGATACCGTCAGCAGCATCCCGTATTAGGGGATGCCTTTTCTTCTCTGCCAAAAGTACTTTACAACCCGAAGGCCTTCATCATACACGCGGGATGGCTGGATCAGGGTTTCCCCCATTGTCCAAAATTCCCCACTGCTGCCTCCCGTAGGAGTCTGGGCCGTGTCTCAGTCCCAGTGTGGCTGGTCGTCCTCTCAAACCAGCTACGGATCGTTGCCTTGGTGAGCCTTTACCCCACCAACTAGCTAATCCGATATCGGCCGCTCCAATAGTGAGAGGTCTTGCGATCCCCCCCTTTCCCCCGTAGGGCGTATGCGGTATTAGCCACTCTTTCGAGTAGTTATCCCCCGCTACTGGGCACGTTCCGATATATTACTCACCCGTCCGCCACTCGCCACCAAGAGAGCAAGCTCTCTCGTGCTGCCGTTCGACTTGCATGTGTAAAGCATCCCGCTAGCGTTCAATCTGAGCCAGGATCAAACTCTTCAGTTTAATCTCTGTGGTTGCCCCGTCTTGCGACGAGACCGATTGTGTCTCAAAGAAAAATTCAGAGTTACACAAGGTAATTCTTCATCTTTCGTTTGTGAGCACTTGATACAAACTTGTGGCGATCCCCGAAGGGTTCGACTCGCTCATTCCAAGCGCCCACACTTATCGGCTGTTAATTGTTAAAGAGCAGTGACAGTTGCCTGTCGTTCTACTGACTAACCCGGCTGGCTCGTCGCGCTTGGCGCTTCGTGCCTTGCTGTGTTAGCAGCAGAGAAACGAGATTATGAAGCAGATCAGGCAGTGTGTCAAGCGTTTTTTTGAAGAAGTTAGAAAGTTTTAAAACCGTCCAACTCGTCCCGCTTAAACCAGAACTTTCGTTCCGAACCACCTAGCGAACAATCAACCGTAAGGCTAACCATTCAACTTCACAAACAAGGGTAAATTTTCAGCGCTGTTTACAACCAGCTAAAAACTTAACGTTGCGTTCTCTGGGGCAGAACCTAGAGCTTTAACACAGAATTTTCTGATTTGTCAAGCTCCGGGTTTTACACCGTGTCAGTTACCTGACTCAGTCAGGCAAGTTTCGGTGCGGGCCTCTTGGCCAAGGCGGTGAATCTTGTCTAACTGCTCTCTGCGGCGCTTTGAGGGAAAACCCTGTGTGTGCTGCAGCGAGAAAAGAACTATAGCACGATGAAATTTAGCTTTGCAAGTTTTTTACCTAACTATTTCATGGAAATCAGCATCAAGCCATCAATTTATACACTAAGCCCTTGTTAAATATGAACAATCTAAAATGAAACAAAACAATACAAAACTGGCCATCCAGTCGTGGAGAATGTCCCAAATTTGAGAACCTCTGGTGAAACCATCGATATGGCCTATAGAAGGGCCCCCAAGCTCATGGCTTTTTGCTCTGCACTCCCTTTCTAAGCTCGTCCATCAGCTCCCTATCTTAAAAAGCTCTCGCCGACAGACAGACAGACAGACAGACAGACAGACAGACAGATAGATAGATAGATAGATAGATAGATAGATAGATAGATAGATAGATAGACAGGGACAAGGATAGGGATAGGTAGGCTGGTAGACCAGATGGCAACCCACCCGCGTGACAAGCCCTCTTAGGGGGGGTAATCCCCCCACAAAAGCGATGCAGTCAGAAGTAGAATTTTCTCATTGAGGAGTTCTACAACATGAAGCGATCAAGATTCACAGATAGCCAGATCATAGAGGCCATCAAGCGAGTGGAGTCTGGCTTGGCGGTGCCGGAGCTATGCCGGGAGCTGGGCATCAGCTCAGCGACGTTCTACAAGTGGCGCTCGAAGTACGGCGGCATGGACGTGTCGCTGATGGCGCGCATGAAGGAGCTGGAAGCCGAGAATGCGCGGCTACGCAAGATGTATGTCGAGGAGAAGCTCAAGGCCGAGATTGTGACGGAGGCACTCGAAAAAAAGTGGTAAAGCCATCTCGTCGCCGCGAGATGGCCCAACGTGCCGTACAAGACCGAGGCCTATCCGTGCGTTTGGCCTGCGCGGCGTTTGGTATCAGTCAGACCTGCTATCGGTATGTCGCCAAGACCGACGTCGAGAACGAGGAGATCGCCCATTGGTTGCTGCGTCTGACCGACAACCATCGCAGCTGGGGCTTTGGACTATGTTTCCTGTACCTGCGCAATGTGCGAGGATTTGGCTGGAACCACAAGCGTGTATATCGGATCTACCGCGAGCTTGAACTGAACCTGCGGATCAAACCCCGAAAACGTCTGGTTAGGCAGGCTCCTGAGCGGTTAACGATACCGTCGCATATCAACCAGGTCTGGTCGATGGACTTCATGCACGATCAACTTGCGGACGGGCGCAGCATCCGCGTACTCAACGTAATCGACGATTTCAACCGCGAGGCGTTGGGTATCGAAGTGGACTTCTCGCTGCCCTCTGAACGGGTGATCCGCACACTAAAGCAGATCATCGGATGGCGAGGCAAGCCTTCAGCCATTCGCTGTGATAACGGTCCGGAGTACCTGAGCACAGCCATCGTAGAATGGGCGGGCGCATGGGACATCAAGCTCGAATACATCCAGCCGGGCAAGCCGCAACAAAACGCCTACGTTGAGCGGTTCAACAGAACCGTTCGATACGAATGGTTGTCCCAGTATCACTGGGACGATCTGGATCACGTTCAGCGCGTCGCCACGCAGTGGATGTGGTCATACAATCATGAGCGCCCAAATATGGCCTTGGGCGGAGTTACCCCAAAACAGCGGTTGGCCATGGCCGCATAGCATGCCTACTTCTGGCAATTGCTAAAAATGGGGGGATTACCGGGGGAGCACTTATAACGTTGACGCGCTTGCCGGGAAGGAAGTTGGAACTCCTTCTGTAGCGTCACAACCCTCGCCTCTATATATAGAGGCGACATGCCGTCCTTCTCGCTTCGATTCAACATGCCCCTCTATATAGAGAAGGAAAGCGGTATCCAAGCTGATAGGTCGGTCGACGCTCCCCTATTACAATAAGCAGACAACTAACTTTGCATGCAGACTCTGTATGGCACGCTCATCTTCTCAAGCCCCCACGACACAGCTCAGCCTGATTGGCGAGGAAATGCTATCCAATAATCTCCTGACCGAGAACATTCTCGATCAGGTCGCCCGCCTTCCCGCTGACTGGCGCGCCACCCTGGATCAGCCAGAGCTACAGAACATACTGGCAACATTAGCCAAGTGGCTGGACAAGGAATGCCAGGACGGTGCCGTCATTTATCCCGCCGCCCCGTTCCGTGCTTTGGAGCTGCTACCACTACAAAAGGTCAGCGTCGTGATTCTGGGTCAGGACCCTTACCACGGCCCCGATCAAGCCCAGGGACTGTCGTTTTCGGTTCCGGACACCTGCCCTGCACCACCTAGTCTGCGCAATATCTTCAAAGAGCTGGAACTGGAGTATCCCCAGACCCCTCTCCCGCCCAGCCATGATCTGAGCAACTGGGGCCGACAAGGCGTGTTGCTCTTGAACACATCCCTAACCGTCGAGGATGGCTTGCCTGCCTCTCACGCCAAGAAAGGCTGGGAACAAATTACCGACGCTTTACTGATGAACCTGGCCCAGCAAAGTACACGCCCTATTGTGTATATGTTGTGGGGTGCTCATGCCCAGGCCAAAGAGGCATTGATCCAGCAACAGGCTCAATGCCCCCATCTGATTCTGAAAGCCAATCATCCCTCCCCTTTGGCTGCGCGTCGCCCACCGGTCCCATTTATTGGCTGCGGTCATTTTCGACTAGCCAATGAGTGGCTCACACAGCAAGGTGCCACGCCTATCCAATGGTTTGCCACTGGTGCCTGACCATCCCTTCCCTTTACCCTATACAAAACCATGCCTTTAAGCCCTGCCAATCCCGAACTAAGCTCTCAAGAGCAGCATGCCCAATGGTCAAACGAACTGCTCGAACAATATAGCTGGCAGTTCCAGGGGGAAACTCCCTTTGCCGTTCCGCTGAGCACCTTGCCCTTGCTGGATGAGTTGTTCACATTCGTGAACGAAACCATCAAGGACTCCTTTGACCGTTCTTTATTCTGCTGGACGGATCTCAAGCAAGACAGCACCGGTCTGACAGCCTGGTATTTAGGCGTCGAAGACTACGATGAGGCACTGGAGCCTTATATAGAGGCCTTATCTGCAAAGGCTCTGATCCAGGACCAAACGACATAAGGACTGCTGCGCCGGCCCTGCCCTCACTGGCACAGAGGGCTTGAACAATGCCGAGCAAGCTGACCGCAGCTCCGCCCCCGCTGGCGCGCCCCCATTTGCCCGCTCCTACACTCAGCGCCGATGCGCCAGTGGCCCTCATGGGCATGGCAAGGTCGGAAGGGCAAAAAAAACCCGGCACCAAAGCCGGGTTTCTTCTTCTCTTAGCCGGATTGCATTTCAACCCGCCCACTGGGATTTCAAGGCTGCACACCTGCAGCATGTGCCTGCTGATCGGCGTGATAGGACGAACGCACCATGGCGCCCACGGCGGCATGGGTAAAGCCCATTGCATAGGCCTCACGTTCAAACATCAAGAACTCATCGGGCGTCACATAACGCATCACGGGCAAGTGGTGACCCGAGGGCTGCAGATACTGACCAATGGTCAGCATATCAATATCGTGAGCACGCATATCGCGCATCACTTCCAAAATCTCTTCGTTGGTTTCACCCAGGCCCACCATCAGACCCGATTTAGTCGGAATGTTGGGATGCAGCTTCTTGAACTCTTGCAACAGCTTCAAGGAATGGTGATAGTCCGAACCAGGACGCGCCTGCTTGTACAAACGAGGAACGGTTTCAAGATTATGGTTCATGACATCCGGCGGGCAGGCATTCAGGATGCCCAAGGCTCGGTCCAGACGTGCGCGAAAGTCGGGCACCAACACTTCGATGGTCGTGGAAGGAGAATGCTCGCGCACCTGGCGGATACATTCCACAAAGTGAGCCGCGCCACCATCACGCAAGTCATCACGATCCACAGAGGTAATTACCACGTAGGACAACTTCATGGCCCCAATCGCCTTGGCCAGATTGGCGGGCTCGTTCTCATCCAGAGGATCAGGGCGGCCATGACCCACATCACAGAAGGGACAACGGCGGGTGCATTTGTCGCCCATGATCATGAACGTCGCTGTGCCCTTGCCAAAACATTCCCCGATATTGGGACAGGATGCTTCCTCACACACCGAAAACAACTTGTGTTCGCGCAGGGTTTCCTTGATCTCGTAGAAACGGGAGTTCGGCGCAGCCGCTTTCACCCGAATCCAGTCAGGCTTTTTCAAACGCTCTGCCTGCACGACCTTGATGGGAATGCGCGAGGTCTTGGCCTCGGCTTTCTGCTTTTGCGTGGCGTCATACTCAACAACGCGAGGGCGCACAGTAGGTTTGGAATCGACGGATGGATCGGTAGGGGTGGTCATAGGCGTCTAAATAGAAAAACAGCGTGCGAACAACATCATCACTCAACGATGGGCGCAGTGGTCAATTGTAGCCCCTTCGCTTTACAAGCGCCTAGAACAAGGGCGATAGTTTGTACCAGACCCCTCTAATATAGAGGTCGACTTAGGAATGCAGCAACACCCGAGAATAAAACCTGCAAATACTATAAGTACGGAGACTTGCATGTCACACGAGCACCCTGCCGATCCTGTCCTGCTTGAGCAACAGGGGGGACTGGCCCGCATCACCTTGAACCGACCCGCACAGTACAACGCGCTGTCCGAAGAAGTGCTGAACTCGTTACAACACATTCTGGACACACTGGGCCGGGAACCCAGTCTGCAATGCGTCATCATCCAGGCCGAAGGTAACGCTTTTTGCGCGGGGCATGATCTGAAGCAAATGCGCGCCAAACCTGAACACGACTATTACCGAGAGCTGTTCAGCCGTTGCAGTCGCGTCATGCAAAGTGTGCTGGCCCTGCCCGTACCGGTGATTGCCCGTGTGCAAGGGCTGGCCACCGCCGCCGGCTGTCAGCTAGTTGCAACCTGCGACCTGGCTGTTGCCTCCGAATCCACCCGCTTTGCCGTGTCCGGCATTAACGTTGGCCTGTTCTGCTCCACCCCTGCCGTTGCCCTGTCACGCTGCATACCCCCCAAGGCCGCCATGGAAATGCTGATGACGGGCGAATTCATCAGTGCTCAGCGGGCTCAAGAGCTGGGGTTGATCAACTATGCAGTCCCCAAAGATCAGTTGGATCAAACGGTACAACGACTGGCCGACAGTATCATGGCAAAAAGTCTGGTCGCCGTGCGGGCCGGCAAAGCCATGTTCTATCGCCAGCGCAGCCTGGCTATCGAACATGCCTACGATTACGCAGGCCAGGTCATGGCCGACAACATGATGAGCAATGATGCTTGCGAAGGCATTGACGCTTTTATCAGCAAACGCATGCCGCAGTGGAGCGGCACCTGAGGTGACGCTTGACCTGAAATAAAGGTTAAAGAGAACACAGCACCGTAACGGGAAACGGTGCTCTTGTGTCACCGCGCACTAAGCAACCGTGGCCGTTGCCCGCGACGTGATCGCCTGGGCCAGATAATCAGCCAGATACTGTGCCGCCTGCTCCCAGGAGACCTCCACACCCTGCGACGCGATATCCGTGGTCTGCAGCCCTTCATAGCCACAGGGATTGATACCGCCAAACGGCTTGAGATCCATCCCTATATTCAAGGCAAGGCCATGGTAAGAACGGCCATTACGGATTTTGACGCCCAGCGCGGAGATCTTGGCCAGCTCGGTCTTGCATCGCGCTTGCGGCACGTACACCCCAGGCGCACCCGGTTTACAGCAGGCACCCTCGACCCCAAAATGGCTCAGACAGGCCATTACCGCCTCTTCCAGGAGACGCACATATTCTTTGACGTACAGCCCTGCCCGGCGAAGGTCAAACAGACAATACACCATCAGCTGACCCGGGCCGTGGTAGGTAATCTGTCCGCCCCGGTCGGTTTGCACCACGGGTATACCACCCGCATTGAGCAAATGCTCCGGCTTGCCGGCCTGCCCCTGGGTGTAAACGGGGGTGTGCTCCACAAGCCAGATTTCATCCGGCGTGTCCGGCCCGCGCAATTCGGTAAAAGCGC
The DNA here is from genome assembly GCF_049932565.1 of Alcaligenes sp. HNGD-HTN06. NCBI lineage: Bacteria > Pseudomonadati > Pseudomonadota > Betaproteobacteria > Burkholderiales > Alcaligenaceae > Alcaligenes > Alcaligenes sp. HNGD-HTN06. Next base: position 262,287 of record NZ_CP187782.1, on the reverse strand, counting down.
GCATCGCCTGCCAGATGGGCTCATAGGCGCTAGGCCGCTCAAACCATTTAATACGAACAGAGTCGGACATGAACGCCGGGTCCCTGATTACATCACCACGCGCACAAGATGATGCGCGTGCAGGGCACGATAGAGATTATCCAACTGCTCACGCGAGACGGCCCGCACGGTAAAAGTCAGGCCAGTGTAATTGCCCGCCTTGCTGGGCCGCACTTCAATGGTGGCGGCGTCAAAGTCGGGGTCGTGCTCCAGAACAATTGCCAGCAATTCGTCTTGCAGGGTGTCGTGGGTCTGGCCCATGACTTTGATAGGAAAGTCACTGGGATATTCAATTAATGATTCTTCGGGTGAAATTGTCATGCTTGCTCCGCAGCCTTGATGGCCTTGTCATAGCCTTCGCGCAATTTGGCAAAGACAGGGCCGGGTAGCCCGTCACCGACGGGCTGACCATTAAATACAACGATGGGCAGCACCTCTTTGGTCGCTGACGTCATCAAAATTTCGTCGGCAGTGTCGACCTCTGCGCGTAAGATCTGCCGTGCCTGGAAAGCAATGCCTGCCTGAGCGGCAAGCTCCTCCATCAAACTGTAGCGCACCCCTTCCAGGATCAGGTTGTTGCGCATGGGGGCCAGCAAGGTGCCATCGCGCACGATCCAGATATTGCAGGAAGCCCCCTCTGTCAGAAAACCATCTCTGAACTGAATGACCTCGTCCACACCCGCCTGGACAGCTTGCTGCTTAGCCAACACATTACCCAGCAACGAAGTAGATTTTATATCGCAACGCAACCAGCGCTCATCGTCAATGGCCACAGCCTTCAAACCCGTCTCGCGCTCTTGCTGCACACGCTTGAAAGGCGAGACCATGATGAAAATACTGGGTGACACATGGTCCGGAAAGGCATGATCACGCTTGGCAACGCCACGGGTCACTTGAATGTAGACCATGCAGTCAGCGCCCCGGCCCGAGCGGGCCAGCATATCCAGCACCAGCTTTTCCCATTCACGGCGGCTAAAGGGATTGTGAATCCCCACTTTCGCCAGGCTGCGCTCCAGACGCCCCAGATGCCCATCAATACGAAAGGGTTTGCCATGGTAAGCAGGCACGACATCGTAGATACCGTCGCCAAAGATGAAACCTCGATCCAGTACCGAAATCTTGGCCTCACCCAAGCGCACGAAATCGCCATTCAGGTAAACAATGCTATCGGGGTCAATGCCTGCAATCATAGGGTTTAGTCTCGCACCAAAGGGTTACTCAAACATCAAGCGCACTTTGTCGGCCATACGTCCGAAAAAACCTGCCTCGGGCACATCTTCCAGCACCAGCAAAGGCTGCTCAGCCAATACCTTGCCATCCAGGGACAAAGTCAGTGTACCGACCTTGTCTCCCTTGCTCAACGGGGCCAGCAAGGGCTGGGTGTAGTTGGCAACCGGTTTGATTTCCGAGGACTTGCCACGAGGAACCGTCAGCCACAAGGGCTGGGCTGTACCCAAACCTACGTTCTCGACTTCGCCTTCCCACACGCGGGCGGTGACCGCCGGGTTATTGGCGTCGTACAGCTTGACCGTTTCAAAGTTCTGGAAGCTCCAGTTCAACAGCTTCAGACTATTTTCTGTACGAGCTGCATCGTTGGCCGTCCCCACGACCACCGAGACGACACGGCGGCCATCACGCAGGGCCGTAGACACCAGGCAGTAACCCGCTGACTGGGTATGGCCGGTTTTTAGTCCATCCACCGTATTGTCCAGCCAAAGCAGACGGTTGCGGTTGGGCTGCTTGATGTTGTTGTAGGTGTATTCTTTTTGGCTGTAGTAATGCAGGTACTGGGGAAAGCGGGCGACCAGCGCTGCGGACAACACACCCAGATCGCGCACCGATGTCAGGTGCTCGGGATCAGGCAAGCCGGTGGAGTTCTTGAAATGTGTCGCGGTCAAACCCAGTTTGGCCGCCTCTTCGTTCATCAGGGCGGCAAAGGCGCCTTCGCTACCCGCAACGGCTTCGGCCAACGCCACCGAGGCATCGTTACCCGACTGCACGATCACACCTTGCAGCAGATCGTTCACCGACACTTGCGAATTGACTTTGACAAACATGCGCGAGCCTTCGGTACGCCAGGCCTTGTCAGAGATCACGACGTTCTGGTCCAGCTTCAGGCGGCCTGTCTCCAAGGCATCAAAGACCAGATAGGCTGTCATCAGCTTGGTCAGGGAAGCGGGCTCCACCTGTTCATTGAGTCCTTCTGCCGCGATGATCTGTCCACTATTGACGTCCATGGACAACCAGGCACGCGCTGTCAGACTGGGTGCAGGCACCACGGACAAGTCACCCGGCAAGGCAGGCGTCTGGGCGCCGAGCACTTGCATGGATTCGGCTGGAGCCGGTGTTTGCGTCTGTGCCTGTGCCACCATAGGCAGTGCCAAGGCAAGGGCCACCACACAACGAGAAAGGACTGGAGATGCAAATTTTTGAATAGAAGTCATGGAAAAAATCGATTGCTTTGACAGTGGCGGAAAGAGCCCATTATGGCAGAGCCATATGGGCCTGTGAGGGGCAGGACCCCTGAGTCTGAGCAGGAAAACGCAACGATTTGAAAGCAAAATCCGTCTTAGGTTCCAAACGCAGCCAAATGTCGGCTAATCAGTTCGCGCAACTGAATCAGCTTGCCATGAAAAAAATGCCCAGCCTCAGGTAGCACGACCATGGGCAACTGGTGCTCGCGCGCAAAGTCCATGCCCTCGGACAAGGGAACAACATCGTCGGTTTCCCCGTGCACCAACAGGGTATCGGCAGGAGGACTGACTTCCCGGAAACGAAAGCGATTGACGGCCGTGCCCGTCAAGATGAATACAGGAGGCAAGGGTGCCTGGGCATCTTTCAGGCTGGCATAGACCTGGGCGGCGACGGCGGTGCCAAACGAAAAACCAGCCAGCATGAATGGGCCTGAGTTCCACTGTGGGAAATGAGCCGGAAACTGCTCGATCAAGGCCAACATGTCGGCCGTCTCTCCACGGCTGCTATCAAACTCCCCGGCGGACTTGCCCACACCACGAAAATCAGGGCGTACCGCCAGCAAGCCATGCTGAGTAGCACTGCGCGACAGGGTAGTCACGACTTTGTTATTGCGGGCTCCCCCATGCAAGGGGTGAGGATGCAGCAGCAAGGCCCAACCCTTGGGCTCGCCGGCTGGCCAATCCAGAGCACAGTCAATCACCCCGGCCTGGCCGGAAAACTGGATGGTATCTACGCGTTCAGACATGCTCAGATCAAATATCACATAAGATTACGTTTAACTCATCCAGTGTACCGGATTGTCATGAATACCTCTTCTGCATTCACCTTACCCAGCCCTCGCGACATGGTGGCGGAGCTGCGCACGCGCCTGCCTCATTTTCCTCAGATCCGCTGGGTAGACTCGACCGAATCGACAAACGCGGATCTGCTCGCCCTGGCTCGCCAAGAGGCAGGCCCGCGAGTACGTCCCTGGTTATTGGGCGCGCATCTGCAAAGCCGTGGCCGCGGGCGGGCGGGACGCACCTGGGAAAACAGCGTAGGCGCCAACCTGATGTTTTCCTGTGCCTTCGACATTTTTTTACCCGCACGCCAACTGCCCACACTCTCGCCGTTGTCCGGCCTGGCCACGACCGAGGCACTTCGCCAGTTTCTGGAGCCTGCGCTGCGCAATCGACTGGCCATGAAATGGCCCAATGATGTGCTGTGGGATCAAGCCAAACTATCCGGCATCCTGGTCGAGGCCACCCGAGCTAGCGCCGCCCCCAGCTCCAACGACCATCATGTGGTGATTATCGGCATTGGATTGAATCTGCGTGAAGCCGCCACCCTTAGCCTGAACACCCAGCGAGCTGTTGCCGACTGGACCAGCATTGCCGAACAGTCGCGCCAGGCTTCGCTGACGCGTTGCTCGGATATCGTTGCCAAGGTTGCCCAGAGTCTGTATCTGAGCCTGAATCATGTCACGGCCCATGGCTTTGCTGATTTGCCCGCTCGTTATGCACAGGTCGATGCCCTTATTGGGCAACAAGTCCATATCATCGACAATGGCCACATCCTGCATACCGGCATCGTGACGGGCATCAACACCTCCGGGCAACTGCTGTTGCGCCACCCCGATGGCTCGGAACGTGCGGTTACCGTAGGCGAAGTTTCCGTTCGCGCCCAACGTTGATCGCTATACTGGCATTCTTTTAGCTCTGACGACCCGGTATGACCCTGCTTATCGATTCTGGCAATACCCGCATCAAACTGGGGTGGTGTCATCCTTTAACCGGCGTGCGCGAGGACCAGGCGGTAAGCCTGCATGTGGACCAGCTGGATCAGTTGGCAAGCTGGCTGGAAGCCGCTCACGCTCCGCTGCAGACGTTTGCCAACCAAAAAGGCGTGCAGGCACTCGGCGTGAATGTGGCAGGCCCCCAGGTTCAGGCGCAGATTGATGCCGCGGTACGCCGTCTGGGTCTGGGCCCCGTGCGCTGGCTACAGGCCCAGGAACAGGTTTTTGGCCTGCACAACGATTATGAGCAAGCCAGTCAATTAGGTGCAGACCGCTGGGCCGCTTTGCTGGGCCTGAGCGACTTGCTGGCCCAGGAACACCCTGACGAGCAGGGCGCTTTACTGATCAGCTTTGGGACTGCCACAACCATCGATCTTCTAGGCCCCGCGCAAAACGGAATACGCCATTTTCTGGGCGGCTCCATTCTGCCGGGCCCCAGCCTGATGCTGGCCTCCCTCAAGCAAAATACGGCACAGTTGCCGCAGGCACACGGGCAAACCGCCGCTTTTCCACGCAACACACAGTCGGCAATCAGCACGGGCGTTGCAGCCGCGCAAGCTGGTGCGGTGTTGCGCCAATGGGAAAAGGGACGCCAGCATCTGGGGCACAGCCCTCTGATCTTTCTGGCCGGAGGCGGCCGGGCATTGGCACAGCAGGAATTGTCCGAACAGCTCCATCACCACTGCCGCTTGATAGCGATCGCACCGCCGACCCTCTATGAGCTGGATACCCCTGCCTTGCGCGGGCTGGCCCTTTTTGCCTGCCGAAATTGAACGGCTTGAAAGGCCGCGACGGGATGGCCCAGGTTCACCCGCGTGACCCCTGGATACGTTTGGCATTAAAACGGATGAACTTAAACTGCCCTGCCCTTACAATGCCGGGCTGAACTGTATTTTTTTTCCGGGCATCGACGATGCGACTGCTTTTCATACTGATCCTGGTGGCGAACGTCGCCCTGCTGGCCTTTGGACAAGGCTTTTTTGGCACGCCCCCCAGTGAGCAAGGCCGCGAGCCTCGTCAGTTCTCGCAGCGCAATCAAGATGCCATTCAACTTGGAACCCCGGCCCATCCGGCGCCCGCTTCCCCTTGATCCTCGATTGCCGACACTATGAAACCTATACGCAAAGCTGTTTTCCCCGTCGCCGGTCTAGGCACACGTTTTCTGCCTGCCACCAAGGCCATGCCCAAGGAAATGTTGCCAATCGTCGACAAACCCCTCATTCAGTATGCGGTCGAGGAAGCCATTGCCGCCGGGGTCACCGAATTGATCTTCATCACCGGCCGCAATAAGCGGGCCATTGAAGATCACTTTGACAGCATCCCAGAGCTGGAACAGGAACTGGCCGGCAAAAACAAGCTGGAACTGCTGGATGCGGTCCAAAATATTATTCCCAGCCATGTCAGCTGTATATATACCCGCCAGCCGCGCGCGCTGGGTCTGGGACATGCGGTTCTGTGCGCCGCACCCATTGTGGGCAACGAACCCTTCCTGGTTCTGCTGGCGGACGACCTGATCGACGCCAATACCCCGGTATCACGACAACTGGTTGAAGCGGCCCATCAATACAATGGCAGTATTGTTGCCACTCAAAATGTAAATAAAAATGAAACAAATAAATATGGAATAGTTTCCGGCGACTTAATCGATTCCAAAGCCACCCGACTTAATGGAATCGTTGAAAAACCAGCACCGGAAGTGGCTCCTTCTACGCAAGCCGTTGTGGGCCGTTATGTATTGGAACCGGAAATCTTTGACCACCTGCGACGCACTCAAGCAGGGGTGGGCGGAGAGATTCAATTAACGGACGGAATTGCCAGCCTTTTGAAAAGTCGTGCGGTATATGCCTATGAATATGAAGGCACACGTTACGACTGTGGTAGCAAATCAGGATTCTTTCATGCTACGCTTGAATTTGGTCGTAAATACCACGGACTTTAACGAGGGGCGCAGAGGGGTCCGCACGCATAACAAGCTTGGTTGTAATTGTTGTTCAAACACTGCCTGAAAAACCACGCAAAGGGCGATTTAGCTTGACTTACAGGCTAAATACCCCCTACGATTGGCAGTGCAGGATTTCAAGTTCGTCGAAGTTTGTTCAATACGGTATTGTTTCTAATACTCATTGCCCTGATTTTTACATCTTGACAATCTTTTTTGAGCAGATTGCTCGTCATTTTTAGGGAATGCAGGAAATGCAAACAGAAACCGGTATCGTGAAATGGTTCAATAACGAAAAAGGCTACGGCTTTATCTCCCCCGACAACGGTGGCAAAGATCTTTTCGTTCACCATTCCGACATCTTGGGCACAGGCTTTAAATCCTTGGAAGAAAACCAGCGCGTTTCGTACGTGTCGGCCGAAGGCCAAAAGGGCCCACAAGCTAAGAGCATCCAAAAACTGTAAATCGATCTCGATCAGTTTTTAGAACTCAAAAAAGCCCGCGTCATGCGGGCTTTTTTTATTCAACTTGATCCAGATCAGGTCAAGCTGTCTACAAATCGCCACAAACTCCAGCGCCAGTCAAAACCGAATACTTATTAGCTAATAAGCAAGCCGGTATTTAATCGCGAATCTGAGCCAGTCCCGAAAGTACGCGTTGCACTGCGCCCTCATGCATCTGAACCCAATGTAAGCCTGCATCTGCCATTTTGTGATGGCGCGCGGGATCATCCACCAGCTCTACCGCCTGCTGCAAAGCCAGGGCGGGGGTACTGGCCCGAATGGCGGCACCCGCCTGCATGGCATCTTGCATGGCCTGGGCAAAATTATGCGTATGAGGCCCCACAATGACAGGCACCCCCACTGCGCAGGCTTCAATAAAGTTTTGACCACCCAAAGGTTGAAAACTGCCCGCGACAATCGCCACCCGGGCCATGCCGTAGTACCAGTGCATTTCGCCCAGCGTATCGCCCAGCAGCACGTCGACCTCGCGACACGCCTCAACCGCACTGGTGCTGGTATCGCCCTGTTTCAACAGTTCACTGCGACGCACTGCGCGCAGCCCCCGTTGATTCAAGTAGTCGGCAGCCTCGTCAAAGCGTTCAGGATGTCGCGGCACCACGACAAACAGAACGGGACTGTGCAACTCGCTGCCCTGTTTACGCTCACGACGCAAATAATGCGCGATCGCATCAATAAAATCCATATGCTCGGTCTCGCGCGTACTGGCAATGACCACCACGCGGCGGCCCAGGTCACTGGCAAAACCTCGACCACGCGCAATTTTCTCCTGCGGCAATACGACGTCAAACTTCAGGTTTCCCGATACCCGGACCCCTTGGGCCCCAGCCAGCTCCAGACGCTGGGCATCAGCCAGGCTCTGCGCGTAAATCAGCTGAAAAGATCGATATGCCTCGCGCATGACTGAGCCAGCTTTCAGGCTGGTGCGCAGGGCGCTTTCTGAAAAGCGAGCACTGGCCAGCATCATGGGTACGCCCTGCCGACGCGCAGCGGCCAGCAGATTGGGCCACACCTCGCGTTCGATCAGCACACCGGCACACGGCCGGTAGTGGGCAAAGAAGCGCCGTACCGAGCCGGGGAAGTCATAAGGCAACCATTGCTGCACCAACTGCCCGCTGGCAATTTCAGCCGCAAACGCGTTTGCTCCTTCTTCGCGGCCCGTCACGGTCATGTGTGTCAGCAGGACCGTTTCACCCTGATCGAGCAAGGCCCGGATCAAGGGCTGCGCAGCCCGTGTTTCACCCAGGCTGACCGCATGCACCCACACAGGCGCTTTTTCAAGGGTGGGCGCAGAACCGTAAAAACCAAAACGGGGGCCTGACAACACTTGCCATTGCCCACCGGCGCGACGAGCACGCAGACCCATCCAGGCCATCAAGGCTGGAGCCAGAATGCGTATGGAGGCGGTATAAAAGAATCGGTTCACCCGTTTTGGCCTCGTTATGAAATCAGCAACCACCCGACCCGGCTTGGGGTGCTACCGAAAAACTACAGAAAACGGTGCGAGGCAGAAAAACCTGCCCTCAAACAGGGCCGCAGACCCTTTGGCACCGCGTATTGTAAGCACAAAGCCGGCTCTCAAAAAACGAATTGGCCATCCAGGTCAAACTAGTTTTTTTGCGTATCCAGCAAAGCGCCCTGGGGCGCGGTCGTACGTCCCAACGCCTGATCGATGGCACAGAGTACCGTTTCCGCGGAGGGAGGATGACCTCGCTCTCCCAGACTGGCGGTATAAGCCGAACCTTCCAAAGGCGTGCGCACAGGTGTGGAGGCTTTATAGATACCGATCGTGGGGCGTCCCAAACCGGCCGACAAATGCGTCAGGCCACTGTCCAGCCCCACCATGATTTGCGCCCCGGCCAATTGCAAGGCGACCGGCGTCAGCTCCATACGTGGCATGACCTGGGCCTGGCTGCGGCCAGCGATCAGCGTTTGGGCACGTTCGGACTCGGCAGGGCTGCCAGCCAGCAGGCGCAAAGCCATCCCCTCCTCCTGGAGGCGATCGAACACCTGTTGCCAGTTCTCGGGGTCCCACAGCTTATCGTCGCGACTGGCCGAGGGCATGATGATGGCATAGGGATCACCGTCCTTGGGGGCCTGCGCCGCCAGAGCCTGCAAACCGAAATCCGGCGCTCCGTCAAACTGGTAGCCAAAGGCGGAGGCTGCCAATGTTCGCTGACGAAGCACGGCAGGCTGCCAGAAGGCGACTCGATGGCGCACATCATAGAAAAGCGAGGCAAGCGGTTCCCGGGCCGACTTCCAATCCAAGCCATGTCGGCGCCCCTTGGTCTGCCTGACCAGCCAAATGGATTTCATCAGGGCCTGCATATCGAGGACAACATCGTACTGGCGCGATTGCAGTTGCTCACGCAAGGCAGCGCGCTCCTGACGCGTCTGGGCAGACCACCATTGCTTGCGCCATCGCCGATGCGCCACGGGAATGACGTCGTTTACCGCCGGATGCCAGCCCGGAATCTGGGCAAAGCTCTCTTCTACAAGCCAGTCAATTTGTGCACCGGGCACATGGCGTGCAATGTCCGAGATTGCTGGCAACATATGAACCAGATCTCCCAATGAGGACGTACGCACAATCAATATCTTGCAAGTCATGGGCGAATTATAGTGGTGGCCGCGTCCAATCCATCAAAGATGCATAAAAATATCCATCTGCTCTTGTTCTGTGCCGCAACCGCCATCAGGCATAATAGAACTGCCTATTTTCAGGACCGGAAACATGATTGATCTCAAACAGATCGAAGCCTTTGTATGGGTTGCCGAACTTGGCGGTTTCCGGGCGGCTGCCGAAAAGCTCAACACGACCCAACCATCTATTTCTCAGCGCATCGCCGGACTGGAATCCAGTCTGGAACTGCGCTTGTTTGATCGGGGCGCCCGGGGCATCAAACTGACAGACAAAGGCCAGGAGCTACTGTCACATGCACAGCGCATGCTGGATCTGCGCACCGAAATGCTGCGCGCTGCCAAAGAACAAAATGCCATCCGCGGGCTGCTACGACTAGGGGTGGCTGAAACCATTGTGCAGACCTGGCTACATGAGCTTATCGACAAGCTGCACCAGGAGTACCCGGCCCTGGTCATCGAGATCCACGTCGACACCACGAGCGTGCTGCGCCAGCAACTGGCCAGTTTCCAGATTGATATGGCCATGATTGTGGGCGTTGGCCAAGACCCTAAAGAACAATGCATCCGCTTATGTGCGTATCAGTTGGGCTGGGTCGCCAGCCCGACCCTGAAGCTGCACGGCCGCAAAATCAGCGTTTCCGAGCTAGGGGTTTACCCTGTAATCACCTATCCGTCCGGGAGCGTTCCGTACCTGGCCACACGCGAAGCATTGCTGCGTGCCGGCGTCAAATCACCCCGTATTTTTGGCAGTGCATCCCTGAGCACCATCGTGCAAATGACACGTCATGCCATGGGCCCCAGCGTGCTGGCCCCAGCGGTCATAAAAGACGAGCTTTCCGAGGGAAAACTGCGACTTTTGAAGGTCGATCAGTCTCTTCCGGACATCGAATTTTTTGCCTGCTGGATGGACTCGCCCGACAGTCATATTGCTCGCGTCGTCGCCAATCACGCACAAGAAATCGCCCAACAATACGTGCAGACCGATAAGTAATCGTTATGGCCTAGGATTCAAACATACGATTGGACACAAATTATCTGATCGGTTGCAATCCGAGGCTGTGATCAACCCCCTTTGTGCGAGTGGTCATCATGAACCTGCAAACCCTGCCTGTGCTAGCGCCCGAGGCCCAGAAGTGGCGCGAGCTGATCCGTCAACAAATCCATACTGGTCCCACTGCAGGACTGGCCGCAGGCTATGTGCAGGCCAACCTGATGATTCTTCCCAAAGAGTGGGCCGACGAGTTTTTGCTGTTTTGTCAGCGCAACCCCAAGCCCTGCCCGTTGTTGGCCGTGACCGAACCCGGTCAATTTCAGGTCCCGACCCTGGGTGGCACGATTGATCTGCGCACGGACTTCCCCCGTTACCGCATCTGGCAAAATGGCGAGCTCGGAGCCGAGCCACTGAGCATTACCGATGTCTGGCGCGAGGATCTGGTGTCCTTTCTGATCGGCTGCTCCTTTTCGTTTGAAGAGGCCCTGCTGGCCGACGGAATTGATGTGCGCCACATCAGTGCGGGGGTGAACGTGCCCATGTATCGCAGCTCCATCCAGACTCAAGGTACGACGCGCCTGTCCGGCCCGCTGGTAGTATCGATGCGGCCCATGCGTGCTGCCGATGCCATCCGCGCCATTCAGATCACCTCGCGCTTTCCATCGGTACACGGCGCTCCGGTACATATTGGCGATCCGTCCCTGATCGGAATCGGCGACCTGCAAAAGCCCGACTATGGTGATGCTGTGCCAGTCGGTCCTGACGAATTACCCGTTTTCTGGGCCTGCGGCGTTACTCCCCAAGCCGTCGCCGCCCAGGCCAAGCCGCAGTTTTGCATCACGCATGCCCCTGGCCATATGTTGATTACCGACTTGCCCAACACACGGCTGGCCGCGCTTTAAAAATTGGACCGGCACTGTCCGGTCACCCCTCTGGTTTCAATATGCAGCCCCCTGCCCAAAAGGGGGGCGCACTCTATCAACCATACAGCTGGACCGCTATTAGGAGCACCTTATGAAAAAAATCGTACTGACCTCCCTGGCTTTAGGCTCGCTGGCCCTGGGCTCTGCCGCCATGGCCCAGGAACTGCCCAAGACCTCCCTGAAAGTAGTCGGTGGCTTGAGCAATCTGACCGCCTACCAGAATACCGAGCAGCCCTTCTGGACCAAAAAGGTGCCTGAGCTGTCCGGTGGCCAGATCACTGCCGATATCAAAGGTTTCAACGACATGGGCCTGAAAGGTCCTGAAATCATGCGCCTGATCAGCCAGGGCGTGATTCCTTTCGGTACGGCCACCCTGGCTTACTTCGCCAGCGACAACTCGATTAACGAAGCCATCGACCTGGCCGGTCTGGCACCCGATATCGAAGTGGCCAAAAAACTGACCGACGCGTTCACGCCTGCCTACGAAGATTTCTATGCCAAGAGCAACGTCAAGGTACTGGGCTTCTCGACCTACCCTGCCCAGGTCCTGTTTTGCAATGGCAACTTCAATGGCCTGAGCGACCTGAAAGGCAAGAAAGTGCGCACCAGCAGCCGCACCCAGGCTGAATTTGTCCAGGCTCTGGGTGGCAACAGCGTCACCATCCCATTTGGTGAAGTCGTTCCTGCCCTGCAAAACGGCGTGGTTGACTGCGCGATTACCGGCTCCATGTCCGGCTACTCGGCCAAATGGTACGAAGTCAGCTCCAAGCTGTATGAAATGCCAATCAACTGGAACCAGCAGATTCACGCAGCCAACCTGGGAACCTGGAACAAGCTGGACCCCAAAGTCCAGGAGTTCCTGGCCAGCAACATCAAGGCCATGACGCAAGACATCTGGGCTGCCGCTGCCAAGGAAACCCAGGAAGGTTATGACTGCAATACCGGCTCCGATGCGTGTACCCAGCCCGTCAAAGGCAAGATGACGCTGGTCAAGCCAACCGACGCCGACCGCGAACTGCTGAAGAAAGTCATGAGCGAAACCGTGGTGCCCAAATGGGCCGAGCGTAGCTCCGCTGACACCGTGGCTGCCTTCAACGCCAGCCTGAGCCCGATCCTGGGCTTTGAAGCCAAGAAGTAATCTGTACGTACCGCCTGCCACCCATCCTGCGGTGGCAGGCCGCCTGTCCTTCAGGCCCCTCCCTCCTAGACCCTGTACGGGGTAGACACCATGGAAAATACCGAAAAATTCGCCATGCTGAACCGCTTGCTGTCCGGTGCCACGACCCTGTCGCGCATCGCCATCTGGTTCGCAGGCAGCCTGACATTGATCAGCGCCCTCTATATCACCGCGGACGTTCTGTTTCGCAAATTCAGTGGCAGCTCTCTGGGCGGCTCGGATGAGCTATCTGGCTACGCCTTTGCCATCAGCATTTCCTGGGCACTATCTTTTGCCACCCTGCAACGGGCCAATATCCGTATCGACGCCATCTACCAGCACCTGCCGGTCCGTCTGGCCGCCTTGCTGGACTGGATTGCTCTGGTGGCCCTGTCTGTTTTCATTGTCTACCTGACCTTGTACGCCACTGACGTGGCCGGCCTGTCCTGGACCAACCAGTCCACTGCCAACACCGCCATGGGCACTCCCTTGTGGATTCCGCAGTTCCTGTGGGTGGGCGGTCTGATCTGGCTGTGTGTCGTTTTGGCCCTGATGCTGCTGCGCTCGAGCCTGGCCCTGATTACGGGTGACCTGGCCGGTATCCGGTCCCTGTGCGGCATCCGCAGTACCCAGGAAGAAGCGTCCGAAGAAGCCGAGGCTGGCAAACGCATGGTGCAAGGAGACGCCAAATGATTACCACCGCACTGACTCTCTTGCTCGTTCTGATCGGATTGAGCATTCCCGTGGGCGCTGCCCTGGGTGTTTTGGGCCTGATTCTGGACCCGCTGTATTCCATGTTGCCGCTCACTGGCGCCCTGGGTGAGATTTCCTGGGGCACCAGCAACGAATTCCTGCTGGTGGCCATTCCCCTGTTCATCATGCTGGGCGAGATCCTGCTGCGCTCCGGTATGGCCGAACGCATGTACAACGCCATGAGCCTGTGGCTGTCCTGGCTGCCAGGCGGCCTGATGCACGCCAATATCGGGGCCAGCGCCCTGTTTGCCGCCACTTCCGGTTCCAGCGTGGCCACTGCCGCCACCGTGGGCACCGTGGCCCTGCCGCAGATCAAGAAACAAGGCTATAACGAGCCCCTGTTCCTGGGCAGCCTGGCCGCAGGCGGTACCTTGGGCATTCTGATTCCGCCTTCGATCAACCTGGTGATCTACGGCGTGCTGACCAATACCTCCGTGCCCAAGCTGTATCTGGCCGGCATCATCCCCGGTTTGGGCATGGCCCTGCTGTTCATGCTGGCAATCGCTGCCGCGTGCATGGTCAAGCCTAAATGGGGCGGCACCAAGATCAAGGCTAGCTGGGGTCAGCGTTTTGCCAGCCTGGTGCATCTGGTTCCACCCCTGGGTATTTTCTTGCTGGTCGTGGGCTCGATTTACGCCGGTGTTGCCACCCCGACCGAGGCTGCTGCCCTGGGTGTGGTCGGCGCCTTGATTCTGGCTGCCTTCTCGGGCCGCATGAGCTGGACCATGATCAAGGAAGTGCTGGAAGGCACCATGAAAGCCACGGCCATGATCATGCTGATCGTGATCGGCTCGGCTTTCCTGAACTTTGTCATGTCCGCCACGGGCCTGACCAACGCGCTGACTGACGCCATCACCGGGCTGGGTGTCTCGCCCATGGTGATGCTGATGATCATCGTGGTGTTCTACCTGGTGCTGGGCTGCTTCATGGAAACCCTGTCCATGATGATCACGACTATCCCTATCGTGGCTCCCATCATGATCGCTCTGGGCTTTGACCCGGTTTGGCTGGGTATTGCCATCATCATTCTGGTGGAAGTGGCGCTCATCACCCCTCCTGTTGGTCTGAACCTGTTTGTGGTCCAGAGCCTGCGCAAGAGCGGCAGCATGAACGACGTGATGCTGGGCAGCCTGCCTTTTGTGATCATGTTGCTGGCCATGGTGGGCCTGCTGGCTATCTTCCCGGATCTGGCTTTGTGGCTGCCACGCCTGTTCGGTTAATCCCAATCTGTCTTTAAGTTAACGAGTACTGCTATGCGTTTGACCTTTGAACTGGCCCAGGCCACCCACACTGAAATCATCGAGGCTGATCTGCAGCACTGCATCGTGGCCGGTTGGGCGGGCCGTGATCTGGCCGCCATCGAGCACCACATTGAAGAGCTGGCCGAACTGGGCGTACCACGCCCCAGCTCGGTACCGCTGTACTACCGCATCGCGGCCAACCAGATGATTCAGGATGCCGACATCCAGGTCGTGGGCTCGGGGTCGTCGGGCGAGACTGAGGTATTTGTCTTCACTCATCAAGGCCGCCTGCTGGTGAGCCTGGCGTCCGATCACACCGATCGTGTTCTGGAAGCGCATAGCGTTGCCCTGTCCAAACAGATCTGCGCCAAACCCATTGCCCGCGAAGCCTGGTTGTTCAGCGACGTGGCAGAGTACTGGGACGAGCTGATCATCCGCGCCTACATTCAGGAAGACGGCAAGGAAGTCCTGTACCAGGACGGTCCCTTGTCCACACTGAAAAATCCGCTGGAGCTGATCGAGGGCTACTTCCAGTCCACCACCATGCCGGAAGGCTACGGCATGACCTGCGGCACCGTCGGCGCGATCGGAGGCATCCGTCCCGCTGCCCAGTTCACCATGGAACTGTATGACCCCCGCCGCGAACGCAGCATCCGCCACACCTATGTGGCTGAAGTCCTGCCCGAAGTAGCCTAAACTGGCCCAGCCCGCCCCACCCATTTATTTAGCGAGTGATCCATGCTAGCGACTATTACCGAACTGCAACGTGCTCTTGATCGTGGCGAAACCACCTCGGTCGAACTGACTCGGCAAGCCCTGGAACGTATCCAGGACGACAGCCGTGACGGCGCTGCCACGTTCATCGAAGTATTTGCCGAACAGGCTCTGGCAGCGGCCAAGGCTTCCGACATCTTGCGTGCGGCCGGTCTGAGCCGCTCGCTGGTCGAGGGTCTGCCCATGTCGGTCAAGAACCTGCATGACATCGCCGGCTACATAACGTTGGGTGGGTCGACAGTGCTTAAAGATGCTGAGCCTGCCGAGCAGCACGCCACCATTGTGGAACGCCTGCTGCGCGCCGGCGCCATTTTGATCGGCTCGACCAATATGACCGAATTTGCCTTCTCCGGTCTGGGCATCAACCCTCACTACGGCACTCCGCGCTCCGTTTGGGATCGTGACAATGCCCGTATCCCCGGGGGCTCGTCCTCCGGCGCCGGGGTCGCGGTCGCCCAGGGCATGTCGGTCTTTTCCATTGGTACCGATACCGGCGGCTCGATTCGTATCCCTTCGGCCTTTAACGGCCTGACCGGTTTTAAACCCACTGCCGAGCGTGTCCCCAGCGAAGGCACCATGCCCTTGTCCCGCAGCCTGGACTCCAACGGCCCCTTGGCGGTTTCTGTTGAGTGCTGCGCCATTGTTGATGCCATCCTGACCGACCAACCTTATGTACCTGTGGCGACTCCTGCCCTGGAAACCGTGCGCCTGGCCGTACCCAAGACCTTTGTCTTTGATGGCATTGATCAGACGGTACGCGCCGCCTTTGACCGCGCCATCGCCTTGCTGCGTGAGCACGGCGCAGTCGTTGAGGAAATTGACCTGCCCGAGTTTGAGCAGTTGCCCCACATCAACCGCAAAGGCGGCTTTGTCTGCGCGGAAGCCTGGTCCGTTCACCGTGACACCCTGCAAAGCAAGGGCGAACAATATGATCCACGTGTGGCCTCGCGCATCCTGCGCGGCAAGGACATCGACTGCGCTGACTACATCGAACTGCAGGATACCCGCCAAGCCTGGATCAGCGCGGTCGAGAGCCGTCTGGAGCGCTATGATGCCGTGCTGATGCCGACCGTACCCGTCGTCGCCCCGCGCATTGCCGATCTGCAGGCCTCGGACGAGGTGTACTTCGCCACCAACGGCCTGGTTTTGCGCAATCCCACACTGATCAACTTCCTGGACGGCTGCGCCCTGTCCCTGCCCTGCCACGCTGCCGGTGAGGCCCCGGTCGGCCTGATGGTGGCCGCTCCTGCCTACCATGACGAACACTTGCTGGCAGTAGGTGCAGCGATCGAACGGGTATTGCCCTTGCGCGGACGCTAATCCGCTAAGATGAAGTTCGTTTCAGGACGGCCACCCGGCCGTCCTTGTGCTTTGCGTCAGGAGCCTGTCATGAGCACAACCCAGTCTTCCTCCTTGCCCCGGACCAGTCTGACACCGACAGCCTTTCCCTTGGCGGGGGTGCTCATCCTGATTCTGTCGTCCTGGGCGCTGTCGGGACTGGATGCCAGTGGCAAATGGATCATGGGCTTTGGCGTGCCCTTGCTGGTGATGTGCTGGTTTCGCTACGTGGTCCATCTGGCCCTGGTGTTGGCGCTGGTGCTGCCCGTCAAAGGACACAAGATTTTGCGCAGCACCCGGCCCAAAGCGC
Organism: Alcaligenes sp. HNGD-HTN06; assembly: GCF_049932565.1. Lineage (NCBI taxonomy): Bacteria > Pseudomonadati > Pseudomonadota > Betaproteobacteria > Burkholderiales > Alcaligenaceae > Alcaligenes > Alcaligenes sp. HNGD-HTN06. The sequence goes on along the minus strand of NZ_CP187782.1, from coordinate 245,410 downwards.
AAATACTGCGTGGCACCGTGATGATGCTGTCCACCTTTTCATTTTTCACGGCACTGAGCTATCTGCCTCAGGCTGAGGCCACGTCCATTAATTTCCTGGCACCCTTGCTGGTGCTGTCGGTCGCTCCCTGGATTCTGAAAGAACCACCTCGTCTGAGCCGCTGGATAGCAGCCGGAGTCGGGTTCCTGGGGGTGCTCATCATCATCCGACCAACGGCCGGCCTGGACCCGCTTGGGGTGATGTTTGGTTTGATCACCGCCTGCATGTTCGCCACACAATTTATCGCGACCCGTCGCGTGGCGGTGGACAACTCACTGACCACACTGATCTGGAGCGGTGCCGTTGGCAGCATCTGCCTGACCATTGCCCTGCCTTTTCTTTTACCCGCAGCGCTGCCCGCCCTGAAAGAGCTGACCATTTTCCAATGGTTGATTCTGATTTCTACCGGCCTGTGGGGCTGCCTGGGACACTTGCTGCAAATTCAGGCTTATCAGCGAGCGTCGGCCTCGCTGCTGGCCCCCTTTGTCTACCTGCAAATCGTGGCGGCCGCCGCGCTGGGCTGGTTGATCTGGGGTCAGTTCCCCGACATGTTTACCTGGATCGGAATTGGCGTGGTCTGTGCCAGCGGTATTGTGATTGGAACGCTGGAGTGGCGGCGCCAGAAGCAATCCGGCGCCTGACTCGTTGGCGCGAACTTAGCGCGATTGCCAGCCCTGCACAAAGACGGCGACGGGCTGGCGTTTGGAACCGGCTTTTTGCAGCTCCAGCAAACGTAACACCCCTTCACCGCAAGCCACATCAATACCTTGGGCACTGACGTTCAGAATCTGACCCGGTTCCGCGCAATGCGTCTGTTCTACCACCTGAGCGCGCCACACCTTCACAGGCTGCTCCAAACCGGGCAAGGACAGAGTGGAGCCGGGCACTGGGTCAAACGCACGAATACGGCGCTCCAGTTCCTTGGCTGGCCGGCTTAAATCCAGCACCGATTCCGCCTTGGACAATTTCTCGGCATAGGTCACACCTGCCTCTGGCTGAGGAACGGCCTGCAAGGTGCCATCACGCAAGTGCTGCAAGGCGTCCAGCAAGGCCTGCGCCCCCAGTTGAGCGAGATCGTCATGCAAGGTGGCAGCACTGTGGTCATCGCGAATGGGCAGCTCGCTGCGCACCAGCATATCGCCGGTATCCAAGCCTTCATCCATCTGCATGATGGTGATGCCCGTTGCCGCATCGCCTGCCTGAATGGCCCGCTGAATAGGGGCCGCGCCACGCCAGCGGGGCAGCAGACTGGCGTGAATATTGAAGCAGCCATAACGTGGCAGCTCCAAGGTCCACTTGGGCAAAATCAAACCATAAGCGGCCACCACCATCAAATCGGGCTGCACGTCCAACAATGTCTGGCGGGCCTGGGCGGCCTCCTCGGGGTACTTGCCATCCAGGCGCAGACTATGCGGCTGCAGGACCGGGATAGCAGCCTTCAGGGCGGCCTGCTTGACCGGGCTGGGGCTCAGTTTCATACCCCGACCCGCCGGGCGATCCGGCTGCGTCATGACCAAGGAAACCTCAACACCCTGGGCTAGCAGCGCTTCCAAGGCCACACGAGCGAAATCTGGGGTACCGGCAAAAACAATACGCATGGCAACTATTGCCCTGCCTTCAGGGCTTCACGCTGCTGCTTGCGCAAACGGCTGCGAATACGTTCACGTTTGAGCACGGACAGATACTCCACAAACACCTTGCCATCCAGGTGATCCAGCTCGTGCTGCACACACACCGCCAGCAGGCCGTCGGCTTCTTTCTCGTACCACTGTCCGTTCTCGTCCTGGGCCTTGAAACGGATACTGGCCGCACGCTCGACCTTGTCATAAGTATCGGGCACGGACAGGCAACCCTCTTCGTACACCTTCAGCTCTTCACTTTTCCAGGTGATTTCCGGGTTGATCAGCACCAGCAATTCATTGCCGCTTTCGGACACATCAATTACCACCACCCGCTCGTGGACATCCACCTGGGTCGCAGCCAGGCCTACACCGGGCGCGTCATACATGGTCTCGGCCATATCCTTGACCAGTTTGCGAATGCGGTCATCGACCTCCTGCACAGGTTTGGCCACCGTGTGCAGTCGGGGGTCAGGAAATTTAAGGATGGGAAGCAAAGCCATTGTCATGTCCGAAGAAAAAGCGATAAGTCGATATAATAAAACAAGTTTCAGAGCGGCATCCGATTGCCCCGGCACACCACGACGCCCTGGTCACCAAACGACATCCACCCTGGATAAAAATATCGGGGTTACACCGAACACGGTTTCGTTTCGTGCCACACTGCCTTATGCCTCATTATTTTAGCTCGGATGAAATTTCGGAAGAATTGCATGCCTGGTTGCGCCTGTCGCTAGAGCCTGGGCTTGCACCCGCCCAGGCCCGGCAATTGCTGGCGGCCTACGGGCTGCCACCGCACATCTACCAAAGCTCGGTGCAAACCCTGTCGCGGCATATCCCTGGCGAACTGGCGGTACAACTCAGCCAGGAGCCGGTGAAAGAGCTGCAGGCACTCATAGACCAAACGGTGCAATGGCTCAAACAGCCTGGCCACCATATCGTGACCTTGGCTGACGCCAGCTACCCGGCTGCCTTGCTGGATCTGCACGACGCTCCCCTGCTGCTTTACGCAAATGGCGATCTAGGTATCTTGCAGCGTAAAGGGCTGGCTATTGTGGGAGCGCGCAACGCCACCCAATCCGGACAGGAAACCGCGACCGATTTTGCCCATACCCTGGCGACCAAGGGGTGGTGCATTATCAGTGGTCTGGCCAGCGGCATCGATCAGGCCGCCCATAAGGGAGCTTTGCAAGCCGGCTCTCAGGGTGCCGGCACCCTTGCGGTCATGGGTACCGGTCTGGATCTGGTCTACCCGGCCGCCCATCGCGACCTGGCTCATCAAATCAGCGCTCAGGGGCTGTTGCTGAGCGAATTCCCTCTGGGAACACGGGCCCTGCCCCACCACTTTCCGCGTCGAAATCGCATTGTGGCTGCGCTGTCCAAGGGCGTACTGGTGGTGGAGGCCGCCAAACAAAGCGGTTCGCTGATTACCGCCCGTTTGGCCGGGGAGCTGGGGCGAGAAGTCTTTGCCATTCCCGGCTCCATTCACTCCCCTTTGGCTCGAGGCTGCCACGCTCTGATTCGTCAAGGTGCCAAGCTGGTTGAAAGCGCCCAAGATATTCTGGACGAGCTGGGCAATGCCCAAGGCGACGTCTGCCGGGACACGCCTGCCCGGCCCGGACCCACGCCACATGCCCATGACAGCTTGCCCGAGGAACTACGTCCCATCCTGGAGCGCATCGACTTTGCCCCCTTGACTCCGGAGCAACTGATGCGTCGTACCGGCCTGCTGGCTACCGAACTGCCCGCCTTCCTGGCCGAGCTGGAGCTGGCAGGCTGTATCGAGGCCCTGCCCGACGGCCGCTTTCAACGCTTGAAGCCTTAAGAACCATAGGGCAGTTCCTAGGGCGCCAGCCCCGGCCCTCAAGAGGTATCATGACGATTACGTCAGGGCCTGCGGGCCCCAGCCCTCTATCCCTTCAGGAAACTTCATGTCATACCCATCGCGCGTCAAGATTGTGGAGGTCGGCCCCCGGGACGGCTTGCAGAACGAAAAAGAATTCATCCCCACCGACGTCAAGGTCGAGCTGGTCAACCGTTTGTCTCATGCTGGCTTTGTGAATGTGGAAGCAGCTTCTTTTGTGTCGCCCAAATGGGTACCGCAAATGGCCGACGGCGCCGAGTTGATGGCAATGATCGACCGTCGCCCCGGCACGATTTATTCCGTCCTGACCCCCAATATGCGTGGTTTTGAAGGTGCCCTAGCCGCCAAGGCGGACGAAGTGGTGATCTTCGCCGCCGCCAGCGAGGCATTTTCCCAGCGCAACATCAATTGCAGCATCGAAGAATCGCTGGAGCGCTTTGCCCCCGTTGCCCAGGCTGCCAAAGAAGCCGGTTTGCGTTTGCGCGGCTCCATCAGTTGTTCTTTCGGTTGTCCCTATGAAGGTGCGGTAGCCCCGTCCAACGTACTGAAAGTCGGCAAGCGCCTGATTGAACTGGGCTGTGACGAGATCGACGTGGCCGACACCATCGGCGTAGGCACGGCCCGCCAGGTTTATGACCTTATGCGCATGGTGACCGAGCACATAGACCCAGCTCATGTGTCCGGCCACTTCCACGACACCTACGGCCAGGCCATTGCCAATATCGTCGCGTCCATGCAGGCTGGCATTCATATTTTCCACAGCTCCGTGGCCGGTCTGGGCGGCTGTCCCTACGCCAAGGGCGCAACCGGCAACGTCGCGACTGAAGATGTACTGTTCCTGATGCAAGGCCTGGATATTGAGACCGGCATTGATCTGAACGCCGTGGTAGAGACGGGACAATGGATTTCGGCTCACCTGAAGCGTAAATCGGCCAGCAATGCCGGTAACGCCCTGGCCGCCCGCAAGCAAGGGGCCGCCGCGTGCTGATGAGCCAAGCCCCCACCAAAGAGGAAATTGACGCCCTGTTAAGCGACCTGGGCCAGCTTCCCATTCAAGGCCGCTCCTGGCCCAAATGGGTCGCTGCCAGTGCCTGGGTCGTGCTGGCCCTGATCGGGGTGCGGTTTGCCTTGGTCGCCGGCTCTCCGCAAGGGGCGGCTATCAGCCCCGTGCTGGCGGGCAGTCTGGTACTGCTGTTTACCGGCCTGATTCTGATTGCCTGGCACATGTGGCATGGGGTCACCACAATTGACCAGACCGGCATACGCCAGAGCTGGATCATGAAGCGGCAAGTGCAATGGCAGGACATCCACTTTGCCAAATTTGTGCCGCTGTTCAACTCCAAGCGTCTGATCTGCTTTACCCGACGTGGTCGTCCCGTGATTTTTCAAGGTGCCACACAGGATCTGCAAGTAGCCTTTGCCAAGATTTCCCTGGTGTTGAGGCGCAAGAATTAGGTCTTCCGGTTTGCTCCGTAAGGCTTGGCATATTGGGGCAAACAATCCAGCACGTCTTCCATACGAAAGCCGTGCGCAGCAGTTAGACAGACCAGGTATGGCCGTGTTCCACCCCACGACGATACCTACACCACCAGTCCCCGGGGCAGCGCACACCATCCGGGGACCAAGAGCAAAACGCACAGCAACGTCATAGCCCCCAGACCCATCAGTCAATAAAAAAGCAGCTCTCAAAGAGAGCTGCTTTTTGCATATCGTGAACCCCGAAAGGATTAACGAATAGGCAGACCGTAAATCAGGCCACCGTCGATCCACAGGGCATTGAGGCCGCGTTCGATCTGCAGCGGGCTGCCTTTACCCACGTTACGCTCGAAAGACTCGCCGTAATTACCGACTTGCTTGATGATGTTGTAAGCCCATTTTTCGTCCAGGCCCAGGTTCTTGCCGGCACCTGGCGTCACCCCAAGCAGACGCTGAATGTTGGGATTGTCGCTTTTGAGTTTTTCATCCACGTTGGCGGCCGTCACACCCAACTCTTCGGCATTGAAGCTGGCTTGCAGGGACCATTTCACAATGTTCAGCCAAGCATCGTCGCCCTGACGAACGAAGGGACCCAAAGGCTCTTTGGAAATGATTTCTGGCAGAACCAGATAATCGTCCGGGTTCTCCATTTTGGAGATGCGAATCGACGCCAGACCGGAGGCGTCAGTGGAAAACACGTCACAACGACCCGCCACAAAAGCATTGACCACTTCGTTGAACTGTTCGATCACGACTGGCTTGTAGTCAACCTTGTTGGCACGTGCCCAATCGGCCATCGTATTTTCGTTGGACGTGCCAGTCTGCATGCAAACGGTAGCGCCGTTCAGTTCCTTGGCACTGGTCACGCCCAGCTTCTTGGACACCAGAAAACCCTGGCCATCGTAAAAGTTGATGCCGGCATGAATGGCACCGAGCGCCGTGTCACGCTGCTGGGTCACGGTGGTATTACGGGCCAGAAGATCAATTTCGCCCGATTGCAAGGCTGTGAAGCGCTGCTGGGAGTTCAAAGGCACCGCCTTGAACTTGCTGGCATCACCCAAGGTGGCCGCCGCCACCGAACGACATACGTCAATATCCAGGCCCGTCCAGGTCCCCTTGTCATCGGGGGCCGAAAACCCGGCAAAACCGGTGGTCACGCCACACAGCACGTGGCCGCGCTGTTGGACATTGTCCAAGGTGGCTGCCTGGGCAGCAGGCAGGCTGGCCATCAAGGCCAGGACAACAGCAGAAACTGGCACAAAGCGCATCGGGCTCTCCTCAAAAGATATAGGTATTGGCTATTTTCCTGAAATAGTACCGCAGCCCGAACGCTACTTGTGTGCATATCTATATGGCAAATTAATCGTAGCTGCGTTGGTCCTCGATGACTTTACCATCCCTTGGCAGGGCGCCAGGTGCCATAAACTCCACCTGGGCGCGCAGTTTGGTGATCTCACGGATCGAATCCGCCAAGGCGCTTTCCAGCCCGTCGGGCTGTGCGCTCACTTCCACCTGAAACACCATCTGATCCTGGCCACTGGCCCCGCGTACCACCAGACGGGCTTGCCCCAATTCTTTGTGCCGCATACGAATCTGCTCCACCTGCCCCGGATGCACAAACATGCCCCGCACCTTGGTAGTCTGATCCGCACGCCCCATCCAGCCGCGAATACGCTGATTGGTGCGGCCGCAGGGGGATTGTCCAGGCAACACGGCAGACAGGTCCCCCGTCCCGAAGCGCACCAGCGGATAGTCGGGATTGAAAGAAGTCACCACGACCTCGCCCACTTCACCCGGGGCCACCGGCTGTCCCGTGCCAGGACGCACAATTTCCAGGATCAGGTTTTCATTCAACACCAAGCCTTCGCGAGCCTGGGTTTCGTAGGCGATCATGCCCAGATCTGCACTGCCATAAGCCTGGTAGCCTGCCACCCCTTGCTCGCTGAACCACTTTTGCAACGACGGCGGATAGGCCTCACCTGAAAACAAAGCCTTGCTCAGACCCGGCAAGGCAATTTGCATGGCCTGGGCTTTTTCCATGATGATTTTCAGAAAACTGGGTGTGCCGGTGTAGCCATGAGGGCGCAAATCGGCCATAGCCTGCACCTGCTGCTCGGTTTGGCCCACCCCACCGGGAAATACAGTGCAATCGAGTGCATGCGCGGCCGTTTCCATCATGGAACCTGCCGGAGTGAAGTGATAAGAAAAACAATTGAAAATCAGTTCTTCACGCCGAAAACCTGCCGCATACAGGGCACGCGCGAAACCCCAATAGTCCGAGCGGCGGCTTTCAGGTTCGTACATGGGGCCGGGCGAGGCAAACACCTTGCGGGCCGCTCCCCAGGAGATGGAGGAAAAGCCCCCAAAGACAGCCTGCGCGTAAGCGGCCGAAGACTGCCCGGCCCGTGCCTGCTCCCGAGCCTGAAGCTGGGCCTGCAACAACTCACTTTTACGAAACACCGGGATGGCCAGCAGATCCTCGCGGCTGCGCACGGCCGCCAGCTCCACGCCCTCCAGTTGCCTGGCAATGGCAGGGGCGCCCTGGGCTGCCGCCTGCAACACCTGCGGCAAACGGGTCATCAAATCGGCTTCGCGCTCGTCCGGTTCCAGGGTCTCGCGCTCATCGTAATACTCGCTCATTTCTCCTCCAGTGGGATGAATTGGCATCCCAACACGCTGCGCCAAACCAATCTGCTGTCCACAGACAAAGGCGTGTCAATGCCAAGCTCCGCAGCCACACCTTGTGCAGCCAGAAGCAGCCCAAAACTCAAAACGTCAAAAGGCCAAGGGCGGCACCTCATGTGCATCCCGGTGGCAGGTCTTTCCCTGTGCTGATCCTGCTGCTGTTCAGTACAGGCCAGACCCGGCTGATACATGGAAATTCCTGGGCGTTACGCCAGCCAGCGCTTGCGACGCCGGTAAAATTTATTGTCGCGAAAGCTCTTGCGCTCTCCTCCTGACACACCCAGGTAAAACTCCTTGACGTCCTCGTTCTCGGCCAGCGCCTGCGACGGTCCGTCCATCATGACCCGGCCGTTTTCCAGGATGTAGCCATAGTCAGCATATTTCAGGGCCACGTTGGTGTTTTGCTCGGCCAGCAGGAAACTGACTCGCTCGCGCTGATTCAGATCCCGCACAATCTCGAAAATTTCTTCCACCACCTGCGGTGCGAGTCCCATGGACGGTTCGTCCAGCAAAATCATGCCCGGATCGGCCATCAAGGCGCGGCCAATGGCACACATTTGCTGCTCACCGCCAGAGGTATAGCCAGCCTGACTGGCACGGCGCTGCTTGAGTCGCGGAAAATACTGGTAGACCTTGTCCAGCTCGGCGCTCAGGTCGCCACGCGACAAGGAGCGGGTATAGGCCCCCGTCAATAAATTTTCTTCAATGCTCAAGTGCGCGAAACAATGACGCCCTTCCATCACCTGCACCACGCCGCGCTTGACCAGATCGGCCGGCGTCAGCTGATCAATACGCTCACCACGCAGATGGATCTGGCCTTTGGTCACATCGCCGCGCTCGGCGCGCAGCAAATTTGATACGGCCCGCAAGGTCGTGGTTTTACCGGCACCGTTGGCGCCCAGCAAGGCAACAATCCGCCCCTCCGGCACCCGCAAGGACACGCCCTTGAGCACCAAAATGACGTGGTTGTAAATCACTTCGATGCCATTGACGTCCAGCAGGGCGGGCGTCTCATCCACTTGGCCTACGGTCTCACTCATAATCTTCCCCACGCAATGCAGTGCCCAGGGCGAACCCTGGGCGCCTGGGTTTAGCCTTCGCAGTTGCGAGGCGTAATTTTCTTCTCGGCGGCGTACTTGGCCGACATTTCCTTGACTAGCGGATCGACAAATTTCTTGTCGGACTGATACCAGTCGGACACGACTTCAAATTTGTTGCCATCCCACTGCACAATACGCGCCCAGTCGTCACCCATGTGATTGCTGCATGAGGTTTTGATGGGGCGCATGATGCCCTCAAAGCCCAGCTCTTTCAGACGCGCCTCGTCCAGGTTCAGGTTTTCAAAACCCCAGCGCACTTGCTCGGGGGTCATGTGTTTGCCTTTGCCGAACTTTTCCTGAGCCGCGCGGATTGCTTCGACCTGCATCATGGAGATCATCATGCCGCGAGTGTGGGCCAGCGTACCCACGTACTTGTCGCCGTTTTCAGCGCCTTTGCCCTTGGCATGCATCTCGCGCACCGCATCATGCACCGGACCATCGGCAGCACTGTTGTGGATGGTAATGCCCTTGTATCCCTTGGCAGTCTGGCCCAGATCGACCACATCGCTCTCGGAGGCAGCCCACCAGATGCCGTAGATCTTGTCGCGGGGGTAACCCACGGCCTGCGCTTCACGGATGGCGGTAGGCGTCATGATCCCGGCGCTCCACAGCAAAACGAAATCAGGACGGTTCTTGCGCACCTGCAGCCAGGTGGACTTCTGCTCCACGCCAGGCGCTGTCACCGGGTACAGATCCAATTTAAAGCCTTGCTCTTTGGCACGAGCCTGCAACAGCGCAATCGGCTCTTTGCCGTAAGGCGAGTCGTGATAGACCAGGGCAATACGCTGATCTTTCAGCTTGTCCTCACCCACTTGCTTGGCAATGTCCTGAATCATGACGTCCGCCGCGGTCCAGTACGTACCCAGCAAGGGGAAGTTCCACTCAAACACCGCCCCGTTGGCCGAGTGCGACAGGCCGTAGCCCATGGTCTCAATGGGCACCCCATCCACAAAGGCCTTGTCAGTCAAGGCGAAGGTAATGCCCGTAGACTGCGTGTCAAAACCCGATGCCCCGCCATTCTTGCCTTTCATGCGCTCGTAGCACTCCACGCCGCGGTCGGTGGCGTACGCGGTCTCACATTCCTCGTACACCAGCTTGACGCCATTGACACCGCCATCGCGTTCATTGACCAAAGCCAGATAGTCCAGCTTGCCGTCCGCCCACGGGATACCCAATGGCGCAAAGGAGCCGGTGCGGTAGGTCAGCAGTGGAACGTACTGTTCCTCGGCTGCCACAGCGGCTGTACTCATGGTCAGCATTGCAGCGCAAGCACTCAAACCGAGCACAGCGCGTTTCAGTCGTGTTGTCATCTCCTGGTCCTCCGATAAGTACCATGTGTCTGAATACCCCGTCCCGATGGGCGGGGCTGTTGTTGTAATGAACTGCCTACCTGCTGTTAATGGGGGAAGGGCCACAAACGCAGCTTTTCCTTACCAATACTCCAGAGTCGAGCCAAACCGTGCGGCTCCACAATCAAGAAAAACACAATCAGGGCACCGAACACCATGTGCTCAATGTGCGAAGCGGTATCCACCCCAATGGACACACCAAACCAGTGCGGCACGTTGGTCAACAGCACCGGCAGCAAAACCATGAAGGCAGCGCCGAAGAAACTGCCCACAATCGAGCCCAGTCCACCGATGATGACAATGAACAGCAGTTGCAGGGAACGATTCAGGTCAAAGGCCAGCGGCTCCCAGGAACCCAGGTGGATAAAGGCCCACAGGGCACCGGCAACACCGATGATGAAAGAGCTGACGGCAAAGGCGGTGAGCTTGGCATAGACCGGACGGATACCAATGACCTCGGCCGCCACATCCATGTCACGGATTGCCATCCATTGGCGGCCAATCGCGCCACGCACCAGGTTCTTGGCCAACAGGGCAAACACCACCACGAAGATCAGCACAAACAAGTACTTTTGCATGGGGGTTTGAACCGGCAAACCAAAGGCACTCAAGGCAGGTACCGACACGTTGCCCGAAGGCGAATAGTTCGTGAAAAAGGCAATGCGAAGGAAAGCCCAATCCACAAAGAACTGTGCGGCCAGTGTCGTGACAGCCAGGTACAAGCCACGGATACGCAAGCTGGGGATGCCAAAGGCCACGCCCACCAGAGTGGCAAACACGCCACCCAGCAGGATTTGCAACACCAGCGGCAACTCCGGAATACGGACGCCAAAGTTCCAGGCGGCATATGCCCCCACGGCCATGAAGGCGCCCGAACCAATCGAGATCTGGCCGCAATAGCCCACCAGGATGTTCAGGCCAATGGCTGCCAGAGACAGGATCAGAAAGGGGATCAGAATGGCTTGCAGGAAGTAGTTGGATGCCATGGCAGGCACCACCAGGAATGCCACCAGCAACAAGCCCAACACCACATAGCGATCCTGGCGGATGGGGAAAATCTGCTGGTCAGCCCGATAGCTGCTTTTGAACTGACCATTTTCGCGGTAAATCATATCGACTCCACCTCAGACGCGATCAATAATCTTCTCGCCGAACAGACCTTGTGGTCGGAACAGCAGGAACACCAGGGCCAGCACATAAGCGAACCAGATCTCGATGCCGCCGCCCACATAAGGGCCCAGGTACACCTCGGACACCTTCTCGCCCACACCGATAATCAGGCCACCCACAATGGCGCCAGGCACCGAAGTCAGGCCACCCAGAATCACCACCGGCAAGGCGCGCAGCGCAGCGGTCGACAAGGTGAACTGCACCCCATATTTGGAGCCCCAGATAATCCCGGCGACCAGGGCCACCAAACCGGCTACGGTCCAGACCACAACCCAGATACGGTTCAGGGGAATACCGATTGACTGCGCCGCCTGGTGATCGTCTGCCACCGCCCGCAGGGCACGGCCCACGCTGGTGTATTGGAAGAAGATGGCCAGGGCCACCACCAGCAAGGCCGCCACTACGGCCGAGCTCAGGTCTTCCAGACTGACCAGCACACCACCTTCAAACACGGACTCCAGGATGAACGCCGGGTCTTTGGGCATCCCCACATCGATGGAGTACACCGAACTGCCAAACACGATCTGGCCCAGGCCATCGAGCAGGTAGCTGATGCCGATCGTGGCCATCAACAAGGTCGTGCCTTCCTGATTGACCAGGTAACGCAACACCCAACGCTCGATGACGACAGCCAGCACAAACATCAAGATGGCCGAGACAATAAAGGCCAGCACATTGCCCAATAAGCCGGGCTCCATACCCAGCCACTGTGGAATCCACTGCGACAGACGGGCCATGGCCAGAGCGGCCACCAGCACCATAGCGCCCTGTGCAAAGTTAAAGACACCCGATGCTTTGAAGATCAGGACAAAGCCCAGCGCGACCAGGGCGTACAACATCCCGCTCATCAAGCCGCCCAACAAGGTTTCAAGAAAAAATGCCATGTCCGTTCCCCTCAATGGCCAGCGCCAAGATAGGCGCGGATGACGTCCGGGTTCTGCCGCACTTCGTCCGGTACCCCATCACCAATCTTCTTGCCATAGTCCAGGACCACCACGCGGTCCGAAATATCCATGACCACGCCCATATCGTGTTCAATCAACACAATCGTGGTGCCGTACTCTTCGTTCACGTCCAGAATGAAGCGGCACATATCCTGCTTTTCTTCGATGTTCATGCCCGCCATGGGCTCATCAAGCAGCAGAATGCTCGGTTGCATTGCCAGGGCGCGCCCCAGATCCACCCGTTTTTGCAGGCCATACGGCAGTCGCCCCACCGGCGTTTTGCGGTAGGCCTGGATCTCCAGAAAATCGATGATGCCTTCCACGTATTCACGGTTGCGAATCTCTTCACGCTCGGCCGCCCCCAGACGCAAGGCCTGAGCAAACACACCGCTTTTCATGTGCAGGTTGCGACCCGTCATGATGTTGTCCAGCACACTCATGCCCTTGAACAGGGCCAGGTTCTGAAAGGTGCGGGCAATACCCTGCTCGGCGGTGTGACGCGAGTTCATGCGGGCATAACTCTGGTCGCGTAAAACAATCTCGCCTTGTTGTGGCGCATACACGCCATTGATGACGTTCAGCATGGAGCTTTTGCCGGCTCCGTTCGGACCAATGATGGAGCGAATCTCGTGTTCACGAATGTTGAACGAGATGTCGGTCAAGGCTTTCACCCCACCAAAGGACAAGGAAATATTTTTCAAATCCAGTATCACCGGGCCTATGCGACGGCCCGCCACTTGCGCCTCACTCATCATGCGCTCCTTGCTGCTGCGTCTGTCATGCGCTCAATGTGCAGGTCTGCCGAAATGCGACCGCTGCGCCCATCCTCGAACTTCACTTCTGTCTCCACAAACTGCCGGTCCAGTCCATTGAACAGGGCATCGACCAGCACCTTGTATTTTTGAGCAATAAAGCCCCGGCGTACTTTACGGGTACGGGTGAGCTCATCGTCATCGGGGTCCAGTTCCTTATGCAGAATCAGAAAGGCGCTGATGCGCGATCCCGCCAGTTTGGGGTCGCTGGCCAGATCCTCGTTCACCTGCGCCACGCAGTCACGAATCAAGGCATAGACCTCGGGTTTGCCAGCCAGATCGGTATAGCCGGCATAAGGCAGATTGCGGCGCTCGGCCCAGTTGCCCACGGCTTCCAGATCAATATTGATGAAGGCACAGACCTCTTTCTGGCCGTCACCAAACGCCACCGCCTCTTTGATAAAGGGAAAGAACTTGAGCTTGTTCTCGATGTACTTGGGCGCGAACAGGGAGCCGTCGGCCAATTTGCCCACATCCTTGGCGCGGTCGATGATCTTTAGCTGACCATCGGTATCCAGATACCCCGCATCCCCCGTGTGATACCAGCCATCTTCGGTAAAGGATTCGGCGGTGGACTCAGGATTGCGGTAGTACTCCTTGAACAGTCCGGGGCTGCGCACCTGAATCTCGCCGTTATCGGCCACGCGGATTTCCACCCCTTTCACAGGTGGGCCTACGGTGTCGGCCCGCACATGACCATCTTCCTGCACGCACACGAAAACAGACGTCTCGGTAGCGCCATAGAGCTGCTTCAGGTTGATGCCGATGGAACGATAAAAATCAAACAGATCCGGGCCAATCGCCTCGCCAGCGGTGTAGGCAACGCGCACGCGGCTCATGCCCAGGGCATTGCGCAAGGGGCCGTAGATCAGGATATTGCCCAGGCCATAGCACAGCCGGTCCCACAGGCCCACACCGGGTCGTTTGTCCAGAATCTTCACGCCCACGCGTTGAGCCAAGGCCATAAAACGCCTGTACAGTCCGCGTTTGAGGGCGCTGGCATCTTCCATGCGAATCGTGACTTGCGTCAGCAAGCCCTCCAGCACGCGTGGCGGCGCAAAATAATAGGTGGGGCCAATATCATGCAGGTCTATGGACACGGTTTCGGGCGACTCCGGGTGATTCACCGTAAAGCCTGTCACCAGAAACTGCGTGTAGGAAAACATGTTCTGCCCGATCCAGGCAGGGGGGAGATACGCCAGGACTTCCTCGGCATCGGTCAGCGATTCCAGCTCCTGAATGGCCAGCCCGCGATCAATCAGGGCCGCATGCGTAAGAACCACACCCTTGGGCTTGCCGGTGGTGCCGGAGGTGTAGAACATGGCGGCTGCATGATCCGGAGCAATCGCTTTCCAGATGCGGCGTACGCAATCGGGATCATGCGTCAGTTGCAAACGCCCCTGCTCCATGACCTGCTCGATGTATTGCAGTTGCTCTTGCTGATAGTTACGCAAACCGCGCGGGTCGTCATAGATCAGCGCGTCCAGGTCCGGGCATTGATCCCAGACTTCCAGCAACTTGTCGACCTGCTCCTGATCCTCGACCACCGCCACACGTATGCTGGCATCCAGCAAGACGTGCAGCATCTCCTGAGCCACTGCATCCTGATACAGCGGCACGGGTACGGCGCCCAGCATCTGCGCCGCCATCATGGCCAGGTAAAGGCGCGGGCGATTCTCACCAATCACCGCGACATGCTGACCGTCTTTGACACCCAGCCCGGCCAGGCCCGCAGCCAGTTGCTCGGCCTGTTCGGCTAGCTCCCGCCACGTCCAGGTCTGCCAGATTCCCAGGTCTTTTTCGCGCATGGCGACTTTGTCGCCACGCACCTGGGCATGGTGTTCTATCCAGGCTGGGAAGGTGCCGGGTAAACCCGCTACCTGCTCTTTATCCATCCGCACAACCATGTCTCCTCCGAATTTTCCCGGCTTGTTATGGTCCAGGAGGCTGCTTATGATTGCGGCAGAAGGCACATGTTATGCCTTCACGCTATTTGCAGCCTGTTATTAATCAAGTTATCGGCTGCCCGTCCCGAAGATTGTCACGGACATGACATTCGACCTTTATCGAGGGTTAATCCTCATGCATGTTGTAGATGCTTTATCCGAGCGAGCCGCCTGGTTTCGCCTGTTGACGCCGGAGCTGCAAGAGCGAGTGCGCCGCGACACGCTCATTACCGCCTACGAGGCCGGAGCCATCGTCGAACGCAAGGGAGAGCGCGCCACAGCCTGGATTGGTGTGCTCTCGGGTTTGCTCAAGGTGTCGGTCGGAAACTCTGAAGGCAAGATCGCCTCCATGACCGGGGTGCCAGCCGGCGGCTGGATAGGGGAAGGCTCCTTGCTGAAAAACGAAGAGCGCAAATACGATGTGGTGGCCTTGCGCGACAGCCAGGTGGCCCGCTTGCCCATGCACAGTTTCAACGATTTGCTGGACCAGAGCATTGCTTTCAACCGCTACCTCCTGCATCAGCTCAATGAACGTGTGGCGCAATTTATCGGCAAGGCTGAGTACAACAGCCTGTCTACGCCCGATGCCCGCGTGGCACGTTGTCTGGCAGAGCTGTTCAATCCACTGCTCTACCCCGGAAAAGGTCTGCGCCTGGACATCACCCAGGAAGAGATCGGCTATCTGGCGCGGGTGTCGCGCCAACGGGCCAACCAGGCCCTGCGTCAGCTGGAAAACGAAGGGCTGTTACTGATCAAGTATGGGGGCGTCCAGGTTCTGGACCTGGACGGCCTGAAACGTTACGGCGATGAATATGCCGCCTGATGATGCGGTCGCCTCCGACCGCATTCCGGTCAGTCCAGGCGGATGTCGGCCCGTTTGATCACGGCGGCCCAGTCGGCACGCTCGCGCTCGGCATAAGCCCGGAACTCATCGGACGTCATCGGCATGGGCTCCACGCCCATATCGCGAATACGCTGAGCCAGTTCAGGCGTTTTCAGAGCCTGCATCAGGTCCTGGCTCAAGCGTTCACGCGCGTCCTCAGCCATCTTGGGAGGGCCTACCAGTCCTTGCCAGGCGTAGGCGTAGAAATCGGCAATCCCGGCCTCGGCCATGGTCGGCACCTGCGGCATCAGACTGCTGCGCTCGGGAGTGGCAAGCGCCAGCACCCGCAGTTTGCCCGCCTTTATATGAGAGAGCGCGGCAGCGGAATCCACAAAGGACATATCCACCTGACCGCCCAACAGATCCTGAATGGCCGGCGCGGCTCCTTTGTAGGGCACATGCACGATTTTGCTGTCCGTGCGTTGCTTGAACATTTCGAGGGCCAGATGGTGGGGCGAGCCACTGCCTGCAGATGAGGCGGTCAGTTTTTCAGGCTGGGCGCGAACCGCTTCCAGGAGCTCGGCCACCGTTTTGTACGGAGACTCTTGCGGGACTGCCAGCATCAAGGGAAAGCGGGCCAGGCCACCCACGTAGGTAAACGCGGCGGGATCGTACTGCAGTTTGCTGTACAAGGAGGAATTAAAGGCCAGCGTGCCCGAATCGGCCGTACCCACGGTATAGCCATCCGGCTTGGCATTGCTGACGTAGGTTGCGCCAATAATGGTGGCAGCCCCCGGTTTGTTTTCCACAATCAGTGTCTGTCCAAGGCTGCTTTCCAACTGTTTGGCGACCAGCCGGGCTATCACGTCAGAACCGCCCCCTGCGGGATAGGGTACGACCCAGGTCACTGCCGACTGAGGCCAGTTCGCTGCCAACGCCGTTCCGGTCAGGGTGGCGCCCAGCAACAGCACACCGGCTCCAAATTTTTTCCAATGCATGATGTCTCCTCTGTGCATGCAGGCAGCGCTTTTGGCGCCGCTTTTTTTTAAGTTTTAAGCATCCCGTCCGGGATGCGCAGAGACATTATGCGCGGAGCGCCTCACCCAGGGCATTAGTAACGATGCGGATATCGATCAGCCATAGTCACGTGCGCCAAACAGGGCCGAGCCAAGCCGGACTTCGGTAGAACCTTCCTGAATCGCCAGTTCGAAATCTCCGCTCATGCCCATGGACAGGCCTTGCACCTGTTCATAGCCCAATTCCACCAGACGGTCACGCCACTGGCGCAACTGTGCGAAACAGGCGCGCACGGCCTGCGGATCATCGCTATTGACGGCCATGGTCATCAAGCCGCGCACCTTCAAGGTGTCCAGTGAGCGCAGGGATTGCATGAACGCAGGCAGCTCTTGCGGTGCCAGACCAAACTTGCTGGGCTCGGGCGAGGTCTTGACCTGAATCAGCACATCCAGGCTGCGCTGTTCGGTTTGCAGGTGTCTATCCAGGGCCTGAGCCAGCGACAAACGGTCCAAAGATTGCACTTCGCTGGCCAAACGAGCGATATCTTTGGCCTTATTGCTTTGCAGATGGCCTATCATCACCCACTGGACCGCGCGATCGGCCAGCTCTGCCTGCTTGTCCCGAATCTCCTGAACCTTGTTCTCCCCCATTCGCGACAAGCCCAAATCCAGGGCCTGGGCCAGCACGGGCGCAGGAAAGGTTTTGCTTACCGGCAACAGAGCCACCGCATTGGCAGGGCGGCCAGCCTGCAGGCAAGCCTGTTCGATACGCTGGCGCAGCTGCGCCAGCCGACCTGAAAGGGAAGAGTCAGAAAAAGCCATCAATGCACACGCATCCAGAGAAAATCATTGCAAACGCTGCAAACACAACAGCGGCCATTTCCGATAGCATAACTGTTACACACGGCCATCGCTAAGCCCATCGACCGCGTGTTTGCCCCGTTGCACGTCTGTATGCCATTGGCGTCTTCACGGTGTACTCGCATCCCGTTTCCCCAACCTTATCGAGGAGCTCATGACAGATCGTCCCACCCATGCTTTGCCGTCATACCTGAACGCCGACGACGTCGGCCCGTGGGGTATTTATCTCGAACAAGTGGAGCGAGTCACACCGTATCTGGGCAAACTGTCCCGATGGGTTGAAACACTCAAGCGTCCCAAGCGCACACTGATTGTCGATGTCCCCATTGAACTGGATAACGGCACCGTGGCTCATTTTGAGGGCTACCGCGTTCAGCACAATACTTCCCGTGGCCCTGGCAAGGGCGGCGTGCGCTATCACCAGGACGTGACCTTGTCCGAAGTGATGGCCCTGGCTGCCTGGATGTCGATCAAATCGGCTGCCGTGAATCTGCCATTTGGCGGTGCCAAGGGCGGTATTCGTATTGACCCGCGCAACTACTCCCAGGCCGAACTGGAGCGCATCACCCGCCGCTACACCAGCGAGATCGGCGTGATCATCGGCCCCAACAAGGACATTCCCGCTCCGGACGTCAACACCAACGCCCAGACCATGGCCTGGATGATGGACACCTATTCCATGAACGTGGGCGGCACCAGCACAGGGGTGGTCACCGGCAAGCCCGTGTCCCTGGGCGGCAGCCTGGGCCGGGTGGAAGCCACCGGGCGCGGCGTATTTACCGTAGGCTGCGAAGCGGCCCGTGATGCCGGCATCGACCTGAACGGCGCACGCGTCATTGTGCAAGGCTTCGGTAATGTGGGCGGCACTGCGGCGCGTCTGTTCCAGGAAGCCGGCGCCAAGGTGCTGGCCGTACAGGACCACACCGGCACCGTGTACAACCCCAACGGCCTGGATGTACTGGCCTTGCTGAACCACATGGAACAGCACAAGGGTCTGGCCGGCGCTCCCAACGCGGAGGCCATCGCCAATGAAGACTTCTGGCACATTGAAACCGATCTGCTGATTCCGGCTGCCCTGGAAGGCCAGATCAACAAGCACAATGCCGACCGCATTCGCGCCCGCATTGTGATCGAGGGTGCCAATGGCCCCACCACCCCCGAAGCCGACGACATTCTGAACAGCAAGGGCGTGACCATTGTGCCGGACGTGGTCGCCAACGCCGGTGGTGTCACCGTGTCCTATTTCGAGTGGGTCCAGGACTTCTCCAGCTTCTTCTGGACCGAGGACGAGATCAACAACCGTCTGGAAATGATGATGCGCTCGGCCTACACCACCGTGGCGGCGGTCGCCAAGGAGCACAACGTCACCTTGCGCACGGCTGCCTTTATCGTGGGTTGCGCCCGCATTCTGGAATCTCGTCAGGTACGCGGCCTGTATCCTTAAGCTTGTAAGGCGGCATACCCGGTTTATGCCGCTTTTTATGAGCAAAATACAGCGCCTGTGCAAAAAAAACAGGGGGAAAGCGGTAGAATCGGGCATCCAGGATATGACACCCGTATGAAACCCTTACCCCCTTTCTCTTTGACCGCAAGGACGTTGCTGTGAATAACAATGACCTGAACGCGGCGGTCCAGGTACGCGACATCCACAAACGCTTTGGCACCAACGAGGTGCTCAAGGGCATTTCCCTGCAAGCCCACAAGGGCGATGTGCTTTCCATCATCGGTGCCTCCGGTTCGGGCAAAAGCACCTTGCTGCGCTGCATCAACCATCTGGTCGTCCCCGATCAGGGCGAGATCCAAATCGGCAATGACATTTTGCGCAGCCACCGCAATCGCAAAGGAATTTGCCAGACGGACAATCCGCGCCTGCTTGAACAAGTCCGCGCACGCCTGGGCATGGTGTTTCAGAACTTCAATCTTTGGTCGCACCGCACGGTGCTGCAAAACGTCACCGAAGGCCCCATCCATGTCAAAGGACGTCCGGCCCGGGAAGCGGCCGACTACGCCCGCGAACTGCTGGGCAAGGTGGGTCTGAGCACTAAGTGTGATGCCTATCCAGCCGAGCTGTCGGGCGGACAGCAGCAGCGTGTGGCCATTGCCCGCGCCCTGGCCATGGACCCGGATGTCTTGCTGTTTGACGAGCCGACCTCGGCGCTGGACCCGGAAATGGTGGGCGAGGTGCTGCGTGTGATTCGCCAATTGGCCCAGGAAGGCCGCACCATGATTTTGGTGACCCACGAAATGAACTTTGCGCGCGACGTCTCTTCCGAGACCATTTTCATGCACAACGGCCTGATTGAAGAGCGCGGCCACCCCAAAGACCTGTTCGATAGGCCACAATCCGAGCGTCTACAGCAGTTTTTACAACCAATGCAGTAAGATCATCGCTTCGTGCATACGACACCGGCTGGAAAACCAGCAGGGCTGAGACGGCCCTGACCAGCCTTTCCACAAAGGAGAGCCAGACCATGAGTTTCCTCAGCAAGACCCTGATCTGTGCAAGCCTGGCCCTGTTGGGCTCCCAGGCTGCAATGGCAGACACCCTGAAAATCGGTACCGAAGGTGGTTACCCGCCATGGAGCATGGTGGACGCCGCTGGTAAAGTCACCGGCTTTGACGCCGATATTGGCGCAGCCCTGTGCAAAGAGCTGAACAGCGATTGCAAATTCATCGTGCAAGCCTTTGACAGCCTGATTCCTTCCCTGGATGCCAAACGCTTTGACCTGATCATCTCGGGCATGTCCTATACACCCGAGCGTGCCAAGCGCGTCAATTTCAGTATTCCTTACGCCGTTGAAGACGCGATTTTCGTGTTGCCCAAGAACAGCGAGCTGATCGGCGCCGACAACGAACAGACCATTTTTGACGGCCTGGCCGGTAAAACGATTGGCGTTCAGGGCGGCACCACACATGGCGCTTTCCTGGCCAAGAAAGCCCCCAAGACCACTGTCAAGAATTACGAAACCCTGGACCAGATGCAAATTGATCTGGACGCCGGTCGTCTGAACGGCACCTTTGCCGACCTGACCTCTCAGTCCAAATTTCTGCATA
Source organism: Alcaligenes sp. HNGD-HTN06 (assembly GCF_049932565.1). NCBI lineage: Bacteria > Pseudomonadati > Pseudomonadota > Betaproteobacteria > Burkholderiales > Alcaligenaceae > Alcaligenes > Alcaligenes sp. HNGD-HTN06. The sequence goes on along the minus strand of NZ_CP187782.1, from coordinate 224,652 downwards.
AGGTTGGCGAGCAGAACTTTGCCCTGTCCAAGCTGGTCATCAAGGGCTCCTCCGATCCCGAGACGCTGGGTTACGGCATTGCCGTCGGTATCCACAAAGACAATGCAGAACTGAAAGCCAAGGTTGATGCTGCCCTGTGCAAGTTGATTGACGATGGCACCGTCAAGACCGCCAGCGAAAAGTGGTTTGACATCGACATCGCCAACTACGAGATCTGCAAGAAATAAGTCGAGAAGTACCACTTGATGCTAGAGACCATTTTTAATGTGCTGCGCGAAGGCTGGGGCTGGATGTTCCTTCGCGGAGCGGCAATGACCTTGCTGATCTCCGTTTTGGGCATGGCCCTTGGCGTTGTCATTGGAATTACAGGAGCCAGCATCAAGACCAACGGGCCACGCTGGCTGCGTGGCCCCGTCAGCTTGTACACCACGGTTGTGCGCAGCATCCCTGAGCTGCTCATCATCTATCTGCTGTTTTTCGGCTCGGTGCAATTTGTCTCCGATCTGGCCGACTTCATGCGCATGGAAGATGTCGTCACCCGCTGGTTTCCCGCCCTGGTGGGCATTTTGGCGATTGGCCTGATTGCCGGCTCGTACAGCGTGGAAGTCTTTCGCGGCGCCTTGCAGGCCATTCCTGAAGGCCAGATCGAGGCGGCCAAGGCCATCGGCATGTCATCCTGGCAGCGCCTGCGCCGCATTATCCTGCCGCAAATGTTCTGGTATGCCTTGCCCGGCGCCAATAATGTCTGGCAGACCGCACTCAAGGACACCGCCCTGATCTCGCTGGTCGGCCTGGTCGAAATCATGCGCGCCGCCACCCTGGGAGCGGCCAACACACGCGAACCGATGGCCATGTACCTGATTGCGGGTGTGCTTTATTTTCTGATCGGTGCCTGTAGTCAGGCCCTGTTTTTACTGGCCGAACGCTATACCGGCAAAGGCATGAGAGCCCGGCCATGATAGATCTGGAATTATTCAACACGACCATCGAAACCCTGTTCAAAGGGTTTGGCATGAGCGTGTATATCGGTCTGTGGGGCATTGTGCTGTCGCTGTTCATCGGCCTGTCCCTGGCCCTGATGCGCCAGTCCCACAGCCGTCTTCTGAACGGTTTTGCCTTTGGCTACAGCACCGTTTTTCGGGGCACCCCCCTGCTGGTTCAGTTATTTCTGCTGTATTACGGCGTAGGCACGGTGAGTTTTGTGCGCGAGACCCCCGCCCTATGGTGGCTGTTCAGCGATGGCATGCGCTGCGCCATTTTGGCCATTGGCCTGAACAGTGGCGCCTATGTCAGCGAAGTGTTCCGTGGGGGCTTTCAGGCCGTTCCGGTCGGCCAGATCGAGGCCGCCAAATCCATCGGCATGTCCGCCTGGATGCGCTTTCGCCGCGTCGTCTTCCCCCTGGCCATCCGCCAGGCCTTGCCGGCCTACAGCAATGAAATCGTGCTGGCCATCAAAGGCACCAGTCTGGCCTCGACCATTGCCGTCATGGATCTGACCGGCCATGCCAAACGCTTGATGAACCAGAACTACGCCATCATCGAGACCTTCGTGATTGCGGGCCTGCTGTACCTGCTGATTAACTTTACCCTGCTGTCGGTAGTACACCTGATCGAGCGCTGGTTGAAAGTTCGCCGTTGAACCGACGTTCACCCAGACTGTGCGCCCTACCGACCATAACAACTGGACGCGGAGCACTGTCACATGCCAACACGCCCCAAACTGGCCCTGGTGGGCACCGGCGGCACGATTGCCGCCACCACCCAATCCAATCTGGGCCTGACTGACTACGACATCACCCAGGGCGTGGAAACGCTTTTACAAGCCGTACCGGCTCTCAATGAGCTGGCCGACCTGGAATGCCACCAGATTTTCAACGTGGACAGTCGGGCCATGAGTTCGCGGATGCTGTTGGAGCTATCCCACAAACTCAATGCGCTGCTGGCACGCCCCGATATCAACGGCGCCGTCATTACCCATGGCACCGACACCCTGGAAGAAAGTGCTTTTTTCCTGCACCTGACCCTGAAAACCGATAAGCCGGTGGTGATGACAGCGGCCATGCGCCCGGCCTCGGCCCTGAGCGCCGACGGACCGCTGAACCTATACCAGGCAGTGCAAGTGGCCTGCTCGTCGCGGGCTCAGGATCAGGGCGTGCTGGTGCTGCTCAATGACCAGATTCACAGCGCCCGTTTTCTGAGCAAGCAACACACCACCCAGACCGGCGCATTTGGTTCGCCCGATGCCGGCCCACTGGGACTGGTAGCGGGCGGCCAGGCTCGTTTCATGATGCGCAGCCTGCTGCCCCATACCCACAGCAGCCTGTTCGATGTTCGCTCTTTGCACAGCCTGCCCAAAGTGCAGATTTTTTACGATCATCCCGACACGCTGGCCGAACTGTATCGCCACGCGGCCCAAAGCGGCGTGCAGGGCCTGGTAGTGGCCGCAACCGGAAACGGCAGCCTGACTCCTGGCGCGCTGGAAGGGGTCAGCCTGGCTCACCGGCTCGGCGTGGTCTGTGTCCGCGCCTCCCGTATCCCTGCAGGGCCTGTGACAGACAGCGCTTATGATGCCGACCATCACACGATCGCAGCGCATTACCTGCCCGCGCAAAAGTCCCGAATCTTGTTGATGCTGTCCTTGGCCAACAAGCTGGAACACGATGAGATCGAAGCGGTTTTCCGCGATTACTGAGTGCCCGGACCGGCTGGTGTGCCAAGGGGACGTACACCTGTTGCCCGCCTGACGTTCACTCAAGATGCCCGCAGTTCGAGTCGCGGCGTGAACGCTGAGGCCAACTAGGCCAGCTCCAGCTGACGTTGGCTGCTAAAGCGCCGTGGCTGGCCACTCAAAGGGTCGATGAATGCAATGTGCCGCGCCAGCAATTGCAGCGGCTGACTGAAATCATCGGCAGCGCGCTCGGGCAACAACTCCGGATAAAACACATCATTGAGAATGGGGGCACCCAAGCTGCTCAAATGCACCCGCAACTGATGCTTGCGACCGCTATGCGGGCGCAGGCGATAAAGCGCCCGATGATCGCCCTGCCCGGTCTGCCAATGTCGCTCGCACACGATTTCGGTACTGCTGTTGGGCTCTCCCGCCACTTCTTCCATCACAAAACGGCCCGGCACCTCTTTCAGGCGGCTACGGTACACCAGCCCGCTTGCCAGTTTTTCCTGAAATGGTGCCACCGCCTCATATTCCTTCTCAATGCCACCTTGCTGAAACAGGGACTGATATGCCCCACGGGCAGACGGGTCCCGACAAAACAGCAAAATACCCGCTGTTTCCCGGTCCAGCCGGTGAATAGGGCTGATGCCATCCTCTTTGAAATGTTTTCGCAGGCGACTCAAGGCTGTTTCATGCAAATAGCGTCCGCCGGGCGTCGTCGCCAGAAAATGCGGCTTGTCGACCGCAATCAAACACTCATCCGCATACAGGATGGGCATCTCAAAGGGAACGATGGTTTCCTTGTCCACCATGCGGAAGTACCACAGCCAACGCTCAGCCCGGTAGGGTGAATCCAGCGTCTGGGGTACCGCATTCTGATCCAGAATGTCGCCACGCCTGAGTCTATCGAGCAAAACCTCAGGATTCACATGTGGAAAACGCTGCAGCAAAAACTCATCGAGCCGCTGCCACGGACCGGGCGGGCACCACACTTTGCTGGGGCTGACCCCGTCACGCGAAGGCACGGGCGGGACGCTGTTTATCGGTGTCATGACAAGAAAAGCCACACGGAAAACGGCCCGCCAACGCAGCGGGCCAGACAATCAGGGCCATCAGTGTACTACCCGCCACCGCAAGGACGGCCGGTAGTACTGACACGCTCAGTGCCGAACCGGATCGGGGATACGACGCATCCGCACACCTTGACGAGTCCACAGCCAGATCAAGATCAGAAAAGCGGGTATATACACCCAGAATTCCGAAGGACGATCTGGATGAGGCACCTTCACCTGCTCAATGTCCCAGCCTTGCTCCCACCCGGCTCGACGTGCGGGACTGCCAAAACTCACGGATGCAATTTGGGCCGTGTCGCCAAATGCCATGATCGTCAGGCCCGCTTGCGACAAGCGCTTGCTGGCCGCTGCCAGACCGCTCGCTTGGTCACCTGGCGGCAAGGCCGGCAACGACACCGCTACTGTTTTCTGCAAATCCTTGCCTTCCAGGTTCATCCCGGCCAGTTGAACCACCAGATTTCCGCCATCCGGTATGGTCTGCACAATCTGCATCAACTCCGAAGCAGGACGATCCTGATATTTCTCAGCAACGTGATCCATAAACCAGTCGGGGCGGAACAACATGAAAGTCACCAGCAACAGCAGGCCGGTCTCCAGCCAGCTCGTCTTGATCCGCAACCAGCCCATGGTGGCTGCGGCAAAGGCCAGCGATGCAACCGTGGCGCCCAGTACCACCAGCATTAATTCCCAGGCACTGTGAATGCCGATCAGCAGCAGCATGGGATTGAAGATGAACATGAACGGCAACACGGCGGTGCGCATCGCATAGGTCACGCCCTGCACGCCCGTCTTGATCGGGTCCTCACCTGAAATGGCTGCCGCTGCAAAGGTGGCCAGGCCGACCGGCGGCGTGATGTCCGCCATGATCCCGTAATAGAACACAAACATGTGGACCGCAATCAGCGGAATGACCATCCCGCTTTGCGCCCCCAGTTCCACCACGACGGGGGCCATCAAGGTCGCCATCAAAATGTAGTTGGCGGTCGTTGGCATACCCAGACCCAGAACCAGACATACTGCAGCGGTGAAAAACAGCATGACCAGCACATTGCCCATGGATACCATCTCCACGAAGGCAGTCATGCGCAGGCCCAGACCAGTCAGTGTGATGGCACCTACAATCAGGCCCGCCGTCCCGCAGGCAATGCCGATGCCCACCATATTGCGAGCGCCTTCCTGCAGCCCCACCCAGACTTCACTGATGCCCTGGCGCAAAGGCTGGGCGGTCGCCTGTTTGCGAAACCAGGCGATGATGGGCCGTTGTGTCGCCATCTGGAACAACATGGCCATTACTGCCCAGAAAGCCGACAGGCCCGCAGACATCATCTCTACCGTCAGGCACCAGACCAAAATGCCAATCGGGATCAGGAAATACAAACCGGCTCGCACCGTTGGCCAGGGTTCGGGCCGCACCGGCGTGTTCACATTGATATCGGTGGGCAGATCCTCATGATCCGCTGCCACTTTCAGCAAAAACACGTACAAGGCCAGTAGCAGGAACAACAGAATCCAGATTGCAGCGGCACCGGCCACCGCCTGCACGCCGACGCCTATCCAGTACACCAGCCCCATCACAATCAGGGTGCCGGCCGTCCCCATGCCCCAGCCAGCCAGTTTTTGCACAAAGGTCTTGGGCTTGCCCGATGCCATCATCGGTTGAATCCCCAGTTTGAGCGCCTCCAGGTGCACGATGTAGAACAGGGCAATGTACGAAATGACCGCGGGCAGCAAGGCATGCCGAATGATGTCGGTATAGGGAATGCCGACATACTCAATCATCAGAAACGCAGCTGCGCCCATGACTGGGGGCATGATCTGCCCATTGACCGAGGAGGCGGTTTCAATCGCGCCGGCACGGATGCCACCGTAACCGGCTTTTTTCATCAGGGGGATGGTGAAAATGCCCCCCGTCACCACGTTGGCAACCGAGGAGGCCGACACAATGCCATTGACCGCCGAGGACACCACCGCCACTTTGGCAGGCCCGCCGCGCAAGTGCCCCAACAAGGCAAAGGAGACCTGCATCATGTAATTGCCCGCCCCGCAACGATCCAGCAACGAGCCCAGCAATACAAAAATGAAAATATAAGAAACAGAAACGCCCAGGGCCACCCCGTAGACCCCTTCGGTGGTCAACCACATGTGTGAGACCAGACGCTGCAAGGAAGCGCCACGGTGGGACAAGGCATCGGGCAACCAGGGGCCCAAAAAGATATAGGCAATGAAAATAAGCGCCAATACCGCCATGGGCGCGCCCAGGGAGCGCCGCGTGGCCTCCAGCAGCAAGACCAGACCCACACTGGCCACCACCACGTCCATCGTGGTCGGGATGCCGGGACGCATGGCCAGCTCTTTATAGAAAAAGAACAGATACGAGCCGCAAAATGCGGCGATCAGCGCCAATATCCAGTCTTGAACAGGGATGCGATCCCGAGCCGAACTCTTGCAGGCAGGATACGCCAGATAGGCCAGAAACATGGCGATGCCCAAGTGCAGGGCACGCGCCTCAGTATCATTGAAAATCCCCAGATTCAGGGCAAAAGGCAACGGAGAGGCGTACCAGAGCTGGAACAGAGACCAGCCGATTGCAGCCAGGAACAACACCATGCCCGCCGCACCCGTGACCGAACGCCCGCCCCGGTCTACATCGGCAACCAGTTTTTCCAGTTGTGCTGTTTCATCCTGTGTCAGAGCGACGTCCTGCGCCGTTTTTTTAGGTTCTTGTTGTGTCATTTGCATGTGTCTCCAGGAAAAGCAAGACCACTGCTGGTGCAGCGGCACTTGCGGCCAGGCGGCCTGTGCCGGCCTGGCCACGATCAGACTGTCTTACAGCAGCCCTTTTTCCTTGAAGTACTTTTCAGCCCCTTTGTGCAAGGGGGCGGACAGGCCATTTTTAACCATGTCCTCTTTTTTCAGGTTTGCCAATGCAGGGTGCAAGCGCTTGAAGTCGTCAAAATTGTCGAACACGGCTTTGACAACGTTATAGACCGACTCTTCGGGCACATCTTCCGAGGTCACAAAAGTGGCCAAAACGCCGTAGGTTTGCACATCGTCCGGGTTATTTGGGTACAGCCCGCCTGGAATCACGGCTTTGGCGTAGTAGGGATAGGTCTCGACCAACTTGTCTACCGCCGCTCCGGTCAGTGGGACCAGCTTGGCGCCGCAAGAGGTGGTGGGGTCCTGAATATTGGCCGAGGGGTGACCTACGCCATAAATGAAGCCATCGATCTTGCCGTCACACAGGGCCGGGCCATGCTCATCAGGACGCAGTTCCGAGGCCAGCGAGAAAAAGCTGTTGTCCAGACCCATTGCCTGCAACAACTGATCCATCGATGCCCGTGTGCCCGAGCCCGGATTGCCCACGTTAAAGCGTTTTCCCTTGAAATCATCAAAGGTATTGATGTTGGCCTCTTTGCGCGAAAGCACGGTAAAGGGTTCCGGGTGAATAGAAAACACCGAACGCAGCTTCTTGTAAGCCCCTCCGTCCTTGAACTGCCCTTCACCGTTATAGGCGTTGTAACCTACATCGGACTGCACCACGCCCAGGTCCAGCTCACCGGCCTTGATGGTATTGACGTTGAAAACCGAGCCTCCGGTGGACTCTACCGAGCAGCGCACGCCATCGGTACCCCGATCTTTATTGACCAGACGGCAAATCGCACCGCCCGCGGCGTAATACACGCCAGTCACGCCTCCCGTGCCGATACTGACAAATTTCTGCTGGGCACTGGCCGGCAGCGGGCTCAGTAGCATGGCGCAAACCGCCGCCGTTGCGCTGAGCGCCCACACCTTCTTTTTGCCGGTTTGTTTGCTAATGTGTTCCATCTTCTTGTCTCCCATGGGGAAATCCCCTGTTTGTATAGCCGGTACGGCCGGTTTTCTTCACTTTGCAGGAGCCGGGCCTGCCTCTTCATCGTGCTGCCAATAAATTCCCTGACTACGAAAGGATGTCTCCAGTTGCGCCAAGCGCTGTACAACCGGCTTGCCTCCCAGCGCGGCGATCCGCGCCAGCAGATGCTCGGCCACGGTGACGGCTCCCACCAGGGAATGGAAAAAACTTGCTGCGCACTGACCACCGGTCTGTGCCTCAAACAACAAAACATGCCGGGCACCTTGTGCAATCGGTGACAACACACTATCGGTAATTGCCACGACGGGAATCCCGCGTTGCACCGCTTGCTGCACGCTGTTGACCACGGCTTTAACGTACGGCGCCTGACTGATGACCAGCAACACACTGCCGCTATCCAGACCCGTTTCCAGCTCCAGCAGCAAATCGGCCGCCCGGTTCAGCAAGACACCGTCGCCCCGAATCAGCTGATAGGCGTAATGCATCTGAAAAGCGCAGGCAAAGCTGGCTCCCAGCCCCAAGAACCCGACCTTGGACGCGCCCAGAATGGCCCGGGCGCACGCATCGAGCGCATTAAGCGGGTTGAGCCGCAACACGGACGCCAACGCCTGCTCCTGTTGCGCACCCAAGTCCCTGGCCTGTTGCTCCGAGGCGCGGCTGCCTTGCAAGTTCTGGGCGCGTGCGGCCATCGTGCCGCTGGTGCGATGCAAAGCCTGTTGGAAGGGCTCGCGAAAGCCATCATAGCTTTCATAGCCCGCCGCTTTGGCCAGACGGAGCATGGTGGCCGGAGCCAGCGACAAGGCCTGCGCCTGCTTGCGCATGGACCACAGGCTGACCTCTACCGGATGGCGTTCTACCCATTGGGCCGCCCGACGCAACTCGGGAGTCAGCTCAGGCAAGAGACGCTGCAGGCGTAACAAGGGCTCCATGTATCGTTCTACTCACACATCCACACAATAAAACGCATGTTAATCTGGAGACGAACAAAAAAAACAAATGTTTTATTAGGGTTTGCCCGCAATTCGCTATCATTATTTCTTTTTCAGGGCGTTGTGCTGCCAATGATGGGTGGCATTAGCGAATTTCGAAAAAGTCGTAACGCTTGTCGGTGTAAGAACGCTGTATATCAACCTGCTCAACCTGCGCCTGCTCGGGACCGATATAAAGCCAGCTGACCATACGATCGATGGCATCGGCCGTGCCTTGCAACAACAGCTCCACCGAGCCGTCCCCTGCATTGCTGACCCAGCCTTTGACGCCATACAGATGCGCGTGACGCAAGGCGCTGGCACGAAACCCAAGCCCCTGGACCCGCCCTTTAACACTCACCTCTACGGTTTCACAATCCGCCATTCGTCTGCTCCCTGCTATTTGTTACCGAAATGTGGCACGCATCCGCCCCCGTTCTCGATATTCAGTTAAATTAGTCACATCATTGTTGCATGACCGCACCCGATTCCCTGCTTTGTGCAGCCACTTCATCATGAAATTGCCCCGCCTTATTTATCTATCGCTGCGCAGGGCAATCTACATGCCAAGCCTACTGGCTATCCTGGGCCTGTTGGTCCCCTTTGCCCAGGCGGCACCGCATGCCCAACAGCATATTGTGCGTGTGGGCGTCTATGAAAATCCCCCCAAGCTTTTGCTAGATAGCCAGGCCCGTCCCGGCGGCATTATGGGCGAGCTGCTGATGGAGATTGCCAAGCGCGAGGGCTGGACCCTGGAGGCGGTACAGTGCGACTGGCAACAGTGCCTGAACGCCTTGCAAAACGACCTGCTCGATCTCGTGCCAGGACTGGCCTATTCGCCCGAACGGGCAGCGCTGTACAGCTACCACAACCGAGCGGTGCTGGAGGACTGGTCTCAGATCTTCACAGGCAAAACCACACATATCGGCGCGCTGAACGACCTGAATGGCAAACGCATTGCGGTCATGAGCGGCACCCTGCAACTGACCCAGCTCTACAATATTTTGCAAAAACTGGAACTGGGCTCCAGGCTGGTCATCACCGACTCCCAGTACAGTGCCCTGAAACTGGTACAGACCAAACAGGCCGACGCCGCAGTAGTCGGCCATTTATTTGGGGTACGCCATGCCGGTGAACATGGCCTGAAAACCGCCCCTATCCGGCTGGAACCGACCAACACTTATTTTGTCACTGCCAAGGACCGCAACCTGGATCTGCTGGCGGCCATTGATACCCACATCAAGAACTGGCAAGACAATAACGACCCGTTCTATACCGAAACGCTGAACCAGTGGGGTCTGCGCCTGATCGAAAAGCCGACCAAGCCCTGGATTATTCCTGCATTGCTGACGCTGGGCGTCTTGTTGACGATCGCTCTGCTTACCGTGACCCTGATGCGCATTGTCCTGCGTCGCCAGCGCAAAAAACTGCTGCGCACCGAGCATCATTTGCATACGGTGCTCGATGCCATTGACGCCTACGTGTACATCAAGGACGATCAGTTCCGCTATCAATACGCCAACCGCAAGCTGTGCGAGGACCTGAACTACACCACCGACAGCATTGTGGGTAAAACCGATCAGGATCTGTACGCCAACAAACAGACCATCAACGAATTCCGGCACAACGACGAACAGGTGCTGTACAGCGGTGAACGATTGGCCGTGGAAGAGGTGGTGCGGGACCGTAAAGGCGATATACGCGCCACATTTTTCTCCATCAAGATGCCCGTCCAAGACCCGGAAACGCGGCAAACCAGCCTGTACTGCATCTCCACCAACATCTCGGCCCTTAAAGCCACGCAATCAGAAAACTATCGGCTGGCTTTTTACGACCCACTCACCGAACTGCCCAACCGCCGCCTGCTGCTGCAACGTCTGGAACGCCACCTGCAAACCATCGAGCCTTACAAACGGCCCGGTGCGTTGTACTTTCTGGATCTGGACCGCTTCAAACATATCAACGACGCACGCGGACACGCCATTGGCGATGCCTTGCTGCGCAAAGTAGCACGCCGCCTGTCCTTGATTATTGACCCCCAGGACATCGTGGCCCGACTGGGCGGGGACGAGTTTGTCATCCTGAAGATTCTGCACCCAGGCACCGTGCGCGACTGCTACAAAGAAGCACTGGAATTTGCTGAACTGGTGCGCACCCGTCTTGAGGAGCCTTACAACATTGAAGGCCATTCGTATCTGAGCAGCAGCAGTATCGGTCTGGCCCTGATTACCGACAGCACCCTGACTTCGGAAGACCTGATGCGTCAGGCCGACACGGCCATGTATCGCTCCAAAGAAAATGGCCGCAACCAGATCACGCTGTACGAGCCTGGCATGCAAGAGGCCGTCGAAGAACATTTGAATCTGCAACACGATCTGCGCTTTGCCATAGGGTCGGATCAACTGCGCCTGTTTGTGCAGTCCCAGTACGACAAGCACAACCGTATTTGTGGTGCTGAAGTACTGCTGCGCTGGCTGCATCCCACCCGCGGCATGCTCACTCCCAATCTGTTCATTCCGCTGGCGGAAAGCACGGACCTGATCACCCCCCTGGGCGACTGGATCATGGCCTCGGTCTGTGATCTGCTGCTGCAAACCCAGCAGTGCCACTTTCCGATTTCCATTAACGTCAGCCCGATCCAGTTCCGCCGGCCCGATTTTGCCCGCCGCACACGCCAGATTCTGGAAAGCAGCGGCGCCCCCGCCCATCGCCTGATTTTTGAGATTACCGAAGGCGTGCTGATGGAGGACTTCAGCTCTGCCAACAGCATGATGCGGGAACTCAAGGATCTGGGCATCCGCTTTTCCATGGATGACTTTGGTACCGGCTATTCCAACCTGGCCGCCATACGCCGCCTGCCACTGTATGAGTTGAAAATGGACCGCAGCCTGATTCTGGGGGTGCCTGGGGAGCAAGAAGCCAACGCCATTGTGCGCACGGTACTGGCCATGGCACGACAACTGGGCCTGCACGTGGTGGCTGAAGGGGTGGAAAACGAGCAGCAGAAAGAATTCCTGCTGCGTCGCGGCTGCCATGGATTGCAGGGCTATTTGTTCAGCGCCCCGCAACTGGTGGAGCAGTGGCTGGAGCTTATTGAGCAGGATGGGGGTCCTGCCGCCGCCCCCTGAAAACGCGGGCTGCATGCACCGGTTTCACCTTATTCCCGTCGCCACGCCAGCCCCGTCACACTCAGCCCTGACGGCCATCTTCCCGCTGATATTGGCACGACTCCAGGCATGTCAGATAAGGACGGCCTGGCCTCATCGCGCAGCCAAGCAGGGGCTTGTGCTGTCACGCACGATCACGCATCCGACCCTTTTTCCTGCACCGGCTCAGTCTCTTGCGGCAACACCCATTCCAGCCGCTCATGCTCAATATCCGTATGCAAGGGCTCAATCCCCGGCTGCGTACGTTTGGCCCTTGCCGATAGCTCGGCAAAGCGGCTGACTTTGCCGTACAAACCTTGCTGGCCAGCCAGTGCCGTAACGGTGCTGTTATAGTGTTTGCCCGCCTGCCCCAAGGTTTCGCCCAGCTTTTTCAGACGTTCGGCCAGGAGAGACACCTGGTTATAGATATCCCCTGCACGTTGGCTCAGTTCGTGGGCCTGCTCATTGCTGCGCACCATCATCCAGATATTGGCTACGGTGCGCAAAATGGGCAGCAAGGTCGTGTGTGAAACCATCAGGACGTTCTTGCCCAGACCGTAATCGAACAGGCCATGATGCTGCTGCAACGCCTGCATATAGGCCGCTTCAATCGGCACATACATGAATACAAAACCAGGGCTGTTCAAACCGGGCAAGGCGCTGTAATCCTTGGTGGCCAGATCATCAATATGGTTGCGCAGTGCCTGCACATGCGCCTGCAGGCTTTGCTGACGCTCCTCATCGGTCTGAGCACGAATGGCGCGGTCGTAGTCCACCAGGGACACCTTACAGTCCAGCACCAGATGCTTGTCCTGGGGAAGATGGACCACAAAGTCGGGATACCGCAGGCGGCCTTGCTCATCGCGTGCCTGCCACTGCGTATCAAAGTGCACACCACGCACCAGCCCCGCCACTTCCAGCGTTTTCTCCAGCTGGGTTTCACCCCAATTCCCCGTGGTTTTCTTATCACCTTTCAGGGCCATCGCCAGCGAGTGCGCTTCGGCACTCATGCGCAGCCCCATTTCCTGCATGCGTTGCAGCTCCAGACTCAAGGCGGTCTGGCCTTTCACGGACTCGTCATGCACCTGGTTCACCCGCAGTTGAAAACCAGCCAATTGCTCGCGAAAGGGTCGCAGCATTTCATCCAGGGTGCGCTGGCTGTCCTGGCGCAACGTTTGTCCTTTGGCCTCCAGAATCTGTTGAGCCAGCGACTCGAACTGCAGCCGCATTTGTTCACGGCTATGTTCCAGGTCCTCCTGGATAGCCTGGTTACGCCGTTCCTGGGCCTGAATCTGAGCATCGCGGCGTATCAGCTCTTTATCCAGTTCCACGGCCCGGTTCTGGGCGTGCTGAGAGTGCTCGTGAGCATGGGCCAGATCCTGCTCCAGACGCGCGCATCGATCCTCCAGTGCCCGCTCGACCGGGGCGCTCATGCGCGACCGCAGCCATGCACCCAGCACCAGTCCCAGCGCCAAGGCGACCACCGCGATCAGCACATCCATTCCCGTCAAATCCAGCTGCATCCACCCTACTCCTGCCCAGCACCGCCAGATCAGGAATGTCCTGACCGGTCTGTCCGGCTAAGCCTGCTATTTAACCGTATAACGCTGGTAATTTATACACCCTTTTCTCAATCCCGACCTAAAGACAGCACGCTGACGGTGTCCGCGCCCGCCAAGCCGTGAGCTCGCCCTCTTCCCGTCACATCCAGACAAAACTGGACGCCAAATCCCGTATTTGGGGGACAAATCAGAAACGTCTGCCCCTTAGGATAAGCAGGTGTCTGTTTTTTATGCCCTCTCATGAACTGGATCAGCAATGCGCGGATCGTGGCGATTTTCTCGGTGGTATGCCTGCATATCGCTGCCTACGCCGTCCTCAATGCCGAGGTAGGCACGGCCAACTGGTGGAGCGGCAATCTGTATGATGCGGCCACCCGCTGGTGCGTACCGGTCTTTGTGATGGTCAGCGGTGCGCTCCTGCTCGAACCCCGGCCTCAAGAAGGCATGAAACTGTTCTATCGCAAACGGGCATCACGGGTCTTGCTGCCCTTGCTGTTCTGGACGGCCTTTTACCTGGGCTGGACCGCCTTCAAGCAACATTGGTGGACGCCGCAGGCAGATCCCTACCCCTATCTGGAGCGTCTATTGCAGGGGCGTCCCTATTTTCACCTCTGGTTTTTGTACATGATCGTGTTCCTGTACCTGTTCACGCCATTTTTGCGTCGCATGGTCCAGAACACCAATCTGAAGCAATTGACGGTGCTGACTGGAGCCGCTTTCGTACTGTCTGCGCTGAGCACCCTGAGCAAGCCAGAGCTGAACACTCACTCGGCTCCTTTCTTCACCTGGTTTCTGTCTTATCTGCCCTATTTCCTGCTGGGCTATCTGCTGCGCAAAGTACCTGTACGCGTGCCCCGCTGGCTGACCCTCTCGGTATTACTGGGCAGTATTGCGGCCACAGCCTGGGGCTTTTACGCGTTGGCCATCACCCACGATCGTCAAACCGCGGCGTACTTTTACGACTACCTGAGCATTACCGTCATCCCCATGTCTATCGCGTTGATCGTGCTGCTGCGTGACTGGAATCAGCCCTTGATCAACTCGCGCATCAGTGCCCATCTGGCGGAGCTGACCTTGGGGGTGTATTTGATCCACCCCTGGCTGATCGACCTGATGTACCGCTACCTGTTCACGGCGCTGGATTTCAATGCGCTGTGGTCGATTCCTGCGTTGGCAGTGGCCATCTATGGTCTGTCCCTGCTGCTGACGGCCGGCTTCAAAGCGACGCCGGTTTTGCGGGCAACCGTCTAAACACCACTACGTAAAACACAAAAAAAATGGGCTAGCTTCCAAAGAGAAACTTGCCCATCTCCATCTAGGGGTGCACCATCGGCGCGACTGATTATTCGCGGCTCATTACCCAGCACCAAGCCTTCACACCACGCCCCGCCACCGTCAACCCATGACCGGCCATGGACCATTGATGGCCTCGTACCCATCATCCCCTTCAAGGCTTAAGGACGAAATGGCGCGTCATCAATAGGAGATGCCTCGCCCGTCAGGTGAGCCGCCAGAATCGCTGCGCTGCCGCAAGCCAAGGTAAAGCCCAATGCTCCGTGGCCTGCGTTCACCCACAAGCGGCCGGCCAGCTTGCTGGCTCCCACCACCGGTTTGCCCGATGGCGTCGCAGGCCGCAAACCAGCCCAGGTCTGGGCCTGTTCCAGCGGCAGACCGGGAAACAGGCCATTGACCTGCTGCTTCAAGGTCGCCATGCGGGCAGCAGGAATATCCAAACCTTCAAACCCAATATCCACCATCGCGGCCATGCGCAGTACCTTGCCCAGACGGGCGTACACAATACGCTGTTCGTAATCGGTGACGCTGATCGCCGGCACCGCCTGATTCAAACCCTCCAGCGGCAGGCTCAAGCTATAACCCTTCAAGGGATAAATCAACGGGCGGCCACCCAATTGCCGCAGCAAAGACACCGTACCCATCCCGCTGGCAAGAACAAACTGATCTGCTTGAAACTCGCCTTGCGGGGTGTGCACAGCGCGAATGTCGCGTCCTTCCATCACAAAACGCTGCACCGGCGTGTTCAGCCTCAATTCGTAGTCACCGTCGTTTTGCAGGCGCTCATGCAAGGCAAGGGCAAACAAACAAGCGTCGCCCGCTTCTTCACTCGGTGTGTAAATCGCACCTTGCAAGCGTGAACCCAAAGCCTGTAGTGAGGGTTCCAATTCCAGTACCTGGGCGGCCTCCAGCACTTGCTGCGACGAACCCAGCTCAGCCTGCAGTTGCGCTTGCTCACGCGCATGCTCAAACGGGCCCGGGCTACGGAACACAATCAGTTTGCCATTGCGTTGATGAGCAAACTCCAGATTGAAACGTGCTTGCCAGTCGTGCAGAACGTCGCGGCTCAAGTAGGACAGACTCAGCATCTGCGCAGTAGTCCGACGCACCACATCACTGCGGCAGGCTTTCAGAAAATGAAGCAGCCAGCGCCATTGCTGCAGGCTCAGGGCCGGCTTAAAACGCAGGGGCGAGTCTTTGTTCAACAACCAGCGGGGCAAATCCTTGAACACGCCGGGATCCGCCAAGGGGGCGACGTAGCTGTAACTTAGCTGCCCACCGTTGGCAAAACTGGTCTGTCCGGCCACCTGCGGGCCGGCCTCCAGAACCGTGACCTTGATCCCTTTCTGGCGCAACATGAACGCAGTGCTCATTCCGATTACACCGGCGCCGATAATACATACATGCATGGCTATACCCCCAATAACTGCTCTATTGTCTGGGGGGCGGCGTCGGGACGCCAATGAATAGTTGCTGTAGTCCATAACCCTGGGTTATGGAAAAACCAACGACTCAACCAGGAAAACGGCATTCCAGCAGCGCCTGCCGGATGTGATCGAGCACGCGTTCGCGCGAACCCGAGCCCGCATCATCAGGGGCCGTCAAAATACTCACGGGGATAGGCAAAGGCTCGGGCAAACGATGGATGGCAAGGCCTCGGCCTTGCATGGCGCGCGCGGTGACCAGATCGACCAGGGCCTCGCCCACCTGCTGCACCACCAGACTGCAAGCAACGTAATGGGTCTGCACACGCATAAAGGGCGTGACATCGGGAGCATGGTTTTGCAACAGGCTTTCCACCATCGCACCGACCGGGTCATCCGCGTCCAAAGCAATGAAGGCGCGCCCGGCCATCTCCTTCCAGTGACGCAACGGAGCAACGCCCGGCAAGGTAACGTGTACCAGTTCCGTATGGGCCAACACCTGCCGCTGCACACCGGAGGCTTCGCCCTGATCAAAGCTCATCACCATGTCCAGGTCGCGCGTTTCCAAGGCTTGCAGCAACTCGCCACTATGGTGGGTACGCAGCTCGAAACTCATGGCCGGGTGCGCCTGACGGCAGCGACTCAAGGCGACCGGCAGCAGCTCCAGGCCAAACGCCGGACTGCTGCCTATACGCCACAGCCCTTCATGGTGAGAGCGCAGATTGCGCGCCAGTCGGCTGACGTCATCCAGATTCTGATGCAAGCGCGCCACGTAAGGCGCCAGGATGCTGGCCTCGCGTGTGGGGATCAAGCGGCCCCGCACGCGGTCAAACAGCCGAAATCCCAGCTGCATTTCCGCCGTTGCCAGCATCTTGCTGGCCGCAGGCTGGGAGATATGCAGCAACTGCGCGGCCTGTGTCAATGAACCGCCACGGCAGATTGCGTCAAAAATTTCTACATGCCGCCACCGCATCGACGGGCCCTCCTGGTGCGTGCTGGTGTGAATACCCGGTATTATCCTGCAACTTGGACAGCAAAACCGTACGGGCAGGAAAGCCATCAGCCCCCGGCGCTTACTTGGTATCCTATAGCCTTTTGAGTCTTTTGCCGTGCGCCAGACGCCGGGCGAGCATATGGCTGCCAATCCCTACAAGAAACGCGAACCCAATATCCGTGAACAAGTCTATGGCATGTTGCGTCAGGACATTGCCCTGGGCAAGATCGGCTTTGACGTGCGGCTGGTCGATAACGAAATTGCGGCCAGCCTGAATGTCTCGCGCATGCCGGTGCGTGAAGCCTTGCTGCAACTGAAAAACGAAGGGGTGCTGGAAGGAACATCACGCGGCTTTGTACTGCGGGTCTACACCGCCCAGGATATCGAGGACATTTTCTCAGTACGTCTTTTACTTGAGCCACCAGCAGCCAAGCTGGCCTGCATCCATCAAAGCAAAGTGGGCATGCTGGCAATGGAGCAGGCCTTGAGTCGAATTGAAGCCACTCACCAGCAAGGTGACCCGATCGACAATATTCAGGCCAACTGGGCCTTTCGCAGTGCCTGGATCAGCATGGTGCCCAACAAGCAATTGGTCGACACCATGGCACGCCTGCACGATCAGGCCGACCAAGCCCGGATTGCCTGCCTCCAGGACCCCCAGTTCCGATTGGAGACCATGCAGCGGGCCAAGGCCATCTGCCAGGCATTCCGTGAATGCCAGCAGGAGCAGGCAGCCCAGTTGATTAGGGAAAACCTGGTCATTTGCTGCTCGGCCTACTGCCTCAAGCAAGCGGAGCTGCTGGCCTGAGGGCGGCCCTACAGGACACGCCCCCCTGCGGTCACCGGCCGCAGGCCACAAAAAAAGGGCGCCGCAGCGCCCTTTTGCAATCAAGCCGTCCTGTTAGTCCAGCGTGATATCCAAGGCCTTAATGGTCGGCCCCATGGTTTGAGCATCACGCTCGATCAGATCCGCAAACTCCTGAGGTGTGGAAGGTTCGATCTGAATACCGAAGTCCACGAACTTCTTGACCACTGACTCTTCTTTCAGCACCGCCGTCAATTGTTCGGTCAGACGGGCCACGTCTTCCTCAGGCGTACCGGCTTTGGCCGAAATGCCCCACCAGATGGTGAACGCCACATTGGGGATACCGGCTTCTGCAATCGTCGGCACGTCTGGACGCAAAGGGCTGCGCTCGGTCGTGGCGGCCGCAATCGAACGCAAACGGCCATCTTCCAGGAAACCGCGGCTGCCCGTCAGCACATCAAAAATAAAGTCGATCTGGCCGCTCACCGCGTCAATCAAAGCGGGACCAGCGCCTTTGTAAGGCACGTGTACCAGTCGGGCGCCGGTTTCTTTACGCAGCATCTCGCCCAGCAGGTGAGTCCCCGTCCCCATCCCCGGCGAACCGTACGTCAGCTCCTGTTTCTGGCCCGCGGCCACCAGATCCTGAACCGTCTTGAAGGGGCTGTCTTTATTGACCAGCAGGAACACCGGCGCCTTGGCGGCCAGCGTCATGGGGATCAGGTCGGTTGCCACGTCGTAATTCAGACGCTGATACAAGTGGCGATTCAAGGAATAGGCACCGCTATCAGCCAGAAACAGGACCGTACCCAAGGAGCTGGGATTGGCGTTCTTCACGACGTTCATGGCCACCTGGGCACCCGCGCCGGGGCGGTTTTCCACGATGACTTTTTGATCAAAGCGCGTGCCCATTTCCTGGGAGATCACGCGCGCGAGCTGGTCCGCCGCACCGCCCGGTGGGTAAGGCACAACCAGCGTCACATTCTTGTTTTGAGCATGGGCCTGTGCACCCAACATCAGTGCACAACACGTTGCCAACTTAAGCCATACCTTCATTGTTCTATCCCCGTTGCCCCTGTGGGCTTATTCAAAATCATTGTGAAGCACCCTTGCTCAAATTGGTGAGCCCGGCCTGTTTTATTGCTGATCGACCCGCATCCCCAAGCCGGATCAACTGTTTTGCCAACCGTATTTCCACACGTCGCAAAACGACCCCCTTTCTGTCCCGCGCCAAGGTTGGGTTTGCCCGAAGTACCACTGCGTGATGGCCTCTGACACTTCGGGTTTTTCCGGTGAAGGACAGGAATTTATAAATAATATATTGCAGTATACTGTTTGCAGGATATTAGTAATTTCACCCATGCATATCGGCTTATCGCCTTGGTGGCGCGTGAGCCGGGAGACAGATAGATCATGCACGCCCATTCCATTCCCGCTTCTGAATTGCCGCTGTTTTCAATACCCGCCACGCAGCGCACGGTACCGGCCCTGTTGCGCCTGCGCGCCGAGCGCATGGGTGATGCCCCGCTGTTCTCAGACCGTCATACCCACTACACCGGCGAACAAACCTTGCAAGTGGCCGCAGCCAGCGCCAGCCGCCTGAGCCGCGCCGGCATCAAGCGTGGCGACCGGGTCGCCCTGCTTTGCACCAACCGCCACGAATTTTTGGACATGGTGCTTGGCTGCGGCTGGCTGGGTGCCATTGTGGTGCCCATCAATACCGCCTCGCGTGGTGCCCAGTTGCAGCACATTCTGTGCAATAGCCAAGCCAGCCTGCTGGTGGTGGAAAGTGATCTGACTCCGCTGCTGGCCGATGTGGACCTTGGCGCCACTGCCGTCCAGCAAGCCTGGTTGATTCAAGGCCAGGAAGCCGCACAAACACTGGCTGTGGCCACCTGCGATCTGCCTGCTTTGGGCGATTACTGCGAGCCTGCGGATATCGGCCCTGGCGATACGCTGGCCATTCTGTACACCTCCGGCACCTCGGGCCCCTCCAAAGGTGTGCAATGCCCCCACGCCCAGTTCTACTGGTGGGGTATTTACACTGCCAGCAAACTGGGCATGAAAGCCGACGATGTGCTCTACACCTGCCTGCCCATGTTCCACACCAATGCCCTAAACACCTTCTTTCAGGCCCTGGTCAGTGACGCCTGCATGGTGGTGGACAAGCGGTTTTCAGCCAGCCGCTTCTTTGACAATCTGTGCCAGACTGGTGCCACCATTACCTATCTGCTCGGTGCCATGGTGCCCATCTTGCTGTCCAAGCCGGTCACGGCCGCAGAAAAGCAGCACAAGACCCGCATTGCCCTGGGCCCTGGCGTGCCTGAACAGTTTCATAGCCAGTTTCTGGAGCGCTGCCAGATGTACCTGCTCGATGGCTTTGGCTCCACCGAGACCAATTATGTGATGGGCCGGGGTATCCAGGAGCAGCGCAATGGTTATATGGGCCGTGTATCCGAGGGCTTTGAGGCGCTGGTAGTGGATGAAAACGACAACCCGCTGCCAGACGGTGAAGTGGGCGAGCTGTTGCTGCGCGCCGATGAACCCTATGCCTTCGCGCTGGGTTACTACGGGCAACCGGACAAGACGGTGGAGACCTGGAAAAACCTGTGGTTCCACACCGGTGACCGCGTCGTGCGTGATGCCGATGGCTACTACCGCTTTGTGGACCGTCTGAAAGACATGATTCGCCGTCGTGGTGAGAACATTTCCTCCTACGAAGTCGAACAGGCATTGGCCAGTCACCCCGCTGTCCACACCGTTGCGGTGTATGCGGCCAAGTCCGAACTGGCCGAGGACGAGGTCATGGCCATGATTGTGCTGCGTCCTGATTGCAGCGTTAGCTGCGAGGAACTGCTGCAGCATTGCGAACGCCGCCTGCCCTATTTTGCTGTCCCCCGCTTTATCGAATTTACGGCTGTCTTGCCCACTACGGAAAATGGCAAGATTCAAAAATTTGCCCTGCGTGATCGCGGCATTGGTCCCAACACGTGGGACAGAGAAAAAGCGGGCTATCAGGTTCGTCGCTAAGCGCTGTTACAGGAACTGACCATGACACCTGCTTTCAACTTGAATACGGTGCGTCTGCTGGGCGCGACCGAGGTCACCTATACGCGACGCGGTCAGCTTGGCACTTCCGAGCTGCTGGCCCAGGCGTTCAAGCAGTCTCTTGCCGCAGCGGGTCTGGAGGCCGGCGAAATTGATGGCCTGGGGGTGGCCTCCTTCACCCACGCCCCTGACCGGGCTATTGATCTGGCCTGGAAGCTGGGCTTGAAGGTGAGCTGGATAATGGATGACAGCAATGGCGGCGCCAGCGGTCTGAATATTCTGCAGCACGCCATTCGCGCCGTTCAGGCAGGGGATGCCCGCTGTATAGCGATTGTGGCCGGGGATCATTTTCAGGCCAAGGATTTCCAGCAACTGGTCGAGAACTATAACCAGACGACTTATGACCATTTGCGGCCTTTGGGTGCAGGCAGTCCGAATCATCGCTTTGCCATGCTGACTGCGAATCACATGCGCAAGCTGGGTTTGGAGCGAGAAGACTACGCCGCCCTGGTGATGCGTCAGCGGCTGTGGGCCAGTATGAATCCGGGTGCGGTGTATCGCAGCCCCATGAGTCTGGATGATTATATGAATGCGCCTGAAGTGGCGGACCCTTTGACGCGGCTGGATTGTGTGCCGGTGGTCGATGGCGCCAATGCCTTGATGGTGATGCGCGCGGATCATCCGGCGGCGCAGAATCAGCCTGCAATTACCGTAAGGGCGTTACGCAGTTTTCACAATATTGATGATCAGCAAGGCGATGGCTTGAGCACGGGTCTGGCGGCTTTGGCTCCGGCTTTATGGGCGGAGTCCGGCTTGAGTCCGGCGCAGATGGATGTGGTCAGTATTTATGACGACTACCCCGTCATGGTGCTGGCGCAGTTACAGGATTTGGGCTTCTTTCAGGCCGATAATGCCAAACACTTTATTCATGAGTCGATTGCAACAGGACGTGTACCGGTAAATACCTCTGGCGGGCAATTGTCAGCGGGGCAGGCCGGGGCGGCTTGCAGCCTGCATGGACTGGTTGAGGTGATGCGTCAGTTAAGCAATCAGGCGGGGGAGCGGCAGGTGGCGCAGGCTCGCTATGGCTTGGTCACGGGTTACGGCATGGTGGAGTATCGCTATGGCATGTGCTCGACAGCGCTTGTTCTGGAGGCTTTGTAATGCATCCTTCTGTGTTTCGGTGTGTGCAGTGTGATCATCGAGTGTTTCCGGCGCGGTTCTTGTGTCCCATGTGTCATGGGGATGTGTTTGAAGCTGAGGAGTGTGCGTCTGGTGTGGTGACGGAACTGACGCGTAGCGCTGCTTCTGGCGAGGAGTCAGGGGTGTATATGCTGGCAACGGTTGCCAGCGATGCGGGGCCGGTGTTGATTGCTCGTGTGCTGGATGAGGCTGTCCAGCGAGGGGATAAGGTCGCGTTGGTTCTGCGGGATGGTGGGATTTATGCGGATCTTGAGCGGAAGTAAAGGGGATCTCTCAGCGGCTTGTTTAATGGCCTTATTTGCTGAGGCTGGGGTTAGATGCCCAGTCAGTAAAGATTGGGCTGACTCACGTGTTGGAATCAGCCACGGTTCGACGCAATGAAGAAGGTGACTATAAGACGCTGGTTCAGGGGCTGTCCGGGTGTCGGGGCTGGCAACTTGCCGGCGCTGCGCGCCGGTGCCCTGGTCAGATAATCGCTACGGGCGCCCCTTGAACTCGTCCGGTGGCTTGTCCCCCGGGCAACCCCCAAGCGTCGGACTCAAACCGCAAGGTGCTTGCACCCCTGCGCAATTATCTGCCTGCGGCAAGTCGCCTGATCCGCCCCAAACACCCGGACAGCCCCTCAATCAGCTCACAGCATCTTTTATCGGACGATTGTTGATAGGGGGTGTGAATGCTCCGACTT
The DNA here is from genome assembly GCF_049932565.1 of Alcaligenes sp. HNGD-HTN06. Classification (NCBI taxonomy): domain Bacteria; kingdom Pseudomonadati; phylum Pseudomonadota; class Betaproteobacteria; order Burkholderiales; family Alcaligenaceae; genus Alcaligenes; species Alcaligenes sp. HNGD-HTN06. The sequence goes on along the minus strand of NZ_CP187782.1, from coordinate 201,933 downwards.
AGTGTTCTTGACGGGATGGCTGAGTGCGCTTTACTACACACAAGCTAAAGACGTGGGGCTTATGCGCTCAAGCCTCAAAAACTGACCTGAACACTGTCGGCACACACAACCTGCGTCCTACTCGCCTCTAAAAGCGATCCCAGCGACAGGCAGAAAGATCGTTAAAGCGCTTGTGCGACGCCCCCACATCAATCACTTTGCTGCACATAAATAGGCAGCAAGAACGATCAACGCTATTGAGCATAAAAAAACCCCAGTTGGGCCTGTGCCGAACTGAGGTTTTTTGTTTGAGCGTTGTATCCAGACTCTGGCTTTCTTCGCGGAACAACATGCTTGTTGTCCCGCTTTCAGACTGCCTGCTCTGCCTTAGCCGATCAGGCCTGGCAGGCCGATGGCAATCCAGGGCACAAACAGGACCAGGGCCAGAATGCCGATCTCGATGACCAGGAAGGGCACGGCAGCACTGTAGATGTGAGGCAAGCGGATGGACGGAGGTGCCACACTTTGCATCACGATCAGCAACAGACCAAAGGGCGGGGTCAACAAGCCGATTTCCAGTGCAATCAGAATCATCACTCCCAGCCAGACAGTGTCCACACCAGCGGCCAATGCCAAGGGCATGAAAAAGGGCAAGGCGATCATCATCATGGAGATCTGATCGAGCACCATGCCCATCACCAGCAGCACCAGCAACATGCAAATGACCAACACGAAGGGCGACAAATCATAGTCTTTGATCAAGCCCAAAAAGCCAGCGCTGGCGCCCGAAAAGCTCAACAATTGGGCAAAAGTGGTCGAGGCCGCCAGAATAAACAGGATCACCACCGATACTTTGGCCGTTTCGATCAGGCTCTTCCACAAGGCTTTGAGCGTCAGGGCGCGGTAAGCAATGGTTGCCAGCACCGAGGCGACCACGCCAATGGCTGCTGACTCTGTGGGCGAAGCCCAGCCGGCCAGCATGGAGCCCACCACCGCGATAAAGATACCCAGCAAAGGCACCACATTCAGCACAAAGGGCTTCCACAGGGCCCAGCCCTTCAGACGCGTGGCAGGATCGTCATCGCTCATCGGTGCATCTTGCGGACGCAGGCGGCTACGCACGACCACATAGGCCAGGAAACCGGCCGCCATCAACATGCCGGGCAAAATACCGCCAATCAGCAGGCGCTCGATCGAAATGCCGGCCAGACTGCCCAGCATCACCGCCAGTGCCGAAGGCGGAATCAGCATGGCGATACCGCCCACGGCCATGATGGGGCCCATGGCCATGGTAGGGTGATAGCCGCGACGCAGCATTTCAGGCAGCATCACACCGCCCATCATGGCCGTATTGGCAATCGACGAACCCGACAGGGTGGCAAACGTCGTCCCTCCCAGAATACTGACGATGGACAATTTGCCCGGCACGCGCGAGATCATGCGTTCAATCGAGTCGATGGCCTTAAAGGCCAGACCAGTATGAAACAGCACCTCCCCCATCAAGACAAACAAGGGAATGGGGGTGAGCGAAAAACTGCCAATGGAAGCGGTAGTATTCCGTGCCCACTGAGCCAGACCGGCCGCTTCGCCCAGAAACAACCAGGCTCCCAGCAAGTTGACGGACAGAAAGGCAAATACCACCGGCGTGCCGATGGCCATCAGAAGAAAAAGCGATCCCAGCAGCAGGATCAATGCCATTTGCCATTCCATGCTCAGGCTCCTTGCGCCGCGGAACGCGAAATCAGACGACGAAAGAATTCCAGTGCCAGCAAGCCCGCCCCGAACAGCAAAGGCAGATTGAGCCACCACTCGGGAAAGATCAGCGCTTTGAAAACCATGGCGCCTTGCTCGTGCGAATCCAGCGCCACCAGGGCACATTGCCAGGCCAGTGTGCCGCAAACACCCATTCCAAGCAGGTTCGAGAGCAGATCCAGACCGCGCTGGGCAGAAGCTGGCAAGGTGTTGAACAGCACATCAATACGAATATGACCGCCCAGGTACAGCACCCAGGGGGCTGCCACAAAGGTGGCGATAATCAGCATGTACTCGGTCACCTCCACGCTGGTCGAGAGCGCGTCGTAACCCAGGTTTCGCAATATCACGTCAGCACAGACCAGCAGGCTCATCAGCCCGAAAGTCACGGCTGCCACGGCACCGCAGGTATGCATTAAAAGGGCGTAAGGACGCCCCCACGTCGGGTTGGAAGGCTGGCCTTCCGGGGCTGTTGCAGCAGACATCGCGTCTTCTCCGCAGGTCAAGGATCACTGAAAGGGCGGGCATCATATCGCCCGTAGGGCGCCATCAAAAAGTGGACACTGTCCGCAAGGGGGCAATGTCCACTGTCCAACAGCGTCAACAACTATCTGCGTTAAGGCTGGTAACCACCAAACAGTTCGCGCAGTTGCGCGGCGTATTTGGGGCTGGATTTGTCGATACCGGCCCAACCAGCTTCATACGCCTTGGTTCGCAAGGCACGAGCAACGTCCGGCTCCAGAACCAGCGCCTGCACACCGGCCTGCTCAGTGGCGGCTTTTTCCTCCACCGCCATCTGGTGTTCAGTCACGTTTTGCGACTCCATCCACTCGATCTGTTTGCGCATGAAGGCTTTTTGCTCTTCATCCAGTTTTTCCCAGCTCTTCTGGTTCATGAAGAAACCCACTTCCACGTTATAGAAGCCGGGTTCAACACGGTATTTGGTTTTTTCATGCCAGCCCATTTCCATCACACCCACTGACGGCCAGCCATACCCGTCCACCACGCCACGCTCCAACGCGGTATAGACCTCGCCGGGTGGAATCTGCAAGGGAGTAGCACCGATTTCACGGAAGAAAGACAGGTACACCGGCACGCCACGCAGCTTAAAGCCCGACAGGTCCGCCGAAGTCACCGGCTTGTTGGTGTAGATGTGGTATTGCAGGCCATCGGTAGTGCGGGCCAGCCAGGTGATATTGGCTTTTTCACGGTGAATCTTGTCCATCAGCTCGTAGCCGCCATTCTGGCGCAGCTCGCTCATGGGTTTTTCCGTCAGCGTCAGGGCCAGCGCCTCTGGCACCAGGTTGGCATGAAAGACAGCGGTTGTATTGGCAAAATCGATCACGCCCGAACGCAGGGCATTGCCGACCTCAAAAGGAGGAATGGCTTCCGGGCCACCAATGACGTTGATCTGTACCAGGCCCTTGCCTTCTGCGTTGACCTTGTCAACGAATTGCTTGAACCGCTTGGTAAAGAAGGTGTCCATCGTAAAGACAGATACCGCCTTGAGCGTGACTTCCGCCGCCTGCGCGCCAGCCATTCCCAATGCCAGCAACGCTGCTGCCACCACTCGAGTTGTTTTATGAACCATGACGGAACTTCCGCAGTAAGGTTTATTGATTATGAAATTTTAGTTTAGATATAAATATATCAATAATCAATTATTTATGAGTCGGGGTTTTCACTAGGCCGGCAGATCCCCTGCCGGTACTCAGGAGTCCACGCCGCGCCGTGCCTGCTCGGCATCCGCCTGCGGTATCATCACAGACTTCAAGTTTTATTGGCTAAAAGGTATTACTGATGACATTTTCCGCTGTGCTGTTTGATTGTGACGGTGTGCTGGTAGACAGCGAGCCCATCACGGTTCGCGTGCTGCGGGACATGTTGCAAGAGGAAGGCTGGGTGATGAGCTACGAACAGTGCTACGACTGGTTCATTGGCAAAGCCCTGCCCGACGAGCTGCCGACCGTGCGAAAAATGACGGGTAAGGACCTGGATATGGAATGGGTGATGGCCTTTCGCATGCGCCGCAACCATGCCTTGAGCAATGAAGTCATGGCCATTCCCGGCATCCAGGACACTCTGGATGCCATTTTGCGCGACAAGCCCGGCATGATTGCCTGTGCCTCCGGGGCAGACCGAGCCAAGCTGGTACTGCAACTGGGACAAACGGGACTGCTGGATTATTTTGGCAGCCATATCTATAGCGGCGCCGAGACCCCCCGCAACAAGCCTTACCCGGATGTGTATCTGGCCGCTGCGCAGGGTTTGGGTGTAGACCCCAAGGAATGTCTGGTCGTGGAAGACAGTGTTACAGGCGCGACAGCAGGCCTGGCCGCCGGGGCGACTGTCTTGGGTTACTGCCCGGTCCCCGACAAACAAGAAGATCTGCGCCGCCTTGGCGTGCGGGACACCTTCCGTCGTATGGATGAATTACCGGCCTTGATCGCCAGGCTGGAGCACGAACGCGTACAGGGTTAAACCTTCATGCAGCCATGAAAAAGGCGCGGCGTAGCGAGCCGGGCTCAAAAACGACGTGTGCCCTTTCTTTTTCGGGACTCCTCGCTTCTACCGTGCCTTCCTGTCCGTGGCTTAATCTTCCAGATGGAAGGTATGCAAAATACGATGCATCACGGGCGTAATAATCAGCCCGAACGTGGCGACCAGCACCAGACTGATATATGCGCCATAAATCGCAAAAAAAACTTTGCCAGCCCAGGTCTCGGGCAGAGCCATGGGGCCAAGTCCCCCCACCATCATGGCTGCATTCAAGGCCGCATCGTGCCAGGGCACATTCTCTTCAAACCACATATGGCCCAGTGCACCCAGCATCAGGGAAAAAGTTACAAAAACGATACCAATCAAGGTATGCATCAACAGGCGTTTGGCAAACTGCCAACCCGTAATCAAGGGCTGATCGCGTGACTCGTACATATCATTAAAACGTCTCGGTCTGAACCGTCAAAGAACCCAACCACTGGCTGACCTGCAAGGACAGGGCATCGGCAGCCTGCCCAAAAGCATCAACCACCTCAGGCACCGCCGTGCCGTCCACCTCCTGCTGAACCACAAATCGACGGGTCTGGATCAACTGGCCAGAACGCTGGTCACGCAACAAGGCATCAAGCTGAATGCGTACCCGTGGCGCACCCTGTACATACTCGACCTGGAAGGCTCCCAAGGTACCTCCCAGCTCGATATCGGCAATCACGGACTCGCCTTCCAGCACCACGGCCCGGAACTGTGCGGCGTCACGCAAGCCATCGGCCAGACGATTGCGCAGCAGGGCAGGCGCATCATCCCCCCATCGCACGCCTTTATACGCGCTTAATTCGTTGCCTTGAGGCAAAACTGTAATACGCGAACTGGCCAGCAAACGATCCGCATGAGGGCGATTGACCTGAATAATCAATTGCTTGTGCGAAGCACCGGCTTGCTGGGCGCTCAGCGCTGCCGCCGGAAGCTGATAGTAGGTCAGGGGCTCGGACTGAGGCAGAACCGAGCAGGCCGTAGACAAGGCGGCCAGACCAACTACCGATGCCTTTAGCAAACGATGCACAATCGTGGGCATCATGGTGTGAACTCCTGTAATTTGTCGCGACCCAAGAGGTAACCGGTCGGATTTTCTTCCAGACGGGAGGTAACGGCCCGGAACCCGGCCAGTACCTGCCGCAACTCACGCAAGGCAGGCTCGATCTCGGTCAAACCCTGGGCCCCGCGGCCAATAGCGGCCGAGTTCTGTTCCAGCAGCTTGTTCAGGCTTTGAGTGGCGCGGCTGAAATCTTCCATGGATTTCTGAATCGCATTCATGGCCTGCGTACCCTGACGATCCACCAGCCCCTGTGTGGACGAGAGCAGGCGAGTGGCCTGTTCGCTGGCCTGGGACAGCTCTTTTACCAGGGCCGGCACGCCTTCACTGGCCTTCGAGAGCTGCCCCATCAAGGCTTCCAGCTGTTGCAAACTGGCAGAAAGCGATAATGAGTTCTCGGACGACAAGAAGGTATTGGCGTTATCCAGCAGCCGGGAGATCTGTGCCATCAGCTCCTCGCCCCCGGCCATTAATTGAGCCAGTGGAGAGGGCGAGGCCACAATGGTAGGCAAGCCGTCATCCTGGGCCTCCAGCAAGGGACTGTTAGGCGTGCCGCCGCTAAGCTCAATCACGGACTGGCCGGTAATGCCGGCCAGCGCCAGGCGAGCCTGGGTATCTTCGTGAATCGGGATCGCAGCCTGAATCGTCACTTGCGCCCGCACACGCTGCAAATCATTCGGGTCCAGGCGCAAATGCCGCACCTCGCCCACACGCAAGCCGTTGTATTGCACGGCACTGCCACGTGACAAGCCACGCACACCTTCCAGAAAGACAATATCGTAATCACGGGTCTCGGCATCCTGCCCCGACTTGGCCAGCCAAAGCGAGAAAAAGACAGCAGCGATCGCCACTACCAAGGTAAAGACCCCGATCAATACATGATGGGCACGCGGTTCCATTAACAATGCTCCTGACGACGGCTTTGGGCCTGTTGGGCGGCCCGTCCCCGTGGACCGTGGAAATATTCCCGAATCCAGTCGTTATCAACCTGCTCTACATGGGCCAGCGTGTCGTTGACCAACACACGCTTTTGCGCCAGCACGGCGACCCGGTCACAAATGGTGTAGAGCGTATCCAGATCGTGTGTAACCAGAAAAACGGTCAGACCCAACGCATCGCGCAAGGTCAGAATAAGCTGGTCAAAATCCCCCGCGCCCACTGGGTCCAGACCGGCCGTGGGTTCGTCCAGAAACAGGATTTCCGGATCGAGTGCCAGGGCACGCGCCAAGGCGGCGCGCTTGATCATGCCGCCAGACAGCTCGGCCGGATATTTGGTCGCCGCATTGGCGGGCAAACCGGCCAGTGCCATTTTCATGGCGGCGATATGCTCGGCCGATGAGCGGGACAGACCGATATGCTCGATCAAGGGCATCGCAATATTCTCGACCACGGTCAGCGAGGAGAACAGTGCCCCTTGCTGGAACAGGACCCCTAGACGGCGCTCCAGCCGCGAACGGTCTTCGGGCGACAGAGAACCGATTTCCTGATCAAAAATGCGAACCGTGCCCCCATTGGGTGGGCGCAAACCTAAAATGGCGCGCAGCAGTACCGACTTACCCGTACCGGAGCCCCCCACCACGCCGACGATCTCACCGGGGTAGACATCCATATCCAAATGCTCATGCACGACGTGATCGCCAAAGCGATTGTCCAGATCACGCACTTGAATAATGGGACGAACGGCAGCCTCTACCATCCCATCTCCATAAAGAACAGCGCGGCCAAGGCATCGATCAAAATGACGATAAAGATGGATTGCACCACGGCCGAGGTGGTGTGCTCGCCCACAGACTGGGCGCTGCCAGTGACCTTGAACCCTTCCTGACAGCCGATGACCGCAATCAGAAACGCGAAGATCGGTGCCTTGGCCATGCCCAGCACAAAGTGTCGCAAATCAATATCCTGATTGAAGATATTGATGAACATGGTCGGCGAGATATCCAAAATCAGGGCGCACACCAGTGCGCCACCAAAAATCCCCGCCAGCATGCCCACAAAGGTCAGGATAGGCATGGCCAACAACATGGCCAGCACCCGGGGGATGACCAGAATCAGCATGGGATTCAGCCCCTGGGCGCGCAGAGCATCAATTTCTTCATTCGCCTTCATGGAGCCAATTTGCGCGGTAAAGGCGCTGGCAGTACGACCCGCCATCAAAATGGCCGTCAGTAGCACCGCGAACTCTCGCAGGAAGGAAAAACCGACCAGGTTGACGGTGTAGATCGTGGCGCCAAAATCCGCCAGCACCGTCGCGCCCAGAAAGGCGATCACTGCACCGACCAAAAACGTCAGCAGGGCCACGATGGGCACTGCATTAAATGCAGTTTCCTCCAGTTGCGCCACAATCGAGGTCACCCGCCACTGACTGGGCCGCAGCAGATTGCGGATCAGCGTTTCCAGCGTCAGGCCGATGAAACCCAGGAGCTCGCGCATATTGCGCGAAATGTGGACCATGGACAGACCCACCCGCTCGAACAGATCCGTGATGCCCCAGCGGGGCGCAACCAGATGGCGCTGATCCATGCGACTCATCGCCTTGGCGACGGTTTGCAATAACTGATGGCGCTCTTTGGACAAGCCTTGGGCCGTATCCAGAGCCACCTGCACACGCTCGGCTCCGAGCCACTCGCACAGCACCTGAGCACCGGTGGTATCCAGCGACTTCAAGGCGCTGAAATCCAAGGACCACGGGCCCTGCTTGTCACCGAGCGAGCGCAAACTGCTTTGCAACGCTTCGTAGTGACGCAAGGACCAGTCGCCTAGCAATTGCAGCTGACCAGAGGAGTCTGTACGGACATACAGAGACGCAGACGTATTCATGCGCATAGTCTAATGGATTTGCGCTGACCGCTTCCATAGCGCCAACTACTTTTTCATGCTTTGTGGATAATTAAACGGGCTGTAAGCAAGTCAGGCAATCAGGCAACATTTCTGCTATATAAATCCGTCCGTCCAGCGCGGTGGTCAAACCATGCCCATACACGCCCTGCACCCGACAACGCCCCAGCAAGATGCCCGAATCCGGATCAAACCGTGACAGGCTCGCGGTCTGGTCGCTGACCAGAACGGAACCGTCGGTTTGTACGGCCACGGCCATTGGCTTGTACAAGAGGCGCAGTTCCCCCAGATAACGACCTTGTACATCCAGATGCTGGACGCGATTGTTCTCACGGTCAGCCACCCAGACCGAACCGTCCGCCGCGCCGGCCAGCATATGTGGCGTGCTGAACTGCAAAGGCCCCGGGCCCGGCGCGCCCAGCGCAGCCAGCCACTGACGCTGCGGGTCAAAGCGATGCACCACGGTATTGCCATAGCCATCGCTTACCCACAAGCCTCCCCCTGCACATTCAATCGCATGGGTGGGGTGGTTGAACGGTTCCTGCCAACGCGGCTGCTCCGGCATGCCCAGCCGCCATTGCTCATGGCCCTGGCCGTCCAGAGCAACAACCTGATGCCCATCGACATCCGTCACCAACACGCCGCCCTGCGGACGGGCGCTGATGTGATGCGGGCACAGCATATCGTCCAATGGCCAGCGGGCCGATACCTGTCCATCCGGAGTGAGCACCAGCACACTGGCCGGACGGCGCAGCAACGCCGCAATACGCCCATCAGAGAGCACCGCCACGCTGGTGATGCTGCCCACATCGGCCTGCGTCCAGGCGCGCTCCACTTTATAGCGTTGCGCTCCCAGGCTGACATAAGCCATAGTCATCCCCCCCCCCTTTACATCGCGTTAGGCAAGACCATGACGATTTGCGGGAAGATCGTCACCAATACGGTGGCCAGCACCAGCAACAAGAAAAAGGGGAAGGCCATGCGCACCAGCTCAAACAGGTTACGGCCGGTAATCCCCTGAATCACGAACAGATTGAAACCGATGGGCGGAGTGATCTGGGCCATTTCCACAGTCAAAATCAGATAGACGCCAAACCAGATCGGGTCGATACCGGCCGCCATCACAGCGGGCAACAAGACCGACGTGGTCAGCACCACAATGGAAATGCCATCCAGAAAGGCGCCCAGAATGACGAAAAACACCGTCAAGACGGCAATCAGGGCGTATTGGCTCAAACCCAAGGAACCAATCCAGGCAGCCAGATTGGCAGGCAGGCCGGTAAAGCTCATGGCGCTGGTCAGGTAGGCGGCCCCGATCAAAATAAAGGAGATCATGCACGAGGTGCGCGCAGCGCCTAACAAGCTGGCCGTAAAGGTTTTCCAATTCAGGGAACGCCCCACCGCGGCAATAAGCAAGGAACCAATGACACCGAGCACAGCCGCTTCCGTGGCCGTTGCAATGCCACCGTAAATTGAACCGATCACAGCCACAATCAACAAGACCACCGGCAAGAGCAGACGCAGGCGCCGTACTTTCTCACCCAGGCTTAATTGCTCGGTTGCCGCCGGCACCCGATCTGGATGACGGATGGACCAGATTGCGATGTAGGCCGAAAACAGGCACATCAACAAGATACCGGGCAATACCCCGGCCACAAACAGGCGGATGATGGAAACCTGAGCGGCCACGGCGTACACAATCATCACGATCGAGGGGGGAATCAGCAGGCCCAGGGTACCGGCGCCGGCCAGTGAGCCGATACTGATGCTGTCGTCATAGCCTCGTGCTTTAAGCTCGGGCAAGGAGATGCGGCCAATGGTGGCAGCCGTGGCGGCCGAGGAACCACTGACTGCCGCGAAAATGCCGCAACCCAAGGTATTGACATGAACCAGACGACCCGGCAAACGCTGCACCCACGGCCCCAGCCCGCTGAACATATCTTCCGCCAGCCGGGTCCGATACAGAATCTCCCCCATCCAGATAAACAAGGGCAGGGCCGTCAGAGCCCAACTGGCCGAGGAGTCCCAGGCTTTGGTGGCAAAAATAATGCCCGCCGGTGCATCCGCATACAAAAAAATAGACAAGATACCGCAAGCGATCAGGACCAGCGCCACCCACACGCCACTGGCCAGCAAGGCAAGCAGAGCCACAAACAAGACGATTGCCTGAGATAAATCAGCCATGTTCCGTTGCCTCCAATTCTTGGCCCTGAACCACACGCAGCAGACGCCGCAACAACATCAGGGTCAGCAGACCCAAACCAACAGGCATGCCCAGCTGGGGAATCCACAGGGGCACCGCGACCATGCCCTGAGCGACTTCCTTGTACACAAAGGACTCATACACAAAATGGGCCGTCTCCCAGGTACACCAGGCGGCCAGCAACAGCCCAATCAGCGTGGCCAACAATTCGTAAGGGCGCCTGAGGTGATCGGGGATCACCTGCAACAACAAAGAGACGCGGATATGATCGCCCTGCAGCATGGCGTAGGGCAGCGCCAGAAAAATCGACGCTGCCATAAACCATCCTGCGAAGTCGTCCGACGCCGGTATTTGCATGGAGAACAGGCGCGCCACAATCTGCGCCGTCACCACTACCCCGATCAGGCAAAGAGAGAGTGCGGCCAGTGCGCCGCATACTCTGGCCATACGCTCCAGCACAATCATGGACGCACTCCTGATTTAGGGCTGACGGTAAGTATCAAGCAGCTTCTGGCCGTCGGCCCCTGCTTTCTTCAGCCATTCTTCGGTCATGGTCTGGCCGATAGCCTGCAACTGCGCAGCCAGCTTGTCGCTGAGCGGGCCGACCACCATGCCTTTATCGGCCATGGTCTGGGTCAGCTTGGACGTCTGTTCACGCGACATCGCCCAGCCACGCTGCTCAGCCCGTTCCCCAGCTTCCAGCACGGCTTTTTGCACGCTCTCGGGCAGGCGTTGGAACGCGCGCTTATTCACAATCACAAAGCTTTGCGGAATGAACACCTGCGCGTCGTAGTAATACTTCACGTAGTCCCAGGCCTGTGAATCCACGCCCGTGGCCGGCGAGGTCAGCATGGCATCAATAATGCCGGTAGAAAATGCCTGTGGCACCTCAGGTGTTTGCACGGTGGTGGGCACCGCCCCCATCAAGGAAACCAGGCGACTGGTGGCCGGACTGTAGGCACGGAAACGGACGCCAGCCAGATCCGAGAGCTGCTCCACCGGTTGTTTGGTGTAAATGCCTTGTGGAGGCCAGGGGGAGCCATAGACCAGCACGATGCCTTGCTTGTCCAGGCGCTCGGCCAGAAACGGACGGGTGGCTTTCCACAGCTTTTCCGACTGGTCAAAGGATGAGGCCAGGAAAGGCACGCTGTCGACTTCAAACAAAGGATCTTCGTTGCCGATGGCCGCCACCAGCATCTCCCCGGCCTGCACCACACCTTGCTGAACGCCACGCTTGACCTCGGGACGCTTGAGCAGCACCGAGTTCGATTGCACATTGATATTCAACTCGCCATTGGTCGCCGCTTTGATATCGGCCGCGAACTCACGCGCATTCTGTGTCAGAAAGTTGTTGTCAGGCTGCTCGGTGCTCATGTTCCAGTTGGTGGCCGCCTGCGCGGTCCCTGCCAACGCCAGTACGCAAGCCATGGAAAGTAATTTTTTAATCATGATGTCGCTTCTCCCAAGAATTGAGGTGATAGCCGTCTTATGAACGGCTCGCATTCAGATCCCGTGACTGCAGATCCCACAACAAAGAAAACTCGGATACATCGTTCGTTGCCACGCCCAGATCCTGCTGCAAGCGGGCGGCCAAGACATGCGCAGCCTCCGGGGTGGTCAGATCCGCCACCAGATACGGGTCCAAACGACGCTGCTGCGTATCTTCGGACGGCAGGGGGGTCGAGAGCTCGGGATCAGGCGTGAGCACACGCAAGGCCACCAAACCATCCACCTGTTCCAGATAGGCCGCACTGTGACGGGCCAGGCTTTGCTGATGTGCACGTTCAGGCAGACGCACCAGCAAAACATGTGAGCCCGTACCGGCCCCGCCCAGCACGCTCACCGCCATCACGCGGCGCTGGGTATTGCTCATGCGCGCAAAGTTGGTATTGGACCAGTCTGTCTGCTGCTCAAATGCTTTTCGATATTCGGGGGTACCAAAGACCCGCAGGGACTCGGTGCGATACAGGGCCAGATACTTGCGCCCGACCCCTTGACGCACATAACGTCGCGACCATTGAAAGCCCGGTATGGCCGCACGCTCGGCCATGTGCTCGCGCTCATACCATTGATTGAAATCCCGCTCATGTTCCGGGGCGATATCTGTCCAGATGAACAACTCCCCCGGCGCATCACGATCCGTACGAAAAATAGCAGACACGACAGCTCTCCCGAATCAAAGTCATTGCACACGCTTTGTGGGAGTGTCCAACGGCTGCCGGGCAGAGACCAAACGGTTTATTTCAACCTGGAGCAATCGGAAAAAGCGATCAGTTCTAGCGAATGGCGCGAGATATAGCTTATCAAGCAAGCGCGGCGGTCGTACACCTGTACGGGCAAGGGGAAAACCCTCAAAGGCTAGATGGCAAAAACACGCGTGTCTGGCGGGGGTAAAGCCAGACCTGGATGCTCGGCAGCAAAATGATGCATGCGCTCCAGCGCTACCCCAATGACGGCCTGAGCCGTTTGCGTCAAGGGATCGGGTCGCCAACTGGCCACCAGACGCAAGTCCGGCAAGGCATGCTCACAGACGATTTCCTGATACAGCCCACTGTTGAGCTGACGACTGACCGCCGCCAGGGGCAAGGTCGCAATACTGGGTTGTGCCTCGATCAGTTGCATGCTGGCGGCAATGGAAGATACATAATGAATCCGGGCCTGATCTACCGGCAAGGGGTCAAGCAACTGCACCAAGGCCAGATGGGGCTGCGAGCCGCGAGGGAAGGTGACCAAGGGCCAGCGTTGGACCAACTCCTGCAAGCCACTACGGACCGGCATGCTCTCATCGGCCATGCACACCCAGCCCATACGCATCGACCCCATGGGCAGATTGCGTATGCCATCGCCCATGATGGGATCGGTCTGCAAGGCCACATCAATCGTTCCGCGTTTGAGCAGGTCATGAAGGCGCAACGTGGATTCAGCAGTCAGCTCAATTTCCAGTTCGGGATACAGGGCATGCAATTGGCGAATCAGGTCCTTGAACCAGGTATGCACAATGGACTCGACCACCCCCAGACGCACACGGCCGCTCAAGCGGCTGGAACCTGCCAGGGCCTCGCGCAGATCGTGCTCCATGCCCAGCATCTGCTCGGCGTACTGCATCAGTTTTCGCCCGGCGGGAGTCAAACGCAAATCCCGATGACCACGCTCAAACAGGGTTTTCTGAAACTCGCTCTCCAGGGCTGCAATCCGTCCCGACACCGCAGCCTGCGTCAAATGCTGCTTGTTCGCGGCCGCCCGAAAACTGCCCAAGCGAGCAATCCAGATGAAGGTTTCCAAAAAACGAATATTCATGCACCTGTCCTTTCTGAGCCCATCATGGCGGCAAGATGATATTGGCTCCGCTGTTCACAGGGAACGGACACAATCAAGCCAGCACCATCACCGACAAAAGCCTGGGGCGACAACCTATGGCCATGCGCTCGGCCCGCCACAATCTGCGCATGCCGCAGCAAGGACACGTGCGGTCGAAAAGGGCGCGGAGGCTGTGTCCAGCCCAGCCCGGTCAAGCTGGACCAGATTGCCTCATGCCACTGTTGCAGGGCATCCAGAGCCTGCTTTTGCGAGTCGTCAGGACCGGCCCACACCACCCTGGGCTTTTCAAACACATCCCGTACGGTCAGATCCAGCTTGATATCCGGCACCGTCCATCCAGCCATTCGTGTCGCCAAGGACTGCAGCGCCGACACGGGGCTGCTATCGAGAAAAGCCAGGGTTAAGTGAAAGTGATCAGACTGCATCATCCGTCCACCATACAGGGCCTGGGCCTGACGGGCCTGTTCGGCCAGCCAGGCCCGGGTTTGCGCATCGGGCCACCAGCCGATGAACGCACGCATAGCGTGTTCGGCATCGCACTGCTTCAGGTCCAGAATGGGCAAGGGAATCGTCATCAGCACACCCTCAAACAAGGCAGGTTAAACAAGAACGGGCAGGCTCAGGCCACCCCCTCAGTGACAGCGCACACCTCTCGCTTTACCCCATCGTAGCGCTGTCCGCGCAAAATTCCGGTGAAAGCCCACCGACAGCCAGAGTCACGGGCAAAGGGAAATAGCCGGTTCTTCGCAAGGCTGCGCGACATTCGCACACTAGCAGCAGCCCGGATAAGGATCATCCATTTACAAAGCCTGACGTTTTTAACGGTTTCAGATACGCAAAACGATAGACGTGCAAAAACTCCCTACCTAAGATAGACCCAGCGGTCTGAACCTATGACCGGCAAACACAGAACAGGAGTAGAACGATGGGTATTATCTCCATGATTGTTGTGGGCTTTATCGTAGGTTTGCTGGCGCGGGCGATCATGCCTGGCGACCAGAAGATGGGATGGATAATGACGTCCATCCTGGGGATTGTCGGCGCATTTGTAGCCGGCTATCTGGGTCAAGCCATGGGCTGGTACGTCCCCGGCGAAGGCGCTGGCTGGATCGGTTCCATCGTGGGTGCCATCATCGTCCTGTTTATCTACGGCCTGGTCAGTAAGAAGGCGTAAAGCGCCACACGTACCCCCCAACACTGCAGCAGCCTTGACGGCCAGGTGGTTGAGACCTGAACCTCACCCTCGCACGGAAACGGGCTACACAAGTCCGGGAAGCTGCTGCAGCTTGCTGCTTGCCTTTAGCAGCCGCATTCACCGCCGCCTGTTACTGCGGCGGCCCCGACGCACAGAAGCAGAAAACGACCAGCCATCGCGACTGAGCGCCAGGACACCCGACGTTCCCGGAGCCTGTCATGCCTTACATCATCACCTTGAATCGCGTTTACGATGCCATCCATGCGTCTTCCGGCAAGGCTGCCCGTGTCCTGACAGACCGCCTCTGGCCACGCGGCCTGCGCAAAGAAGCGTTGGGCGATATCCAGTGGCTGCACGAAGCCAGCCCCACACCGGAGTTGCGCAAGGGTCTTCATAAGGGCGACATTTCCCCTGAGCAATTTCAGCGCCGCTATCAACAACAGTTGGAGCAGGACCCCGACGCCTTGCTGCCCTTGATGACGCTGGCCCGCAAAGGCGAACTGCAATTGCTAAGCGCCGCCCATGACCCACACACCTCGTATTTGACGGTGCTAAAACAGGCCGTGCTCAACGCATTGGCCAACGAGGACCGCATCCATGACGCAAGGGAACCCAGCTCGCCGGTCTGTTATGCCCACTTGCCACGCGAGGAAAAGGAATAAAGCCGACTGCGTTATCGCTGTGTCTGCCCAACCGAGCTGGCCCCTGGCGCATTGCGCGCTCCCAGCAAGTGCTTGACCAGGCTCTGCACACAGGCTTCACGCCGCGAATCCGGCGCGTAGTCATTGCGCAAGGCGGACCAGGTCGGATGAATCCGAGCCTGCGCCAACTCCTCAGGCAGGCTTTGCGCACGCCAGACATTCAATTCCCGCTGCAAGGCCTGATCGAAATCCTCAGCATCAATTTCGCCCAGCCGAATAGGCGTTTGCGCCGCGTGACCGCGCCGCTCCAGAGCCGCAATCAAACTGAGCTGGCGCACCGCTAACAGGCGCAGCACCGCGTCATCCACACTTAACTCGGTCTCGCCTCGCAGCCTGCCCATCAAGCGCTGGCCCCACTTGTCCGCGCCTTGCCACAAACCGCCGGCCAGTGCGCCCAGAACCGTTCCCGTTCCCAGACTCAAGCCACCAGTCATCACATCCAGTGTCGCACCGGCCATGGCGCCAGCCGCCACGCCCTTACCCAACTGCACCCCAAACTCTTTCAAGGCCTGGGGATCAAACAAATCCATACCCCAACGGCCTCCCTCAAAATGCAGCAGATCTGCCACCACATCCTGACGGCCAAAGCTGTAGCGTCTGAGCAAAGCCTGAACACTCTTGGCCTCGCGTGCCAGGACCGGCTCCCGTAACTGCTGCACCGCCAAGGCCATGGATTCCTTGTCCGAGGGCGTACTCACTCGCCAGGCGGCCACATCAATCAGCAACTCTGCCAACAGCCGCAGGGCATCCCGACGCCGCAAGGCCGCCTGCTGGGCCAAATCCATTTTCAGATGTTGCAACACCCCGGCCTGCGTCTCCAGCAATACCGCCAGCTTGTCGTACAGCAACGCTTCGCCATCCAGCGCTGGCGCTACCGTATCGAACTCTGCCAAGGCATGCAGGCCCAAGCGGGCCAAAGCACTACGCCATTCCTGCACCCGAGCCTGCGGGCTGCGCACGAAGTTCAGAACAGGCAGCAAAGGCCGCCCGCTATAGGCGAGCAGCGTCAGCTCATCTTTATGCTTGCTCAGCACAGGATCGCGTGCATCCACCACGTATAAACCGGCATCACAGGACTGCAACTTACGCAGCACGCGAGCCTCTTGTTCAAAGCGTCCCTGCGCCGCGGGGGACTCCAGAAAGCGCCGAATCCGTTCCGGCCCATCAATACGCTCCCCAGGCTGGCTCAGCTGATCCATAAAGTCCAGCAAAGCCATGCTGTCTTCCAGGCCGGGGGTATCAAACAGCTCTACCAGAGCCTCGTCGTCCACCGTCAGCCGGGCTCCTTCTACATGCCGTGTGGTGCCGGGACTGTTGCTGACCTGACCAAAAGCGGCGTCCCGGGTCAGGGTGCGCAACAAGGAGGTCTTGCCGGTATTGGTATGGCCCACCACCGCCAGCGTCAAAGCCGCAGCATTCATGAAGGCTCCTTCAAAGGCCGGTCAGGCCATTGATCGTGTATCTGTCCCGGCGCAAAACCGGCCGCCACCAAGCGTTCATGCCAGCTGCGACGGCGTGCCTGCTCAGGATCGGCCAAGGCCTCATCCAGCAAAATGACATCGGACTGCTGGGCCAACTGCGCCCATTCCACCAAGGTGGCGACCACACCCCGATCCGGGGTCTGGGCAGCGTCACACACCATCAACAAGTGACGAGGGCTCGCTGACTGCAGGCGGCCCAAAATGGCCAGACGCTCGGCCCGTGAATCCACGCGACCCAGATCCTGCATATCCTCCTGCATAAAGGCAGGCGGCCAACGGTGTTCGGGCGGCAACTCCAGCCCCACCACACACAGAGCATGAGCCGCTAAAAGAGCGCCGGGCTCATTGTGAATCCGGGCGACTTTGTCGGGCGAGGCCAGTTCGTCTACGCCCGTAGGCTCACTGGCAGGCATCAGGCGCGGGCGCAATTCCGCCAGACCCGGCAAACTGTCGTCCAAGCTCAGTCGCGCCGTGTGTGTACGCCATTGCCACAGGCTCCAGGCCAGGGCCAGCACACGAGGCAGCAGGCCATACGTGACCACCACACCCAGCAACCAGCTGGACCAAAGGGCCTGAGCCTGGGCATCCAGCATGTGCAAGCCATCGCTGCTACGTATGGTGAGGGTATCGGGCAAGGTAAAGCCCAACAAGGACGGCAGGACACCCAGGCCTTCAACCAGCCAGACAAAGGTCTCTGGCGTCAAAAGCGTGGTTTCCCAGTTGAAGTGATAGCGACGCGAAGCCAGCAATAACAGCAGGGTGCTCAGGGCCGACAGGAAGGCCAACACCCACAAACCATGGCTGATCAATCCCGCCAGCCAGAACTGACTGCCACGGCGCGCCAACACGGCGGCAAAAGCCTGCGGCACCAGACTGGCCTCGCCTTTGACGAAGCGGCGACTCAGCCACCACCACAGATCGCCAGCCCAACTGCCAGCGCCGGTCGTTTTCCCCGACAAGGCCAGACTGAGCAACCAGAAAATAAAAGTCAGAACATGCAGTCCCAACAAGGCTCCTACGGCCGTGACCACATTAACGGCACGACGGCCATCGCCCAAGGCACCGGCTGCGGTCGCAGCACCGGCCAACACCGCCAGCACGGCCATCGCGACCATCAGAAGACGCGCCACGCGCCACCAGCGACTCCAGGCCTGCTCCAACCCGTCACGTTGAGCCAGAGCCAGGGCTCGCGCCGTTACGCGTCGAGCAAATGAGCCACCCGCCGCCCGTGCACGTCGCGACTCCGAGAGGTCTTCAAGAGGCCCCCACAGGGTCTCACGCAAACGTATGGCTTCAACCAAGGTTTGTTGCTGCCAGGAGCCGACAGGGGCAGACGGTTTCATGGCCCTGGGCCCCCTTTACAGCAGCACAGGTTCATCAGGCAAGGCATTGACGCGCGCATCATTCGGATCATGCGCCGGCGCGCCTTGCTGCAACACCGCCTCAATCGCCTCCACCGCCGTCAGCAAGCCAGACAGATATTCGCGGGCCGCCAGATCCTTTTCCAACTCTCGGCAGATCCGCGCCCACTGGGCCGGGTCGGCCTGGATGCCACGATCCGCAATGATGTGGATATGCCGCTGCCCCAGAGCCAGATACAACAGGACACCGGAATTGAGCGGCGTATCCCATACACGCAAACGACCGAACACCTCCAGGGCACGTTGGGCACTGTCCGCTTCGTGCGCCGGCAGGACGGCCTCGATCGCCACCACCAGCTCGCCACTATGGTTCTGTTCACCCTTGCGAATCTGTTCAGCCAGATGGCCCAGCATTTCCGCGTTGAAATGACGTCGGCGCAGCCATTGGCCGTGCACCGATGCCCAGCCCGACAACTCTTTCCAGTTCACACTCATGTTGCTCCCCTGTGGCCTTACCAGCTACCGGAGGCGCCACCGCCTCCACTGCCGCCACCACCACCGCCGCTGCCACCGCCAAAGCCGCCAAAACCCCCACCGCTGCTGCCGCCATTGCCGCCAAAACCGCCCGAGGAATAACCGCCCAGGCCTCCAATGACGCCGCCACGACGCGAAGCACGCCCGGAGCTGGACTTGCCGCCTGCCCCAAAGAGTCGGCCAATCATGCTCAAACCCGCACCAACGACGGCGGCCAGCAAAGCCAGACCAATACTGCCCGATACCACCAGCGTGAACACCCCCGCGGCAAAGGCCGCAAACAAGGGCGAAGCAAAAAACACGATCGCGCCGACGGCCAGCAAAGGCTCCCAGAACACCCCATCTTCCCCGGACGAAGTGACAGGGGCATTTTTAGGGGGCGGGGGCAGTTCCTCGCCGTTGACCAGCCCCACCAAACTATCCGTCGCAGCCTGAATGCCGGCGTAGAAATTGCCTTCGATAAAGCGAGGGGTCATTTGTTCTCGGATGATGCGGCCAGCCTGCAGGTCTGTCACCGCGCCTTCCAGACCATAGCCAGTCTGGATACGCATGCGACGATCATCCTTGGCCACCAGCAGCAAGATGCCATCGTCCACCTTCTTGCGACCGATCTCCCACTGATCAAAAACACGCAGGGCGTATTGCTCGATCGTTTCTTCACCCGTGGTGGGCACCATCAGGATCACCACCTGTGCGCCTTTTTCCTGCTCCACAGCCTTGAGCTGCTGGTTCAGGGCCTCTTTCTGCTCCGCGCTCAGGGTGCCGGTGGTGTCCGTCACCCAACCGGCAATGGCGGGAATCGGCTCGGGTTTGGCCTGCGCCTGGCCCCACGGCCAGCACAACATCAGCAAAACCGTCAGCAGACAGACCCAAACCAGCCTGCCTGTCCGTACAGACCCAAGCCCGGTCGTCGGTGCAAGATCGGACACCTTCATGGCACCCCCTCCAGAGTCACTCAATACCCGGCAGGAGCCGGTGTCGCAGGAATATCAAATTTGACTTCGGGGTCACGCGTGATTTCGCTCTGACGATCCACCCCGTAGTTTTCCTTGACCTTGTAGCCAAACAGCTTGGCGGTAATCAGGGTAGGGAACTGGCGAATGTACAGGTTGTATTCCTGCACTGCCTGCACGTAACGACCGCGCTCGGTGGCGATACGGTTTTCCGTGCCTTCCAGCTGCGTCATCAAATCACGAAACAGCCCGTCGCTTTTGAGCTGCGGATAGTTTTCCGAGACCGCGATCAGGCGCGACAAGGCTGAGGACAACTGGTTCTGTGCTTCCTGAAAGCGCGCCATGACCTCGGGATTATCAATATCCTCGACTTTCATCTGTATGGTGCCCACCTTGGCGCGCGCCTCGGTAACCTGCGTGAGTACCGTGCGCTCATTGACCATATAGGCATTGACCGAGCTGACCAGCTTGGGCACCAGCTCGGCTCGGCGCTCGTATTGATTCAAGGTTTGCGACCACGCGGCCTTGACCTGCTCGTCCAGCCGCTGGATCTCGTTATACCCACAACCCGACAGCAAGACCGCCATGCTGCTGATAAAGACCCATCGAATCCATGATGTCATGATTTTTTTCCTGCAAAAATAAGCAGATAAACAACAAAAACAGGTTACACCCCATTTGCCAGGACACGTGCCCAAACCCGTCAGGCAGTGCGTGCACGCCAAGCGTAAACCGCGTACTGCAGCATAACAAGTGCGTCTATGGCGGTGCTTAACAATTTCTGTCAAATCCGCCGTGCCCGCCACGCTGACCTTTTAGCCTTGAAACAGGTTGTTTTAACGCGACCGCGCAAAATGATACAAGATGGTCAATGAGGATTTTTACTGATTTCACGCTATAATGTCAGATTGCGCAGCGCACCAATCACTGCGCCTCTTGCAGCAGGCGGCGTTCTTGCCCCTGCCGTGGCATTGTCGCCATAAACAAAATACCTTAGCCTGGATTGGTAGGGCCCCGAAGAGGGCTTTTGGGCTAGTCACTGGAAAATTCTTGGACTCTCAAATCACTTTTGCCGCCCTTGGGCTGGCAGAACCTCTGTTGCGTGCTGTAACTGACGCAGGCTATACCCACCCCACTCCTATTCAGGCCCAGGCCATCCCCAAGGTCATTGAAGGGGGCGACTTGCTAGCCGCTGCGCAAACCGGTACTGGCAAAACGGCCGGCTTTACCCTGCCTATCCTGCACCGCCTGCTGAACAACCCTCAGCAAAACCGCAAGCCCGGCCGCCCACGCGCGCTGATTCTTGCCCCAACCCGTGAACTGGCCGCCCAGGTCGAGGAATCGGTCCGTCTGTACAGCCAGCACACCCGTCTGCGCTCGATGGTCATGTTTGGTGGCGTGAACATCAACCCCCAGTTCCATGCCCTGCGCAAACCGCTGGACATTCTGGTGGCCACCCCTGGCCGTTTGCTGGACCACGTGCGTCAGCGCACGGTCGATCTGACCGGCGTGGAAATCCTGGTGCTGGACGAAGCCGACCGCATGCTGGACATGGGCTTTATCCGCGATATCCGCAAGATCATCAGCCTGATGCCGGTAGAGCGCCAGACCCTGCTGTTTTCGGCCACCTTCTCGGACGAAATCCGCGAACTGGCCCGCGGTTCGCTCAACAACCCTGACGAAGTGGCCGTTGCTGCCCGCAACACCACCAACGAACTGATTACCCAGCAAGTGATTCTGGCGGAACAGGCGCACAAGCGCGATCTGCTCAGCCACATCATCCGCGAAAGCAGCTGGAATCAGGTTCTGGTGTTCTGCCGCACCAAGCACGGCGCTAACCGTCTGGCTGAAAAACTGTCGAAAGACGGCATGGCCGCCGAAGCCCTGCACGGCAACAAGAGCCAGGCGGCTCGTACCCGTGCTCTGGCCGGTTTCAAAAATGGCAAGGTCGTGGTGCTGGTTGCCACTGACATTGCCGCGCGTGGTCTGGACATTGACCAACTGCCTTACGTGGTCAACTTCGAGTTGCCCAACGTGCCGGAAGATTACGTTCACCGTATTGGCCGTACGGGCCGTGCCGGCAGCGAAGGCGTGGCCTTGTCCTTGGTGGATCGCAGCGAAATGCGCCTGCTCAAGCAGATCGAGCGCATGACCCGCAATCCGATCGACCGCATCGTGGTGGAAGGCTGGACGCCTCCTTCGCGCGCTGCTCTGGCCGAAGAAGCCAAGGAAGACACGTACGCAGAGCGTCGCTTCAACAGCGCTCCTGGCGCTCGTGCTCCTGCTGCCCGTCGTCCCAACGGTGCTGGCCAAGCCCGCTCCGCTGAAGGCCGCGGCGGCAATGGTGAAAGCCGTCCGCGCCGTCCTGGCAACGACAACCGCCCACGTCGCAGCGCCGCCCCCGGTGCAGCCGGTGGTGGTGCGGCCCGTGCCGGTCAGGGTCGCCCTGGTGGCCGTCAGGACAGCCGCGGTCCCAACCGCAGCAACCGTAGCGCCGCACAAGCCAAAGCCTAAACTCCGCCAAGGGACTGTGCCTGCCAAAGGCGGGCGCAGTGCCCGCCTTTGAACCGAGCACATCATGGCACTGAGCACCTGGCTCGCCTTTTTCGCGGCTTCCTGGGTCATTTCGTTTTCACCTGGTCCAGGTGCGATTTCCTCCATGTCATCCGGCCTGAAATACGGCTTCAAACGTGGCTACTGGATGGCGATCGGCCTGAATATCGGCATCATGATTCAGGTGTTCATCATCAGCCTGGGATTGGGACAAGTTCTGGCGCGCTCGGAACTGGCGTTCACCACGCTCAAGTGGCTGGGCGCAGCCTACCTGATTTATCTGGGCTGGAAGCAACTGCGCACCGACGCCATGCCGGTACAAGTCACCGGTCAGGCGCCCAGCGACTTTCGCATCCGCGATTTGCTGCTTCGGGGTTGTCTGATCAACATCACCAACCCCAAGGGTCTGGTATTTCTGCTGGCCATCATGCCCCAGTTTCTGGACGTGAATCGGCCGATGCCCTTGCAATACTTGCTCATTGCCCTGACCCTGTGCTTTACGGATCTGGTGGCCATGGGTTGCTACACCTCCTTGGCGGCACGCATGTTGCATGTGCTTCGTCAGGCCAGCCACGTCCGGCTGTTGAACCGCGTGTTCGGTTCGCTATTTATTCTGGCAGGAACGGTATTGGCCAGCGTGTCACGTTAGCCTCGTGCGCGCCTGCGCTTGCCCCCAGGCCCTGCTTTACGGATAATTCGCTCACTGTTTTCCACGCGCCAGACTGGCGCTGCCACAAGGATTTTCCATGTCGTCCGGTGACATACGCTCTGAAGTCAAGAAACGCCGCACTTTTGCCATTATTTCTCACCCTGACGCGGGTAAGACCACACTGACTGAAAAACTGCTGCTGTTCGCGGGCGCGATTCAGATTGCCGGTAGCGTCAAGGCTCGTAAAGCCAGCCGCCACGCTTCCTCGGACTGGATGGAAATTGAAAAGCAACGGGGTATCTCGGTGGCCTCCTCGGTCATGCAGATGGAATACCGCGACTGCGTCATCAACTTGCTGGACACTCCCGGTCACCAGGACTTCTCCGAGGACACCTACCGGGTGCTGACCGCCGTGGACGCTGCCTTGATGGTCATTGACGCCGCCAACGGTGTGGAACCGCAAACCATTCGCCTCTTGCAAGTGTGCCGGGCCCGCAATACGCCCATCATCACCTTTGTGAACAAGCTGGACCGCGAAGTTCAAGAGCCACTGGATGTCCTGTCGGAAATTGAATCGCACCTGGGTATGGAAGTGGTGCCGTTTTCCTGGCCGATCGGGATGGCGCGTCGCTTTGGCGGCGTGTTCAATCTGCGCGCCAACCATATGCGTGTGTTCAAGCCCGGTCAGGAGCGTCATGGCGAGGATGAAATCATCCCTGGCCTGGACAACCCCGTGATTGCCGAGCGCTTTGGCGAGCCATTTGAAAAAGCGCAGGAAGAGATCGAACTGCTGAATGCAGCAGCGCCCGAGTTCAACCTGGACTTGTTCCTGGCAGGCAAGCAAACCCCGGTATTCTTTGGTTCGGCCATCAACAACTTTGGCGTGCAAGAAGTATTGGACGCGCTGGTGGATCTGGCTCCTGCGCCGGGCCCACGCGCTGCCCTGCAACGCGAAGTGCAGCCCGACGAGCCCAAATTCAGTGGTGTGGTGTTCAAGGTGCAAGCCAATATGGACCCCGCTCACCGCGACCGCGTCGCCTTTGTTCGTGTCAGCTCCGGGCACTTCAAGCGTGGCATGAAACTGAAAGTATCACGTACCGGCAAAGAGATTCGCCCCAATAACGTGGTGTCCTTTCTGTCCCAGCGTCGCGAGCTATTGGACGATGCGTTTGCAGGCGACATCATCGGTGTGCCCAACCACGGCATTCTGCAACTGGGCGACGTGCTGACCGAAGGCGAAAATCTGCAGTTTACCGGCCTGCCGTTCTTTGCCCCTGAACTCTTTCAATCCATTGAGGTCAAAGATCCTTTACGCACCAAACAATTGCGTACCGGCTTGACCCAGCTGGGCGAAGAAGGCGCCATTCAAGTGTTTCGCCCCCATATGGCAGGCGGCATGATGCTCTTGGGCGCCGTGGGCCAATTGCAGTTTGAAGTGGTGGCCCATCGTCTGAAAACAGAATATGGCGTGGAAGCCCGCCTGTCGTCCAGCCGCTTCAACATGGCTCGCTGGGTCACGGCCAAAGACCCTAAAGACATGAAGAAGTTCATCGAGACTAACGCTGGCAATATTGCCTATGACGTGGTCGAGGCCACTGCCTTTTTAGCAAGCTCGCCAGCGCAATTGCGTGTGGCGCAGGAGCTCAATCCAGGCATTGAATTCCACGCATTACGTGAACATGGTGGACACGTTTTCGGGGATGCCGTCTAATTCTGTCACAAGAGCAGAGCCGACAGTTCGCTACAATGACGGCTCTATTCTTTTAATAACGCGCATCCGGCTGACCGGATCGCCCCTGATTCAAAACCGAGACATCGCTTATGCCCTGGCGTTTTATCATTGCTGTCTTGCTGCTGGCCGCAGGTGCTTCAGTGTGGGGCGGCCTGGAACTGGGGAACTGGCTCATCGCGCACGGCCCTGAAAAATCCATGGTCGTCAGTGCACCTGATCCATCCGATCTGCCTACGCTTGATGCCGATGGAAAGCCCTTTACCGCCCAGCCGCCACAACCTTTGGTCAATGGCCGCTTAGGGGTACCCGAGGAGCCCACGCCTATTGCCTGGGAAATCGATACCTCGACGCTTACCGAAGAAAAACCGCCCATTGCGCTGGCGACCACATCCATTTCCCTGGAGCAGGCCATTCAGATTGCCATGTCCGAGCAGAATCGGGAGCTGCAGGGAATCGCCCGGGTGAACCTGGGTGATGCCGAGGCGATTCAGCCGGTGGAGGTTGGCACCCCCCCGCCACCCCCGCCACAAGATATCCAGATTGCCAGCAATAATGGCGGGGCCTGGCAGGCGCAATTGCAGCAAGAGTTGAATGCCTGTAGCAAAAAAGGCTTTTTCGATCGCCCCAGTTGCTCCTGGGAAGCCCGGAACAAGTACTGTGGTCCCAACAATGCCTGGGGCAAGGTGCCCGGCTGTCCGAGCAAGTCCTTTTAAGGACACGCTGATCGCTGACGGCTGCTGGCTATTACGACCAGCGCGCCCCGACGCTCCAGGTTCAAGACCGACTCCGGCTCCTGAAACGGCAATAAAAAAGCACCCGTCAAAACGGGTGCTTTTTTTGTGGCCTGCGCGTTCAGCACAGACTTACTCGTCGTGATCGCCCATCTGCGATTGCAGGTAGTTTTGCAGACCCACTTTCTCGATCAGTTCCAACTGCGTGCCCAGCCAGTCAATGTGTTCCTCGGTGTCGTCCAGAATCTTCAAAAATAGATCACGAGAGACATAGTCACGCGCGGACTCACAGTACTCAATGGCTTCTACCACCGTCTGACGCGCTGTCTGTTCCAGCTTCAAGTCACAGCCAAGCACTTCAGGCACGTTCTCGCCGATCATGATCTTGTGCATATCCTGCAGGTTAGGCAGGCCATCGAGCATAAAGATACGTTCGATCAGCATATCGGCATGTTTCATCTCGCCGATGGATTCGTCATACTCGTGTTTGCCCAGCTTGTTAAAGCCCCAATGGTTCAACATGCGAGCGTGCAAGAAGTATTGATTAATCGCTGTCAGCTCGTTCTTTAACTGCTTGTTCAAATGCTGAATTACCACTTTATCGCCAAACATGCTGTTCTCCTGTAAATCTGACGGCGCTCCCCCCAAGGACGCGCCGAGCCCCCACACAAGACCTCACTGCCGCTATCACAAGCAGGTGCGACGTAGTCAAAATCGGGGTGGGGGATGAAGGTGACAGGCTACCATGCACTCGAGGGCAACGGCTTAAAAAAGGGTCAGGCACCCAGAAAGCGTTGCACTTTTGGGTTAGTAACAGGACTAACAACAATCATTCCCACTACGAAGAGCGGGAAGCGACAATCCTGATTGAAATCACGCGCTTAAGCGCGACAGACAAGGCGGCCGAACTCGGGAACAGGGATCAGGCTGTCGTTGGCAGCCGAATCCACCCGGGCGGTTTCGAGGCTGGCAATCATGGCTTGATTGGCATAGCGCCCACCCGGTAAATAGTCCTGAGCCGTCTCCGCGCAGCAGCCACAGCACGACGCCACGCCCAGCTGACCTTGAAGGTCTGCCAGACTGGAAGCGCCGCCTCGTACTGCTTCTTGTACTTGACGCTCGGTGATTGCGTTACATATGCAGATAAACATGAGAACCATTATTATCAAGAACCGCAAAAAGATCAAGAGTCATTCTCATTAAGAACACCTGAACGTTCTGTGCCTCCTGGGAACGGCCTGCTACCGGGCAGTGCCCACCGGACTCAAGGCGGGAAAAAACGCATCAATTTTGCAACAGGTGGTCCATCAGCAGGCGGGCAGCAGGGGACAGGCTATAGCGGCTGCGTACGCACAAGGCGACCCGGCGGCGCGTCCACGGCTCCCGAATGACGCACATGGCCAGACCCAGACTCTGTACGTAGGATTCGGCCACGGAACGAGGCAGTACGCCAATGCCCAGGCCGGCCTCAATCATGCGGCACTGAGCGTCATAACTGGTGACCTGGACGCGGCAACGCCAGGTACGTTCCAGCTCGCTGGCCGCGCGCAAGAGCAAAAGATTGGGATGACTACCGGTGTGCATGCCGACATAGTCAAAATCCAGTGTGTCGGCAAAGGCCAGCTCGGGCCGGTCGGCCAAGGGATGGCGGGCAGGCACCAGCAGAACCAGCTCATCCTGCCGATAATCGTAATACTCCACCTCGGCGCTGCCCACGCCTCGAATCAAAACCCCCAGATCGGCGTTATTGTCCGCCACCGCCTGCGCCACCCCGGCACTGATCCGCTCCTCCAGGGATACCCGCACTTTGGGATGGCGTGCCATGAAAGAGCTCAGGGCTTGCGGCAAGAACTGCGTAATCGACGACAGATTCGCTGCAATCCGCACATGCCCGGTCGCCCCCCCGGCAAAATCTCGCATTAACGCGCCCATGGCGTCCATATCGTCCAGCAACCGCTGGGACATGGCGGCCAGCGATTTACCCGCCGCGGTGGGATAGACACCCTTGTTGCTGCGCTCGATCAGGGCGGCGCCCAACTGCTGTTCCAGATCGCTCAGACGTTTGCTGACGGCAGCAGGGGCAATGTGAGACTGCTCGGCAGCCCCCGAAATGGTGCCCCGTTCGAGCACCAGTAAAAACAGCCGCAAAGATTTGGGATCAATGTTCATAAGCCAGTATTCCATCCTAGGAGAGGCAGGCCGACAAGCGCTCTACCATCATCAATCGCGATAGCACCATCGCAATTTGACGCTGTACTCACACCAATAGCGATGACAGACTAGGTCAATAATACGGAACCTGATTATCCAAGTCAGAGAAATAAAGTGAGGGGACAGACACGATGCGCGACAGCGACAATCTGAAAGGGGGCTTTGATGGCACCCTGCCCATGGGGCACCAGCCGGTTTTACTCGTTATCGATTTTCAACGTGGCTTTACCGAGCCCGGCTTGACGCCGCTGGCCTCGGACTGTGACAGCCAGATCGAACAGACCAACCGCTTGATTGGCGCCATGCGCGGCAAAGGCCGCGTGATATTCACCATCATCGGCTATGAAACCCACCTGGCCGACGCCAATCTGTGGCTCAGCAAGGCCTCGTCATTGCGCTGCCTGCTGCGTGATTCGCCAGCCTGTGAGCTGGACCCCCGACTGGACTACGACCCCCAGCAAGACATCATCCTGCACAAAACACAGGCCTCCGCCTTTTACGGCACGCCGTTGTCCGCCCTGCTGGCCCATCAAGGCTGCGACATGCTGATAGTGGCAGGTGCGACGACCAGCGGTTGCGTGCGCGCCAGTGTGGTGGACAGCCTGCAGTCAGGATTTGCCCCGTTCGTGGCTGAAGATGCGGTAGCGGACCGCTCGGCAGCCCAACACCGCAGCAATCTGATCGACATGGCCAGCAAATACGCCGAAGTGCTGCCCTCTGCAGGCTTGATCGCTCATCTGCACACGCTTTAAACACGAAACAAAAAAGAAACCACAGGAGACATACATGAAAAAAGCCCTGACAGCGGCTCTGGCCGCCTGCACCCTGGCGCTGGGTAGTTCGCCAGCCCACGCCCAGGAAGTGGAACTGACCTTTTCAACCTATTTGCCGCCGGCCTACGAGTACGCCTGGAAACCCATCGAGAATTTCGTCCAGACCGTCGAGAAAGAAAGCCAGGGCCGAATCAAGATCAATGTGTTCCATTCCGGCCAGCTGTTTGACGGTTACGAGGAGCTGCCCGCTTTGTCCCGCGGCGACGTGGACATGGTCAACATGACCAGCACCTACCCCAGCGGCACGGTGCCGGCGCTCAACATTTTTACCCTGCCGTTCCTCTTTGACAGCACCGCCCACCTCAAGCGGGCTCTGGACCAGGGCCTGTTCAAGCTGGGTGCCGAGCAGGAACTGCGCGATACACATGATGCCGTGGTGCTGGGCCTGGCGCCCTGGGACCCGTACGAGTTTTACAGCCGCAAGGCACCGATCAATTCGGCTGCCGACGTCAAAGGCAAAGTATGGGCCTCGACCAGCTCCATGGACGCTCGCGCACTGCAATTGCTGGGGGGCTCGCCCACCGGCATGCCCTCGTCTGAACTCTATCTGGCTTTTGACCGTGGCGTGATCGACGCCACCCCGCGCCCCTTGCTGACGGGCATTGGACGCAATCTGTACGAAGTGGCCAAGCACCTGTCCATCGCCAACTTTGGCATCGACGTTTCGGTGCTCGCCATCAATCGCAAGAAATGGGAGTCCTTGCCCGCTGATCTGCAGGAGATCCTCATCAAGGCTGCCCAGCAGCGAGACCAGGAGCAGTTTGAGCGCGTCAATGCCTTTGTAGACCAGGCTCTGCAACGCTACGAACAAGCCGGGGTGACTATCAATCGTGTCGAGCCGGCCCAACTGGCCCAGATGCGTGAACAGACCCGCCCCGCCATTGAAGAATGGAGCAAGCAGGTTGAGAACGGCCCAGCCTATCTGGAACTGATCGAAAAAACCCGCCAGCCCTGATCACACGTGACGGCGCGCCGTGCCCAGCACCGGCGCGCCTTGCGCGTGGGGAGACACCATGAATCCACTTATTCATTTTCTGGGCGCCTTTGCGCGCGGCAGTAATCGGCTTGCCATTCTGCTTGCCGAAGTGGCCCTCGCCGCCCTGATGCTTGCCTGCACCTACGGCGTGATAGCTCGCTATGTCTTTAACAGTCCCAGCATCTACATCACCGAAGTGTGCGTGTACCTGCTACTGGTCTGCTCCTGGTTATCCGTAGGTTGGGTCCATCTGGAGAACCGCCACGTCAGTGTCGAGGCCTTCCACATGCGCTTTTCACCGCGCGGCCAGCGTCTGGCGACCTGCATCTCGCAACTGTGCATTCTGTTTTTCTGCCTGGTGCTCTTGTGGGCCGGGATGTCGGTGGTAGAAACCGCCCTTGCCCGCAACTATCGCTCGGCCTCCATGCTGCGTTTCCCCCTATGGATCGCGTACGGCATGATCCCGCTAGGTGGCACCTTGCTGGGTCTGGCAACCCTGCGCCGACTGTTCATCCCGGACAGTGTGGAATCCAACGACAGCATCAAGGAGTTCTGACATGGATTCCATGCTCATTTTCAGCCTGATGATGGCCTGCTTTGCCATCCTGATGGTTATCGGTACCCCCATTTTTGCCGCACTGGGTGTGGCCAGCATTTCCGGCATTCTGATGAAGTCCGGTCTAGCCGGCCTGGATGTGATTCCTGCCACCTTGCACCGCGGCATGGCCAGCTATTCCCTGATCGCCATCCCGCTGTTCATTTTGATGGGCGAGGTCATCGCGCGCACCAGCATTGGCGGCAAGCTCTATCAACTGTTTTACCTGTGGCTGAACCGTTTACCCGGTGGTTTGGCTGTAGCCAGTGTGGGCAGCTCGGCCGTTTTCGGTGCCATGAGCGGCGTCAGCGTAGCGGGGGCCGCCACGATTGGTCGCTTTGCCATTCCTGAAATGCTCAAGCGCGGTTACTCGCCTAGCCTGTCGGGCGGAACAATTGCCGCCGCTGGTGCCTTGGCCCTGCTGATTCCACCCAGCATCGGTTTTGTGCTCTATGGCGAAATGGCGGACCAGTCCATCGGCAAACTATTCATTGGCGCCTTGCTGCCTGCATTGATGGTAACCATCATGATGGTGATCTATGTAGCGCTGGTTGCGGTGTTCAAACCCGAAGCAGCTCCCCGCAATGCCGAAGTCGTCACCTGGACTCAGAAGCTGACTGCCCTGAAAGACATCTGGGCCGCCGCGCTGCTGATCCTGCTGGTGCTGGGCACGATTTACATGGGTATTGCCACGCCAACAGAAGCAGCAGGCATTGGTGCTGCGGGCGCCTTTATCATCGCCATCGCCTACAAGGAAATGAACTGGCGCGTCGCCTTGCAAATTCTGCGCTCCACTGCGGTGACCAGTGGCATGATCCTGCTCATTCTGGCTGCGGCGCTGCTATTTGGCTATATCATGACGCGCCTGATGATTCCGCAAAAGCTGGTGTCCTTAATTACGACTTCGTCTCAGCCGGCCTGGCTTATTTTGCTGTTCGTGCTGCTGTTCTTAATTGCGGTCGGCATGTTCCTGGATATTGTCTCCCTGATTCTGATTGCCACGCCTGTTTTATTGCCGGTTATTGTGGCTCTGGGTTATGACCCTTTGTGGTTTGGGATTGTCATGATTATCGCCTGCGAAATGGCGGTCATTACCCCTCCTGTCGGATTGAATTTGTATGTCATCAAGGGCATTGCACCACAGATCTCGCTACAGCAAATTACACGAGGAGCCTTGCCTTTTGTAGCATTGGAAATTCTGGCCATTATTATTCTGACCATCTTTCCCGATATTATTCTTTGGCTTCCCAGAACAATTTAAAAAAAGACCCGCTTCATGCGGGTTTTTATTTATCTTCCATCCACGTTTTTTACGATGGCAGCATAATATTTCATTGCTTTTCCACTTTCTTTTTCTATTCCAGAATCAATCATTGGAGGAAACAGAAATGGATAAAAACAGCTTTACCGCCCCCCCGCTCAAAGGCATCAAAGTCCTGGAGCTGGGCTCACTGATTGCCGGCCCCTATGCCGGTAGCCTGCTGGCCCAATTCGGGGCCGATGTCATCAAGATTGAACCGCCCGGCAAGGGCGACCCGCTACGCCGCTGGCGGCAACTGCACAAGGACACCTCCCTGTGGTGGCGCGTGCAAAGCCGCAACAAGCGTTCCATTGCACTGGACCTGCGCCAGCCCGAAGGCCAGGACATTGCCCGTGAACTGGCCCTGCAAAGCGATATCGTTATTGAGAATTTTCGCCCCGGCGTGCTGGAACGCTGGGGTCTGGGCTGGGAAACACTGCATGCACTGAACCCGCGCCTGATCATGGTGCGCGTCTCCGGCTACGGGCAGGACGGTCCCTATCACCGACGCCCTGGCTTTGCAGCCATCGCAGAATGTATGGGCGGCCTGCGTTATGGCACCGGCTACCCGGATCGTCCTCCCGTACGGGCCGGTGTCAGCCTGGGCGATACGCTGGCTTCGCTGTACGGCACCATTGGGGCGCTGCTGGCCATGCACCATCTGCATCAGTCAGGCGGGCAGGGCCAAATGATTGATGTGGCCTTGTACGAATCGGTCTTTGCCATCATGGAAAGCCTGATTCCGGACTATCAACTGAACGGTCATCAACGCGAACGCACCGGAGCGAGCCTGCCCGGCATTGCCCCCTCCAACACCTATCCTACCGGTGACGGCAAGTGGGTGGTGATTGCGGCCAATAGCGATGCCATCTTCATTCGCCTGATGCAGGCCATGGGCCGCCCCGATCTGGCCAGCGACCCACGCCTGTCGGACAACGCCGGACGCGTGGAACACAGCGCCATGCTGGACCAGACCATTGGCGACTGGACCGGCGCTCGCAGCCTGACCGACGTGCTGACGGCATTGGAGCAGGCCGAAGTTCCCAGCGGCAGCATCTACACTGCTGCCGACATTCTGAATGACCCACACTACCAGGCCCGCGGCATGCTGGAAAAACACACATTGGAGGACGGCCAGGAACTGACCATACCCGGCATCGTGCCCAAGCTCAGCCGCAGCCCCGGCGCCACCCAGTGGTTGGGGCCGGAGTTGGGCGAACACACGGACAGCATCCTGCAAGAACTGGGCATGAGCCCGGAGCGCTGCCGAACACTGCGTGAACAAGGAATCGTGGAATGAGTACCGTATTGATCAGCGACGTCACCTTGCGTGACGGCCTGCAAATCGTGCCGCGCTGGGTGCCTACCCCGGACAAGCTGCGTATCGCGCACGCCCTGCCTGAATGCGGCGTGCGCAAGATCGAGCTGACATCCTTTACCTCGCCCAAAGCCATTCCCTCCCTGGCGGATGCCGACGAGCTGGCCAGCCTGACCGCACGCGACCCTCACGTCTGTTACACCGCCCTGGTTCCCAATCTGCGCGGTGCGCAACGGGCTTTAGCGGCCAGTATGGATGAGCTGAACTTTGTATTTTCGGCCTCTGAAGCGCATAACCAGGCCAATCTGCGCATGACGATTGCGCAATCACTGGCCCAGCTGGAGCAGGTCCTGGAAGCAGCGGGCAACACGCCCGTCAACGTGTCCCTGTCCACCGCTTTTGGCTGCCCCTTTAGCGGCTCCGTCGCCTCCGCACACGTGATTGCCTTGATGCAAGAAGTACAGCGTATGGGGGCCAGCTCCGTCAGCCTGTGCGATACCACCGGCATGGGTTCGCCCGTGGATGTAGAGCGCCTGACCCAAGCCGCTTTGAGCCTGTATGGCGAGCAGGGCGTCACCGGCCATTTTCATGACACCCGCGGTCTGGCGCTGGCCAATGCCTGGGCGGCGTACCGCGAAGGAGGGCGTCGTTTCGATGCAGCACTGGCCGGTTTGGGCGGCTGCCCTTATGCCCCGGGTGCCAGCGGCAATGCCAGCCTGGAAGATCTGGCGCATATGTTCCAGATCAGCGGCGTGGAAACCGGTTTGAATCTGGAAAAGCTGCAAGCACTGGCTGAAGAAATCGCCGCCCTGACCCACGAGCCGATTCAGAGTCGTCTGCACAAAGCCGGCCCGGCTTATGCCTTGAAGGTGTCCCCGTCATGAACCCCGCCCGCACCCTGTTTCAAAAGCTCTGGGATACACATCGCGTGGCAGCGTTAGACGATGAGCATGATCTGATCTACATAGACCGCCAGTTGTTGTACGAAGTCACCAGTCCGCAAGCCTTCGAGAGTTTGCGTCTGGCCGGGCGTCACGTGCGTCGCCCGGAAACCGCACTGAGCACGGTCGACCACAACGTGCCCACTCGTCGCCGCAATCAGCGTCTGGCAGACCCCCTGGCCCAGGCGCAAATTGACCAGATGGAGATCAACAGCCGGGAGTTTGGGCTGCGCTACTTCGGGCTGGATGACGAGCGCCAAGGCATCATCCACGTGATCGGACCCGAACAGGGCATGAGCTTGCCCGGTTCCAGCATCGTGGCCGGCGATTCCCATACCAGCACGCATGGCGCATTTGCGGCCTTGGCCTTTGGCATTGGCACTTCCGAGGTGGAGCATGTTCTGGCCACGCAATGTCTGGCCGCAAAACGCATGCGCAGCCTGCAAGTAGATGTGCAAGGCGAACTGCCAGCCACCAGCACCGCCAAGGATCTGATCCTGCACATCATTGCCCGCCTGGGCGCGGATGGCGGGCGGGACTGTGCCATTGAATTTACCGGCCCTGCCATCCGCGCCTTGTCCATGGAAGGGCGCATGACCTTGTGCAATATGGCGATCGAAGCGGGTGCCCGTATTGGCCTGGTCGCTGTGGACGACAAGACTCTGGACTATGTGCGCGGTCGTCCCTTGGCACCGAAAGACGAAGCCTGGAACAAGGCGGAATCGTACTGGCGCACACTGGTCAGCGATGAGGGCTGCCAATACGATCAGCACTTGCAGATCGACGCCACGCAGGTCGCCCCCACTGTTACGTGGGGGACCTCCCCCGATATGGCGTTGGCCATCGACCAGCGTGTGCCTGACCCCTTGACCGCCGCCACGGGCAAACAAGCTGATGCGCAACGCGCCTTGAACTATATGGCTTTACAGGCCGGCCAGCCGCTGGCGGGTATCGCCATAGACCGGGTGTTTATTGGTTCCTGTACCAATGCGCGCATTGAGGATCTGCGCAGTGCGGCCGCCATGGTCAAGGGCAAGCGCGTGGCCAGCACCGTGCTGCAAGCCTTGGTGGTCCCCGGCTCGGGTCTGGTGCGTCGTCAGGCCGAGCAAGAGGGCTTGGACCAGATTTTCATGCAAGCCGGTTTTGAATGGCGCGAGCCAGGCTGCTCCATGTGCCTGGGCATGAACGAGGATCGCTTAAAGCCGGGCGAGCGCTGCGCCTCCACCTCCAACCGCAATTTCGAAGGGCGGCAGGGCGCCTTGGGGCGCACCCACCTGATGAGTCCGGCCATGGCCGCCGCAGCCGCAATTGCGGGCCACCTGGTTGATATCCGACATTGGGAGACCCCATGAGCCTCAACACCGCATTTACGTCCGTACGCTCGCGCCTGATTGCACTGGACCGCGCCAATGTGGATACCGATGCCATTTTGCCCAAGCAATATATGACCTCGTTGTCACGCACCGGCTTTGGCCCTTATGCCTTTGACAACTGGCGATACGCTGACATCGGCTATCCGGGCAAACCACGGGCCGAACGCGAGCCGAACAGCCGTTTTTGCCTGAATCAGCCCAGTGCGCAAGGAGCGCGTATTTTGCTGACACGGGAGAACTTTGGCTGCGGCTCCAGCCGCGAGCACGCGGTATGGGCGCTGAAGGATTTGGGCATTGTCGTACTGATTGCGCCTTCTTTTGCCGACATTTTCCGCAATAACTGCTTTAAAAATGGCTTATTACCCATAACGCTCAGTACCGCTCAGGTAGACGCCCTGTTTGCCACCGTCGCCCGTCATCCCTGGGATGAATGGACAGTGGATCTACAGGCTTGCACGCTGAGCGGCCCCCAACCACCCATCCTTTTCCACGTGGAGCCCGAACGCCGACGCCGTCTGCTACTGGCCCTGGATGACATCAGCATCACCGAGCAAAAGCAGGCAATGATCCAGGCCTACGAGGAAAAGCGCAAACGGCAGGAGCCCTGGCTGTTCAGCTAGGAAACGCCCCGGCATGCGTCTGGCAGGAGGCAGGCCAGCACGTGTCAGCGCCGGATCGTCACCGCAATCGCCCCACGAAGGCAGATACGCGGCCCTCGCAGCTAAACCCCGGCAGCTGCCCGCATCTTGCGCTGTGAAGCCGGGGCCAACCCTTCCGCCTCCCGATACTTGGCTACCGTGCGGCGTGCCAACGTCAAGCCCTGGGCCTGCAAAAGATCGGTAATCTGCTGGTCCGACAAAGGCTTGGCAGGCGACTCTTCGCGAATCATCTGCACAATCTGGGCTCGTACCGAGGCGGCCGACATATCGGCTTTGCCGTCCGTACTGCTCAAGCCCACGGTAAAGAACTGCTTGAGTTCCATCACGCCATGCGGGGTTTGCATGTACTTTTGCCGCGTCGCACGTGAGATCGTGGACTCGTGCAAATCCAACTCTGCTGCCAGATCCGCCAATTGCATGGGTTTTAAGGCGGCAATGCCCTGGGTAAAGAAGTCCTGCTGCATTTGCACAATCGCTTGCGCCACCCGCAATATCGTCACAAAGCGGCTGTTCACACTGCGCAGCAGGCCAGTGGCCTTTTGCCGTTCCGCCAACAAGGCTGGGTGTGTCTCGATGTCATAGTCGTGCAGCTTGACCAATTGCAGCCGTGGCACAGCCAAGGGATTGAGGGCCGCTTGCCAGCGGTCCTTGCCCCGAACCAGCAACACATCGGGCACGACATAAGCCGAGACATTCTGCGTCCAGGCACGGCCCGGTTTGGGGTCCAGCCTCAAGACCAGATGATGGGCACGCTCAACCAGTTCAGCCGAATAACGGCCAGCGCAACGCTGTCGCAACTGGCTGGGAGAGGCCAGGACGCTGACATGCTCGCGCACCAGATAAAGGGCACACTCCAGCAAGGCGGGTTCGAGCTGTCTGGCCTGGTGCAGCAGTTGCAAGCTCAAACATTCAGACAGGTCCCGAGCGCCGACACCGGCGGGGTCCAGGGATTGCACGTGGGCCAGTGCGCAGCGCAAGTCACTGTCATCAATGCCCAGCTCGGCAGGCAGGCACGCCAGCACCTCGTCCAGTGACATCGGCAGGTAGCCGTTATCGTCCAGTTCTTCGATCAAGATTTGCGCCAAGGCCCGGTCACGGTCGCTCAAACGCAACAAGCCCAACTGCTCGACCAGGTAAGCCACCAGGTCCTGATCCATGGCCGACTCCGGCGTCCAGTCCGGGTCCTCCTTGTCGCCCAGATGCTTTGGAAACTCCAGGCTCGCCCACGAGGATTCCGCCTCACCCGAAACGGCTTCCGGCAATGGATCGGCGGCGACATCCGCCTGCACGTCCAAACGCTCCAGCAACGGATTCTCCAGCAAAGCCTGAGCCAATTCCTGCTCCAGCTCGGCACCCGATAGCTGCAACACTTTAATAGACTGTTGCAATTGCGGCGTCAAAACCAGCGTTTGCTGCTGGCGTAAATCTAGTGACTGA
Organism: Alcaligenes sp. HNGD-HTN06; assembly: GCF_049932565.1. NCBI lineage: Bacteria > Pseudomonadati > Pseudomonadota > Betaproteobacteria > Burkholderiales > Alcaligenaceae > Alcaligenes > Alcaligenes sp. HNGD-HTN06. Next base: position 164,721 of record NZ_CP187782.1, on the reverse strand, counting down.
CGCGTAAGCATAGGTACAATCGTTTCCATGAAAACTGACAACGCCCAGACACCCACCGCCAACGATAGTCAGGCTCTGCGCAACACACTGTTCAAACTGTGCGCCACGGCCACTATTATCTGCACCGTAGTCACTATCGTGGTCGCCATTATCTGGTGGGACCTGCTCAACCGTCTTATCAGCTTTGGGCGTGGTCTGGATTACTCCGGCCTGCAGGCCCTGAGCATTCAGAACCTGGCGCTGATCAAGCAATACAACCCGTTTTTCTGGTGGACGGTCGTGGGCGTCATAACCCTCATTATTGCCTATCTTTTGTATGGCTTCGTACAAGCGGTCATGCGACGCAACCAGCAACGCATTATTGACGAGGCTACGGTGGCCCAACTGGCCCGATCCCTCAGCCGCCCGGCTCGGGAAGTCATTTTATGGACCTGGCCCGACCAACGCAGCCCGTTGACTGTGGGTGATTTACAACGCGCCCATCGCGAACTGCGTGCCGGTCGCTTTGGCAAAATAGAACTGGCTCAGCAGCAAAGTCGCCTGCTTCAAGCCGACTACGAACGCCATGAACCGCAGGCGTAACGCTTGCCTTCCTGTTTTTTTTGTGTTTGACTTACGGTCATGACTTACGCACGCCCATCCTCCTACGCATGCCAAGGTTTCAGCCCCGCCGCTGAAGCAGCCTTGTCGCGTTCCGTGCGTGAAGGCCGCTTTTCGGCCCCTGTCTCCAGCCTATCCTGCCTGCTACTACTAGCGTCCGGTTGCCGGGCCTAGTGTCCCGTGGCAGTTCGGCAGCCAATACTCAGCCACATCTACGTCATTTGTGCCGCCACCGGCCTACGTAAATGCTGCAATCGCTGGTGACGGCAAGAAGTAATCCACACTTTTTGTCCGACAGGTATCCCCATGGCAATGCTGAAAAACCCCTCTCAAAAGTATCGTCCTTTTGTCGCCTTTGATCGCGACTTTGCTGAACGCACCTGGCCGTCCAAGCGCATTACCAAAGCGCCCATCTGGATGAGCACTGACCTGCGCGATGGCAATCAGTCCTTGATCGAACCCATGAATGTGGCTCGTAAACTGCGCTTTTTCGAGCAGCTCGTCAAAATCGGTTTCAAGGAAATCGAGGTCGGTTTCCCTTCCGCGTCGCAGACCGACTTCGATTTCGTTCGCAAGCTGATTGACGAGAACCGCATTCCCGACGACGTCACCATCATTGTGCTGACGCAGTCGCGTGAAGACCTGATCAAACGCACGGTCGAGGCGGCCGCAGGAGCCAAGCGCGCCATCATTCACCTGTACAACGCCTGCGCTCCTGCCTTTCGCAAGATTGTCTTTAACCTGAGTAAAGACGAGATCAAGGAAATTGCCTTGACCGGCACGCGTCTGGTCAAAAGCGAAGTGGCCAAGTACCCGCAAACCCAATGGGGCTACGAGTACTCGCCCGAAGTATTCAGCACCACCGAGCCCGAATTTGCCCTGGATGTGTGCAACGCCGTCGTCAAGACCTGGGGTCCGGCCAAGGACGAGCGCGTTATTTTGAACCTGCCCGCTACCATTGAGGCCACCACGCCCAATATGTACGCCGACCAGATCGAATGGATGCACAACAATCTGGAACAACGCGACAACGTCATCTTGAGCGTACACCCGCACAATGACCGTGGCACTGCCGTGGCAGCAGCTGAGCTGGCCGTAATGGCTGGCGCGGATCGTATTGAAGGCTGCCTGTTCGGTAGCGGTGAGCGTACCGGCAATGTCTGCCTGGTCACCTTGGCCCTGAACCTGTACACCCAGGGTGTGGACCCTGAGCTGGACTTCTCCGATATCGACGAAGTGCGCCGCACCGCCGAGTACTGCAACCAGTTGCCAGTCCATCCACGTCACCCTTACGCGGGTGATCTGGTCTTTACCGCGTTCTCCGGCTCCCACCAGGACGCCATCAAAAAGGGTCTGGCCCAGCAAAAATCCGACGAGCTCTGGGAAGTGCCTTACCTGCCCATCGACCCGGCCGATCTGGGCCGCAGCTACGATGCGGTGATCCGCGTCAACAGCCAGTCCGGCAAGGGAGGGGTGTCCTACCTGCTGGAACAGGAACACGGTCTGGTCTTGCCACGTCGCATGCAAATCGAATTTAGCCGCGCCATTCAGCGCGTGACCGACTCCACCGGCAAGGAAGTGACACCGGCCGACGTATACGGCATTTTCGAGTCTGAGTACCTGAACTGCAAAAAACACTACAAGCTGCTCAAGCACAACATCATCAGCCAGCCTCATGCCGACAGTGGCCAGCAGTTCACCATTGAGGTGGATGTTGAGCACGACGGCCAGGTACGCACCTTGAAAGGCTCGGGCGAAGGCGCGATCTCTGCCTTTGTGAATGCCTTGGACCTGGCGATCAAGATCATGGACTACAACGAGCACGCCATCGGCTCGGGCGCTGAGACCCGCGCCGCCACTTACGTGGAAATGCGTATCGGCGACAGCCCCTCGGGTTTCGGGGTCGGTATCCACGCCGATATCGTGACCTCGTCTTTCCTGGCAATCCTGAGCGCCGTCAACCGCCACACCAGCGCCCAGCAGGAAGCTGAAGCCACGACGGCCTAAATCGTCTTCATGTCGTCGCTGGAGGGGTGATCCCGCTCCAGCGCCCGCCCGGTCTATCCCGGCCGCGCCTGACCCGCTTTCGCAGCCCGGCTTATCGTCGCTCTGCCCGCAACCCGCCCACAAGGCGGGTTTTTCGTGGGCGACTCAAGAGGCCATCTCCATTCGCTCCTAAAAAATGTCTGCTATCAAGCCTTTTGCGGGATCATGCCGCGCCATGAAAAGTAGGACGGGGCAGGTTAGGCCAGATTTCGACCACCGTGTGCGCATGCTGCTTTTCCGGTTAGGTATCGCATAGGTGCTTCAGTGTGAGATCGAACACTCTCGGCAGTCGCCGCTTAATGGATGGAATAAACCACATCGCGGGGACCACAAATGGGTAAAGGGCTGGTCGCCCGCACAGATTGCCAACCGACTTCCGATTTTCAGGAGGATAAATCGGTGCGCATCTCTCACGAAACTATCTATCAAACCTTCTAGATTCAGGGACAAGGTGCCCTCAAGCGCGATGGTGGATTGCCTGCCCACTGGGTGGGCAGTACGCATGCCAAGAGCCAGAACGCAGTCTAAGGCGTGGGCGCATAGCTGCGAGAATGTGAGGATCGCATGCCGACCCGCAGAGGCAGAAGACCGCGCTTGGCCTCGACAAGTTCGGTAGCGCGTTTCTCCGAATTATCGGGCCTCACGGCCTTATCACGACTACAACCTAGCAAGGCGATGGGCCGACACGCCGATCCGGGCAACAACCTCTGCCACTGAATACCCCCAGGCAACGATTTGTCGAACGGCCTCCTTCTTGAATTCAAGGGGGAAAACACTGAGTACTCATGGACTACCCCTCATGCTCAAATCGTAAGCCTGACATGCCTGGGATTATCGGGGCAGTCCAGTCTGATCACACCCTTGTCCACTCAACCCTGTTAACGCCACTGCTGCCCTCCACATCATTGACGTTAAACCGCATCGTGCACAGTCGGATCGTGCGCCATTTGTATCATCCATACGTCGTATTAAATTATTTTAAGATTGAAGATATCCGTTCAACGGTAAGTGAATTACTCTGGTATCTTTGCTGCAGTCGGTCTAAGCCATACGAACTGAGATACATCGATTGTATGGTCCGTTTCCTCCATCCATTGGCACCCCATCAAGAGCGGCAACTGCGCCGAAATAACCAATGAGAGCGTATGAGCACTAAGTCTACCGACCAGAAACTCAGCCTTGTGGCACTGATTGCCATCGTTGTCAGTTCAATGATAGGAAGCGGTGTAGACAGCCTGCCGCAAAACATGGCGGAAACTTCAGCTCTCGGACCGGTGGTCATTGCCTGGCTCGTTAGCGGTTTTGGTATGTTTTTTATCGCCAAGACGTTTGTTGCGCTTTCTGATCTTCGGCCAGATCTCGAGTCTGGTGTTTACATGTATGCCAGAGAGGGTTTCGGTCCTCTCAGTGCCTTCGTCGTGGCATGGGGCTACTGGCTCATGACCATATTCAGCAACGTGGCGTTTGCTGTAATGGTGATGGATACGCTTAATTACTTTATCCCGGGCGACTTCACCGGTGGCAACAACATCACCTCTATCGTTGGCGCTTCCATCCTGATCTGGGGCTTTCATACCCTGGTGCTGTCCGGCACCAAAACGGCGGGGATGATTAATACCATCGGTACCTTTGTGAAGCTCATTCCGCTGGTAATTTTTGTCGGGGTAGTGAGCTACTTTCTCAACCACGCCCAGTTAACCGCCGATATCTGGGGCCACCATCCCGTGCCAGGCGCCAAGCCGCTTGGCTCCATTCTGTCGCAAACGCTTTCACCCATGTATGTGGCTCTGTGGTGCTTCATCGGCGTTGAAGGCGCCGTTGCATTATCGGCGCGGGCCCGGAACAAAAAGGACGTGGGGCGCGCCACGCTGGTCGGCTTCGTGTTGGGCCTGATCATCTGCATGATCGTGTCGGTGCTTCCCTTTGGCACCTTATCGCAACAAACCCTGAGCCAGATCCCCAACCCGTCCACCGCTGGCGTCATGAATCATCTCACCGGCGCTTGGGGAGAGTGGCTGATCAACATCGGGGTTCTTATTTCAATTCTCGTCAGTTGGCTGGCATGGACCATGATCTGCGCCGAGATTCCACAGGTGGCAGCCCGCAACGGCACCTTCCCCAAAGTGTTTGCCACTGAGAATAACAAGGGCTCCGCATCCATCGCCCTGTGGGTCAGTAGCGGGATTATGCAATCCGTAATGGTGATGGTGTATTTCTCACACCATGCCTGGCTCACGCTATTGGCCATCTCAGCCATCTGCGTGCTGCCCGCCTATTTCGCTTCGGCCGCCTATCTGATCAAGACCTGCATGAACGGCGAATTCAGCCGACGCCAGCCTGCGGGACGTGGGCTGGCGCTGTTCAGCAGCTTGGTGGGGGCTGGCTTTTGCCTGTTCATGCTGTACGCAAGCGATATTCGGTATGTCGCGATGACTCCGCTGCTGCTTACGCTAGGCCTTCCTTTGTTCTTTTGGGCACGTAACCAGGATCATCCCTCTCAGGTTGCGCTGGGTAAGGGCGAACGCGTTGCGCTAATGCTTCTACTAACTATCGATATCTTGGTCATTGCGCTCTATTTAATGGGGCATATCAAGCTGTAAAAGGTTTTCTCGTACTGACGTTCAAGCGTCAGTATCAAATGCCGGACGCACCGGCCAACCTAACCGTAGAGCTTTGAAATGAAATTTAATCACAATGCGCTAGTGGTGGTTTCCGATAGTTTGACCCCGGGTCTACCCGCCGCCCAGGCCCTCAAGGCCTTAGAGACGGCGGTCATCGAAAGAGGCTTTAACGTCCAGCTTGCCGCTAACCCCAAGGCCGGCCTTACCTACATTCAGCAGAGCCCGCATTACAGCTTCATCGCTCTTTTGTGGGATACCCGCAATCCCGCCATCGTTAGCGAGAGCCAGCAACTTATCCAGCAGATACGCGAACGCAACGACACGGTTCCCATTTTTTTGCTTTCGGAAGAGGAAACCGTCAACGGCATTCCTGTTTCCATACTGAGAGAAATTAACGAGTACGTTTATCTGTACTCTGAAACCGCCGAATTCACGGCGAACCGAGTGTACACGGCGGTTCATCGCTACGCTCAGAAGCTGCTCCCTCCTTATTTTGCTACTCTGAAGAACTTCACTGAGGACGGCGATTACTACTGGGATTGCCCGGGGCACATGGGCGGCATGGCTTATACCAAGCATCCGGTCGGCGTCGAGTTCATCAATTTCTTCGGTGAAAACATGATGCGGGCGGACATTGGGGTCGCCACAGCCGAAATGGGTGACTACCTGATCCACTCTGGGCCACCCAAGCAATCCGAAGAAATCGCCGCCGAGCTGTTTGGTGCCAAATGGACTTTCTACGGCGTGGCCGGCTCGTCGGGCTCGAACCGCGTGGTGGCGCAAGGCGCTATTGGTGCCAACGAGATTGCCGTGGTAGACCGCAACTGCCACAAGTCCCTCAATCATGGACTTACGCTCTCGCAAGCTCGGCCGGTTTACCTGACGCCCAGCCGTAACGGCTACGGTTTGATCGGCCCCATCCCGGCACAGCGTTTACAAAAAAACAGCATCCGCCAGCTCATCCAGTCGAGTGCCTTGACCGCCGGCGCGGTCAGTCCGGACCCCAGCTATGCGGTAGTCACCAATTGCACGTATGACGGCTTCATCTACAACGTCCATCAGGTAGTGGGCCAGCTTAGCGAAAGCGTGCCACGCATTCACTTCGATGAGGCTTGGTACGCCTACGCCAAGTTCCATCCGCTCTATCGCGGTCGGTTTGCCATGGATGTAGACGACGACATGCCCAACCGCCCCACGTTGTTCGCGGTGCATTCCACGCACAAGATGCTGCCGGCGCTTTCCATGGCCTCGATGATTCACGTCAAACCCAGCGAGCGTGCCCCGCTGGACTTTGACGACTTCAACGATTCGTTCATGATGCACGGCACGACGTCGCCGTTCTATCCCATCATTGCCTCCATCGACGTGGCCGTGGCGATGATGCAGGGCAGGGGCGGTTATTCACTGGTGCAGGAATCCATCGAAGAAGCCATCGCTTTCCGCCAAGCGGTTGTTAACGTCAAGCAAGAGCTCGCCGAAGAAGACGGTGAGTCATCGTGGTTCTTTGATGTGCTGCAGCCCACTGAAGTCAAAGATCCTGCCAGCGGCGAGGTTCACGCCTTTCATAAGGCACCGATCAAGCTGCTGAGCCAGACGCCTGAACTGTGGCGTCTCAATGCCGGCGACAACTGGCACGGCTTTGCTGCACAAGACATCGGCGAAGCGGACTGCATGCTCGACCCGGTGAAGGTAAGCATCACTTGCCCCGGCATCACGCCCGACGGCCAGCACCTGACCCACGGCATCCCGGGCAGTATCGTCAGCAAGTTCCTCGATGATCGCCGCATCGAAGTTGCCCGAACTGGCGATTACACCCTCCTCATTCTGTTCTCGGTGGGCACCACCAAGGGCAAATGGGGCACACTGATCGAGAGCCTGCTGGAGTTCAAGAAGCTCTACGACAAGGGTGCCAAGGCAACAGACGCCATCCCATCTCTGGCCCGCATGTCACCCAAGTATGCGTCGATGACACTCAAAGCGTTGTGCCAGCAGATGCACGACACCATGCAAGAGCTGAACCTGATGAAGCACAGCAGCGATGCTGTGAGTTCCATACCCGAACCTGTGCTCACACCCGCTGAGGCCTACCAAAAGGTGGTGCGCTATCAAACTGAACGCGTCAAAGTGGCTGATTTTGCCAATCGGATCGCCGCCAGCATGCTGGTGCCTTACCCCCCGGGCATTCCTGTTCTGATGCCGGGCGAGCGCCTGCCGGCCGACGACACCGGCATTACCGGCTACCTCGAAGCGCTGCAGGAATTCGACAAGCGCTTCCCCGGATTCGAGCATGAAATTCAGGGCGTCAGCATCGATCAGAACGGAGATTATTGGGTCCGAGCCATCGTCGAGGAAGACAGACAGCCTCATCCCACACCTAAGCACATTAACTTCAAGGCGCCCCGCGTTTCTTCAATCAAGAAGGGAAGGCAATAAATAAGGTGGCCGTCCGATGTTTGGGCGACATTTTCTTCTAAGGTGCGAGAAAAGACATGACTGATAAATCTCAAGTAAGTGCAAGTGCCGACGCTACGCCGAGCGCAGGCCCAGCTGGAGCAAAGCTTGGCATGCTGGCCCTTATCGCGATTGTGGTGGGCTCAATGTTGGGCGGCGGCGTTTACAGCTTGCCGCAGAACACGGCGGCCACATCGGCAGTGGGGCCTGTTGTCATTGCCTGGATCATCGCCGGCATTGGCGTTTACTTCATTGCCAACGCTTTTCGCATGCTGTCCGATTTGCGTCCAGACCTGCAGGCCGGGGTCTACATGTATGCCCAGGAGGGTTTCGGCTCTTTCATTGGCTTTAACGTGGCATGGGGCTATTGGTTGATGACGTGCTTTGGCAACGTAGCCTTTGCCGTCATTCTCATGGATGCGTTCGACCAGATATTTCCCGGCGTATTCACAAACGGCAATAACCTCAACTCGATTATTTGCGGCTCCATCTTGATATGGGGCTACAACTATCTCGTTCTCTCCGGCACCAAAGTGGCCGGCTTCATCAACACTCTAGGCACCATTGCCAAGCTCGTGCCCCTGGTGCTGTTCGTGTTCCTTTTGGGCTTCTTGATCGACTACTCCCAGTTGCTCAGCAATATCTGGGGCTCCTCGCCTCAAGTGCTCAGCGGTCCCGGAGACAAGGGCACCCCGGTTTCGCTGACAGCACAGATCATGGCACCCATGACCGTTACCCTGTGGGCATTTATTGGCGTAGAAGGTGCCGTGGTGCTCTCTGGCCGCGCCCGCAAAAGAAGCGACGTGGGGAAGGCCACCCTGCTGGGCTTCTTGATTGCCCTGATTATTTATATCTTGTTATCGGTCTTGCCCTTTGGCGCCATGACGCAGCCAGAGCTCGCTCAAGTGGCCAACCCGTCTACCTCCGGCGTGCTGGAACACGTCGTGGGCGCGCAATGGGGCAGTTGGTTGATGAATGTGGGGTTGATCATTTCAGTTCTGGCTGGATGGCTAGCATGGACCATGCTGTGCGCTGAAATTCCCATGGCAGCTGGGCAAAACGGTGCATTTCCCAAGGCGTTTTCCCGGACCAACAAGAACGACGCAGCCAGCATCTCGCTTTGGGTAAGCAGCGGCATCATGCAGGCGGCCATGCTGTTGGTGTATTTCTCCAACAATGCCTGGAACACGATGTACAACATCAGCGCCCTCATGGTGGTGCCTGCCTATATCACAACCACGCTTTACATAACCAAGCTGTGCCTGACTCACGAATACAAGAAGTATTCTTCAACAGGCATGACGCTTGCGCTCGTCAGCGGCGTGATGGGCGTACTTTTCTGCCTTTTCATCTTCTACGCCAGCTCACTGAACTACCTGGCACTCGTTCCGATCCTTCTGACTTGCGGTCTGCCCGTATTCATTTGGTCACGTAAGGAAAAGAACGACGGTAAGCCAATCTTTGAGAGGCTGGAAAAACTGTATGTCGCCATCTTGCTGATCGCCGATGTCGTGGTGCTGTGGTTGTTGTACGTAGGCAAGATCACCCTCTAACCTCGGTTGCCAAGCACGCCTAACTTGAGCAAGGCTCGGTCTTTTTGTGAAAATGCGACCTTTCGTGGAAAGACTGAGCCTGACGGCAGATTCAGCCTGGCAGTTCAGCAACTTGGCGAGCTTGGGAGGGGTTGCCTGGTTCAACCATAAACGTTTGCACTCATCGATCGGCTATATTCCGCCTGCTGAGGGATGGAAGTTCACGACGGAGGGTTTTGGGCGAACATGCTCAAAATTTTCAACACCCGTTCAGTTGTCCAGTCGCGCTAAAAAGGAATAACAAAACCGACCCCAAGGAGCCGGTCTTCCATTGTCTTGAACCTGATCAGTAAGTAACCGCCAAACCTGGCAAATCCACGGTGACCTGCATGGAACCGACCGCTTGCAAACAATGGCGTGCAAACTCCTGGGCGCGTTCTTCGTCTTGCGTCAGCAAGGTATAACCCAGGGCATCGGCAACACCCATGATTTTATCGAGCAGCAGCACTTTGCCGCTGGCCCGCATGGGTTCACAGCCCAGTTCCTGCCAGGTGCGATCAAACCAATCACGAGATTGTTTGCCGCTTTCAGGATCGATGGTTTGTATTGGAGTGACCAGCTCTATGTGCTGGCGAGGACTAAAGATCACAAGCACCATAGCGCTCATAGACGATCTCCGAAAAAATTGGATCAACTGTGGAGCTTAAGCAAAGAAGGCCTGCCAAATTGTCGGCAGGCCGACATTTCAGACCCTACCAGGAACTGTCTGCCGGCTCCCACATTACCGGAACCCCCGTGTTGTTGGCCTGACGCAGCATATCGAGCAAGGGGTAAGCCCGCTGGCCAAAACTGACGGCCTGGGACATCGGATGCTCCTTGTCCTCGTCTTCGTCCTCGTGGGGCGAGTGCTTGTTTTCCCGGTCTTGCCCGATCGCTCGCTCAATATTGCCAATGGCTTCGGACAACTGCTCGGGCGTGAAGACGCCACGCTCGGGCAAACCATCGGGATAGGAGCGCCCTGCGGCCCGGAGAATAGGCATGGCATGTTCAGAGAACATCAGAACATCGGCGGCGGCTTTGCTTTTAAAGACGACTAGCATACGGTTTCTCCTTATGGATCTTTGTGTTTCCGATTCGACTTTCAGGATACACACCCCTGCAAGATAGCAGGATTTTCCCCCTCTTGGAGAGTCCTTCATGCCTGTCGCTGCGCTGTACTGCTTAATCCCGCTTTTGATCCTGGCGCCGTCTCCGGTCTGGTCACACGGCTCACTGGAATGCTCCTTGCCCCCGACCCCCACACGCTGCGCACCGGCGGCTGCCCTGGGGGACCTGCCCGAGCCTGCGCCGGATATGGGTTTGCTCAATCCGGTAGACCTGCTGGGCGGACGCAAACAACAAAGCGATATCGATCTGCCCCTCAGCCAGGCATGGCCATTGCTCCAGCTACAGCGTCACTGGAACGGGCAGGGACGCAATCCCACGCCTACACTCGGTTCAACAGGCTGGGCCTTGAACTACGATCTGCGCATCCGGCAGCAAGGCCATGCCTTATTTATGCCCGATGGGCGACAGACCCGCTTATACCCACCGGCCCGGGCACAAGGCGCCGCTTGGCTCTGGCAAGGCCCCAATGGCTTGGCCCTGCGTTTTAATGAACAGGGCTGGTTGATCCAGGTACGTATCGGCAGCCGGCAATGGCTGGATATAGAGCGCTTTACGGCCAGCCATCCGCGGGCGCACGCTGTGCAGACCGTGCGTAACCATCTAGGACAAACACTGGTATTTGACTGGCAAGCCCCGGCGCAGAAACCGGACTCGTCACCAGAGCGGGCGCAAAACCAGACAGCCATCCAGGCCCCCACCACATCAAGTGCCACCGTCATCCATATTCAGACGCCAGCCGGCCCCTTTCACTGGTTTCTGGAGCAAGGCGATCTGCAGATCTGGCTGGCCAAGGTCAGCCGCCCCGACGGCATGCAACGCCTCTACCATCCCACGCCGGGGAGACATGACTTGGGAGGCAGCAGCCTGCAGGCGCCCGGACAAGCCCCGCACCAGATGCAGCATTGGGAGTATGACGCCCAGGGCCGTATCCGTCGCCTGATCTCCTACGCTTTCGAGCAGGAATGGACGGCCACCCATGAGCCAGGCATCAGTAAATGGTTCATCGGCGCGGAGCAGCATCATTTCCACTATCGCGACTATCAAGGCCAACGGCGACTGCAAACCCTGGAAAGCCGCTTGTGCGAATCCTGCCCGACCCATCGCACGCACTGGCAGTACGACCCGCAGGGGCGCTGGCTGCAGGCCGGCCCGTGGTCGGCACGGCGTCGTGCAAATGGAACGCTGTCACAGTTAGAGCAGGATCAGGGCGGCTGGGGGATGCTGCGCCTGGGGCTGGATGAGAAAGGACGTTTAACACAGTGGGCGAGCAGCCTGCACGGCAGTCAAATGCGCTACTGGAACGCGAGTGGCAAGCTCACGCGTATTGACTACGCCCAAGAGGGTTCGCTGGATATTCAATACGATCAACAGGGGCGATTAAGCCGTCTTGAGCACCGGCAAGGCCAGGACACGGAGCGCAGCGAACTGGACTGGCTGGGCCCGGGGGCGCTGCGCATTCGTCACCCCACTGAAACGCAATGGCTCACTTTGCGCGCCGGTCTGCTGAGGGAGCGTCGTCTGGAACGGGCACATAGCCCCGGCCAGATCTGGATCGAACGCTTTGAGTACGACAAGCAAGGCCGGCTCACACACCACACCTTGCCCGAAGGAGGGCAACTTCGCTACCGCTGGGATGCGCAGGGACGTTTGCAATCGCTGCAATGGATCGGGCAATCCGGGCAGGCACAAACTGTGATTCGCGCCCAGGAGACCGGCTACGCCTGGGGCAACGGCCTGCACTTGATCAGCCATGCGAACAGCACCGGGCAGACGGTGGATGCCATGCTTTTGCAGGCCGATGGCCAAGCGGTCTGGACCCAGGCCCGCCGTCTGGATGAGCAAGGCAATGTGCTGGAAGAGCGTCATGAGTACCCGCTGCTGCAACACACGCGTCACTGGAATCTGCACTATGACGCTCAACGCCGTTTGATCGCGTTGCGGCAGGGCACGACAGAACCGGCGCAATGGCTGGCCTGGAACCCGGACGGCTCACTTGCGGCGCGCACACCGCAAGCCGTTACGCCGATTGGACGCATGCCCAGCGGAACCCCAACCACAGTCGGCACCATGCGCCTGGACTACGGCCCCAACCGCCGCTTGCGGCGTGTACATACCGCCGAGGCCACGCTGGTCCAGTACCGGCATGACGCCTTTGGTCAACGTATCTGGCGCAAACAAGGTCATCAGGAACGCGCCTTTTTCTTTCATGGCCAGCAGTTGATGGCCGAGCTGGATTTGCCCGCCGCGCCTGGCCTGCGCCTATCCCGACGCTACCTGTACGCGGGCCTCACACCGGTAGGCATGATTGTTTACCAGCCCGACGGGCAAGGGCGCTTGTACTACCTGCATGGCGATCTGATGGGAGCGGTGCGGCTGATTAGCGATCAGCATGCCAAACTGGTCTGGGGCGCAGACCTGAACCCCTTGGGGCAAGCCGAGATTTTGCGGGAGGACCTGGAATTCAATCTGCGCCTGCCAGGGCACTATGCCGAGTCCGCAACAGGCTGGCATGACAACCTGTTGCGGACCTATTTGCCCGATCATGGCCACTATCTGGAAGCGGACCCGCTGGGGCCTTGGCCCCAGAGCCAGGCCGTGGGCTACGCCCACCAGCAGCCCTTGCGTCATATCGATCCCACCGGCCTGCTGCTGTTCGCGTTTGATGGCACAAGGCAGGCGCCCATCACCACTAGCAATGTGTGGAAACTGTCGCAGTTGTATCAGGATGGAGCCGTGCACTACAGCGACGGCCCCGGCAATCCTTTGACTGTCGATCTGGATGCGCTGACTGCCTGGCGGGCGGGTCGCATTCTGGAATCACAATGGAAGCACTTTCTGAACCGCATGCAGGAGCGGGGGCCTGCGGCTGTTGCTGAGCCGGTAGACCTGCTGGGTTTTTCACGCGGGGCTGCACTGGCACGCGACTTTTCCAATCGCATTATGGATCACCTCCATCAAGGCTGGTTTGTCTTGAATGACCCGCAGCGCGGTGCCATCCGGGCCTGTATCACCCCCCGATTTTTGGGCCTTTTTGATACCGTGGCGCAGTTTGGGCTGGGGGGCTGGAGCAACACCCACTATCGACTGGGTGTGTCGGACGCCTGGAACTGGGTCGCCCATGCCGTGGCCATGCACGAGCACCGACTGCTCTTTCCCTTAAGCGGCCTGGCCCAGGCCATGAACACCGTGGAGATGCCCTTTATCGGTGCTCATAGCCAAATTGGCGGCGGTGTGCTGCCCGATGACAGGACCGCCGTCAGCGACCTGGACAAAGTGGCTCTGGCCTGGATGCATTGGCAAGCCACGGCAGCCGGTTTGACGCTGGCCGAATTGCCTCAAACGGATCTACAGGTCAGGCACCCTATCGTGCAAGACATGCGGCCACCCGGCCTGCGCCTGACCACGCATGGTGTCCGGCGCATTGACTACCATGGCCATGGTCAGGACCTGCTGTATCAGGACTCCCATCCTGCCCTGGGCCGGGACGTGCGCAAAAGCATGGAGCGTCTGCTCACGCGCTTTGATGACTGGCGCGTGCGCGGCGGCAATCAGGTGGCCTGGGTAGACATGGACGCTTACGATACGTGGTTACAGAACCACCTGGGATGGGAGCGCTAGGCTTCTTGAAAAGAATTTGGTGTCAAATCACGCTATCATGTGGGGCTATCCGGCGGGCCGATGCCGCGCCTTCCATCCGGGGCCTGACCAACTCGTCCCGGTTGTCTTTCTACCAATCCAGACCTTTCCTATGCTTGCTGAGCAACAATCTCAATTAATCGCCTGCCTTCAGGCTGCCGTCCGTGCCATCTTGCCCCAGGCTGAGCCGACCATTACGCTAGAGCGCCCCAAAGTGGCCGCGCACGGTGATGCCGCCTGCAATATTGCCATGCAACTGGCCAAACCGGCCGGGCGCAACCCGCGCGAGCTGGCTCAGCAAATCGTCGATACCCTGATGGCCGATCCGAACGCCGCCGCCTTGCTGGCTGGCGCGGAAATTGCTGGCCCAGGCTTTATCAACTTCCGTCTGTCCACCGCCACCCATCAGGCCGTCCTGCACGCCATCGCCGAGCAGGGTGAGCATTTCGGTCACGCCGCGCCCACCCATGAAAAACTGATGGTGGAGTTCGTGTCGGCCAATCCTACCGGCCCCCTGCACGTCGGTCATGCCCGTCAAGCCGCCCTGGGTGACTCACTGTGTCGCGTGTTCAGCTCGCAAGGCTATGACGTGACACGGGAGTTCTACTACAACGACGCTGGCAACCAGATCGACAATCTGACCACCAGCGTACAGGCCCGTGCGCGGGGCATTGAACCCGACAGCGAGCAGTTTCCCGCTGATGGCTACAAGGGTGACTACATTCTGGATATCGCCCGCGATTACCAGGCTGGTGCAACGGTTCAGGCCGCTGATGGCAAGTCTGTCACGGCCAGCGGTGATCTGGACAATCTGGAAGACATCCGTCGCTTTGCTGTGGCCTATTTGCGCCGTGAGCAAGACTTGGACCTGCAAGCCTTTGGTCTGAAGTTTGACAATTTCTACCTGGAAAGCTCGCTGTACACCTCCGGCAAGGTTGAGAAAACCGTGCAGGCCCTGATCGACGCCGGTCACACCTACGAGCTGGACGGCGCGCTATGGCTGCGCACCACCGAACTGGGGACAGGGGACGATAAAGACCGCGTAATGCGCAAGTCCGAAGGCGGCTATACCTACTTCGTCCCCGATGTGGCCTACCACGTGACCAAATGGGAGCGCGGCTTTCACCACGTAATCAATATCCAGGGCACCGACCATCATGGCACCATCGCCCGGGTGCGCGCCGGCCTGCAAGGGCTGGGACTGGGTATCCCCAAGGAATTTCCAGCCTATATTCTGCACAAGATGGTGAAAGTCGTGCGCAATGGCCAGGAAGTGAAAATCTCCAAACGTGCCGGCAGTTACGTCACCTTGCGTGATCTGATCGAATGGGTGGGCCAGGATGCCGTGCGTTTCTTCCTGATCCAGCGTCGTGCCGACTCCGAATTCGTATTCGATATCGATCTGGCCTTGTCCAAGAGCGAAGAAAACCCGGTCTATTACATCCAGTACGCTCATGCCCGCATCAACTCCGTGTTGAACCAGTCGGCAGAGCTGCTCGATCAGGTACCGGGGGCCGACATCACGCCCCTGACCGCCCCCACCGAGATTGCCTTGCTGCAACGCCTGTCCGAATACCCCGCCGTGCTGGCCCAGTCCGCCCGCGAACTGGCACCTCATCACATTGCGTTCTGGCTGCGCGACTGCGCCGCGGACTTCCACTCCTGGTACAACGCCGAGCGCGTGTCGGTAGACGACACTGCCTTGCGTCTGGCTCGCCTTCGTCTGGCCCAGGCCTGCGCCCAGGTCATCCGCAATGGTCTGAACCTGCTGGGTGTATCGGCACCTGAACGTATGTAAACCCATAGGCAGATATGGCAAGAGCACGAAAAAAATCCGGCAGTTCCGGCGGTACGTATACCGGCATTCTGATTGGCCTGATTCTGGGCCTGGGCGCCGCAGTGGCGGTGGCCCTGTTTGTCACCAAAGTGCCCATGCCCTTTGTCGACAAGGCCAGTCGGGACAAACCTACCGTTGCCTTGCCTGAAGGGCGGGATTTACTGGACCCGAACCGGGATCTGTATGGCAGCTCCAGCGGGCAGACGCCGCCACCGGGCGGCACGATTCCCGGCTTGACCCTGCCTCCCGTCAATTTGCCCAATGTGCCCAAACCCGCTGCGCCCGATGCCTTGGGCGACCTGATTGCGACCTTGCCTTCCATAGGGTCCGAGTCTGCCGGCCAGCCTGAGGCACGCCGGACACCGGCGCCAACGGTGGCCGCTCCGGCAGTCACACCGTCCGCGCCAAGCGCCCCGGCACCGGCTGCCAGCAAACCGGCCGCACCAGCACCGGCCGCCCCCCCTGCGGCCGCCAAGCCCGCCACGACCTCGACCCCTTATTACCTGCAGGCGGGCGCATTTCGCAACACAGCCGATGCAGAAGCCATGAAGGCCCGCCTGCTGATGCTGGGCTTTAATGCGTCCGTGCAAAGTGCTCAGGTCAATGGCGGGACGGTAAACCGGGTACGCCTGGGGCCCTTCAAGGGCATAGACGAAATGAACCGGGCACGCAGCCGGCTGGCCGAGGAAAAAATTGACACCTCCGTCGTACGGCCCTGAGCCCTTAACGATGAAAACGGGCCCGAGGTGAACTTTTCCTCCCTTGCACAGGTCATAGACCTCATCTTCCCCCTTAAGGAAATTGATTCATGAAGCTGAACGCATTGTTTGTACGATCCCTGGTCGGTGCCAGTCTGTTGGCCGGGGCAAGCTTGCTGCCCACCACCAGCGCGCTGGCTCAACAAGCCAACCAAGGCTACGTTACCCTGCCTGCGGCTCAGCCCTCGGACAGCGTCGGCAAAACCGAAGTGCTGGAGTTTTTCTCCTACAGCTGCCCACATTGCGCCATCCTCGAACCCAAGGTTGAAGCCTGGGCCAAGACCCTGCCTGACAATGTCGTGCTGCGCCGTGTGCCGGTTGCCTTCAATGCCGGCATGACCGACCTGCAAAAGCTCTACTACACCCTGGAGGCCATGGACCGCCTGGACCTGCACCCCAAGGTGTTTGATGCGATTCACCAAAAACGTGAACGCATCTTCGATGCCAAAACCATCTCGGCCTGGGTGGCCAAGCAAGGTGTGGACAAGGATCGCTTCGAGCAGACCTTCAACTCCTTTGGCGTCCAGACCAAGGCCAACAAAGCCAATGAACTGTCCAATACCTACCAGATTCAGGGCACACCTAGCCTGGCTGTGGGGGGCAAATTCGTGACGTCGCCTTCCTTGGCCAATGGCTACGACGAAAGCATCACCAAGGCCCAGGAGCTGGTGAAAATGGTCACCAGCCGCTAATCAGCACGCTGGGCACGCCATAGCAGCAACGGCCCTCAAGACGGAATACATTCCGATCTTGAGGGCCGTTGCCGTTTTTATCGCTGTGACCGCGGGTCTGGCCATACCGCGTCCATAAGCCGCCACGGCGCTGACCGCCATTTGTCCGAGAAGTCGGCCGCCCCATGCACGCAACGTCCCACCCAGCGGACGCGCCTGTCTGCTTTATCCCGTGTCAGCTAGCCTCAACCCTGCGCGGCCTGCTCAAAAGCCTGCGTCAGATCCGCGCACAAATCCTTGGGCGACTCCAGCCCAATATGCAAACGCACCAAACTGTCCTGACTGTGTTCCCAGTACGTGTGGCCGCTCAGGAATGCCGTATCCACCAGTTGCACCAGACTTTCAAAGCCGCCCCAGGAAAAGCCGATACCGAACAATGTCAGGGCATCCACAAACACACGCGCCTGCACAGGGTTCAGTGCCAGTTGGACCGACAACATCCCGTTGGAGCCCGTACAGTCTCGCTGCCACAAAGCATGGCCGGGGTCGTGAGGCCAGGCAGGGTGATAGATCCGAGTGACTTCAGGACGACTGTCAAGAAACTGGCACACGGCCAGCGCATTGGCAGCACTTTCACGCATGCGGATGGGCAGGGTGCGCGCGCCCCGCAAGGCCAGCCAGGCATCGTCCGCACTGATGGAAAACCCCAGAGCATAATGGTTGTCGTGCAAGCGCTTGTTCAGTTGCGGATCGGCCGACATGACCGCGCCCAGCATCAGGTCGGAGTGACCTGCCACATACTTGGTTCCCGCCACGATGGAGACATCAAAGCCCAACGCCAGCGGACGGTAGATATAACCCGAGCCCCACGTATTGTCCGTGACCAGCAACAAATTGTGCTGGCGTCCAAACGCGGCCAAGGCGGGCATATCCAGCATCTGCATGAGCAGGGAACCAGGCGATTCCACGTACACCATGCGGGTGTTGGCTTGCAGATGGCGTTCCATTTCCTCAGGGGTCGGCGCGCAGAACGTGGCCTGTATGCCCATGCGACGCAGCACCGTCTTTTCCAGATAGCGGACCGGACCATAGGCGCTGTCCGCAATCAGCACATGATCGCCCGAATCCAGCAAGGCCAGCAAAGCCAGGGTAATGGCCGCCATGCCCGAGGGCGCCAGCAAGGCCTGGGTGGCAGACTCAAGCTGACAGAACACCTGCTCCAGGGCGGCGTGGGTATCCATGCCCGAGCGCCCATAGGTGACCGAGCGTTTTTCTGGATCGGCCTTGTCAGCCTGAGCGCGGTCCAAAGCATCCAGATTGCGAAAGCGCACCGTACTGGTGCGCATGATCGGTACGGCCACCGGCGCCGCATCCGTGTGCGGATCGAACGGTGCCAGACCAGTATGTTGCAGGGCGGTGTCCAGGTCGAGATCAGAACTCATAGTGTCGGCAGGCGGTAGCAAGAAAAACTCTACGCTACCACAGGCCGACAGAGCGGGTCGCCCCTGCTTTCAATCACTATATTGCCGGTCCTTATTAAGGAGCGGACTCGTTCTTCATGTGCGCTGGAAGCGGTACACCCCGTCCTCGCCCATCTGGCGACACAAACGGCCGTCAAAGTACAAGGCGTGCAAGTGAGCAATGGCCTCGCCCATGGCAAAAGTCATCTGATGCGAATCGAGCTTGCGATGAAACAGCACCGGCAAGATGTCGGCTGCCGTACAGGGCTGGTCACACGCTTGCAGGACCTCTTCCAGTCGCTCGGCATGATGTTCCTGCTGCTGACGAATGCGCTCATGCATGCCACGGAAAGGTTTGCCATGTGAGGGCAGCACCAGGGTATCCGCGGCCAGATCCTGATAAGACAGCAAGGAATTCAGGTACAAGGGCAAAGGATTGGCAAAGGGCTCGGTATCGAACACGCTGATATTGGTGGAGATACGCGGCAAGAGCATGTCACCGGAAATCAGCACCTTCAGCGCTTCGCAGTACAAGGACATATGCTCGGGCGCATGGCCGTAACCCACGATCAAACGCCAGGGGCGACCGGCGATCACCACACGCTGACCATCCATCAAGCGCACAAAACGCTCGGGCACTGAAGGCACCATCGAAGGGTAGTAATCGCCCCGGCTGCGAATCTGCTCACGGGCTTTCTCATCTTGCAGACCGTGACGGACAAAATGCGCCTCTGCCGCCACACCATTCGGGCCGCCCGCTTCCGCACCCGTCTGTCGTCCACCCGCACCCGACCACAAGCGAGCCGTGGCGTAATCGGTCATGCTGATCCACAAAGGAGCATTCCAACGCTGGCATAACCAGTCGGCCAAGCCAATGTGGTCAGGGTGCATATGAGTCACGATCACGCGCAGGACAGGCAAACCGTCCAGTTCATGCTGAAAAACCTGTTCCCACAGCGCGCGCACTTCAGGGCGGGCGACACCACAGTCCACAATAGTCCAACCGTCGCGACCCTCGATCTGGTCGCGCAACAGCCACAGATTGATGTGATCCAGCGCAAAGGGCAAAGGCATGCGCAACCATCGCACCCCCGGTGCGACCTCCAGGCTGCCACCCGGTGGGGGCAGGGTATCTGCCCAGGGATAATTCAATTTTTGTTCGTTAGGATTCATGCTCACTCCAATGAATAGCTCTTGCAAGACGTAAGGGCTGTCCATACTAAAAGGCTAGGGCCTGTTAAGCGTAAAAGAAGCCTCACAGACCCTGGTTCGCACCCTGGCTCTATGGCATGATAGTTTACGTTTACGTAAATCACACTAAAAATGACAACGACAACCTGGACAATATCGGATCTGGCGCATGAGTTCGGCATTACGCCCCGAACCCTGCGTTTCTATGAAGACCAAGGAATCTTGAGCCCGCTGCGCCAAGGTACCCAGCGCATTTATCAGCCCCGCGATCGTGCCCGCCTGAAGCTGGCCCTGCGCGGCAAACGGCTGGGACTGCAGTTATCGGAGATCCTGCGGCTGATCAATATGTATGAATCCCCGATGGACACCGCTTCGCAGCTTAAGCATTATCAGGAAGTGCTAAACGAGCATCGCCTGCGCCTGGAGCGGCAGCGGCAGGACCTGGATCAGACCTTGCAGGAAATTCAGGATCAGCTCGACATCTGTCACACCATGAGTGAACAGTTAAAGCAGGAATCCCGATAAGGGAAAACCCATATATATGACGTTTACGTAAACGTAATATAAATAGGATTCTACAACCCATTTATTTCCACGGAGTGTCTCATGAGCCTGCCCGGCCTGAATTTCGATCTTGGCTCCGACCTGGACATGCTGCGCGACGCTGTCGCCGACTTCTCCCAGGCCGAAATTGCCCCCTTAGCGGCTCAACTGGATCACGATGACCAGTTCCCCATGCACTTGTGGAAGAAGTTCGGTGAGATGGGTTTGCTGGGCATGACCGTCAGCGAAGAATACGGTGGTGCGAACCTGGGTTATCTGGCCCACATGATCGCGATGGAGGAAATCTCCCGTGCCAGCGCCTCGGTAGCCCTGTCCTACGGCGCGCACTCCAACCTCTGTGTGAACCAGATCAACCGCAACGGGACAGAAGCCCAGAAGCAGAAATACCTGCCCAAACTGATCAGCGGCGAGCATATCGGTGCCCTGGCCATGAGTGAGCCCGGTGCTGGTTCGGACGTGGTCAGCATGAAGCTGCGCGCCGAAAAGAAAGGCGATCGCTACGTGCTCAATGGCTCCAAAATGTGGATTACCAACGGTCCGGACGCTGACACCCTGGTGGTGTACGCCAAAACGGACCCGCAAGCCGGCGCACGCGGCATTACCGCCTTTCTGATCGAAAAGGATTTTGCCGGTTTTTCCGTCGCCCAGAAGCTGGACAAACTAGGCATGCGCGGCAGCCACACGGGCGAACTGGTGTTCCAGGACTGTGAAGTGCCTGAAGAAAACGTGTTGGGCCAGCTCAATGGCGGCGTCAAAGTGCTGATGTCCGGCCTGGACTACGAACGCGCCGTACTGGCCGGTGGCCCGCTGGGCATCATGCAAGCCGTCATGGACGTCGTCATTCCCTACATCCACGACCGCAAGCAGTTCGGCCAGGCCATTGGCGAATTTCAACTGATTCAAGGCAAGGTGGCCGATATGTACACCACCCTTCAAGCCAGCCGCGCCCTGTGCTATGCCGTGGGCAAGAACCTGGATCGTCTGGGCGCCGCTCACGTGCGCTCCGTGCGTAAAGACTGCGCGGCCGCCATCCTGTACAGCGCTGAAAAAGCCACCTGGATGGCCGGCGAAGGCATCCAGATTCTGGGCGGCAACGGCTACATCAACGAATTCCCCACAGGCCGCCTGTGGCGCGATGCCAAGCTGTACGAGATCGGCGCGGGCACCAGTGAAATCCGCCGCATGCTGATTGGCCGCGAACTGTTCGCTGAAACCGCCTAAAAAGGCAGAGGCATGTCCAACCCTGATTTTGGCGAAACCACGGTCATCACTCCGGTTCAAAAACCGGCGATGACCGCGACCCAGGTCGCTCAGGCCATGCTGGATGGTTTCAATCGCCACTATGCGCTGTTTCGCTATAGCGCCCAGCGCGCCAAGTCCTTGTACGAATCGGGGGACTGGCATGGCATCCAGCAACTGTCCCGTGAGCGTATCGAGTATTACGCCACGCGAGTGCGCGAGTGCGCGGCCATGCTCAGCCAGAATCTGCGTCTGCATCAACCGACACCGTCGGCACCGGCCCACCTGGACGAGGCCCAGCAGCAATTGTGGCTACAGGCCAAGGCAGAGTTTGTACGCCTGCTCTCGGGTCACCGACAGCCGGAATGCGCCGAGACGTTCTTTAACTCCGTCTCCTGCCGCGTCTTGCATCGGCACTACTTTCGCAACGAATTCATTTTCGTGCGCCCAGCCGTTGCCACGGATTATCTGGACGGCGCGCTGCCTTCGTATCGGGTCTATTACCCCACCGAAGAAGGTCTGGAAGCCAGTCTAACCAGTATGCTGGCCGACTTCGGTCTGGCCGCCCCCTTTGCCGACCTGCCACGCGATGTGCGCACGCTGGCTCGCATGGCGGTGCGTCAGCTGTGTCGCCGTCTGCCACGGGGCTATGGTTCGCGCATTGGCTCAGACTGCCAGATTCAGGTGCTGAACTCCCTGTTCTTTCGCAACAAGGGGGCCTATGTGGTGGGCCGCCTGATCAATCAAGGCGAAGTGCTGCCTTTTTCGCTGGCCATTTTGCATCGCCCCTCCGGACATTTGTACATCGACGCCTTGCTGCACACCACGGACGACCTGTCCACGCTGTTCAGCTTTACGCGCGCCTACTTCCTGGTCGATATGGAAGCCCCGTCGGCCTATGTGGACTTCCTGTCCAGCCTGCTGCCACGCAAGCCCAAGGCCGAGCTTTATACCGCCATCGGTCTGCAAAAGCAGGGCAAGACGCTGTTCTACCGCGACTTTCTGCACCACCTGTCGCACTCGCACGATCACTTTGATCTGGCTCCCGGTATTGCCGGTATGGTGATGACCGTCTTTACGCTGCCGTCTTACCCTTATGTCTTCAAGCTGATTCGCGACCACATTCAAAAGCAGGGCATGGATCATGCCACGGTGCGCAGCAAATACCAGCTGGTCAAAAAGCATGATCGTGTCGGGCGCATGGCTGACACCTGGGATTACGCGCAGGTTGCCTTGCCCAAGGCCCGCTTTTCACAAGCCTTGCTGGAAGAGTTGCGGCGCGAAGTGCCCAGCCTGCTGGAAGAGTCCGAAGACACCATCTTGCTGCGCCACGTCTATATCGAACGGCGCATGACTCCCCTGAACCTGTACCTGAACAAGGCCAGCGATCCCGCCCTGAACGCCGCTGTCGACCAGTACGGCAAGGCAATCCGCGAGCTGGCGGCCGCCGACATTTTCCCCGGCGACATGTTGTTCAAGAACTTTGGGGTGACCCGTCTGGGCCGCGTCGTCTTTTATGACTACGACGAAATCCAGCATATGCGCGAGATGAATTTCCGCGCCATTCCGCCCGCACCGAACGAAGAAGCCGAAATGGCGAGCGAACCTTGGTATCCGATTGGCCCAAACGATGTATTTCCCGAAGAATTCGGCTACTTTCTATTGACCGACCCACGCATTCGCAAAGCCTTCATGGCCCACCATGCAGAATTGCTGGAGCCTGAATGGTGGTCTCAATGTCGCTTGCGGGTAACGCAAGGTCGGATCGAAAATATTTTTCCGTATAACAAAGATCGGCAGCTGCACGAGTTTGCCAAGCGCGCACCGGTCTCCTCTTTGCAACCAGGAGTCTTTCATGACTAATTCCGTTGTCATCGTCTCGATCGCCCGCACCCCGATGGGCGGCATGATGGGTAGTCTGTCCGATCTGGCCGCTCACGAACTGGGCGCGGTCGCCATCAAGGCGGCCGTGGAGCGCTCGGGCATCCAGGCCGACCAGATCGACGAAGTGATCATGGGTAACGTGCTGCAAGCTGGTCAGGGCCAGGCCCCTGCGCGCCAGGCGGCCCTGGGGGCCGGTCTGCCCCAGGGCGTGGCTTGCACCACCATCCACAAGGTTTGCGGTTCCGGCCTGAAAGCGGCCATGTTTGCCCACGACCTGCTCAAGGCTGGCAGCGTGGACGTCGTCGTGGCTGGGGGCCAGGAAAGCATGAGCAATGCCCCTTATCTGCTGCTCAAGGGCCGCCAGGGCTACCGCTACGGCCATTCCACCGTGTATGACCATATGGCCATGGATGGACTGGAAGACGCGTACAGCCGTGGTACCGCCATGGGTGTGTTTGCGGAAGACTGCGCCAGCAAGTACGAGTTCAGCCGCGAAGAGCAGGATGCCTATGCACTGGAATCGCTGCGCCGCGCTCGTCAGGCCAGCGAAGACGGCAGTTTTGACTGGGAAATCGCTCCGGTAACGATTGCGGGCCGCAAAGGCGATGTAGTCATTGCCAAGGACGAGGCCCCCACCAAAGCCATGCCCGAAAAGATCCCCACGCTGCGTCCCGCCTTCAAAAAAGATGGCACGATTACCGCGGCCAACGCCTCGTCCATTTCGGACGGTGCCGCCGCCATGGTGATCACCACCGAAGAGAAAGCCAAGGAACTGGGCGCCACGCCACTGGCGCGTATTGTGGCTCACACCCAGCACGCTCAGGAGCCCGCCTGGTTCACGACTGCACCCGTAGCCGCCATCCAGAAGCTGCTGGATAAAACCGGCTGGAGCGTGGCTGATGTAGATCTGTTCGAGATCAACGAAGCCTTTGCCGTGGTCACCATGGCCGCCATGAAAGAGCTGAACATCCCGCACGACAAGGTCAATATCCACGGTGGCGCCACGGCCCTGGGTCACCCCATCGGGGCATCGGGTGCGCGCCTGCTGGCCACCCTGATTGGCGCCCTGCGTAAAACAGGCGGCAAGCGCGGCATTGCCTCGCTGTGCATTGGCGGCGGCGAAGCCGTCGCGCTGGCCGTCGAGCTGGTCTAAAGCAAGCTCATCAGCCGGGCTGCGGCCCGGCTGATTTTATGGGCTTTTCTCTGTTCTCTTTCCAGGCACGCCATGTCAGTTATTGAATCCCGCATCAATCCGCGTTCCCAAGACTTTCAGGACAACGCCTCGATCATGCAGGCCCTGATCCTTGATCTGCGCCAAAAGCTACAGAAAACCGCCTTGGGTGGGTCCGAATCCGCCCGGCAACGCCATGTGGGACGCGGCAAGCTGCTGCCGCGCGAACGCGTCGAACGTCTGCTTGATCCCGGTACGCCTTTTCTGGAGCTCTCGCCTCTGGCTGCCCAGGATGTCTATAACAACGAGTCTCCTGGCGCGGGCATCATCACGGGCATTGGCCGCATTGCCGGCATTGAATGCGTGGTGGTCTGCAACGACGCTACGGTCAAGGGCGGGACCTACTATCCGCTGACTGTGAAGAAGCATTTGCGTGCCCAGGAAATTGCCCAACAGAACAATCTGCCTTGCGTATATCTGGTGGACTCGGGCGGGGCCAACCTGCCCAATCAGGAAGACGTATTCCCGGATCGGGACCACTTTGGCCGCATCTTCTACAACCAGGCCAATATGTCGGCCCAAGGCATTGCGCAGATTGCTGTCGTGATGGGTTCATGTACCGCTGGCGGTGCCTACGTGCCGGCCATGAGCGATGAGTCCATCATCGTGCGCGACCAGGGCACCATCTTCCTGGGTGGGCCGCCACTGGTCAAAGCCGCAACCGGTGAAGAAGTCAGCGCCGAAGACCTGGGTGGTGGCGATGTGCACACCCGTCTGTCCGGCGTGGCCGACCATCTGGCCGAGAACGATCTGCATGCGCTGGAACTGGCACGCCGCTGTGTCGGCCGCCTGAACCGCGAGAAAAAACTACCCTGGCCGCTGAAAGAAGTGCGCGAACCGCGCTACGACCCGCAAGAGCTGAACGGCATCATCCCCGCCGATACCCGCAAGCCCTACGATGTGCGCGAAGTGATCGCCCGCATCGTGGATGACTCGGACTTTGATGAATTCAAAGCCCGCTTTGGCACCACGCTGGTGACCGGCTTTGCCCATATCCACGGCATGCCCGTGGGCATCATCGCCAACAACGGCATTCTGTTCTCGGAAGCGGCCCAGAAAGGCGCCCACTTCATTGAACTGTGCTGCCAGCGCAAGACACCTTTGGTGTTCCTGCAGAACATTACCGGCTTCATGGTGGGCCGCAAGTACGAAAACGAAGGGATTGCCCGCCACGGCGCCAAACTGGTCACCGCCGTATCCACGGCTGCCGTACCCAAGTTCACCGTGATTCTGGGCGGCTCTTTCGGTGCCGGTAACTACGGCATGTGTGGCCGTGCCTTCAGCCCGCGCCTGCTGTTTCTCTGGCCCAATGCCCGTATCTCGGTCATGGGTGGTGAGCAGGCTGCCAGCGTACTGGCTACCGTGCGCCGTGATGGACTGGAAGCTCGTGGCCAGACCTGGAGCGCCGAGGAAGAAGAGGCGTTCAAGGCCCCGATCCGCGCCCAGTACGAACATGAAGGCCATCCCTACTACGCCACGGCGCGTCTATGGGATGACGGCATCATCCAACCCTCGGATACCCGGCGCGTTCTGGCCCTGGGCCTGTCCGCCGCCTTGAACGCCCCTATTGAAGACACCCGCTTTGGCGTGTTCCGCATGTAAGACAAGGAGACACTGTGTTTCAGACCCTGCTGATAGCCAATCGCGGTGAAATTGCCTGCCGGGTGGCCGCCACTGCCCGCCGCCTGGGGATGCGTACCGTTGCGGTTTACTCCGACGCGGACGCCGACGCCCAGCACGTCCGTGCTTGTGATCAAGCTGTGCGCATCGGTGGCCCCGAGCCACGCGACAGTTATTTGAAGATCGACGCCATTCTGGAAGCCGCCCGCGCCACTGGCGCGAATGCCATCCACCCTGGCTATGGTTTTCTATCCGAGAACGAGCATTTTGCTCGCGCTTGTGAACAAGCCGGCATTATTTTTGTAGGGCCGCCCGCCCAGGCGATTGCCGCCATGGGCAGCAAATCCGCCGCCAAATCCTTGATGGAAAAAGCCGGTGTGCCGTTGGTGCCCGGTTACCACGGCGACAACCAGGACCCCGACTTCCTGCACCAGCAAGCCGACAATATCGGCTACCCCGTGCTGATCAAGGCCAGTGCCGGTGGTGGCGGCAAAGGCATGCGTATTGTGGAAGAATCCGGCGCATTCCTGGAGGCCTTGCGCTCTTGCCAGCGCGAAGCCGCCAGCAGCTTTAGCGACGACCGCGTGCTGATTGAACGCTACATCACCAAGCCACGCCACATCGAAATCCAAGTCTTTGGTGACCAGCACGGCGAGTACGTGTATCTATTCGAGCGCGATTGCTCGGTGCAGCGCCGTCACCAGAAAGTGATTGAAGAAGCCCCCGCTCCCGGCATGACGCCCGAACGTCGTCAGGCCATGGGGGAGGCCGCCATTGCGGCAGCCCGCGCCGTGAACTACGTCGGTGCTGGCACCGTGGAGTTCATTGCCGAGCAGGACGGACGTTTTTACTTCATGGAAATGAACACCCGCCTGCAGGTGGAACACCCCGTCACCGAACTGATTACGGGCCACGATCTGGTGGAATGGCAATTGCGCGTGGCCGATGGCCAGCCTTTGCCGGCCAAACAAGACGCGCTGAGCATCCATGGACATGCCATCGAAGTGCGGATTTACGCCGAAAACCCCGATAAGGATTTCCTGCCTTCCATCGGTACGCTGCGCAGCCTGCGATACCCTGCCCATGCCTCCTTCACCTGCGGTGAGGTCCGTATCGACAGTGGCGTGCGTGAGGGTAGCGTCATCAGCCCGTTCTACGACCCCATGATTGCCAAGGTCATCACCCATGGTGCGGACCGCGAGCAAGCACGTCGTCGCCTGATTCGCACGCTGGCCGACACTCAGGTGGCGGGTGTACACACCAACAAGACCTTCCTGCAACGTCTGCTGGGCGATGAAGCCTTTGCCCAGGCCGATCTGGACACCGGCCTGATTCCACGCCGTCACGATGCGCTGTTCCCCCGCGATCAGGATGTGCCGGCTTCGGTGCTGGCTTTCGCCGCCTGCGCGGTGCTGACGCACCAGGGCATGGGCGCACCGTCCACCAACACGGACCCCTGGGGCGTCCATGACGGCTGGCGCCTGAGCGGCGATTACGACCAGAAGGTCCATGTGCAACGGGGCGAGCAAGCGCATGAAATCCTGCTGCAGCGTCGTGAAAGCCAGTGGCAGATCACACTGGGCGACGAACAGCATGCCTTGCGCTGGCAGGCTGCCCAAGCCGCCGATCTGGCTGATACCCTGACGCTGCGCTTGTGGCTGGGTCAGACCGAATATCGCGCCCAGGTGCTGCGCGATGGCGAGCATCTGCAAGTGGCCCAGGGGGGTTCGGACTGGACCTTGAGCGTGGTCGATACCCTGGCCAACGCCGGCACCAGCAGCCAGGAAGCGCACGGCGGACGCCTGACTGCCCCCATGCCGGGCAAAATCATTGCCCTGAATGTGGGCGCTGGCGACAGCGTCAAGCAAGGCGATGTGCTGCTGGTCATGGAAGCCATGAAAATGGAGCACTCCATTCAGGCACCCGCTGATGGCATCGTGGCCGAACTGTTCTTTGCCGTGGGCGATCAGGTCGCCGAAGGGGCGGAGCTGGTCACGATGGAGAGCTGAAAACCATCCCCGTTAGGCCCGAGCAAGACGGATTGCCGGGCCGGAAAAATAGGCGTAAAGTCGCACTAACAAGAGCCCCCGTCCAGGGGCTCTTGCCGTTAAGAACGACTCATGACCGCCCAGCCCCTTACCCCTTACTGTGGTCGCTTTGCGCCTAGTCCCAGTGGTCCCTTGCACGAGGGTTCGCTGGTTGCCGCCATGGCCAGCTACCTGGATGCACGCGCCCAGAACGGGCGCTGGTTATTGCGCATTGAAGATATAGACACGCCACGCGTTGTGAAAGGGGCAGACCAGCTCATCATGCAGCAATTGCAAGGCCTGGGCATGCACTGGGACGGCGAGGTGGTTTGGCAAAGTCAGCGTCTGGCCCGTTATCAGGAGGTGTTCGACAGCCTGCGCGAGCAGAATCTGGTTTACGGCTGTGCCTGCACACGCCAGGAAATTCTGGCCGCTTCCCTCCCTGTCAGCCCGGAAGCCACGGACCATCCCTATGCAGGCACCTGCCGACATGGCATTGCCGCAGGCCGCAGCATCCGCGCCTGGCGGCTGCGCGTCCCCAAAGGGGTGGAGAGCTTCACCGATCGCTGGGCCGGGCCGCAGCAGCAAGATGTCGCCCAAGAAGTCGGGGACTACATTATTAAACGCGCCGACAAGCTCTGGGCCTATCAGTTTGTAGTGGTCATTGATGATGCAGACAGCCAGATCACCGATGTGGTACGAGGTGCAGATCTGTTAAGTTCCACGGCACGCCAGCGCGTTCTGCAAGGCATGCTGGGACTGCCTGTCCCGCGCACCTTGCATGTGCCGCTGGCCTGCGACAGCCAAGGCCGCAAGCTCTCCAAACAGAACCATGCCCCGGCCTTCGATCTGGAGCATCCCTTGGAGACACTGCAACGGGTTTGGGCCTTTCTGGGCTTTGCACCTGTTGCGGCTAGCACGCTGGACGCATTCTGGAGCCAGGCTACCCGTGCCTGGGCACAGCGTTTCCCGCTGCCGGACAAGCGTCAAGGTTTCAAATAAACGACAGTTTCTACCCTAACAATCGATTTATGTTTCAATCATGAAGACGCCCGGTCGCACAGGGCGTCTGCCAGAGCAAAACCCGGTAAAAAACGGCCTTGCTGCTCACGGCAGAACCCACCCAAGCCCTGAACACCCCATTTGCCCCCTACCGCAAATCAGCGTAAAGTTTGGTCACTGGTTACCGAAATCACGCAGTTTTTTTAATCACTTAGGACGGCAACCTTATATCCATGTTTGATATCCTGGTTTATCTATTCGAGACGTATTACAACCCCCAGTCCTGTCCCAAGGCGGAGGTTCTGGCCCACAAGCTGGCGGCTATTGGCTTTGAAGACGAGGACATCAACGACGCACTGGGCTGGCTACATGCACTGGGCGAGACCTCGCAACAGTGTCAGCCTACCGCTCAACTCAGCCCCAACAGTCAGCGTATTTTTTCCGAGCACGAACAACATGTGCTGGGCGCTGACGCCATGGGTTTCATCACCTTTTTGCAAAATTCCGGCGCCCTGACCGCCCACCTGCGCGAAATTCTGATTGAAAGCGCTATGGCGGTGGATGAAAGCCCGGTCTCTTTGGACAAAATAAAAATTGTCGCCCTGATGGTTTTGTGGAGCCACGAAGCCGAAATCGATCATCTGATCTTTGAAGAGCTGCTCAGCGACGACTCCACCCGTCAGTCCCATTAAGCGAATACACAGGAACTCGTTTTTATTTGTCGCAACGGCCCCCATCAAAAGAGGCCTTTCCTTCATCTCAAGAACGCAGGCCCGAATTCGATCCCAGATCGGATTCGGGCCTTTTTGATGGTTCTTGCTGTCTTCGAGGGCATCGGCTTGAGCGTCGCTATAAAAGCCCGATGCAAGGACTGATGGCACGTCGGACTGTCTTGATGAAAGGCAATCCGACTACCGCTTCATGCGTGCGACCGATAAGCCCGGACTTATTGAATAGCCTGCCTGTCCTTGTCCAGCATTGCACGCAACAGGCTCTGGCCATCTTCGACCACCGCAAATTCGCCATAGCGGGCTGCATCAAAGCGATCTGCCGAACCTTCTGCAAAGAACCAGGCATCGGTACCCGGCGTCCAGTTATTGCGGTGACGCCGCATGCGCAAGCGCATCACCTCATCTGGCTCAGCCACCGGCCCAGCGTCATTCCACAGACGTTCCTGACCATCCAGATCCAGATACACCCCTTTGAGTTGAGCCACCTTGTGCTCATCGAGCTGTACCCCCACCAGAACCCACTGCTGGGCATTCATTTTGGCCTGTGCCGCTTTGGGCAAACTCCAGGAAAGGGCTGACAGGCTTTGTGACAGGGCGAAGTTCAGGGACATGTAATCACCCTGCATCAAGGAGCGCGGGTCCACGGGAGCCAGCTCCAGCAATACCGTCTGACCATCGCGCAAAATCCGTTCCTTTTGCACAATCGCCACGTTTGCCACGCCCAGCACCAGCACCGTCCCCAACAGCACGCTGGCCACCACGCCTTTGGGAGGAGCCTGAAGCACGGTACCCGCTCCGGCCGGCTTGCGACTTAACTGCCCCAGATAGGCAAACACCACGCAGCCCAAGCCCGTGGCCAGCAATAGCTCGGCCTTATCCAACAAGCTGATGTTCAGGATGTAATACAGGCGCCACAGACAAAACAGGCCCATCACAACGGCCACGGCCAGCAGACTCAGGTAGCGCCAGGCATACGCCACCAGAATCCAGCTCAGGGCCAGGGCAAGCGGCGGGTAGGGTGTCCAGACCGCACACAAAGCCGCCACGCCCAGCAAAGCGATGCCAAAGACCCGCGTTTGCTCACGCCAGGCGCGCCAATAGAATGCCAGGATGGCAACGGGCGCCATCGCCAGCAGGAAACCGGTCGCGGTCAGATAAGGCCGCGGCTCGCCCCAAAAGGGCATGGAATAAAACAGTGCGCCGGCCGAGGCCAGATGAAGCTGGGACACCAGCAGCAAGGACCAGAACAGGGGCAGCCAGAAGTGGGGCTTGCGTTCACCACGCAACTGGAAGTGACCAAGCAACAGTGCGCCAAAGAACATCAAGGCAGCAGGCAGCTCCAATACCCAATAAGGCAGCGTCGTCCAGCGCTCAAACAGGCGCTCAACCACCAGGAACTCGATGGCCGCCAAGGCCCAGAGCACCAGCAGCATGCGCAATACAAACTGGCCCTTGGCCAACCTGTACAACACCGTGCTGATCACAAGCGCCAACAAGGCACTGATCTCGGGCGGCCAGGGATAGCGCGCCTCGACAATGGGTACGCTGAGCAAAAGCAGCGCACACGCCACCCAGCCGCCCACCAGATCCCGACTCTGTACCGTATGAGCCTTGGCAAAGAGCGCGGGCGAAGCCAGGGCCATGATGCCACCCAGAACACCCAGAGCCTCCAGACTCAGATCCAGAGAAATCGCCAGGTACAGCAGGACAAGCAGCGGCAAGAGCAAATAAAGAAACAGCTTGATCAAGCGCAGATACCAAGGGTGGTGCTCGTCCGTATCCTGAAGCGCGATGGAGTCAGCCTGAGCCGTGTCGTGAGCCGGCAAACCAGCATCTGCTTGAACGCCCAACGCTGCCTTAACCCGCGTCTCCGTCGTTCCCGCGACCGTGCTTGCAGCATGCGCAGCGTCCGCTGCCCAAACCGATCCTTGCGTGCGCCGCCAATGGATGACCTGTTGCTGCAAGAAACGCAGCAAGCCCAGACCCAGGCCCACAATCACCACCACGATCAACAAAAAGGCGTTCCCGGCATATTCGATAATCAACATGCTCAACGCACCATACGCGCCGAACGATGCCAGTGACATGATCAACAAGTCCGGGCGCCGGTAATGGTAAATAGCGTAGAGCGCCAGAAACAGGATCAGTCCCAGCAGGAAATCGCCCTCCAGAACCTGCATGCCCATGAAAAAACCCACGGCAATGCCAGCGACTCGCGGCAAGATACGCCACGGATCACGTCGGGCACGCCAGATCGTCTCGGCTGCCAGCAATAAAAGCGCGTTAACTGCCAGCGCCAGCAAGGTCTGTGTCGTGCTCCCCCGACCGAACCAGTCCAGGCGGGCGACATCAATCCATAAGTACAGGGCGGTATTGAGAAGCACCACGAACAGCACTGACAGAAAGACACTGCGCACGGCCAATACCCAAGGTATGATCAGCACAGTCCACAATGCGAAAAGCTGCCAGGGGTCTGCGCCAGTCTGATAAGTCTGGCCGATCAGCGCCAGCAAGCCGCCCGTAGCTACGGCGGCCAAGCCCGTCAGGGCAGCGGGCACGCCCAGATCATGACCCCAGCCACCGGCGCGTCGGCGAAACAGCCAGGCCAGCCCGGCAGAAACCAGCACCGCGCCTTGGGCCAGGGCAAATTTGGCACCATTTCCCCAGTCGTCCCAATGGGCCGCCACCCAGGTCACCAGTCCGCTGGCGAGCAGCAAAACAGCCAGGCCCCAGGCGAGTTTTGTGAGAAACACTCGCCAGTCCGTTGGCCATACGTTAGTCTTGTCAGGTCTCATAACTTGCATAGAGGGATAAGCACCTCGTATCATTTCGCGCATTGCAGCGCAGTTGCTGTCACTGGAATCATATGGATAAAACACTAATCATTGCCGAGAAACCTTCAGTCGCCGTAGATATCTCGCGGGCATTGGGCGGTTTCACTCGAGAAGGTGATTATTTTGAAAGCGATCGCTACGTGCTGGCCTCCAGCATTGGCCATCTGCTGAGCCTGGTGGCCCCTAATGATCCGGTCCGCGGCAAGTGGAGCTTCACGCATTTACCCGTCATCCCCCCTCAATTTGAGCTCAACCCTACCGACAAAAAATCGACTGAACGCCTGAAACTGCTGGTCAAGCTGATCAAGCGGAAAGATGTCACCGCGGTAATTAATGCCTGTGACGCGGGACGCGAGGGTGAGCTGATTTTTCGCTACATTATGCAGTACGCCGGAACGAAAAAACCGGTGCAACGGCTTTGGTTACGTTCGATGACTCAATCGGCGATCCGCGAGGCCTTTGAAAACCTGCGTGACGACGAGGACATGAAACCGCTGGAGGCGGCAGCCCGTTCGCGTGCCGAGGCCGACTGGCTGGTGGGCATCAATGGCACTCGTGCCATGACGGCCTTCAACAGCAAGGACGGCGGTTTCTTCAAAACCCCTGTGGGCCGTGTGCAAACTCCCACGCTGGCTATCGTCAACGAACGCGAGAACCGGATTCGTCAGTTCGTGTCACGCGATTACTGGGAAGTACACGCAGACTTTATCGCTGCTGCCGGTCTGTACACGGGCCGCTGGTTTGACCCCAAATTCGTCAAGGACGAGCACGACCCCGAGAAAAAAGACTCGCGTCTGTGGTCCCTGACCGCGGCTCAAACGATTGTGGCTGCCTGCCGCGAACAGCCTGGTGTGGTCACCGAGGAATCCAAGCCCAGCACGCAGATGTCGCCCGCGCTGTTTGATTTGACCTCGCTGCAACGGGAAGCCAACTCGCGCTTCGGTTTTTCTGCCAAGACCACCTTGTCCCTGGCACAGACCTTGTACGAACGCCACAAGGCACTGACGTACCCCCGTACCGATTCGCGCTATCTGCCCGAAGACTATATCAGTACGGTGCAAGAGACCATGCGTGCGCTGGCAGACAGCGGCACGCCTGCCAGCGCCTCAGTACAGCCCTTCGCCCAGGAAGTGGTCGAGCAAAAATGGGTGAAACCCAACCGTCGGATCTTTGACAACAAGAAGGTCTCGGATCACTTTGCCATCATCCCCACCTTGCAGGTGCCTCGGGAGCTGAGTGATGCCGAACACAAGATTTATGAGCTGATCAGCCGTCGCTTCCTGGCCGTGTTCTTCCCGGCCGCGGAGTTCCGCGTCACCACGCGTATCACGCAGGTGTCCGGCCACCACTTCAAGACCGAAGGCAAAGTACTGGTCAAACCGGGCTGGCTGGCTATTTACGGTCGCGATGCCCAGGGTGAAGATGCGTCCCTGGTGCCCGTTGCCGATGGCGAGAAGGTGCGCACCGAAGACGTGAACACCAAGGCCCTGGCCACCAAGCCGCCCGCACGCTTTACAGAAGCGACCTTGTTGTCGGCCATGGAAAGCGCCGGCAAGCTGGTGGACGATGAAGCCCTGCGCGAAGCCATGTCCGAACGCGGACTGGGCACGCCTGCCACGCGTGCAGCCATTATCGAAGGTCTGCTGAACGAAGCCTATCTGCGTCGGGAAGGCCGCGAACTGGTGCCTAGCGCCAAGGCGCGCCAATTGATGACTTTGTTGTCCGGTCTGGGCGTTAGCGAACTGACTTCGCCCGAGCTGACCGGCGAGTGGGAGCACCAGCTCAAGCAGATCGAGCAGCGTCAGCTGGACCGCGATGTGTTCATGCGTGAAATCGCGCAAATGACGCAAGTGATTGTCAAACGCGCGAAAGAGTACGAACGCGACACGGTTCCTGGTGATTACGCAACCTTGCAAACGCCATGTCCGAAATGTGGCGGCGTGGTCAAAGAAAATTACCGTCGTTACGCCTGCACGGCTTGCGATTTTTCGATTGGCAAGCACCCCGGAGGCCGCACCTTTGAGCTGCCCGAAGTGGAAGAACTGCTGGCCAAGAAAGAGCTAGGGCCATTGCCCGGCTTCATCAGCAAGATGGGACGTCCCTTTGCGGCACTCTTGCGCATTACCGACGAGTACAAGCTGGAGTTCGACTTTGGCCAGAACGACGACGAAGACGACGAAACGCTGGATTTCAGCGGCCAGACCCCGGTCGGCCCTTGCCCCAAGTGCCAGTCCTCCGTCTTTGAACACGGTTTGCGCTACTTGTGCGAGAAGTCCGTTGGCCCATCCAAAAGCTGTGATTTCCGTAGTGGCAAGGTGATCTTGCAACAGGAGATCACCCGCGAACAGATGGCCAAATTGCTGGGCGAGGGTAAGACAGACCTGCTCGATGGTTTTGTGTCCTCGCGCACCAATCGCAAGTTCAAGGCCTTCCTGGTTCGTCAGGCCGACGGCAAGATCGGCTTTGAGTTCGAGCCGCGGCCCGAGAAACCGGCCCGCAAAACGGCGGCCAAGAAAACGGCGACCAAAGCAGCCGCGAAAAAGACCGCCGTCAAGAAAACAGCGGCCAAAAAGACCGCCGCTAAAAAGACAGCTGCAAAAAAGACAGCGGCCAACACGGCAGACTGATTGTTCAGCCCGCTTTATCCGCAGCAACCAGGCCTCCCACTCGGGAGGCCTTTTTCATGTCCCGTCTCATGATGCCTACCCACCGGATACACCCGTGTTTTGACGGTCAGCCGACTTATATTAAAATAAGAATCGTTTTTATTTGCTTTACTAATTCCAACTCTACTTTTGCCCCGCAGGCATCTTCCGCCCATGCCGACAAAACCCCGTGCTTCTTCCCACCATCGGCGCAATGCGTTGGTCGATGCCTTATGTGAACACTACGAGGATCTGCTGGGTCAATTACGCCGACGTTTTGGTGCTCAGCATTTTGCGCAAGATGTTCTGCACGACGTCTGCCTGCGTTTGCTAGAGCGCCCTTCGCGCCCCGAACCTCGTTCCCCTCTGGCCTTGTTGCGCCGCATCCTGCACCATCTGGCGATCGACCGCTACCGCAGCGACCAGCGTCGCTGCAGCCATCACGAGGTTCACCTGCGTCCCGAAGACCACCCATGCCCGGCAGCGACACCCGAACAGCAGGTGAGCGCCCGTCAGGCATTAAATCACCTGATGCAAGCGATTCACAGTTTGCCGCCTCGCTGCAAAGAAGTGTTCATCTTGCACAAAATTCACCATATCAGCCAAACAGAAGTCGCTCGTCTGCAGGCCATCTCAGTCAAAACCGTTGAAAAACATATACGGTTGGGCATGGAACACTGCCGTCGCCACATGGAGCGCTGCTAAATGAATTCCACCGCTGATCCGGTTCCGCCCACTCACGATCACGCCGCTGATTCCCCCTTGGACGAGCTGCTCAGCCAGCATCAGACAACGCTGCGGGAGCAGTTTCCGTTGCCCGATCTGGAGCAACTGGCCCGGCAGGCCAGCGAGCGTAAACGACAACGAGAGAAACGTCGGGCCGGCTCGGCCCTGCTGGTTCTGGCAATGATGGCAACCGGCTTATGGTACTGGAACCCGGCCTGGCGGCACGAAACGATCAGCACTACGGCCCATACTCAGCAACGCCTTACCCTGTTCGATGGTTCCGTCGCCACCCTGGACCGCAACACCCGCCTGTCTGCCACCTGGCGACTACGCAGCCGGGACATCCAGCTGGAGCAGGGGCGGGCGTATTTCGATGTCAGCCACTCAGCCTGGCGTCCTTTCCAGGTGCAGGCGGGCACCGTGCAAGTGCGCGTGCTGGGCACGCGCTTTGCAGTTGAACACGAGCCCGACGCTCTTGTCGTGACCGTAGAGCAGGGGCGGGTACAGGTGCGCGACCAGGCCCATCAGCCGACCGTCAACCATATCTTGCAGGCGGATGAACGGCTACAAGTCGATGCTGCCGGAGTAGGGCCGATTGAAACGGTGCAGGCCGACACGCTGCTGGCCTGGCAACGCGGTCAACTGCTGATCAACGATTTGCCTCTGGAACAAGCCGTCCATCAACTGCAAGCCTATCTGCCTCAAACCCTGCGGGTATCTGACCCGGCCTTGGCCCAACGCCGAGTCAGCGCCGTTTTCCAGCTTGCAGCTCTGGACCAACTGCCCACCCTGCTGCCCAAGGTCTGGTCGGTCGAGCTTCAACAACAGGCTGATGGCAGCCTGTTGCTGCTGCCCGCCAAAAAGTAATTATTTGTAAAGGAGGTAGGGGTACGGCTGTTTTAAAACGGCTTCGCTCTATCAGTCCTCCTTTTCAAGGTACTTTGTTCATGCGCCTGACGCTCTCTACCCCCTTGGCTGCCCTGACCGTGGTCAGCATCAGCACGGCTGCTCATGCCCAGACTCTGAACTTCAATCTGCCCGCCCAGCCCTTAGGCACCGCGCTAACCCAGATTGCCAGTCAGGCCGGCATACAAGTTATTTTCACTCAAGATCTGGTCGAGCACCGCCTGGCACCTCCTTTACACGGCAGCTACACCGCTACCCAGGCTTTGCAAAGCGTCCTGAATGGCTCGGGGCTGGCACCCCGTCAAGTCGGCGCTGGCTCCTACACTTTGCAGACTGCCCCGTCACAGCCCAAGACCCAGGACGCTCCCATCCGGCAAGGGGAAACACTGGCCGCAGTGACCGTTGTCGCCTCGCGCACCCCAAAATCCATTGATGAGACAGCCAACACCGTCTGGGTCATTGACTCAGAGCAGATTGCGGAACAGACCCGAGGCGGCGTGTCCCTGAAGCAAATGCTCGGGCAACTGATCCCCGGCCTGGACCTGGGGGGACAATCCCGCACCAATGCGGGTCAGTACCTGCGGGGCCGACCCACGCAGGTCATGATCGACGGCATTTCCCTGAACGGCTCGCGTCAACTGAGCCGGCAGTTTGATTCGATTGACCCCTTCAATATCGAACGCATCGAGGTCTTGTCGGGAGCCACAGCCATTCACGGCGGCAATGCCACAGGCGGGATCATCAATATCATTACCAAACGCGCCGAACCCGGTCCGGCACGATTTGTCTCCGAGCTGGGAGTACGAAGCGGTCTGCAAGCAGGCGATGACCTGAACACCACCTTGTCGCAGTCCGTCGAAGGCGGCAACGAGACCGTTCAAGGGCGTTTGGCCTTGTCTCTGACCCGCAATGGCGGCGCCTATGACAGCCAGGGCGATCGTGTCCTGCCCGACATTACCCAGACAGACCTGCAGTGGAACCGCTCTCTGGACCTGATGGGCACCTTGAATGTGGATCTGCAAGAGGCGGGCGAACTGCGCCTGCTGGCCCAGTATTACGACTCCGGCTTCAAACCGGGCAAAGCGCTATGGCTGCGCCCGGGCCCCAACGACAATATCCTCAATCCCTCTGAACTGGATATACGCAGCGGGTTTGACTCGAACTACAAACCCCGCACCGAACGCCAGATTCTGGCGGCCGACTATTACAAAAGTGATGTGCTGGGCGGCCAGGATCTGTATCTGAAGGCCTACTATCGCAATGAGTCCATGCGTTTTTATCCCTACCCGGATTCAGACGCCAACCCGCTCGTCCCCGGCAAACGCATCTACAACTGGAGTGTGTCCACACAGGAAACCGAGACATTCGGCCTGAAAGCCATGCTCAACAAGGACTGGGACCGCTTCAGCCTGAATTATGGCGTGGATTACGATCACGAAACCTTCAAGGCCACCCAGACCATGTTCGACATCAACAAGGCGATGGATAGTGGGGGGCTGGAGTTTGACAAGGTGGCCCGCCTGCCGCGCTACCCCGGCTTTCGCAATCACATACTGGGAGCCTTTGCACAGGCTGACCTGCATCTGACTGACAAGCTGAGTCTGAGCGCCGGGCTGCGCAAGCAACACGTCCGTGTGCAGGTGGACGACTTTGTTCAGGGCATACAACAACGTCTGGTTCTGGCCGGCTACGGACAGTCGGCCGATGCCATTCCAGGCGGGCGCAACAGCTACGGCACGACCTTGTTCAATGCCGGTCTGATCTACAAGCTCAGCCCGGCCCAGCAAGTGTGGGCCAATTATTCCGAAGGGTTCGAGCTGGCAGACCCCGCCAAGTACTACGGAACGGGCGCCAGCTATTCACTGATCGACAATCACTGGGCGCTGGGTCGCCACATCAGCGTGGCGGACTCCAGCATGGCAGCCATCAAAACCCGCTCCACCGAAGTGGGCTGGCGATACAACGATGGCCCGCTCTCTACCCAGGTCGCTCTGTTTCATTCGCAATCTGACAAGTCGATCGCCCTGGACCGCAACACGCTGAATATCTCGCTGGTGGACTCCAAAGTGCGTAACTACGGTCTGGAAGGGCAACTGGATCTGCGCCTGAACCACGGCTGGAGCACCGGGGCCAGCCTGCTGCTGATTCGCAATGAAGAGCTGAAAGACGGCCGCTGGCAGCGGCGCGGCATTTACTACTCCAGCCCCTCCAAGGCTACCGCCTATATCGGCAAGCAGGGCAGTAACTGGGCAGTCCGCGCGCAGGTAGCCCACTCGATGAAACTGCGCAGCGACATCCCCAGTGTCGGGGGCGGCCAGCAACAGGAATCCCTGCCCAGTCTGACCCTGGTGGACCTGCTGGGACGCTACCAGTTCGATCACAGCGCACAGGTCAAGGGCACGCTGTCGCTGGGGATTCAAAACCTGTTCAACAAATCCTATGAAACACGGTGGGGCCAGCAGGCCAAGCTGATCTACAGCGGCATCATTGCCCCCAGCGTGCTGGATTTCCGCGGCCAAGGGCGTACTTACGCGCTGACCTACACGCTGCAATACTAAGGATTGTTTCTATGAAAACCCATTGGATCTTCGCGCTGCTGGCCACCAGCAGCGCCCTGGCCTTGCCAGTACAGGCCCAGCGCCTGTGCAGCCCCACCACGAGCCACGTACAGACAGTCGTTGGGCCGGGCGTTTACGAGCTGGCCTACAGCCCTCGCCAAGACGCCGTCTATGCGGCCGTGGCCGGTGGTTTCAACGACGACGCGCCACCGAGCAGCCTGGTACAGCTGGACGCCGCCACCTTGCAGGAACAAAGCCGCCTGCTCTTGCCTTATCGCGCCTTCGGACTGGCTCTGGACGATCAGGCTAATCGTCTGTACGTGGGGCACTCCCTGCAAGGACGCATCAGCGTAATCGATACACAGCGCAATCGCAGGCTGCACACAGTACAGCTAAGCCAGCTCCGACCGGATGGCAAGCGCTATGAACATGACCTGCGCGGCCTTATTCTGGACAAGTCCCAGGGCCTGCTGTTTGTCCCCGGCCTGTCTGCCGGCCAGAGCGTGCTTTTCGTGCTGGATAGTCGGAACCTCGCGCTAAAGACCCGTATTCCCGACCTGGGCTTTTATCCCACCGGGCTGGCGCTGGATGAGCAAGGCGGGCGACTCTATGTGTCCACCATGGCAGGGGAAATCGTGGTGATCGACACCCGGGCCCTGCGTATCCAAGAACGCTGGACCCTGCCCGGCGTGCATCAACCCATCAATCTGGCCTACTATCAGGGCCGCCTGTACGTAACTGACCAAGGGCTGGATTCCATTACCCCCTGGCAACAACGGCTTTTACCCAAGCGCGACTGGAGCGGCTCACGCCAGCAAGTGTTGATGCTCGATGCCACGGACGGGCAGATTCTCGCGGCTCAGCCCGTTCAGGGCAATCCGCTGGCAATCCGTCTTGATACGGCGGCGGGCCTGGCCTACGTGTCCGAGCGTAGCGAGCGACGGGTGGCCGTCTACTCCTTGGATACCTTGCGCCCGGTGGCCGCTGCCACCACCGACAAACTCACCAACAGTCTGGCGCTGGATACACGCACTGGACGCGTCTACGTGTCCTTGAAGAACCCTGCTAAAGGACAAGAGCTGCAGGACGAATCCGTGGGGCTGCTGTGTTTTGACCCCACGCCTCAAAGCGGCCAGTAAAACAGCGCCTTGGCCAACACCACGATCAATAAAACGTGAACAAAAACACTCAGGTGAATAATGCGGGACCGGCGCGCCGTCATGGTTTTGCGCCGGCTCATCACCATGACCGTCAGAAAGTGCCCAAATACGCTGAGCGCCAGGGTGATTTTCAAGCCCAGAATCCAGGCACGGGCGCCACCCACCTCAAACAGGGCCCGATGCTGCCAGGCCAGACTCAAACCTGCTCCATAAAGCAGTAACAGAACCCAGGGCATGATGCGGCGGGCCCGCCGCCCCAAGGCATACTCAAATTCCCGCATGGCCGGGCGGGACACCTGACGCGCCAGGGGAGTCAGCATCAGCACCTCGAAAAAGACCGTGCCAATAAAAAAAATCGCAGCCAGAAGGTGCACCAGCAAGAGGGCAAAATACGTCATGGACAATGCTCAACAAGGCAGACAATTTATCAACGGTACACCAGGTCCCGAGCCCACAAACTGACTTCTGGCACATAGCTGATCAGCATCAAGCACGCCACCACCACCAGCACAAACGGGATCAGGGGCCGCACCAGTTTTTCCAGGGAAATACCCGCCACCGAGCAGGCCGCAAACAGATTCACGCCAAAGGGCGGGGTCACCATGCCCAACGCCAGGTTGACCACCATGAGCACGCCAAAGTGCGCAGGATCAATACCAAACTGTATGGCCACCGGCAGCAGCAACGGGGCCAGCACCACGATGGAGGCTGAGGTTTCAATAAACATGCCCACGACAAACAAAGCGGCATTGACCCCCAGCAGAAACAGGACGGGGCTGCTGAATACGTCCCCCAGCCACGCCCCGAAAGCGGCCGGGATGCCGGTGCGGTTCAGCAAAAAGCCAAACACACCCGCATTGGCGATGATAAACATGATGACTGCTGTCGATACCACCGAACGGTGCAGCACCTTGGACAGGTCCCGCCAGCTCACGCTGCGGTAGACAAACAGCCCCACGACCAGGGCATAGACGACCGCGACCGCCGAGGCCTCGGTGGGCGTGAAGACACCGCCGTAAATGCCGCCAAGAATGATGACCGGCATCAACAAGGCCAGCCAGGACTGGCGAAATGCGGTCCAGACTCCCAGCCGGCCGTGCCCATCCTGCAAACCCAGGCCGTGGCGGCGGGCATACAACCAGACATAGAGCATCAGGGCGCAACCAATCAGCAAGCCGGGACCAAGGCCGGCCACAAACAGCTCGCCTACCGAGGTATCGGTGGACACCGCAAACAAAATCATGGGGATGGAGGGCGGCACGATCACCCCCAGCTCCGCCGCCGAGGCCTGCAAAGATGCTGCAAACG
Organism: Alcaligenes sp. HNGD-HTN06; assembly: GCF_049932565.1. NCBI lineage: Bacteria > Pseudomonadati > Pseudomonadota > Betaproteobacteria > Burkholderiales > Alcaligenaceae > Alcaligenes > Alcaligenes sp. HNGD-HTN06. Next base: position 122,316 of record NZ_CP187782.1, on the reverse strand, counting down.
GTGCCGGGTAACCATGACGCACCATCGCCGGAATCAAAATCGCCCCCACCGCAAATGTGGTCGCCACACTGGAACCGGCCACGGCTGCAAAGATCATGCAGGTCAGCACACAGCTGCACGCCAAACCGCCTTGCACGCCGCCCACCAGACTTTTGGCGAACTCCACCATGCGGTTGGACATGCCACCGGCCTCCATCAGGTTGCCCGCCAAAATGAAGAAGGGCACCGCTACCAGAGGGTATTTATCCAAGGCCGCATACAACTGCTGGGCGATAACCAGAAAAGTCATACGCCCGTCCCACGCCACCCCCACCATATTGGCCAGCCCCACAGCAATGGCCACGGGCACCGTCAATACAAAAAACAGCAGCATCGATACCAGCATGATCTGGGACACGATAGGGTCTCCGGTCTAAGCAGCGTCCCGTCTGGCTTGCCCCGTTCGGGGATGCCTTACAAGCCTGCCATCAAGTCTTGAATCAGAGTTGCGTGGCGTCCACCACGGCCGCCGGCGGCTTTTCCATCCATCGGGCCAGCAGCCCCAGCATGGCCAGTACCGCCCCGATCGGAATGGCAATATATACCCAGGAAATGGACCACTCCAGACTGGGCATGGTTTGAAAGCGAACCCGCCATGCCATCTGTCCCCCCAACCAGGCCAGCAGGCCAAAAAAGCCCAGGCAAGACAGCAGCACGGCCACATCCAGCCAATGCTGCGTTCGCGTGCCCACCCATAATCGCACCACATCGACACTGAGCATGGCCCCCTGGCGCAAGGCCAGACACAATCCCAGCATGACGGTCCAGATCAGGGCGGCGCGCGACCAGGCTTCGCTCCAGTCGGCAGGCGACTGGAGAACAAAGCGGGCCACGACCTGATAAAACGCTGCCGCCACCGCCGAGAGCAGCAATAACTGCGTCACCCAGGACACCAGCCGGAACACGCCCTTATCCAGCATGAACAGCAGTGCTTTCATGATGCGGATCGCTTAGGGAGTCTGACGAATGGCCTCGACCAGTTCCTGGCCGAACTGTTTGTAATACTGGGGGTAAACCGGCTCCACCGCTTTGGCAAACGCCGCGTGATCGACCGTATTGACCTGCATGCCCTCGGCCTTGACCGCATCCACGCCGGTTTTTTCAATATCGTCCACATAATCGCGCATGGCCTGGGCCGCGGAAATGCCGGCATCGCGCATCAGCTGCTTGTCCTGATCGGACAGGCCGTCATACACCGCGGGCGACATCAGCACCAGGGCAGGGCCATACACGTGCGCCGTCAGCGACAGGTACTTCTGCAATTGCGGCAGCTTGGCCGACACAATGACTGACAAGGGATTTTCCTGCCCATCAATCGTGCCTTGTTGCAAAGCGGTTGCCACTTCGGGCCAGGCCATCGGGGTCGCCAAAATACCGATTTCCCGGAAAGCCGCGATATGAATGGGGTTTTCTGTGGTGCGGATCTTCAAGCCCTTGGCATCGGCCGGGGTAGTGACAGGACGCACATTATTGGTCAGGTGACGGAAGCCTTGCTCTCCCCAGGCCAGTGCCACAATTCCGCGCTTGGGAAACTCCGCCAGCATGTCCTGTCCAATCTTGCCATCGAGCACATGACGGGCATGCTGGAGATCGCGAAACAGAAAAGGAATATCGAACACGCCGGTCTTGGGCACAAAGTTCAGGGTTGCGCCGGTAGAGACAATGGCCAGATCAATCGTACCCAGCTGCAAGCCTTCAATAACTTCGCGCTCGCCGCCCAAGGCACTGTTCGGAAAGGCCTCGATGGTGTAATTGCCATCCTTTTCCAGTGCGCTGGCAAAGGCCTTGGCACCGGCCCCATAGTGGGAGCTGGTGGACAAGGCGTAAGCCAGTTTCAGTGGGGTCTGGGCCGACGCCACCCCCATCGCCAGGCCCAAGCCCAGCATCAATCCCGCGGCCAAAAGACGGTTCTTCATGTGACGGTACATCATGCATGCCCCTCCTGTCTGAATGGATCAGTGTATTTAATGCGCAGTACCCGGGCGGGGACATAGGGGTTTTTACGCCCGTGTCCCCACCAGGCACTTTATTCTTCTACATACCAGTTATCTTCGGACAACATCACCTGTTGATGCCCATAGCCGGCAGGCATCATGGGGAAGCAGTTCTCCAGCGCCAGCACCTCCACGTTCAGAAAGAACGGGCCGTCGTGGGCCAGGCAACGCTCCAGCGCCGCATCCAGCTGATCGGGATGCTCCACGCGCTCGGCTTCCCAACCAAAGGCGCGCGACAAGGCCACAAAATCCGGCATGGCTTCGTTATAGCTATGGCTATAACGACCATCATGAATCAGCTCTTGCCACTGACGCACCATACCCATGTGGCGGTTATTGCACAGAATCACCTTGATCGGCGTGCGATGCTGCACCGCACTGGCCAGTTCCTGAATATTCATCAGTACCGACGCGTCCCCACTGACACACACCACCAGCTTGTCCGGATGTGCAATCTGCGCCCCAAAAGCAGCGGGTATGCCATAACCCATGGTGCCCGCCCCCCCTGAGGTCAACCAACGGCGGGGACGATCAAACTTGATGTACTGCGCTGCCCACATCTGGTGCTGACCGACGTCCGTGGACACGATGGCGTCGCGACCTTCCAGGTGCGCATCCAGGCGCTGCAGCAAATCTTGCGGCAAAATGGCATCGCTGCGCGGGGTAACTTTCAGGCATTCCTGCGCACGCCACACGCCGATGCGTTGCCACCAGTCATTCAGACGGCCTTCGGGCAAGTCGTGGTGGGACAGTTCCTTGCGCAAGGCGCGCAACAAGGGGTAGCAATCACCCACCAAAGCCACATCAGCACGCACCACCTTGTCGATGGAACCGGGGTCGATATCAATATGAATCTTGCTGGCGTGCGGGCAGAAATCGGACAGGCGGCCGGTAATGCGGTCGTCGAAACGCGCGCCCACGCAGATAATCAAATCGGCATGGTGCATGGCCAGATTGGCCTCCAGCGTCCCGTGCATGCCCAGCATGCCCACGAACTGCTCATCACGCGCAGGATAAGCACCCAGGCCCATCAAGGTCAGCGTGCAGGGAGCGCCGGTTTCCTGCACCAGGCTGGTGAAGGCATGGCTGGCATCCGCACCGGAATTGATCAGCCCGCCACCACCATAAAACACGGGGCGTCGCGCATGCGCAATCATGGCAGCGGCACGTTTGATGGCCGCTTCCTGAGCAGGCGCCGGCGCTGCCCGGGCCAGCAGACTGTCGGCCTCGTCCTGGGCAGGTGCCTCGCTGCTGGCAGCAGGCAAGGTAGCAATCTGAATGTCTTTAGGAAAATCCAGCAGTACCGGGCCAGGACGACCCTGGGTACACAGGCGCAAGGCCTTGGCGGTCAGCGAAGCCACATCCTCAATGCGCCGTACCTGCGCATTCCACTTGGTCACAGGACGTGAAATGCCGATGGCATCACACTCCTGAAACGCGGCGGTACCAATTGCCGTCGTCGCCACTTGTCCACTAATGCACAGGACAGGAATAGAATCACACAAGGCATCGAGCAAACCGGAGGTGGTATTGGCCATACCCGGGCCCGATGTCACCAGCACCACGCCGGGCTTACCGGTACTGCGGGCATACCCTTCCGCTGCATGCACCGCAGCTTGCTCGTGACGGACCAGAATATGACGAATTCGCGGTTGGGCATGCAGAGCATCATAGAGCGGTAACACCGCTCCGCCAGGATAACCAAAAATGGTATCTACACCCTGAGCGATCAAGGTTTCGAGCAAGATTTGCGCGCCGTTGTGGGCGGTCGTTTCAAGTGACATGGTTGCGTAGCCCTGCATGTTTTGTAAGATAGAGATCGCCGTCCAGTTTATCCCCTTTTACAGGCTGATTCCCCATGGTCACTCAACGCCAACCCTGGCACGTCGTCAAACCATCCAAACTGCATGGCAATGGCGTGTTTGCGCTACGCGATATCCCTGCCGGGACACGCATCCTGCAATACGCCGGCAAGCGACTGACGCCCGAACAGGCCGATGCCTTGTTTCCAGTCAATCCCGACGAGCCTTTTCACACCTTTTTCTTTGCCCTGAGCAACGGCAAGATCGTGGACGGTGGCCAGGGGGGCAACGATTCACGCTGGATCAATCACTCCTGCGCCCCCAACTGTGAAGGGCACGAGAATGCTGACGGCTCGCGTGTCTTCATTGTGGCCATGCGCGATATCCCGGCCGGGGAAGAGCTTTTGTACGACTACTCGCTGGTCATCGACGATGACATTACCGAGGAGCTCAAGCAGAACTATCGCTGTCTGTGTGGTGCCCCCCAATGTCGGGGCACCATGATCGCGCTGCCCGAGGACCGTGCCCAAGCAGTTGCAGAAGAGCTGCGCGAGGTCGCCGCCGAGCTGGATGCGGAAATGGAGCAGGCACGCAGGGCACCGGTCTCGTCCAGGCAACGCGCAGCGGACCCGCAGACTGATGAGCACCCGGCGCTGCAAGAAGACACAAGGGATCAAGAGGCACCTGACGCTACGCTGCAGGACACGTCAAACTCAAGCGACAAGGACAAAAAGAGCAAAAAAGACAAAAAGAAGAAGAAAGAAAAGGCCAAAAATAAGGATAAAAACAAGGACAAAAAGTCCTCCAAAAAGGACAAAGAAGGCAAAAAAGGGAAAAAAGATCGCAAAAAAGAGTAAGCTGTCCCCCAGCTTGCATTAGCCCAGGCAGCCTTACCGGCCGCCTGCACCCTTGCTGAACACCCGCACAGCAGGCCCGGCAACACCCCTGCCGGGCTCTTCCAGAGCGCCACACACAGGCCTATCTGTCGTGCCGGGCCAGGTTTTACACCTCATCAGCCAGGCGACACACCACCCCCTATCGCGTGTGTATTCGCCCCTATCCCTATCGTTTCGTCCCCGGCCAATCCTGGCCCGCGGCTGCGTTTGCACCGGGGGAAATTACTCACTGCCAGCCCCGTCCCTGACCGCTAGCATGTAGCTTTATTGCCCGATCTGACAGACCTCATGGATTCAAGTTCTACAGATATATCTACCCATCCCGCCAGCGCGCCGACCGAACCAGGTCCACGCGTTCCCTTGCAACTGGAAGACTGGGCTTCGGTCCTGATCATGGCGACCTTGGCGCTGATTACCTTTGCCAACGTGTTTGTGCGCTATCTGACCGATAGCTCTTTTGCCTGGACCGAGGAAATCTCCATCTTCTTGCTGGTGGTCCTGACCATGAATGCCGGGGCCAGCGCTTGTGTACGACACCTCCATATCCGTATCGAAGTCTTTGCTGATGCGGGGACTCAGCGCCGTCAACGCCGGCTGGCCTTGTTCGGCATTGGCATGAGCCTGCTGTTCTTCATTGGCCTGGCCGTGCTGTCCGGGCGTATGGCACTGGATGAATTCGAATGGGGCGATACCTCTCCTTCGATTGGCGTGCCGACCTGGTGGTACAGCATGTGGCTGCCCATTTTGTCCACCACCCTGAGCCTGCGCTTGCTGGGCATGTGGATGCGTCGCTGGCGGGCCAAGTCATGATTGCTACCTTGCTGTTTGTCATCTTCATCGGCCTGATGCTGGCAGGCGTGCCCGTGGGCGTGTCCCTGGGCATAGGCGGGGCTTTTGCCATCCTGATGTCCAATCTGGATACGCACTGGTTTGGCCTGATGGCCGTACCACAAAGCTTTTATGCCGGCCTGGCCAAGTACCCCCTGCTGGCCATCCCCATGTTCGTTCTGGTGGGCTCTATTTTTGACCGCTCCGGGGTGGCCAGTCGCCTGGTGAACTTTGCGGTTGCCCTGGTCGGCCGTGGCCCAGGCATGTTACCCGTCGTGGCGATTGGAGTGGCCATGTTCCTGGGGGGGATTTCCGGCTCCGGGCCGGCCTGTGCCGCCGCGGTGGGTGCGGTCATGATCGGCGCCATGAAGCGCGCCGGCTACCCTGGCCCCTTTGCCGCCAGTATTGTGGGCGCCGGTGCCGCCACCGACATCCTGATCCCGCCTTCCATCGCTTTTATCATTTACTCGGTGCTGGTGCCTGAAGCCTCGGTTCCCGCCCTGTTTGCCGCAGGCATGTTCCCGGGCATTCTGGCCGGTATCGGCCTGATCATCCCGGCGATCTGGCTCTCGCGCCGCCACAAACTGGGCCTGGCCGAGGCCGAACTGCCCCGGCCGCCCTTCTGGCGCAGCTTGCGCGAAGCCGCCTGGGGACTGATCGCACCGGTCATCATTCTGGGTGGTATGCGCCTGGGTCTGTTCACCCCCACCGAAGCCGCTGTGGTGGCCGTGTTCTACGGCCTGTTCGTAGGCATGGTTATCCATCGCACCATCCAATTTCGCGACCTGTTCTTGATCTTGCGCGAAGCGGCCGAATTATCGGCTGTCATCATGATGGTGGTCGCACTGGCCGGCATCTTTGCCTGGGCGCTGTCCACCCTGAGCATTATTGACCCGGTCACAGATGCAATCATCCACTCCGGTCTGGGTGAGTACGGCATTCTGGCCCTGATGATCGTCATGCTGATTGTGCTGGGCATGTTCCTGGACGGCATTTCAATCTTCCTGATTTTTGTTCCGCTGTTTATGCCGATCGCCTACAACTTTGGCTGGCACCCCGTCTGGTTTGGCGTGCTGCTGACCCTGAACGTAGCCCTGGGCCAGTTCACGCCACCGGTCGCCGTGAACCTGATGGTGGCCTGCCGGATTGCCGGTGTACCAATGGAAAGCACCTTGCGCTGGGTCGGCTGGCTGCTGCTGGGTATGGGTACCACCATGCTGCTAGTCATCATCGAGCCCGACATCGCCTTGTGGCTACCCCGCTACCTAGGCTTTAACTAAAACCGCATTACTGCACATCCACTCATCGAAAGGGAGACCTGATCCATGAAAATACGTCATATTCTGGCTGCTCTGGCCTGTACGGCTGCCACTGTGGCCGTGGTTCCAGCGGCCCAGGCCGCTTACAAATCCGAGTACAAACTATCCATTGTGGTGGGCACTTCCTTCCCGTGGGGCCAGGGGGCGGTGATCTGGTCCGACCTGGTGCGCGAGCGCACCGACGGGCGCATCAACATCAAGATCTACCCCGGCACCTCGCTGGTACAAGGCGACCAGACGCGCGAGTTCACTGCCATTCGGCAGGGCATGATTGATATGGCGGTGGGCTCCACGATCAACTGGTCCCCGCAGATCAAGCAACTGAACCTGTTTTCCTTGCCCTTCCTGCAGCCCGATTCCAAGGCCACCGACGCCCTGATCCACGGCGAAGTGGGCAAGGACCTGTTCGGCTACATTGAGAAAGCGGGCGTCGTGCCGCTGGCCTGGGGGGAAAACGGCTTTCGCCAGCTCAGCAACTCCAAGCACGAAGTCAGCAAACCCGAAGACATGAAGGGCCTGAAACTGCGTGTGGTGGGCTCGCCCCTGTACATGGACACGTTCAGCGCACTGGGTGCCAATCCCACGCAAATGAGCTGGGCCGATGCGCAGCCCGCCCTGGCCAATAAGGCCGTGGACGGCCAGGAAAACCCCTTGTCCATTTACGCCGGCGCCAAACTGTACGACGTGCAGCAGCAATACCTGACCTTGTGGAACTACGTGTCTGACCCACTGGTGTTTGTGGTCAACCGCGAGGTGTGGAAATCCTGGAGCGAAGAAGACCAGAAGATCGTACGCGAAGCCGCGATCGAGGCTGGCAAGCGCGAAATCGAAATCGCCCGTAAAGGCATCACGCCCCAGGACCCTTCCTTGCTCAAAGAAATCGAGAGCCACGGCGTGAAGATCACCACCCTGACGCCAGATCAACACGCAGCCTTTGCCAAAGCCACAGAAGGCGTCGTTGAGAAATGGACCAAGACCATTGGTGAGGATCTGGTGCAGAAGGCACGCGACGCGATTGCCGCCAGCCGCTAAGCAGCTGGTCTGGGCCGATTGAAAAAGGGGCAGCGACAGGTCAGAAGGGATGCGATCCTGACCGACCTCCTGCCCGCCGCTGCCGGATGCCTTGAGCAGAGCCGAAAAGACCTGATCCTTGGGGACAGTACGGCCTGATACCGGGCCGCCAAACTGGGCATGACGACAAAACCGGGTTTCTACCCGCTCTGACTGGCCGCCAGAGGCGGCCCCGGCAAACTATTATTGAAATGCCGTTTCCAGAAAGCTGCGCAGCTTGCGCGAATGCAGTCTTTCTTTAGGCATGTCACGCAGCAGCTCCAGTGCCCGGATACCGATATGCAAATGTTGGCCAACCTGGCGCGCGTAAAACTCGCTGGCCATGCCCGGCAGTTTCAACTCGCCATGCAAAGGCTTGTCCGACACACACAGCAAGGTGCCATACGGCACACGGAAGCGGAAACCGTTGGCGGCAATCGTGGCCGACTCCATATCCAGCGCAATCGCCCGCGACTGCGACAGGCGTCGTACCGGCTCGTGGTGATCCCGCAGCTCCCAGTTGCGGTTATCAATGGACGCCACCGTTCCCGTGCGCATGATGCGTTTGAGCTCCCAGCCTGACAAGCCGGCGACCTCAGCCACTGCCTGCTCCAGCGCGACCTGGATTTCGGCCAGGGGAGGAATGGGTACCCAGGTGGGCAAATCCTCGTCCAGCACGTGATCCTGACGTACATAGCCATGGGCCAGCACGTAATCGCCCAAACGCTGGGTGGTGCGCAAACCGGCGCAGTGGCCCAGCATCAGCCAGGCAGCAGGTCGCAAGACGGCCACGTGATCGGTAATGGTCTTGGCATTGGATGGTCCCACACCGATATTGATCAGCGTGATGCCAGAATGATCGGCACGGCGCAAATGGTAAGAGGGCATCTGCGGCGCCCGAGCCAGGGGCGAGCCTGTTGTTGAAGCATTCGCACCTGCGGGGGTGATGATATTGCCCGGCTCCACCAGATCGATATAGCCTTGCTCATCAGCCTGCAGCACTTCACGCGCCCACTGGCAAAATTCGTCCACATAGAACTGGTAATTGGTGAACAAGACAAAGTTCTGGAAATACTCGGGCCGGGTGGCACTGTAATGCTGCAGACGGTGCAAAGAGTAGTCAATGCGTGGCGCGGTAAAGGGAGCCAGCGGCAAGGGCTCGTTGTGGACACGCTCCCAGGTGCCGTTAACAATGGCATCGTCCATATAGGCCAGATCGGGCACATCGAAGTGATCGCGCAAGGTATCCCCTGGCGATTCGGGCACACTCGTCACGGTAGACTGCACGCCATTGTTCAGCGCGAAATGCAGCGGGATGGGCACGGAGGACTCGCCCACTTCCACCTGCACGCCGTGATTGCGTAGCAGCAGCTCCAGCTGCTCCAGCAAGTAATCGTGATACAGGCCGGGAGCGGTAATGGTGGTCATGTACACACCAGGCTCGACCACATGCCCATACGACAGACGGCTGTCCACTTCCTGATAGGTCTCGACTCGCAAACGTACAGCAGGGTAGCAGGCCCTAAAACGCTGCCCGCGTGGAAAACCGGTCTCCAGGCACTGGGCAAAAGAATCACGCAAGAAAGCGGTGTTGCGATCGTAAATATGACGCAACTGTTCCAAAGCCTGGCCGGCGTCCAGATAACCCGTGAATGGAATCAGTTCAGGCGTGGACGTAATACGGGAAAAACCGCTGGGATCAGACATAACAAGTATTCCAAGGGAAAACACAGACAAGCAGATCTGCAAGCATCATAAGCTGTTTATCGTGTCGCCTCCTACACGGCTCCATGACAAATTCAGCCATCTCCGGCCGGCCTTCTTCTTGCTTGCCCGATCGCCTCTCTCCCTTCGGGGGCGCCGTGCTGTCGCGCTTATTCAACCCGATTCCCGCCCGCCACCGTCTGAGCCTGACCGTGGGGCTGCTGATAAACCGAAGTCACCGCTCCTGCCATAGCGACAGTCCAGGACTGGTTTCAGACCAGAGCACAAGGGATGGAGCAAGGAAGAGGGGCCTGGCGGCTACCCCAAATGTACTGACTGGTTTTTGCCTGAACCACAAGCCCCACTGTCCGCCTGATGGACACAGCTATTTGTGATTTTGACGCGAAATTGACTCATCAATCTGCTTGAAATCTGGCCCTTTATCCCGCTTTCGGGCGGATTTCAGGTTTTACCCAAGGCAGTGACAAATCCCACCAAGATCGCTGCCCCTCACGCCCGCATTGGGTGCGAATGGCGCTAAATCAGCGGCTTGGCGAACTGAGCGTGGCTTACATGCCTTGTCGGATATGGCCGCTAATCACCCGGTGCAAGGGCAGGCACTGTCTTCTACCTCATATATAAGACTTGCCCAAAACCAGTAAATACATTAAGTATGTAGTCTTAATACTTTGAGTATTAAATCCAGCTTGCATCAGTCCTTCATAATTTACGTTATTCAACCTGGCAGTGTGTTTGGCATGCGTGTGAGACATAGTTCGACATCGCGCAAATTGGCTTGCATTTAGGCTGATTTACTATGGGTTAGCGTTTTTTAGTGGTTTTTGCCTTGTGCAATCTGCTCGCCCTCTGATGTCCTTTGTCTCCCGGTGCCGCGCGGGTCAATCTACCCGCGATGTCAGCCTGTTCTGAAGCGCGCTTGACCAGGTAATCGCAGCGAACGAGCCCTTGCGGCCTGCCGCTGTACCGAATCACTTTTAACTATCAGCAAGGGTACACATGACCACTCGAATCTCCTGCCAGCGATTGCAAGTCGCCGAGGTGCTTCATCAGTTCATCGAACAAGAAGCCCTGCCCGGCACAGGTATCTCCTCCGAAGCCTTCTGGGCTGGTTTCGACAAGCTGGTCCATGATCTGGCACCTAAAAACCGCGCCTTGCTGGCCGAACGCGACCGCTTGCAAGTCGAACTGGACAAGTGGCACACGGCCAACCCGGGCCCCATCACCGACATGCCGGCCTACAAGCGCTTTCTGAGCTCCATCGGCTATCTGAAAGACGCGCCTGCCAACGTCAAGGTCAACACCGCCAACGTCGACACCGAAATCACCGAGCAGGGCGGCCCCCAGCTGGTCGTACCTATCATGAACGCCCGTTACGCGCTGAACGCTGTGAACGCACGTTGGGGCAGCCTGTACGACGCGCTGTATGGCACCAACGCCATTCCCGACACCGACGGTGCCCAGCGCGGCGGTGGCTACAATGCGGTGCGTGGCGCCAAGGTCATCGCCTTTGGCCGCCAGTTCCTGAACGACACCATTCCTCTGGCCCAGGGCAGCCATGACCAGGCGACCTCCTACACCATCGCTGATGGCGCCCTGCGCGTCACCCTGGAAAATGGCGGCACCACCGGCCTGAAAGACACCTCGACCCTGCTGGGTTACCGTGGTCAGCCTGATGCGCCTGAAGCCATCGTATTCCTGCACAACGGCCTGCACTTTGAATTGCAGATCGACCCCAACAGCCCGATTGGCAAGACCGATCCGGCTGGTGTGAAAGACATTGTTCTGGAAGCCGCGCTGACCACCATCATGGACTGCGAAGATTCCGTGGCTGCCGTGGACGCTGACGACAAGGTCCTGGCCTACCGCAACTGGCTGGGTCTGGTTACCGGTTCGCTGACTGAAGAAATCAAGAAAGACGGCAAGGTCTTTACCCGTCGTCTGGCCGACGATCGCCAGTACACCGATCTGACGGGCACCACCCAAACGCTGGCTGGCCGCTCGCTGATGTTCGTGCGTAACGTCGGTCACCTGATGAGCAACCCTGCCATTCTGGATGGCGAAGGCCGTGAAATCCCAGAAGGCATTCTGGATGCGGTGGTCACCACCCTGATCGGCATGCGTGATCTGCAGCTGAAGAAGAACTCGCGCAGCGGCTCGCTGTACATCGTCAAGCCCAAAATGCACGGTCCTGACGAAGTGGCGTTTGCCAGCGAAATTTTTGATCGTGTGGAAAGCCTGCTGGGCCTGGCTCCCAACACCGTCAAGCTGGGCATCATGGACGAAGAGCGCCGCACCAGCGTGAACTTGAAGGCAGCGATTGCTCAGGCCACCGAACGTGTTGTGTTCATCAACACCGGCTTCCTGGACCGCACCGGCGATGAAATCCACACCTGCATGCGAGCGGGTGCCGTCGTGCGCAAGGCCGACATGAAACAGGCCGAGTGGCAGCCTGCCTACGAGCGCAATAACGTTCAGATCGGTCTGCAATGCGGTCTGCGTGGCCGTGCCCAGATCGGTAAAGGCATGTGGGCCATGCCCGACCTGATGGCTGAAATGCTGGAGCAAAAGATTGGTCACGTGAAGGCCGGTGGCAACACCGCCTGGGTACCATCGCCTACCGCTGCCACGCTGCACGCCTTGCACTACCACCAAGTCAACGTGGTCGACGTCCAGAAGGGTCTGGAAGGCGACACCAACGACTACCTGGACAGCATCCTGACCATTCCCGTAGCGACGGACACCAACTGGTCCGCCAAGGAAATCCAGGAAGAGCTGGACAACAACGCCCAGGGCATCCTGGGTTACGTGGTGCGCTGGATTGACCAGGGCGTGGGCTGCTCCAAAGTACCGGACATCCACGACGTCGGTCTGATGGAAGACCGCGCGACCCTGCGTATCTCCAGCCAGCACATTGCCAACTGGCTGCTGCACGGCATCGTTACCCACGAACAAGTGGTTGAAACCCTGCAGCGCATGGCCGCTGTGGTGGACCAGCAAAACGCGGGCGACCCTGCCTACCAGAAGATGGCCGGCAACTTTGAAGGCTCCTTTGCCTTCCGCGCCGCTCAGGATCTGGTTCTGAAAGGTCTGGAACAGCCTAACGGCTACACCGAGCCTTTGCTGCACCAATGGCGTCTGGCATTCAAGGCCGCTCAAGCCTAACGCACACCATGTCACCCGGAGTGTCACTCCGGGTGGGGGTGCCCCCCAAAATCCCCATCTTACTGGTTCAGGATGGGGATTTTTTTCGCCTTCTGTTTCCAGCTTTGCGGCAACGAGAAACGTGCATCGTCGCTGGGCACAAGCCGCTTTTCCCAGTTTTCAAGCAGGTTTGAGTCTGGTGGCTCCGGCCCCGGCGCGTGGCGAACATCCCTGTCAGCCCTCTCTCGCTATAAACTAAAGCTCATAGCGAAATTTAGCGACAGGATATCCGATGAAATCTTTGCTGTTTTCCGCCGCTTGTCTGCTGGCGATCACCACCACGGCCCACGCTTCCGACCTGCTGATTGCCACCGGCGCAGGCTATCGCAAACCCGTCACCGAACTGATTCAAGCCTTCCATAAAGAAACCGGCCTGACGGTAGAGAGCAGCTTTGGCAATATGCAACAGGTTCGCGCCCAGAGCGAGCAAAATCCAGACATTGCCGCCATCATTGGCGACCGCTTTTTTCTGGAACCCATGGGCATTGCCCAGCAGTTCGTGAACATCAGCCAGGGCGCCCTGATGCTGGCCGTGCCCAAGGGCAAGACCATTGATTCCATCCAGGATTTACAGCAGCCCAGCTACGCACGCATCGCGATTGGCGATGCCAAGAAAACGGTTTATGGCCGCGCCGCCACCACCTGCATGGAACGTGAAAAAGTCCAGGCCGATGGACGCACCCTTGAAGTCGCCATGCTGCCGCAAGTGTCGGCTTATTTGCTGAACGGCGAAGTGGATGCCGGTTTCATCAACCGCAGCGAGGCGCTGGCCCACAAGGACAAGCTGGGCACCATCCTGCCCCTGCCAGCCTCCTGCCACGACCCGATCGATCTGAGCCTGGCCATACTCAAGAACCGTCCTGCAAACCCCGCGCTGCAATCCTGGACCCAGTTCCTGGGCTCGGGCACGGCCAAATCCATTCTTGAGCGTCACGGTCTGTAATGTCTGCCTGGATGAGCTGCTCCAGCAGCTCACTGGGCCTGAGTGTGTCTGTGCTGGCCGCCACCCTGGCGGCACAGCTGGTGCTAGGGCTGGCACTGGCCTGGGTTCTGGCCAGAAAACGCTTCCCGGGCCACGGATTACTGGATTCGCTGGTGAGTCTGCCGCTGGTTTTTCCGCCGATTGTCATCGGCTATTTGTTGCTGCTTGCCTTGGGCAGGCAAGGCTGGCTGGCCAGTGCCGCCGGCTGGTCGCCCAATATTGTTTTTCAGCCGGCGGCCTTGTTGATTGCCGCATTTATCGCCGGGCTGCCTTTAATGGTCAAACCTGTGCAAAACAGCATGAACAGCCTGTCGCCACGGCTACGCGAAGCCGCGGCCACACTGGGCCACGGCACTTGGTCCTACTTCTTCCGGGTGGAGCTGCCCTTGCTGCGACCCGCCCTGGCCACGGGCCTGATCCTGTCCGGTGGCAGGGCGCTAGGCGAAGTCGGGATATCGCTGATGGTGGGGGGCAATATCGCAGGCCGGACCGAAACCCTGTCTTTATCCATTTATAACGCCGTCCTGGATGGCAACACAGATTGTGCCAATGCGCTGTCCTGCTTACTGGGTCTGACGGCATTAGCCTGCTTTTGGGCGCTGCGGCGCTACGGGAATCAACAATGACGGTTTTTTTTGAACAAAGCCAAATCGACCAATGGATTGGCGAGGATGCGTCCTACCTGGATCTGACCAGCCATATGCTGGGCCTGCACAAGCAGAACACCACACTGCGTTACGTAGTCCGTAAGCACATTCGCGTGGCGGGCACAGAGGAGGTAGCCGAGATTGTGCGCTCTTGCGGCGGGCAGACCCAGCACTACACCCCCAGCGGCGTGGCAGCCTTGCCCGGTCAGACGGTCCTGCTGGCCCAAGGCTCGGCTCAGTCCCTGCTGCGTGCCTGGAAAGTCGGCCAGAACCTGCTGGAGTTTGCCTGTGGCATCGCTACCCTGACCCAGCAAGTCGTGCAGGCCGTGCAAACAGTCAATGCCTCGGTAGCCGTGCTGACCACCCGCAAACATGCCCCCGGCGTACGCAAGCTGGCCTTGAAAGCCACCCTGTCGGGCGGGGCCATGCCGCATCGTCTGGGCCTGGGGGAAACCATTTTGATCTTCCCGCAGCATCGAGCACTGATGGGCGGCTGGGAAGAAGTCGGCCGTGCGATTGCCCACCACAAATATGCCTTGTGCGAGAAGAAAATCGTGATCGAAGCGGCGGATCTGCGCGAAGCCTATAGCGCCGCCCAGGCGGGCGCGGACGTGGTGCAGTTCGACAAGATACCGCCCGAAACCCTGATGCAAATCGTACCTGCATTGCGCAAGGCCCATCCTACGCTCACCATTCTGGCTGCGGGCGGGATTCATGCCGGTAATGCCGCCGCCTATGCCGCAACGGGCGTGAACGCTCTGGTAACCAGCAGTCTGCACTACGCCAAACCAGCAGACATTGGTGTGCAAGTCAGCCTGACAGAGCCAGCACAATCGCAAGAGCCGCTTGTCATGAGCAAAATGGAAGGGATGGCATGACACAACACCCCAGATCACGCTGTGTCAGCCAGGGTCGCAAAAAAAGGCCGGCACGAGAATGCCCACACCATGACAATGCTAAAAGCACCTTCATGAGCCAGAAAGAGCAGTGGTCAAAGCGCAGCCTCCTCTGACTCCTACAAGCCTGGATAACTTCATGGAGAAACCAGTAGTTTTATTTAAACTTAAACAAAATAGCCAAAAAGGTTAGTCTTTTGTAAATAAAGGATATTTCCAAACCCATCTGCCCTGATAAGGGATAGCCCCCATGCCCGCCAAATTGGGCAACTTCTACACTAGGCACTGTTCACGCGCCTTATTACGTTCTGGAACAGGGGTTCCCCATGCCGGCAGAAAATGGCCTGGATCTGTCGGTGTTGTACCGTCATCCAGTCTTTCATTCACACAGCGCCGAGCTGTCCCATCAACCGTTGAGTCGAGCCATTTCCAGGCATGCCCTGAACTGGGGCCGAGGGCGCATCAACACCCGTCTGTATCGGCGTGATATTGATCAGATCAGCGTAATGAAACTGGGCTATGGCGCCGAAGTGGAAATCCAGGCCGACGCCTTTGGAGATTTCTGCCTGGTGCAGATGGCATTGCAGGGCACGGCCGAATTTATCAGCGACGGGCATCACAAGCTGACTGCCTATCCGGGTGATATTGCGGTAGTTTCCCCCCGCCATCATGTGCGCACCTTGTGGCAAGCCGGTTGCGAACAGTTGATCGTGAAAATCCCCTACAGCCTGTTTGATGGTGTGGGGCATCAGACTCTGGCACAAGAGGGCATGACCCGAGGCTGTGTCTACAAGCTGGACCCCTGTAGGGGCCCGCAATGGGCCAACCTCATCCAGCACCTGCTTCTGCTCCCGGCGCAGAACGGCGACCGCTCAGCCAGCTGGACGCAGCATATTGAAAGCAGCCTGGCCTTATTCCTGCTGTGTCATCCCGCCGATGAACAGGCTGCCCAGGTTCTGGTGGATGAGTCCATGGGAGCCGCAGCCCGGGCAGGGAAAATGCGTCTACTCCAGGCCAGGAACTATGTGCTGGCGCATTTGCACAGCAACATCTCACTGGATGATCTGGCTCAGGCAGCAGGTGTGAGTCCCCGCTTCCTGCATCTGCTGTGCCGTCGCCACTATCAGCTATCTCCCATGAACTGGGTGCGTAATGTGCGACTGGATGCCGCTCATCAGGTTCTGAAAACCCGTCCCCGCCCCAACGTCACCGATGTCGCACTGGCGCATGGTTTTGGGCATCTGGGCCGCTTTTCTGCCTACTATCAACAGCGCTTCAAGGAACTGCCCCATCAAACGGGGCAGACCCGGCACACAAGCCTCAAACCGTCTTAGATGAACATGGACTGGTTGATGGGCAGATTGTGCTTCTTACAGTAGCTGGTGTAGTGATCGATCATCCAGAACACGTCAATAATTTCCAGAATGTTGTCGTTCTCGTCCAGGAACTCGATGGGCGTGCCCAGGTGAAATAGGGTTTCCATGCCTTCGTCCGACACCAGGGTGTGAGTGCGACCGGGGCTTTCGTGGATGTAATGACCGGCACGGGCCACCCAATCGTATTCCTCGTAACGCAGGCTGCCGGACAGGATGTAGCCGGTCACCACGGCGCGGTGACGGTGACGACCCAGGGAGCCACCCTTGTCGGCACGCATAATGTGCACCGAGGTGTTGTTGCGAATATCAAAGCTCAGATGACGCAACCAGATATTGGGGCCGAAAGGAATCCAGGGGGAGGTTTCTTCAGACGTATCGAAGTGGCCTTCAACCAGAGCGTATTCGTCGCGTACCTTGTCGATACGCTTTTCGATTTCGATATAGGGCGGGGGGCTGTGTTGAGTCATGGTTTGTCTCTCTCTTGGAAATAAAAACCGCTGTGTTTGCCACACAGTCGGGGGCCAATCCCTCCTGATTGGCCTGTTTTTATTCTAAAAATTCATTTGCCGCCAAACTATCCAACTCTGGCACAAGCAGATGGCCCACTATCCAATTCTGGCACTCCTGCATCAGACCTGTCTGTCCGCACCCCAAACGCACCGCTCAAAATCTGTGCTCCCGTCTTTTGCCTGATACCTCATAAGGTTTGCATCGCGGTTCAAGGGCATGCCACTTGGCAGCACATTTTTTCACATTCAAGCCTACTGATTTTCATAAGCAAATCAAAAGACTAAGGGCGCAGGTCAGCCATAAACACATGAGCGAATTGTCTTTCGTGGCAGCAACGATCAGGCATGTAATACCAGACATTGACTCGCACAGGTGCCCCCGTTTTCTGGTGGCACCTTGTCCTGATTTCACTGCAAGGAATTGCCATGAGCCGCCCTCTGAAAACCGTTATTGTGAATGGAAGCCTGCATCGTCCCTCCCGCACCCAAGTGCTGCTGGATGCGCTGCGTGACACACTGAACGATCAACTGGCACTGGACGTGCAACACATCGAGCTGCTCAGTCTGCTGCCCGAACTGGGCGCAGCCCTGTCCACCGACGCCTTGCCCACCCATGCGCATCAGGCCATCCAGGCCATTGAACAGGCCGACTTTCTGATCGTGGGTTCGCCCATCTTTCGCGCAGGCATTCCGGGCCTGCTCAAGCACCTGTTCGATCTGGTCGACATGAATGCCCTGAACGGCACGCCTGTACTGCTGGCCGCCACTGGCGGCAGCCAACGCCATGCCCTGGTCATCGAACATCAGCTGCGTCCCCTGTTCAGCTTCTTCCAGGCGCTGACCCTGCCCATCGGGGTCTATGCCACGCCCGAGGAGATTCAGGACGGCGAAGTCACCAGCGCCGCCCTGCAACAGCACATCCAGCGCACCGTTGATCTGGCCGTGCCGGTACTGCACAGTATTCAAACGCGTTTGCCGCTGCGAAACTCTGTTCTGGAGGCGCAGGCAGCATGAGCCAAATCACCTCCACCACACCCGATATTTTCTGGTTCCTGCCCACTTCGGGCGACACCCGTTACCTGGGCAAATCCGACTTTGGCCGGGCACCCACTAACGAGTATCTGCGCAGCATTGCCGTTACCAGCGAGAACCTGGGCTACGACGGCTTGCTGATTCCTACCGGCGCCTCTTGCCTGGACCCCTGGGTGGTGGCGGCCAGCCTGGTTCCTGTTACCCAGCGCATCAAGCTGCTGGTGGCACTGCGTACCTCTTTGGGCGCACCCGTTTCCAGCGCACGTCAGGCAGCGTCCCTGGACCAGGCCCTGCATGGCCGTTTGCTGCTGAATGTGGTGCCCGGCGGCGATGCCACCGAACTGGCCGCCGAAGGCGTGTTTCTGGACCACGATGCCCGTTATGAATACGCCCATGAATACCTGACGATCTGGCGTCAATTGCTCTCTGGCGACACCGTAAATTTTCAGGGTAAGCACTTCAAGGTGGAGAATGGCCGCAACTTCTTCCCGCCTGTGCAAAAACCCTATCCGCCCTTGTACTTTGGCGGCTCCTCAGACGCCGCCCATGAACTGGCTGCCGAGCATGTCGATGCTTACCTCACCTGGGGCGAACCACCGGCTGCGGTGGGCAAGAAATTTGAGGACATCCGCCGCCGTGCCGCCGCCCGTGGCCGCAAATTGAGGCTGGGGGTGCGCTTGCACGTGATCGTACGTGAAACCAATGAAGAAGCCTGGGCCGAGGCGGATCGTCTGATCAGCAAATTAACGGACGAGGACATTGCCAAGGCACAGGCCAACTACGCCAGCATGGACTCGGTAGGCCAGAAGCGCATGGCCGCCTTGCATGGTGGCCGTCGCGATCAGCTGGAAGTCTCGCCCAATCTGTGGGCAGGGGTGGGGCTGGTACGGGGCGGAGCAGGCACCGCACTGGTGGGCGATGCCCAAACCGTGGCCCAGCGCTTGCAGGAATACATAGACCTGGGTGCGGACTCCTTTGTGCTCTCGGGCTACCCCCATCTGGAAGAATCCATACGCTTTGCCGAGCTGGTGTTTCCACTTCTGGGCAAACGGGCCGTCACCGTCCGTGATCGTGCCCAGACCGGTGGCGCCTTTGACGCGCGCGGCGTTCAAAACCAGCAACTTTCTTCTGCATCATGAGCCAAAAAATAATCGATCTACGCTGCCGACCTGCCTTTCTGCACAAGTTTTTCGGAGCCGAACCCGGCTCACCGGAACATGCCACTGCGCGTTGGCTGAATCGCCGTGTCGGCACTCGTGGCAGCGATACCCACTTTGAAAGATCGCTGAGTCAGGAAGGCTTTCTGGAAGAAGTACGCCAGGCCGGGCTGAGCAAAGCGGTCGTCGTCGGCCGCCACACGCCATCACAACATTTGCCCAACGACACCATTCACCAGATCGTGCATGGGCACGAAGCATTGCTGGGCATTGCCGGTATAGACCCGGCTCTGCAAGGCGAGCAGGAGGCCCTGGCCGAGGCGGAACGCGCCATCAAGGAGCTGGGCTTGTCCGGCATTGATATCGAGCCGGGTTTTGGTGTGCCGGCACGTCATCCTGATGATCCCATTTACTGGCCGGTTTACGAGTTGGCCCGTCACCTGAACGTGCCCGTCTTTTTGATGAGTGGCCCTACCACGCCAGACCCACGCTATAACGACCCGGCTGGTCTGGCCAAAGTGGCCAAAGCCTTCCCGGACCTGCCTTTGGTGGTCTATCACGGCTATTGGCCCAATGTGCAACAGGCCATAGGCCTGGCCTTTCTGCACGAGAACGTGCATCTGGTGCCGGATATGTACATTTTCCAGCCAGGCAATGAGGGCTATGTGCAGGCAGCCAATAGCTTCTTGTCCGAGCAATTGCTGTTTGGTTCGTCCTATACCTTCCGCCCGATTCGCCAGAGTATTGAAGACTTCCAGCAGCTGGGTTTCAAGGATGCGATTCTGGACAAGCTGTTTTATGGCAATGCGGCCAGGTTGTTTCAACTCTCGTAATAATTTCGATCTGAGAAACCAGGTCTTGAAATCCCATTCTCAATAACTTACCATTTTGATGAGTTTTGATAACAAGGGATGACCATGCGACCATCTGTTGTGCTCGACATGAACCGAGATGCAGTGCGTGAAGCCGTAAGCCGCTTTCGCACGGCGAATCCACGCGTCTTCGGCTCAATCCTACATGGCACCGACCAGGATGGCAGCGACATTGATTTGCTGGTTGACGCACTGCCTGGTGCGACGCTGTTCGACCTGGGAGGCCTGCAAGACGAGCTAGAATCGCTGCTTGGTATTCACGTCGATTTGCTGACGCCCGGCGACCTGCCGCCTAAATTCCGGGCCAAAGTGCTTGCAGAGGCGCAACCGGTATGAGCAAGTACCGTCTTCCGGATTACCTTGACCACATGCAGCAAGCTGCAGCCGATGCATGCGGTTTCATAGAGGGCCTGACCAGAGAAGATTTTCTTGAGGACAAACGAACCCAGCAAGCTGTCATCATGAGCCTTATCATTATTGGCGAGGCTGCTACGAAGGTAATCGATGGCTATATCGAATTCGCTCAGACACACGAACAAGTACCGTGGCGTAATATGCGCGGTATGCGCAACCGCATCGCCCACGGCTACTTCGACGTCAACCTCGAGGTGGTGTGGGACACCGTGCAGACAGCACTACCGGAATTGCTTCAACAGTTACTTGCCGTTCGTCAGGATGCAGACGGCGACACGCCATGCTGATCGGCTATGCGCGCGTCTCGACGCAAGATCAGAACCTTGAATTGCAATGCAAAGCTTTGATTCAGGCCGGGTGCCAGAAGGTCTTTGAAGACAAGGTAAGTGGCACACGAGCAAATAGTCCAGACTTGGTCAAAGCGCTCGAAATGCTGCGCGAGGGCGACACATTGGTGGTCTGGAAGCTGGACCGCTTGGGCCACTCAGTCAAGCAACTGGTCGATCTGGTCAACAAACTGCGCACACAAGGTATCCAGTTCAGAAGCCTCACCGACTCCATCGACACCAGCACGCCGTCTGGTCGGTCCTTCTTCCACGTCATGGCCAGCCTGGCCGAGATGGAGCGCGAACTGACAATCGAACGTACCCGTACCGGGCTGGAAGTCGCCAAGCAGCTTGGCCGCAAGGGTGGTCGCAAACCCAAGATGAACGACAACAAAATCAAGTCAGCCAAGAAGCTGCTGGCCAGCGGTGTACCACTCAAGGACGTGGCCAAGAACCTGGACGTATCCGTTCCTACGCTTTATCGCTGGGTGCCAGCCTCATCACGCGCTTAGCGTACTATTTTGTCGTTGATTTACCCTGAGAGGCTGCGCGCTCACAGCTGACAACATAAAGGGCACGATTAATTCGTGCCCTTTATGTTTCCAAGAGGCGGCCCCGCCTCTGGCCGCATCGGCTCAACTCTCCTTCGTCCCCACATGCCAGTAATACACTGGCTCGGCCTCGTTCAACAAAATATCCCCCACCGAACGGGCCTTGTAGATCACCGGATTGTGCGAGGCCAGAGCCCGCGCATTACGCCAGTGTCTATCCAGACGACGGGATTCCTCCAGGGCCGTGGAACCACCCACGTCGAATAGACGCGTGGCCGCCCGCAAAACCGGCTCCACCACCGCCACTTGCGCCTGTGCCGTTCGCAGTTCCAGGGCATCCAAAGTCTCGCGGGGAACCGCCACATCCGCCCGCCGCTGATCCGCAATATTCTGCAAATGAGCCGCCACATCACGCACCGCCAGCTGGGCAATATAAGCCGTGCTGGCCAGCTCGCCCACGATATGCTGCACCAAAGGATCATCCTTGGGCAACGCCGCACTGCCGTGGCTAAAGACACGTTTGCGCGCCTGTACATAAGCCACCGCATCCCGCTGCAAGGCTTGGGCAATACCCGCCAAGGTCGCCAAATGCACCAGCTGAAAATAGGCCACCAAGGGGGTAGGTTCCTGATGCGGGAAACGGATGATGGCGCTCTCGGGCACGAGCACATCGGTCAGTACCGTTGTACCGGACCCCGTCAGCCTTTGCCCAAAACCATGCCAGTCATCCAGACGCTCCACCCCTTCCTGATTGGTGGCCACCACGGCATGTACCGTTTCATCCTCCTGCTCCGTCCCGGTACTGCGGGCCACCACCGTGACCCAATCTGCGTACAAGGTGCCTGTGCTATAGAACTTGCGGCCATTCAAACGCCACTGTCCGGCCTGCTCAGGATCAGGTTCCAGCGTGGTGTGCAGTTGCCCGACAGCACCCAGGCCAGTCTCGGTGGTGGCATTGCCAAAAATCGCTCCTTGGCCTGCCAGCGGCAGCCATTGCGCTTGCGTAGTCTCATCCCGATCAATCAACAGTCGATCGATGAAGCCAAAATGAGGCCGCAGAATTTGAGCGACGTTTGAATCCGCCGCGGCCAGTTCCTGAAACAGCTCAAAGAACACCGGGATGGAAACCCCACTGCCACCCCATTGGGGCGGTACACGCAGAGCCGTGAAACCGCTGTCTTTCAGCCACAGAATGGGCGCATAGGCCAAGGTACGGGTATGCTCGCGCTCCGCCGCAGTATCGGCAATGCGCTGAAAGAGGGCGCTGAAACGGGCACGCAAGGCGCCCAGATCGGAAGCTCGTGCACTTGCTGGCGCTGCCCTTTCTGGCACAGTCCGGCGTGGCGCAACATCAGAGGTAAAAACGACAGTGTCAGTCATCATGATGTGCAGCCCTCAAGGAACCTGCGTAATGGAGGCATGACCGGTCGTCTTCCACGGCAAGGCATACAGCTTTTTGTCCCCCGCAAAAGACGTGTCGATCTGCGCGGCCACGGCAGGGGAGTTTTGATAAAGATCCACAAACTGGCGTATGCGCGGATCATCTCTATGGCCGCTCCGCGCGACAAAGCGGATGGCGTAGTACAGGTCATCTACCGTGGAATACTGCAAGGCCTTGCTGGCTAGCTCGGCCTGCCCGGCGTTCACAAAATGGGCTGGATAGCCTTGGACCAAGGGCAGGTCATCGGCTGCGCGCACCAATTGCGGCCCTTCGACTTCCACAATGCGCAGCTTTCTGGGGTTGGCCGTCACATCATGAATCGAGGCACGCGCAGCTGCCCCCTCTTTCAGCTGAATCAGGCCAGCCGTCTGCAAAAGCAGCAGGCCGCGCGCCTGATTCACCGGATCACTCGCCACCCCAACAGAAGCGCCTTCGGGCAGCGCATCCAAGGACGAATACTGCTTGGAATACAAGCCAATATTGGGCAATAAACCATAAGCCACACTTTCAATGGCATAGCCGCCTTCCTTGACGGCATTGTCCAGGAAAGCCTGATGCTGGAAGTAATTCAAATCCAGATCCCCGGAGGCCAAGGCCGTATTGGGCGTGGTCCAGTCGGTGAACTCAATCACCTCGACCTCCAGGCCCTGTTTCTTGGCCTCCTTGGCTGCCACGGCAACAGAATCGGCCAAAGAGCCGGGCGTGACGCCGATTTTCAATGCAGCAGCAGACACATGGCCCGCTAGGCTCAAAGCTGCCAAGGCAAACACGGCACGAATAGAAAAACGGGCAAACAACATGGTCCTGACCTTATAAAAGGGGTCGTAAAAAATGATTCAACGCAGCAGATACTGGCTCTTTCTCGCCCTAATCAGCTTGCCTGCAAGGCAGAGGTAGCCGCCTCATCCGATCCCGCCTCCGGGGTCGAACCGGGCACCAAATGCCGCCACTGCGCGGCAGGGTGCGTGGCAGATACCCGATCTCCTTGTCCAAACAATTGCTGGCGCAGGGTTCCACCTTCATACGCCGTGCGATAGCGGCCCCGGTTTTGCAGCTCGGGCACGATGTAGTGAGCAAAGTCCTCCCAGGTTTCAGGCACGACGATGCGGGTCAGGTTGAAGCCATCGATCTCGCCCTCATCGATCCAGGTGCTGAGCGCATCCGCCACTTGCTGCGGGTCGCCCACAATGGTTTTGTAGCGGCTGCCCAGCGTGAATTGCTCCAGCAGCTTACGGCGTGTCGTCCAGCCTTGTTTCTGGGCCGCTGCCGCTGCGGACTGAATCGCGTTGCTGGAGCCAAAGTGGATGGGTTCGTCCAGGTCATACTGGGCAAAATCCACACCCGTACTGGCCGCAAAGTGCGCCAGGCCGCCTTCGGAGCTGGCATGGGCCAGATAGTCGGCGTATTTTTCTTTAGCCTCGGCTTCCGTGGCACCCGTGACGACCGCTACACCCGCATAAATCTTCAGGTCCTGCGCTTGCCGTCCCGCATTGACCGCTGCCTGACGCAGCTTGCGGGACGAGTCCCTGGCCGCTTCCGGGTCCCGCGCACCGATGAATACGCCTTCGGCATGTTGTCCGGCAAACTGCAGCCCCCGCGCCGAGGTTCCCGCCTGGAACAACAAGGGGGTGCGCTGGGGAGAAGGCGCGCTCATATGAATTGCATTGCTGCGATAAAACGGCCCTTCGTGATGCACGGTATGCACTTTCTCGGGTAGGGCATGGATACGACGCTGCTTGTCGGCAATCAGCGCGCCATCTTCCCAGCTGCCTTCCCACAGCTTGTAAGCCAATTGCAGAAAGTCCTCGGCCCGGTCGTAACGGCTGTCGTGTGCATCCAGACCATCCTGCCCCAAACCCCGCGCCCCGCTATCCACATAACCCGTCACGATGTTCCAGCCTATGCGGCCATTGCTTAGCTGATCCAGCGTGCTGACATCGCGTGCGAAGGTGTAGGGGTGATGAGCCGCCACTGACGCTGTCAGACCAAAGCCAATATGTTGCGTGACGGCTGCCATGGCCGAGACCAGCAGCCAGGGGTTGTTCACCGGTAGTTGAATACCCTCGCGCAGCGTCAAGTCCACACCTTGCTGGTAAACGTCGTAATAGCCGACCACATCCGCCAGAAAGATGCCGTCGAACAAGCCTTTTTCCAGCGTTTTGGCCAGATCAGTCCAGTACTTCAGAGTGTGATACTGCGTGGATTGATCACGCGGATGCGTCCACAAACCATGATGAATATGGCCCACGCAATTCATGTTGAAAGCGTTGATATGGATGTGTTTCTTGGGCTGCGTCATGGGGCATTCTCCTTGCTTAATGCGGCAACCAGGTCAGGCGATACAGCTTTTTCTCGCCCTGGTAGAACTGATCGATTGCCTCGCGCACCGCAGGCGATGTTTTGTAGACCTCCAGGAACTGGGCAATGCGCGGGTCTTTCGTCTTGTCGCTACGGGCCACAAACTGAATCGCCCAGGAGTCGTCCTCGTAACTGGTCAAGGACAAGGCTTTCGTAGCATCAAAGGCTTTGGAGGCCAGGATGAAATACGGAAAGCCTTGAGCCAGATCCACGTCCTGCGTGGCACGTGCCAATTGCGGGCCTTCCACTTCCACAAACTTCAGGTTCTTGGGGTTGGAAACAATGTCATCGGGCGTGCCCAGCAAGCCGGTCTCGGGGCGCAGCGTGATCAAACCTGCATGCTGTAACAGACGCAACCCACGGCCTACGTTGACGGCGTCACTGGCAATCGCCACTTTTGCGCCATCGGGCAAGTCGGCCAGGGTGGCGTGCTTGAGGGAATACAGACCCAGGTAAGACAAAATGCCCGGCTGCACGCTGACCAGCTTGAAGCCCTTGTCGCGCACCGCATTGGCCAGGTAGTTGCTGTTCTGGTAGTAGTTCAGATCAATATCGCCCGCGTCCAGCGCCACATTCGGTGTAGCCCAATCGGTAAATTCGATCACCTGCACATCCACACCCTGCTGCTTGGCCTCCTGAGCGGCAACGACCACCGAGTCCGCAAAAATGCCGGGCACAACACCGATTTTCAAAGGAGCTGCGGTCGCTGTGCTACTCAACAAGACGGCGGTCGAGACAAGGCTGAATGCCGTCAGTTTTTTAAGAAATCGCGAGATAGTCATCAATCAAAATCCAGATAAAAGAGAAAGGCTCGTGGCCTAAAAAAACAGGCCATATCGAAGCAAAATGGCATCACAAGGCCCCATGACGCGGCGGACGCACGCCATTCAGGGCATAGTTGCCAATGGCGTGGTACTTCCAGCGCACCGGGTCATGCAGGGTATGGACGCGTGCATTGCGCCAGTAGCGATCGAGGCCATGCTGGGCTTGCGTAGCGCTGGTGCCCCCCAGTTCAAACAGCTTGCTGCCTGCCAGCAGGCTGGCGCTGGTGGACAAGGCTTTGGCCTGCGCCACGGCAATGGAAGCCTGGGCCACGCTGTCCTCATCCGGGGCGTGCTGGGCGGCATCCACATAGCGGGCGGCGCGGGCCAGCAGCGCTTGCGCGGCACGCAAACGCACATGCACATTGCCCACCTCCTGCAGCAGCAAGGGGTCCTGTGCGGCGGTATCCACGCCAGCGGTAATCCAGGGGCGGCTGTGCTCGCGGATAAAGGGCAAGGTGGCCTCGAAAGCCCCTTGGCCTATGCCCAAATCCAGTGCTGCATGGATGATCTGGGCATAGGGACCAATAGTGGTCGGACGCTCGAAGGAGTCCGTGAACGGCACGACCCATTGTGGCTGCACAGGAACACGTGTGAACTCCACCGAGCCGCTGCCTGTCACTCGTTGGCCAAAGCCGTCCCAATCGTCTGTCAGCGTGACGCCTGCAGCCCCACGCGGTACAAAAACCAGATACAGGCGGCCATCATCAGGCGAGGTCGTCAGCGTGGGAATCCAGTGTGCAAACAGCGAACCCGTGCAATAGAATTTGCGGCCATCCACAAACCAGCCATCGGGTTCTTTCAGCAATTGCGTGCGACGGACAAAGTCCTTCTTGCCGATCTCTGCCAATGCATTGCCAAAGCGTTTGCCTTGCAGCACCTGATCGTAGAAAAAGGCCTTTTGCTCGTGCGTCGCCCCCACGCGCAACACTTCCAAGGCGTAGTAGTGGTTTTGCGGGATATGGCCAAAGTTGCCATCGGCCTTGGCAATGCGCTGCACGACACGGGTGAGCACATCGGCGGAAACGCCCGCGCCGCCGTATTCTTTGGGGACCGTAATGCCCCATAAGCCACTTTGACTGAATTGCTCCACCTCTCGATGCGGCAAGATACGGTCGCGGTCACGTTCCAGCGCATCCTGGGCAATGAATTGTGCAAACTGCTCGGCGGCTTGCAGCGCTTCGGCCTCGGACTGGATGATGTGTACGGATGTAGAAAGCTGTGTAGTCATGGCCTCAATTCCATTGGTGATAAGACGGCGAGGCGCCATTGAACAGGTAATTGCCCAGCAAGTGATATTTCCAGCGCACCGGGTCATGCAAGGTGTGCACGCGGGCGTTGCGCCAGTGGCGATCCAGGTTATGAGCCGCACGGGTGGACGACGAGCCAGCCAAGGCAAAGAGCTGTTCGCTGGCATTCAAGGCCGCTTCCGTCGTCAGGATTTTGGCCTCGGCAACAGCCACCGACGCACGGGCGCTGCTGTCTGCATCCACGGGCTTGGCGGCCAACTCATCCAGCAAACGCGCTGCCTCCAGCAAAACTTCCTGAGCGGCATCCACCTCAATCTGCAAGGCACCCACTTCCTGAATGATGTGAGGGTCCTGCGTGGCACTGGCCACACCCGAATCGGTCCAGGGGCGCGCACGATTGCGGACAAATTCCAGCGCATCCTGCAAGGCACCCTGGGCGATACCGGCATCAATACTGGCTTGAATCAGTTGAGAAATCGGGCCTGACAGGGAAGGCTTGTCCGCAAAACGCCAGCTTTCCAGCACATGGTCTTCCTCGACCAAAACCTGATCGAACACCACGCTGCCACTGGCGGTGGTGCGTTGCCCAAAGGCATTCCAGTCATCAATCACCTGCACACCAGGCGCATCGCGGCGTACCCAGACTTGCACGCCACGGCCTTGCTCATCCGCAGCCCGGAAAGGAATCCAATGCGCGAACAAGGCGCCGGTTGAATAAAAGCGTGTACCGCTGACACGCAAGCTGCCATCCGCTGCCCGCGCAAGATGGGCAGTGATGTCGGTAATCACCGCTGCCTTGCCCTTTTTCTCCGGCCCGCCATTGCCTAAACGTGCGCCTTGCAGCACCGCCTTGAACCAACGCTGCTTTTGAGATTCGGTGCCGGTATCTTTCAGGTTCTGGATCAGCGCGAAATGGTTTTGCGGAATCTGACCCAGGGAAGGATCAGCCGCGCTGATGATGGCAAACACCTGCACCAGCGTTTCGTTGGAAGCTTCCAGACCGCCATAGGCTTTGGGGATAGTGATGGCACCCAGGCCACGGGCGGTATAGCGCTCTATCTCGTCCCAGGGAAGCTGGCGCAGGCGGTCGCGCTCGGCAGCAGTTTGCGCAAATTCAGTGGCCAATTGCCGAGCAATGGCGAGGGCTTCGGCTTCACTGCCAATCACATGAGGCTGTTGGGGGGGCAAGGGCAGACGCGGCTTTGCAGATGCTTCGGGCAAAGCTCCGCCCTGAGTAATCCGATCATTCATACGGCACTCTTTTCAATGACTAAAAACGGTAGGGATAGACGCAGCTGCCAGCACCTGCGTCCCAGCTCAAGACAGAGCGTCCGAGCAAACAAAGAACATCACATTCATTACCAAGGCGACGCCACTACGTGCGCCAGCCCTTGGCTGAACTCGGATCAACGGGCACGCAGCCTTTGCACGTAACGGTCTCCCGCAAACTGCACCGCTGTGACCAGGGCAATCAGCACCGCAATGACAATCAGCATCACCTGCGTGTCAAAGCGCTGATAGCCATAGCGGATCGCCAAGTCCCCCAGGCCACCGGCACCGACCGCACCGGCCATGGCCGAGGAACTGATCAAGGCCACGATGGTGATGGTGAAGCCACCCACAATGCCGGGCAGCGCCTCGGGCAAATAGACATGGCGCACGATGTCCCACTTCTTGCAGCCCATGGCTTGAGCCGCTTCAATCAGGCCCGAGTCCACCTCACGCAGACTGACTTCCGCAATACGGGCGAAAAAAGGAGTCGCGCTGATTGCCAGGGGCACAATGGCCGCCCACACGCCAATCGTGGTGCCGGCCAGCAAACGCGTGAAGGGGATCAAGGCGACCAGCAAAACAATAAAGGGCGTGGCCCGAAAACCATTCACTACGCTACCCACCGCCCGGTTGATCTTGGGCGACTCCCAAAAGCCATGAGGAGCCGTCACGATCAAAAGCACCGCCAGCGGAATGCCGGCCAGAAAGGCGATCGCCCCCGACACGCCCACCATCATCAGTGTGTCCAGAAAAGCCTGCCCGTATCGCTCAACGGGGATACTCAGATTCCACAACATATCCAATGTCCTCAATGTGATGCGCGATGGCCGCCGGGCCTTGCGTCAGGGATGTCAAATCGGGCAGGCTTACATGCCCTTCAATGGCGACCAGCAAACGTCCGTGTGCATGGCCTTGAATACGGTCCACGCCGCCATGAACCAGTTGGGGCTGGCCGGGCAGGCTGCGGGCAATGTGCAACAAGTCGGGCTCCCAGCCGCCTTCGCCGCTGTAGCTCAGTTGCAAAATGCGGCTGTATGTTCCGGTTTTAGGCGGCTCTTGCACCAGTCGTGCCTGCAAATCCTCCGGCAAGCTATGTTGCAAAGGTGCCAACAGCGCCTTGGTGGCGTCATGCTGCGGTTTGCCAAATACACGCCAGACCTCGCCCAGCTCGGCAATGCGGCCTTTTTCCAGCACCAGCACGCGGTCGGCGATTTCACGGATCACGCTCATCTCGTGCGTAATCAGCACGACGGTGATGCCCAGACGGCGGTTAATGTCCTTGAGCAGGCTCAGGATGGACTGTGTGGTTTCCGGGTCCAGAGCCGAAGTCGCTTCATCGCACAGCAAAATCTCCGGGCCGGTGGCCAAGGCGCGAGCAATGCCCACACGCTGCTTTTGCCCACCCGACAAACGACTGGGATAGGTATCGGCCTTGTCTTGCAAGCCGACCAGTTGCAGCAGTTCCTGAACGCGCTGGGCGATGTGCTGCGCGGACACACCCGCCACCTTCAAGGGCAGGGCCACGTTCTCGAACACCGTCTTGGCTGACAGCAAATTGAAATGCTGAAAAATCATGCCGATGCGGCGACGCAGCTGCACCAGCTCCGATTCATTCAGACGGGCAATGTCCACGCCATCGACCAACACCTGGCCGCTGCTTGGGCGCTCCAGCCGATTAATGGTCCGCAGCAAGCTGGATTTACCCGCACCACTGCGGCCAATAATGCCGAAAATGCTGCCCGGCTCGATGTCCAGATCAATGTCCTGCAAAGCAGGCACAGCGCCTGCCGAGGACTGATAGATTTTGGACAGATTACGAAAGGCCACGCTGCCTGCCTTCACGGCACTGGACCGCGGTTCCCGTTCCACTTTGACAGACGCACTGGCCTTGTGAAGCTCACGCTGGCCGGCGGCCTGTTCGGCGGTGTCGCGCACTAGATCGGCATGACGCCGTAATACGGATGTGTAGGCCATATCACTTGCTCGCTGCGCTGCCACCTTGCCAGGGCAAGGTGTACAGATTGGGGTTGTGATCAAAACGGTCTGCAATCGTGTTGCGCACCGCCTGCGACTGCTGAAACAGTTCGACAAACTGTTTCAGTGCCGGGTCATTGACGCGGTCTTTGCGCGTGGCAAAACCCATGGCGTAAAAGGTGTCGGCAATACCGGAATAGACCAGGGCCTTGCCCGCATCCGCCTTGCGACCTGCGCTGACAAAATAGCTGGGCCAGACCACGGCCAGATCTACATCTGGCAGGGAATGAATCAGTTGCGGGCCTTCAATTTCCACCAGCTTGAGTTGCTTGGGGTTATCCACCACATCATTGACCGTGGCACCGGTATCCAGACCATGACGCAAGGTGATCAAGCCTGCTTGTTGCAACAGCAAAAGACCCCGGCCCTGATTGACCGGATCATTCGGTAAAGACACAGTGGCGCCCTTGGGAACCTGGTCCAGAGACTGATACTTGTTCGAGTACAGGCCAATGTTTTGCAGCAAGCCCAGACCAATCAATTCCAGCTCGTAGCCACGCTCCTTGATGGCATTGTTCAGAAAGGCTTGGTGCTGAAAGAAATTCACATCAATATCGCGGTTATTGACAGCCTCGTTGGGCAGCGTCCAATCCGTAAACTCGACCAGCTCAATATCCAGACCATGCTTCCTGCCTTCCGGGATCAGCGCTTGTACCGCATCCGCGGTAGCGCCAGGAAGAGAGCCCACTTTGATTACCGCTGCCACACTGTTCCAAGGAAGGACGGCAGCCAACACCATGCCCAGCGCCCAGCGCGGCAGGCGAGCAGAAAAAATCGCAGTCATTACTTCGCTCCTTCTTGCTTGTTCAACCAGGCCAGGGTGTAGAGTCGTTCGTCGTTATTGAACGCGGCTCGCGACACATCACGCACGGACTGGGCGTTTTGATAGATGGAAATGAACTTTTGAATGACGGGGTCGCGAGTACGGTCTGCTTTCACCACGAACTGGATCGCAAACTGCGCATCTTCAATACCCGAGTAGGCCAGCCCACTGGAAGGATCAAAGGCCTTGGCCGCCACGATGAAATGCGGATAGCCCTGGGCAATATCCACATCCCCCGTAATACGCACCAGTTGCGGGCCTTCCACTTCCACAAAGCTGAGCTTTTTGGGGTTCTCGACAATGTCATTCAGACTGCCCAGGTAACCGACCTCCGGCTTGAGCGTGATCAGCCCGACCTTCTGCAGCAATAACAGGCCACGGCCCTGGTTCACGGGATCGTTGGCGATGCCTACCTTGCCGCCTTGGGGAACCTGTTCTACCGCCTGATGCTTGAGCGAATACAGCCCCACATTGGCCAGAATGCCCGTGCCCGCGCTGGCCAGCTTGTAGCCGTTTTTCTCAATGGCGTTTTTCAGAAAAGGCTGGTGCTGGAAATAGTTGATATCAATATCGCCGTTATCCACTGCCACATTGGGCGTGGTCCAGTCGGTGAACTCAATCACCTCGACATTGATGCCTTGGGCCTTGGCATCCTGAGCCGCCGCATTGATGGAATCGGCATAGGCACCGGGTACCACCCCAATGCGTAAGGAGTCGGCGGCGATGGCCGGAGAAACAGCCAGCACAAGGGCACTAGCTACGATAAGTTTGGACAGATGCTGGAGCATGGTAAACAGTGCCTCAAAGGGTGGGCCTGCGCTTGCAGGCAAATCTTGGAAGCTTCTATTACATCGACTCCCTTCCCCTGGCACCACAACAGAACAATCATTTACTTATGCTGGCTAATGGCTGGATAAAATTACTTCAAGTTATTGATATTTATATTATTTTTTTAAATAAACTAAACACTGGCAACGATGAGGTCTGTGCTATTTCATGCGCGTTTCAAGTTAGTCGTGGGAGAGCAAGGACAAAGGTCACAAATGGTTTTTTGTCGGCCTCCGCGCAATTTTTCCAAACTTATATCAAGAAACTTAACTTATAATTAACTTATATTCTGTCCATGAACTCGATATTCTGGACACCCAAAGCCGCCAAACAACTGCGCAAGATCGACAGGCAACACCAAGGCGCTATCCGCGACGGTGTCGGCAACTTGGCTGATATGCCCAATTGCTCCGGATCGCAAAACATCAAAGCGCTGACGAATCACCCGTATGGCTATCGCCTGCGCATCGGAAACTATCGCGTCCTGTTTGATTGGGACGCAGAAATAAGAATTATCGACATCCAGGAAGTGAGAAAGCGCGATGAACGTACGTACTAACATTCAGATCATCAATGGCCCGGACGGCAATCCCGCTTTTGTCGTGATTCCCTACCAGGACTACATCGCCAGCCAGGCCCAGGACGGCGGGCTAATCCCCCACGCCGTCGTCAGCAGCACGATCGACGGTGCAACGCCGGTTCGGGCATGGCGTGAACACCTTGGGCTGACACAGGCAGAGCTGGCCGCTCGCCTGGGTATCAGCCAATCTGCCTATGCTCAGCAAGAGAGCAGCGAGCGGCTACGCAAAAGCAGCCTGGAGCGCATTGCCGCCGCGCTTGGGATTACACCTGAGCAACTCGACTTCTAAGCCAGGAACGGCGGTTTGCAAGCCCACCAGACCCGCAGGGCTACAAAAATCCAAAGACCATAAAAAATCCGCCCGAAGGCGGATTCTTTATGGCAGCAACACAGCTTAGCCGCGAACCTTGACCAGGATTTCGTCCAGCCAGGCCAGCATCAGGTCGATTTCGTCAGCTGTGATGTTCAGCGCTGGCATGAAACGCAGCAGGTTCGGACGTGGCGAATTCAGCAGCATGCCTTCTGGAGCGCGGTCGCGGGCAGCAGCCACGATTTCCGGGCCGTCGTCCTGATCCAGGATCAGGGCACGCAGCAAGCCTTCGCCACGCTCGCCGTTCATGCCCCACTTGGCGCTGATGGCCAGCAAGCCTTCGGACAACTGCTTGGCGCGGGCATTGACCGACTCCAGAAAGCCGGGAGCCGTCAATTCATCGAACACAGCCACGCCAGCCGCGGTCATCAAGGGGTTGCCATTGTAGGTGCCGCCCTGGTCACCAGGCTGGAAGCAGGACACTTCTTCGCGGGCGCACAGTGCCGACAGCGGCACGCCACCACCAATGCCTTTACCCAGCGTCATGATGTCCGGACGGACGCCCGAGTGCTCGTAGGCAAACAGGGTACCGGTGCGGCCCATGCCGGTTTGCACTTCGTCCACGATCAGCAGCAGCTTGTGCTCGTCGGCCAAGGCGCGCAGACCCTTCATGAATTCCACGGTAGCAGGAATGACACCGGCCTCGCCCTGCACGGGTTCGAGCATGATGCCCACGGTTTGATCGTCGATCAGCGCGCGCACGGATTCCAGATCGTTCAGCTTGGCTTTCGGAAAGCCTTCAACCTGAGGAGCAAACATGCGATCCCAACCGGGTTTGCCGGACAGGGACATGGTAGCCAGGGTACGGCCATGGAAGGAGTGCTCAAAAGAAATGATCTTGTAAGCGTTGTTCTTGTTGATCTGACCCCATTTGCGCGCCAGCTTGATGGCACCCTCGTTGGCTTCACCACCGCTGTTGGCAAAGAACACGCGGTCAAAGCAGGAGTGCTCCACGATGCGTTTGGCCAGCTCAATAGAGGGCTCGTTGTAGAACGCAGGCGAAGGATTGATCAATTTGGACGCCTGTTCGGTGATCGCCTTGATCACGTTGGCAGGGCTGT
The DNA here is from genome assembly GCF_049932565.1 of Alcaligenes sp. HNGD-HTN06. Lineage (NCBI taxonomy): Bacteria > Pseudomonadati > Pseudomonadota > Betaproteobacteria > Burkholderiales > Alcaligenaceae > Alcaligenes > Alcaligenes sp. HNGD-HTN06. The sequence goes on along the minus strand of NZ_CP187782.1, from coordinate 87,862 downwards.
GGCCCAGCGCGTTCACGGCCCAGCCCTGGACCGTATCCAGGTATCGCTTGCCGTTGTGATCTTGCAGCCAGGAACCTTCTCCTCGCACAAAGACCAACTCCGGACGCTGGGTAATTTCCATTAATGCACGTACACCGGCCCGATCGAATTCCATAACGGCAAACCTTGATGAAAATGAAAAAAAAATAAACCAGCCCGGCGGCTGGACAATTTATTCTAACGCAGCCCACCCCCGGCAGGACGCTTATGCCTGGGACAATGGTCATCTGGCCGCGGATTGTCCCTTTTCTGGTACACATCCGCGCCCTGGCAGGCGCCAAAGCGTTTTAAGCCTGAAGTCTTTACGCAGTAACGGGGTGGAGGTGGCTAAGGCACGTCTGTCTAAAACCTGTCATCCAGGCAGCAGCCTGGCAAAGCGCTGCCTGCCTAAAACAAACCGTCCAGATCCAGTTGCCGAGGCTGCTCCTGCGGCATTTCACTGATAGGCAGCAAAGCGCTGGCTTTCACACCCAGCAAGCGCAAACGTCTGTCCAGCACGGCGCGTTTCAAATTCTGGCGGGCGGCGGCCAGAATGGCATCGGCCGCCAGCACCGGAGTGGGCAGGGACAGGTCGCGCGTCACGATTTTGAAGTCCTCGAACTTCAGCTTGATGCCTATGGTTTGGGCGCACATGGCAGATTTGCGCAGATCCTGCTCCAGCTTTTCACACAAGGACTCCAGCACCGAGGACAGGCGGGAGCGATCCATGCGCACGTGCAGATCACGCTCAAACGTGGTTTCACGGCTGATGGACTTGGGGGTGCGATCCGTCGTCAGGGGACGGTCGTCCTGGCCGTGGGCCACGGCCATCAGCCACTGTGCATACCGCAGGCCAAAATGCTCCTGCAGCTTCTCCGCCGGGGTGGCCGCCAGCTCTCCAATCTGCCCAATGCCCAGCTCTGTCAGCTTGAGTACCGACTTGGGGCCAATCCCATTGATCTTGCCCACCGCCAGCGGCCAGATGCGGGTAGGCACATCGTCCATGGTCAGCACGCAGGCCCCATTGGGCTTGTTCAGCTCCGAGGCAATCTTGGAGAGCAGCTTGTTGGGAGTAATGCCCACGGAGCAGGTCAGGCCCGTGGCCTGGTTCACCGCTTGGCGGATCTGCTCGGCCAGTGCGTGGCTGTCTTCGGTCTTATGACTGAGGTCTACATAGATCTCGTCGATGCCCCGGTCCTCGATATGGTCCGAGACCGTGGCCACGGCCTGTTTAAACAGACGCGAATAATGGCGATAGGCTTGAAAATCCGCAGGCAGCAAGATGGCGTCGGGAGCCAGTTGAGCCGCCTTCATTAAACCCATGGCCGAGAACACGCCCAACTGGCGTGCTTCATAGGTAGAAGTCGTGGCCACCCCGCGCCCCACGTAATCGGCCAGACGGGCATGTTGCCAGCTGCCGTCAGGCAACTGACGCGGCGCATCAGCACTGCGCCCGCCGATCACCACGGGGCGGCCACGCAAATGCGGGTAGCGCAGCAGCTCTACCGAGGCATAAAACGCATCCATATCCACATGAGCGATGCGTCGCTCCAGAGGGGTTTCTTCTTGTCCCGTCACCACGGCCAGCCTGTTAACTGTATATACGTACACCATTATAGCGACAAGCGGGCTGGACGCTGGGGGCTACTGAATAAGCGGCAAGATGATATAAATCACTAATTATCGTTACGCTGACGGCGAGCTGAAACTACGTATTGAACCTGTGCCAAGCGCCCGGTTACTATGCAGCCTCTCTATCAGCGACACCAAGCACCCCAACAGGAGGTTTTCATGAAAAAAACAGTATTGGCTGCTGCGCTGGCAGCTCTGGTCTCCCTGCCCCTGGTAGGCCACAGCAAGACGCTTACCTGGTCCAGCCAGGGTGACTTCATGACCCTGGACCCCCATGCTCAGAACGAAAACCTCACCATCACGGGCAGCATGTATGTCTATGAGCCCCTGGTGGACTACGACAAAGACTTCCAGATCGTGCCCAGCCTGGCTACCGCCTGGGAGCAGCGTGAACCCACCGTCTGGCGCTTTACCTTGCGCGAGGGTGTGAAGTTCCACAATGGCGAACCTTTTACGGCTGACGACGTGGTGTTTTCCATCCAGCGCGCCATGGCGCCAACGTCCAACTTCAAGGCCTACGTCAACGGTATCGTCAAAGCAGAAAAGGTGGACGACAAGACGGTGGATATCATCACCGCCGCCCCCAACCCCGTACTGCTGCGCCAGTTGACCAGCGTGTTCATGATGAACAAGGACTGGGCTGAAAAGAACAAGGTCACCCAGCCCCAGGACTTCAACAAGAACGAAGAAACCTTTTCGGCTCGCAACACCAACGGTACTGGTCCTTACAAGCTGAAGTCGCGTGAAGTGGACGTGCGCACTGTCTTTGTCGAAAACGAAGAATGGTGGAACAAGGGCAACAAGGTAGGCAACATCACCGAAGTGGTCTATGTGCCGATCAAGCAGAACGCCACCCGCACCGCCGCCTTGCTGTCCGGCGAAGTGGACCTGGTTCTGGACCCACCGGCACAGGATTTGCAACGCCTGCGCCAACAGTCCAAGATTGTGGAAGGCAACGAATACCGCACCATCTACCTGGGTCTGGATCAAAAGAGCCCCGAGCTGAAATACAGCAGCATCAAGGGCAAGAACCCGTTTGCCGACCAGCGTGTCCGTGAAGCCCTGTATGTGGCCATCGACATTGAAGCCATCAAGAAAGCCGTGATGCGCGGTTCCTCCGCCCCCACCGGCACCATGGTGGCCCCTCAGGTTCACGGCTACACCAAAGAGCTGGCCCAGCGCCTGCCTTACAGCCAGGATCGCGCCAAGGAACTGCTGAAAGAAGCCGGTTACGACAATTCCCTGACCTTTACCCTGGATTGCCCGAACGATCGCTACATCAACGATGAAGCCATCTGCCAGGCCATCGTGGGCATGTGGGCCAAGGTCGGCGTGAAAGCCAACCTGAACGCCATGCCACGCGCCACCTACTTCCCCAAAGTTCAGAGCTACGACAGCAGCGCCTACATGTTTGGCTGGGGCGTGCCGACCTTTGATGCGCTCTACACCCTGCAAAGCCTGATGCACAGCAAGGGCGAGGGCGCTGACGGCTCCTTTAACTTCGGTAATTACGAAAACGCCGAAGTGGACGCCTTGATCGATCAGATCAAGACCGAAACCGACGTGGCCAAACGCGATGCTGCCATCCACAAGGTTCTGGAAATCCATGCCAAGGAAGTGGGCCACATCCCCTTGCATGACCAGATCATTCCCTGGGCCATGGCCAAGAAGGTCAACGTGATCCACCGTGCGGACAACCGCCTGCTGGCTCAATGGACCACTATCGACTAAGTTTTTCCCCACCCCAGCCCCGCCTTCGTGCGGGGCTGGTTCCCATTACCTTGTAGTCATCCGTTTCTACACCAGCCCCCTTGCCGGGCCCTTTCTACACATTAAGGACGACACTGGTCGCGAGTGATCCTCGCGCTCTACCAGGAGACCGCCTATGCTGGTATTTATTATTCGCCGTCTCATCCAGGCTGTTCTGGTGATGCTGACGGTCAGCCTTCTGGCTTTTGTGCTGTTCCGCTACATTGGTGACCCGGTCACCATCATGCTCGGACAGGACGCCACCGAACAAGATCGCGTGGAACTGCGTGCCAGCCTGGGGCTGGACCAACCCGCCCCCGTGCAATTCGCCCGCTTTGTCTCCCAGGCCGTACAAGGCGAATTTGGTCTGTCCCTGCGGCAAGCCCAACCTGTTTCCACGCTACTGAAAGACCGCCTGCCTGCCACGGTAGAACTGTCCGTGGTGGCCGCCATACTGGCCCTGCTCATTGGCCTGCCACTGGGCGTCTACACCGCCTTGAAGCGCAATGGGTTCATGGCACAGAGCATTCTGGCCTTTTCCCTGCTGGGGATCTCTCTGCCCACCTTCCTGATCGGTATCTTGCTGATCCTGATCTTCTCGGTACAGCTGGGCTGGCTGCCCAGCTATGGCCGCGGGGAAGTTCTGAAGTTTGGCTGGTGGAGTACCGGCCTGCTTAGCTGGGACGGGATCAAGCATTTAATCCTGCCCGCCATCACGCTCTGTTTGTTCCAGCTCACCTTGATCCTGCGTCTGGTGCGCTCGGAGATGCTGGAAGTGCTGCGCGCCGACTACATTAAATTTGCTCGTGCCCGTGGCTTGTCACAACGCGCCATCCACTTTGGTCACGCCCTGAAAAACACCATGGTGCCGGTCATCACCATTACGGGTCTGCAACTGGGCGGCATTATCGCTTTTGCCATCGTGACAGAAACCGTTTTCCAATGGCCAGGCATGGGTCTGCTGTTTATCCAGGCCGTGCAGTTTGCCGACATCCCCGTGATGGCCGCCTACCTCTGTCTGATTGCCCTGGTCTTTGTGGTGATCAACCTGCTGGTGGACTTGCTGTATTTCCTGGTCGATCCACGTCTGCGCACCCAATTGTCGGGCGCCAAGGGGCATTAATATGTTCGCTAAATTGAAAAATGCCTGGGATAGCGATCTGGTCTGGTCCTGGCGTCACTCCCCCGTGGCCATTGCGGCCACCATCATGGCCCTGCTGCTGTTTATCGGCGCACTGGGTGCCCGCTGGGTTGCTCCTTACGACCCATTCGATCTGACCTCCATCGACCTCATGGATGCCTTGCTGGCCCCGGCCTGGTCGGAAAACGGCTCCCCCCAATACTGGTTGGGGACCGACAGCCAGGGCCGCGATCTGTTTTCGGCGCTGCTGTACGGGACGCGTACCTCCTTGCTGATCGGACTGGCCTCGGTGGCCCTGTCCATGATCGTGGGCATCGTGCTGGGGCTTCTGGCCGGTTACTCCGGTGGCCGTGTCGATGCCTTCATCATGCGGGTGGCCGATGTACAGCTGTCTTTCCCGGCCATCCTGATTGCCTTGCTGATCGACGGCGTGGCCCGTGCCGTCTTCCCCTTGAGCATGCACGATGTTGTGGCCTTTCCTGTGCTGATCGGGGCCATCGCGCTGGCCGGCTGGCCACAATATGCCCGTACCGTGCGCGGTTCCACGCTGGTGGAAAAGAACCGTGAATACGTGCAGGCTGCTCGTGTCATTGGCGTGTCCTCGCCACGCATCATGTTCAGCCATGTACTGCCCAACGTCATGGGTCCGGTTCTGGTCCTGGCTACCGTGCATCTGGCCACCGCCATCATTACCGAGGCCACCCTGTCCTTTCTGGGCGTGGGCGTTCCAGCCACCTCGCCGTCGCTGGGCACCCTGATCCGCATCGGTAACGACTTCCTGTTCTCGGGCGAATGGTGGATCACGATCTTCCCCGGCCTGATGCTGGTACTGCTGGTGCTGTCGGTCAACCTCCTGGGCGACTGGTTGCGTGACGCCCTGAACCCCAAATTGAGCTGAGCCATGACTGCACTCTTAACTGTCCAAGACCTGTGTGTCGAATTTCCGACCCGGCGCGGCGTGCTCCAAGCCCTGGATCATGTGTCCTTTTCCATCGCTCCCGGCGAGGTGCTGGGCGTGGTGGGCGAGTCCGGCGCCGGCAAATCCCTGACGGGTTCCTCCATTATTGGTTTGCTCGATGCCCCCGGCCGCATCAGCGGTGGCCAGATCCTGCTGGAAGGCGAGCGCATCGACAATCTGAATCAGGACCAGATGCGCAAGATTCGTGGCCGCAAGATTGGCGCGATTTTCCAGGACCCGCTCACGTCGCTGAACCCGCTCTATACCGTAGGCCATCAGTTAGCCGAGACCATCGTCACGCACCTGCCCCTGTCCTGGAAACAGGCACGGGAGCGCGCCATCGAATTGCTGGAAGCCACCGGCATCCCGGCCGCGCGTGAGCGTATCGACCACTATCCGCACCAGTTCTCCGGCGGCATGCGCCAACGGGTGGTGATTGCGCTGGCCCTGGCGGCCGAGCCCAAGCTGATCGTGGCCGACGAACCTACCACCGCCCTGGACGTGTCCATTCAGGCGCAGATTATCGACCTGCTCAAAACACTCTGTCGCTCGCAAGGCACTTCGGTCATGCTGATTACCCACGATATGGGGGTGATTGCCGAAACCGCCGACCGCGTGGCGGTGATGTACGCCGGTCGCATCATCGAAGTGGGCCCGGTGCAAGATGTCATTCAACAGCCCAGCCACCCCTATACCCGTGGTCTGATGCGTTCCATCCCCAATCTGCACGGTGGGCTGGAACGTCTGGAACAAATCCCCGGCAGCATGCCGCGGCTAAATGCCATTCCGCCCGGCTGTGCGTTCAATCCACGCTGCGACCGACGTTTTGATCGCTGCCTGGTCGAACGCCCCGAGCTGATGCCCGTTCCCCCTCAGACACAGGCAGCCTGCTGGCTGCATGCACAGGAGTCCGCATGAGCGCCCCAAAACAAGCCCTGGTCCAGGTCAAGGACGCCGCCTGCTGGTTTGATGTGTCCCCGCCCTTGCTGGAACGTCTGGTCTACCGCAAACCCAAAGTCAATCTGCGCGCGGTCGATGGTGTCAGCTTCACCTTGAACAAGGGTGAAACCCTGGCGCTGGTGGGCGAATCGGGCTGCGGCAAATCCACGGTGGCCCGTTTGCTGACGGGCCTGTATTCGCTGACACGCGGCGACATTCTGTTTGATGGTCAGTCCCTGCAATCCATGGACAAGGCCAGCCAGAAAGCCATGCGCAAGCGCCGTCAGATGATTTTTCAGGACCCCTATGCCAGTCTGAATCCACGCTGGCGCGTGGGCCGCATTATTGCCGAGCCGCTGGTTACCCACACGGACATGAGCCCTGCCCAGCAGCAAACCAAAGTGGCCGAGCTGCTCACCCAGGTAGGCCTGAACGCCAGTGATGCCCAGCGCTATCCGCACCAGTTCTCCGGCGGTCAGCGTCAGCGCATCTCGATTGCCCGTGCTCTGGCCTTGCAGCCCGAGTTCATCGTCTGCGACGAACCGACCTCGGCGCTGGACGTGTCGGTGCAGGCACAGGTCCTGAACCTGATGAAGGATTTGCAGCGCGAGCTGGGGCTGACCTATCTGTTCATCTCGCACAACCTGGCCGTGGTGCACCACGTAGCCGACCGGGTGGGTGTCATGTATTTGGGCCGAATTGTGGAAATTGCGCCACGCGACGACTTGTTCGCACAGCCCCGTCACCCCTACACGCGCATGTTGCTGGGAGCCATTCCCGACATGAGCGGGGCGGGTAAAAGCCGCATTCCGGTAGCGGGCGAAGTCCCCAACCCGCTAAACCCACCTTCGGGCTGTACATTTCACCCGCGCTGCCCGCTGGCCAATGATCGCTGTCGCCGCGAAGCCCCGGCCTTGCTGCAAACCGGGCCGCAGGAAGTGGCTTGTCATGCCGTAGAAGAAGGGCGCGATCAGGCTTGATGTAAAAACGCTGCGGTCACTGTCAAAGGCAGTGGGTGCAGCGTTTCTTTTATTCTTGTCGACAACCACGCCTGAATGCGCAGGGTGAGGATGTCCTGATGAACAGCCGGGCCATGACGGCCCGGCACTGCCAGATCAGTTTTGTGCAGCGGCAGGCGCGAAATCAGCCAGATGGCAGGACAGGATATCGGCAATAGCACGATCATCCAGGCCACGCGAACGCAGATCCGCGGACAGGGCATCCACGTCGACCCGGGCCAGTGGGCGCTCGGCACCGCGAGGACGCTCGTCGCGTACCACACGGAAGTCGTAATCACGCTGGGCCGTTTTGGCCACTTCATAATGCATGACTTCGTCCACTTCATTTTCAGGCGTAAACGTCAGCACGGTAGGGCGCAGGGAATACAGATCTTCGGAGTTCATCACGTATTCAGTGGCGCAAATGATGACGGTGTCGCCTTTTTGACAGGTGCGGGCTGCCGCGCCGTTCAACACCACGCAGCGCGAGCCGGGTTCACCGAAAATCACATATGTAGAAATACGGGCTCCGCTGTCCTTATTCCAGATTTCCACAAACTCCATGGGTAAAATGCCCGCTTGTTCGCAGATTTCCGGATCCAGGGTGATCGAGCCGTGATAGTTCAAGTCGGCACCGGTCACCTTGATACCATGCAGCTTGGCACGGACCACTTTTTTCATGACAACACTCTCTAGAAACAGGTCCCCGAATACGGACACCTAAGCTTGGCTAACACGCGGTTTGCGCCGCGCCCTTAGCCCGATCAGGGCTGGGGGAAAGACTGCATCATAAACCCAGAAATGCGCGCAAATCCGTTTAGACCCACAGATTTGTACGGGAAAACCACAGGTCCAATGATTTTCCTGGCGGCCAGTCTGTGCTGTAATCCCCTCTGCCGCCTCGCACCGGTCTTTTTTATTTTCAATACGATACCGCTTTCCATGCCCAACCTGCTCATCGAGAATATTCACAAACGCTACGGCTCCCTGGAGGTCCTCAAGGGAGTCTCTCTCAGCGCGGAACCCGGTGACGTCATCAGCCTGATCGGTTCCAGCGGTTCGGGCAAAAGTACTTTCCTGCGTTGCATCAATTTCCTGGAAACACCCAACTCCGGCCGTATCGTCATCAAGGGCGAGGAGCTGAAAACCCGTCTGGACCCCAAAACGGACGAGCTGGTTGCGGTCGACAAGCAACAACTCAAACGCTTGCGTACCAGTCTGGCCATGGTTTTTCAGCACTTCAACCTGTGGTCTCACATGACCGTGCTGGAGAACATTACGGCCACGCCCATTCATGTACAGGGCATGGACAAGGCCCAGGCCATTGCCAAAGCCGAACAGTATCTGGACAAAGTGGGGCTGTCGCGCGATCTGGCCAAGCAGTACCCGGCCTTTTTGTCCGGCGGCCAGCAACAACGTGTGGCCATTGCCCGAGCCCTGGCCCTGGAGCCCGAAGTCATGCTGTTTGACGAGCCTACCTCGGCACTGGACCCGGAGCGGGTCGGTGAGGTATTGCGCGTTATGCAGAATCTGGCCGAAGAAGGGCGCACGATGGTGGTGGTCACTCACGAAATGAGCTTTGCCCGCAATGTGTCCAGCAAAGTGGTGTACCTGCACGAGGGCCTGATCGAAGAAGAAGGCCCACCGGAAGAAGTGCTGGTGTCGCCACGCAGCCCTCGATTGGCACAATTCCTGGCGGCGGGTGGTTCGTCCAAGGGCTAAGATCTGCGCCTACGGTGCGCAGTGCGGCTTGACGGGTCTTTGACGGCCTCTTTCAGGTCGCTCAGATCGACAGGTCATCGGGCTAGTGAGAAGCAGCAAGTTCGCTGAGCCTGCCCGACTGCGACATTACCGAAACACCTGATAGCCGGAGCGCCGGGCCGCCGGATGTGCCTCGACAGGCCAAACCGCCTAAACACTCCGGCTCTCCCTGAGCCCACATAAAACCAACGGCGCCTTGCGGCGCCGTTGGTTTGTCATCCTGGGCATCCTTGCCTGCAAGCCTGCTCAATAGCGGCCCAGCAGCGCTTCTGACGCCTGTTGCTTCATGCCGCTCAGGACTTGGGGCGTGGCATATCAAACAAGGTCAGGTCTGTAATCTCAAAATAATCGCCGGGGCCGCCACCACGCAGAATCGGGCGGGGGATGGCGGTGCGGTAAATGCCGTCCACAATGCTGTTGGGCGACACATGCACACCCACCACTTCACCCAGAACCATCCAGGTATTCAGGTCCTTGCCTTCCGAGTCTTTCAACTGAAAATGGGTCGTCACCTTGCACTCCAGCGAGGCAGGGCTCTCGCCCACACGGGGGGCATCGATCAGGCGGGAGTCCGCAGGTGTCAGGCCAGCAACTTCAAATTCGCGCACGTCCTGTTCCAGGCTGGTCATGTTCATGGGCTCGGCCAGATCACGCGTGGCCAGGTTCCAGGTAAAAACGCCGGTTTCAATGGCGTTGCGCACGCTATCCTTGTAGCCCACGCTGGAAAAAGCGATGACGGGAGGGCGGTAGTTAAACACATTGCAGAAACTGTATGGGGCCAGATTCAGCACGCCATCCTTGCTTTTAGTGCCGATCCAACCAATGACACGAGGACCCACAATCGAGCTGATGGGGTCGTGGCGCAGTCCATGGCCTTGGGTGGGTTCATAAAAGTGAAAGTCTTTCTGCACGGTTCTCTCGATTAATAAACACAAGAAACTAAACGGGACTGCGGGAAATCCCGATGGCCCACTGATATACTTTACAACTAAAATAAAGCCGCTGCAAACCGTTGAAACTCAAGGTTTTACGTCTCCTTCCTGTCTTTCAGAACCATCTAGGCGCATGAAACATGGAAAATAAGCCCGATCACTGGGCACGTGTAGCTTCTGCTGACCTGGAACAGGTGCGCAAATCTGTCAGCGACATGATCAAGTCGCACCAGCTCAAGCAGTTACGTGCCGACCAGACCCTGCAAACCCGGCTGCGCCACGCCCAGTTTGGTCAGGTCGCCTTGAGCCGCCTGGGCTATGGCGCCGACGTCCACATTCAACCCGATCATCTGGCCGGTTTTTACCTGATCCAGATGCCTCAGTACGGCACCGCCAAGGTGCGCTGCGGCAATCAGACCGTGGACTCCAGCCCCTATGCGGCCACCATCCTCAACCCCAACGAGGATGTGGATATGATCTGGCACGCCAATAATGAGCAATTAATGCTCAAGATCGATCGCAATCTGGTCGAGCAGGCCGCCCGCGGCATGGGCCTGGATGTGGGCCCGCAAGGTTTGCTGTTTCCGGTGCGCCTGCAGGCGCATACCCAGCCTTCCTGGCAAATCATGCTGCGTTATGTGCTGGACTGCGCGCGCAACTACGAGGACATCCGACGCTCTCCGCTGATTATCAACCAGCTGGAGCAATTGGCCGTGACGACCCTGCTGGACCTGCACCCGCCTGCCCAGATTCAGCCGGTCAACCCGACCCGCATCCTGCCGCGCCATCTGAAAAAAGTCGCCAGCCATTTGCATGAACAGGCTCACCTGCCTGTCACGGTGGACGAGCTCAGCGCCATTGCGGGCGTCAGTTCGCGCACGTTGCAACAGGCTTTCCGGGATCACTACGGGGTCAGCCCCATGCAGTATCTGCGCCAGGTTCGGCTGGATCGTCTGCGCCACGAACTGATTCACTCCAACGAACCGCATCTGACACTGGCCGATCTGGCCATGCGCTGGGGCTTTGCCCACCAGGGCCGTTTCAGTGCCGAATACCGCAACCGCTTTGGCGAAACGCCCAGCGAAACTTTGCAGCGGGTGCGCGGCGGTCAGCACTGAAGCAGCGCCTCACCCTTTCAGGATGCGCTGGGCCGCCAGATAGCCGGACTGCCCGCCCAGGCCTGGACCCGGATGCACCGACGCACCAATATGGTGCAGATTGCGCCAGGGGGTGGCGCCACTGCGCGCGTTCTTGTGTCCCGCAAAAGGACGCATGAAAAAGAACTGATCGGGCGAGCACACACCGCTGTAGGGGTCGCCCCCGACCAGATTCATGTTCAAGGCTTCCAGGTCCGCCGGGCTGACGCTGCGACGCCCGATAATCTTGGCGGCCAAGCCGGGCATGACCGTTTCCAGTCGGGCCTGCACACGGTCGGCCATGGCCTCGCGCACTGCCTCGTTCCAGCGCCCATCAGCGGGCACGGCAATTTCGCCTGCCTCGTCACCTTTGATATGACGGGGCAACTCCTGCATTTGAACCCACAAAATCCAGTGTCCTTCCGGCGCGCGGCTCACATCCACGGCCACCGGCTGACCGACGGCCAGCGTCGGTTTGGCGGGCAGATAGCCATTACTGGCCGTCACCACCGAGGAGCAAACCTGCTCCATGCTTTCGGTGACATGCACCATGGGAACATGGCGCAATTCCGGGTCCACCCAGTCGGGCGGCGCATTCAAGGCAAAATGAATCTGCATGCCGCCCCGGCCATAGTGATAATCCTGGGCAGACTTCACCAGAGCGGGTGGCGCATCCGGCACCAGATCACCATACAGCTGGCCGGGCGTGACATTGCATACCACGGCACGACGCGCCAGATAGCGCTGGGCGCCGACACACACGCCGCTCGCCTTGTTCCCCTCGACCAGCACCCGATCCACATGCGAGTTGGTCAGAACCGCCCCCCCTGCTTGTTCAATAATGCGGGTAAACGCTTTCACAATCTGGTCACTGCCACCTTTGACCACGGGCATGCCGCCGCTGACCACGGCACTGAAGGTCAGCTTGCCGATCAGGGCCGAGCTGGCCTCGTCCGGGCCCAGGCCACTGTGCAGTACCCAGGGCGCAATCATGGCGCGGGCCAGATCGCTGCGCAGATCGCGCATGGCCCAGCGTCGGAAACTTTCCAGGGCCTGCGAACCGAAGGACATCAAGCCATCCAGCCCGCGTTCACGCCAGGCCCCAAAAGCCAGCTTGGCCATCGGCCAGCGGTAAGGCTCGCCCCCGAGCAGGCCAAACACCAGGCCGGCATCCGGGCCAAACATGCGGGCCGCCATGGCTCCCAATGCATCGCCTTCACCCGGCATCACGGCATTGAAACGGCGTACCGTATCGTCCATATCCTGACGCAAGGCCAGCGCCGGTCCCCCCGGAATGGCCAGTCCCGTGCTGTATTCACCCTTGACGAACTCCAGTCCCGCCTTGGCCAGGGGTTCGGCCAGCGCGGCATAAGACGCTCCCCCCATAAAGAGGGGATACCAGCTCGACAGAACATCGTGGGTAAAGCCGGGAAACAGCTCCTCGGTACGGATACAGCCTCCCGCCACCGCATTGCGCTCCAGGACGGTCACCGACAGGCCGCGCTGGGCCAATAGGGCGGCGCAGGTCAGGGAGTTCATCCCGCTGCCGACAATAACGACATCAGCGCTATGCGCGTCACTCATTTCAACGCTCTCCGTCCGGCGTGGTCAGGCTGGCGAAACGACCCCGGTGAAATACCGCGGGCTCGTGCTCGGTCAAGGTGGTGTGACGCACCACACGGCCAATGAACAAGGTATGGTCACCCCCTTCGTGCTGACGGTAGTTCTCGCATACAAAGGTCGCGACACAATCGTCCAGCAAGGGCACGCCTTCCTCGCCATCCACATGCGAGACCAGCGCAAACTTGTCCTTGACCTGGGAATTGGCAAAGCCCAGGGCCACAGGCACCTGCTCCTGGCTGATCACGTTGATGGCAAAGTGGCTGCAGTTCTCAAACACCGCCAGATTGGGAGAATGATTCACCAGACTCCACATCACCAATGGCGGCTCCAGCGACAAGGATGTAAAGGAGTTGATCGTCAGCCCCACCGCCCGGCCATCAGGACAACGTGTGGTGACAATGGCCACCCCCGTTGGAAAATGGCCCAGTGCCTGGCGAAACGCACGGCTATCGACCACATTCAGATTGGACGGTGTGGGTTTGGCGTCAGCGGCTGCCAACGCTTGGGCAGACACGGCCTGCCGCTGGGCAGCGGTGGGGGACGAGGAGTCTTGCAGCGTTGCGGTGGGGGTCATGGTACGTCTCCTTGAATACGGTCTATCAGGCAGCCACAGACTGACTGCGCGTTTTCTCAATCAAATCCTGAGCGGCGGTCAAATCTTCCCAGGCCGGGAACAGCACCGGCGGGTGGTTAAAACTGTTGGCCAGGAAGTGGGCCAGAGCAGGCGATTGCTGGGCCGAAGTCAGCAAGGCGAACGAAGAATCGGTTGGCGGCTTCAACATGGAGTTGGTCCAGCGCACCACCAGATTGGCGTAATCCCAGTAACGCTCAAACGTGGCCTGCATCCAGTCACGGTCAAACGCGCCTTCACCGCGTTGCAGGATGCTGTCCAGATATACCTGGGCGGCTTTGGCAGCATTATTGGAGCCTTGGCCAGTAATGGGATCGTTCACGACGACGGCATCACCCAAGCCCAGCACCATGCGGCCCGACGGCAGGGTCAGCACAGGTTTGCGTACGGTGGGAGGGAACGCGCCAGACAGGTAACCCTGGGCATCGGTCAGTTCAACATTACGGGCACGATCTGCTTCCCAAGGCAGAAATTCACGCAAGAATGACAGGCTTTGTTCCAGATGCGCCTCTGGCGTCTTGGCCTCGCGGAACCGATCCAGCGGACCACCGGGCACCCCTTCAAACACCATGATGTCGCACGGACCCGACAGCGTCAGCGAAGGAAACACAAAGTATTCGCCCACACCCGGAATGAAGTTAAACGACACACGCGAGTACTCAGGCGTAGGCTCCAGACCGTGTACGTAGGTCAGGGCCAGAGCGCGCTGGGGTTTGTCGTACATGGAGCGCTCATCGTCACGCTCGAACAGTTTGACCACTTCGCCCTTGCCGGCAGCCAACATGGTCAGATCGTATTCCTGGGTGATGCGCTCCAGTTCAGCCACGCCCACATCTTCCATGATCAGCTTGCCGCCGCGCTGCTCGAACACTTCCAGCCAGTAAGGCATCTTTACGCGCTGGTCAGTTGCCTGGGCTTCACGATCCAGACGGCCACTCCAATCGACGGCCTTGGTGTCAGGCTGTTCAGGGTTGGGCAGGGCAAAACCGATGCCCTGCACGGGTGGACATTCGTCGTCCCAGAAGTTCAGGCCCAGACGGCGCTCTACATCCAGCGCCTCGGCAAACATGCACTGGCTGGACATCACGCGGCCACCACGAATATCGTCGGGACTGCGGTTGGTGAAAACGGCTACGTCGTAGCCCTTGGCCAAAAGACCGAATGCAACGGGCATGCCAGCCTGGCCAGCGCCCACAATAGCAACTTTACGCATGATTTTTTCCTTCTGAGGGAGCGAGGGATGCCATCGACGCGGCATCCCGGTTTTTCTTATTCAGCCAGCTTGGGGATGGCCGGTACCCCTTGCTCAGGGCCCATGGCCGAGTAACCGCCATCCACGGCGTAATCCGCCCCGGTGACGAAACTGGCCGAATCCGAGAGCAGGAAGGCCACGACTTCACCCACTTCCTGGGGGTCACCCACGCGGCCCAGCATGTGAAAAGCTGAAGCCACACGATCAGTTTTGGCGCGGTCACCGCCGGTCAGCTCATCCATCACGCGCGACCAGATCCAGCCGGGCGAGACCGAGTTGACGCGAATACCGTCAGGGGCAAAGTCCAGGGCCATGCTGCGTGTCAGTTGGAGCAGGGCGGCCTTGGAGACCGGATAGAGCCAGCGTCCGGTTTGCGCAATTGACGAGGAGATGGAGGTGAAGTTGACGATGGAGCCCCCTCGCGGCAACAAGGGGCGCACCGCCTTGGCCGCCTGCACCGCGCTGACCAGATTAATGTCCAGCGCCTTGAGCCAGTCCGCACGGCTGGACGCCATGCCTTCATCCAGATAGGAGCAGGCCAGATTGACCAGACCATCCACACGACCAAAGTGCGCTTTCACCTGCTCAATGGCGGCATTCAGGCTGTCATCGCTGGTAATGTCCACTTCCCAGAATCTGGCCTTGGCAACGTCGTTGCCAACGGCGATCTGCCCGCCTGCGGCATCAATGTCAAACACAGCCACTCGGGCGCCGTAGCCCATCAGCACCTCGACCACGCCGGCGCCCACTCGCGTGGCGCCGCCGGTCACGATGACTACCTTATCCTTCAGTCCTTTCATGTCGCTCTCCTGCCGCGGGCCCTTAGAACGGAACCGCTACTTTTACAAAAAACTGTTTACCTTCAGGACGACCCCGCACACCCAGATCCTGCTGATACTTGGCCGTAATCAGCAGCCCTTTATCGTTGGCGTAACGCAGGCTCGGGCCAATGGCAAAGGAACGGGCCTTGCCATCACCAGCCATGGGGCCATGGTCGCGTTCAATCTGTTGATAGGCGTAACCACCCACACCCAGCACCAGACCGTTCCCGAAGCCCCAGCCCAAGGCGTAGTCCGCATGAATGGCTTTACCCGTGCGGGTCTCGGTATCGCTGTTGCGCATGTTGAAGTCCACCATCAACTTCACATCCCAGTTGATGCCACTGGGCTGCATGTAGCTAAAGGCGGCGGCCGGCTGGATGGCCCAGTAGTTACGACCCAGATTGGCGCTATCGCCCACCTTGTAACGACCGGTAGGCGCGACAAAGTCCACGCCCAGGATGTAGTGCATCTTCTCGCTGGGATGAAAGCCCAGCGCAGGACCGAACACCACATCGCCCAGACCGCTGCGGCGCTGGGACTGACCAGCCGCTTGCGCCTTGACGGTCAGCAGGGGAGCCAGAGCGTGGAACGCCAGTTGCCCACCCAAGACTTGCTGATCGGTCACCCACACCAGGCGAGGGGCCACCATGGCCACATCCACCTTGAAATCGGGAATAGGCAGCTTGTCGCCGTTTTTGTCGCGCACCGAGTCATAGCGCATGGCACCGCCATACATCAGCATATGCACGCCGGGCGGAGGCAAGGCCCCGCTCATGAAGTTTTCCAGACCGTCCGGGTAAATCGGCAAACCGTTTCCCTCAATGGCATAGGCCGGGCCTGCAGCCACAACACCCACTCCCAATGCCACGGCGGCTATTTTCTTTGTCATGTCCCCCACGTCCGTTCTCCTTTTGTTTTTAGATATGACGATGGAGCCAATGGTAGAAGTGCCGTTTGCGCCGGTATATCCACTTTGCGCAGCGCCTGGCCAATAAGCGCAAGAAGCCGCAAAAGCAGGGAAAACCCCGATTTGGTTTAGATTTAAAGAATGACATTCGGTAAAGCTGTTAAACGCTACGTTTCAACGAATGTCTGCGATAATTTCCTGTCTTTCCGCCTGGTCGATATTCCTGTTTACCAAGGCTTCAACACGCAGGGCCGCGGATACGGTGTCATGCCAAGGCCGAGGTCTGCTCACACGTACCGCTGTTCCTTTCAATGAGCTCCAGCCTCCCTTACGCTGAGTCGCGACTCAGCCTGCCTTTGCTCGGCCCCCGTTTTGCTATCTGGACCTTCATTTTCTTTGTGATGCTGGCGCTGACGGCGACCTGGTCCATCTACCGACTCACGCCGATGATTTCGGACGACTTCAGCTATGCCAACAAAGGCATTGCCTGGGACGCAATCGCGCGCCACTACCTGAACTGGAGCGGCCGGCTGGTCTCGGATACCCTTTCCAGCGCTCTGCTCAGTCTGGCGCCACCCTGGTTAAAGGCCAGCCTGGGTACCGCCGCCCTCGCAGGCGTGATCCTGATCCTGTCAGCCCTGGGGGCCAGGCTGGCCGGACAGACACTGCGTCCTTCCATCGTGCTGCTGGTTTTCATGCTGTATTGGCTCATGAACCCGGATCTGGGGCAGACCACCTTTTGGCTGGTGGGGTCAGCCAATTACTTATGGCCCAATCTGTTCAATTTTGGTTTTGCTCTGGCCTATGTCTGGCGTCTGCAAAAAGGGACGACATCGCCGGCAATCGGTCTGGGCCTGTGTGCGCTTGCCGTATTGGCAGGCTGCTCCAACGAGAACACCGGTATCATCAGCTGGTGCCTGCTGGCCGGCCTGAGTATTCAACATTACCGGCGCACGCGATCCCTCGGAACCTGGCCTCTGATCTGGCTGGTATGCATGGGGATCGGAGTCAGCCTGCTGGTATTGGCGCCCGGCAATCAGGTGCGCGCCGAATTCTTTACCGCCTGGTACGACCAGCCTCTGACCTGGCGCCTCTGGGAGCACTTCAGCCGCCGCTTTCCTGATGCCATGTTGCGCTACTGGGGAGTGATCCTGGTCATGCTGGTCTGGCGTGTCTGGAGCGGACCCACCACCAGCGCGCCGGCAAGACGCATGATCTGGCTTCTGGTCGCCGCCTCGCTGCTGGCCAACGCCATCTTGATGCTGGCCCCCAATATCCCCAAACGGGCCTTGAATGGTTCTTTCATGTATCTGCTGGTGGCCCTGTCGATCTACGGACATGATCTGCTGGCTCGATCCGCCCATCGCGCAAACATCCAGCGCGCGCTGACCTTGACGCTGGGCGTGTGCGCCGTACTCTGGCTGGTGTCCACTGCTCTGATACTGCGCAGTTATTACGGCACCTGGCAACAAAATCATGTACGGCAAGCCCTTATTGCCCGGGCTATCGAACAGGGTCACACCCATATCGACCTGCCTGGATATCACTTCAGAACCACGCTGCGCTCAAGGGATCGATTCGATACCTACTTCAATGGCGAGGCCATGGCCAGGTACTACGGTATCGAGGCCAGTATCGCTGAATACGCAGTCAGACAGCATTACGACCTGGGTTCAGGAGCACCGCCCAAGCCCTGATGCCCAGCTCCAGGGCGACATGACCGTACCGATGCCAGCACGCCACACAAGCAAGGACCTGTCAGCACGCGAAAAAAACCCCGCCGTCCTCTTGGACAGCGGGGTCAGGTCCCTGGCAGGGCGCTGTGCGGGCTGCTTTACTTGGCCGCGCTCAGCTCTTTGATCTGCTCACGGAAATAAGCCAGCGCTGCTTTGCCATCCACGCCTTTCTTTTCAGCCGCCTTGATCCAGTCCTCTTCAACAAAGGCCAGACGCTCTTTCAATTGATCGGCCGCCTCACCTTCCAGACGCAGCGTTTTCAAGCCGGCAGCCGTGTGCTTTTCAATCGCCTTTTGCTCGGCGGCTTGCCATTTGGAACCGAAATCATTGGCAATCCACTCGCCACTGATCTTCTCAATAGCCGCGCGGTCGGCCTCGGACAAGCTCTTCCACTTGCGCTCGTTCATGAACAGGTACTGGCTGGATTTACCGAAACCACCTGGGACCGACACAGCGGTCTTGACCAATTTGTCCAGTTTCCAGTTATCCAGCTGGTCGTACTGGAAGTACATGCCGTCGATCACGCCACGCGACAGCATTTCGTAGCTGTCAGAAGCCGGTGCGTTCACGGTCACGATGCCCAGTGCTTTGCCGATGGCATCAAACAGAGGGCTGGGCGAGCGCAGCTTCTTGCCTTTCAGATCGTCAATGCTTTGCACATTGTCCTGGCTGGTGAAGATCACCGTGGCCGGACTGGTCCACATGCCCAGCAATTTCACGCCTTTGTGCTCATTCGCATCCATCATGAATTTTTCATAGGTGCGCCAGTAGGCGACCGAGTTCACACCGCCGTCATCAGTGGTGAACGGCAGCTCAGCAAACTCGATCAAGGGAAAGCGGTTGGCGGTGTAGCTATGAACCGACATGCCCAGATCGGCAATGCCATTGCGCACCAGATCCATGTGCGCCTGCGGCTTGCCCAGCGCATTGATGAACTCGACCTTCACACGGCCTTCGGTGGCTTTTTCCACTTCCTGGGCCCAGGGCTCGAACATATTGGTCACAATGAAGTGGCCAGGTGGCATCCACTGGGAAAAACGCAAAGTGGTCACTTCAGCAGCCACCGACGGCATCGTCGGTGCCAGCGCTGCCGCCGCCAGGCCCAGGCTCAAGGCCAATTTCTTGAAAACACACATCTCGACTCCTCGTAAATTGTTTTGCTGCCGGGTCGTTACGGCCCGGCGGTGTACTGCTGCCCGGATCACCACTGCATCCGGGCCGGGTTTTACATACTGTTTGGAATGACCAGAACAATCCAGGGAACAAACACCAGCAAGAGCAAACGCAGAATGTCCATCATGACAAAGGGTGCAACCCCGCGGATGATGGTGCCCAGGGGAACATCGGGCATCACGTTCTTGATCATGAAAATGTTCAGACCCAAGGGTGGGGTTATCAGGCTGATTTCAGCCGCGACCACCACGATCACGCCAAACCACACCAGATCAAAGCCCAGAGAGGCGACGATCGGGTAAAAAATAGGCACCGTCAACATGACCATGGACATGGTTTCCAGGAAACAACCCAGAACCAGGTAGATGGCACAAATGATCAGGATCACCATGATGGGCGAGACATCAATGCCTTCGATGAAGCTGAGCAACTGATTGGGCAAGCCCGCAACGGACAGGAAGTTGGTAAAGACCAGCGCACCAATGACCAGCGCAAACATGATGGCGGTGGTCTGCGCCGCTTCGATCAGCACCGTCAGGTACATGCGGGGCTGCCAGCCACGACGCTTGAGGGTCAGCAAGAAGGTGGCCGCAGCACCAATGCCGGCGGCCTCGGTCGGTGTGAACACACCGCCGTAAATCCCCCCCATGATGACAATGAACAGCACGGTAATGGCCATCACGCCTTTGGTTGCCTCAAAGCGTTCGCGCCAGCTGGCTTTCTCACCGGGACGGCCCAGACTGGGGTTGATCGCGGTAATAATCATGACCGTGATCAGGTACATCAGCATGGCCACCATGCCGGGCAGGAAACCCGCCGCGAACAGCTTGCCGATATCGGTTTCGGTCAAGATCCCGTACACCACCATCATCACGCTGGGCGGAATCAGAATGCCCAGCGTGCCGCCCGCAGCGATACTGCCGGTAGCCAGACGATCGTCATAGTTGTACTTGCGCATATTGGGCATGGCCACCCGGCCCATGGCCGCTGTAGTGGCCATACTGGAACCACAGAGCGCACTAAAGGCACCACAGGCAACAATGGTTGCCATGGCAAGACCACCGCGCAGGTGACCGATAAAGGCGTGAGCGGCCTTGTACAGGTCTTTGGACAGACCCGAGGCGTTGACCAGGTTGCCCATCAAGATAAACAGCGGCAACACTGTAAAGCTATAGCTCATGGCCGTGTCATAGCTGGTTTGCGCCGCCATGATCAGGGCCGCTTCCATGCCTGTAAAAAAGGCAAAACCCAATGTGCCAACCAGCAACATGCCCCAGGCAATGGGCAGACCCAGAAACAGGCTACCGAGCAGAACAAGCAGTCCGATAATAGAAATCAACATGAAAAAACTCCGTCTTTATCGGCGTGGAGAGCTAAAAATCTTGAGCAAGGCAGCCAAGGTGGCAATGCCGGTCATGATGGCGATGATGTAGGCAAAGGGGGCAATAGGCACTTGCAAGGCGTTGCTCATATCCCCGTACTCGTTCAATTCGGTGGCGTGCTTCCACAAATAGAAAGTGAGCACTGCCAGCATGAAGGTAGAGATCAGATTGATCACAAACTGCTGGACACGACGAGCCGCCGGACCCAACCACGCATCAATCAAACTGACGGTCAGGTGTTGCTGGTGCCAGGTGACACGCGGCAACGCCGAAAAAATCAGCACCCCCAGCAACAGTTCGCTGGCCTCATACGCACCCAGTAAAGGGGCGTGAAACACGTAGCGGCCTATCACGTCCACGGTAGTGATCCCTGTCATCAGGATCAAGATGACCACACAGGCAGTATCCAGAATTGTCTCAACAACCCGTACTACTCCACGTGAACGCACCAGCTCCATTCCTGGCAGATCGTCGTTCATTACAGCTCCACTTATTTTGGCCCGACAAGGCCTGTTTTTTGGGTCATCATGCGCCCCGTAAAACAGGGTCACATTGTTATATTTCTGTTCTAAATAGTTTATAGATGAACAAATCCAGGTAAATAGAAAGAAACCCTTAATTCCATCCAAAATCATGAATTCGTGGTTTCTATCTCACATGGCAAGAATTGGTGTCACAAGACGTCCGGCTGAGCCGATACATGGACAAAAGCCAGCCCTTCACACGGCCTTCAAACCTCGCCGGGCGAGCGCACGGACCCGACAACATTGGCTTGAGACGGGCCGAAAACAGAGCAGACCCGCGCGCTGACGTCCCACATTTGCCATCAGTTGAACGCCACTGCAGAGCCAGGCACCAAAAAAAAACAGGCAAGCGGCCCTAGGTCTGCACCCCAATCCAATCCACCCAAATAAAAACCCCCTTGAGCCGGCAAGGGGGTTTTCAGAGGCAAGCCGGCAAATGGGCTGCGCTTCACGCGCACGTAGGGCGCGATCATCGTCAACCCAGCCGCAAACAGGTCAGATGATCAACGTGCCCACACTGGCACCACCGCAGACATACAGAGTCTGACCGGTGATGAAGCTGTTTTCAGGGTCTGAAAAGAACATCGTGGCGCGGCTGATATCGTCCGCGCGGCCCAGGCGTTTGACCGGAATGGAGGCGGCCAGCTTGGCTTCGCGCTCGCTTCCGGCTTCCACCACGTCGTAAAACATATTGGTGGTGATCGGGCCGGGGGCAATCACGTTGACCGTAATGCCCTGGTCAGCCAGTTCCAGCGCCCAGGTGCGAGCCATGCCCAACATGCCGGCCTTGGTCGCTGCATAGGCAGTCCGGGTTTGCAGACCCAGCGCGCCGCGCGAGGACATCAGCACGATCCGGCCAAAGTGGCGCTCGCGCATACCGGGCACCACCGCCTGGGTAATCTGCAAGGCAGCACCCAGGTGGATCTGGGTCAGACCCTGCAAATCTTCCAGTTTGACCTCATCGAGCAAGGCCGGCCAGATCACGCCGGCGTTATGAATGAAGTGGGTCACATCAAAGCGCTCGGCAATGTCTTTTGCCGCCTTCTCGGTTGCTGCTGCATCCAGCAGATCCACCTGCACGCAGTGCAGACGTTCGTGCGTCCAGGGCAACACATTGCGCGCCATGCTGATCACGGTGTAACCCTGATCGAGCATCTTGCGACAAATGTCTTCACCAATACCGGTGCTGCCGCCCGTCACAATGGCGGTGTATTGAGCTTGTGTCATCTTGTTGTCTCCAGGCAAATTCAGGGTGCAGGGCGCGCTACCAGCACGGCTACGCCACCCGCATCCAGTTCCAGACTCAGGCGCACTTTCTCGTCCGCCTGCCCACCTTCAGGCAAGTGGGCGATGGCGAACGGGCCGCAATCCAGCGCAACGGTACCGATACGCCAGGGCAGTCGTGCCTGAAAGTAGGGCTCGTTGCTGTGATGCAAGGTGGTGGTGGCCTGCAGCACGCCCGTATCGGGCACGGCCTGCCAGTTCAGCGTGGTGTGCAAACAATGGCCGCACACATCGCGGGCGGGATACTGCACCGTGCCGCAGGACGGGCACACTTGCAGGGCAAACTCACCACGCCGTGCGGCGTCGGTAAGGCCAACTGCCGTGGCGCTGCGTGCGCCCGGTGGCAAGATTTGGGTATCGCTCATCACTGCCCCCGTTCCAGCAAGGCCGCGGCAGTACAGATGCCACGGTCATAATTGATCATGCCAAAGCCGGACACCAGACCGATGCGGGCATTGGCCACTTGCATATCACCCGCGGTACCCGTCAATTGGCGCAAGGCCTGAACCAGCCCCAGATAACCACCGGCTGCGCCTGCCTGGCCTACCGACAACTGGCCGCCGCTGGTGTTAAAGGGGAAGCTGCCATCCACGGTAAAGGTGTTCTTGCGGATGAATGCCGGACCTTCGCCCTTGGCGCAAAAACCCAGGTCCTCAAACTGCAGGACGTTGATGACGGGGTAGTCATCGTAGGTTTCCATAAAGTCCACGTCCGCCGGGCTAAGGCCCGCGTGTTCGTAGAAGGCATCCTTGTCCATGGCCCAGCCACCGCGGTACTGAACAGGGTCTTGAGGAAAGGCGTTGTGACGTTCGATGGTGGAGCGGATACGAACGTAAGACAGACCCAGTGCTTCAGCCTGTTCCCGACGCATCACCAGATAGCCTTCGGCACCCGCGCAAGGCATCACGCAATCGAACAGATGAATGGGGTCGGCAATGACGCGCGCCTCCATGTACTGCTCCAGCGTCAACGGCTTTTTCATCAGGGCGTGCGGGTTGCGCAGCGCATTGTCACGCTGGGCCACACACAGCTTGCCGAAATCTTCACGCGTGGCACCGTAGTGACGCATGTAGTAGTCCGTCAGCAGCGCAAAGCTGGCATTGGGGCCACCGGCACCGTAAGGATAGACGGCATCCTGCGAGAAACGTGAGAAGCCTGCCACCGTGTTCTTAAACGATTCCCGGTGATTGGTATCGCCCGCAATGCACGCCACGATCGACGCATCGCCACATTGCACGGCACGCGCCGCACGACGCATGGCAACCACGCCGCTGGCACCGCCCATCGGAATATGGTCCAGCCACCGTGGGCTCATTTGAAAATGCTGCATCACGCCCACGGCGGTGTCGCTGCCCAGCGTGAAGCTGGACACGCACACGCCGTCCACATCGGCTTTCTGCAGGCCGGATTGGGCCAGCAACTGGCCCAATGCCGCACCCAGCCACCAATGGGCGGTTTGCTCGGAATGGCGCTCGTAGGGGATGGTCACCGGAGCGACCAGCACTACATCGTCATAGCCCTGGCGGGCTGCTTGCGGCAAGGCCATGGGCTCAGGCCTCCTGACGTTTTTTCAGGTGATTCGTGTTCACGCAGGCCGGGTTGTCCAAAGCTGCCAGCGCCACGGTTTTCAATTCACCGCGCTGGATCTTGTTGGTCGAGGTCAGCGGCAGGGCATCCACAAACAGGACGTAACCGGGCACCTTGAAGTAGGCCAGTTGGGTCAGACCCCAGCGCACCATTTCCTGGGCGGCCTGTTCACGCTGCTCCTGGGTTTCAATCGGTTGGTGGGGCACCACCAGCGCCATCACTTCGTCGCCACGAATGGCATCAGGCACGGCAGCCACCGCAATGGAGCGCACCAGCGGATGCTGTTGCATGATGTTTTCCACTTCCACGGCAGCGATGTTCTCGCCACTTCGGCGGATCACGTTCTTTTTGCGGTCCACAAAATGCAGGTAGCCTTGCTCGTCACGGCACACAATATCGCCGGTGTGAAACCAGCCGCCTTCCCAGGCCTCGTCGGTGGCTGCCGGATCTTTCCAGTAGCCGGAGAAAAATCCGTAACGTGGGTTGTCCCCAGCCGAGCGCACCAGCAGCTCGCCGTTTTCACCGGCTTGGGCCGGTTCGCCATCGTCCTTGCGCAACAGCACTTCCACCACCGGCATTTCCTTGCCAAAGCAGGAGGTGCCGATAAAGCGTGGCTCGTGATTGGCGATGATGCTGGCACCGGCGCCGGTTTCCGTCATGGCCCAGGCTTCCAGCAAGGGGAAACCGAAGCGTTCTTCAAAAATAGGATGCAGACCACGGTCCACACCGGCGCCAAAACCAAAGCGCACGTGGTGTTGACGGTCTTTTTCGCTGGGTTCGGCCTTCATCAGAATGGCGGGCATTACCCCCAGGTAATGCACTACGGTAGCACCCGACTCGCGCACCGAATCCCACCAGCTGCGTGGATGGAAACGATCCAGGGAGATCAGGCAGCCGCCGGTCTTGACCATGGCCATGGTCGAGCAGGCCATGGCGTTCATGTGAAACAGGGGCAACGGGGTCAGCATGCGCTCCTTGCCATGCTCCAGCGAGGCCAGACCACCAATATCGCGGTACCACTCACCGGCATAATGAAAGTACTGGTTCGACAGCATGCAGCCCTTGGGGCGACCTGTCGTACCAGAGGTGTACAACAGGGCACATTCGCTGTGCTCATCGGGAATGTCACAGGAGCGGGCGGCGGCACGCTCCACCATGGGCGGCACATCGCCGTCGGCCATGATGGCAAAGGGCTGGCCTGCACGCTGGGCCGCTTCTACCAGATCCTGGTGACGGCTGGGCAGGGCAATGGCCATGATCATTTCGGAATGGCCAATCAGGTACTCCAGCTCGGCAGCGCGCAGGTCCGGATTGATCGGCACAATCGACACGCCCAGGCTGTTCAAGGCAAACCAGTGCAGGAAAAATACGGGGCGATTCTCCAGCAAAATGCCGACGCGATGGCCGTGGCCATAGCCCGCGGCGGCGTAAGCCCCGCGCAGGGCGTCAATGCGTTCCAGCGCCTGACCGTAGGTCAGCTCACCCGCTTCAATACCGTAGATCTGGGCGGTCTCAGGCAGGGTACATACAAAGGGCTTGTCGCCCCATTTCTGGGCGGTGTCTCGAAAAGCCTGGTAGACCGTGGTGTTGGCCATCAAAAATTCTCCTGTCCTGTCACATAAACAACTGGATATTGCCAAAGGGCGCGTCGCAATTGAGCAGATCCACCCGTTTGAGCCGGATTTTCAACGCGTCGTCCTGGCGCACCAGGGTGTAGGTACTCCAACCTACATAGATATCCTGCTTGTCGCCGCGCGTTTCCGTGTAATGGAAGGCGCAACGTACCGTGTATTCGCCTTTTTCCTCGTCCATGCTTTCCACCGTGGGTAGCTGGAGCAGGTGATGACTGCGGCTTTTGGGCTGCTGGGAAAAAGTGCGACGGCCAGCCAGACGCTCAACACGAATACGCAGCAAAAGCTTGTCCTCGTGCATCAGGGAGGCATGCAATCGGGCGTCTTGCTGATCGTGTGCCAACGGCATCCAGTAGTAACCATCTTCGGTAAACAGATCGAGCCATTGCTCATAATGCTTTTCATCGAGCAGGCGGGCTTCCGCATACACAAAATCGATAAGGGCCTGACGGCTGATTTCGCTCATGGTTATTCCTCTTCTTGTTTAGCCTGCTGCTCGGGCAGCATGAACTTGAGCCAGGCACGGAACTGGGCGCGCATCTGCATTTCGCTGGTGCCGTTGATCACCACGTTCTTTTGCTGGTCTTCGTCTTTTTCCACCAGACGCGCCAGGTTCATCCAGTCGCGTCCCCGCGACTGCAAACCCTGCTGCGCGCGTTCATACATTTCCAGATCGTCGTGGCCGACCATCGAAGTAGGCGCGTTGATCAGGCGGTTGTACATCAAGGTCCGTTCCAGGAGTGTGTCCGGCGCGCCCACCAGGCGGAAAGTCCAGGACTCCACCAGGGTTTTATCCGCGGCAATGGGCTTGAACAAACGCAGGGTCTGGATCGGGCCCTTGACCATGATGTTGGGGAAGTAACAGGTGTTGTGACGCGTGTCACCCAAAATGGCTTTGGCACGCTCTTCACCGTAGGCTTCGACCATCTGGTCCCAGTAACCGGGGATTTCGGAGTAATCCGCGTGGATGGAGTTGCTCACGCCGGTATGGCCGTGACCGTTTTCCCACACGCGAATACCCATGCCTTCATAGAACTCGTAAGGCGACATGAACGGGGCAAACAGCTCAACCGCCATGGGCTTGGGCGTACCTGGAGGGGCCGCTTCCCAGGCTTTTACGGCGGTGCCCGCCGAGGACTCGTGCGCCACCATGGGGTGACAGGTATCGGTCTGGTTATCGACCAGCATTTTCCAGTTGCACTGGTGCATGTAGCGCATCACGCCACCGGCCACTTCCAGGCGGCCTTCGGGGGAGCGATCGACCATATTGTCGATGGTGCTCAGGGACTGGCCAAAGAACTCTTCAAAGCCAATGCCTTCATCGGCCAGACGGCAGAACACAAAATCGCGGTACACCCGCACATTCTTGACCGCCGCCATGCCCTGGCTGGCTTCGGTGCATTCAAAGCCGGTATTTTCGTAACCTTTCTTCAAAGGGATGGACAGCAGGGAGCCATCGGTCTTGAAGGTCCAGGCATGGTAAGGGCAACGGAAGAATTTGCCCGTGTTGCCACAGGTTTCACCGGCCACTTGCACGCCTTTATGCGGGCAGCGGTTGTACAGCACACGGATGCTGTCGTCTGTATGGCGCACCATAATGACGGACTCGGTACCGACCGTCGTGGTGTAGAAGTCGCCTTTATTGGGCACCTGGCTGGCATGGCCAACGTAGACCCAGGTATTGGCGAACAACTGTTCCATCTCCAGCTCAAACAGCTCCTGGCTGATGTACAAATCCTTGTGGACCTCGGCCTCGCGTACCAATTCGCGGATGGCCTGGGGATTATCACGATACTTTTCCATCATGTTCTCCGTCGCCGTTGGGCTTTATAGATCCAGCACCAGACGCGGGGTCTTGGCACGAGAAATACAGATCTGGATAACCTTGTTGCTGGCTTTTTCCGAATCGCTCAGGAAATAGTCGCGGTGGTCAACCTCGCCTTCGATCACATCACAGGTACAGACGCCGCATTCGCCGCGCTTGCAATCAATCATGGGGTCCAGGCCCTGCTCTTCCATGACATCAACAATGGTCTTGTCGGCGGGGATCTGCAACGTGACGCCGGTCTGGCGCAGTTCCACCTCGAAAGGCTGGTCCCCTTCCTGCGCAGCCGCGGTCGCGAACAGCTCAAAATGCACATGCTCACTGGGCCAGCCACGCTGCTTGCAGGCTTCGATCACGGCATCAATCATGCCTTTGGGACCGCAAACGTAGATATGCTGATCTTTGGACAAACCATCGAGCAGGGTATTGAGGCAGAACCGGCCTTCGCTGTCGTCCGCGTAATGACGCAGAGCCGGGCCGGACAAGGCGCTCAGCTCATCCAGGAAAGCCAACTGTTCCACGCTGCGCCCTGCATAGTGCAGCTGATAGGGGCGACCCTGGTGATGCAGGGCCGCGGCCATGCTGGCAATCGGGGTGATGCCGATGCCACCGGCAATCAACACGGTCTCGGTTTCACCCTCGACGCCCTCATGCAAAGGGAAATCATTCTTGGGGCCAGCCACACGCAAGGTATCGCCCACTTTCAGGCTGTGCATGTACCGTGAACCACCCGAGCTGTTGTCCTCCAGACGTACGCCCAGACGGTAGCA
The DNA here is from genome assembly GCF_049932565.1 of Alcaligenes sp. HNGD-HTN06. Lineage (NCBI taxonomy): Bacteria > Pseudomonadati > Pseudomonadota > Betaproteobacteria > Burkholderiales > Alcaligenaceae > Alcaligenes > Alcaligenes sp. HNGD-HTN06. The sequence goes on along the minus strand of NZ_CP187782.1, from coordinate 59,452 downwards.
GCGGGGTCCCTGCGCCATGTCAGCGTCCAGGGAAATCAGGGAATAGCAGCGGTGATCGTTCAGATCAGGAATCTGTACCTGCAGGTGCGAACCCGGCGCAAATGCGGGCAGGGAACCGGCCTGGGCAGGCTCTAGCGTAAAACTGCGAATCAGCGGGGATGCGTTCTGGATATCCCGGATGACGAGTTCAAAAGTATCCATCGTGTGCCTACCATTGAGCATGACTACATCAATTACCCAGCCAAAACGGCCAAGCCATGGCATCATGTAGCGCCGCAGGGGGCAAGGGGACGGCCCCAAAAGGCTGCGTAAGGCTCGTCTACTGTCTCCGCTAAAACCGGCTGCCTGACACCGACACTGGCTGTACGGCTGGATCTCTATTCATTCTTTCGTGAATTTGTTTTATTGATGAATAGTTTACGGATAAATATATACTGCCGAATATAATGGAAAACCACTAGGTGAGAAAACAGCAGAACCGTGTCGTGCACAATTCTGCCATTTTCTCCCCGTTTTGCGTTTACTGAGCTACCAGTGCGACCACGCGCAGCGGGCTGCCGGAGCCGCCTTCAATCTTCAGAGGGGCCGACATGATCAGTGCGCCCTGAGGGGGCAACTGATCCAGGTTGCACAGGCACTGCAAACCGTAACGGTTGGCGCCGTGCATCAGGGTGTGGCAAGGGTAAGCCACTGGCCAGGCGTAGGATTGGCCCGCATCGGTATTGATGGTTTCAACGCCAAAGCCGTGCACCTTGCGCTCGTGAATCATCCACTCCACCGCTTCCTGAGCTGGGCCAGGCGTATGAGCGCCGTCTTCACGCATGTTCAGAAACGCGGCGGCATCGTTGACACGCTTGGACCAATCGGTGCGAAACAGCACCCAGGCACCTTCAGGGATGCGGCCATGCTGGGCTTCCCAGTTCTGCAAGAACTCGGAGGTCAGGATGAAGTCTTCGTTCTGGGCCACTTCGGCCGAGGCGTCCACCACAACGGCGGGACGCAGAAAGTTGTCGACAGGAATGGTGTCGACGGTGTTGTCCGGATGATCCTTGCCGGAGATCCAGTGAGCGGGCGCGTCAAAGTGGGTACCGGTGTGTTCGCCACAGGTGAAGTTGTTCCAGTACCAGCCTGGGCCATTCTCGTCGTATTGGCTAATGCGCTCAATCGAGAAACCAGCAGTCTGGCCAAACTGGGGGGGCAGCTGCAAGGCGGGGAAGCTGGGAGACAGGGTCTGGGTCAGATCCACGAAACGGACCTGTTTGCTGTCGATTGCCTGGATAAAGGCTGCCAATGGGTTCTTGTCGCTCATTTCATCTCCTACGGGGATCTTATGTCATCGTTATAAGTGCCTGTCCTGCCCATGCAGGAAGGGAAGCAGCCGTTAAAACAGCCCACTCCTCCAGGCTGGCGCTGCCCCTTTTTCAAAAACGGGCAGTGTGCATCTTTGACCACTGCGGCCAGGCCACAGCGGTTTTTGACCGGGTGCTTGAGCAAAGCGCCCCGTCAAAAAACGGTCCCGATCCAACACAGGAAGGGGACCGTCTTGAACCTGCTTACGCTTCCTTGTCGTCCAGAACGGAGAACTCGGCAGGGTTCAGGTCGGGCTGGGACGCGGCATCGCCTTCGTAAAAGCGGGCAGGCGTCAAAGCCTTGCGGTTCACACGCAGGTCAAACACGTCAAAACGGTTGTAATGACCCGTAATGTCGTGCATTTGACGCGGCTGGATGCAGCGCGACAGATCGATGTCGGCGTAGGCAATGCCTTCCTTGTCGATCAGGGCTTCGCCCTGCACGCGGCCATCGGGGCCAATAATGCCCGAGAACGCACTGTTGGGACGAGCCAGCAGATCACGCGCTTCGGGATGAGTGGCGGACATGGCCTCGACAATTTCCTCGGAAACCGTCGAGCAGGCCACCACCGTAAACACCTTGCCTTCAAAGCAGTGTGCAGCAGCACGCAGGCGAATGGCTTCAGCCATGTCGTAGTCCTTCGGTGCCACGGGCAAGGCGATGTAGCTGGCAACGTGGACCAGCTCGCCTTGCGACAACAGGCTGAAACGAGCCAGCGTGTTGGTGTTTTCGCCGCACGCCAAGGCGCCCAGAGGGCCGATGGTGGTGTCATGCACACGCATCGAGGAGGCGTCGCCGTTAGCCCAGGTCAGTTTTTCTGCCCAGGTGGGCACCAGTTTGCGGTGACGGCCCAAAATGCGACCGTCAGCGCCGATGGTGACCAGCGTGTTGTAGAGAGTGCCGATGCCAACGGGACTGCGCTCGTTCACACCCAACACCACATTGACCTTGCGCTGACGACAAACCTGCGCAACCTTCTGGATCTCGGGACCTGGGACTTCGATGGCCGATTTGCACAGGCGCTCGAACCATGGGCTGCCCTCGATCGGGTTCATCACCCAGCTCCAGTAGGGGTAACCGGAGACGAACACCTCGGGGAAGGCGATCAGCTCGGCACCGTTGTCGGCTGCTTCATTGATCAGACGACATACTTTTTCGATGGTCGCATTCGTGTCCAGGAACACAGGCGCTGCCTGAACGGCGGCGGCCTTGAACTGACGCAATTCCAGCATCATGCTCTCCTTTACTTAGTTTTGGGGGGTCACGTCCACGATGGGGTGACGCAATTCGCCGATGCCTTCCACCACAGCATGCACCACGTCGCCAGGCCACATCCACTCTTGAGGATCACGGCCAGCGCCCACGCCTTCTGGTGTACCGGTGGCGATGATGTCACCGGGTTCCAGCGTGATGCCGGCGCTGATGTCAGCGATCAGGTCATTCACGTTGAACAGCATGTGCTTGGTGTTGGAGCTTTGCTTGGTCACACCGTTCAGAGTCAGGCTCAGGTTCAGGTTGTGAGGATCGGTCAGCTCATCGGCCGTCACGATCACAGGACCGAATGGCGCGTAGGTGTCCTGGCCTTTGGAGTAGATCCACTGACCGGCACGACGGCAGTCGCGAGCGCTCACGTCGATCATGACGGAGTAGCCGAACACGTACTTCAGGGCGTCTTCCTTGGCCACGCGCTGGGCACGGGTGCCCATGATCACGGCCAGTTCCACTTCCCAGTCCATTTGCTGCGTGATGTTCTTGTTGTGCTCGATGGCATCGCCGGGGCCAATCACGGTGGTAGGCGGCTTGGAGAAAATCACGGGCTGCTTAGGCAGCTCTTTGGAGGTGTCCAGGGTACGGCTGGATTCGGCTACGTGTTCCACGTAGTTCAGGCCGATACCAAAGATGTTCTTGCGTGGACGGGGGATAGGAGCCAACAGTTTGACGTTGGCCAAGGGCAGTGCCACGCCAAAAGGCATATCGTCGGCGTAGGTTTCCAGCAAGCGAGCCGTGGAAGTCACAGCGGCTGGGCCCAGGTCGATGAAATCGAGCATATTGTCAGGCAGCATGTGGCCTGTGGCGTCGCCCAGGTAACCCAGGTCAACCACCAGATCGCCCACAATGGCGCCCAAGCGGCCAGCGGCAGCAACTTCACTACGGTACGTTACAAGACGCATTTCTATCTCCAGATTGGGCCATCTTGCGCAGATGGCTTGAATAAATCGGGTCGGCCCGCCTTGGCAGGCCGTCCAAATAAGTTAAACAAGTAGTCTTACAGCAGCACCTGGTGGCCGCCGTTCTCTGCCAACGCTTCTTCGCGGTACAGATTCAGGGCACGCATCACAGGCAGGTCGTGGAACGAGAACAGGCAGGCGTCTTGCGACGAGGAACCATTCACGTGCTCATGGAACATCCAGGAAGGGACGCAGAAAATGTCGCGTTCGCGCCAGTCAAAGCGTTTGCCATTGATGATGGAATACCCTTCACCCTTGGCACACTGATAAATGATGCTGCCCGTGTGACGGTGGGCCTTGGTGTGCTCACCGGGGCGCAGCATCTGCATGCTGGCGCCGATGGTGGACATGACAGGGCCGCCGGTCAGCGGGTTGATGTAGTCCATGATGACGCCATCAAAGGGGCTGCCGTCCGTTACCTTGGCGTAGGCTGACAAGGCTTCGTACGTCGGCTCCCACTCGTACTTGAGCAGCGGCGAGTAGGGTTTTTGCCAGTCGTGCAAAGTGGGCTTCAAACCACGGCCACCCCAGATTCCCACCGCGTCGTTGACGGGATGCGTAATGGCCTGGGCCAGATCCGGGTGAACGGCGTAAAAACCGGCTTCCAACGCATTGACCAGGGGAATGTCCAGACCGTCCTGCCAGATGCAAGGCAGGCCGTCGGCTTCCACGCCGTGCTCGTGCCAGCAGCCGTTGGGGGTCAACACAAAGTCGTTGGCACCCAGCGTCATCTTGTGCCCGTCCACGATGGTGTAGGCGCCACGGCCTTCCATAATAAAACGCAGGGCCGAGGAGGAGTGAGCATGTGCGGAAGCCGCTTCACCCGGTTTCATGACCTGCAAACCGGAGTACAGCCAACCCACCGCCGCCGACACTTCCTGGCGACCGGGGTTGTTCAGGTAAATCACGCGACGACCGGCTTTTTCAGGGCTGACCAGATCCACCGAGCGCAACACATAGTCGCGCAGGTCGCGGTAGCGCCACACCACCGGCACGGACTCGGACTTGGGCTCCCAGGGCTCAATCTTGTTGGCCACGGTCCACAAGGCACCGGCCTCAAATTGAGTCAAATCCTGGTAGTACTTCACCAGTTCGGGCGTGTCCTCAACATCAGCACGACCGATCACGCTTTCGCGATGGGTGTCAAAACGTTCTTCCGACATGATGCTGTCTCCTTTTGTGTTTTATGACTTGGCTGGGCCATCCTGGGCGACTGGCGCACGCTTGATCTGACGCTGCAACCAGTCTTTGCCCCACTCATACTGAACCGGCCAGGCCAGGTCGGTGTAGCCCAACTCCGCAGCCTGACGTTGCGGCCAGTTCGCATCGGCCAGGAAGCCGCGCGACAAGGCGCACAGGTCAGCACGGCCTGCGGCAATAATGCTGTTGGCATGATCCGCTTCCATGATCGAGCCCACCGCCATGGTGGCGATACCGGCTTCGTTACGGATACGGTCGGAGAATGGAGTCTGGTACATGCGGCCGTAAATTGGCTGCTGCTCCAGCACCACTTCACCCGAGGACACGTCGATCAGATCGGCACCGGCTTGCTTGAACAAGCGGGCAATTTCCACACCGTCGTCCGCCGTGTTGCCGCCTTCGGCCCAGTCTGTGGCCGAGATACGCACCATGATGGGCTTGTTCTCTGGCCAGACGGCGCGGATGGCTGCAAACACTTCCAGCGGGTAAGCCATGCGATTTTCCAGACTACCACCAAACTCATCACTACGCTGATTGGTCAGCGGCGAGATAAAGCTGGACAACAGGTAACCGTGAGCGGCTTGCAGCTCAATGCAATCAAAACCGGCCTGGTCAGCGCGCTTGGCAGCGGTCACAAAGGCGTCACGAATCTCGTCCATCTGGGCACGGGTGATCTCGGTAGGAACAGCCGTCACACCAGCCTGATAAGGCAGGGCGGAGGCCGACACCAAAGGCCAGTTGCCTTCAGCCAGCGGCTGATTGGCTTTTTCCCAGCCCAGCTGCGTCGAACCACGACGACCCGCATGACCCAGTTGCACACCGATCTTGGCGCCTTGTTCGTGGGCAAATGCCACGACAGGCTTCCAGGCCTCGGCCTGCTCGTCGTTCCACAGACCGGTACAACCGGGGGTGACACGAGCTTCCGGCGTCACGGCGGTCATTTCAGCCAGGATCAGGCCAGCGCCACCCATGGCACGGCTGCCATAGTGAACGTGATGCGTGGCATTGGGCATGCCGTCCTTGGCGCTGTACATCAGGGTGGGCGAGAACACGATACGGTTCTTCAACTGCATGTCGCGCAGCTTGAAAGGGGTGAACATGGGCGAGGGGGCCTTTTCACCCTCAGCCAGCTCCATGCCCGCTTCCGTCGCCATCCAACGCTCGTATTTTTCCAGCCAGGCGGCATCACGCACCCGCATGTTCTCGTGCGAGATACGCTGCGAACGGGTCAGCATGGAGTAGGTGAACTGCTCGGGCTTCATATTGGCGTAACGGGCCACGTTCTCGAACCATTCGGTCGAGTTGCGGGCAGCGTTCTGAATGCGCAATACGTCCACGCTACGAGCGGCTTCGTAATCTTTCAGCGCCTCTTCCATCGACTCGTGGTCCATATGCTGGGCCAGCGTGATGGCATCTTCCAGGGCCAGCTTGGTGCCCGAACCGATCGAGAAGTGAGCGGTGTGAGCGGCATCGCCCATCAGTACCACAGGCACTTTCTTGCCGGTGCCGTAATCTTTCCAGTGCACCCACTTGTTGCAGATCACGCGGGGGAAACGAATCCAGATGGCCGAACCGCGCAGGTGCGTGGCATTGCTGATGAGCTTGTTGCCATCGAGGTGATCGGCAAACAGCTTCTCGCAGTAGGCAATGGCCTCTTCCTGCGACATTTCACCAATACCGGCTTTTTGCCAGGTTTCCTCGGGCGTTTCCACGATGAACGTGGACAGGCCTTCCTGGAAACGGTAGGCGTGAGCCTGGAACCAGCCGTGCTCGGTTTCCACAAAAATGAAATTAAAGGCGTCAAACACCTTTTCCGTACCCAGCCAGACAAAACGGCAGTTGCGGGTGTCGATATCGGGCTGGTACACGTCTTGGTAACGAGTACGAATGGCGCTGTTGATACCGTCAGAGGCAATCAGGATATCGGCGTTGTACTTGCGGGCCAGCTCAGCGTCGTCCGACACCACGGTCTCGAACACCAGGTTAACGCCCACTTCCTCGCAGCGAGCCTGCAGGATGTTCAGCAGCTTTTTGCGACCAATCCCGATGAAACCATGACCGCTGGAGCGCACGGCGCTACCTTTGAAATGGCACTCGATGTCGTCCCAGTGGTTGAAGGCGTCACCGATGGTCTGCGCGGACACAGGGTCAGCTTCACGCAGGTTTTCCATGGTGGCATCCGAGAACACCACGCCCCAGCCAAAGGTGTCGTACGGTCGGTTACGCTCGATCACAAAAACCTCGTTCTGAGGGTTTTGCAACTTCATCAGCAAACCGAAATACAAGCCGGCTGGGCCTCCGCCAATACATACGATATTCATGATATGTCCGTATGGTCTGAATACATGCTTTCGAGCATAGTATATTTATTAATAAATATTATACAAGTCAACTATTTAAATCAAAAAAAATACCTGACCTGCACACTGCCTGCTACTACTTCAAACTAGATTAAGCCTGGCTGCTTTCTGGCTGGGCAATCACATACGCTTGCATGGGGTTGCGCAGGAAATCAGGTATAGGAATACCCAGGTGGGTCTCCAGCGAGGTGGTCACCACAGTCTGGCGCACTTGCATACGCAGCACGCCGTCCTTGCCGACGCAACGCAACAGCAACGTCAAGGAGCTGTTGCCAATGCGTTCCACTCCCAGGCTCATCACCACATCATCACCCATACGGCTGATGGACTTGAACTCGGCTTCAATATGTACCGAGGGCATGCCTACCCGTTTGCTGGCGATCATGTTGTGAAAACCCTCGGGTACCATGGAATCGATCCATGCTTCCATCAGGTCGTTAAACATCACAAAGTACTGCGGATAAAAAACGATACCCGCTGGATCGCATTCCGAAAAACGGATGCGATGTTCTTGTTCGTACAGCTTGGAAACCATGTTGTAGACACCTTTTTAGCAAGTGTTTTGTGCGCCTGTCTGTGACGCTATCCGCATTCTGTCTGGCCTCACAGACCGGGCAGAATGCACCTTATGCTAGCTGGCCGTGCTTTGCAGATGCACCCGCAGCAAGCCCAGATGCTGATGGATATGCACAACTTCGTCTGTCGCCAGTCCTTCAAACATTTCTGCAATCCAGTCACTGTGGGCCTGGGCCATCGCCTCGAAACTGCTTTTGCCCTTGGGGGTGAGACGCAACACCCAAGCACGTCGGTCTGTTGGACTGCTCTGGCGAGACACCATGCCTTCTCGGGCCAGCTCGTCAGTCAGTCCGGTAATATTGCCGCCGGTCACCATCAGATAGCGTGACAACTCGCCCATCTTCAGGCCCTGCGGGTAGCGGTACAACTGGGCCATGTAATCAAAACGGGCCAGCGAAATACCATGATTCTGGCGCAGGCGACGACGGATCTCGTCCTCGATCTGCTTGGTGCAGGTCAGCATGCGCAACCACAATTTCAGGCTGGCAGGGTCCTTGGGACCGACACGGCCTTCAAATCCAGCATCGGCTGGCTCTACCAGTAAATCCTGTGCTGCTTCGCTTTGATTCATATTCTTGCCCCCCAAACTTTGGCTAATTTCAGTTTGACCAACAGGCGGGATACTCGTGCTTGAACAAGTGTGAACAAGTGGCCAAATAGACACGGAACGTCTGGCTCTCCATGCCGCGGTCACCGTGTCAATCCGAATTTATATTCTACTATGAATATTTTAGAAATAAAGTATTTAGGGGGTTAAATCCGTGCCTTCAAGGGTTTTCACCAAGGCCGCTGTCCAGCGGCCTGGTGAACCCTTTACACCAGGGCGTACTGGCGCAATGTGGCCTCTAGCTTGGAGCCATGCTCGTCGGCCAAGGCCGCATCGCGCAAGGCGCCCAGCATGGCTGGCGACAAGGTGCTGGGGTTGCGCTCCAGTGCCGACATCACGGTCTGGTAGTTGCGCAGCCCGCGAGCATGCGTATCGCCGTAGCCCTTGACCAGACGCTGACATTGGGCAATTTCCAAAGCCAGGGCCGGGTGAGCATCGGCCGCCTGCTCAATCTGCTTTAACCAGCTTTCAATGCGCTGTTGCTCGGCCTGGTAACGCAGCGTGCGACGACGCCAGCGTTTAAAGCCCGACAACAGATACAAAGGAATAAAGCCGCGCACCGAGCTGGTTTGAATGACACGTCCGGACTTGGTCAGCGATTTCACCAGTTTGTTGCCCCAGGTAGGACGCATCAGCCAGCGGCCAACACTGGCAAACGGCAGGATTTCGCTGATCTCTTCCACACGCGGATGCATGTATTCATTGATCGCCACGATCTGGCCATCGGCAGCACGCACTTCCTTGTGGACGCGGTCAAAACGACTGGCACGGGTTTTCAGCTCGGCCACGCGAATGGCATCTTCGTAAGACATCCACAAGGCCAGATACCGACCCGTTTCACGCACCAGGGCCACGTCATCCGGACGTGCGAAGCGGCTGATCTTTTTCAGGCGGTCCAGGTACAAATTGGCGTAATCCACATCCTGGAAGTCCAGAACACGGCGCACCCCTTCCACCACGATGGGCTGGGCCTGCTCAGGCACTTCGGCACGAACACGGTCAATCAGCTTGGCAACAGCCGGGTCACGCGGAGCCAGCGTTGCCATATCAACCGGTTTGTTATCCGACTCGGCCTTGCCGGCATCACCTTCGGCCACACGAGCGTAAGCAGCGCCAAAAGCCTTCAGGCTGGGCTTGACGCCCACGCCACCGCGCTCAATTGTCTGCTCGAACTGGGTGCGGCTAAAGGGCAGCACACCCGTACTGGCCAAGGCACCAAACAGCACGGCGGAAATCACGCTGCCCGAGTCCTCGGCCGCTTTTTCCATATTGAAATACACAAAACGCTTGGCAGCCTGCGTGGCGTGCGCAATCAGCGCATTGTCATCCACCCGGCCATCGCCCATGGCCGATTTTTCGGCAATGGAGTAGACGCGGTGCGTAGAGGCAATCAATGTGGTGCGGTCTTCGGTGACCAGGCCGCGCTGCACGGCGCGACCCGCTTCCATCAGCTCGGATGCCAGGACCACGTCCACATCGCCGGGCATGGGCATCAAGGCCAGCACCGGCCTCTTGCCATCAGGTGCGGCCGAGTGCGGAAACAGCTCCACATAATAAATCGTGGCACCGGTACGCTGGGCCACGCCCGGCACCGAGGTGGTTTGTGCAAAGTAGCCGTTTTGTTCGCCCAGGTTGACGATCCAGTCGGCCAGCACGCCGCCGCCTTCGCCACCCATGGCCAAAATAGCAATCTTGATTGGTTTGATCTGCATGATAAGAATCTCTACGGGTGTGCTTAGAAGGCCAGACGATCACGACGGGCAGCGTCACGACGCTGCAACCAGCCAATAAAGCCACGGCGGGTTTTTTCGCGGAACTTGTCCCAGCCAGTCGGGTTGCTGACGACTTGAGCCCGGTAGAACGAGGGGCACAGAATCGCCGCGTGGGAAACCTCACCACACAGACCGCAACCCACACAGCTGTTCATCACATTGGCCACCGGGTCCTGACGCAGAGCGTCCGGGTTGGGGCGAATCGACAGCGACGGACAACCGGACAGACGGATGCAGGAGTGATCGCCGGTACAGGTGTCCGGGTCCACGCCAAAGCGCTCGCGCACCACGCGCTCACCTGCCGCCACTGCCTTGCGGACCTGGCCTTTTTCGCGACGCTGACGGTTCAACATACATTCGCTTTGCGCCACCAGCACCTTGGGACCTTTTTCCTTGGTCGTCAGGGCTTCACGCAAAGTGGCCGTCATGGTCTTCAGGTCGTAGGTGCGACGGATCATGCGCAGCCATTCCACACCCACGCCACGCGCGGCTTTCTCGATCAGGTGACCGGTACTGCGCGTTTCGTTCTTGGCCTTGGAGGACAGGATGTCCTGACCGCCCGTGGCGGCGGTGTAGCTGTTGTCGATCACAATGGTCAGGTTGTCACTGCGGTTAAATACCGCATTGGCAATACCACTGGTCAGACCGTTGTGCCAGAAACCGCCGTCACCCATGACCGAGATGGCGCGCTTGTCGGACTCCACGTTCAAGGCTGCCGAACCGGCGCCGCCCAGACCGTAGCCCATGGTGGTGTTACCCAGATTGAAGGGCGGCAAAATGGAGAACAGGTGACAGCCAATGTCGGCAGAGACGTGGTGTTCGCCCAGTTCGCGCTCCACCAGTTTCAACGCGGTAAAGATAGGACGCTCGGGACAGCCAGTACAAAACCCGGGAGGACGGGCATGAACGTTTTCGTCCAGGCTGCCCAACGGTTTGACTTCGGCGGCTTCCACGTCCACCAGGCTGGCTTGTTCCGCTTTTGGACGCTCCACCGTCTCGACTTTCATCGGGATCACACGTGGTTTGCGAGGAGCCAGAGGCTCGACGCGGCCATATTTTTCCATGAAAGCGCGCAGGCCTTTGAGCATGGTGGCGGTGTTGTATTCACCGGCCAGTGGCAGCAGGTCCTTGCCGTGCAGGGTGACGTCCACATTGTGGCGACGCACGATGTCGGAAATGTTCTGTTCCACAAAGTTGGGCTGACCCTCTTCCAGCACCAGCACCGCACGTTTGCCTTCGCAGAAACGGACGATTTCGGACTCGATCAGCGGGTAGGCCACGTTCATCACGTACATGGGCACTTTGGATTCGCCAAACACATCGGCCAGATCCAGGTGTTCCAAAGCGCGGATCACGGTGTTGTAGCCACCGCCCTGAACGATCAGACCCACATCGTCGGTGCCATCAGCAAAGAATTCATTGAGCTGACGCTCTTCGATGAACTTGACGGCGTTCGGCCAGCGCTGTTCGATCTTTTCTTTTTCATGCAGGAAGCTGGCAGGCGGCAACACAATGCGATTGATGTCGCGTGTGGGCTGCTCCATGGCTTCTTTAATGGTGAATTTGGCGCGGCGGTTGTCCGAGGCCACAAACTGACCATGCACGTGGCAGGCGCGAATGCGCAGCTGCAACATGACAGGGGTGTTGGACGCTTCAGACAAATCAAAACCGTCTTTGACCGCTTGCACAATACAGGGCAGGTTAGGACGCGGGTCCAGCATCCACATTTGCGACTTCATGGCAAAAGCGTGACTGCGCTCTTGCATGATGGACGAGCCTTCGCCGTAGTCTTCGCCCACGATGATCAGCGCACCGCCCTTGACCCCACCCGAGGCCAGGTTGGCCAGCGCGTCAGAGGCCACGTTGGTGCCTACCGTCGCTTTGAAGGTGATGGCGCCACGCAGCGGGTAGTTGACCGACGCAGCCAGTGTGGCCGCCGCGGTCGCCTCGCTGGCGCTGTTTTCAAAACGGATTCCGTTCTCTTGCAAGATGTCCTGGGCATCGGCCAGCACGTCCATCAAGTGCGAGATAGGCGCACCCTGGTAACCGGCCACATAGGACACGCCCGATTCCAGCAGGGCCTTGGTCACCGCCAAGATGCCTTCGCCACTGAATACGTCTCCATCCCCCAGGCGCAGCTTTTTGACTTCTTCGACAAATGATCGCTCAGCCATTTTCTTTCCTTACTTACCGCGTATTGTGAACATGGTATTTATTTTCATCGGAATATGTTTATATCTCAACATATCCATTCTCATGGTTTTCCCTAGTAAAGACGCCAAATTATTTGCGACACGCGAACGGACAGCTTGGTTATAGTGAGCCCTGTTGCCGCCGCGCGGGGTCTTCAGGCCTGACCATCTGCTCGGGCCCACGCCCCTGCAGATTCGCGGCACCCACTAGCCTGTAATGACAATAAGCACCATGAGCCCCACCGAACACGACACCGTCTTTGTCGAAAATTACCTGCCCGCCCTGTTGGCCCAGGCCAGCCAGCTGATCTCTGCCGAATTCCACGAAGTGGTGCTGAGCAACGGTTTGTCCATTTCCGAATGGCGTGTCCTGTCCACCCTGTCCGGCGCGGGCGAGGTCAGTATTGGGCACCTGGCGCGCATTGCGACCACCAAGCAACCAACTGTCACCCGTTTGCTGGATCGACTGGAAAAACAAGGTTTATTGCGCCGCGTAGCCCACGATGTGGATCGTCGCATCACGCTGGTGCGCATTACCGAAGAAGGGCAGACCCTGATCTCCGGCCTGATTGCCAAGGCCCGCCTGCACGAGCAGGAGGTCGTCCAGCGCCTGCAACCCCTGGACGTCAATGCCCTCAAGGCCACCTTGCGACGCCTGATTTCCGAGCAGCACGACTATAACGAGCAGTAAAACGCAGCACGACCGCGCACACTATCGGTTCTAACCCTGCTGCCTGGGGATCTGGATGGTCCAGCCAGGAGTGGGAGAGAGAGACGGCCAGCATTCAGAAACACCACCCACACACCGCTCAGGCGATGTGTGGGTGGTGTTTTTTGTTGACGCAGTCCTGCCGGTTCCAACGCCCCCGGCCGACCGCTTGCCGGCACAGGGCGCTACCCGACCCGCCGTTTATTCAGGCTGAATGCCCAGGGTAGGGATCAGCTCGGAATAAACTTTGGAGTCGTTCTGCACACGCTCCAGCGTCTGGGCTGGGGTGGTGTAGAACTGGGCCAGACCACGGTTCTTGAAAGCCGCCTGCATCTCGGGAGTTTTCAGTGCCGCATCCACTTTTTCCTGAATTTCCTTTACCGTCTCATCAGGCGTGGTGCCGGGAGCAAACAGTGCAAACGTAGTGGTAGGGATGCTGTTGGCGTGGCCGCCTGCTTCCTCGACAGTCGGCACGTTTGGCAGCAGCTCGGTCCGTTTGTCTGCACCGACGGCCAGGATCCGGACTTTACCGCCATTCACATGCTGGGATGCCAGAATGCCACCGACCAGCATGGCATCCGTCTCGCCACCCAGAATTGCATTGGTCGCCGGGGCCATGCCTTTGTAGGGAATGTAAGTGAAGTTCACGCCTTCCTCACGGCCCAGCAGGCCCATGCCCAGGTGCGTGACATGCCCACGTCCGCCTGTGCCCACATTGGTATCTCCGTTGGCCTTCTTGGCCTGGGCAATGAATTCCTTGTAATCCTTGGCCGGAAAGTCATTGCGCACCAGCAGATACAGGTTCACACCTGCTACCGTGGTGACCGGCTTCAAGTCTTTTTCCCATTTGTAGGGCAGGTTGCTGTAGAGCAGAGGGTTGGTCGATACCGCCAGACTGTCCACCATCAGCAAGGCCGAACCATCGCCTTTGGCCTTGACCACATTATCGGTGCCAATAATGGCATTGGCGCCCGGGCGGTTTTCAATCACAAAGACTTTGCCCGTGGCCTTGTTCAAATGCACACCCAGATCGCGGGCCAGAATGTCAGGCTCGGTGCCGGGCGGGTAGGGGACCACAATACGTACCTGCTCCGTGCTCGGCCAGGCCGCCTGAGCCATCATCGGCGCCAGAGCGCCTACTCCGGCCAGCAACAGGGCCAGCGTCGTATTTTTAAGCTGTTTCATTGTCCACTCCTTATCGTTATTAATTGCGGCCCGCCACCCACACTGGCAGCCCCCCGCAGCGTATTTACCATCGTCCAATCAAGATGTTCATCATGCGCTCATGCGCATTGGTACGATCTTCTACTGCAGCCCAGCTTTCGCTGGCACGCCCTTTCAGGGTGTCATGCCAGTCCAGCAGGCCTTCTTTCATACGCCGACAAACCGCTGCGTACGCCGGGTCCGCGCCCAGGTCGTGCAGCTCGTCAGGGTCTTGTTTCAAATCGAACAGCTGGGGCCGATAGCCCTGCCAATGTATGTATTTATAGTCTCCATCGCGCAGCATCAGCCCCCGGCACTCCTCCACCCCGCGACCCAGGATCTGACGGGCTTCCCGATACGCGTAGTCCAGACTGGCGACGGTATACTCACGAGCCCAAGCGGATTGACCGTGTAATAGGGGAATCAGGGAGCGGCCTTCCACGCGATGCTCCTGGGCGGGCAGTTGCAAGGCATCCAGAATCGTGGGCGTCACGTCCACACACTCCACAAAGGCATCACTGCCTTGTCCGCGTGTGGCGTTCGCCGACGCCCGGGGATCAACCACGATCAGCGGCACGCGAATAGCGTTTTCAAAAAAATATTCTTTCTCGCCCAGCCAGTGATCGCCCAGCAAATCACCATGATCCGAGCTGAAAATAATCAGCGTGTCTTTCAGGCGATCCTGCTGTTCGAGCTGGTCCAGCAAACGGCCGACCTCATCGTCGATCTGCTGGACCAGGCCCATATACACGGGCTTGATCGTGCGCCAGACCTCGTCCTGAGCGAAAGACCGGGACTCTTCATGCTGCTGATAGGCGGCATGGACCGGATGGGCCTGCTGGCGCTCGTGCTCGGCCCGCACTGGCGCACAGGCATCGTGCGCGCCAAAGCGGTCGTGGTAGGGCGCTGGCGCCTTGTACGGCCAATGCGGTTTGATGAAAGACAGGTGCAAGGCCCAGGGCTCTTCACCTTTGGCGGTGATGAAATCCATGGCGCGCTGGGTAAAGTAGGCGGTTTCAGAGTCCTGGGCCTTGACCCGTGCCGGCAGGCTGGCATTGCGCATGTACCAGCCAGAGGCAAACTGCCCCTGGGCGTCCTGGCTGCCGATCACATAATCTTCCCAGGGCCGCTCGCTGTCATAGCCCTTGTTTTGCAAATACTGGCGGTACTCACTATCGGGGCCCATCTCGAAGTGACCGTCATAGCGCTCGATGGCCGTAAACCCCCCTTGCCAGAAGCGCTCGGCTCCCTCGGGCTGGACCTGAAAGCGCCCGGCACGGGCGCCAGCCGGGTCCGGCACATGATGGGTCTTGCCCAGCAGATGGCAATCCCGTCCGGACTGGGCCAGATAATCGCCCAGATACAGCTCATCGATAGGGTGAGGAACGCGATTCCAGGTAACCCGGTGCGACAAGGGGTAGCGGCCGGTGTAATACGAAGCCCGTGCGGGGCCACAGACGGCCGAGTTCACATAGGCGCGATCAAAGCGCATCCCCATCGCCGCCAAACGATCCAGATTGGGCGTCTTTAATGCACCGCCGGGGGCATAACAGGACAGGTGATCCGCGCGTAACTGGTCACACATGATGAACAGTACATTCTTGATTTCCAACGACACCTGACTGGGCTGAGCCTGATCCATGTCCGCCTCTAAAAACCGATGCCGGGCCCGTGTCGTGCCCAGCGTCACAAAAAGGGTAGGCCATGTGTAAGCAAATGCATAACAGACCCGCTTGTTCTCCAGATTATTACCGCAGTCTGAGAAAAATTTCCGAATAATGTGATGGTTTAGGTATAAACCAGTAGAAGGGGGACTTGCCCGATGTTGCGCCCCACTGACAGGCCGCCGCGTGGTTAGAATAGAGAACCAACAACTCCATTTTGACGAGGGCACATGAATAGTCTAAGACGCATGTTGCAAATTCTGGACTTGTACGGTGCACACACGCCGGTGCTGGATGTGGAGACCATCTGCACCCGCCTGAGCTATCCTCCCGCCACCACCTATCGCTATCTGAAAGAGCTATGCAATAGCGGCCTGTTGATTCGCAGCCCAGAAGGCTACGCACCTGGGCCACGGTTTATTGAAATGGATTTGCTGATCCGCGAATTTGATCCGCTGGTCAGCCGCTGTCGCCCTCTGTTGCGATCTCTGGTTGAGCAAACCGGGCTGGATGTCCTGATTGGCCAGCAATATGGCGAACGCATTCTGACCACCCACCAGGAAACAGGGCCCGAGCGCTTCGAGCTGCTGTTTGGGCGAGGCCGCACGATGGACATGTTCCGCAGCTCCACGGCGCGCATCATCACCGCGTACCTGCCTACCCGTCATCTTCGCCGTTTGTACGAGAAAAACCAGCACCTGGATTATGTACAACGCCTGGGCAAGGACTGGCCGGCTTTTTCCGCGCATATGCAGGAGCTGCGTCGCGCCGGCTACTGCATCACCAAAGAACAGATCAATCCGGGCATAGGCGGGATTTCTGCACCCATTTTCGATGATGCCAAGCGTATCTTTGGCAGCCTGACCTTGCTGGGAAGCCTGGAACGCTTTGAGGCAATCAGCCCCGAGGCACTGGCCACCCTGATCCAGCCTGCTGCACGCGCCGTCAGCCGGTCTCTGGCACAGGCCTAAGGCCTCCCTGTCCACCGTGGTTTAAGCTGTTTTCACTCTTTTTCCTGCTCCACCCCGCTGGCCGCTGGGTGATTAACAAACCCGAACGGGATGTGCACGGAGGGAAGAGTCTGCGCAGTAGGAATCAGGTGGGTAGTCTGGTCATCAAAGAAAATATGAGGCTGCAAGACCTCCAGCACCCGCCGCTTTTCAATGCCGCCCAGAAAGAAAGCCTCATTCACCTCGATGCCCCAGCTGCGTATGGTGTTGATCACACGCTCGTGAGCGGGTGCGTTGCGTGCCGTCACAATGGCAATACGCAGACGCGGCACATAGTCGGCATGGTGTTGCTGATGCTGCTGCTCCACTTCCTGAATATGCGCCAGTTTTAGCAAAAAAGCCTGCAAAAGGCCGGGATTATGCGGTTGTTGCACCAAACGCATTTCATGCTCGAAAAAAGCAGGCAAGCCCCCCTGCTGTTGGTAGACGCGCTCGGACTCGTCATCGGCAATCACGCCATCAAAATCAAAGGCCACACGAATCGGCTGATCGTCATAGGCATCCTCGTAAGAGGAGTTCAGGACCTGTCCAGCCGGATACCCTTGCTGCACCGCGCGATGCACGTCCTGCTGATTGGCGGACAGAAACAGGCTGATCGACAAGGGTTGGATATACGGGCTGGGATCGCCTCCTTGCAAAAAAACGGCTCGCGTAATGTCCAGACCATGGTGTCGAATCGAATTCATCACCCGCAGGCCGGTATTGGGATCGTTGCGAGACAGCAGCACCACCTCGACCAAGGGATCGTCGGGGGACAGGTCATTCAAGGCCAGCAAACGCCGGATAAAGGAGAAGGCCACGCCCGGTTTCAGGGGTTCGTGCTCGCGTGCCAGCTGATAGTCGCGATAGGCCGCCTCGCCCTGTTCCTGAAAGACCTGATGGGACTGGCTCAGATCAAACAGGGCGCTGGAGGCCAGCCCGATCACCAGCCGTTTTTCCAGGTCATAAGCCATGGTTTGCTCCGCAAGTGCGCAAAAAAACCAGCATACCAAAACACGAGGCAGGATCTGGCACTACCCAAGCAGAACAAAGCCTACTAAAGTGCAAGCACTATCCGCTTTGCGACACTGTGCCACCATGCCAACCACCAAACACTACACCCTTGTCCTGGGCAATCCCCACTACTCATCCTGGTCCCTGCGTCCCTGGCTGCTGATGAGCTACCTGGGCATGGACTTTGATGTGCGCTGGTTCAATTTCGGGCCCGCCTTCAGTACCCTGGCCTTTCACGAAATGGCCCCTGCCGGACACGTACCCGTGCTGCACACGCGCGGGCAAATCATTTGGGACAGCCTGGCTATTGTCGAGTATCTGGCCGAACAGCATCCCGGCGTCTGGCCCATTGACCCGATTGCCCGGGCCTGGGCACGCAGTGCCAGTGCGGAAATGCATGCCAACTTTTCTTCCCTGCGCACCCTATGCCCCTTTGCCGTGGCACTGCGCGCCCAGCATCACCGACAGGACATGCGTCTGCACGGCGAGCTTGAACGCCTGCAAACCCTCTGGCAAGAAGGTCTGAACCGCTTTGGGGGGCCTTTCCTGGCCGGCGAACGATTCAGCGCCGTCGATGCCTTTTATGCCCCTGTGGTGTTCCGTCTGCAAACCTATGGTCTGAAACTGGACCCCGCCTGCCAACGCTATGCGGACAGCCTGCTCGCCCTGCCAGCCATGCAGCACTGGCACCAGATGGCCTGTGAGGACAGCTGGCGCGACCCGGATCATGAGGCCGAAGTGTTGCATGTGGCCGATATACATCTGGATTTACGCCAGCCAGCCTAGTGTCAGCGAATAGCCATGTCAGCGCAGGCCTGAAAGAGTATCCTTGATGGTCCCGAATGATTTCGCTGGCAAGGATTACGCTGCATGGGCGACACGTACTTTCGCACGACACACTACCATTTCACCGAGCTGGACCCTCAGGCGCAGGACGCCTATACGGACTCGCTGTCTCAACAGGCACGGGCCAAGGCGGCCTGCCTGCGCTTTGATGTCGTACGCAAGGACCAGCCGCCGGGACAATGGGTGTTGTATGAAAGCTGGCAAGACAGCCAAAGCTGCCGGGACTTTCACGCCAGTGCTGCGGCCCAGACTCTGCAGAAAGCCCGGATCGAGCCGATGCTGAACCCCGCCGCGGCACCGGCTGACCCTTCCCTGGCCGCGCGCCCCGCCCGCAAGAAACGCCAATGGGACCCCTATGTGTGGATCAGTATCGCCATGTGTATCGGCGTGATGGGCACCGCTCTGGCCAGTCCGCTTTACCCGCTGTATCAGGACCGGTGGGACCTGAATGCCAGCCACATCACCCAGTTGTACGTGGCTTATATGGCCGCCGGTCTGACAGGCCTGCTGTTTCTGGGCCGTCTGAGCGACCTGAAAGGCTTTATGCCGGTGCTGCGCACCGGGCTGATTCTGGTCACCAGCGGTGTGACCTTGTCTGCCTTTGCCTGGGACGTGGGCAGTTTCCTGTTCAGCCGCATCATGATCGGGATGGCATCGAGCATGATTGTGACCTCGGCCTCCATCGGCCTGGGGCAATTTAACCGGGGTGGGGATGTACAACGCGCCGCCGCCACCACCTCGCTGATGCTGGCTTTTGGTTTTGGTCTGGGCCCGGTTGTGGGCGGCCTGATTGCACAATGGATACCCAATCCGCTGTTCTCAAGCTATCTTCCCTCCATGGTGCTGGGCATCCTGGCCATCTATGCGCTGTTCCAGATCAAACCCCTTGCCAGCAAGCAGCCCGTTGTGCAGGAAAAAAGCAGCTGGCGCACCTGGATGCCGCGGCTGACACTGCCCGCCACTCATTTGCGTCGTCCCTATCTGATTGGCTGTTTGTCGGCCTGCTGCGCCTTTGCCATGTTCAGCCTGTTTGCTTCCCTGGCACCCAGCTTCATGGAACAAATGGTGCCTTGGCATGGCCCGGCCACCAGCGGTCTGTCTATCGGGATCATCCTGTTTCTGTCCTCAGGCTTTCAGTTGCTGATCCGCCGCTGGCCCGCCAAGCGCAGCGTCATTGTGGGCCTGCTGTCCTTCACCCTGGCATGTATCGCCCTGCTGATTAACCTGTGGGCCAGCTCCTCGCTGCTGTTCATTTTGTGCGTGCTGCTGACCGCCTTTGGTCACGGCCTGTGCATGTACGGAGGCATGTCCATCGTGCAGCGCGTCTCGCCCCCTCACCAGCGTGCCGGTCTGACCTCCACTTACCTGATTACCGGCTATCTGGGCGCCATCCTGCCCATTCTGGGACTGGGCTGGCTGGCCGATCACCTGGGCCTGGACCAGGGCTTGATGATCTTTTGCAGCCTGATCGCCCTTGCCGCAACGGCGGTCTCCATCATTGCCTACCTGACGCCTGTTCTGCACAAACCGGCCTCCTGACAGCCCCCCCGGCAAGCCGTTCCCCCTTAAGAACGGCTTGCCGCGTCTGCTGCCCCCGTATATTCCCCTAGTCCATTTCAGCGCTTTCCTAGGGTTAGACCTTAAAAAGAAACGCGGCGACCCTCAGTAGAATAAAACCCGCTCCTTAACGTTTGGCAGCAACTCGCGAACGTATCCAAGTATCGCCCACAAGAATAAGCAATCCTTATCCAGGAGGCATTATGGCTGTTGCATTAAACAAGCTGTTGGTCAGTCTAGGCGCGGCGTTGGCCTGCTCGGCCGTCGCACAGGCGGCGGACTATCCGGACCACCCCATCAATATGGTGGTGCCGTTTGCCGCAGGCGGCCCGACCGACAACGTGGCCCGCGCCTTGGCCGAGTCCATGCGACCCGTACTGGGCCAGACCATTGTGGTCGAGAACAAGGGCGGGGCGGGCGGCTCCATCGGTACGGCTCAGGTTGCCCGTGCCAAGCCAGATGGCTACAACATCCTGCTGATGCACATCGGCTTTTCCACCGCACCGTCGCTTTACAAAAAGCCCGGCTATGACGCCATCAACGGCATGTCTCCCATTGGTCTTGTCGTGGACGTACCCATGACCATCATTGCCCGTGAGGACTTCCCCCCCAATAACATCCAGGAACTGGTGCAGTACCTGAAGGACAACCAGGACAAGGTCTCCCTGGCCAATGCCGGAATTGGCGCAGCCAGCCACCTGTGCGGCACCATGTTCACCGAAGCACTGGGTATCGATCTGCTGACCGTGCCCTACAAAGGCACGGCCCCCGCCATTGCGGACCTGATGGGCAAGCAGGTGGACATCATGTGTGACCAGACCACCAACACCACTCAGCAAATCAAGTCAGGCAAGGTCAAGGTATATGCCGTCACCAGCCGTGAGCGGGTCCCCACATTCCCCGATGTCCCCACCATGCAGGAGTCAGGCTTCAAAGACTTTGAAGTCGGCATCTGGCACGGTATGTGGGCTCCCAAAGACACGCCCCAGCCTGTAGTCGACACCTTGGTAAAGGCCCTGCAGGCAGGTCTGGCCGACGAGGATTTCAAAAAGCGCATGGCCACCCTGGGTGCCACCGTCATGCAAAACGAGGCCAACCCGGCAGCCCTGCAAGCCAAGGTCGAGCAACAAGTGCCCCAATGGGCTGAGTTGTTCAAGAAAGTGGGCGTGGAGCCCCAATAAAATCGCTTAGCCCAAAGGCTTTTGAAAAGGACGCTTAGGCGTCCTTTTTTTCGGCTTGAGGAACGGTCTATCATAGCGGTGGATAGCCTGTTCGGATGAGAAAGAGGCAATGCGCCCTCAGGCTCCTGGCGATTCAAGAAACGCCGATCAAGAAAGGCTCGGACTTAACGACTAAAGGACATCCGGCCAAGAGAGGCTCGGACTCATCGAGTCTTAATCCGTCTTTCGAACCGCAGCATCCAGTTCCTGCAATCGCGCCCAAAGCTCCTGAAAATCCAGATCCTGCGTGATCAATACCATGCGCCCTTGCTGATCCAGCCAAGGCCAGTGAGGCACGGTCTGCCAAGGGTAGGACTGATGCTGCACGGCATGAATCACCTGTGGCTGGTCCATGCCTTGTACGGGCAGAACCGCCTTCAGGCGGAGGAGACGAGGGCCCGCCCATTGGCACAGATTCGACAGCCAGGATTGCAGCGTGTCGGCAGGCAAAGGCTGGGGGAACAGAGCGCTTAACGAATAGATGGAGTCTCCATGGCGGGAGGTATCCGGCATACTGACCGCCGACGTTCCTGGACGCTCTCCCTGCGGGTGAGCAGACTCAGAACTGTTGCTGTTGCCAGCCAGGGTGCCCGTGCCGTGGCCATGGCTATGGCTATGGCTATGGCTATGGCTATGCACATGATCGTGATCGTGATCGTGATCGCCAGTATCTTGCCCCAGCACCTCAAAAGCCTCCAGGCTCCAGGCCCGTCCTTGTCCGACTTGCTCGCCCAAGCCCAACAGGCTGGGAGCAACAGGCTGCCCGGCCCTCAGGATCTGCTGTTGCGCCAAAGGATTCAAGCCACGTACATATTCACGCAGCGCCGTTTCAGTCCCTGCATCCACCCGGTCACGCTTGCTAAACAGCAGCAGGTCGGCCACGGCCACCTGTCGCTGTGCCTCGGCATGGCGCGCCAGCGTTTCCAGTCCATGCTCCAAATCCACCACCGTCGCCACACCCGCCAGGCTGTACTTGCCCGCCAATTGTGGATCACTTAACAAGGTGTGCAAGATGGGTGCGGGATTGGCCAGCCCGGTCGTCTCAATCAGCACCCGTCGAAACTGCCGCTGACCTGCCCGCGAAAAACGCCAGGTAATGTCGCGCAAGGTCTGCACCAGATCACGCCGTATGGTGCAGCACAGGCAACCGCTGCCCATGGCCTCGATCACGTTTTCCTGGCTGTGCGCCACCAGATGATGGTCCAGCGCCGTCTGCCCAAACTCATTGATGATGACCAGGGTGTCGGCCATCTGTGCTTCTTGCAAAGCACGATTGATCAGAGTCGTTTTCCCGCTGCCCAGAAAACCGGTCAACAGTGTGACGGGGATAGGGCCTTGTGCAGATTTGGGCATCGCATTCATCCGGCTAAGGGCCCGCCGTCGGGCCACCAGCCATTATACGAAGCCCAACACTGTTCCTTCTAGCGTAGAAACCGGGCCTCAATCTGACGCATATGGGCATCACCTTGCAAACCAATAATGGTTTTGACGGAAGGCAAGCCGGCATCCACATTCTGAATGCCACCATCCTGGCGAATCTGGGCAAATACAGCTTGCATGGCCCCTACGGCCGCACGAATCGCATGATTGCCGTAAATCACCACGCCCACCTTGCCCAGTCGCGCAATGTCCGCCTCGGTCAGTTGAGGGTAGGCCGTTGGCACCAGCACCAGCGGCACCTTGCCGGTCCAGGCCTGCACAAAGGACAGAATCTGGTCTGGCGTGGCTTGTTTGGAGTGAATCAAAATGGCATCTGCACCCGCCTGCTCGTAAGCCAGCCCCCGCTTCAGGGCCTCTTCCTGCCCCAGGCCAGCAATCAGGGCCTCGACCCGCGCAATGATCAGAAAGTCAGGGTCACGGCGAGCAGCGCACGCCGCTTCAATCTTGCCCTGAAACTCGTCAATGCGTGCTAGTTCCTGACGCCCATCCGCCCGCAGGCTGGTGTCTTTAGGAAAGGTTTTATCCTCCATCACAATGGCACTGGCTCCCGCCGCTTCGTACAGCGGGATGACGTAGCTGACATTTACCGCATTGCCAAAGCCGGTATCAATATCGGCAATCAAAGGGATGTCCACGGTCGAGGCGATCGCCCGCATCATCTCCAGGTGGGTGCCCATCGACAGGATATTGGCGTCGGGCACGGCATAACTGGCTGACAACTCAAAACCGCTACCCCAAATTGCCCCGAAACCGGCATCCTGAGCCAGGCGGGCAGACAGGGGATTATGTGCGGCCATTGCCGTCATCAAACGCCCTTGGGAGAACGCTTCTTTCAACACCTGGTTTTTTTTGCTATTCACACTATTTCTCCGTAAGGAATCAGCTCAGTCGCGCAATGGCCTGGGCAATGCGGCTCATCGCCTCCTCCAGCTCCTGATCGCTGGAGGCATAAGACACCCGAAAGTGACCCGGTAGTTCAAACGCCGAACCGGGCACCACGGCCACCCCTGCACTGCGCAGGAAATACATGCACAGGTCCTTGTCGGTACTGATCAACTGGCCCGACGGGTCCCGCAGGCCCAATACGCCTTGGCAGCTAGGGAAGACATAAAACGCCCCCATGGGCAGATCGCATTCAATGCCCGGCATGACATTGAGCGCGGCTACCACATTGTCACGGCGGCGGCGGAACGCTTCCACAAACTCGGGCAGAAATTCCATGGGACCATCCAGTGCGGCCACGGCCGCTGCCTGGCTGATGGAGCTGGTATGGGACGTCGCTTGCGACTGCACCAGATTCATGGCCTTGATCAGAGGCAGCGGACCGGCGGCGAATCCTACCCGCCAGCCGGTCATTGCATAGGCCTTGGAGACGCCATTGATGGTCAAGGTGCGCGCCGCCATGTTCGGCGACAAGGCAGCAGGCGTCGCGAAGGGTTCGTCGCTATAGCGGATTTTTTCGTATACATCATCGGCCATCACCCAGACATGCGGGTGGCGCAACAGCACTTGCTCCAGCGCTTCCAGTTCCTGCCGTGAATACACGGCACCACTGGGATTGGAGGGAGAATTGAGCATCAGCCATTTAGTACGGGGGGTGATGGCACGTTCAAGCTGGTCGGCTTGCAGCTTGAAGCCGGCTTGTGCACTGCAACGCACAATGACTGGCTGGCCACCTGCCAACAAGACCATTTCAGGGTAAGACACCCAGGCAGGGGTAGGGATAATGACCTCATCCCCGTCCTGCACGGTGGCCTGCAAGGCGTTATACAAGGCTTGTTTGGCCCCGCAACCCACCTGGATCTGATCCGGGCTGAAATGCAGGCCATTGTCACACTCGAACTTGCGCACCACGGCCTCCCGCAAGGCCAGGGTGCCGGCTACTTCGGTATAGCGGGACTCATTGCGATCAATCGCTTCTTTGGCCGCCTGACGCACATGCTCGGGGGTTGCAAAGTCCGGCTCGCCCTGACTGAGGGTAATCACAGACTGCCCCTGTTGCCGCATTTGATTGGCCAGACGCGTCATCTCTTTGGTGGCCGATGCCTTGGCTCCCAACACGCGCTGGGCCAGCGCGATCTCTTCCTGACATTGCACAAAGCTCATTGTGTCCATCCTACTTTTACTTTGAAAACGAAACGGGTCAGCAGCAGCGGCAGAAATATCGCCATCAACAGCACCAGGCTATAGGCACTGGCCTGAGCCAAACGCCCACTGTCCACCAATTGAAAAACCTCGATAGGCAGGGTGCTCATCCCGCCAAAATACAGAACCACCGTGGCGGATAACTCCGACAAGGTCGTGATCCACATCAGCACCGTGGCCGCAATGACGGCAGGCCATACCACCGGCAGAACGACCTTTGCAAAGGTGGGCATCGGGGCCACGCCCAAACTGATAGAGGCCTCCTCGATAGAATTGCGCAAGTTATGCAAAGGCCCCATGGCCGCCCGCACACTGGTGGGCACCCGGCGTAAAAAGTAGGCCAGCGCCATAATCACCCAACTGCCCGTCAGCACCAGCCAGCCGCTGTTAAACACATTGATCAATGCAATGCCCAGTACCGTGCCGGCAATCGTCAAGGGCAGCATGACCAGCACATCCAGGCCCGCACTCAGGCCTGACGGCCGTTTCACGATCAGATAGGCCGCCACGATGGAAAACACGGCACCAGTACTGGTTGCCGCAGCACCCAGCAGCAAGGAGTTGTACAAAGGTCCGGGGGCCTGCACCAAGGCTTGCTGCATATGGCTCAAGGTAAAGCCGCCATACTTCAGCACCGGCCCGATAGAGGGCGTAAATGCAGTGACAATCACCACCATCACGGGTAGCACTGACAGCACAATCAGGATCGATACCAACGTGGCACACACAGCGGCCTGCCAGGCACGCAGGGGCACGCGCTCCGGAGCTCGTCCGGACTCCATCTGATAGGTGCGTCGGGCTACCACCCACTTTTGAATAAGCAGCAAGGCCAGGCCCAAAAACACCAGCAAAGAAGCCATGGTGGTCTGCATTTGCGGATTACCACCCATCTCGCTGACAAACTCGTTATATGTCTTGACCGCCAGCACGGGGGTGCGGGCTCCCAGAATGGCCGGAACACCAAAATCCCCGATGACATGCATGAAAACCAGCACCGCGGCACCACATAAAGCTGGCACCATCAAAGGAAAGGTCACCGTGCGCAAGGTGCGAACGGGGGAGCTGCCCAGACTCAGGCCCGCCTCTTCCAGGTTGCGATCCATGGACTTCAAACCTACCAGCACGGCAACATAGGCGTACACGTAGTTGTTCAAGGTCATCACAAAAACCAGACCCCACCAGGCATACAAGGACGGCAGTTCCAGACCCAAGGGCGCCAGCAAGCTATTGAGCACACCTTGTTTACCCAGCACCACGATCCAGGCCGCCGCCACCACCACATCTGGAATGACCAGGGTCAGCAGGGGCAAAACACCCAGACAGGCAGCCAAGGGGAAGGAAAAGCGAGCGGCGGCCAGGGCCAAACCAGCGCCCAGCACCAGACTGAGCAGGGTAACCGCGCCTCCTAGCCACAAGGTGTTGAACAGGCTCTCCCGGTAAGCGGGCTCAGAGAAGAACTGCACGTAGCCGTGCAAGCCAAACTGACCTTCCTTGTTGAACAGGGAACTGGTCAGCATGGACAAGACCGGCCACAGTAAAAAGTAGCCCAGCAAGGCCACCGCCCCCAGCGCCAGCATCAACCAGGCTGGATCGCGTCGCAAAGAACCCAGCATCATGTCCGCTCCACCAAAAGAGCCGACTCGGGAACACGCAATACCACCGCATCGCCCCGTTCCCAACTTTGGCTGACGCCGGTATTCCAGACCACCGCCTTCAGAAAACCGAATTCGGTGCGCAATTGATATGCCGTGCTGGGGCCCCGGTAATCCACGCTCTCAATTCGCGCGGCAATGTCCCCCTCGTCAAGCGGACGCAAGGCATCCACACTCAGGGTTTCAGGCCGCACAGCCAACATCGTCTGCTCAGAAAAACGCCCGGCAGACTGGATACGCACAATGCAGCCTGCCGTCCGGAAGCGGCGGCAGCCGTCTGTGGCTTGACCGATCTCCTCCTGAAGCTCGATCAGATTGGCCCCTCCGACAAAATCAGCCACAAAGCTGTTGTCAGGGCAGCGATAAATCTGCTCAGGTGTCCCGACCTGGCGGACGCAGCCCCGATCCATGACGGCAATGTAATCAGACACGCTCAGCGCTTCTTCTTGATCATGCGTCACAAACACGGTAGTAATGCCGGCTTCCTGCTGCAAGTCCCGCAGCATCTCGCGCAGATCGGTGCGCAGCTTTGCATCCAGGGCAGACAAAGGCTCATCCAGCAAGAGCAGATCGGGCTTGATCACCAAAGCGCGTGCCATGGCCACTCGCTG
Organism: Alcaligenes sp. HNGD-HTN06; assembly: GCF_049932565.1. NCBI lineage: Bacteria > Pseudomonadati > Pseudomonadota > Betaproteobacteria > Burkholderiales > Alcaligenaceae > Alcaligenes > Alcaligenes sp. HNGD-HTN06. The sequence goes on along the minus strand of NZ_CP187782.1, from coordinate 32,117 downwards.
TCGCTGCCCACCAGACAAGGCGGACGGCAAAGCATCTGCCTTGTCCTTCAAGCCCACGCGCGCCAGCATTTCCAAAGCGGGGACACGAGCCTGGGAGCGAGACTGACCACGCGCCAGCAAACCGTAGCTGACGTTATCCAGCACGCTGCGATCCGGAAACAGCGCGTAATCCTGAAACACCATGCCCACATTGCGTTTGTGCACAGGCACTCGCGTCATGTCTGTTTGGCCGAACAGCACCTTGCCATGATCAGGGCGCACAAACCCGGCCAGCATGCGCAGCAAGGTCGTCTTGCCACAACCCGATGGCCCCAGCAGGGTAAACAAGGAGCCACTAGGGATGTCCAGATCCAAACCGTGAAACAAAGTCTGTGAGCCGTAGCTTTGCTCAATACCTGATAGATATATCTGCATACCCGTCCCGCCTAGCGCTGGGAAACCAGTGCACGCCAACGTGCCAGGAAGGCTTCACGATCCGCACCCATACGATCATCATCCAGCGCATGCACACGGATCTGATCCATGGCAGGCAAGCTTGTCAGCGTATTGACCGCAATATCGCTGCGCAAAGGGCGGCGGAACGCGCTTTTGAACACCTCTTCCTGCGCAGGGCGGGAAGCAAGGAAGTCATACAGCTTGCGAGCGGATTCGGGGTTACGCCCACCCTTGATCAAGGCCATGCCTTCCGGCGACAAGAAAGTGCCCTCTTTGGGGTAGACCAGGTCAATCGTATCCAGACCACCAGCTACATATTGATAGGCGGCATATTCCATCGTTACCGCAACCGCGAACTCACCATTAGCAACGCCCTCGTAGGCGCCGGAGGTGGTTCCGACCACAACTGCATTGCGCACAACCTTCTCAAACACCTCCTGGCCCATCAAATCCTGCAGGCCATACAAGGCAACATAAGAAGAACTGCTGCGCTCCGGATCTGGAATCACGATCTTGCCCTTCCAGGCCGGATCAGCCAGATCCGCCCAGCTGGCAGGCGCCTTGAGCTGGCCCAACTGACGCTCGTTAAGCATCAATACCGTGACATGGGTATTGGTACCCAGCCAGCGTTGCCCGGCTCCCTGATACTGAGCACCTACTGCACTGGCCTCGGGCGACGAATAGGGCGCCAGGTACTCGGCATACTGCGACAAGGTAGAAAATCCGCCCGACCAGAACAAATCGCCCAGGGGTTGCTCTGCTTCGGCCTTGATACGCTGCATCAGAGCACCGGAACCAGCCCGCACCACGGACACCGATATCTCGGGGTGAACCTGACGGAACTGCTCAATCACCGTGTTCACCACATCGATGTTATTGGAGGAGTACAACACCACTTCATCCGCCTTGGCAGCCCCCGTACCCAGGCAGGAAAGCATGAGCAAAGCGGATAGATAAGAGAAACGGTTTTGCATGATTATTTCCTGTAATTTCAATAAAATTGCATGAAAATCATGGTATTTATCTTAGATGACCGTTCTGTTACACCCTACACCTACCCCCTGTTAAGCGTGGCCCTATCATGAGTTTTAATCATGCTTGAAAATGTTCCTCTGGTCCCTCTGCGCGTATTTGTCGCGGTGGGCCGACAAGGTAATTTCACCCGTGCAGCCCAAAGCCTGGGGATCACCCAAAGCGCAGTCAGCCGGCATATCGCCACCCTGGAAAAAGTCAGCAAGCAGGCTCTGTTCATTCGACGCGGCCCCTATATTGAGCTGACGGCAGCCGGCCTGCAGTTGTATGACACGGTCAAAGATGCGATGGCCACTCTGGAGATGGCCATTCAACAAATCACCCATCAGCAGGATCAGCACGAACGGCTGAGAGTCCGCACCTCCATGCCCAGCTTTTCAATGACGGTGCTGGTGCCCATGCTTGGCCAGTTCACCGCTCAGCACAATTGGCAGATTGATCTGATCACCAATCTGTCGCCACCCCGTCCTAATGAAGCGTTTGACGTGCTGATCAGCCGTGACTTGAGCCTGCCCGACAGCGAAAGCTGGGAGCTCATACGCGAAGAACTGGTATGCGTGGCAGCGCCCGCCTTAATCCAGCAACATAGCAGGCAGGCCTGGGAGCACTGGCCTATGGTGACCGCACGCTCACGACCGGACATGTTGGGTTTATGGGCTTTGGATCAGGGTATTGAGCCTTCACGGCTGCTGTTGAGCGCCACCTACGATCACCTGTTTTTCGCAATTGCCGGGGCCATTGCCGGCTCCGGATTTCTAGTTGTGCCGCGTTTACTGGTGATGGATCATCTACGCGATGGCGTTCTGCGGGAAGTCGGCCCTGGCCAAGTCGCCACGGGCGCAACCTACATGGCCTATGTCAACGCACAATCACCCCAGCAAAGTGAGGCCCGCCAGTTTTGCCGATGGTTGAAAAGCAGCTTGCGACAACGCATTGCGCCTTGAGGCCGTTCACGTCATGTCGCTGATTCGGTCAGGCTCTGCGACGTCGCAACTGACTGATCCAGCTATAGGCGCTGACCAAGGTAATGCCCATCAACACCAGTAAAGCGCCCATCACAAAACGGGGTTCTATGGGCTCACCCAGCAAAAACGCCCCGAACAGAACACCGAACAAAGGGGTGGCGAAGGAAAAGACCCCCAGACGCGACGCCTGATAGTTACGCAGCAACCAGAACCAGACCAGAAAGCTCAAGAACGCCACCACGACGGACTGAAACACCAGGCTGGCGACCAGCAAGCCTGACCATTGAATCTCGGTTTGTCCGGTCACGGCAGCAGCTACCATCAGAATGACAAAAGCGCTGAACAGCTGATAGAGCAAGGCTTCCGAAGGCGGGACGGCAGACAGGCGCGTGCTACGGATCAGCACGGTGGTAAAGCCCCATAAGGCCCCCGCCGCCAAGGCCATCAAATCGCCTATCAGCATGTGCCCCACATCGGCGCCGTCGGGGCTGCCCGGCCCCAGAAAAGTAATCGCAATACCCGCCACCGCCAGCCCGATCCCCACCCATTGCAGGCGCGCCAGCCGCTCAGAGGGCAAAAGCAGGTGCAGGCCCAGGGCTGCAAACACCGGTGCCGTGTACAGAAACACCACCACATGCGCGGCCGAAGTAAAACGCAAGCTCTCGCCCAGCAGCAAATACTCCAGCGCAAACAACAGGCCGGCCATCAGTCCCGGTTTCCAGGCCCCTTCAGTAAAAGCCAATTTGTGCGTGCGCACCAGAACCAGCAGGGCCACCAGCACGCAGGCCACGCCCGAGCGCAGGCCAATCTGAAAGACAGGCGCCATGTCATTGGCCGTAGCCTTGAGCAGAATCTGCTGAAAACTCCAGATCAGACACAGGACCAGCATGGCACCACTGGCCAGGGCATCCAGGGGTTTACGTTCATTGCTCATCAGGCAGGGGGACTCGGACAGAAAAAATTGATTATCCGCGAAAAACGGCCGAATCAAAACGGGCCGCCCGCTTCTTTACCCTCGGATAAGCCTTAATTGATATATCAAAAAGCTCTACCTAGAATGATTTAAGCCTAAAAAACAGCACCAGGCGTGGGAGACAGCCATGACGCTCAGCAATACCGACCGGGTACGAATCGAACTGGAGCACCGCATTGCCAGCGGTGATCTGCCGCCGGGCAGCGCCATTGACGAGTCCTTGCTCTGCACCTTCTTTCGGGTGTCACGCACGCCGGTGCGTGAGGCCTTGCTGCAACTGGCCGCCACCGGTCAAGTGCGCATCGCCCCGCGTGCCGGTATTTTTGTCACCCAGCACACCATTGAGGAACTGGAAGAAATGCTGGAAACCCTGGCTTTGCTCGAAGGTGCCTGTACCCAACTGGCCGCCTACCGGATCAGCAATGCCCAGATTCGTGAGCTGGAGCGTTTGCAAAAGCGGGGCGCCAAGGCCTTGCAGGACAAGAGTCTGGGCGATTACGCCGCCTATAACGCCGAACTGCATGCCCTGGTTCACAGCATTGCCGGCAACTCCTTCATGGTGCAGCAGATTGAACATCTGCGCCGTTTGACCAATCCCTATCGTCATCGTCATCTGGATCAGGAAAATCGCATGGAACAGTCCTGGCATGAGCATCAGGCACTGACCCAGGCACTGGCCCTGCGCGATGGCCCCAGCGCCATGCAGGCCGCGGCCAGCCATGTGCTGTCAGGCGCTGAATCCCTGCGCCGTGTCGCCCAAGCCCATCCCGAAAAATGGGAGTTCGACAAGCGCGAGCGCTACAGCTGGCTCAATGCCCAGCTCAATCCCTTGGCCGGATTTTATATGCGGCACTAATTCATAACTAGCTAAAAACAACCACTCATACCGAGGAGACTTTCTCATGTTTGCAAGCCGTTTCACACGGCGGGCGCTGGCTGCGCTCGTCCTGACATTCAGCCCTGTGGCCGCCTTACACGCTGCCGAGCCCATTCGTCTGGTCGTGGGCTTTGCCCCGGGCGGCGGCGTCGATACCCTGGCGCGGGTAACCGCCCAGGCGCTGAGCAAAGAACTGGACCGCACCGTCATTGTGGAGAACAAATCCGGCGCAGGCGGCACAATTTCTGCCGACTATGTGTCCAAATCCCAAGCCGACGGCAATACGCTGCTGTTTGCAGACACCTCTTTGCTGGTCGCACCTTATATCTACCCGGCTTTGCGCTACGACCTGCAGCGCGACTTTGCCCCGATCGGCATGGTCGGTCAGTCCGATCTGGCTTTGGCCGTCCCCGGCGACAGCCCCGTCAAGAACGTGGCCGAACTGGTCGAAGCCATCCGCAAATCTCCCCCTCAAACCGAAACCTTTGCCTCGGTGGGCGTGGGCTCGGTACACCACCTGGGTGGCGAGCTGTTCGCCTTGAAAACCCAGACAGAACTGGTGCATGTCCCATATCGCGGTGGCGCCCCGGCCAGTCAGGCACTGGCTGCCGGCGAAGTCTCCATGTCCTTTGCCAGCCTGGCCTCTTCGATCGGCCTGGCCAAGTCTGGCCGTATCCGTCTGCTGGCCACCTTGTCCGAGCGCCGCTTTCCCGGCATGCCCGAGCTGCCCAGCGTCTCGGAAACCATCCCCGGCTATAGCGTGACGCCGTCGCTGTTCATGCTGGCACCCCAGAACGTGGACCCGGCCTTTATCGCCACGGTCAGCAAAGCCCTGGAAAACAGCATGCAGCAACAACAGGTGCAGGACGCGTTCCTGGCCCAAGGCTCCGTTGCCGGCTATCAAGATGCCCAAGCCACCGAACAATGGCTGGGTGAAGAAACACAACGCTGGGCCAAAGTCATCGAAAGTGCCCAGCTCGACTTTAAACAATGAACCAAGCAGCTACTGTTATGACGACTGACAACTCTGGCGCCCAGCGCCCCGTACTTGGCCTGATCGTGCCACCAGCCGCCGGTCTGGTGCCTCCGGAAGGCCCGGAAATGTACCCGGAAATTGACTTCATCGCCCAAGGCCTGGCGCTCAGTTCCGTGGACAAGGAAGGCTATGACCAGGTTATTGACCAGGTCGTCGACGCCGCTCAAAAGCTGGCCGCTCGGGGAGCCCAGGCCGTGTCCTTGATGGGGACCTCACTGAGCTTTTACCGCGGCTCGGACTTTAACGAGGAACTGGTGGCACGCCTGCGCGAATCCACCGGTCTGCCATGCTCGACCATGAGCCACGCCATTTTGCGCGGCCTGCGTGTCAGCGGCATCGAACGGGTTGCGGTCGCGTCTTCTTATATTGATGACGTGAACCAGCGTCTGGTCCGCTTTCTGGCCCAGAACCAGATTCAGGCCGTGTGCGCGTATGGTTTGGGCGTCAATGACGTCACCGCCATGTCGCAAATCAGCACGCAAGAGCTGGTCGATCTGTGCCTGAAAACATGGGACATCGCCCAAAAGCAGGCTCCCGGTCAGGCACAAGGTCTGCTGCTGTCTTGCGGTGGTCTGGTCTCGCTGGAAGCCGTGCGTCAGGTCGAGGACAAACTAGGCGTCACCGTCGTGTCCAGTTCCCCCGCTGGCTTCTGGGATCTGGTGGCGACAGCTGGCCTGGATTTATTCCCACAGGGGATGGGACGACTGGCACAAACGCGTCAAACCGCCTGATACCACGATATGGACAGCCCCTTGTCCGCACCCGCGGGAAGGGGCACATAAGACGCTATGGTTGGACACCACAACCACGTAGCGTGTGCCACCCCACAGTCGGACGTGACCGGTTCGGTGTCCACGCAACGCAAAGGGCGGTTCCGGCCTCCCAGCGTCGCGGTAACCCAGGCTAAGCCACATCCAGCTTGAATTGCTCATCGTGCATAGACACGAAAAGCCCCCACGCTACGCCTTCGGTGTGCTGCCCGCCGAGGAGGAGCTTGTTGTCTTGGGGCGGCCCGGCGACAAAAAACCCGCACGCGCCTGGACTCCCTCTACGCTGTCACGGCATACCAGCGCCTGATCGGCATCCATATAAATGCCCAAGCGATTCAACGCATTGGCGACCTGATTCACCGATTCCTTGGTCATGCGAATAATCGCCGCAGGCGACTCCGAAGCCCGCTTGGCTAAAGACTGCGCCACTGCCACGGCCTGACCGGGTTCGCAGACTTCATCCAGCAAGCCCCATTCCAGCGCCTGTTCAGCACCGAAACGTTCGGCCAGCAAGATGGCTCGTTTGGTACGGGCCGCTCCCAACATGTTCACCATGCGCGGAATGGCACCCCAGCCCATATTCAGCCCCACCTTGGCCTCGGGCAAATACAGAAATGACGCTTGCGAGGCCACACGCCAGTCGCAAGCCAGCGCCAGGGCGACCGAGCCTCCCACCGCCGCGCCTTCAATGGCGGCAATAGTCAGCTGCGGCAGCTCTTCCCACAGGCGGCACAGACGCGCGCCCCGCTGGGCCACATCCCGACGCTCCAGCAAACCGGCCTGTTCATCATTCCACTTTTGCGGGTCCTTCAGATCGATTCCAGCCGAGAAAATATCCTTGGCCCCCGTCAGCACCACCGTGTGAATCTCCAGCGACAAGGCCAGATCCTGCGCCACCTGCGTCAAGGCCAGCAAGGTGTCCTGATCGATCGCGTTGCGGTTCACGCCGCGATCAAAGCGCACCAGCGCGTGGTCGCCCGTCACCTTGACCGTCACACTGCGGCCATATTTGCGTTTCATGAATGTCTCCCCAAAGGTACGGAAAAATCAGCTCTGCGAGCGGTGGCTTCCGTCACTGCGCGACAGGCGTGTGACGTAGCGGAATTCATAAGGCGGGTAAAAGCTGACCGCCACTTCCATGACCTTGCCCGCCTGATTGCGGAAGGTACGGATAATCAGCAAGGCGGGGTCCGCATCTTCATAACCCAGAAAGCGGGCGACATGCGGGGGAAAGCGCGAGGCGGAAATTTCCATCTCGATGGTTTCCACCACTTCGCCACAGTGCTCCTCCAGCAGCGGATAGACACCCCCGGGTTGGGTGGAAATCAGATCCGCCACCGCCTGGTATTCCTTGCGCAGATAGATATCTGTCCAGGAAATACCGCGCTTGCTGCCCGGCACGCTGCGATAGGTCTCCACCTTCACCCAATCGGACGGTTCACCGTCCAGCGCGGTCTCCGGCGGCTGCTTGTCCACACCCGCCGCCTTTTTATGCACGTGCAGATCGGTAAATTCCAGATAGCGTTGCAACTGATCCGTGGTATCTAGCGCCAGGCCGAACTGCGGCTTGGGATGCTGGCGTATCACGGTGGTACCGGCACGGCGACGCCGCTCGATCAAACCCAGATCGGTCAGCTTGCGTATGGCTTCACGCGCCGTGTGCCGACCGACCCCGTACATCTCGCACAGCTCCATCTCGGTAGGCAGCTTGGAGCCGACCGGGTAATGCCCCGAACGGATCAGCTCCAACAAGCGATCGCTCATGTTCTGATACAGGGTTGGCTTGGCACTGGACTGGGATTCGTTGTTTGCCATACGGTTTTCAGTTTAAAGAGACAGGCGGCGCATCGCAGCCAAGGTGTCGCGGGTGAACTGCTCCGGACATTCACTTTGGGGAAAATGCCCGATGCCCGGCCATTCTATATATTCCACCGGAACTTTGCCTTCTCGCAGCAAGCGTTCAACCTCTCGGGCGGACTCTGGTGGCACGGACCAGTCCTCGCTGCCTTCCACAATCACCACCGGGCAGCGAATATCGCTCAAAATCTGCTCCATCCGAAAGCCGCCAAACGCGCAGATATCCGCAAAGGCCACCGCCGGAATGCAACGTCGGGCATCCGTCACCACTTCGAGCGCACGCGTCGGGTCGGACAGGGTGCCCATCAGGGTTCGGAAGGTCACTTCAAACCAGTCGCCCGGGTTGATGCGCGCCATCTCCAGAATGCGCGGGTTATAGCCGGAGGACTTCACTACATTGACTGACGCGCCATCGACCAGCACCAGACCACGAATCCGCTCAGGCGCCATGGCAGCGGCCTGGGCGACAACGCCCCCGCCCATGGAATGGCCCATCAAGACCGGATTCCGGATACCCGCCGCCTCCAGGAACTGCAGCAGATACTGCGCGTTCTGGGGAGTCGCGGTATGCGGCCCGCCAGCCGGCATGCCGCTTTTGCCATGGCCGGGCAAATCCAGCGCATACACCGTGTAAAAGGGCGCAAAGTGCTCCAGCACATATTGCCAGGACAGACTGTCCTGGCTGGCGCCATGCACCATCACCAAGGCCGGACCGGAACCGGCCAGATCGTAATAGGCACGGATACCGTCCGCGGTTGTCACATAAGGCATGCTCAGACCTCCAGCTCGCCCGTCAGACGGGTCAAGGCATACAACAACATCCAGTTCTGCACGCAGGCACGCAAATCGCCTCCCACAACCAATCGGTGCTGACGCACCAAGCGGTTAAATGGAAAGCCCTGGGCCAGATCCGCAAAGGCGGCACGATCACCTTCCAGCCAGAACGGCACCTCACGCGGCCCTGTGCCTGCCTGCACCCCCTGTTCTGACACGGCCAGCCAAATGTGCTCGCCGGTGTCAGTATTGCGCAGCGCCACACACACATCGGCCAAAACGCTGTGCTGCCGTACAAACTCATCGGCGCTGGCGCGTTGCGCCCAGGCAGCCAGCACCGCAGGATCAAACAGAGATAACGAAGTCAGCATCAGACATACCTTTGTCGAAGAAGGAACTTCTGCACTTTGCCCGACGAGGACTGAGGCAGGGAATCCACAATAAAGATGCGTTTGGGTACTTTAAAGCCCGATAGTTTTTCCCGGCAAAACGCACGCAAGGCTTCCACATCCGGTTCGCGCCCCTTGGCCGGCACAATGGCCGCGACCAGCTCCTCGCCCCAATATTCATGCGGCAGGCCAAACGCAGCAGCCTCGCGCACATCGGTGTGGCTGGCCAGACAGTTTTCCACTTCCAGCGCGGCCACATTTTCCCCGCCTGTCTTGATCATATCTTTGCTGCGGCCCATGAAATAGGCAAAGCCTTCATCATCCACACGAATCACATCGCCCGTGTGCAGCCATCCCTCGGCATCCAGCACCTGAGCGGTCAGCTCGGGCTGGCGCCAATAGCCTTTAAAAACCGTGGGGCCGCGTACCTGCATCTCGCCAGGGCCACGCTGATCGGGCAGCACCTTGCCGTCTGCATCGACCAGTCGATATTGCACATGCCGCCACAGGTAACCGATGGAACCGGGATGCTCCAGAATCTCCTGCGTGTAGCGATTCTTGATCGTGGTGACACAGCTTTCCGTCATGCCAAAGCCCCAGCTGAACTCGGCATTGGGAAACACGGTGCGAATCAGGTCCTGACGCCACTGGCCCAAAGGCGCAGCCGCAGTCTGCACAAACCGGGCCGCGGGCAGGGACAGCTCCTTGAATTCCGGATGATCGGTAAGTCCCACCCACATGGCAGAGAGCAAGAACACATGCGTAGGCTGATACAAACGCAATGCATCCATCACCGCATCGGCGTCGAAGCGCGGCACCACATGCAAGCTGCCCCCCGCGTACAAGATCGGGCCATTGATGACCCCGAAGCCCCCGATATGAAACAGCGGTGTCGCCAGCAACGAGCGGCTCGTGGCATCAATGCCCAGCTCCATGATGTAGTTCACGGCATTGGCCGACAGATTGCCGTGCGTCAGCATCGCCCCCTTGGGGGCCGATGTCGTACCCGAGGTATACATGATGATGGCCACATCCTCATCATCCACACGACCAAAGCGATACTGCACCGGGTCGTCCCCGCGGGGATCAGGCAAAGACTCAGGCAGTTTTTCCAGCCACTGTACAGCACGGCTCAAACCACCCGCAGACTCGATCTGCTCACGCAAGGGCCGGTAGGCCGGGTCCACAATGCACACCGTGGGCTGGGCATCATCCAGCAGGTAGCGCAACTCGGCAACGCCATAACGGGTATTGACCGGCACCAGAGAAAAACCGCCTACCGCCGTGGCATGCAGCAAGGCCAGATAGTCGATGGAATTGGGTGTCATGATCGCCACCCGGTCCCCCGATTTCACCCCCAGCCCGTTCAGATAAGCCGACAAGGCGCGCGCACGGGCGCAGAACTGGGCAAAGGACAGTGCCTGGCGATCGTCCGAGACTGCAACCTTGTCGGGGTAGCGCTCGGCGTTAAACATGGCGACCTGGTAAATATTAGGCATGATGCGATGACTCTCCGGCGTGACCCAGATAGGCCGCCGCAATCTGTGGGTTGTTCATGATGTCCCTGCTGTGCCCGGACAGGCTCAAACGCCCGGTTTCCAGCACCACGGCATGTTGCGACAGCTTCAGAGCCAGACGGGCATTTTGCTCCACCAGCACAATCGTGGTGCCGTCCTGGCTGATCTGGCGGATGGCGCGCGCCACCTCCAGCGTGACGGCAGGCGCCAGGCCCAAGGAAGGCTCATCGAGCAACAGCAAACGCGGTCGGGACATCAACGCGCGACCAATCGCGCACATCTGTTGCTCACCTCCAGACAGGTGGCGCCCCTGGCTTTGCTCCCGTTCCAGCAGACGCGGGAAATAGGCGTAGATACGCTCCAGATCCACCATGATGTCGGCCTGATCCTTGCGCAGATAGGCTCCCATCAAGAGGTTCTCGCGTACCGTCAATTCAGGGAACAGCCGCCGACCTTCGGGGGACAAGGCAATGCCCAGAGTCACGCGGCGCTCCGCGCTTAAGTCCTGAATGGGCTGGCCTTCGAGCCGGATTTCTCCTTCGGCCACCGGCACCAGGCCGCTAATGGCTTTCATCAAGGTCGATTTGCCCGCACCATTGGCTCCGATCACGGCACACACACTGGCTTCTTCTACTGCAAAACTGACCTTGTCCAAGGCCCGTACCGCGCCATAGGACACACTCAAGTCCTTGATTTCCAGCATGGGCACAGGCTTGTTGACCTTGGGCGCTCCCTGACCAGCCGTAGAGACCGAAGCCGAGCGTCCCGTACCGTTCTGCGCAGCGCGGGCCTCCACGGCTGGCTCCAGCCCCGGCTCCTTGTCCAGATCCGCACCCAGATAGGCTTCAATCACCCGCGGGTCCTGACGCACTTGCGCGGTCGGGCCTTCGGCCAGCAAACGACCGTTAACCAGCACCACCAGCTTTTGGCACAGGCGCATCACCAGGCCCATATCGTGCTCGACCACCACCACATCAATGCCACTGGCATGGATGCGTTCGATCAGGTCGGCCATGGCCACGGTTTCCACCGGGTTCAGGCCAGCAGCGGGCTCATCCATTAAAAGAAGGCGCGGCATGGCGGTCAGGGCCATGCCCACACCCAAAATCTTCTGCAAACCGTAGGCCAGTGAATCGGCCTGCTCATTGGCGACAGACTCCAGGCCAATCAAGGCCAAGGCCTGTTCTGCCTGCCGCGCGGCCTCTTCGCGGCCACGACGCACACCCCAAGGGTTGAACAGCGACCAGGGGGAGGGAAACTGACGGAACAGGGCAGCGCGATACAGGTTTTCAAGTACCGTATGACCGGCAAAAACATGCGTCATCTGGAACGTGCGCACCACGCCCTGACGCGCCAAGGCTGCAGCCGGACGACCCGTAATGGCGGCACCATCCAGGGTGACCACACCCGCACTGGGTTTGGTCGTACCGGCGATCAGGTTGAACAGCGTGGTTTTGCCAGCTCCGTTAGGACCGATCACCCCGGTAATCTGACCAGGAGCAGTGCTAAAGGACACCTCATCGACCGCACGGATACCACCAAAATGTCGGCTCAGGCCCTGGACATTCAATTGCACGCTCATGCGGCCTCCTTGCGCGCGCCGCGCCACTTGTTCCACAGTCCGGCCAGTCCTTGCGGCATGAACAACAGCAGCAGAATCAAGGTCAGGCCGTAGATCAGGCGTTGATACTGCTGCAGGTCGCGCAGCAACTCCGGCAAGGGGATCAAGATGGCTGCGCCAATCACCGCACCGGCCAATGCCCCCACACCCCCGAGCACATTCATGATGACGGCGTTCACCGCTGTCCAGAAACCGAAGGAATCGGGCGAGATATAGCCTTGATAGTGGGCGTACAAGCTGCCCGTCCAGCCAGCAATCAGGGCGCTAAGAACAAACACACTGACCCGGAAACGCAGCACATTCAAGCCTCCGGAGCGCACCAGTTGTTCGTTCTGGTGCAAGGAGTCGGCCACCATGCCCCATTCGCGACGGTACAAGGCCCGCAGCACGAAATACACCAGCAGCGCAAAGCTGACCACCATCAGGTACACGCCATACCGCCCTTCGGGAATCGGCAGGCTGTCCTGCAAAGGCGGAATCTGCCCAAAGCCGTTATTGCCGCCAAACAGTTCGTGGAACTCGATAAAGCACAGCACCACGGCTTCGCCCAGGGCGAAGGTCAAGAGTGCGAAATGCACACCCTTGATACGCATAAAAATAGGGCCGGTAATCACAGCCAATGCTGCCGTCAGTACTCCGGCGCCCAAAAACGCGGCTGGAAAAGACCAGCCATAATCCCGGCTCAAAATGGCCGAGGCATACGCCCCCAGCCCGAACAGGGCACCATGCGCCAGCGAGAGCTGGCCGATGCGCAGCACCAGATTCATGCTCATGGCCAGGCAGGCGTACAAGGACACCATGATGGCCAGATGCAGGGCAAAGCGAGGCTGTCCGGCCCACACGGGCCAGCCCAGCAGCACCGTCACCACCACGGCATGCCAAACCCAGTTCAACACGCCATCGCGCGGATAAAAAGACACTGTCTTGATCGCGCTCATGACGATTTCCCCATCAAGCCGCTGGGCTTGACCAGCAACACAACCATCACGATCAGGAAGGACAGCATGGTGGCCACGGTCGCGTTATAGAAGGTAGACGCCACCGCCTCGGTGACGCTCAGAATCAGGGCGGCCACCACGGCACCGGGCAAGCTGCCCAGGCCCCCCAGGACCACAATAATGAAAGCCTTCACCACTACGGCTTCGCCCATATAGGGATGCACGGTATAGACGGGTGCCATCAGAGCGCCAGACACACCCGCCAAGCCACAGCTCAGTGCAAAGGTGAAGGCCATGATCTTCCAGGAGCTGACGCCTTGCAGACGCGCCACTTCCCGGTCCTGCGCCACCGCACGTATGGTCATGCCGATACGGGTGCGCTCAATCAAGAAGTAAAAGGCCGCCAGCGCCAGCACACTCATGCCGACGATCAACAACTGGTCCTTGGCGAAAAACGCCTGACCGATCTGCCAGGCGCCTTCCACCGGACGGCGTACCGATTGCTCGTCCACCGAGAACAGCAGCGAAATCCCGGCTTGCAAGGTAATCGCCAACGCCAGGGACATGATCATGCCGCCCATCTCGTCGCCCACAAAGCGACGGAACAGGCCACGTTCAGCCAGTAAACCCAGGAATCCCACCAGCACGGCAGCGGCCGCGATAGAAGGCAGATAGGACCAGCCAAACTGTCCGTAAAACACATACATGGCATACGCGCCCAGCATGTAGAACTCGCCGTGGGCGAAGTTCACCACCCGCAAGATGCCAAACACCAATGTGAAGCCCAGGGCTACCAGGGCATACACAAAGGTGGACATCAGGGCGATGATGGCGATTTGCATTGCAATCTGCATCATTGCTAACCGTATCAAGGGGCACTGCACCCGCGTGGCGCAGTGCGAACTGAGACAAGCCCGATATTTAACGGGCGTCGAACTTGTTGATGACCTTGGCCTTGCCATCCTCGATCACGCCCAGATAGGCCGGGGTCGCGATCTGGTGGTTCACGCCGTAAACATCTTTGCCGCCCCAGACAATGGCGCCCTGAATGCCGTCATAGCTGGTATTGGCCTCAATGCGGGCACGCACGGCATCGGTATCCTCCACCGTGCCGGCTTCCTGGATGGCCTTGAACAGCAGACGGGTGGCATCGTAGAAGTAGAAAGCAAAGTCATCCATGCTGTTGCTGTGGATCTTGGCGTAGGCCTGGCTCAGCTTCTGATAAGGCTCGCTGGACGGATCAGCCGATAAATAGACCAACGTGCCTTGTGCGTTGTCAGCACCGGCAGACTTCACGGTTTCAGCCACATTATTGCCACCAAATTTGGTGAACTGGCCTTTGAATCCCATCTCTCGCGCCTGGCGAATCACGATACCGGCCGGGCCGGGGGGCACCGTATCCAGTTCGATAAAGTCCACATTTTTGGCCAGAATGCTGGTCAGCAAGGTACGAAAGTCATTTTGCGACCGCTCAAAGAACTTGGTCTCGGCTACGTCGTAACCGGCATCCTTATAAGCAGCCGTCTGAATTTTCTGGGTGCTCCAGCCGGTGGCGTCATTGGGCGAGAGAATCGCCAGACGTTTCAGCTCAGGACGTTCCTGTTTCAGCCAGCCAATCAACTGGCGGTTGTATTCATACTGCGTAGGCAGCACGCGGAACATATATTTTGTGTTTGCATCCAGCACTTCGGTCGAGTAGCTGTTGGACAGCATGATGACCTTGTTGCGCTCGGTAATGGGCTTCATGGCCATGACCGAGGCCGAGCCAATCGGGCCGATGATGTATTTCACTTCGTCCTGATCAATCAGACGGTTGGTGGCCGTGACCGCATCGGCAGCCTTGTAATGGTCGTCGTAGGTCAACACCTCAACCTTGTATTTCTTGTCGCCCACCTGCAGACCACCGGCCTGATTGACTTCATCCACGGCGATTTTCACGCCTCCATCAATCGCCAGTCCCCAGGGCGCGCCTGGTCCCGTCATGCCTCCCACCACACCCAGCTTGAGCGTTTGAGCCTGCGCGCCCAGCGCGGCCACCATCCCTGCGACCGCCAGTACACTCCGAATCCCGTTTTTCATGGACCTGCTCCTATTAATTGACCGGACATAATTATTGTTTGATACGAACAATATAATAAGGAGGCGATACTTGTCTACGGAAATATGGATTGATAATGACCTTATAACCAGCGCACACAGAGCGATTCGTCTGAAGTTAAGGGAAAACACCGACCCAGTCGGTCAAGCTATTTGTACGGACCTTAATCCATATGTTTATAAAAAAAACGCATAACGAATGCAGTCACCTGCCTGCCAGACAGAGCACACCGCTGGCAGGCTGACAAAAAAGCCGCTTTCCATCATGGAAAGCGGCTTGCAGTCCAAACATGTCTCTACCCAGCATTTACAGATTCACAGACTGCATATATTGGTCAAAGCGTGCTTCCGCAAAGCGGAACCACAACAGCTCATCTTTTTGAAAGGCGCGGTAGTCGGCATAGATTGTTCGCCATTGCGGATTGCTTTCACTCAGTTCGGCATACAACTGCTCGCTGGCCTTGAAAGAAGCGTCCAGCACCTCTTTGGAGAACGGCAGCACCTTGGCTCCCTGCCCAACCAGTTCTTTCAAGGCACCCGGGTTGCGAGCATCGTATTTGGCCTGCATATCCAGGTGTGCATAGGTGCTGGCCGCCGCGACGATGTCTTTGTAATGCTGGGACAAGCCCTCATAGGCTTTCTTGTTCACCAGCAGATCCAACCCTACTGAACCTTCCCACCAACCGGGGTAATAGTAATAGGGCGCGACCTTGTGAAAGCCCAGTCGCAAATCGTCATACGGCCCCACCCACTCAGCGGCATCAATGACACCCTTTTCCAGGGCCTGGTACACCTCGCCACCGGCGATGTTCTGCGGAATGCCACCCAGCTTTTCAATCACCTTGCCCGGCAGTCCCCCAATGCGGATCTTCAGCCCCCGGATGTCATCCGGCGTATTGATCTGCTTGCGAAACCAGCCCCCCATTTGCACCCCGCTATTGCCACAGGGGAAATTGACGATGTTGTAGTTGGCATAAAAATCCCGGGTCAGCTTCAAGCCATTGCCGTGATACATCCAGGCCGTCAACTGCCGGGAGTTCATGCCAAAGGGGATGGCACAGCTCAGGGCAAAGGCTTCGTTTTTACCAAAGAAGTAGTAGGGCGCCGTATGGGCCGCTTCCACCGAGTTTTGCTCAAGCGCATCCACCACCCCCATCGCCGGCATCAGCTCTCCGCCCGCATGCACCGAGATAGTAAATTTGCCATCGCTCAGTTCCCGCACCTTCTGGGCAAACACTTCGCCCCCGCCATAAATCGTATCCAGATTCTTGGGGAAGCTCGATGCCAGTCGCCAGCGCAGATTCTCTTGCGCCTTGACAAGGGCAGGGGCCATGCCACTGGCCACAATACCGGCCAGGCCGGTCAGTTTCAGCATTGCTCGTCGTTCCACGCTTGTGTCTCCTCGTTTTATTTATGCGAAATCAGCAGCTTGTCCCCCAACGGCCAAGCTGCCTGCGGGACGGATCAATCAAACATATCGGGCTGGGTGCGCAACAGGTTTTCCCAGATGGGCTGAAAGTGCAGCCAGCCAATGTATTCACTGCCTACGTGCTCACGGCTGTAGCGGGCGCGTTCGGGCGTCACCAGCGTCGGAGTCATGCCGGTTGCGGCAATCATCAATTGCTGCTGGCAGCAGCGTTCCAGCGCAATAAACCAGAAAGCAGCCGCTTCAATGCTGTGGCGGCTGGCCGTCAGCAAACCATGGTTCTGGTGGATGGCCGCCTTGACACCGGCAAAGGCATTGGCCACTTTGTGACCCGCTTTGGTTTCCACCGCAACCTGACCGGCTTCTTCGCGAATGACGACATGGTCTTCAAAAAAGGCGGCCGCATCCTGCGTAATGGGCAAAATCTCCTGCCCCAGCGAGGCGAAGGCCGTGCCATAGACGGTATGCGCATGGCACATCGCCACAATGTCAGGATGAGCCTCATGCACAGCGGCATGCAGCACAAAACCCGCGCGGTTCAGGGCGTAATCCCCTTCCACAACCTTGCCTTCATGGTCTGCCAGGATCAGGTTCGATACCTTCACGTCAGCAAAGTGCACGGCCATGGGATTGGTCCAGTACAAGCTGGGGTGCTCGGGATCGCGAATGGTCAGGTGGCCTGCGAAACCATAGTCCAGACCATGAAGCGCAAAAGCACGGCAGGCGGCCACCAGGCGCTGCTTCAAATGCGTGCGCGCTTCCTCAAAAGAATCGAATTGAGGCTCTTGCGGGTAGATCAGGCCTTGCTGTTCGGGCTGGTAAATCGACTTTCGGCCCGTCATGGCCAACATTTCATTGATATCGGGTTTAGCGTTCATGGGAGGGTCTCCTTCGGGTTCGGCAAGATGTTGCGTTGCCCGCACGCCAGCCCATCGAGCGCAGCGTACGGGTAAAACGTAAAACCATGGTAGAGGTCGAAAACCATGAATGACAAACGAAGCTTTTTCAGCTATTGATTAAAAATATTCACCTGAACAAGGCGCCACTGATGCGAGCCATTCCAAATTTCGCCTGGTTACGGGCATTTGAATCCGCCGCCCGCTTAGAGAGTTTCCGCTTGGCAGGCGACGAGCTGCACCTGACCCCCTCGGCCATCAGCCATCAGGTCAAAAGCCTGGAAACACATCTGGGTCGCAATCTGTTTGTGCGCCATAACCGCCGTGTCAGCCTGAACAGTCACGGTCAGCAGTTCTATCGGGAGCTGAGCCCCTTGCTGGACCAGTTGGCCCGCTTGTGCGAGGACACCCAGGGCAAGACCGCAATTCACCCGGCGCTGACCGTGCATTGCGCCCCCAGCCTGGCGGTCAAATGGCTGGGACCACGTCTGCATGCTTTCATGCGCGATCATCCTGGCCTGCCCATCCATCTGCGTACCGACGCCACTCCCCCGGATCTGCATCAGTCCACCGACATTGACTGCGTCATCAGTTACGGACACGCACCAAGCCACGACCCCCGACTGGTGGTCGAGTCGCTGCATCCCGAACCGTTGTTGCCCTTGTGCTCACCCAAGCTCTACGCCAGTCTGGCCCTGCACCAACCCTGGTACCTGCACCTGCCCCTGATCGACTCCACCATCAGCCCGGTCAGTTGGGCGGACTGGTTCGGCAGCAATGGCATGGCCGTCTCTCCCGGCCCCAGGCTGTCCTTTGATCGCGGCGCCATGGCGGTAGCCGCTGCCGTGGACCAGTTGGGCGTCTGTCTGGAAACCCAACGTTTTGCCGAGCGCGAACTGGACAACCGGGAGCTGATCGTTCTGCCCGCTCCCAATGGTCGCAGCCTGCAGCGCGAGATGCATTTTCTCTACTACCGCAATCACCGCGACACGCTCAAACGCGTGGAACACCTGCGTGAATGGCTACTGCGCGAGGCCAGCCTCAGCCACGTGCGCTGAGCAAACACACTGCCCTAGGGATTTCCCCTGACCTGACAATTTTTCCTTGACACCTCGAATATCGCCCCACAATACTGAACTCTGTATACAGAACACAGAATCCACCAAAAGGAGGCAGTATGAAGGTGTTTTATGACAAGGACGGCGACCTGGCCCTGGTGCAGCAACGCCGGGTTGCCATCATCGGCTACGGCTCTCAAGGCCATGCACATGCATTGAATCTGCGCGATTCTGGCGTGGAAGTGGTTGTGGGTTTGCGCCCCAACAGTACCTCGCGTCCAAAGGCCGCCATTGCCCGTCTGGCTGTGGCCGACATCGCGTCTGCCGTTCAACAAGCCGACATCGTGATGATGCTGCTGCCTGACGAGGACATTGCCCGCGTCTACGAGCAGGAAGTCGCTCCCCACATCCGCCCCGGCGCCACGCTGGGCTTTGCCCACGGTTTCAACATCCATTACGGTCAGATCCAGCCCCGCGACGATCTGGACGTCATCATGGTCGCCCCCAAGGCGCCCGGCCACACGGTGCGCTCCACCTATGTGGAAGGCGGCGGGGTTCCCCACCTGATCGCCATTCATGCCGACCGTTCCGGTCAGGCTCGTGACCTGGCCCTGTCCTACGCCATCGCCAATGGCGGCGGGCGCTCCGGCATCATCGAAACCGATTTTCGTGAAGAAACCGAAACGGACTTGTTTGGCGAGCAGGCGGTGCTCTGTGGCGGCATGGTGGATCTGGTCAAGTGTGGCTTCGAAACCTTGGTCGAAGCCGGCTATGCCGAAGAAATGGCCTATTTCGAATGCCTGCATGAACTCAAGCTGATTGTGGATCTGCTATACGAGGGCGGCATCGCCAACCTGAACTACAGCATCTCCAACAATGCCGAATTTGGCGAATACCAGGCCGGTCCACGCATCGTGACCGAAGACACACGCCAGGCCATGAAAGCGCTGCTGCGCGACATTCAGGACGGCACCTATGCCAAGAATTTCATCCTGGAAAGCCGTGCCGGCCAACCTTCTTTGAATGCCCATCGACGCCTGAACCAGCGCCACCGCCTTGAAATCGTCGGCGAGCAGCTGCGCGCCATGATGCCCTGGATTCAGGCCCAGGCCCTGGTCGACCGAAAAGTAGCCTGACCCTTCCACCATTGATCTGTACACGAGGACGACATGACCGAAAAAAAACTGATTCCCTACGGCGGCTATTACACCAACCGCATCCCCGAGCATGACCCTGAACTGACCGAAGTAGGCCCTGGCACGCCCATGGGGGAGTACATGCGTCGTTTCTGGCACCCCGTTTGTATGGCGGCAGAGCTGACAGACACGCCCCGCTTTCTGAAGATCCTGGGTGAGGAACTGGTCGCCTTTCGCGACAAAAGCGGCCAGATCGGCGTCTTGCACGCCCATTGTGCGCACCGTGGTGCCTCGCTGGAATACGGTGCCATTCAGGAAAAGGGCATCATGTGCTGTTACCACGGAATGGTGTTCGATGTGGACGGCACCTGTCTGCATGTGCCGTACCCCAAAGGCGAAGAGGCCGAAGGCGAAAAATATGCCTGCTCCATCCGTCAGGGTGCCTACAAGGCCTTCGAGCGCCATGGCCTGATTTTTGCCTATATGGGCCCACCCGATGCCGAACCACCTTTCCCCGAATGGGAGGAAAACTTCACCGTCATGCCCGGCGATGAACTGGTGGCTTTCAGCAACTTCCAGCACTGCAACTGGCTGCAAGTACAGGACAATGCGGCCGACAACTTCCATCCCACGGCCTTGCACGCCGCCAAAAACGTGGTGGGCGGCAACTACCAGGGCACCACCTTCGATGAGGTGGGCGCGGCCTCCATGGAAGTGGCGCCCGACATGCAGTTCATCCCTGTCCACAACGGTCGCAGTCTGGCTTGCGCCGGCGCGCGTCGTGCCAGCAAGGATCATCTGTTTATCCGTGTTCAGCACCAGGTACTTCCCAACCTGAGCCTGCATGCCTACACCTCGGAAGATGGCTCGCAAGAAAAATTCTTCAGCCGCTTTCACATCGTGCGCTGGACGGTGCCGGTAGACGACCAGAACAGCAAAATGATCGGCTGGCGCGTCATGGGGCCAGGGATTGATACACGCGCAGTGGGCAACAAGGACATGGTGGGCTATGAGACCATCGACTTTCTGGAAGGGCAGGTCGCCATGCGACGCCCTGAACGCTTCGGCAAGTACAAGCTGGAAGACCTGCCGCCCATCCCGTCCGATCACCGTGCCCGCCACAACTACAAGGAATGCCAGCAGGCACCCGGCGATTACGAGGCCATCATCAGCCAGCGTCCGATTGCCGTCCATGCGCTGGAGAACCCGACCAAGTTTGACGCTGGCTTGTACATGTTCCGCAAGATGCTGCGCGATGCCTTGCGTGGCGCCAACCCGGCCGCCACCCCGGAAGGCTTTGCCCAATGGCTCAAAGACTGCGGTGGCGCGCCCAACAGCTACTGTTCGGGCAATGTGCTGTCCATCCCCGAGTCCGACGATGTGGCGCAGGAAGTCTCCCGCCGCCGCCATGCCACCCGCGAGATCGTGCGCATCCTGACCTCTGCCGATGGCATGAAAGGCGCCGAACGTGAAGCCTTCGTCAAGCAAAGCATGCAGGAATTGCAACAATCGCTCAGCGCTGTCGCTGCCCAGGCCTGATCGCCCGCCGCACCCGCCCCATCGGAGCGGGTGCCCCCTACGGAGAGCACCATGAACGCCATTGCAGAACCCGCCACTCCCGTCCAGGCGGTCACCCAACCAGACGGGCTGCTATCGCTGCAGATCCGGCAGATCCGCTACGAAGCGCAGGGTATCAATTCCTACGAGCTCTGCTGTCCTCACGGCGGGGAACTCCCCCCTTTCGAAGCCGGGGCCCACATTGATGTCCATATCCAGGCCGGACTGATCCGCCAATACTCGCTGTGCAACCCGCCGCATGAGCGTCACCGCTACGTCATTGCTGTCTTGCGCGATGCCAATGGACGAGGCGGTTCACGCACCTTGCACGACGCCTTGCAGGTCCAGCAGCAGGTAACCGTCAGCACACCCCGCAATCATTTCAGACTGGACCCGCACGCCCGCCGCTCCATCTTGCTGGCCGGGGGGATAGGCATTACCCCCATCAAGGCGATGGCCCACTTTCTGGAATCTCAGGGCCAGCCCTTTGAATTGCACTACTGCACCCGCAACACCAACACGGCAGCCTTCGGCCCTGAACTGCGCAGGTGGCAGGAACAAGGCCGCCTGCATCTGCATCTGGACAATGGCAATCCGGCACAAGGTCTGAACCTGCAGGACTTGCTGGCCAATACAAATGAAGGCACCCACGTGTATTACTGCGGCCCAGCCGGTTTCATGCAGGCCTGTGCCCAGGCCAGCTCACACTGGCCTGCCGGTTCCGTGCATTGCGAACACTTCAAGGCGCCCGAACCCGCCCCCAATGCCAATACCCTGCCTCCCGGTGCCTTCGTGGCGCAAATTGCCAGTACCGGCCAGTGCATTGAGGTTGCTCCCGATCAATCCCTGAGCGATGCCTTGACGCAAGCCGGTGTGCCTATTGCCACCTCCTGCGTATCGGGCCTGTGTGGTACATGCCGCATCACCTACCTGCAAGGAGATGTTGATCACCAGGACTACATCCTTAGTCCCGATGAGCAAAGCCATTGCCTGACCGCCTGCGTTTCACGCGCACGCTCGGACGTACTGGTTCTGGACCTGTAAGGCCATCCCCTGGTCCTGGCTCCCGCCAGGGCACACCCCATTTACTTCGGGCACGATCGTGGCCCAAGGAGTCACCACAGCACCTGCTACCACGCGGCTTGCACACGTCCGCTATCAAACACTCCCCGGCAGCACAACGACGAACACAACAATATTCGCGGAGACAAAAATGACTGCATTGAAAACCATGGTGGGGGGAATAGACCACCTGAACCGCTGTATCGGATTCATCATCAAATGGCTCTTGCTGGCCACCACCATTCTGAGCGCCAGCAACGCCATTACTCGCAAGGCCTTTGACCTGAGTTCCAACGGCATGCTGGAAGCTCAGTGGTACCTGTATGCGGCTGTCTTTCTCTTGGGAGGGGGCTACGCATTTCTGCATAACAGCCATGTTCGCATCGACTTCATCTCCACCCGCCTGGGGGCGCGGGGACGCAACTGGGTCGATATCGCCGGGATTGTTGTCGTCCTGATCCCGTTCTGTCTTTTTGTCATTAACCTGAGCTGGGGCTTTTTCACCGCCGCCTGGCATTCAGGTGAAATGTCCGGCAATGCCGGTGGACTGGTGCGCTGGCCCGCCTATCTGCTGATTCCCGCCGGCTTTAGTCTGCTGTTGCTGCAAGGCTTGGCCGAGCTGGTCAAACGTATCCTGTTCCTGACAGGCAAAGGACCGGACTGCATTGCCGAAGATAACGCCCAGGACACGCCTATTCATGTGCCTACCCAAGCGCTATCGACTGTCCAGGAGGGCGCGCGATGATTGTCTCCTTTATCACGGACAACTTCGTCCCCATCATGTTCCTGAGCCTGATTGTGCTCCTGCTGACCGGCTTTCCCGTCGCGTTTGGCCTGGCGGCCACCGGGCTGATTTTTGGCGTTCTGGGCATCGCCCTGGATCTGTTTCCCACCAACCTGTTCCAGGTTTTGCCGCTGCGCATCTTTGGCATCATGCAAAACGAGACCATGCTGGCCATCCCTTTTTTCACCTTGATGGGCATCATTCTGGAACGCTCGGGCATGGCTGAAGACCTGCTCGAGACCATGGGGCAGTTGTTTGGCGCCGTTCGCGGCGGTCTGGCCGTCTCCGTGATTCTGGTTGGCGCCTTGCTGGCAGCCTCCACCGGCGTCACCTCGGCGGTCGTCATCTCCATGGGCCTGATCTCCCTGCCTGTCATGCTGCGTTACGGCTACAAGCCGGAAATCGCCAGCGGCGTCATCACGGCCTCGGGGGCACTGGTGCAAGCCTTGCCACCGTCTCTGGTTCTGATTGTGATGGCCGACCAGTTGGGCCGGTCCGTCGGTGATATGTATGCCGCTGCGCTGGGCCCCGGTTTGCTGCTGCTGGTGATCTACATCAGCTTTGTCATCATTCTGGCCTTGCTTCGCCCCAGCTGGATGCCCGCCTTGCCTGAGCAGGCCCGAAGCCAGGTCACCGCCGCGGGCGCCAGCGGACGCCGGTCACTGGGCATGCTGGTTCTGTTGTGCGCTTTCATCGGCTTTACCTGGGCAGGTCTGCACAACGAAGTCATGGCCCAGGTCTTTTCCCAGCCGGCTCAGGCCCCCACGGATCAAGTTGCCATCACTGCCCTGGTTGTCGCCTCCCTGAGCGCACTCCTGTTTGCGACCGTCAATCGGGTTACAGGCTGGGGGCTGCTCTCGCAGCTGGCAGAACGCTTTGTCTTCGCCCTGATCCCTCCGGTCATCCTGATCTTTCTGGTACTGGGCACGATTTTCCTGGGTATTGCCACACCCACGGAAGGCGGTGCCATGGGTGCTATTGGTGCGCTAATCCTGGCCCTGATCCGCAAACGCCTTAACTGGACCTTGCTGAACCAGGCCCTGGAAAATACCGCCAAGCTGGCTATTTTCGTCATGTTCATCCTGATCGGCTCGACAGTCTTTAGCTTCACCTTCAGCGCCGCAGACGGCCACCTGTGGGTAGAGCATCTGTTTGATGCCATTCCCGGCGGCGAACTGGGGTTTGTCATTGCCGTCAGTGCCATCATCTTTGTGCTGGGCATGTTTTTGGACTTCTTTGAGATTGCCTTCATTGTGGTACCGCTGCTGGCACCCGTTGCCAACAGCCTGGGCATTGATCTGATCTGGTTCGGCATTGTCATCGCCCTGGTCCTGCAAACCTCCTTTCTGACACCGCCTTTTGGCTTTGCTCTGCTGTATTTGCGTAGCGTGGCACCCCGTTCAGATTATGTGGATTCAATTAGTCGCCAAACTATTCCTCGGGTTCGTACCCAGCAGATCTGGAAGGGCTCAGCCTACTTCGTCGTACTACAATTGCTGGTGGTCGGTATTGTGATTGCCTATCCGCAGTTGGTGACGGGTGGACTGCACAAGACGGTCAGCCTGAGCGAAGAAGAAATTCTGCTCCAGCTCAACCGACCTTCGCCCAGCCTGACACCCGGTGCGCGGCAGGCCGATGACCCGCTTGGCAACCCCTTTGACGCACAGGCGAGCTCGGACTCGGACCCCATGGCCATGCTTTTGCAATCCATGCGTTCCACGCCTTGATGAAACCCGGGGCCGCAACGCCGTTGCGGCCTTCACCTGTTTTTTTGTTTGTATCGGAGTTCCAGACCTCATGCATGCCAAGCTTTCCGGTAAGTTGCAGGCCCGTCCCCACTACGTGGACGAGGTTTATCGCATCCTGCTCGATGCGATCAGTGACGGCTCCCTGGCCCCTGGCTCGCGCATCACGCAAGAAGACATCGCCGAGCAACTCAACGTGTCGCGCTCGCCGGTCCTGCAAGCGATCCAGTTACTGAAAAAAGATGGGCTGTTGCAAGATGCCGAAGGGCGGGGCGTGATGGTCGCGCCACTGGATCTGGAACATATCGGGCATTTGTATCAAGTACGTGGCGCTCTGGAAGTCCTGGCGACCCGGCTGGCGGCACGCCAAAGTGCCGTGCTGGACCCGGACCTGATCCGCATGGGACGCAAGGTGGCCCGGGGGCACGATGTGCGCGCCATGATCGAAGCCGATGAGGCCTTTCACAAGGCCATTTACGACGCGTCCGGCAATCCCATGATCGCTGAAAGCGCCCAAGTCCACTGGGTGCACCTGCGCCGTGTCATGGGGGCAGTACTGCAATCTTCAGAGCAGCGCCTGTCCATCTGGGACGAGCATGAAGAGCTGGCTGCGGCCATTGCATCGGGTGACGAAGCAGGTGCCATCGCCATCTGCGAACGGCATATGCACAACGCCAGCGACAAACTGCTGAGCCGTCTGCAGGAAATACTGGAACAACCGGTCTGAGGAAACGGCAAAAGAATGCCACTGCACAGCCTTAGGTCACGCGCCTGTTCAAACAAGCTGTGTGAAAAAGAGAGGTGTGCAGGGAGTCCGGAGCCGCCGCCGCAAACTCCCCGGGCGCCTGCCTGAATACCTGCCCGCCAAAGCGCGGCTGCTCGTCCATCACGGCTACGGTTAAACCCTGCGAGCTGGCGATACAGGCAAAGGGGCAAGCTCAGGAACGACACGGCAGGCGGTATGCACGCTACGTGGCAAAGAATCCAGGTTCAGGCTGGGTTTGCGTTCCAGATCCGCGATCCCATACGGTGATGCAGCTTAGAAGGCCAGCAAACGCCAAGCAGCACCGTGCCTTCGGCAGTTTGCTTCAAGAACAGGCCTCGTCCCACGTGCCGGAACAGCTAAACCGTTTAACCCTCTTCTGCAAACTGCTGCACCTCGGCAGGGGTCAAATAACGCGACTCTCCGGGCTCCAGACTGTCATCCAGGGAAAGGGAGCCAATACGCTCACGATGCAAGGTCTGAACCAGATTCCCCAGGGACGCGAACATACGTTTCACCTGATGGTATTTCCCTTCCTGGATGGTCAGCCTTGCGGTGCGTTCATCAATGCGTTCCAGCACGGCTGGCAGCGTTGGCTTGTCCTCGCCATTTAACAAGATACCGGCCTTGAACAGTTCTTCTGCATTGTCAGGCAAAGGCTCTGCCAATGTCGCCACGTAGACCTTATCGCACTGATGACGGGGCGAGATAATACGATGCGTCCACTGGCCGTCATCCGTAATCAAAATCAAGCCGGTAGTATCCACATCCAATCGACCGACGGTGTGCAAGCGTTCGCGCTTTTCTACATCGATCAGCATCATCACGGACGGGTAGGCGCTATTTTTAAGGCTGCACTCGTAACCAGCGGGCTTATTAAGCATGATGTAACGCAGGCCAATCAAGGCAAGCGGCTCATCGTCCCAGCACACCACATCGCCCTCTTGCACAACGTGGGTGCCTTTGGTCACCACCTCCCCGTTAACCGTGATCTCCCCGCTTTTAAGCACTTTACGTGCGTCTGAACGACTCAGATCCGTACTCTCACCAAGAAACTTGTCCAGTCGCATACCATTTCCAAACAAAGAGTTATTGAATAATTTATAGCGTCAGCGCTATCGACCAAGAGGCCTTGCAAGGCCGACGCCAAGTGCCACCTTCAGACCCACTCGCCCCTTCTTTTCGTTCGTTCTGAAGCAGGGTGAATCACTGCAAGTAGACCATATAAGCGTGACTGTGCGCCTTTACATTCCTGGAGCGCGTGACCTCATGACAACTAAGCTACCTGGCACTTGATCAGCCAGTGTTTGCTGTCAAACATTAATTGAGCCTGCCCAAAGATGCTGAATCTTCAGGGCTCAGCACTCATTCGCCATCATCAAAAAAATGAGCCCCAGCAAGAATGCCAGGGCCCATTTTGGGTACCCACATCAACACAAGGTTTTTCACGAATTCCTGAATGCAGAAATTGTGAACACCGTCATCAAATATCCAGGTTCCCCGCCTGCAAGGCATGAGTCTCGATAAAGGCACGGCGTGGCTCCACGTGATCGCCCATCAGGGTCGTGAAGATTTGATCCGCGTCGATGGCATCGGCAATCTGCACACGCAAGAGTCGACGGACGTTGGGGTCCATGGTGGTTTCCCACAGCTGGCTAGGGTTCATCTCACCCAGACCTTTGTAGCGCTGCTTGCTCATACCACGCTCGGCTTCGGTCAACAACCATTGCATGACTTCACGGAAGTCATCGACCTCGGTTTCACGACGTTTGTCACCTTCACCACGTGCGACCTTTGCCCCCTCACCAATCAGGCCGGCAAAGGTCTCGCCCGCACGGGCCAGGGTTTGATGGTCGGCGCCACGCATGAAGTTGCGGTCGAACACGGTCACGCGGATATTGCCGTGATGCAAACGCTGCACCACTACGCGCCAGGATTCGCTGGCCTCATCAAAGGCCGCAAACACTTTCACCACGTTAGGCATCGCCTCGTCATACAGTGCTTTTTCCAAATCCTGCGCGCTTTGCTCAGCCTGCTCCTGAGTATCCAGATTCAGCTTCACGCCTTCAGCCAGCGCAGACAAAGCATCACCGTCCATATGGCGCGACAGACGCTCTATCACGCCCTTGGCCTTCACATAGCGGTGAGCATAATCGGACAGGGCCTCGCCGGTGATGGGAGCCGCGCCTTCGGATGGGGTCAGCACAGCATCGCGCAGGGCCAACCTCAACATGAATTCGGCTTCCTCGGCGTCGTCCTTCAGATAAATCTCTTCACGACCCACCTTGACCCTGTAGAGCGGCGGCTGGGCAATGTAGACGTAGCCACGCTCGATCAGCTCAGGCATCTGGCGGTACAGCAGCGTCAGCAGCAGCGTACGAATGTGAGCACCGTCCACGTCCGCGTCAGTCATGATGATGATGCGGTGGTAGCGCAGTTTGTCGATATCAAAGTCCGGGCCAATGCTGGTGCCCAGCGCGGTGATCAAGGTGGTGATCTGTTCACTGGAAATCAGACGATCAAAACGGGCTTTTTCAACGTTCAGCACCTTGCCGCGCAAAGGCAGAATGGCCTGGAATTTACGGTCCCGGCCTTGCTTGGCCGAGCCGCCTGCGGAGTCACCCTCCACAATGTACAGTTCGCACAGGGCGGGATCTTTTTCCTGACAGTCGGCCAGCTTGCCGGGCAGGCCAGCACCTTCCAGCACGCTTTTGCGACGGGTCATCTCGCGGGCTTTACGGGCCGCCTCACGAGCACGGGCCGCTTCCACGATCTTGCCACACAGCGCCTTGGCGTCGCCGGGGTTCTCCAGCAACCAGGTTTCCAGGGTCCGACCCACCGCTTCTTCAACGGCAGGGCGCACTTCGCTGGACACCAGCTTGTCTTTGGTCTGGCTGCTGAATTTGGGTTCGGGCACCTTGACCGACAAAACGCACACCAGGCCTTCGCGCATGTCATCGCCCGAGGTGTCGACCTTGGCTTTCTTGGCCAGCTCGTTATCGGCAATGTATTTGTTCAGCACGCGGGTCATGGCCGCACGCAGACCGGTCAGGTGGGAACCACCATCACGTTGGGGGATATTGTTGGTGAAGCACAGCACCGTCTCGGCATAACTGTCGTTCCACTGCATGGCCACTTCAACGGACACTGTCGTGCCGCCGGCGCTGGATTCGGTGGCAACACTAAAGACATTTGGGTGCAGCGGAGTCTTGTTGCGGTTGATAAAGTCAACAAAGCCTTTGACCCCGCCCAGGAAGGCAAAGTCTTCTTCCTTGCCCTGAATCTCGTCAACCAGACGGATCTTGACGCCATTGTTCAGGAAAGACAGCTCGCGCAAGCGCTTGGCCAGAATTTCATGGTGGTATTCGATATTGCTGAAAATCTCCACGTCGGCCAGGTAACGCACGCAGGTGCCCGTGCGGCCTTCTGCGGGGCCGGTCACCGACAAGGGCGCCGTGCGCTCACCACGGCGAAACTCCACCTGGTGTTCGTTACCGTTGCGCCAGATCGTCAGCAACAGCCATTCGGACAGGGCATTCACACATGACACACCCACACCATGCAGGCCGCCAGACACCTTGTAGGAGTTCTGGTCAAATTTGCCGCCGGCATGCAGTTCGGTCATGACGATTTCAGCGGCGCTGCGCTGATGCTCGTCGTCCTTGTGGATATCGGTTGGAATACCGCGGCCGTTATCACACACCGAAATGCTGTTATCGGAATGGATGGTGACGACGATATCGTCGCAATGACCGGCCAAGGCCTCATCAATCGCGTTATCCACCACCTCGAAAACCATGTGGTGCAGGCCGGTGCCATCGGACGTATCCCCGATGTACATGCCTGGACGCTTGCGCACGGCCTCCAGGCCTTTGAGCATTTTGATGGAATCAGCACCGTAATCGGCTGGCTGGGTGGTCGTGGTTTGATCGGTCATAGCATAAAACCTTGTAATAGCCTGTCTACTTCAAGCGGGCATGACCCGGCGGGCCATGCCTGTCGAACATGCCGCATTAAATGCGCATCGGCATGACCACGTACTTGAAGTGTTCTTGCTCGGGCAGCGTCATCAACACCGAGGCGTTGGCATCGGGCTGCACAGACCAGCGGACTGTTTCGTCCTTGATGCTGGCCAACACATCGAGCAGATAGCTGACGTTAAAGCCAACGTCCAGACTTTCGTGTTCATAATCAATATCCAGCTCTTCGACCGCTTCTTCCTGCTCGGCATTGGAAGCGGAAATCTTCAGCTGGTTTTGCGACAGTTGCAGTCGCACGCCACGCAGTTTGTCGGTGGTCAGGATGGCCGCACGTTGCAAGCTGCCTTGCAGCACGTCGCGGCTGACATCAAAGTGGCGGGTGTAGTTGGAAGGGATCACGCGCGCAAAGTCGGGGAATTTGCCTTCCACCAGTTTGGAGATCAACTCCACATCGCCAAAACGGAAACGGATCTGACGGCTGGACACATCAATATTGACCAGATCGTCGGTATCGCCCAGCAGACGCTGCATTTCCAGCACGGTCTTGCGAGGCACAATAATGTCGTGGCGCTCCTGCACACCGTCAATCGCAGTGGCATTATGGGCCAGGCGGTGCCCGTCCGTGGTCACCGTACGCACCATGCCGGGCTCGAACACCAGCAACATGCCGTTCAGGTAGTAGCGGATATCCTGCTGGGCCATGGCAAAGTGCACCGTGTTGAACAGGTGCTTGAGGGTGCGCTGGGGCATGCTCAGCGACACATCCCATTGCTCGGGCAGGGTAAGCACTGGAAAATCAGCCGCCTCCAGCGTCTGCAACTGAAAACGGCTCTTGCCAGACTGAATGGTCAGCTTGCCGCTGTCCAGACCCAGACGCACGTCACCAAAATCGGGCAGGGCTTTGAGAATGTCCAGCAGCTTGCGGGCTGCCACCGTGGTGGCCGCATTGTCCTCACCCACACCAAAGCCGGCATTGGTGGTGATCTGCACTTCCAGATCTGTGGCCAGGAAAGAGACGTCCGAGCCGTTTTTACGCAGCAGGATGTTGGCCAGAATCGGCAAAGTATGGCGGCGCTCCACAATGCCAACAACTGTGGATAAGGGCTTTAGCAATGCGTCGCGGGTAGCTTGAACGAGTTGCATGGTCATCCTTTGAGAGTTTGTTCCAGTACGTGTAATGCGTGATTCAATTCGGCTTGCTTGGTGCGTGCGTCCGAGATCTTGCGCACTGCGTGCAGCACCGTTGTGTGGTCCCTGCCACCGAAAAGATCGCCAATTTCCGGCAAACTCTTTTGGGTCAGTTCCTTGGCCAGATACATGGCCACCTGACGCGGCATGGCGATATTGGCGGGGCGGCGCTTGGAGTACATATCCGCGACCTTGATTTTATAAAAATCGGCTACGGTTTTCTGGATATTTTCCACGGTGATCTGCCCATTGGAGACGGACAGCAAATCCTTGAGCGCATCCTTGCACACTTCCACCGTCAGGACATCGCGACCATGAAAACGGGCATAAGCCGAGACCTTGCGCAAAGCTCCTTCCAGTTCACGCACGTTGCTGCGCAAATGCTTGGCGATAAAAAAGGCCACTTCTTCCGGCATGGCGATGCCTTCGGCCTGAGCTTTGCGCAGCAAAATTGCTACACGCATTTCCAGCTCGGGTGGCTCGATGGCCACGGTCAGACCGGAGTCAAAGCGCGAGATCAGGCGGCTATCAATATTGGCCAGCTCTTTGGGGTACGTATCCGAGGTGATGATGATCTGCTTGCGCTGGGCCACCATCGCTTCAAAGGCGTAGAAAAACTCTTCCTGCGTGCGGTTCTTGCCGGCAAAAAACTGAATATCGTCAATCAGCAGCAAATCCAGCGAATGGTAATAACGCTTGAACTCGTCAAACGCCTTGCGCTGGTAGGCCTTGACCACGTCTGACACGTACTGGTCGGCATGGACATACCGTACCCGCACACCATTGCCATTGGCGACCAGCGCATTGCCGATCGCGTGAATCAGGTGTGTCTTGCCCAAACCCACGCCACCATACAGAAAGAGCGGGTTATAGGAGACACCAGGATTCTCGGCCACCTGCAAGGCCGCAGCGCGTGCCAGCTGGTTGGCTTTACCCGTTACGAAATTGTCGAAGGTCAGTTCGGCATTCAGGCGCGAGCGATCCTGTACCGCATCCACCACCGCGGTCACGGCCGGATTGGCGCCGGGCGGGGCCAGGTTCTCACCGGCTGGACTGCCAGCAGGCGCGGGCGCGGCCCGGTCAGCCAGGGCGCGACGAGGCGCCGCGCTGGCCGAAGGCAGCTCGAACTGAACCGTTACGGGACATTCGTAGAAATCCGAGGCCAGTTCCTCGATGCGCGTAGCAAAATTCTTGCGGACCCAATCCAGCTTGAAACGGTTAGGAGCAGAAACGCGCAACAC